>NZ_JELR01000008.1 GCF_000708675.1 Microbulbifer sp. HZ11 | reverse complement strand
AATGTTTTACCTTGTTAAAGAGCATCTGATGTAAAAATCAGAAAGCTGAACTCTTATCGTGTGATAAGAAATCAGGTTTCTGAGTTCTAATGTTGTGTCGAGGAAGTGGTGGAGCTATGCGGGATCGAACCGCAGACCTCTTGGATGCAAACCAAGCGCTCTCCCAGCTGAGCTATAGCCCCATTTCTTTACGTATTCTTACTTTGAAGAATGGAATTTTTGTGAATTGGTGTTTTCGGAGCCCGCCGCATAGCCTGCTATGCAAGGGTTTCGAAAGCGCCGAGTCACGAAAATTTGGTAGGCCTGGGCAGACTTGAACTGCCGACCTCACCCTTATCAGGGGTGCGCTCTAACCAGCTGAGCTACAGGCCTATTAAACTTGATCTTTTTGCCTCTCACTGCGTTGCACTCCGCTCTCAATCGGTCATGTACTGAAGTACACTCCCTCTTTCGATCGTCGCGCGCCTTGTGAGATACAAAAATCTCTGCGTTTAAAACAACACCCGAACTAAACGGGGCACTGACCCGCCCAACGGGCATCACTGACACAACATCATCAGTCCGATCAAGCAATATGTGTGAGCACTTACGAAGTTAGGTCGACTTC
>NZ_JELR01000007.1 GCF_000708675.1 Microbulbifer sp. HZ11 | reverse complement strand
GCACTTTGCCCGCAGCAGTGAACAGTCCCCGGATCAGTACGGCTTCTTTGATGAGGCTGAAGTCGAATCGGAAACGCCTGCGCCGGATCTTGCCGCAGAACCCCCTTCTGAAAACGCCACAAAACCTCAGTCGAGAAAGACCTCCGGTCGCCGCGCCTTGCCGGCGGAACTTCCACGTGTCCGCCGTGAGCACGATCTGCCGGAGGAGCAAAAGAGCTGTACTTGCGGCTGCCAGCTCCAGGCTATTGGCGAAGAGATCAGCGAACAACTCGACATCATCCCGGCCAAAATCCAGGTCATCCAGCACGTACGCAAGAAGTACGGCTGCAAGACCTGCGAGTCCAATGTCAAAACGGCGCCACTACCGGCCCAGCCCATCCCGAAAAGCAATGCCAGTCCCGGCCTGCTGGCCCAGGTCACCGTTGCCAAATACCAAGATGCACTGCCGCTGGCCCGACAGGAAAAGATCTTCGCCCGATATGGCGTAGATCTCCCACGTAACACTCTGGCCAACTGGATTATCCGCTGCGGTGAGCTGGTACAGCCACTGCTGAACCTGATGGAAGACCGATTACGATCAGGTCCCATCATTCAGTGCGATGAAACACCAGTGCAGGTACTCAAGGAGCCCGACAAGCCACCGGAGAGCAAATCCTATATGTGGGTACGCCTCGGCGGCCTCCCGGATGAGCAAGTCGTACTCTACGACTACCACGCCAGCCGCAGTGGCGACGTGGCCGGCCGCCTATTGTCCGGCTACACCGGCTATCTACAGACCGACGACTATGCCGGTTACCACGCCGTGGGTAGTGAAAACACCATCACGCACATCGGTTGCTGGGCCCACGCGCGGCGGAAATTTATCGAGGCACAAAAGGTTACCGGCGGCAAAGATAAAAAGAGCAAAAGCAAATCGAAATCGCCCAGTAAAGCCGATATTGCATTGAATTACATCGGCCACCTCTATGGCATCGAGCGGCAAGCTAAAACGTGTACTGCGGAAGAGCGCTATCAGATCCGCCAGGCGAAAAGCCTGCCCGTACTGGACAAGCTGCGCGGGTGGCTCGATAAAAACCTACCGAAAATACTACCCAAGAGCACACTTGGCAAAGCAATGTCGTACCTCGATAAGAACTGGACGAAGCTCTACCGGTATACGGAAGATGGCCGCCTA
>NZ_JELR01000006.1 GCF_000708675.1 Microbulbifer sp. HZ11 | reverse complement strand
CAACATCGCCGATGGTAGTGTGGGGATTCCCCATGTGAGAGTAGGTCATCGTCAGGCTTCTAAATACAAAAAAGGCCACCCCATTTGGGGTGGCCTTTTTTGTATTTAGGATACGATGAACTTCTCTTACTACCATGCAGCGCAAAGCGCTGTCATGTGAGCGCCCATGCTCCGAGGGAGCGGAGGACGGGCGCCTGGCGGCGTCCCAACTGCTGGTGCAGTTGGTCGAACCGAGTGCCGTTTCTCAACCAGCCTCTGGTACCAAACAAAAAAGCCCTGATTGCGCGCGCAATCAGGGCTTTTTTGTTTGGTACCAGAGGCCGGACTCGAACCGGCACGCTATCGCTAGCGGGGGATTTTGAATCCCCTGTGTCTACCAATTTCACCACTCTGGCAGATTCTTCACCGACGTCAGGGTCGGCTGGAAAGGACGATGATTATAGCGATGGCCGGAGTCGGGTCAACCAGATTTGGCTCTCGAGGTGCTTTCCGTTAATCTTCGCGGCCGATTCATTAATGCCTAGACTGAACTGATGCAACGCCAGGATTTTTACTTTGATCTACCCGAATCACTGATTGCCAAGGTGCCGGCCGCCGAGCGTCGGGGCAGCCGGTTGCTGTGTCTGGATGGTTCGACGGGTGCGCTGTCACACCGCCAGTTTGTCGATATTCTGGACTTGATCCAGCCCGGCGATCTGCTGGTATTCAATGACACCCGGGTTATTCCAGCGCGTCTGTTCGGGCGCAAGGCCAGTGGTGGAAAGCTGGAGATTCTGATTGAGCGTGTGCTGGATGAGCGCCGCGCGCTGGCGCACATTCGCTCCAGTAAGTCGCCAAAGCCTGGGAGTGAAATCCTGCTGGAAGACGATACACCACTGTTGATGGTTGATCGTCACGATGCACTTTTCGAACTTGAATTTCCGCAAGAGGGGGTGTTGACGGTACTCGATCGCCAGGGACATATGCCGTTGCCTCCGTATATTGATCGGGCCGATACCGAAGCGGATAAGGAGCGCTATCAGACTGTCTATAGCCGCAACGCCGGTGCGGTTGCTGCTCCGACAGCCGGCTTGCATTTTGACGATGCGCTAATCCAGTCGCTGCGTGACAAAGGTGTGGAAACCGCGTTTGTGACGCTGCACGTCGGTGCTGGCACTTTTCAGCCGGTACGTGTTGATGACATAAATACCCACAAGATGCACAGCGAGATTCTCGATGTGTCCGCAGAAGTCTGTGATGCCGTAGCGGCGTGCCGGGCCCGTGGTGGAAAGGTGGTTGCGGTAGGTACAACCAGTGTGCGCGCTCTCGAGAGTGCGGCCGCCAACGGACAGCTAGAGCCCACTCAGGGTGAGACGGAAATTTTCATTTATCCGGGATACCAGTTCCAGGTGGTTGACCGGCTGATCACCAACTTCCATTTGCCGGAGTCCACGTTATTGATGCTGGTGAGTGCATTTGCGGGCTACCGCCATGCCATGAACGCATATAAAGAAGCTGTGGGTCAGAAATATCGCTTTTTCAGTTACGGTGACGCAATGTTGATCGAGCGCAATCCCGCTGTGGATCCCGCGGAAGTCGGGAATCTTTAGGCCCGTCATTGATGCGCAAAGCAACGGCGAAATAGATTTAAGCAGGAGAATGCCTTGAGCCGCGAATGTTTTATGAAGTTTGAGCTGGATACCACGGACGGCAAGGCCCGTCGTGGGCGGCTGCATTTCCCCCGTGGTGTGGTGGAGACCCCGGCGTTTATGCCTGTGGGTACTTACGGCACCGTAAAAGGCATGCTACCCAGGGATGTGGAAGCGATCGGTGCTCACATCATTCTCGGCAACACCTTTCACTTGATGTTGCGCCCGGGCACGGAAGTGGTGAAGGCCCACGGCAGCCTGCACAATTTCATGCGGTGGCAGGGGCCCATTCTGACCGATTCCGGTGGTTTTCAAGTATTCAGCCTGGGGCAGATGCGCAAAATCAGTGAGGAGGGGGTTTCTTTCAAGTCTCCTGTGGATGGCAGTCCGGTATTTGTCGGCCCGGAGGAGTCCATGCAGGTGCAGCGCGACCTGGGTTCCGATGTGGTAATGATTTTTGATGAGTGCACCCCTTACCCGGCCACACCGGATGAAGCGCGCAAGTCGATGGAATTGTCCCTGCGCTGGGCCAAGCGCTCCAAAGATGCCCACGGTGACAATCCTTCGGCTCTGTTTGGCATTGTGCAGGGGGGGATGTATCCGGAATTGCGTGATGTTTCTCTGGCAGGACTGACCGAAATCGGGTTTGACGGATACGCCATCGGTGGACTGTCAGTGGGGGAGCCGAAAGACGAGATGATCAAGGTTCTCGATCACCTGGCCCATCAAATGCCGGCGGATAAGCCCCGTTATCTCATGGGAGTGGGCAAGCCTGAGGACCTGGTGGAGGGCGTACGTCGCGGTGTGGATATGTTCGACTGTGTCATGCCGACGCGCAATGCGCGCAATGGACACCTGTTTACCTTTAAAGGAGTGGTGAAGATTCGCAATGCCAAGCACCGCCACGATACCGGTCCGCTGGAGGAGGGCTGCGATTGTTACACCTGTGAGAATTTTTCTCGCAGTTATCTGCACCACCTGGACAAGTGTGGTGAAATCCTCGGCTCGCAATTGAACACTATTCACAACCTACGCCACTATCAGCGTTTGATGCAACGATTGCGGGACGCCATTGCCGCGGGAACGCTGGAAGACTTTGTGGCGTCTTTCTATAAAGGGTTGGGGCGAGAGGTGCCTCCGCTGAGTTGAGTGGACCCAAGGAGTAGCGTGGCGATTTGTGCCACCTGCCTATCCCCGTATAATCAGCTCCCAAATCTGATCGGATCGCCTCGTGGCTTGTAATTGTGCACGGGCGTCCGCATATCGTCAGTTACCAAAAAAACGTGCCCGTACTGTATTCGTGCAAGCGGGCCAGTCCAACAATGAGAACAGCATGAATCGCTTCCCCCTCTGGAAATATCTCCTGATTCTGATCATCGTCGGATTGGGGCTGTTGTATGCAGCGCCGAATCTGTATCCACCGGATCCTGCGGTACAGGTTTCCGGTCAATCCAGTGCCCTGAAAATTGATCAGAACGTGCTCAGTGAAGCCCAGAAAGCATTAGATGACGCTGGTATCGCGTACTTCGGCGGCGAAGTACAGGACAAATCAGTGTTGCTGCGTCTGAAGTCCATTGAGGAGCAGCTGCCGGCAAAGCGTGCGATTCAGGAGGCGCTCGGTCACAGCGACTACGTGGTTGCATTGAACCTGGCGCCCACGACGCCCGAGTGGCTGATGAATATGGGCGCCAGCCCGATGAAGCTCGGTCTCGACCTGGCGGGCGGTGTGCACTTCCTGATGGAAGTGGACACCAACTCCATCGTTAAGACCAATATGGAAGGTTACGTCTCCGACGTGAAATCCAAGCTGCGCGGAGCCAAAGCCCGATACCGCAGTGTGGAGCTGGAAAACGATCGAGAGATCGTAGCCAGATTCCGCAGTGAAGATCTGCGTAGCCTGGGGATGCGGACACTGCGCAGTGAATTTCCCACCCTGCAGCTCACCGAAAGTGGCGGCGGCAGTAATCTGGAAATTCGCGCCACACTGTCTGATCAGGAAATCAAACAGCTGGAAGATTATGCGGTTACCCAGAACCTGACCACCCTGCGCAATCGTGTGAACGAGCTGGGTGTCGCCGAACCCATTGTGCAACGCCAGGGGCGCAATCGCATTGTGGTGGAGTTGCCCGGTGTTCAGGATACCGCAGAGGCAAAGCGGATTATTGGTAAAACCGCGAACCTTGAATACCGCATGGAAGCGAAGCAGGACGCCCTGGTAACCAATAAAGAATACTTCGAGTACCGCAATGAGCAGGAGCGAGCGGCTTATGGTGGCGCCTGGCTGGAGCGGAAAATCATCATTTCCGGCGAGCGCGTGACCGATGCCCGGGTGGGATACGACGAAAGCGGCTTCCCCCAGGTGAACATTACCCTCGATGCCCGCGGTGGCGAACTGATGCATCGGGCTACCTGGAAGAACGTCGGTCGCCGCATGGGCACTCTGTTTGTGGAAAGCCGGTTTACCCCCGAGACCCAGATCGACGCAGAGGGTAATGAAGTGGTGGTGCAGAAGCGCACTGACGACAAGAAGATCATCAGCCTGGCGACGGTTCAGAGCCCCCTGGGTCGCCAGTTCCGCACCACCGGCTTGGGCAGCCCGGCGGAAGCCCAGGAACTGGCACTGTTGCTGCGCTCCGGTGCACTGGCCGCGCCCATGTACTTCGTTGAAGAGCGAGTGATTGGCCCCTCTCTCGGCGCGGACAATATCAAGGTGGGGGTTACTTCGGTGCAGATCGGTCTGCTCGCCGTAGTGATCTGTATGCTGCTTTTCTATCGGGCATTTGGCCTGGCCGCAAATATTGCACTGGCGGTCAACCTGGTGCTTCTGGTCGCGGTCATGTCCATTCTCGGCGCCACACTGACCCTCCCGGGTATCGCGGGCATGGTTCTGACTATCGGTATGGCAGTTGATGCCAATGTACTGATCTTCTCGCGAATACGGGAGGAGTTGCGCAATGGGCTGCCGCCGCAATCGGCGATCAATTCCGGCTTTGACAATGCCTACAGTGCCATTGTCGATGCCAATATCACTACCCTGATCGTGGCGGTCATTCTGTATGCCATCGGCTCCGGCCCAGTTCAGGGCTTCGCGGTCACCCTGTCTATCGGCATCCTGACCTCAATGTTCAGTGCCATCATGGGCACCCGTGCGTTGATCAATTTGTTCTACGGCGGTCGCCGTGTACAGAAACTCTGGATTTAAGGGGACGGTGATGAGTAGCAATACCAAAGAAGAAAACGGCAAGATCACCGAGTATATGGGTAAGCGCGTGTATGACTTTATGCGCTGGCGCAAAGTTGCGGCCGCCATTTCCATTGCGCTGGTCATTGCCTCGATCGCTGCGCTGGCAATGAACGGACTGAAGCTCGGCCTCGATTTCACCGGTGGTACGCAGATTGAAGTGGGCTACCAGAACGCCCCTAAAATCGAAGATGTACGCAGTCAGCTTGAGGATGCGGGATTTGAAGGCGCGGCGGTCGTGCGCTTTGGATCGGACAGTGAGCTACTGATCAAGTTGCCGCCGGAGGTGGCGGAACAGCAGGCGCAGCAGAATGCGCGGGAAGCGGAGGCCAATAACTCCATCGGTGACAAGGTGGTCGGTGTGCTGCGTCAGCATAGTGATGGCAGCATTGATCTGCGCCGGGTGGAAATGGTTGGGCCGCAGATTGGTGAAGAGCTGCGCGATGATGGCGGCCTCGGCATGCTGTTCGCGCTGGCGGTGGTAATGGCGTATGTAGCGCTGCGCTTTCAGTACAAATTCGCCGTGGGCGCGGTGGTGGCTCTGATCCACGACGTGATTATCGTGCTGGGCTTCTTCGCTATTCTGCGTCTGGACTTCGATTTGACCGTGCTTGCCGCAGTGCTGGCAGTGGTGGGCTATTCCATCAATGACACCATCGTGGTTTATGACCGGGTGCGGGAAAACTTCCGTAGGGTGCGTCAGGCGGACCCTGAGGAGGTGATCAATATCTCGATCAGTCAGACGCTCAGTCGGACCTTTATGACCTCGTTCACCACCTTGCTGGTACTGTGGGCGCTGCAGTTCTTTGGCGGTGAGCTGATCCACAATTTCTCGCTGGCGCTGATTGTGGGCGTGGTCATTGGTACCTTTTCCTCCGTATATGTGGCTGCCAATGTTCTGATGGCGATGAAGATTTCCAAAGAAGACCTGATGCCACCGGTGAAGGAAGGTGCGGAATTGGATGAGATGCCGTAATACAGAGATTTGACGGCAGACATAAAAAAGGCGGGTGTTACCCGCCTTTTTTATGTCTCGCAGACCGAAAGATTGGTGTCGCTACCGGTTGATTGTCCGCGGACCTGGTTGTATCGCGACTTGGGCGTCACACGGCCCCCTGGGGCGCGCGAAACCCTACCGGATTGCGCGGGCTCAATGCTGGCGAGAAGAATGGAGGTAGCAGTCGAGGTCACTCGACCGCTGGAATCAGGCGCGGGGCTTCTTACCGAGAGTAATATGCTTGGGACCAGAAGTGTTGGTTTGACCACTGACCCCTTTGGGCACCTGCTCAATCTCGCCACCGCTGGCAAGGAACGCCTGAATCTGAGCTTCGATGGCTTCGCGCGACTCCGTAGAAACGGTTTCCTTGCCGCGTTTGCTGGCGCTGGATGCTTTTTTAGCCACAATTCTGTCCACTTTTATGCATGAACGGCAGATAATACCGCAATCTGTGCAAAAAATCACCCGCCACGATTTTGCTTCTTCAAGTATGTTCCCACGGGAAGAGGCGAGCGCAGAATTTTCTGCTCCCGGAATGGATAAAGGCCTGATTTATCAGGCCTTTATCCGTTATTGATGGCGGTGCGGTGATGGGCGTCAGGGACAGTTGCCCACCGACCAATTGCTACCATCGGTGCTGTGCAGCGTGTTCAGTCCCCAGGTAGAGCCGGCCATGGGTTCATCGCTTCCCTCGGCGAAATAGTCCGGTGCCATGGGGTTGCCGGTACTGTATGCACGGCCCGCGGTTTTCTGGTAGTAGTTGTACGTACTGTGTTCGGTGCAGGTCTCACCGCCGGAGCCGCTGCCACCAGAGCTACTGCCTCCGGAGCTTCCTCCGCTGGAGCTGCCACCACCGCCAGTGCAGGCCACTTGTGGACCGTTACAGGAGGCATCGTTATCGCGCCATTGGCACTGGCCGCCACCGACGGAAAACTCATCCAGGCGGAAGCTGGCGCTACTGTATTCCAGGTAACAATTGGCGTAGTTGGTGTAATCGAGGCGGCCTGCGGCAATATGCTGGTCGAGGGTCGCGGTGACACCCGCATCGGCGACGAAGCTTACACTCGCGCTACTGCTCAGGCCCGTCATATCCGTCGCGGTGACCGTAGCGGACCCCGCTCCGCCGGGCAGATCGCACTGTTCGCCAGAGAACTCAGTGCCAACTACTGCAGCGGTGATACTGCCATTGCTGAATGCGATGGAGACGCTTTCGAGGTCCTGATTCTGATCGACCACATTGCCACTCACTGAAACGCACTGACCGGCCACATGGGCGCTGAGGTTGCTCAGCTCTGGCGCCATGGCCGGCGGCTCCGGCCCTACGCGCACAGTAGACAGGTAGGGTTCCCCAGCGGCCCCTTCATCGTCTGTTGCGGTGACGGTGACTTCATAAAGACCATCCGCCAGCGCCGGGCTGGTCAATGAAAAAAAACCACTGGCGTCGGTGCCTCCACTCACCGAACTGCTGGTGTCTCCGTCAAAGGTGGCATCAACGCTTTGCACACTGCCTTCCGCGTCGGTCGCGTTGCCACTGACCAGGACCTGACTACCGCTGGTGCTGATGCTGATGTCGCTGATAACCGGGCCGCTGTTGCGATCGACGCGCTTGTTGTTATCCACGAAGTACTGACCCAGGTAGCTGGCGTAATTGATGCCCGCACCACTGATATAGCTCCCGCTGGCGCCCTGACCGCCAGACCAGGCGTGATCGACACCATTCAGCCAGAGCATGGAGACGCGCCCGTCCTGCCATAGAGTTTCTGTCGCGCTGCGGCCGCCGTCGGTGTAAGTGTCGGTGCCTGGCAGCTGACTCACACCGTAAACGCCGGCCATCCCTTCCGCGTTTTGGGTGTTGTAGCAGTCATCCACTGTGGTGTCGTTGGTGCCGTGGGCAATGGAGGCGATTTGTGTATCGAAATGGTCGGCGTAGCTACCGGCGTAAGAGTTGCAGCGGCTGGCGACATTAGCGGTTTCACAGCTACCGATGGCGCCACTGGAGCTGGTGCCGATACTCGGGCCGGCACTGATACCCATGCCTGCAAACACATCCGGGGCGATACACGCGGTGGTATTGGCGAAGGCGGCACCGGAGGATAGACCGGCAATGTACACCTGATTCGGGTCGATGCCCCGACTGGAATCACCGCTCATGGTATTGGCCAGGTTGACCAGATTTTTGTAATCTCCGGCGGTGCGAGAGCGGGTGCCCTGCCAGTAGGACCAGCAACTGAAGCCGGCCTTATTCATGGCATCGGGCACTGCCACGACCATGCCGTATTCTTCCGCGGCCTGTTCCAGGTTCGCGCTCAGGTAGGCGTCGATGGATTGGGTGCACCCGTGCAGTACCACCAGCAGTGCCTTGCCGTCACCAATTGGTGAGGAGGAGTCCGGGGTGTAAATATGGACCTTGTTGAAGCCGCCGATGGCGACGTTCTGTTGCCAGCTGCCGGCGTCTGCCGCTGCCGCACCCAGCATTATGGATAGACCCAGGCCGGCGCCCAGGAGCTTGCGCTGCTTGAAAAGTTTCATCGCTTTCACCGTTATTTTTATTGGAAGCAACCCCAGCCTAGCGAGGGGGCGAAACGGTGAATATGCGACCAAAGTCGTACGGGAGAAGGTGGATCAGTCCGCGTCTTCGCCTTCTGCCTGTGGGTCGTCCGCAGCGGATGGCAGGGGCCAGCCGCCCAAGTCGCGCCAGCGGTTGACGATGCCGCAGAACAGTTCGGCGGTTTTCTCCGCATCGTATTCCGCGGAGTGGGCAGCGCTATTGTCGAAGGCCATTCCGGCCGTCTGGCAGGCTTTGGCGAGTACGGTCTGTCCGTAGGCCAGTCCCGCCAGAGTGGCGGTGTCCAGGCACGAGAAGGGGTGGAAAGGGTTGCGTTTCAGGCCGCAGCGCGCGACCGCCGCGTTGATAAAGCCGAGGTCGAAGTGCGCGTTGTGCGCAACCATAATGGCGCGGGTGCAGCTGTGGCTCTTGATGGCGCGGCGAATCTGCCGAAACAGCTCCGGAAGGGCGATCTCTTCAGGCCAAGCGTCGCGGTCCGGGGAGTCGAGATCTACGCCAATGAAATCCAGGGCGGATTGCTCGATATTGGCGCCTTCAAATGGCTCTATATGAAAGCTGTGGGTTTCCTCTGGGTAGAGGGTGCCGTGGTCATCCATATTCAGGATAACCGCTGACACTTCCAGCAGGGCGTCGGTGCGGGCGTTGAAGCCCGCCGTTTCCAGGTCCAGCACTACGGGCAGAAAGCCACGAAAGCGCTGGGCCAGAAGACTTTTGGGGCCGTTGGGCGTTTCTGCTGGGGTCACGGGTATCCTGAGAGCTAAACCAATTCAAATTTGCGGCGGGGCTGGGGATTATACCCGGCGCCAGTTCAATGTTTCGCCTGCGGCCAACGGGATCAGGGCGTCGTCACCCATCTGTAGCCCGGAGGGAAGTGTCCAGGGCTCCCGCACCAGGGTGATGGTATCGCTATTGCGCGGGAGGCCATAGAAGTCGGGGCCAAAGTCGCTCGCGAACCCCTCGAGCATATCCAGTTTGCCGGCGCGCTCGAAGGCTTCAGCGTAGAGCTCGATGGCACTGAACGCGGTGTAGCAGCCGGCGCAGCCGCAGGTCGTTTCTTTTTTGCCCTGAGCGTGGGGCGCTGAATCCGTACCCAGGAAAAATTTAGGGTTGCCACTGGTCGCCGCTTCGATCAGCGCGTTCTGGTGATAGCCGCGTTTCAGGATGGGTAGGCAGTAGTAATGCGGTCGGATGCCCCCCACCAGCATGTGATTACGATTGTACAGCAGGTGATGCGCGGTAATGGTTGCAGCAACACCGTCGCGGGCTTGAGCGACAAACTCGGCCGCATGCGCCGTCGTGATATGTTCCAGAACAATTTTCAGAGTGGGGAAATCGTCTACTACCGGCCCCAGAATGTTTTCGATAAAGACCCGCTCGCGGTCGAAAATATCGATTTCGCTGGTGGTTACCTCGCCGTGCAGCAGCAATTTCATGCCACAGGACTGCATGGCCTCCAGTGCAGGGTAGATATTGGCGATATCCGTGACACCGGAGTCAGAATTGGTGGTAGCGCCGGCCGGATAGAGTTTGGCGGCTACGACTCCGGCGGAATGCGCGCGCTCTACCACCTCTGGGGTGGTATTGTCGGTCAGGTAGATCACCATTAATGGGGTGAACGGGTTCCCTTCCGGGATCGCGGCTGCAATACGCTCTTTATAAGCGAGAGCGTCACCTGCGTTGACTACCGGCGGTACCAGGTTGGGCATGACGATGGCCCGTCGAAACTGGTCAGCGGCGTCTCCCACAGTGCGCGGCAAGGCGGCGCCATCGCGTAAATGAATGTGCCAGTCGTCAGGTTTGCGCAGCGTGATTTGCTGTTTGGGCTCCACCGAATATCTCCTCCCGGATTGATCGCGGCGCCGATGCTACCCGAAGCGCCAAAAAATTGCGAAAACTGCGGTGAATGTCTCATTTCTCACCAGATTGAATGTAAAGTAGACAGGTTGACGGGCTGCTTTTTACGCAATCATTCGGCTGGCCGTCTGGTGCTAGTCGTATGCCGTTCTAGGCGCTACAATCGCGCCCCGAAAAAAGGCGGCCTACCCGCAGTTCCTGGGCACACATCCAAAAATAATCCCCCCAGTTCGAGACATTTCACAGGTGCAACGCCCCGGTAGGGCGGCAGTGTACCTGTAGTGAAGGCACAGCCCGAAAGCACGGGCCCACTATACAGAGGATAGTAATGAGCAAGATCGATAAGGTGGTATTGGCATATTCCGGCGGGCTCGATACTTCGGTGATCGTACGCTGGTTGCAGGATACCTATGGGTGTGAGGTTGTTACCTTTACCGCCGATATCGGTCAGGGTGAGGAAGTGGAGCCGGCACGCGCCAAAGCGGAAGCCCTGGGCGTAAAAGAGATCTACATCGACGATCTGCGCGAAGAGTTCGTGCGCGACTTCGTCTTTCCTATGTTCCGCGCTAATACGATTTACGAAGGTGAGTACCTGCTGGGTACATCTATCGCCCGCCCTCTGATCGCCAAGCGACTGATCGAAATTGCCAACGAAACCGGTGCCGATGCCATTTCCCACGGTGCCACCGGCAAGGGTAACGATCAGGTGCGTTTCGAACTCGGCGCCTACGCTCTGAAGCCCGGTATCCAGGTGATCGCCCCTTGGCGTGAGTGGGATCTGAATTCCCGCGAGAAACTGATGGAATACTGTGAGCAGCACAAGATTCCGGTGGATTTTTCCAACAAGAAGAAAAAGTCCCCGTATTCCATGGATGCCAACCTGTTGCATATCTCCTATGAAGGCGGAGTGCTCGAGGAACCCTGGGCGGAAGCAGAAGAAGATATGTGGCGCTGGAGTGTCAGCCCGGAAGCCGCACCGGACAAGCCTACTTACATCACCCTGCAGTATGAGAATGGCGATCCGGTTGCCATCGACGGCGAGCGGATGAGCCCAGCGACCCTGCTGGAGAAACTGAACAAGCTCGGTGGTGCCAATGGTATCGGTCGTCTGGATATCGTGGAAAACCGCTATGTGGGCATGAAGTCCCGCGGCTGCTACGAAACACCCGGTGGCACCATCATGATGAAGGCGCACCGCGCCATCGAATCCATCACTCTGGATCGCGAAGTCGCACACCTGAAAGACGAGCTGATGCCGCGCTACGCAAAGCTGATTTACAACGGTTACTGGTGGTCCCCCGAGCGCGAAATGCTACAGGCGGCAATCGACCAGTCCCAGTCTGTGGTGAACGGTGAGGTGCGCCTGAAACTGTATAAAGGCAGTGTTTCCGCCGTTGGTCGCCGCTCCGATGACAGTCTCTTCGACGAGAAAATCGCCACCTTTGAAGACGATGCGGGCGCTTACGACCAGAAAGATGCCGAGGGCTTTATCAAATTGAACGCCCTGCGCCTGCGTATCGCAGCGGGTAAAGGCAGAGACTTGATCTAAATCAGCCGGGAAGGGCGATTACAGCGTTTAAATCGTCGTTCCTGTGCCCACCCGGTCTACCGTGAAGGGTATAGCCGCCCCCCTATTGGTGATTATGGCGAGTACCCCGCGTTTGACGGAAACGAATCTCTAAAAGCAACGGAAGTAACACAATGACGACTACAGTGGCAGAGGCCGGCAAGCTGCCGGACTATGACTACAACATTGTGCGCCAGTTCACCATCATGTCGGTGGTCTGGGGTATTTTTGGTATGGGCGTGGGTGTCCTGATCGCCGCCCAGCTGGCCTGGCCTGCGCTGAATGACCTGTGGCAGCCGTTCACGCATTTTGGTCGTCTGCGTCCGTTACACACCAATGCGGTTATCTTCGCATTTGGCGGCAGCGTACTGTTTGCGACCTCGTACTATGTGGTCCAGCGCACCTGTCAGACTCGCCTGTGGGGCGGTTGGCTCATTCCCTTCACTTTCTGGGGCTGGCAGGTCGTCATCATTGCCGCCGCGATTACTCTGCCGTTGGGTTACACCTCCAGTAAAGAGTACGCAGAACTGGAGTGGCCAATTGATATCCTGATCGCACTGGTGTGGATTGCTTATGCAATCGTGTTCTTTGGCACCATTGCCAAGCGTCGTACTTCCCATATCTATGTAGCCAACTGGTTCTTTGGTGCCTACATCATCACCATTGCCGCGCTACATATCGTCAACAACCTGGAAGTGCCGGTCGCGCCGTTCAAGTCCTATTCCATATACTCCGGTACCAAGGACGCCATGATCCAGTGGTGGTATGGACACAACGCGGTTGGTTTCTTCCTGACCGCTGCCTTCCTCGGCATCATGTACTACTTCGTACCGAAGCAGGCCGGTCGCCCGGTCTACTCCTACCAGCTTTCTATTGTGCACTTCTGGGCGCTGATCTCCATTTATGTATGGGCCGGTGGCCACCACCTGCATTACTCGGCACTGCCGGACTGGACCCAGAGCTTGGCGATGATTATGTCGGTGATTCTGCTGGCTCCGTCCTGGGGCGGCATGATTAACGGCATCATGACTTTGTCTGGCGCCTGGCACAAACTGCGCACCGACCCGACCCTGCGTTTCCTGGTGGTATCCCTGTCCTTCTACGGCATGTCCACGTTTGAAGGCCCGATGATGTCCATCAAGACCGTGAACGCACTGTCCCACAACACCGACTGGACCATTGGCCACGTGCATTCCGGTGCGCTGGGCTGGGTTGCGATGATCTCCATCGGCGCCCTGTATCACCTGGTACCTGTACTCTGGGGCCGTAAAGAGATGTACAGCGTCAAGCTGATCAATGCGCATTTCTGGCTCGCTACCGTGGGCACTGTTCTGTACATCGCGGCGATGTGGGTGAATGGTATTACCCAGGGCCTGATGTGGCGCGCCTTCAACGCCGACGGCACCCTGACCTACAGCTTTGTGGAGAGCGTGATCGCCAGCCACCCGGGCTACATCGTTCGCTGGTTGGGTGGTGCCTTCTTCCTGACCGGTATGTTCCTGATGGCGTACAACGTATTCCGCACCGTCACCGACGAGCCTAAAGAAGGCGAAGTGCGTCACGATGAAAACCTGCCGATCGCGAAGAATGCTTAAGGGGAAACGATCGTGAAAAATCATGACATCGTAGAAAAGAACATCGGCCTGATGATGGTGCTGATCGTTGTAGCGATCAGCTTCGGTGCCCTGGTGGAAATCGTTCCCCAGTTCTTCACCACCAATAACAATGAACCGATTGCGGGTCTGAAACCGCTGGGTCCGGTAGAGCTGGAAGGGCGCGATATCTATATCCGTGAAGGCTGCCATGTGTGTCACACCCAGATGGTGCGTCCGCTGCGTGCAGAAGTGGAGCGTTACGGTCACTACTCTATGGCGCAAGAGTTCGTGTACGAGCACCCCTTCCTGTGGGGCTCCAAACGAACCGGCCCGGATCTCGCTCGCGTAGGTGGCCGTTACTCTGACGAATGGCACCGCGCGCACCTGTACGATCCACGCAATGTGGTCCCGGAATCCATCATGCCGTCTTACCCCTGGTTGTTCGACAATATCGTCACTGGGGAACATACGGCGAGAAAGATGAGAGCACTGCGCTCTGTCGGAGTGCCCTACACCGACGAAGATATCGCCAACGCCAGCAAGCCCTTTGTGGGCGGGCGCGTTACCGAGATTGATGCGCTGGTTGCCTACTTGCAGCAGCTGGGCACCCTGGTACAGCAGAAGCGCTAAGCGAGGTAATCGGTGACTATCGATATTCTGCGGCAGATCGCCGTTGTTCTCGGCGCACTGGCATTCCTCGCGGTGTGCTGGTGGGCTTTCTCTCCCAAGCGTAAAAAGCGTTTTGAGGAAGATGCAAAGCTGCCGTTCGCCGATGAGCAGGAAACTTTAGACAAGTCCGCTCGCGAGAGCGAAAGCACCACTGGCGACGAGGCCGGTAAGAAACAGGAACAGGGGCAGGACAAATGAGTACATTTTGGAGTGTTTGGGTAATTGTGCTCACCCTCGCCAATCTCGCATTGGTAACTTGGGTTCTTTTTGCAAACCGCAAAGTGGCGGTGGACGATCAGGACGATCCGGAAAACCGCACCACCGGCCACGTGTACGATGGTATTGAGGAATACGACAACCCGCTGCCGAAGTGGTGGTTCCTGCTGTTCATCTTCACGCTGGTGTTTTCCGCGGTATATCTGGTGATTTACCCGGGCATGGGTAACTTCAAGGGTATTGCCGGCTGGACCTCTGTTGGTGCGCTGAAGGCATCTGAAGCCAAAGCACAGGCTGAGTTCAAAGAGAACTTTGGCCAGTACGTGGATATGCCAATCGAGAAAATTGCTGAAAATCGCGAAGCACTGAAAATGGGCGCGCGAATCTTTGCCAATAACTGCGCGGTCTGTCATGGTGCCGACGGTGGTGGAAACTACGGTTTCCCGAACCTGACCGACAGTGACTGGCTGTACGGTGGTACCCCGGAGAAAATCCTGGAAACTCTGCACAACGGTCGCCAGGGGCTGATGCCACCACAAGGCCCGATCATTGGTGAAGACGGTGTGAAGAATGTGACCGAGTACGTTCTGGCAATGAATGGTCTGGAGCACGATGCAGCGCTCGCCGAGCAGGGCAAACAGGTATTCGGTACCGTGTGTATGGCGTGTCACGGCGCAGATGGCAAGGGCAACCAGGCGCTGGGTGCGCCAAATCTGACCGATGATATCTGGCTTTACGGCGGTACTCGCGAAGAAATTCAGCACACCGTGCGCGGTGGGCGGAGTAACAATATGCCCTCTCAGAAAGACAAGCTGCGTGAAGACAAGATCCGTCTGGTCGCTGCCTATGTCTACAGTCTGTCGCGTCAGGAAGACGTGCAGCAGTAACAGAAAGATCCGGCGTAACTCCGCTTGCGCCGCGCCAGGTAAGGGGGCTTCCGGCCCCCTTTATCCACAGGGAAGGGCACTGCAGGGAAGAAGAACAAGCCTCATTGCAATGATTGCAGTTTCCATCCCGAGTCCCTTCGGGCAAGTGAGGTTTTGTGAGCGATAGAATCCCTACCCGGGAAGAGCAGGAAGGTGGTGGTGAAGTCCGCTATCGCATGCTCTACGAGTCCGACGACAAGGTCTATATCCGCCATATTCGCGGTGTCTACACCCGTATTCGCAAATATACCGGCCTTCCACTACTTCTCGCTTTTTTCTTTATCCCCTGGCTCAACATCGATGGGCGTCAGGCGGTGCATTTTGATTTGCCTGCGCGGCAGTTTCATATTCTCTGGGCGACCTTCGGTCCACAGGATGGCATCCTGCTCGCAGCTCTGCTGATTATTTCCGCCTTTGCCCTTTTTGCGGTCACTACCTGGCTGGGGCGGGTCTGGTGTGGGTTTACCTGTCCGCAAACGGTGTGGACACTGATGTTTATCTGGGCTGAGCGGGTGTGCGAAGGGGACCGCGCGAAACGGATGAAGCTGGATGCGGCGCCCTGGAGCCTCGAGAAGGTATTGCGCAAGGGCGGTACCCATACCATCTGGTTGCTGATATCCCTCGCAACGGCATTGGCGTTCGTTGGCTACTTTTACGGGATCCGTGATCTGGTGGTGGACCTTGCAACCTTCACCGCGCACCCACAAGGGGCATTCTGGGTTGCATTCTTTATGTTTGCGACTTACTTCAACGCCGGTTTTATGCGTGAGCAGGTGTGCAAATACATGTGTCCTTATGCCCGCTTCCAGTCGGTCATGTATGACAAGGATACCCTCGCGGTGTATTACGATGCCCGCCGCGGAGAAGCGCGTGGGCCGCGTAAAAAAGGTGTGGATCACAAGGCCCAGGGCATGGGTGACTGTATTGATTGTTATTGGTGTGTGCAGGTGTGCCCCGTGGATATCGATATCCGCGATGGCATGCAGTACGAGTGTATCAACTGCGGCCTCTGCGTCGACGCCTGCAACAGTGTGATGGACAAAATGCAGTATCCGCGGGGGTTGATCCGGTTTACCTCGGAAGACGAGTTGGAAACCGGCAAGACCCAGTTTGTACGCCCGAGGTTACTGGGCTACGGGCTGATATTACTGTTGTTGATTGGCGCCTTTTCCTATCAGGTGGTTACCCGTTCTCCGGTTCAGGCGGAAGTGCTGCGCGACCGCGGGGCACGCATGTATCGCGTGTCTCAGGGTATGGTGCAGAATGTCTACACGGTCAAGATCAATAACATGGACCAGCGGCCCCACGAATTCAGCATCCGTGTTACCGGTAAGCCCGGATACGATTACTCCCTGCGGATGCAACAGAATCCACTGGTGAACCCCGGGGAGTTATACTCCGTGCCCATCCGGGTCAGTGTGCCGAAGAAGCAGCTGCGGGACACCAAGCACGATATCTATATCGAGATTGAGGCAAAGGACGCGCCGGAGCTCAATGATCGGCACAAGACCGTATTTATTGGCCCCAAGTAGGTGCGAATAAAGTGGCCAGGGATGAGCACCTTACAGCATTACCGCTCCAACAATTTTTATCAGATTTTGGTTGATTGATTCAGTGTCACAAAAAGCAAATTCCAGCAAGTCTGCGCCCTGGTTTCGGGAACCCTGGTTCTGGATGGTGATGTCACCATTGATTCTGGTGGTGATTGTTTCGTTCGTTTTGGTGTCGATTGCCGTGCGTCATGGTGACGATGTGGTCAGTGATACCTATTACAAAGACAGCCGCCTGTACCACTACAGTGCTGAACAGGATCAGCGGGCAAAAGATTTGAACCTGGCAGGGATGATTCTGTTCTCCCCGCAAGATCAGTCCGTCTCTCTGGACCTGCGTGGTGAACTGTCCACTTACCCTGCATCGCTGGTACTGATACTGAGTCATCCGGTGGAGGCGGATCTGGATGAGCGCATCGTGCTGGAAGAAATATCCACCGGCCGCTACCGGGGGCAGGTCGCAGCTCCCCTGCAGCATCGCTGGTATCTGCAGGTGACGCCAGAAGTAGACGCGGAGGGCGCGCAGGCGCCTGAGTGGCGCCTAAAGGGCGAAATCAATTTCAATATCGGCAACGGAGTGCCCCTGAAGCCCGCCGAGCAGTGACTCGATGAATGGATCACTCTTAAACTCCGGCGATATACCCGCCAAGAAGTCGGCTACCGCCTCCTCGCAATCCCCGGCAATCGAAGACGGCTGCTTTCACTGTGGGCTTCCTGTGGCCGAGGGCAGCAACTACTCCGTTACCATCGATGGCGTGGATCGCGCCATGTGCTGCCCCGGTTGCGAGGCGGTGGCGGGTGCGATCGTGGCAGGTGGGCTGGATAATTTTTATCGCTTTCGCGAGCAGAACAGCGAACGCCCGGAGGAGGCGCCCGAACAGCAACGCTGGCACGCCTACGATCTGCCACAGGTGCAGAGTGAGTTTGTGCGCGCGTTTTCCGATACTCTGCCCGGCGTTGAAAGCCTTCAGTCCCCGCAGGTGGCAAGTCTGCTGGTGGGGGGAATCACCTGTGCCGCCTGTGTATGGCTGATCGAAAAGCAGCTGCTGTCGCTCGCCGGTGTTGAGCGGGTATCGGTCAATGCCAGTACTCACCGCGCACAGATCGTGTTTGACCCGGGCAGGGTGGCGCTCAGCACCATTTTTTCTGCCCTTGCCTCCATCGGCTATCGCCCGTCACCGGCCACCGCTGCGAACAGTGAACGCTTGCTGCAGCAGGAGCGCCGTGCGGCCATCCGCCGTCTCGGCGTCGCGGGGCTGGGCACCATGCAGGTAATGATGTTTGCCATCGCCCTGTATTTTGGTGGCAGCAAAGGTATCGATCTGCAGTTTGAGCAGTTTTTTCGCTGGGTGTCACTGGTGGTCGCCACCCCGGTGGTCTGTTACGCGGCACAGCCATTTTTTGGCGCTGCCTGGCGCGCACTGCGCAGCGGCCACCTGGTAATGGATGTTCCGGTTTCCCTCGCCATCGGTCTTGCATATGGTGCCAGCGTATACGCCACGGTATTTGATACCGGTGAGGTGTATTTCGAGTCGGTTTCCATGTTCACCTTTTTCCTGCTATTGGGCCGCTTTGTGGAGATGCGAGCTCGGCACAAAGCGGGCCTGGCCAGCGGTGGCCTCGCTCAACTGCTGCCGCTGGCTGCGCTGAGGTTGGGAAGCGACAGCACGGTGGAATCGGTTCCGGTTGCCGCCCTGACCGAGGGTGAGCTGATCCTGTTGCGGCCGGGGGATACGGTGCCGGTAGATGGAGTGGTCACAGACGGCGCCAGCGGGGTGGATGAATCCGTGTTGACCGGGGAATCTGCACTGCAGCAGAAGCAAGTGGGCAGCCTGGTATTCGCCGGTAGCGTCAATGGCGATTCCTCCCTGACGGTGCGTATTACCGCGGCGGGCAGCGGCACCCGCCTGTCGGCTATTGAAAAGCTGGTGGAGCAGGCACAACTGGATAAGCCCGCCCAGGCGGCGCTGGCAGACCGTATTGCCGGGCGGTTTATTGCCGCAGTCTTGATGATTTCGGTGGCGGCTTTTGTATTCTGGTGGCAACAGGAGCCGGGGCGCGCCTTCTGGGTGGCACTTTCTGTGCTGGTTGTTACTTGCCCTTGCGCCCTGTCACTGGCAACCCCCGCGGCGCTCGCTGCGGCGACACTACGCCTGCAGCAACTCGGGTTGCTGGTGGCACGGGGGCATGTGCTGGAAGCTTTGCCCAGAGTGACGCGCGTGATATTTGACAAGACGGGGACGCTGACCGAAGGCACACCTCAGCTGCGCGCTATCCTGCCATTGCGCGAAGGGATGAACGAGGCGACCGCGCGCGATATTGCAGCGGCACTGGAGGCCCAGAACAATCACCCGCTGGCGAGGGCGTTTCGTCCCTGGTTTGGGAATCTTGCAGCCAGCAGACTGCGCTCGGTTACAGGCCGTGGGGTAGAGGGGGTTTGCGATAACACGGTTTATCGTCTCGGTTTGCCCGAGTTTGTGCTGGCGCTTGCGGAAACCTCCGTGGCTACCGCGTCGTGCCGGGCGCCGACCGCGCAAGGGCAGTGGCTGATGCTGGGGGACTCCCGAGGGCCTGTGGCCTGGCTGGGGCTGGGTGATGAACTGCGTCCGAGCGCACCGGACTCTGTGTCGATGTTGGCCTCAGCGGGCGTGTCAGCCGAGTTACTCAGCGGCGACCAATCCGACGAAGTGCCACGTATCGCGGAGTCCGCCGGAATTGGCGATTATCGCGCCGGAGCCTCGCCGGAAGACAAGCTCCGCCGCCTGAAGGCACTACAGGAGGAGGGCGAGCGGGTGCTGATGATTGGCGACGGCATCAACGATATACCGGTGTTGTCGGGAGCCGATGTCTCAGTGGCGATGATGTCTGCGGCAGATCTGGCCCAATCCCGTGCGGACGCCATTCTCCTCCAGGGCGATCTGCGAGCAGTGCCGCGGGCCTTTGCCTTGGCGGGCAAATGTCGCACAATTATTCGCCAGAACCTGGGTTGGGCGATCCTGTATAACGCCCTGGCATTACCACTGGCGTTCCTCGGGCTTGTTCCGCCCTGGGCTGCGGCTATTGGCATGTCTCTGAGCTCTCTGATCGTGGTGATCAACGCTCTGCGTTTATCCCGCTGGCAGCCGGCGCACTAAAGCGACCGGCGCACCGGCTACCCGTTTTTACGTCCAGCGCGAGGTGTGAGTGGACAGTATCTTTTTATTAGTACCCATTGTGATTCTGTTTGTTGCCGGCGCGGTAAAGCTGTTTTTCTGGGCGGTCAACAGCGGTCAGTACGACGACCTGGAGACCGAAGGCCGCCGCATCCTGTTTGATGACGACGTGCCTCCTTCCGCCTCACCTGACGCCAAACGCCTATCCGCCGAAAATGACGAACGGAAGGCCGACTGATGCCTGAATGGAGTGTGCTGGCCGCGGCGTTGGCAATTGGCTTTTTTGGCAGCAGCCACTGTATCGGCATGTGCGGGGGAATTTCCGGTGCACTGGGGCTGGCGGTGCCGGGCGAGAGTCCCCAGTGGCCACGGTTACTCGGTTATTCTGCGGGCCGGATCGCCAGTTATGCGCTGATGGGGTTGATCGTTGGGACTGTCGGTGCTTTTCTCGCGGTGGACCTCGCTGCTGGTCTTGCTCCACTGCGCGTTGTTGCGGGCCTGATGCTGATTGCGATGGCGCTGTATCTGGCGAATTGGTGGCGAGGCCTGGTGTGGCTGGAGCGAGGTGGTGCCGTATTGTGGCGCAGTGTGCAGCCGCTCTCGCGCCGACTGCTGCCGGTTCAATCTACTCCGCAGGCACTTGCTTTGGGTGCTCTGTGGGGCTGGCTGCCCTGCGGGTTGGTGTACAGCGCGCTCACCTATGCGCTGGCACAGGGTAGTGCGTCGCAGGCGGCGCTTGCCATGTTGGCGTTTGGTCTGGGTACGGCACCTGCCGTGCTGGCAACGGGGGTGGCAGCAGCGCACCTGCGCACACTGGTACAAAGGCCGGGGGTTCGCCTCTCGATGGCTTCTCTGGTACTGGTGTTCGGAGTGTGGACTCTATGGGGCGGGCTAGGTCACGGCGATCACGGTCAGCACAGCGGCCATGGGGAGCAGCACATGCACCATCCCCAGTCCCATTCGTCCCCCGGATCGGAGCCGCAGAGCGGCCCGCATTCTCATCGCCATCACACCGCTCATCCAGGTTTGGATGTTGAGTCTGGCGACGGAGCTGTTGACTGATTCTCTCCTTCGAGTTTGGCGTCCGCCCGATTCTGGCCGCGGTCGGGGGATAGGGGTAAACTGGCGCAATTATGACCGGTGGTCTGGCCGCCTTGGCTGGCCTTTATGACTGGAATAGATGCGACCCGTATGTAGCTGGTAGTTCCCTCTGGACCGAATATGAAAAAAATAAAAAATAAAAAAGCCACCACCAAGTCGACCGGTGCAGAGGGCAAGCCCCCGGTCTCTCCACCCGATGTGGTTCCTTCCTGTCCCGATGCACCGACGAATATCTGGATCAACCTGTTTGCTCTGGGCGTATCCCTGGCGGCCGTATTCTGGCTGCGTGAGTACGGACAGGATCTGCACGTGAAAACACAGTCTCTGGTGGTGGTGGCAGTGGCTCTGGCGCTGCCGATCATCGTGCTGGAGTGGCTGTTCCTGAAACCCTGGCGCAATCCGTCTGCAGGGCTGGATTTTCGCCGAGCAAATTACAGTCTTGGGCGCACTGCACTCAAGCTGCTCGGCTTCTACCTCAGTGTTGGCAGCGTAGCGTTCGTGTACTGGCTGTTCCCCGAGTATCACGGCTCCTTTTACGACAATTATTTTACCGTGGTGAAAGCCGTATTCCCCTGGTGGATGCTGCTGGCCGTGCCGTATTTTTATCTGGTGGACGGGGCCATGCAGTCCCCGAAAGACAGTTACTGGCAGCTGGGAAGCTGGGTCATGGGCAACCGCAAGGGAGTATCGGGGAAAGCCATTGGTCAGCTGTACCTGGGCTGGCTGGTGAAACTTTTTTTCCTGCCACTGATGTTCGTGTATCTCGGCAACAACCTGACCAATCTGTTGAATGTTGATTTTTCCCGACTGTTGGTCAGTTTCAAGTCGGTTTTTGATTTTACCTTCAATTTTCTGTTTTACATTGATCTGCTATTTGTCACCGTGGGGTATGTGTGCACCCTGCGGCTATTCGACTCCCATATCCGCACCGCCGAGCCTAGCTTTCTCGGTTGGGGGGTGGCGCTGATCGGGTATCAGCCGTTCTGGAGCCTGTTTTCCGGGACCTATCTCAAATACGACGACGCGCCGGCATGGGGCTACTGGTTCTGGGATACCCCTTGGGCTTATACCCTATGGGGGTCGATGATTCTGCTATTGATCGCGATTTATGTGTGGGCCAGTATTCCGTTCGGTATCCGCTTCTCCAACCTCACTCACCGCGGCATCCTGACCAACGGGCCCTATCGTTTCACCAAACATCCGGCGTATATCAGCAAGAATCTGTCATGGTGGATGATCTCCATGCCGTTTATGGTCAGCGCCAGTGGCTCTGAGGCACTACGGCAGTCATTGCTGTTGTTGATGGTGAACTTTATCTATTTCATGCGCGCCCGCACCGAAGAACGACACCTGTCCTGGGACCCCACATACGTGGCGTACGCGCAATACATTGGTGAGCGGGGGATTTTCGCATTCCTCGGGCGCTGGTTCCCCCTGCTGAGGTTTGGCCACGGCCGCCTGTTCTATCGCGGTAAAGATGCGCCGGCGGTGGAGCCCCTGGTAACGGGGCCTGGCGGGCCCTCCGTTCCGGCCAGGCCCGCTTGACCTGATGACTCCGATGAACTGGAACCAGTGCGGCGCGCTGCGCCGTTTCCCCCTGCGGGTATCCCGTGCCGACGGGCGTTGGCTCGCGTACGCTGGCCTGTATTTTCTGATTGCGCTGGGTATCTGGCTGCGTATCGATCACGTCTTTACCTATAACCCCATCGACTACATATGGAGTGACCCCCAGCGGCATTGGGAGCAGGGTACGGAAACTCTGCGTGCCGATCCTATGACACTCACCGATCCGGTGATGTATCAGCTTTACATTGGTGTTCTCGCCAAACTGACGCTGAAAGAGCCCCTGCTGATTGCGTTTTACACTGCGCTGCTCGCCTGTCTTACTCCCTGGATCTGGTATCGCTTCGCCCGCGAGTTATTGCCGTCCCGGTTGCAGGCTACTGTGGTGTGGGCGGCGATTTCCCTGCTGCCGTCCTGGATTGGGATATATGGCTACTTCATGCAGGAAACCCTGTTGTTGCCCTTACTGGGCGCTGCGCTTTACGCCAGCTGGCGGTGCAGGCGCAAGCAGACCCTGGCGAGTTTTATGCTGATGGTGGTGCTGTGGACCCTGGCAGGGCTCACCCGGGGTATCGCGATTCCTCTGGCTGCGGTAGTCACGACCTGGCTGTGGCTGGTCCAGCCGCAGAAGA
Source organism: Microbulbifer sp. HZ11 (assembly GCF_000708675.1). GTDB lineage: Bacteria > Pseudomonadota > Gammaproteobacteria > Pseudomonadales > Cellvibrionaceae > Microbulbifer. Next base: position 36,404 of record NZ_JELR01000006.1, on the reverse strand, counting down.
TCGCCAAGGCCGGATTCAGTCTTCTGGTGTTGACGCTGCTGATGGGCCCCCTGGCGTACCGTAGTCATGCGGTAATGAATATGGTTTCCCCACACGGGATCGGACAGCTGGTGGCCCTCTATCTGCGCTCGGGAAAGCGGGAAATTCATGTGCATTACCTGCGCGAGGATGGGGCGCAATGGAACTATTGGTTTGGCTCTCCTTCCACCGGAGAAAAACCCCTGGCGCCGCTGAGTGACTGGACTACCACACGTGAGGGCGCTGTACACGCGCGAATTGAAATCGCCAATGGTGTGGAGGACTGGAGTAACGCGCTGAACCGCTACCCACTGACACCAGAGCGATATTTTCACCTGGCCAGCGAGAACCTGATCTACCTGTTATTTGGTTCATCGTGGCCGGATAACAACCGCGAGCGTCCCATTGAATTACTCAACCACCATATTCGTTGGCTCTGGGCGCCGCTGTTTTTCCTGTTGATGGTCGGCACGCTGCTATGCTGGCGACGATTACAGGGTGTGCGCCTTTTTACCGTGCTGGTTGCCACCTGGTTTCTGGTACAGGGCGTACTGCCCATCGCGGTAAATGAAGGGCGCTACCGCAAGCCACTGGAAGGTTTTTTACTGGTCCAGGCCGTGGTGTTGGCCGGGGCACTGCGGCGCAGCCGGGACCAGGTTGCGGCGAAGGTGTCCTCGTCCGACCATGTGGAGCTAGAGGGCGGGATTCCAGTGAGTAGCGGTACTGCTGAGCCGCCTTTGGCGCCCCCCCTGGCCGCTCCGTTGCGGTCGCAGAATCATGTCAGCGCCTGAGTCTGGCGGCCCCGCCACCGAGCCGGGTGAAAGACCCTTGTGGTGGCGGTTGACGAAAGGACTGTTGCGCAGGTTCAGCAGTTTCCTGTTGGTAGGCGGGCTGGCTACCGGGGTCCAGTATCTGCTGTTGATATTGCTGGTTGAGGTGGTCGGGATGTTCGCTGTGATGGCATCCGTTATAGCGTACGGTGCTTCCGCAGTGATCAATTACCTGCTGAATTTCTACATTACGTTTGAGGGGCAGGCGGGGCACCGGCAGGCCTTGCCGCGTTTTGCCGGCGTGGTCATGGTCGGGTTGGGGGTGAACACGGTCAGTTTCACACTGTTGCTGATCCTGTTCCCTTATTTGCTGGCGCAGGTGGGGGCCACGCTGGTCACCCTGGTGTGTAATTTTGTTCTGCATCAATTCTGGGTATACCGGGAGCGAAAATGGAGTCCGTAATCGACCCTTCGGGTGTCTGTCCACCGCCTTCTCTGGCGATTGTTGTGCCCTGTTACAACGAAGAGGAGGTGTTGTCTGATTCGGCGGAAGAATTGCTGAATGTTGTGGCGGGGCTTGAAGCGGACGGGCGAATCCACGCGGCCTCAAAAATATATTTTGTCGACGACGGCAGTCGCGACGCAACCTGGCCAATAATGCAGCATCTCGCCCAGGAGAACCCGCGTATAGTCGCGGTAGCACTGTCCCGCAACCGCGGTCACCAGAACGCTCTCTACGCCGGACTGTCTCAGACCTCGGAAGACATGGTCGTCAGTATCGATGCCGACTTGCAGGATGGTCCGGAAAATATTGCAGCAATGATTGACGCATTTTCCGCGGGCAATGAAGTGGTATTTGGCGTGCGCACAGAGCGGGAAACGGATACCTGGTTCAAGCGCATGACCGCTGAAGGGTATTACCGGGTGATGCAGCGTCTCGGGGTTGATCTGGTGTTCAATCATGCAGACTTTCGCCTGATGTCCCGGCGAGCCGTCGATACGCTGCTCGAATACCCGGAAACCAACCTGTTTTTACGGGGAATGGTGCGGGAGCTCGGGTTTCGCTCCACCAGTGTGTCTTACGCGCGCCGCCGGCGTTTGGCGGGGGAAAGTAAGTACCCGCTGCGGAGGATGTTGTCCCTCGCGTGGCGAGGGGTAACCGCCTATTCGATTGCACCTCTGCGCGCCATTACCGTGCTGGGACTACTGGCCGGTACGGTATCCCTGGCGCTGATTGCCTGGGTGCTTGGTGTGAAAATCTTCTCCGGCAGTGCAGTCCCCGGTTGGGCCTCGATCATGGTCCCCGTCCTGTTTATCGGCAGCGTGCAGTTGCTTTGCCTGGGGGTGATTGGCGAATATCTGGGCAAGATCTACGAAGAGGTCAAGCGCCGTCCGCGTTACCACCTGCGAGAGGTGGTCGGGCATTTTCAATCGGTGCCGGATTCCAGCCGCAATGACAGGTCAATCGCCCGCAGATGCTTGGTCAGGCTTCCGGAGGATATATAGTCCACCTCAAGGCCGGCCAACTGTTGCAGGCGAGCCTCGTTCACGCTGCCGGAAATTTCGATTTTCGCGCGACCTTTCGCGAGAGTCAGCGCTTCTGCAGTCATTGCATCAGTGAACTCGTCGAGCATGATGACATCGGCACCGGCGTCCAGTGCCTGTGCCAGCTCTTCCAGGTTTTCCACCTCTACTTCCACCAGCGCGCCGGGTTTGATCTGGTGTGCCTGTTTAATCGCATTGTGGATTCCTCCAGCGGCTGCAATGTGGTTTTCCTTGATCAGGAATGCATCGAACAGGCCGATGCGGTGATTTTCACAGCCCCCGCACAATACGGCGTACTTCTGCGCGGTGCGCAAGCCGGGAATGGTTTTGCGGGTATCGAGGATTTTGATTTCGGTGCCCGCCGCCAGGGCCGCATAGTCGGCCGCAGTGGTGGCGGTGCCGGATAGAGTTTGCACGAAATTCAGTGCGCAACGTTCGCCGGTGAGGATGCTGCGGGCGTTACCGTCGAGTTCGAACAGCACACTGTTAGCGGCCACTCGTTCACCATCTTGCACATGCCAGATAACCCGCATGTGGGGATCCAGTTGCCGGAAGATCTCGTCCACCCACGGCCGGCCGCAGAACACGCAGTCCTCGCGGGTAATCACGCGAGCACGGGCGCAGCGGTCCGCAGGAATCAGTTGCGCGGTGATATCGCCATCCCCCACATCTTCCGTCAGCGCGTCTCTCACTGAGCGCTCGATATCCGAGAAAAGGTTGGGAATCCTGGTGGCGGCCGGTGTCATGCTGGGACCTCGATAGTACTGCGCCCACAACCTGTCCGGTATTGAGGGCGGGAAAGGGTAAGCCTGGAGTCTGCGGCCAGACGGCGGCAATATTAGCAAATCTGGCCGAGCAGCGAGTGTTCACTGGATGCTTTTTCTGTTATCCAGCGGGCGCCAGATCTACTCAGTGCCTGTGAATAGGGTCGCAAAAACGATAGTGCCAGGTAGCCCGAGGTTGTGCTTTCATGGTGGCTGTACTTAGAATCAACGGTCGACCAATATAGGTTGCTCCGTTCTTTTGTGCTCCTCTTCTGCTGATCACTGCAGGTGATCGGAAATTGAGCAGATAGGTATTCAGGCAAAAGGGTTGGAAATTAAATAAACCATTCACAGTGGGCTTCCCAGAGCCGCTGTGTCGCATCACCCGGCCACTTCATAGATGAAGGTGACTGCCGGCGAGGCTAGATGGCAATGAAAGACACCGATAGCGTAGCTACTAACGTCGCGTCCAATGTGGTTTCCATGCGCGGTGCCCAGGGAGAGCAGGGGCAGAACCGCCGCGGTGGCCCGGTTACCCTCCCGCCGCCGGTTGTGGCGGTACGCGATAAGGCGAAGGCTCTGTTGACGGATCACGCCAAGCAGGTGTTTGCCAAAGTCGATGACTCCCTGTTTGCCATGGCGGAAAAAGCCCATGGTCAGGATGAGCAGGATGGGCTCTTTCAGGCGCTGCGCTTGCTGCGCGTCGAGCGCCGCCGGGTGGTGGATCGATTTGCCGAAGCGCTCGATCAGGGGTTCCAGGTGCGCGAAGTCAGTGCGGACGAGGAAGATCCCTATTCAGCGGACAATCTGTCTCTGGTACACAACGATGACCTGGAGCAGCTGGTGGCTGTGGATACCATGGTCGCCAATGCCAAACGTGACTTTGCCGAGCCTCTCACCGAAATTTCCCTGCGTCTCAACACGCTGCTTTCCGTCAAGATTTACGATAAGAACAACCCGCTGGGTCCCGACGCCATCTGCGATGCGTTTGTCGAGGCCTCACGGTCGCTGGATCTTCATATCCGCGCCCGCCTGACCCTGCTGAAAAAGTTTGAGCAGCTGGTCATGCTGAATCTGGGCAAAATATATGATCAGTGTAATGATCTGTTTATCGAGAAGGGGGTTTTGCCCTCACTAAAACAGCAGCGCCGTGCCGCCCGTCAACAGCGCCCGGCTTCGCGCCCTCAGCAACCAGCGGGCTCCAGTGCACCGCAGAGTGGTTATGCGGAGTCACAATCCGGGGGCTATGCCGGTCACGGTCTGATGCCGCTGGGTAGTGGCGCAGCGCCGATGCCACCGCAAGATCTGCTGTCGCATTTGGGGGCGCTGCAGTCACATCTGCCTCAGAGCTATGGCGAGGGTGAAGTTCAGCTTCTAAACGTCAACAGCATGCTGCAGGAACGCCTGGTGGAAGTGCGCCAGTCGGCAGCGTTGGCGAAAATGGACAGCGATATCATCAAACTGGTGGAGATGCTGTTCTCTTTTATTCTGGAAGATCGCAATCTCGCCGAGCCAGTCAAATCCCAGCTTGGGCGCCTGCAGTTGCCACTGCTCAAGGTGGCCATCGCGGACAAATCCTTTTTCAGCAAGGGCGGCCACCCTGCACGCAAGCTCCTGAACGAGTTGGCAGATGCCTGCACCGGTTGGCAGGCAAAGGACAATTACGAAAAAGATCCGCTGTACAAGAAAATCAGCGAAGTGGTTGGCCGCGTACTGGCGGAATTTGATCAGGACATCAATATATTTTCTGCATTGCTGGATTCGTTCCGCGACTTTATCGAGCGCGAGCGCAAGCGTGCTCAGCGCCTTGAGCAGCGTATTGTGGACGAGGCCGACGGCAAGGCAAAAACCAAAGCTGCGCGCGCGCGGGTAGCGGCGGTGATGGATGCATTGATGGCCGAGCGCGACCTGCCGCCGGTGGTATCCGAATGGCTGGAAAAAGTCTGGGCCAATATGCTGTTCCTGACCTGTATCAAAGAGGGTACGGAGAGCGAAAGCTGGAGCCGTGATGTGCGCACCGCACGGGATCTCGTGTGGAGTGTCCACGCTCCTATGCCTGAGAGCCGCAAGCAATTGCTGGGATTATTGCCGACGCTGCAGGGGCGACTGAAAGCCGGTGTGGAAGCGGTATCACTCAACACCTTTGAAGCGCGCCGTATGTTCGCCGGCCTCAAGGAAATTTACCGCGAGCGCTTTGCCCTGGCACAGCGGCTGTTGGAAGAGCGCAGCCGCGAAGTCGAGAAAGAGGCGCGCGCTATGGCCGCCGAAGCGGCGGGGCAGGAAGCAGCCCTGGCGGAAGAGGTGGGCGATACGGCGCCAGTGAATGTGAGTGAGGTCAAGCCTGAGCCGGTTGTGGAGCTGCCGCAAATGGAAGAGCTTGAGCAGGCTGTGGCGGAAGTAGCGCTGCAGGCAGATTCACACGTCAGTGAAGAGATTTCTGAGACGGACTCCCACTGGCAGCAGACCTTCCGCCTCGCCCAGGGAAGTTGGTTTGAGCTGAAACGTGGTGATGAAGAGCAGTTCCGCTGCCGCCTTGCAGCGGTTATCAAAGATATCGACCAGTTCATCTTCGTGAACCGCAACGGTGCCAAGGTGGCGGAGTTTACCCGTGCGGAGCTGGCGATAGCGCTGCGCAAAGGGGAGCTGATGTCGATGGATGACGGTATGTTATTCGAGCGTGCATTGCAGTCGGTAATCGGTACCGTACGTCAGTCCCGTGGTGAAATGCGCTGATTCGCCGGTGGTGAAAATCCGTGTAATTCCCGGCGCGTAACAACGTTGTTGACACTGCGCCGGGAATTATGACGAGCGTTCACAAATGACGCTTTCGCAGTCTGTCAAAAAAGTGCAACAATTCAGCTAGCCCCTTTTCAATCAGAAGCTTTTAGCAATACTGTCCTACTTTTTCTCCTGTCTTTCCTGTCGTGTCGCAATATCGGCACAATTTTCAAAGAAATTCACGAAAAATGGCCCTTTCTGGCACTTGCGTGTCGTTTAGGATTGCTGGATATTGGATCTCAGCTTCAATTCCGCCGGTATGACCGCCGCGGAAGTCAGGATTTTCTCAATCTTTATGTATCAGCTTGTCGCAGTTCCGCACTGATCAGTGTGTCGGTGCCGGGGTTCTGTGGCGGCTGCCAGTTGTAGTTTCTGTTGCGGGCGCTTTACGGGGTATTTGTTTAGGGGGATTGCGCGCAACGGTTTCTCATTGATGAGAGTGGCGTAACCGATGCCAGGAGGGCGTGCCGGGGTGAGCAAGGACGAAATGGAAAGAAATAATAACGAACTATTTGTGATTACCGGTGGTGGAAAAGGTGGGGCTGCCAGGCAGTCTAACCTATCGGGATCCCCAAATACCAGACAGTTGTCTAGAAATGTGAGTCTCGTAAATCAGAAAACAATTCAGTGGATCCAGTCCCGTGTGGAGGAAGTCTTTACGCAGGTGGACGACTCTCTGTTTATGATGGCGGAAAAGGCCCATCAGCAGGAAGAGCAGGATCAACTTTTTCAGGCGATTCGCGTTATTCGGGTCGAACAGAGCAACCTGATCGATGGTTTTTGCGATGGCATCGAGGATCGTTTTCACAACCCGCGTAATGATGCACCCGGTGAGGATGTCAGCCCAGACCTGGGCAGCTCCCTGAAGAACCTTTCCCTGGTAAATAATGACGATCTGGAGCAGCAGGTTGCGATCCGCTCAATGGTGTCGAATATCCGTCGCGATCACGCGGAGGCGATCGCTGCTTTATCCCTGCGTCTTGACACCTTGGTCTCATGCAAAATTTACGATGAAAATCTGCCCCTGGGGCCCGCTGCGATCTGCAGTGCCTTTGCCGAAGTGCTGGATGATGTTGAGGTGTCGTTGCGCGCGCGCATGACCCTGCTGAAAAAGTTTGAATTACATCTGGTAAACCGCCTGGGCGAGCTGTATGAAGCCTGTAACCAGCTACTCATAGAGCAGGGGGTTCTGCCCACCATTGAAGACCCGCTGCGCCATCGAAACCGTTCAAACGCCCCCGCTGCCGGTGGGCCGGCGAGTGGAGCGAATGTACCGCCGGTTGCCGCGGCAATGCCTTCGCAAATGGCCGATTCCGCGCTGTCGCCGGGAGCGGTACCAGGTGGCGTGTCGGGTGCTCCGTCTGGCAGTTATGCGCCGGCGGGACACGTGCTTACTGGGGGCGGATCAGATCCTGCTGGAGCCAGTGTCGCGGCAAGCAGTGTTGCCGGAAGCAATGCCGGTACCGTCTCGGAGGGTAGCTATACCGGTGTACCCGGGCTTGTTCCTGCGGGTGCCGGTGCGCCGGCTATGGCTACGCCCACCTTGTTGCAGCATCTGGGTCAATTCCAGATGTCGCTGCCCGCACAGAGTGGTGTGTCAGGCCAACTGATCAACGTCACAGAGTTGCTACAGCAGCACCTGGTTGAAAACCGCCAGAGCGCTTCACTTCACGAGCTCGATAGCGAAGTCATTCGGCTGGTGGACATGCTGTTCTCGTTTATGCTCGAGGACCGCAACCTCGCGGAGCCGATAAAGGTTCAGCTGATTCGCATGCAGTTGCCAATGTTGAAGTTGGCGGTTAGTGACAAAGCGTTTTTCAGCAAGAGCGGGCACCCCGCCAGGCGTCTGTTGAACGAATTGGCCGATGCTGCAATTGGCTGGCAGCCGGGGGAAAATTACCTGAATGACCCGTTGTATCGCGAGGTTTGTACGATTGTAGAAGAGGTACTGTCCCGGTACGACCAGGATGACCGTGTTTTCCTGCGTCTGCTGGAGTCTTTCCGTGCGTTTTCTATGCGAGAGCGCAAGCGTGCGGAGGTTATGGAACGCCGTACCATTGATGAGGCGCAGGGCACGGCGCGGGTAGAGGCTGCCAAAGCCCGGGTAGCGGCGGTTTACGACACCCTGACGGCGGAGCGGAAACTGCCTAAGATCGTACACGAGTGGTTGAATCGCGTGTGGAGCAGCGTGCTGTTCCGCGCCTGTCTGAAAGAGGGTACCGATAGTGGTGTGTGGCGTCAGCATGTACTTACTGCGCGCGACCTGATCTGGAGCGTGGTGGCGCCGATGCCCGAGAGCAGTGTGAAAATGCAGCGCTTGTTACCGGGCCTGAAAAAGCGGCTGGAGGAGGGTGCCCAATCTCTCTCCATGAGCGCCGGCGACCGCCAGCGCCTGATGGGTGGCCTGGAAGTCCTGTACCGCGAGCGCCAGACCCTGGGGGAACGAGTGGAGTCCGAACGGGAGCGTCGTACCCGTGAACGACTGGTGCAGGAGTTGCGCCGGGAAGCGGACAGTGTGCTGGCTATTCCAGTGGTGGAGGCAGTCGCGCCCGAAGATAAAGGAGCGCTCGACACTGAGGTGCTGGATGAGGTTCGGGAGCTGCCTGCCGATCAGAAGGCTCTGCCCGATGTGGAGGAAATCCAGCAGGTGGTGACAGAGGCTGCGGTACTGGCACCGGCTGATCTCAAGCCGCTGCCCAGCGACGACAACCACTGGCAGCAAACCTACCACCTCAAAGACAGCTGGTTTTTACTGCGTCATCCGGAAAAGCTGCCGGTGCGCTGTCGTCTTGCGGCGATCATCCGCGAACTGGATCAGTTTATGTTTGTAAACCGCCAGGGTGCGAAAGTGGGTGTTTACTCCCGCCTTGAACTTGCACACGCGCTGCGCGACGAAGAATTACTGCCACTGGAGCAGGGGCCACTGTTTGAGCGAGCTCTGCAATATGTGGTGGGCAGTTGCGGCGACAGCAAGATCCCTATTCGAGTCTGACCTTCCGATAACTGCCAGCGGTACACCGGATTGGTATATGATTGACCATAAACGTGGGCCGCTATTGGCAGATACTTCGTCGCTTCCATAAAATAGCTCCCTGCTCAGTTCCGGTGGAGTTCAGTTTTGAAATATCAGGTCCAGTCAGGGTGGCTGTCCGGCGTTCGCCGCGTGGCAAGTCCGCATTGCAATGCCCGTCCGGACGATACCGAAGTGGATCTGTTGGTTATCCACAGCATCAGCCTTCCGCCCGGTGAGTACGGCGGCGCCTACATTGACCAGTTTTTTCTCGGTCATCTGGACATCGACGCCCATCCCTATTTTTCTGAAATCGCCACTTTGCGAGTTTCTGCCCACCTGGTGATTGACCGCAATGGGCGGGTTACTCAGTACGTCCCCTTTGATGCACGTGCCTGGCACGCGGGGCAGTCGATGTTTTGCGGACGTGAAAACTGCAATGATTTTTCCATCGGTATCGAGCTGGAAGGCCTGGAGACCGACACTTACACTCCGGCGCAGTACGAGGCATTGGCGGAGGTCACTGTAGCCATTCAGCAAGCCTACCCGGCCATCGAGCGGTCGCGGATTACTGGGCACTCCGACATTGCACCGGGGCGCAAGCTGGATCCTGGTCCGGGGTTTGACTGGGACCTTTATTTTAATAAATTGGATCAACTGACCGGGCCGGCCACGGGCACCTAGTCCTGCGGGTAGAAGACCCGGACCCGGGTTGAACCGATAAACGATAGCGAGGGAGCTATGGCACTTCTGATCGTGCTGTTGGCATTGGGGCTGGTTCAGATCTGGGGGTCTGGCGGACCTCTGCACCGCGACGCCTGGTTTGGACACTGGCAATCACTGGTATTTCGGCGGCAGGCCTTGCGGGAAAGAGCCGGAATTGGCTTCGGAGTATTAGTACTTGCGCCGGTAGTGGCCGTGGCCGTTGTACTGGCCCTGGCGGAGTTGCTGCTCGGCTGGCTTGGGGCCATTCTTGTGAGTGTGCCCGCACTGCTGTACAGCTTCGGGCGAGGCCATTTTAATGATGCGCTGTCTAATTATCTGCGCGCCTGGTACCAGGGGGACCTGGAGGCTGCGAGAGACGCTGCCGCTCCGCTGATGACGGCACGGGATACTGATGCTGCGGCGCAGGCGCCGGATGCTCAGACTCTCCATCGGGTGGTGTTCCGGGCGACTATTTATCGTGCCTTCGAGCGCCTGTTTGCGGTGCTGTTCTGGTTCCTGTTACTGGGCGTGCCCGGTGCGTTGCTGTACCGAATGAGTCAGATGGCTTTGGAGTCTTTTTCTCGCAATTCTCAGGAGTCGGCCGTCAGCGGCATAAGCGAACAGAATGAAGCCCTGGCAACACGCTGGCTGTGGCTGATTGAATGGCTGCCCGTGCGTGCTCTCGGGTTCACTCTGGCGATCGTGGGCAACTTTGCCGGTTGTTATCGCGTCTGGCGCGAACGCCTTACCTGCCGTGAAACCACTACCCAGGACGTACTCGAGCATTATATGGAAGGAGCGCTCGGAGGTATCGATAGCAGTGAATGCAGTGCCGGTGTGGCGGTCAACGAGGGGCAGCGCCTGTGCGGCGCCGAGGTGGAGGCCATGCAGGCGCTACTTTCACGGGCGCTGTTGATGTGGATTACACTGATGGCACTGTATGTGCTGTTTTGGTAACCGGCTACCTGCGGAATCCGAATCTCTGTGTCTGAATTTTCATCCTGCTCTCCTTCTCCCTCTCTGGACCTGCCAGAGGCGGCAGACATTTTCACCGCTGCTGAGCGTCTCACCGGGTTAGTTCACTGCACACCCTTGATTTACTCGTCCACACTCAATGAGAGCCTGGGGGCGGAGATTTATTTCAAGTGTGAACACCTGCAAAAGGTCGGTGCCTTCAAGGCGCGTGGTGCGGCCAATGCTCTGTTTTCCTTGCCGCCGGGCACAACGGTGGTGGCGACGCATTCTTCGGGAAATCACGGTGCCGCACTGGCCTGGGCTGCAGCACAGCGAGATCTCCGCTGTACGGTGGTGATGCCGGAAAATGCGCCGCAAGCCAAAAAAAACGCCGTTGCTGCGTATGGCGCCGATATTGTGCTGTGCGCGCCAACGTTGGCCGCTCGAGCGTCAACACTGACGCAGGTGGTCAAAGAGACCGGTGCTCATGAAGTGCCGCCGTTTGATGATCCGCGCATTATTGCAGGTCAGGGGACTGTGGCTCAGGAGGTTATCGGACAGTGCCGGGCATTGGGTTTTGCGCCGGACCTTTTGGTGGCACCGGTAGGTGGTGGCGGCTTGTTGGCTGGTGTGGGGTTGGCGGTTTCGGCTTTGGCGCCGCAAATCAAGGTTCTGGGTGCCGAGCCCGCCGGGGCTGACGATGCACACCGCTCCTTTCGCGGTGGCGTGCGCGTGACTGAACAAACTCCCCACACCATTGCCGACGGCCTGCGTACCACACTGGGTGAGCGGAATTTTGCGGTGATCCGGGAAACTGTCAACGACATCGTGACAGTGTCCGAGCAAGGTATTGTACAGGCGCTGTCTTTGCTATGGGGGCGTACCAAGCAACTGGTGGAGCCATCTGCGGCAACTGGGCTGGCGGCAGTTCTGGAGCACTCTGGGCGATTTCGGGGCAAGCGGGTTGTCGTAGTATTAACCGGTGGCAATATGGATTTGGCCGCAGTAGCGAACATGATGACGACGGACAATTAAGCGCTGTTTGTGGTTGCCATTTGGGAGGAGTGGTATGAAGGATCTGGCATTTTGCCTCTGGCGCGGCGGTCGCTCGCGGACTGCTACACTGGGGAGAATATTGTTCCCGGCAATTGCTGCATTCGCTCTGGCGCTCCCGTTGAATGTCGGTGCTGAATCGTTCGTACTGACGTCGCCGGATTATGCCGAGGGCGACAAAATGCGCGCTGCGCACCTGTATTACGGCTTTGGCTGCAATGGCGAGAATATCTCTCCGCACCTGAAGTGGTCCGGTGCCCCCGAGGGGACCCGCAGTTTTGCCGTGGTGATGCACGATCCGGATGCGCCCACCGGTAGCGGCTGGTGGCACTGGGTGGTTTTCAATATTCCGGCCCAGGTGAGCAGCCTGCCCGAAGGCTCGGGAGACCCCAAGAATGGGCTGATTCCAGAGGCGATTCAGAGTCGCACGGATTTTGGCAGCCCCGGTTATGGCGGTGCCTGTCCGCCGAAGGGGCAGGGTGAGCATCGTTACCAATTTCGCGTATATGCGCTCAAGGTTGAACAGTTGCTGTTGGATGAGAGCAGCCCCGCAGCGATGGTGGCGTATCAGATCAATGCCAATAAGCTGGCAGAAGCGCAACTGGAACTAAAATTTGGACGCTAGCCGCCGCTTGAGCGTTGGCGGCGGTACCGCACATCAGGCAAGCCCATAAAAGGAACCAGAGCCTGCCCATGCAAAAACAAAACATGACCTGGGGTGAAGCACTTAGGGTCTACCTCAAGCCCAAAGTGCTGGCGATGTTTTTTCTCGGCTTCTCCGCCGGCCTGCCGTTGCTGCTTGTGTTTTCTACCCTGACAGCTTGGTTGCGCGACTACGGCGTTAGCCGCACCGCAATCGGCTTCTTTGCCTGGGTGGGTATTACCTTTTCTATCAAGGTGCTTTGGGCGCCGGTCATCGACTACCTGAAAATCCCCGTGTTGACGCGGGTGATGGGCAAGCGACGCAGCTGGATGCTTGCCGCGCAGATCGGCGTGGCCCTTGGCCTGCTGGGGATGGCGAGTGTCAATCCGCAACTGGCTCTGACTCAGGTGGCAGTTCTCGCGGTTATCGTGGCGTTCTGCTCCGCATCCCAGGATGTTGTGATCGATGCGTTTCGCATTGAGTCGGTGGATCGGGACTTGCAGGGGGCAATGGCCGCGAACTACGTGTTCGGTTATCGGATAGCCTTGCTGGTTGCGGGAGCCGGGGCTCTGTACGTGGCGGAGTTGGCAAACTGGTCCGTGGCCTATGCCACCATGGCGGGGTTGATGGGGGTCGGTGTCATCACCACTTTGCTAATCTCGGAGCCGGATCACGCCAAAGTCAAAGCCATGGCAGAAGAATTCCAGCACGCCTGGGTGGACCGGATGCTGGGTGGCGGTCAGCACAGCCGTATCTGGGAGTGGTTCGTACGTGCGGTGGCCTGCCCGTTTATCGAGTTCTTCCAGCGTAATGGTCGTTTCGCTCTGGTTCTGCTTTTGTTTATCGGTGTGTACCGGCTCAGTGATATCGCCATGGGGGTGATGGCAAATCCTTTCTATCTGGACCTCGGCTTCAGCAAAAGTGACATTGCCCAGATTACCAAGGTATTTGGTTTCTTCTTCACTATATTCGGGTCTTTCCTGGGGGGGCTGCTGGTAGTGCGTTTTGGCATCATGCGCCCATTGATTCTCGGTGCGGTTATGGTGGCAGCAACCAACCTGCTGTTCGCTCACTTGGCGAATATCGGTCCTGATAAAACCTGGCTGGCACTGGTGATCAGCGCCGACAATGTCAGTGCCGGGTTATCCAATGCGGTATTTATTGCCTATCTCTCAAGCCTCGCCAACCAGGCCTACACGGCCACCCAGTACGCGTTGTTCAGTTCGCTAATGACCTTACCCGGAAAATTTATCAGTGGTTTTTCCGGTATCGTGGTGGATGCAGAGGGGTACAACCTGTTCTTTACTTATGCCGCGCTTATCGGACTGCCCGCGATTCTGCTGGCCATCTATCTATGGTGGCGCAGCCGTCGCGAAGAGGTGTTGGCAAAAGAAGCGGCACCCGGCTGAACCGGCCGGCGGTGATTGGACGGTTGGTTCACTTTTAGGGTTCGTAGAGAGGCGCGCACCCGCGCTGTGGCTCGAAGCCTAAAGTTCGCCCTGCCGTGGCCACCCATACAGAGTCAAATCCACCCTGCCGCTGATCAATGCGACACCTTCCGCCTGCAGGCGATCCCTCTGCCGTTGAAAACCGGGCTGGGGAAGAGAGATCTTTCCCTGGGCATTGAGTACCCGGTGCCAGGGCAGGGAGGTGTCTTTGGGGAGTTTCCGCAGGGTGCTGCCAACGAGCCGGGCTGCTCGCGGTAGCCCCGCCAATTCCGCCAGCCTCCCATAGGTGACTACCCGTCCTTCCGGAACCTGCGCGAGTGCAAGGTAGATGCGAGTTGTGGCATCATTGTCAGTTGATGTAGGTTTCTGCACCAATTCCGTTCCTGAAGTCGTTTGAACTTCTGCGCTGTGTCGAACTCTTAGATTATTAGTTTCGAACAATTAATAATGTAAAGCTATCGAAAGGTTGTTTCGTGCTGTCTGTTGTCCCCCGATTTTCCCCGTTTACCACAAAGATTTCCGCATTTTTCTCCATCAAGAGTGCGGCCATTCTATTCGCCTTTATCGCGGCTGCCTCGCCGGTGCAAGCCGGGGTGCTGAGCCTTTCCAATGGCGACCGAATTTACGGTGAGCTGGTACTGGTGGAAAAAGACAATGTGGTCTGGAATTCAGAAACCTTTGGCGAGATTACGGTCGAGAAAGGCAAGATCCTGTCACTGGAGACCGATAAAGATCTCAAGATTGCCGGGCGCGATGAGCCCTGTGCGTTGGCTGGCCACCGCCAGGAGCAGTGGGAGCTGTATTGTGATGAAGGCTCTGGCTGGGTGATGGACTTCCCGGCGATTGATCGTGCTGAGCCCTACGTTAATTTTGTTGGAAATCCGGTCATTTTCCACGGCAACGTCGCCGCCTCCGGGATTTTTGAAGAAGGTAACCGTGAGCGGGAAGACTGGGACATCAACGCCAACTTCGACGTGCGCAATGGCGATTTCCATCACATTATCGGCACTCAGTACCAGAACCAGAACAATCCGGAAATTGATGATCTGGAAAAATACCGCCTGAGCTACGATCTGCGGTGGATCTTTGCTGAAAAGTGGTTTGCTGCGGGTAACAGTTCTCTGGTACATGAGGAGGCGCGAAATATCGACTTGACGACGACTCTCGGTCTTGGCCTCGGTTACCTGTTTTTCGATACCGACAAGTCAGCGTTCTCGATCCAGGGCGGTGTGAGCAGCCTTAAGGATGAATATATTGACCCGAGCCTCAACGAAACCGGGGATAACCGCTACGCTGCCGGCCGCTCCGCGTGGAATTACCGCTATAAGTTCGATATGGGCCCAGAGGTCTACTACAACCAGGAACTGTTGCAATCCTTTGAGTCCAGTGACGACTACCAGAGTACCGCTGAAATCGGCGTCCGTACGCCACTGGTCAAAGGTATATTGATGGAGGTGAAATACGCGTGGCAATACGATAATACGCCCTCTATCGATAGTGAGAAGCAAGACACCAAGATGACGGTTGGCGTGGGTTACTCCTGGTAGCGTGGCAGCATGCAATTTTATGCGGCCGGTCGTGTACCTTGGCTGGCCAGATGAAACCCCGGCATTGGAGTTTCTAGGATAGGCTTTCAGGAATATATAAATTATGAACGTGGAAAAGAGTGTTGTAGTCATAACCGGTGCCGGCCAGGGCCTCGGGCGTTCAATGGCGGTGTATCTTGCCCAGCGCGGAGCGCGTTTGGCGCTACTGGACGTAAATCAGCAGGGGCTTGACGAGAGCGTCGCCGCCTGCGAAGCCGTTGGCGCAGAAGCCAAAAGCTACGTGGTGGATGTGTCCAGTGAGGACGCGGTAGACCACTGCTTTGAGGCGGTTAGCGCAGATTTCGGTGCACTGGATGTATTGATTAACAATGCCGGAATCATGCGTGATGGCATGCTGCTCAAAGTAAAAGACGGCAAAGTGACCGAACGTATGTCGCTGGCCCAGTGGCAGTCTGTGATCGATGTGAACCTGACCGGGGTTTTCCTCTGTACCCGTGCCGCAGCGGGAATCATGGCGGAGAAGGGTGGCGGCGGTGTGATCATCAATATTTCCAGCGTATCCCGCGCGGGCAACATGGGGCAGACCAACTATTCCGCCTCCAAGGCCGGCGTTGCTACCATGACCGTTACCTGGGCGAAGGAGCTGGCACGCTTCGGCGTGCGGGTGGCCGCCATTGCCCCGGGCTTCATCGGTACCGATATGGTGGCCCAGATGCGTCCGGAAATATTGGATAGCCTGGTCAAGCAGGTTCCACTGCGCCGAATTGGCGAGCCGGACGAAATTGCCAGCACCGTCTCGTTCATTATCGAAAATGATTATTTGACGGGGCGAGTGGTGGAAATTGACGGCGGCGCCCGCATGTAATTGATTTGGCGAAGGCCCCTGACTTTGCAGGCCAGGCTAAAGAAAGCGTCGCCATCACACCATTTTTCCTCTGGAGTCCGGGCTCATGCGTCCTCTATTACTGTTGTTTATTATTTTACCCATTCTCGAAATGTGGGTATTGATCAGTGTCGGAGAGGAAATCGGCGCATTGCCCACCATTGGCCTGGTCCTGTTGACTGCGGTTGTCGGACTGGCATTGCTCAAACGCCAGGGTATCTCGACCATTATGCGGGCCCAGCAAAAGATGCAGGTGGGCGAGTTGCCCGCCAAAGAAATGGCTGAAGGCATTTTTCTCGCGGTAGGTGGTGTGCTGTTGTTGACTCCAGGATTTATTACCGATGCCTTTGGTTTTATCTGCCTGATCCCCGGTATCCGCCAGCTGGTACTGGGTCGCCTTCTGAACCACGTTGTTGTGGTTCGCGGTGCTGGATACCAGCAGCAATCCGGTCAAGGCCCGGATAGCCGTACGAACAACCGCCGTGAGGGGCAGGGGGCGCGTAACGTAATCGAGGGGGATTTCGAGCGCGATGACCCGGATTCCAAGCATAACCCTGATTAAAATTTGTACCGCTGCTGGGCTTGAAGCGGTCCAAGCCTGACTGGTCGCGGCTAACAGGTCATCTGTCCAGCGATTTCCCGGCCTCTTCTACTATCGAGTTACTGGCGTCTTATGCTCCAGTGGCCCTGTTTCTCAAATTTCCCAGTTTTTTTCTCCACCGCTGTTGAAATTGCTCTTGCGCCCCCACATATAGGCTCCACTCAAGATTTTTCCCAGGGCCGGATACCGGAACTGGGGCTGGCCGGGCCCTTTCGCAAGGGGCGGCCCCTTGTAATTGCAACCCTAAATCGACGCATTGGAGATCCAATCCATGAAAATTCGTCCTTTACACGACCGTGTAGTCGTACGCCGTAAGGAAGAAGAACAGAAAACCGCAGGCGGCATTGTTCTGCCAGGCGCAGCGAAAGAAAAGCCGAATCAGGGCGAAGTGGTTGCCGTGGGCGAAGGCAAGCAGCTGGAGAACGGCGACGTTCGTGCACTGTCCGTAAAAGTCGGCGACACCGTAGTTTTCGGTCGCTATGCCGACAGCAACACCCTCAAGGTGGACGGCGAAGAGCTGATCATCATGAGCGAAGGTGACATCTACGGCGTACTGGAAGGCTAAGGGCTCGGCCATTAGCTCCAGTATCTGATAACGACGAACAGAATTGAGGAATTAAGACCATGGCAGCAAAAGACGTTAAATTTGGTGATGACGCTCGCCAAAAAATGCTGAACGGCGTAAACATCCTGGCCGACGCCGTAAAAACCACCCTGGGCCCGAAAGGCCGCAACGTGGTTCTGGACAAAGCGTTCGGTGCGCCGACCGTAACCAAAGATGGTGTATCCGTAGCCAAAGAAATCGAACTGAAAGACAAGTTCGAAAACATGGGCGCACAGATGGTGAAAGAAGTTGCTTCCAAAGCATCTGACACCGCCGGTGACGGCACCACCACTGCTACCGTACTGGCCCAAGCCATCGTAACCGAAGGTCTCAAATCCGTGGCTGCTGGCTTCAACCCGATGGATCTGAAGCGCGGTATCGACAAAGCTGTCGCTGCGGCCGTTGAGCACATTGCCAGCCTGTCTACTCCTTGTGAAGACAGTAAATCCATTGCCCAGGTAGGCACCATCTCCGCCAACAGCGACGAGCAGGTTGGTACCATCATCGCAGAAGCAATGGAAAAAGTGGGCAAAGAAGGTGTCATCACTGTTGAAGAAGGTTCCGGCCTGGAAAACGAGCTGGACGTCGTAGAAGGCATGCAGTTCGATCGCGGCTACCTGTCTCCTTACTTCATCACCAACCAGGAAAACATGACCGCCGAGCTGGACAGCCCGTTCATCCTGCTGGTTGACAAGAAAATTTCCAATATTCGTGACCTGCTGCCTCTGCTGGAGCAAGTAGCCAAGGCTTCCAAGCCGCTGCTGATCATTGCTGAAGACGTAGAAGGTGAAGCGCTGGCCACTCTGGTAGTCAACAGCATGCGCGGCATCGTGAAAGTAGCTGCGGTTAAAGCACCTGGCTTTGGCGACCGTCGTAAGGCTATGCTACAGGACATCGCAATCCTGACAGGCGGCACCGTGATCTCTGAAGAAGTTGGCCTGGAACTGGAATCCACCACTCTGGAGCACCTGGGTACTGCCAAGCGCGTCACCCTGTCCAAAGAGAACACCGTAATCGTTGACGGTGCCGGCGACGTTGCCGATATTGAAGCGCGCGTTAAGCAGATCCGCGCCCAGATCGAAGAATCCTCTTCCGACTACGACAAAGAAAAACTGCAAGAGCGTGTTGCCAAACTGGCCGGCGGTGTTGCGGTGATCAAGGTTGGCGCCGCCACCGAAGTCGAAATGAAAGAGAAGAAAGCCCGCGTAGAAGACGCCTTGCATGCAACTCGCGCTGCGGTAGAAGAAGGCGTTGTTCCTGGTGGTGGTACTGCACTTGTTCGCGCGACCCAGGCGATCAAAGTGACTGGTGACAACGAAGACCAGAACCACGGTATTGCTGCTGCACTGCGTGCGATGGAAATGCCGCTGCGTCAGATCGTCACCAACGCCGGCGACGAAGCTTCCGTTGTTGTGGACAAAGTGAAGCAGGGTGAAGGCAACTTCGGCTACAACGCCGGTACTGGCGAGTACGGCGACATGCTGGAAATGGGCATTCTCGACCCAGCCAAGGTAACCCGTTCTGCATTGCAGGCAGCAGCCTCTATCGCTGGCCTGATGATCACCACCGAAGCCATGGTTGCAGAAATTCCGGAAGACAAGCCGGCTGCGCCTGACATGGGTGGCATGGGCGGAATGGGTGGCATGGGCGGCATGATGTAAGCCGGCCTCCAGCCAAACCATAAAAAAACCCCGCTTTAGCGGGGTTTTTTTATGCATGAATAGCCGTGACCTCCAGTTTGGAGAGCGCATCAACAGGCGATCCGATATATCGGCTCAGGCTCCGTTACCTTGTTTCTGGGTAGGCGATTGTCTGCGGCGCTCAAGGCGGAAAGTCCGTGATTCAGGCAATCCATTGGGCTCAGGACACCCTTACTGCCACGGTTTACCACATGCGTATAAATCTCGGTAATACTGATATCCGAGTGCCCGAGCAGCTCCTGAATTGTTCGCAGGTCATACCCTGACTCGAGCAGGTGCGTCGCAAAACTGTGCCGAAACGCATGGGCCCGCGCAGGTTTGTGAATACCCGCCGCTTTTACAGCACGGCGAATCTGCTTCGACAGTGCTGTTGGGTGAAGGTGATGTCGTCGCACCTCTCCAGTACGGGGGCAGGGGCCGGTCTGGGAGGCCGGGAATAGATATTGCCACGCGAGCTCCTTCACCGCATTGGGGTATTTTTTTGCAAGAGCATCCGGCAGGTAAACATTTCCCACGCCGTCTGCCAAATCTTCCTCATGCAGGATGCGCACACGCTCAATCTGACGCTTCAGATCCGCTACGAGCCCCTGGGGCAAAATAGTCGTGCGATCTTTATTGCCTTTTCCCGCGCGCACAAAAATATTATTGCTGCCAAAATCGATGTCTTTGACCCGCAGTGAGAGCAGCTCCGCCGAGCGCAAACCGGACCCGTAAAGCAGTTGTACACGCAACCGGCCCGGTCCGGATAGGTGGGATAAAATTTGTGTAATCTCCGAGCGACTATATACCACTGGCAACCTGCGGGGCCGTTTCGCCTGAGTAAACGAAAGCCCCTCCAGTTCGACTCCGAGAAAGCGAGTAAACAGGTAAACCAGCGCGTTCAGTACAATGCGCTGAGTTCCCACCGAGCAGTCGCGCTCTTCCGACAAGTGGGTCAGAAAATGTTCGACCTCGGGCACGCCCATATCCTGAGGGTGCCTTTTATCGTGAAACAGAATAAAACGCTTAATCCAGTGTATGTAAGTCCGTTCTGTCGTATATGCCAGCCCAGCGTCACGCATGTGTAATCGCAGGGTATCCAAAAAACGAACCGGCCGTACAGGAATCCGCTGTCTGATGTTGTCCATAAATCACCCACGACGACTGTTTTTATATACAGTAGTTTTGTTCGGGCAGGCCGTCAACCCTAGATTCAGCAGCCTATGGCGTGTGTACAAGTAATGGGGTAGCCTAACCCCTTGATATATATCGAATTCACAGGTTCGAAGGGCGCCGGTATCAATATCAAGAACAAAAGCCATAGGCTTCTTTTTGAGGGCAAGAATACCGAAGGGCCGAATATAAAGTATTGATCTGTTGGCTATTTGAGAGGGGATGTGGCTTTTTCCGCCACAGGACAATCGTGTTTACAAAACAAGCCCTTGGCGTATGAATAAAACTGTTAACTTTTCCCATGAAATGGAGTTCATCATGTTCCCACAAGAGTTTTACATTCTTCCAGAAGAGCTATTTCGTCTTGGAAATTCCTCCTCCCCTAAGCTGGGGAATATCAGACCAAGAGATATAGATACAATGGACGTCAACGGCATTACGGTAATTATTGCCAACGGAAAAGGAATCAGCGTTTTTGATCTTTAGGGTATTAAGAAATCGCCAATGACTGGGTGGGTGTGGCGCTTTTCTCCAAATACACGCCCGCCCATCGGGTTGAAAATGGTTCAAGATAAGCCTCACCACTATTGTATTTCACCTGTTCAGAATATGCCTTTGGATAAATACAAAGGCTTACTTGAGGAGATGGCTCTTTCTGCAACAAGAGTCTTTAAGAAAGAAGGTCAAGTCGTATGAAAAAATTTGAACTTTCTCTTGTTGAGTCCGAAGTAAAGATTGTTCTAGAGGCGCTGTGTGAGCTAGAGTCAAAAATGTCAAAAATTTGTGAAACATCTCATAATGAAGATGAAATAGCAGATGTTGGTAATGACTTAATTGAGGTAAGGCTGCTTTTAGATCCACTAAGAGAAAAAGCAATAGAAAAGTATGGCGAGAATATTGTCAACTTCTCCCGCGAGGCCCTGTAAAGTTAACAAAGCGCTGCAGGCCGACGGCTAACTTTGCGCACTTTATGCGCGGTCGCTGCGCTCCCATTATCGCGCATAAATCACCCAAAGTTAGCCGCGACTGAGCGCGGCGTTAAGCATCAATTCGGAGAATATTGTGCCAACAAAGAAGTCTCCACCAAAAAAGGTGGTAGCCAAAAAGGCTAAAGCAAAGGCAAAGGTTCTTAAGCCTGCAAAATCGGGAAAGGTGACAAGATCTGTAGCCGTAGCAGCCGTCAAAAAGGTTGTCGCGAAAAAAGCCGCAGCAAAAAAGGCAGCGGTAAAAAAAGTAACTACTAAGAAAGCTGCAGTTAAGAAAGCACCGGCAAAGAAAGCGCCGGCCAAAAAATCTGCTGTCAAGCGAAAATCTCCAGTTCGGAGGAAGTAAAATGGCAGCAAAAAATTACAATGACAGCGTATTCATAAACTGCCCTTTTGATGATGATTACATCAATCACTTTCACGCAAAAATATTTTGTATTTTCGATTGCGGCTTTATTGCGCGCTGCGCGCAAGAGGTGGAGGATGCAGGTGAAGTCCGAATAGAGAAAATTTCAAAAATAATTTCTCAGTGCAAATACGGAATACACGACATCAGTAGAACCGAGCTTTGCAAGAAAACAAGCTTACCAAGATTCAATATGCCGCTAGAGCTCGGAATATTTTTGGGTGCAAAGAAGTATGGAAATTCCGATCAGAAGAGAAAATTATGCATGGTTCTAGATAAAGAGCCTTGGCGCTATCAAATATTTCTTTCGGATATAGCGGGGCAGGATATTCGCTCTCATAATGGAGATCCAGAAGAGTCCATCAAAGTTGTTTCTGCTTGGCTGAGGAATGCTAACCCTAAGCGGAAGATTTCAGGCGGCACTGAAATTGTACGCCGTTATAGAGAGTTTAGAGAGGAATTACCAGAGCTTTGCAAAGCCGCAAAGATCAAGCCAAAGGAAATGACTTTCAATGACTACACACAATTTGTAGCTGCCTGGCTCGAGCAAGACCGTGCCAAAGCTGCTTAACAAGCAGCGGCAGAGCGACAGCCAACTCTACGCACTTTTTGTGTACTCGCTGCGCTCAAACATTAACACAAAAAGCGCTCCGCGCTGGCTGCGCCTGCGCTGGGCGTTAATGTTCAGGTTCATCATGCCGCCGCCTAAAAATTTTAGCGTGTTTGATGAGCCATTCGGCGGCTTCTGTCGTTGTAGAAGCTGCATCGCTAGCAGGGATTGACGGTTGATATAAATAGCCAGTAGTGGCCTCCATTCTTTATGGTTCGGGGTGGCGGCGGAAGAGGTAGTGTGGATGTTTCCTGCTTGGCTTTTAAGCCGCTCTAGGGAAAGCGTGGTAGGGTAAAACCAATTGTGGCGCCCGAAGTATGTTAGCCATTACCGGGGTTAGGTTTGGTGGTTTTTTAGGCGCCATGTAGCTTTTAGCTCCCCAACATTAACAATCACGGGCAGTGATGCTCCGGCCCTTCGGGCCTCCGCGGGACGGCTTACCTTATGCACGTTTTACGCGGGTCGCTTCGCTCCCATTTTCGCGTAAATCGCGCATAAGGTAAGCCGCCCCTGCCGTGGGCGTTAGGCATCAGGAATGATCGAGCACCAAGTCGTTAAATACATCGCATCTGCAATCGTTGGGACGATGGCAACTTGGTTTGTAATTTTCATGATTGGTATGATTTTTGTGCCGGATTTCCATGTTATAGCAATGGTTATTCTACTGTTCGCACTCCCTACAGCTGTTGGGGTTTGCTTAATTGGATTTCCGATATTCAAGGTTTCCACAAAGTTTTTCTCGCATCTTAATCACTATCTCAACGTATTGATTTCGGGTTTGCTATCTAGCATTCTGCCGATGGTAGTCACGGCATTTTTTGTATGTTATTTACTTCAGGGTGGAGTAAACCTTCCACAATACTTTGCCTCAGTACTGAGTGTTTTATTAGTAGGCATTCCTTTTTTGGTTGCCTCCTCACTAATCTACGCAAGGTGGTCAAAAAATGCCTAACAAGTTGCTGCAGCTGACGTCTTACTTTATGCATCTTTTGCGCGGTCGCTACGCTCCCAGTTTCGCGCAAAAGTTGCATAAAGTAAGCCGCCGCTGAGCAAGGCGTTAGTGTTTTACTGCAACTTAAATAAAAATTATCGTGCTTCGTAGAAAGCAACGATGGGAAAAGGGGCCGCTTATAGGGCCGGGTTCTTCCGAGGCAATGGAAACAACGTGGTTCCAATATTTGGCCTTTGCTGTCAGGCATTAGATTTCTTATCAGCAAATCTACTTGTGCCGCGCCGCGAATTTAGTCCATCGTCGGCTTCGCCCACGATCCCAGGCTGAAGCATTGTGCCAGTGAGCGCGGCGCCGCACCGTGGTATATTTCAATTTCGCATAGATTTGTGCCGTTCGTTCCCCATAGTGGTTGCGGCGGGCAATAAACCAGGACGGGGCGCTCGTAGAGGGCCACAACACTAACAATATGCTGCAGCCGACATCTTACTTTGTGCACCTTTTGCGCGGTCGCTGCGCTCCCATTTTCGCGCAAAATGCGCCCAAAGTAAGCTGCGGCTGAGCGCGGCGTTAGTGTTTTTTACAGCAGTGGAATTTTGGGTTTTGGTTTTCGGAAGTCTGGTGCAACAAACGGTGGTTCCGGCTCCTGGTGTGGCCAGAATTGGTAACGTGAAATCGTGGTTCCACTATTGAACATTGGCAAGTCGGCTTCAGCACAATTTCCGGCAACTTTATTTGTGCCGTGCCGCAAAAGCTAAACGTCGGCTTCGCCCACGATTTGGGTATAGCCGGAAAGTGTGTGCCAAGTTGGCGGCACCGCACCGGGGTATTTTCAGGTATTGTAGGGGTTAAACCGTTCGTTCTTGTCAGTGGTTGCGTCGAACTAGGGCGTACAAAATATAGTCAGGAAGAGGCCCGAAACACTAACAAGCTGCGGCAGAGCGACAGCCAACTCTACGCGCCTTTTGTGTTACTCGCTGTCGCTCAAACATTAACACAAAAGGCGCTCCGCGTTGGCTGCGCCTGCGCAGGGCGTTATGGTGCCGGGCTGTAAAAATGGTGGTCTGTGCCAGCGTGTAATTTAGAGCTCTATTTTGGCACGCAGCATTTGGCTATCTGCCATGATAAAATTAAGCAGTTTCGTTCCTAGAGCTTTCGTTTAATCTCATGGGAAACACGGCAACTCCGCTGCAGTAAGATGGTGTGCCAATAAGAAAACAATTGGTTGGGGAAGTTGGAATTTCTTTCCTCGTTTTTAAGGAGCTTCGGCGCATTCGGTGCGCGTAGGTAGTTCGGAGCGCGTCAGCCATAACCAGGCGCTGCAGCCGACATCTTACTTTGTGCACTTTGTTGCGCGGTCGCTCCGCTCCTATTTTGCGCAACAAAGCGCCCAAAGTAAGCTGCGGCTGAGCGCGGCGTTAAGTGTCCATGGAAACAGAAGAAATATCGAAAGTAGAGATAGTTGAAAGCGGTGAGATGTACGTCATTTTGAAAAATGGTGGAAAACCGATGTATCAGTATATCTATCGTGAAGCCGAAGAAGTGTGCTGGGTAGAAGGTATGAAAGGTTTCAAATCACCTCAACCTAGAAAATGGAGCTATTCAGATTGGTACGAGTACATAGTAAGCGTCGCTGCTTCAGGGTTGGGCATTTCTTTGTATCTCACAAATAATACAATCTGGCAAAATGTTCCAGAAAATAGCAAGTCAGAGATACGTGCCAAGTTCCACACTTAACAAACGCAAGCAGGATGCTACGGCCCTTCGGGCCTCCGCGGGACGCCCAACGCTATGCACATTTTGTGCGGGTCGCTGCGCTCCCAATTTCGCACAAAATGTGCATAGCATTGGTCGCCCCTGTTGCGGACGTTATGGTGCCGGGCTGTAAAAATGGTGGTCTGTGCCAGCGTGTAATTTAGAGCTCTATTTTGGCACGCAGCATTTGGCTATCTGCCATGATAAAATTAAGCAGTTTCGTTCCTAGAGCTTTCGTTTAATCTCATGGGAAACACGGCAACTCCGCTGCAGTAAGATGGTGTGCCAATAAGAAAACAATTGGTTGGGGAAGTTGGAATTTCTTTCCTCGTTTTTAAGGAGCTTCGGCGCATTCGGTGCGCGTAGGTAGTTCGGAGCGCGTCAGCCATAACCAGGCGCTGCAGCCGACATCTTACTTTGTGCACTTTGTTGCGCGGTCGCTCCGCTCCTATTTTGCGCAACAAAGCGCCCAAAGTAAGCTGCGGCTGAGCGCGGCGTTATGTGATTGGTCATGGTTCATGGTTCATGGATATAGAAACGGTGTCGAGAATACATAGATATGCTGCAATTTCTCTCGCCGTATTTATAGTGTCAGGGTTCATCGTTGCGTCATTTTATGAGGGTGATTCAGGAGTTGCGGGAACAATATGGTTTTTGGAAATTTCCCTGTATATACCATTCGCTATCCTGAAGTCTGAGTTTAGCGGGGTTATATTTTTACCATACGCGATTATTCAAAAGAAACGTGATAAAGTTTTGTTTAGATTGTCCCAGTTTACATACTTGGCCATCGCATTGGTGTGCTTAACTTCATCCATTGTAGAGCTCACATAACAATCAGCGGCAGAGCGACAGCCAACACTACGCGCCTTTTGTGTTACTCGCTGTCGCTCAAACATTAACACAAAAGGCGCTCCGCGTTGGCTGCGCCTGCGCTGGGCGTTAAGTGTCACGAGAAATAAACTATGAGCGTTGAAATCAGGCATAGCAATAAAGAAGATATTCCGGAGATTCGGGATATCTACGCTCAGTCGTCATGCTATGCGGGCACGCTGCAGTTGCCTTATCCATCAATTGATAAGTGGGAAAAATTTCTTGGAAATACTCCGGAAAATTTCTATAGCTTAGTTGCGGTATTAGATGGAAAAGTAGTGGGCCAAATTGGAATGGAGGTGTTTACCAATCCGCGAAGGAAGCATGTCTCGAATATGGGCATGGCGGTTAGCGAGGAACATCAGAAAATTGGTGTTGGCTCTAAGCTCCTTGAGGCTATGCTAAACCTCGCCATAAACTGGCTGGCAATTCGGCGCATAGAGTTAGAGGTTTATACTGATAATGAGCACGCTATAGGCCTCTATGAGAAGTTCGGCTTTAAAATTGAGGGAACTGCTAAGGCCTATGCTTTCAGAGACGGCGAGTACGCGGATGTTCATCTCATGGCAAAGGTAGCCTAGCGTAATTCCACTTAACAAGGTGCTGCAGCTGACGTCTTACTTTATACGCCTTTTGCGCAGTCGCTACGCTCCTATTTTCGCGCAAAATTCGCATAAAGTAAGCCGCCGCTGAGCACGGCGTTAGCACTAATTCGGATAAACGATGAAAACGAAATTATTTTTGCTGGTATTGGTGGCGATATGTGGATGTTCTACGAACCCAGCAATTGATCGAACCGAAAACGGTGTATTAGAAAATAGTCGGGAAAAAACAGATGGTGGTGTTTCTCTCATCTTTACATCAGTCGATGGCAAAAGGCTTCGTCCAGGGCCATGGACAGCACCTGTTGAGGCAATTTTTCCAGTTTCTCCAGGAAAAAGAGACATTGGTGTAAGAGTTGTATTTACACCAGAAAAAACTACTGCGCAAAAAATAGGTTTTCAAAATACTTTTCACTACGTGCTTGAATCAAATACTGAGCTATTGGCTGAGGCAGGAAAATCGTACGTGTTAAAGGCCAGACGAAGTGGGGGTTTAGCTACTTTCTGGATCGAGTCTGAAACTGGCAATAAAGAGTCAGAGATTAAATCTGGTCCGGTTGAAAAGGTAACAATCGTTCCTGTGGTGTATTAATTACAATTTTTTGGCAACGGTGCTAACAAAGCGCAGCAGAGGGACAGCTTACTTTATGCGTCTTTTGCGCTGCTCGCTACGCTCCCATTTTTGCGCAAAAAACACATAAAGTAAGCCGCCCCTGTGCGCGGCGTTAATGTTCCGGTTCATCATGCCGGCGCCATCGAGAGTTGTGAGGCAATTTACTAGTGATTCGGCGGCTGTCGGCCTTGTTGCGGCGTAATCGCTGGCAGGATTTTACGGTTGATTTTAATCGACAGCAGTGGCTTCCATTCTTTGCATTTATTGGTGGCGCCGGAAGTAGAGTAGGGGAGCAGTCCTGTTTGGCTCATTAGCCGCTCCAGGGAAAGCGTGGCATGGTACAGCCAATTGTGCCGTTTGTAGTATGTTAGCCTTTGCTGGCTTCAGGTTTGGTGATTTAAAGAGGCAAAGTCACTTTAAGTTTCCCAACATTAACAATCACGGGCAGTGATGCTCCGGCCCTTCGGGCCTCCGCGGGACGGCTTACCTTATGCACGTTTTACGCGGGTCGCTTCGCTCCCATTTTCGCGTAAATCGCGCATAAGGTAATCCGCCCCTGCCGTGGGCGTTAATGTTCAGGTTCATCATGCCGCCGCCTAAAATTTTCAGTGTGCTTGA
Source organism: Microbulbifer sp. HZ11 (assembly GCF_000708675.1). Classification (GTDB taxonomy): domain Bacteria; phylum Pseudomonadota; class Gammaproteobacteria; order Pseudomonadales; family Cellvibrionaceae; genus Microbulbifer. The sequence goes on along the minus strand of NZ_JELR01000006.1, from coordinate 8,817 downwards.
TGAGCCATTTGGCGGCTTATGTCGTTGTAGAAGCTGCATCGCTAGCAGGGATTGACGGTTGATATAAATAGCCAGCAGTGGCTTCCCTTCGTTAAGGTATTTACTGGCGGCGGAAGAAATTTTGTAGGGTTTTCCTTTTGGGCGTATAAGCCGCTCCAGGGAAAGCGTGGTAGGGTACAGCCAATCGTGCCACCCGTAGTTCGCTGGTAGTTAGCGAGTTCAGGATTGGCGGTTTTTAAGTTGGTAAGTCACTTTCAGGCCTCCAACATTAACAATCACGGGCAGTGATGCTCCGGCCCTTCGGGCCTCCGCGGGACGGCTTACCTTATGCACGTTTTGCGCGGTCGCTTCGCTCCCATTTTTGCGCAAAACGCGCATAAGGTAATCCGCCCCTGCCGTGGGCGTTATAGAGGCGGGTTCAATTTTTAAAATGGTTTGCGGTCAACCAGGGAGAGCGTGCCAATAGGGGAGAGTCCGGTAACGGAGAAAGTGCCGAGATTCAGTTGAGCAGTTTCGTTCCTTGTGCTTTCTTTTGGGCGCAATGGGAATCGGCAAGCCCGCTGCAGTATTGTGGAATGCCATTGGGAATTTTAGTGGGTGAGGGGAGTTCAAATTATTCCTCTCATTCTTTTCGGGGGCGGCCAGCCGTGAGCGGCTGGCATCGTGCCACTAAGGTAGTCCGAGCGCGCCTGCTATAACTAGGCCAGGCAGCGAGGCTCCGGCCCTTCGGGCCTGCGCGGGACAGCTTACCTTATGCACTTTTTGCGCGGTCGCTGCGCTCCCATTTTTGCGCAAAAAGCGCACAAGGTAAGCTGCCCCTGCTGGCGGCGTTAATTGGCGCGAGCAAGGAGTATAACCCCATGATGAGACAGGGATTAAAAACCTTAGTCGCGAGCTTTACTTTGCTTGTCATCATGCTGGTTTTTTCATTTACGCCTATTGTTTGGATAGTTTCGGGTAAGCCCGATGAGTCGTACCCAGAACTTCTCTTTCTAGGAATTGGAGTTCCGTTAGCACTAGCAATCAGTTTTGTAGCGACTGTCCGCTTTTGGTGGTTAAATCGTGGTAATAGAAAATAGGACCCGCGGAAAAAGTGGTGGCGCCAATTAACAAGCGACTGTGATGTCAAGCTGCCAACTTGAGGTCGCTTTCTCCCCAGTAAGTTCCGTCTCTCACCATGGCATTTAGTATTACGATCATCTTCCGCATGCAGGCCGTGAGGGCGACTTTTTTATGTTTGCCCTGGTTCACGAGCCGTTTATAAAACTCTCGGATCATCGGATTGTGAATCGTCGATGAAAGGGTCGCCATATAGAGAATCGTTCGAACAGATGCTCTGCCACCTCTTATTCGACGCTTCCCCCTGAGTGATCCGCTGTCTCTATTAAATGGTGCTACGCCGACGAGTGCTGCGATCTCCTTGGGGCTCAGGTTACCCAGCTCCGGCAGTTCCGCTATTAGCGTAGTAGCCAGTAATTTGCCTACCCCAGGAACCGATTCGAGCTGCTCGCGCTTGGCGCGCCAAAGCTCCTCCGCTTTAATTGCTTTATCGAGCTTTTCGTCGATTCTCTCAGTTTCCTTTTCGAGGAATTTAATGTGGCGGCGGTAATCAGCTTGGAGGCACTTCGGCATTATCTTGCCTCTGTTCTTCTCCATCGTTCGCATCGTCATAAGCTGCCGCCGCCTAACCAGTAAGTCTTTGATTTGACGCTGAATTTTTGACTCCGGAGGCATCACCTCTGGCTGCATTACCGCACCAAATTCGGCAATCAGCTTGGCATCGACTTTATCGGTTTTGGCGAGGATGCCGGCAGCTCCTGCATAGCGTCGGACCTTTAAAGGGTTGACTATGACGACGGGAATACCGGCCTCAGCCAACTGCTCGTAAAATAAGCGCTCATACCGGCCAGTCGCTTCTAGCACGACCCTTTCGACCTTGAACCGGCGTATCGCCTTGATCCATTTATTGATCTCGGTTTTGGTGTTATCAATCTGCCAATACCGGTCTCGCTCGTGGATGTAGATATCAAGAAAAGCCTTTCCAATATCTGCACCGACGTTTACCCCTTTTGTAGCTATTTCGCGCATTGTGAGATCATCCCATCCTTGCTACATTCGGGCTCATGAGGCCCATTCGACTGTTCGGGTTATACATAGGGTCGGTGTGGCGCTACACGCTTGTTAACGGGCTAGGTAGAACCTGCTCCTGCCAGGCATCGAGCTGCCACACCGGTAACTTGTGGAGGCAAGTTACGGGCCTCACTTTATCGAAGATATGGGGAATTTGACCATACAAGGCCGGGCAATTCGCTCCGGGCCTGCGGCCCTCCGCGGGACAGCTTACCTAGTGCACGTTTTGCGCGGGTCGCTGCGCTCCCATTTTCGCGCAAAACGCGCACTAGGTAAGCTGCCCCTGCCGGCGGCGTTAGCAATACGAATGACGTGAACTTTCTTTTCGCTGAGTAATATGGATAGAGTCGAGAAGTTACAAAATTACTGCTGTGTAGGCCTGTTTTCTTCTGTTGAAGAAGCCGTGAGTGGTGATGAAGTTATTGTTAAATACACCAGATCATTCCAGGGAGATTCAGTCTGGTACATTGAGGTTCCCGAAAGAGTGATTGGCGGAGGGAATCTCATATCGTATTGCCCTTGGTGTGGTGCGAAGCTCCCTAAATCGCCATATGGTGGGGTAGTTGCTGCAGAGTGAGTGCCACCAAGTTGCTAACAATCACAGGCAGTAAAGCTCCGGCCCTTCGGGCCTCCGCGGGACGTCTTACCTTATGCACGTTTTGCGCGGTCGCTTCGCTCCCATTTTCGCGCAAAACGCGCATAAGGTAAGCCGCCCCTGCTGTGGGCGTTCAGGCTGTAGAAAAACTCTAAAAACCTAGTAGATTTTGATAAAATCTGCGGGCCCGGTTCCGAGATCCCGTCATGCCCAACTTCAAGCCCTATAATTACAGCCAGGACACAATGGTTGTAATCAATTTCGAAGATCAATTGCAGCCGAATACCTTCGAGTACACGCTGCATCACCTGATCGATAACCGTATCAATCTTTCCGCTTTCTACGACAAGTACAAGAATGAAGGTGGTGGGCGGTCTGCATACGATCCGGCTATTCTCTTGAAGATTATCCTGTTCGCTTACTCCAAAGGCATCACGTCTAGCCGGGAGATCCAATGGCAGTGTGAGCATAATATACTGTTCAAAGCTCTGTCCTGTGACAGCGTGCCGCACTTCACCAGCATTGCCAGCTTTGTCAGTAGTTATCCCGATGCCATACAGTCTGTCTTTGAGCAGGTGCTGATGGTTTGCGACCAGGAAGGTCTTTTGGGTAATGAACTCTTTGCCATTGATGGCTGCAAGATGTCGTCGAATGCCAGCAAGTCACACTCTGGAACTTTTAAAGAGCTCGAGCAAAAGCAGGCGAAGATCCGCAAGAAGATCCGTCATTGTCTCTCAGAGCATAAGAAGCTGGATGGAAGGAAGCCCGCCGAACGGGAGCGAAAGCAGCGTCTCGAGCAGGCGCAGAAGACCTTGGAGAAGCACTTTGAAAAGATCGACAACTTCCTAAAGACGCAAGCCCCAAGGATGGGGCAGGGCAAGAAACCGAAAGAAGTAAAAAGTAACATCACCGACAACGAGTCGGCCAAGATGAAGACTAGTAAAGGCACCATCCAGGGCTATAACGGAATTGCGGCGGTCGACAAGAAACATCAGATTGTCGTGGAGGCGCAAGCCTTCGGGGAAGGGCAGGAAGCGCATACCTTAAAGCCGATTCTTGACGGCATTAACACGCGTTATCGGAACGCAGGTATCGCCGAGGATATTCTTTCGGACCAGGTCATTGTTACCGCAGATACCGGATTCTCAAGTGAATCTAATAACGAGATGCTGAGAAGTGAAGGTGTCAATGCCTTCATTCCCGACAACCAGTTCCGTTCCCGCGACAAGGCGTTTGCCAAGCAAAAAGAAAAACACGGTAAGCGTCACCAAGATACGGTAAAGGGCGTTAAGCAGGTTCTGCCCGCTAGCGAGTTCAGACTCAATAAAAGAAGTAAGACCTGTATCTGCCCCGCCGGCAATGAAATGTTGCTCTACCGAGATGAGCGCGTCAGCGAGGGGAAGCAAAAACTTCACTTTGAAGGGCGACTCACAGACTGTCGACACTGCCCGCTAAAAAGCCAATGTATGCGCAATCCCGAATCGGCGGATACCCGGGATGGCCACGGACGACAAGTCTCTTTTACTTGGACGAATGGTAAAACAGCAACGGACTGGATGAAAAGACGGGTCGATAGCGTGGAAGGCAAGACAATTTACAGTCATCGCATGTCGGTGGTCGAGCCAGTCTTCGGTAATATTGGCACAAACAAGCGACTGAGTCGCTTCTCGTTGCGTGGAAAACACAAGGTGCAGGGACAGTGGCAGATGTTCTGCTTGGTGCATAATATCGAAAAGTTGATGCGATACGGCGCAGTACATTAATTCCTAGGGGCTTCTGCATTAATTTTGGGGCGATATGGTGAAAATACGCGCATGCGTGAGTAAGTGAAATTAGTGTGGTTAAATGGCGGTCAGTATGTAAACGAGAAAAGAGCCTTGAGGCGACGACTGCTGGGAGTTGTTTTTCTACAGGCTCGTTATGAGCTAATCGAGTATGCTTAAACGGAACTGCCCAAATTGCTCTCGGAAGACACTGAGTGTGCCAGTGTTGAGCAACAACTACGTATGCTCAGAGTGCGTGTCAATATTTCATCAACCATGGTGGGCCAACTTACTAGAGGCAATGGTTGCATCAGCACTTGGTACGGCGGCCTTCTTTTATTTATTGTTTTACTTTAGTTGGGTCGGGCTTTTTGTCGTGCTTGTAATTCTGCCACTATTGGTAGACCAACTATTCAGAAGATTTGGTCCGGTTAAGTTGGGTGGGGTAAGAGGTGCACTTCGTAAGCGCTCATAACCAAGCGCTGCAGCCGACGGCTCACTTTGTGCACTTTACGCGCGGTCGCTGCGCTCCCATTTTCGCGCGTAAAGCGCCCAAAGCAAGCCGCGGCTGAGCGCGGCGTTAGCGTTTCATGTGGTTTTGGAGAATCTGATGGAAAAAAATTTAAAACCTGGTGATCAAATTAAGATTGATAGCCAATCAGCAAGTCAAGTTGTAATAGCAACCGTACTATCTACTCCTCATAATGGATATGTGGAGGTGGAGATGAGTGACGGTAGTAGAGTTCAGATTTCGCTTGCAGATGTTATTAAAAGATTAAATGTATAGGGCTCAAAAATGAGTGGGTATATCCGGCTGGGTGTTGTCGTTACTGCGATTTACATAATTTCTATAGTTTCATATGCGGCGTATGAGCTTTATGACATGCCTGGAACAGACACCAGCACTTTGAGTCAAGTTAATAAAGTGCTATATGAAGTTTCAGCTAACCCAAGAGTTTTTTGGGAAACTGTTGACGGATCGGAACCTAATTCGTATGTAATTCTTCCGAAGATGGGTGCGTGGCTCCTTTACACTATCGTAATCCCTGCGCTTATTTGGCTTATTTCTTACGGGCTTTGGGCATCCTTTCATTGGGTTCTGCAGGGTTTTCCAAGTAGAAAACGCTAACAATGCGCTGCAGGCCGACGTCTAACTTTGTGCACTTTCTGCGCGGTCGCTACGCTCCCATTTTCGCGCATAAAGCGCACAAAGTTAGCCGCGGCTGAGCGCGGCGTTAAGTGTCTATGAGCGTTGAAAATCTAAAAGGATTTTTCGTCCTGGTTTTCGTGGTGGCGATTGTCGCTCCACTTTTTGTGCGAAAGTTAGCGCTAGATATTCTCCGATTGTTCTATGAAGATAACTATCCCGGAAATTACTGGCTTGATTACGTGGAGAATGGAGAGTATCGAAAATCTAAGCATGCTTTTGAAAAGGTTGTTATTGAAGCATATTTATTTCTAGATAAAGTGCTGCTAGCGAAAATAAAGAGTATTCCTATATTGGTCGCTATTTTTTCAGGGTTCTTTTGTTTCTGGGTAATCTACAAAATATTGAACACTTAACAAACGCAGGCAGTTTGCTACGGCCCTTCGGGCCTCCGCGGGACGCCCAACGCTATGCACATTTTGTGCGGGTCGCTGCGCTCCCAGTTTCGCACAAAATGTGCATAGCATTGGTCGCCCCTGCTGCGGGCGTTAGGCTGATAGTTGTTTTTACTAATCTTGTACTTAATGAGACTTATTATGAGAAATATTTCAAAGATCGTTGTTATCCAGTTGGTCATTTTCTCGAGCAAAATTTATGCCAACGTACAATATTGTACTGGTTATATACAAGACTGGGAGGTCGCCCGCTGGGGAACGCTTTACATAGATAGTGACTGGAACGAATCTGATAATTCCCAAGGTTTATGTAAGCTCGATGGTTCTATGGGAGGAGTAAGTGCAGAGGCTTGCAAGGCTTGGATGTTAACTGTTCAAGACGCTGCAAAGTTTCATATGCAGATAAAACTGAAATATGAAGACGTTACTAGCTGTAAAGGTAGCGATATTGGAGAGTGGGGTGATGCCAAAACACCGGAATATATCAGGGTTTATGCCAGTGAATAGGTTTCCTGTATGAGAATGTTTCTATCATTTGTACTTCTGAAGTTCTTAATCATTATCGGTTCTCCTCTGAGTTTTGCAGATTCTGCATTTTCCGTTATGACGTTTAACTTACGTCATTCCGGCGAAGAAGTAGATGCTGAAAATGGCAATAAATGGGAAGGAAAGCGTGATCAGCAAGTCATTAATGCGGTCCTATCTAAAATTCCTGACATATTGGGTGTTCAGGAAATGGCAGCGGATCCATCAACTACAATTGATCCGCGTGATTACGTGCGCACTCACTTAGAGTTCGAATACGATTTCTATAAGGGTATTGGAGGATCGCCTAAAGATATTTTCTACAGGAAAACAAAATTTAGTGTGGAGCATGAAAATTCTGGTGCCGATTATATATGGCCGGACTCGAGATCAAATATATGTCCCGGGTCGAATGGAGAAGGCAAAGCCAGAAGCATAACTTGGGCAACGCTAGTTGATTTGGAATCAGGTAATAAGCTATTCGTTGTTAACGTGCATCTTCACCACAAAGCAAGAGATACTGAAATTAGAGTAAAGCAGATGGAGTGCATTCGTAATCATATTGAAGTTCAATCAATAGGTTTGCCGGTAATATTGTTGGGAGACCTAAATTCTCTATATGGTGGGTATGAAATATGTACTTTCGAAAAGGGCTTTCATGAAAATCAGAAGCCCATGTTCGATGCTTCGGGAACTGACTATAATGCCACATTTAACGGATTCTGCGTCGACTGTAAACATGACGCCAAATTAGATTATATCTTTCTGCGCGGACTGGAAGTGGTTGGTGGACCAGAAATTGTCCGCTATTCGTACTTCGATAGTATTGACAATGAATACAGGTGGCCGTCAGATCATTTTCCGCTATATGCTGAGTTAGAGTATCATTCAGATTCTGCATACGTGAACCTCGAACAAAGCGCCTGTAATAAAAGTGGTTTCTCCTTATTCTGGTGAGCCTAACAATGCAATGCAGCCGACGTCTTACTTTCTGCACCTTTTGCGCGGTCGCTACGCTCCCATTTTCTCGCAAAAAACGCAAAAAACGCAAAAAACGCAAAAAGCGCATAAAGTAAGCCGCGGCTGATTGCGGCGTTATGGGGCTCTTCGGATGCCCCTGGACTATTGAGGAACTTAAGAAGTGGCTCATGTACTAGTTGAAGTCAAAAATGACCAAGGCGATACGTTAATGACTATGAAATACAATCAGTCAGAAATAGATAGCATTGACAACATCAATCACAGAAAACGTGCGCAGATGGCATTTCACTCAAAACTGAATAATAGCTACAAGCCATCAGACGATCTTGAAATATTCTTCACGTTTTTGGAATAGTAGAGTGAATCAGCTGTTCTCGCTACTTTAATGGTGCGAAGAAAGGAAACAAATATGAAATACACGGCGCTACTTTTTGCTCTCTTTTTGTCTGGCTGTATCATTGCTGATAGTTCTCACGTTCTGGTCGGTCAGGCTCGTCCAGCCATTGATATAAGTCAAGTTAAGGTATATAGCAATCCTCCAAAACAATTTGAAGAAATTGCTTTAATTGAATCTACGGCTGCACACGACTTCCAAAGTGATCAAGCATTAGTAGATGAGGCTATTCGGAGATTGAAAATGGAGGCAGCAAGCCTGGGAGCTAATGGAGTTCTAATCGCTACCGTCGGCTCTGAAAGTGGTTCTTCTAATACTGTCTATGTTCCTGCCGGAAATGGCTATGGCACATTTATTACAGACACCAGCAAAGGTAAGGTGGCTAAGGGCAAAGCAATTTACGTTGCCGAGGAGTAATCCCCATAACAATCAGCGGCAGAGCGACAGCCAACGCTACGCACCTTTTGTGTTACTCGCTGGCGCTCAAACATTAACACAAAATGCGCTCCGCGCTGGCTGCGCCTGCGCTGGGCGTTATGAATCTCGGTATCGAGTAAAGCAATGAATATAGATATAGACAGTTTGTCGGAAGATGAGTTGATCGTTCTCAATCAAAGAATCGTTGAGCGCCTGAAATTTCTTGAATCTATGCATACTCATAAAGAGATGATGCAGTTCAATCCAGGTGAGAAGGTTAGCTTTGAGCCTCCAGGTCGCGGCCGCCAAATCGGTACGTTAGTAAAGTACAATAAAAAGACGGTCACAGTTATTACGGAAGGCGGCCAAAAATGGAACGTGTCTCCTCATTTACTGAGTAAAGTTAAAGA
>NZ_JELR01000005.1 GCF_000708675.1 Microbulbifer sp. HZ11 | reverse complement strand
GCAAGTGCTTTTTGCAGACTTCTTTGAAGCGCGAAACCGTTATAAATCAACGCTTTCCGACACCTCGATCACCCTTCCGGTGACCCCGAGAAGGACGCGCATTATATGGCGCCAATCTCGTTTGGCAAGCTCTTTTTCAAAGCTTTTTTCAGGACTGGGAATCGGCGATTGATCGACTTGATTCTCAGTACTGAAGGACTAGCTGAAGCCCCGCCGAAGTGGCGCACATTATAGCGATCACCTCGAGCCTGGCAAGATATTTCTGAAATCCTTATTAAGGGAAAACCTTATGAAAATCAGACACTTAAACCATGTCCCGCCGCCGTTTGCGTTGCCACTCAAGCAGCGAGGGCGCGAACTATACGGGCGCCCCCCAACGTACGCAAGCACTTTGTGAAAGATTTTTTCAGCCACCCAGAATTCACGGGATCCGATGAATTTGAGCGAACAAAATCCCGGGCTCAGTAAAGTAGCCAGTCACTTTTGCGCAAGGGATCTAATGAGCTTAGTGTGGGAGGGCAGAACTGCCAAATAATTTAAGAAGAAATACTGGCCAATCCGCCTCTCATCGGCAGACCGAGCCAGGTGACGCGCGCAAGCACCACCCGACCGTAAACCAGAATCAGCTCCGCTTGTTTTCCTTGGGCGCACCTTCTACAGAAGCGACATCGTGATTCGTCGCCTCGTCAGAATCGTGCCCCTCGGAAACCACTTCACTTTGCGCGGATTCCCGGGCGCTATCAGCAACGGCCATTTTACGACGCTCGCTCAAGGCGCCCCACGCCCAGAGAACTGGCCCGGAGAAGGTATAGATAATCGCAATTACCAACAGCACACGCGGGGGGTCAATAGTCACCAGACTGAAGATCAAAATAATCGCCAGCATCATCACAAATGGCACCCGCCCCTTGAAGTCGAGCTTCTTGAAGCTGGTATAGTGAAAGTTGGACACCATCAGCAGCCCGGCAGCAGCAGTGACCAGAGCGGCAATAATGGCCAGTCCGGTTCCCACTTCCGCTTCGTGACCCGCCCAGACCATACTGGCGACGATCGCTGCTGCTGTGGGGCTCGCCAGCCCAATAAACACCCCCTTATCAACCGTATCCACCTGAGTGTTAAAACGTGCGAGCCGCAGCGCGGCGCAGGCTGTATACAGAAAGGCCGCCGCCCAACCCAGCTTACCCAAAGGCCCTAATCCCCAACTGAACACGACCAGCGCAGGTGCCAACCCGAAGGAGACCATGTCGGACAGGGAGTCATACTGCACCCCAAAAGCACTCTGGGTATCAGTCAATCTGGCGACGCGACCGTCCAGCCCGTCGAGAATCATCGCCGCAAATATCGCAATGGCGGCCGCCTCAAAATTGCCGCCCATTCCGGCAATGATGGCGTAGAAACCACTGAACAGGGCGCCAGTGGTGATCAGGTTAGGCAACAGATAAACGCCTTTTGCGCGTACCTTTTTACCATTGGGCGAAACCTCTTCCTCCACATGCTCATCGACTGGCAGGCGGATTTCTTCATCGGATCCCAACCCTTTGGGCTGAGTGTCCCTGTTATCGCTCATACAGGCTTCCTTAAAAGCACAACTTGATTATCTCCCTGGCAGTGTACAGTGACGGAGCGGCAAAAAAAAAGCGGCGGGACCGCGAAGTCCCGCCGCTTTGTGATCGAAAGCTGCTAATCGATGGAATTAACTGTTGCCTTCGGTCTTGTCGATGATTTTGTTCGCCTTGATCCAGGGCATCATGGAACGCAGCTTGGCACCCACTTCTTCGATCGGGTGCTCACCGCCAATACGACGCTCCGCTTTCAGGCGCGGCTGGCCGGCGAGGGACTCCAGCATGAAGTCTTTGGCGAACTTACCGGTCTGAATATCTTTCAGTACACGCTTCATTTCCGCCTTGGTCTCTTCGGTCACAATGCGCGGGCCGGTTACGTAGTCACCGTACTCTGCCGTGTTGGAGATAGAGTAGCGCATGTCCGCGATACCACCCTGATACATCAGGTCGACGATCAGCTTCAGTTCGTGCAGACACTCGAAGTACGCCATTTCCGGCGCGTAGCCCGCTTCGGTGAGGGTTTCGAAGCCCGCCTGCACCAGCGCGGATACACCACCACACAGTACCGCCTGCTCACCGAACAGGTCGGTCTCGGTCTCTTCGCGGAAGTTGGTTTCGATAATGCCGGAGCGACCACCGCCGTTTGCAGAAGCGTAGGACAGAGCCAGCTCTTTGGCGCTACCGGAAGCGTTCTGGTAGATCGCGATCAGAGTCGGAACGCCGCCGCCTTCCAGGTAGGTAGAGCGCACAGTGTGGCCCGGGCCTTTCGGGGCGATCATGATGACGTCAACATCTTTCGGCGGCTCGATCAGCTCGAAGTGCACGTTGAAGCCGTGGGCGAATGCCAGGGCAGCACCGGCCTTCAGGTTCGGCGCCACCTGCTCCCGGTATACGCCAGCCTGGTATTCGTCCGGAGTCAGGATCATCACCACATCAGCATCTTTCACCGCGTCGGCAACTTCCGCTACACGCAGGCCCGCCTTCTCTGCTTTTGCCCAAGAGGCGGAACCTTTACGCAGACCAACCACAACGTTGCTCACACCAGAGTCCTTCAGGTTATTGGCATGGGCGTGGCCCTGGGAGCCGTAACCGATGATGGCTACAGTCTTGGACTTGATCAAAGAGAGGTCACAATCTTTATCGTAGTAAACTTGCATAACTTACTTCCTGCTTAGTGTGCGTTGAATTTCAACCCGGGATCGGACCCGGGAAATTCCTGTTTCAAAATTTGACGCTCAAATACTGAGAATTTTCTCACCGCGGGCAATCCCGCTCACCCCGGAACGGACCACTTCCATAATGGTGTGTTCGCCCAGCGCCTGTAGGAAAGCGTCGAGTTTTTCACTGGTACCTGACACCTGTACCGTGTACATGTTGCTGGTGACATCAACTATCTGGCCGCGAAATATATCCACGCTGCGCTTGACTTCATCGCGCTGCGCACCGGTCGCACGGACCTTTACCAGCAGAAGCTCGCGCTCAATGTGGGATCCTTCTGTCAGATCCACCAGCTTTACCACATCGATCAACTTGTTCAGATTCTTGGTGATCTGTTCAATCTTGTGGTCATCCCCGATAGTTGTCAGGGTAAGACGCGACAGGGTCGCATCCTCGGTTGGCGCTACCGTCAGGCTCTCAATGTTGTAGCCTCGCTGGGAAAACAGGCCAACCACCCGCGACAGTGCACCGGGTTCGTTCTCCATCAGAACTGAAATGATTCTGCGCATCCTGTTTACCTCCCTTTATGTCCGTTCCGTCTTGCTGAGCCACATATCCCGCATGGAGCCATTTGGCATGACCTGCATGGGGTAGACGTGCTCAGACGGGTCGACATAAACATCGATAAACACGGTGCGATCTTTGATCGCGAAAGCCTCGGCCAACTTGCCGTGGAGCTCGTCGCGATGCTCGATCTTCATTCCAAGGTGCCCGTAGGCTTCCGCCAGCTTGATAAAGTCCGGCAGGGACTCTTCATACACGCTGTTGGACAGACGCCCCTCGTACTGCATTTCCTGCCACTGCTTGACCATACCCAGGGCCTGGTTATTCAGACACAGGATTTTTACCGGAAGGTTGTACTGGGTTGCTGTAGACAGCTCCTGAATACACATCTGGATACTGCCTTCCCCGGTCACGCAGACGACCTCCGCATCCGGATGTGCCGCCTTCACCCCCAGTGCCGCCGGCAGGCCAAAGCCCATGGTGCCGAGCCCACCGGAGTTGATCCAGCGACGGGGCTTGTCGAACAGGTAGTACTGAGCGGCGAACATCTGGTGCTGGCCCACATCGGAAGTAACGTAGGCATCCCCATTGGTAATCTGATGCACCGCACTGATCACTTCCTGCGGCATCAGCATATCGCCATCTGTCCGATAGCGCGGCGCCGTATAAAGCCCATGGCGCTCTCGCCAGTCGTCGATCTGCCGCCACCAGTCCACAATCGCGGACTGATCCGGCATCTCCTTTGATGCTTTGAGCATTTCCAGCATTTCTTTCAGCACCGACTGGACGGTACCAACGATCGGCACATCGGCGGTGATGGTTTTGGAAATGGAGGCGGGATCCACGTCGATATGGATCACCTTGGCACCCGGGCAGAATTTATTGGGCGTATTGGTGACACGATCATCGAAGCGCGCACCCACCGCAAGAATCACATCCGCATGATGCATCGCGGTGTTGGCCTCAAATGTACCGTGCATACCCAGCATGCCAAGGAACCGTTTATCGGTTCCCGGGTAGGCGCCCAACCCCATCAGAGTGTTGGTCACCGGGAAATTCAACCGCTGCGCCAGTTCGGTCAGCAGCTCAGAACCATCCCCCTGCACCACGCCACCACCGGCATAGATGACCGGGCGCTTGGCAGACAGCAATAGTGCTACCGCCTTGCGAATCTGACCGGTATGACCTTTGCCCGCAGGGGTATAAGAGCGCATGCGCAGCTTTTCCGGATAGGCGTAAGGGTAACGGTCAACCGGGTTGGTTACATCCTTGGGAATATCAATTACCACCGGGCCGGGACGACCAGTGGAGGCGATATAAAACGCCTTCTTGACCACCTCGGGAATTTCTTCCGCTTTTTTAACCAGAAAACTGTGCTTCACGATCGGGCGTGAACAGCCGACCATGTCGGTTTCCTGGAAAGCGTCTTCACCGATTTTGTCCGATGGTACCTGACCAGAGATCACAACCATCGGAATCGAGTCCATATAAGCGGTGGCAATACCGGTGATGGCATTGGTGGCACCGGGGCCGGAGGTCACTAGCACCACGCCGGTCTTGCCGGTTGCCCGGGCATAACCATCTGCAGAGTGGGTTGCACCCTGTTCGTGGCGCACCAACAGGTGCTTGATGCCCTTCTGACGAAAGATCGCATCGTATATATGCAGCGCCGAACCGCCGGGGTAACCGAATATCAGTTCTACCCCTTCATCCTGCAGCGCGCGAACCAACATATCGCCGCCGGAGAGTAATTCCACTTGAGCCCCCTCAATAATTCCCATTTGTTAGGATCCGCATCATCCACAAACCACAGAATAGCCGGGTGGCGCGAAAGCCAGACGGCGATTCTAAAGGAAAAGCGTGATAAATATCAGCCTTAAACGCAGAATTAGCCCGTTTTTTAGGATAACTTCACGGCAATGCCAAAACTGCGCGGAACCCGACCGGTCGCGGAACCGGGGTGCGGGCCCCAAAGGCCTCCAGATGGGGAGGACCTCCTCGGCAGGAGGTAGTGGGTGCTTAACCCACTGGGGAGAGAGTGCGGGCCGCGGGGTGTTGCGGTGACATCTACTTCGCCGAGTGAGGTCCAAATTGTCCAGTTTGAATTGCCAGTGTCAACCAGAGCGTGGCCGTCAATCACAAATTCGCCAACTGCGCCGCCATACACACCACGCCCGAGCACGCCCCACCACACAAACTGTTAACTGGGTTGCGAGATACCCAGTGCCCCCCGTTACAATGCAGAACCAATGACCGGTAAAAACAACACAGTAAAAGGCGGCTCTTCATGCGCATTCTGATAGCAACCCTCACTTTTTCCTTGGGTCTGATGGCATCCGCTCACGCCGATGGCATCTACAAGTGGGTGGATGAGAACGGTGTGTTGCACTTTGGGTCCCAACCGCCCAAGAAAGAACAGGTGGAGGTCGTCAAGGCACCAAAGTCGGAACGCTACCGCCAGTGGCAAACTGAGCAGCAGGCTCTGGTGGCCGATCAGCAACTTGCCACTGCAGCCAAGCCCGATGAGGCTATGGCTGAGGCAGCACCAGCTCAGGCCAGCCAGGATGCGCAACGGGAACAGCAGCGACTCAATGAGGCAGAGGTCGCCGCCCGAGCTCAGCGGTGCCAAAGTGCTCAGCAACGGCTCCAGGAGCTGAACTCACACGCACGAGTACGCGAGGTGGACGCCAACGGCAACTACCGGGTACTGCCCGAAGAGGAGCGTCAGCAGCGTATTCAACAAACCCGCCAGGTTCTGCAGAACAACTGCTGATGCTCCCCGGAGCCGATAGATCGCCTGAAGCACGGCCCAACCAGGCAATCGCGTTTACGATGCGGCGCCACTCTGCTGGCTACGCATCTGTTCGCCGCCGTTGTTCCCGTAGTCCCTTCCTAGCAATAAATACATCGCCGGTACCACAAACAGAGTAAACAGGGTTCCAATAGTCATCCCCGATGCCACCACCAACCCCATCGCGAATCGCGCCCCACCACCCGGGCCTGCGGCCAACAACAACGGCACCATAGCGAGCGCCAGGGAAGCGGTCGTCATCAGGATCGGGCGCAGACGGATACTGGATGCCTGCTCAATCGCCTCCCGTTTGCCTTTTCCCTCCAGTTGCAACTGGTTGGCGAACTCCACGATCAGAATACCGTGCTTGGAAATTACGCCAATGAGAGTAACCAGCCCCACCTGCGTATAAATATTCAGAGTTGTAAGCCCGAGGCTGACAAAAATCATCGCTCCGCACACACTCATCGGCACAGTCACCAGCATAATCAATGGATCGCGCCAGGACTCAAACTGCGCCGCGAGCACCAGATATATCACTACCAGTGCAAAAAAGAAGGTAAGCACCAGGTCAGAGCCTTCGTTTTTAAACTGCCGCGACTGCCCTGAGTAATCAATGGAATATTCCCGTGGCAAAATTTCCTGCGCGGCGCTCTCCAACACACCCAGCGCCTCCCCCAACGGCACGCCGGGGCGCGGGACACCGGAAATAGTGACCGCATTTAACTGCTGAAAACGCTTAAGCTGCTGCGGCTCCACGGTTTCCTCGAGACGTACCAGTGTGGAGAGCGGCACCAGGCTGCCATCGCCAGCGCGAATGTAATACTGCTTCAACTGCTCACCGGTCAGACGGTCTACTCGTACCACCTGCGGAATCACCTTATAGCTGCGGTTCTCCAGTGAGAACCGGTTGGTGTAGGCGCCGGACATCATTGCCCCCAACTCCCGCGCCAGATCCGCCATGGTGATGCCAATAGATGCCGCCTTATCCCGGTCGATTACTACCGACAGCCGCGGCTTATCCAGCTTCAGGTCAGCGTCGAGAAAAATAAATCGCCGACTGTCCAGTGCGCGCTCCATAATTTCATCGGCAAAGCCAGCCAGCGTAGAAATGGGCTCCGTTGTGCCGATCACAAACTCCACCGGTAGAGTGCCGCCAGCGGTGGGCAGACTCGGCGGTACAAAGGTGGCAACCTTGAGACCGGCGATCTCAGACACCTCACCACTTATGACCTCCTGCATCTCCTGAGTATTTTTGTCGCGCTTGTTCCAGGACGACAGCACAAAACCGGCAATCGCGCTATTGGGGCTGTTGCTGGCACCACCAACACCGTTTAGCAGGAAAAGGTTTTCAACCTCCGGATGGCGGTCACGCACCTGGTTAATCTGGCGTGTGTACTGTTCCATGTAATCCAGTGTGGCGTAGGCATCGCCACTGGCAATACCCAGCACAAAACCTCGATCCTCTTTGGGCTCCAGCTCACTGGGCGAGGTGATAAACAGGAAGTAACAACTGCACAGCACGATCAACCCAAACACCAGGATCACCAGCCGCTCATCTAGCGCTCCATGCAGTCGCCGCCGATAAGCAGACTCAAGCCGGCCCAATTGTTTTTCCAGCCAGACTTCGAAGCGATTACTGCGCTGGCCATCTTCAGCGCGCAGCACCTTTGCCGCCATCATCGGCGAAAGCGTGAGTGCAACCACACCCGACAACAACACCGCACCCGCGAGGGAAAAGGCGAACTCGACAAACAGTGTCCCGGTGAGGCCACCAAGAAACCCAATAGGCAGATAGACCGCAATCAGCGTGGTGGTCATCGCTACAATGGGCCAGGCAAGCTCGCGGGCTCCTTTTAATGCCGCATCCTCTGGTGCCATTCCGTCCTCGATATGGCGGTGCACGTTTTCCAGCACGATAATCGCGTCATCCACTACGATGCCAATGGCCAGCACCATTGCCAGCAGGGTCAGCAGATTGATGGAGAACCCCATCAGCAACATCAGGAACAAGGCGCCCACCATGGAGAGCGGCACTGCCACCGCGGGAATGATGACGCTGCGAATAGAGCCAAGAAACAGATAGATCACTACGATAACGATCAATACTGCTTCGACGATGGTTTTTACCACCTCATTGATGGAGTCCTGAATGTACTCGGTACTGTCGTAGGGAACCTCTCCCAGCATCCCTTCGGGTAATTGCGGAAAAATTTCATTGTCCAGCTTGTCCCGTACTTTCGCGATCACTTCCAGAGCGTTTGCATCCGGAGCCACCTCGACCGCCACAAACGTTGCCGAGCGCCCATTGAAGGTCACCGAGGTCTCATAGGATTCAGACCCCAACTCCACATCCGCAACGTCTTCCAGGCGTACCAGCTGATCACCATCGGCACGTACTACCAGACGACGGAATGCCTGCTCGGAGGCGATATCTGTATCGGCCCGTATATCCATGGCAACCCGCGTTCCCTTGGTACTGCCCACCGCGGCAAGAACGTTGTTCAGACGCAGAGCACTACTGACATCACTCGGGGTCACCTCCTGAGCAGCCATTTCCGCCGGCTTGAGCCAGATGCGCATGGCAAAGGTTCGGTTGCCCAGTAGGGCCGCCCGCTGTACCCCGGCAACCGTAGATAATTTGGGCTGGACCACACGGGTTATGTAATCAGTGATCTGGTTGTTATCCAGAATTTCCGATGAGAAGGACAGGTACATGGCGGCGATGGTTTCGCCAACGGCAAGATCGACCGTCGGATCTTCCGACTCATCCGGAAGCTCATCTCGCAACTTGTTTACCTTCGCGGCAACCTGGGTAAGAACTTCACTGGGATCGTAGTCAAGCCGCACATAAGCCTGAATAACGGAAATACCCTGGATACTGGTGGATACTATGTAATCCAGGCCATCGGCACTGGCGATTTCCTGCTCAAGCGGTGTAGTAATAAACCCCTGCACCAGATCCGCGTCCGCACCCACATACACCGTACTGATGGTGATGACGGCATTTTCCAGCTCCGGGTATTGACGCACGTTGAGCTCTGAGGTTGATCGCAGCCCAAGTAGAAATATAAACAGGCTGACGACACAGGCCAGAACCGGTTTACGAATGAAGATATCGGTAAAATACACTCGGCGTCCCTGCCGACAGGCTTCGCCTGTTAACTGTTTTCCGGGTCCGGAGCGATTTGCTCCGGTGGTGGATTGTCGTTGTTAATGATTACCCCACCTTCATTGCGCAACTTCAACAGGCCACTGGTGGCCACCTGTTCGCCGGCTTCTACACCCTCGGTTATTTCGATCAGGTCGCCACGCTCCTCACCGGTCTTTACAAAGCGCTTTATCGCGATCCATTCCGCAGGTTTTGCATTGCCCCGGCCCATCATTTTCTTGTCGCTGCCACCGGTCGCCGGCTTCCCCTTGGACTTTCGAATCACAAATACGGAATTTCCATACGGCGCATAGCTGATGGCGGTACGGGGCACCACCAGAACATTGCGGAAATTCTCCAGCTGTACCGCAACGTCCGCAAACATGCCTGGGCGCAATTGTCGCTGGGGATTATCCAACGTGGCCTGTAATTGGAAGGTACGATTGCTCGGATCAATCGCTGGATCGATTGCGGTAATCCGGCCGTGAAATTTTTGCGCGGGGAGCGCTGCCGCAGTGAGCTCGACGCTCTGCCCCTCGCTTACCCGGGTAAAATCCTGCTCGGACAGCGAAAAGTCTACATAGATTGGATGCAGTTGTTGCAGAGATACCACAGCATCACCGGGCGCGACATTCTGCCCGAGGTCCACCTGTCGGATACCGAGCTGACCGGAGAAAGGGGCGACAATGGTACGCTCGCTGATCGTCGCGCGCTGCACAAGCAGGTTCGCCAGCACCTGATCCAGGGCAGCCTGAGCCTGATCCAGTTCACGCAGGGTGGCAACGCCTTTTTCGTAGAGCTGCGATATTCGCTTAAAGTCTCTTTCTGCCAGCCGGCGCTCAGCCTCCAGTACTTCAATCTGCGCGGTTTCCGGATCGGCAGTGAGCTCTGCCAATAGCCTACCTTTTTCGACGGTTTGACCGGACTCAAAGTAAATGGCTTTGACTTCACCCTGCGCCCGCGTGGTAACGTCAACGCCATTGATGGCACGCAGGCTACCCACGGCATTCAAGCGGGTTTGCCAGCGTTGGGACTGCACCCGGGTGGAGGTGACTGTGGCTGGCGGCAAAGACATGTTGTCCATAAACTGGTTCATCATGTAGTTGCCGAAAATTTTAAAACCGAAGATACCGCCAAACACCACAAGGCAGGCCAGCAGCATCCACAACATGCGCCGGTTAAAGAGCTGCCTTGCCAGTGTCATACATCAATTCCATTGGAGCGTAAGCACTTCGATTCCTCGTAGGTGGCGGCGGCAGAACCCGGTCTCACAAGTTTCTACCTGATTCCACCACTTTCACAAATACCTTTTCGCTACTTTTCAAAAACCGCTTTATCCTCATCCAAGGTCGCGTAAATGGTATCCCCGGGCGAAAATTTTCCGGAGAGCACATCCTGGGCCAGGGGGTTTTCGATCCACATCTGGATAGCGCGTTTGAGTGGCCGTGCGCCATACACCGGGTCAAAGCCCACATCGGCAAGCTTGCCCAGCAGCTCGTCGGAAATTTCCATTTTCAGATCCCGGTCGAGCAAACGCTTGCGCAGATTCTGCAATTGTATCTCGGCGATAGAACGGACTTCCGCGCGATCCAGGGGGTGGAAAACCACAACCTCATCGATACGGTTGATGAACTCCGGGCGGAAGTGATCACCCACAACATCCATTACCGCGGCTTTCATTTGCCGGTAGTGAATCTCCGAGTCGATTTCATCGTCGTCCCGGGCGCTGGCGTATTTCTGAATCAGGTCTGACCCGAGGTTCGACGTCATTACCACGACGGTGTTGCGGAAGTCGACAGTGCGGCCCTGACCATCGGTGAGGCGACCATCCTCGAGTACCTGTAGCAAAATGTTGAACACGTCCGGATGGGCTTTTTCAACCTCATCCAGCAACAATACCGAGTAGGGCTTGCGACGAACGGCCTCGGTGAGATACCCCCCCTCCTCATACCCCACATAGCCGGGAGGGGCGCCGATCAGTCGAGCAACCGAGTGCTTCTCCATGAACTCCGACATATCCACTCGCACCATGGCGTCTTCAGTGTCGAACAGGAATCGTGCCAATGCCTTGCACAACTCGGTTTTACCCACACCGGTGGGGCCGAGGAACAGGAAGGAGCCGTTGGGGCGGTTGGGATCGGCGAGCCCCGCGCGCGAGCGTCGCACAGCGTTGGAAACAGCTTCCACGGCCTCGTGCTGACCGATCACTCGATCGTGCAGAGATTCTTCCATGCGCAGCAGTTTCTCCCGCTCACCTTCGAGCATTTTGGAAACCGGTATTCCGGTCCAACGGGAAACCACTTCCGCTACCTCTTCGTCGGTAACCCGATTGCGCAGCAGCTGGTTGTCACTGGTATCACTGTTGTCGGATGCCAGCTTTAACTGCTGTTCCAATTGGGGAATCACACCGTACTGAATTTCCGACATACGGGTCAGGTCACCGGCGCGGCGCGCGGCGTCCATATCCAGCTTGGCCTGCTCCAGTTTGTTTTTGATGTCAGCACTACCTGCCAGTTTGGCCTTTTCCGCCTTCCAGATTTCCTCCAGGTCCGCGTACTCTTTCTCGATCTTGTCGATGTCTTCTTCGAGTTTAGCCAGCCGCTTTTTTGCGGCCTCATCATCTTTGTCTTTCTTTACCGCCTCGCGTTCGATCTTGAGCTGAATCAGGCGGCGCTCAAGCTTATCCATCTCTTCTGGTTTGGAATCAATTTCCATACGGATGCGGCTGGCGGCCTCATCAATCAGGTCGATCGCTTTGTCCGGCAACTGGCGATCGGTGATGTAGCGCTGAGAGAGCTTGGTGGCGGCGATAATCGCAGAGTCGGTAATATCGACCCCGTGATGGACTTCGTAGCGTTCTTTCAGTCCGCGCAGAATGGCGATTGTGTCTTCTTCTGACGGTTCATCCACCAGCACCTTTTGAAAGCGACGCTCCAGGGCGGCGTCTTTTTCAATGTACTGGCGGTATTCGTCCAGAGTGGTGGCGCCGACACAGTGCAGTTCGCCGCGGGCCAGCGCGGGCTTGAGCATATTGCCCGCATCCATGGCACCTTCGGCTTTGCCGGCACCGACCATGGTATGCAGCTCATCGATAAACAGGATGACGCGGCCCTCCTGCTTGGAGAGTTCGTTCAGCACCGCCTTCAGGCGCTCTTCAAACTCACCGCGGAATTTTGCCCCGGCGAGCAGGGCGCCCAGGTCCAGTGACAGCAACCGTTTGTCTTTCAGCCCTTCCGGAACCTCACCGTTAACAATACGCTGGGCCAGCCCCTCGACAATGGCGGTTTTACCCACCCCAGGCTCACCGATCAATACCGGATTGTTTTTAGTGCGACGCTGCAGAACCTGAATAGTGCGGCGAATTTCGTCATCACGACCGATGACCGGATCCAGTTTTCCGGCTTCCGCGCGCGCGGTCAGATCCAGCGTGTATTTATCCAGCGCCTGACGGGCCTCTTCGGCCTGTGGGTCGTTGACCTTTTCGTCACCACGCACTTTGGTGATGGCATCCTGGAGGTGCTTCAGATCACCGTGGGCATTGAGTATTTTCGACACTTCACCAGCAGCGGAATCAAACGCGGCCAGCAAGACAGTTTCGCTGGCAATAAAACTGTCGCCATTTTTTTGAGCTTTTTTGTCCGCCAGATTAAACAGGCGCATCAGCTCCTGGGACATACCGACGTCCCCCGTCGGCGTACCCACGGTGGGTAGGCTATCCAGGCGTTTGGCGAGGTCATTTCGCAGGCCGTTGATATTGAATCCTGCCTGGTTCAAAAATGCCGTGGCGCTACCATTTGACTGGTCCAATAGGGCCTGAAGGAGGTGCTCGGGAAGAATCTGGTTATGGTCACGGCCAACGGCGATGGATTGCGCGTCCGCAATGGCGGCCTGCAGTGGGTTGGTCATCCGGTCGATGCGCATATGCTGATACCCTCTCCTGATCCTCTTCTGATACACGGCGCGCCCGACAGGTAATATGACGACGCGCGGAAACGCAATGACGAATACAGTCTAGTGCTGATCAGTAATTTGCGGGCAGGAGGTGGGTTTTAAAGGGGGGCAGTAATGGGATAAATAGAATTTACGTCATGCCGGACTTGATCCGGCATCCAGCTTCGTAGTGCTGGATTCAGGGTCAAGCCCGGAATGACGCTGAGATCAGGAATACGGTATGGTAGGTAAGCGCAGCGCATCCACCAAAAAGTTACCTACTCAAACCAAATAAGAGAAGCCATGCGACCGGTATTACCATCGCGGCGGTAGGAAAAGAACTCGCTCGGCTCAGTCACCGTACAGCGGTCTCCGCCAAAAACTTCCGCGACACCCAGTTCAGCCAGCTCGATGCGCCCCAGTGCGTAAATATCTGCCAGAAAGTGCAATGGCTTTTTGCTGTGGGGCACAAAGCACTGGGCGATGGCTTCGGCGTGAGATTCGCTCAAGGCGGATTCGAAGGCCGCCTCCAGCACATCCACCCCGCACTCAAATGATTCCGGCCCGATGGCTGGGCCGAGCCAGACCAGCAGGTCCCGGGGGTCGCTTTGCATAGCGTCTATGGTTTCGCGAATAATCCCGCCGGCGAGTCCCCGCCAGCCCGCATGAATGGCGGCCACTTCAGTGCCATCGCGATTACAGATCAACAGCGGCAGGCAATCGGCGGTCAGCACCGCACATACGATGCCGGGCTCACGGGTAAAACTGGCGTCCGCAGTCAGAACTTTGCCATCCGCGCGGGCAACAACCGCCTTATCGCTGTGAATCTGCTCCAACCATTGGGGGTTGTTTGGCAAGCTCAATTCCCGCTGTAGCTGATCCCGATTTGCCGCGACCGCCTCGGGAAGGTCGCCCACATGATCTCCGAGATTGAACCCGGTGTACTCCCCTTCACTGTGCCCGCCATGACGCAGCGTGACAGCGGCGTGCACATTGGCAGGTGCAGGCCAGTCGGGTTTGAGGTAATGATCGGCTGACATCAAGAGAATCCTGTGCGTTGAAGAATAGGGTTGCACTTTGAGCTCAGAAATTATCCGCGCGGAGCAATTCAAGCAGCTGCAGCATATCGTCCGGCATTGGCGCCTGCCAGTGCATCACCTCGCCGGTTGCCGGGTGTAAGAGCGCCAGTTCTGCAGCATGCAATGCCTGTCGCGGGAACTGTTGTAAGGCTTGGATCAGTGCCTGCCCGGCCCCTGCAGGCAACTTGCTGCGCCCCCCATATAGCGGATCCCCCACCAGTGGGTGGCGGATATGTGCCATATGCACCCGGATCTGATGGGTACGACCGGTTTCCAGCTGACAGCGCACCAGAGTGTGCGCGCGAAAGCGTTCCTGTAGACGATAGTGAGTAATCGCTTCCTTTGCCCCCCCCATACCTGCGTTGGGCAATACGGCCATTTTCAGGCGATGGGTTTTATGGCGCCCCATGGGCGCATCCACGGTACCGCCGCCACTCAGGGTGCCCTGCACGACCGCGTCGTACAGGCGGCGTACGCTGCGCTCCTTGAGCTGGTCCACCAGATCGGTCTGCGCCTGCAATGTCTTGGCGACCACCATTAAGCCGCTGGTGTCCTTATCCAGCCGGTGCACGATACCGGCACGGGGAATATTCTTCTGGCCGCTGCAATGAGCCAGCAAGCCGTTCAGCAGAGTGCCATCGGGATTGCCTGCTGCGGGGTGTACCACCAGACCCGCGGGCTTGTTGATTACCAGGATGGCCGCATCCTCGTAAACGATATCCAGGGGCATCTCTTGTGCCAACCACTCCCCCTGAGGCTCCAATTCTGCGTTCAGAACCAGCAGTTCACCGCCAAACAGCTTATCTTTAGGCTTGGCGGTACGGCCATCTACAGTGAGTTGGCCGCCTTTTATCCAGGTTTGCAGGCGCGCGCGGGAATAATCAGGGATCAAATCCGCTGCGATCTGGTCAAACCTGTGCCCGGCGTACTCCGCGGGCACTTCAATTTCGAGTTGTATTTGATTGCTCATCCGAGAGGGTCTAGTGTCCTGTAACGCAATAAATGTGGTTGCCAGCAGGCTGCTTGTACTTTGGGCTGGCGGGGCGCTGTGGTTAAATAGCTGCCCTTCGGCCCCCGGTGGATTTTGGGCGGCTAGTTTAATAAGGTTGAGACGAATAATGATAGAGCGAGGGGCAATGCGGTCTTGGAACAGACAGTCCTGGAAAACCCTGTGTGTCGCGTTTTTGGCCGTCCTGGTGGCCTCATGTGCCAGCACAGACGAAGAAGAGGAAGGTCTGCCCACCGGTAACCGTACCGAACAGGCCTTCTACGAAGCCGCTCAGCGGCAGCTCAAATCCAGCCAGTGGGAGCTGGCGATCAAGAACCTGCGCGCCCTGGAAGACAACTTCCCCTTCGGCAACTACGCAGAACAGGCGCAACTGGAGCTTATTTACGCCTATTATCGCGACTATCAGAACGATGCCGCCATCTCCGCTGCGGACCGCTTTATCCGCCTGCATCCACAGCACCGCAATGTAGACTACGCCTACTATATGAAGGGCCTGGCCTCCTTCACCGAGGGCAGCGGCCTGTTTGAACGCTTCCTGCCGACGGACATGACCCGCCGTGACCCGGGCTCGGCACGGGAATCCTTTGCCTACTTCGCACAGCTGATGGCGCGCTATCCGGAGAGCCGCTATGCGCCGGATGCACAAAAGCGCATGATCCACCTGCGCAACCTGCTGGCACGCTACGAGATTCACGTGGCCAACTACTACTTCAAGCGCAATGCTTATCTGGCCTCTGCCAATCGCGGCCGCTATGTGGTGGAAAATTTCCAGCAGACTCCGGCGGTGCCGGATGCACTGGCCGTAATGGTGCAGTCTTACCACCTGCTGGAAATGCCTCAGCTTGAGGCCAGCTCCCTCGCGGTATTGCGCACCAACTACCCGGATCATCCCGCCTTCCGGGAAGATGGCTCGTTCAACTACAAGTACTACGCGGGTGCCAAGGGCCGCAATATTGCCCACCGCCTGACCCTGGGGCTGTTTGAGAAGTCGGACCCCCGAGGGTTTGACAGCCGCGAGCTGTACAATGCAGAGTTCCGGCCTGAGCAGGCGCCGCTGCCGCCTGAGCTGAATTGATCTAGCTGCACTGCCCAGTCAAAAAGCCCCCGTTACACAGGTAACGGGGGCTTTTTTGTGGCACTAACAAGCAGGCTCCTACGAATGGGCGTTAATCCCCTGCCTTCCAACCATTGGTAATTGGATAGCGGCGGTCGCGACCGAACCCCCGTTCCGAAATACGCACCCCAACCGCCGCCTGGCGGCGCTTGTACTCGTTGCGGTCCACAAGCCGCACCACGCGCATTACTGTCGCCTCGTCAAAGCCCTTGGCAATGATTGCCGCGGCGCTGTGGTCAAGATCGATATACAGTCGCAGAATCTCATCAAGGATCTCGTAGGGCGGCAGGCTGTCGGAATCCACCTGATCCGGGGCCAATTCTGCGCTGGGCTCTCGGGTGATCACCGTTTCCGGGATCACTTCGGATACCGTGTTGCGGTAGCGGGACAACGCGTATACCAGAATCTTGGGCACATCCTTCAGAGCGTTGTAGCCACCGACCATATCGCCATAGAGGGTGGCGTACCCCACGGCCATCTCGCTCTTGTTACCGGTGGTCAGAACCATGTAGCCCTTCTTGTTGGAAATGGCCATCAGCAGCATACCGCGGGCTCGGGCCTGCAGGTTTTCCTCGGTAGTGTCCCGTTCACTGCCCTCAAACTCTTTGGCGAGCGCCCCCATTGCCGCATCGAAGATTCCCTCGATACCAATCACCCGGTAGTGAATGCCGAGACGCCGGGCCTGGTCCGCGGCATCGTTCCTGGATAAGTCCGAGGTGTAACGGAATGGCATCATCACCGCTTCCACTCGGTCGGGGCCAAGGGCGTCGACCGCAATCGCCAGGGTGAGAGCGGAATCAATACCCCCAGACAGCCCCAGAACCACGCCTTTGAATCCGTTCTTGTTTACATAGTCCCGCACACCGAGTACCAGGGCCTGATAGACGGAAGCGAGATCTTCCAGCGGCTCGGCGTCATTGCCCTGAACGAGACTCACATCATTGCCATGGGCCTGTACGGTAATCGGCAGCAGACTCTCAACAAACTCCGGCGCACGGCCGCGCAGGCTACCGTCCTTATCCACCGCGAAGGATCCACCATCAAACACCAGCTCGTCCTGCCCGCCCACGGAATTGACGTAGACGATCGGCATTTTGCCCGCCTGAGCCTGCCTTCCCAGTAGCGCCAGGCGCTCCGCCGCCTTGCCGCGATGATACGGGGAGGCATTGATATTGAGCATCAACTTTGCCCCGGCGCGCTCGGCCTGCGCTACCGGTTCCGGGTGCCAGATATCCTCGCAGATGGTGATTGCAGTAGGCACCCCCTTGATATCGACCACACAGGGCTGGTCGCCGGGAACGAAGTAGCGTAACTCGTCGAAAACCTGGTAATTGGGCAACTTCTGCTTGGCGTATTCGGCAACCAGCGCGCCCCCCTGGATCAGCCCAGCCATATTCAGCACGGCACCGGCCACCAAGCGGGGATAGCCGATCAATACCGCACAGGGAAGCTCGGCACTCAGTAACTTATCCAAGGCATCGTCGATACGCTTCTGCATGCTGGGCCGTAACAAGAGATCTTCCGGTGGATATCCACACAATGTCAGCTCCGGAAACAGCACCAGATCCGCGCCGTGTTCGCGGTGCGCACGGCGGGCGACCTCGACCACCTGGTCGGCATTGCCAGGAATATCCCCCACTAGCAGATTGATTTGCGCCAGGACTAGCTGCAAAGTAGACATCTTGTTACCCCGTTAAACTAAGGCGGCTATTGTAGCCGCGCAGCCTGCGCACACAATATCTGCAGGGCTCCGGGGGCCCTGGCCCCGAAACTTTGCACACGATGAGAATAAAAAGTGAGCAGCCAGCCACTCTCCGCACCTCACACAACAAATCCGAACTCCACTACCTCAGTCGCCCCGCGGGCATTGGGAGGCCCGCAATGGAACCTGCGCCAGCGCGACCTGCTGAAGATTTATGCCTGGTATCGGGTTGTCATTGGGCTGGTTCTACTGGGGTTATTTGCCTCAGGCCTTAGCCGCGGCGCGGTGGGTACCCTGCTTCCCGCACTGTACCTGAATACCGCCATCACCTATGCGGTACTTAATGTCGCCTGGCTGATATTCCTCTACCCCAGTGGCTTTCGCACCACACCGCTACGCATTGGCAGTATTCTGGGCTGCGATATCGTCGTTTTTCTTCTACTGATCCAGGCAAGTGGTGGTCTCGACTCGGGCGTCGGCTATCTACTGTTAACCACCTGCGCAGTGGGTTCTCTGCTTCTCGACCGTCGCATGGGTGCTTTCCTCGCCGCAATAACCAGTATTGCAGTCATTGCCCAACAATTGATCGGCATTCTGTACGGGCAGGCAGATACTCAGGATATTGTGTCTGCCGGCAGTCTCGGAATCCTGCTGTTCACCTGTGTCACTGCACTTCAATACCTGTCCGCACATATTCGCCTGGCAAATGAAAAAGCCGAGAAGGAGCGCCGTCAGGCGATAAGATTGCAACGCCTGACCCAGCAAATTGTGGCGCAGATGCGCACCGGGGTAATGGTATTGAATGGCCGCGGTGAAGCGGAGCTGATCAACCGTGCCGCTCAGCAACTGCTGGGGCAACAACAACTTGATGACGGCAAGCTCAGTGAGGGGTTGCTGCGAAGCCTGGGAGAAATAAAACAACAGCCGGAAGCATCGAGCGGTATTCTTCACGGAGGCGGCCACAGCGAAATACGCGCGAGTGTGACCGCGCTGGGAAACGAAGTGAGTGACAGCAGCCTGGTTTTTCTCGAGGACCATCGCAAACTGACTCAACAGGCTCAGCAATTGAAGCTCGCATCACTCGGTCGACTGACTGGGTCTATTGCTCATGAAGTACGCAACCCTCTTAGCGCAATCAGCCATGCCGCAGAACTGCTGGGTGAATCTACATCCATCTCCGACGACGACAGAAAGCTGACAGAAATCATCGGCCGACACAGCCAGCGGGTAAATCAGATCATTGAAAACGTAATGCAGCTGTCTCGGCGCCAACCCCCCAAAACGCAACGCGTCGATCTTTGCCAGTGGGTCAGGCTGTTTCTCACTGACTACCAAAGGGAGTCAAGCACCCAGTACAGAATCACCGTACGCTGCCCGGAAACACCGATTTATGCGCGATTCGACCCAAACCAAATGGCACAGGTCGCCACAAATTTGTGTAACAACGCGGTGCGACACTCCCACAGCGCAACTGGCCACTACTATGCAGAACTGATTGTCCGCTTGCACCCGGGGCGCGAACGCGCGCAGCTGGATTTTGTGGATATCGGCCCCGGTGTGGACGATGACCACAAAGACAGAATCTTTGAGCCATTTTTCACAACTGAAGCCACCGGTGCTGGACTGGGTCTGTATATTGCCAAAGAATTATGCGAATCTACTCGAGCGAACCTTTATTACTGTCGGGACCAGCAATCGCGCAGCTGCTTTCGCATTGAGTTCGCAAATGCAGAACAGATTTTTTAATAACCTCCTCATTGTCGATCGATAATAACGCTGAAGAAATATGACCGACCGTCAAGCCATCGCTCTGGTTGTGGACGACGAACCAGATATTTGTGAACTGATCTCCATGACACTGCAGCGCATGAACATCCGTACGGATGTCGCCATGTCAGTGACCGAAGCTCGCCGTCGCTTGCAGGAAAAGCAGTACGACTTCTGCCTGACCGATATGCGACTTCCCGATGGGGATGGGCTTGAGCTTGTGGAAGCAATTCACGACCGTCCCTTCGACCAGGCATTTCCGGTCGCGGTGATCACCGCACACGGCAATATGGATACCGCAATTGCAGCACTGAAACTAGGTGCCTTCGACTTTGTCAGCAAACCGCTAAACCTGGAACGTTTGCGATCTCTTGTCCAATTGGCACTGAGACTGGGTGAAGACCGCATACTGCAAAAGCAGGAGTTTCCCCCGCTGCTTCAAGGGCAATCTCCCGCGATCCAGACCCTTCGCGACGCCCTCAGTAAAGCAGCACGCAGCGATGCCCCGGTGCATCTGCGAGGTGAGCCAGGCGCAGGTAAAGAGCTGGCCGCACGCTGTATTCACGAGCTGGGGCCGAGAGCAAAAGAACCATTTATTCCTGTTCACTGCTCCAGCATCCCCACTGAATTTTTTGAACAGCTGCTATTCGGGGATGCCTCCATCGGAAAAAATGTGCAAGGTCTTCTACAGTCTGCCAATGGGGGCACGCTGTTTCTCGACGAAGTTACTGCACTTCCCAAAGAAATTCAGGTGAAGCTCCTACAGGTTATCGAAGAGAAGCGATTCCAACCGGTCGGAGGTGAAGCATCGCAGTCACTCAATATCCGCCTGATTAGCAGCAGCCAGAAAAATCTGGCCAATGAAACGCGCCGAGGGGAATTTCGCAGCGACCTGTATTTCCGCATCAATGTGGTCGAGCTGACTGCTCCCCCCCTCAGGGACCGGGCAGAAGACATTCCCTTATTGGCCCGCTACCTGTTGCGCCGACTTACCGAAAATTCACCGGGAAACCCACCTCGAGCAGGCCAGGACGCCATTGCGGCCCTACAGGAATATTCGTTCCCGGGAAATCTCCGGCAACTGGAGAATGTCTTGGAGAAGGCGCTCGCACGCTGTGAATCCAATACCATTCGAGCCGGCGACCTAGACCTGACGGCAGAGCCGCCCGTGCCGGAACCGGAGGAAATTTCTGAACACTTTGAATTATCAGCGACATCGGCCGCAGCACCGTTGCAGCCTATTTACCCCGGGCAGTTTGATACAGCGGATTGCGATACGCTTGATGATTTCCTGCAGACGATTGAGCGCGATGCGATTGAATCCGCACTCAATGAAACCCGCTGGAACAAAACCGCAGCGGCCGAAAAACTGGGAATCAGTTTCCGCTCACTGAGATACCGGTTGAAAAAATTAGGGCTCGAAAACGAATAAACCCGGCAAAAACCGGGTTTATTCGAAAAATACGGAATGTATATTACCAGCAGTCCGCCCCGTAGGACCCACTGGCATTGCGAATCCCGGTATTAGTGAGCGTAAGACTACCGCACTTGGAGTCGGCAGCCTGAGACTTCCCCACCACCGGCGCAGCGGTCAGCGTAAAGGCCGTCGCTGTCAGTGAAGTCGCGGAAATACTATACAACCCCTCCCCCGAGCTGATGCTCCCCCCGTCCAGGGTAGTCGCAACACCACAACTTGCATGGTTATAGGCGTTATAAGTGGTAAAGCAGCGCTGTAACCGTTGCGCCACATCATTCAATGTTGCCTTAGCATCCGCGCGGTTACTTTTGCGAACCGACTCCATATAGGACGGATAGGCAATTCCCGCGATTATGCCGATGATCGCAACCACGATCATCAGCTCGATCAGAGTAAAACCCTTGTGTTTTTTCATTATCACTATCTCTTCTATAACTGATTAACGCAGCTGGCGCCAAGACATCCGGCCTACCGCTTCGGAGGGAAACTGACCTTCCGTCACTTCAAGTTCGCCCTTGATATTACTGGTTGGCAGATAGGCTTTTTCACCGGAGCGAATCACTTCTGAGTAACTGACTACCGCGTAGTCTACCTCGATACCATCTTCCCCGAAGATGGTGTGCCCCTCAAACCGGTCCCCCACGGCGACCAGCTCCATCAACCAACCACTACCCCCGAAAGAGCAGGGGTCTGACGACGTGATCATAGTAGGGAACAGTAGTCGATCATAAATCAGTAACGGCTTGCTGATAATACGCTCCCCTGTCACGCCCCCGCCGGAAGTGAAGTCGAGATACCAGCCTTTTTTATCTGCCCACCAGTCGGTGGCCGCGTTGCCATCTACTTCGCGACGCCCTTCTGTTTCTACAGAGATTGTTTTGGCAAACAGCTGATCCCGACCGGTCACTTCAGCCCCGGTGTCGGCAATAGCGTAGAAGCTGTTGATGGTGGACCCAGCGTCATTGTCTCCACTGGAGAGGTAACTTCCGGTACCAAAGTACACCATCACCGCATTATTCATTTTGGCATTGAGGCCCAACGTTGGCGCTGCGGTTATCGGCTGTACCGCACCATTGGGGTCTACAGCGGTAAACAGCGGATCGTTTTTATAGGCGAGCCCCCACTTGTTCCCTGATAAGTCAAACGCCCACATATTACCGAGAAGATCACCAGCATAGGCCGCAACAATTTCACCCGCACCATTTGGCAGCAGCGATGGCCCGGCCAGTCCGTTGCCCCCTGAATTTCCCGTATCAATCACAACGGTATCGCCAGTAGGATCGTCAAGGCTTATAGCAAACAAATGGGCCTTCTCCTCTTCGGAGTTATAGCCATTCCCGAAAAACACACGCCAACCGTCGTTGGTTGGGGCGATTATCGGCTCACTAGTGATATTTCCGAGTTTCTCCCAATCTCCGGAATACAAAGTTTCATCGGTAAAGTCGAACAGCACATCATTCTCATCAAATCCATCCGGATTGGTGATATCCAAGGCAAACAACCCTCGTCCACCAGCCCCGAGGGTGCCAACCAAGATATTTTTCCAGCTACCGTTTACATAGGCGTCCCCAACAAACAGAGGACCATCCACATTAAATTCATGCGGGTTATTTGTAGTACCGTAGTCTGGAGAGGAAAGCTTACGTAGCTGGTCATAAACACCCGCAGGCACATAAGCAAATAACTCTTGCCCAGTGGAAGCATCAAACGCGTGCAACATCCCATCGTTCGCACTTACATAAAGTACTTCACGACGGTTTTGCTTATAGTTGGTGTAGTAGCTTTCGTACTGATGACCACCCAGCGCATCCGATAGCAGATGGAAATTATGCTTCTTCCGACCTGCAAATACCGGACTTGAGTTAACAATATCCCCTAATAACACGGTTCTATCCCTGTAACCAGCGACATCGGCACCGCGGGCCCAAGCGAGCCGTTCCATACCTTCTACAGCTGAATCACTACCTATCAGAGCAGCCTTCTGTGCGTCACTAATACCACCATCTCCAGGAGAAACGCCCCAGGTAAACACCGCTCCGTCGCTACCATTATGGGTATAGATATCCCGCGCCGCCGCGCTGGCAAACTTGGAGTCATCGGATTGCCATTTGACAGCCCCAACGCTGCCATCGCTATTCAGGTTGAGAGCTTTCAGCTCACCACTCCAATCGGCACTATTGAATAGAGCCTGGTAAATGACCGTGTCCGTCCCTAAACGAGTCGAATTCGTTGCAACAGACGAAGCCGAACCAGCACTAGCCGCAACTTTTTCAAGTGCCCGACTCAAACTTTCTTCAAGCTCGGAAGGATCGATAGCATAAAAATAGGTTTCCGGTTCAGATGCTGCGATCTCCACGCTACTAGGAGCCGTGCCGTCCTCATTATCACTGTAGCCACCCCACTTGGCGGCATAATAAAGTGGAGACTCCAGTGCGCTCGCGGTTGATGAGCCAATTGAATACGTAGCTTTTGTCGCTGAATCACTGACTTTGCAATTATTACAACCGTAGCTATTAAATCCATTGATACCAGAATGCGCATGAAAGCCATCGTTGGTCGTACCACTAATAATATAGCCGAAACCCATTTTGAAATTTGTGGAAGTGGACTCTGCTACAACATCAGTTGTAATGGCAATCTGATTCCCCACCACTGCGTAATCGATAACCCCCCACATATCTTGGTCGAAGTCACCACCCTGCTCACTATCCTCCCAGTTGACGTACAATTTGCCACTAGACCCATCAGTAGATTGACTTACGATTTTAAAATCTACAATCGCACAATTGGTTTTATCACCATTGTTATTATGGTTTCGACAGGCAGGAAGAATGGTGACCGTTTTACCGGCCACACCAGGAACGGGAATATCAACTTTCGGAACAGCTGGGGCTAGCGCAACACCGTAAGTAGTGACATTTTGAGTTCCCTGCAAATTAGGAAGCAGATCATTCTTCCTAGCATAGTAGGCCATACCCGCGATGTTGTAGGTACCCTCCAGGCGCGGCGCATCAGGACAAGTCCCGGTGACATCGGAAAGTGCAGTTACCGTTTTCGCAGTACAAAGCTGATCTTTATCATTCCCATGGGTTCCGACAAAGTAGTCCTTTCCATAGAGGTTTTCCAAGGACCCAACTTCGTTAGTCATTGCATCAATATCAATGCCTAACTGATTAGAGGTTTCGCCATCGTACGAGCTCGTTGAGGCATTAAACTGGATGACACTGGTAGCCGCGCAGTAATTTTTACTACCTATGGGTGACTCCCATGCTTCTGACTTGAGGCCACTAATTTTGTCATCGCCAGATACGTTATTCTGCGCATTTTTCCCTGCAAGGTAATGCAATGACTCTAGGAAGATCTCAGACTGGGGATTACCCCAGTTACTACATTGCCCATTATTGAAACTATCCTGACCCCAATCGCAGTCATCGGCACCGCCACCCCCTCGGTATGTGCCGTCATTACCACCGCCACCTGCGTACCGATAGCCATAAATTCGTAGCTTATCGATAGCACCCACGATTCCAGTCACACTTTTGAACGTGCCATCAGATTCCACGTTAATTTCATCGGACAGGTTTCCGACATTCTTTCGCAAGACACCGCCCGACTTGTTCTTACTGTAAGAGCCCGTCATCAAACCAAACAGAATCTCGCCCCTCTCACCATATTTTTGCAAAAGCCCAGATGGCTTACTATTACCATCTGGATACGAGCGACAGTTATCCTCTAGCAAACCTGCCTTACACACTTCCACTCGGGCAAAATAGGTGCTCCCCTTGCTTTTGGAGGGGCTAGAGGAGTATGCCGGGATACCACTGATTGTTTCCGAATTTCCATTCTTTCCATTATTGCCGGATACACTCTCATCCCAACGGCACTGCCAGCGCTCATTACTGGCCCAGAGAGAATAATTGCCCTGCACAACTCGTATTTCGGGTGCGTCAGTATTACCTTGTGAGAAATTCGAGCTTGATTTAGATCTAGGCGTTGTATTACAGAATGTAATACCTGATGTTTTAGAGGCAACTCCGCCGCTAAATCCTTTCGGGGTTAGTTTGTTGATATCTGCCCCGTTGTAGTACTTGGCAAACGAATGGGCATCGTGCGGCAAGTACGCACGCTCCAGCACGGTAGAGCCACTGCTATCTGTAGAGCGGTAACCTCCGTACAAAATTTTGCGAACGGCATCCATTCGCGTCATGGTTGCCCAGTTGAGGAAATTACCACTCCACTGCCCGTCGACAGAGTCACAATAATAATTAGCGGTAACGGCCTTGGGGACAAACCTGCCGGACTCATAGTTGTAGCACTTATTACTGTCAAAATAGCCATAGTACTCGTAGTCATTCATGTAAGTGGTGTCTGCCACCCCGTCCTTATCCAGGTCGGTATAATCATCGTAGGCTTTAAAATAAAGCTGATGATCGTTCGACATATTGAGCATTACGATCGGCTTGACGGGCTGGGCGAGAAACAGTGGTGACTGCGCTAGTTCGAGCGATTGCACCGCATGAGTGAACCCCAGCGCCAGTAACGCCACTCCAGCATTCAGGCAGAGTTTTGCTTTTATTTTCTGTAGCAACATATTCATTTCCTAAATTTTTGCGGCGTTAGCGTTTATAAGTAGACTGGAGAATTACCACCGCGTCTGCAGTACCACCTTCGGCGCGACTGGTTACCCGATAGAATACGGTGTCTTCCGTCTTGAGCGAGCTGGCAAAATCAATCGCACTGCCATCCGCCGCATTTATGGTTGCCGTAGTGGTCACTTCTTCGATGACATATTGCGGCTGACTGGCGACCATTTTCACTCCCAGATTTGTCCGAATTGACCCCGCATCCCAGCCGTAGGTATCCCAGAACCCGGTACTGGTTGAACCATCGATCGCCTGCACCAGCCCCACGCTAGTCCCATCAAACGCCGGGATGGTAGCCCCCGTCAGTACGGACTCACCCTCCCGCAAACCAGCTTCGGCAGATTGAAATGCCAAGTTGCGATCACGCATATTACCCGCCATCAGTTCCTGCATACCGCTACCGCGAATTGCAGCCATACCGACCAGGGTCATCAGCAGCACCATTATGAGGCCAACGATCAGGGTCATACCCTGTTGCCCTTGAATGGATTTAAAGTTGGATAAGCTGTTGTTCATGTCTATCCCAGTGCTCCAGTTTTCTATCAGGGCAGGCGGCTGCGAATACCGATGGTATTGATAAATACCTGACGCAGGCGACGATCACCTGGTGCGCTATTGACCACACCGTTGAAGGTATATGGCTGCTCTTCCTGCAACAGGTTGTCTTCGGTGCTCTGTATGAGAAGCTGAACACGCACGCCGGATACTTCTTCCCAGTCTGCTACTGCGGTGGCTGTACTGTAACTATCTGGTACACCATCACCATCCGTATCCTCTCCGTAGGTCAACTGCATATCCTCCACGCCTTCGAGCAATTCGATTGGCGTACCGCCATTGATCTGCTGCCACAATCCCGGCTGACCACTAACGTCGCTGTTGCGGATATAGTAAACGGTGGTATTCATCTTGATAATTTCGGAGTCTGTGCCGAAGTTTTCGTCCGGGTTACTGCTCCCTCCCCAGGAAGATACTGCGTTGCCAGGTGTGACATTGGCATTGGAGTGAGCGATGTTCACTTCCAGACCACCATTGGTCGACTGCAGGTTGGTTGCCTGAAAAACGCGCGCTTTGGAGCAATCGGAGACCACCAGGATATCCTCCTCACACAAGCCGCTGAAACTATCCAGTCCGCTAGGACAACTGGCGGTAACACCGGTATTTTCAACAAACAGCTGCGCCCCATTATTGTTCTGGGTGACGTCGACACCATTGCCATTTGCACCCCGCACCACCAGAACGTCGGTTCCGGCAACGATATTCGCCGGATATCCGGTCACTGCCGCACTATAGTTATCGGCCCCCTCGATACCGACCTCAAAGTTGTATTCAAGGTCAGAGGCCTGTTTCAGCGTATTGGTAAAATTCATATTCCGGCTCATACACCCCATATAGCCGGCCATGCGAATATCCTCCGCAAGAAACTCCATCGCCAGACGCCCACTTTCCTGCACCCGTGCCAGAGCCTGCTGAGTAGAAAACGTCGTACGACTGGACAGGAATAGCTGGACAACGCCGGTCATCAAAATCAGGCCGATGGTGATGGAGATCATCAATTCGACCAAAGAGATACCTTTCTGACTGTGCATTTTTCTCAATATCACTCTCTCGTCCTCACAGCCGGGTGGTGTAAACAAATTCACTTTCGTCTTCGCTGGCATCGCCGGAACTGTTTTGTTCGGCCCACTGAATCGTCACGGTACAGAAACTGGTTGCCGCAACACACTCAATACCACCATCCGCTCCGGGTAGCATGGTTTCAATATTGGTAAGCCATTCGTTCATATCCGTTTGTGCCAGAGTCGACCCAGTGGGCTTGGCGTCGTCCACCCCGAGGGAGTAGTTGGCGACGTTCGCGCGATTGATTCGCACACGGTCGAGAATATCGTAGGCAAGAATATTGGCCTGGGAGCGAAGGTATGCACTGTGGTTGTACTGCAGGGACTTACTCTGCAAAGCGGCAAGGGCGAGCAATGAAGTTCCGAGAATCAACACCGTGACCAGCACCTCGATCAAGCCAGCACCCTGTTGAGGATTCAATCTATATTGCTTCATTCGGGATTTTCCTACTCAAGAGCAGCCGCTGCTGCTACGGGTCATATTCAACATACCTGCGGGCCCGACGGTAACCTGCCGCGCACTATTGCTGCTGCAACCACTGAAGCTGGCGTTCAGGGTTACCGCACCATTCGCCGAGCGCCCAAGTGTCCCCTTACGAGTAAAACGCACAAAGGTCGGTGTCGCCCCTCCCTGACTGGCGGTGAGCGATGCATTGTTGTCTGGCGCCTCCCAGAATCGCAGCACCGCGTTCGCATTGGCCACTACTGGAGCCGCTGCATCATCAGTTGCAGCGGTATCCAGCACCACTATCCAGTTATCTGTCCACGCCCCATTACAAGCACTTCCATCAGTGCTTCCGCATAGAGTTACCCTGGTGCTACGCTTTACCGCCTCACTACGGGCATAGTTAAGCGCGCTGGCCAACTCTTCTCCGAGAGAGAGTGAGCGGTTGTTTTGGATCATGGTGTTGAAATTCGGTACGGCGATCGCAACGATAACGGCCAGAACCGCCAAGGTGATCATCAACTCAATCAGGGTCAATCCCCGCTGTCTAAATCCCATTGTGCTCGAACTCCCCAATACCTGTGTGATCATCAATAGGTGAAGTGTTTATTTTTTAGTCGCCACGGACACTATTCCGACAAAGATCAGAAACTGGTACGTATGCACCTCGAATACTGGCGCAGATTCTATCTTATTGACTAAAAGCGAACTGCTTGCCATGGATACAAAGATGGCGCGATGTTAATTTTTTGAGCACCCTATCACGCCGGAGTAGACACCCAGAGCGACACCCGATAAACGGCAATACTTGAGGAGCAAACGGCGGCCAGGATGGCCCCCGACTCCAACCAGAGCAATTCAA
The DNA here is from genome assembly GCF_000708675.1 of Microbulbifer sp. HZ11. GTDB lineage: Bacteria > Pseudomonadota > Gammaproteobacteria > Pseudomonadales > Cellvibrionaceae > Microbulbifer. The sequence continues at coordinate 337,306 of NZ_JELR01000005.1, read as the reverse complement.
GGAGGAATTGTGAACGCGCGCGGTCTCACTTTAATTGAGCTATTGATCACACTTAGTATTCTCGCGATTTTACTCGCCATCGCTATCCCCAGCTTCCAGCAGCAAATAGAATCCAGCCGCACCCGAAGTGCTGCCGATACACTACTGCAAGCAATTCAACTTACACGAAGTAAAGCGGTAGCCACCAATCGCCGTGCCACCTTGCGAAGACTCGGTGACTGGCAGAGCGGATGGGAGGTATTTTACGATCAGGACTTCGACGGTGTGCGGGATACCGGTGAAGAACAGATCACCATCGGCGGCGCACTGACCGGCGTGACAGTCACTGCCAATGGCCCACTTACCAACTATGTCTCATTTACAGGATCAGGGGAGAGTCGCTATGCCGGCACGGCAAGCGGAGGTGGATTTCAAGCCGGTACGCTAACAGTCTGCCCCGCAACGGGTGGAAAGGGTTACCGGCTTATCTTGTCCCGTGGCGGACGGGTCCGAGTGGAAACCCTCGATGATACAGACTGCTAAATCGCGAAATGGTGAGCTAAATTCGCAACTCTTTCGGCAAACTGAAGCTGATATTCTCCGGGGTGCCCTGCACTTCATTCGGCGCTTCCGCACCCAGCTCCCGCAGCTTCTGAATGACCTGTTCTACCAACACTTCCGGCGCTGAGGCGCCGGCAGTGATTCCAACGGTCTTCTTACCCTCAAGCCAGCTCGCATTAATGCAATCCGACCCATCTATCAGGTATGACTCGCTGCCACAGCGCTCCGCCAGCTCACGCAGGCGGTTGGAATTGGAGCTGTTGGGGCTTCCGACAACGAGTACTAGGTCGCACTCTAGCGCCAACTGTTTTACCGCATCCTGACGATTCTGAGTGGCGTAGCAGATATCGTCTTTGCGCGGTCCGCGAATATTGGGAAACTTTGCGCGCAGGGCGTCGATCACTCGCGAGGTATCATCCACAGACAGCGTCGTCTGAGTGACAAAGGTCAGGTTGTCCGGATCTTTAACTTCCAGCTCAGCAACATCCTGCTCATCTTCCACCAGATAGATGGCGCCACCATTGCTGGTATCGTACTGGCCCATGGTGCCTTCCACTTCTGGGTGGCCTTCATGGCCAATGAGAATGCACTCACTGCCATCGCTGCTGAATTTGCTTACCTCCATATGCACCTTGGTCACCAGGGGACAGGTAGCATCGAAGACTTTCAGACCGCGGTTGCTGGCTTCCTGCTGCACTGCCTTGGACACGCCGTGGGCACTGAAGATGACAATGACATCATCCGGCACTTCATCCAGTTCATCCACAAACACCGCACCGCGCTCGCGCAGCGTGTCCACCACGAACTTGTTGTGGACCACTTCGTGACGCACGTAGATAGGTGCACCGAATACATCGAGGGCGCGATTGACGATATCGATCGCGCGGTCGACACCGGCGCAGAAGCCACGGGGATTGGCGAGACGAATTTGCATAACGGTTTCCGGGTTTCGGTGGATGCGCTGCGCTTATCCACCCTACATGTAAGCCCTGCCAGTTAGTTGACCGAGGCCACTTCGAGAATTTTTACGTGGAAAAATACGGTCTGCCCGGCGAGAGGATGATTAAAGTCCACCTCCACATCGTCTTCGCCGATATTCCGGATAACGCCGGGAAGCTCGCCATCGCCGTTATCGAAAGACACAACCAACCCTTCTTCCAGTTCCATATCCGGCGAAAAATGTCCTTTTTTCACTTTCTGGATATTGGAGGGATTGCGCTGGCCAAAACCCGCCTCCGGGGGAATTTCAATTTCCGCCTCGTCACCGGCCTTAAGGCCGAATAGGGACTGTTCGAATCCCGGCAGCAGGTTGCCATCGCCGACGATAAAGGTGGCCGGATCCCCTTCAAAGTTGGAGTCGATCTCGGAGCCATCGTCCAGCTTAAGGGCGAAGTGCAGAGTTACCCGACTGTGCTCACCGATTACATTATTGCTCATGGAACTTCTCTAATTTTTTACACTTCTGCGCTGCTTTTGCCCGGCTCTTCGCTCTTGTCTTTAAAGAACAGCAGTTCAATCACAAGCATCGCAGCGCCGACGGAGATGGTCATATCCGCCACATTAAATACGGGAAAATGCCAGTCGCCGTAATAGACGGAAATAAAATCACGCACATAACCCAGCAGCATTCGATCCCACAGGTTGCCGAGGGCGCCGCCGAGAATCAGTGCCAACGCTGTCGGTTCCCAGCGCCTGGCCAACGGCAGGCGCGTGATCCACACAATGACCACCGCACTGAAAATCAGCGCCACAGCCCCAAAAAACCAGCGTTGCCAGCCACCCGCATCCGCGAGAAAACTGAACGCGGCACCGTAGTTTTCCGCGTAGGTAAACTGCAACAGGCCGGGAATGATCTGCATCGCAGGCCCGTACATAAAGCGCTCTACCGCCCACACCTTGGTGGCGATATCGATAATGATCACCACCAGCGCCAACAGGTACCAGCGCCAGGGAGTCGACAGCACCTTAAGCATAATGACGCACCTCGCCATCACCACTGACGTTTTCCACACAGCGACCACATAGTTCCGGATGCTCGCTGTTGCTGCCCACGTCTTCACGGTAATGCCAGCAGCGGCCGCACTTGGGTGCGTCTACTTTGTGCACCGCAACGCGCAGCCCAGGCAGTTCGGTTTCCTCTGCGCCGGCGGCATCGGACAGCGGCTGCACGGAAGTGGAAGAGCAGATCAGTACGAAACGTAGCTCGTCCTTCAGCGCATCCAGTTTTTGCTGCAACCCGGGGTCGGCAAACAGGGTGACGGACGCTTGCAGAGAGCCGCCAATATTGCCGGCGCCGCGCTGCTCTTCCAGCACTTTATTTACCGCGGTTTTCACATCAGAGATGGCATCCCAGAATTCACTGTCCATTTCCGCGTTTTGCGGCAGGGCCGGGAACTCGTGCCACTCGGCCAACAGTACGCTATCTTCTTTCCTACCCGGCACGAATTGCCATAACTCTTCGGCGGTGAAGCTGAGGATCGGTGCAACCCAGCGTACGAAAGCGTGCACAATGTGATAGAGCGCAGTCTGCGCGGAGCGACGCGCAACGCTGTCCGCCTGGGTGGTGTACTGGCGGTCCTTGATGATATCCAGGTAGAAACCACCCATTTCCACCACACAGAAGTTGTGCAGTTTCTGATAGATCTGGTGGAACTGGTAGCGATCGTAGGCCGCAACAATTTCTTCCTGCAGTTTGGCCGCCTGCTCGATGGCCCAGCGGTCCAGCGCCAGCAGTTCGTCTACCGGCAACAGGTCTTTGGCGGGATCGAAACCGGCCAGGTTGGACAGGAAGAAACGCGCCGTGTTGCGCAGGCGACGGTAGGAATCCGCGGTGCGCTTCAGGATCTCGTCGGATACCGCCATCTCACCACTGAAATCGGTGGCGGATACCCATAAGCGCAACACATCCGCGCCCAGTTTATTGATCACGTCCTGGGGCGCCACGGTGTTACCGATGGATTTGGACATCTTGCGCCCCTGGGCGTCCACGGTAAAACCGTGGGTCAGGACCTGCTTGTAGGGCGCGCAGTCGTTGATGGCGATGGAGGTTTTCAGAGAGGACTGGAACCAGCCGCGATGCTGGTCGGAGCCTTCCAGGTACAGGTCCGCAGGGAAGCGCAGACCCTCGCGACGTTTCAGCACCGCGTGGTGGGTCACACCGGAATCAAACCACACGTCGAGGGTATCGGTGACTTTCTGGTAGTTGTCCGCATCATCGCCCAGCAGCTCTTTGGCGTCCAGTTCAAACCAGACATCCATGCCGCCCTGCTCGACTTTCTGTGCGACCTTTTCCATTAGCGCCGGGGTATCCGGGTGGATTTCCTGAGTCTCTTTGTGGACGAACAGTGCGATGGGCACACCCCAGGTGCGCTGACGGGAGATACACCAGTCCGGGCTGGCATCCAGCATGGAATCGATACGGGCCTTGCCCCAACCTGGGATCCACTGCACTTCGTCCGCGGCCTTTTGCGCGTGTTCCAGCAGATCGTTCTGCTGCATGCTCACAAACCACTGGGGCGTGGCGCGGTAGATCAGCGGCGTTTTGGTACGCCAGCAGTGCGGGTAGCTGTGCACCAGTTTGTCTTCATGCAGCAGCACGTCTTTTTCTTTTAGCAGCTCGACAATTTTGCCGTCCACCTTGTACACGTGCTCGCCGGCGAATACCGGTACGTTATCCCGAAACAGACCGTTGTCATCGACATAGTTCAGGGTCTCGATGCCGTAGCGCTTGCCCACGTTGAAGTCATCGGGGCCGTGGTCCGGCGCGGTGTGTACACAGCCGGTACCGGCGTCGGTGGTAACGTGGTCGCCGAGGATAATCGGCAGCTGCTTGTCGTAGAATGGGTGATTAACCTTCAGGTGCTCCAGCGCAGCGCCTTGGATACGACCGACGACGTCGCCGCTTAACCCAGCCGCTTCTAACACCGCATCTTTCAACGCTGCGGCGACCAATAGACGCTCTTCGCCCACCTGCACCACAACGTACTCCAGGTCCGCATTGACAGAAACCGCCTGGGAGGACGGCAGGGTCCAGGGAGTAGTGGTCCAGATCACCACCGACAGCTTACCGTCGCCCGCGTGACCGCCTGCCGCATCGGCGATCGCCAGCGCGGTCTCAGCGGTAGCCGGGTATTTCACATAGATGGAAAAGGAAGTCTTGTCCTGGTACTCCACTTCCGCTTCCGCCAGCGCGGAGCCGCCCACCACGCTCCAGTAAACCGGCTTGAAGCCGCGAGACAGGTGACCATTTTTCACCACGCCGCCGAGGGCGCGGATGATGTCCGCTTCGAACTGGAAGTCCATGGTGCGGTAGGGGTTGTCCCATTCGCCGAACACGCCCAGACGGATAAAGTCTTTCTTCTGACCCTCCACCTGTTTGGCAGCGTATTCGCGACACTTCTGGCGGAAGGTTTTGTGGTCCACCTTGACGCCGGCCTTGCCAACTTTCTGCTCCACTTTGTGTTCGATGGGCAGGCCGTGACAGTCCCAGCCGGGCACGTAAGGGGCATCGAAGCCGCTGAGGGTTTTCGATTTGACGATGATGTCTTTGAGGATCTTGTTGACCGAGTGACCGATATGGATATCCCCGTTGGCGTAGGGAGGACCATCGTGCAGAATAAATTGTTCACGACCCGCGCGAGCCTCACGAATTTTTTCGTAAAGCTTTCCTTCCTGCCATTTTTTCAGAATCTCCGGTTCCCGATTGGGCAGGTTGCCGCGCATGGGGAAGTCGGTTTGAGGAAGATTCAGGGTCGCTTTGTAGTCGGTCATTGGCTATCTACTTCGGTTGTAGCTCGGGAGTAATTCACTTCTAACGCCTCCACATACCTCGCTCGCGAATCACACTTACGAAGTACTGGGCTTAAAACTTAAGCTGGAGTGCTGGGGATCAGGTTTCAAAACCGTCGGTGACAAGGATGTCACCGACGGAGCGTACATGGATGTACTCGCAGCGATTTTGAAACCTGATAGCCAGTGCTCCGGCGCCACTCGAGGGAAACAGAGCTCCGATGGTACCTCCGGGGCTCCGTTAAACTCGCTCGGTGGCGGCAAGGCACCGGGGACGAGTTTTCAGGACCGCTGTGAACCCATCCCTGGGCGCTGCGGCGCAAACTTCCTGTTCGCGACGTTCCTGAAAACTCGTCCCCGGCACCTTACCTTCGCATCACGCATCAATACTACGAACCATGCGAAGGGGTTTTGAATTGTGTTCAGCGTGTTTTGCGATTCGCAAACCATGCTTTTGCGTTTTCGATGTCGTCAGCGATTTTCTGTTTGAGAATATCCAGCGACTCAAACTTTTCTTCATCGCGCAACTTGTGGCAGAAAGTGACGGCAATTTCACGGCCGTACAGGTCGCCACTGAAATCAAACAGATGCACTTCCAGCAATGGCTTGGCACCCTCGCCCTCTACCGTCGGGCGGAAACCCACATTGGCAACTCCGGCCACTTCCATGCAGCTGCCGCTCATGGGGCTGCCGTTTGTGCGCTTGGCGGTGACGGTATACACCCCCACCAGCGGCGAACGGTAGCGATGCAGCCGAACATTGGCCGTAGGCGCACCCAGTTGCCGCCCGAGGGCGCGGCCGCGGGCGACCAGGCCGGTGATCCGGTAGGGCTTACCCAGCAGCTGCTCGGCCAGCTCAAAATCTGCGTTTTGCAGCGCTTCACGGATGCGCGTACTGCTTACCCGCTCACCGGCGACTTCCAGGGTAGCGGTGTCTTCCACACTAAAACCCGATTCCGCGCCCGCCTTCTGCAACAGCGCGTAGTCGCCGCTGCGATCACAGCCGAAACGGAAGTCGTCCCCTACCACAAGATGGCGCACATCAAGGCCTTCCACCAGAACCTGCTGGACAAACGCCTCAGCGCTGAGATTGCGCAGGCGCTCGTTAAACTGCAGGCACAGCACTCGATCTACACCTGCATCAAACAACGCCAGTACCTTCTCCTTGAAGCGCATGAGCCTGGCTGGCGCTTTTTCACCGGAGAAATACTCGTGAGGCTGGGGCTCAAAGACGATCGCGACCGAGGGTAACCTGCGTTCCGTGGCACGTGCGCGCAGCTGAGTGACGATGGCCTGGTGCCCCAGGTGTACACCGTCAAATGAACCGATGGTGGCCACACAGCCCCGATGTCGCGGTCGCAGGTTATGCAGCCCGCGTATCAGCTCCCGTTGCTCGGTCACAGCGCCTCCACCACCCTTCGTCACCCTTGCAAAATCAAGCGGCGCAGTATACCGGATTTCCATGGCGTCTGGGCACCGTCGCAACTCAGGAAGTCGCGCGAAAATGTCGCAGCCGCAGGCCGCTCGCCACCAGAATCAGCCCATAAGTCGCAGCACCCGCCGCAACTAGGGCAGCCATCCGCCAGGCGCGCTCCCACCAAACCCACAGATGCCAATCCGGCCAGTAGTGAAGAATACCCAGCAATACCCCCGCCATAGCCAGATTAGCCAGTACCAACCGCGCCAGGAATCCACGCCAGCCCGCCTCCGGCGCATACACACCGCCCTGGCGCAGTCCGCGGTAGAGCAGGAATGCATTAATTGCCGCCTGACCCGCGGTCGCCGCGGCAAGTCCCATATGACCGAGCTGAAAGTAGTAATTGAGCGGTATCACCAGCAAAAAGCTCAGCACCATCTTCGAGGCGATGGCGACCAGGCCAAACTTGACCGGCGTGGCCGTGTCCTGGCGGGCAAAGTAACCCGGCGCCAACACCTTGATCAGCATGAACGAAAGCAGCCCGAAGGTGTAGGCACGCAGTGACCAAGCCGCCATATCCATATCTCTCGGGGTCATATTTCCATATTGGAACAGTACGGTAAGCAACGGTTCGGCCAGCACAAACAGCGCCACCGCGGCAGGTAGCGCTATCAGAGTGACGCTGCGCAATGCCCAGTCAATGGTGTGGCGAAACTTTTGTGGATCACCGCCGGCGTGCTGGCGCGACAGGTTGGGGAGAATCACCGTTGCGACGGCCACCCCGAAAACGCCCAGGGGCAGCTCGACCAAGCGGTCCGAGAAGTAAAGCCAGGTCACAGACCCGGTGGGCAGGAAAGACGCCAGCACCGTGTCCAGCACCAGACTGATCTGGGTTACAGATACGCCAAATATGGCAGGTGCCATCAAGCGCAGGATTTTACGCACCCCGGGATACTGCCAGTCCCACTTGGGCCTTGGCAGCAGCCCCTGCTGCATCAAAAACGGTATCTGAAAGAGTAACTGTACGACCCCAGCAGCCAGCACCCCCCAGGCCAGCGCCATTACCTGCGGCTCAAACCAGCCGGCAGCGATGGTGGCCGCGCCGATGAGAACCAGGTTGAGCAGCACAGGCGTCAGCGCGGGGATCGCGAAGCGGTCGAAGCTGTTGAGCATGGCCCCGGCAAAGCCGGTGAGCGAGATCAACATCAGATAGGGAAAGGTAATCCGCAGCATGTCGGTGGCCAGGGCAAACTTTGCCGGCTCACTCCCCCCCCACCACCAGCCAAACGCAAAGATTCCGGTCACCAAGGGCGCGCAAAGCACTCCGAACAAGGTCACCAGTAACAAGGTACCGCCCAGGGCACCGGCGACGCGGTCATTCAACTCCCGCACCGCCGCGAGCCCGCCTTTCTGCCGATACTCTGCAAGCACCGGCACAAAAGCCTGGGAAAAAGCCCCTTCGGCAAACAGGCGACGGAAGAAGTTGGGAATCTTGAACGCCACGAAAAAGGCGTCCGCGGCGTCACTGGCACCGGTGAGACGGGCAAAAACGATATCCCGTGCCAACCCCATTACCCGCGACAATAAAGTGGCACCGCCCACCACCGAGGTTCCCCGCAACAGCCCCCTTTGCGGACTATCTTTTTGGGCCTGTGGTGCCTGCTCGGAAGAATCCGACTGCGGATTAGGCGTCTGATTTGGCGAAGATCCTGCCACTTCCCTGATTCCTGCTTTGTGATCGCTACATAATGGCCGGCAAGTCTACCGCAATCCACTTTCTCGGCCATCTGGTCTGGAGCAGCAAATCTTCCAGCGTGCCAAAAGGGGCCCTACGCTTGGCGCGAGAGGGAACTATACTCAGGTTAAGCAGTTGGCGCGCTACAGGGAGTAGTGGCAATAGAGGAGAGACGGAATGACCATCAACGCGTTGATAATCGCACTGATCCTGGCAGTACTTTTGTACGCCGCGGTCGCCATCGGCCCCCGCCCCCAGCGGGTTCGGGTTCGAATCGATCGACCACGGGATCCGCGCTACCGGCGTCGCGGGCACTGAGGCACGCCTTACTCCAAGAGGCTGAACTGAGTCACGGGGGCCATTGCCACATTTCGCCATAATTGCTGCGGAATTTGCCCCAGAGGCGCCACGCCAGTGCCTCCTTGCGGGATTTAAATGACACTCAACCGAAGCGGGAAACACACCCGGTCGGAAACAAAGAGCAGTCATTTCTATCCAATCGCAAGGAACACGATCATGAAAACGTTGTTGATGGCAGTAACCGTAAGCACTCTGACCCTGAATGCTATTGCTTCCGCCGAGGCCGCTACTGACACCGAGAAAGAATTACAGGGCTCTGCCCTGACTCCGGCCAAGCAGGCCACAGTATTTACCGGCGCCGCAGTTGCGGGCGCCGCCGTGGGAGGCCCGGTCGGATTTATCGCCGGCGCCCTCGGTGGGGCCTGGCTGGGCGAACAGATCAAGCAAGCAGAAGAGGCAGACATGCTCGCAACTCAACTCACCGAAAGCCGTACCGAACTGGGTAACCTCGCACAGCAGCTGGATGCGGCGCGACTGTCCGCCAACGACGCGCAGGAACTGGCTCTGGAAAGCCTGGAGTTCCAGATGCTGTTCACAACCGGCGACGACGAATTGCAGGAGGCTCAAGAGCAGCAGGTTGCCGCCATGGCCGACTTCCTGAACCGACACCCACAGCTGCAGGTGCACCTGGAAGGGCACTCCGACCCTCGCGGCAGTGACGGTTACAACAATGTACTCTCCGATCAACGGGCCCTGAGTGTGCAGCGTACCCTGGAAGCCTACGGCGTGGCTCCCGAGCGCATAGAACGCCGCGCCCTTGGCGCCAGCCAATCCAAAGCCAGTAAAGGTGATCTGGACGCCTATGCCCTGGAGCGCCGGGTGGACATCCACTTCGGTATGCCGGCAACAGTCGCCGGCTCCTTCTAAGCCCCACCCACACCGGTCTCCGTTCTGATACAGCGGCGACCGGTGCACTGCGCCCGCAACCAGCGGGCGAGTTACACCGAGCACCTCTAGTGCGACCCTGTAAGCCGTAACCTTGCGCGCCATGCCTCAGGCTGCGCGCCTTTTTGCGCTGGGGGCCGGTTGGCCCACGGCCAGTTAATTTTGCCTGCCTCCCCCACTTCGGGCATGCTTTTCCGCATCGAACATCAACTATCCGCTTTTTCGCCCGAAATCATAAGAACACGTCCATGAGCAGTCCCACCATCGCCATTGTCGAAGATGAAGTCGCCATCGCGGAAAACTACCGCGACGCCCTGCGCCGCAGCGGCTATCAGGTCAACCTGTACCATACGCGCCCCGACGCACTCGCCGCATTCCAGCAACGCCTGCCGGATCTGGCAGTCATTGATGTAGGGTTGGGCGCCGAGATCGAGGGCGGATTCGAGCTGTGCCGTGAGCTGCGCGCCATGGCGCCAACACTTCCCATTCTGTTTCTGACCGCACGGGACTCGGAGCTCGATATCATCTCGGGATTACGCCTGGGGGCCGATGACTACCTCACTAAAGATATTTCCCTCCCCCATATGCAGGCCCGCATCAGCGCCCTGCTGCGACGGGTGAGCGTGATGCAGTCGAAAGGTGGCGATGAGGAAATCATTACCCAAGGCGACCTGGAACTGGACGTCTCGCGACTGCATTGCCACTGGAAAGGTGAGCCGGTTGATCTCACGGTCACGGAATTCTGGATTGTGCACGCCCTGGCCAAGCGGCCCGGCCACGTCAAATCCCGCAGCCAGCTGATGGAAGCCGCGCGGGTAGTGCTGGACGACAACACCATCACCTCCCACGTAAAGCGTATCCGCCGCAAATTCCAGACCATCGACAGTAGCTTTGATGCCATAGGCACCGCCTATGGTATGGGCTATCGCTGGCAGCTATAAAAAGTCATGAGTCTCGCCCCGACATGAAGCTTCGCAGCCAGCTAGTCCTGCTCAGCCTGTGTACGCTTGCCCTACCCTGGGCGGGGTGCCAGTACCTGCGCCAGGTGGACGAGGCCCTGAGTCAGGGGCAGATGCAAACACTGGAAGCAACGGCAAATGCAATTGCCGCACGCCTGGCCAGCGCGCCGGAACTGATTGCGCCCGATTCCAGACGCACCGGGCGCCCCCCGGGTGCGCAGCTGTACCTCAACCCTCTCCGGCAGGCGCCGGTCCTGGACGGCTACGGAGAGGAGTGGCGTGCGCAAGGCCTCCCCCCGCGCGTCCTCGAGGACCAACGGGGCAACCCACAGGCGCGCATTACCCTGGGCAGGCGCGGCAGCCAGATCTATCTGCTGCTCACAGCACAAGACACAACCCCCAGCTACCGGGATCCTCGCGTCCCCGGCGTATCCAACGGCGATACCATTGAGCTTTACACAGCGCAACAGCAATACACCCTGCCGGTAGCGAGCCAGGGCCCGGTACAGGCTATGTGGTATAACCCAAGGCGCGGGAAGTACGAACGGGAGCTGCGAATTCGTGGACGCTGGGCCGCCTCACCACAAGGCTACCAGCTGGAACTGACAATGCCGTCTACCCTCAGTAACGGTGAGCTGGCCGTGCGGATACTGGACCGAGAACGCAGCGACGGCGGCATACCGGCACGTATCGCCGGCACCCTGCCCACCGATGGCCGGCCGGGCACTCTTGTAGAGCCCCTGCCGGTACTGCAACAGGAACTGGAGCACTTCGCACGCCCGGAACTCCAGCTGACAGTGGTCGATCAGGAAGGGTTTCTACTGGCTCGCACCGGTCGCGACTGGCACCGGCACGAACTCGACGAAAATACACCTGGAGGCTACGGCTGGCTAAGAGACTGGTTCTATCGCCAGGTGCTCGCCACCGGAGCATTGCCGCCACTACCCGACAACCACCTCCCCGAGACATTGACACAGAATCGGGAAACGGCCAGCCAGTGGTTCGCTGCCCCCTCGGGCTACACGGGCTCCCGCAGTGACGAACGCATTGGCGCAGTCAGCGTGCCGGTGGTCACCCGCGCCGACAACATTATCGAGCGCCCGCTGTTGGGGCGGGTAATCACCGCCCAGTCCACCAGCGCCCTGCAATCACTCACCGAGTCCGCCGCACGCCGATTGTGGCTCACCACCGCGAGTGCCGCAGGGTTGGTTCTGCTACTCCTGCTCGGCTACGCCAGCTGGCTGTCCTGGCGCATTCGCAAACTGCACAAGGCCGCGCAGACGGCGGTAGACGCCAGCGGTCGCCTGCGCGGCGGCTTCCCCAGGCCCATCCTCAACGATGAGCTGGGCGCCCTGAACCGGGCCTTTGCCAGCCTGCTGAGCGAGCTGGACCACTACCACCAATATCTGCGCAGCCTGGCCAGCAAACTCTCCCACGAATTGCGCACCCCTCTGGCGGTAATGCGCTCCTCCCTGGACAACTTGGCCGCCGGCGAACTGGACAGCGATAGCCGGCGCTACGCCGAACGCGCCGCGGAAGGTGGTGCACGGCTGTCCTCGATCCTCAACGCACTGTCCGCTGCCAATCACCTGGAAGCGAGCATCAGCCAAGCAGACAGGGAAGAATTTGACCTGCACGACCTTTTGCAACTGCTTACCCAAAGTTACGCGGACGCGCATCCATCACATCGTTTTAGCCTGCAAAGCCCGGACGGCCCCCAGCTCTATTACGGCGCCCCCGAGTTGCTGGCGCAGCTGCTGGATAAGCTTGCCGATAACGCGGTGAGCTTTGCCCCGGAGGACAGCGAAATCCAGTTTGAACTGGAAACCACCACCAGGGCCTACCACATCAGCGTCAGCAATGACGGCCCGCTACTGCCGGAAGGGTTCGGGCAGAAGCTGTTTGACTCACTGGTGTCGGTGCGCAACGACGGCGGCAAGGCGGGGCACCTGGGGCTGGGGTTACATATTGCGCGATTGATCGCGGATTTCCATCAGGGGGAGCTTAAGGCGGCAAACCGGGAAGACGGGCGCGGTGTCATCTTTACCTTGCTTTTGCCGCGTTAGTGGTGGATGCGCTGCGCTTATCCACCCTACGATGAACCACCACTTCGTCATTCCGGGCCTGACCCGGAATCCAGTGCCACGAAGCTGGATGCCGGATCAAGTCCGGCATGACAGGGTTTTACATCAGGCAAACCATCGAGGCGTATCCACCCCCGCCCAGGTGGTCACAAACTGGCACCCCAAGCGGTTGACAAACAACCAACGCTGGGGATAATGTCGCGTCCCAAACGGGCCCCCGGCCCGATTGTTCGAGATTTTACAGATTCCAGACAGGAGCAACCGGTGGCCAACTCACCCCAAGCGAAGAAACGCGCGCGCCAGAACGAAAAGCGCCGCAATCACAACGCCAGCCTGCGCTCCATGGTGCGCACCTACATCAAAAAGGTAGTTGCGGCCATTGATGCAGGTGATGCGGAAAAAGCCAAGACTGCCTACGAGGCTGCTGTGCCGGTTATCGACCGCATGGCCGACAAGGGCATCATTCACAAGAATAAGGCCGCTCGCCATAAGAGCCGCCTGAATGCCCAGATCAAGAAGCTGGCCGCCTAAGCCGCCGCTTCCTGAGCACAAAAAACCCCGCTAATGCGGGGTTTTTTATTGTCGGAAAGAAACTACCAACAGCCGGCGAGAAGGTTTCGATACCGGTTAAAGCCTTGCGAGGCCTTCGAAAACAGGGATGTTTTCGCAGAGCCCCCCAGGGGCCGAAGGCGCCGCGCTGAGGCGGCTGGACCGGGTGCACGGCGTGTCTCGCAAGGCTTTAACCGGTAGCGGAACCGCCAAAAAATCCAGAATAAAACCTAGAGAAGAATCAGGTTGTCGCGGTGGATCAGCTCGTCGTCGTCGCGATAACCGAGCAACTCGACGATGCGGTCAGAGGGCTGCCCACAGATCTTTACCGCCTCGGAACTATCGTAATTCACCAGCCCGCGGGCGATCTCTTCACCGGCACCATTCACGCAGCTGACCAGCTCACCGCGATGGAAGCGACCTTCAAGCTCCACAACCCCCACCGGCAGTAGGCTCTTACCCTGGTCGCGCAGCGCCCGCTCGGCACCCGCATCCAGCACCAGCTTACCGCGCACCTGCAACTGTCCCGCCAGCCAGCGCTTGCGCGCGGTAAGCAAATCCGCCTCAGGCAGCAGCAGCGTCCCGAGATCCTCCCCCGCCGCCACACGCTCGATCACCGAATCCTCGGCGCCACCCACAATCACCGTACGCGCACCGGAGCGCGCCGCCAGCTGCGCGGCGCGCACCTTGGTCGCCATCCCCCCGCGCCCCAGACCACTGCGGGAACCACCCGCCATGGCCACCAGACGCGGATCTGTGGCCGTCGCCTCGCGCACCAACTCGGCTGCGGGGTTGTCGCGAGGATCTTCGGTAAACAGACCATTGGCATCGGTGAGAATCAACAACACGTCCGCCTCTACCAGATTGGCCACCAGCGCACCCAGAGTGTCGTTGTCACCAAAGCGGATCTCGTCGGTCACCACCGTGTCATTTTCATTGATGATGGGCACCGCGCCGAGAGACAGCAGTGTCTTGATGGTACTGCGGGCATTCAGGTAACGGGTGCGATTGGAGAGGTCGTCGTGATCCAGCAGGATCTGTGCGGTGCGGCAGTCGAACTGACCGAAGGCGTGCTCATAGACCTGCACCAGATGGCTCTGCCCCACGGCAGCCGCCGCCTGCAATTGATGGATGGACTCCGGACGCTTGCGCCAACCCAATCGGTCCATTCCCGCCGCCACGGCACCGGAGGAAACCAGCAATACTTCGATACCCTGGCGACGCAGGGCGCTGATCTGGCCGGCCCAGTTCTGGATGGCGGCGCGGTTTACACCGCGGCCATTGTCGGTCAACAGGGCACTGCCAATTTTTACGACCCAGCGCTTGCTGGCGGCAAGCTGCTGGCGCGGCGAGATGGAGTCCATTTCTTCCTCGTGTGGGGATATGCCCCTGCGGTCAAATCCTCACACAGGATTTTGCGCTGCAGGGGCAGACTACTTAGGGACGATATTCTACATCGACGTCGTAGTCATCGTCGTCCCAATCTTCGTCATCCTCACCAGATTCTTTCGCCGCTTTGCGCTTGGCACGCTGGGCCTCGCGCAGGTGGTCGATGCGCTCGCGGGCTTCCCGCTGCATCTGGCGCTGGGCTTCCTGTTCGGCTTCGAACAACTCGCCGTCGCGCTCCTCCTGCTCCTTGATATCCTCCAGGTAATCCATCAGCTGGCCGGACAGCACATCGGTGCCGTCGCCGCGAATGGCCGCCACCCGGAATACAGGCCCCTGCCAGCCCAGCGCATTGACCACCGACTGGCAGCGCTCTTCCAACTCGTCCGCCGGCACCAGGTCGGTCTTGTTCAGCACCAGCCAGCGCTCGCGCCCAGCCAGTGTCGGACTGAAAGCTTCCAGCTCGCGCTCGATCGCCAGGGCGTTCTGCGCGGGATCGGAGCCGTCGAACGGGGCCAGGTCCACCAGGTGCAGCAGCACACGACAGCGGGTCAGGTGCTTGAGGAAGCGGATACCCAGGCCGGCACCCTCCGCGGCACCCTCGATCAGACCGGGAATATCGGCGATCACAAAGCTGCGGTACTTCTGCACCTTGACCACACCGAGATTCGGCACCAGAGTGGTAAACGGATAATTAGCCACCTTGGGCTTGGCGGCAGACACCGCGCGAATAAAGGTGGACTTGCCCGCATTGGGCAGACCGAGCATGCCCACATCCGCCAGCACCTTCAGCTCCAGCTTGATGTTGCGGCGCTCTCCCTCACTGCCCGGCGTAGTCTGGCGCGGGGCGCGGTTGGTACTGGATTTGAAGCGGGTATTGCCGAGGCCGTGCCAGCCGCCCTGGGCAACAAGCAGCTTTTCACCGGGTTCCAGCAGGTCGCCGAGAGTTTCGCCGGTATCGACATCAATCGCGGTGGTTCCCACCGGCACCTTGAGCACCAGATCCTCACCCTTGGCGCCAGTACAGTTGCGACCACGACCGGCCTCACCGTTCTGGGCCTGATAGTTGGGCTGATAGCGGTAATCCACCAGGGTGTTCAGTGACTCATCGGCCACCAGATACACGGAGCCGCCGTCGCCACCGTCACCCCCATCGGGGCCACCTTTGGCGACAAACTTCTCGCGCCGGAAGCTCAAGCACCCTTTACCGCCGTTGCCGGCCTGCACCGTAATCGGCGCCTCATCTACAAATTTCATGTCTCTACTTACCGGGTTGTCCGGTCTTCAGTGTAATTTGCGGCTGATCAATACAAAAAAGCCCCGCGAATGCGGGGCTTTTCGATCGGGCGTAATGACCGCTTAGGCTGTTTCGATGGAAACAAACTTGCGGTTGTTGGCGCCTTTCACCTCAAACTTCACAACGCCATCGGCAGTCGCGAACAGGGTGTGATCTTTGCCCATACCAACGTTAACGCCAGCGTGGAACTTGGTGCCACGTTGACGAACGATGATGCTGCCTGCGGAAACCGCTTGGCCGCCAAAGCGCTTAACGCCCAGGCGTTTACTTTCGGAATCGCGACCGTTGCGCGTACTACCGCCAGCTTTCTTGTGTGCCATGAGTAGTTACTCCTCTTCTATTACCTGGTGATTAGCCTTTGATGCCAGTGATTTTAACTTCGGTGTACCACTGACGGTGGCCTTGACGCTTCATGGAGTGCTTACGACGACGGAACTTGATGATCCGTACTTTTTCGCCGCGGCCGTGGCTCAGCACTTCTGCAGTCACCTTGGCACCTTCCACTACCGGGGCACCGATGTTGATGGTGTCACCGTTCACTACCATCAGAACCTTGTCGAAATCGACAGATTCGCCAGTAGCGACTTCAATTTTTTCCAGGCGCAGTACTTCGCCTTCCTCTACACGGTGTTGTTTGCCACCGCTTTCGATAACAGCGTACATATTTCTATGCTCCAAAATGGACGACACGAAGCAGCGGCCTGGTCAGATTAAAAATGACCGGTTAGCCAGCATTTTGGGAGCTTGCGCCGTTGATGATTGATACTTCTTCCCCGCTCATTGTGCCGCCCAGAGGACAGGCCGGGTTCAAGCGGGGCGCAGATTCTAATCAATTCGTCCGATTGATACAATAGTGCACTTTTCCGACAGGCTTCCTTTCCGCCCGGGGCCAAAACCGCTAGGCTTGCCGCCGTAAATCGATACAGAGAAGTATTAAGGACCCTGCATGTTGCCCTTTCATCAGGTAGCCGCGGACGACTTCGCCGCCGTCAACCAACATATCATTGATCAACTGCACTCGGACGTTCCCCTGGTGGAGAACATCGGACACTATCTGGTCGAGGCAGGCGGCAAGCGTTTGCGCCCGCTACTGGTGCTATTGTGCAGCCGCGCCGCAGGCTACCAGGGCAGCAAACATATCACCCTGGCGGCGATTATCGAGTTTATCCACACCGCGACCCTGCTGCACGACGATGTGGTGGACACCTCGGACATGCGCCGCGGACGTCTCACCGCCAATGCCCAGTGGGGCAATGCGCCGGCGGTGCTGGTGGGGGACTTTCTATACTCCCGCGCCTTCCAGATGATGGTGGCATTGCGGGATATGGACATCATGTCCATCCTGTCGGATACCACCAATACCATTGCCGAGGGCGAGGTACAGCAGCTGGTGAACGCGGGCGATCCAGCGGTCAGCGAAGAAAACTACCTGACAGTCATCCATAAGAAGACCGGTGCCCTGTTCGAGGCCGCCTGTGAGACCGCGGCAGTACTGGCCGGCTGTACTGACGACGAACGGGAGTCCCTGAAACTGTACGGCCGCCACCTGGGTTCCGCGTTCCAGCTCGTCGACGATGCACTGGATTACCGGGGTAATTCGGAAGAGCTGGGCAAAAATGTGGGTGACGACCTGGCCGAGGGCAAACCCACCCTGCCGCTGATTTACGCCATGGCGAATGGCACAGCGGAACAGGCGGCTCTGGTGAAGGCAGCCATTGAGCAAAAGAGTTCGGAGAAACTCACCGAGATCGTGGCGGCCATCGAGAATTGTGGCGCTCTGGATTACACTTTTGATCGGGCGAGGAAAGAAGTGACGCTGGCTCTGGAAAAACTGGAGTTTTTGCCAGACGGTGAGCACAAAACTGCACTCAGGCAGCTTGCGGAGTTTTCGATTCAGCGGACTACCTAACCAAAAAGCCCTGGAGTTATTCCGGGGCTTTTTGATTCTGGGGTCTTTTTATTCCCACAGTGGCGGCGCGGCACCAACCCACTACCAACCAGAGGTTGGCCAACATACAAAGCTGCAATGCGAAGGCCCTGCTATCGGGTACTGCCTTGCGAGACCTTCTAAAACAGGGACGTTTTAGAAGAGCCCCCATGGATGGGTTCACGGCGTGTCTCGCAAGGCAGTACCCGATGGCAGGACCGCCACTAAGCCCCGCTACAAAGTGCAACAGGGGTTACAACGAAGCACCAGCCCAGAACCCACTACCTGCGAATCAGACCCAGTAACTCTTCAGTCTTGGCCTTCATCAACGCCTCATCCCCACGGGATTCAACGTTCAGACGCACAACCGGTTCGGTGTTGGACATACGCAGGTTGAACCGCCAATCATCAAAAGCAACGCTCAGGCCATCCACGTGTTCGACGCTGTTAGCGTCGCCTGCATATTTTGCTTCCGCCGCCTTTAACAGGGCTTTGGGATCTTCCACTTTGGAATTGATCTCGCCACTGCAAGGGAAAGCGGCCATGCGCTCACCCACCAGCTGGGACAGAGACTTGCCACTGCGGCTTACCAGTTCGGCCACCAGCAACCACGGGATCATGCCACTGTCGCAATAGGCGAAGTCGCGGAAATAGTGGTGCGCGCTCATCTCGCCACCGTAAATGGCATCTTCCTTGCGCATCCGCTCTTTAATAAACGCATGGCCGGTTTTGCTCTGTACCGGTTCACCGCCCGCCGCTTTTACGATGTCTTCGGTATTCCAGGTCAGGCGTGGATCGTGGACGACATTGGCACCCGGATTTTTGAGCAGGAATGCCTCCGCCAGCAGGCCGACAACGTAGTAACCTTCAATAAAGTTGCCGCTTTCATCAAAGAAGAAGCAGCGATCAAAGTCACCATCCCAGGCAATGCCGAAATCCGCACCGCTCTCACGTACCGCTGCAGCAGTAGACTCGCGGTTTTCCGGCAAGATCGGGTTGGGGATACCGTTAGGGAAGCTACCATCGGGCTCGTGGTGCACGCGCACAAACTCGAATGGCAGGTGAGGTGCCAGCGCATCCACCACGCTACCGGCACCACCGTTACCGGCGTTGACCACCAGCTTCAGCGGCTTCAGTTCGGAAACGTCCACATAACCGAGCAGGTGTTTTACGAAATCGTCGCGGTGCGCAAAGGTGTGCATTTCTCCGCGCTTTTCCACTTCACCAAAATTATTTTCTTCAGCGAGCTTTTTGATATCCAGCAGGCCGGTGTCGCCACTGATCGGGCGGGAGCCGGCGCGCACGAACTTCATACCGTTGTAGTCCATGGGGTTGTGGCTGGCGGTCACGCAGATGCCGCCATCAAAGTCGTCATGGAAGGTAGAAAAATAAATCTCTTCGGTACCGCATTCACCAATGTGGTAAACGTCGGCGCCAGCATCGCGCAGGCCATTGGCCAGGGCATCGGTCAGCTCGCTACTGGTCAGACGGATATCGTGACCGACCACGACGCGACGGGCGTCGAGGAATTGCGCGAAGGCGCGACCTACTCGATAAGCGACATCCGTGTTCAGCTCATCCGGCACCCGGCCGCGCAGGTCATAGGCTTTAAAACAGGTTAACTCAGACATTCAGCCACTCTCCCCGGGCAGATAAATATTTTGATATACATGGTTGGTGGCTTCGATAAAGCCATCCACCGAGCCGCAGTCGAAGCGGCGGCCTTTAAAACGGTATGCAAGAACACAACCACGTTGGGCCTGCGTCAGCAACGCATCGGTAATCTGCACCTCACCGTTTTTGCCCGGCGGTGTCTCGCGAATCAGGTCGAAGATATCCGGGGTCAGCACATAGCGGCCGATAATCGCCATATTGCTCGGCGCGTCTTCGGCCTTGGGTTTTTCCACCATATCGGTGACCTGGTAGAGGCCGGGCTTGATTTCATTGCCGGCAATGACGCCGAACTTGTGGATATGCTCTTTGGGTACTTCCTCAACGGCGACGATACTGCAACGGAACTGCTTGTACAGCTGCACCATCTGGCCCAGTACACCGAGATCCTCATTCAGGCAGAGGTCATCCGCCAGCACCACGCCGAAGGGCTCATCGCCGATCAGCCGCTGGCCCTGGAGGATGGCATCACCCAGACCGCGCATCTCCCCCTGGCGGGTATAGGAAAAGCTGGCACTGTCGATCACCTGGCGCACACAATCCAGGTAGCGCTCCTTGCCGGTGCCGGCAATCTGGTGTTCCAGCTCAAAATTGGTATCGAAGTGATCCTCGATGGCGCGCTTGCCGCGGCCAGTTACAAACCCGATCTCGGTCAACCCGGCCTCAATGGCCTCCTCCACCCCGTATTGCACCAGGGGCTTGTTGACCAGGGGCAGCATTTCCTTGGGCATGGCCTTGGTGGCGGGCAGAAAACGGGTGCCGTAGCCGGCGACCGGGAAAAGACATTTTTTGAGCATGACACTCCCCTCATTAATATTCGTGCCTGGGAACCTTTGGCAGACTCTGGCCATTTCCCGAAACGCCGAAAGTTATCACAATTTTGTTGCAACATTCAGGTGCAATCTCCCGCCAGCCAGCATCCGGCGCAGCGGCCGGGCAATCTGGCAAGATGTCCGGAGTTTCAAGCCACACAAGGTTGGTCAAGGGCTAATTGGGACAGTTCCAGTCACAAAAAGGGTTATGACCGACTGGACAAGGACTCCTTAGCGCTTAGAATGCCGGCTCGTGTAAGAAATACCCAGAATCGGGGACCCAATGAGTAATTTCGTTCAAAAAAGCAGCTACACCCGTGAAGAACTCCTGGAATGCAGCCAGGGCAAAATGTTCGGCCCGGGCAATGCCCAGCTGCCTGCTCCCAACATGCTGATGCTGGATCGCATTACGCACATTGCCAAAGACGGCGGTGAATTCGGCAAAGGGGAGCTGATCGCCGAACTGGATATCACGCCGGACCTGTGGTTCTTTGACTGTCACTTCCCCGGCGACCCGGTCATGCCCGGCTGCCTCGGCCTCGACGCCATGTGGCAGCTGCTCGGCTACTTCCTGGCGTGGAAAGGCAACCCCGGCCGCGGTCGCGCCCTGGGCTGTGGTGAGGTGAAATTCACCGGTCAGATCCTGCCGACCAACAAAAAAGTGACATACCATATTCAGATGAGCCGCCTGGTTGAGCGCAAGCTGGTGATGGGCATTGGCAATGGATCGGTATCCGTCGATGGCCGTGAGATCTACACCGCCAAAGATCTGCGCGTGGGCCTGTTTACCCGTACCGACAACTTCTGATCGGATAAGTAATCCATCAAGCGTCTGTCACATAAAACAATAACAATTCACACAACAAGTTTTACTGGAGATCACTATGCGCCGGGTAGTCATTACCGGAATGGGCATCACTTCCTGTATCGGTAACAACACGACAGAAGTGCTGGCCTCCCTGAAAGCCGGCCGCAGCGGCATCCGCACCATGGATGAATACGCCGAGCTGGGTCTGCGCAGCCAGATCGCCGGTGTGGTCGATATCGACTTCAAAGAGCATATCGACCGCAAGCACCTGCGGTTTATGGGCGATTCCGCGGCCTACGCGTACATTTCCATGGCGGAAGCCATCGCAATGGCGGGCCTGGAAGAATCCGATGTATCCAACCCGCGTACCGGTCTGGTGATGGGTTCCGGTGGCACTTCCACTGCAGCCATCATCGAGTCGGCCAATATCCTGAAAACCAAGGGTGTGCGCCGTGTAGGTGCTTACCGGGTACCTCAGGTCATGGGCAGCACCGTGTCTGCGTGTCTGGCCACCCCGTTCAAGATCAAGGGGGTGAACTACTCCATCTCTTCCGCCTGTGCCACTTCCGCACACTGTATCGGCAACGGTGCAGAGCTGATCCAGATGGGCAAGCAGGATGTGGTATTTGCCGGTGGCGGTGAAGAGCTGGCGTGGAGCCTGACACACCTGTTTGACGCCATGGGCGCCCTGTCCTCCAAGTACAACGATGCCCCCACTACCGCATCGCGCCCCTACGATGCAAACCGCGACGGCTTTGTCATCGCCGGTGGCGGCGGCTGTGTAGTGCTGGAAGAGTACGAGCACGCCAAGGCCCGCGGCGCCAACATCATCGCCGAACTGGTGGGTTACGGTGCCACCTCCGACGGTTATGACATGGTGGCTCCGAGCGGTGAAGGTGCAGCGCGCTGTATGCAGCAGGCACTGGCGGGTATGGACGGCAACGGCCTGGAAGGTGGTGTGGACTACATCAACACCCACGGCACCTCCACTCCGGTGGGCGATGTGGCCGAGTTGCGCGCAATGAAGGAAGTGTTCGGTGACAAGGTGCCGGCATTTGCCTCCACCAAGTCCCTGACCGGCCACTCCCTGGGTGCCGCTGGCGTTCAGGAAGCCATCTACTCACTGCTGATGATGCAGAACGACTTTATCGCCGCCTCTGCCAATGTGGAGACTGTGGATGAAGCTGCGGAAGGCCTGGATCTGGTGACCGAGCTGCGGGAGACCAAGGTCAACCGCGCGCTGTCGAACTCTTTCGGCTTTGGTGGTACCAACGCCAGCCTGATCTTCGACAAGATCTGATTGCGCTGCCGGACACTGTCCGGCAAGCAGAAAGAAAAAGGGCGAATCCCGTGGGGTTCGCCCTTTTTCGTGGTTGGAGCTCAGCAAGCAGTGCGGTCAGGTCGCGCTCTTCTGCAATCGCTCGAGCCACAACTCCACCTGCCGGGTCAGCCCCTGGCGCCAGCTGCGCTGCTGGATGCCAAACACATCGCGCAAGCGCTCGCAGGACAGCACCGAAGAGCGATCCTCCTCACCCGGTTCCAGGGTAACCAGCTCCGCAGCAAAGTCTTCCCCATAAAGGCTGCGCACCCGGTCCACCACCTCACGACCAAAATCCATGGCGGTACAGGTGTCGGCAGAGCCGTAGTGATACAGGCCGGATTTTGGTGCGCCACTGGCCAACTGCTGGGTAACCGCCACAGCAACCCGTACCAGATCCGATACGGTTACCGGATTTCCCCGGCTGACATCGTCAAGAGACACCGCACGTCCATCCAGCAGCGTGCGCAGAATTCGGCCAAGCAGAGCATCTTCACTGCGATCCACCTGCCAGCCCAAACGCAGGATACTGGCGTTTTCCAGCCGGGACAGGATCTGCTCGCAGGCGAGCCAGTCCTCACCTCGCTCGGAAAGTGGAGCGGGCTCCGCTTCTTCGTCGATTTTTTTGCCCCGCACACGGCCAAATACGCCGTAGGAGGACAGGTGCAGTACCGCATGACTCGGTTGGTTTAACAGCGCCTCACACACTGACTTGGCCTCCCTCATCCGGGGGCCGCCGGCACAGCTGGCAGCGTTCACAACGATCGGCCTGACACCGCTAGCGAGTCCGCTGGCAACAAACTGCTCCGCCCCGAGTAGCTGCACCCGGAAGCCCACTTTCTGCAGTCCCTTCTGCAGGGCGCTGTCCAGCGCATTACCGGCACCAATTACAGCGACCGTATCCGGGGTATAGCCGGTGTGATGCATCGCAGTTCAGATCCGTTCAGAAGGGGATGTCATCGTCGAAGCTGTTGTCAAAACCACCCGCCGGCGGCTGGTTTGAAGGTTTGTTCTGCGCCTGGCCGCCCTGCTGGGAAGGCGCCATCGGAGAAGGTGCGGAGCGCCCCTGGGAATATTCATCCTGGTAGCCGCCCTGATCCTGGGCATAACCGCCCTGGTTCTGCTGCTGGAATCCACCGCCCTGATTCTGCTGGTAGCCACCCTCACCCCGGCTGTCCAGCATCTGCATTTCAGCGGCAACGATTTCGGTCGTGTAGCGATCCTGACCAGAATTCTTGTCCTGCCACTTGCGGGTGCGCAGAGAACCTTCCAGGTATACCTTGCTGCCTTTGCGCAGGTATTCACCGGCGATTTCCGCCAGGCGGTTGAAGAACACCACGCGGTGCCACTCAGTCCGCTCCTGCTGCTGGCCGCTCTGCTTGTCCTTCCAGGTCTCGGAAGTGGCCACAGTGATATTGGTCACGGCTCCGCCGCTCGGCATGTAGCGGGTCTCCGGATCACCACCCAGGTTGCCCACCAGGATTACTTTGTTCACGCCTCTGGAAGCCATGTGCCTCTCCTCTCTGCCGCCCCCGATATCACGGGAGCTCTCATGTTCAAGATAAAGTTAAGAATTCTGACGGAAATTCAGCGCTCGCGGCCCTCGTGCGGAACGATCTTCCAGGACCTTCCCGGGGCACTGAGCGCGGCCAGCAGTGTATTTATATCCAGCAGGATACAACACTCGGCAGGGCGCCGTCACCGCCGCAGCGGCCGACCTGTCGGACACAACGAAGGAATGAGCGGAATCGCGGAGTCAGGCGCTTGCAACAGGCACCCGGGTACCCCGCAGCTGCCACCAACTGATGGACCAGACCACCAGCACCCCGAGAATGAAAGTGGCCACCAGCCCCGCGCCACCCTGCCCATAAAGGATGCCAGCGATGCTGCCACCGGCAAAGGCACCGAGGAACTGGGCAGTGGCATAGAAGCCGGTAGCGGCGCCGCGACACTCCTCCGGAGCCACCCGGGTAAGCTGCGCCGGCAGCAGGGCCTCCAGCAGATTGAAGGCGAGAAAGAACAATCCCAGACAGACCACAATCCAGCTTCCCTGCACCGAGGGCATCAGAGCCACACCGCCAAATACCAGTCCCAGCAAGGCGAGGCGCATGGCCGCAGGTACCTGCTGGCGCTTTTCCGCCATGCGCATCAGCGGCAGCATGACCACAAAGGCACCCAGCATTAGTGGCGCATAGAGCTTCCAGTGCTGCTCGCTGGGCAGTTGCAGCTGCTCCACCAGCAACAGCGGCAGCGGGACGAACAGAGCGGTGAGCAGCAGGTGCAGAAAAAACACCCCACACACCAGGCGCCACACGGAACCCTCGGCCAGCAATTTCGAAAAGTCACCGGATTGGGGGCCACGGCGCTCTTTGCGCTCCGGATTCGGTACCAGCCGCCACACCAGCAGCATACCGAGAAGGGCCAATACGGCGGTCAGCCAGAAGATGGCCGACAGGCCACCGACGCCCGCAACGAGCGGCCCCAACACCACGGCCAGCACAAACGCCACGCCAATGGACGCGCCGATGACTGCCATCGCCTTACCGCGGTTTTCGTCCCGGGTCAGGTCGGCAGCCAGGGCCATGGTTGCCGCGGCGATGGCGCCGGCCCCCTGCAGAAGACGCCCGGCAATCAGACCGAATACGGAGTCCGTAGCGGCCGCTACCACACTCCCCAAAGCAAACACGACAAGCCCCAGGAAGATTACCGGCTTGCGACCCCAGCGGTCACTCAGCACCCCCAGGGGGATCTGCAGAATCGCCTGGCTCAGTCCGTAAGCCCCCAGCGCCAGTCCGAGAAGAGCCGGCGTACTGCCCACATAATCACTGCCATACAGGGACAGTACCGGCAGTACCATAAACAGGCCGAGCATGCGGAAAACATACAGTGAAGCAAGACCGGCGAGTGCACGGCGTTCGGTGGAATTCATTCAAAAAATCCGGACACAGAAAATATCGGCGCGCATTGTACCAGCGCTGGCCGCAAGGAAAGATCCCCCGGCGACCAAACCGCAAGATAGTTCAAGACTATTAGTACGAGACAGTGGCTGGACGGCGCCTCAGTCGCGCCCGTACTGATCCTCGAAGCGCACAATGTCGTCTTCGCCGAGATAGCTGCCGGACTGGACCTCGATCAGCTCCAGGGGGATGGCGCCCGGGTTTTCGAGGCGGTGCACCACCCCGAGAGGGATAAAGGTCGACTCATTCTCGGTCAGCAACAGCTGATCGTCGCCGCGGGTCACTTTTGCAGTGCCACGCACCACGATCCAGTGCTCGGCGCGGTGGTGATGCATCTGCAGGGACAGCTGACAGCCGGGTTTGACGACGATGCGTTTGACCTGAAAGCGGGGGCCGGCATCGATGGAATCGTAATAACCCCAGGGGCGAAACACCTTGCGGTGATTCTCCGCCTCGCGGCGCTCGCTCCGCTTGAGCTGTTCAACCAGCTTTTTCACGTCCTGCACCCGTGATTTGTCCGCCACCATCAGTGCATCGTCGGTGTCGACCACCACCAGGTCCCGGACACCGAGCACACCGATCAGACGATCGCCGCCGTGTACCAGACAACCACTGGCATCTTCGGTAAGCACATCCCCCTGCAGCAGGTTGTCGCACTCGTCTTTCTGAGCTAGCTCCCACAATGCGGACCAGGAGCCTACATCGCTCCACCCGGCCTGCATCGGCACGACCGCCGCCGACTCGGTCTTCTCCATTACCGCATAGTCCACCGAGTCAGAGGGACAACGGGCGAACAGCTCTGCATCGACACGGGTAAAGTCGAGATCCCGTACGGCGCGGGAAAAGGCCGCGCGACAGATTTCCAGCATCTCCGGCTGGAACTGTGCCAGCTCCTCCAGAAAACGGGAGGCACGGAACAGAAACATGCCACTGTTCCAGTTGTACTCGCCGCTGGCGAGGTATTTCTCCGCGGTGGCCAGGTCCGGTTTTTCCACAAACTCGGCCACACCCCAGCCGCCCTCCAGGCGCTCACCGCTGCGGATATATCCGTAACCGGTCTCGGCACAGGTGGGCACGATACCAAAGGTCACCAGGCGCCCGGACTCCGCAAGCGGCGTTGCCGCGGCCACCGCCGCCTGAAAGGCCGTCTTATCGGCAACCGCGTGATCTGCCGGCAACACCAATAGCAGTGGATCCCGCTCGTTTTCCTGGGCGGCCAGGGCCGCCAGCGCAATAGCCGGTGCGGTGTTACGTGCGCAGGGCTCTAACAGAATCGACTGAGCCCCGCGCCCCACTTCCTGCAGCTGTTCCGCCGCGGCAAAGCGATGCGCTTCGTTGCATACGAGTATGGGAGCCTGCACCTGCGCAAGCCCGTCCAGGCGCAGGGCAGTCGCCTGTAACAGCGTCTCACTGCCGATCAGGGAGAGAAACTGCTTCGGGTAAGCTTCGCGGGAAAGGGGCCACAAGCGCGAACCAGTGCCACCACACAAAATAACGGGGATCATGATTTCCGCATCCACAACAGACGGTTTTAAGTTCAGATGGCCGGGGATTTTGGCACAACGGCGCCGCACATTATACTTGACCGTTTGCGTCCGCCGGGTTCCGGTTAACCCGACGCGCAAGTCACACCAAATACCGATACAGGAACCCGAGTGGACACGATTTACGTCAGGGGTGCCCGCACCCACAATCTGAAGAATATCGACCTGGATATTCCCCGCGACAAACTTATTGTGATTACCGGCCTGTCCGGTTCTGGTAAGTCCTCACTCGCCTTCGATACCCTGTATGCCGAGGGCCAACGGCGCTATGTAGAGTCGCTATCCACCTACGCGCGCCAGTTCCTGTCGATGATGGAAAAGCCGGATGTGGACACGGTAGAGGGCCTGTCTCCGGCCATCTCCATTGAGCAGAAGTCCACCTCCCACAACCCGCGCTCCACTGTGGGTACCATCACCGAAATCTACGATTACCTGCGCCTGCTGTTTGCCCGCGTCGGCGAGCCTCGCTGCCCGGATCACCACGTACCGCTCCAGGCCCAGACCATCAGCCAGATGGTGGACCATGTGCTGGCGCTGCCGGAGGGCACCAAGGTCATGCTGCTGGCGCCGGTGGTAAGGGACCGCAAGGGTGAACACCTGCATGTGTTCGAACAGTTGCGCCGGGACGGCTTCGTACGGGCGCGCATCAATGGCACCGTGTGCGACCTCGACGATACCCCGAAGCTGGACAAGCGCAAAAAGCACACCATCGAAGTGGTGGTGGACCGCTTCAAGGTACGTGATGACCTCCAGCTGCGCCTGGCGGAGTCCTTCGAAACGGCACTGAACCTGACCGACGGTATCGCCGCTATCAGCTTTATGGACGGCGACCGCGACGACCACCTGTTTTCCGCCCGCCACGCCTGCCCGGTGTGTGATTACTCACTGGACGAACTGGAACCGCGCCTGTTCTCCTTCAACAACCCGGCCGGTGCCTGCCCCAGCTGCGACGGCCTCGGCGTTAACCAGTTCTTCGACGAAGACAAGGTAATCCTGGACCCGGAAAGCAGCATTTCCGAAGGGGCCATCCGCGGCTGGGACAGGCGCAATATTTACTATTACCACATGCTCGACTCCCTTTCCGAGCACTACGGCTTTGACCTGGACAAACCGTGGAAAAAGCTCGCAAAAAAATACCGCGCGGTAATCCTGCACGGTAGTGGCGACACCCCGATCGATTTCAGCTACGTGAACGACCGCGGCGACATCACCGTACGCCGTCATACTTTCGAGGGCATTATCCCCAACTTCCAGCGCCGCTACCGGGATACCGAATCCCAGTCGGTGCGCGAGGAGCTGGCCAAATATCTGAGCACCCAGCAGTGCCCCGAGTGCCACGGCACCCGCCTGCGCCGGGAAGCCCGCCATGTATTTGTGGATAACCGCACCCTGGCGCAGATCACCGAACTGCCAGTGGGCGATGCGTTTGAATACTTCGCCGACCAGCTCAAGTTCCAGGGCGCGCAGAAAGAAATCGCCGACAAGATCCTCAAAGAACTGCGCGATCGCTTCCGCTTCCTGGTGGATGTGGGACTGAATTACCTGACCCTCAACCGCAGCGCGGAAACCCTGTCCGGCGGCGAAGCCCAGCGCATCCGCCTCGCCAGCCAGATCGGCGCCGGCCTTGTGGGCGTGATGTATATTCTCGATGAACCCTCCATCGGCCTGCACCAGCGGGACAACGAACGTCTGCTGAATACCCTCACCCACCTGCGGGATATCGGCAACACCGTCATCGTGGTGGAGCACGACGAAGACGCCATCCGCGCAGCAGACTTTATTGTGGATATCGGCCCCGGTGCCGGCGTACATGGGGGCGAAGTGGTTGCCGCCGGCACCCACGACGAGATTGCGGCTTGTGAGCGCTCGCTGACCGGCCAATACCTCTCCGGCACCAAACAGATTGCGGTACCGAAAAAGCGCAATCCCGCGGGTGAAGATTTCCTGCGCATCAAGGGTGCCACTGGAAACAACCTGAAGAATGTAGACCTGGAAATTCCGGTGGGCCTGTTCACCTGCGTCACCGGTGTATCCGGTTCCGGTAAATCCACCCTGATCAATACTACCCTGTATCCCCTGGCGGCCACCGCCCTGAACAAGGCCACCACCCTGAAAGCTTCACCGCACAAGGCGATCGAGGGGCTGGATCATTTCGACAAGTGCGTAGACATCGACCAGAGCCCGATCGGGCGCACTCCGAGATCCAACCCCGCCACCTACACGGGTATTTTCACTCCTATTCGCGAGCTGTTTTCCGGCACCCAGGAAGCCCGCTCCCGGGGCTACAAGCCCGGCCGTTTCAGCTTCAACGTCAAAGGCGGCCGCTGCGAAGCCTGTCAGGGTGATGGCGTGATCAAGGTGGAGATGCACTTCCTTCCAGATATCTACGTGCCCTGCGATACCTGTAAAGGCAAACGCTACAACCGCGAAACGCTCGAAGTTCAGTACAAGGGTAAAAGTATCCACGAGGTACTGGAAATGACAGTAGAGGACGCACGGGAGTTTTTCGACCCGGTACCCTCGATCGCCAAAAAACTGCAGACATTGATGGACGTGGGCCTTTCCTATATCAAGCTGGGTCAGGCAGCGACCACTCTGTCCGGTGGTGAGGCGCAACGGGTAAAGCTGTCCCGCGAGCTGTCGAAGCGGGACACCGGCAAAACCCTGTACATTCTCGACGAGCCCACTACCGGCCTGCACTTTGCCGACATTCAGCTACTGCTCGATGTGTTGCACCGACTGCGCGACCACGGCAACACCATCGTGGTGATCGAACACAACCTGGATGTCATCAAGACCGCGGACTGGATTGTGGACCTAGGCCCGGAGGGCGGCTCCGGCGGTGGTGAAATCATCGCCACCGGCACACCGGAGCAGGTGGCCAAGGTAAAAGGTTCCCATACCGGGCGCTTCCTGAAGCCCATGTTAAAAAAGTAGAACTCCACGGCACCACCACAACGGCACGGAACGCAAACAGTGAAAACCGTAGACATCAATTGCGATCTTGGCGAGGGAGAAGACCAGCTGCATTGCGCGCGAGATGCACACATCATGAGGTATATCTCCCGCTGCAATATCGCCTGTGGTGGTCACGCCGGCAACGCCGAAACCATGCGGCTTTCACTGATCAATGCGCGCAGACACCAGATCGCCGCCGGAGCTCACCCGGGCTATCCGGACAGGAAGAACTTCGGCCGCATCTCCCTGAAGATGCCACGACAGGCATTACTGGCTTCGGTGCAGGAGCAGATTCAGGCGCTGCAAAGCCAGGCACGTGAGGAACAGTTTGCACTTACCCACATCAAACTGCACGGCGCCCTGTATAACGACGCCGAAACCGATGACACCCTCGCCGACGACCTTGTGCGTATGTTTAGCCGGGCTTTTCCCACGCTAAACATACTTGCCCTCGCCAATGCAGCCGTTGAACGGGCAGCGCACAGACACGGTTACCCTGTGCTGCGTGAAGGTTTTATGGATCGCCGCTACCTGAACGACCACCAGCTGTCGCCCCGCAGCATGCCCGAAGCCGTTATAGAAGATTTTGATCAATGCCTTGAGCAGGCACTGGCGCTCACCGCGGGCACCACCTTTCCCTCGATCGATAAAAAGCCGTTGCGATTTACCGTCGATAGTATCTGCCTGCACGGGGATAACCCCCACGCGGAATTGATTGCACAAAACCTCCAGCAAGCGCTGCAGCGCGCCGGGTACAGACTATGCCGGTAGCAAAGAGGTTTGAGGTACTGCCAAATGGCGACGCGGCCTTCGATATCCGTTTTTCAGCCGAGCCCAGTGAACAGCTCAGTGAGACCATCATTGCCCTCGCCGAGGCTATCGAAAAGGCGCCCCTGGATGCCGTCACCGAGCTGGTCCCAGCCTACCAATGTCTCACCGTATGCTTCGATCCACTGCACCTGACCGAAACCACTGGATTGCTGGACGCGCTGGTGTCCCTGACCCAGACGGCGTTGATACACCCGAGGTCGATTGCCGGCACCCGCAACCTGATCCGCATTCCCGTGTGTTACGACGAGAAGTTTGCACCGGACTTACCGGCACTGTGTGCGCAGTCCAGGCTCACCGCTTCGGAAGTCGTCGCCCTTCACACTGCACCGCAATACCTGGTGCATATGCTCGGGTTCACACCGGGCTTCCTTTACCTCGGCGGACTGGATACTGCGCTGCACTGCCCACGCAAAGCGCGACCGGCACTCAGTGTGCCGCCTGGCTCTGTGGGAATCGGCGGCCAGCAGACTGGTATTTACCCCCAGGCCACTCCAGGCGGCTGGCAGATTATCGGCCGCACGCCGATGGCACTGTTTCGGCCAGATCAGGCGCAGCCGTTTATTGCCCGCCCCCTGGACCGGGTCAAATTTGTGCAGATAAGCACGCAAGAATTTGCGCAATTCGACCCGCATTCCGAGCCAGAAAAAATGCCACTCAGCGCGCTTTCCACCAGGGGAGTACAGCAGTGACCCTGCGCGTTTTGAAACCAGGCCTGCAGACCACTGTTCAGGATGCGGGGCGCCCCGGCAACCTGCGATGGGGCGTGGCGCGAGGTGGCGCGGCGGATACTTTTGCCATGGCCTTGGCCAACCTGCTGCTCGCGAACCCGTTATCACATCCCTGCCTTGAGGTCGCCCTTACCGGCCCGGAGCTGGAATTTACCTGCGAGCTCTCCATTGCCATTTGCGGCGCGGAATTCGATCTCCTTCACAATCGCACGCCAGTGGGCAACGACCAGGTACTGCAGATGCGCCCCGGCGACATCCTCCGATTCGGCGGACTCCGATCGGGGGCCCGTGCGTACATTGCTCTCGCAGCAGAGCTTGCCATCGACCGCCGTATGGGAAGCCTTTCCACACATGTGATTGCCGGATTTGGCGGATTTGCGGGACGCGCGCTGCAAGCTGGCGATCAGCTGCCTCTGCGCAACTGCCGAATCGCAAAGACTCGCAGCCTACCGGGCCCGTACCGCCTGGATTACAGGAGCCGACCGCTGCTACGCACTGTTGACGGTGTCGAGGCACACTGCTTTTCAGAGAACGCCCGGCAGCAACTCGGTGCGGGGAACTTTACCGTCTCCCCCCAGAGCAACCGCATGGGCATCCGCCTGAACGGCCCACCCCTACCCCAGGAGCGCGCGCCGCAGCAGGTGTCTTCCGCTTTGTGCCCAGGCACAATCCAGGTACCGCCGAATGGATTGCCCATTATCAGCTTTGTTGAAGGTCAGACGATCGGCGGCTACCCACGTATCGCCCATGTCATCAGTGCCGACGTCCACCGGCTTGGTCAGTTGACGGCTGGAACACCACTGAACCTGGAAACGATCGATGCAGAGGTAGCACGGCAGATCCAGCGCGAGAAAGCCAGTCTGCTGATGAAATTACCTGACCTGCTGTAAGCCCCTACGCAGCGGGTACACCATGCCTCAGGCAAAAAATGAAGAGAGCCTAGGATTTCACCCAGGTGACCGTTTCCTCTACGTCTGACTTATCCGCACAAGGAGTCGCTTTGGGAGGCACATAACCAACTCGCTCGGTGGGTGCCGCGTATTGCTGCTCCCAGTAGGCTATCGCTTCAGCGCAGAGTGATTTTTGCTCCCCGGTCAGCGCAACGCCGTTTGGCCACTTACCCAATTCGATGGCGCGCTTGAGGCTACCGACAATCTGCGGGTTGAGCGCTTTCAATAAATCATCCAGAGACTGAAACATCAGAGGCTAATCTCTTTACAGAAAATCATGGAGCGGATAAAAGAAAAGCCGGTCAATGACCGGCTTTTCCATGCCCGGAACCCGCTGATACGAGTTCCGAAAACCCAAAACAAAATGCTTTAGGCTTCTGCAGCTTCTGCAGTCTCGTCCGCAACTGGACGATCCACTAGCTCAACGTAGGCCATTGGAGCTTTGTCGCCTGCACGGAAACCGCATTTCAGAATGCGGATGTATCCGCCCGGACGGGCTTCGTAACGGGGACCCAGTTCGTCGAACAGCTTGCGCACAGCATCCTTGTCACGGATACGGGCGAAAGCCAGACGGCGGTTAGCAACACTGTCTTTCTTGGCCAGGGTGATCAGCGGCTCGGCAACGCGGCGCAGTTCTTTGGCTTTCGGCAGTGTGGTTTTGATCAGTTCGTGCTCTACCAGAGAAGCGGTCATGTTCTTGAACATGGCCTTGCGGTGAGAGCTGGTACGACTGAATTTACGGCCACTATAGCGATGACGCATAACTCAATTCCTCACGACTTCAATTGCTTTCTCAGCAAGTCGTCTGTGAGTGGTATCTGCTAACGACACACACCACTCGGGTTTCTCACATGGCGTGGGTGAATCACCCGCACCACAAACGCTTTACAGGGGGCTCAGCTTGCTGTCGCCCTTGAGGCTGGCCGGCGGCCAGTTCTCGAGGCGCATGCCCAGGGACAGACCACGGGAGGCCAGAACGTCCTTGATCTCGGTCAGGGACTTCTTACCCAGGTTCGGGGTCTTCAGCAGCTCCACTTCGGTACGCTGAATCAGGTCGCCGATGTAGTAGATGTTTTCCGCCTTCAGACAGTTGGCCGAACGTACGGTCAGCTCCAGGTCGTCAACCGGGCGCAGCAGCACCGGATCAACTTCCTCTTCCTTGGCTTCTGGCGCTGCATCCTTCTCGCCTTCCAGGTCCACAAACACTGCCAGCTGTTGCTGCAGGATGGTGGCGGCGCGACGGATGGCTTCTTCTGGGTCCAGAGTACCGTTGGTCTCCAGATCCAGAACCAGCTTGTCCAGGTCGGTGCGCTGCTCCACACGCGCGGATTCCACGCTGTAGGAAACACGGCGAACCGGGCCGAAAGAGGCGTCCAGTTGCAGACGGCCAATAGCGCGGGTCTCTTCTTCGTCTTCACGACGCGCATCGGCGGGCTGATAGCCACGGCCACGCGCTACGGTCAGACGCAGGTTGAGTTCCACGTCGCCAGTGATGTTGG
Organism: Microbulbifer sp. HZ11; assembly: GCF_000708675.1. Taxonomy (GTDB): domain Bacteria; phylum Pseudomonadota; class Gammaproteobacteria; order Pseudomonadales; family Cellvibrionaceae; genus Microbulbifer. The sequence continues at coordinate 303,304 of NZ_JELR01000005.1, read as the reverse complement.
CGATAACGTGCTCAGGGTTCACGATTTCAATGTCGTGGTCCACCTGAATATCACCAGCGGTAACCGCGCCTGGGCCTTTCTTGCTCAGGCTCAGCACTGCCTGGTCCTTGCCGTGCATCACCACCGCAATTTCCTTCAGGTTGAGCAGGATTTCGATAACGTCTTCCTGTACACCCTCGATTGCGCTGTACTCGTGCTCAACACCGTCGATCTCAACTTCAGTGACGGCGCAGCCTGGCATGGAGGACAGCAGGATGCGGCGCAGTGCGTTGCCGAGAGTGTGGCCGAAACCACGCTCCAGCGGTTCCAGAACCACTTTGGCGTGATTCTGGTTGTACTCGGTGACGTCAATACGACGAGGTGTCAAAAACTCGTTGACAGCAGTCTGCATAGCCATACCTGTATTACAGTTTTATTCCTTAAATGGAACAGAGCCTTACTTGGAGTAGAGTTCCACGATAAGGTTTTCATTGATCTCTGCCGGCAGATCCACGCGATCCGGAACACGCTTGAAGGTACCTTCGAGCTTGGTCGCGTTCACGTCTACCCACTCAACGTCACCGCGCTGTGCAGCGAGGGAAACGGAGTTCTGGATACGCATCTGCTTTTTGGACTTCTCGCGGATGGAGATAACGTCGCCTTCTTTCACGGAGTAAGAAGGGATGTTTACGGTAGCGCCATTCACCAGAATTGCCTTGTGAGATACCAGCTGACGCGCTTCGGCGCGAGTGGAGCCGAAGCCCATGCGGTAAACCACGTTGTCCAGGCGTTTTTCCAGAAGTTGCAGCAGGTTTTCACCAGTTGCACCTTTCAGACGCGCCGCTTCCTTATAGTAGTTGCGGAACTGCTTTTCCAGCACGCCGTAGATACGACGTACTTTTTGTTTTTCACGCAGCTGAATACCGTAGTCGGACAGACGGCCGCGACCAGCGCCGTGAACACCCGGCTTGGTTTCTGCACGACACTTGGAGTCGTGCGGGCGAACGCCACTTTTCAGCTGAAGATCGGTACCTTCCCGACGGGAAAGCTTACATTTTGGTCCAATATAACGTGCCATTTCGTCAACCCCCTCTTACACGCGACGTTTCTTGGGCGGACGACAACCGTTATGCGGGATCGGCGTCACGTCGGTGATGTTGGTGATCTTGTAGCCGCAGTTGTTCAGGGCGCGAACGGCAGATTCGCGACCCGGGCCGGGGCCCTTAACTTCGACATCAAGGTTTTTCAGGCCGTACTCTTGAGCGGCAGTACCTGCGCGCTCAGCGGCAACCTGGGCTGCGAAAGGGGTGCTCTTACGAGAACCACGGAAACCGGAGCCACCAGCGGTAGCCCAGCTCAGAGTATTGCCCTGACGGTCAGTGATCGTCACGATCGTGTTGTTGAACGATGCGTGGATGTGGGCAACACCGTCGACAACGGTCTTTTTGACCTTTTTGCGAACAGTAGTTTTTGGCTTAGCCATACCTGTATCCTAAATCCTGTACTTGTGAAGACTTGCGCGATGTAAGTGATTACTTACGGATCGGCTTGCGCGGACCCTTACGGGTACGGGCGTTAGTCTTGGTGCGCTGACCGCGAAGCGGCAGGCTGCGACGGTGACGCAGCCCGCGGAAGCAACCCAGGTCCATCAGGCGTTTGATGTTCATGGACACTTCACGACGCAGATCACCTTCAACGGTCAGTTTTGCAACTTCACCGCGGATGGTTTCGATCTGGTCTTCGGACAGATCACGAAGTTTGGTGGATTCAGCGATACCTACCGCTGCCAGAATAGACTTGGCCGTAGTGCGACCGACACCATAAATATGGGTCAGGGAGATCACGGCGTGCTTGTGGTCTGGTACGTTTACACCAGCAATACGTGCCATAGAGGCGTACTCCACGTATTGTGAACCGCGCAACTTTGGTAATGGCGCAGCTCATTTCTCATTTCGGCGCTGACAGCGAATAAAAAGCCATCAGCACCACCAAAAAGGCGCGCAAGAATAGCTTTTCATACACCAAATTGCAATAGCCCGCCTTCCCAGAGCCTGAACCCAAGGTAAAACGGACGACAGTCAACGCCCCCTTTTTTGAAACCTGCAGACCTCCCGAAGGTGGTCTTTGAGCTTCTCCGCAGGCATATCGCTTTGCGGTGCGCCTTTTTACACGGGGCTGTGTAAAGAGGCAAATATTTTCACGTTCATTTGGTGACCAACCAGATCCGTAATTCGGTCACCGAACTCACCGTCCCTGGTAAGTCGCGCTAACCGACGCCTGGGCGTCGATTAGCCCTGCCGCTGCTTGTGACGGGGCTCGGCGCTGCAGATAACCCGCAGAACACCTTTGCGACGTACGATTTTGCAGTTACGGCAGATCTTTTTAACAGAAGCGCGTACTTTCATGACCTTACCTCAATTCAATCCTGCTGCGACGGCTGCCGATCAACGACGGCCGTAACCTTGCAGATTTGCCTTCTTCATCAACCCTTCGTACTGGTGGGACAGCAGGTGCGACTGCACTTGCGCCATGAAGTCCATCACCACGACCACGACGATCAGCAGCGAGGTACCTCCCAGATAGAAAGGAATGTTCAGCCCAACTACCAGGAACTGCGGCAGCAGGGATACCAATGCGATGTAACAGGCACCCACCAGAGTCAGACGAGTCAGCACGCTGTCGATATAACGAGCGGTCTGTTCGCCAGGGCGAATACCGGGCACATAAGCACCGGATTTTTTCAGGTTGTCTGCCACTTCATTCGGGTTGAACATCAACGCCGTGTAGAAGAAGCAGAAGAAGCCGATCAGCAGTGCGAACAGGATGATGTTCAGCGGCTGACCCGGGCCCAACTGCAGTGCCATCCACTGCAGAATCTGTGCACCGATGCCCTCACCGCCCTGACCGAACCACTGCGCCAGAGTCGCAGGGAACAGCAGGATACTGCTGGCGAAGATCACCGGAATCACGCCGGCCATGTTGACCTTCAGAGGCAGGTGGCTGGATTGAGCCGCCGGCGCCTGAGAGTAACGACCAGCCTGACGGCGGGCGTGGTTGATGGTGATACGGCGTTGACCGCGCTCCATCACTACTACGAAGTAGACAACCGCCAGTGCAACAAAGCCGATGGCCAGCAGCATCAGGATGTGCAACTCACCCTGACGCGCCTGCTCGAAAGCCTGACCGATGGCACTGGGCAGACCCGCAACGATACCGGCAAAGATCAGCATGGAAATGCCGTTGCCGACGCCGCGCTCGGTGATCTGCTCACCCAGCCACATCATGAACACTGCACCGGTAACCAGTGACACCACGGCCACAAAGTAAAATCCGAATGCCGGTTCCGCGGAGTAAGCCAGATTCTGACCGGCGAGACCAAAAGTCATACCGATACCCTGAATCAGGGCCAGCAACACCGTCAGATAACGGGTGTACTGGTTGATCTTGCGCCGGCCTGCATCTCCTTCCTTCTTCAACGCCTCAAGGGAAGGCGTTACCGCGGTCATCAACTGCATGATGATGGACGCGGAGATGTAAGGCATGATGCCGAGCGCCAGAATACTCATCCGCTCCAGTGCGCCACCGGAGAACATGTTGAACAGGCCAAGGATGGTTCCCTGGTTCTGGTTAAACAGGTTCGCCAGCTTCTCCGGATCAATTCCGGGCACCGGAATATGGGTCCCTATACGATAAACAAGAATCGCGAGAAACAGAAAACGAAGGCGAGCCCAAAGCTCGCCTAATCCCTTGCCGTTGCCCAGGGAGTTAACACCAGGTCCTGGTCGTGCCATTGGGGCCTCGATTTAGTCTTCTACTTTTCCGCCAGCAGCTTCGATGGCCGCTTTAGCACCTTTGGTGACACCCAGACCTTTCACGGTAACCGCTTTGGTCAGTTCACCAGACAGGAACACTTTGGCGCGCTTAATGTGGTTGCCGATAATATCGGCATTCTTCAGCGCTGCCAAATCAATCGTGTCACCTTCAACCTTGGCCAGCTCCGCCAGACGCACTTCCGCAACAAAGCGGCCAACGCGAGAGGTGAAACCGTACTTCGGCAGGCGCTTCTGCAAAGGCATCTGACCGCCTTCGAAGCCCGGACGGACACTACCGCCGGAACGGGATTTTTGACCCTTGTGGCCACGACCACCGGTTTTACCCAGGCCGCTACCGATACCACGACCAACGCGCTTGGCGCTGTGCTTGTGACCCTCAGCGGGAGACAGTTCATTCAAACGCATGTTACGCCTCCTCTACTTTTACGAGGTAGTTCACTTTGTTGATCATGCCGCGCACAGAGGGAGTGTCTTCCACTTCCACAGTGTGACCAATGCGGCGCAAACCCAGACCAGCAACACACGCCTGATGATTCTTCAGACGACCGTTGATGCTTTTAACCTGGGTTACTTTGATGGTCTTCTTAGCCATGACTCATTCACTCAAAGCAAGTTCAGAGTGGATCGCAGCGATAGAGCGGCTGCGACCCAAACCGAATCAGTTCAGGATTTCTTCCACAGACTTGCCACGCTTGGCGGCTACGTCTTCCGGGCTGCTCATTTTGCCCAGAGCACTGAAGGTAGCGCGGACGACGTTTACCGGGTTGGTAGAGCCGTAACACTTTGCCAGTACGTTGTGGACGCCAGCCATTTCCAGTACGGAGCGCATGGCACCGCCGGCAATTACACCGGTACCCTGGGAAGCGGGCTGCATGTATACCTTGGAACCGCCGTGGCGACCGTTGGTAGCGTACTGAAGGGTGTCACCATTCAGATCTACCTGGATCATGTTGCGACGTGCAGCTTCCATAGCTTTCTGGATGGCAACTGGCACTTCGCGCGCTTTACCACGACCAAAGCCAACGCGGCCATTGCCATCGCCAACTACGGTCAGAGCGGTGAACGCGAAGATACGACCACCTTTTACGGTTTTGGCAACGCGGTTGACCTGGACCAGTTTTTCCTGGAGGCCTTCGTCGTTGCTCTTCTCGACTTTATCTCTAGCCATAACTCAACCCTTAGAATTTCAGACCGGCTTCACGGGCAGCGTCTGCCAGGGCCTTAACGCGGCCGTGGTATTTGAAACCGCTACGATCGAAGGCTACCGTTTCAACGCCAGCGGCTTTCGCACGCTCCGCGATCAGGGTACCAACAGCTGTAGCAGCGTCGACGTTACCGGTTTTGCTTTCACGCAGGTCCTTGTCCAGAGTAGAGGCAGTGGCCAATACCTTGTCGCCGTCGGCAGACAGGATCTGTGCGTAAATGTGGCGGGGAGTGCGGTTCACTGTCAGGCGAACGGCGCCCAGCTCACGGAACTTGGCGCGGGCACGACGTGCACGACGCAAGCGGGATTGCTTCTTAACGTTCATATCTATGCCTTACTTCTTCTTGGCCTCTTTGCGATACACGCGCTCATCGGCGTAGCGGACACCCTTACCTTTGTAGGGCTCCGGCGGACGGAATGCGCGGATCTCTGCGGCCACTTGACCTAACAGCTGCTTATCGCTGCTCTTCAGTACAACTTCAGTCTGGCTCGGGGTTTCTGCTGTAACACCTTCCGGCAGGTCGTAATCTACCGGGTGAGAGAAGCCCAGAGTCAGGTTCACGGTCTTACCAGATGCTTTCGCACGGTAACCTACACCGTTCAGCTGCAGTTTCTTTTCGAAACCCTGACTGACGCCGACCACCATATTGTTAACCAGCGCGCGGGTGGTGCCGGCGAGGGCACGTGCCTGCTTGGAACCGTTGCGTGCTGCAAAGGTCAGCTGGTTTTCTTCCTGCTTCACTTCCACGTCAGAGTGGATGTTGAAGTTCAGGTTGCCATTACCACCTTTAACGGCGATATCCTGACCAGAAAGGCTCACGGATACACCAGCGGGGATGCTTACGGGACTATTAGCTACTCGAGACATATTAACCCCCGCTTAGAATACGGTGCAGAGCACTTCGCCGCCGACACCAGCCTGACGGGCTGCGCGATCAGTCATCACACCACGAGAGGTGGAGACGATAGCGATGCCCAGGCCGCCGCGAACGGATGGCAATGCTTTCTTACCTGCGTAGTTACGCAGGCCTGGACGGGAAACCCGGTCCAGCTCAGCAATTACCGGCTTGCCCTGGAAGTATTTCAGTTCGATAGTCAGCTCAGGCTTGGCACCTTCGCTGACCGCTACGCCAGTAACGTAACCTTCGTCTTTCAGTACGTTGGCCACGGCTACTTTCAGTTTTGAAGAAGGCATAGAAACACTGCCCTTGCCGCGCGCCAAAGCGTTGCGGACGCGGGTCAGCATATCTGCCAACGGATCTTGCATACTCATTACTTAAGACTCCTCAAGTCTGCCGTTTTACCAGCTGGATTTAACCAGGCCGGGGACATCACCACGCATAGCGGCTTCACGCAGTTTGTTACGGCAGAGACCGAACTTGCGGTAGACAGCGTGGGGGCGACCAGTAATACGACAGCGACGTTGCTGACGTACCGGGCTTGCATCGCGCGGCAGTTGTTGCAGCTTGAGTTGAGCCTCCCAACGCTCCTCATCGGAAGCGTTGGCACTGGCGATGATCGCCTTCAGCTCTTGACGCTTTTCAGCGTACTTAGCTGCGGTTCGAGCGCGCTTGTTCTCACGCGCAATCATGGATTTCTTCGCCATGGAATCCTCTTAACCCTTGAAAGGGAAGTTGAATGCTTTCAGCAGTGCGCGACCTTGTTCGTCGTTGGCTGCTGTAGTAGTGATACAAATATCCAAACCACGGATCTTGTCTACTTTGTCGTAGTCGATTTCCGGGAAGATGATTTGTTCGGTTACACCCATTGAGAAGTTACCACGACCGTCGAACTGCTTCGGGCTGATGCCACGGAAGTCACGGATACGTGGGATCGCGATACCAATCAGTCGCTCCAGGAACTCATACATACGCTCACCGCGCAGAGTTACCTTACAGCCAATCGGCCAGCCATCACGGATTTTGAAGCCCGCGATAGACTTACGCGCCTTGGTCACAATGGGTTTTTGACCAGTAATCGCAGTCATGTCACTGACTGCGTGTTCCAGTACCTTCTTATCACCAATGGCTTCACCGACACCCATGTTGACGGTGATTTTGGTGATGCGCGGCACGGACATTACGTTCTCAAGTCCCAGCTCTTCTTTCAGCTTGGACGCGAGTTCTTTGGTGTAGAGCTCTTTAAGCCTTGCCATTTTTTCCACCTGACTTATGCGTCAACGGCTTCGCCGCTGGATTTGAAGACGCGGATCTTAGTGCCATCTTCCAGTACTTTGAAGCCTACCCGGTCAGCTTTTTGGGTGTTCGGGTTGAAGATGGCAACGTTGGAAGACTGAATTGCAGCCTCTTTTTCAACGATTCCACCGGCAACGCCCAGCTGGGGGTTCGGCTTCTGGTGTTTTTTGATCATCTGTACACCGGATACGATCAGGCGGCCATCGTTCAGCACCTTACGGACGGTGCCACGCTTGCCTTTGTCGCGACCGGCGATAACGATCACTTCGTCGTCACGCTTGATCTTGCGCATTACTCTTCTCCGCTCGTGGCTTAGATAACTTCGGGAGCCAGTGAGATGATCTTCATGAACTTCTCACCGCGCAGCTCGCGAGTTACCGGGCCAAAAATACGGGTGCCAACCGGAGCATGGTTCTGGTTCAGCAACACCGCTGCGTTATCGTCAAACTTGATCAGGGAGCCGTCCGGGCGACGCACACCTTTCTTGGTGCGAACCACAACCGCGTTCATCACCTGACCCTTTTTCACTTTACCGCGAGGAATCGCTTCCTTAACGGTTACCTTGATAATGTCGCCAACGCCAGCGTAGCGACGGTGGGAGCCGCCCAGCACCTTGATGCACATGACACGGCGAGCCCCACTGTTATCGGCTACTTCTAAGTAGGATTCTGCTTGAATCATTGTTCCTCTCCGAAAACCTGTTTAGGTCTTCACAGTCAATGGGCCAGGATTAAACCTTCGCCGCACGCTCTACAATAGTCTGCAAGGACCAGGACTTGCTCTTGGACAGCGGACGAGATTCTTCAATGGTCACGACATCACCGATGCCGCACTCATTGTTTTCGTCGTGTGCCTTGAGCTTGGTGGACTTGCTCACGATTTTGCCGTAGATCGGGTGCTTAACACGGCGCTCGATCAAAACGGTGATGGTTTTATCCATCTTGTCACTCACAACCTTACCGGTCAGAGTACGCTTCAGTTTTGCTTCAGCCATGATTAATTACCTGCCTTCTCGGTCAACACAGTCTTAATGCGAGCAATGTCGCGACGAGTCTGCTTCAGCAGATGAGTCTGAGTCAGCTGACCGGTGGATTTCTGCATGCGCAGCTTGAACTGTGCTTCAAGTTGGCTCAGCAGTTCCTGGTTCAGCTCCTCAACTGACTTTGAGCGTAGATCTGCAGTCTTCATTACATCACCGAACGCTTAACGAAAGTTGTCTTTACAGGCAGCTTGGCTGCGGCGAGCTCGAAAGCTTCGCGAGCCAGTTCTTCGGAAACGCCTTCCATTTCATAGAGGACTTTTCCTGGTTGAATCTGGGCAACCCAGTATTCAACGCCACCCTTACCTTTACCCATCCGAACCTCGAGAGGCTTGTTGGTGATGGGTTTGTCCGGAAACACACGAATCCAGATCTTACCGCCACGCTTAACGTGACGAGTCATTGCGCGACGAGCCGCTTCGATCTGACGCGCAGTAATGCGCCCACGACCGATGGCCTTGAGGCCGAACTCGCCAAAGCTCACTTTAGAGCCGCGCTGCGAAAGACCGCGGTTGCGACCCTTCTGTACCTTGCGGAATTTTGTACGCTTCGGTTGTAGCATCTGCGCACCCCTTACTTAGCAGCTTTCTTGCGAGTCTTCGCTGGCTTCTCTTCGGGGATTTCGTCACCGATGACTTCGCCTTTGAAGATCCAAACTTTCACACCGATGATGCCGTAGGTAGTGCTGGCTTCATAAGTGCCGTAGTCGATGTTTGCACGCAGAGTGTGCAGCGGCACACGGCCTTCACGGTACCATTCAGTACGGGCAATCTCGGCACCGCCAAGACGACCACTCACCTGAATCTTGATACCTTCAGCGCCCTGGCGCATAGCGTTCTGTACAGCGCGCTTCATAGCGCGACGGAACATAACGCGACGCTCCAGCTGCTGAGCAACGTTCTGGGCAACCAGGGTTGCATCCAGGTCAGGCTTGCGTACTTCTTCGATGTCGATGTGCACGGGCACACCCATCTGTTTGCTCACCTCGTTGCGCAGACGCTCTACGTCTTCACCTTTCTTACCGATCACGATGCCCGGACGCGCAGTGTGAATGGTCACACGAGCGGTATTGGCCGGACGTTCGATCTCGATACGGCTCACGGAAGCGTGGGCCAGTTTATTGCGAATGAATTCGCGAACTTTCAGATCCGTGTACAGCTTGTCTGCGTACTCGTCGCTGCCGGCATACCAAACAGAGGTATGCTTTTTAACGATACCCAGACGAATGCCGGTAGGATGTACTTTTTGTCCCATGGTTTTCTCGCCTGCTCTCTTATTTCTCGGCTACTTTCACAGTAATGTGACAAGTACGCTTAAGAATACGATCGGCACGACCCTTGGCGCGCGGCTTAATGCGCTTCATGGTCATACCCTCATCCACGAAGATGGTGGAAACTTTCAGCTCGTCAACGTCAGCACCTTCGTTGTGCTCAGCGTTGGCGATTGCAGATTCCAGAACCTTCTTGACGATCGCAGCACCTTTCTTGTGGCTGAAAGCCAGGATGTCCAGGGCTTCCTCGACACCTTTGCCGCGAATCTGATCAGCTACCAGACGCGCTTTCTGTGCCGACAGACGAGCACCGCGTAATTTTGCTTGTACTTCCATCTCTATAACCTCGGCTTAGCGCTTCTTCGCTTTCTTGTCCGCGGCGTGGCCACGGTAAGTGCGGGTAGCAGCGAATTCACCCAGCTTGTGACCAACCATTTCTTCGTTGACCAGTACCGGTACGTGTTGACGACCGTTGTGAACAGCAATCGTCAGGCCCACCATTTCCGGCATGATCATGGAACGGCGGGACCAGGTTTTAATCGGCCGGCGATCATTGGCTTCGATCGCTGCCTCCACCTTTTTGATCAGATGCAGATCAATAAAGGGACCTTTCTTTAATGAGCGTGGCACTTTAGATTCCTCTTTAGATGCTCACACATCGTGCGCGACTAACTCTCTATTGAGAATTACTTGCCGCGACGACGTACAATCATGTTGTCGGTGCGCTTGTTCTTACGCGTTTTCTTGCCCTTGGTCGGAACGCCCCAAGGTGTCACTGGGTGACGACCACCGGAGGTACGACCCTCACCACCGCCGTGCGGGTGGTCTACCGGGTTCATCGCCACACCACGAACGGTAGGACGAACACCGCGCCAGCGCTTGGCACCGGCTTTACCCAGCTTGCGCAGACTGTGCTCAGAGTTGCTCACTTCACCCAGGGTGGCGCGGCACTCAGACAGGACTTTACGCATTTCGCCAGAGCGCAGACGGATAGTCGCGTACTGACCTTCACGGGCAACCAGCTGAACAGAGGCACCGGCAGAGCGGGCCAGCTGAGCACCTTTACCAGGCTTCAGCTCGATACCATGAATCACGGAACCAACCGGAATATTGCGCAGCGGCAGGGTATTACCTACAGCGATCGGCGCAGCATCACCAGACTGGATCTTGGCACCGGCCTTCAGGCCTTTCGGTGCAATGATGTAACGACGCTCACCGTCGGCGTAACACACCAGCGCGATGTGCGCGCTACGGTTCGGATCGTACTCCAGACGCTCAACGGTGGCCGGAATGCCATCTTTGTTGCGCTTGAAGTCCACTACGCGGTAGTGATGCTTGTGACCACCACCGATGTGACGGGTGGTAATGCGACCGTTGTTGTTACGGCCACCGGTCTTGGACTTCTTCTCAACCAGCGGAGCGTAAGGCGCACCCTTGTGCAGGTCGGAGTTAACAACCTTGACCAGGTGACGACGGCCAGCAGAGGTCGGTTTTGCTTTTACAATAGCCATTGCAACTTTCCCCTTTACTCAGCGGCTTCGAAGTTGATGTCGCTGCCTTCAGCCAGACGAACGTAGGCTTTTTTCCAATCATTGCGCACGCCCATGCCGTAGCGGGTGCGCTTGGTTTTGCCTTTAACGTTCACGGTACGAACCTGCTCAACAGAAACGTTGAACAGCTTTTCAACCGCAGCTTTGACTTCAGCTTTAGTAGCGTCGGTGGTTACCTTGAACACTACCTGATTGGCGGCATCCGCCAGCACAGCAGCTTTCTCGGAAATTACCGGGCCCAGCAGTACTTTGTAAATTCGCTCTTGGTTCATCCCAGCACCTCATCAATTTTCTTCAGTGCAGAAACGGTAACCACGACCTTGTCAAAGCGAATCAGGCTTACCGGATCGATACCCTGTACGTCGCGAACATCGATCTTGTGCAGGTTGCGCGCGGCCAGGTAGAGGTTTTCGTTTACCTCTTCGGTCACGATCAACGCGTCGGACAGATCGTACTGTGCCAGCTTGGTTACCAGCTGCTTGGTCTTCGGCGCTTCCACGTCGAAGGACTCAACCACAACCAGACGCTCCTGACGAGCCAGCTCGGAGAGAATGCAGCGCAGTGCAGCGCGGTACATTTTCTTATTCAGCTTGACGCTGTGATCACGGGGTTCAGCAGCGAAAGTTACGCCACCAGAACGCCACAGCGGGCTGCGGATAGTACCGGCACGAGCGCGGCCAGTACCTTTTTGACGCCACGGCTTTTTGCCGCCGCCAGAAACCGCAGCGCGGTTTTTCTGAGCCTTGGTACCCTGACGAGCGCCAGCCATATAGGCGACGACTGCCTGGTGCACCAGGTCCTGATTGAATTCACGACCGAAAGCCACTTCAGAGACTGCAACAGTGCCTTTAGCGCCTTCGGGAGTAGCGATATTCAGTTCCATATCTATTTCCCCTCAGACTTAGGCTTTAACTGCCGGACGAACGATAACGTTACCGCCGGGAGCGCCAGGTACGGCACCTTTAACCAGCAGCAAGTTGCGCTCGGCGTCCACACGAACTACTTCCAGGTTTTGCGTGGTAACACGCTCGGCACCCATATGACCGGCCATTTTCTTGCCTTTCCACACGCGGCCAGGAGTCTGGCACTGACCGATAGAACCGGGAGCGCGGTGAGACAGGGAGTTACCGTGAGTAGCGTCCTGGGTACGGAAATTCCAGCGCTTAACGCCACCCTGGAAACCTTTACCTTTGGAAGTGCCGGTTACGTCGATCTTCTGACCGGCTTCAAAGCCAGATACAGTGATTTCGGAACCGATTTCGAAGGACTCTTCAGAACCGTCAGTACGCAGTTCGAAAAGAGCAGTGCCAGCCTCAGTATTGGCTTTGGCGAAGTGGCCCGCTTCGGGCTTGGAGACACGGGAAGCTTTACGAGCACCCACAGTTACCTGAACTGCGGAGTAGCCATCAGTTTCCACGGTTTTCACCTGGGTGACGCGATTCGGAGCTACCTCGATAACAGTTACCGGGATAGAAGCGCCATCTTCGGTGAAGATGCGAGTCATGCCGCTCTTGCGGCCGACAATACCTATAGTCATCTTTTCAACCTCTCAGTGCACGGGGCTTTAACCCACTGCGGCCGCCCAATTTCAGAGCGTTACACTACCCAGACCTTTTTCGCCTGGGATTCGGTAGTTAATTTGAAGTGTTAGCCGAGACTGATCTGAACCTCTACACCGGCCGCCAGATCGAGCTTCATCAGCGCGTCGACGGTTTTCTCGGTAGGCTCTACGATGTCCAGCAAACGCTTGTGAGTACGAATCTCGTACTGGTCGCGCGCGTCTTTATTGACGTGCGGAGAAATCAGCACGGTGTACTTCTCTTTGCGAGTCGGCAGCGGGATGGGACCGCGTACTTGTGCGCCAGTGCGCTTGGCCGTCTCTACGATCTCCTGGGTAGACGCGTCGATCAGCTTGTGATCGAACGCCTTCAGGCGAATTCGGATGCGTTGACCCTGCATGGAATCAAACTCCAGTTGTAAATCTAAAGAACGTCCTTTTACGCAACCCCGAGGGCGGGCGAAAAGGAGCGCGAAGTCTACGGGCAGGACAGGATGCTGTCAAGACAGATTGCCATTTTTTAACCAACACCCGCCCCCCACGATGCAGCGCCGACTCTCAGTGCCGCAGCCCGGTGCCCACAATATACACACGTGACCACCCATTCCAGTCACAATCATTAGGCGCAAAAAAAGCCGCGACATTTCTGCCGCGGCTTTTTTGTTGCTTCAGATCAGGAGCAAGGATTACTCGATGATCTTGGCTACAACGCCAGCACCAACGGTACGGCCACCTTCACGGATCGCGAAGCGCAGACCTTCTTCCATGGCGATCGGGCAGATCAGAGTCACAGACATCTGAATGTTATCGCCCGGCATTACCATTTCGGTGCCTTCCGGCAGCTCAACCGCACCAGTTACGTCGGTGGTACGGAAGTAGAACTGCGGACGGTAGCCTTTGAAGAACGGGGTGTGACGACCACCTTCGTCCTTGGACAGGATGTAAACCTCACCTTCGAACTTGGTGTGCGGGGTGATGGAGCCCGGCTTAGCCAGCACCTGACCACGCTCAACTTCGTCACGCTTGGTGCCACGCAGCAGGGCGCCGATGTTCTCACCAGCACGACCTTCGTCGAGCAGCTTGCGGAACATTTCAACACCGGTACAGGTGGTAGAAGTGGTTTCTTTGATACCAACGATCTGGATTTCGTCACCAGTGTTGATGATGCCACGCTCTACACGACCGGTTACTACGGTACCGCGACCAGAGATGGAGAATACGTCTTCGATCGGCATCAGGAACGGCTGATCTACCGCACGCTCCGGCTCCGGAATGTACTCGTCCAGGGTTTCTACCAGCTTCTTAACAGCGCTGGTGCCCAACTCGTTGTCGTCTTCGCCATTCAGAGCCATCAGAGCAGAACCAGCGATGATCGGAGTGTCGTCACCCGGGAATTCGTATTGATCCAGCAGCTCGCGCAGCTCCATCTCTACCAGTTCCAGCATCTCTGCGTATTCTTCAGAGCCTACGCCGCCACAGTCTTCTGCCAGCAGGTCAGCTTTGTTCAGGAATACAACGATGTAAGGTACACCTACCTGACGAGACAGCAGGATGTGCTCACGGGTCTGCGGCATAGGACCGTCAGTCGCGCCACATACCAGGATAGCGCCGTCCATCTGAGCAGCACCGGTGATCATGTTCTTAACGTAGTCGGCGTGTCCCGGGCAGTCTACGTGCGCGTAGTGGCGGGTCGGGGACTCGTATTCAACGTGAGAGGTGGCGATGGTGATACCACGCTCACGCTCTTCCGGAGCATTGTCGATACCGTCGAAGGCAACGGCAGCGCCGCCCCACACTTCGGAACATACGCGAGTCAGCGCAGCGGTCAGGGTGGTTTTACCATGGTCAACGTGACCGATGGTGCCCACGTTTACGTGGGGCTTGGAACGTTCAAACTTTTCTTTTCCCATTTTCAGGATCCTCTAACTTAAAAGTTGTAAAGGGACTAAAGCTTAAGCTTTGTTCTTGGCAATAATTTCGTCAGCGACGTTCTTCGGCGCTTCGGCGTACTTCAGGAATTCCATGGTGTAGGTAGCACGGCCCTGGGTCGCGGAACGCAGATCGGTGGCGTAACCGAACATTTCGGCCAGCGGCACCTCCGCGTTAACGACCTTACCAGAGGCGCTATCATCCATACCCTGGATCAAACCGCGACGACGGTTCAGGTCGCCAACTACGTCACCCATGTTCTCTTCCGGAGTAACCACTTCCACCTTCATCATCGGCTCGAGCAGCACTGCACCGCCAACGTCTGCCAGCTTCTTGGTCGCCATGGAGCCAGCGATTTTGAACGCCATTTCGTTGGAGTCCACATCGTGGAAAGAGCCATCGTACAGGGTAGCCTTCAGACCCAGCAGCGGGTAGCCAGCCAGAACACCGTTCTGCATCTGCTCTTCGATACCCTTCTGTACCGCAGGAATGTATTCCTTCGGTACCACACCACCCACGATGGCATTCTCAAACACCAGACCTTCACCGGACTCATCTTCTGCCGGCTCGAATTTCACCCAAACATGACCGTACTGACCGCGACCACCGGACTGACGAACGAACTTGCCCTCGATCTCAGCGGTGTTGCGGATAGTTTCACGGTAGGCCACCTGCGGCTTACCGATGTTGGCTTCAACGTTGAATTCACGACGCATGCGATCAACGATGATATCCAGGTGCAACTCACCCATACCGGAGATGATGGTCTGGCCTGTCTCTTCGTCGGTCTTCACACGGAAGGACGGATCTTCCTGAGCCAACTTGCCCAGAGCAACACCCATTTTTTCCTGGTCCGGCTTGGACTTCGGCTCTACCGCCACGGAGATTACCGGCTCCGGGAACTCCATACGCTCAAGAACGATCTTCGCGTCTTCGGCACACAGAGTATCGCCAGTGGTCACATCTTTCAGGCCGATGGCCGCGGCGATATCGCCCGCCAGTACCTCTTTGATCTCTTTACGATCGTTGGAGTGCATCTGCACCATACGGCCGACACGCTCTTTCTTCTGCTTCACGGAGTTGTATACCGCGGTGCCGCTTTCCAGCTTACCGGAGTAGACACGGAAGAAGGTCAGAGTACCAACGAAGGGGTCGGTGGCAATTTTGAAGGCCAGTGCAGCAAACGGCGCGTCGTCGTCGGCAACACGGGTTTCCACAGTCTCATCCTTATCCAGAAGAGTACCTTCGATCGCCTTAACTTCGGTCGGCGCCGGCAGATATTCGATCACCGCATCCAGCATGGCCTGCACGCCCTTGTTCTTGAACGCGGAGCCGCCCAGAACCGGTACAATCTCGTTGGCCAGAGTGCGCTGACGGATGGCCGACTTGATCTCTTCCTCAGTCAGCTCACCTTCTTCCAGGTATTTCTCCATCAGCTCTTCGTTGGCTTCCGCAGCAGCCTCGACCAGGAACTCGCGCATCTCTTCGCACTCGTCCTGCATATCCGCCGGGATATCGGCGTACTCGAAAGTCATCCCCATGTCTTCTTCGTTCCACAGGATGGCTTTCATTTTTACCAGGTCGACAACACCCTTGAACTCATCTTCCGAGCCAATGGTCATTTGCAGCGGTACCGCATTTGCATTCAGGCGAGTCTTCAGCTGACCAACAACCTTGCGGAAGTCAGCACCAGCGCGGTCCATCTTGTTTACGAATACCATGCGCGGCACTTCGT
This sequence comes from Microbulbifer sp. HZ11, assembly GCF_000708675.1. Taxonomy (GTDB): domain Bacteria; phylum Pseudomonadota; class Gammaproteobacteria; order Pseudomonadales; family Cellvibrionaceae; genus Microbulbifer. The sequence continues at coordinate 287,012 of NZ_JELR01000005.1, read as the reverse complement.
ATTTGTTGGCCTGACGCCATACAGTTTCGGTCTGCGGCTGCACGCCGGAGGAGCCACACAGAACAACCACGGCGCCATCGAGAACGCGCAGGGAGCGCTCTACTTCAATGGTAAAGTCAACGTGCCCCGGGGTGTCGATGATGTTTACGCGGTGCTGCGGGAACTGTTGCTGCATACCAGCCCAGAAACAGGTGGTTGCCGCAGAGGTAATGGTGATACCACGCTCCTGCTCCTGTTCCATCCAGTCCATGGTGGCTGCGCCTTCGTGCACCTCACCAATTTTGTGGGACAGACCGGTGTAGAACAGTACGCGCTCGGTAGTCGTGGTTTTACCGGCGTCTACGTGGGCGCAGATACCGATATTGCGATAGCGTTCGATAGGCGTTTTACGTGCCACAGTTGTATCCTCGATATAACGGCAAAAGGCAGCGCGGAGTTTTACCTTCCTTGCTGCCTTTCGATTTTATTTTCCGATGGAAATAATCATCAGACTTAGAAGCGTCACTATCTTAGAAACGATAGTGGGAGAACGCTTTGTTGGCTTCCGCCATACGGTGCACGTCTTCACGCTTCTTGACCGCGCCGCCCTTGTTCTGGGAAGCATCGATCATTTCATTGGCCAGGCGCTGGGCCATAGACTTCTCACCGCGCTTACGGGAAAAATCTACCAGCCAGCGCATTGCCAGCGCGGTACGACGTGCCGGACGCACTTCTACCGGTACCTGGTAGGTAGCACCACCAACACGACGGGACTTTACTTCCACCATCGGGGCGATGTTTTCCAGGGATTCTTCGAAAATTTCAATTGGATCTTTGTTCAGCTTTTCTGAAACCAGATCCAGCGCACCGTAAACGATGCTCTCTGCCACAGACTTCTTACCAGAGATCATGACATGGTTCATGAACTTGGCCAGAGTCACGTTCCCGAACTTGGGATCGGGCAGCACTTCGCGCTTGGCGACTACTCGTCTTCTTGGCATGGGATTGCCTCTCTTCAGGGTTACTCTGAGATGCCGCCGTATTAACTAAAAACAGTAACTACAAATCGGCGAGCTCAGCCTTACTCCGGTTATTCGTTAAACCGAAACGCAATGTTGTCTAGAGCAATTAGCTCTTAGGACGCTTGGCACCGTATTTGGAACGGCCCTGCTTGCGATCGTTTACGCCGGCACAGTCAAGTGCACCGCGTACAGTGTGGTAGCGCACACCCGGCAGGTCTTTTACACGACCGCCGCGAATCAGTACCACGCTGTGCTCCTGCAGGTTGTGGCCTTCACCACCGATGTACGAAGTCACTTCGAAACCGTTGGTCAGGCGCACACGACAAACTTTACGCAGTGCGGAGTTCGGCTTCTTCGGTGTAGTGGTATACACACGAGTACAAACTCCACGGCGCTGCGGGCAAGCTTGCAGTGCAGGCACGTCGCTTTTTTCAACTTTGCGTTTTCTCGGCTTACGAACCAACTGGTTGATCGTTGCCATTAAAAATCACTCCAAAATAAAACGCCCCCACCATAAACAGCAGTGAGGGCCTATCGTCAGTGCGCGATATTCCGCTGAACCGAAGCTCGCCCTTCAAAGGTCGCCCTTCACGTTCAACAAACAATCGCACCCCATTAGCGGGGGCCGCATTCTATAAACGCGGCCTGCCCGAGTCAACCACCTAACGAAGTGAACACTCACATCGGCAGGTAACTGCGATCCGGAACAGACCGGTCAGCCCCTGAAACAGCGAACCAACCAGTCAGACTACTCCGTTCTGTGGACCTCACTCCCCGGATGATTTCAGGGCTTCGGTCAGCGCCGCTTCCACCTCTTCTGCAGAAGGACCTTCGGCAAAGCCAGTGGTCAACTGCTGGGTGCGGCGACGCTTGCGCTCGGCGTGGTAGGCAAGGCCGGTACCGGCCGGGATCAGACGACCCACCACCACGTTTTCTTTCAGGCCGCGCAGGCTGTCTTCCTTACCGGTTACCGCCGCTTCGGTCAGTACACGGGTGGTCTCCTGGAAGGAGGCCGCAGACAGGAAGGACTCGGTGGCCAGGGACGCTTTGGTGATACCCAGCAGCAGACGCTCGAACTGAGCCGGTTGCTTGCCTTCGGCACGCAGGCGCTCGTTCTCTTCCACCACGCGCTGGTATTCCACCTGGTCGCCCTTGATGAACTCTGAGTCGCCCATCTCGAGGATTTCAACTTTACGCAGCATCTGACGCACGATGGTCTCGATGTGCTTATCGTTGATGCCTACACCCTGGAGGCGGTAAACCTCCTGAATCTCGTTGGTGATGTAGCGCGCAAGCTCTTCCACGCCCTTGAGGCGCAGAATGTCGTGCGGGTTGGACGGGCCATCGGAGATAACCTCACCCTTCTCTACGGTTTCACCTTCGAACACGGTCAGCTGGCGGTGCTTCGGAATCAGTACTTCGTAGTGATCCTTGCCATTGGCCAGTGGCTTACCATCTTTCGGGGTGATCTGCAGACGTACTTTGCCTTTGGTTTCTTTACCGAAGGAAACGGTACCGGAGATCTCCGCCAGGATGGACGGCTCTTTCGGCTTACGGGCTTCGAACAGGTCGGCAACCCGCGGCAGACCACCGGTGATGTCCTTGGTACCGCCGGATTCCTGCGGGATACGGGCGATAACGTCACCGACGTTCACCTTGTCGCTGTCTTTCAGGCTCAGAATCGCTCGTGGCGGCAGCGCGTAGTGCGCCGGCGCGTTGGAGTTAGCCAGGGTCAGTTCTTCGCCGTTCTCGTCCACCAGGGTCACCGCCGGGCGCAGGTCTTTACCCGCCGCCGGACGCTCCGCCGGATCGATCACCTCGATCGAGGACAGGCCGGTGATTTCGTCCGTCTGCTTGCGGATGGACAGGCCATCTTCCATACCGGACAGTTTCACCCAACCGGCAACCTCGGTAATGATTGGGTGGGTGTGCGGATCCCACTTGGCGACGATCTGGCCGCCTTCGATGGTGGACCCTTCGTCGACACTGATCACGGCACCGTAAGGCAGCTTGTAGCGCTCACGCTCCCGGCCAGCCGGGTCAGCGACCGCCAGTTCACCGGAACGGGATACCGCTACCAGGTTGCCGCCTTCGGTCTTCACGGTCTTCACATTGTGCAGACGCACGGTACCCGGCTGCTTAACCTGGATGCTGTCCGCCGCGGAAGCACGGCTCGCCGCACCACCGATGTGGAAGGTACGCATGGTCAGCTGGGTACCCGGCTCACCAATGGACTGGGCTGCCACAACACCCACGGACTCGCCGGGGTTGGCACGGTGGCCACGGGCCAGGTCACGGCCGTAACACTGAGCACAGATACCGTGGGCGGTCTCACAGGTAATCGCGGAGCGCACGATTACTTCGTCGATCCCCATACCTTCGATACGCTCAACCCAGGCTTCGTCGATCATGGTGCCAGCGGGTACCGCAATCTCGTCACTGCCGGGCTTGGTCACGTCGCGCGCCACCACACGGCCGAGGATACGGTCACCCAGGGATTCGATGACGTCACCGCCTTCGATCACCGGCGCCATGGTCAGGCCGTCGTCGGTGCCACAGTCGATTTCGGTAATTACCACGTCCTGTGCCACGTCTACCAGACGACGGGTCAGGTAACCGGAGTTCGCGGTTTTCAGTGCGGTATCCGCCAGACCTTTACGCGCACCGTGGGTCGAGATGAAGTACTGCAGTACGCTCAGACCTTCACGGAAGTTTGCGGTAATGGCGTTCTCGATAATGGAACCGTCCGGACGGGCCATCAGGCCACGCATACCGGCCAGCTGACGAATCTGCGCCTCACTACCCCGCGCGCCGGAGTCGGCGTACATGTAGACGGAGTTGAAGGAGTCCTGCTCGGTTTCATTGCCGTCGCGATCGATTACCGGCTCTTTCTTGATACCGGCCATCATCGCCTGGGTGACCTTGTCGTTGGTACGGGACCAGACGTCGATGACCTTGTTGTATTTCTCGCCTGCGGTTACCAGACCGGAGGCGAACTGGGTTTCGATCTCTTTCACTTCCTCTTCTGCGGAAGCAATCAATTCAGCCTTGGCCGCCGGGATCTCGAAGTCGTTTACACCGATGGAGGAACCGGACTTGGTGGAGAAGTCGAAACCGGTGTACATCAGCTGGTCAGCGAAGATTACGGTCGCCTTCAGGCCCACTTTGCGGTAGCACTCGTTCAGGACCCTGGAAATCGCCTTTTTCTTCATCGGCTGGTTCACGTACTCGAAAGGCAGGCCCTCCGGTACGATGTTCCACAGCAGTGCGCGACCGACGGTAGTGTCGTACACGGTGCGGGTAACCTGCTTCTCGCCGTCTTCGCCGATGGAAGTCTCGTCGATACGCACCTTGATCTTCGCCTGCAGGCCAACCTGCTTGGCGTAGAAGGCACGGCTGACTTCCTTGATATCGGAGAAGAACATGCCTTCACCTTTATCGTTCACACGCTCGCGGGTCATCCAGTACAGACCCAGTACCACGTCCTGGGACGGTACAATGATCGGCTCACCGTTGGCCGGTGACAGGATGTTGTTGGTGGACATCATCAGCGCGCGGGATTCCAGCTGCGCTTCGATGGTCAGCGGTACGTGTACCGCCATCTGGTCACCGTCGAAGTCGGCGTTGTACGCCGCACACACCAGCGGGTGCAGCTGGATCGCCTTACCTTCAATCAGTACCGGCTCGAACGCCTGGATACCCAGACGGTGCAGGGTCGGTGCACGGTTCAGCAGTACCGGGTGCTCGCGAATCACTTCGTCGAGGATGTCCCATACCACCGCTTCCTCGCGCTCGACCATTTTCTTGGCCGCCTTGATGGTGGTGGCCAGGCCGCGGGCTTCCAGCTTGCCGAAAATAAACGGCTTGAACAGCTCGAGGGCCATCTTCTTCGGCAGACCACACTGGTGCAGACGCAGAGTAGGACCAACCACGATCACGGAACGACCGGAGTAGTCCACACGCTTACCCAGCAGGTTCTGACGGAAACGACCCTGCTTACCCTTGATCATGTCGGCCAGGGATTTCAGCGGGCGTTTGTTGGAACCGGTGATGGCTCGGCCGCGACGGCCGTTATCCAGCAGCGCATCCACAGACTCCTGCAGCATACGCTTTTCGTTGCGCACGATGATGTCAGGGGCATTTAGCTCGAGCAGACGCTTCAGACGGTTGTTACGGTTGATCACGCGACGGTACAGGTCGTTCAGGTCGGAGGTCGCGAAGCGGCCACCGTCCAGCGGTACCAGCGGGCGCAGATCCGGCGGCAGAACCGGCAGTGCCTGCATGATCATCCACTCCGGCTTGTTACCGGACTTGTAGAAGGCTTCCAACAGCTTCAGGCGCTTGGACAGCTTCTTGATCTTGGTTTCAGAGTTGGTCGCCGGGATCTCTTCGCGCAGTCGCTGGATTTCGGTGGGCAGCTCGATGTCATTCATCAGCTCCTGGATGGCTTCCGCACCCATTTTCGCCTCGAACTCATCGGCAAACTCTTCCATTGCTTCAAAGTACTGCTCGTCGTTCAGCAGCTGGCCGCGTTCCAGGGTAGTCATACCCGGGTCGGTCACCACGTAAGACTCAAAGTACAGCACGCGCTCGATATCACGCAGGGTCATATCCAACAGCAGGCCGATACGGGACGGCAGGGATTTCAGGAACCAGATGTGCGCAACCGGGCTCGCCAGTTCGATGTGGCCCATCCGCTCACGGCGAACTTTCGCCTTGGTGACTTCAACGCCGCACTTCTCACAGATGATGCCGCGGTGCTTCATACGCTTGTACTTACCGCACAGGCACTCATAGTCCTTTACCGGGCCAAAAATCTTGGCACAGAACAGGCCTTCGCGCTCCGGTTTGAAGGTACGGTAGTTGATGGTCTCCGGCTTTTTCACTTCGCCGTAGGACCAGGAGCGAATCATGTCTGGCGAAGCCAGACCGATACGGATAGCGTCAAATTCTTCGAGCTGATCCTGGGCTTTCACCAGGTTTAACAAATCTTTCAAGGCCTTTCCTCCACTAGGGGGTAGTCATTCCGGCCAACTGCCTCTGGGGCCGGAAGTGCCGGTGGTGGTGATTTGCGATCGCCGCCACCGGCCTCTGTCTACTAAATCCGATTAATACCAGTGTTATTCGTTTTCCAGCTCGAAGTTCATACCCAGCGAGCGGATTTCCTTGACCAGTACGTTGAAGGATTCGGGCATGCCCGGCTCCATGCGGTGGTCGCCATCCACGATGTTTTTGTACATCTTGGTACGACCTTCCACGTCATCGGATTTGACCGTGAGCATTTCCTGCAGGGTGTAAGCGGCACCGTATGCTTCCAGTGCCCACACCTCCATCTCACCGAAGCGCTGACCACCGAACTGCGCCTTACCACCCAGCGGCTGCTGGGTAACCAAGCTGTAGGAACCGGTAGAACGCGCGTGCATCTTGTCGTCTACCAGGTGGTTCAGCTTCAGCATGTACATGTAGCCCACGGTTACCGGACGCTCGAAGGCGTCACCGGTACGGCCGTCGTACAGGGTGATCTGGCCGGAATCCGGGATGTCCGCCAGGCGCAACAGCTTCTTGATTTCAGGCTCAGCAGCACCGTCGAACACCGGCGTCGCCATGGGTACACCGCGACGCAGGTTTTCAGACATAGCCAGCACTTCTTCATCGGTCAGCTCGTCCAGCTCTTCCTTGCGGCCACCGGTGGAGTTGTAGACCTCTTCCAGGAACCCGCGAATCTTAGCCGCTTCCTGTTTCTCCTTGATCATGCGATCGATCTTCACACCGAGACCTTTCGCCGCCATACCCAGGTGCATTTCCAGAACCTGTCCGACGTTCATACGAGACGGTACACCCAGCGGGTTCAGAACCACGTCTACCGGCTCACCGTTTTCGTCGTACGGCATATCTTCCACAGGCTTGATCACGGAGATCACACCTTTGTTACCGTGACGGCCGGCCATCTTGTCACCGGGCTGGATGCGACGCTTGATCGCCAGGTAAACCTTGACGATTTTCAGCACGCCCGGCGCCAGATCGTCGCCGGATTCCAGTTTTTTCTTCTTGTCTTCAAACTGCTCGTCGAGCAGCTTACGACGTTCTTTCAGCTGGGCTTCGGCTTTTTCCAGCTGCTCGTTCAGGCTGTCTTCGCTCATGCGCAGCTTGAACCAGTCTTCCCGCGGCAGACCGGCGAGGATTTCAGCACTCAGTACGTCGCCTTTCTTGACGCCCTTACCGCCGGCTACGGTCTGACCTTCCAGTGCAGCGGCCAAACGTTCGAAGGTTGCACCTTCAACGATGCGGTACTCTTCATTCAGGTCCTTGCGCACTTCGTCCAGCTGGGCTTTCTCGATGGCGAGAGAGCGCTGATCTTTCTGCAGACCGTCGCGGGTGAAGACCTGTACGTCGATTACCGTACCGCGGGTGCCGGAAGGCGCACGCAGAGAGGTGTCTTTAACGTCGGACGCCTTCTCACCGAAGATCGCGCGCAGCAGCTTTTCTTCCGGAGTCAGCTGGGCTTCGCCTTTCGGCGTCACCTTACCAACCAGGATGTCGCCAGCGCCCACTTCCGCACCGATGTACACGATGCCAGACTCATCCAGCTTGTTCAGCGCAGACTCGCCCACATTGGGGATATCCGCGGTGATCTCCTCACTGCCCAGCTTGGTGTCACGGGCAATACAGGTCAGTTCCTGAATGTGGATGGTGGTGAAGCGGTCTTCCTGCACCACGCGCTCGGATACGAGGATGGAGTCCTCGAAGTTGTAGCCGTTCCACGGCATAAACGCGATGCGCATGTTCTGACCCAGAGCCAGCTCACCCAGGTCAACGGACGGGCCGTCGGCCAGGATATCGCCGCGCGCAACCACGTCCCCGGTCTTCACGATCGGACGCTGGTTGATACAGGTGTTCTGGTTGGAACGGGTGTACTTGGTGAGACCGTACAGATCCACACCCGCATCACCGGCTTCCACTTCATCGTCGTGCACGCGCACAACCACACGGCTGGCGTCAACACGCTCGATCACACCGCCGCGCTTGGCCACGATACAGACGCCGGAGTCGCGCGCTACGGTGCGCTCCATGCCGGTACCTACCAGTGGTTTCTCGGCGCGCAGGGTGGGAACCGCCTGGCGCTGCATGTTCGATCCCATCAATGCGCGGTTGGCGTCATCGTGCTCCAGGAACGGAATCATTGCCGCCGCAACGGAAACCACCTGACGGGCGGACACGTCCATGTACTGGATTTCGTCCGGGGTCTTCAGGGTAAATTCGTACTGGTGACGCACGCTCACCAGGTCATCGGTAAAGCGACCGTTTTCGTCCACAGCTGCAGAAGCCTGTGCAACCACGTAGTTGGCTTCGTTAATTGCAGACAGGTATTCGATCTGGTCGGTCACCTGGCCGTCGACCACCTTGCGGTACGGGCTCTCGAGGAAGCCGTAGTGGTTGGCGCGAGCATAGGTTGCCAGGGAGTTGATCAGACCAATGTTCGGACCTTCCGGCGTTTCGATCGGACATACGCGGCCGTAGTGGGTCGGGTGCACGTCTCGCACCTCGAAGCCCGCGCGCTCGCGGGTCAGACCACCCGGGCCAAGCGCGGATACACGGCGCTTGTGGGTAACTTCCGACAGCGGGTTGTTCTGGTCCATAAACTGGGACAGCTGGGAGGAACCGAAGAATTCCTTCACCGCAGCAGCCACCGGCTTGGCATTGATCAGATCCTGCGGCATCAGGCCTTCGGACTCCGCCATGGACAGACGCTCTTTTACCGCGCGCTCTACACGCACCAGGCCTACGCGGAACTGGTTCTCCGCCATTTCGCCAACGGAGCGCACTCGACGGTTACCCAGGTGGTCGATATCGTCCACCATGCCGCGACCGTTACGGATTTCGATCAGCGTCTTCAGAACATCGACGATGTCTTCTTTGCTCAGGGTACCCGAGCCGGTCTCGTCTTCACGATTCAGACGACGGTTGAACTTCATGCGCCCAACCGCAGACAGGTCGTAGCGCTCGTCGGAGAAGAACAGGTTCTCAAACAGCGACTCGGCAGACTCCTTGGTGGGCGGCTCGCCCGGGCGCATCATACGGTAGATTTCCACCAGCGCTTCCAGTTCGGTGCGGGAAGGATCGGCACGCAGGGTATCGGAAATGAACGGGCCACAGTCCAGATCATTGGTGTACAGGGTCTCGATATTCTGAACATTCAGAACACGCAGCTTGTTGACCACCTCTTCGGTGATCTCCGCATTCGCCTCTACAACCACTTCGCCGGTGGAGTCGTCGATAACATCGTGGGCAAGTACACGACCGTACAGGTAGGAAATCGGCGCTTCCAGCTTCTCCACACCCGCCTTCTCCAGCTGGCGAATGTGGCGCGGGGTAATACGGCGACCCTCCTCAACAATCACCTTGCCCTTGCCGTCCTTGATATCGAAGGAGGCCACATCACCGCGCAGGCGCGACGGGATCAGATCGAGACTGACGGTTTCGTCGTTCAGAGTGAACTTGCTGGTGTCGAAGAACATTTCCAGCATTTCCTGGGAGCTGTAACCCAGGGCGCGCAGCAGAATGGTGGCCGGCAGTTTACGACGACGGTCGATACGTACGTAGACCAGGTCCTTCGGGTCGAATTCGAAGTCCAGCCAGGAGCCACGGTAAGGAATCACCCGCGCAGCGTACAGCAGCTTACCGGAAGAGTGAGTCTTGCCTTTGTCGTGATCGAAGAATACACCCGGGGAGCGGTGCAGCTGGGACACGATTACGCGCTCGGTACCGTTAATCACGAAGGTACCGTTTTCGGTCATGAGCGGGATTTCGCCCATGTACACTTCCTGTTCCTTGATGTCCTTGATGGACTTATTCGCGGATTCTTTATCATAAATAATCAGGCGAACACGTACGCGCAGCGGGCAGGCATAAGTCACGCCACGCAGGGTACATTCCTTGACATCAAAAGCAGGTTTGCCGAGTGTGTAGCTCACATACTCCAGAGCAGCGTTGCCAGAGTAACTGACAATCGGAAATACAGACTTGAACGCAGCCTGCAGGCCGATATCCAGGCGCTCATCCGGGCGCGTGTCGGCCTGAGTAAATTTGCGATACGAGTCCAGCTGTATCGCAAGCAGGAAAGGCACGTCCATGACCTTAGGCAGTTTGCCAAAATCCTTGCGGATACGTTTTTTCTCAGTGTATGAGTAAGCCATTCATATTCCCCAGCTTGATCGGTGACAAGACTTCATCAGAACTGCGGTCAGATTTCTGACGATACGCAGTCCATCCGGGCGAGAAGTCTCTGCACAATGCAGCAGGCATTGCACTATGCTTCAAATACAGGCGTTCAAAAAACAAACTGCCCTGTGCACAAACTTCTCGAAATTTCTTTGCGGAGTGGCGGGTAAAACGCCCATGCCGCAAACGGCAAAAAGGCCGGCGGACAAAAGTCCACCAGCCTTTCCGCCAATTGCCGACTTAAGCAGCAACTGGCGGTAATGTGTAAAACCGAATTACTTCAGTTCTACGGTAGCGCCAGCTTCTTCCAGCTGCTTCTTCGCTTCCTCGGCTTCTTCCTTGGTCGCGCCTTCTTTCAGCGGGCTCGGAGCGCCGTCTACCAGAGCTTTGGCTTCTTTCAGGCCCAGGCCGGTGATACCGCGAACTGCTTTGATCACGTTCACTTTCTTGTCGCCAGCGCTTGCCAGGATTACGTCGAAAGAGTCTTTCTCTTCTGCAGCAGCTTCGCCGCCAGCCGCGCCACCAGCAACAACAGCAGCAGCTGCGGTTACGCCGAACTTCTCTTCCATAGCTTCGATCAGCTCAACAACGTCCTTAACGGACATTTCGGCGATCGCATTGATGATATCTTCTTTAGTCAGAGACATGAGTTAGTACCTGATTTCGTATGAGCAGGAAACTGCTCGTAATTTCTTTAAAAGTGGAAAACTGCGATTTCGCTTTAGCGAAATAATTACGCCGCTTCCTGCTCTTTCTGGTCGCGAACGGCCGCAATAGTGCGAACCAGTTTGCCAGCAGACGCTTCTTTCATGACGCTCATCAGCTTAGCGATTGCTTCATCGTAAGTCGGCAGGCTTGCCAACAGAGCGATGTCAGTCGCTACGCCTTCGAAGGCGGCACCTTTCAGCTCCAGCTTGTCATTGTCTTTCGCGAACGCCTTCAGGATGCGCGCGCCGGCACCCGGGTGTTCGTTTGAGAAAGCAATGATGCTGGGACCGACGAATTTCTCGATGAGACATTCGAATTCGGTACCGGCCAGAGCGCGACGCGCCAGAGTATTGCGGACGACTTTCAACCAAACGCCGTTCTCGCGAGCCTCTTTGCGCAGGGTAGTCATGTCATTCACGGTTACGCCACGGGAATCCGCAACAACCGCAGACAGAGCACCCTCAGCAGCCTGCTGGACTTCCGCGACAATCGCTTTCTTGTCTACGAGTCCAATAGCCATAGTGTCACTCCTGGATTTGAAAAAAGATCGAGCCATCATGAACCCGATCCGTTCCGGTGCTTAAAGCTCAAATCCAGTAAAAATACTGGTTTGGGCACACCGTCTGCGTAGGCTCACTCCCTTCGGTAAACACCTAGTGGCCAAACCTGGCCAGAGAGTGGATTAAGCGGGGGCATTTAAACCTCAAACACCCGCCGCACCTACGGTCTTTGACGGCCCGCGTTCATGCCAAAGCAATCAGCGGACCCCAAAGTTCTTTTTACTGAACGCAGCGAATCCCGCAGGAATTACTTAACGTCCAGAGAAGCCTGATCGAGAGTCAGACCCGGGCCCATGGTGGTGCTCAGGGTGATCTTTTTCAGGTAAACGCCTTTCGCGGAAGCCGGCTTGGCCTTTTTCAGGTCAGCAACCAGCGCTTCCAGGTTCTCTTTCAGAGCCTTGGCGTCAAAACTTACTTTACCGATACCGCCGTGGATGATGCCGCCTTTGTCAGCGCGGAAACGCACCTGACCAGCCTTGGCATTCTTAACCGCAGTCGCAACGTCTGGAGTTACGGTGCCGGTTTTCGGGTTCGGCATCAGGCCGCGCGGACCGAGGATCTGGCCCAGCTGACCCACAACGCGCATGGCGTCCGGGGAAGCCACAACCACGTCGAAATCCATCTTGCCAGCTTTCACTTCTGCAGCCAGCTCGTCCATGCCTACGATGTCAGCGCCAGCTTCTTTAGCGGCGTCGGCATTGGCACCCTGGGTGAATACGGCAACGCGCACTTCTTTACCGGTACCGTGCGGCAGGGTGGTCGCACCGCGAACAGCCTGGTCGGATTTACGCGGATCGATACCCAGATTGATGGCAGCATCAACGGTTTCGGAGAACTTAACGTTGGAGAACTCTTTCAGCAGCGCTACTGCTTCTTCAATACCGTAAGCCTTGCCAGCTTCCAGTTTTTCAGCCATTGCGCGCTGACGCTTGGTCAATTTAGCCACTTACAGACCCTCCACTTCGATACCGGCACTGCGAGCAGAACCCGCGATGGTGCGCACCGCTGCGTCCATATCGGAAGCAGTCAGGTCAGCTTTTTTCATTTCCACAATTTCTTCGATCTGAGCGCGGGTCACTTTACCAACCTTGTCGGTGTTCGGACGGCCGGAACCACTCTTGATCTTGGCAGCCTTGCGCAGCAGAACCGCGGCGGGCGGAGACTTCATGATGAAGGTGAAGGAGCGATCGCTGTATACAGAGATCACAACCGGTACCGGCAGGCCCGGCTCCAGACCTTGAGTCTGTGCGTTGAACGCTTTACAGAACTCCATGATGTTCACACCGTGCTGACCCAGTGCAGGGCCGACGGGGGGGCTCGGGTTGGCCTGACCGGCCTTTACTTGCAGCTTGATGTAAGCTTCGATTTTCTTAGCCATTACAGCTTCCTCTTTAACTGGGTATTAGCGCCTGCGCTGTACACTTATACAAACGTGCAACGCTCAGCTCCCCTGTTTGCCCCGAACCAGAAAGCCGAAAAGGCAGACTGGGATTTCAGGGACGCGAAAGCCCCCTTCCGCACACAGCGAAAGAGGGCCGAATCCTTTCAGCTCGAACTCAGTTCTTTTCTACCTGACCGAATTCCAGCTCTACCGGTGTGGAGCGCCCGAAGATCAACACCGCCACCCGCAGGCGACTCTTTTCATAGTTGACCTCTTCAACCACACCGTTGAAGTCATTAAACGGACCATCGATAACGCGCACCATTTCACCCGGCTCGAACAGCGTCTTGGGCTTGGGCTTGTCGACAGAGTCGTCGATGCGATTCAGGATCGCCTGCGCTTCGCGGTCGGTAATCGGGGCCGGCTTGTCCGCCTTGCCGCCGATAAAGCCCAGCACACGCGGAGTCTCTTTGACCAGGTGCCAGGTGTCGTCGTTCAGCTCCATTTCCACCAGCACGTAGCCGGGGAAAAACTTGCGCTCACTCTTGCGCTTCTGGCCGGCACGCATTTCCACCACTTCCTCGGTGGGAACCAGAACCTCACCGAAGAGGTGATCCATTTCGTGCAGCTCAATGCGCTCCTTGAGAGTGTTTTTTACACGCTTCTCATAGCCGGAGTAGGCCTGAACCACATACCAATGCTTTGCCATGGATTAACCTTTAGCCAATGATCTTGGAAGCCATCCAGCCGAGACCGGAATCCAACGCCCACAGAATGACTGCCATCAGCAGCACAAACACCACCACGATCAGGGTGGTCTGGGTCGCCTCTTGGCGGGTCGGCCATACTACCCGTCGCACTTCATTCTGCGCTTCCCGCAGCAGATTCCAGAAGGCATTACCCTTTTCGGTCTGCACCGCAACAAAAACCGCCGCCAGGCAAAGCACAACAATTGCCAGCACACGATACAGCAGGGGAATTTCGGCGTAGTAGGAATTGCCGGCAACCGCGGCGCCTACCAACAGCACCACCAGCAGCCACTTGAGGCCGTCAAGACGAAAGGTTTTCGCCTCTACTTTAGCGTTCATACAAAGAAGCCTTTAGCGCGCCTCAATACCGCAAGGCGCCTTTATTGCCAACGACCACAAAGAGCGACAGCAGTACAGGATAGCCCAACTGCAGGCCCCTTGCGGGCATCTGAAAGTTGGCAGGCCAGGAGGGACTCGAACCCCCAACAGCCGGTTTTGGAGACCGGTGCTCTACCAATTGAACTACTGGCCTGAAACACTTCCGGAGGCAGACTGCGCCACTCCCGGAAAAAATGAGGGGCGGATCATACCATCCAACCCCACATTTGCAAGCGCGACCACCAATTCATTTGGCAGCCGCACAACCCATCGATCACTCGATGATCTTGGCTACAACGCCAGCACCAACGGTACGGCCACCTTCACGGATCGCGAAGCGCAGACCTTCTTCCATGGCGATCGGGCAGATCAGAGTCACAGACATCTGAATGTTATCGCCCGGCATTACCATTTCGGTGCCTTCCGGCAGCTCAACCGCACCAGTTACGTCGGTGGTACGGAAGTAGAACTGCGGACGGTAGCCTTTGAAGAACGGGGTGTGACGACCACCTTCGTCCTTGGACAGGATGTAAACCTCACCTTCGAACTTGGTGTGCGGGGTGATGGAGCCCGGCTTAGCCAGCACCTGACCACGCTCAACTTCGTCACGCTTGGTGCCACGCAGCAGGGCGCCGATGTTCTCACCAGCACGACCTTCGTCGAGCAGCTTGCGGAACATTTCAACACCGGTACAGGTGGTAGAAGTGGTTTCTTTGATACCAACGATCTGGATTTCGTCACCAGTGTTGATGATGCCACGCTCTACACGACCGGTTACTACGGTACCGCGACCAGAGATGGAGAATACGTCTTCGATCGGCATCAGGAACGGCTGATCTACCGCACGCTCCGGCTCCGGAATGTACTCGTCCAGGGTTTCTACCAGCTTCTTAACAGCGCTGGTGCCCAACTCGTTGTCGTCTTCGCCATTCAGAGCCATCAGAGCAGAACCAGCGATGATCGGAGTGTCGTCACCCGGGAATTCGTATTGATCCAGCAGCTCGCGCAGCTCCATCTCTACCAGTTCCAGCATCTCTGCGTATTCTTCAGAGCCTACGCCGCCGCAGTCTTCTGCCAGCAGGTCAGCTTTGTTCAGGAATACAACGATGTAAGGTACACCTACCTGACGAGACAGCAGGATGTGCTCACGGGTCTGCGGCATAGGACCGTCAGTCGCGCCACATACCAGGATAGCGCCGTCCATCTGAGCAGCACCGGTGATCATGTTCTTAACGTAGTCGGCGTGTCCCGGGCAGTCTACGTGCGCGTGGTGGCGGGTCGGGGACTCGTATTCAACGTGAGAGGTGGCGATGGTGATACCACGCTCACGCTCTTCCGGAGCGTTGTCGATACCGTCGAAGGCAACGGCAGCGCCGCCCCACACTTCGGAACATACGCGAGTCAGCGCAGCGGTCAGGGTGGTTTTACCATGGTCAACGTGACCGATGGTGCCCACGTTTACGTGGGGCTTGGAACGTTCAAACTTTTCTTTTCCCATTGCGGGCCTCCCAATATAAGCGTGAGCCGAACTAGCGACTATTACCAAGAACGGCTCCCACGCAACTACAAACAAGAGTCACCACAGACAAGAGTCCGCTCGGGAGCCTACGCACCCGGGCCGCCTGACGACAAAAAACCCGGATACAAATAGCCGCGGAGACACAGGTCACCGCGGCTACGAATAATGGAGCTCATGGGCGGATTTGAACCGCCGACCTCACCCTTACCAAGGGTGTGCTCTACCCCTGAGCTACATGAGCCTACTCCAAATGCCAGCACCTCTGCCGGCGCAGGCGGGGCCGCCTGCAGCACCAGACCAACAAGGCCAGGCGACTTAAGAACCAAGCTTATTCAAGCTTGCCAACCAGGCTCCGCACAATGAAATGGAGCGGGCAGCGGGAATCGAACCCGCATCATCAGCTTGGAAGGCTGAGGTTCTACCATTGAACTATGCCCGCGCTATCGCGTGCGATAACCTCCAGGTAGAAGACAAAACAACCTCTTCTACCTTCGATGCCAGCACACAGGCATCTAAATAATGGTGCAGGGGGGTGGATTCGAACCACCGAAGCTTGCGCGTCAGATTTACAGTCTGATCCCTTTGGCCACTCGGGAACCCCTGCTCGAAAGCGGTGCGTATTTTCTACAGCGACCTTTTCGATGTCAACAAGTTTTTCCTTTAATTTCACACACTTAACTGATTTTTCTCAGCAGCCTGCAAACCGGAAAAGAGATGGAGCTGGCGAGAGGAGTCGAACCCCCGACCGGCTGATTACAAGTCAGCTGCTCTACCAACTGAGCTACGCCAGCATCTCTAAATTTGAAGCTCGAAAGCTCCATATACTTCAGCGGCGTTGACACCCCCTGAAGTGGAGGCGGGATTCTAGGGGAAGTGATCTCCACAAGCAACAGCCTGTTGTCGCTTTTCTTCACCCCGGCAGGCAAATTGCTTTCCCCACCCATTACTGCGGGGTATCGCCCTGCTGAATTTCACTGCACAGATTTTGGCGACGCCCGATATCCGGATAATCCAGCTGCAACTGCTGCCAGAAGGCTTCCCCGACCGCACTACCCGCGGTCGCGCCGGATACCGGCTCACTGCCACTCAACACTACCCAGCGCTCGAGGTATGTTTGCGGCTCCTCGCGATACTCCGCCGCAAACCCCCTGGCCTGCAGCTCCCGGGTTAAAGATTGCGCTCGCTCCAGTTCAGAGAAAATTCCAAAAGAGATGCCGTTTTCCAGCGACCCTTTCGGAATTACATAACTGTCGATGCCCGCCGCCTGCAACTCTCGCAACTTGCGAAA
Organism: Microbulbifer sp. HZ11; assembly: GCF_000708675.1. Classification (GTDB taxonomy): domain Bacteria; phylum Pseudomonadota; class Gammaproteobacteria; order Pseudomonadales; family Cellvibrionaceae; genus Microbulbifer. The sequence continues at coordinate 270,209 of NZ_JELR01000005.1, read as the reverse complement.
TGCGTCCCGGGTAGAACTGAGCGGCGCCAGGTAAACCCAGTAACGCATCTGCCCCTGCATTTCCACATCTCGAAGCTCGGCATCCACCTGCAATGCCTGCAGGCGACGCACCACGTCTTCCCCCTGGAACGCCTCTTCGAATGGCCCGACCAGCGTGCATAGAGGCGCAACCACTTCATCGTTCCCAGCCGGCGCGCGCGGTCGGGGCCTCTCTTCGGGAGTTGCGCTCGCTTCGAGTTCAGCCGCATCCATTTCACTGACCAGCGAAATCGTGTTGACACCCGTATCCGGCGTCGCCACGACCACTTTCGCAGCGGGCGCGCGATCGGCGCTCAGAAGCCACCCGAGGAGACCCAGGTTTGCAATCAGCAGCAAAAAAAATATCCAACGCATAGAGTTTTATTGGCTTGTACTAGTTCTAGAGGAATTGCGGGGGCCCACGCCCGGCCACGACCTCAGGGCCGCACCCGCAGGGCAGCATGGGAAAGTCCGTCCATCACGAGATCTTCCACCACTTCCGACGGATACTGGTAAAGGGATGCGATCAGTGCGCCGTCGCCACCGGTAAATAGCGTTCGCAACGGTGAAGCCTCCCCACCGGAAAGCGCCATCTTCTGGCCCGACACCTGCCTCAACTGCTGCAGCAAGATTTCACGCACCCGCTCAACGGCACCCAGCACCATCAACGGCAGCCCGCGATTCACCGCATCCTCGGTACGACACCCCGGGGCCAGTGACATGCCCTCAGCGAACGACTCATCCACTTTCACCGCGTCAGTGTCACTGTACAGCGCTCGCCGCATTAACCCGAGCCCGGGCACAATGTACCCTCCCAGGTGTTGCCCACGCCCATCCAGCAGATCCAGCGTGACTGCACTGCCGCAATCCACAATCAGTGCGGGCGTTGTCGCCCGCGCGTGCGCGGCCAGCACTGCCAACCAGCGATCCACCCCGAGACGGGACACGTCGCCATAGGCGCATTGAACACCGGCACTTTCCGGAGTGACCCGCGCAAACGCCACAGGCAGCGCCAACTCGGCCCGCAAGCGCCGGTCAATGGCACCGGCCACCTGGGCGCCAGCCACATTAGCGCAGCGGATCTCAGCCGGTTTCTGCAACCGCCAGCTCTCCGGCAGCTTATCTTCCCGCCACCAGGGGCCCGGGGCGAAGACGCCGCGGGCAATAATATCCGCTCCCTGCACTTGGTTGCTGCGTACCAATCGCCACTTACCGCGGGTATTTCCCTGATCGAGCTCCAGCAAAATGTCACTCAAGGTTCTTACCTGCCGTTTCCGCTAGATGACAAAGGGCGCAGGGAAACCTCACCGCCATGGAACCCCTTTTTCTGGCCGTCTATTTCCAGCAACAGGGCGCCACCGGTGTCGACCCCGCGCGCCACCCCACACCACCGTTTGTGTGCAGACTGCACACACACTTCTGCATCGGCGAACTGGTCCAGCGCCATCCAGGGAGCGTGCCAGGGGCCAAACCCGCTGTCCGGGTAGGCGGCCAGCATTGGCACCAGCTCATCCAGCATCGCTGCCACCAGGCGATTACGGGATATGCCCGGGCGCACGGTTTCCAGATCTATCCAGGGCTGCCCAATGGCCCCCGAAACAGATTCCGGCAGACGCATATTCATACCAATCCCCACTACCACACCGCAGCAGTCGGTGAGATCTCCATTCAATTCCAGCAATACACCGGCAAGCTTGCGCCCGCGACACCACACATCATTGGGCCACTTGAGACGTACATCTGGCACGTCAAATCTGGACAACGCCCTCGCCAGAGCCACCCCCACCGCCAGACTCAACCCCTCCAACAGCTGCACTCCACCATTGAATTGCCAGCCGATTGAAAGGCTGATTCCGGCGGCAAACGGGCTGAGCCACTGGCGACCGCGCCGGCCGCGCCCGGCGGTTTGCTGCTCGGCGAGCACTACCAATCCGTGCCCCTGCCCACCAGCCAAGGCGGAAAGCACCTGTGCATTGGTAGAATCCAGCTGATCGAATACTTCTAAGCGCTCGAGTTGCGGTGCGATTTGCGGCGAAACTGCATCGAGAATCTGCGCAGTGCTCAATAAATCCAACCCACCCGGTAGGCGGTACCCCCGTCCCTTGACCGATTCCACCGGCAGACCCAGGGCTTCCAGTTTTTGCAGTTGCTTCCACACCGCTGCTCGACTCACGCCCAGCGTCTCACCGAGCGCCTCTCCAGAGTGGACCTCGCCATCCGCCAACTGATCCAACAGGGGACGCAATGTGCCAAGCACGCCATTTTGCTGCGAACTCAATGAAGTTACTCCTGACCTCAGAAATTGATACTGCATTATATCGACGAGACACAGCCACCCGCGCACTCTGCCCGCCACTACAGCTGCTACAAGTAGCGCCGGTAATACCGAGTCCCCAGGGAAGTCAGGATTTCATAACCGATAGTGTCCGCCGCCGCGCCCATATCATCGACCGTCAGTACGTCATTGAGCACCTCAATGATATCCAGCTGCGCTCGCTCCTCAGTACTCAGGGCGGAAATATCAAACACGGAGGTGTCCATGGATACACGTCCGATCATAGGCACCTCCACTCGCCGGTCCCCGATCACCGCACAGCCGCGCCCGCGACCACTTTGCGTGCGCAACATGCCATCGGCATAGCCCCCTCGCACCACGGCCAACCAGCTGCCCGCCCGGGCGACTTCGGTCGCCCCGTAGCCCACGGCGCACTCTTCCGTTACCGAGCGCTTCTGCAACACAGGTAAACGTAAATTGACCACCGCAGACATGGGGTTCGCAACACCCGGGGTTGGGTTGATTCCGTATAGCGAAGACCCGGGGCGCACCAGATCAAAATGATATTCCTCCCCCAGATAAATTGCGGAAGAATTGGCCAGGCTCGCGCGCACTTCCGGGCAGTGCGCACGCAGCCGCTGCAAGTAGCCATTAAAACGATCGAGCTGCAACCGGTTTTGCGGGTGATCCGCCTCGTCGGCACAGGCCAGATGACTCAGCAGCATCTGAATGTTGGAACGCGCCAGTAGCACCTCATCGCGCACCAGGCGATCAAATTCCACGGCGGTCATGCCCAATCGGGTCATCCCGGTGTCAATCTTCAACACACAGGGAGCCGCGCGCCCACCAGACTCTGTAGCCGCCAGCCAGCGGGTCAGCTGCTCAATGGTAACCAGTACCGGGATCAAGCCGGCTGACGCACAGGCCGCCTCGCACCCCGGGCGCACGCCGGACAACAGATAAATTCTTGGCGCGTCACTACCCGCCCAGTTCCGGAATATCTCCCGCAGTTCCTGTCCTTCGGCGAGGGTGGCGACAAAAAACTCCCGACACCCGGCGCGGTACAGAGGGGGGGCCACCTGGGCCATACCGAGGCCATAGGCATTTGCCTTGACCACCGCAGCACACTGGCAGCCTCGTGAGAGCACCGAATGCAGACGCTGGTAGTTCTCCAGCACCGCCCCCAGATCAATACTCAGCAATCCTTCGCGTTCCTGTTCCGTAATAGACACCTTTACCTCTTCAGCCGGCGGAAAGCAGAGATTCCCGGCGCAAGGCGCGGGCACCAGTAGCGACTGCCGCCGCAACAAACATCAGGGTGACAGCAGACCCGGCAAGCATCCACGGTAGTGAGACCGCCTCCCCGACCAGCAGCGCTTTCAGCCACTGCTGGTGGCCAATCAACGGCAATAACTGCCAGCTGTCCGCAAGGTTTACCTGCGCCATATCCAACCCCATCAGCAGCACCAGAGGGGCTATCTGCAGGATACTCAGTTGGGTCTGCGCATCCTTGAATGACTGCGAGCGCAACGCCAGCAGGATCTGCAACACCGCCACCAGCAGCGCCAGAGGCAACAGCAGCAACCCCATACTGATTACCCCAGACACGGTCGTGGCCTGCTGAATACCCAGCTCTGCCAGTGGCATCACCGGCATCAGAGTGACAAGCGCACCAATAGCCATCAGGGCGCCCAGCCAGCCGAGGCTCGCCACCGCAAGCATTTTCGCGGTGATGATCTGCCATGCCGGCATTGGCTGCAGCAGCAGAGTTTCGATACTGAGACGCTCGCGCTCTCCAGCAGAAGTATCCACCGAGGTGGCCAGGCTCGCCACGAACAGTGTCAGGATCAGCAACCCCGGCACCATCGCCAGCAACAGGGCACCGCGCGCGGAGGGTGTACTCACATCGCGGGTTTCCAGTTTCCAGGGTGCCAGCACCTGCTGGGCAACGCCTCGCGCCGCCAGTCGTTGCGTCACCACCAGTTGCTGCAGACCCGCCAGGCGCTCCTGCAGCTGTCGCTGGGCGCGACCCGCATCGGTGCTGGAGGTATCCACATAGAGGTACAGCGGCGGCGCGCGGAAGTCGCGGTAGCGTTGGGCAAAGTCATCCGTGAAAACCAGCACCAGATGATAGCCCTCCGCCAGCAGGGTACGGGGGTCGCCGCTGCCGAGGTTCTCGATCTCGACGCCGGGACCACGCAGCCGCTCCGCCATCAATGGCGCCTGCTCACTACCAAGTATCGCAACGCGGGTAACCTCTTCGGCCTTTTTCTTGATCATAAACATTGAGCCACCGGCCATCATCGCCGGGAACATCAACGCAAAGCTCACTGCCATGATCAGCGCCCGCCGATCGCGCCACGCCTCCAGGAATTCCTTGCGCAGCAGTGGCAGCATCAATGCCAGTATCCCCGACCGAAACGCGGCCTTTCCCATCCTGCTCATACCAGCACCTCTTCGGTCTGGGCCCCTTTCTCACCGTACGCTAAGGCCACAAAGCTGTCTTCAAGACTTTCGCACCCGGTGAGCCCTCGCAGCTCTTCGGGGGTACCGCGGCCCACAATGCGCCCCTGGGACATCACCATCACACAGTCGGAAAGCTCCGCCACCTCCGGCATGACATGACTTGAAAACAGGATCGCCGTGCCGGCGGCCCGCAGGCGCAACAGGGTGCGGCGCAAAAGCCGCACCGCAAGCACATCCAATCCGCGAGTGGGCTCATCGAGAATCAAGTGCTGGGGGCGATGCACCAGGGCACGGGCCAGGGAAACTTTCATCCGCTCTCCCTGGGAAAAGCCCCCCATACGGCGCTTCCACAACGGGTGAAGCTCCAGCTCCTCGCAGGTAGATTCCAGTGCCCGTGTTAAATCGGCGCCGGACAATCCCTGCATGCGGGCAAAGATATCCAGGTATTCGGCGACGGTCAGGCGCTCGTAAAGCCCCTCGCGATCCCCGACAACCCCAAGCTGCCGGCGAACGCCCTGCGGGTCCACCGCCGGATCCAGGCCACCAACCAGCACCTGGCCACCCTCGGCAGCCAACAATCCGCACACAATTCGCAGACAACTGGTTTTGCCCGCACCATTGGCACCAAGCAAAGCGGTAATGCGGCCATCGGGCACCTCAAAGCTGAGATCCCGCAACACCGGCTGACCGGCAAAAGACTTGCTAATTCCCTGAACACGGATCATGGCTGACCTCCTTCCTGCACACTGGCACCGGTCGCATCTTCCCGCGCCACGTCTGCCTCCTGTCTCGGCGTGAACTCCGGGCCAAACGCCGCCGCCATAAATGGCGGGCGCTTGATGTCGGCCACACAACCAAAATCCAGCTCGCTGCTTTCACCGCCGAGAAACTCCAGAATCAGATCGGGAATACAACCGCGGGCACTGTTGATATGCCCCCCACCCCGCACAACCAGGTGCTGGCTGTTTTCCAGGTAGCCCAGTGACCGCTCTGCATAGTCCGGTGGGGTAATCGGGTCGGCACTACCCGAGATCAGCAGCACCGGATGCGCGCGGGGCTCAGGAGGGGCGTATTCACGGGGGGGCACCGGCCAGTTGGCACAACCACGCACAAATGGCTGCAGGAAGGCGCGGCCAAGAAATGTACCAGCACTATCGGCAGCAATTTCCGCTTCACTGATGCGCGACATTTCCTCGGCGCAGGCGACAGAAAATGTCAGCCCCATGGCCATACTGCCTTCCATTGCGGCGAACAGACCAACGATACCCGCCATCGGCATCAGATTGCCCTTGGCCGCCTGGTCAACGGCAAACGGCAGCTGCGCCGCGGCAGCGGGATCATAAAGCGCACTGCGCACGGCATTGGCGAGCACCCAACCTTCCACCGGTTCTTCCGAAGGGAAACCGGTAAATGGGTCCGGAAAGCTCACCGCTCGGGCTCGGTCCCAACTTGCGAGCATCTGGTCCAAAGCCGCGCGCCAGTCGCCAAATTCAGCGCACACAGGGTCGGCGGCACAGTCCCGCTGGAGCTGCTGCAGGGCGGACTCCGCCTCCTGAGCGGTCAGGAATACTTTGCTTTCAATGGGGGCCACCCCATCCAGCACCAGCCTCTCCAGGGACTCCGGGTACCACTGCTGGTACAGCAACGCAGTCCGCGTACCCCAGGAACCGCCCCACAGACTGATTTTTTCGTGCCCCAGGGCTTTGCGTACCTGTTCGAGATCCTCCACCGTCTGGCGGCTATTGAGGGTCACCGGGCGGTCGGAAGCACCCGCATAGCATTGCGCGATAATCTCGGCAAACCGCTGCAGTTCCGAAGGTGGAGAGTCACTGACGCCACAATCGAATACATCCGAAAGGCCGGCGCCACGGCGGTCCACAAACACCACATCGCGCTCGCGATTGATCTTGTGCAGCGGGTTGAGCAGCCGCACCAAATCTGACGCCGCCTGGCCGGGGCCACCGGCCAACATATACAGAGGCTCCTGCTGGCCGCCGTTCAGCGCTGGCGCCACCAGCACCGCGAGTTCCGCCCCCTGCCCGGCCTGCGGGCCTGTGACCGGCACTTGGTAACAGCGCAACGCATCAGACCAGCCGCTGCCATAACAGGGTTCAGGCACCAGCGGGCCCGGTACGGCAGACGGACCGGATTGCTGCGCCACCGCGGCACCAGTTGCCAGCAGCCCCCAGATGACCGCTCCCAAAAGCGGCCTGCATCCACTTACTTTTCTCTTCTTCTTCGACATCAGTCACTCGCGCATAATTAGTCGCTTCCGCAGTCTACCGAAGTTTTCCCGCCATCGCTGTGCTCTACACGAGATTGCCGTGGCGTCAACCGGCGCCGAGTGGTATGGTTTGCCGTCGTTTGACTACAGAATAAGCAACGAACCCGCCGAGATGAGCTTTTCAGACAGAGAAAAACAATTGGTACGGGCAGCCTTTGCCTGGGGCCAGATTACCCAGAAAGAAGGCTACACCCTGTCTGACCTGGAAATCGAAAAATCCGTTCTTTTCCGCCGTCTACTTGCGGGCCGCCCACCACTGGCCTTTCCTCCCCCCCTGCGCCATGGCTTTCCCTGGTACGAGGTGATTGAGGGTCGCAGCGAGCATGTGGTCAACGCCTCTGAAGCCTCCCCCGAACACAGCATTATCGCCCCCGGCAGTAAACCCGGTGATACCTGCATTCTTATTGACGGTGCTTTCTGGCGCGTGGCGGAAACGCTGCGCGAGCGCGAGGAGTATCTGGTGGAGTGGGGCGAGTACCCCATGCAGTGGCGCCTGCAGAAACGCTGGGAAGTCAATTATGAGATGACCCAGCAGCTGCATACCTTCCGCAAACAAAATCCGGAGGCCAATGTAAGCCTGGCTCCGAGCAGTGGACAGCGGGAGTACAGCGAGTTCCGCGTGGATGATGACCAGACCGTGTGGCTGTCGGAATGGCACCTCACCCGTATCGGCTTGCCTGGATGGGTGTGGGTTGGCCAGGAGGCGGATGCGGAGCCTTCAACTTACGAGCTCGCCCCTATCTGTCAGGATCAACAGGGCCCGCTGGTTCTGGGCGTCGCCGGCGCCGAGCGCGGACCGGGCTGGCTGCGCATCGAGCTGGTGGATGGCGATGCGCGCTATATCAAGCTGGGCGACGAGCTGGAATACAAGATGGCGATTGCCTCTGCCGTTACCGAGTTCGATCGCCTGCTGCACAGCATTTCCGGTGAACAGCTGGAAGTGATGGATCGCCGCGGTGACGAACTGCTTCGCTGCTACCGCGTCCCCATGCACCTTGCTCCTCTTGAGCAGTTTGACCTCGGGGATGTGAATTACGATCTGGTGCCGGATAACGCTTACGCAGGGTAATTTAAACCTCTGTGGTTTTTGCTACGGTACTTCGTAGTACTTCCACTGGCGGCGCCGCCAGTGGTGAAAGTTCGCGAGACACGCCGTGAACCCATCCCTGGGGGCTCTGCAAAAACATCCTGTTTTTGAAGGTCTCGCGAACTTCCCCCACCGTCCGCACCTTCACATCTGGCTAAATTACCCCGAATAAACATTTGCTTACGAAGCACACTCGTTCAAATTGAAGCTGGAGTGCTGGGGTGTTGTATTTGGAAGCGTCGCAAACAGGGACGTTTGCGACGCAGCGTACAGGGATGTATTCACAGGGGGGCGCCTAGCTCGGTTCCAAATACAACACCCCAGTGCTCCGGCGCCACCAAAGGGCCGCAAGAAGAAATACCACCAAACTCAAACTAATCCACATCTCTGCCACGCCCAGCACGCAACAACTCAAACCACGCCTCTCGATCCAGCTCCATTTCCAACGCAGCCAGTGCCGCAACCAGCCGCTTCGGATTTCCACTACCGAGTACCGGAACCATGTGTGAGGGATGCTTCAGCAACCACGCCAGCGCCAATTGCATGGGGCCGTTTTCCGCATCCAGCCCCAGTGATTTACTCAGGCGAGCCAGCTCCTGCTGTACGCGCGTCGCGTCTGTGTCGTCGCCACTGAACAGGCGCCCGCCCGCAAACGGTGACCAGGCCATGGGGATCACTTTATGTTGCTGGCAGTGGTCCAACTGGCCGTCAAACATGGGCTGAGAATGCAGTAGCGAAACTTCGATCTGGTTGGCGACCAAGGGTAAAGAAAGGCGGGATTGCAACAGGTCAAACTGGTGCGGATGGAAATTGGAAACCCCGAGGTGTTTTACCTTGCCTTCCTGTACCAGGGTCTCGAGAACGCCGGCCAGCGCATCCGCATCCATCAGCGGATCCGGGCGGTGCAGCAGTAACAAGTCCATCTGCTCGATGCCCATATCCCGCAGGCTGGTTTCTACCGCCGAGCGGATATGCCCCGCACTGGTATCATAGTGATTGAGGCGCGCACCGGATGCCTCGCCCGCAAGGCGAATACTGCACTTGCTGACAATCTCCATACGCTCACGCAATTGTGGTTGCAGCTTCAGTGCCTCGCCAAAAAACTGCTCGCAGCGATAGTCCCCGTAGATATCCGCAAGATCAAAGGTTGTCACCCCCAGGTCCAGCATCTGCTCAAACAGCGACACACGCTCGGCCGGGGAATAGCCCCAGTCAGTCAGGCGCCAAAGACCAAAAGCGATGCGGGAAAAAGAAAGGTCAGACGTGAGAGAGGAAGAAATGCGCTGCATAAAAAATCCGCCGGATCAGAAGAGTCCGGCGGATTCTCGCACATATGGGAGAGGGCTTGTTCCTCCCCTGTACAGGCTTACTGCAGCTTCAGTGTTTCGGCGATATCCGCCCAGGAAACAAGCTTGAAGTTCTGGCTCTGGCTGGGCATACGATTGCGGCCATCCTGCACCACCAGCAGCCCCTGCGGGTACTGGCTGCCAAGCGCCGCACTGGAGACTTCCAGGCCGTCGGTTTCAGAGCTGCCGTCGAGATTTTTATCCAGGTTGATATCCACCTTGAAGTGGCCCACAAACTGGCTGCCGTCGCGCGAGAACAGTGCGTAGCTGTTATTACCCTGGCTGGACACCACCAGGTAGCTCTTGTCACTGGCGTGATAAAAGCCCATGCCTTCCACATCCGCCGCCAGACGTTCGCCATCGACCGGCGCGATCAGCTGGGGCTTGGCTTCGCCGGCAGCAAAGGCCGCGATGTCCAGGCGCCAGATACCGCCATCTTCCTCACCGAAGAACAGCATCTGCTGCTCATCGTCTACCACACAGCCTTCCACCTGACTGGCCACCGGTAGCGAGGCGATCTTTTTGAGGCTCCAGTCCACATCGCCGGTACCGGGAACGATCTGCAGAAGCTGCAAGGGGCCCTCTTTATCGGACACCCAGGTCATCAGGTCAGCCCCTTTGCGATACACACACAGCCCGTAGGGATCATCCATCTCCAGATTGCGCAGCCCCAGGTGCTCCACCACGCCGCCAGCGGTGATCCCGAACAGGCTGACACCAGGGTCGGTACGGTTACTGGCCGCGGCGATGGCGACGAATTTGCCGTGCTGCATCGGGCGAAGATCGACGTTGTTAACCCGCCCGACAGCAAAATGCTCCAGCAGCTTGCCATTCAGGTCGTACACACTGAGACCGCTCTTCTTATCGGTGCCCAGAATCAGACTGGCAGACGGGTTCACAGGATTAACCCAGATGGCCGGGTCATCTGCAGCGTCGCCACCGGAAGCCACCGGCGCGGTCTGCCCGCTGGCACGCACGCGCGGAATTTCCACTGGCCCGCGAAATGCCTGTATTTCTGCAGCCGGCTCTGGCAGCGTGATGGCAAAGCGATGCACCTGATCACTTTCTTCTGCCAGCGCAAGTAAAGCCCCCTGCTGAACCGCCGCAGAAACCGGCTCGATCTCCGCCAGGGTTTCCACAAAGTGCGGTGCCTGGCGCGGAGTATTGATATTGAACGCCAGTACCCGCTCGCCAGCGGTAAGCCAGAGGTTGCCACTGGCATCATCCAGCCACAGGCCGCCGAATGCATCCTGCGACAGGTCCGCGGCGGCGGCGAACACTTCGCGCTCTTCATCCATTTCCGCATCCGCATTCAGGCTCCAGATCCCCAGTGGCGGTTGCGCCACCAGTATTTTTCCATTGCGGTCGTCCACGACACAGGAAGAAACCTGCTCACCAAAATACAGAGGGCGCACACCGGTAAATTCCCACGCCTGTTCCCGCGGGTGCACCACGTATTCATGTCCCAGCCCGTTCTCATCGATTGCAAACAGGTGGGTGCGGCCACCCTGGCGGGAGAAGCACATGGCCGCCTGGGGAGCGCTGGTTGCCATTGCCGCCAGATAGCGAATACGCGGGCTGCCCTCTTCCATATCCACAAGGCGCAGCTGCAACTCGGCACTGTCCTCGTTGTACATCGCAACCAGCCAGCTGTCCTCAGCCAATTTCTGTAAAGCAAAACGCTCCACGGTACCACCATCCAGTGCGAGCTTTTCTTCGCCACTCGCGCTCACCAGTACCAATCCGCGTTTTTCGCTGGCCAGCAGCAGGTAGTCCTCCCCCGCCAGAACGAGTGGTGCCAATTGGCTGGACACTACGTCGCTTAGCACAAGTGCCGATTGTGATTGAATGGGTTTTGGCGCCTTCGCGGGAGCCTCAGTTTGTTGGCCGCAAGCGCTGAGCAGACCGGCGACGGCCAGTAAGCCGGCAAATTTAAGGGTTTTTGATGACATAGTTTTATCGACTATCCGAGTTTCCCAGGCAGGGTGAATACCGTTGGCAGCAACTTACACTCACAGCATGACAGTAAAGTGGCAAACAGGTGACATATCCGTTCAACATATAAAAATAGCAAAAAGCCCGGTACCGACTTCCACCGGTACCGGGCTTTTGCGAAATAAATCCGACTTTAGAACGCAGAACGCCAAGTCAGACTGTAAGTCGGAGTACTGTCTTCGTACTGGATTTCGTTGACCGGCTCACCGTAGTCGCGAATGTACTCAACCTTTTCCTGGTCCAGCAGGTTGGTGCCACTGAAGCGCAGAACCGATTGCTCCGAAATATTCCACTCGACGAACATTTCCAGGTTGCCGTCGTATTCGGTGATAACGTATTCCTCAAATTCGGTTTCGAGGGATTCGCTGCGCTTCTGGTAAGAGATACCCGCGCCACCAAAGCCCGGCAGGTCCTGGGTCAGGCTGATGTTGTACACGGAATCCGGCTGGTTGCGGAAAGTGCGCATTTCGCCGGTAAACGGATCTTTGATTTCAGAATCGAGGTAAGCGTAGTTGGCATAGAAACCGGTGTTTTCCAGCCCAATGAACGCCAACGGCATGGAGATATCAAACTCGACGCCGCGGGAAGTACCGTTACCCACATTCATCGGCGTAAACAGCGCGCCACCGGCTTCAGTTTCGATACCGGTATCAGTCAACTCGATAACGTCGTCGATATCGCGGTAGAAGAAGTTCACACCGACGATACCACGACCGGGCAGGCGGTGCTCGAAGCCGAGGTCGAAGCCCCAGGCCAGCTCAGAGGCCAGATCCGGATTACCGATGGTTACGTCTTCATCGTCCGGAGTCTCGTCTTCTTCAAACGGAGAAACCAGATCGAACTCCGGGCGACGCAGGGTACGTGCAACAGAGGCCGTCACACGGTTATCGTCATCCATGTCCCAACGCAGGCTCATGGATGGCAGTAGTTCATTACTGTCGCTTTTTGCGCTGCCGTCTTCGTTAGAGACTTCGCGCTCGTAGATGTCATAACGCAGACCGCCTTCCAGGCTGAGGTTTTCTGCCATATCAAAGGTCAGCTTGGCGTATGGAGCGACACGAGTTTCCTCGATGTCCGCATCCACGTCGAAGAAACCGGCCTGCAGACCAGAACGCTCGCTGGCGCCATAGGAAAGGCCGGTCTTCAGCTCGGTCGCACCCAGCGCGATTTTATAGCTGCCTTCCAGGGAGTAGTTCTTGTCCTCGATAAACAGAACCTCATCGCCCTCTTCCACACCTTCGGAAACACCGTCGTCAAACTCTTCCTCAGTTTCGAAGTTGACGGTGTCTTCCTTGAATTGGGAGAGAGCCGCAGAAAGCTCCAGCTCACCGGAACCCAACGCGGTAACGTACACACCGTCGATACCCCAGCTGGTCTGGTCAATCTGCTCTTCCTGAGTGGAGATCGCTACCAGGTCACCCTCGCTACGGCTGATCACATCACCTTCGTATTCGGTAACCAGCTCGTTTTCGGTGCGGTCGGTGAAGACGTAGTAGGCGTTAAAGCGTACCTCGGAGGTGTCATCCAGCTGGAGACCGAGAGAACCGTTCAGAGAATTATCGTTGCCGTCACGGGTATCTTCTTCGAAGGCATAACCTTCCAGTACTTCCTCATCGAAGTAGGCTTCGGTCTTACGCTTTGGGTTGAAGCGTTCCTGGATATTCGCACCCAGCCAGAAGTCATAACTCTCACCGGCGTGCGCGATGGCAGCGGAGCCAATGGTGCGGAAGTCTTCGGAGTCGGCGTAGTAGGTGCTGCCCAGGCGGGTAGTAATACCTTCCAGCTTGGCGCCATCTTTCAAGATCACGTTCAGAGAGCCAGCGACGCCCTGAGAAGTCATGTCCGCCGACGGAGAGCGGATAATTTCGATACGCTCAACCAGCTCGGACGGGATACGGTCAACAAAGAAGGTGCGGTCAGCGCCCTGGCCGGGGATCGGACGGCCATTGATCAGAACTTCAGTGTACTCGGCGTTCATACCACGCAGCTGTACGGCGTCGTACTCAAGAACGTCAGAAGTGAAGGCAACACCCGGGGTGCGCTTGAGCATCTCACCAACCGTCAGCGGCTCAAAGCGCTGAAAGAAATCCAGATCGAAAGACAGTGTCGGGTTGATATCGTCGGTGCGATCGCGGTACACGTTTGTGCCGGTTACCACAATCTCCTCGACACCGGAGCTTGCGCTCATGGCTACAGATTCATTAGCTGCGCTCTGGGCAGCGGCGTTGACGCTGATGATAGCCGCGGCAAGAGGCGCCACCATCTTCAAATTAAATACAGGCTTAGTCATAGTTCCCCGTCCCCATTAAGGAATTGGATTTTTTGTACAAGAAGCAGTGGTCGACCGGTGTCATGACGTGCATTGCCAGGTCCGGCCTGTTGATTTGTGCGCGCAGGCTAGACTTGGCATGTGAAATTTGCGTTACCGTTTTTTTAAATTTGTCATATAGCGCCTGTAACCTTGCCTTCGAAATCGCGAACCATCTCCGATAATGCAGGTACGGCGGACGCTTCTGACCGATTACCCGGGCCTGCCGGGGAAGAGAACTGAATGGTGAATAATTTATGACAAGCCACAAAGAAGAAGTCATTTCCAAGGAGCAGCCCGCCAGCCTGACGCGTCGCACCCTGTTCAAGGCCCTTGGCGCCGCCACCGCGGCCACCACCGGCGCATCTCTGCTTCCCGGTTGCGGCACAGAAACCAATAACCGAGGCAGTGAAAACCTCAGTTTCAAAGAGATCCCTCACGCACTGGATTTCAAACATCACCTGCCGGAGGGCTACAGCGCCGATCTGCTGCTGCGCTGGGGCGATCCATTGGACGCGTTTGCAGAAGCTTTCACCCCGGACAAGCTCGACGCGAGAGAACAGTCGCGCCGTTTCGGATACAACAATGATTTCATCGCGTTTATGCCTCTGGCCGCGGACGCCGCACCCGGCGAAGGCGACAAGCACAGCCTGAGCAGCAACAGCGAGCGCGGCCTGCTGTGTGTCAACCACGAGTACACCCAGCCGCACCTGATGTTTGCTGGCTATACGGAAGACAGTTCGGTCCGAGGCACCAGTGATGCGCACATCGCCATCGAACAACAGGCCTGTGGACACAGCGTGGTAGAGATCGAGCTGACCGCGCAGGGCTGGCAGCCGGTACTGGGCAGCCCCTACAACCGACGCATTACCCTGACCACTGCGATGGATATCGTCGGTGCCGCCGCCGGCGATAAGCGCCTGCAAACCAGTGAAGACCCCAGCGGCACTCAGGTGTACGGCACTGTGGGTAACTGCGCTGGCGGAAAAACACCCTGGGGGACGGTGCTGATTGCCGAAGAAGGCTTTGGCGGCGCCTTTCAGGGCGACCCCGACAATGTGGCGGATGAGGTAGAAGCGCGTAATCACCACGGGTTCGGTATCGAGGAAGGTAACCGCAATTGGGGTGACTACGATCGCCGCTTTGATATCACAGTGGAACCCAACGAGCCCAATCGCTTCGGCTGGATGGTGGAATACGACCCCTATGATCCGGAGTCCAAGCCCCGCAAGCTGACCGGTCTCGGTCGTTTTGAACACGAAGGCTTTACCGTGGTAAGCAAGCCCGGCGAGCCCATAGTGGCTTACGGCGGCGATGACGACGAACACCAGTTTGTGTACCGCTTCGTCTCCAGCGATGTTTACCGCGCTGGGGAAAACACCCACAACCGTAAACTGCTGACCGACGGCACGCTGTACGCTGGCCAGTTCAAGGAAGGTGGCGTCGGTACCTGGCTGCCGCTGGTTTTTGGGCAGGGCCCACTCACACCGGAGAATGGCTTCCGCAATCAGGCGGATGTACTGATCGACTGCCGCCGCGCTGCCAGGCTGATGGGGGCCACCCCCATGGACCGCCCGGAAGATGTCGAGACCAACCCGGTGAATGACTGCACCTATGTCATGCTCACCAAAAACAAAAAGCGTAAGCCCGGAGATGAAAATCCGGCCAACCCGCGCGCGCGCAATACCGCCGGCCACGTGCTGGAAATCGTGCCGCCCGGGCGCAGTGGGTTGCGCGACCACTCCAGTGATACCTTTCAGTGGAACACCTTTCTACTGGGCGGTAACCCCAATGCGGAAGACCCGGCAGAACGCGGCGCCTATGGTCAACAGCAAGCGGGCAATATCTCCGCCCATGGCTGGTTTGCCAACCCGGACAATGTCGCCTTTGATCAACGGGGAAACATGTGGATCGCGACAGACGGCTGCGAAGATTTCGGCTTTCACGATGGCCTCTGGGCCATGGCAACGGAAGGTGAGCTGCGCGCAGCGCCGAAGCACTTTTTCGGTTGCCCGGTAGGCGCTGAAATCTGCGGCCCCGAATTCACTCCAGACGGAAAAACCCTGTTCGTCGCGGTACAACACCCAGCGGATGCGGACAATTCTACCTTCGACAACCCCCTGCACCGCTGGCCGGACAACGATCCCAAACTGCCGCCGCGTCCATCGGTGCTTGCGATCCGCCGCAACGACGGGGGCAGCGTCGGCAGCTGAACCGTCCATGCGCAGTCAGCTCACGGGCAGCGACCGCTGTGGCGCATTATTGCGGCTGGGGTAGCGGCCCGCTGGCGCCGCGGGAATCGAAATACTCGAGAAGTTTCCTGCGGCCACTTTCCGGAAAGGGGATGTAGCCCATCTCCTCCACGACTTCCTGGCCCTCACCCAGGCCGTAGTGAATCATCGCACTCATTACCGGGTACACATCCGGGTTGCGGTAGGATTTGCGCATAATCAGCCAGGAGAAGCTGATAATCGGATACCCGTTTACCCCTTCGGGGTCGGCAATGTTCTGCCTGGTAAGCCGCCCTTCGAAACTGACCAGTGCGGACTGGAAGCTCGCCGGCCCAGGCGCGACCATATTGCCAGCGCGATTTTCCAGCAATGCCATGGGGAGTTTGGAATTTTCCGCATAGGCGTACTGCACGTAGCCGATCGCACCGGGCACCGAACCCACCATTCTGGCGATACCGGCATTGCCTCGCGCGCGTATCAGGCTTCCGCTTTCTTTCAGCTCAGATGGCCACTGCGGATCTTTCGACGCGCCAATTCTTTCAGCAAAAGACTTACTATACGCCTCGATGTGCCTGCTCATATGCAGCGTCGTGCCACTGGCTTCGGCGCGTGCCACAAGCGTTATTTTCTGGTCCGGCAGGTCTGCTTCAGGGTTATTTTTTTGCACCTGTGGATCATTCCAGCGGCGAATCTCGCCAAGCAGTATTTTTGCCAGCACATCGCGGGAGAGCTTCAGCTCCGCCACTCCCTCCAGATTGTAGATAAATACAATTGCGCCGGCGGCCATGGGTAGCTGCAGCACACCGCCATCCAGCCGCGCTGTACTCGCATCTTCCAGCGGATAATCGGAGCCGGCGAAATCTACCCGACCCTGGAGGAAATTGGTGATACCAGCCGCGCTACCCACGCTCTGATAATCCACCTGATATTTCTGGTCTCTGCTGTAGAGTTCCTTGAACCAGCGCTCGTAAAGTGGCGCGGGAAAGCTTGCTCCGGCACCTACAACGCGGGCACGCCCATCCATATCGTCATCGTGCCTTCCCTGCGAGATATCCTTGAACAGCGAAATACCCGCCGCGATCAATACAGCGAGAAAAGCCATCAGTAATATCAGACGCAACGTACGATTGGGAGCCACCTTTCCACGCTCGTTCATCCGGGTACCATTTATATTTCTCTTTCGTCAGCACTCTGTATAGCAAAGGCCTGAGCCTGGACAGGCAAATCCAATCCGTATCACCAGCAAAATCAAATGCCCGCAATAAATCGGTCATACCGCGGTAACAATTGACGGTTAAATTGGCATCCCTGTACAAGTTCACAAACTTGCAACAATCTTTGTGCACCTTGCACGCTGGTTTAACTAGTATCTACGGGTGTGCGCTCTATTCCGTCTCATGTCGCACGAATCCACCTGACGTGGCTCTGTTCACGGATGCTATCCACATTCACCAAAAGGCCTAGCATGATGTTCACGCTGTCATTCCTGAAACGCTTCAATCGCGCGCTGTGCGCTGGCACCGGAATACTTCTTACCGCGACGATGATTACTGCCTGCTCCGGTGGTTCCTCCGATGGTAAAAGCAGCTCGGATTCCAGGGGTGGGGATGGATCTTCCAGTGGCGGTAATGTGCAACTCAACGGTTCCGGTGCCAGTTTCCCCTTCCCCATTTACTCCAAGTGGTTCAAGGACTTCTCGCGCAAAGAAGGTGGGATTCGCGTGGATTACCAGGCCAAGGGAAGTGGAGCGGGCATTCAGGACTTCATTAACGGCGTGGTGGATTTCGCCGCATCCGATGCCGCAATGAAAGAAGATGAAATAGCCAAGGTACAGAAGGGCGCGGTGCTACTGCCGATGACCGCGGGCGAAGTGGTACTGGCTTACAATCTTCAGGGTGTCAGTGAACTGAAACTGCCCCGGGATGTGTATCCGGATATATTCCTCGGCAAAATCGACCGCTGGAATGACCCGAAGATCGCTGCGGCCAACCCCGGCGTCGAACTTCCCGATACGAAGATCACCGTAGTTACCCGCTCGGACTCTTCCGGTACCTCCTACGTATTTACCGGTCACCTGAGTGCCGTCAATGCCGATTTCAAATCCGCCGTAGGACAGGCGAAGGCGCCCAACTGGCCGAACAGTGCCAACTTCGTCAAAGCACCGAAGAATGATGGTATTGCGGCGCAAATAAAACAGACCCCTGGAGCCATCGGCTATGTCGAGTATGGCTTTGCCAAGTTAACCGGCCTGCCGGTAGCCCAGTTGCAGAACAAGGCCGGTGCGTTCGTATCCCCTGGGCCGGAAGCTGGCGTCGCCGCATTGGCCAGCGCCAAATTCCCACAGGCTACGCTCCCGGGTACCGAGATTCCAAACCTGATTGTCTGGGTAAACGATCCCGAAGGTGCAAATGCGTACCCCATCGCCAGCTTTACCTGGTTACTGGTTTACGCCGATCAGGACGACGAGAAAGCCGCGGCGATGCAAAAACTGGTGGAATATATGCTGAGTGATGAGGCTCAGGACCAGGCCGATAGCCTCGGCTACATTCCGCTGCCGCAAAATGTACGCGCGAAAGTGCGCGAAGCCGCAAAGCACATCCAGTAATAGTGGCTACATAAACATCTGCCACAATGAGAAACAGCTAATGCCCCGTTCCGGACAGACCGGCCGGGGCATTCTATTTATTGAACCATTTAATATTCAGAGCTCCAGAATCCGGCATGTCCAGAGCGCTATTCAAAGAAAAAATCGGCAAGGGCATTACTCGCCCTCCGGGCAATAGTGAAATATACGGAGATGTGGGCTTTCGCTTTTTCTCCATTGCCTGCGCCTGGTCCATTATTCTACTGATCCTGTTTATCCTGTGGATGATCGGCAAACAGGCTATCCCCGCCATGGAAAAATATGGCTTCGGATTTCTTACCGGCACCACCTGGGATGTGAATAAACAGCAGTTTGCCGTCCTACCCGAAGTCTGGGGCACCCTGTACAGCTCCATCCTGGCATTGATCTGGGGCGGTATCCTCGGCGTGACCATTGCCATTTTTCTTACCCAGGATTTCATTCACGCCAAGATTGCCAGTGTCTTTCGCCTGACGGTGGAATTACTCGCGGCCATTCCCTCGGTGGTATACGGTCTATGGGGTATCTATGTGCTGATTCCCCTACTGCGCCCGGTGGCGCACTGGCTGCACGAACACTTTGGCTGGTTCCCGTTTTTCAGTACGGAACTGAGTGGCCCCGGTATGGCGCCGGCGGCACTGGTTCTGGCGGTGATGATTCTGCCTACCGTCGCCGCCATCTCTGTGGATGCGTTCCGCCAGATCCCGGCAAAAGTCAAAGAAGCGACTTACGGTATGGGCACTACCCGTGCAGAAGCGATCTTCAAGGTACTGCTGCCTACCGCGTCATCCGGGTTACTCGCTGCACTGGTGCTTGGCTTTGGCCGCGCTCTCGGCGAAACCATGGCCCTGGCCATGCTGATCGGCAACAGTAACCAGATCAGCCTGTCGTGGTTTTCTCCTGCCAACACCCTGGCATCGCTGATGGCTTCCAGTTTCCCCGAAGCGGGCGGCGTGGAAGTACAGGCACTGATGTACGCGGCGCTGGTGCTGCTGCTGATCACTTTCCTGGTCAACCTCGGAGGCCTGTATATCCAGCAGCTCACCATGCGTAAATTCGAGGGCAGCAAGTGAAGGACCTGAAGACGCCCAAACAGCTGCGCAAGGAAGGCTGGAAAGGCCTCAATCTCAAGCGCGAACCCTTCGAGAGCCGCTCCCTCGGCAACAGCGTGTTCAGCGGTATGGTGTGGCTGCTGGCCCTGATCGCTGCCATTCCGCTGCTGTCCATTATCTATATGCTGCTGAAACACGGCGGTGCGCGACTGTTCAGTGAGCTCCTACCGGTGCTTACCGAGTTGCCTCCGGCGGGGTTCGAAATGGGCGGCGGAATCGGCCCCGCAATTATCGGCACTCTGGTCATGGTAGCTATCGCCAGTACCATCGCGGTTCCCATGGGTATACTCACCGCCATCTCGATCAAAATACTGGGCAAAGAAAGCAAGCTTGCCCGTGGGGCCCACTTTACCGCCAAGGTACTCACCGGGTTCCCGTCGATACTTTCCGGTGTGTTTGTGTATGCGGTACTGGTCATCAAATTTGGCTACTCGGCACTGGCCGGTGGTGTCGCACTTGCGGTGCTGATGCTGCCCACCATTATCATCGCCGCCGAAGAAGCCCTCGGCCAGGTCCCCAAACGCATGACCGACGCCGCCTATGGTATGGGCTGCACCCCCACACAGGTGATGTGGAAAATTACCCTGCCCACGGCGCTGCCCGGCATCATGACCGGCGTCATGCTGGCAGTGGCCGGCGCAGCCGGCGAGTCAGCGCCGCTACTGTTTACCGCCCTGTTCAGCAACTATTACCTTTCCCATATGAATGAACCCACCGCCTCACTGTCGGTGCTGATCTACAACTTTTCGGGAATGCCCTTTGACAACCAGATCGAGCTGGCGTGGACCGCGTCACTGGTACTGGTGATCATCGTATTGATTTTCAATTTATTTGCCCGCGCAATCAGCCGCAAGAAAAACTGAGCACGGAAATGAGCCTACCTCGCAGTCAAGCCGCCGACACGGCGCCCTCGGAAACCGTTATCGATTGCCAGATCGACAAAATTCACTACGGTGACTTTCTCGCCGTGCGGGACAGCAAAATCCCCATTGAGCAAAAAAAGATTACCGGCTTTATCGGACCCTCTGGCTGCGGCAAAAGCACGGTGTTGCGCTGCCTGAACCGGATGAACGACCTGATTCAGACATTCCGCTTTGAAGGCCAGGTGCGCTATCACGGTCAGGATATTTATGCCAAGGATGTCGATCCGGTGGTGGTACGCCGCTATATCGGCATGGTGTTTCAGCAGCCGAACCCTTTCTCCATGAGTATTTACGAAAATGTGGCCTTCGGTCTCAAGCTGAACAAGTTCAAGGGGGACATGGACAAGAAGGTCGAGAAGGCACTGAAGCGCGCGGCCCTGTGGGATGAGGTGAAGGACAAACTGAAGGCCAGCGGTCTATCGCTGTCCGGTGGACAGCAACAGCGCCTGTGCATTGCCCGCGCCATTGCCTCGGAGCCGGAGGTGCTGTTGATGGACGAGCCCTGCTCTGCTCTTGACCCCATCGCCACTCGCCAGATCGAAGAGCTGATGCTCGAACTGAAAAACCGCTACACCGTCGCCATTGTTACCCACAATATGCAGCAGGCCATGCGCGTGGCGGACAACACGGCATTCTTCTCTGTGGATATCTCCCAGGGCGGACGCACCGGCTATCTGGTCGAGATGGGTAATACCGAGCAGGTATTTGAGAATCCGCAGCAGACCCTGACCAAGGAATATATCTCCGGCGAATTCAGCTGACGTGTAATTAGCGGAAGCTTTTCACCCACCGCACCACGGTCTGGCGTCGCCAGGCCATCAGCGCCAGTGCCACCGCCGCGTAGATGGCCGGCTCGATCCAGCCACTTTTTACCGACCACCAGAAATGCCAGCAGGCCAGAACCACCACAAGGTAGAGCAGGCCGTGCAGCTTCTTCCAGTTGCGCCCCATTTTTTTGAGCAGCGCGGGAACGGAGGTTACCGCCAGTGCCAGCAGAATCAGCCAGGCAAAAAAGCCCAGCAAAATATAGCTGCGCTTGATCAGCTCCGCACCGATCAGTGACCAGTCGAGACCAAGATCCAGTGCCAGCCAGGCGGTAAAGTGCAGGGTGGCCCAGGCAAAACACCAGAGCCCGAGAGGGCGGCGCAATCGATTCAGCTGGCCGAAGTGCAGCGTTTTTGCCATTGGCGAAACCAGCAGGGTAAGCAGCAGCAGGCGAATAGTGCCCATACCCAGGTAGTGAATCAGCTCCTTGACCGGATCGCCGCCGAGACGCCCCTGATTGATGGCGACAATCAGCCACAGCAGCGGCAGCAAAGCGCCTATATGCACGGCGACCTGCAGGCCGGAGGCAGCGGGCTTTTTCCACTGCCCCGTCACTAGTAAAACTTCCTCAGATCCATATTGCTGTACAGGGATGCGACCTCTTCTGCGTAGCCATTAAACGGCAGGGTCGGCTGTCGCTTCACCGCGAATAGACCGCCCGGGCCAATAAACCGCTCGCTGGCCTGGGACCAGCGCGGGTGATCCACCTTTGGGTTCACATTGGCATAGAAGCCATATTCCTGCGGCGCCAGCTTATTCCAGCTGGTGGGTGGCATCTGTTCAAGCAGTCTGATTTTGACGATGGACTTGATACCCTTGAAGCCGTATTTCCACGGAACCACAAGACGAATGGGGGCGCCGTTCTGGGGCGGCAGGGTTTTTCCATAAAGCCCCACCGAAAGTATGGTGAGCGGGTGCATGGCCTCATCAATCCGCAGGCCCTCCACATAGGGATAGTCCACACCACCGCCGATGTAGCGATTGCGCTGCCCGGGCATTTGTTGCGGGTCGTACAGTGTTTCGAAGGCGACATACCTGGCGCGGCTTGTCGGCGCAAAACGCTTGAGGAACTTGCCAAGCTCAAAGCCCACCCAGGGAATGTTCATGGACCAGGCCTCCACACAGCGCATGCGGTAAATGCGCTCTTCCAGGCCAATCTCCCCCATCAGCTTCCACACATCTACGGTGCCGGGCTTTTCCACTTCCCCTTCCACGGTAAGCGTCCAGGGTTCGGTTTTCAGCCCCTGACTGTTTTCCGCAGGATCGGTTTTGCCGGTCCCGAACTCGTAGAAGTTGTTGTGGCTGATGACCTTGGCCTGCGGGGTGAGGACCAGGTCCGGGGCGGGTTTCTGCGGCGTGAAGGCGAGCGGCTTGCGGGGGGCGGCCTTGTCCGGCTCGCCACCAAACAGGTCCAGTGCGCGGGCGTTACCGGCGAGCAGCAGGCTGCCGATGCCGGCGCCAAGCCCCGAAATCACACGGCGCCGGGAAACATAAGCGGATTCAGGAGTGACCTGCTGTTCAGACAGCTGATGGCGAGGGGGTGATTTGATCAGCACTGTGGTTCTCCTGAGATCTGACACGACTGGGGGTTTGTCGTCATCACAGGCCGGTTCTTACACTGTGCCGCGAGATTTTCACCCCTCGCGGCGTAAGCAATCAGGCTTCCGCCTCCGATGCCAGACGTTGGACCGCAAAATTGCCCATATTGCTCGCGAGCTCCCGCTCGCCAATAAATACTGCGGTAGCCCCCTCCTTGCGCAACAGCGGCTCTACCTCTTCGTTTTCCGCACACACCAGGATACTGATCTCCGGTCGCAACAACTTCGCCGTCGCCATCATCTTCTGGGTGCGCACCGTATCCGGTAGCGTAATGATCAGCATCCGTGCGCGCGCCACATGTGCCTGAATCAGAACCTCCTCATCCGCCGCGTCACCGCAGACCGCCGGGATCCCCTGCGCGCGCAGTTGTTCAACCCGCTCACGCTGGATATCCGCCACGACCACAGACATCCCGGTGTTGCGCAATTGCGTCCCGATATGACTGCCAAGTCCGCCATACCCCACTATCAGTGCGTGCCCGGTAAGGGAGCGAAGATCCGTGGTCATCGGCAACTCTGCCAGCGGATCGTCGGTGCGCTCCATAAATCGCGCGAGCCGGGAGCGGCTGCGTATCCAGCGCTGGGCGGGCTCAATCAGATTGAACAACAATGGATTGAGTGCAATTGAGATCAGCGCGCCGGCAACGATCAGGTTCTGTCCCTGGTCCGGCAGCAGGCCCAGAGAGGCGCCGAGGGCCGCGAGAATAAAAGAAAACTCACCGATCTGTGCCAGGCTCGCGGAAACGGTAAACGCCGTATTCAGCGGGTAGCGGAACAGCAGTACCAGCACGAAGGCCGCGAGGGTCTTACCGAAAACAATGATCGCCACCACGGTGAGCACCCGCAGAGGCTCCTCGACCAGCATGGCCGGGTCGAACAGCATTCCCACCGATACAAAGAACAGCACCGCAAAGGCATCGCGCAGGGGCAGCGACTCTTCCGCCGCGCGATGGCTGAGAGCGGACTCCCGCAATACCATGCCGGCAAAAAATGCACCCAGTGCAAAAGACACACCAAAGATAATCGAGGAGAAATAGGCGATCCCCATGGCAATGGCAATCACCCCAAGGGTAAACAGTTCACGGGAACCGGTGCGTGCCACCTGCCACAGCAACCAAGGGAAAAACCGCTTGCCACCGAGCAACATCAGCGCAATGAATATCGCCACCTTGCCCAGGGTCAGGGCAACGGTAACCAGCAGAGTTGCTTCGCTACCAGTCCCGGCGTGCGCGCCGGCGTCCTGAGCATCCACCGCCCCCCCGAGCCAGCCCGCCAGTGCCGGCAGCAGAACCAGGGCAAACACCATGACCAGGTCTTCTACGATCAACCAGCCCACCGCAATGCGTCCGTTCTGGCTATCGAGAAGGCCTCTCGATTCCAGCCCCCGCAACAGCACCACGGTACTCGCCACCGATAACGCCAGGCCAAATACCACGCTGGCCCCAATACTCCACCCCCACCACTGTGCGACAGCGGCACCGAGGGCGGTCGCCACCAAAATCTGAGCGACGGCGCCGAAGATGGCAATGCGGCGCACCGCCATCAGATCCTTGAGTGAAAAATGCAGGCCCACTCCGAACATCAGCAGAATGACACCAATTTCCGCCAGCTGCTGCGACAGTGTTACGTCCGCCACAAACCCCGGGGTCGCCGGGCCAATCAGGATACCGGCGATCATGTAGCCAAGCAGGGCTGGCATGCGCAGGCGTACGGCGATAAACCCGAGTACCAGGGCCAGGCCCAAGGCGACAGAAATGGTTGTGATCAGTGCAATATCGTGGTGCAAACCCCCTCCTGAGAACTCATTTTTTACGGGCACCACAAAGTGCACCGTCCGTTGTTCGGCGTTTTAGAATTGTGCGGCAGTTCAGCTGCCAGGGAAAATCAGGTCATAAAGAACTGTTGCAGCCCAACCAACACATTGGTTGTGGCGACAGAGGCGAGAATCAACCCCATTACGCGACTGACAATACTGGCTCCGGAGTCGCCGATCCAGCGATAGATCCAGTTTGCCGCCAACAGCAATACCAGGACGATACCCAAGACCGCAAGCATGGCGGTGGCGGATTTTACCTGGTGGATGGGGTCAAAACGGTGATTGTCCGTCAGCACTACCGCAGCCAGCATGGCCCCAGGTGAGGCAATGGAGGGCACGGCAAGGGGGAAAATAGCGGTTTCACGACCATCGCGAATGATCTCCACCTCACTTTCCGGCTTGCCCTCCCCGAAGATCATGGTCAGGGCGAACAGGAACAGTACGATGCCGCCCGCCACCTGGAATGCGGACAGGGGCACCCCAACGGTTTCCAGCAGATACTGCCCGACCAACAGGAAAAACGTCAGGATACCCGTAGCCACGCCAACCGCCAGCAATGCGATTTTGCGCCGCTGCCACTCAGAATGGCGGGAAGTTACCGCGATAAACACCGGCAGTGTGCCCACCGGGTCAATGACGGCAAAGAAAAAGACAAAGCTGCTGATCCAATCGTTCAAGTGGTTGCCTGTTAGCCCGTGCTAGTATCGAAGAAATAGAGGACATGATTCCATAAGAGTCTAGTGCATGACAAACCATTCCCCGACAGCGCGCAGAATCGCCAAAACCATCCTCAATGGATTCGATGCGTATTTTGCGGATTTTCAGAACATGACACTAGGGGCAAAAGCGCGCTTTGAGACCGCTGCATGGCCTGCGGTGCACGAGACCAACAAGGAACGCATCGATCTCTACAAGATCAAGGTCAATCAGGTGCTGAAACTGGTGCACTCGGTGACCAGCAAGGACACCACCCAGCTGGAGCTCTGGGGGCAGGCCAAGTCTACCTACAGCCAGCTGATTGCCAATCACAACAACTACGAGATTGCTGAGACGTTTTTCAATTCGGTGTTCTGCAGCCAGTTTCAGCACGCGCACATTCACGACAACCACATCTTCGTAAAACCCTCCCGCGCCCCGGACGAGAAACCGCTGCGGGACTACTCCATCTATATCAGCTACAGCGGACGCGACGGGTTGCAGGCGATGATTGAAGATATTCTCGCCGACTACAGCTTCTCGATTCCCTGGGAAGACATGGCGCGGGATGTGGATAACATCTGCGAGGCCCTGCGCGCCGGCCCACTCGCCGGTAAACTGGAGGATGAGGAAGACGAGCAGCGGCTGCGGGTGGATATGCTGGAGTCGGTGTTCTACCGCAACAAGGCGGCCTACCTGGTGGGCCGCCTGATGTTTGCCGGCGAGGTTATCCCACTGATTCTGCCCTGTCTCAATAACGGCCGCGGCAATGTTTTTGTGGATACCCTGATCCACGACAACGACTCCACCAGTATCATTTTCAGTTTCACCCGCTCCTATTTTATGGTGGACGCGCCCATTCCCTCACGGTTTGTGCGCTTTCTGTCCACCATCATGCCGCTCAAGGAAAAGTCCGAACTGTATAACTCCATCGGTTTCCACAAGCACGGAAAGACCGAGTTCTACCGCCATATCCTCGCGCATATGAAGGTGAGCAACGACAAGTTCGTAATCGCCCCAGGGATCAAGGGCATGGTGATGAGTGTGTTTACCCTGCCGTCCTATCCAGTGGTGTTCAAGGTCATCAAGGACAAGTTTGATAACCCCAAGACAGTCACCGAGGAAATCGTCAAGGAAAAGTACAAGTTTGTATCCCGCGCCGATCGGGTGGGGCGCATGGCGGACACCCAGGAGTACACCAACTTCATCTTTTACCGCAACCGGTTCAGCGATGCGCTGCTGGACGAGCTGCAGACGCTGGCGCCATCCAAGCTGCATGTGGATGAAAAATGGGTGATCATCAAGCACCTGTATGTGGAGCGGCGCATGGAGCCCCTCAACCTGTACCTCGACCAGGCGGACGAACAGCAGACCATTGAGGCCATGGAAGAATACGGGAATGCGATCAAGCAATTGGCGGCGGCCAATATTTTCCCCGGAGATATGTTACTGAAAAACTTCGGCGTGACCCGTCACGGTCGCGTGGTATTTTACGATTACGACGAACTCTGCCCGCTCACCGAGTGCAACTTCCGCAAGATTCCGGAGCCCCAGACCAGTGAGCAGGAGCTGGCTGACAGGCCCTGGTACACCGTGGACGAAGCCGATGTATTTCCGGAAGAATTCCGGCTGTTTTTTTCCGGCAACCCGGTGGCGCGCAAGGCGTTCGAAGACCAGCACAGCGATCTCTATGATTACCGCTACTGGCAAAAACTGCAGGAACGTATCCGCGCCGGGCGGGTGGAAAGTACCTTCCCCTACCGCCGCAAGGTACGCTTCAAACGCAACAAAACATCGCGCCAATGACGCCCGCCCATCAACCGGCAGGGTACGCGCCTGGACCGCGGCCAACTGCAGCTATAGTTAAGAGAACGGATTGATACCGAGGAGGTAGGACGTGCGGTATATCGGTGGTAGCACCCTGTGCACTGGCCTGGCGCTGTGGAGCCTGACAATAAGTGGCTGTGGATATCTCCCCAGTGAAATGGCACCGAAACCCAAAGCCACCGAGTCAAAAGCCCCCGAGGCTGCTGCGGGAGTGAATCTTCACGCCGCCAGTTGCGATACCCGCGCCAAGGGTTACGAAGTGGTCACCTTTGGCGATCTCTACGAAATCACCGGCGACACCAGGGACCCCTTTCGGCCCGCCGTAAATATTCCCGCCAAGTACGACGTGCGCGCCTTCGTGTGGGGGTACGATAACTGTATGGCGAAAGGTAACTGCGCCCACGGCGACCACTACTGGCTGATTGGCCGCGGTCCCGAAGGCGACTTTTCCACATGGGTTGTCACCCCCCAGTTTCCTCGTATCACCATCGAATCCCGGTGCAAGGCGCACCTTAAGGTGGGTGAACGCTATCGCTTTTCCTTTGATAACGGGAAACTGGTCGGCTTCAGCAAAAATTGAGCGCCCGGCCTCCCAGAGGGTTAAACCTCGCGTTTTTTAAGATACCGGTAAATCGCATCCTGTGACCGCACGTTGCGTTTGCTCTTGCGATTGGCGATACGGCTGTTGGTCTGCTCCGCATCCAGTATGCGCGCTTTCTGGTTGTCCTGCCATTGCAATTCCAGAATGTCCATTACTGTATCGCGATGCTCCTGCGCCAACAGCGGGAAAGTCACCTCTACTCGGTGGTCGAGGTTGCGCGTCATCAGATCCGCCGAAGAAAGGTACACCTGCTGATCACCTCCGTTGTGGAAGGCGTACACCCGCGCGTGCTCGAGAAACTTATCCACAAGACTGATTACCTTGATATTGTCGGACAGCCCCTTCTCCTGACACTGCAGCGCGCACATGCTGCGCACAATGATCCGCACCCGCACCCCAGCGACACTTGCCCGGTACAGATATTCGATGACTTCACGGTCCACCAGGTTGTTGCACTTGATGAACACTTCCGCAGGCTGCCCCGCCGCAGCTGCCGCGATTTCTCTGTCGATGGCCGCCAGGATGTTGGGCCGATTACTATGGGGCGAGCTCCAGATGTGGTTGTAATCCGGCTGTAGGTGGGGCTGCTTGATAAAGTCGAATACCCGGTAGGCATCCTGTCCGAGCCTGGTGTCGCTGGTAAGCAGGCTGAAGTCACAATAAAAGCGTGCGGTGCTCTCGTTAAAATTTCCGGTGCCGAAATGGCTGTAATAACGGTCGCGTCCGCTCTCTTCACGCACGATGGATATCAGCTTGCAGTGCACCTTCAATCCTGGCACGCCGTAGATCACCTCTACGCCGGCATCGCTCAGCTCATTGGACCAGTGAATATTTGCCTGCTCGTCAAAGCGCGCCTGTAACTCCACCACAGCGGTAACCTGTTTCTGGTTCCGTACCGCATTGACCAGCGCCGCCACCACCCGGGAGTTTTTTGCTACCCGATACAGGTTGATACGGATTTCCCGCACCTTGGGGTCAATGGCAGCAGAGGCCAGAAGCTTCGTGATCACCCTAAAATCGTGGTACGGGTAGTAGCAAAGCCGGTCCTTTTCATCGAGCCAATCAAAGATATTGGCGCTGTCCGGCAAGGTGGGCAACGGCTTGATGGCGCGGTAGGTGTGCTGTCGGCTGTCCGCGGGGAAGCTCATAAAATCCTTGGAATTATGGTAGCGTCCTCCGGGGGTATAGCTGTCGTAGCGCCCCATCTTGAGCTTTTTCTTGATCAACTGCAGCAGCGCTTCCGGCATAGTGGAGTCGTACACCAGACGTACCGGCTCTGCCTGTTTACGCTTCTTGAGTGACTTTGCCACCCGGTCAACAATATTCTGTGTAACATGCTCGCCGAGCTCTAGCTCTGCATCGCGACTGATTTTAAAGGTGAACGCGGCCGCCCTGTCGATGGGCAGCACATAGCGAAATACATCCACCAGACAGGCGCGAATCACATTGTCGAGCACGATATAGACTTTTTCGTGCTTTTTTTCCCGATGGGGGATGGCAATAAAACGAGGCAGGATGTCGGTAGGAATTTCCAGAGCGGCAAATCGCAGGCTGCCATCCTCGAGCTCCAGATAAATACCGAAGTAAATACTCGCTTCATTCAGCAGTGGCATGGTATCGCGATCATCGATAAAGAAGGGCTCGAGCTCCGGCAGCACTTCCCGATGGAAATATTCCTCCACATACTCCCGCTGTCCGTCGGTAAGCTGGCGCTCATTGATCAGATGAATATTGTGCTTGCCCAGATCCTTCAAAACCTTGGTATAGGCATTACCGAAGCGCGCCTGCAGGCGTAACACTTTCTCGTTGATATTGCCGAGCAGCTCCGAAAAATCCTCTTTCTTCCGACTGCCCTTGGTAAATGTGGCCAGGCGGCGCACATCCGCTACGCGAACCCGGTAGAATTCATCCAGATTGTTGGAGAAGATGCCCAGAAAGCGTACCCGCTCAATCATCGGTACACTCTCGTCCTCCACCTCCTGCAGTACCCGGGCGTTGAAAGACAGCCAGCTGAGTTCTTTGGGATAGATCGGAATGTCGTTTGCCATACTCTCTACTGCTGTTTCGGTGGAGGATGTATCAGCGCTGCTGCGTGCAGCGGCATCCAAGCCTACCGGCAGCGTGTATTTATTCGGTTTCAAGTGTGTGAACTTCCATTGAAGCCATAGTTCAGTACCGCACATTTTGCTACATTTTTGTTACAGCGATTTGACAACGAAAACCATGACAACAGAGCCCACAACCGCCACGTCTCACGATGGTCCCCACGAACGCTACGCGGCCCTGGACCTAGGCTCCAACAGCTTCCACCTGCTGCTGGCAGAGTTTCGTGATCAGCGCATGGTGCGTCTGCACACCGATCGTTCCATGGTCCGCCTGGCGGAGGGCCTGGATGCCGAGCGCAATCTTGACCCGTTGGTGGCGGAGCGGGCTCTGGAAGCCCTGCGTCGCTTTGCGCCAGTTATTCAGGACCTGCCACTGGATAATGTCCGTGTAGTGGGAACCAACACCCTGCGCGCTGCCAGCACGCGCGCCGACGGTTTTCTCGAGTCCGCGGAGGCGATCCTTGGCGCACCCATCGAGATCATCTCCGGTATCGAGGAAGCGCGCCTGATTTATTCCGGCGTTATGGCTGCCGCAGAAGGGCCGACACGACTGCGCTGCGTGGTGGATATTGGCGGCGGCTCCACTGAACTGGTGCGCGGAATGGAAGCCCCGCGTCAGCTCCAGAGTATCGGTATGGGCTGTGTGGCATTTAACCGGCGCTTTTTCGACAGCGGCAAAATCGATAACGGAAAACACAACAACTTTGTCCGCGCCAGGCGCGCCGCCCAGGCTGAACTGCAGGAATTGCAACATATGGCGGACGACGCGCTGGTGATGGGTGCATCGGGTACGGTCAAGTCGGTCGCCCGGGTACTCAACGATGGCGAGTTACTGCCCATCCTGCGCGAGGATATCGATGCGCTCGCAGACAAGGTCGCCCGGTTCAAGACCGTTGACGCGATCGAGCTGCCTCATCTCGACCCGGAGCGCCGCCCGGTGTTTGCCGCCGGCCTCGCCATCCTGCACGGCATTTTTCGCGAGCTGAATATCCAGGAAATGCACGTCTCACCCTACGCCATTCGCGAGGGAATAGTGCACGATCTCGCGGGCCGCGCATCCGGCGGTGACCGCCGCGCGGATACCATCGCCAATCTGATGGAACGCGGTGAAATCGACCGTGAGCAGGCAAGGCGCGTTGCCCATACCGCGTTGCAATTTTTTGGCCAGCTCAACCCACACGCATTACTCAGCCAGCGTCGCCTGCTGCAGTGGGCCGCAGATCTGCACGAGATCGGACTGTCGCTGTCCCACAGTAGCTTCCGCAAACTGGGTGCCTACATGATTGAGCACGCGGACATGGCGGGCTTCAGCAGAAGCGAGCAGGAAAATCTCGCCTATCTGGTGCGCAACCAGCGCGGCGACATAAAATCCGTACAGGAACATTACGGGTTTCACCCCAACAACGATCTACTGCTGTGTCTGCGGCTTGCCTGTATCGTACACCGGGATCACGTGGACCGGGCCATTGATGGCCTGCACCTGTCTGCGGACGGGCCCGGCTACCGGCTGCAGGCACCAGCCGAGTGGCTATATCAGTTTCCCGCGATAGAAGACCTGTTGTACATGGAAGTCGACTGCTGGGATAGCAAAAACATCAAACTGGCCCTGAGCTCCCCGTGACGACTGGCACCCCGCTGAGCAGATTGCACCTGCACCAGCACTACGCTGACCTCGGCCCGGAATTCGGAACCCCCACGCCGCCGGCCCCGCTTCAGCAGCCCCACATCATCCACGTCAATCCGGCGGTGATGGCATTACTGGGGCTGGAAGCCACGGATATAGGCCATCCGGACTGGGCCCAGTTGACCACTGGCGCAAAACTTTTTCCCGACAGTATGCCTTTCGCGATGAAATACACCGGTCACCAGTTCGGCAGTTACAACCCCGAGCTGGGAGATGGCCGCGCCCTGCTGCTGGGGGAGGTCGAGCACCAGGGAAAACGCTGGGACCTGCATCTCAAAGGTGCAGGTAAAACCCCCTACTCCCGTTTTGGTGACGGTCGCGCCGTGCTGCGTTCCACCATCCGTGAATACCTGGCCGGGGAGGCACTGACGGCACTGGGTATCCGCAGCACCCGAGCACTCAGTATCGCTGGCAGCCGTGAAGCGGTTGCCAGGGAGAAAATGGAAGCCGGCGCGGCGCTGATTCGCGTGGCCCAGAGCCATATCCGCTTCGGGCATTTTGAATACCTTTTCTATACCCGCCAGCTGGAAGCGCAGAAAAAACTGGTGGAGTTTGTATGCGCACAATTCCTGCCACAAATCGTCGACGAACCCATACAGGCCCAAGCGGAAGCGCTGTTACGCTTTACCGTCAAACGCAGCGCCGAGCTGGTGGCGGGCTGGCAGTCCGTTGGCTTCGCCCATGGCGTGTTGAACACCGACAATATGTCGATCATCGGCGATACCTTTGACTTTGGCCCCTACGGCTTTCTCGATGACTACGAGCCCGGATTTATCTGCAACCACTCGGATCACACTGGCCGCTACGCCTTTGATGCCCAGCCCGGCGTGGTCCTGTGGAACCTCAACGCCCTGGCCCACGCCTTTTCCAGCCTGCTGGATACCGAAACCCTGAAAGACTGTCTGGGTCAGTACCAGCCGCTGCTAATCGATTTTTACGCCGCCCGCATGCGACAGAAACTCGGCCTTGCGATTGAAGACGAAGGCGACCAGCAACTGTGTGCCGACCTCCTGCAGATACTGGACGCGGGCAAGGTGGACTACACACTGTTTTTCCGGGCACTGTCCCGCTACCGTGGCGAACGGCCCGCTGCGTCGCTGGAGGCACTGGTTTCGCCCACACAGCAGAGCGCTCTGAAAAACTGGCTTTCCCACTATGATCTGCGATTGCAGAAAGAAAGCTGCTCCGCAGAAGCCCGCAGCCAGCAAATGCTGCAGACCAACCCCAAGTTCATCCTGCGCAATTACCTGGCACAACAGGTGATCGAAGCCGCCGAGAAAGGAGACTATCAGCCTCTGGCGACGCTGTTCGATTTATTGCAGTCGCCGTTCGACGAGCACCGGCACCATGAACAGTGGGCCGCGGCGCCACCAGAAGCCGGTAAACACCTGCCGATCAGCTGCTCATCATGACGCCAAAGGCCGTGTACTTTTCCGCTGTGTGGTGCGCTGTCGGGAAGAAGTACTCATCACCCATGGCAAGCCGGAACATCTACACTAAAGTTGAAGTCCCAATGCTGTTGTGACCATAAAAAATGGTATGGTCACACTCCGACCAATAGCGATGGATCTCCCAATGAAGACACTGATTACTGCTGTTAGCGCCCTGCTTCTCTCCACCCAGCTGGCCTTTGCCGATGTGGTCGGTCGCTGGACCACCATTGACGACGAAACCGGCCAGAAAAAGTCGGTGGTGGAAATCTACGAACAGGGTGGCAAATACTACGGCAAGGTGGTGGACCTGCTGATGAAGCCGGACGACACTGTCTGCGAAGCCTGCCCTGGCCCCAACAAGGGCAAGAAAATTGTCGGCATGAATGTGATCACCGATATGGTGAAAAAAGGCAACATGTACGAAGGCGGCCAGATTCTCGATCCGGTCAAGGGCAAAGTCTATGACTGCAAGATGTGGGAAGAAAACGGCAACCTGAAGGTTCGCGGTTACCTGGGCTTCTTCTACCGTACCCAGACCTGGTATCCGGCAAAGTAAGCCCCGGATTTTCCGAACCAGGCACCTTTGTGATTTTTACCGGGCGTCGCGCACCAGACGGATTGCCTTGGGTTTTTCCCGCTCGCCGTAAGTAAGCGCACCCGTGGCGAAATCCACATACCAGGAATAATGGGTATGGAAGTTCGACGGCGATGACGACCAGACGTCCTGCGAGGCGTTCGGGAAAAGCCCGCGGTTGATCGCGGGGCCGGCGCATTGCAGTTCGAGCAGGCTGCCCAGCTCGCGGATATTCGGCAGACGCCAATCGTCGTCCCCGGAGGCCGCGCCCTTCTTGTCGAGTGCCGTTGCATAAGTCAGGGCTTCGGCCCAATTGAGCGCCAGGGGTTCGCCCTGGTCGCAGGCTTCTCCCGCAACACCTTCCATACAGGCGCGCCAGATCAGGCCGGTTTCAGTGTCGGCCACGGAACCGTCTTCCTCTAGCCGATAACGGGAAGTGGGGGCCGAGGAGGGAATCTGTTCGCTGTTACAGCCCTGAGCCGCCGACAGCGCCGGTACCGGAGCTGGATTGATTGCGTTTTCCCCAGGCTTCTCCGCCCAATCCCTGACCAGTCTGAGATGGTGGCCGTTGTTCCGCGGCATGGGCGCGGAGTAGCCGAACTGAAAATTCACCGCCCAGGCCCTCTGTTGCAATTCGGCGTCGGGCGAATGGCTCCAGTAGAAACCGACTTTGGTGTTGGGGAAATAGGTGGTGTCGATGGCGGGAGCACTGCGCCCGAAGTGCACCAGGCCGGAGAGTTCATCCATGGTCGGCACGCGCCAGTCATTGAAGCCACACAGGCCGCGCCGGTTGGTGCGGCTGACGTATTCCTCAATATTGCAATAGGTGGCTGGCTGGCCTGCCACATAGCCGGTGCACTGGGCGTAGCGGCTGTTCCAGTCGCCGATGGCGCCGCCGTTGGCGCTTTTGTCCGGGTTGTACCAGGTAAACACATCGTCGGCGTCGTGGCGTCCGCGGTTACCGTAAACGCCGTCGCCCGGCTGCTTGACTTCCCACGCCAGCCCGGTGATTTCGTCCACGACACAGTGCCAGTTCTGCGCGTCCGCGGGCAACGGTTCGCCCCCGGCGCCAATCTTGCGATAGACAAAACCGGCCGCGCCGTCGGCTCTCCCCTCACCGGCGGTATCCCGGCCCTGACTGCAATCCTGCTGACTGAGGATATCGCCCACCAGGGACTCCCCATCGGGTAATCGCGCGAGGTCGACGCTTGCGCTGCAGTCATCGTTGACGCCCCTGGGATAATTGGCACCCCAGGTGATGCCGGTATCGTTGAGCCGCACCTGTGGCGGAGATTCCTGACCGGATTCCGTACAACTATTCAGGCCGGTGATCGCCAAAGCCAGCGCAAGGATCTGCGCAGTTTTATTCCGGCAAATCATCAAGTCAAAACACCCGGAATCACTTCACTCTCATAACCCTGGTACAACGGGTGCTGATGGGCCTGCAGGGCCACCGCCGCCGTGTGTATCTGATGCAGGGGCGTATAGGAAGCGCCACCGGCATTGGATACACCACGCTGTATGGCACCACCGCCGCCAGCCATGATCAATGGAACGTCGGTGTTGCTGTGGGCGTCACCGTTACCCATATCGGTAACCTCACAGACAATGGTGCTGTCGAGGATGCCACGGTCCCGCAGGCGGCCGATCAGTGAAGCCGACAGGCTGCTCAGGTGGGCCCGGGTCTCCCGGTAGTGCGGATACGTGGGATCGCCGCCGTTGCCACCATGAATGGAAGAGTGGTAGGTGTTCTGAAAATTCAGGTAGGGCAGAGTGAACTCGGCACCGTCGTTGCCCAGTGCCAGAGAACAGGAAGCGGTGAAGTTGCACTCTAGCGCCAGGGCGATGATATCCGCCTGCAATTCCGCCTGTTGCTGAAAGGTGGAAAATTCGATCGGAAACTCCGCCGGTGGGCTGGCGGCCGCGCAGGACATTCCGCCACCGCCCAGATCCAGCAGGCGTCGCTGGGTTTCCTCGATCGCCGTCAAATGCGAATCGAGGCGCTGTTGTTCGTAGGAGCCCAGTTTTGTTTTCAGGGCCCTGACCGCATCCAGATGTGCGTCCACCGCGTTAAGTTTGGGATTGCCGCCACCGCCGCCGGACTGCAGATTGCCGAACAGCCGGTTGAAGGCGTTGAAGGGGTTGTCCTCAAACGGCACTTTCGAACCGTTGTCCTTGGTCAGAACGCCCTTGCCATTGCTGTGCACGCCCAGGTTGACATAGGTGAACGGCAGATTCTCACCGAGGATTCTGCCCATGTTCACGTCGAAACTGTCGCCGCCCCAACTGTTGTTGATAATGGTGGGCATGACGCCGTGGCCGCCGCGGTGGTGGCCCATGCTTTTCAGAAAGTTGCACTCGCTGGCGACGGTACTGTAGGGCTGGGACATGGCCCCGAAACTGGTCAGGTCCTCATTGGGGTACCAGTGTTCCGGCAGGGCGCCGTCGGGCACGTAGATCACCACCGATTTGTTGGGCCCCGTCTGCGCTTCGGCCAATCGTGAGGCCATCATGCCCCCGACCAGCGGCGAGGCCCGCAGCAGTCCCTTGCCGATACCTGCGGCGGCAAAAATTTTCAGTAAATCCCTGCGTCTTTTATCAAACACATTCTTGTATGGCTTTTTCATAACTTGCGCCCTTGTTCTGTTTATATGGCTGATCCACTGGGTTCGGGTGGCGCAATGGGCCGGTGTGATGGATGACACCGGCCCGTCACACCTGCTGCCTCAGCGCTGCCACTCTTTGCGGTAACGCACCGCATCCAGAGTACTCATGTTTTCGAGCATCGCCCGGGGGCTCTGCTGCACCAGGGTGTCGGTCATATCGTTTACCGTGCAGGCGTAACCCTCCTCCTCGACCGGATCCAGTGCCCGTCCTTCCGGGTTGGAGTTGTCGATGCTGTCGTGCCCCACTCCGAGCATAAAGCGGAACATATTCTGGGATACGCAGGACTGCGCAGCGGGCAGGGTCGCCAGTAACTGCCCCAGGCCGCGCGACCCCTCGAACGGGATCGACTCACCGCGGTTGCTCAATACATCCGGTGCGTACAGGGCGCCGCTGGCGTCTATCGGGTTGCCGTTGTGGTCGACACTGCGCGGGTTGCCCACCGCATCAAAGTCTTCCATGCCGCCGCCGAGGGGGTTGATCCACTCCTGGTGACAGTTCAGACAGGGCGCCACGGAAGTGAGCGCTTCGTACTTCATGCGATTGGTGGTGGCCGGATCGGCGATCAGATCCGCCAGTTCCTCCAGACGCTCGGCGCGGCTTTCCGTGATACCGGCGGGCGGATCCGGTTGGTCCTGGCACAGCATACGGCGGCGCACGCGCACCGAACGCCGGATCGGCGAGGTTTCGGTCAGCTCCGCCCAGCGCGCCATGAACGCACCACTGGTGAGGATGCCACCGCGGTCACTGGTGGTGACCTGCTGGAAGTCGTCGCCGGAAACGCCACTGATACCGTAGTGCTGCGCCAGGGGTCCGTTGACGAAGGTCCAGTTGGCGTCATAAAGAGAGGCGAAAGACTCGTTGCCGTTCAGCATCACCTCGGCGAAGACTTCGCGGATTTCCCGCTCCATATGCGGCGCCACATCCTCGAAACCGGGCCAGGCCGCCGGATCCTTGGGCGCGTTTTCCAGGCTGTCGGTGCCCAGCCAGCTTCCGACAAAATCACCCATGGTGTCCCGGGCCTCGGCCAGGTCCAGCAGCCGCTGTGCCTCCTGGGTGATCTCCACCGGGTCGCGCAACTGGTCGTTGGCCGCCTTCTGCAGGGCGATGTCATCCGGGGTGGAGCCGGTGAATGAGTAACTCAGCCAGGTGGCCATTTCGTACGAGGTCAACTCGAAAGCGTTCATGTCGATTGCACTGTTCGCCGGATTCGCTTCACCCAACTCGTGGCGATACAGGAACTGTGGTGACGACAGCATGGTCATCAGCGCGAGTTGCATGCCCGCCTGTACATCGCCTTCGGTAACGGTGCCGTTGGCCAGTTCTGAGTAGGTGGTCACTTCCTGGGTATCCAGTGGGCGCCGGAAGAGTTTCGGCGCAAAGTCGCCGATAAACTGGTCCACACAATCCTGATTGAACGAACTGCAGTTCAGCGCCGGCGAGAAGTCCCGCGCCGCCGACCAGGCCGCTATTTCCTCGGCCGCCGTCAAGAAGCGATCGTAGGTGCTGGTCACCATCGAAGCGTGTGTGTTGTTGATGAAGTAGCCCACCTGATTGTCGTCAGCCAGGCTCTCGGCAACGGCGAAATCCACACCCAGCAGATCCGCGACCGTATTCTGGTACTCGGCACGGGTCAGGAGTTTTAACTGGC
The DNA here is from genome assembly GCF_000708675.1 of Microbulbifer sp. HZ11. GTDB lineage: Bacteria > Pseudomonadota > Gammaproteobacteria > Pseudomonadales > Cellvibrionaceae > Microbulbifer. The sequence continues at coordinate 232,067 of NZ_JELR01000005.1, read as the reverse complement.
GCGCACCGTAGCGGACCATCTCGCAATTCAGTGGTTCCTGGTCTTCCCAGAAGGTATCGGCGATATAGTTGCCGACCCTTTCCGCGCATTCAGCCCCACATTCTTCCGCTCGGCCCATGGGCATGTTGTTCTCGATAAACCCGATCATGAAATCCAGGTCCTGAGGCGTCGTCAGCGGGACGCCGACGCGACCGCCATCGCCAGCGAAGCCGTGACAACCGGCGCAACTGGCCGCATAGATCTCGCCGCCGTTCATGTTGCCGGTGCCACCGCTGCTGGAGCTGCCGGATGACGAACCGGAACCGCTTGACGAAGAACTGGAGCCCCCGGACGAGCTCGAGCTGCTACTGGACGAGCCACCGGAACCGTGGCAATCGGGCGGGTCGAAGCTGCCGTCATGATCCCCCTGGAAGCCAAACTCGACGCTGTCCCCGGGAGCGAGCGCACCATTCCAGCCCACGTCGCTGGCACTGACGGTGTTGCCGGAAACGGCCAGGTCCACGTTCCAGTAGTTCGTGACCTGCGGTGCTTCACTGAACTGAAGCGCAATCTCCCAGCTGCTCACCGCACTGGTGCCAGCATTACTCACGGTGACATCAAATTGGTAGCCGTCGCCCCAGACATTCTCGTAGGTGATTGCGCAGGCAACGCCATTCCCGCTGCCACCGCCGCTGGACGAGGAACCGCTTGAACTGCTTGAACTGGACGAACCGCCCGAGCTGGAAGAACCACCTGAACTGGAGGAACTACCTGAACTGGAGGAACCGCCTGAGCTGCTGGAGCTGGAGCCACCGTCGCCGACAATCCGGTACAGTGCGCCGCCAATGATATCCACCAGGTAGATTTCGCCGCTGTTGGATTCTCCGAATGAGGTGATCCCAAGATCCGTGTCCGCCAGTTGGTACATGGCATCGGTATAGGCCCAGACCCGGCCACTGACGTAGTCACCGAAAATATAGGCGCCGTTCATGCCAGCGATCTGCGAGCCGCGATAGACGTAACCGCCGGTGACCGACTGCCCCTGGCCGTGATCGTATTCGAATATGGGATCGTCATAGGGGCCGCTGGTGTTGCAGCTGTTGGAGGTGGTGTGGAAACCCTCCCGACAGCGCCAGCCGTAGTTGCCGCCGCGTTCGATCACATTGATTTCCTCGTACCCGGACTGGCCCACATCCGCCAGCCACAGGTCGCCGCTGACCCGGTCAAAGCTCCAGCGCCAGGGGTTCCTGAGGCCGTAGGCGTAGATCTCCGGCAGGCCACCGCCGCTCACGAACGGGTTGTCCGCAGGAACGGTGTAAGGAGAACCATTGTCCACATCGATCCTGAGCATCGCGCCGTGCCAGTTACTGGTGTCCTGACTGTTGGCCTCGGGGTCATTGGCGGAACCACCGTCGCCGAAGCCGATATACAGGTAGCCATCGTGCCCGAAGGCGATGTGGCCGCCGTTGTGATTGGCGTAGGGCTGCGGCAGGCTGAGGATATCCTGGCGCGAGCCAGCGTCCAGGCTGGCGCCGCCCGTGGTTTCCGTGAAGCGCGCGATCACTGAGGTCATCGGCTCCGAAGCCGGCGTGGTGAACGACAGGAACACCTGGCCATTGCTCTGGTAGTCCGGGTGGAAGGCCATCCCCAGCACACCGCCCTCCACCGCGGTATCCACCAGGCCGGACAGATCCAGGTAGGTGTTCTTGGTGGTCGTGGTGTTGTCGCTGGCATCGATCCAGTAGACGGTGCCGGTTTTCTCCAGCACGTACCAGCGGGAATCGTCCCCCGGTGCCTGCATCAGGCCCAGGGGCTGGTTGAAGGTCAGGTTCGGGAAGGCCCGCTCCAGCACCACCGCCGGGGGTGGCCCGCTGGGCCCGCCGCCACTGGAGGAACCGGAACTGCTGGAAGAGCCGGAGCCGCTGGAAGAACTGGAGCTACTGGAAGAGCCGGAGCCGCCGGAAGAGCTGGAGCTCGATGAACTCGAGCCCGAACCGCTACTGGAGGAGCTCGAACTGGAACTGCTCCCCCCATCACAGACGGAGCCGGTGATGGCGGGCACCGAAGCGCTGTCGGCACCGTTGCTGACCTGCAGGCCGACTTCGGCGAACTGATCCGGCTGGAGATTGCCATTCCAGGACAGGTTGTTCGCGGTATAGGGGTTATCACCAGAGATTTCGGCATTCCAGCTATCGGTCACCACTGTGCCGTCGCTGTATTCCCAATTCACTTCCCAGCCGTTGATGGGGCCGGCGCCGTTATTGGTGATTCGGATACTGACCTGTGCGCCGGAGCCCCAGTCGTTGACCACGACGTACTCGCAGCTCGCAGCAATCGCCGCTGAGGAGGAACACCATGCGCACAAGAGCAGCAATAATGATGAGATTTTCTGGATGGGACTGTTCATTATTATTTCCTGCACCGTTGCAGTGAAAACGGATGCCACCGCAGTGCGGCGGCGATTCAGCCCCCGGTGCTTACCGACGGCCTGATGTGAAACGCAGAAACGGCGGCACTCGGCTTTGATTCCGGGTTCGCCATTTTTCGGTCCGGTTGGTAACCCATTTAATGTCCGGCCGACTTTTCCTGTCTTTCGCACCAGTTGACGTTCCAGAAAGAACTTCCCAAACCGATTGCGCATAAATCTTCGCAAATTCCGCTACGGTTTCACGAAAACCTACTCGAGCAGTTTGCAGAAAGGGGTTCGCTCGGCCGACGAAGCCAGATGACACGGTATGCGATACGCGCCCAGATGAGAGAGCAGGCGAGAGAAAAGAGCAGGAAATTCTCGGTGTGAATCTCATCACCAATAGGGAGAGAAAAGGCGATGGTTACGAAGGCGGTTAGATGTTCGATCCGGTAACGAGCAAGTGACGGCAAGATGTGGGAAGACAATGGCAGGCTGAAGGTGTCTGGCCGGTTCGGGCGCACTCAGGGAACCTCTGATTGAGCGCGGATATCCGGCAAAGCAAAACGAAAAAGAGGGCTAATTAGCCCTCTTTTTCTTTGCTGTCGACACCCAACCTATTTGCGTTCAACCTCGACTTTATCCACTTTCTGGAAGCCTCGCGGCAGCTTGTTACCGCGCCGGCCCCGCTCTCCTTCGTAGTGTTCCAGCTCCGAGATCTTGATCTTGGTGTGACGCTTGCCGGCATGAATGATCAACTGATCCTTGCCCTCCAGCACCGCGATTCCCACGACGATCTCCTCACGACTGGCCGCGCGTGCAGCGGGGATATTGATGATCTTGTTGCCCTTACCCTTGGAAAGCTCCGGCAGTTCGGTTACCGGGAACACCAGCATACGGCCTTCACTGGTTACCGCCGCCAGCAGTGCAGACTCCGGATTTTCGATTTCCTGAGGCGGCAGCACCTGTGCGCCTTTCGGCAGGCTCAGCATCGCTTTACCGGCCTTGTTGCGAGACTGCAGGTCGGCGTATTTGGCGATAAAGCCGTAGCCCGCATCACTGGCCAGCAATACCTTCTGATCATCCCCACCCATCAACAGACCTTCAAAGGTGGCGCCGGAGGGCGGATTGATACGCCCGGATAAAGGCTCACCCTGGCCCCGCGCGGAAGGTAGAGTATGTGCCGCAATGGCGTAGCTGCGCCCGGTGCTGTCCAGTAACAGCGCCGGCTGATTGCTCTTGCCCCGGGCGGCGTACTTGAAGCCGTCGCCGGCCTTATAACTCAGAGACTCCGGGTCGATTTCGTGGCCCTTGGCCTGGCGGATCCAGCCCTTGGCAGAGAGTACGACGGTGATCGGATCGCTGCTCAGCAGTTCGGTTTCGCTGAAGGCTCGAGCCTCCTCACGCTGCACCAGAGGTGAACGACGCTCATCTCCGAATTCTTCCGCTGCGGCCAGCAGTTCTTTCTTGATCAGGGTCTTGAGACGGCGCTCGCTGCCCAGGGTTTTGGTCAGAGTATCCCGCTCTTTTTCCAGTTCCGCCTGTTCGCCGCGGATCTTCATTTCCTCGAGGCGGGCCAACTGACGCAACTTGGTATCGAGAACGTATTCCGCCTGTACTTCCGACAGCGCAAAGCGGCGCATCAGCTCCTGCTTGGGCTCATCATGGGTGCGGATGATCTCGATCACTTCATCGATATTCAGGAAGGCGATCAGCAAGCCATCCAATAGGTGCAGGCGCTTCTCGACCTTGTCCAGACGGAATTGCAGGCGACGTCTTGTGGTAACGGTACGGAAGCTCAGCCACTCGGAAAGGATCATGTCCAGGGACTTCACCTGCGGGCGACCGTCCACACCGATCATGTTCAGGTTGACCCGGTAGCTCTTTTCCAGATCGGTGGTGGCGAACAGATGATTCATCACCTGCTCCAGATCCACACGATTGGACTTGGGCACAATCACCAGACGGGTAGGGTTCTCGTGGTCCGACTCGTCGCGCAGGTCGCTGACCATGGGCAGTTTCTTCGCCTGCATCTGCGCGGCAATCTGCTCCAGTACTTTGGAGCCACTGGCCTGATACGGCAGTGCGGTGATGATGATGTCGCCATCCTCTTTATTCCATACCGCACGCATTTTCACCGAGCCCTTGCCGGTCTCGTACATTTTCTGCAGGTCCGCCCGGGGCGAGATGATCTCCGCCTCCGTGGGCATATCCGGGCCCTGGATAAATTCGCACAGCTCGCTGACCGTAGCCTTGGGGTTTTCCAGCATATGTACAGTGGCATCCACCACCTCGCGCAGGTTGTGCGGAGGAATATCGGTCGCCATACCCACGGCGATGCCGGTGGTGCCATTCAGCAGGATGTTGGGAACCCGCGCCGGCAGTACCGCCGGTTCGTCCATGGTGCCGTCAAAGTTCGGCTGCCAGTCCACGGTGCCCTGGCCCAGCTCGGACAGCAATACCTCGGAGTACTTGCCCATACGGGATTCGGTGTAACGCATGGCGGCGAAGGACTTGGGATCATCCGGGGAGCCCCAGTTGCCCTGACCATCCACCAGCGGGTAGCGGTAGCTGAATGGCTGCGCCATCAGCACCATGGCCTCGTACACGGCGCTGTCGCCGTGCGGGTGGTACTTACCAATCACGTCGCCCACGGTACGCGCGGACTTCTTGTACTTGGCGCTGGCCTTCAGGCCAAGCTCGCTCATGGCGTAGACAATACGGCGCTGCACCGGCTTCAGGCCATCGCCGATATTGGGCAGGGCGCGGTCGAGAATCACGTACATGGAATAGTCCAGGTACGCCTTCTCGGTGTAGTCCGCCAGGTGCTGGCGTTCGGAGGCTTCAAACACGGAGGGCTCGGTCATACTGCGAGAGTCTCGTTATTTTGATCGAAATTTGGACAAGTAAGATGCCTGTCAGACGGGGATTATGGCGGCGAACGACTACAGGTTCAAAGTGCCCTTGGCCCCTCGCCCACATCTTATTCAATCCGGCGCTTTGGAAAGCGCATTTTTCAGCCAATCCTGAAACTGCGTTATTTTCGCCTTGCCTGATGAATCCTCGGTCACGCAGTAATACGCGAACCCGGGAAGCAGGCAGTCAGCCCGCAGCGGCTCCAACCATCCTTGCGCGACTGCCGACTCCACCAGCACGTTGCTCACAAACGCCACCCCCTGCCCCGCCAATGCGGCCTGGATCACATGAATCTCTTGGTCGAACAGAGTGGGCGACGGCATACCCTGCTCTGGCAAGAAACGTTCCCACCACAACGTTGACGACACGGTCGGCAAATTTGGGCTCTGCCAGCGGGTTTCGAACACCGGTACTGACTCGCCTTTCCGAAGCTTCTGCAAAACGCCCGGTATCCCGTAAATTGCGAATGCATCGGTGCACAAGACGTCTGCTTCCTGGGTTTTCAGTGGCAACCCGTAGCGAATAGCTAAATCAACGGTTCGGTTCCGACGCAGATCAACCGGGACCTCGCTTGCCTGTATAACCACCTCTACGTCCGGGCGCAGGAGTTTGAAACCCGGCAGTTGTGGCACCAGCCACAAGGCCGCAAATGCATTCGTGGTACTCACGGTGATACGTTTCGGCGACTCGGAAATCTGCTCGATCGCTTCCGCCAGGGTTCGCAGTGACAAGCGTGCGGCGTCCAGCAACACGCGCCCGTCATCCGTCAATGAAACTGCCCGGGTATGCCGTTCAAACAGCGGTACACCCAACTGCTCCTCAAGCTTTCGGATCTGATGAGAAACCGCTGTCGGCGTCAGGTGCAACTCTTCCGCAGCGCGCTTAAAGCTCAAATGCCTCGCTGCGGCCTCAAAAATACGTATCCCGTTCAAGTTTCCGAGCACAGTTTGCACAAGCCTCTATAGGTGAACCAACCTCATCTATAGGTGATAACACATCCTTTGTCACAAGTCTCCATAGACCCGATAGTTGTGCAATATCACTCTATCACTCATCAGGAGACACAGTGAAAACTCTACTGAAAATTGACGCCAGTGCTCGCAACCTGCACAACGCAAAAGCCTCGTACCGATCTCTATCCCGACAGCTGAGCGATTACTTTACCGCGCAGTGGATGGATCAACCCCACAAATACTCCATTATCCACCGCGATGTTGGCCTCGCCCCACCCACCTTTATGAGTGAAGCGTGGATCGGCGCAGCATTCACTCCCGAAGAAAAGCGCAGTCAACCGCAGCAAACGGAGCTTGCTCTTTCGGATCAGCTGATTAATGAAGTAGTCGCTGCAGACCTGATCGTGATATCCACGCCGATGTACAACTACGGCATGCCCGCCAGCCTTAAGGCCTGGTTCGACCAGGTGGTAAGAGTGAACAAAACCTTTAGCTTTGACCTCAACCGAGGGGATTTTCCGCTGCAGCCAATCCTCTCGGGAAAAACCCTTGTGCTACTGACCTCCTGCGGCGAATTTGGCTTCGGCCCAGGCGGGGTGCGTGAGTCGATGAATCACCTGGGTCCCCATATTCGTACATTGAGCCACTACTTAGGGGTCGAGCACTTTCACGAAATCGGAATCGAATACCAGGAGTTCAACGATGAGCGTCACCGGGCCTCAATCGACGCGGCCTACACGGCCGCCCGACAATTGGTGGGTCAATTGACAGGCAATCGTAATGTATCTAGTGAGGTGAGAGCTCCTGCACCGAACGATCACTGAGGATCATATGGCAATACGCCCGACCAGCAGGCATTATTCAACGCGGTGTACATAAACAGGGAATTGACATATGCCTGCACTGATTGCCTTTCTCCACCACCTGCTGTTCCTCTCGATGACCGCCGTGCTCACCATGCAACTGGTGCTGCTGAATCAGGCATTCACCCTGCAGAATGCGCGCAAGATTCGTATTGTCGACCGCATTCTCGGCGGGTCCGCGGTACTGCTTCTGGTGGTGGGTTTTTTACGGGTTTTCCATTTCGAAAAGGGCGCCAGTTACTATTTTCAGAACGGTGCCTTCCACGCAAAACTGACCCTGTTTGTGATCGCAGCACTGCTTTCCATTTACCCCACCATCCAGTTTCTGCGCTGGGGGAAGTCCCTCAAGCAGGGCACAGTGCCGGTGGTCAGTGACCGTCAGCGCCGCTGGATGCGTATTATTGTGCACACCGAGTTGACCGCCATCGTCGCCATGGCCCTGTGCGCCGCACTGATGGCCAAAGGCATCGGCTACTTTGGCTGAGTGAGACAAAATTCTTGAGCGAAGCATACCGCCTTGTATTGAAACAGGTCGCCATTGGCGACCTGCAGCCCGTCGACCTCAGTATTCGCCCCGGCGAAATCGTCTGCCTCTCCGGACAGTCGGGAATTGGTAAAAGCCGCCTGCTGCGCGCCATTGTCGATCTGGAACCCCACCGGGGAGAAGTCACCCTTGGCGACACCGCCAGTGAAAAACTGCCCGCCCACCAGTGGCGCCAACGGGTGATGCTGGTACCGGCGGAAAGTGCCTGGTGGGAAGAGACCGTAGGGGCGCACTTTCCCGAAGATTCGACCATTCCCGAGGCGCTGGGCCTGCCGGCGGACTGCATAAATTGGCCTGTAACCCGCCTGTCGTCCGGGGAAAAGCAACGCCTCGCCCTGGTACGAGCCCTCGCCCGCGATCCCCGGGCCCTGCTGCTGGACGAACCCACCGCAAACCTGGACGAAGAAACCACCGAGCAGGTGGAGCACTGGCTGCACAAGGAAATCCGGGACCGACAGATACCCGTATTGTGGATCGCCCACGCCCAGGGACAGATTCAGCGGGTGGCACAACGTCACTTCCATATCGACGACGGCGGTCAGCTCAGGGAGCAACCCCTGTGAATGTGATCGAACTCAGTTGGTGGCACCTGGGGATTGCCACAGGTCTGGTGATCGCACTGGCCCTGTGCACCTGGCTCGCGCAACTCAGGATCGGCAAATCCCTGCTGATTGCCGCCGCGCGCACCGCCGTGCAACTGGCGTTGATCGGGATGGTGTTGGAAGCACTGTTCGCCGTGGGCAGCCTGCTGTGGGTGGCGCTGATGGGTGGTGCCATGTTGCTGCTCGCCGGGCGCGAAGTAGTGGCGCGGCAGAAGCACCGTTTACGGGGCGGCTGGAGTTTTGCGATTGGCACCCTGTCCATGTTTATCTCCGCCTTCGCCGTTACCGTGCTGACCCTTGCGGTGATTATCGGCCCGGACCCCTGGTACACACCGCAGTACGCCATCCCCCTACTTGGCATGTTGCTCGGCAATACCATGACCGGCGTGGCGCTGGGGCTGGAACGGCTGACGGAAGGCGCGCGGCGCGGGCGCAATGAAATTGAAAACCGCCTGATGCTGGGAGAAACCTGGCAACAGGCCAGCGCGCACCTGCGCCGGGACGCCATGCGCGCCGGACTGATGCCAACCATCAATGCCATGGCTGCGGCGGGTATTGTATCCCTGCCGGGGATGATGACCGGACAGATACTGGCCGGCAGTTCCCCAGCACTGGCGGTGAAATATCAGATACTGATCATGTTCACCATCGCCGCCGGCACTGGTTATGGTACTTTTGCCGCGGTGGCACTCTGTGCGCGGCGCCTGTTTGACGGGCGCGAGCGGCTGCGTCTGGATCGACTGTACCCCTGAGCCGTTGACGCACTGGCCGCGCGCGTCTCTCGCCGGTGACTCATCCAGACTCCGAATCCGCCGTACCAGATACTGCAGCAGGCTATTCTGTTGTCAGATACCTACAGTGGGGCCGGTGTGAAAACTCTGCGACTAATACTGGGCGACCAGCTCAATCACAAGCATTCCTGGTACAGCAATGACGATGAAAATACCTGGTATTTCATTGCGAAATGCGCCAGGAAACGGATTACGTCAAACACCATATTCAGAAAGTGGTGGCCTTTTTCGAGGCCATGGCCGAATTTGCACAATGGCTGGAAGACCGGGGCAAAAACGTCATCTACTACACCCTGGATACCCCAGAAAACACCCAGAAACTGGGCAGCAATATCGCCCGGCTTGTTTCTGAACACCAGTTCGAACGATTCCAGTATCAACTGCCAGACGAATACCGGCTGGATCAACAACTGAAGTTGCTCACAGATGACCTCAGCATTCCTAGCGAACCTTTCGACAGCGAGCACTTCCTCACCGACCGGCAGTCACTCAGCAGGTTTTTTGACAGTAAGAAGTCGCTGTTGATGGAGAGTTTTTACCGGCATATGCGAAAGCAGCACCAAATACTGCTCAATAAAGACGGCAGCCCGGTGGGAGGCCAATGGAATTACGATCAAAACAATCGCAACAAGTGGAAGGGGGAGCCGAAGATCCCCCCGCAACGCGGCTTTCGCAAACAGGTTGTGGAAACCCTCAAGCGGATAGAGCGCGCCGGAGTGAACACGTTTGGCGCTATCTCCCCCGAGCAGTTCAACTTGCCGACCACTCGCACCGACGCGCTGGCCATGCTCCGACATTTCTGTGAGGTACTGCTACCGCACTTCGGCACCAAGCCCTATATCAGCAGCGGCAGCTACATTCACAAAGTGAGCAACTACTGCGACGCTTGTCGCTATAAGGTTCAGGAGCGAACCAGTGACGACGCCTGCCCGTGCCCAGCAGATCATTCGCGACCCGGATGCGTTTTAGGCGGAACCTTCCTATCACCACCTAACTTCCTATCACCGCCGAAGATACAGGCGCAACTCCCCGAGACAGGGAGCACCGCCGACGGCGATATGCTCCCTGGTGGTCGATGCGGGGAATAAGGTAACTAAAGAGCACAGCCAAAGTGTTCAGATCAAGCATTCTCAACGCAGAGCTGGACGCTTTGGCGATATGCTTCAATATAATGTGAAAATAATGAAGCAGGCTCGCTTGAAGCAAGTTTTCCCATAAGCCGATTTAACCGAAATACCCGCATAGCCATATGCCTGTATAACCATAGGTTTTGACCACAATGACTCAGCCATCCACATCACCGGACAAAACCTGGGTGACCACCTACGATGAATTTGTCCAGCAGGTAGATTATTCGTTGATGGATAGCCTGAATGCCGACCCAGACGCCACAACGGATGGCGATGATCACCGTGCGCGCCAAGTATTCTCCGGGCACTTCGTGCCGGTAACACCAACACCAATTGGACAGCCAGAATATGTCGCCCATAGCCGCAGTTTCTTTCAAGAGCTAGGGCTCAGCGACGAACTTGCGCAGGACCCCAAATTTACCCAGTTATTCTCTGGAGATATCGCCGCAGCCCATGCCCCAATGCGTAACTTCGGCTGGGCAACCGGTTATGCGCTATCAATTTACGGTACTGAATATGTCCGACAATGCCCATTTGGCACCGGCAATGGGTATGGTGATGGACGGGCCATCTCCGTGTTTGAAGGGGTATTTAACGGGCAGCGCTGGGAAATGCAATTAAAAGGAGGCGGCCCCACGCCCTATTGCCGCGGAGCCGATGGCCGCGCGGTACTGCGCTCGAGCGTACGTGAATTTCTCGCACAGGAGTATATGCACGCGTTGGGTGTGCCGACCTCCCGCTCATTAACTCTGTATGTATCAAAGACCGATACGGTTTCCCGCCCCTGGTATTCCGATCATTCCAACGCATTTGATCCAGACATTATCACCGAGAACCCGGTAGCGATATCCACACGTGTAGCGCCGTCATTCCTGCGTGTTGGGCAAATTGAATTATTTGCCCGCCGCGCCCGCAGCCATGCGCATGACAATGCGCTTGAGGAGCTGCGCATGATCGTCATGCACTTGATTGCCAGAGAATACCAAGACGAAATCGACTCCAACCTCAACTTTTCAGATCAATTGATAGAATTAGCACGATTATTTCGCCAACGCCTTACCGCGTTGGTCGCCAACTGGCTGCGCGTCGGTTATTGCCAAGGAAATTTCAACAGCGACAACTGCGCCGCTGGCGGCTTTACGCTGGATTATGGTCCATTTGGTTTTTGCGAAGTTTTCGACCCCGAGTTCCAACCCTGGACCGGCGGCGGCCAACACTTTTCATTCTTCAACCAGCCAACCGCCGCAGAGGCGAACTTCCACATGTTCTGGACGGCCATCCGTCCACTGCTCGCGGACCACAATGAAGCGCTAGAACGGCTGGATCAAATACGCCGTGATTTCCAGGAAGTAATGCAAGACCAGTTGCATCACATGTGGGCAGCCAAGCTCGGCCTCACCGAGTTCAACCTGGAGCTGTTTAAGGAACTGGTGACGCTCATGATTCGCTCAGAGGTGGATTACACCATGTTCTTTCGTGAGCTATCCCATATACCTGAGGATATTGCCCCATTGAAAAAAAGCTTCTATGTCAAAACATCCTCTGACATCGACGAAAAATGGCAGTCCTGGTTAAGTAGCTGGCGCGATCTGGTGTTGGCCGATCATGACTTATCAACGGCAGCCGACAAGATGAAACGCGTCAATCCGAAGTATGCGTGGCGTGAATGGCTGATTGTCCCAGCCTACCAACAGGCCACACAGGGGGATTACAGCCTGATCAAGGAGCTGCAGGAAGTCCTGAGCCACCCTTATGACGAACAATCAAAAGACATCGAAGAGAAGTACTACCGTTTGAGACCCCAAGAGTATTTCAATGCGGGTGGCGTATCACACTACAGTTGCTCATCTTGAGCGCGGTTCTTCTGAAGCCGATTTTCTGGAATTTTTCTAGTGAGTAGCAATGCGTCGCTGTCACAGCGGGTGTCCGTTAAGGCGGGGCAAGATCACTATTTCAATGGCCCGTACTCGCGGATCACTTCGATCTTCCCAACGATATTTTTATTGAGCTCATCCAGATCTTCGGCCGGAATCCACCACTCCGTATGGCCGGCAGCACCAACACACTTGATCGGGTAGCGGTCCATAAACTCTTTATTGACATAGAATCGGGTGACATACCCCTTGCCAAAATCGGTAACGTTCCATTGGGTGAGGGCTATCGCGTACTCTTCATTGGTAACCGGGTAGAAGATTGGCTGCTCTGGCAGTCTTGGTGGCCACGCTGTGTAGTCGGACTCTTCTATCAGATCAAGCTCATTCTGTCCTACGGGCCGGAAGCAAACGACTGTATTCATTGTGTCTACTTTCTGTGGGTAACTCTGTTGTCTAACGCCCAGCGCAGGCGCAGCCAGCGCGGAGCGTATTTTGTGTTAATGTTTGAGCGCCAGCGAGCAACACATAATATGCGTAGCGTTGGCTGTCGCTCTGCCGCTGCTTACTAGGCTGACCACTAGCTGCAAGCGCCCTCAAAAACCGAATCCCCTTCAAATATATTTGGATTATTTTCAACACTTATTTTCGCACTTTCATCTTTCTGAGAAGCGCAGGCTGTTAGACACGCTGCCAGCTTCACTTGTGAATGATTTTTAATTGGATTGCCAAAAGTGCAACTGTAGATACTATGAGTCCATTTAGGATCAATAGTAGAAATTCGCAAAACCTTGTTTACTTCGGCATACTCGGAATAGGAATGCCGCTCACTATGAGCTGCGTTACCCCTTGTAAACCTTGACGATGTATTAAACACAAAAGTATTTACACCTTCCTCCCTCAGCGAAATGTGCAATGCAATTGCTCCCCCCAGGGAATGACCAATTACAGTTATGGGAATATTATGTGGTGTGGCTTTACGAAGCTCTCTGTACACAGACAGGCCTCGGTCATTCTGTACTGCAAGTATATTTCCGAATATCCAATCTTGAACCCCCTCCGTGCCACGGAAAGACAAAATTACTTCAGATGTAGCATCGCCATCTACTCTATGAAAAATTGAGTAGGCAAGACCGTACTTATCATTATCTTGATTTTTGTAACTGACGATGTTGGCGGGGAGCGCAAATGTATTATTTGGCTTATACGTATTTTCTGCCATTTGAGAGTATTCGTAACCCAATATTGCCGCGGCCTGAAGTCGCTCTTGAATATTAACGGTATTAGCTTTTTCTTTAGGTAAAGATGAGCATCCTGCAATCAAAAATAGTATCGGTAGGATAACTTTCTTCATTTCAATCTCCATTTCATGAATTTTTTTGGGCAACTCGGATACCCAACGCCTCAAACACCGAATTGGTGAAGTTGGCGGCTTATTTGGAACAAAAAAGGTGGCAGCTTTACCAAGTCCGGTGCTTTGATTTGTTAGGCACCTTCACTACTACGCCATCTCTTTCTTAAGCTTTTTACCTTCAAATTCTAATTCAGCACCCCCGCCTGCAGTCTGCACCTTTACTCTTGAAGCGGACCCCAAGATTGCAGAAGCCAATTGGTCGCCCGCTTCCATATCAGGTGCAGAAACTTCTCCTTCGCGTTCAAATAAGCTTTTGGTGATACTTTCCATCAAAACGGCCGGGATAGTTGTCCCTGTCGATGTATTCCATTCTAATGCGGTCTCTACGACCCAACTTGCTCGGTCGACATCTAACTGAAATTGTTTTAAGTGAAATTCTGCTTGGGAATGCTGCTCAAACCACCGATTAAGCCACCTCATATAAAATACAGCCGTACCCACACCGCCGATAGTTAACCCCAGCTGTTTAATAGCTAAGATTACAACATTAATAGTGGTTGCCCCCTCTTCACCAAGATAATTAAATAGTTCTAGTGCATACCAAATTCCCCCAGAGGCAAAAAGCGCAATAAGAACAATGCAAAGTATATGGATTGGAGTGCGAAGCTTGTTTGTGCCAGAAGTTAATTTGAACTCCGTAGATCTACTTTGGATTATCTCTTGAAGCTCTTTCCTTAGACTGCGTCGAACATGAGTATTATTACGATCATCAATAGCCTTGATCTTTTTTTCAAGATCATCGGCTCTGGTTTCTAAAATTTCATTTTTTGCCCGATACTCACCTTCCAGTCTTTCTTTTTCTTTTTGGATTTTTTGTTCGAGAGTGTTCTGTTTTTCTGAAAATTTCTTTTCAAGGCCCTCTCTAAATTCAGAACTTTTCTGTATCAGCTCTTCATTTAACATCTCCAAACGTTCAAGGGTAGAGATGTGCATAGCTTCAAGTTGAGCTTGTGCCTCTGGATCGCCTTTAATACTTTTTGAAGAGTCGAAAGAATTGAGCCTCTTATTCAGAAATGCAACGATATTAATCTTGTCTTCGACAGAAACCTGATTTTGGTTACTTTGACTCAACAAAATCTCATCAAAAACCCCAGATTTCTGTTCCGGCGGGTAACTGCCACCTCGATGATAAGATACAGAATATCCCGGTATAGGAAGGCTCATCGAATCAATTATGGATGAATTTTTAGACAGCAAAGCATCCATTTCAGCTGTTGATGAATCAGGATTGACTACGCCTATAGAAGCAAACCCAAGCGCATTTACATTGATTTTTGATACAGAGTATTGAGAGGCAAGCTCCTTGAATACTGCCCAGACTTTTTTGTCACTTTTTCTTGGAATTTTAATTCTTTGATTCGACACTGTACTTAATCTCCTTTATGCCTAACAGTTTATTCGTGGGCGTGTGCATATATAGGAGCCACCGAAATATCTATATCCACCCACAAAGTATCCATATATGCATGCAAACCCTTGAAGGGTCTATATCTGGCTACAATCCACTATCTAGCCACAAAATGATAAGTACGTCACGCTTTCAGCCCCGAAATTCCGTTACACGCAATTACAGCGCCTAGTTAATCGACCCCCTTAGCCCTATAGGGCTAACGCTGTCAGTAATATCAGCCCTAGAAAAAGACCACTGCGAAGGATGGCCTTTTTATCGGTCGAGATAATTGCCAATTAGAAATTCGCGTTCGCCCGCAAATACCAGAACCCGCCGTTAAATCCAAACGGTGAGGTCAGGGCCTGGCGGACGCCGAGGAATTGCAGGGGGCCATTGCCTTCTTCATCCGCCTCCACGTCGAAAATATTCTCGCCGCCTACGGCAACGATATAGTTTTCTGCGAAGGTGAAGCGGGCTTCGATGTCGGTGAGGATCTCGCCGCCGTAGCGGGTGGTATTGGAGGTGTCGTTGCCGTCGGCTTCCAGCTGGCCGCCGGTGGATTGCCAATTGCCGTAGCGATTGAAGCGCAAGTAGCCCTGCAATATGCCGCCGGTGTCGTACTCAATCGTGAGGGTGTTGCGCTGGTTGGGCACCGGGTTTTCAAAGTCGAATACGCGGGTGGCGTTGACGGTGTTGGGGGCAACGTTTACGACAACGTCAATGTCCGCACCAGACCAGGGCAAGCCACAGGGCAATTCAATTGGAAACAAGACGGGGGGAGGCGAACGCCGGATGTGTCACAAAGGGAATGGAACCGGTAGATGAACCTAGCGCCACCTGCAGTGGTGACGCACAGTTCATCGCTTGGCCCGATCAGGGAGACTGGAAGTGCAGTCAGCGGGTAAGAGGAAAATCAATGGCTGTCCCGCACCTGATTGATCAACCCTCCCGCCAGCACGGTTGCCACCTCGTCTTCACTCATATTGTGGGTGACCGAGAGCTGCTTCCCGTCTTCCAGTTCAATGTTCACCACATCCCCCGACTGTAACTGTCCGGCCAGATCGCTGAAGGTCAATGGGCTGCCCTGTTTCAGTTTCGCGAGGTCACTGGGTTTGGCGAACAACAGTGGTACCACACCAAAATTGATCAGGTTGCGGCGGTGGATACGGGCCATGGACACGGCGATCACTGCGCGCACGCCGAGAAAACGCGGTGCGATCGCCGCGTGTTCGCGGCTGGACCCCTGACCATAGTTCTCACCACCGATTACAAAGCAGTCGCCGTCGAGCTTTTTCGCACGATCGTAAAAGGTCTCGTCAATGCGGGAAAAGGTGTAGTGACTGATGGCCGGAATATTTGAACGCAGTGGCAGGATATCGGTGCCCGCGGGCAGGATTTCATCCGTGGAGACATTGTCACCAGCCTTGAGTAATATCGGGCCCGTCAGTTTTTCCGGCAGCGGGTCAAAGTCCGGCAATGGTTGAATATTGGGACCTTTTTCCAGTTCAACCGGAATTTCGTTTGCACGGTCCTCCGGCGCCAGCATAAGTGGGCGCATATCGCCGAGAGTTTCCGGCTCGGAAAACGTCGGGTATTCCATCTCCATGTCGCGGGGGTCGGTGATCTTGCCGGACAGAGCACTGGCGGTGGCGGTTTCCGGGCTGCACAGGTATACCTGATCTTCCTTGGTGCCGGAGCGTCCGGGGAAGTTGCGCGGCACCGTGCGCAGGCTGATCCGCCCGGAGGCCGGTGCCTGTCCCATGCCGATACAGCCGTTGCAGCCGGTCTGGTGCAGGCGCGCGCCTGCAAGCAACAGCCGGTTGAGGTCGCCACTACGACTCAGTTCTTCCAAAACCTGACGGCTCGTAGGGTTTATATCCAGGGATATTTCTTCGGGAACCTGCTGTCCCTCGACCATTCGCGCCGGCACCACGAAATCTCTCAGCCCCGGGTTGGCGGAGGAGCCGATATAACTCTGGTAGATGGGTTTGCCCGCGACCTCACGGACCGTCACCACGTTGCCGGGGCTGGAGGGACAGGCAATCATGGGTTCCAACTGTGACAAGTCAATACTGTCGTGGTGATCGTAGTCGGCGCCCTCTTCCGCCTGCATCGGCACAAAATCCTGCTCGCGCCCCTGCTGTTTGAGAAATGCACGTACCGCTTCATCGGCGGGAAACACACTGGCGGTAGCGCCCATTTCCTGTCCCATATTGGCGATTACATGGCGATCCATGGCGGTGAGGTTGTCCAGCCCCGGGCCGTAATATTCAAATATCTTGTTCACACCGCCTTTCACATCGTAGCGGCGCAACATTTCCAGGATCACATCCTTGGCACTTACCCATGGGGGCAATTTGCCGGTTACCTCCACGCCGATGACTTCCGGCATGACCAGGGAGAATGGAATTCCGGCCATGGCCAATGCCACCTGCAGGCCACCCGCCCCCATGGCGAGCATGCCCATGGCACCACCGGCACAGGTATGACTGTCGGAGCCCAACAGGGTTTTACCCGGGACTCCGAAGCACGCCATATGCACCGCGTGGCTGATGCCGTTTCCGGGACGGGAAAACCAGATGCCCCACTTGCGACTGGCACTGCGCAGGAACAGGTGATCATCCGCATTCTTGAAGTCCGCCTGAATCAGGTTGTGATCCACATACTGGGCGGAGACCTCGGTTTTTACCCGTGGTAGACCGAGTGCCTCGAATTCCAGCATTACCATGGTACCTGTGGCGTCCTGACACAGAGTCTGGTCAATTTTCAGCTGCACTTCTTCGCCGGGCTGCATCTTTCCACTCACCAGGTGTTGTTCAATCAACTGATGGGCTAGGTTCTTTTTCACGCTCATTACCTGCTCCTTCGATTTTCATGGGATGGTCAGTTGGAAAATTCCACCCGCGGGGCACTGTTGTCGGTACCAATATAGTCCGGTGCACACTGGATGAAGTCTTCCTGATCGAGCCCGGCTTCAATCAAGAATTTCTGTACATGGCGGCTGCGGCGATTGGCGAGACGCAAGAGCTCCTCACGCATGCCCCGTGGCGGGTCGCGGAAAAACTCCTTCCGTTGAGCTCTATCCGCACTCACCGCCATAGCTTCATGCGGAAACAGTACAGAAAAATCCCGCGCCGTGGATACACCGCATATTCCAGGCCGCGCATTGGGGTTGTCGCGCATGGCTTCCACCATTGCCTCTAACTCTGCTTTGGCCTGTGCACTCAGGGTATCGTTCCCTGGCGCAAACGCAAGGTCGTCAAAATGCACCGCGCGGAATCGCGCCCAAGCCAACTTGGCGAGGCTGTAAAAGCCCACAGGGGTAAAATAGGCAAATAGCGATTCCAGTATCGCGCGCTGCAACAGATCACTGAAAATAAAACTGAAATTGAATTTTGGATCATACAGTTCCCCGGTAACCGGCATATTAAATCGCACGTCGCCATCACCATCTTTCAACAGCGCCAACGCAAGGCTCAGGGGAATGAAACTTTTTTTCACCTGCAGATGGTCGGTATCCCGCACTCGCCGAACTTTTATTTTCTCGAGTTCCATTTTTGCAAGCGCATCGACCTGATTGTCCTCGATGGCAATATTCACTTCCGCATCCAGTTGCCCCTGTAGAATTTTGTAACCCAGCAGGCGCGCAATATATGGGGTCGCGGGTATCAGGTTCGCCCCCTCCACATACCCTAACAGACTGGCATCCCAGTGACTGCTCTCGAGAAGATTGACCTGGCCTGCAAGGTGCATTTCGCTGAAGCCTCCCGGGCGGGCATTGAACACCAGTAGCGCAGACGGGTCTTCCGGGTAATTACTCATTCCCTGCAAAAGCAGATTGATACGCCGCACCGGCAGTTTCGCTTCGTACTCTTCGCTGTTATCGAGCCACAGAAAGCGCCCATGATCCACATACAGTTGGCCCACACGATAGCGAAAGCGATTGGCTTCCCGCGCCAGACGGCCACGGACACGCTTATTACCCAGCGACTCCGGCGGGCGGTCGCGAAACCGCTCCCAGGCACCGAGATCCCCAGCCACACCGCGGGCGAGGATGCTGCGTGGTTCCAGTAAATCGATGGTATCGATACTCAGAATTCGGTCTTTTGGAAAATACTCAAACTGGGAAAGACGCAGTAACTGCACTTGCGTATTCCACTGATGATTGGCGAATTCCTGGGCCCGCGGGTCCCGCCGTAGCACTCTGCTGTCGGCCACCTCAGCGTGCAGTAGCCGCACCACCTCCCGGGTAACGGTCAAACCCCGCGCCTCGGCAAACTCCGTCTCAAGCAGTTGGTCCCCCTTGACGTCGTTTAGCGCCAGAGTGAACAGCTGAGCGATTTCCAGTTGCAGGCTTTGTGCATCGAAGTCAAACACGCCGGTTGTTTCCAGGCTTTGCAGATCCAGGCAATAGCGCACACCGGGAATATACCCGGGCGGTACACAACCCTGAATATCACGAATCTGTAAATTCTCAGCGACCAGCTGACGACTGCCGAATCCGAGTTCATCTGCCCGCAGGGTTTCTGCCTGTAAATAGGGAGCGGAGCTTCCCACCACTTCGCCATTTCCCCGGCCATGAAATACACGAAGTCCGTCGACCTGGATATTGCGGAAATAGCGCTGGGGAATACCACTGCCGAAGCGGCTCAAAATGACCCGGTGCTCGCTGGCGACGGTGACTTTTTCGATATCAAAGCAGGGGGTCAGTGCTTGTTCATCCCAGTGCACCGGCTTCAGACAGCCGCGGATACCGGTCATGTCACCATCCCTGAGAGAAAACGCATGGGGTGACAGAACCAGACCGTGCACATCGAGACTGCTAAATCCCATGCGCTCGCGATTTCCCTCCAGAAAAACAAAATCCTCTACCGCTATCTGACCGGTGGAGCGGAACGCCTGCTGGGACTTATCCCCGTCTTCATGTTCGAGAGCAAGGCGCTGATTGCCGGAGATCTGCACTTTGCCGATGTTCACGCAGGGCGGGGCCCGGTTGAGATCGACGACGCCCTGAATGTCCGGTATGCAACCGGAAAAATCATCGGCCACCAGATCTTCAGCCTGTAAACGCTTGCCGCCGGGCCAGCGCAGACTCTGCCACTGTAGCCGCGCCAGCTGTAACTTGGGCGTCTGGTCTGCGGGGGAAAGCAACTTCAGGTTGTCCGCTTGCAGCGGCCCCAGATCCAGAATATCCGCCGCAGTATTTTGTTCGCCGAGGCCCAACGCGATGCGGTTATCACCGGTCAGGTGCAATTTTTCCAGTGCCAGGCACCCCCCCCAGCGACCGCGGCTCTCACCTCGCAGGCGAGCAGCGACAAGCCACGCCTCTGGGCCACAGCCCGATAGGGACTCGAGCTGCACATTGCGCAGATTCAGCATTACCGGTTGACCCGGCGCGGGCTGCACCATACCGATGCCCCCGATTCGCAGCTGCCCGAATTCCAGTTGCGGCCGCTGATCAGTGCGCTCTGCAGGCGTCGACATTGGCAGCGAAGCGTGCAGTGCCAGTTGCTGTATTGCCAACCCGGTACCGTCGGAGGATAAATCGCGACCGCGTATACAACGTGGCCACATGGCGTTCGAGTCGCCAGTAGTCGGCCAACACAGATCCAGCCGGGTGGCGTGCAGTGAATCCAGCTGCCAGTCGGCACTCGCCGCCCTCCCCCGCGGCAGGTCGATTTCCAGGGAAAGCCCGGCAAGATCGCGCACTTCCGCAGTCAGCTCATTCTGACCGCCGGTGAGAGAGAAGCGCGCCAGCTCCAGCTGATTCAGGTCGGCGCGAAAATGGGCCCGCCGGTAATCAAGCATGAAGGTTTCACCGGTGCGCAGGGTTTCTATCTGTACACAGCGGGCCTCTTGCAGACAGAAGTCGGCGCTATCCAGCGCCGCACCCGGCACGTCCAGCTGTGCCATTGTCGGCGCGGACTGATATTTCAGGTTGGCCTTGGGCAGGTGCAGCTGCGTCACCGACAGCAGGGACTCCCCGGTAGCGGTATTGATCTCGGCGCTGTCCAGGCGCAGTTCAGCGGCGCGCATTCCAAACCGGAAAGCGCTGCTTGGCGGCGTGTTTTGCGCAGTGACAGAGCGCTGTCTCTCCAACTGCAGATGCAATGGCTGCTGTTGCTTCAGATTGTGGATATCGAAACAGGCCGCGCGACGCACCCCGCTACCGGGAGTCAGTATTCGCTGCCACGCCATTGGCAGGCAGCCGTCCAATCGCTCGAGTGATACCGCGTCCAGCTCCAGTTCCGTGCTGCTGAACTGAATCGGACTGCCAATAGCCGCACCGGCTTTCCCTGCTGTCGCGGCCGCACCCTCGCTCCGGCTACCCGCGTCAGTTGATCCGGATACCAGCTGACCCTTCTCTCCACTCACCGCCTCACTGACTTCGCCTTCCAGCGCCACGCCGTCCTCTTCCATCACCCACCAGTGCCCCTGCCCCGTGGCAAAATACTCTCCCGGATTGCGCTGTGCATTACTGCGACGAAAAAGCCCCGGGCCGATACGCAACCCGGTCAGCGCGAGCCCTGTTTGTCGATTGGCGTTGCCGATGAGGTGATCAGACAACAACAAGCTCTGCAGCGCGAGCTCGCCGAGAATGAGGTAGGGTGATGCGGTGTCGGTATCAGACGCTTTACTGCGCAGAATGAAATTGCCCTTCCCTTCCAGCGCATTCATCCGCCCGCACAGAGGGGACAGGCGCTGAGGCAGGACCCCCTCGGGCATACAGCCGGATAGAGATTTCAACGCGAAGTCTTCGGCGAGGAACTCACGCTCCCCGGGCACAAGATTCAGGCGCGCCCACTCAAGTTCGGCGAGTTCCAACCGGTGATCGGGCTGTAATGTGCGTGCACTGTCCGCTGAGCCCGATTGCGTTCCTGCAATACGAAAGCTTTGCAGCGACAAGGCATCACTGAGCAGTGCCCAGGTCTGTGCCGGCCGCCCACCGGAGGCCAGGCTCCGTGGAAACTGTACGGAAAAACCTTCCGCCATCTGCAACTGCGACAGGTGGATACAGTGATTCGCGGTACCGAGCAGCCCCCCGGGCAAACAGCCGTTGGCTACATCCAGCTGTGCCTGATACAAGCCGAGCTGGCGTGTATCGTTGCGGTACTGCAGGGAACCCAGGCGCAACTGATTCAGGGTCAGGGCGCGCGCATCCTGAACCTTGGTGGCCATATCCACCAGCCTGCCCTCGCTGAGACTGGCCTCGACAAGGTCCACCGCAAATCCGTTGCGCCAGCGAAATTCCGTTGCTCGCGGCAGGTTCAGTACGCCGGCGCGAACGCAGTAGTGATGCGCATCCTCGCGCCACGCATTCGGGCACCACGAGAATCCGCTGGCACCCCCACTCTCCCAGCCTAGTGATTTATCCTGGCGCTGAAAGTCAAAGCTGTTCAGCGCAATGGTCTGTGTATACCAGTTGGGATAGCGCCGATTGCGATAGCGCAGCCGTACTTCCTCCCCACTCAGGCGGTGCCAGGCAATTTCGGATTTTGCCCCAAAGGTGAATAGTGCCGAGCCCCGCAGTTCAAGACGGCGAGCTATGCCGCAATGCCCGGCGATGCGTTTTAGCGCAGGAATGGCTTCTGCCCAGCGGTCAGGGGGGCACCCCGCAAACTTGTGCGCAAACAGCTCTTCGGTGCGCAACGCATTGCCCGGCCGCGCAAAGTGGATGTGCTGACTGCGTAAAGCAACCAGTGCCAGAGTCGGGTTTTCTTCAGGGGATTTACGCATATCCCCCTCACCCGCCTCTTGCACCCGACGGCTCAGCCCATAACGGGAGACGTTGTTCGCAAATTCATCCCAGGCCAGCAAGTTTTCCACACGCAGATCCGCGGCGCCGATATCGAATTTCAACGCCTCGCTGGCTTCGCGAAATCCACTGACAAAAAAGTCATCCAGGACCAGTTTGCCAATCCGCACACAGCTGGGACTGGTCCACTGAGGTTTGTGTTGATAGCACACCACACTGTCGCGCAATGTCGCCGCAGTGAGATCAACTCGCCAGTTTTTCGGCTTCTTGTCACCTTCCGCCAGATGCCAGCCACCGATTTCCCAAACCCGACCACGCTTGCCCGGTGTGGACTCAAGATCCATGTAGGCGCCGTCGAGCTCAACCAGTTTGACGTGGATATTCCCCCTTAGCAGGTGCCACCAGCTAAGGCCCAGTGTCGCTTCGCGCACGCGAAATCCCCGCTCATACTGGTTGCGCACCTCCACTCCCTGCAGGTGCGCATGCAACCGGGGCAACGACACGTCTATATGCTGTATCTGGGCTTCCAGGCCATGTTGGTGCAACCACCGCTGCACCTTGCCGGGCAGGTAAATCGACAGAAAGAAGTTAATGCCAGTGATCACCAGCAGAATCGCCACCAGAATCCACATAACGCGATGCACGCCTCTGCGCTGTGCGTCCCTTGCGGGGGATACTGGCGGTAAATCGTGTGGTGAGTTAGACATCGAGGCTCGGCGAACAGTGTATTTCGCGCAATTCTCGCGACCGTGGCGGAATTGCGGGCTCTCTACATTAAAGACCAGTAGCCCGGATCCAGATGTCGCCTGCTCGTACAAAATGGCGATTTAGTGCGGCCCGGTGCCGCCGAATAAAATGAAGCCTCTCTGTCGCGAAAATTCCGGCAGCAAATACCACCGATGACTCCGCTGAAACCGTGCTATTCCACCAACCACCGTTACACTGATTATATTTCAATCAAAACGGCACAGAGACCGGCCGTCGCAAAAGAAGCTGCGGTGGGCGTGCGGAAGGAATCCATGCACAAGCAACCCCTCAGTCAGGACGTGGTATTGATCGGCGGCGGTCACGGCCACCTGGAATTGCTGCGGCGGTGGGCAATCAACCCCGTAGCAGACGTACGCCTGACCCTGGTTTCATCTCAGGTGGTAAGCACCTACTCCCCCATGATGCCGGGTATGATCGCCGGCCAGTATTCCCTAAGCGACACCCACATCGACCTGGCACGTCTGTGTCGCGCGGCGGGCGCGCGTTTTATCCAGGCTTGTGCACACAATATCGATCCAGAGCAAAATCGCGTGTCCTTGCTGGGGCAGCCGGACCTTTCGTTCGACTTTCTGTCTCTGGCCGTCGGTGCCACATCCTGCCACCGCATTCCCGGCGCAGAGCACGCAATTCCGGTCAAACCCATCGGACAGTTTTTACGTTACTGGGAACAATTACGGCAGCAGATAAGCAGTGAGCGCCGCCCACTGAAACTGGGTGTTATCGGCGGTGGCGCCGGCGGTTTTGAACTGGCCATGGCCATGGCGAGCGCATTGGAGGAACCGGTTTACAGCGGCAGAGTAGAGATTCACCTGGTGCACGCTGGAAACAAAACACCCGCCGGGTACCCATTGTTGGCACGCCAGCTGGCCGCAAGGGAGATGGGCAGATTAAAGGTCTACAGCCACAACCGCTGGCGGGTAGCGGAGATTACCGCCCGGGGTATCTACAGCGACGAAGGCCGCTTTATACCCATTGACAGAGCACTACTGTGCACGGAGCCCACTGCGCCCCCATGGCTCACTCAAACGGGTATTGCGGTGGATGAACGTGGCTTCGTACAGGTTGACGACGACCTGCGATCCCACAGCCACCCCCATATTTTTGCGGTGGGAGATATAGCGAGTACATCCCGACAGCTGCCCAAGTCCGCGGCCGAAGCCTGCAATCAAGGGGCCACACTGTTTCACAACTTGTGCGCGGCACTTCGGGCACAACCTCTCAAGCCTTATCGCCCCCGTCGCCAATGGTTACGCCTGCTTTCCTGCGGTTCCTCAGGAGCGATTGCCGCCTGCGGTGGCTTGGCAGCGGCGGGCCCTGCGTTCGCGCACTGCAAAGAATTTCTCGAGCGCCGCTTCATCAACCGGATCAGCCAGTTGTCACTACCGCGAACGGAAGAGGCTGACGCCGCCCCCTCTGAGGTTGTGGCCAACGCTCCCACAACACCGGTACAGAAAGAGCCATCAGCGACAAACTGAGAGCCATCAGCGACAAACTAAGAGCCTTCAGCGACAAACTAAGAGCCTTCAGCCACAAAATAAGAGCCTTCGGCGACACACGAAGAGCCTTCGGCAACGAACTGACAGCCAGGCTAAGTATTCGCCCCCGCACTGAACGGCGTACTTTGCGGAGCTTGCAGCCCGTAACCATTTCTCATGAAACCATTAAACCATTGCCAAATACCGGCACGGCAGCAATACTGGCGGCATAAAATCCCCGGGGTAAACCGGGACAAGAACGAAATGGGTCTCACAGAGTGCCGCGAAGAGCCGAATTATTTTTAAGCTCTACAGGAAACTCTGATATGAAAAAAATCGTCATTATTGGCGGTGGCGCCGGCGGCCTGCAATTGGCCACCAGCCTCGGACGCCACTTCTCCTTCGGGCGCTTTCGTCGCCAGAACAAATCCCCCGCGGCCCAGGTCACCCTGGTTGATAAAAATCGCACCCACATCTGGAAACCCCTGTTGCACCAGGTCGCTACCGGTGCGCTGGATAGCAGCCTCGATGCGCTCAACTATCAGGTCCACGCCCGCGCCAATGGTTTCCAGTTTGAACTGGGCAGCCTGCAGGGGCTCGACCGGGAAAACAAAACCGTAGAGCTGGCAGAGGTCTGCAGTGAAGACGGTACCCCGCTGGTACCGGCGCGCAAACTCGAATACGACTACCTGGTGTTTGCCCTCGGCAGCCAGAGCAACGACTTCCACACCCCCGGCGTGCGCGAGTATTGCCAGTTCCTCGACAGTGCCGAGCAGGCACAGAAATTTCACACGCGCCTGCTGGACCAGTTTCTGCAGCTGGAAAGTCGAGTGACAGAGTCCGTGCATATCGCCATCGTGGGTGGGGGCGCGACCGGGGTCGAACTGGCAGCGGAACTGGTGGACGCGGTCCATGAGATGGGCCACTACGGGCGTATCAAAAACGGCGATCTCAAGGTGACCCTGATTGAAGCGGGCCCACACCTGCTTCCGGCACTTCCGCAACGCCTCGGCAACAGTTCGCAAAAGGAGCTGACAAAAATCGGAGTGCGTGTACTCACCAGCACCCAGGTCGCAGAGGCGACGCAGACCGGTTTTATCACCAAAGAGGGGGAGGAAATTCCCGCAGCCATTCGAGTATGGGCCGCGGGCGTAAAAGCCCCGGATTTTCTTCAGCAACTGGATGGCCTCGCGGTCAACCCGCGCAACCAGATTGAAGTGGAAACCACCCTGCGCAGCAAGAATGATCCGGCGATTTTTGCCCTGGGGGACTGCGCCGGTTGCGAAGACAGCAACGGCGTACGGGTTCCGCCACGGGCACAGTCCGCCCAACAGATGGCCAAGACCGCCAGCGCCAACCTGATTCGATTGATTGAAAACCCCGAAGCTGAACTGGAGCCGTTCACCTACAAGGACCACGGCTCACTGGTGTCCCTGTCGAAGTTCGATGCGGTGGGCAACCTGATGGGTGGACTGGTCAAGGGCAGCCTCACCATCGAGGGGCGCCTCGCCGGGCTCGCCTACCGCTCCCTCTACCGGATGCACCTGGCCGCGCTACACGGCTGGCCCAAGGCGATGTTGCTGTATGTAATCGGCCAGGCGAACCGGTTCGTAAAACCGCGTCTGAAGATGCACTGACGGCACTCGCCAACAGCTACCCAACCCTTTCGAAATCCCTTCACTGATTTACCGATGTCACGCCGTGGCATCGGTATCACCTGCCAGCAAACAGATTCACCAGTACAGCAGATCGCCCAATATGTTGCTATATATGAAATAAATTCAAGCGCACAACAATTCCACACATTCTGCAAGCCATTGAAATCCCAGCTATTTTCCAGGAAACATACAGAAAACTGCGTATCAAGCGGTAGCCCTGCGGGTATTGACACCACTTTTGTTGCTATTATAGATTTAAATCTCAACGTCGATGAGAGATTCTAATAATGAAAAAGTGGATTACAGGCCTGGCTCTCGCCAGCGCCTATGCATCGGCGCAGGTGGCGGTTGAATCTGTGCCGGTAACAGTAGACAGCTCTAACCAGGCGGGCTGGTGGAAACCCATTGCGATATCGGGAGGAGAAATTTACTTCGCCGCCAATACCCCGGGGTCCAGCAACTCCAAGCATCAGGGCGCCGTTGCGGTACGGCGGGCTACCGGTGAGTGGGAGACGGGAGCGCTCAAACAGGCCGACGGCACAATCTGGGAACACGGCGACGATCTCGGCCACGATCAGCCGACCATTGCGGTTGATGGCGATGGGTTTATCCACATCTTCACGGATTTGCATAACAACGGCTGGAACTATTTTCGCTCGTCCACCGCGGGGAACATCGACGACATTCGCCGACGTACCGACATTATTCCGGGTAGCGCATCCCTGACCTACCCGGTGGCCGCCACCGCACCGAATGGTGATGTCTATGTTGCGGTTCGCAACAGAGCCGGCGGCCAGGGCGGGAAAGGTGAGCTGGTGCGTTGGGACAACAGCGCCAACATCTGGATACACGAAGCGACCTTTGCCTTCAATCCAAACGACATGGTCTATCCCGATGATATCAAGGTGGATGCCAACGGCACGGTGCATATCATCTTTCAGTGGGCGGCCGGGGCGACCAACCCGATGCGACACTATGGCAGCTACCTGACATATTCCCCAGCCAGCGGACAGTTCACCACTGCGGATGGACAGGTGGTGACCACGCCAGTCTCACTTTCCACTCCCGGCCTCTTTTATCAGGCACTTGAGGAAGGCGAAGAGTTCGTCAAACAGTCCGGTTCGACAAGCAGCCAGGGCAAAGGAATTCAAAGTGCCAAACTCGCGTTAGACGGGCAAAACAGACCCAGCGTAACCTACCGGTATCGCACAAGTGGCAGCGCCGGCCCCCGCGACTATGACGTCTACCGGATTCGCTGGGATGGCTTTGCCTGGGTGGATAAAACTTTACTGTTTGATACCGATGACACTATCGCCGCACTGGGCCACACTCACGACGGCACAGTGGCACGCAGTTACTTTGTTACCGATAACAAAGAGTTGATGGTCGCGGAAAAGCGTGACGGTAGCTGGTCCAGCTATATTCTGGATAACTCACGTTCGATCGAACGAATTGCCGTTCAGCGCGCTGGAAATATCGATCACATCTATGCCACATCACCCACCGGAATCAACAGCAACTCCGGGTCTCTATACGCATTTGAAGTCGGCACACATCTCACATCAGCGCCGGAACAGACCTGCCTGTCGGGCACACTCAGTGGCTCTCAGCCTGGCACCTATCACCTGACCAACCAACAGTACGGGCAACAGCTGACAGGGGGCTCCAGTGGCGACCTGGCGTCTGTCGGTAATGACACTGGAAGTTCTACCCATTGGATATTGCAGGACGGGGATAGTGACGGTGAATTTGGCCTCATAAGCGATGCCAATGGCATGCGTCTGACCGCAAATGGTTCCGGTGCACTGATCAGCGTGACTCAACAAAGCTTCTCAAACACCAATATGCGCTGGAAGCTGATCGACAGCGATAACGACGGCGGCTACGCGGTAATTAACGTCGACCAAGACCCTGAGCACCTACAGGCTCAGGCAGCGGGAGGTCAGGTTCAACTCGGAGCGAACTCCCCTACCCCCGCAGGAATCTGGCATTTATGTAAAACCCAATAATGTCTCCAGGCATGGTTTAGAGGGGGCCTCCCCCTCATTTTTTTGACCCAAAACTGACGTTGCTATTATTGAAATATTAATTGAACCGAAAGGAGAGATGTACTAGGGTCAGGGCCGCACTCTATGATCAAATAGATGCAATCCCATGGCCCTCCAACAATAAATGTTGCTTAGAAAGCAATAATAATCAGGAGAGACTAATGAAATTGTTTCATGCGAGAGGAAATTTTCCTCAGGCGGCTCTAGCGATGGCCGTCGCATCATTATCAGCAACTGCTTTCGCGCAGGAGCAACCCGCGCAGATGGAGGAAGTTACCGTAAGTGGTATCCGCCAGGTCATGGCGGAGGCGGTGGATCGCAAGCGCGATGCAACCGAGTTTCTCGACGCCATTATGGCTGACGATATGGGCAAGCTGCCGGATGCGAATGTGGCAGAGTCCCTGCAACGGGTATCCGGCGTACAGGTTGACCGAGGCATTGGCGGCGGCAGCGATGTATCGATTCGCGGGATGCGTCAGAACGTCACTCTGATCAATGGGCGGCAGGTCATCGAGGCCGGCGGTCGCGGTAGCCGCGGGCCGGATACCCTGGAAGGGTCCTCTTACGGCCTTCTCGCCCAGATTCCTTCCAAGCTGGTGTCCCGTCTGGAAGTGTACAAACAGACACCCGCAAGCCAGATCGAGGGGGCGCTCGGTGGCGTGGTGGATGTAGTCACACGTCGCCCGCTAGACAATCTGGGGCACCACGGCACCGTCTCGCTCACTGGAGCGCATTCACAACTTGCCGGTGAAACGGACAGTGAATGGTTCGCAATGTACAGCGGTACTTTCGCCGACGACACCTTCGGTGTACTAGTGAGCGCGACCGAAGCGAATCAGTCTGTACGCGAAGATGGAATGAACACATTCAGCGGTTACGGCCAATTGTCGAGCGATGATGGACTCACCACGATCGACCCCAACGGCGATGGGGTTCCCGGGCAGATTCACCGGGACATGCGCTTTCAGCAGATTGAAGACGACCGCAAACGCAGCGGCGTAAGTGCTTTCCTGCAATGGCAGCCCAGCGATGAACTGGAACTGTATGCCGACACCTTTTTCTCGGAAATTACATCGGACCGGAACCGCTATTGGACGGGCTTCTGGAACTGCTGCACCATCTCCAATCCGGTATTTTCTGACAATGAGACGTTAATGGCGGCAGAGGTCGTGCGACCTGCGCAAACCAACACGGAATTTGCCGACGCCTCTTCCGCATTTACCAGCACAGCAATTGGTGGAAGCTACGAGACCGAACGCTGGTCTCTGTCTGCGGAACTCGCCAACACCGCTGCCGAATCCTCAATGGAGCAGGATTTCATCCGCTTCCAGACGCAAGACGCAGGCAAGATCGCGTTTGATCTGCGCAACGGTGATGTACCACAGGTAGATTTTACGGATGCCGACCTGACCAATCTGGATGAACTGGCTCTGGCAATCTTGTATGACAATTCCACAGCCAAGGAAAGCACCGACCGCGCCGCCCGCCTTGACTTTGAATGGCAGTTGGAAGGTGCGATCACCTCCATTGAACTCGGCGCGCGCAGCAACACACTGGAGACCGACGTAAGATACCGCAGTGCAGATATTCGCCCCAATTTTGCCCTTGGCGACCTGCCGGATATCAGTACACTTTTCTCCAGTAACGACTTTTTCTCCGGTGACGCAGGCGACGCCCACTCCCGCTACCTGGTTGTGGACAAAAGTGCCTGGCAGGGCTGCGGCACCCTCGCTGACTTCTACGATAGCGAACAACAGGCGATCTGCAATATCGGACTGGATCCACTCGGTAGCTTCACTATCGATGAGTCCATCGATGCCTACTATGTGAAAGCGAATTACGACGTGCAGCTGGGTGATGTGATTGTCACCGGCGACTTCGGCATACGCCAGGTAGAGCGAAACATGACTTCCACCGGTAATGCGATAGACGCAGATGGTGGAGTGAGCCCAACGGTTGCCAAGGTCTCGAACAGTGAGACCCTACCATCCGCGGTCGCGAAATTTGATCTCAGCGAAGACTGGGTGGTACGGGTTGGCGCTGCCCGCGCACTTACCTTCCCAAACACTGCTGACCTCAACAATGGTCTACACGTATTCAGCGACAATACCGGCCAGAGCGGCAGTCCGGATCTGGATCCGTTTATCGTCAACCAGATGGACCTGAGTAGTGAATGGTATTTCGACTCGGAAGCCGTATTGTCCGCCGGTGTATTTTTTAAAGACGTCGAATCTTTCATCGTCCAAACCATCCAGTCCAAAGACATTCCCGGCTACAGTGACCCGATTACCGTTGCTCAGAAAGTCAATGGCGAAGGCGGGAAGGTAAAAGGGCTGGAATTACTGTATCAACAACCGCTTACCTTCCTTCCGGCGGGCTGGGATGGCCTGGGTGTAATGACGACCTACAGTTACACCGACAGCGAAACGCCGTTCACGGACGCAAACGGGTCGGTGCTGCCCTTGCCAGGTCTTTCCAAGCACAACGTGAACTTTGTGAGCTATTACGAGACCGAAAATCTTGGCTTCCGCGTCGCCTACAACTGGCGGGACGATTATCTTGATGGTATTGGCAATGGCGATTCCGGTATTTACTACAAGGATTACGCCGACCTCTCTGCGACTGCCAACTGGCACGTCACAGACAATCTTACGGTGAATCTTGAGGCATTGAACCTGCTCAACACCCGTCAGCTGCAATACAACGCCTACTCGGAAGCCACCCGTCGCAACGTGGAGTACGGTCAGATCTACAAGGTATCTTTCACCTACGCGCTTTAACAGATCCTCACGAATGCGACTGCATTCATCCCCTTGAGTGGCGCCCTACGGGGCGCCTTTTTTGTAGCCGGCAATCAGTAGTCCAGCCACCCCTTGAAACTGGAACGTGGACAGTCACAGAGAAGTGAATTGGTGACCAGTGAAAAGGGAAGTGTATTTAAGACTGGGTAGCGTTCCGGGCGACCGCGCTATCGCAGTGCATCAAGCGCATCTTGAGGGGAGGTGTGGGAAGCCAGTAGCGGCGGGACCACTTGCGGGGGCTTTAAGTCCACAGTATGAAGTGGTCGATCAGCTATGAAGTTTCGGGTGTTTCAGCACCGGACTATTTGCGGTTTATCGTTGCACCACCATCAATGCGGTAGTCACAGCCTGTAATCCAGCTCGCCTCATCACTTGTCAGAAACCGCACCAGGTTGGCCACCTCTTCCGGTTGCCCCAGACGCTCCAGCGGATGACGCTGAATATTCTGCTTCAGTGCCAGCGCGGGGTCGGGCTGCTGGTTCAGTTTGTCACGCAACATTGGCGTATCAACGGATGCAGGGCTCACACTATTCACACGAATATTTTTCTGTGCGAGCTCCAGGGCCATAGTACGAGTCAGCGCATGGATCGCCCCCTTGGAAGCGGAGTAGCTGGCCATACCCGGGGCACCCACCAGGCCCGTGATAGAAGACACGAGTACGATGGCTCCGCCACTGGCGGGGAACCCGGGGCAGAAAACCTGTGCCAATTGCATAGCACCGAACACATTGACCTGCATCAGGCGCTGAAAACTATCCAGCCGGGCACTCAGCGTATCGGCAAGATCGCTCAGGGCGGCAGCGTGCACCAGTATCGAAGGTGACCCCAGCGTTTCCAGAATCTTCTCCGCTGCCTGCGGGAGTGTAGTGACGTCGGCCAGGTCACCGGCGAGATTGAGATCCGCATCGGTAGGCTGCTTCAGGTCAATCCCGGCAACCAGAACACCGCTTTCGGATAACTGTCGACAGATAGCAGCACCAATGCTGCCGGCCGCGCCAGTAACGACAGCAACTCGTTTTACCTCAGACATGACATTCTCATTCTAGTGGGGGCGTCTACGCGCCAAAGCGGACTAAGCGGGTTTTGTCTGTTGCAGACTTCCGCGAATTTCTTCGGTCGTCGTCTTCAGCGCGTCGGCAATATCGAGGGAAGCGGACTCGGGAATCCAGCCAGAAATCGCGACCGCAGCCTTGGTGTCAAGACCAACGGGTACCGCGATCGTATGCGTGGGCTTATCCGGTGCTTCCGGTAAATCACTTTGCACTTGAATTCTTGCAAATCCAGATTCTTTAATTTCTGCGAGAGCCTGCTTAAGCGCGGGTAGACCATCGTCGAAACCCGGCACCTCTCGCGCCTCGAACAACTGATCGAGGTACGTTTCTTCTTCGCAACTCAGCAGCGCCATGCCGATGCCACTGGTGGTCGCAGGACGTAAACCGATACGCCCGATGGCCTCAGCAGAAGCCATACCCGGACGCCGGTGATACAGGAAAGACACCGAGTCTTGCCAGAGCACACCCAGTGCCACCGTGTGACCGAAAAAGGCCAGTTTTTCCAGTGGAGCGATGGCACTGCGCAGAAGCCGGGAAGCGTACAAGCTCTGGGTCGCGAGCACATGCATACCTGGACCCGGGACGTATTTGCGATTGGGGGTCTGCTGAGTAATCCCCATATACGCCAGCGTTTTCAGCAGGCGGTTCACCCTGGTCGTTTCCATTCCCAGTCTGCGCGCGAGCTCGCGGCTGCCGATCGGGTCTTCCGACATGGCCAGGGCCTGTAGTACAGCAAACCCGTCGATGATGCTTTGGTTCGCCTGAGTGCCTTTTTTTGCGGTCATGATATCGAGTCCATTTCTGACTCGGCTATCTTGCGGTGGCGCCTGCCC
Source organism: Microbulbifer sp. HZ11 (assembly GCF_000708675.1). Lineage (GTDB taxonomy): Bacteria > Pseudomonadota > Gammaproteobacteria > Pseudomonadales > Cellvibrionaceae > Microbulbifer. The sequence goes on along the minus strand of NZ_JELR01000005.1, from coordinate 198,816 downwards.
AGAGTCAAACATCGCGCTAACTCGAAAGGTCTTTGTTACTAAATGCCCAGAGCTTTTTGCTTGGGGTTACACCCAGGCCCGGACCGGAAGGCAATGAAAAGTACCCGTTCCGGCAATCCATATCCGTTTCCAGAAACTGCAGGTTCCGATCGAATACCGAATGCTGATATTCGTGATACGGCAGGTGCAACACATTCGCAGAGGCGTGCAGACTCGCAGCCTGAAAGATGCCCACACCGATACTCGCATGAGGAATTATCCGGCAGTGGAAGGCCTGGGCCAGCTGACTGATACGCGAAAACTGGGTGATACCGGTGTGACCCATTTCAGGCTGTAATATGCTGCAGGCATTCCGGTTGACCCGCTCGCGCGCTTCAAAGACCGTACGCCACTCTTCACCGGCAGCGACTGGCGTGGCAACGCTGCGAGCGACTGTGGCGAGCCCCTCAATATCTTCCGGGGCGCAAGGCGCTTCCGCGAAATAAAGATTGTGCGGTTCCATCGCCTTGATCACTCGCGTGGCTTCGGCGGCACTGAATTTCCAGTGCATATCCACCATGATATCGGCGTCCGGACCGAGGGTTTCACGCAATGCAGCCATTTCGTTCGCCATGCCTTCGTGGCTAACCACCCCCGCGAACTTGAACCCGGTAAACCCCTTGTCCTGCCACTTTTTAGCCAGCGCACAACGCTTCTCAAGGGTGCTTTCCGGCAGCCCGGATACATAGGCCGGAATTTTCTTGCGCCGAGTGCCCCCGAGTAGCTGGGCCACCGTCTGGTTGCTGTGTTTGCCGAAGATATCCCACAACGCAATATCGATCGCCGCCAGTGCATCAAGATAAAATCCGCCGAAGTACCCTCGTACGTGCATCATGTCGTACAGGTCTTCGTGAATACAGGCAACATCGAGCGCGTTGCGTCCCTCAATAACCGGCGCCAGTAAATCTTCGATAATTTCGGTTACCGCATTGGGCGCGCAGATACCATAGGTCTCTCCCCACCCAACCGTACCGTTGGCGTCGGTGATTTTTACGATTACCGACCGATCGACACTGGGGTAAACGGTACGATTCCCCGAGCGAACCAGGTAACCCTTTCGGTTTACCTCTTCGCTCTCACCCAGGGGGCCGAGATAAGGCGTTTCCCTGGGGATTGTCACTACACAGGTTTCAACAGACTCGATTTTCGAAATCATGGCAGAACAACTTCCTCTGGCCCGGGGGTACTTTGGCGAGACTCAAGCTTCCCCATTATATCGGCAACTCTTGGCCAGAAGGCCCGCAACTCCTGACGGTCCCCTTCATCCATGGTCGGGCCGGGTACACGCACTTCACAGGTATTGAGAATTCCGCGCTGCATCAACACCCACTTGGTGAGATTGCAGCGAAAGATCGCCTGCATGTTAAGAATGGGGAGCATATTAATGAAAAGCTCTCGGGCCTTTTCCTGCTCACCCCGCTGCCACGCGCTGACCAGAGCGACATGCACCTCGGTCAGCTCGCTGGCAGGCACAGTACCCAAGGCACCACGAGAAAGCTCATCGAGAATGTAGCGCCCGCCGGCGCCACCAAACACCCCTTTCAGTGTGGCCGGAGCAGTTGCCAGTATCGCTTCCATCCGCTGACCACAGGGCATGGTTTCCTCTTTCACATATTCAATCGCCGGATTGGCACTCAGGATCGAAGCTATCTGTTCCACCGGCAGTCCAGCTCCCATCGGCGCCGGCGCGTTTTGCAGCATGATGGGTATCCCGGCTGCCTCCGCAACAGCGTCAAAAAACGCGCGCATCGCTTCCGGGTCATCCGCATAGTGATTGGGTGCCATTACCATGGCACATTGCGCGCCGGCTTCGGCGCCGGCCCTTGCAAAGCGGATCGCCGCATCCGGCGTACTTGCCCCAGCACCCACAATAAATGGCACCCGGTCTTTGCACAGGTTGCCGATCAGACGGGTAGCCTCAAAACGCTCCTCCTCCGTGAGTTGCGCGTACTCACTGGCCAGGCCGGGGAAAACCAGGCCGTCGGCACCCGCCTCAAGAATATATTGGGCAGACCGCTCAAGGCCCCTCCAATCGACTCCACCCTTCCCATCGAACGGTGTGGGAACCACGGGGAAGGTGCCTTTGAGCACGCCTGCGTCTGAATTACTCACGAATTGATCCTTATTACGTTCCGCTACAGAAGTGGTTATTAGATTACCCATCTGTTGCTATATGTGCAACTTAATTATTGACGATAGAGCGGCACCCAGCCAAAATATGCATGAAATCGTGAAATAATGAGCTTAACCCATATCCCCAATAGTCTTACCCCACCAACAACGTTGCTATTATAGATATTATGTGAATAATGCAGATTATCGGTATTCTGTTGAGTGGAGGTGATTGATGTCGGCGCTGATGTTGATGGATTGGGGAACAACAAATTTTCGAGCGATATATCTGGACGCGCAGGGTCGGGTGCTTGGGCGCTCCGAATCCAGAGATGGTGTTGCCAGCCTGACGCGCGCAGACATGATCGAGGTGGCGTCAGAGGCCTATCGAAATTGTCCGGTGCAGGATCCGCAGGTATTCGCCTGTGGCATGGTGGGTTCGTCTGTCGGCTGGTACAACATGCCGTATCTGGAAGCGCCGGCCAAACTCTCGGATATCGCCGATGCCATTGCGGCTGTCCCCATGGGTGAACTTACCGTCAACTTTATACCCGGCGTGAAATTCCGCAGCGCGACAGGTTGGGATGTGATGCGCGGAGAAGAGCTGCAAGCGTTCGGTTGGGCGCTCACCGAAGGATCGGGTATTTGTATTGCCCCCGGTACCCATTCCAAATGGATGCGGCTTCGCGACGGCGGGATAGAAGGTTTCTTCACGTCGATTACCGGTGAAATGTTCGCCTTGCTCAGACAGTACGGTTTGCTGCGTCACCATTTGACAGAAGAGGCACAGTCGTCCCCTGACTTTCTTCGCGGTGTCGACGACGGCATGTCGGAGCAAGGGCTGGGGCGCCGGTTATTTTCAGTGCGTGGAGACGCCCTACTCGCAGAACTCAGCAACCAATCTGCCAGCGACTACGTGAGCGGTCTGTTGATCGGTAGCGAAATTGCCGAAGGAATTCGGGATACATGCCCCGCGGCTCAGCCCATTGGTATCACCGGCACACCAGTGCTGGCGGGCCTCTATAAATCGGCTCTCGCGCACCTCGGTTATTCCGCGCGAACTGTGGATGCACAGGCAGCTTTGCGCGGGGCAATCTGTCAGATTTCCAGCCTACGCCTGGAGCAGCAAGCACTATGAATTTAAATGAAGCACTATTCAGGGAGCCACTGGTCGCCATATTGAGAGGACTGACACCGGAGCGCGCACTGGAAGTGGCGAGCGTTCTTCTGGACACTGGGTTTACCACGGTGGAAGTCCCGCTCAATTCACCAAATGCAGTCCAAAGTATCGGGCTGATCCGTAAAGAATTTACGGACCGACTGGTGATCGGGGCGGGTACGGTACGTACGCAGGAAGAGCTGAACGCGCTCGCCGATGTCGGATGCCAGATTGCGCTGAGCCCCCACTGTGATCCAGGCCTGATTGCGCATTCGCTGGAACTGGGGATTGAACCGGTGCCCGGTGTCGCTACACCAACCGAAATGATGCAGGCCCTGAACGCGGGCGCGCGCTGGCTCAAGGTATTCCCGGCGGTGAGCTGTGGTGAGAGCTTTTTTCGACAGGTGCGCGCGGTATTCCCATCTCACGTACGCCTGATGGCCGTCGGTGGCGTGGCCCCTGAAAACATGCGGGGATTTATGCAGGCGGGAGCAGATGCCATTGGTATTGGTTCACAGCTATTTACCGCAGAAAAGTCACTGGCCGATATCCGCGATCAGGCAGCGAAGATCGTCGGCAATATGCGATCTCACACGACACTATAAAAAAGCCGGGAGAATAGATTTTGGCACTACTGGATTATTGGGTTCTGGCCGCCTACATGCTGGGCATTGTGCTGATTGGCGTGTTCTATGCGAAGCGTAACCGGAGCGCACAGGACATGTTTGCCGCCGGCGGGCAGGCGCCCTGGTGGGTCTCCGGGCTCAGCGGGTTTATGACCATGTTTTCCGCCGGTACTTTCGTGGTGTGGGGGGGAATCGCCTATAAATATGGCTTGGTCGCGGTATCCATTAATCTGTGCTACGGCATCGCCGCCTTGGCTGCCGGTTATTTTGTCGCTGGGCGCTGGAAGACCATGGGCGTTGATACACCCGCAGAGTACATAGAACTGCGCTTTGGTAAGAGCGTTGTACAACTGTACACATGGGCAATGCTTGTGTACCGGATTGTAGGTACAGGTGTTGCACTCTATGCGCTCAGTATCATTCTGGTTGCCTTGATGCCCCTGCCTGAAGGCAACCCATTCCGGGACCCGAATACCGGAAATCTCGCCGTCGAATGGGCGATTCTTGCCTTTGGCCTGGTGGTAATTATTTACACCATGGCAGGCGGGCTGTGGGCGGTACTCATGACCGACGTCCTTCAGTTTATTGTCCTTAACCTATCAGTGCTTTTCGTCTTGGTTTTTATGCTGCAGGCGATCGGTGGGGTAGGCACCTTTATCGAGCAGGCACCGGCGCAATTCTTCGCGCCCGTCAGTGAGGGCTACAGTCTCTACTTCCTGATGGGGTGGGTGTGTATACATTTCTTTATGGTGGGCGCCGACTGGGCATTCGCGCAGCGTTTCATCAGCGTGCCCAGCGCAAAAGAAGCGCGTAAGAGCGCTTATCTGTTTGGCATTCTGTATCTTGTAAGCCCGCTCGTCTGGCTGATGCCGCCCATGCTGTACCGCGTCATTGATCCTAGTGCTGACCCGGAGCAGGCCTACATTGCTGCCTGTCTTTCCGTGTTACCTGCGGGTCTGGTCGGATTGCTGATTGCTGCGATGTTCTCTGCGACCGCCAGCCTGGCAAGCTCCCAGCTCAATGTATTTGCCGGCGTATTTACTGAAAATTTTTACCGCCCTCTTATGGAGCAGCGAGGAGGCGCAGGCAATCTGGTCACCGTCGGACGCTGGATCACCCTGCTAATAGGTTTACTGCTGATTGCGGTCGCCATTTCAATTCCCTATATGGGCGGAGCGGAAAAAGTGATTGTCAGTGTCACGAGCCTGATGGTCGGGCCCCTGTTTGCACCAACCGTATGGGGTATTTTTTCACGGCGGCTATCCGCCCGGGCGGTGTGGAGCTGTGTGTTGCTCACCTTCGCTGCCGGCGGCGCATTCAAATGGATATTGTCGGTGCCGGCCGATGGGTCTATCAGCCCGTCAGCATTGGCGTGGTTGACCAAGCACTCGGCAGTGATCGAGCTGGGCATCGGGATTCTGGTCCCCCTGTCAGTGCTCGCCCTTTTCACCTTCGTCATCGATCGAAACGGTACGCCCGGCTGGATACCAGACACCTACAAGAACGCCACCAGCAACGCGGGGGCTGTGGCCAGTGACCTCCCCGCGCGGGTGGTTGCCGTTGCAATGGGCTTATGTGCCCTGCTGCTGATGTTGATTGCGCTGATCAGTCACGAGCGCCAGCTGGAAATTAGCCTGTTTGCGCTGGTGACATCCGGTATTTCTGCTGCAATCTATCTGTTGGGCACCAGGAAAAAAATTGCGCCGGAATTTCAACAGGCACTTTGACGAGAGGCCGGGAAGCAAACGGAAATCGGGATTGCGTGGCAACACCAATGGGGGCGCGGACAGTCACCGTCATTGGTGTGCTGCGCACCCGCCGGTCGATGAAGTGAAAAGAGCGATAACATCGGAACAATACCTGTTCGGAATGGGTGCATATCGGTACCATACTTCTCTGCCGAACAACGCTCGCTAAATCGTCCCTTTATACCGGATTCCGATGTCAGCACTTATCATTCCGCCCACCCTCTTTGCCCTTCTGCTTGCCCCGCCCGTGCCCCCGGCTGGGGAGAGACAAACTCTCGAACAAGTGGTGGTTACCGCAAGCCGTACTGAGCGGCCTATCGATTCACAAGCAGAATCACTATCCACGGTCAGCCTGGACACACTGGAATCGGCCAGTGCCATCCACCCGAGCCAAGTACTGAGCACAATACCCGGCGTGGCAATCCACCGCGGCAATGGCCAGGAAAGCCTGATTGCCGTGCGTTCCCCCGTACTGACCGGAGCCGGCAGTTGCGGTGCTTTCGCCATCACTCAGGATGGCGTGCCGGTACGCGGTACCGGCTTCTGCAACGTCAATCAACTGTTCGACACCAACTTCGAGCAGGCCGGCCGCATAGAGGTTTTGCGCGGCCCCGGTTCCGTGCTGTATGGATCCGATGCGCAGCACGGCGTGATCAATGTGCTGAGTGCAGCTCCGGTCAATGGAAGTGAGTCCAGCATCAGCGTTGAAGGCGGCGCTAACAGTTACCGACGAATAGCATTGAATCACAGCAGTGGGAACGACGAGGGGGGACTGCGCATCGGTTTTAGCGGCGCTCGGGATGGCGGCTATAAGGACGACTCCGGCTTCGACCAGCAAAAGCTGCAACTGCGCAGCGACGGCAATTGGCAGGGGTGGGATTATCAGACGCTGATAAATGCCAGCAACCTGAATCAGGAAACCGCGGGTTATGTCTCCGGGAAAGATGCCTACAAAGACCCGGACCGCAAGCGGGAGAACCCCAACCCGGAGGCCTTTCGCGATAGTCAGTCCGCCCGCGCTCAGGTGCGACTGGAAAAAAACCTGGGCAACGGCAAATTACTGCAGATCACGCCTTACGCACGCCATACGGATATGCGTTTCCTGATGCACTTTCTGCCAGGCACTCCGCTGGAGGAAAATGGCCAGAGCGGCGTAGGCGTGCAGACAGCGCTGCACCACGGTGACTCGGAGTCCGTACGATGGATCAGCGGAATCGATCTCGAGTATACCGACGGTTGGTTGCAGCAAAGCCAGGAGCAAGGCTTTTCCTCTTTCCCGGCGGGCAAACACTACGATTACAGCGTATCCGCGCTGGTGGTTGCCACATTCAGTCAGGTTGAACGGCCGCTGGGGGAATCTCTGCGGGGCACACTCGGCGCCCGGGGTGAACACCTGCGGTACGACTACGACAACCGCATGATTGGTGGCGACACAACCGACAGCGGCGAACTGTGCATTAACGGATTTACCGGCGCCATCGGTTGCCGTTACTCGCGCCCGGACGACCGCCAGGATAGCTTCAGCAACCTGTCGCTGAATGCCAGCCTGGTCCAGTCGTTCAGTGACAGGACCACCGCCACCCTGCGCCTCGCACACGGTTTCCGCGCGCCCCAGGCGACCGAGCTGTACCGCCTGCAAAATGGTCAGCTGGTGGCAGACCTGGACTCCGAGGCCATCGACAGTCTGGAAATCAGTCTGAAGCACAGCAGCGATGACTTCCGCTACAGTCTGACCGGCTTTTATATGGCGAAATCCGACGTCGTATTCCAGTCTTCCGACCGGCTCAATCTGAGCGGTGGAGAAAGTCGCCACTTCGGCGTGGAATACGAATGGCAGTGGCTACTGGCTGACAATTGGCAGCTGGGCGCCGCCGGTACCCTGGCACGGCACCAGTACACCAATGACGTCAGCGAGCCGGGGTCCGGAGTGATTGAAACAGATGGCAACGATATCGACACCGCCCCGCGCGCGCTGTACAGTGTGAACCTGTCCTGGCAACCTGCGCAGTCCACACAGGTGGGCTTGCAATGGCAGTACACCGGTGGCTATTACACCGATATCGAGAACGCCCATCGCTATGATGGCCATTCGCTGGTTCACCTTCGCGCTCGCCAGACCCTAAGTGCATATACCTCCATCGGTCTGCGCATTGAGAATCTGATGAATGTGGATTATGCAGAGCGCGCGGATTACAGCAGCCTCGGTGGAGGCGACCGCTACTTTATTGGCGAGCCACGCAGTGTGTATGCGGATTTACAGCTGCGGTTCTAAGCCGGTCCAAGCCGCTTCTCAGGGCCGGATTACCACCGGCCCACCCTGATTGATACCCGGCGCTTTCCAGAAAACCTCCCACTCCAGTTTCCACTGCAGCGGCCAGCTGAGTGCGCAGCGGGGCCCCCCTTCGGCGAAGCGGTAATCCACGCACGGGAAGTTGATATCAGTGGTGCCGGTCTCCACAAATGCGGGCTGCCGGTAGCGGTAGTGGTGCACCAGATAGCGCAGACCATCATCGAGTTCGCGGTAGCGCCAGTCGAGGCGGATGGGCGTATTGGTGGTGCCGGTCACGCCCACTCCCTCTCGATACCAGTCCACCAGTTCTCCCCGCCGACCATAACGACGCGCGATACTCAGTAATCCCTGGCGTTCGTCGGCGCCGTTGAACGTCTCGGTGGTGGTTTCCCGGAGCTGGCCGCGATCGTTGTAGAGGTAGTCGGTGACCTCACGGGCTTCCGCGATTCCGTCGTCGTCATTGTCCAGGGTCATTTCGACGCGAAACAGCAGATCACTGGAATTATACCGGTACTCAAACGTCCGCCGGCTGTTGGGGTTGCCATCGGCATCCACGTCAAATGTCCACTCCTGCCGATACAGGCGCCCGTCGGAACGATAGAAAAACTCGTAGGTGTTGATACGGTCCACCTGACCATCACCATTGTCGTCGAGACGCACGATTTCCCGCAGTAATCGCTCGTTACTGCCATAGCGGTAAGCGATTTCCCGGCGACGATCGACGACTCCATCTGCGCGTAGGGACGCACCGTCGTCTTCCGTTTCCACCACTTCCAACGGGTGGCCGTCGTTGTTGTAAAAGTATTCGAAGCGCAGACGCCGTTCGATCACACCATTGGCATTGAGATCAGTCTCCTGCTCACGCCAGCGCAGCAGACCCTCGTCGTTGTACAGACTTTCCACTGCGAAAAGGCTATCGATCACGCCATCGAAATTGGCATCCTGCTCAAACAGGAACAGCACCAGATTGCCGCCGCTGTCATAGTCGAAGGTATATCTTCGGCTCTCTTCCTCCACCAAACGCCCATCCTGCTCCAGCACCTCAATCAGAAAATTGTCATCGTCAAAAAAGCGCTCCGAGGTATAGAAGAAATCAACACTGCCATCCTCGTTGGTATCGGTTTCCCGTCGCAGGAAAACCACCCGGCCCAGATCGTCGTAAAGATAGTCGAGGCGCTCTTGCCAGCGATCGGTCTCTTCCGGCAACAGTGTGTAGCGAATTTCCCGCGGCAACCCTAAATCGGTATACCGCCAGAGTAATCGCTGTTCGATGGTGCCGTTATCCTGGACATCGCGATTCTCCTCCAGCGGCACCAGTGTCGGCACCACGATGCCAAGGATGTCGTACAGATACAGCAGTGGAGCATCCAGTGGCAGCTGGTAGTCAATGTCGAACCGGCTTTTGATCGCGGGCAGGGAATCCAGGCCACGGCGGTAAGGGAAAGCGTAGAGATCGAATGCGAGATCAACACGGTAATCCTGCAGCTCTGTATCCCAGTCGGTCAGATCAATGCCATTACTGGGGTCCAGATCCCGATCGAGGATCATAAACAGGCGTGTCATATTGGTGGCGATATCCAGCGCATCCACCCGCTGATGGTCTTCCAGGGCTGCCCGTAGATCGACCTCATCCGTCAGCGGCTTACCACCACCCAGGTGAAACGGATTCAGCGCCGGCGCCCCCAGTGCGGAACCCAGTTCAATCCCCCCCAGAGAAAAATGGATTTCCTCCCCCTCTCGGTAACGGAAGATACCATCGGCGTCGGTCAGCCCGGAAAAACTCGGGGTCTCATAATAGAGACCCTGTATTCGTCCATCGAGAAATACCCCGGTCATCTCTGCACCGGTGCCGCCTGAACTGCTGGCGCTACGGGTACCACCGGAGCTGCTACTGGAAGAGCTGGCGCTGGGCGCGATGCTGCCGGAGTCACTGCTGAAATCGCAACCCGTCAGGCACAGACACAAGACCAGGTGGATCCCGGCAAACAGTGGGAGGCGCAGGGAACCACAACCCGGTAACACAAGCCTTTTGGGCACAGGGTACTCCTCGTTCAACAGCTAATCAGGCAAACAAAATGTGCACCTCGAGAAAGTATTGTTGATATCCAGGTGTGGTGAGCACAGGTATGCGCGAGAATCCGCCAATTGACGCCCGATTAAAGGTTTCACACCGGTAATGCGCCGCCCTTCAATTCATTCGAAGGATCGCCCCGCCAACCGTGAAGATCCGCGCGCCCAAACAGAAAACCCCCGGCAGCTGGGACTACCGGGGGTTCTAGAGGTCACAGGATCACTGGGAAATCAGATTTTCCAGGACTGCACTGTTTCCAGACCGTGCTCGGCCACCCATTGATTCAGCTGCTTGGGGTTGCGCTTTTTCTTCTCAATGGTGGCATTGGTGTAAGGGTTGCGGTAATGACCGGTCTCCAGCTTGGGCTCGGCGGGCTTGCTGCTCGCAGCCTTACGGGTAGCGCGACGGGGAGCCTCGCCTTCACGCTTGAGATGACGGGCGACACGGGCCTTCAAGGAACGGACATAGTCCGGCGCATCGTTATTGTTCAATTGGCCCACCAGCCAATCCACAATCATCTCGCCGCGGGCGGGGAAGAATTCTTCTTCTTCCATTTCGTATTCTGCGGCCAGATTGACCAGCGCCTTATCAAAGGCAATTACGCCCTGCTTTTTGCGCTCAGCCTTGGCCATCTGCTCCTGCAGTTCTTCAATTTTTGCCTGGTGCTCGGCAATTTGTTGTTCGATTTGATCGTAATCTTGGAACATATATACGTGAGCCTCGATATATATTGCGGTTTAGTGTCTTGATAGTGATTTAATTCTGCGAAACGCACGGCCAAGAGCCGCACAATATACGCCTAATAAGCATTTCGCCCTGAACGCCAATATGTCCGGGCTGAGACTTATATTTCGCGGGAATGCAAACCCATTTACACTTCTTCACTCAAATACGACGCCGACCACATATCTGACATCGCCTTCCGGCGTGTAAACAAGTTTACTGTGATATATCCATATTACCTGCCAGCCATATCAAAACCACACATGGGCATTTCCACCAATCAACGCCGAATACTTCCAGACGGTCGATTAGTAAAAGAAATCAGGCAAATAGTATTTTTAAATCCGAAACACAGCACTTAATAATACCGAATCCCGGTAATTCAAGTGTCTGTATACAGATTTGTCTCGGGTATTTAGCTCGTATAGGGCATATATGCCCATATCCGACCCATCGCCAAGGCCGCGCATAATACTGGGTTGTCTATAAATAGCCAACGCCTATTCGATGAATCACAGATACCATTTGGATCATTAAACCCGTAAAGCCTCACATCCACCCGCCATTCCTCCCCGACCTGCCACACCACTGATCTATCCTTGTGCTGACAGCGCCGACAAGCGGTACAGGAACAAGGAGTGAGGAAGGGTTTACATGAGCAAAATCCGCGACATCCACCACATGCCCACAATGGCCGCCCTGATGACGCCATTCCCTTACCATATCGACATCGACGCCCCCATTGAAGCGGCGGAGGCACTGATGGAAGAACACAGCGTCCATCATCTCCCCGTTACCAAAGACGGCGACCTTGAAACCATCATCTCCCGCAGCGACATCGAGCGCGCCAGATCCCCCGGCCACCGCCTCGAAGAACAGCAACTGTACGTTCGCGACCTCTGCGCCCGTCGCCCCTACATCACCGATATCCACGACCCGCTGGACAAGATCCTGCTAGCCATGTCGGAAACCGGGATTGGCTCGGTGTTGGTGATGAAGGAAGGGGAGCTGGCGGGGATTGTTACGGTGACGGATGCACTGCGGTTTTGTGGGGAGTATCTGGCGGATCTGGTGGAATCGCCGGATGATGATGTGGCGTAGTTAAGAGCCCCGAAGCCAATTGTGCAGGTGCCGATACCGGGAACGCCTTGGTGAAACCTTCACCGCCATGGATGGCGGTGCAGAGCCCCCATGGATGGGTTATCGGGGGGGCGCCTAGCTCGTGTTTCACCAAGGCGTTACCGGTAGCGGTGCCGCCACAGAACCCGATTAAGAACCTACAAGGGCCAGACCCACAACAACATGGGTACCGATACGGCGACTACCAGGATCTCCATGGGTAAACCCATGGGCCAGTAGTCGCCGAATTTGAAACCGCCCGGGCCCAGAATCAACGTATTGTTCTGGTGGCCCACCGGGGTCAGAAACGCGCAGGAAGCACCAATCGCCACCGCCATCAGAAAACTGTCCGGATTCACATCCAACTGCGCCGCCGCGCTCAGCGCAATCGCACACATCACCGCCGCCGTCGCCGCATTGTTCATAAAGTCCGATAGTGTCATCGTCACCACCAGAATCATCACCAGCGCAAACACCGGATTCCCCTGAGCCAGATTGTCCAGCATCGACTTCGCCACCACATCCGCGGCGCCCGTCGAATCCATTACCTCCGCCACAGAAATCAACGCCCCCAACAACACAATGACCGATCCATCCACCGCCTCGTAGATACTGCGGATAGGCACCACCTTGAGCGCCATGAAGGCCAGCACACAGGTGGCAAACGAAATTGCCGCGGGCAACAGCCCAAACGCCGCCCCAGCCACCGCCAACGCCATCCCGATCAGCGCCACATAAGCCTTCTCTTTGTTCGGAATAGTGATATCCCGCTGCGCCAGCGGCACACAGCGCTGCTCCCTGGCAAAGGTGGACAGATTTTCTTCGGTGCCCATCATCAACAACGCATCGCCCCCCTTGAGCGCAGTCGAACGCAAACGCTTAACCGAGCGACGCCCCTGTCGGGACAGCGCCAGCAGGTTGATTTCGTAGCGTCCCGCCAGCCGCAGGTTCTCCGCAGTGCGACCGATCAGGTAGGAATCCGGCAGTACCACCAGTTCGCGCAGGGCAAGATCGGCCTTTTCCCGACCCCGCTTCTCATCGCCCTCTTTTTTGGCGCCCTTTCCCTTACCCTCCGTATCCGCCCCGTTACCGGCAGCGGAATCCTCGGCAAGCTCCGGCGGGATTTCTACATCGCCAATCTCGACTATTTCTCGGGCAGCAGGCGCCATATTCTGCTCCGCCAGCGGTGGACGATCCCCCCTGTCTTCCTCCGGCCCCTCCGCGTCCGGTACCAGCGCTGCACTATCCACCGCGGCGTCGTCCTCATTCTGCGGATCCGCCGCCAGCGTCAATCCAAGGCTCGAAAGGACCGACGACAACGCCTCCGGCTCCGCTTCGATCACCAGAATATCCCCGGCCCGCACGCGCAGCCCCGGCATGGCGGTGGATACCCGGGCATTGTTGTAAACCAGACCGATAATCTGGGCATCCTCATCGCCAATCATTTTCACCAGCTCCGCCAGAGACTTGCCGATGGAGGGGCTCTTCTCCCCCACCAGGGCTTCGGTGAGATAGGTCCCGGTATCGAAGGTCGCCGCACCCGCCTGATTGCGCGCGGGAACCAGGCGCCAGCCGATCAGCGACACAAACAAAACGCCCACTAGCGCCACCACCACGCCGACCGGAGTAAAGTCGAACATTCCATAACTGCCGGCGCCGCTACTGGCGCGAAAACTCGAGACAATCAAATTGGGCGGTGTGCCGATCAGGGTGGTCATACCGCCGAGAATGGTGCCAAAGGAAAGGGGCATCAGCACCTTGCCCGGAGGCACATCGTGGCGGTCGGCGAGATCGGTGGCCACGGGCATCAGCAGCGCCATGGCACCGACGTTATTCATAAAGCCAGACATGGCCGCGCCGAGGGCGGAAAGCGCGCCGATGGCGAGGGTGATGCCACCTTTTTTAGGAACAACCTTCTGCGCCAGCGCATCCATGGCCCCAGTGCTCTGTAACCCGCGGCTCAGAATCAGTACACAGGCCACGGTAACCACGGCGGGGTGACCAAATCCGGTAAAGGCTTTCTCCGGCTCGATCAACCCGGTAAACACACAGGCCAGCAGGGACGCCAGAGCCACCATATCGTGGCGCCAGGGGCCCCAGATAAACAGGAGGATGGTGACCGCCAGGATGGCGAGGATGGTGATCTGGTCGAGAGCCATAAAGGGAAAAAGTTCCAGCGGTGATTCGGCCCGAGGAAAATCGTTGGGCTATCCACAAACATAGTGGATTTGAAGTGAGGTGGCGGCGTCAGCGACCTGGATTCTGTCCAGGCGCCTCAAACCCAATGCCACAGAGTGCAAACCCTATTTACTGATTGGAGAGCTGCAAACGCTTTAGCCCAAACCGCTTTGACAGCATCCGGTCCCGCAGCCAGCGCGGCAGCCAGCGGGCGACCCACGGCAGCAGCCGGCTCTTGTTGCCGATTCTGAGCAGGGTGGCGGGGCGCTTGCGCAGCAGCTCCGCAGCGAGGGACTTGGCCAGGTCGCGGGCGAGGGTGGCATTCTGCTGGGACTCCATGGCGCGGGCGCGCACATGATCTTCGCTGCGCTTGTACCAGGAGTCCGGAGCCAACAGCCCACGCAGGGAGGTTTCCGCATGGCGCCCGAACTCGGAGGCGATGGCCCCCGGCTGCACGGTAACGACACGGATGCCAAACGGCTTCAGCTCAAGGCGCAGCACATCGGACAGGGTGTGAAGTGCGGACTTGGAAGCGCAATAGGCCCCGGAAAACGGGGTGGGCAGAACACCGGAGACGGAGCCGATATTGCAGATGACGCCATGGCGACGGGATTTGAGCAGTGGCGCACAGGCCCGGGCCAGGGCCATGGGCGCGAAGACGTTGGTGCGGAACTGGGCTTCGAGGGTGCGGGTATCCAGCTCCAGCAACGGCCCCATCTGACCGTAACCGGCGTTGTTCACCAGGATATCCAGGCGGCCGTAGGCGGTTTTGATGGCGTGCACCACGCGGTTGATATCCGCCTGGTTGTTCACGTCGAGGGATTCGGTGGCAATGCCGAGGTCGGCCAGTTCCTGCAGGCTTTCCGCACGGCGTGCGGTCGCGATGACGATGGTGCCGCGGGCATGCAGGGCAAGCGCCAGTTCGCGGCCAATACCGCTGGAGCAGCCGGTGATCAGCGCCACCCGGTCCGGTACCACGTAGCCGCGTCCGATCTGGGCCAGGCTTTCGGCGGCGAAGCCCTGGTCGGAGGGGCGGAATCGGTTGGCGGGGGGCTTGCTCACGTTTACTGCTCCAATACTGCGCTCGGTCTCAGTCAGACGGTTCCTGGGTCGATGTAGACGTCAGTGTAAAGTGCGGGTTCTGGATGAGTCCAAACACATTGCCGAACGGGTCGAGGAAACTGGCCATCAATATGCCTTCGCCGACGTCGACAATTTCACCATGCTGGCGCGCGCCAAGGCCATTCATCCGGTCTACCTGGGCGGCAATATCGGCAACCCCCCAGTAGGCAACGACGCCATCGGCACGGCTGATCACGTTGCGCGCGTTGGGGTCCAGCCCCAACTCAAAGCCGCCGACGTTGAAGCCGACATAGCATTCGGCTTCAAAGTAGGGTTCCACTTCCAGCAAGGTGGTATACCACGCTTTGGCTTCTTCCAGATTACTGACGCCGTAGATGACGCTCTGCACCCCTGAAAACTGACTCATCTCAGACCTCCTGTTGGAGATTTGTTTCCGGCGTTTGGATGCAGTTCACTACACTTGTCGCCGGCTTATTCTTGTTTGTTTTTTGAACGACTCTGTTTGTCGACTGCTGACAGTGATCAGTCGAGCTCCTGCTCGAGCTGTTCGAGCAGGTCGAGGGGTTCGATTTCTTCCCCTTCCATTTCGGCATTCCAGTTGATGCCTACGAGCAGAACATCTTCATGCATGCCTTCGAGCCAGTCGTCCATAAACTCTTCGAGGTCGACCGGTACCACTTGGTAGCCGGCCCAGTCGTCAACGATATGGGCTTCGGCAAATTCCCGCTGGGACCAGAAGGGCATCACCTCGGTATTCGCGCGCCGCTCTGATTCGCACAGGGCGAAGCCTTCTTCCCCTTCCAGCGCCCACACACACCCCTGCTCTACCGCTTCTGGCAGAAAGCGGGCGCAGTTTTCCTCAAAGTCGTCTCCGAGAGGTTCCAATTCCATACCGGCTTGCCTTAAAAATGATTTGGGGAGTTTACGCCAGATTGGGCGGGATAAGTAGAAACTTGCGCTGGGATGTAGCGAGTCCACGTTTTGGGGACCGCCAGATCAACTTTCGTGGTGTTTGGGCACCGGGTGAACGTTTTCGAAACCGCTGTGAATACATCCCTGTACGCTGCGTCAGAATTTGTACTTCGAAATAAGCAGCGAAGTACAAGTGGCAATACTGAAGCGGGAGTGCTGGGTATTAGTTTTTGGAAGCGTCGCAAACAGGATGTTTGCGACGCAGCGCCCAGGGATGGGTTCACAGCGGTTCCAAAAACTAATACCCAGTGCTCCAGCGCCACATAACTAAAATCGGAGCGCCCAGACCACGAACCTTACAGCATCAACCGATGCCCATTTTCCTTAAGCCATCGACGCAATTGCTTGTAATCAGGGCAAAGGCTCGCAACCAGCGCCCAAAATTCGCGACTGTGATTGTGGTGCTGAAGATGGCAGACCTCGTGAATTACCAGGTAATCCACTACAGGCTCGGGGGCCAGGCATACCAACCAGTTATATTGCAGCTCTCCACGGATGGTGCAGTGCCCCCACTTACTGCGGGTGCGGCGGACTTTTACCGAAGAAAATTTAAGCCCCAGCAGACTGGCGAAATAGTGGGATTTTTCCGTGAGGAGTTGCAGGGCTTCGCGCTGGTAGAGTTTCTGTAGCGCAACCTGAATCTGTGCCTCATCCGGTTCGCGCACACGGCTGTAAAGCTGGATATAACCGTCGCGAATGCCCGCATCGACCGCGCAGGCGGCGCGGTCCAGCTCGAGGGTTTTGCCGAGCCACGGGAAACGTGCACCAAACGCAAAATGATGCTCCGGGACCTGCGCCTTGCGCTGCTCCACACCGCGCAACTGCTCGCGCACCCAGTGGATATTTTCACGCAGAAACTGATGGCCGTGTCGCTCGGCGCAGCGCTGGGGAATCCGCACTTCTGCGCCCTTTTCCGTGACCACCAGGCCCAGCCGCTTGCGGCGCGGCGAGCGGGCAAGGCGGTAGGAAATTTCCTCAAAGGTAAACAGGTCCCCGGTCACGGCAAATACAGAGTCACATCAGATTTAAGTTGAAGGTACCGGCACCACCGCCATGGTGATGCGGGAAATACAATTGAGCTTGCCGCGGGGATCTTGGATACGGATTTCCCACACCTGGCTGCTGCGGCCAATATGTACGGCGGTTGCCCTGGCAGTCACAGTGCCGTCAGGTACCGGACGCAGGTGGTTGGCATTGATCTCCTGACCCACACAGTAAAACTTGCTGGTGTCCACCACCATATTTGCGGCCATGGAGCCCAGTGTTTCCGCCAACGCTACACTGGCGCCGCCGTGCAGGATACCGAAGGGCTGGCGGGTACGATCATCCACAGGCATGGTGCCGACGATAAAATCGTCTCCGATTTCAGTGATTTGCATACCCAGGTAGGTGGGCATACAGTCCCCCAATCCCTGATTGACTTCGTCTACGGTGGGATTGCTGTGCCAGATTGCCATAGGGCTTACCTCAAGTTATTCACAGGTTCAGTCTGCGAATATCAATAAAACAACAGCGGGTTGAAAGCACCAAAACCACCAAAGCGCATCATCTCAGCTTCCAGGTGGCGCATTTCCCGCAGCAAGCTGCGCCGCTGGCTGCGCAATGCACGCAGCTCTTCCTTGCTTTCCGCATCGTCCATAGCGCGCTCTATCCGATACACCTCGCGCTCCGCATCTTCATAGCGATTGGCCAGGGCCGCGTACTGCTGTTCAGCCTGGTAAACCGCGAGGCCGCGCTCGTAATTGGCGAGGAACAGGTCAGCGGTGGGGCCGGTGCAGACGCCTTCATAGTCGCGTCCACGGCGTCCGACTACAAAGCCGTTCTCGGGCGTACAGTACTGTTCAACCCCCTCTTCATGACCGCGCATCCAGGCGGTGGTATCGGTGCGCACGCCGTATTCGTGGCACTTCTGCGCGATCTGGTAGACCGTGGCCTGGCTGCGGCCGCGTGCGCCATCTTCAATGCCCCGCTCGTACCAGAGGCCCGCCTGGCATTCGTTTTCGGAAATCACCGCGCAGCCGCTGGTTAGGGCCAGGGCTGTGGGGATTGATAGAAGTGCGAGTATTTTCCAGGGTTGCATAACCGGCCTGTGATTCAGAGTGACGAACTTGCTGTGAAGGCGAAGCGCCGGGTACGGGTTTTCAGGAGCGTCGCAAACAGGATGTTTGCGCCGCAGCGCCCAGGGACGGGTTCACAGCGGTCCTGAAAACCCGTACCCGGTGCTTTGCCGCCGTAGAAGTTCAGAGCTCCCATTGAAGCGACCCTAGGGTGAACCGACACTGAATCAACCGAAACGCTTGTCGGCTACAAACGGGTTGGTCTGGCGTTCCTGACCAAAAGTGGACATGGGGCCGTGGCCCGGGATGAATTTTACTTCGTCGCCGAGGGGCCAGAGTTTTTTGGTGATGGAGTCGATAAGGTCCTGGTGGTTGCTCATGGGGAAGTCGGTGCGGCCGATGGAGCCGGCGAACAGGACGTCGCCCACCAGGGCCAAATTGCTTTCCCGGTGGAAGAAGATGACGTGGCCTGGAGTGTGGCCGGGGCAGTGGACAACTTCGAGTACTTCGTCGGCAACGGTGACGGTGTCGCCGTCTTTGAGCCAGCGGTCAGGGGTGAAGGTTTCCACCGGTGGGAAGCCGTACATCTGGGCCTGGACTTCGATTTTTTCGATCCAGAACTGGTCGGCCTGCTGGGGGCCTTCGACGGGAAGGCTCAGGTTGGTGGCGAGGGGTTTGGTGCCGCCGACGTGGTCGAGGTGGCCGTGGGTGAGGAGGATTTTCTCCAATTTGAGGCCACGCTCTTCCACGGCGGCGAGGATGCGATCAACGTCGCCACCCGGGTCGACTACGGCTGCGCGTTTGCTCTGGTCACACCACAGGAGGGTGCAGTTTTGCTGAAAGGGCGTGACGGGGACCGAGTGAAATTGCAGAGCCATGGGAGTACCTGTGTTGTCTTCGGTGCCGAGTATAACGCTCGTGGACTTATCCGGCTAAGGTGGTCCGGGGTACTTCGTAGCTCGTTAAGTGGCGGTGCCGCTAGCGGGTAAGGGTCTGTGAGACACGCGGTGAACCCATCCCTGGGGCTCTGCACCGCCATCCATGGCGGTGACAAAACGCAGTTTTGGACGCCGAAGGCGCCCGCAGGGTGAGCGAAGAGAATCAACGTCTCACAGACCCTTACCCGCTATCGCCACCTTCTATTCGGGCCTCAGAGTGCTAAATTGCCGCCGCCGTAGCCCGTTGCATGGGACTCGGCCTGCGCGCAGAGGATTTTTTCAGCACCTCTTTCACATCCTCGATCAGATTCTTCTGCACCAGCTCACTCTGCCAGTAGCCATCGTGGGAAACCAGCTGCGGGCCCCAGCTGGCGGCGGTCCAGTCTGCCAGCGGGCGGGTCTCGTAGTCGCGGTAAACGGCCTGGTTGTAGGAGGGGCTGAGGGGCTTGAGAGGCCAGCCGAAGAGGTCGTCGGGGTGATAGAAGTTCTTCCAGCGGAAGTTGTAGCCACGGGTGTCAGAGGTGACGGCCTGAATCTGGTCGCGGGCCATGGCGGCGGTCCAGAGGGGGTTGCTGGCGCCGAGAGTATACCAGTGAGTGAGGGTTTTGCCGCGCAAGAAGAGGTCTTTGGCGGAGGCTTTGTGGACGCCTTTGGGTCCGCCGTCGCGCCAGATTCCGTGGCTGATGGTGGCGCGCTGGGCATCCCACAGATAGTTCGAGAGGATGCTGCAGCCGATGGAGTGGCTGAGAAGTATGACCGGCGCGTTGTCGCTGGTCGCTTTGGCGGCGCGCTCGAAGGTCTGGTAGATGGCCTGCTGGGTTTTGTCGTAGTTGCCGCCGCGCTGGTGGATGTCGCTGAGCTGGGCGGCGGCTTCGGCGAGGCCATAGAGCATGAATTTGCGCGCCCGCAGGTAGTCCATGTCGCGCTTTTGCATGGCGTCAAAAACGCGCTCGAGGTTGGGCTGCAGGTGCCCCTGGCAGAGGATGCTTTCGGTGTGAACCCGTGACCAGTCATCCCCCAGGGCGGATTTGAGGGCCCGAAACAGGGGGTCCGCAAAGTCTTCGTTCACGGCACCCATCCCCGGTGCCGCGAGGATTACCAGATCGGCCATTGTTCGCTCCCCGACGTATTGAACTCGATATTCTACTGAGTGTTGTTTTTAGACTTATCTTGGATGCGAATACCTCGCCGGGGTTTGCCCGCGCATCGGCTTTCTGTGGATTCTGTGGCGTTCGTCCTGTAACGAACCGTGACACAGGTACCACAATCTGGGAAAAGTAACACTGGTTGATTGTGATGGGAAGAAATGCGCCAGAAAAGAAGGAATTCGCGCCATTCTTCCGGTGAAGTCGGGAAAAGACACAGAAACTTTCAGTTTTTTTCGCGCCGCGAGGAACTCGAGCGCCACAGCCCCATCAAAGTAACCAGATCCCCTAGATCACTATTGATTGAACGCGTGGTGATCGAACTCTCTCATCGTATCTCTGCTTGAAGCCGGCCTTGCGCCGGCTTTTTCTTTTGCGGCGCCCGTGGCTACCTAAACCGTCTCGGGTGCGGCGGCGCGACAATACTGGTTGATGAACTGCTGGTGGCCGGGCAGTCGATCCACCGCGGCGCGGATATTCCCCCGCAGGCTCTGCAGTGCCTGACGCAGTTGCGCCTCGGTCATCAGGCGGCCCATGGGGTGGTAGGCCTGCGGTCGCAGGTGCTGACCAAGCATCACCTGCACCCAACTGTCGGAGCGGAACAGCTCATCCGCGGTGCGATGCACCTGCGCGCTCTCACGGAACAACGCCATACGCTCCGCCAGCGAGTCGGGTACCGGCATGTGCCTGCAGTAGCGCCAGAATTCGCTGTCTTCCCGCTCTGTGGCCTTATAGTGCAACACGACAAAGTCCCGCACCTTCTCCAGCTCGTCGCGAGACAGCGCGTTGAAGCGATTGCGCAGGCCGGGGGTGACCCCATCGAGGGGAAACAGCTGCATCAGGCGGGTAATACCGATCATGATCAGGTGGATACTGGTACTCTCCAGTGGTTCCACAAAACCACTGGACAGGCCGAGGGCGATGCAGTTCTTTTCCCAGGCGTTGCGACGGCGCCCGGCGCGATAGCGAATCAGACGCGGGTCAAACAGAGGGGCGCCCTCAATTTCCGATAGAAACTGCGCGCGCGCCGCATCGTCCGACTGATAATCACTGCAAAATACCATACCGTTGCCCATGCGCGACTGCAGTGGGATCTGCCAGCGCCAGCCGGCACTGCGCGCGATCGCACGGGTATTCGGGCGAGCCTCACCAACCAGTTCCGACTGCACGGCAAAGGCGCTGTCGGTGGGCAGCCAGTGGTTCCAGTCTTCAAACCCACACCCCAGCGTTTCCCCCATCAACAGAGCACGGAAGCCGGTGCAGTCGATAAACAGATCCCCCTGCACCACAGCACCACTCTCCAGCACAAGAGACTCTATATAACCGCTTTCACTGTTGGTGGTCACTTGCCGAATCTTGCCTTCCGTGCGCTTCACCCCTCGCTCTCCCTCGCGCGCCTCACAGCGTCGGCGCAAATACCGGGCGTAGCGGGTAGCGTCGAGATGGTAGGCGTAATTGAGAACCGGCTTGTCTGAGGTGCCGAATTTCCGCGCATTGAGCGCCTGGGTTTCCAGACAGTATTCGCCAATATCACCACCAAACCCAAGGCTTTGCGCGTGCAACCAGAATTGGTGGAATTCGCCCATCCAGTTGGCTTTACCCAGCTGTCCGAATCCGTGCACATAACGATCGCCCTCGCGCCCCCAGTTTTCAAACTCGATGCCCAGTTTGAATGTGGCCTGGGTTTCACGCATGAACTCTGCTTCATCGATTCCCAGCAGCGCGTGGAAAGAGCAGATGGTCGGAATCGTCGACTCCCCTACGCCGACGGTGCCGATCGCATCGGACTCCACCAGCTCAATATCCACCAGTGCGCCCAGCTGTCTGGAGAGCGCGGCGGCAGCCAGCCAGCCAGCGGTGCCGCCACCGGCGATGACGACCTTTTTAATTCGATGATTGTTCATGTTTCTCCACCATTGCGTCGTTCACCGATTGAGTTTCTGCAGCAGTTTTGCGCGCAGACGCCGCGCGGTCATATTGTCCAATGCCGCCAGCGGCCCTTGCGCTGCTTGCGGCAGGTGGGCGCGCGGGACTTCGGCATCACCAAACAGGTAGTAATCGAACAGTGCTCTCCACGCCTGCTTTTCTGCTTCGGGTCTGTCCCGCAGGCTGAGCATGCCATGCAGCAGGGTGTTCATGGGCGTATCCATAAACGCAGGAGTCTGGTTCCACCAGTAGTTCACCATCACGTTGAAGTCGGCCCTCGCCTCCACCTGATGCCACCACAAAGCGGGATAAAACAGCACATCTCCCGGTGACAGATCCGCGACCAGCGCGCTCTCCATTGCTGCGCGAAAATTCGGATGACGGGCAAAGTCGGGGCTCTGGAAATCCACCATACTCACCACCTGCCCACCCGGAGTCGGTTCCAGTGGCCCGGGGTAAAGATTGGCAACCTGCTCCGGCGGAAACAGAATAAACCGCCGCTCTCCCACCAGTGAGCAGGCGATATTCAACGAGGTATCGAAATGGGCCCGCGCCACGGTGCGATTACCGAGCCAGATACTCGCAAGCGGGGAGAAGTGTGTGAGCGCGTCACACTGCGGAAGCAAGTCGTTGGCTTGCCGGAAACCCGGCAGGCAGGCGTCGATGGTTGTGGAACCGATATACAGAGAGGGCGCTCCCTCTTGGGAAAGCGTCTTTTCGACCTGCTGCAGAAAATCGTTCAGCACAACCCGCTGTGCGGAAAAGTTGAGACCTGTCAACGAATCGTTGTAGCCGAATTGCCCTTCGATTTCCGGCGGGCCGATGTAGGCGACCAGTGGTGAACCATTGTAAAACTGCAGCAGATATTCCATGGCTGCCTGGGGCGACTCCAGCCCCGCTGCGACCAGCGGCCAGTGCCGGGAAAAACCGCGGATCACAACCGGCGCATCCCCCTCAACCAGTGCATCCAGCGGCAGTACATCGAGGGATGCCCCCTCAATATCTTTTACGCGTTTTTCAAACATCGCTATTTAGCTCCCCGGCCTATACCCGAATCAGATTGCGTTAGTATCGGCGCTATGCTGCGCGCGCCAATACCCGCTTTTTCTTCTCTATCAGGCGGGAGATATTATTGAGCGAAGCGACCACAAGAAATGCGTACTTCAGAAAACCGGCGCGGTGTAACGACGCCAGTTCGGAAGGGTTCAATGCGGCGAGGCGCTCCTCATTGATTGTGCTGAAGTGCTCGATGGTGTACTGCTCGCTCTCACTGAGTTTGAGCTCGAGCTTCACCGGCGCGATCAAATCACAGGCGGCAAACGCCTCAAACATGTGCCGGTTTTCCGACGCACCTCGATGAATCAGCTGCAGAATCCCACTGATCCGTTCCAGGTAAGGCGTGTTCCCGCCATGGGGCAAAAACACCGGCTCTCCCTGCTGCCGGCTAATCCGTGGGCTACTCATATCCACGTGAATCATCGGTTCGCCGCCGCTTTGCAGACCGATCAGAAAGGGCCCCCGCGCGCGTACCGCCGGTACATAATCCGCCTGCCAGCCCGAGTTATCCAGGTACAGATTTTCATCGCGGTCCAGCCCCAACAGCGCCACCGACTGGTACTCGCCACTGGCGCTATCGCGAAAAAACAGGATTGGGTATTCACGCTGAAGGTGCTGGTACTCCGAAGGAAAAACCAGAACCTGATTGACGCCATCCCCGTAAGCTGCGGAATACTCCGTTATGACTTTCAGATCGTGATGCTGGACGTTATCCAGTAGTACAGATTGGGTCATCTCTCTCACCGTATTTTTTTTATTTTGTCTTTTTTACAACGCAGAAAGGGACCACTGCAAATGCAGCGGTCCCTTTATCATTTACTAAGCACTTGCACTTCGCGCTTGAGCTAAATATTTCTGCTGAAACCAGCGCCCAGTGGATCGGACACCGGGAGCATCAGAATTTGTACTGAGCGCCAATCAGGTACCGCGCATCCAACTCCTGCGCGAACCAGACGTTGCTCTTGTCACGGCCGAAGTGTGTCAGGCTTTCCTCGGTCAGGTTCAGGCCCTCAAACAGTACAGTCAGGTTATCGGTGACCTCGTAACTGATATTCATATCCAGCTGACCGAATTCATCCACATAGACCGGGTTGTTTGAGGCACCGCGGTTGACCTGCGAAAGGAACTCATCGCGCCAGTTGTACGCCAGTCGCGCCGACACGCCGAAGTTCTCATAGATAAACGCCAGGTTGGCACTGTCACTGAGACCGAGTAGCGCGAACTGCGTCGCGGTCGGGTCGGCGCCATTATCGAAGCCCACGTCCCCACGTACAGTGGTCAGGTTGGCCTGCAGACCAAACCCGCTTTCCCCGAAAAAGTGCTGCGCCGCCAGCTCAAAGCCATGAATCTTCGCTTCGCGGTTGTTGACCTTGGAGGTCACATCGAACTCGAAGAACGGATCGTCAGCATTCGCGACTACATCGTAGTCGGTCAGGATTTGATCCACGTAGCCCTGCGGCAGGTTGCCATCCACGAGCTCCGCCTCAAACATGGACTTGGCATCGGCGATACTGAAATTATCAATCAGCGCAGTCATGGTGAACAAGTGCGCCTCACTGGCATCCACTCCCAGCTCCTCCAACGCCTCCAGGGCGTCGCCAGAGCGAGTGCCAGGCGCACCGGAACTGGGATCGCGCAGGCCGAAAAGAGGCTCGCGGAACTTGCCGTCACCAATGAAATTGGCCACGCGTTTCTCATAGAAGCCCGCCGATACATAACTGCTATCGCCGTAGTACCACTCCACCGAAAGGTCGAAGTTGTCCGACTCCAGGGGCAGCAGTTCCGGGTTACCACGGGAACCGACAGGTACCACACCTAAAGCGGTGGGCCCGGAGGGCTTCTCAGCAGACACAGACGAGAACAGTGCCGCGTAGTCGGGGCGAGCGATGGTCTTGCTGTAGGACACGCGGCCCTTCAGGTCTTCGCGCAGATCGATGGAGAAATCGAGGCTTGGCAACAGGTTGTTGTACTTGCCATCCAGGCTCACCGGCAATACCTCATCCGACAGCTTGCGTTCAAAGTCGTTGTCCGCTTTCCAGAGCATGCCAGACGGTACGTACACCAGTGAAGTGGAATTGGTATCCGTCTGCTCAAAGCGGGTACCGATGACCAGCTGTGTCGGGAAGCTGCCTAGCTCCCCATCCAACGTAAACTGGAAATAGGCAGACTGAATATCTTCTTCAACCGTGTTGAAAAGCTGCGTGTCAATATTGTCAGCAGTCCAGGGCTCGACCATTGCCGAGTAGAGTTCACCCGCATGGCCACGATAGACGGTAAGACCGTCGCTGCCCGGATTGAAATCTTCGAACATGCAGGTCATGCAGAAGGCTTCCACCAGATCGGCGGGCACATCCGGAGTGCGGTTACCCCAACCACCCAACGTTTGCGTAGTGCGCATATTTTGCTGGGTCATTTCCGAGGCAATACTGCTCAGGCCAAAATCGATGCGCCCATTTTCCAGCTCCCAGCTGCCGTCAATAGCGAACTGATCGATCTGATGCTCCTGACTGGCGGTGGTGGTACGCACTACGGAAGATGCGAGCTCATTGGCATCCAGCTGGCCATTGCCATTGTAGTGATCGTCATTGAATACGATGTCGGACACCGGGAAGCCGCTGCTCACATCCAGGGTATGGCCATCCACGACAAAAGCGCCAATGCCAAAGCGAATGGAGCTGGTACCCATGGGACCATTGGGGTTCGACTTGGACTGTGAGGTGTGGGCGTCAAAACTGAAACTCAGGGTATCCGTGGCATCCCAATCGGCGTTGAAGCCAAAAGACTCGAGAGTGTTTTCGGTAGAACGCAGTTGTTGCTCAAGTCCCAGGTCTTTTACGTCACCCGGCACGTCCTGATATTGATAGATGGGGGTCGCCACGGTGGAGTTGCCGTCAAAGGTCATCTCACTGCGAATGGCATTAAACCAGTTTCCCTGGTCCACGCGCTGCTCGGTCTGCTCGTTGTTTGCGTACATGGCGTCCGCAGTCAGGGTCAGGTCTTCCCGCGGACGGAACTGCATGGTGAGCTGGGCGTTGGTGCGCTGACGTTCGTTGGTGGAGACGTGGTAACGGCTGTCCTTCGGAATAGCCACCAACTGAGCATCGTCAGGGGCATTATTGATAACGGTATCGTTGCCGACAAATTCGCTGGAACCATCGTTGATGGTAGCACCGGTGCGGATGTCCCAATCGTTGACCGTGGAACTGCGGGTGCCACCGTTGCGCTCCTGATAAGAGCCAAACAGTGCCACACCGAAAGTTTCTTCTTCATTTGTCCAACTGAACAGCCCGGAGGTTTCCGGCGTAATATCCTCACCCTCGAAGTTCACCCCGGTGTCGTGCATCCCCTTCACCCCCAGAGATGCCTGAATACCAGGATTTTCCAGTGGGCGAACGGTATTGATGTTCACAGTGGCGCCGATGCCACCGGTGGGGGCTGACGCGCGACCGGTTTTGTACACTTCCAGCCCTGCAACACCTTCGGATGCCAGATTCGAAAAGTCGAAAGAACGCCCGGTACCGGCATTACTGTTTTCTTCTACTGATTGATCGCCACCCACCATGGACACATTGGAGGTGGGCATCTGGCGACCATTCAGAGTCACCAGGTTAAAACTGGGGCCAAAGCCGCGCACGGTAATCTCCGAACCCTCACCATTTACGCGGTTGATGGACACACCGGTAATCCGCTGCAGGGACTCTGCCAGGTTGGTATCGGGGAATTTGCCGATGTCTTCGGCGGAAATGGCATCAACAACGCCGGCGGAATCGCGCTTGATATCCATGGCACGCTCCATGGAGGCGCGAATGCCGGTAACGGTGACCTCTTCCAGGGTGGTGTTGTCCTGGGCAAACAGCTGAGGCGCACAGGCCATGGAGGCAATTGCCGCCACTACTGCACCGGACAATTTCTTGCGTTCGAACATTTGGGTTTCCCTCTTCGCAATGTGCCGCCGCTGCCTTTCCCGAGTAAACCTGCGGAAAGAATCTGGCAGCAATCTTTGGTTATTGTTTGAATATCGACAGTCGTCAGCGCTACGGATGTAGGGCAGGATAGGGGCGCGCTCATGCGTCTTATCCCCACGCATACGAGTAGAAAGCGCGGCCCTATCTACACCAAAGGACGGCCCAGCGGAGACGATAGTCCCCCCCTGTACGTTGAAAAGTAGGAATAACCACAGCAAAACAACCACAACCGGTGCGCAGCCAGCCGCGCTGCGCACCGGGACCAACCAAGGAACCGCAGTCATGTCCAAGATCCTGTCTGCCCGGGTGATTCTCTCGAGCCCCGGACGCAACTTCACAACCCTAAAAATCGAGACCGAAGACGGTATTTATGGGGTCGGCGACGCCACGGTGAACGGGCGCGAGCTGGCCGTGGTGGCTTATCTGGAAGAGCATGTCATCCCCTGCCTGATTGGACGCGACGCCCATCAGATTGAAGATATCTGGCAGTACCTTTACAAGGGCGCCTACTGGCGCCGCGGCCCCATCACCATGTGTGCGATTGCTGCAGTGGATATGGCGCTGTGGGATATCAAGGCGAAGATCGCCGGGCTGCCACTGTACCAATTGCTCGGTGGTGCCTGCCGGCGCGGCAATCTGGTCTACGCACACGCGAATGGGGAAGATATTGAGGAAACCCTGAGCGAAGCAGAAAAATATATCGCCATGGGCTATCGCGCCGTGCGCCTTCAGTGTGGCGTTCCCGGACTCAAGTCCACCTACGGGGTGACCAGCGACAAAGCACGCTACGAGCCGGCAGGTACCGGACTCCCGGCAGAAAATATCTGGTCAACGGAAAAATATCTGCGCGCGGTGCCGCAACTGTTCGCCGCGGCGCGCGAGACGCTGGGTTGGGATATTCACCTGCTGCACGATACCCACCATCGCCTGACACCGATCCAGGCTGCACGCCTTGCCAAAGACCTGGAACCCTATCGATTGTTCTGGCTGGAAGATGCGGTGCCCGCGGAAAATCAGGAAAACTTCCGCCTGATTCGCCAGCACAGTACCACCCCACTGGCGGTAGGTGAGGTATTCAACACTATCTGGGACTGCAAGCAGCTGATCGAAGAGCAGCTGATCGACTATATCCGCACCGCGGCGGTACACGCCGGCGGTATTACCCAATTGCGCAAAATTGCCAACTTTGCGGCCCTGTACAATGTGCGCACCGGCTGTCACGGCGCAACGGATCTGTCCCCGGTCACCATGGCCGCCGCACTGCACTTTGGCCTGTCAGTTTCCAACTTCGGTATTCAGGAGTTTATGCACCATACCGAAGAGACCAACCGGGTATTCCCCCACAGCTATGTGTTCGAGGATGGCTACCTGCATCCCGGCGAAAAGCCCGGGCTGGGTGTAGATATCGACGAGGATCTGGCTCGCAGTTTCCCCTATCAGCGCGCCTACCTGCCGATCAACCGCCTGGAAGATGGCACCATGCATGACTGGTAAGTTTCTTTCGCCATAAAAAAAAGCCAACGGTGACCCGTTGGCTTTTTCACGCTTTGTGCGTTTCCCCAGAAATCAGTTACAAACTGCTCCAGTAATTTCCGGCACCTCGGCATTGCCGGAGGACTTCTCACCCTGTACACCGAAGCTGACGGTCTGGCCCGCGCCGACAGTGGCATTCCAGTCCATGTTGCTGGCGGTGTAGGGACCCATTCCGTTCACCAGTGCATTCCAGGTATTGGTCAGCACGGTGTCATCGGCGTACTCCCACTGTACCTCCCAACCGGTGACCGGCGTATCTCCAGTGTTGGTCAGACGGACTTCCGCAGTGAAGCCGCTGCCCCAATCGTTGGATACCACATATTCACACTGGAGACCGGTACCCACACTGCCGCCGGAGCTGGAGCTTGAACTGCTGCCGCCGGAGGAGCTGGAAGACGACGAAGAGCTGCCGCCCGAGGAAGAGCTGCTCGAAGAAGAACCGCCGGAAGAAGAGCTACTTGAAGAAGTACCACCGGATGAAGAACTGCTGCTGGAGGATGAGGAGCCGCCGCCGGAACCACTGCCGTCAAATGCTACGTCGACACAGCCATGGAAACGTTCGTAGGTGAAATAATTCCGCCCCCACTCACCGTATATGATATGGCGGCCTTCCCGCTCGGGTACTTCACAGGTGGTGTGGAACAGGTTGCTGGCTTTTTCGGCCACCACTGCCGGGTTGCCGTCGGGGTCTGTATCGTCGTAATTCAGTACACAGAAGGGCTCGTCTTCAAATGCATCCCAGGTGAGCGTACTGCCGACCTGATAGACAAAGTCTTCACGGGTAATCCAGTATTTGAACTCTTCGGTGTCGTCCCAGTGCGGACCCCAGCTGATATTCCAGGAGAAGGTCTGGGGGCCGGCACTCATTGAACTGCTAGGCCAATCCAGCTGGTGATCCCACGGTGAGGGCCCACCGTTCCAGGTTTCGCTGTCATAGCCACACACATTGGTGGATTCGCCACCGGAGCGACCAATGGTATGGGTCAGCACGCTCATAAACTGGTACATACCGTTGGAGTCCAGTTGTGCGGCCTCCACACAGGCCGGTGTGGTGGCCTGATCCGGTTTTTCGTTCAGACCACAGTGGGCGTTTCGCGACGGGGGCTCAACCATCAGTCCGTGGCTAAATGCCGCGCTGGCAAATAGTGAGGCACTCAATGCACCTGCCCACTTTATCCACCTCTGTGGTTTCGAACTGCGAATTTTCATTTTCCGTATCCTCTTGAGTCAGCGTTGTATTGATTTGCTACCAGAGAAGGGACGGGCGGGGACGACTAAGCGCTCCCGATACCCTGCGACAAAATGCCACAGTGTGGAAGGCGTCAAACTAAGAAAATGAATTAGGCGCAATCGACATGTGCCCGACGTAAAAAGGCCGGCGGGTTCCCCCACCGGCGCCACAATCGATGCTGGCCAGTACAAGGTGAACTATTTTCAACAGGCGCCGGGTAATGCCCCGGCGCCTGCCACTCACGGAACGGACCCGTATTAGAACTTCACGCTGGCGCCCACAAAGTAGCGTGCACCGAACTCATCCACACTGTGGATAACACCGTAGGTCGGCAGGCGTTGCACCAGAGGCTCGTTGAAGATATTTACCGCTTCTAGGGAAACGTCCAGATTCTCCGTTGCGTGCCAGATCACGGAAGCATCAACCTGATCGTAGTCGTCGTAACGGCTCTCGGTACCACTGTTGTTGTAGTTGCCGTGCCAGCCGTCGCGGGCGTTATAGGCAACACGTGCGCTGATCATGTCGTTTTCATAGTAGCCGGAAAGGTTGTAGGAGTTCTGAGACACCTCATCCACATCCACTTCCTGTCCTGCGGAGTTGGTCACGGAGCTGTCGGTGTAGGTGTAGTTTGCCTGCACACCAAAACCATTGCCGAAGTCGTGCTGGTATTGCAGCTCGATACCGGAAATATCCGCGGTACCCACATTGCGCGCACGGGTTACCTGACAGGTCTGTGAACAACCTTCCAGCGCCTCCATGGCGGTGGTGAGCTCAATGTAGTCGCTGATGTTTTTGTGGAACAGGGTTGCACCCACCACCGATGCGTCGGTGAAGTACCACTCGACACCCATGTCGTAGTTGTCAGACTTGTAAGGATCCAGATCCGGGCTGCCAATGGTTGCCGTTCCCATATTGATCGCGACGGTGGACGCCATCTGCATATCGTCATAGTCCGGGCGGGACACGGTCGAACCGGCGGCGAAGCGGAACAGCATGTCTTCGGAAATATCCGCGGCAAAGTTGATACTCGGCAGAATGTTGGTGTAGCTGCGCTCACCCCTGGCCGGCTCGCCGGCGATACGCCCTTTCGACAGAACATCGGTATCCACCACGCGCAGACCAATGTTACCCCGGAAGCCATCGCCCTCGAAGTTGGCCTTGGCGTAGGCTGCAGTAATTTCCTCTGCGATGGAGAAGTCACTGGTAACGGTGATGGTGTCGGCGCGATTGGCATAGCCGTAATCCCAGATGCCGCCGCTGATCACCGCAAAGCTGTCGAGAGTGCCGTTACGCCCTTCCTGTCCATGCAGACCGGAAGCCAAACCGCCGTTGAAATCCGCCAGGCTCAAACCTTCGGCCATGGCCGCGGCAAGATCAACATCGCGGTTGTCAACTCGGCCCAGGTAGATCTGATCCTGGTATTTCAGACCGGTATCAACACTGGTAAAAATTCCCTTGTTTACATCGATGGCGAAGTCGGCCTGGTAATACTCGATTTCATTCTGGCGAATATTGTCAAGGAAGGTAAATTCCTGGAACAACTGCATGCGGCTGTGATCCGTCACATAGTTTGGATCGGTCGGAATGATCTCGTGTGCATCGGCAAGATCGAAGGTAAAGCCGGTGCTCGCACGATCTTCCAGGTCTCCCCACCAGGTACTGGTCTGCGGGGTGAAGCTGTCCGCGTTGGAGCGGCCCACCACTACGTGGGAACGCCAACCATCGCCCTCATAATCCATGGTCAGGTTGAGCGCGTCGGTTTCCATCTCTGGCTTGCGCAGCACCGAGTTGTTAAAGAATGGCACGCCGCCATCTGTCAGGTTACCCGGCACGACGGTCGCACTGGTGACCGCGCCGAATTCATTGGTAACCACAGATTCCGCATCCAGATACGCGCCGTTGAAATCGGGAATGGCGAACAGTGCCGTATTTACGTGGTCGTTATCCAGGGTGAACAGGTTGTAATCGAGTGAGAAGGTCAGCGCGTCCGAAGGCGAGTACTGCATGGTGAACTGACTGCTGGAACGCTCGCGCTCCTCATCAAACAGAATGGATGCCATGCCCCAGGTCATGGTATGCGAGCCGCCTTCGGAATCCGGAACGTGATCGTAGGGAGGCGCAAAGGAGCTCAGAGTTTCACGCACAACGTGCTGCTGCTCGGAGGAGTGCGCGACCAGCACACCAAATGTGGAATCCGCGTTCTTCCAGCTCACCAGCCCGGAATAGGACGGAGACCAGTCTTCGCCGGCTTCGCTGTAGCCGTTTTCCACCGAGGCTGTCGCGGTGAATTCATCCATTTCCAGCGGTTTGCGGGTGCGCAGGTTGACGGTACCACCGAGAGCACCTTCATTCAGGCTCGCATCTACGGACTTGTATACATCCATACCGGAAATCTGCTCGGCGGACAGCAGCTCGAAGTTGAAGCTGCGGTTGGTGCCACCCAGGTCGAACCAGCCAACACTGGCCACGTTCTGACCGTTCAACAGTACGACGCTGTGCTGGGGTGCGGTACCGCGCACGGTGACCCCATTGACCTCACCAAAACCGCGGACCACGGTGACGCCGGGAACACGCTGCAGAGCATCACCGATGTTTTTGTCCGGGAACTTACCGATATCTTCAGCGGAAACGGAGTCGATGACCGCGTCCGCATCGCGCTTGCTGTCGAGCGCGCTGCGCAGGCTACCGCGAATACCGGTTACCTGAATTTCTTCCAGTGTTGCATCCTGAGCAAAGCCCGGCGCGGCGATACCCGCCAGTGCAAGCGCACTGATGGAGCCGTAGCGCAGGGCCAGTTTGTTGGCGTGTTGAATGGCTGTTTTCAAACTGACTGACA
Organism: Microbulbifer sp. HZ11; assembly: GCF_000708675.1. Lineage (GTDB taxonomy): Bacteria > Pseudomonadota > Gammaproteobacteria > Pseudomonadales > Cellvibrionaceae > Microbulbifer. The sequence continues at coordinate 166,009 of NZ_JELR01000005.1, read as the reverse complement.
TGTTGAGTCCTCTTATTTTTATGAAGCAAAGCCAAGCTCCCCCGTATACCCCCTGGGTCGGCTGATGTTTCAGCTTTATCGAGCTGAAATTAGTCTATGCATTGGACTAATATTATGTCAAACAGTTTTACTTATTAATTCATCACAGGAAATCGGGTGTGGGTGACACTGAGCAGGCCGCGCGAGACGGCGGCCCAAAGAGAAGGCAGTCAAGCAGAGGTTCAGGGATTCCGGACCGCCCGCGCTGCGCTGACGGTGCGCGTCAGGCGTACACAAGCTCTTGCAGTTCGGTGACGCTACCCAACGCATCAATGTCGACTGCCCGGGCCCCTTCAGAGCTGATTGCCGAGTAAATCGGCAGGGTAGCCGCACCCAGCAACGCCATATTTTCCATTTTCGGGGCGCGGATAAACCGGGGAATCTCCCGTTCTCCATACTGGGATACCGACGGGATAAACGGACGCAGACGCCGGATAAACTGATCGATAAACCAGTCGGGAATATCACCGCCAAGAATCACCGTTTGCGGATTGACCAGGTTTTCCACCATGTTGAACGCGATGCGCATGGGTTCGCTCATCTGCTGGAACCAGGCATCCAATACCGCTTTGTGCTTTTCCGGGTCCGCGAGAATTTCCCACCAGTCCTGGCCAGGTTTGATTTTTCGCCCCAGTGCTTTGGACAGAGAACCCAGCGAGGCATACAGATCGAGACACCCGTGGTTCCCGCACCGGCATTGCCCACCATGCTGGTCAACAATGACGTGCCCCAGACGTCCGGAAATACCGTTGTACCCGCCAAACAGCTGGCGATTGAACACAATGCCCGCCTCGAGACTTTCCCCGAGGTGGATGTAGACAAAACTCCGCAAATCCCTGGCCGAACCGTAAAGCATTTCCGACGCGGATACCGCCGCCGCTACGTTCTCACTCACTACAGGCAAGCGGATCCGCTCAATCAGCTGCGCGCGTACCTGCTGCACATGCTGATCGGTGAGGTTTCCCAACTGACCGGCTTTGCGCGGGTCGCGACTAAATGACTGCGGCGGCGGCATTACCAGGCCAACACCGAGAACCCGCTCGCGCTCGGCCGGCGCTCCCTGTAAACACGTATCCACAATCTGTGCCAGGGTTTCCACCAGCACATCCGGATCCTGCTCGTTAAATGGAAACTGGCGCACGTCCACCGCTTCGCCGGCGATGTTGTACAACCCGGCTTCAATGCTGCGCGCCTTGACCCGAAGCCCGACGGTGTAAGCACCTTCGGGATTGAGATCGAGCATCTTCGAGGGTTTGCCCACGCCCTCACGGCGAATTCCCGTCTCGTGAATCAGTCCGGCGCCGGCCAGCTCATCGGTCAGATTGGAAATGGTCTGCTTGGTAAGCGCGGTGCGCCGCGCGATCTCGACACGGGAAATGGGCCGGGCTGTGGTAATCAGGTTAAGCACCAGTCGCAGGTTCGATGTTTTACTCTGCTTGGAATTATTGCCTCTCAAGCTGCTCTCCCTTCATCTAGTAATGCCGATACCCGCAACCGCGCTCAGTAACTGCACAGTAACGGCCGCTCGGTCGCATCTATCGCAAATTAACCGCAGCATAAAAGCTCAATCCCATTTAGTCAATTTGTTTGACTTGAAAAACAGGCTTCGCCAATATTGCCCTCATACCACACAGGGAAAGCCCCACTAGAGCGCTTCTGCGAAGCGCTCTAGTAACGACGCCGGAAAATAAAAATCATGTACCGAAAGCTCCTATTGCCACTGCTATTTACCAGCCAACTGGTGCACGCTGCGCCGGACACGGCGGTAGCGACCGACACTCCACTGCGCGGCCCCCTTGGCAACATCGCCGTCAATGCAGAACAGGAAACGCTGTTGCAGCCGGAAGATATCGCCCAAGTCCAGGAACAGGCCAAACAACGGGGTAAAAACTTCCGGGCAGCCCTGGTTTGGCACGGTTCCAGTAACTGGGTAAACGCCCTCAGCGAGGGAGCGAAGGATACGTTTTCACAACTCGGTATCGAGATCGTTGCAGAAACCGATGCACAGTATGACCCGGCAAAACAGGCCGCAGACATCGAAAATGTCATGGCACTCAAGCCCGATATCGTTCTGTCACTGGTAATCGACAGCACCAGTGCTGCGCCCAGCTACCGCGCAGCGGTTGATCAAGGCAGCAAACTGGTGCTGCTTTCCAATCCTATTCAGGGCTTTAAGCCCGGCCATGACTATGTGGGCATTGTGACTGACGACATGCGCGGCATGGGTGTCGCCGCCGCGGAAATGACCCGGGATGCCATCGGCGGCAAGGGCGCCGTCGGTATGATCTACCACGATGCGGATTACTTTATCACCAACAATCGGGACCAGGCATTTCGCGATGCCATTCAAGGGGGGCTTGCAGGCGCAGAGCAAATCCGTATCGCGGTAGAGCGCGGCTTCACCAAAGAAAGTGAGACCTCGAATATCGCGGCCGCCATGGTGTTGCAACACCCGGAACTGAAAGCCATTTACGTGGCCTGGGATGCTGCCGCAGAGGGCGTGATCGAGGGGCTCCGCTCCATGGGACGTGGCGATATCAAGGTCATTACCCACGACCTGGGGGTAAACAATCTGGTGGACATGGCAATGAACGGCAGCATGTACGGCACCATTGCCGACCGGCCTTATGAAATCGGCCAAGCCATGGCTCGCCTCGGCGTCTACGGGCTGATCGGAAAGCCTGCGCCCGCTTTTTCCGTGGTCGGCTTCGATAAAGTGCAACGAGACAATATTCGCGGCATCTGGCGCAGCGCCTATCGCACCGAACTGCCCAGGCTACTGGACAGGGCTCTCAAATAATACAACGGCAACCTCGCCGTTCCATTCCAACGAACAATTAGAACAACACTTAACCGGGGTCGAAGCATGCTTTCTTCGCTGAAGTTCAATAGCTGGTTTTCTGCCAGTGCCCTTATTCGCAGGGAATACTTTGTCTACTACGTATTCTTTCTGGTGCTGCTGTTTTTTACGGTAACGCTGCACGATTCCTCGTTCTTCTCACTGGCGAATTTTATGAACATCATTCGCCAGACAACCCCGATCACGATTATGGCGATCGGATTGACCTTCGCACTTGCCGGGGGGCACATCGATCTGTCGATCGGCTCGGTGGTGGCACTTTCAGCACTGGTCGCCGCGGTTTTGATGCAAGTGGTGCCCATGCCAGTTGCCGTATGCGGCGCATTGATGGTCGGCGTCATCATCGGGCTGATCAACGGCCTGCTGATCGAGTGGCTGAAAGTATCCTCCCTGTTAATCACATTAGGCACCATGGGTGTGATCACAGGTCTGTCACGCCAGATTACCAATCTCGAGTCCGTGCCCATTATCGACAGCAGCTTTAACTTTATTTTCGGCTCCGGCAGCTTTGGTTCCATTTCCGTACTGCTGGTGTGGACCATCGTCGCTTCACTGATCGGCTATGTTGTGCTGCGTAAGTTGCGTTACGGCCGTCACCTGCTTGCAGTAGGCGGCAATGAAAGTGGCGCACGGGCGATGGGTATCAATACGGTGAAGATCCGTATCGCGTCCCTTGTCATTGCTTCCACATCCGCCGCCATCGCCGGCTTGCTCTACGCGGGTCGCCTGCACGGTGCGCGTTACACCCTGGGCGAAGCCGACCTGCTCACCGTCATTGCCGCAGTTGCCATCGGCGGCACCAGTCTGTTCGGTGGCCGCGCATCCATTCTCGGTGCGGTGATCGGGTCCTGGTTGATGGGACTGATCAACAACGGTCTGATTCTCTCCGGATTTTCCACCAATGAACAAATGATAGCCCGGGGCCTGATCCTTATCGTCGCGGTAGCCATCGGCGTGAAGGAGCAGCAAAAATGAGCAACGAACTGCTGAAACAGCCCGCACTTACCGTCAAAAATATTTCCAAGAGTTTCGGCGGCATTCAGGCGCTGAAAGATGTCAGCTTCAACATCAACAAAGGTGAAGTGGTGGCCCTGCTGGGCGATAACGGTGCGGGCAAATCCACACTGGTACGCTGCGTCTCGGGCATTCACCCGCCGGACACCGGAGAGATCCAGGTCAATGGCCGCGCGGTAAAAATAGCCTCCCCCCAAGATGCGCGCGACCTGGGTATCGAAACCGTATTCCAGGACCTCGCGGTTATTCCGGAGTTCGATATCACCGCAAACCTTTTTCTGAATCGGGAAACACTGTCAAAAAATCCATTGCTACGCTTTTTTGGCTGGCTGGATGACAGCGCCATGGAGGCCACCGCCAGCCGCTCTCTGCAGCGGTTGAACTCCCGTATCCCGAATCTGAACGAGGCCATCAAAAAGCTGTCTGGCGGGCAGCGCCAGGCAGTGGCTATTGCCCGCGCGGTCAATAGCGGTGCCGATGTCGTCATTATGGACGAGCCCACCGCGGCCCTCGGTGTCGAGCAGAGCGCACAGGTGAATGAACTCATCCGCCTGATCAGTTCACAGGGCGTGGCAGTACTGCTGATCAGTCACAACATGCAGCATGTTATGGAAACCTGTGACCGCGCCGTGGTGCTCCTGCGTGGAGAAAGCATTGCCGATGTGGCCATCAATGATGTCTCCCCTCGTGATCTTGTGGGATTCATTACCGGCGCCCAGCGCCTGAGCGCGTAACGAAAGCTCGACAATCAAAAATTGCGTGGATTTAAAAGGACGAAGCGATGCCACAGGATACGCTGAAACATGTCAGCACGCTGATCAAACATATGTCACTGGCGGAAAAAGTCGGTCAGCTGTTTGTTCTCGGATACGCCGGAAAAGACACGGAATACGCGAAGTCATTGGTGAGGGACCTGCATGTCGGAGGCTTCTACCTCACCCATGACAATGCGGAAACGCCGGAGGAAGCTTACGCACTTACGTCACAGCTGGACTACGAGGCGCATTTACGCGCCTGCGATGCACCCCTGCTTCTCGCGGTAGACCAAGAGGGCGCCTGGGGCGTACTGGTCGAGCACACCACCACAGGTCCCGGCAATCTGGCCCTTGGCTCCGCAGACGACCTGGCATTGACGAAAAAAATGCACCAGGTACTCGGCCGTGAAATTCGCGCTCTGGGCTTCAACTGTATCCTCGGCCCGTGCTCAGATATCAACAGTAACCCCAAAAACCCGATCATCGGTGTGCGCTCCTTCGGTGAAAAGACCGAAAACGTTGCAGCGCATGCCGCTGCGGCGGTGAAGGGCCTACACCAGGGTGGCGTGGTGTCTTCGGCCAAACATTTCCCCGGTCACGGCGATACCGGTGAAGACAGCCACCGGCTGCTTCCCACAGTGGATAAAACCTGGGATCAACTGCAGCGCAGCGACCTTGCCCCCTTTCAGTCCACCATCGATGCAGGGGTGGATCTGATCATGACCGGTCACATCCTTTATCCACACATCGATCCGCAAAACCCCGCCACCCTGTCAAAGAAAATCCTGCAGCAGATTTTGCGGAAAAAGATGGGGTTCACTGGTCTGATCATTACCGACAGCATGAACATGTGGGCCATGCGGAAAAACTATGCTCCAGCAGAAGCGGCGGTGCGCGCACTCGCTGCGGGCGCCGACCTGATTATGCTCAGCGAAGAGCACTATGAAAACCAGCTGGGGAATTACCAGGAAAAACAGCGCGAAACCATTGTGGGTGTGATTCACGCTGTAGAGCGTGGCGAGCTGGCCGAATCCATCATCGATACGGCCCTGACCCGCGTGTTGTCTGTAAAGTACAAAGGCGAGGCGTTTACCCATCCGTCACGATTTGTACGCGGTGCACTTCAAAGCGGCGAGCATCAGAATATTGCCGCAGAGTGTGCCCACAAGGCACTGCGGGTTTTGCGGAATCACTGCGGCGCATGGCCGCTAAAGCGCGATGGTTTTACCCTCGCTGGCGCTTCGAACCCCGCTATGCACCAGTTGGTAACCGGTACCCGGGGCATTGGACCGAACGAGCCTCATGCCGCCTACGAGGTATTCCGACAAGAGCTCCAGGCGCGCGGTTGCCACTTTAAGGAAGTGGGGTACGAATTACTGGACACACTGCTTGCCGAAGACAGCCGTGTTCGTATTGAACTGCCCCTGGTGATTGTTACCGAAGACTACCCGTTACCGGGACTGGATTACGACGGCGACCAGCAGGCTGAGATCGTTCGGCGGGCTGTGGCAAAGTTTGGCGATTCCGTGATCGTCATTGCGCTGCGCTCCGACTATGAACTGGCAGCCTTGCCGGCGCTCTCCACTTATGTGTGCAGTTACTCCAGCCGCGCCTGCAGTGCTCGCGCCGCCGCTCAGTTACTCAGCCAGGACCTGGAAATCTCAGCGGCAAACGCAGAACCCGCATGAGGGTTCCCAAGTGATCAACGGTAAGAAATACAATAAAAACGGTACTCAACATGCGCACGTTCAATCTGGTTGGCGCCGCTCTGCTGGCGTCACTGCTCTCCGGCTGTGATCAACCGGGCACCAATGTGGAAAATACAATGGAGCAGTCCTTATCCACAACTTCTGAGCGGGTTGCCGGCAGCCTGTCGGTTACTCTCGAAATACTGAAAAATTTCCAGGGCGTGAGCAGCGAGCTAAGACAGCTGTGCAAACGGTCTGGCGCCATAGGCGCCAAATGCTCCACTTACCGTATGTCGCTGAATAACATCGGAACGAATCTGTCTTCCGGAGAGAGCAACTGGAGCCTCTACTTCCACAGTATCCGTCGCAATCTCGTGCTGCTGAACAGCGACGCCTTTGCCCTTGAGCATGTCAAAGGCGACCTGCACCGGCTGGTGCCCACGGCCCGCTTCCCCGGTCTGGCCGCGGGGCAGACCCTGCACCTGGACATTCTGATCGAAGAGCGGATCCAGTTTGAATCCGATTTTATGCCACGCTTTTTTGTGGCCGACGACGCCGGCAATACTCAGGTGATCGCCAACACCGATAGTGAAACCCTCGCGAATTTTGTCCGCCCCATAACCAGCAATGACCCGCTGAATTGGAAACACACCGCGGACGACGGCAATACCCTGGCAAGCGCGGCCAGCCGTTATCAGAGCCACACCGCCGCCGGTACAGATGCGGACGATGGGAGCACGCGTATTATCCCCAGTCCCCTGTCCAGTACCCCTTACCCTCAGCCACCAGTAACGCTCGCCGCCGGTATTCACCTGGTAAATTCCGCAATACGTGAGGACAGCCTTGCGGCTATCCAGAGCCGCCTGCAACAACTCAAACTGACAGAGACTGGTGAAGCGGCATATCCCGTCGAAATTGATATCCAGCCACACACCTTCGAGAACGCCATCGCAGGCAGCTACCGCCTCGACGCTCGGGATAGCGGCGCAACGATCATTGGTTTTGACCAGGCTGGTGCATTTTACGGGGCACAATCCCTACTCTCCCTGGTGGATGCCAGGCAGCGCACGCTGACGCTCGCCCGCGTCGAAGACGCACCGCGCTTCCAGTATCGTGGAATGTTCCTGGATGTTGCGCGCAACTTTCACAGTAAAGAGGTGGTACTGAAACTACTGCAGCAGATGAGCGCGTATAAGCTCAACCGCTTTCACTTTCATCTGTCGGATGACGAGGGCTGGCGTCTCGAAATTCCCGGCCTGCCGGAACTGACCGAAGTCGGCGGCAAGCGCTGTTTTGATCTGAGTGAAACCCGCTGCCTGCTGCCCCAACTGGGGTCGGGGCCAGACAGTGACAATTTCGGTAGCGGCTTTTACACCATCGCCGACTATATCGATATTGTGCGCTATGCCGCCGCCCGGCATATCGAAGTGATTCCCGAGTTTGACACCCCGGCTCACGCGCGCGCGGCCATTGTGGCGATGGAAGCCCGATATCAGAAATACCGGGAATCGGCTCCCGCTCAAGCGGAAGAGTTCCGACTGATCGACCCGGCCGACAATACCGACTTCCTGTCAGTGCAGTTTTACAACGACAGCTATGTCAATCCCTGTATCGACTCCAGCTATCACTTTGTCGCCAAGCTGGTTCGCGAGGTGCAACAGATGCACAAAACCGCCGGAGCGCCACTGACCACATGGCACTTCGGTGGAGATGAAGCGATCAACCTCCGCGCATTCGACAGTTTCGAAGATGCACCGGGTACCGATTCGGAAAAAGGCGATGTCGCCGCTGCTTCCCGCCAGCAGCCCTGGTCCGGCTCGCCCCAGTGCCAGCGACTGGTTGAAAACGGCACCGTGGAATCCATCGAAAAGCTGGGCAACTATTTTGCCACGCGTGTCAGTGAGATAGTGAGCGACGCCGGCATCCTCACCATGGGCGCCTGGTATGACGGCCTCAAGAATATTGACGATCCGCAAACAGAGCTGAGTACGCGCAATAACTACATCAATTCCTGGGCCCCGGCGTTCGGCGACGGCGGCGACAAAAGCCACCGTCTGGCGAGCCGAGGTTTCGGTGTGGTGCAGTCTCATTCAGACCACCTGTATTTCGATATGCCCTACGAAATGGACCCGCAAGAAAACGGTTATTACTGGGCCTCGCGCAATTCCGATACTCGCAAGGTATTTGGCTACTCGCCACTCAACACCCCGCAGCTAGCGGAAGTCTTTCCAGATGCCGACGGCAAACCCTGGTCAGGGAAATCACCAAACGCTGATTTTGCGCAGTCCGTCATGGGCATACAGGGGCAGCTCTGGAGTGAGACTACCCGCACCGATGAGATGGTCGAGTACAAAATATTTCCCCGTTTGCTCGCACTCGCCGAGCGCGCCTGGCACAAGGCGTCATGGGAAATCGACCCGGACGGTCAGGTGTTTGACGAGCGCAGTAACCGCGTAGACACCAAGCAACTGGCCGATGACTGGCTGGCGTTTTCAGCGGCACTTGGTAACAGAGAGCTCTACAAACTGGATCTCGGAAATGTGCAATACCGTATTCCGGTTCCCGGTGCCGCCATCGAAGGTGACCGGCTGAAAGTTGCCACCCCCTATCCGGGGCTGACCGTTGAATACTTTGACGGCGCCCGGTGGAACCCGGTTACCGAAAACACCGCACCAGAGTCGGTAATATCACTGCGAGTTCGCAGCGCCGATGGCAAGCGCCACGGGCGCAACCTAGAGCTCTAGAGGGATCTTATAGAGGCGGTGATCGAAACAGGTAACCGCCTTTTGCGTGATCGCGCGGTCTTGCCGACTGTTATGATTTTCACGCCCCATTTCCGTGCTTTTTTCCGCTACCCGCCCCGCGAAAGAGCAGCAAGAGCGCGCGCTCTCGTCACTTCTCGCAGAATAATAAAATAAATAGTCAAATTAATTGACTATTTATTTTTGGCCGCCTAACTTTGCGTAAGGCCGTCATGATGTACCCGCCCACACTGCTGGTTGACGGTTACTCAAACGACATCACCTTCAATAAATAATAAGGCTAATTATGAAAACCAAACACGCGCTTATTGCGGCTGGTTTATGCTTGTCCGCGCACACGGTCAGTGCGTCCGCGAACGGCGGCATGCAGGATTTTCTCGACACGCTGCGCGACTTCGAATCCGGTATCAACCCCGCTCTTGCGGATTTCTACCTGGCAAATCTGGACAACCCGGTATACACCTACGCCCAAGTTACCGAGCCGGGAAAAATCGTGCGCGACTGCGCTACGGGCAGCATGATTTCGGAAGCGACCACCATCAACCAGTTTTTTACCAAACTTGGTATTGATCACCTGTACGACTCCTCCACCCCCTACGACGCCGAAATGTACAAGGCGATGCAGTACAACTCCACCAATGCCTGGGGCTTTGTAGGCTATCAACTTGGTGAAGCGCTGCTGATCGACTCGGGCTATTACAGCCCGATCAGTGTTGATGTGGACGGTACCGAATACGACAGTTTTTATATTTTTCTCGACGACAGCACCTGGATCGGGTGCGAAACAGAAGCGCTGGCTGAAATTCCCGGATCCGGCGGCAATTATGTGCTGTCCACCCATATCAATCGCTGGGAAGGTACTTTTGTTGGCAAGAATGGCATTCACTCTTTTGAGGACCTGAAGGTCCCCGCCAATCAGGAGCTCGTTATTCGCGATGCAATGCGTTTCAACTACAACGTGATGAGCCAGTTGCTGGAAGATGCAAATATGACGTGGGGACAGGCGCTGGCAAAAAGCTGGCCTGGAACCGATGAGAATGGCGATCCGATTCAGATTCAGGCCACCATGTCCGGCCTGCTCGCCGCCGCCCACTTGCGCGGTGCCTGGGGTGCCGGTGCGCTGCTGACCAACGACTCAATCACCTGCGATGAGATCGGTACCTGTATCACCACGTACGTGCACAAGTTCGGTGGTTTCAACACCCTGTTTGACACGCCGGCGAGTGAGACCATCGAGGGTTCACCATACGACGAAACCCTGACTGCAGGTTGGGGCAATGATTTGGTCATTACCGGTGGTGGCAGCGATATAGTGCTGCTCAATGAACAGTCTGGCTCTACCACCACGCTTACAGACTTCACCATTGGTGATGACCGTATCATCCTGCGCGACTGGACCGCGCAAGACCCGCTTGCGGCACTGGTGGTAAGTGATGTCAGTGGCGGAGCAAAACTGCAGTTTGCCGGTCAGTCTGTTGTTATCCAGGGCGCGAGCGCCGCTCAGGTCAACGCCGACGTTGCCGCGGTGATTGTCAATTCCAATGTGTACACCATTGCCTGGTCCGGCACTCAGGTAGCCTCTGGCTTCGATCCAGCGGTCGATAAAGTCCGCGGCAGTGCCGGTATCGGTTTTAAACACCTCAAAGCCTACGAGAGCAATGGCTCAGTGTTTGTCGGGGTACAGGCGGCCGACGGCGGCATCTACAGCTACATAGAATTGCCCGGCCTGACACTCAACGATCTGCATGGGGATATGTTCGATAACGTCACCGGCAGCTTCGACCGCCTCGGCTACATCGTATCACTCGGCTGGCAGACCTGGGGCTGGAACATGATCGTCAGCGTGGACAGCTTCGACGCCGCCAAGACTGAGATCAGCATGGGTGCCTTCCAATACAGTTTCAGCGATCTGCAGCTCGCTCAGGACGGCGACAATGCGGTCTTGTCACTCACCCCTGCGGCCGCCGGCGGCGACAATAAGCAGCTGATCCTCGTAGACACGAATGTAAATGACATCAACGCGAGCAACTTTACTGGCGTCAGCGGAAGCTACAGCGATATCACCATTGATACTCCGGTGTACTACGACATTTCCACCAGCGTCTCCGGCAGCGGCGGCAGCCTGTCTCCGGCACCGGATACCAGCGGCACCATCTCCGCCCGCGGCAATCGCGACTTTACCGTCACCTTTATTCCCGACAGTGGCTACAAGATAGCGAGCATCGTGGTCGATGGCGTGACACAGGCGGTCGCCGACAGCTATACCTTCAGCAACCTCTCCGCCAACCACACTCTTGTGGTGACCTTTGCAGAGGGCACCAGCTGCCCTGCGGCATGGGATTCCAACGCGGTGTATGTGGGCGACGACCAGGCCTCGTATCAGGGCACCATTTACCGCGCAAAATGGTGGACCCAAAATAATGTTCCCACCGACGGCGGCCCCTGGGAAGCCATTGGCACCTGCGAGTAACCGCGTTGATCAGGCCGTTTCAGCGCCAGTAACCCGGTTGTAGACTGCCGGGCGGCACGCGGCCCTCTGCGAAAGCCCACATCATGCGATGTGGGCTTTTTTATATGAGCCTCCACCCCCAGCGAGGGGGAGGCGGGCCCCGCAGGGTAGTGGCAGACTCAGAGTGTACAATTGCGCCTTAACACTTGCGCCAGAACATTTGGGAAGGGTCCACGCTATGCTCCTAGCCTCCAAGTACAGCCTCCCCGACTGCCCGGAACATACCCTGCAAAGGCCCCGGTTACAGTCCCTTCTGGAACAGAGCCAGAGTGACCAGCTGTTACTGGTTACCGCCCCCGCCGGATACGGTAAAACCACCCTGGTCACTTCCTGGGCCGCAGAGCAGGACAACCCGGTGGCCTGGTATTCACTGGATGGCGGGGACAACGAACCCGGCCAGTTTTGCCGCTACCTGGTGGAAAGCGTGCACCGCGCCACCGGTAACGGCGTGCCCGAGACCAGCAAGATTCTCGCCGCGCAACACAATCTCGACCCCTCCCTGGTAATCAGCCAAATGCTGTCGGAACTGCGCCAGCTCCCCAGTGAGCTGCGTATCGTCCTCGACGACTACCACCAGATAGACAACACCGCGGTACACGATGCCACCCGCTTTCTGCTGCGCCACGCTCCAGCCGGTATCGGCGTGGTGATCACCAGCCGCAGCCAGCCACCACTGGGGCTCGGCGCCCTGCGCTTGCAGGGGCGACTGCTGGAGCTGGGGCCGGAAGACCTGGCACTGACCACCGACGAGACCACCCAGCTCCTTGCCCGCCGCCTGCCATTTGCGCTCGGCAGCGACCGTGTCGCCCAGCTACACCAGCTGTCGGAAGGCTGGCCACCGGCGATTCAGATGTTTGCCCTATCGGTGCGCAACCAGGAAGAAGTGGATCGCTACCTGGGCGAACTGGAACAGGGCCACGGACATATTCTCGATTACCTCGCCGAGGAAGTGCTGGAGCGACTGGAGCCGGAGCTGCGCCAGCTACTGGCGCGCACCTCCATTCTCACCCGGGTCAACGGCCTGCTGGCGGAGCGTCTGAGTGGCCAGAGCGGTGGCCAGCAGCAACTGGAAACCGCTGCCAGTCGCGGGCTATTCCTGCAGGCACAGGATTCCAGTCGCCAGTGGTTCCGCTTCCACCCGGTGTTCGCGCGCTTCCTGCAGCGCCAGCTGTCCGATGGCGACGAACTCACCCAACTCCACCAGACCGCCAGCGACACCTGGCAGGAGCTCAACCAACCTCTTGAAGCCCTGCGCCACGCCCTCAAGGCAGAGGACCGCGAGCGGGTGCACCGGCTGATCGACGAGCAGGGCGAACAGTTCCTGCGCGAAGGACAGTTCCGGGTGCTGAATGACTCCCTCAACTGGCTGGGAGATGACCAGATCAAACGCCACGCAGGCTTCGCCCTATTGGCTGCACGGCTCGCCCGCGACAGCTTTGACTACGAGCGCTGCAACAAACTGCTGGCAGCGGCGGAGAGCTGGCTGCAGCGGGAAGACCCGAAGCAGTGGCAGGCATTCGAAGGTGCCTTCGCCGCTATGCGCGCTCAGGTTTCCGTGTCCCGCGGGCAGATCCTCAAGGCCAAGGAATACGCCCAGGAAGCCCTCGAGCTTCTTCCCGAAGATCAGCTGAACGAGCGCATATCCGCGCAGCTGGTGATCGGCGAAACCAGCTTCTGCCTGGGCGAGCTGGATCAGGCCATGCACCATATGGAAGCGGTGGAGAAAGCCACCCTCGCGCGGCAGGATATTCCCAATGCGGCCTGGGCCCTGTGCCAGCAGACCGAAATCGCCTTTGCCAACGGCCTGCTGAAAAAAGCCGCCGCCCTGCAGGCGCGCGCCCAGCGCCTGGTCGAAGAACACCACCTGGTGGGCCTGCCGATTTCCGAGTTTATCTACCGCCTCAAAGGCCAGTTGCAGTGGGAGGCCGGCGACCTCGACGGCGCCGCAGATTCCGCCCGCCGCGGCATGCAGATCAACCGCAAAGTCGGCGAACGCTGGCTGCTGCCGGAATACACGCTGCTGCTGAAGGTCGCCCTGGCCCGCGGCGACAAGGACGAGTGCCTGGAGTGGATGGAGCGGGTGGAACACCTGCTGAGCGGCGAACAGTACCACCGGGACTGGGTAGCCAATGCGGACGCCGCGCGCATGCGCGTATGGCAGGCGCTGGAAAATACCGAGGCCATCGCCACCTGGCAGGAACAGGCGGAGCCGGTGGCGGATCGCCCCAGCAACCACTTTGAGCAGTGTTACGGGCGCAACCATGTGCGCGCGCTGATTTCCCTACACCGCTGGTCCGATGCCAACCGGCTGCTGGGACGCCTGCAACAGGTGGCAGAGGAGTGCGGCCTGATCACCGACCAGTTGCGCAACTGCGTACTCGCCGCCCGTCTCGCCTGGCTGCGCGAACGCCGGGAAACCGCACTGGGCCATCTCAATGCCGCCCTCGCCATCATGACCGAAAGTGACCTGACCGCCAGCTTCCTGCAGGTCGGCAAGCCCATGATCGTACTACTCAAGGCCGCCCTGGAAGAGACCGGGCAGCACGCCCTCAACGAGGCCCAGGTGGAAAAGGCACAGCAGCTGATCAAACTCGCGCAACAGCAGCCGGAACTGGGCGGCGGCATCCGAATCGAACTGGACGAAACCATCGTGCGCGAGATCCTCGCCAGCGACGCCGTGCCGGACTTCCTGCGTCACTCTCCGCTGACCCCGCGGGAGTGGCAGGTACTGAACGCCATTCACTCCGGCCTCTCCAACGAGCGTATCGCGCGGCACTTCAAGGTGGCCCCCAGCACCATCAAGACCCATATCCGCAGTCTGTATCAGAAACTCGATGTGAAAGACCGCCAGCAGGCGATCGCCCTGGCCGAGCAACTGTTGCGCTCGGTGCAGGATAAGCCCTGATACGAAGCCTCAGCCCGAAAACAAAAGGCCGGTTTTAACAACCGGCTTTCAGGGATTTTTGCATTTGCGGAGCTTCGGATGGCTCCGGCGGGTAGATATTGGTGGGCCACTTGAGGGGGGCGAATTCTTTGCAGAGCTGCATATCACCGACTTCGGCTTTGATCTGGTCGACACGGGCCTGGGTTTCTGGGCCCAGTTCCAGACGAATACTATCGAAAATGGCATTTTGCAGCTCCGTCATTGGAGAAGCATCAAATTTTGGTTGATGATCAGAATCAAAACTGTAGATTTCTTTCTCAAAACATACTTCTACAAAATGCCTATCAGTGACCGGAAATACAAAAATATTCTCCAGGCCAACCAATTGCTCAGAATTAGCTCCTCGACCAACTTTAAAGCTGGCACTAGGTACCGGAAGGTGGGCATGGCACTGCCAATCTATAGGGCCAAAAAATTTTGGGATATGTGCAAGGTCATTTTCCCAGTTGTGATGTCCGTACCGATCATTCAAATAGTGCAGCAGAACCATCTCAAAGGCCCTGGGATTCAAAAATGACACATTCTTAAAACTGTGTTCCTCTAGCCGGCCAATTACACCAACACTAAAATTTAGCTCCCCTTTACACCCGCTCATCCACGGACCGAAAAAGGCCCATAGACGGTGCACCAAACAGTTCGCGCCCCAATGGGAGCTCGCCAAAATGCCTTCGCCAAACCGACTCAAATGAGGCTCAATCAATACATCGTGGCCAGGCACAGTTCGAACTTGTGGCACAGATCGACGCAGAGGTTTGTGCCTCGGCGCCCGAAAATGCAAGCGACTTCCTGCAAGACTTAATGTGGTTTTTGCTGAACCCGAAAAAGATGGCCCACGGGGGACACAGTAATCTTCCCGCCGCCGCCACTCTAGAGGCAGATATTTGAATAAGTTACGCATAACGCTTGTCATCGCTTGAAGTTGTAGCCGAAGCTTTCTGCGGCACTCTTGCCGAGTGCGTGCACCACGCCGGCCCCACCGATGGCAGTGGCAATTCCCCCTACAATCAATCCTGCCTGCCCACCAATTGCAGCTGCCAAAAAACCCGCCGGAGCGGCTACCTTGAGTCCACCATTCAGCCACGCTTCGGCGTGATACCCTTTGTTGTAAGGGTCATTTTTATTCTTGAGGCGTACCCCGGCTACGCTAAATTGACTAAGCGCACCAAGCACACTATATCCGGTATCGGCGATGCGCTCATTTAGCCTCATCTCCAGCTGGTGGGCCAACCGCAAAGCTTTGGCTGGTGATGTCCGCGGTTTATGAAAGTAAACCGTATGCCCCGTCAGGCGAATGCCTTTGTCAGCCAATATTTGCATTGCCTGAGTAAGCACCGAAGATCCACCGAAATCTGCCGCCCAAACCACTCCTTTGATTTCTCGAGAAGATTCCATCGTAACTGCCAATAAGAGCGCGGAAGCGCGACTATTATCTACCTTCAGCGGGTTGTAGCTTAGGAGACCGCCACCTAGGCGCGCCCTACCCGGGGTAAAATGCAGATCCGCCCCACTATCGGATAATTGAGCCGCCCCTACACCCAAATGCTTGACTGTTCTCGGCATCGTCTCTCTCAAGGCATCTGATACGCGATTGAACTTTCCATCAGCGACTGCGACTAAGCGGCCGTGCTGCGCAGCCACTTTTCCATTCGCAATATATGTCCCTTTCCATTCACCCCTCACGGGGTCAATAGAAGCGCGGTATAAGCCCATTCGAGCCGTATCTTGGCCCGGCGCCGTCAAGTCGAAGTAATGGTCGTCCATCGCCAGTTTAGTAATACAAAACTGGTCGTTCATCCAGCGCACCACCGTGGCCTTCAGACCCGGGAAAAACACGTAATACAATTCGTTACCAGTACCACGCTGGCGTTCACCGGGTCGCACATACACATTGTTTTTGCCGAGCATGCCGGTAGTGAGTGCATGCAACTCCTTGACCGCAATCCGCGCCCAGTGATGGTTCCGATCGGCGGCCCGCTTCAGGCGCTCATAGGTCATTTGGTATTCCGTAACGCAGCGAATAGGTTTACCGGCCCCCTGGCCGGCGATCACAGGGCAGTTATGGGGGGAGGGTTGGAGAGGGCTTTGTGGCGTGCTCATGGGAATCCTTGCAACATTTCAAATCCATCTGAAAGAACCAAGAATCTTAAAGAGCGCTAAAAACCCCTTCAAGGATTATTGCACGTACACCGGTACCACCTAACGGATCCATTCAACGGGACGCGGTGCGGCCAGCCGCCACCCGCAAATCCTTCCTGCAGGAGGGCGGCCAGGCGCATGAGCGAGCAGCCACACGCTGACTTTCAGCCACGCATCCTCACCCCTCCCCCCCATTTGGGGAGGAGGCATGCCGGCACTGCCGCCGCCATACTGACCCTAACCTAATAAGTATCCCAAAGACGGACTCTCGGTATGAGCGGTATTCACAACGGAAACCCAAATGGGGAATGGTGGCGCAACAGCGTTATCTACCAGATCTACCCCCGCAGCTTCTGCGACGCAAACGGCGACGGTATCGGCGACCTTCAGGGTATCTGCCAGAAGCTGGACTATGTGAAATCACTCGGCGTGGACGCCATCTGGATCTCTCCCTTTTTCAAGTCGCCGATGGCGGACTTCGGCTACGACGTAGCCGACTATCGCGATGTGGACCCGATCTTCGGCAATCTTGACGATTTTGACCGGGTCATCGAAAAGTCCCATGCACTGGGCCTCAAGGTCATCATCGACCAGATCCTGAGCCACACCTCCGACCAGCACCCCTGGTTCGAGGAAAGTCGCGCGAGCCGCGACAACGCCAAGGCGGACTGGTACGTGTGGGCGGACGCCAAGGAAGATGGCAGCGCGCCGAACAACTGGATGTCCAACTTCGGCGGCAGTGCCTGGCGCTGGTGCACCCGCCGCCGCCAGTACTACCTGACCAACTTCCTGAAAGAGCAGCCGGACCTGAACCTGCACAACCCGGAAGTTCAGGAACAGCTGCTGGCCGACCTGAAGTTCTGGCTCGACCGTGGAGTCGACGGCTTCCGCCTGGACGCCATCAACCACGCGTTCCACAACCGCTCGCTGGAAAACAATCCGCCGCGCCCGGTCAAGCTCGACAAGAACGGCCTACCGCCGGTGAACAGTTACGAATACCAGTGGCACATTCACGACAAATCCCAGCCGGAGAACCTGGTGTTTCTGCAACGAGTGCGGGAACTGATGGATCAGTACCCGGGCACCACCACCGTGGGCGAAGTGGGCGACGACAACACCCACAAGATCATGGCCGAGTACACCACGGAAAACCGCCTGCACATGGCCTACTCCTTCGACCTGCTGTCGGAAGACTGCAGCGCGCAATTCCTGCGCGACACCCTGGAGAAAAACCGCCAGGTGATCGAGGAAGGCTGGCCCTGCTGGTCCATCTCCAACCACGATGTGCCGCGCTCGTTCACCCGCTGGAACAAGGGCTTCGACCCTGAAGCCGCCCGCGCCCGCGCGCCGCTGTTTTTCCTGATGCAACTGATGCTGCGCGGCAGTGTGTGCATGTACCAGGGTGAAGAGCTGGGCCTGCCGGAAGCGGAAGTGGCTTTCGAAGACCTGCAAGACCCTTACGGCATCAACCTGTGGCCGGAGTTCAAGGGCCGCGACGGCTGCCGTACCCCCATGCCCTGGTTCAACGGCGGTGAAATCAATGCGGGCTTCTCCAAGGTGAAACCGTGGCTGCCGGTTGCGGAAGAACACTACCACCTGGCCGCCTCAGTTCAGGAAGACGACCAGTACGCGATGCTGAACCGCTTCCGCGACCTGCTGAAGTGGCATGCCGCACTGTCACCGGAACTGGCCACCGCCAGCCAGAAAATTCTGGATACCGGCAATGACCTTTTGGTCTTTGAACGCGGTGCCGGTGAAGGCGAAGGCTACTTCGTGGTGCTGAACCTGGGCCACGAGGCCGCGGAATTCACCCTGCCCGCAGAGTTTGTTGGCAGCGATGACATTACCCCGAAGTGGTTTGGTGGGGCGGTGGACGGCGATACGGTCAAGCTACCGGTGGCTGGCGCGCGGGTCTTTTTCCGCAAGTAAGCGCGTAGCGCAAGTACAGATAAACAGGAAAACCCTCAGGAAATTCGGATTTTATTGAGAAACTGGCGCCCCCTTGCGCGAGTCTGTCGAACCGCTTCGGCCGCCCGTACTCAAAGGGTTACCTCTCAATAAGATCGTCAATTAGTTGCTCTCTCGTCAAAGCACGCTTTCCAGACTTTCTGGATTGGTTTGAAGCCGGCTCATCAGCCGGCTTTTTTTTATCTGCCCGATTTTTTATCTGCCCAACGGAAAAACGCATCTATCAGCGCCCCCCGTCATTCCATTTAAATGTAAAAGGCGCCAAACCCAGACCCTACCATGCCTCTCACTTGCCCAGAGGACTGCGCTCCAGCAGTGCTGAAAGGCAGGCTCATCCCGCGGCCAATCCGGGACACACCGGCTCGCCGCTTTGGGGAAATTCACAGGTCAAGTTAGTGCACGCGGGTGCAGGGCTTCGTTCGCCTCGGAAAAAGGTGTGGATGCAAACCCCTGCCATCACCGGTAAGCACAAAGACGCCGACCTGCAAATTGCTCGCGAGAGCAGATGAGGTACGCATGCAAGGCTCTTCCAATTCTTTGACAGTTTCCGTTAAAAACTCGGCCAAAAATCTCTTCAAGAAAATCGCTATTGGCACCAGCCTGGTACTGGCGGCGTCGGCCGTTTTTGCACCCGTGGCGCAGGCCGGTGACTACCCCTACCCCTACCAGCAACACAGATCCATGACCGATGGCAGTGCCTGGTGGCGCCGGGATGTGGTTGGTGGAGCGCCGCACATCATCATCGATATCAGCGAGCAGCGCGCCTATTTCTATAAAGGCAGCCAGCTCGCCGGCATCTCACCGGTGGCTACGGGCATTGCCGGCTATCGCACACCCACCGGCAGCTTCCGCGTATCGGAAAAAGATATCGATCACCGCTCGAACCTGTTTGGCCACTATGTAGACCGCGCGGGTTATGTGCGCAAAGCGAGTGTGGACGTGCGTCGCGACAAGCGACCTGCGGGTACCGTATTCCGCGGCGCGTCCATGGACTTCTTTATGCGGGTGAATGGCGCGGTAGGTATGCACGCAGGCAAGGTCACCGGCCGTCCGGAATCCCACGGCTGTATCCGCCTGCCCTGGCATATGGCGAAAATTTTCTATGAAAACGCCCCGATGGGAACCAAGGTGACCATTCGTCAGTGATACGGTAGGCACCAATCGGAAGTAACAGCAAAACAAAAAGGGCAGCTTACGCTGCCCTTTTTGCTGAAAACTAGCGGAAACTTCTGCCGATCAATCAAACGGATCAACCCAGGCTGCCGAGTACACTGCGCATGGTCCAGAAATCCCACCCCTCCGGCAACAGATTGCGGTCTTCCTCGCTGGCAACGATACCCCGGCGATGCTCCGGCCACGCCAGCACCGCGACACCTTCGTAGCCGGTAAACCCGTGAAACAACACCGGTGCCGAGAGTTTTCGCTCCAACTGCTCGCACAGCGGGTGCCACGACAGGGGCAGCAGGCGGCGTACCCGTGTCCAGTCGCGCGCACTTTCTTCATTATCTCCCGAGTCAACCACAGGCTCCCCAGCGACCTGCGCCTGGTAGCGGGCGTGGCTCGCCTCCAGTGCTCGCTCATCCGGTAGGGTCAACACCCCCATGGCTTGCTGCTGTGCACAGAGAATACAGGTATCGATAGCAAGACCCAGCGCTTCGCCACGCTCGACGGGAATAAACCACTCTTCGCCCACCGGCACCTGCCATTCACACACACCGCAGGTGCCCTGCTGCGGCTCGTCCGAGTCAGTGGTCAGTAGCGGCTGTGGCAATTTTCCCGGCGCCCAGAAGTGCGCCGTCTCGCCGGGAAAAAATTCCTGCGCATACTGGCTGACATGCCAGTGGAAACTGAAGCCGGCGGCGACCCGATTGCGATCCCTCGGCCCGAGGCTGCGATAGCCGCGGTGATTGACCTTGGCAAGACAGTATTCGCAGGCATGAGGGGCGCCCTCCAGGCCCGGCGCTGCCAGCGCTTCCCGCGCGGTACCGATCCACACCACCTGGGCCGGATCTTCCAGCGCGCCACAGCAACTCGCCAGGTGTACCCGATGGAAAAACTCCCGACGCACCTGCTGGTCTTCCACCGCTGCCACGTCTACCGCAAATACCATTACCGGCTGGCCGCGATACATCCAGCCGTGGGCAGTCTGATCGAGATCCCCCAGGGTCACTTCCATACCCTGGATCAGGGCCTGTTCGATGGAACTGTTCTGCACCGCACCCGATGCGTCGGCCAATGCAGTTTCCGCATCCCCCTGGCCTGTCGATGGCAACGCAGCGACCCCGCTTGCATCTTCCACCTCGGGCAATTCCTGCAGGGCGGTGGCGTCCTCGGAACGGGGGGGCGCCCCCATGCCGGAGATCGCCTGGGTAAGCGCTTCCAGATGGCGGCTCCAGCGGCCCATCAGAAAGACTCCTCGAGGATGCTGTGGATCTTGGTTTCGGAATTGGTGATCACGCGGAAGGCCACTCGCTTGGATTGTTCGATATTCTCACTGCCGTCGGCATTGTAAATCGGTCGCGAGGAAGAATATCCGACCGCCGCCACATTCTGCATCATCCAGGCGTGGTGAGTGGTTACTTCGTCCAGGGTATATACATAGCGCAGTACCGAACGTGCGCGATCCTGGGACAGGCGCAGGTTGTTGAAGTAGCTGGCGTTGCGGTCGCTGGTCTGGCCCCAGCCGGTACTGGTGTGACCCTCGATACGTACCGCCTCCACCGAAGCCTTGTATGGAGCCAGCACATTCATATAGCGGGGAAAGAACTCCTCGAATACCACCTGATAGCTGTCGCTGAGCGCAGCCTCTCCGGTATCGAACATGGCATCGGAGTTGTTGAACGCGACCGTGAGGGTATCGCGGTCAATGGTGGCCCCCCAGCGCGCCAGATCCGGGGCGAATTCGCTCTGCAGAGACTCATAGATGGCCAGCTGGTTTTCTTTGTAAGACATGGCGATGGTGCGGATCTTTTCCCGCTCGATCATCACCGAGCGCATCATTGCCACGGCAATACACAGGAATACCATCATCAGGCCCGCCATCAGGTCAGAGACACTGATCCAGGAAGCGTCGCTGTCGGTGCGCGCGGAGCCAGACCTGCCCACACCCAATCTGCCGGAACGGGAAAACCCGGACCTCGAGTTCATCAGGCGATTTCCTCACGGGCGCGCTCAGAAGATTGGGCGGCAGTGGTGAGACGCTGCATCTGCGCAACCAGTTGGCGATAATCCCGGGTGAACTGGCCGCTGATAGTCGCCAGCGCCTGGCCCATGGCTGCGATAACCCCTTCCACTTCCTCTTCCATTTTCCGCTCCACCAGCTGGTACTGCTTGCCGATGGAGTTTTCCGCATCGCCCATACTCTTGCGGATCACGTGGCTGAGGGCATCCACCATTTCCTTGTGGGTGCGCGCCTGCTGTAGCGCCAGCTCCTGCATACCATTGCGGTGGGTTGTGACAGTTTCCTGTACCAGTCCCTGGATGAAATCCGCATCCAGGCTGGACATTTTTTCGAAGGCACCGGATACCGACTCGATCTGCGCACCCAGCAGCTCGCTCTGCTTGGCAATACTTACCAGTGATTGCTTCATGTCGCTGGTCATCACCTGCTGCACCACATCGATACCCTGCACAAACTGATCGATGCGCTCACCCAGGTGCGGCAGCACTTCCTGCATTTGTACACTCACACCGCGGTAGCGCTCCAGCTGTTCGTTCAGTGCCTGCATCTGCGTGCGGGCCTGATCGTTGACCCCCTGCATACCTTCAAAGAATTGCGGCACTTCCGCCAGTTGCTGATGGATCTGCTGTAGATCCCGCGCCACCTGCACCAGCCCCATCACCGCGGTATCGCAATGCTCGGACCAGTATTCCACCCGCTCCTCGTGGGCTTTGTACTCGCGGGTGAGGGTTTCCACCATGCCGTCAAACTGGGCAAAGTTTTCCCCAAAGCGGGTCATGTTCTCACCAAACTGACTTTCCACGCGCTCGTTGAAACGGGTCACCACCTGCTCCATTTGCGCGACCAGCGCACTGGACATCTGCTCGGAAAAATTCGCCAGCTGGGTTTCGCTCTGCTTGAGCTGACGCTCCTGCCCTTCCACCAGGGCGCCCTGCAGCTGTTGCAAAGCCTGGTGAATATCCGACAGTTCAGTTTCCGGCGCATTGTCGCCGGGCATGGGAATAAAACGGGTCAGCGCGCGCAGCACGATGGACAGGCCAATACCGCACACACTGGTGATAAAGGCGGTTTTCAGACCATCCAGCAGATTGGCGATACTCTGGTCAATATCCGCCAGGCTGAATTCAAACAGGCCGATGATGACGCCGGTAAAGGTACCAAGGATACCGAGAGAGGTAAGCAGGCCCGGTGCCTGCTCGACAAACTCACCGGCGCGGCGCGTAAACCGGAACACCAGCGCCAGCGCAAACAGCACCAGCATCAGGGAAAGGAAGCCTTCGGTAACCGCATCCGGGCTCAGGGCAACAAAGACAGAGCGCAAAAATTCAGACATGGAAGCAATCTCGTGTGGAATCTTCTCGGTTTAATTTTTTGATTTTCTTTCTTTTCTTGACGGGGGCTGCGGCCGCTAGGCTTTAAGCTGTAACACAAACTCCTGCACCGAGTCCCCCGATGGCAACCGCCCCAGATGATGGCTGAACAGGCGATAGCCGGGTAATAAGCGCATCAGATCCGCGGTGCTGCCGAGGCTGCGCTCGCTGCGACTTTCGGAAATTCCGGTAACCGCAACCTTTTCATCCTCGAGCACCTCGTACATCGCCGGCCGCTGCGGCTGCTGGCTGGACTTGTACACCAGAAAGTGCAACTGGCCACCAGGAGTCATGCGCCCCGCCAGTAATTCACCCAGCGCCGCAATCTGATCTGCGCTGCAAAAATTCAGCAGATCCCACAGGAATACCCCATCCAGACGGGTGCCCGGGTCAAAACTGAACATGGATTCACTGAAACCGCTGGTTTCACCGTGCATTTTCTTGCGCCAGGCCAGGGAAGCGTGCAGGTCTTCCACGTACAGCGCGCCCACTTTCTTTTTCAGTGCATCAATATTGCGGCCATTTTTGCGTCCACAGTCCAGCACCGTGGCCGCGTTTGGCAAGGCGCTTAAAGCCTTACGCACACCGGCAAACTCCAGTCGCTCGTCGTCGCGCACCTGGCGGAAATAGGCGCTCACATCGGAAGCGCCACCGCTGCGAACCTGGTTGCGCGAGGTGGTACTGTCGTATTCGAGAAAATGCTCGGTAACATTCTGGTCCATGCCCTCCCGTTTCATCAGGGAGTTGAACAGACTGAAACGATCCATGCACTTCAGTAGGGTCACGGTAGAGTGCCCCTTGGAGGGGACCTCCGGGTAACTGGGGTCGTCCACATACTCGAAGCAGAAATTTTCCAGCAGGCGGAAGCGCCGAGGTTTATGTGGCTGGTTGCGCCCGGTATAGCGCATGGTATGCAGGATCGTCCCCGGTTTCAGGTGCGGCTCCAGCAGGTGAATCAGGTGGCGGATTACATCCAGCTCAAGAAAATTCAGCAAATCCCAGCACAGGATCACGTCAAACTTGAGCTTTTCCGGCTTGGGGATCAGATGGTCCTCCAGCGCCTGCAGAGGATCCTCAGCGTGTTGATTATCGGCGAGGTACTCCACCAGGTCTTCGATATGACACTGGCAGTTGAGGCCGAGAAAGGCCTGAGTGGTGCCGGACGAGAGAGGCCCGAGATCGAGTATTCGGTCCCCGCTTTTGACCATCTCGGTCGTTAACGCAGCGAGGCCAAAAGAGCGGTGTTGCATTGTCTATCGCAAGAATTCGGGGCGTGAGCCTGGAGAAAGAAGGCAACGCCGCACGGGGGGATGCGGCGTTGCAGCGGAGGATCAGCTGTCAGCCAGCTCCGCATCCTTGGCCGAATCCTTGGCAGCGTCTTTAGCCGGTGCGAAAGGCTTTTTCGCGACGGGCTTGCTCGGCGCTTCGTCTTTCGGCGGCAGATTCGGGTGAACCAGTTTGTCTTTGAACTCGGAATGACGGGCTTTCATCTCGTCATCGGTGTCGACCATATCCATGGAACCGCGGAACTTACCGCCGTCGTCCAGCTGGATGCGCGGCGCGATCAGATTGCCTTTTACTACCGCGGTATTACGGATCTCGATCAGCTCGTCCGCCAGAGCGTCTCCGGTCAGGGTTCCATTGATCACAATGTTCTGCGCGTGAATATTCGCGTTGATTTCACCTTCACGACCGATGGAAAGGTCGTGACCTTCCATAATCACGGTGCCTTCGATGGTGCCTTCAATATGCAGATCTTCGGTGCCGATCAGTTCACCGCGGAACTTGATGTTTTTACCGATTACCGAGCGATCCTTCGCCATCGTGGATTCGAGCTTATCCGCGAACGGGCGTTCGCTCGCACCATTTTCGTTCATACCGGAAAGAAAAGAGTTGGAGTCCAGATTCGCATCTGGCTTTGGATCGAGCGGATTCGCCATATTGCCACCTAAGTTGTAACCGTAGAGAAGTGTTTATGTTTTTAGGTAAGCCACGTTTGTAGCGTTTTTTTCCACTGGTTCCCATAGCCGTTGAGACAAAAATCAAACCACGCTCCAAGTTTGTGAAGGCCCTCACACAAAATTAGGCGCCAAATGCAGACACCAGCGGAACCATTTCCGACCAGCGTATAAAAAGCACTCGCCGCTGGCCAAAAAGAGCACAACCGGCAAATTGCCGAACTGTTTAAATAGCGGTTAATTCAGCGAAAAATCGCACAGCTTTGTGCAGGGCAGCCTTTGCGCTGAATACAAATTATTCCCGGCTACGGCTAAGGAAAATGGCGCGGCACACCAATAAGGGGCGTTTTTACCGGCGTCGCTGCACCGGGAACAATGACGAAACTATTACTACCCGGGTTGGTGTCATAGACGAAAGGGCCGATTTTTTTCCAGTTGTTTAGCAGCCAGAGGTTACCGGATGGGTCGATACCGCCCCCGGTAATGCGCTCAAGGGCATCACTGGTGTAGCCGGTATCCGGGGAGATCGGATCCCCTACGGCCATTCCGGGTGGGCAGTCGCCACTTCCGCAAAATCGCGACACACCGGTATCCGGCCAGACAGTGTCCGCCTGTACATCCTCAAATGGGGTGTGACCAAAATTGAATACCCACAGGCTATCACTGCCATCCACCGCGTTACCCCAGGGAATACTCAGCCCCCCCTTGCCAAACACCTGTACCGGTGCCCCACCATCCGCGGGCATAAATACAATGGATGGGTTACCACCCCCCTGGGGATCGAGCGGATCAACACAGGGCACATTCACCGCATCGGAATTGGATATCCACATATTCCCCTTGCTGTCACTGGAAATGCCCATGGGCCAGGACAGCTCGGCACCACCGGTACTCACCTCTTCCACATTGCCGCGCTGATCGATACGGTACAGACGCTCGGATTTATTGCCGGTGATCCAGGCCCGTCCTCGCGTGTCGATGGCAATCGCGAAGGGCTTGAGGGAAGGAGATTCCGTGGGTTGCAGATTGGGATTGGCGCCGGGCAACAGAAAGTTTTTTGCCAGTAGCGGGTTACCACTGCGAATCATGGTCACCGTGTCATTGCCGCAATTGGCCACCCAGATATTCCCCTCGCGGTCCGAAACCGTAGCCTGCGGCCACCAGATATTGCCCCGGGTAAAGCCATTGCTGCGGGAAATAGGCCGACCGCTCTTATGAAACAGCGAGACACTGTTGTGGGTGGCCGGAATTTTATTTGCCGGGTCCGGTGGTACCGTACCGTCGGCACAGGCCGGGGATTCAAAACCAAAATTCCCCACCCAAATATTGCCGCGCGGATCCAGGGTTATGCCAAACCCGGCACCGCTCAGGCCACCGCCGTAATAGGGAGACCCCTCGTAAGTTTCGCCCCAGGGGTAAAAACGCAGTAGACGCTGGCTTGCGCAGGCATTTTGATTGGTGGCTTTGGGAATGTAGTTATTCAGAATCCAGGCACTGCCTTCTGCATCAAAGGCGATATTTCCCGGCCCGTTCATCAGGTTGAAACGATCCTGCGCGGAGTACTTGCCACCGGTAAATTTGATAAACAGCAGCCAGTTTGTGGGACGCTGCTCCAGCGCCGGCTGGTATAAAGGCGCCGCCAGAGACAGCAGAAAAATCGGGTCCGCACTGTCCTGAGGGTATAACGGGTAAGACGGGTGCCGGGTCAGGTTGGCCAGCGCCTGCAGAATATTATCGGCGGGAGGCGCGCCCGCCACCGAAGTGGCCGCAAACAATTGTTCACAGTGCTCACTGGCGGCCACGCAGGCGGCCACCACATTACTCAGTGCGTTAAAGGTGGCAAAGGTACTGGTCTCGCTGCCATTGGGCGTCTCTCGCAAGACATCGGATGTCCGTCCGGAGGCTGGGTCCGCCATATTCGTCACCATTTTCACGGCGTTCTGCATACCCACATGATTGCCGCGCAAATTTCGGCCGTGAATAAACTGCGCGAAGGAAACCGCAGTAGCAACGGTAGTGCGCTCATTGATCACCAGCTGTAGCGGCACCTCACTACCGGATACGACCGTGGCGAGGGTCACCAGACCTTTTTCCGCAACCAGTAACAGTACCGGCGGCATTGTCGCGATAAGCCCCGGAGGCAGCCGGTAGTGCAGGCGGAAGCTGCCATCGGGCTTGCTCACTGCCGTCGCCAGTTTGCGCTGGAAGCCACCGGAAATAGTGAAATTGGCGTAGAGCGATATGCGGTAGCCCGCAAGAGGGAAATGCTGGCTCTTGACCGAGCCCTCAATAATTTCAGCAGCGGGGGGCGCGGGGAGCCAGCCATGTCGAAAGCTGTCCCAGCTCCTGTCAGGCTGTGCCCCAAAGGATGCGAACGAAAAAAACAGCCCAATTACTGCAACAAAGAGGCAGGCGTGACGCCCGCGAAAACTGCGTACTTCCATGGTCGAGCATCCCTACTACCCGGTGCAATGGCACCTCTACTTCCCGGATGTATCCTTCCTGGATACCTGCGCCCACACTCGCGAGCCGAGGGAACCACTGAGCAGGCCCGTTTTACCAAAGGTTGCCAGAGGTTCCTTAAAAAGTATGGCACAGGGGTGCCCGTGCACCCGGGCAATCAGACGCCTGGAGTCTTCACAAAATAATCGTGCGCCGCCCGGTTCACCCGACCGGACAACAGCAGCGTGGAGACCATAGTGGGTATCGCCATCACCGCGTACATACCGATAATCAGACTGTTGACGATATTCAACGACAGCACCGCACCCAACACAATCAGCAGCAGATAAAGAGCCGTGTACAGGACCTGGAAGCGGGCGCCAAACAGAAACACAAAACATTTCATGCCGTAATACCAGAAGGTAACGATGGTGCTGAAGGCCAGCGGCACCACCATGATCAACAGCAATAGCGGGCCCCAGCCGCCAAACACACTGCTGAACGCATTTGCCGTCAGTGATACCCCCTCGATGCCCTCGCCCTGCTGCCACACTCCGGTGAGCATAATCACCAGCGCGGTACAGGTGCAGATAATCAGGGTGTCCACGATCGGCCCAACCATGGCCACCACGCCCTCGCGCACCGGCTCGGTGGTTTTCGCAGCGCCGTGTGCGAGAGACTCGGTGCCGATGCCCGCTTCATTGGAGAATGCCCCGCGGCTGATGCCCGTGGCTATCACCGTGCCCAGTACCCCACCGGCCACAGCTTCACCGGAAAAAGCGTCGGTTAAAATCAGCGCGAATGCGGCGGGAACTTCCTGCCAGAAATATCCAATGACTCCGAGGGTCAGCAACAGATAGAAAATCACCATCGCCGGCACGATACGCACCGCAAAGCGGCCAATACGCTGGATACGCCCCACAATCACCACCAGCGCCGCGACGGCGAGCAGCACACCGAGCCCCAGATCAAACAGAAATGCATTGTCCGCACTTACCCAGCCCAGGGGTTCGGCGAATGAGACCCGCAGCAACTGCACTGTCTGATTAGACTGAAAGGAAGGCAGCAGGCCACCGAGGCCGGCAATGGCAAACAGGTAGGCCAGCGGTTGCCAACGCTTCCCCAGCCCTTCGCGGATCACATACATGGGGCCGCCCTGAATTTCCCCATTGCTGTCACGGCCGCGGTACATCACCGACAGGGTAGCGGTGTAGAACTTGGTGGCCACGCCCACCAGCGCGGTTATCCACATCCAGAAGATGGCGCCGGGACCACCAGTGCTGATGGCGATGGCAACGCCGGCAATATTGCCGAGCCCGAGGGTGCCAGACAGCGCCGTAGACAGCGCCTGGCGATGAGGAACCTGGCCGGGATCATCGGGGTTGTCGTACTTACCCCGCAGCAGATCGATACTGTGTCCTAGGTGGCGATAGGGGCGCGCACGAGAGCTGACCAGCAGGAACAGGCCTCCGCCCACCAGCAGTACCAGTAACGGAGTCCCCCAAGCGTAGGCGACGAAGGTATTGAGGGCAGATTCTAGGGATTCGAGAAAATTCATGGGAAAGAGAGTCAGCCAAAAGTACGCAATGCTCGCGCACTACGGGCCGGATCTCAAATATTGCCGCCCCCAACCCCAGAAAATTACCGCGCCTCAGACGAAGGCACTACCTTACCTAAGAGCCCGGATAGCGCTTACCGGAGCGACCTGGGGCGGACACCCGCGGCCTAGCCGATTATTGCTCCCTGCAGCGCCTCGATGGAATTAATTTCCGGAAAAGGCCTCCAAACATCAACCCCCAATCATCAACCCGTAATCCCTATCTCAACCATATTGGAGAACGCCCTATGGACCTCAACCAATCCAGCGAGCACAACCGCCGCCTCGTTCTCGCTTCCCGCCCCGAGGGTGCCCCCGGTAGCGACAACTTCCGCCTGGAGCAGAGCGAGATCCCGCAGCCCGGCGAGGGCCAGGTGTTGCTGCGCACCGTTTTCCTGTCGCTGGACCCGTATATGCGCGGCCGCATGAGCGACGCACCGTCTTACGCGGAGCCAGTGGCTATTGATGATGTGATGGTGGGCGGCACCGTCAACCGCGTGATGGAGTCCCGCCTGGACGGTTTTGCCGAAGGCGACTGGGTGCTTTCCTACACCTGCGGCTGGCAGGATTACGCCCTGTCGGACGGCACCATGCTGATCAACCTGGGCAAAAACCCCAAGCAGCCCTCACTCGCTCTCGGCCTACTCGGCATGCCCGGGTTCACCGCCTATATGGGCCTGCTGGACATCGGCGCACCCAAAGAAAACGAGACCGTCGCCGTCGCTGCCGCCACCGGGCCAGTGGGCGCCACCGTCGGTCAGATCGCCAAACTGAAAGGCTGCCGGGCTGTCGGTGTGGCCGGCGGCCCGGAGAAGTGTCGCTTCGCAGTGGAAGAGCTGGGGTTCGATGCCTGTATTGATCACTACGCGTCAGACTTTGACCAGCAACTGGCATCCGCCTGCGCGGATGGGATCGATGTCTACTACGAAAACGTCGGCGGCAAGGTACTGGACGGCGTGTTGCCGCTACTGAATACCGGCGCACGAGTACCGGTATGCGGACTGGTATCCCAGTACAACGCCACCAATCTGCCCGAGGGGCCCGACCGCCTCGGACTGCTGATGGGCATGATTCTGACCAAGCGCCTGAAAATGCAGGGCTTCATCATCTTTGATGACTACGGCCACCGCTATGACGAGTTTTACCAGCAGATGTCAGACTGGTACGCCAAGGGCAAAATCAAATACCGCGAACAGATTGTCGAAGGCCTGGAACAGGCACCGGAAGCCTTTGCCGGAATGCTGGAAGGTAAGAACTTTGGCAAGCTGGTGGTACGGGTGGGGGAAGACGGTTAGGTACCGCAAGGGCAGGCGAAAACTGTATTCAATACGTGCCCCCAACATTTGGACAAAGGAAGTGATCCGGTGAGCAGTAACAGTGGCAAAAACTGCGACTCCTCACCTGATCAGAATCCCAAATCAAGGCTGCAGATGCTCATCGATAAAGGCGACGATGGCCTCTGCCGTCTGCACGCGCGCGGTTCCTGTGGAGAGGTAGTGAGTCTCGTCCTTTAACTCCAGAAACTCTACAGCTTTTTTCTTGCGCTTGAGCTGCTTGTGCATGTATTCAGACTGCCGTATCGGCACGGTTACATCGTCCTCCCCGTGAATCAGCAGCACCGGTGCCTGGAAGTTCTCCGCAAATCGCGCCGGGGACACCGTGCGCAAGCGATCCTTGTCCGCTTCACCGCGGGCCATGCTTTCTTCCCAGTAGCTGACGACCCAGTGATTTTTCCCGTGATCGCGCCTTTCTCCCCGCAACATCTGCTCCAGGTCACTCACTCCATTGACGGAGACCACACAGCGGTATTTTTCAGGGGTAAATGCCCCGCCCGCCAGCGCTGCATATCCGCCGTAACTCATGCCGGCAATACACACCCGCTGCGGATCTATGATGCCCTTACGTACCAGAGTATCCACCGAGTCGGTGACGTCATGTTGCATTTTCACACCCCATTCACCGCTCCCCGCCAGATGATGGTCGAGGCCAAAACCGGTGGACCCCCGGAACTGCGGCTGTACAACCAGATATCCACGATTGGCCAGCGCCTGGGCCAGCCAGTCAAAGCTGACGCGATCATAGGCCGCGGGACCGCCGTGGGGGAGAATCACCGCGGGCAGGTTTTTCAGGTTGTCCATCCTGGTACGCGGCAAGGTAAGCAATGTGGGAATCACCAAACCATCGCGGGCTTTGAAATTCATGGTCGCGATGGGATGAATCTGCTCACTGCTGATCTGAGGCCTGGCGGAAGCCAGCAGTACCGGGCTGCCCTCTTTCGGGAACAGGTAGTAATCCCCGGCCACCTGCGAGCCCTCCACGTACACCACCAGATGCTCCCAATCTGCGCTCCAGTCACGCAGCCACACCGAGTGTCCGGCAAACTGTGCCTGAATATCCTGCATCCGCTGATCCAGCGCCGGATCAAAGAACCGGTAACTCGGGGTAAAACCGGAGTAGCGCACCCCCCACACTCGGCGGTCCAGACTGGTGTAGGTGTATTCCACATCCGCATCTTCCCGACCGAAACCCAGGTTTGCGAATTCGCCGGTGATCAGTGACAAGGTGTAAAAGTCGTTGCGATTGGTTTCACCATTATTTGCGATGGCGATCAGTGACTCGCGATCCGGAGTCAGTCCCATAAAACTGATCGACGGGACCGACGTTTCCTTGCGGTAAATCTCTTTCCATTCATCACCGTGGCGCGCGAGCATACGGTGCAGGTTGCGTTTGTTATCGAACAACTCGTGGGCGATCACCTCGCCCTTGTTGTCCACGAAGAAATCCCAGGAGGACGAGCGCCCCTTGAAATGTACCCGGGGGTAGCGCGGGCTATCCAGTTCGACCCGTAGCAGTGACTTGCGCGGGCTCTGATCGTTCTTGCTGTCGGGCACATACGCCGGCATATAGGCGTACTTATTATCGGGCGAGAGCCCCACAATACTGCCGAGCCCGGTCTGCCCCGCATAGATCACGTCTCCCGGGGTCAACAGCTGACGCACCTCGCCGTCTGCCACGTTAAAAGCGTAAGCAGTACTCAAATCCAGCTTGCCGCGAAATCCCCACAACTTGCGCACATTCGACGCCACCAGAATGAGCTCGTTCTCATTGGCGAAATAGATGGATTCCGGGGTTATTTCAGAGAGGTTCAAAGCGCTCAATCGCTTGCCGTCCGCAAGCGACATCACGATGGCGATATCAGAGTCGTTTTCCCCGGTCATGCGGAAGGCAATGCGTTCGCCGCTGGGGGACACCGTCAGCATGCTGACTTTTGGCAGGGCACCATAGTCTTTGGCGGTCAGTTCATTCGTTTTCGCGACCCCAGGGGACACAAGGAATAGAGAGAGCATCAGGCCCACCACAGGCCTGAGAATGTGGCATCGCGCCAACCAGGAAATCATCACCAGACTCACCTTTTTAAAATTATTATCGGAAAAATGCACTTTTCTCGCAGCAAAGCCTGTAAATCCTACCGTATTTCCAGCAAATATTCTGCTGCGCGGTCATGCCACTAACCGGCACAAAAAAGCCCCGACCAGCGGGGCAAACGGAAGATGACATCGATCAGCGACATCAAAGAAGACGTTGAGGACTCAGCAGTTACTCAGCCTTCGGCCTGGGCCAGGTCACCGTCGGTTTCGGCCGCTTTCGGCTCGCTGACCCGCAGAGCACACACCGCCGCCAGCAGCCAGCTGGCACCGCCCAGAACCAGCGCGTAAATGGCTTCGTTGTCGAAGAAGGTGCGCAGTACAAAGCCCAGTACGCTGGCGGCGAGTAGCTGTGGAATCACGATAAAGCCGTTGAAGATGCCCATCATCACGCCCATCTTGCGTGTGGATACATGGGTGGAGAGCATGGCGTAGGGCAGTGACAGGATCGATGCCCAGGCAAAGCCCACACCCAGCATTGGCAGCAGCAGCCACTGCGGGTCGCGGATAAACAGGAAAGACAGCAGGCCAAGACCACCCAAGGCCAGGTTCAGGCTGTGGGACAGACGCATGCCGAGACTGCGGGCCATCACCGGAATCAGCAGTGCAGCGAGGGCGGCAAAACCGTTATAGGTGGCGAACAGAATACCCACCCAGTCGGCGCCGTCATTGTAGGCCTGAGAGGTCACTTCGCTGGTGCCGAAGTGAAAACTGGTGACCGCAGCAGTGGTGTAGATCCACATGGCAAACAGCGCAAACCAGGAGAAAAACTGTACCCAGGCCAGGCGTTTCATGGCATCGGGCATGGCGTAGAGGTTGGAGACGATCTCTTCCAGCATGCCCTTGTCGCCGCCGGATTTGGCGCGCGATACCAGCGCCAGCAGCTGCATCACACCAAGACCGGCAATCAGTCCGGCGAGAATGTACAGCTGCTGGTCCAGCCCCTGTTGCCAGACGAATGCAGCAAAGGCGGTCCCCACCAGCAGCATGGCACCGCCGATTTTGCGGTAGCCGGCGCTGTGATCCTGCT
Source organism: Microbulbifer sp. HZ11 (assembly GCF_000708675.1). Taxonomy (GTDB): domain Bacteria; phylum Pseudomonadota; class Gammaproteobacteria; order Pseudomonadales; family Cellvibrionaceae; genus Microbulbifer. Next base: position 132,331 of record NZ_JELR01000005.1, on the reverse strand, counting down.
CGGCTTCCTGAGCCTGTTCCTGCAGCTCGGGCGATTCCGCCGCCTCAAACGCAGCCTGCTGCTCCGGGCTGTATTCACGGGTGCGGAATACGCTCCACAGCACCGCCAGCAGGAAACCGATACCACCGACATAGAAGGAAATCCGCACGGAATCCGGCACCACGCCCTCCGGCGCAGTATTGGAGACATCAAACCAGTTGGCCAGCATCCACGGCATGGCCGAGGCCACCACCGAGCTCACCCCAATAAAGAAGCTCTGCAAGGCGTAACCAAAGGAGCGCTGCTTCTGTGGCAGCATATCGCCCACCAGTGCGCGGAACGGCTCCATGGACACATTGATGGAGGCGTCCATCACCCACAGCATGCCGGCAGCGATCCACAAAGTGGGCGAATGCGGCATAAACAGGATGGCGATGGAAGAGAGAATGGCACCGGCCAGCAGGAACGGGCGGCGGCGGCCAAAGCCGGTCCAGGTGCGGTCACTGAAATAGCCGATCAGCGGTTGTACCAGCAAACCGGTCAGCGGTGCGGCCACCCATAACACCGGGATATCGTCGATTTCGGCCCCGAGGGTCTGAAAGATTCGGCTGACATTGGCGTTCTGCAGGGCAAAACCGAACTGGATACCGAGAAACCCGAAACACATGTTCCAGATCTGCCAGAAGCTCAACTGAGGCTTGGCGCCGGCAACCGCCGCCGTGGATGGATTTTGAGACATTGGGATCACCGCTGACTGACTTATGGTTATGCGGGGATTGTCTCAGCAGGGGCAATTGGGGCCATCCTCCCCGGCGGGGGCGGAGAATACCGGCCCGCGGACCCTCAACTTATTCATCACAACGCCCATAAAGATCCATTTTTTGGACTTTAACACTAAAAATTCCGGTAAAATCCTCATTTCTGCACATTAAATATATGTTAACAAAGTCCTAAAATAGGCACATAATGTGAAATAAACCCATTAAGGTTCCATAAAGCGCACCTTAACCACAATCGATACGATTTCGAGCCTGAGGGCTACCCCATGGACTACACCAGCAGATCGCCCGCCGCCATCGCCGGGGCGCTGGGCCAGCGACTCAAGCAGGCGCGCCTGAACCTGGACCTGACCCAGCAGGAAGTCGGCGAGCGCGCCGGCGTCAGTCGCAAAGCGGTGCTCAACGCGGAAAAAGGCAAAGCCCAGCTGGAGGTTCTGGTCGCCATCCTCCAGGCCCTGGAACTCACCCAGCAACTGGACAACTTCCTGCCGCCGCAGCCGCCCTCCCCCATCCAGCTCGCCAAGCTCCAGGGCAAACAGCGCCAACGGGCGTCCGGCCAGCGCGGTAAAGAGGAAGGGGGTGAAGAAGACACCCGGGAGGAAGCGGAATGGTAATGGAAGTCATCAACGTCGAATATCAGGGCGAGACCGCCGGCGCCGTCAGCTTCGATACCGACAGCGGCCTCGGCGCCTTCGAATACGACCCCACGTTTATCGACACCGGTATCGAACTCTCACCACTTAAAATGCCCCTGGCGCGGCGCATCTATCGCTTCCCGGAATTGCGCTTTGAAACCTTCCGCGGCCTCCCCGGCCTGATAGCCGATTCCCTCCCGGACGATTTCGGCAATGCCGTACTCAACGCCTGGATGGCCGCCCAGGGCAAACAACCCCAGGACATTACCCCACTGCAGCGGCTGCAATACACCGGCAAGCGCGGTATGGGCGCCCTGGAATACAGCCCGGCCACACGCATCAAAAAACTCAACGCCTCCCAGGATATCGCCATCGACGAACTGGTCGCCATCGCCCAGGAAGTACTCGACAGCCGCGCCGGCTTTCAGGTTGAACTGGAGAAGAACGGTGAGAACCGGGAAGCCATGGTCGCCCTGCTCTCCGTTGGCATGAGCGCCGGCGGCGCCCGCCCCAAAGCCGTACTCGCCTTCAACCAGGACTTCACCCAAGTGCGCTCCGGCCAGACAGACCTGCCCGCCGGGTTCACCCACTATCTGATGAAGTTTGATGGCGTCAGCGAACACAACAAGAATCAGGAAACCTTCGGTGACCCCATGGGGTTCGGCGCCATGGAATACGTCTATCACCAGATGGCCACCCGCTGCGGGATCGACATGATGCCCTGCCATTTACTGCACGAGGGCAACCGCAGACACTTTGTAACGGAGCGCTTTGATCGCCACGGCAACGACAAAATCCATATCCAGACCCTGAACGGCATCGCCCATGTGGATTACAAGGTACCGGGCTCCTACTCCTACGCCGAACTCTTCGGCATCGCCCGCCAGCTCAAACTCACCGCCAGAGACGCAGAACAGCTGCTGCACCGCCTGGTCTTCAATATCGTCGCGCGCAACCACGACGACCACGCAAAGAACTTTGCCTTCCAGCTCAAGGGAAAAACCTGGCAACTGGCCCCCGCCTACGACCTCGCATACAGCTACAAACCGGGCAGCCGCTGGGTAAACAGCCACTGGATGAGCCTGAACGGCAAACGGGACGGATTTACCCGAAAAGATATCTACAGCCTGGAAAGCATCAGCCCACTGTTTAGCAAGCGGAAAATCGACAGCGTTGTGGATAAAGTAACCGAGCAGGTCTCCCACTGGCGCCGCCTGGCCACCGAGCAGGAAGTGCCGACAACACTGATCGAGGAAATCGAGAGTAATCTGCGTTTACAGCTGTAGACCCAAGCAAGGAATGAGACGCCGCTTTGCCACTCCCGCCAATGGCATCTGGCGCCATATCCGTCGTGCGAGACAGGCGGTAAATCCTAGTAAGAAACCAAATATGCCTAGATATAGACATATACCGAAATAGGCAGATATAGGCATAATGGCTACATATGGCAATATATGTCCAGATATAGACATTATGTCTATATCTGGGGCTTTTGAATAAAACTGTTAGGCATCAGGAATGATCGAGCACCAAGTCGTTAAATACATCGCATCTGCAATCGTTGGGACGATGGCAACTTGGTTTGTAATTTTCATGATTGGTATGATTTTTGTGCCGGATTTCCATGTTATAGCAATGGTCATTCTACTGTTCGCACTCCCTACAGCTGTTGGGGTTTGCTTAATTGGATTTCCGATATTCAAGGTTTCCACAAAGTTTTTCTCGCATCTTAATCACTATCTCAACGTATTGATTTCGGGTTTGCTATCTAGCATTCTGCCGATGGTAGTCACGGCATTTTTTGTATGTTATTTACTTCAGGGTGGAGTAAACCTTCCACAATACTTTGCCTCAGTACTGAGTGTTTTATTAGTAGGCATTCCTTTTTTGGTTGCCTCCTCACTAATCTACGCAAGGTGGTCAAAAAATGCCTAACAAGTTGCTGCAGCTGACGTCTTACTTTATGCATCTTTTGCGCGGTCGCTACGCTCCCAGTTTCGCGCAAAAGTTGCATAAAGTAAGCCGCCGCTGAGCAAGGCGTTAAATGCCAGTAATCAAAAAATCTATCGCGTTTATAATTTCATCGCGAAAAGTTTCTAGGTTTTCGACGGGGCGCTTCAATATTGACGTCGGCGCACTTGTTAGCTGGTGTGTAAGTAGCGCGTACTCATTGCTGTCAATTTGAAAAATTGGGCATAAACGTTCAGGTGCCTCTCGCTCAAGATTCTGTGCGGGAATTACCGGAATCACGATTCTGGAGTTCAACACAGAAATGAGGTCAGTCTGAACATCCAAAAAATATGGATAGGCCTTTCTGGTGGTTTTATCCGTGTTTTCGTAGAGGGTAAACTGGCTCACTAGAAATCCCTAAATGCGTCTGAGAAAAGGCCATTCTTTTCCACGAACTCATTGCATGCCTCAAGGCCCTTTTGATTGGCTTTTAGCCATTCTTCAGCCTGTCGCTTGCTGACTTCGGCAGCCAATGCCTTCTCAAGTGTCGCGGAAAGGTTAATGTTTAGCTGTTTAGCCTTAGTGAGTAAGTCTTTGTTTAGGCTAAGGTTTGTGGGTTTCTTGGCCGCTGAATGGTCATAAATTGACTTCATGGTCACAGTCCTCGCGTGGGTAATGTGCATAGTCTATGCGCATAGTCCTTGCGTGGCAAATGCATTTAACAAGGCGCTGCAGCCGACGGCCAACTTTGTGCACTTTATGCGCGGTCGCTACGCTCCCATTGTCGCGCATAAAGCGCCCAAAATTGTCCGCGGCTGAGCGCGGCGTTAGGCGAACACAATTGAATAGGTGGAAATAGTGAAAACACAATATTACACAGCTACAAGCCTTGATGGATTTCTCGCTACTGAAGAAGACTCTCTTGATTGGCTTTTTCCTCTTGGAGATATTAATAGCTCTAGTTATCCGGAGTTCATTTCCGAAGTTGGAGCCTTGGCTATGGGGTCATCAACTTATGAATGGATGGTACGTAATGCAGACCAGGTCGCTAAAGAGACTGGTTCTCCATGGCCTTACAACAAACCTGCCTGGGTGTTCTCTAGTCGCAAGCTACCAATGATTGATGGCGCAGATATTCATTTTTCAAATGGAGATGTACGTAAAGCGCACGAAGCAATGAAGGTTGCTGCCAAAGATAAAAATATTTGGATCGTCGGCGGCGGTGACTTGGCTGGCCAGTTCTATGACGCGGGCTTGTTGGACGAGCTAATTATTCAAGTCGGTTCCGCCACTCTTGCTAAAGGTAAGCCACTTTTTCCGCGTCGTGTTTTAAGCCCTACGCTCTGTCTAATATCCGTTCAGCAAATGGGGGTAGGGATGGCCGAGCTACGATATGAGGTAAGTAAAAGTAGTGAGCATGAGTCCGCCTAACAATGCGCTGCAGGCCGACGGCCAACTTTGTGCACTTTATGCGCGGTCGCTGCGCTCCCATTTTCGCGCTTAAAGCGCACAAAGTTGGCCGCGGCTGAGCGCGGCGTTAAGTGATTTATAGATTATGCAAATCGAAGAAGATAAAGAAAAGAAAGAAAGATTTTTCAAGCATAGAAGAAATACGCTACTTCTATCGGCCATTGCTCTATTCATGCTTTTTGCCGGTGGGGAAATTGAAAAACTCAGCCTTCTGGGAAATTCAATAAAATTTGAACGCCCCGAAGTTCCTCTTCAACTCGTAATTCTCGCGCTCATTTATATGGTGATTAAATATTGGCAATACCTTAATGAGCTTGGTGGGACTGGTATTTTTCGGGCGTTAGATCACTTAATTTCTGGAAGAGTACCTCACGTTGCTAGAAAAGTACGGCTGAAGCAGTACCCGTCAGAAGAAGTAATACCCTTAGATTATTTTAAAATAATTGAGTACAACGGATTTTTACGTTACACCGTTAGAGAAGTCATAGATCCTGAGAAGGATGGTGCGCTTGAAGAGGAAATCTCAAAAGCTCTTGGTAGTGATTACCAAGTAACCAAAAGACATTTGTGGTTAACGTATCTTATTGTGAGCGTTAAGCACATAATTCGTACTACTTGGTTCGGAGAGTACATTATGCCTCTTCTATTGGCGGTTATTGCAATTGCAGCTTACTTCTTCTCTTCGGTAGTCGTGGCGCTGGCGAGCACTTAACAAAGCAATGCAGCCGACGTCTTACTTTGTGCACCTTTTGCACGGTCGCTGCGCTCCCATTTTCGTGCAAAAAGCACACAAAATAAGCCGCGGCTGATTGCGGCGTTAGCAATTCAATCACGTTAAAAGGAGATCGGCGTGAAATTTGACATGTCAATTGAGGACAATTTTGCCTCATTCATTGACGAGAAAACGGGGAAGTCTGTTTTTGTTGATTCTTTTGATAATGAAGAATTTGAGGTTCGAATTGGAACGGTACGAGAGTCTCAATCTGCCGGATCTATTACGGCTCATTCAACGGAAGAATTAAATACGAAACTAGCTGAGCTTTACCAGAAATTTCAGGGAGAGAAATAATGGGTATCGCACTTGATGAAATTTCATTGCTAGAAAGCATTCTGAATGAGCGCTTCTCTCAAGAGCGCCTCACTTTCAAAATGTCAGTTCATTTTGTCAAGGATAGAATGAACCACCCAAGAAACGTGCCAAATATTACTATCACTGAACTACATAGTATTTTTAACCGGCTCACAACGGTCTATATCGGAAAGCTGGTGAAGCTTAAGCATCATGATACGTTCAATATTCGGTGCTCAAAAACTGACATCAATATACCGTGTGCTGTCGAGCTTACAAGAGATACATCTGGCCTGGATCATCGAGAAATTATTGCAATTACAGTCATGCGTAAGCGGGACTTCAAGTCCAAGGATCCAATAGAGTTCCTAGTTTGACCCACATTGCTAACAAACAGCGGCAGAGCGACAGCCAACGCTACGCACCTTTTGTGTTCTCGCTGGCGCTCAAAAATTAACACAAAATGTGCTCCGCGCTGGCTGCGCCTGCGCTGGGCGTTAACGTTTCATGGTTACGAAGAAAGTATTACGGCTACATTGGCAAAATGTATTTCTGCAAATTTTAACGTATCTCATTTTTATTACTGGATGGGACGTAATGTTTAATGGCCCACTATCTGATGCATATCGTGAGATGAATTTTCGATATTCAGGTGTTGCCCAAGGGAATGTTTCCCTAGTAGATATTTCAGGTGGTGGCAGAGGCTGTAGGAATTTAAAAGTTTTCTATTTCTATACAGTCTCTGGGAAAACATATAGTTCAAACATAGTCAAAAATAGTGATTCATGTTTGTCCACACTGGCGAATTTCAGGAGTTTAAAGCCTGGTGATCTTGTAAAAGTATATTACGACAAGAGTAACCATTCAGCGTCGATTCTTGACCCGGAAAGCGCTTCTGAAATGGTACCAATGGTCATATTGTTGTACATTGTTTTTCCAGTTCTCTGGTGGTTCGTTGGCCTTATATCCAGACCACGTTAACAAACACAGGCAGATTGCTAAGGCCCGCTGGGCCTCCGCGGGACGGCTTACCTTGTGCACCTTTTGCGCAGGTCGCTACGCTCCCATTTTCGCGCAAAATGCGCACAAGGTAAGCCGCCCCTGCTGTGGGCGTTAACGTGTAGAGGCAAGAACATAGTTCCTTGGTCTACTGTGAAAAGCCGAGATTTAAAATTTTAAAATGCGGATTGTGGTTTAATCCACGCTCGCATAGAAGGAATGTTGTTTTGTCAGGCTTGGCGCGGGCTTCCCAAGTTATGGAGAGCCGCTGAGCCTACTTAAAACAGCGGGCTGCAAGTTTTGGGCTCAATTCGGATGGTGTTTTAAAGGCCAGGATTTTCGTAAAGTTCTGAGCGAACTGTGGTTACTTTTACCCTTGCTAAAGGGGTGCGGGCGGCAAGTCTCAAGTGAAAATTTTAATCCGTAGTGCCTCAAAGGGCATCGCACGTTAACAAGGCGCTGCAGCCGACAGCTTACTTTGTGCACCTTTTGCGCGGTCGCTGTCGCTCCCATTTTCGCGCAAAATGCGCCCAAAGTAAGCTGCGGCTGAGCGCGGCGTTATGAGATTCGAAGATGATCGTAGAAAAATTTGTATGCGCTGAAATTCATCTTTCTAAGGCTATTGATCTACATTTTTCAGATGAATATTTGTGTGCGTTAACTCTTGCTGGTGCAGCAGAGGAAATTTTTGGAAATGCGCTTCTGCATAGTGGAGGAAGTCCCGCCATAGAATGGAGAAAAAATCTTCTTGTTTCTATCCACAAGAAAATTAGCGGGAACGAAATTTCTGGAAAAGAGGCTAAGGGATCATTAAACCACATTAGGAACAACCTCAAACATATGGATGCCTCTGATCCCAATAATTCAAAAATAAATATCGGGTGTATCATTAATGATTCACATGAAATGATTAGCCGTTGCGCGGAAAACTATGCTGCTTTAAATCAATATGGCTATGAGCTAGACGTGGATCTTTGCAAAAGAATAGGCGAGTTCCGAAGCCGTGCCACCATCTCATAACAATCGCAGGCAGTTTGCTCCAGCCCTTCGGGCCTCCGCGGGACGCCCAACGCTATGCACATTTTGTGCGGGTCGCTGCGCTCCCAGTTTCGCACAAAAAGTGCATAGCATTGGTCGCCCCTGCTGCGGGCGTTATGCAATCAAGTAGAAACTTCACAAGGAGAATGTGATGCCAAAACTATATCAATACCTCGGAATTACTCTTTTCTTCTATAGCAATGAGCATGAACCTATTCACGTCCATGCAAAATATGAAGGAAAAGAAAGTAAGGCGGAAATTCATTTCTTCCACGGAAAAATCAGCAAGATTATCATCAAGGATAAGGGGCAGGGTTTAGATCCTAAGAAGAGAAAAGAGTTTGAAGAATTTGTCAACGTATATGCTGATGAAATCGTTGAGAAGTGGGTTTCATACTTCGTGAGAAAGCAGCCTATTGCTCCTAAAGTAATCACGCAGAGAGTTAAAAATGTCAGAAATTTTGGTTGAGTCTGTCCGTCACCTAAAATCTCACATTCTTGAAATAACTTTCAATGATGGCCACAAGCAGATCGTAGATTTTGCACCATTCATATTTTCTGTGGGTCATCCAGACTATGAACAGTATAAGTCTGAAAGAAAGTTTCTTGAGTATGAGATAGTGGATGGGAACCTAAATTGGGATGATTACACAATGATTTTCCCTGTAGAGGATCTCTACGCTAACAAAATACTCCGAAGTGCATAACAATCAGCGGCAGAGCGACAGCCAACGCTACGCACCTTTTGTGTTACTCGCTGGCGCTCAAACATTAACACAAAATGCGCTCCGCGCTGGCTGCGCCTGCGCTGGGCGTTAGGCATCAGGAATGATCGAGCACCAAGTCGTTAAATACATCGCATCTGCAATCGTTGGGACGATGGCAACTTGGTTTGTAATTTTCATGATTGGTATGATTTTTGTGCCGGATTTCCATGTTATAGCAATGGTCATTCTACTGTTCGCACTCCCTACAGCTGTTGGGGTTTGCTTAATTGGATTTCCGATATTCAAGGTTTCCACAAAGTTTTTCTCGCATCTTAATCACTATCTCAACGTATTGATTTCGGGTTTGCTATCTAGCATTCTGCCGATGGTAGTCACGGCATTTTTTGTATGTTATTTACTTCAGGGTGGAGTAAACCTTCCACAATACTTTGCCTCAGTACTGAGTGTTTTATTAGTAGGCATTCCTTTTTTGGTTGCCTCCTCACTAATCTACGCAAGGTGGTCAAAAAATGCCTAACAAGTTGCTGCAGCTGACGTCTTACTTTATGCATCTTTTGCGCGGTCGCTACGCTCCCAGTTTCGCGCAAAAGTTGCATAAAGTAAGCCGCCGCTGAGCAAGGCGTTAACTGTCATTCACGAATTAATCTATGTTCCAAGATTCAGCTACAACAAAAGAAAATTTCGAAAGATTTCTTAAGAGAGTTAAAGAGTCGGGAGAAGTCTGGGGGATACAACACTCTGATGGTACTTGGGCTACCAGTCCGTCAAACGAGTATGATGAAACACTCGTTTTTGTATTCTGGTCAGACAAAGCCTATGCAAAAAGACATTGCAAGGAAATTTGGAGTGATTCCGCTCCATCTATGATTAATCTGGATAGCTTTATTGATAACTGGCTAAAAGGTATGCATGGTGATGGACACCTAGTCGGTCCTAATTGGGATGCTCATTTTTTCGGCATGGAAGTGGAGCCAATTGAGGTGGCGCAGCGGCTCATTGAGCACAACAGTTAACAAGCGACTGTGATGTCAAGCTGCCAACTTGAGGTCGCTTTCTCCCCAGTAAGTTCCGTCTCTCACCATGGCATTTAGTATTACGATCATCTTCCGCATGCAGGCCGTGAGGGCGACTTTTTTATGTTTGCCCTGGTTCACGAGCCGTTTATAAAACTCTCGGATCATCGGATTGTGAATCGTCGATGAAAGGGTCGCCATATAGAGAATCGTTCGAACAGATGCTCTGCCACCTCTTATTCGACGCTTCCCCCTGAGTGATCCGCTGTCTCTATTAAATGGTGCTACGCCGACGAGTGCTGCGATCTCCTTGGGGCTCAGGTTACCCAGCTCCGGCAGTTCCGCTATTAGCGTAGTAGCCAGTAATTTGCCTACCCCAGGAACCGATTCGAGCTGCTCGCGCTTGGCGCGCCAAAGCTCCTCCGCTTTAATTGCTTTATCGAGCTTTTCGTCGATTCTCTCAGTTTCCTTTTCGAGGAATTTAATGTGGCGGCGGTAATCAGCTTGGAGGCACTTCGGCATTATCTTGCCTCTGTTCTTCTCCATCGTTCGCATCGTCATAAGCTGCCGCCGCCTAACCAGTAAGTCTTTGATTTGACGCTGAATTTTTGACTCCGGAGGCATCACCTCTGGCTGCATTACCGCACCAAATTCGGCAATCAGCTTGGCATCGACTTTATCGGTTTTGGCGAGGATGCCGGCAGCTCCTGCATAGCGTCGGACCTTTAAAGGGTTGACTATGACGACGGGAATACCGGCCTCAGCCAACTGCTCGTAAAATAAGCGCTCATACCGGCCAGTCGCTTCTAGCACGACCCTTTCGACCTTGAACCGGCGTATCGCCTTGATCCATTTATTGATCTCGGTTTTGGTGTTATCAATCTGCCAATACCGGTCTCGCTCGTGGATGTAGATATCAAGAAAAGCCTTTCCAATATCTGCACCGACGTTTACCCCTTTTGTAGCTATTTCGCGCATTGTGAGATCATCCCATCCTTGCTACATTCGGGCTCATGAGGCCCATTCGACTGTTCGGGTTATACATAGGGTCGGTGTGGCGCTACACGCTTGTTAACGGGCTAGGTAGAACCTGCTCCTGCCAGGCATCGAGCTGCCACACCGGTAACTTGTGGAGGCAAGTTACGGGCCTCACTTTATCGAAGATATGGGGAATTTGACCATACAAGCAGCGGCAGAGCGACAGCCAACGCTGCGCCTGCGCTGGGCGTTAGCTCCAAGGAGAGGTCGTGAGCATAATCAAGAATGCGATAGATTCGATTCAAATCGGAATTGAAGACTATCAGGATACAGATGACAGAAGAAGTGTCTCCGCAATTAGAAATATTTCTGCGGGAATTCTTCTATTGTACAAAGAGAAATTGTGTCAGCTCTCTCCTGAAGACAATAAAGAGCTTTTGATTAAACAAAATATTCGGCCTATTCAGAATGATGAAGGTGAAATCGTTTTCGAAGGAAAAGGCCATAAAACTGTAGATGTTCAATCGATAAAAGAGCGCTTTAAGAGTCTAAAAGTAACCGTAGATTGGACTCGGTTCGATGAGATAAACAAATTAAGAAATGAATTAGAGCACTACTATACTTCCCAATCTCCAGATGCTGTTAGAGAAATTGTAGCTAAGTCCTTCCTATTAATACGAGATTTTCTATCTGATAATCTTGAATTAGACCCACAAGAAACGCTAGGGCAAGATGCTTGGTCAACTCTACTCGAAGTAAGTGATGTATACACCGCAGAAGAGAAAGCCTGTCAATCCACAATTGATGCTATAGATTGGAAATATAATTCTGTTAAAGATGCCTTAAAGTATTTGAGATGTGAGAGTTGTCATTCTTCGCTAATAGAGGCTCCGGATTCGAGTGATTCTTATCCTTCGATTAATCTGCATTGTAAGTCATGTGATAATGATTTCACCTTTGATGAAGTAGTTGAGCAATGTATTGATGATTCTCTGGCAGGAGAAGCAATCTATAATGCGATGAATGGTGGTGAGTCTCCATACGATACATGTTTGAGTTGTGATCAATCTACGTTTATACATGAAGAAGGAAAGTGCGTTGCTTGTGAATATGAGTTGGAATACACAAGCTGTGAAATGTGTGGGGAAGGATTAGGCCTAGAAGATCAATACAATGAAGGAAAGTGTGGTTATTGTCAGTATCGCTGGGAAAAAGTCATGGCGGAATGAGCTAACAAGCAGCAGCAACGGACTGTCAAACCTGTCACTCAAATTGCTGCGCAATTACGTGCCAGCTTTGCCAGCCGCTGTGCTGGGCGTTATGCATTTTATGATTTCTCGAAACGGAGTATCGATGCCAGAGCTTAAAATTGACGAAAACTTAGTTGAGTGGGACGAGCTATCCGAGTTGGAGTGGAGAAACCTGCTTCTTGGAAATGGTTTTAGTATTAATATCTGGGATCGATTTGGGTACGGTACATTGTTTGAGGTTGCTCAGAGAAAAGATATAGACCATCAACTCAACGCGCAAAGTCTTGCTCTCTTTGAGCACGTTGGCAGTGCCAACTTTGAAGACGTTCTGAGAATCCTGTATCACGCGAAGCTCGTAGATGAGCAGCTTGGTAACCCTCAGGAAGCCGAGATTACAGCTCTATATGAAAGTGCCAAGAATGCCTTGGGTTCAGCGGTTAACTTTGCTCACATACCACCAGCACTTGCTAACGTAACTGAAATTAATGCAAGGCTTAGGGGTTACAAGAATGTATTTACCACGAACTATGACTTAATCCCCTATTGGGCCATTATGGATTCTGATACATGGAGATTTAAAGATTACTTCTGGGGGGCGGATGGTTGCTTTGATTCATCTGATGTAGCTGTTCCCGCAGACAGAACAAAACTCCATTACCTGCACGGCGCTATTCACCTCGTAGAGCTTCCAAATGGAAAGACTAAAAAGCTAACCGCCAATGGTCTAAACCGGTTATCGGAGCTCTTTGATTTAGACCATCCCGAACAGTTCCCCCTATTTATCACTGAAGGCAGTTCAAAATGGAAGCTGTCGCGGATTAAACGGAATGATTATCTCCGCTTTTGTTACGAAAAGCTCGCAAGGAGCGAGAATGGAGTGGTCGTAATTGGGCATTCTTTGCATAAAGATTATGACCAACACATTATTGATGCGCTCTTGCAGAGCGATTCTAGTAAAGTGGCAATCGGTGTTTGGCCACATCAAGATGGCGAGGATATTGTCGCCCTAAAATCCCGGCTAGCCGTTGACCTTAAAGGAAAGGAACTATTTTTCTTCAACTCGCAAAGCCACCCCCTTGCTTCAGCGGACTTGAAGGTTCCAGACGAAGATGCATAGCAATCGACAGCACAGGGACAAAGTTTACGCTGCGCTTCAACTTTGCCCGTGTGGCGGGCGTTAGGGCTCAGTACCTGAAAAAACATGAGTAACGATACAGAAGCCTTTAATAATTTTACGGCTGATTGGAAAAATCGAATTGAAAAGTTATTGAATGTCGTAATAGTGCTAAGCGGAGGCGTGATGTCGATTACTATTGGTGCCTATCTAAATGGAAGTCGTCCGAACTTGCCGGCGCAAGGAGAACAACTTTTAAGAGCTTCTTGGTACCTATTCGCGTCAAGTCTTGCCGCATCATTGCTGTTACATTTTTTACTCGTGATATCTGGTGCAGTCGTTTTAAAGAGCTGGGAAAAACGGTTTAACGACAATATTCAAGGAGTCGAAGTACTTGATTCGCCAAAATGGGTGCATTGTATAAGCTGGTTACTTGGCGGAGTTGCGGTCGTTGCTTGCCTGGTTGGTTTGGTGTTCGTGGCTTGTGGCGCAGGCCATGCACTATCAAAGCCCTAACAAAGTAATGCAGCCGACGTCTTATTGCGGCGTTATACGAATAATCGAGACTGAGACCTATAAAAATGAAAAAAGTAATTGCATATTTGTTTCCGCTCATGTTGCTTTCAGCTGGATGTACCATGGATTGCGATACATGTACTATTTCCTCGCTTACATCCGTAAAAATGCAGAATGTAGGCGAAGAAGAAATTGACTGCATAAAGAGCGAGATTTTTGAGCCGCGTCTAATCGATGAGATAAAAGAAAAATATCCAATGTACGCAGATAACTTTATGCGAGAGCGTGTACAGTTTCGTGTGAAGAAAACAACAGATGCAATTCCTGGTGAGCCATCCACTAAAATATCCGTCGGCTTCAAATACATTGGATCTGAGCGAAAAGCTACTCCAGAAATAGAGCAGCATGCAAAAGAGATCACTGAATTGTTCAGTCAGCAGTTGCTAGCTCTAGCGACGGAAATCTATTGTGAAACTATCGTTGAGCCTGAGTGCAGTGGCCCCGTATAACAATCAGCGGCAGAGCGACAGCCCTATGTGTCAGGGTAGTTGTCGCCTGAACTTTTCAGAGGACAACCATGCCCCACTATTCACCTGAACGTAAAGAGGCCATCCTCAAGAAGATGGCGCCGCCTCACAGCATGACCGTTGCCGAACTGGCGAGCCAGGAAGGCATCAGTACCGCTACCCTGTACAATTGGCGTAAAGCCGCCAGACAACGAGGTGCTGTTTTGCCTTCCAACTCTGCTACTCCCGATAATTGGAGTAGCGAAGAAAAATTCAAAGTCGTCCTTGAAACTGCCCCAATGACTGAGGCGGAGCTCAGTGAATACTGCCGCAAGAAAGGCCTTTACCCCGAGCAGATTGAGGCCTGGAAAACGGCCTGCATGTCAGCCAATGCTGTATCTGACGAGCAGTCTAAACGCAACCAAAAGGCCAGTAAGGCCGAGAAAAAGCGTATCAAAAAGCTTGAGGCAGAGCTGCGACGTAAGGAGAAGGCGCTCGCTGAAACCGCTGCGCTCCTCACACTGTCAAAAAAAGCCGAGGCGATCTGGGGCCACAAAGACGAGGACGAATGACCAGCCTCCCAGATCGCCAGCAGATCGTTGCTCTGATTGCCGAAGCCAATCGCAGCGGAGCCCGGCTGGCCAAGGCCTGTGCCTTGCTGAACTTGAGCGTACGCACCTATCAACGCTGGGTCACTGACGAGGTTGTCAGGGAAGATCAGAGGCCCGTGGTGCCGAGGCCGGAGCCATCGAACAAACTGACGGCTAAGGAGCGTCAAGCCGTAATAGCCCTGTGTAATCAACCTGAATACCGAAGCTGCCCTCCAGCATTTATTGTTGCTGACCAGCTGGATCAGGGCCATTATCTCGCCTCTGAATCAACGCTCTACCGGGTTTTACATGAATACAATCAAGTCCACCGTAGAGGCCGCCAGAAGGCGCCGGAGCGGAAGCGAGCAGCGACCACACACAAAGCATCAGAACCAAACTGTCTGTGGTCGTGGGATATCTCGTGGCTACCAGGACCAGCATGCGGAACCTGGTATTACCTTTACTTGGTTATGGATGTTTACAGCCGGAAAATTGTCGGCCATGAGGTGTATGAGCGTGAGACCGGAGAGTTGGCTTGTGAGTTTATCGAGAAAGCCTGCTGGCGTGAGCGCCTGACGGCGAAGAGCAAGCCGCTTGTACTGCACTCCGATAATGGTAGCCCCATGAAGGCGGCGACATTCCTGGAGAAACTGTATGACCTTGGTATAACCCCCTCGAACAGCCGCCCCCGAGTGAGCAACGACAATGCCTACTCTGAGTCATTGTTCAAGACGCTGAAGTTCCGACCGGGCTTCCCGGCAAGTGGCTTCAAAACGATCAATGAAGCTCGGAACTGGGTGCTGGCGTTTGTGCGATGGTACAACACCGAGCATCGCCACAGTGGCTTGAACTACGTAACACCTGAGCAACGCCATAATGGAGAGGCTCACGAGATACTGATTCAGCGCAGAGTTGTGCTTGAGGCTGCGAAGGCCAAGAACCCTCGACGCTGGTCAGGAGAAACAAGAAACCTCAGCTTGCCGGAGTCAGTAATGCTGAACCCGGACAAGGCGGTAAATTGTTAAAGAGCTGATACCTTAAACGCGACAACTACGTTGACAGATACCGACAGCCAACGCTGGGCGTTATAAGCCCTAGTTTCAGATTGGAGAATTAATGTGAATTGGATAAAGGACTGTCATGGAGTTAAGTGAAATTCTTATCAACACCCCTCAGACAGAACGAGGAGGAGAGATCGCCCAAAGAGGTTTTGATTTTCAATCCTGTTGGGCGCTGTCACACATGCTTGAGTATGAGTTAGAAGGGAAAGAGTATGTTTTCGTATTTGAGTTTCATGATGATGTGTTAATACTTGACTCTGAAAGCGACCCTAAAAGGGTGACATTCGCACAAGTTAAAACGAATGAAGGATCATGGACATTACCCAAACTGATTAATTCAACAAAGAAAAAGCCCATTTCATTTATTGGAAAGCTCTTTGAGCATAAAAAAAGGTTTGGTGATAAAGGCGTAGAATTGATGTTTGTGACCAATGCTTATTTCTCATTTGAAAGTAGAAATATATTTGGCGCACATGAAATTGATAATACACTACAAACAAATATTAAAAGTAAAGTCTCAGATCAAATAGGCAAAGGTTATTCAGTTGAACTGAAATCACTTACCTTCCTAACATCAGATTTGAGCTTAGAGGGGCACTCTTCACATTTAAAAGGGAAAATATGTGATTTTTTCGACAAGTATTTTGAAAATGACATAGATGTAAACCCCTCATCATTTGCCAAAACACTTGAAAGCGCATGTCGAGATAGATCAAAAGTAAGATCCTCTGATATCAAAGACTTTGATGAACTAGTTAAAAAGAAAGGTTTGTCTTCGAGCTTTATTAGGGGCTCTTTACAATCAATATGCGAAAGCAAACGCTTGGAGCCAAATTGGGAAAATGCTCGAGCAATATTTGCAGACTTAGGAAAAAGCTCGATTGAACTAATCTCTTTGCAGGCCACATTTTCAAGAGTAAGCATATCCATAAAAAGAGATAACAGTGTCGAAAAATCCTATCTAGAAAATGCAGAGTCTATGTATGATAAGAACAAGCTTCATAAGTCCTTGAGTTTATATATTGAGGAATTGAAAAGTAATTTGGAAGTAAGTGTTCCCGACTACTCACTGGCACTTACATCTCCGCAGAAGGAGTCCATTATAGTCTATTCCATAATTAAAAATCTTATCGGAGGCGAGGAACCATGAGCCTCATATACTTTAAAAAAGTTTCTATTATTTCAAGGCGTGATAAGAAAGGCCTGGTTTTTAATTTCTCCCCAAAAATAAACATTATTTACGGAGATAACGATACTGGAAAGTCCAGTATTATTAAGTCCCTGTATTACACATTGGGTGGTGACTGCAGGCTTGATAAGGAATGGAAAGATGACGACATAATCACTAAAGTCTGCATCAACGTAAATGGCAGGGAATATACGTTTGTTCGCCATAAGAAGCGAATTTCAATATTCATATATTCAGATAGTTACACCTTGCTAGTCTCTTCTAGCCATATGAGTGCTATTGCAGAGAAAATAAAGGAAATATTTAACTTTAACCTTCAGCTTTCTTATAAGAAAACAGGAAAGCAAACCCAAGCAAACCCTGCTTGTTTGTACTTGCCTTTTTATATTGATCAAGATGAGGGATGGCATACTGCGCTGTCATCATTCTCTGGTATGGCCATGTATGATGACTGGCAAAAAAACTCACTACAATTCCATTCTGGAATTAAGCCTAAAGAGTATTATGAGCTTGCTGGTGAGATAAAGACTATACAACTAGAGCTAGAAGAACTAAGCGCAATGCTCGAGGCTGTAATTGCAGCGAAGAAAAAATTTGAAGAATCATTTGGCAGAGTCTTATTTGATATCGATGTAGATTATTATCAAGATCTGTTGAATAAATTCCTAGGAAAATGCCAAGAGCTAAATGTAGAGGAGTCTGAATTCAGACTTAAGCTACTTGATCTACTTTCAAATAGAGATTCAATTGCAAAGGAAATCGAGACATGCAGAAGCCTTCTCGAAAACTTTGAAGAAGATCTCTCGACTGATATGTCAGTAAAATATCACGTATTTGAAAATCGTGAGCAGCTTCTTGAATTACTTCCAAAAATGTATGACGAGAAACAAGTTCTAGATGATCAAATTAATTCTGTAAAGGAACAGCTCCGCCAGTCTAAAGAATTAAGTTCTGAATTAAACGCAATGATGAGGGAAGTGAAAGGAGAGCTCTCTCTGAAGGATGTTATCAGGTCACAAGCAAGCAAGGAAGTTGAAATCACGTTTGAAGAGCAAATAAAGAGCTTACATGAAAAAATAGGTGAACGATCGAAAGCATTGGAAGACCTTTTTAAAAAACAAAATGAGTTTACGGATAGAAAACGTACGCAAACTATTAATGACGACTTTAAATCATTTTTGGCAATAGCACAGGATAAACTGGGCATTAGATCTCCAGTTATAGCCCCTTTGATACAATATGGGAAAATCACAAAAAGTAAGACTGGTAGTAGAAGTCCAAGGTCGATATTTGCTTACCATTATGGGTTGTTAAAAACCATGGAAAAGCACTCTACCGTAGCAATGCTACCGATAGTTATTGATTCTCCCAAGCAACAAGATCTTGATACTGAAGGTACTGAGAAGTTAATTGCACTGTGTACTGAGAGTTTAGGAGAGAACAATCAAGTAATTATTGGTGCAGTTGCATTGGAAAGTAATATGAAAGGCTATCATCAGCTTGAGTTAACTGAAAAATATAGTTTGCTCAGTAGTGAATACTTTGATGAAGCATACGATGAAATAATGCCACTTTACGAAAAAGGCCTATTTTCGTAGGGGCTTATAAAAAGCGACTGTGGTGTCAACCATCCCAAATTTAGGTTGCGCACCACGCTTGTTTTTCTCGAATCATCGCATTCAAAATAGTAATGAATTTCCGCATGCAGGCGGTCAAAGCAACTTTCTTATGCTTGCCTTGCGCCACGAGATTTTTGTAGAAAGGCTTGATCGCAGGATTGCATTGAGTTGCGCTTAGTGTCGCCATATAGAGCGTCGTGCGAACTGAAGCTCGTCCTCCCTGAATCCGTCGTTTCCCGCGCATCTTTCCACTATCGCGATTGATCGGTGCTACCCCAACGAGTGCCGACGCTTGCTTGTTTGTCAGGCTACCAAGTTCTGGCATGTCGGCTAACAGGGTGAACGCAAGCGTTTTCCCTACACCTGGCGCTGACTCCAAAATCTCTCGCTTTTCTGACCATTCGGACTCTGTTTCTACGAGCTTCTCAAGCCTTTTTTCGACCCAAGCAATCTCAGCATCAAAGCACTTGATCAGTCGACGACAGGAGCGTTTAATCCCGCCATCCATAATGTGTCGACGATTGATTTCTTGAGTCCGAAGACTCAGCACCTGACGACGCCTGGCGAGTAAGTCTTTGATAGCTATAAGGTTTTTACTTTTCTCAGGCGTTACGCGAGGCTTGATTACCGACGCATACTCAGCAATTACCAGAGCGTCAATACGATCCGTCTTGGCGAGCTGCTCTATAGCGCCAGCATACTTTCTGACGGATGTCGGCTTCGCTATACATACCGGTAAGCCCTTATCATAGGCTGCTTCCGCCAGTGCGAATTCATATCTGCCGGTCGCTTCCATAACGATTCGCTCAACATGATATCGCGAAAGACGGTTCATCAGTGATCGGATACCTTTTGGCGTATTTTCTACCTGCCACACCAGCTTCTTCTCGTGGATACAGATATCCAAACTCCATTTCCCCACATCGACACCGACATTAACCCTGGACTTCGCTAGCTTTTGGTTTGTCATGATGACTCTTCCTTGCTAAATTCGGGCTCGAGGCCCATTCGACTGTTCGAGTTTATAAATCGGGTCGGCCCGGCGCCCACGCTTGTTAACGGTCTTTAGACTTCTCGCTCATCGGGCTGCCAGGCCGGTAACTTATGGCGGTAAGTTACGGGTCTCACCTTACCGAATATTTGGGTGATTAGGCCATACAAGGCGCTGCTACGGAAAATTTACTCGCTAGCGCTCCTAAATTTCCGCAGAGCGCGGCGTGAGAGAACGCAATGAAAGCCATATCATTTTTAATCGTCCCCTTGGTACTTTCTTCAATTAGCTGCTTCGCTTCGGAAGAAGATCCCTTTGCGCAGATCGATAAACTTTTAGAAAGGCACGTGGACGAACAGAGAAAATCTGAAAATCTGGTCGGCCTAGGTGCGATAGTCATCCAGAACAGCAAGATCATTGGGCTTTCGGTTAGCGGCGAGCGTAAAACAGGGGAAGGTGTTCCCGTCTCACACCAGGACCTATGGCATATTGGTTCTATTACTAAATCTTTTACCGCGACGATGATTGCTCGCTTAGTTGACAGAGGTGATTTGCAGTGGGATACATCGATCAAAGATGTTTTTCCCGACGACAAGGACATCCATTCAGAATGGAACGATGTAACTCTAGGCGACCTGCTTTCACATACATCTGGGGCAACGCCCAACTTCTCACTTTTTGTTAGCTTAAAACATCCAAACGCCGGCAGTGAGAGAATGGCTGCGAGAGAATCAGCAGTGCGCCATATCCTCTCTCAGCGGCCTGACGTAACTCCAGGTGGCACCTTTGTGTACTCTAATGTCGGATATACGATTGCAGGTGTAATAGCTGAAAAAATCGCCGGAGTTTCATGGGAAAACTTAATTAGAAAAGAGGTTTTTTCACCCCTAGGGATTGAGAGTGGCGGCTTTGGCGCACCTGAAGATATAGAGGGAAAATTGAGTCAGCCATGGGGGCATAAGGAGTTATTTGGTTTTACTAAGAGTGGAAAAGAAGATAACACGCCAATAATTGGACCTGCTGGCAAATACATTTATCGCTGAATGATTTGGCATTGTATGCAGACGAACATCTTCAAGGCATACAAGGGCGTAGCTCATTCCTCAAAAGAGAATCGTTTCAGCGTCTGCATCATCCGAATCTGAATAGCTATGCGTATGGCTGGGTAATCGGTCCACCAGAAGAGTTAGGCATTGGCGATGTTCATTGGCATAACGGCTCAAATACTATGTGGTATGCATTGCTTGTAATTTTACCAGATATCAATGCCGCCATAGCCATAACTTCTAATGACGGTAACTTTAAAGTTGCCGAGCGCTCCGCCTGGGAAATAGTCAAGCGATTAGCCAGGCCGTTAGAGACTGCACATAAAAAATCGATGAGCCTAGACGCGGTCAAGAGCGCCGGTTACTGAGATTTTATATGAGTATAAGGAAAGGGCTTTAGGCGAGAATCCTCTCAAAGTCTGCGGTGTTATATGTGGATAGCTATCGTGCTGCTTATGAGCGTTTGAGTGAGCGTGGTATCGAACTCACACGGGAGCCCATAGAACGGCATGGCGCGGTAGACGCTGGCTTTTGAGATCCCTCGGAAAACAGTCGTGTCGACCCACGCTGCTTTGGCTTTCTGTTATATCGAATATTTGGCTTCACCGGACATCAAAAAATGAATAAGTTTGTAGCTATATTTTTTGCCGTTCTTTCTACTCCGTGCTTTTCCGGAGATTGGGAAGAAAGTTCTGAAATCAACAATCTGTTTACTAGGTCCGGCGTCTCTGGAACATTCGTTCTATACGATTCCGACTCTGGAAAATTCATAGGACACAATCATCGAAGATCTGAAGTGCGGTTTATTCCGGCATCTACATTCAAAATTGCAAATAGTTTGATTGGCCTTTCTGTGGGCGCAGTAAAGGATGTCGACGACATTCTCCCCTACGGCGGGCAGAAGCAATTATTTAAAATCTGGGAAAGGGATATGGGGCTACGTGAAGCTATTTCTATATCCAACATTCCCATCTACCAGGCGCTGGCTCGTCGTACTGGTTTAGAGCGAATGCAGGCGTATGTCACGAAGCTAGGTTTTGGGAATGAAGATATTGGTACCTCTATAGATACATTCTGGCTTGATGGGCCGCTGGAAATCAGTGCTCAAGAGCAAGCTATCTTTCTATCACGACTCGCTCAAGATCAACTTCCGCTATCAAAAGATATCCAAAAAGCTGTTCGAGATATCGTCCTGCTAGAACAAGGTGAAGGCTGGAAGCTTTACGGAAAGACAGGCTGGGAAAATGTACCGAATCCTGGCGTAGGATGGTGGGTCGGATGGGTCACAAAGGGTAACCATGTGTATTCGTTTGCCCTAAATATGGACATCAAAAACCCATCCGATGCGAAACAGCGTGTGAAGCTGGGGAAAGAAAGTCTCAAAGCTTTGGGTATTCTATAAGCGAGCTGAAACTTGCAAGTACAGATACCGATCGGATTCGACCTATGGAATTGGCCTTAAGTGGCAAGGCTGAATCCTTGAGAGAAATAGCAAGCGCGGCGCTATACGTAGCGCACGCCCCGCTGCACTGACTGATAGGAGAAGCTATGGAGTTCGTACTTGTACCTGGTGCATGGGCAGGAGGCTGGATATGGGATAAAGTTGCCAAGTCGCTGCGTGATAGAGGACACACCGTTCATCAACTCACCCTTTCGGGACTCGATGAACAAAGCGAGACGTGCGAAAATTGAGTTTTTTAGTGCCATTGGCCTTTCTCTGGAAGGCCGTATGGTTGTAGAAGGCGACTGGTCTGGCCGAGTAACCGGTGTACGAGGTCAGCGAGTTGAAGTTGCTATGATGAAAACCCCAGACGATATCAGTCGAATTGAACTAACACGTTTTGATTTCCCGGCTATCGTGTCTGACCATCGTACAGCTCCGGTAAACTCTTTAGGGTATATGCGTGTTATGTTTACCGTTGGAGATATAGAGGACACCGTGACCAGTCTTCGCCCACTTGGTGCCACAGTGGTTGATGAAATTGTCGATTACCAGGGGATCTATCGACTCTGCTACATACGGGGCCCAGAAGGAATTCTCATTGGCTTAGCACAAGAGCTGGGTGAATGCAGCCACTGACAAAGCAAAAACATGCCATCTGAATCATTGGTAGTTTTCTTCGCTCACTTCGATAACACTTATACCTATTCGCTCCTACGCAGGCCATATAACAGATGCTGAAAAAATGGATAGCTGCTGGCGTAATCGCTCACGAAGACAGCGCGGCGATAAACCTGAAAAGTAGAAAATTGAGCGAGAACGATTTTACCACCTGATTTTTATTGAAGGTGTTGACAGGCTCACCAAGAATAGACGGCGATAGAAGACAATCCGGTATTCGAACTCACACTGGGGAAAGCCATGGAACGCACCCACCAAGAGCGCCTGAAGCAGATCTTTTCGCATCTCACGCCTTTTGATCAGGTCGACCTGGAGCAGGCCTATCCGTATTTCACATTCCATACCTTCGCAACAAAGGATTACATTTTTTCTTGTGGAGACATCGTCCAAGACGTCCATTTCATGATGGACGGAATAGGAAGGTACTATTACACCGACAAAGAAGGCAATGAGCGAAACAAGTCTCTGGTTCGGGTAGGAGGCGCATTTTCCAGTGTTAGCTCTCTGGTCGAAGGAAAGCCCAGCCCTTTCTTTGCGCAAGCAATTACACAATGCATGACCGGGTCGATACAGTACGCGGATTTAATCGAACTTTCAAAAAACAGTAGAAACTGGAGCGATTTTCTACGAATAAGTTTAGAACGTTTAATCTTAAAGAAGGAGAAGCGAGAGGCCGATTTCTTATTACTTAACGCAAAAGAGCGGTACGAGCGATTCCTGGTCGAATTTGGTGATGAAAGCAAACGTATACCACTCCGCCATGTCGCGATGTACATCGGTGTAACGGATGTTACTTTATCACGCATACGGAGAGAGATGGGCTTAACATAGGTTAAGGCCGCTACCGTGATAGCTCGGTATAGTCATGCAACACTTTACTGGGGATATGTCATGCGGATAGTACTGCCACCGACTCTGTTTGTGCTTTTTATCATCATCATGGGAGCAGCATGGTGGCAGATAGAGCCTTCCTACCATCTTGCATTCCCATACAATCTGATAGGCTTACTTTTTATTGCTTCCGGCCTGATACTTTCCTCCTCTGGAAAAGCACTGTTTAGAAAACTGGACACTAACATCATGACATTTGACAAGCCTGACAAGCTCGTAACAGAAGGGGCGTTCAAGCACACAAGAAACCCCATGTATCTAGGCCTTGTTGGAGCCATGCTCGGGTTCTCTTTGTTGATGGGCGCAACGATTCTATCTATGGTGCTAACCGTTTTATTTTTTCTCATTATTGACCGCTGGTATATAGCGTTCGAAGAAAGAGTAATGCTGAGAAAATTTGGAAAAGATTACGAAACCTACTGTCGCAAAGTTCGCCGTTGGATTTGATCCCAATTAATCGCAAAGCTCTACTGGAGCCACCGATTTTGTTGTATCTTACATCCTTACCCGGAAAGTAATTCAATCATCCTTCGTGGTTATTACAATTTTATGAGAAAACGGCAATACATCTGGGCTTTCATATTCTCCCTGATTAGTTCCTTCGCAAGCGCCGATAGCCTTACCGGTGCCTGGGAGTTGGTTTCCGGTAATTATGTAGACAACAAGGGGACTCTGCTCGATTACCAGGATCTCGATTTTAAGGCGTTGAAGATCATCAGCGATCGCCATTTTAGCTTTACGTCGATGAAAGGCGGCGAGTTCTGGGCATCGGGTACCGGAACTTATGAGGTCGCCGATGGGAAGTATACGGAAACACTCTACTTCAATTCTTTTGGCGAGCAGTCTGGTGCAAAATTTGTGTTTACCACCAGAGTTGAAGATGAATACTGGTATAACGAGCGCTGGAAAGATGGCGAGCGCGTTGAATATGAGGTTTGGCGCCGCGTCGAGTAGGCCGGGTCGGGTCACTCTCATAAACTACCGAGTGCAGATTAGCGACCTCGATTCTTGTTTTCTGTACCCGGTCTTTGGGCGAGAAATATCGCATGGCGGGCGCCCTTCCCCGGTCGCTCGCGCACAGTCTTCACCTCCACCTGAAACCCAGCCTTCTTCAACCGACTGGCGTATACCGTGTCCGGTGACGCCGACCATACGGCAAGCATACCTCCCGGCTTCAGACATTTATGGATACTGCTAGTGCCTTCAATGGAATACAGCCAGTTGTTGTCGCTGTGCGTTAGCCCCTCCGGGCCGTTATCCACGTCCAGCAGCACGGCATCATATTCATCGCTTCGATCTACCAGCAGCTCGCCCACATCGCCGATGTGTACGGCGACCCGGCTATCATCCAGAGGTCGCCCGGCACACTCGCCCAGTGGGCCACGGTTCCACTCCACCACTTCGGGAATCAGGTCTGCGACAATCACTTGTGCCGACGCATGCACGGCTTCCAATGCGGAAGCCAGCGTATAGCCCATCCCCATACCACCGACCAGCACCCGGGCATCCTTACGATTTTGCAGATGCGCGCAGCCCAACACAGATAGCTGCTGCTCACTGTGGAACCTGCGACTATTCATCAGCTCGCCACGAGGGCCAGACAGGGATATGGAGAACTCTTGGTCACGCTTTCGTAGGGTCAGCGCACCGCCTTCATTGGGAATTTCGGCAGTACCGAGTTGAATCCAGGGTTTCATAGTGAAGCTCGCTGTGGGACGGAAGTGGCGGCGCGCACTCTAGCACACGTTGGTTAGTGACGCCGCTGACGGTATGATGGCTTGAACGTACCAGGGAAGAATAACAATGTATGTATTTCGGCAACTTCTGGCTGTTTTCTTTTTCTGTGCCAGCATTTACCTCATTTTCGACCTGTTCGCGCGCGGATTCAGCGTATTTGTACTGGCAGGGTCTATTCTGAGCTATCTCGCCGCCTACTATATCTGGCCAAAGCACGATAAAGAGCAGGAGTCCGCCTGGTTACAGGTCGCCGAAGTCATCGTCGAACTGCCATTTCGTTTAATCGCATCGCTTTTGCGCGGGTTGGGACGTGCAGTATCCGGCAAAAGCGGGCCGGATTTCGATATCGATCTATAACCCACATATCAGGGGCCCGGTAGACTATATGAATAGGGATATCGAATACAGAATCAACACCGAGATTTCGGTCACCCAGTTTCTGCAACTACTTGAGCAGTCGACCCTCGCGGACCGCAGGCCGGTGGACGATCTTGCGTGCCTGGAAGGAATGCTTGAAAACAGCAATCTGACGGTGAGCGCTTGGGCAGGCAACGAACTAGTAGGGATCGCTCGCAGCGTGACCGATTTCCACTACGCCTGTTATCTTTCCGACCTTGCGGTAGCGAGCAGCCACCAACAACGCGGTATCGGCAAAGCGCTACAAAAACTTACCCAGCAGCAACTCGGCCCAAAATGTAAGCTGATTCTTATTGCGGCACCCGCCGCAAACACTTACTACCAAAATATTGGATTCGAGCACAATGAAAGGTGCTGGATTCTGGATCGTGATAGTCGCATCATCGAGTAGCCATTTTTCCAATGACAAAGCAAGGAGGGCGGTATGAATCTGGGTGCGTTTTCAATCAGTCTTACGGTGAAGGATATCGAGGCCTCCAAGAAGTTTTACGAAAGCCTCGGTTTCGAGTCTCTGGGAGGTGATTGCGGGCAAGGCTGGACAATCCTGAAAAATGGTGAGCACGTTATTGGCCTATTTCAGGGAATGTTCGACAAGAACATGCTCACCTTCAACCCCGGTTGGGATCAGTCGGCTCAGAATACCGGTGAGTTTACCGATGTACGCGAGCTACGTGAAGAACTGATCAAGCGCGGAATCAAGGTTATTCGCGATGACGCGAAAGGTGACTCAGGCCCCGGCAGTATTGTTATTGAAGACCCTGATGGCAACCCAATATTAATCGACCAACACCGATAACCTCAGGTAACTCCCGTCATATTTCAATACTCATCTCCAGTAAAGGCTAAAGGCATTCCGGTCAAGGAAATCTCACCTTGGATATAAGAAGAATCTTACTTGTACTACCCCTATTCGCTCCAATAACTACCTTGGCAGAGACCAGCACCTGCTTTGGAACAACGGCAAATGGCAGACTGGAGAACGGCGTAAACCTTCCTGCAAGCGGTGAAAATTACGTAAGCTACAGTTCGCTCGGGCGCCTCGCCGGCAGGACATACGTCCACTCCGAAGTTAAAGGCATCATTGTCTCCGCATATAAAGACCTGGAGACGGAACAACCAAACAAGGTATTCAAGTACGCGGAGACGGGCTTTAAAGAAGGTGGAAAGTTCAAGCCACATAAAACCCATAGAAATGGACTTTCAGTAGATTTTATGACACCGGTAATAGACCCATCAGGGAAATCAGTGCACTTACCAACAAATCCACTCAACAAGCTAGGCTACGATATTGAGTTTGATGAACACGATCAATTTGGTGAATTGAAAATCGACTATGAAGCCATGGCTGCACATATCGTCTCACTACACAAGCAGGCAAAGGTGCGGGGACACGAACTTTGGCGGGTTATCTTCGACCCCAAACTACAAGTCAACTTATTTAAAACTAAATATGCAGACTACCTAAAAGAAAACATCACGTTTTCCCGAAAAAGATCTTGGGTAAGACATGATGAGCACTATCATGTCGACTTCTCAATCCCCTGTAAGTAATCAATGTTGACCTACCGTATCTTGCGCACCAGCTTCCGCGACTTCAGGCAGGAATATCTTCCGCAACCCAGCCCGGTAGCTGTCAGTACTGTTCGCCGCGTGGGTGCCTCCCTCGATGTTCACAAAATGGGTACTCCAAGGGGAGTCCTCGCGCACTGACCAATGCTCATGCCACTCTATGGTACGTACGCGATTCGTTCGATACCGATCATTTGATGAGCTTGCCACAATTACCTGCAAGTCATTCCGCGTGGCTGCTACCGTATCCACAAAGAACTGCTCTCCATCTGGTAGAAAACTGGGGTTACTGGCAATGCGCGCCCAGAAGAGATCCGGATGATTGAAAGCAGAGTACAGCGCCATAAACCCACCGCGACTTTGGCCGAATAGTACGCGTCTTTCTGAGTCCGCACGGTAGCGATTCTCAACCTCTGGCAACAACTCGTGCTCCAGAAAGTTATGAAAAGCCTCCGCTCCGCCACTGCGCTTCCAGTCAGCAGCGTAGGTGGAGAAGTCGAAATCTCGCCAATTGGTTTCGGGGTCGAAGCCGCCATAAGCAATCCCTACTACGATAGCTTCCGGAATATCGTCGTCGTAGTGCAGAAACATGTGGTTGGCAGCCAGGATTGGGAATAGAGAATCACCATCCAGAAGGTAAATTATCGGATACTGCTTCTGCGAAGAAGCTGCATAATCTTCTGGCAGGCGAATGTAGATATGATATGGGCGGCCAACCTGTTCCGAGTCGAGCCGGAAGTAGTCACCGGATAAGGCCGGGAGAAAGTCCAAGGGGGCTGGCTTTGCACCTGTCATTTTTGACTCTTCATCCTTAAAAACATCACAAGCCGACAGCAACACGCTCATGGCCACTGCCGCAACTGCCCAGCATATGCGCTTCACTTATCTGGCTCCTCTCAAATCCATCCTGCCACGATACCACTTTCCCAGTGCTCATCGCGATTCCGCGCTCTCATTCTTTTCAATGCCTCGCACCGAAGCTGCTAAGTTTTAAAGCTGTGATCTAAAAAAACGAAAAACGGGATTTGGAGCCTGAGGGGCTCCTGGTCCGGAGCGAAGGAATGCGAGCTTTTCTGGGCGCGCTCTATTTGGCGGCAATGGCGCCGCTTAGTGCATTTGCGAACAATGAAGCGCCACTGCCAGCGGAGGCGGCGGTGTTACTCGAAGAGGGTCGTGCTGCCTTTCGAGAGGGCGACCGTTACACCGCGCTTCGCCTGATTGGTGAGGCGCGGTTGATTGCGCCTGATAATCCGCATATTCGCCGCGCCCAGGCCGATATTGTGATGGAACTGAATGCCCCATTTGCTGCAGAGCGTGCTCGGGGGTCCAGCGATCCCGGTATCGATGCGCGCCAGGCGGCGCTGCTGGTGCGCTGGGGGGAACAGGTCAATACGGGCGGGCCGGCCCACCAGTACGATGGCACCGACCGCGCCATCTTAGCGCTGCGTTCACAATTACAGCGCGCCGAAAACAGCCAGCCTGTGGATGAGGGACTGGTTACCCGGCTGCGGAGAGATCTGGTGATTGCCCTGCGCGACAGGGGTTTCTGGCAGCAGGCGCTGGATGAAATCGCCAGGCTTGAACAGCACGGCAATGCGCTCCCACTCTATGTCCTTCAGGCCAAAGCGGATGCATTGCTGGCGGTGCGCCTTCCGCTGCGCGCGATTCCGCTCTATCAAAAGGTGATTGCCGAGGGCGATTACAACCGCGATGCCCGCATCGGGCTCTTCTATGCCCAACTGGAAGCAGAGCAGCTGGATGCCGCGCTGGTAACAGCGGATGCCCTGGCGGCGGAAGGCAGTGCCTGGCGACGTATCGGCATCGATGGGCGCCCCGCTCCCAATGAGGAGTGGTTGAGTAATCAGACGCTTGCGGCACAGGCGCGTCGCCTCGTCGCCATGCCAAAAGCCGGCTGGCAGCGCCTGCAGCCACTGGTAAAGGCGGCACCGGCGAATGCCTGGCTGCGGGCTGAACGGGGCGAGACCGCCGCCGCCCGCGAATGGCCAAGGCGCGCACATCAGGAATTGCTGATTGCTCGCAGCCTGTCGCCGGATGCGCTGGCTATCCGTATTTCCACTGCGGAGTCGCTGCTGCGAAGGCGCCATTGGCACATCGCTGAACAGGAGATTGATGCGCTCGCTGAAGTCGCTCCGGGCAACGGTCAGGTGCGCCGACTGCAACGGGACCTGGCCATTCACCAGGAAGCGGAGTTACAGCTGGAACTGCGCCCCTCGAAGACCCGGGGAGGCGGCCCCGATGCGGAGGGCGGCGGACTCGATGGCACTCTCAAGGTATTCACGCCACCGCTGCAAGAGCGCTACCGGCTGTTCGCCGCAGATATCCGCACCAGCTCTACCCCCGAGGGACGCTCGCTCCAACACAATGCGATCGGTGCCGGTATTGAGGGGCGCTGGCCGGATCTCACACTGACTCTGGCGGGCTGGAACCACCGCGGGGAACTGGACGGCGGCGGCGCCAGCCTGTTGGCGGAATGGCAACCGAGCGACCACTGGGGGTTCTCGGCCGACCTGCAGCGCTTCTCGGAGATGACACCGCTGCGTGCTCTGGAGGCGGGGATTCGCGCGGACTCCGCCAGTGTGTCCGCCTCGTACACGTTCAGTGATGCCGGCAGTGTGTCGGTAAATACCGCAGTGGCGGATTTTACCGATGGCAATCACCGTACCCAGTGGATTATCAGCGGTATGTCGAAGGTGCTCGACGGCCATTCCGTGGATGTCTATATGCGCCCGACCCTGTATACCTCCAACAACAGTCTGCGGGGAGCGCCCTACTTCAATCCAGAGGAGGATTACTCAGCGACGCTGTCCGCCGCGGTGCAACACCGTTTATGGCGCTGGTACGACGCGGATCTGGTGCAGCAGTTTTTTATCGAGCTGGGCAATTACTGGCAGCAGAACTATCCATCCGGCCCCATCGGCTCCCTGCGCTACAGCCAGTATTGGCAACCCTCCCCACGCACCTGGCTGCACTATGGTATCGAGCGTTCGATGCGCCGCTACGATGGTGAGAATGAATATTCCTGGGGGCTGTTTCTCGATTACAGCCAGAGGTTCTGACCATGCGCTGCTGGCCGAACCTGCTAGTGGGAATCCTGCTTTGGCTGATAAGCGCCTGCGCTGCCGCGCAAATCCAGACTGCCGCGCCCGGTGTGTTTTACAGTGTGGCGCTGCACGATATTGCGGACTCGGAAGACCAGCTGGACGACTCCGGCATCACCAGTGATCGGCTGGTCGCTTTTTTTGAATGGCTTGCCGGTAACGACTGGACGCCCATCCGCCTCGACGATATTGCCCGCGCACAGCGCGGTGAAATCCGGTTACCGGAGAAGGCCATTCTGCTGACCGTAGACGACGGCCGCAGCAGCACCTTTACCCGGGTCTACCCACTCGCTTTGACCTATCGCTTCCCGGTGGTGGCGGCCGTTGTGGGGCGGTGGATGGATACGCCTGCGGGGGAGACGGTGACTTACGGGCGCCAGCAATTGCCGCGCAGTGCGTTTATCACCTGGGATGAGGCGCGCCAGATGCAGGCCTCCGGCTTTATCGAATTTGCCTCACACACGTTTAACCTGCACCGGGAAGAAATCGGCAACCCCCAGGGCAATGGTTTGCCCGCAGCCGTCACCCGCCGGTATGACCCGGCGCGGGGATATGAAAACGAAGCGGCATACCGCGCCCGTATCCGCCGCGACCTGCAACGCGCCCGCGACGGGATGCAGAAACACCTGGGTCGCGCGCCCCGTGCACTGGTGTGGCCTTACGGACGCTATAACCAGACGACACTGGAAATCGCCCGCGCCATGGGTTTCGAGTTTTCATTTACCCTGGATCCCGAACCCGCGCAGCTGGCGGCACCCTCTTCTGCGGTCCCCATGGAGATCGCCCGCTACCTGCCCACCGAGAACCCGTCGCTCGGTGAGTGGGTATCGGCGATGCAATTTATCGATCCATGGACCAATACCCGACGCATCGTGCCCCTGAACCCGGCGGCCTTCGCCAGTGGCAGTGCACAGGTGACGAATCTGCGACTGGGGACCGCACTGGAGAACCTGCTGACGCTGGGTACCACCAATGTTCTGATTGATGCCCTCGCGGCGGACGAACACGGCCGTATCGAGGCCAGCTGGTTCCCCACGGAGACCTTGCCACTGCGCCAGGACCTGCTGTCGCGGCTGGCTGCACAGATGAGCGCGCGCGCAGGCACCCGGGTGATTATCCGCTTTCCCCATCGGCAGGCGCTGCACACCCTCGGTTCCACAGCAGCGGTGGAACAACTGTGCCGCGATCTGGGACGCTATGTGCCATTTGACGGACTGCTGCTGGAAGATGTTGCCAGCCTCGCCCGGCAACCCGCCGATCCACAGGATACTCCCTGGCAAATGCGTGCCAGGCGCCAGCGCACAGACTTCAGCCACTGGCCGCTGGCCGACCGACTGGCGATGCGCTGTTTCGCCATAATTGAGGAGGAGCGATCCGGGCTGCAGCTTTTCTGGCGCGCCCCGCAATACTATCCGCTGATGCGCGGCGCAGCGCTTGCGGATGTCACTCTGGTGCCCGGCCCCACCAGTAACCCCATTCCATTGGCGCGGGATGCGCGCGACCCGGCCCCGCCCGATGGACTTTCGCCCTATCAGCACATTGCACACCGCACTGGCCTGTGGGGCTATACCGGCGGCAAGGCGAATGTGGCGGAAATCCGCAATGCGATTCTGCACTACCAGAGTTATGGCGGTACCACCTTTGGCTGGGAGCCTCAGGATCTGATCGACAACCGCCCCCCGGCAGACATACTGGCGCCCACCAATTCTGCCCGCGCTTTCCCGCCTCGGGGCACCTTTAAAAAAGACACCACGCCCCCCGCCGATCAGCCCGGGGAGAAGGCACCGTGAACTGGGCGTATGTCGAACAGGCCCTGGCCATCTTCTGTTTCGGTTATCCGTTTGTCATGGCCTACTACTGGATGACCGGAGCCCTGCTCTTTTTCATCGTACGCGAACGGCATATGCCGCGTTTTGACCGGCCCCCGACACTGACCACCTACCCGGGGGTGTCCATACTGGTGCCCTGTTTTAACGAGGGCCCACAGGTCAGGGAAACCATTGAGAACCTGAGCCGCATCACCTATCCGAATTTTGAGGTGATCGCGATAAACGACGGCTCAAGAGACGAAACCGCTGCCACCCTCGACGCCCTGTGCGAAACCAATCCGCGCCTGTCGGTAATTCACCTCATCAGCAACCAGGGCAAATCCTGTGCACTGAACACCGGCGCTCTGGCGGCGCGCTACCAGATCCTGGTGTGTATCGACGGCGATGCACTACTGGATCGCAATGCCCTGCACTGGATCGTGCGGCAGTTTCAGGTCAGCCCGCGGATCGGCGGTATCGCGGGCAATCCGCGCATTCGCAACCGCAGCAGTATTGTGGGGCTACTGCAGGTGGGGGAGTTCTCCGGCATGGTGGGGCTGATCCGCCGCGCACAGAATATTTACGGTAGTTTCTTTACGGTGTCGGGTGCGGTCTGCGCGTTTCGCAAACGCGCCCTGCAGGAAGCCGGCTGGTGGAATACGCAGGCGCTGACGGATGATGTGGATGTGACATGGCGTTTGCAGATGGCGGGCTGGAATGTAGAGTTTGCCCCCAAAGCGCTGGCCTGGATACTGACCCCGGAAACCTTCCGCGGTCTGTGGCGACAGCGGGTGCGCTGGAGCGAAGGAGGCACGACGGTCATCCTGCGCTATTTTCCGCAGCTGTTTACTCGCAAAGGCCTACGCATGTGGCCCATCTGGGCCAACTATGTGGTTTCGATTCTGTGGTCCTACACCATACTTCTGTTTATGGGTGTCGGGCTACTGCATCAGCTGGGAATTTCGTTTGGGCTGGGTTTTAGCAGCTTGGGGTTCCTGCCTGACAAGTGGGGAATGACCCTTGCACTGACCTACCTCTTGCAGGCGCTGGTCGCCGCATTGCTCGACCGGAGAGTTGAACCGGATATTTTCCGCAGCCTTTACTGGATTATCTGGTATCCACTGATTTTCTGGGTAGTACAGGCGCTGACTGCGATCGTCGGTCTACCTCGCAGTATTCTCTACTTGCGACGTCAAACCGGTACCTGGACGAGCCCTGACCGGGGGTTCCGATGAAAGCAGACTGGCCACCTATTATTGACCGGGCACGCGTCCCCAGATGGTGCCGTTTTCGCGATGGTGTACTCACCTTTCTGGCGTGGGCCCTGATGATCGGGTTGCTGCAACCACTGCTGATCATCGCCTGGCATGCTGCCGAAGTGACGCTTGGTCTGCGCGACGCTCTTCCTCCGGTACACGCAAAACTTTTTTTTCAGGAACTGCTACCTTTCTTCAAATTGATCGTATTGTTTTCTCTATCACTTTCCATTCTTGCGATCAGCCGCCGCGAATACCTCAAGTCGGTTGCCGATGCCAGAAATCCACCCCCACCCCTACCACCGGAGCAGCAGGCGCAGAACTTTTCCCTGCATCCCGGCCAAATGGAAATGCTACAGGTACAGAGAATTTCTCTGGTGCAAATCGACAATGGCAGTATTACCAAAATAGAAAGCCCCGGGCCTGGGCCCGGGGCTTCGACTTAACCAGTGGATTTTCCCCCGTCGTCGCCACGTTGGTGGTGGGCGATACGGATTAGTGCAAAACGATCACCTCATTCGCATCCAGATTCAGAACCGCGGAGCCACCACTCACACTCACCGAGTCATTACCCACGAGGCTACTGTACTGCCCGTCCGCCAGAGCCAGATTACTGACGTTGATCGAGGTATTGCTACCGCGGTTTACCGCGACCATGACCACGTCATTCCCCTGAACCCGCTCGAACACCAGAATGTCCTGATTCACCCAGCGCTCGTTATAACTGCCGGAAGCCAGTGCCGGGCTCTGGGCGCGCAGGTTGGCCAGGGCGCTGATCAGCTGAAACGCCTGCGTGGTTTCGCTGAAGGAGGGCATACCCTCGCGGTTGTAGGGATCGTGACCGATCTGACCGTCACCGTTGGCGGTGAACCAGGTGCTGTTCTGCTCGCTGCCGTAATAGATGGTGGGAATGCCCGGCAGGGTCATGACCAGGGCCATACCCAGGTTCTGGCGCGCGTCGGCGAGCGCCTTGCTGAAACCTTTGCCGGTACGGCCGTTGTCCACAGGCCCTGTGGTTTGCAGGAATACACTGGTGCGGGTGGCGTCGTGGTTGTCGAGGAAGATAGGCTGCCAGCTTTCGCGGTTGCCCATCGCACCCGCGCGGGATTCGATGTGGGCGTTCAGCTGGGTCATGGAAATATCGCCGGCAATGGCCGCTTCGATGTTATTGCGCAGCTGGAAGTCCAACAGCTCGGAGCCGCGGTTCTCATTGAGGAAGGTCATCGACAGGCTTTCACCGGCACCGGCGCCGTACCACTCACCGAAGATATACACATCCGGATCCACCGCGCGCACGGCCTGGCTGAAGCGATTGATGAAGTTGGGTTCGATATGCTTGATGGCATCGATGCGGAAGGCATCCACGCCGTGACTCATCCACTTGATCGCGGCATCAATCAGGTACTGATCCGCCGCACTGTTGCTGTTAAACCCGTGGTTGAAGTCGGTGAGGTTGAACAGGGTCTTGTTGGTGAAAGACCAGGGGTCGTCCCACTCGCCACCACAGGTGGTGGATGGATCACTGTCACCGCAGTCGGCGATAGCGCCGTTGTGGTGATACCAGGTACCGTTGTCCTGATTCACATCGGTGATAAAAGTGCGCTCTTTATAGAGTGCGCCAAACTCGTATTGATCGTCCTGGTTGGAGTGGTTGAGGGCGATATCCAGCACCAGCTTCATACCACGCGCTTCCATTTCCGCGTCCAGCTGATCCACCAGCGCCCAGTCCCCCAGGTGCTCGTCCACTTCGTAGAAGTCGCGCCCCCAATAGCCGTGGTAGGCCCCATCCGATCCTGAATTGTCGATATTGTCGTTCAGCGGGGTAACCCAGATGGCGGTAACACCCAGGGCTTCCAGGTAATCGAGCTTGTCGATCAGGCCCTGTATATCGCCGCCCCAGTATTTTTTCCACTCGGACAGGCCGCCGGCGGATTTGGTGCTGGAGGTGGCCGCCGGGTTGTTGCCGTTGTCGTTGCTGGTATCGCCGTTGGCGAAGCGGTCCACAAATACGAAGTACATGCTGCGGTTGCGGAAATCGCTCAGTTCAGGCTGCACTACTTCACAGCCATCGGCATCCACGGTGGTACCAGCGGGGGTGTTGGGGCAAAGGTCGCTGCCGTCGGGTACACCATCACCGTCTGTGTCCGGCTCCGCCGCACCACAGTTCACCGCCAGGTCGGTGGTCACGCTCACCAGGGTATTGCTGTCACCATTGGCAACGATATACGTCCAGCCGCTGGCAGCTACATCCTGCGCCGGGAACTGGCTGCCGGCCCAACTGCCACTGGGGTCAATTTTAAAGCGCGGGCCGCCATTGCCGTCGCCGCTGGCAAAGTTGCGGCAGGCTTCATATTCATCGGTTTCACCAATGCGGGCCAGGAGATCCCCCGCGGCCCAGCCGTTGTGGGTGCCGCGCAGGTGCAACGTGGCTGCGGGGGTGACCGGGTCTTCTGCAGGAATAATGTGGTAATCGTGGGTGTCGGTATAAAACTTGATATCCCAGGTGCCGGCAGAAACAGGGATGTTATTGCCGTTCAACTGCCCATTGGCTCCGTAATTTTCGCTCCAGTCCCCCCAGCGATCGAACTTGATTTCACCGGCAGCGTTAAATACGACATCGTCGGCCAACATCGTGTTGTTGCCGATGTCCTGCATTTGATCCGCTTGCCAGTTGTTGTGGGTGCCGCGCAGAAACCATTCTGCCTGCGCCATGGAACTCGCACCCAGCAGCAGTGCCGCCAGGGCCAGGTAGCTCTTGTTCATTTTCATCATCTCGGTTGATTATTTTTCTTGAGCGCACCCGCGGCGAATTTTTCACTGAAAATCCGCACTAATACGGGCTCCTGTACATACTGGCGATCTGCCGGAGTAATTCCTCCCCCTCTGGTGGGGCGTGGTAAAAATGCGCGCCAGGCCGGAGTGACGGGGACCCGGGACTCCCCCTGCAGGGAGGGGGATAACAAGGGTGGGCTGTGCGGGCACAATGGTGAAAAAAAGTGCGAATAGTCCGACCGACTTAAGCGCCCAAGTCAAAAACAGGTGACCGCGATGATGATGGATACACCCCGCCCACGAGCGCTACTTGGTGCAGCGCTGATGACGCTGGCCATGGGCTGCAGCGCCGCTGACCAGCCTGCCGTCGAGCGCGTCGAGCCGCCCTTCTGGTGGACTCAGATGGCGGAGCCCAATCTGCAGCTGATGCTGCACGGGGACGATATTGCAGACGCTGCAGTCACCATCGATTACCCCGGTGTAACCCTGACCGGTACCGAGCGGGAGCAGAGCCCGAACTACCTGTTTATCAATCTCGCCATCAGCGAGGACGCCAGGCCCGGTACCCTGCCCATAGCACTGCGCAGTGACGACACGCAAATCACTGTGGAGTACACCCTCAAACAGCGCCGCGCCGGCTCCGCCGAGCGCCAGGGGTTCGACAGCAGCGACACCATCTACCTGATCACCCCCGACCGTTTCGCCAATGGCGACACCACCAACGACCGCACCGGGGACACCATAGAAGGCCCGGACCGCAGCAATCCCGGCGGCCGCCACGGCGGTGATATCGCCGGTATGCAGGCGCACCTGAATTACATCGCCGATATGGGCTTCACCCAGATCTGGCCCAACCCGCTGGTGGAAAACAATCAGCCGGCCTACTCCTACCATGGCTACTCCGCCACGGATCTGTACCGCATCGACCCGCGCTACGGCAGCAATGAAAGCTTCCGCGCGTTTGTCGCCGCGGCAAAACAGAAAGGGATCGGGGTGATTCAGGATATGGTGCCGAACCATATCGGTGACGGGCACTGGTGGCTCAAGGATCTGCCGGGGGATGACTGGCTGAATGGCGAGGGGGTCGAGAAAGGCGAGTTCGAATACACCAATCACGCGCGCACCGTGCACATGGACCCCTACGCCAGTCACAAGGACCACCAGCTGTTTACCGACGGCTGGTTTGTAGATTCCATGCCGGATCCCAACCAGCGCAATCCGCGCGTGGCCAACTACCTGATCCAGAACGCCATCTGGTGGGTGGAGTACGCGGATCTTTCCGGTATTCGCGTGGACACCTATGCCTATTCCGATGCGGATTTTCTTACCCGCTGGTCCGCGCGCCTGATGCGGGAATACCCTAACTTCAATATCGTCGGCGAGGAGTGGACGCGGCAACCGGCGCTGGTGGCCTACTGGCAGGCAGGCAATACAAACCGCAATGGCTACGTCTCCCACATACCCAGCATGATGGACTTCCCGCTACTTTACGGCCTGCGCGAAGGACTGGAAAAAACGGAGACCTGGAGCACCGGCCTGATTTCCCTGTACGAGTCACTGGCCAATGATGTGCTCTATCCCGATCCGAACAATCTGGTGATCCTAGCCGGCAACCACGATATGAGCCGGATTTACAGTCAGCTGGATGAAGACCTGGGCAAATTCCGTATGGCGATCGCCTACATCGCCACCATGCGCGGTATTCCGCAGTTCTATTACGGCGACGAGATTCTGGCAAAAAGCCCCAAGCAGCGGGACGACGGCATCGTGCGCAGCGATTTCCCCGGCGGCTGGGCAGATGACAAGGTCAATGCCTTTACCGGTAAAAAACTGAGTGCGGAACAGAAAGACGCCCAGCAATTTGTGCGCACGCTGTTCAACTGGCGCAAAGACAAAGACGTTATCCACAGCGGCAAGCTCAAGCACTTTGCCCCCATCGATGGCCTCTATGTGTATTTCCGCTATGACGACAACGACACGGTCATGGTAGCGATCAACAAGAGCGATACAGCCCGTGAGGTGCCGCTGGCGCATCTGGCAGAAATGCTGGGAACAAAGTCCAAAGCAACCGACATTACCTCCGGCAGGTCCACTCCGCTGAGAGAGATGGTGATCCCTGCAGGTGATGTGGCGGTTGTTGAGGTCCACTAGCGAAACCCTCTCACTTCGTCATACCGGACTTGATCCGGTATCCAGATCCAGCACAGCTGGATGCCGGATCAAGTCCGGCATGACGGAGTTGCGGAGCGAGCACCGTAAACCCGAATTAAAATTACAGATACAAAAAGCGAAGACGATGAAAGTAGTAAATTCCAAGAAGCCCACGAGGCTGCTGAAAAAACTCGGGCTGGCTACCCTGCTACCCAGCCTCCTCGCCACCGCCGCGCAAACAGCGCTCGCAGAACCTGTGCGGGAATATCGCAGCCACCAGCTTGTCGATAACCAACTGGTGATCGAAACCAGCGACAGTCAGGTAACCCTGACCCCGGTCAACCCCAGCGCACTGGAAGTGCATTACCAGCGTGACGGCATCAAGCAACTGCCGTCGTTTGCCCGCGCCGATCAACTCAAGCGTGATGTTGCGGCGCAACTGAGCGTTTCCCAGGACGCACTACAGTATGCCCTCGGCGATCTCACAGCAGTTATCCACAAGTCGCCATTTACCATCGAATACCTGCACGACGGCAAGCCACTACTGAGTGAAGAACACGGCTTCTTTGCCAACCAGACCATGCGCGGTTTTCGCTTTACTCTGAGTGAAAATGAAAAACTGATTGGCGGCGGCCAGCGAGTACTGGGCATGGACCGTCGCGGCCACCGCCTGCCGCTCTACAACAAAGCCCATTACGGGTATACCACCGAGTCGGACCAGATGTACTTCGGGCTGCCGGCGGTTATGAGCAGCAACAAGTACATCCTGCTGTTCGACAACAGTGCCACCGGTGCTATGGACCTGGGGGCCAGCGAGGCAAACGTACTGCAGTTTGAAGCTCAGGCGGGCCGCACCAGTTATATCGTGGTGGCCGGAGAAACCTACCCGCAGCTGATCGAGAATTATGTGGATGTCACCGGCCGGCAGCCGATGCCTCCGCGTTGGGCGCTGGGCAACTTTGCTTCCCGCTTCGGATACCGCACAGAGCAGGAAGTGCGCGATGTGGTGGAAAAATTCCGCGAGGAAGATTTCCCGCTGGATGCATTGGTACTGGATCTTTACTGGTTCGGGCCGGATATCAAGGGCCATATGGGCAACCTGGCGTGGGATAAAAACGCATTCCCGACACCGGTGGACATGATGGCCGACCTGCGCGCGCAGGGAATTGAAACCATCCTCGTTACCGAACCGTTTGTGCTCTCCACCTCCGAGCGCTGGAGCGACGCGGTGGCAAGTAATGCGCTGGCAAAAAATCTCGTCGGCAACGCCAAGCAGTTTGAATTCTATTTCGGCAATACCGGCCTGATTGACGTTTTCTCCGAGGACGGTCGCGACTGGTTCTGGGGAATCTACAAAGACCTGAAAGAACAGGGCGTTTCCGGCTGGTGGGGCGATCTCGGCGAACCCGAGGTCCACCCCGCAGACACAGTGCACGCTATCGGTATGGCGGATGAGATTCACAACGCCTACGGACACCGCTGGGCCCAGATGCTGTTCGAAAACGAAAAGGCAGACAGCCCGGAACAGCGTCCATTTATCATGATGCGTGCCGGCTTCCCGGGCTCGCAACGCTACGGCATGATTCCATGGACCGGCGATGTGGCCCGGGAATGGGGTGGATTGCAGCCGCAGGTAGAGCTCTCTCTGCAAATGGGTCTGCTCGGATTCGGCTACACCCACTCGGATCTGGGCGGCTTTGCCGGTGGTGAAAAGTTCGACCGGGAACTGTATATCCGCTGGCTGCAATACGGTGCTTTCCAGCCGGTATATCGCCCCCACGCTCAGGAACACATCGCCCCGGAGCCCGTGTTCCACGACCGCAAAACCCGCAATATCACCCGCGAGTTCGTCAAGCTCCGCTATCAGCTGCTGCCCTACAACTACACCCTGGCGTTTGAAAACAGCCAGACCGGCATGCCGCTGATGCGCCCGCTGTTTTTCGAAAACGAAAACGACCTGGCGCTGATGGATAACAAGGACGCCTACCTGTGGGGCAATGATTTTCTGATAGCACCGGTCACTTCCGAAGATGTCGATGAAGTAGCGGTTCAGCTGCCCGGTGGTATCTGGTTCGATTACTGGAACGATAACCAGTACGGTGGGGACCTGGCGAAAATTGATGTGGACCTCGAAACCATTCCGGTTCTGGTCCGTGCCGGCGCCTTTATCCCAACGGTGTCCGGTCTGAACAATACCCGCGATTACTCCAGCGCGAACCTGCGTCTGGATTACTACGCTCACGAATCCGCACCTCGCTCCAGCGGCTATATCTACGAGGACGATGGCGTTACCGCGGATGCCTACGCCAAGGGCCAGTACGAAAAGCTGATGTTTTCCAGTGAACGTAGTGAATCCGGTATCGCATTCCGCTTTGATCGTGAAGGCAACGGCTATACCGGCGCACCCGAAACTCGCAGTATCGAGCTGATATTACATAACGTAGCGCAACCCTCTGCGGTACGGCAGGGTGAACAGGCGCTGGCGCTGGTGCGCAAGGAAAGTGCGCTGGCCGAAAATACGGCCTGGTACAACAAGCGCGCCAAGACCCTGCATGTGAAATTCGACTGGTCCGGCCCATCCCAGAGCCTGACCGTTACCCAATAACTCAAACTACAAAGCACAGCTTGCAGGGCAAATCTGAGCGCATAGCGAGCACTGCTCGCTGCTCATATTTGCGACCGGCCATGGATGGCCGGGCCGGCGTTTGCTCCATGGAGGGCTGCTTGATTTGCAGCCCGAAAATTCGCCTGCAAGCAGGCTCCTACACTAGAAAACAAATACCGAGCTTATGAAAAAATTTATCCACCTGTTTTTGGCCACTTCCATTGCCGCCGGCACACTCAGCGCCTGCACTCAGAAATCGGAAGATTCCGATGCACAGCCCGCAGCAGCCGCAGAAATTAAAAGTAACGGCAAACCGGTAATCTACCAGGTGCTCCCGCGTCTGTTCGGCAACACCAACCCCACCAACAAGCCCTGGGGTACCATTGAGGAAAACGGTGTTGGAAAATTCAGTGACTTCACACCCAAAGCACTGGAAGAAATTCGCGCACTGGGAGCCGACTACATCTGGTACACCGGTTCCCTGCACCATGCAGTGGTGCGTGATTACACTGCGTTCGGCATCAGTAATGACGATCCGGATGTGATCAAGGGGCGCGCGGGATCTCCCTATGCGGTGAAGGACTACTACAGTGTGAACCCGGACCTTGCCAATGACCCATCCAAGCGGCTGGAGGAATTCAAGGCGCTGATCGAACGCTCACACGAAGCGGGCCTCAAGGTTCTGATCGACATAGTTCCCAACCATGTTGCACGCAATTATCAGTCTCTCGCCAAGCCCGAGGGCGTACGCGATTTCGGGGTGGACGACAACACCAGTGTTGCCTACGCCCGCGACAACAACTTTTACTATGTTCCCGGCGAACCCTTCCAAGTGCCGGTGGCGGAAGACGGTTACCTTCCACTGAACGGCGAAGCTCACCCTCTGATTGACGGCACCTTTGAGGAAGTGCCGGCAAAATGGACCGGCAATGGCAGCCGCGCGCCGCAACCGGCTCAGGGGGACTGGTACGAAACAGTTAAAATCAATTTCGGTGTGCGCCCGGATGGCAGCCACGATTTCCCCGAACTCCCGGCAGATTTTGCGCAGAAAGACTACCGCGCACACGCGGCTTTCTGGGCAGACAAAGACGTTCCCAACAGCTGGGAAAAATTCCGTGAGATCACCGACTACTGGCTCGCCTTCGGCGTGGACGGCTTCCGCTACGACATGTCTGGCATGGTGCCGGTGGAATTCTGGAGCTACCTGAATTCCTCCATCAAAATGCAGAACCCGGACGCGCTGTTATTGGCGGAAATTTATCAGCCGGATCTTTACCGCGACTATATCCAACTGGGGAAAATGGATTACCTGTACGACAAGGTGGGTACCTACGACGCCATCCGCGCGGTAATGGAAGGCAAGTCCGGCACTGATCCTCTGGTGGACATTCAGGAGAGCCTGAGCGGTATTGAGGACAATATGCTGCGCTTTATGGAAAACCACGACGAACAGCGTATCGCCAGTCCGGAATTCGCCGGCAACGCCAAAGCCGGCATTCCCGCCATGGTGGTCTCCGCCACCATCAGCGGCGCACCGACATTGCTCTACTTCGGCCAAGAGCTGGGTGAACCGGGCGCCGGCGACGCGGGCTTCGGCAAGGCCAGCCGCACCACTATCTTCGACTACTGGTCAGTCCCTACCATTCGCCGCTGGAATAACGAAGGCCAGTTCAACAGCGAAAAACTCAGTGAATCGGAACAATCCCTGCGCGACTTCTACGGCAAGTTGCTGACCTTCTCCCGCCAGAGTCCGGCGCTCACCGGGGAATACCTCGACCTGCACCGCTACAACAGGGAACAGAGCGACACCTATACAGACAAGCTCTACAGCTTCGCCCGGTGGGCAGGGGACGATCAGCTGCTGGTGATTGCCAACTTCGCCGACAGCGACGCCACCACTACCCTGCAGCTACCAAAAGCACTGGTTGAGGAGTGGCAGCTAGCGGCCGGTAAGTACACCCTTACCAATGCGCTCCGCGACGGCGGGACAGAACTGGTGGTTGCCGATGATTTGTCCGCGCAGGTGTCGCTAACCGCGCCATCGCTCTCCGGGCAAATTCTGAAGCTCTCCCGATAACGCTCCCCCTCAATTCATTAGGGGGCGCACTTGCGCCCCCTCTTCACTCTCTCCGTCTACTCTCTCCCTCTACTCTTTCCTCTCGATCCCGCCCCACACTATTGGTCCGACCCTATAGGCGAAACCTTCCCGACCTGCTACTGTCCTAGACTTCGCAGTCAGTGGTTTACACTGACTTTTGAGGCGCCAAGCTTGGTTTTACAATCGGGCACACGGGAATCAACGGGAGAATGTCGAGATGGGTGGCACGATCAAAGAGTGGCTGATCGCCCTGCTGGTGACAGCGGCGGTTGCCTTTGGTATCTACTGGTTTGCGGTACGCGAAGACATCAAACAGGACGTTCCCGAGCCGGTGCCCGAGGCCGCCCCCGAAACCCAACCCAAGGTCGACCTTGATGAGCCGGAAGACGAGCCGGTCATTCCCCCAACGCCGGAACCCGCCGAGCCGGAAGATCCACCGCGCCAGCTGCCCACCCTGAACGACAGCGATGAAGAAGCCCGCAAGGACATCATCAGCCTCTCCGCCGACGGCGCCCTGGCCAAATGGATAGTGCCCGATGAAGTGGTGCGCAAATGGGTCGCGGCGGTGAACACCGCCACCAAGGGCGATTTGATGCACAAGAACCGCCCGTTCAATAACGTGGACGGCAAGCTCGCAGTCAAGGAACTGGAAATCAAAGACGACGGGCAGAAGGTGTATGTGCTGTCCCAGGAGAACTACCAGCGCTACGACCAGCCGGTGCGTCTGTTCGCCATGGTGGATACCGATACCGCAGTGAACCTCTACCAGTTCTGGTATCCGCGCCTGAAACAGGCCTACGGTGAGCTGGGCCTGAAGAACAAAAACTTCCACGCCGCCCTTCTCGCCGCCATCGACCAGGCCCTCGCCGCCCCGGAAATCGAAGGCCCGATCAAACTGGTCCGCCCCACGGTGTACTACAAGTTTGAAGACGAGCAACTGGAAAAAATGCCCGGCCTGCACAAACTGATGATACGCATCGGCCCGGACAATGCCGCAAGAGTGAAAGAGAAGCTGCGCGAACTGAAAACCGCGCTGCAGAATATGCCATCAGAGCAATAAGCTCATTAAATAAACAAAGCCCCGAAATCGGGGCTTTATTTTTTCCGCGAATGTAAATCCCCAGTTTAAACCACCCCACCCGACCAGTGATTTTCCGGCAAAGAATTCACCCCCATATAGCGTGCGATATCCCCGAACAGCTGGTGGGTGCCGTAGATCCGCTGGCCGTTGTTGATGCCATCCCCACAGTTGATGATACGCCCCATCTGCAGGGCG
The DNA here is from genome assembly GCF_000708675.1 of Microbulbifer sp. HZ11. Taxonomy (GTDB): domain Bacteria; phylum Pseudomonadota; class Gammaproteobacteria; order Pseudomonadales; family Cellvibrionaceae; genus Microbulbifer. The sequence goes on along the minus strand of NZ_JELR01000005.1, from coordinate 87,990 downwards.
CCGCCGGCGCCTCCGGCCAGGGTGACGGCGCCGGCAGCGCCGCCGTGTTTGGAGCCGTCGCCGACTTCGCTGAACATCACCACAAGGGTGTCATCCAGCAGACCTTTATTTTCCAGTTGCTGCAGGGTGTAGGCGAGGAGTGAGTGATACCAGCGCACCTGGGCGGTGTGGGGTACATCGCCGGGACGGTGGGAGGCGCTGTGGCTGGCAAATTCGTTATACCAACGGGTCATGGGGCCAACGGGGCCGCTGCCGTTGCTGTGCTGAACACCCTGGCTGATGGCGTCCTGAGCCATCTGCCAGCATTCATCATAGGAGTAGTTCACCAGATTGCCGTTTTCATCGCCTTTGGAAAGCTGCAGGGTGGCGACGCGGTGCAGGCCACAGGAAAAAGCGCCGACGATGTTGTCCACCTGGGCGCGGGCCAGATGCGGGAACATCTGCCACTCGGTGGGCGATAACGGGCTGGAGGATGCGTAATAAGGGTCACTCATTACGTTGGTATTAAAACTGCATTCGCCTACCTGGTTTCCGGCCAGGTCCCGCAACCGCTTCAGCGCATTTTCGTGCAGAGTGAGCTTATCCCTCTGTGCATTTTCCAAAGTGACGTCGGCGAGACTGTCGAAGTCATCCAGAATCGCATCGTAATAGGCCTGCTTGTCGGGGTCATTGCCGCCTGTGCCACCGCCGACCCCTCCACCGGATATGCCCACCGCCAGTTTCTGTGCAGCGTCCGCCGGATCATTATTCGGGATGGGGCGCGCTGTGGATTCCACGTTGCGCGGTTTGGAAATCATGATGTCGGATCGATTGCCGGTGCGCACCCCCAGACTCAACACACCCTCATTGCCCAACTGCTCCGCGATCAAGTGGTCGATACTGGCACTGCCATACCCGATCTGATTATTGCCGGTAAGAATTCCGCGCATGTCGTTGTAGTGGGCACCGGCACCATCGCCGATATCCAGGGTCAGGTTCTGTAAGATGATCAGGCGGTTGTGCCAGGACGACAAAGGCCCCAGGCCAAAACTCAGTTCCTGGCTGCCACCGATACTACCCGGCCCCTGCTGGGGTACCCAGTTGTAGGGCACTACGCCGTTGGGGTAGTAGAGAAACAGTACCCGCTGCGCGCCACCGGTTTGCGCGAATACACGCTGGCCGAGCATACTCCCCGCCAGCGGCAGCAGCACGCCCGCCTGCGCCAGATTGCGCAGAAATTTACGGCGCGAGCGGCTGCTGGATTCATTGACCGAGGTAAATCCGAATTTATTGAAGAATTTCATTATTGTTATCCCTCATTATTAAGAGGCTATTAAAGCGTAGCGAGCGGGTGGCTGGCAGTCACCGCCGGAGCGGAGGTGGCGGAATGTATGTTTTATACATGAGCATTCCGAGCACCGCCGGTGGCTGCCAGGCGCACGCGCAGTAGCTTTAACGGCGCAAGGTGAAAGCGTCGGACAGAACCAGTGCCCGCAACATATCGCGCATGCCACCGCCATTGCGCAGGTCTTCACTGGTGGAGTGAATGATCACATCGTCACTGGCACCCTCTTCACGCCCAACCACATAGCGGTAGAACTGACGGGCAAAACACGCCTCGCCCTGGTCACTACCGGCAATCAGGCCCGCCAGTTCCGGCACCGAGTAGAAGTCGTAACTGGGGCTGGTCGGATCCATCACCGTCGCGGGGGTGTACAGACTCTTGATACTGCCGCTGTCGTCAATCTCGCGCTGTTCACCGGTACCGATGGTTTCGATGGTGCGATACAGGGCATCGCTGCCGAAGCGCTCAAAACCGAAGCCGACACCGTCGATAAACTGGTGGCAGGCGGCACAGGCCGGATCGGACGTGTGACGGGCAGTGGCTTCGCGGTTGCTGTCGGTATCTTCAAATACCACATTGAAGTCCGCAGCAGCAGGAGGCGGGAACTCCTGGCACATCAGCACTTCGCGCACGTACACGCCCCGCTTGATCGGCGCCGGGTTAACGGTGCTGGTACGGGAGGCGAGGAAGCTGCCGTGGCCGAGCAGACCGCTGCCACTGCGGGGATCGCCCGCGGGGAAGGTGCGCATGGCCCAGTCGCCGCCGCTCGCATCCAGGCCGTAATGCGCGGCGAGATCGCCGTTGGCCCAGGTGTAGTTGGCGGAGAGCAATTCGCCGAAGGCAGAATTCGAGCGAATGTTCTCCAGCACAAAGCCGACGGTTTCTTCCTTAAACGCCGCCACCAGATCGGTATCGGTGATTGCCGGGAAGGGATACTGGTTGTTGATCAGCCAGCCGCTGATAAAGCGGCGCAGACCGCGTTCTGCACGGGGGTCCGCCAGCAGGCGATCCACCTGTACGGCAATATCGAAGCCCGCTTCGGTGGCGGCCAGCAGTAGCGTGTCATCCGGTGTCGTGGCCCAGAAGGTGTAGGACAGCAGTGTTGCCACTTCGTAATTATCGAGCCGGTAGAGGCCGCTCTCGCTGTCCAGCACACCGAGCTCGGAACGATACATAAAGTGCGGTGACATCAGCATCGCCTGCAGCGCCAGGCGGCCGTCATCGTCGCTTTGGTAAAGTCCTGCGTAGCGGGTGATTTCCGCACTCTGCAGCGGTCGACGGAACAGGCGGAAGCCGAGGGTATCCACCACACACGGCACATCGCCACAACCACTCACCAGATTCATGAAACCGGCCTGCGCGATGGCGAGGTCCGCGACCTGCTCGGCCACCATTTCATACCCCAGGGTGCGGTCGTTGTCCGCGGAGAGGTAGGAAGCGGTGTCGAAATTGCGGTAGCGACCGTCGGCGGGTACCGAGCTCATCAGTGAACTGTCGAAGTCGATTGCGAAAATATCCCGCACGCTGTTGAGGTATTCCTCACGGGTGAGCAGGCGCAGGTTGCGCTGATCCAGATTGCTGCCATCGCAGTCGCTGCCACTGCAGCTGCCGCTGTCCCAGGCTTCGTCCACAATCAGCCTCGCCACTTCAAAGGCACAGGCACCGGCCTCGTCGCCGGTACAACTGGCGGCGGCGTCCATTGGCATAAAGTCTTCGATATATTGCGTCAGCTCGCCCAACTGCCAGTTGGCGCCACTGCCGGCCAGCGTCTGGGCAACCGCGCCCTGGCCCTGGTCACCGTGACAGTTTGCACACTGGGCCGCGTAAAAATTCTGCCCCGCCTCGTACTCGTTGGTTGCGCTGGGGAAGAGTGCCACCAGGGAAAGGTCGTGCTGTGGAATCAGCAGCTGCACCTGGGGCAGCGACGGGTCGCTGACGATATAGGGCGCAGCATCGCCGCTCCAACCGCCAAATACAGTGCCCAGTGGCGCATCGTCGGCGTTGACGCTGATCACGCTGCCGATGGCGTAATCGCGCCCGCCGTCCGCCGTGATGCCGCCGATCACGGAAACCCGCGATGTGTCGCCGCCAACAGGCCCTTCCGGCGTCCAGGGTTCCCAGGCGCCGCCGACAAAACTGGAAGACTCGCCGATGTTCCGCTGGTCACCGGTCTGCTGACCGTTGCCACTGTTGAACACCAGATTGACCTGGCCATTGTGCAGGTCCTGCTGATCCACCGAGTGGGTCCACCAGCCCTCGGTATCCGGTCCACTCATCAGCAGCCCCGGCCACTGCGTCAACCCCTGATCCTGACCATCCACAGTTACCCACAGATGCACGTAGACCTGTGCCCAGTTGTCGGGGTTGTCGTAGCGCAGGCGGATGCCGTCAAAACCCTCGGCGAGATTCAGCGACGCGGTAAATTCTCCGAGGTTCGCCTCCACGGTAACGGCACCGGCTCCGGTACGGGTTACCAGGCCGCTCTGGTCGATGGTGGCGGGTCCACTGGCCACCGACCAGCCGACCTGCCCGAAAATATTTTCCCGGGTGCCATCGGCACGAATGCCCACCGCAACCAGCTGGCGACTGCTTTCCAGAGACTGTCCCTGGGGCGCAATTTCCAGTCCGGTAATGGCGGTATCAATAGAGGTTACGGCAATGGTCAGCTGGCTGCTGAAACCGCCCTGCTGCACCGTGACACTGGTAGATCCGGTATTGCCGGCGCGCAGTACAAAGTGATCATCACCCACCGATTCCACTGCGAGCACATCGCTGTTACTGGAGCTTACGCTCGGCGCATTGGGTACCGGCGCGGTAAAACCGTTGTCGTAGAGAGAGTAAACCTGCACCGTCAGCGCATCGCCGCCATTCAGGCGATCGCTGTCCGCATCCAGCTGAATCCCCACCTGCTGCAGGCCGGCACCGTCGATCCAATCGCGAAACAGCGCTTCCGCCACCGGGTTTGTATAGCGGGTGCCTTTGGGCATACGGTTGTTATCGGTAGTCTGGTAGATGTACACCAGGCTGTTGGCATGGTCGAAGGGGCGCAAGCGGGCGGCGCCGCCGGTGGTTTCCACGTTCACGATACGCATGTCCGCGAGCGGGGTGTCGTAGCGCAGATCCATAAAGCCACTGGCATGACAGTGGGCGCAGTTGGTTTCAAGGTAAGTGCGCGCGCGCTCATCGAGATCGGCACTGGTATCCGCTGCATTCACGAAGGCGGCGTGGCTGTCGGCGCTACCGATATCTTCCGACAGCAGCGCGATGGTGTTGAACACATCCAGCTGATTGGCCACCGAGGTTTCGGTCTCACCATACTGGAATTCCCGATTGAATTGACGGGTGTGCACCGCCAGGGGCTCGCGACTGCCACTTCCGATATGGCAGGATCCGCAGTCGGCGGCTGACTGCACGGCCCGCTGGCGGTTTTCAATGCCGCCGTCCATCACTGTGAGGGTTTCGGTTACAAGGTCAGCGTCGGTGCCAGCGCTGTTCCAGTAATAGTTGGCCGCCTGCCACTTGCCCGTATCCTGCCGGAACAGAACGGACGTGGTAAACGGTTTGTGCGGATTCTCCGCGGTGGAAATACTCTGGTGTTTTACCAGTACGGTGCCGACCGGCAAATCCCATTTTCCGGTCTCAGCAAAGTTGATCTGCTGGTCGTTCGGTACCGCAATAAAATGCCGCAGTGCCGCCCCGTCGAACCACCCTTCACTATTCAAGGCATATTCAATAACGCCGCTTACCGGCTCCAGGGTTTCAAGATCTGCAAACAGGCCGGTCTCGGAGAGCTTCGCGGGGATGACCGCCGCTTCCGCATCGTCGTCCACGATCTTGTAAATGGTGGACTGACCGCCGTACTCCACACCGTAAGTGGAAACCAGCAGCGTATCGCCACTCAGGTCGGTACCGAAGGAGGCGATATTTTCCGGGAAGGCATCGCTGATCAGTTCTTTGGCTTCGCCATCCACGATGGACCAGATGCGCTTGGTGACGTAATCGCCAAACACAAAGTTTCCGCTCAGGCCCGGCAGAGCATTCCCGCGATAGACCACACCCCCGATGATCGAATAGCCGGTCGGGTGCGCGTAGCCATCCCGCGGCGGCTCGAAATCGGTACTGCAGTTTTTACCGGGGTCGCCACCGAGATCACCACGGTTGTTGGTGCCTTCACACACCGGCCAGCCGTAGTTTTTGCCTTTTTCGATCAGGTTTACTTCTTCAAATCCCGCCTGGCCGACTTCCGTTTCCCACAGGGTGTAGGGCGCTTCGGTATCGAAGCTCCAGCGCCACGGGTTGCGGTGGCCGTAAGACCAGATTTCTTCGCGGAAGCCGGGGACACCTACAAACGGGTTGTCCGCGGGAATTTCGTAGTATTTTCCATTAACCGCCTGCTCCAGCGGTTTGATACGGATAAAGGTACCCAGCAGGTTGTCGGTTTCCTGAGCACCGTTGTTGGTGCGCGGATCTTCCGGATAACTCATGGTAGCGCTGTGACCGTAGGCGCCGTCACCGATACTCAGGTACAGATAATTGTCTTCCGGGTGGAACTGCATCATTCCGCCCTTGTGATCCGGCCCGCGCTGGGGAACTCGCAGAATTTCCGTGCGCGAAGAAGCCAGCGCCTGAGACGGATCGTTTGGGTTGTCTAGGGTCCAGCGTTCGAGAATCGCATCACCGTAACTGCCATCCGGTGCGCGCTCATTATCATCGGTGCCGTGAATGTAATAGATGTAGATATGACCGTTGCTGGCATAGCCAGGGTCAAAGGCCATGCTCAGCAGTCCCTGCTCGTGGTAGTTGCGCACCTCGCCGTTGATATTCAGCAGCTCGCGAATTTCACCGGGCGCCACATCTTCGCGATTGGGGAATACGAAAATGGTGCCGGTTTTGTCCACCACATACAGCAGGTCATTGATGCCGTCCGGAATCACCATCACCGGAGACATAAACTGCCCCTGCAGATTCGGATAGGCGATCTCAAATCGGTAATTGCCGCCAGAGACATTGCCGGTAATCGGAAAGTTCAGTGGCTGCACCAGCAACGGGCGGGTGCTCGGCGGCAGGTCATCACCAGGCTCCTCATCCAGTCCGCAGGCCGCCGCCGGCTGCCATTGGTTGCCGATATAACAGGGGTCTCCGCTGTACTGCAGGTCAGCGGATTGCGCTCCGCCATTGTCATTGAAAATGACATTGAGCGAGTCCGGCATTTCACCGTTGTTCAAATGCGCAGAGAAGTCGTAGCAGTAATGCGCACCGGATTCGCTCATCGCTGCGCCGGGCCAACCGGGCAGGTTATTCACGCTGCCGCCGGGTGCCGGATTCCAGAAATAGATTTGAGGACTGGTATAGTTCTGCGCGTTATCAAAGCAGAGACTGGTTGATGTCCCGGCGGGCGGAGGTTCGACGACTTCTGAAACGGTGATTGCCTTACTGACATCATCAAACGTGATTCGGTAGCGGCCACTGACCACCTGGTAGTCCGCCCCGGGATAGGCCTCATTCCAGTTCTGATAGTGGCTGATTTTGAAGCGGGGGTTGTCGCCGGCAAAAGTCTGTTCCGTCACCCAGACACCGGCAGCGGCATCGTAGGTCATCGCCGTTGTACCCCAGTCGTTGGGAGTACCGCGGAACCAGGCCTCGGACCAGGTTTGCGCACCGGCGCCGAGCGGCAGGGCGAGCAGACACGCCAACGCGACACAAGCGCGCAGGCAAACGGCAGCAACGGAGTGTGGCACTCCGGCTTTCACAGGGGCAGAAATCATCGCTATGCTCCGGGCGTTATTTTTATCCGGAAGTCCGTCCCGCTTTTTTGCGGGCGGCTTTTATTATTTATCCGCAGGTGCGCTCTTATATTTATCGGCAGAAGGCTACTCAGCGGGCTTGTGCTGAAACCGCATTTGCACAGGATCAAATTACTCCCTTACAGGGGGATTACCTCCTCCTCCCCCGGGGCGTAGTACTTCCGGATGCCAAAATGTTGATGCCTTCCACATTTTTCTAAGCAAGCTGTGATCTCAAAATCCGACAGACAAAAAAAAGCCGATATCAGAATTCCTGATATCGGCAAGCCTTTCGACGAGAAAGAGAAGTTGCGGGTCTTAGCTGACCCCAAAAACGCAAGGGATCCCGCATACGCGGGAATGACAAGGTGCCCGATTCAATCGAAACCGTATGGCGCTGTTAGCGCGCACTAATCTCGGTGGATTCCGCCGCGCCCAGAAGCAAGGTGTCGAACTCGGTATCAAACCTGAGGGAACCGTTTTTCACGCGAGCCTCGGCACCGGAATAGTAGTCTTTTACCAGGGTTCCCTCTGCAAAGACCTTGCCTGCGTCCACCGTTTTTTCACCGGCCGGCATCTCCAGTGCCACCATGACACTGTCGTCATCCAGGGTCCGGGAGAAAATATAGGGTGCTTCACTCAGCTGCTGATGCACCCCGGCACCTACCGCCAGATGGGACTGGCGGAACTGGCCGAGTTTCTGCCAGTGACGGAGAATTTCGCTGGTTTTGGCCTGTTGGATACTGCTCCAGTCCATGGGCACGCGCATGGAAGCATCACCGTACGCCTGTTCATCAATCATCGGGCGGGCAATTTCATCGCCGTAGTAAATCTGTGCAGCGCCAGGCGCAAGCATCAGTTTCAGCGCGGCACTCTTCACCTGTTTGCGCTCGCGGTCGAAGGAGTGGTGGTCATCGTGAGAACCGAGGTAGTTCAATACCGATACACCTGACAGCTCGCCACCATGCAGAATACTGGAGTATTCGCTGAAGATACTTTCCATATCCTGCGCGGCGTGCGCAGCAAAGCCCATATTGATCAGGCTATCGAAACCGTAGTTGAAAAAATCTACCTTGCGGTCACCAAAGTCATAGAAGCGGCCATCGCTGCTGGCGAAATCCTTCACGCCGTAGTGGTACACCTCACCCACCATAAAGAAGTCGCGATCATCCAGCTTTTCGTCAGGGTTGTTCGCTTTCCACTCGTCCAGCGCGAGGCTGGCTTCCTTTTTCAGAATCGCCCAGATTTCCGGCTCGACGTGTTTTACGGTATCGACACGGAAGCCGTCCACCCCATATTCACGCACCCAGTCGGTCAGCCATTTGACGATGTAGTACTTGGGCGCGCGCGGATATCCGGTACGCTCGAAGAAGGCGTCCAGCTCGGCCACTTCCTGTTCGAGACGCCCTTCCCGCTGCCACTTTTCGGTGAGCTGCGGCGGCAGTGCTACCGGAGTTTCGCTCTCGGTGAGAATATCCGGCAGGTTATCAGTGAGTGCGCACTGTACGTTCTGGGCAAAGCTGCTCCAGTCACACTGGGGATTGGTGCGTACCCAATCCGACGGCCACAGGGGGTCAACGCTTGTGACCGGGCCGGTGTGATTGATGATGACATCCAGCAGAATGCGTACACCCTTGCTGCGAGCAACCCGGATCAGTTCCGCCAGCTCTTCCTCGGTGCCAAAATTCGCATCCACGTTGGTCCAATCTTTGGGCCAGTAGCCATGGAAAGCGTAGGTGCGCTTGTCCCCTTCATCGTAACCGTGCACGTTTTCGATCACCGGTGACATCCAGATGGCGTCAACACCCAGATCGGTAAAATAACCCTCTTCCAGTTTCTGGATCACACCGCGCAGATCGCCGCCATGGAAACCGCGCAGATGGGCCGCGTCATCTTTGCGACCGTAAGACAGGTCATTGTCCGGGTTGCCGTTGTGGAAACGGTCCGGAAGCATGAAGTAGATGGTGGCGTTGTTCCAGAAGGGGTCCACGGTACCCTGCTTGACCTCGGTCAAGACAGGGGCGGTCTGTGGAGCGGAAGATACCGCGGCTTCCGCTGCGGTTGCCGCGGTTGAACTGGCGCCCTCGTCGGAACAGGCGCTCATGGTCAACGCCGCGGTGGAAATCAGCGCGGCCAGTGCGTTCATTTTTCTCATTATCTTCTCTGCGTCGTTATCGAACGGTCATCACTGCAGCCTAATGTACCCGCCTCACCCCGGGTTTCATCCTCCCGGGGTGGGGCGTAGATGAAAAGAACAGCGGCCGGTGATAGGCTTGACTACCCGTTCGCGGGGCCGCCCATATGCCCTCACAAGCCCATGTCAGGGCGCCAATAACAAAGGGCGGAGCGTCTGCGTCGGAGAAGATTGCGCAGAGAGAGAACTTAGGGAAACAGATTTCTAATTTGAAGGAGTGATCATGCAGGAAAAACCTGTTGTATTCGTAGTCGTGGACCCCAACGATGACCGCCATGTCGCCCTGGAGCGAGCCCTAGCCACCGCCCGTGAGCGCAATCCGCAGCCGAAGCTGGCGGTGTTCGTGGCCGTGGACGGCGAAGCGGTGGATACCCGTGCAGTGAATGACCACCTGTTCCGCGACGAATTCTGGTTCCGCGACCAGATCCGCAAGCCCATTGAGGACGCCGGTGTGGAGTTCGAGATCAACGTCTGCTGGTCCAGTGACTGGCAGGGGGCGATCATTCAGGAATCCAAGCGCTATAACGCGGAAATGATCTACCTGCCGGTGCACGCCCGCACCAGCAGCCGGCGCTTTACCTTCGCCGAATCCAAGTGGCAGGTGCTCAAGCACGCCAAGTGCCCGGTGGTACTGATTCGCCCGGGCGCGAAGGACCGCCGCAAAGTGGTACTGGCCACGGTCAACTACCAGGCTCAAACCAACCAGCAGCGCCAGCTCAACCGCCAGATTACCGAGCGCGCCAACTATATCGCCGAGGTGTACGGTGCGGAGCTGCACCTAGTAAATGCCTACCTGGATTCCATGCTTTACCCGGATCGCGGCGCGCTGGCCAAGCTGGCAGAGAAAACCGGCGTCCCCACCGACCGCATCCACGTAAAACAGGGCTACACCAACGAAGTGGTCGCCGAGATCGCCAAGGAGATCGACGCAGACGTGGTGGTGATGGGCACCCTGAACCAGTACGGCGAAACCGGCTCACTGCTGCGCGGCAATACCGCGGAGCGGGTGATCGGCTCGGTGGAAACCGATGTGATGGTGTGTAACGCGTTTACCACTACGGCACACTGACATACCCAGCCCCGCGCGAGTTCGCGGGGCTTCCCTCAGATCTTTTTATATTTGCAGGCTTACGCTTGCTGAGCCAGATAACGTTCATGTTCCGGCATATTACCCACCGCTCCCTGAAAAATTGTCTTGAGGCTCTGCATAAATTCCGCTAGCTGTACTTCCGATAAGCCATCAGCATTGGGGTGATAATCCTGTGGCCACACTTCCTGCCCAAGCAATACCTGCTGCCAGGCAACCTCCGTAAACAAGTCATCGAAGTCGCGAAACAACTTACCGGTCGCACGAAATAGCTCTATTTTTTCCTGTAGGCTCTCCGGAACGGCCATTTCCTCGCAACTTTTCCAGAAATCGCTATCACGACGCTGATTTGCCTTGTAGTGCAGAATTATGAAATCGCGAATGCGCTCCATTTCTACCCGCGACTGGCGATTGAACTCGGCGATCTCTTCATCGCGAATACCGCGATGGGGAAAGCATTTGATCAGTCGTGTCGCCGCCGACTGCACCAGGTGTATTGATGTACTCTCAAGTGGCTCGAGAAAACCGCTTGCGAGTCCCAGGCTCACCACATTTTTACACCACTGCTCCCGGCGGTGCCCGGTTTTGAACGGAATGGTCCGCGGCTCCGCCAGTGGTTCCCCTGGCAAATTTGCCAGCAGTACCTCCCGCGCTTGCTCATCACTCCAATGATCACCGGAAAAGACAAGCCCATTTCCGGTACGGTGCTGCAGCGGTATCTGCCACTGCCAGCCGCAGGCATGGGCAATGGAACGAGTGTAGGGCACGATGCGTTGCGCCGATTGACTCGGTACCGCCATGGCGCGGTTGCAGGGCAACCATTTGCTCCAAGGCTCATACTCGACCCCCATAACCTTTTCGATCAGCAGAGCCGCGAACCCTGAGCAGTCAACAAATAGATCGCCGTTAACCTGAGCACCATTTTCCAGCTGCAAGGCCTCAATAAAGCCGCTTTCACTATTTCTCAGAACATCACTGACCTTTCCTTCAATGCGCTCTACCCCATTCGTCTCACAATACCGACGCAGGAATTTCGCATAGAGCCCCGCATCGAAGTGATACGCGTAGGAAACCCCTGGAAGGTTTGTGTTAGGTATTTTCGCCAGCGGGGCAAACCGGTTCTGTAATGCCGCCTGATAGTTCAGGGAGTAATCCCACAGAGAAGAGGTATCGCCCTGGGAGCGCGCGCGAAGCCAGTAATTATAGAAGTCGCAAAAAGGAAAATCCTTTCCAATACTCCCAAAGGCGTGCATATAGCTCGCGCCTCGCCGGGACCAGTTTTCGAACTGAATTCCAAGCTTGACTGTCCCTTTGGTTGCCCGAAGAAACTCCCGCTCGTCTAGGCCCAGAGCGCGATTGAAACTCTGAATAGGTGGGATGGTCGCTTCTCCAACCCCAACTGTGCCGATCTGGTCCGACTCCACCAGTACAATATCCAGCGTATTGCGCATGCTGCGCGCCAGTAACGCTGCCGTCATCCAACCGGCGGTACCGCCGCCGAGAATAACGAGTCTTTTTATTATTTTCTGATTCACGGCTTATTCCGAAAGCTTTGCTTGATTGAATGACCGCCTTCCCTGCTACAAATAAAAAAGCCCCTGCAATCAAAATTACAGGGGCTTTCGAGACAACTCAATGACGCTTACAGCTCGTAGCTGAAGCCCAGCAGGTAGGTCTTACCATAGCTCTGGTAGTCACGTACCTGGAGGGCGTTGTCACCGCTCAGCGTGGTGAACGGCTCATCCGTCAGGTTCTGACCCTGCAGGAATACGGACAGACCGTCGAGGCCGCTGATGTTGGACTCGGAGAAATCATAGCCGATCTGTGCGTCGACAATGGTTTCGCCCACCACATCTACCTGCACGCTGTCGAAGCCAACACCGTAAACTTCGCCTTTAAAGTCATCACGCTTACGCATGCTGACACGCGCAGACAATCCGCGATTGTCGTAGTAAGCGGTCATGGTCTGAATACTTTCAGACAGGCCGGGCAGTTCGTATTCGTTTCCGTTGGGATCTTTCACATCGGACGACAGGCCGGTGTGGCTCGCCAGCAAACCAAAACCGTCCAGGCTCTCGTGGAACATATTGAACGGCAGAGTCGCTGCCAGCTCGTAGCCCTGCAGAGTACCGCCACCGCCATTGATCATGCCGTAGGCAGTCGCGGTGGAGTTCTCAGGAATCTCGCCGGTAGCTGGGTCGGCAACGCCTGAGAAATCGACTTCGTAGTTACCGTCGAAGTGCCATTGCTTCAGATCTTTCCAGAACACCGCAACAGAGAAGTAGCCCTCTTCGCTGAAGTAGTTTTCGTAGGACAGGTCTACACCCACCGCTTCCTTCGGCTCCAGGAGCGGGTTACCACCACTGATGCTCCAGTTGTTGCCATTGGCATCCGGGGTCTGGTTGTAACTTACTTCCACAGACGCATTCATCTGATCCATGCGTGCGCGGGAGATGGTTTTCGCTGCACCGAAGCGCAGAGTCTGGGAATCGGTCAGTTCCAGAGCCAGGTTCAGGCTAGGCAGAAAGTGTCCGTAGTCGTGGCTGAGGTCCGTGGCTTCTGCAACAACCCGGCCGTCGATCACCTGGCCACCGAATCCTTCGGACTGCTGTTCGGTGTAAACGTAGCGGGCTCCCAGATTACCGGTCAGCGCGAGGCCAGCCACTTCGCTTTCAAAGTTCGCCTGGGCAAACGCGGAAGTTACGGTTTCGGCAACACTGTAGGACTTGGTCAGATGCTGAATGCCAGTGAGGGATTCGTCGGTCAGGTCGTAGTAACCGTCACGCAGCATAGCCGCCGCATCATAGGCAATCATGTCACCCATACCGATGAAGTCGAGGGAAGCGCTGCCCAGACGATACTCTTCCGGCACAATCAGAGTACTGTTTTCAGTGGTGCCATCGAAGTTTGCCAGGGTCATGTAGTAACCCTCGGAGCGCTTCACCTTCTCACGGTCGCGGTAAGATACACCGTAGGAGATTTCATTGACCGGTCCCAGCTCCACCAGCTGGGTGGCAGCCAGTTTCAACTGAGTCAGCTCATCGTCGATTTCCGGGGCGTTGAGGAAGCCATCCTGAGCAGCGTTTTCGTAATCAGTGCCCGCCAGGTTGTACTTGTCGTTCAGCGCCGCGCTCCAGCCCCAGGTCAGCGGACCACCGAGCTGAATCAGATTAAAGTCGCTGTAATCCAGCTCGTGGGTAAACTGGGCGCCGGTGTTACCGGGGCGGAAGGTATAGCCCAGGTTATCCGCAACACCTTCGCTGTCGCCACGGCCGGTACCGGAATAGCTTTCAAAGCTCCAGATCTCGCGTTCAACCTTGGAGTGGCTCGCATCAAATTCAAGCTGGATGGTGTCGGTGAAATCGTACTTGGTGTTAACACCAAAAGAGTTCATTTCTGCCTTGCGGGATTCCAGGTCGTTACGCACCACAACCCGCTGGCCATCCGTATTAGCGCTGGTCAGGAAGCCGGAAGCCGGGTCCGCATCGGCGAAATCGGCAGACAGGCTGCCCTGCCCCCAGGCAAACGGAATTTCAATACCGCGCAGAATGCGCTCATCTTCGAAGTCAACGTAAAGTGCGTCGAAAGTAGTGTGCAGTTTTTCATTCGGCTGCAGCTCAACAACCAGCATGGCGCTGTCGCGATCGAGAACCGAGGAGCGCACAAAAGGCTTGGCTCCGCCGAGGATGGAGTAGTTCTCACCATCGACTTCGAACTCCGGGTAACCCCAGGAATTCCAGCGCTCTTCCTGACTGGGAGAGCTCATGGTGTTATAGGCGAAAGCCACACCAACGGTGTCATCGGCGAACTGATCGATATAGGAGAAGGTTGCGCGCTGACCCTGGTCTTCACCGTCCGGGTTCAGCTTCCCAAAGCTGGTCTGCTCCATTTGCGCATTGAACTGGATGGTACGCTCACCGCGCTCCAGAGGTTTGACGGTCTGCATGTCGATGACACCGGCAATGCCTTCCGCTTCGAGGCTTGCTTGCGGGGTCTTGTAGACGGTCACACCGGCCATGATTTCAGAGGGATACAGGTCAAACTCCACACCGCGGTTGTCGCCGATGGATACCTGCTCGCGGCCATTGAAGGTGGTCGCGCTTTCGTTTTCACCAAATCCACGGATGGATACCTTGCTGGCGCGGCCATCCAGGCGCTGGGCCGCCAGGCCCGGCAGGCGGGAAAGAGATTCGGCAATAGAGGAATCCGGCAGTTTGCCGATGTCTTCCGCAGAGATTGCCTCGACTACGCCCTTGGCATCGCGTTTGGTGCCGATGGAATCCTGCAGACTTTTGCGGAAACCGGTAACGGTGATTTCTTCCAGGCTGGTGCTGGCTTCTTCCTGGGCGAATACGCCTACGGAGGTCACGGACGCGGCAATGGCTGCAGACAGCAGTGCCGGCCGGAATCGTTTGTTCGTCAGACTCATCATCTTCTCCCTTGGACTTATCGTTATGGTGAGTAATGCCATCCTAGGCTTACCCGAAGTCCTTATCCTCCACCCCCATGGGGGGAGGAGAGGGGAGAAGCTGGGGGCGGCGGAGGAGTAGAGGGATGGGAGGGCCGACCCAGGTCACCATCAGGTGCAAGATTATACAGACTGAATAAAATTTGTTCAGCAGCAATCGATAGGGGAGCGGAGGAGAACCCGGCGGTCAGCGCTCCAGCCAGGCAGCGGCCCCGACCAGCGCCGGATAGCCGGCCTTGAGAACCTCAACCCGCACCCCCTGCAGCCAGTCACCGAGACGCCCCTTGGTGGTAAAGCGCTGTTCAAACTCACTTTCCGGCAGTAGGGACTCGATCCGCGGCAGCACGCCGCCGCCGAGGAACACTCCCCCACGAGCCACATAATAGAGGGCGGCATCTCCTGCGGCACTGCCAAGGAAATTGAGGAAATCGATCAGGGTTTCCCGGCACAGGGGGTCGGAGCCATCCAGGCCGCGTCCACTCACATCCGGGGGGGTCAACTCTTCGGCCTGGCGGCCGTGCAGGGCCGCAACCGCTCGGTACAGATTCACCAGGCCGCCACCGCTGAGCACATACTCGTTGTACACAGGCATCTGCTCGCGGGCCAGGATGCGCAGCAGCTCCAGTTCGCGCTCACTACCCGCCGACAGGTTCGCGTGACCGCCCTCTCCGGGCACAACCCGGTACTTGCCCGCTTCACTGACCAGCGCGGCCACACCGAGACCGGTGCCGGGGCCGAGAACCACCATGGGGCCACCGGTTTGCGCCGGTACGTCGCGCAGGGCCCATTTGTCTTCTTCCTGCAGACGCGGCAGGGACAGGGCCAGTGCCGCAAAGTCGTTCACCACCAGTGCACGGTCGAGGGAGAAGCGTCGGCACAGCTCTTCGGCGCGAATGTCCCAGCCCAGGTTGGTCATGGTGACTCGGCCACCCTCGGGAGTCTTTTCCACCGGGCCAGCTACCGCGACGCAGGCCTCGGTGGGCCGCGCCTGCTCCAGGCTTTCGAGCCACTGGTTCATGGCGGTGTAGAAATCGTCAAATTTGGCGCAGTTCACCACGTGAATGGCTTCCAGCCGATAGCCGCCCTGATAGGGATGGGCGATGGCGAAGCGGGCATTGGTGCCGCCGATGTCCGCAACGATTCTGGTCATGACGCTTTCCTTAATAGGTTCCGAAAATAGGTTCCGAAATAGATTCCGAGTAGTTTCCCAGGCTGGATAGGTTCCCTGGACAGGGCTTACCGCCGCAAAAAAGGCGCTATAAGGTAATGATTTGCCAACAAAAACTCCACCCCTCGCGAGCGTGGGAGAGGGAAATATGGGGGGATGAGGCGCCTGCAACAACCGATTGCGGCTGTCAGCGCGAGACAGGTATCCATTAAGCTGGAAAAAGTCCGGCAGGTGTCCCTGCCGGTCCTGCCAAAATCGGTAGGTCGACGAGAATTGCCCTTCATGGGGAGAAGAGAGATGAGTCGGGCACCAGTCCGGCCTTTGGCCGCCACCGGGAACCCGATATCGGCAGTCTCTCTAACCACCGCCGCCACGTCGCCCCACTTTGAACAGATCCGCAAACTGGACTGTGTCACTTTGCACAAAACCGCAAACCGGGATGGTCGCAACCGGTGATCACCGCGGTCTGCGCTCCTCCCCTGTGGGGAATTCTCATATACTGCTCCCGATAAAACCCATAAAAATATAACAACAACGACTAGAACTCTCCGGCGATGACTCAATGAAACAATACATCTTCAATATCCACGACGTGGTCCTGTTGATGACCGCAGCCGAGTGCCTGCTTCTTGCGGTATTCCAGTCTATTCTGCCCACCCGTGCCCGCCACGACGGCCGACTGCTGACCGCTTTCCTGCTGATCATCGCCATCGCGTCCGGCTGTACCCTGCTGCTGTGGAACGATCAGTTCACCGTAACGCCGTGGCTTGAGCAAACGGCACTACCGTACCTGTTATTTGCAACACTATTGCTGAAAGGTCCGGCGATTTACCTGTATGTCTGCTCGCTGACGCGACAGAAGCTGAGCTTCACGCCGAAAATGGCGATACACCTTGCACCAACAGTAGTGGTACTGCTGTGCATCGCGCTGTTCGGCATATCCAGCAGTGATCTGCGCAATGCGCACAATCTGGAACAGGCACTACCCGGTACGTTTATCGAGCTGATCTGGGATCTGGCATCTCTAATCCCGTTCGTCTATGCGGTAGCGGCGCTGCTGCAACTGCGCCGCTACCGCCACGCACTGAAAGACGAGTACTCACATATTTCCGAAGTGGAATTGCACTGGCTGTCCGCACTGGTATGGGGAGTGTGTATCGCCTGGGCCTGGACCATGGCGGTACACGTGGTGGCGAAATTTTCCAGCGAAATTGTCGCGGACTATATGGGTATTGCAGACAACTATCTGTCGTTCATCCTGATCAATGCGTTTTTCGCCTATAGCCTGACCTACGCGCACCAGCTGCTGGTCACGCAACCCAAGGAGGAAACGCCAGAGGCAAATGCAGAGGAGGAACCCTCTGAGCCCGCCATCGAGAAGGTCCGCAACGCGATGGAAATCGACAAAATATTTCTCAAGAAAAACCTGAACCTGGAACAGTTTTCCGAGCGTATTGATCTGCCGGCTAAAGATGTATCAGCGGTGATCAATAAACATTTTGGAACCAATTTTTTTGAGTTCGTAAACAGCTACCGGGTAGAAGCGGCCAAGGCCCTGCTGGCAAACCCGGAAAAGGCCGATATGACGGTGCTGGATGTACTGCTGGAGTCTGGCTTTAACAGCAAGTCGGCTTTCCACCGCTTTTTCAGTCGCCTTGTGGGCATGTCCCCCACCGAGTTTCGGAAGCAGGCGCTTGCCGCCCGCACCCCCTCCTGACCTTCTGCTACCTGACTGCCTGCGGTGCCGCCCCTCGGGGCGGTATCTCCGTATCCCTGCCCGCCGCCTTTGCCATTTTCCGTGAACATTGAGATCGGCCCGCCTCTATATTCCCACACAAGGCTAACGGGATCCGCAGAGTGATCAATAGAAGTTATCGGGGAGGGAGACCGTGAAGGAAGGGGCGGCGATTGCTTGCGCACCGCCCCAATCCGGTCGCCGGAATGGGAAAAATGGCGACCGGGGTAAGTGGCAGGGTGCGATTACCCGCAGTGGATATCCGCACTGGCCTGGGATGCGACACGCACATTGTGCACGGTCATATCCAGCGCGCCTGCGGTGCGCACATAAAATGGCGAAAGCACCATGTCCATTTTCGCACCGCCGTTGGCGAGGCACTGAAGGTCAACGCTGATGGTGCGCCATTCACCCGGTGTCGCACTGTTCAGGACATCCGTAATCGACTGTTCCGCGCCGCAGTCCTGACCACAGAATACGCCGAGATTGACCGCACTGCTGGGTGCGCCGTCGACTTTCACATCAAACACCAGCGCGCCCTGATTCTCCAGATAGCCCGTGAGATCGGTACGGCTGTTAGCAAAGAACCCGGCTACCGCATTGCCCTCACCGGTCCACTGCAGACGGCGACTGTCTTCCTGCACGTTGCGATCGACGGACTGCACGCTGATTCCCTGTAATTTCGACACACTGCTGGCGATCACCGTCTGATTATTTCCGGCATCGGTTACCTGCAGGCTCCAGGGATCCAGTGCGCGGCCATTGAATACCGCCAGAGCCTCATTGCCATGGGAAAGCTCCAGTCCGCTCTCCTCCGATAGCGCGGCAAGCTGCACGGATTGGCCGTAGTCGAGGCCGTAACCGTATTTAAATTGCGCCAGTGCTTCGTTTTCCCCGCGGTTGCGCACCGTAGGCAGCGCACTATCGGGCCAGGAGAAGGTCAGCTGGCCTTTAAAATCGTGATTCACTTCGCCCTTGCCATCCCGAAGAATGACGTCGGCAACACCGGCACCTTCCGTGCCCGGCTGCCAGATCACAACAAACGCATCGGACGCATTGATCTCGGGGTTTACCCACAGTGGACGACCGGTAATAAACAGCGACACGACCGGAATACCCTGTGCCTTCAACCGCTGTATCAACGCCAGATCCGCGTCCCCGGGGTAATCCAGGTTCGACACGTCGCCCTGCATCTCCGCATAGGGGTCTTCACCGAAGACCACGATAGCGACGTCCGGCTTTTCCGTATAGTGGCCATCGACGGCGAGCTCCGCGACACCACCGGCACTCGCTACCGCCTCGGCAATGCCTCCAAAAATAGAGGTAGCGCCGGGAAAATCGCTGTTCTCGTTGCCGGTCCCCTGCCAGGTGATACTCCAGCCACCAGCCTGTTTACCGATATTATCGGCTCCGTCACCGGCAACCAGAATCCGCTGGCTTCTCTGCAGGGGCAGCAGCCCGTCGTTGTTCTTCAGCAGTACCAGAGACTCGCGCACTGTCTGGCGGGCAATGGCCCGGTGCGCCGGCGCACCGATCAGGGATTCATCCGCGGCGTAGGCCCGGGTGGATGGAGCACCGGCATCAAACAGGCCGGCTCGCAGCTTTACCCGCAAAATCCGCC
Source organism: Microbulbifer sp. HZ11 (assembly GCF_000708675.1). Taxonomy (GTDB): domain Bacteria; phylum Pseudomonadota; class Gammaproteobacteria; order Pseudomonadales; family Cellvibrionaceae; genus Microbulbifer. The sequence continues at coordinate 68,610 of NZ_JELR01000005.1, read as the reverse complement.
GTACCGCATCGTTCAGGCGTTGAGCCGAGATTTCCCCACTCTTGGCCTGTGCCACGGTGTTGGCATACAGCGTTTTCCAGCTGGGGTCCGGCGCCATAAACATGTCCAGACCGGCATTCACCGCCTGTGGACAACTTACATTGGAACACCCATTTACAAACTGGTGCCCGGCCCAGTCACCCACCACAAAGCCGTCGAAACCCAGGCGTTCTTTCAGCACATCAGTGAGCAGGTATTTATGGCCGTGTAGCTTTTCCCCATTCCAGCTGCTGAAGGATGCCATCACGGTCTGCACACCGGATTCGATGGCGGAAAAGTAGCCCTGGGCGTGGATTTCGATAAGCTCCGCTTCGGACATGATGGCATCACCACGGTCGATGCCATTTTCCGTACCACCGTCGGCGATAAAGTGTTTCGCCGTACTCACTACCCGCTTGGGCGCAAACAGCTCATCGCTACCGGGCCTGCCCTGCAGGCCCTCCACCAGCCGCCCACTGTAGCTGCGCACGATCTGCGGGTCTTCTGAATAGGACTCATAGCTACGCCCCCAGCGGTCATCCCGGGTGACCGCCAGTGTGGGCGCAAAGACCCAGTCTATTCCGGTAGCCGAGACTTCCGCTGCGGTAACCGCTCCAACCTGGCGCATCAACTCGGGGTTTTGCGTGGCGCCCAGACCGATGTTGTGAGGAAACAGCGTCGCACCAATGACATTGTTGTGGCCGTGTACCGCATCGGTGCCCCAGATAATCGGGATGGCGACACCGCCGTCACTGGTATCCATGGAGGCCGCGTAAAAGGCATCCGCCAGTGCCACCCAATCGGCCACGCTCGCGTGTTTGTCATTATTCGGGAAGGCGCCGCCGCCATTGAGAATAGAGCCCAGGTGGTAAGCTCGGGCCTCTTCCGGGGTTACATTTTTGATCTCCGCCTGGATCATCTGCCCGACTTTCTCCTCCACCGACATCCGGCTCAGAAGGTTGTCGATTCTCGCTTCGATAGCCGGGTCTTTGGGAATACCCGAGGTGAGTGACGGCCAGACGGCGGCCTGTGCATCCCCATATTTCTCCCCGGTTTTTGCCGCCCCTGCCTCGGTCAATTTCTGCTCACCGCAGCCCGAGAGCACTGCCCCGGCCACCAGTGCGGAGATGACCCCCAGCAAAATTCGCTTTTTCATCACCGTGCTACTCCTATTCCCAGGTTCCCACTTGTTTTTGTTGTGCCATCTTTGACGTATGCACCGGGCAGCCTTACTTACAGGCAGGAGCACCCGGTTATTCCAGGCTTCTTTGTACGGAATCCCGGGAAAGGGATCGTCCCACTTCCCCAAACCATCACAAAATGGAGCTGACCACCTTTCCACTCTGTACGGTTCGGGAAAATGGGACGGTATGTGGGGGCATGAACCGCTAGCGGGTCCAGATAATATTATCGATCTGCAATATTGCCCCCATCTGATTATCCCAGGTGGGCGATATGACAAACGGCGTATTGACGCTACTGGCGTTGAGACCACCTTCGACCAGTGCCATCACCGGAATTTGATAATGTGCCCACTGGTCCGGCGCGGGCATATCCAGCGGGTAATCACCAGAGGAACACGGATGGCCGCAATCCGCGCGGAATGTTAAACCCGCAGCACCGGCATCCGCCGGCTCGTTGAGAACCCGCAGGTCAAACTCCACATAGGTGTAATCGCTCAGGTCGTAAGCGCTGTCGGATTGATAGAAACCGATCCCCTGATTGGTGTTGTAGGTGATCTGCGCCACCTCGCCATACTCACCACCAATGTTCTCGATGGTGTAGCCAATATCCCCATGGGCGGTCCAGGTATACCAGGCGTATGGGGCCTTGGCCTCACCGTCAAAAATCACCAGCTCGCCGTCGGTACTGTCCGGAGCCTGCGGAGGCTCCAGCCCCGGGTTGTGGACAAAATCACCGTCGCTGCTGGCACAGCCTTTACCGGTATCAAAATTTTCCGTGCACTGATATACCCGCACGTAGTCGATGACAAAGTCCTGTGGAAAAGCTTCTTCATCGATACCGGTATCATTCACGTTCGCGGGCCAGTCGCCCCCCACAGCCAGGTTCAGTATCAGGTGAAAGGGCTGGTCGAAAGGCGCCAGCGGATTTTCCAGTTCCGCGGTGGTATACCAGCCGTCGCTGGTCTGGGTCGCATAGTGGTCCCCGTCCACATACCAGCGTATCTCCCCCTCTTCCCACTCCACGGCGTAGGTGTGAAAACCATCGGCAGGATTGAGGTCACCGGGAATCTGGTAGGCCTCACCGGTGTGTTTGTTGCCGGGCCAGGTACCGCCGTAGTGCAGCGTGCCGTACACCCGATCTTCGCCGCCGACTTTCAGGTTGACCGCCTCCAGAATGTCGATTTCGCCAGAAAGGGGCCAACCACCATAGGCCCAGTCCGTGGGCAGCATCCAGAACGCGGGCCAGCTCCCCTGTCCGAACGGCAATTTCGCGCGCATTTCAAAACGACCGTATTTCCAGTCGCCCATGTTCTTGGTGCGCAACCGGGCGGAGGTAAAAGAGCCACTGCCGGAGGTATCGTTGGCGTCGTAGTTCGGATCATCGTCCACCACGGAAGGTCCTGTGGCATCTTCGCGAATGGCCCGAATATGCAGCATGTCGTCCGCTACCCAGGAGTTATCCGGGGAATCCGTATAACACTGGGCTTCGTTATTGCCGCCACCGGTGCAATTTTTTTCGTGAACCCATTTTTCAGCATCGATCGCACTGCCGGAAAACTCATCGGACCACACCAGACAGTAACCGGAGTTTTCCGGGTCCTCCAGGCATTGTTCGGGGCGGGTATCGACCACCGGCGGATCAACAATAGTCTCACCCGGATCTACGTTATTGGAACTGCCACCGCCACATCCGACTGCGGCCACGGCAACTGCCAGTGTGGTGTTGCGGATCAGGAATCTCGACATCGCTGTCTCCTTTTACTGTGTTTATTCTTATCACTGTTTATTTTTTCACTTAGGTCCCCACAGGGAACGCCACCTTTTTAGCGCAGGAAATGAATATCCGTCGCCCCACATTCCGTTGGTACACAACCTGGGCCCTGTGACTTTCTGCCCCGCCAATAAAAAAGGCGCGGAAAAGTTTCCGCGCCTTTCTATCAGTCCTTGCCAATTATTGTTTGAAAAATCAGAGTGAATTCAGGAAGCTCAACAAATCCTGTTGTTGTGCACCACTCAGGCTCTGGTAAGCATTGTTGGCCGCCTGACCTTCCCCACCGTGCCAGAGAATAGCCTCTTCAATGCTGCGCGCCCGCCCGTCATGGAGATAGCCGTGCTGAGGTGTACAGATTTCGTTGCCTTGACCACCCTGAGGGTTTATCACCCCACCAGTAACACAAGCGGAAAGCCCCAGTCCCCAAAGTGCCGGGGTACGCCATTCGGCACCGCTGGCTTCGGCTTCACCCAGGTTGTCCGCAAGCCCCGGTCCCATATCGTGCAACAGCAAGTCGGTGTAAGGGTGAATGGTCTGATTGCGCAGCTCCGCGAACGGATGCTGTGAACTGGTCTGATGGGTTGGGGTATGGCAACTGGCACAGCCAATATCCGTGAACAGTTGCTTGCCATTTACCACAGCAGGATCATCATAGTTCCGCTGCGGGCGCACGCCGAGCAGCGCCACATATTTAGTCAGATCCTGCAGATGGTTATCGGCAAGTTCCGCTCCAGTCGCACCGCAATCGCTCTGGCTACTGCCGCAATCTGGTTGTGGGAAGACCGACGTCATGACCCCCATATCGGTATTGAACGCCCGGGCCAGCTGGTGACGGATACTGGCCATACCGGCCTTCCAGCCAAAACGCCCCAGCCGAGTCTCTCCGGTTTCAGGGTCAATCACGCGATTCACTCGACCGGAAATACCATCGCCATTGCTGTCATCTGGGTCCGCCAGTGCAATGACCGAGCTTTCGTCGATGGCTTCCAACAAACCCATGCCGACAATACTCGGGGCGATACGTGCGGAAAACCGCTCGGGCACAACACCGGTAAAGGCATAGTTGGGAGAGCGCAGTCCATTCTGCTCCGTCCAGCTCGCGATCGATACCTGGCCTTCGCTGACGGCCCCGTTACGCGCCTTGGGCTGCAGAGCAGAGCCAAGATATGGATCTGGATCACCATTGGCCGCGGCCACCTTGAATGTCCACTTATCCAGGGGTTCGCCCACCGCTGCTGGCACCGCACGTCCATTGCGCTGGTGGCAGCTGGCGCAACTGTCGTTGATATAGTGAGGGCCGGCAAGACCGATCATTGGTGCGAAGGGCGGGTTATCCACGGGATTCTCGTCATGCACTCCATCGATGGCAGAGCTGTGTAATACACGACGCCCGAGCATAAATGGCTGCGCATTGTCATAGCCGAGATTGGTGGCCATCTGCATATAGTGGTTGTCTGTCTCTCCGGAAGTCAGCGCGTGTATGGTGGTATCGCCTCCAAGCCATGCCGTCTCGGGAATTTTGACCGAGTCTTTTATTCCACCAAACGGTGTCGCGCCGCCAACATCCCAGGGAACCAGTCCCTCACCCACGATATACAGGAACGTAGTTCCGTAATAATTTGCACGACCGTTCGGCACGCTGGGGTCCAGAAACTGGCTGATTTCAAACTCCAGCTTGTCACCCACCTGAATGTTGCGGCCTTCCCGGCAGTTATAGGTGCGCTCCTTGTAGTAGTTGTACTGATCGACAACCACCATCACTCCGTTGTCACAGTATTCCGCCACGGTGCCAACGCCGCGATAAAACCAGCGATTCTCTGCTTCGGTATCACTCAGCTTGAACTGGGTGCGTACATTCATTCGCACCGAGTCTCCACCCTTGGCCACTTCATCAATAATTTCGATAGAAGCGGTGCGATCCTCCCAATAAAAACTCAGGTAGTGATCGTACGCCTGAAACATATCCTCTTTGGCATGACGGTCGCGCGCCCGATCTGAAAAACGGGTAACCAGCGCCGTTGGTGTCTCGAATGTGATCGCCGGCTCCAACTGTGTGCTGCTGTCATACAGCGGAACGATCGATCCCAGGTCTGCACCAGACGACGAGCCGCCAGATGACGAGCTTCCGGAAGAAGCACCTCCCGATGAGCTGCTGGAACTGCTGGAGCTGCCGGAGCTACTGCCACCGGACCCACCTGAGCTACCGCCGGAAGAGGACGAAGAAGAAGAGGACGAAGAAGAAGATGACGAGGAGGACGACGAAGAGCCGCCCTGACCGGAAAACACATATTGGCTTGCCGGAATATTTTCGCCAACACCACCGGTTATTTTCGTGTAGGAAACATTGAGCACGTCACCGGCAGTCAAACCGGGAATATCGTATGTCCAGAGACCGGAGGTCTCGACCATGCGCACATTCATCTGGCCGCCACCATTGATTGAATAGTGAATATCGACAATATCACCACCGGTCACCCGCGCCTGAAAAGTGCTGCCATTCAGTTCCACCACACAGCCTGAATCGCAATTTGCCGGACTACCGAACACGCCCATTTCCCAAATAGAGTAACCCCAGTAATTCCCAGCACTGCGGCTGATTCCCTGAATTCTCACATGCTGATAAATACCACTCACATCGACGGTGTCGGTGCGGTGCCCAAACTCGCCGCCGGTCTGCACACTCAGCGTGTTCCAGTCCACACCATTGTTGGAGCCCCAGATTTCGTAGGTTTCAGGGTTCGCGGCCTCCCAGAATATTTCCACCTGATCCAGGTCATAGGGCTGGCCGAGATCCAGCGCGATCCAGGAAGGATCTGTCTGCCCCGCAGACGCCCAGCGGGTGCCTGTATCGCCATCAATGGCATTACTTGCGGGGAGGTCGGCGGTGCTGGCAGAAACACTTGCACCGGTAGCCAAGTTGGACTGTTGTGCCAACACAGTGAGCGGGAATGTCAGTGCAAAAACAATCGCACTGCCGGTGATTACGGGAAAGGCGGGCACAGAAGTAGTGCCACGCCTTTTGGAAAATAGACGCATGGTTGAGCCTCGCTTCAGCATAGTTTTTAGTATTTGGAGCACGAGCATCGAGACGCCCGTATCGGTTCACCTCGAGAGTGAAACTAGTTTCTCGGGTGCGTAGTGTCGTCCCACTTTGGGGGATCTCCGAACATGGTGCAAAGCGAGTCATGCAAAGCGTCTACCTCATCACATTGCGCCCTGTTTTGACCTGCAGTAGTGCTCAATAAATTCCATATGATGGGGCCAGCTTTCCACGGTGTCGCGGACCTGGCGACGGATACCGTCAAGAAAGTTGGTAAGTTCGCGCTCACTCATCATGTCGACGATTGGGTGGTAGGTCTGCGGCATCAACCCCTGACCAAGCATCACCTGCAACCAGGAGCTTTCTCCAAACAGCTCGGTACCGTTCTGATAAACTCGACCGCTCTCCTCAAAGACCTGCATACGCCGAGCGAGTGATTCTGGAACGTCCATTCCACGACAGTGACGCCAGAATTCGGAATCCGTTCGATCTGTGAGCTTGTAATGGAGAACCACAAAGTCGCGCACATTTTCCGTCTCTTCGCGAATCAGCTGGTTATATTCATCGACATCCGCCTGAACAACTCCGCGGGACGGGAAAAGCGTGAGCAGGCGCACAATACTGCGCTGAATCAGATGGATACTGGTGGATTCCAGGGGCTCGATAAATCCGCTGGAAAGACCTATAGCGATACAGTTTTTGTTCCAGTGCTGGCGACGGGTACCGGTACGAAATGGAATGACTCTCGGAGCATTCAGCGGCTCACCTTCCACATTTTCCAGCAGTATTTTTGTCGCATTTTCTTCATCCAGGTAGTGACTGCAGAAAACCAGTCCATTACCAGTGCGGGACTGCAGCGGAATACGCCATTGCCATCCGGATTCCCGCGCAATTGAACGGGTATAGGGCACAGGGCTTTGCGCTTTACCAGTCTGAACCGCGACCGCCCGATCACAGGGCAACCAGTGCCCCCAATCGTCAAAGCCGGTGTGTAATGCCTTGTCGATCAACAAACCCCGGAAACCCGTGCAGTCTATAAACAGGTCGCCTTCCAGCCGCTCACCACTTTCCAGCATCAGGGACTGGATATAGCCGGTGTGAGGGTCTAGCTGAACCTGTTCGATCTTTCCTTCTATTCGTACGGCACCGTGCTTTTCTGCGAGGCGGCGTAGAAATGTTGCATATAGACTTGCATCAAAGTGATACGCATGGGTACGTTCACTACGAGGGGAGACGGCATAGCGACCCATCCGTGCACCCAGGTGCTCTTTGGTGTAGTCGCCAATCTGATAGTCGATACCCAGTTGCCGGCCCCGGACCCAGAAATGGCTGAAATTACACGCCCAGCAATCCTTGCCCGCGGCACCAAAGGAGTGAATGTAGTCCTGCCCCTTCTCTTTCCAGTTTTCGAATGCGATCCCCAGTTTGAAGGTCGCATTGGTCGCCGCCATCATTTCCCGCTCGTCAATCCCGAGCAGCTGATGGAAAAGATGCAGGGTCGGAATGGTTGCCTCGCCCACGCCCACGGTACCGATTGCCTCGGATTCAACCAGGCGGATATCCAGATTTTTTCCCAACAACTTTGCCAGCGCGGCCGCGGCCATCCAGCCCGCCGTTCCACCACCGGCGATGACCACCTTACGAACTCTTTGCTGTGTACTCACACTTTCGCTCTCGATTATTATTTTCAGGATTTATGACTTTTAACGTTTCAGATCATTCTGCAGTTTGGTCCGCAACTGCATCGCAGTTTCAAGCGACATAGGCTGTTCGAGAATCCCCCTTGCTGCGGGCTCGATATGTGCCGCGCCGCTCTCCTCGGCAGCAAACACGTAATAATCGAACAGTGCGCGCCACGCGTTGCGCTGGTGTGCTGGCAGATCCCGCAGACCGAGCATGGCATGCATCAGCGCATTGGTGGGGCGCCCCAGATACGCGGCAGAATCCCGCCACCAATGGGTATAGAGGACATTCAGCGTGTCCAGGCTCTCCACGTGATGCCACCACATCCCCGGAATATACAATGCATCACCCGCCTGCAGCTCGGCCGTTTGCGCACGGGCCAATGCGTCGCGAAAACGGGGGAAGCGCTCGAAGTCTGGATTGTAGAAATCCACAAGACTGATTTCCTGCCCTCCCGGCGCGAATTCCAGTGGCCCTGGATAGAGGTTGACGATTTCTTCCGGTGGAAACAGGGTAAAGCGCCGTCTGCCGGCAATATTACAGGCCAGATTGTTGGGGAAGTCGTAATGGGCAGCGACACGCACCCGGTTACCGAGCCACAAGGAACCCACGGGCGATACATCGGACAGTCCCGCATCATTTGTGCTGGCGAATGGTGGAAACCAGAAGGAGGTCTGACTGGAAGGCATATAGCGCATGGGCGCGGGCGACGCCCCGGCGGTAGAAAGCAGGTCGTCCAGCAATTCCCCAAGAGCCACTCTGCGGGACTGAAAATTAAACCCGGTAAGATCTTTATTGTAAAAGATCCGCCCTTCCGTTTCCGGGTCGCCATAGCAGCCGTTAACAGGCTGGCCACTGTAATGGTCGAGAAGATATTCCGCCATTTTCCGTGCAGACTGCTTACCGGCACTTACCGCGGGGAAATGTGCGCAATAGTTTCGCAACACCAGTGGCCGGGTAACGCCTTCCACTGAAGCCAATACATTTTCCGGAGTAACATCCCAGGTTTCGTCCGCATACGGCAGACCTGCGGTTTCTATAAATGGTCGCCCGGATTTCATGCTTGCCCTCCGGTCAGATCAATCATGTACACTGCGACGATTTTTCTCATCAATCAAACGCCGGACCTGAGACTGGGACGCCAGCACCATATAGATTGCTTCCAGAAAACCGGCCCGGTGCAGTTCACTGAGGTCTTCACCATTGAGTGCCCGCAGGCGTGGCTCATCGATGGTATAAAACCCCTTCAATTGATTGATCGTACCGTTGTTCAACGTGACATCCATGGTGAATGGTTCCAGCAATCCGTGAATTTGCAGCGCGCGGATAAATTTCTCACTCTGTTCGATACCCTGGTGAATGGCTTCAAGCATATCCGACACGCCGTCAAGAAACGGCGAACTGCCACCATACTCCAGAAACAGAGGCTCGCCCTGCTCCCGACTGACGCGAGGACTGTCGAGGTCGATATGAATCACCCGGCGGGTTTTCTGCACACCGTCTTCGACAAAATGCTGGCGCCCAATTAAAAATGGTTCCCGGCGTACGGTCAGAGGAAGATAGGAAGCGGCCCATTGATCATTGTTGAGATAGAGATTTTCACCGGGCTCCAGGCCAAGCAGTACCAGAGGAAAGAATGCGCCGGTACTGGCATCCCGCTGAAAAAAGATGGGGTACTGCCCCTGAAGCGCGCGAAATTCCAGGGGAAATGTCAGTGCATACCAGACGTCATCACCCAGCTCTGCAGAGCGCCCGGTTCGCACCCGAAGATCACAGTGCTCTACGTTATTCAGCAATACCGCATTCGTCATACTATTATTCTCTTCCTTTTTTATTATCTGCCATCAGATTTCAAGCATGTTATCTGCTATAAAAAAAGCCGCTGACCATATGATCAGCGGCTTTCCCTGCCAGTTCAAACCATCCTGTGCTCTGGTTTAAAAGGCGTAGCGCGCACCCAACTGCCAGCGCGCACCACCCTGGTAGTAACCCATCAGCTGACGTGAATCACGGCCGTAAACACGCTGGTACTCATCGGTTACGTTAATCCCCTCAAGGAATACCTGCATGCCTTCAAGCTGTGGTAGTTCATAGCTCACGTTCAGGTCAATCTGGCTGTAAGCTTCCACATACTGTGGGTTGGCACCGGTGTTCTGGCCGCGGGAACTCAGGAACTCATCCCGCCAGTTATAGGCGATCCGCGCCTGGAAGCCGTTCTTATCGTAAAAGCCCACCAGGTTGGCAGAGTCGCTCAGGCCGACCATGGCCTCCTGATCCACCAGTATGTACGGGTCATAACTGAGTTCGGAATCTACGATGGTGTAGTTCGCCTGCAGGCCAAACCCGGTTTCACCGAACATGTGCTGCACTGCCAGTTCGACACCGTCGATGGTATTGTCCACATCGCTGTTTACCGGGGTATCCACCAGGAACACCATGTCATTGTCGGTGGCCGGGTTACCGGTAATAAATATCTTATCCACGGTAACGCCGTCTTCGAGGTAGGTCACATTGACGAAGTCGCTGTCGGCGTAATTGGCGGCAATATACTGACGAATGGATTCCGCATCATTGGCACCGTTCGCACGCGCCTCATCCACCAGAGCACCGTCTGCCGGGTTGGCAATATTGAACAGTGATTTCTCGGTTTTGGCATTGCTGATGAAGTTGGATACATCCTTGCGGAACAGGCCCACCGACGCGTAGCTGGTCTCGCCGTAATACCACTCCACAGACAGGTCGTAGTTGATGGACTCGTAGGGCAACAGGCTCGGGTTGCCGGTGGAGCCGCCACCAATGCCGCCGTTGGCGATAGTGCCGATCGTGGTGCCACCTTTGATGGAATTGTAATCCGGACGGGTGATTGCCTTGCTGACTGCCGCGCGGGTCACCACGTCTTCTGTCACGTCCACTTTCAACGCAATACTGGGCAACCAGTAATCGTAGTTACCCTCTTCGCTCAGATAAACCTGTTCACCGGTGCCGATGATCGCCACTTCGTTGTTGGAGTTCCATTCTGCGCGATCGTATTCAGGCACCACAGATACCGAGTCCACATCGGTCTGCTCGTAACGCAGCCCCGTGTTGATCTCGTAAGGCATTCCGCGCATTTCGGAGGTGAAGTTGTACTGTGCATACACGGAGGTGGACGTCTCGGTGGTGGCACGATCGGTGTCAGACGCGTAATCGGTGGACGCGCAGAAGGCAGTTCCACAATCGCCTACACGATTGGCCGTGCCCGCGTCGGTAGCGTTGTTCGCGTACAGGTCTTCGGCGATCGCACGCACCGCGTCAAAATCCCAGTCGTAATAGATATCCAGGGGCTCCAGCCCGCCGATCTCGGAAAAATCTCCCCAGGACTCATCAAACTTGTCGGAGATACTTTTGGCCGTAAACAGTTCGTCCGGCAGATCCGATGCGGGGCCCGCACCACCCCAGTTATTGCGCTGTACAAATACGGACTGAGAGCGATTGCTCACTTCCTGACGGGCGATACCGAAGTCGATATCACTGGATTCGTTGATCTCGTAGTTACCACCAAAGCGGAACTGGTCCACCTCGGAATAATCTTTGGAATTGGTGAATACTGAACCGGTAACAATGATATCGGAGGCATTCAAACCGTTGGCGGAGTCCACATAGATCGCCGGGATCTCGCCGGTAAAGTCCACGCTGCTGGCCTCGCGCACCATGGCGGCGACGGTCAGCACATTGCTGGTACCCCAGGGGCTGTCCGGAGTGCGCTCGGCTTCCGAGTGCTGGCCGTCGAAGAACAGGTTCAGCCGGTCACCAACCTGCCATTCCAGGTTGATCCCGAGCATATTCCCTTCGTGGATCTCGGCGGTGCTGCCGCCACCCATGGCCACATCACTGGGCGCCCCGTAGTATTCGGAGTAGATGATCGGCGTGGAGATGGGGCCGTCACTCCATACACCCCGCTGATCGCCCTGCCAGGCGTGATATACGGAAATATCATTGAACTGCTTGGCGATCTTGTTCTGGTAGTAGTTGTAATCCAGGGTTGCGGTCACATCGTCAGTGGGCGCCCACTGCAGCACCAGCTGACCATTGGTGCGCTTGCGCTGCTGCTCTTCAAACTTGAAGGCCGCGTTCTGCGCAACAGAATAGATGTCGCCCTCACCGGGACGGTTTACCTGATTCTCCAGCGGGACCGCGCCCCAGGCATCATTCACGCCGTCCCAGTTGTTGTCCATCTGGCCTTCAACACTGATCCAGCCACCGGGAACCAGCGCCTGTTGGCTGCCGCTCTCGCGCTCCTGCACGGAACCGGAAATGGCCACACCGAATTTGCCATCGGCAAAGGTGTCGGAATAGAAACCGCTGTATTCAGGCGTCATGCTGGCATCGTCGGAGGACTCATCCAGCACCCCTTTTACCCCAAAACGTAGGGTGCGCTCCGGGGTATTGAAAGGACGCGCGGTCAGCAGGTTGATGGTGGCGCCCATGCCACCGGAGGGCAGTGTTGCGTCGCTGGTCTTTGAGACCTCGACACCGGTCACCATATCGGAGGCGATATTCTGGAAATCAAAGGAGCGGCCACCGGTGGTGCGCGCCACCTGACGGCCATTCAGGGTTACCAGGTTGAAATCCGGCCCCAGGCCACGCACCGTAACCTTGCTGCCTTCACCATTCACCCGGTCGATAGAGACACCGGAAATCCGCTGCATGGATTCCGCCAGATTGGTATCGGGGAACTTGCCGATATCCTCTGCGGAAATCGCATCGACGATACCTTTGGCATCGCGCTTCACGTCCATGGATTTTTCAAGGCTGCCGCGGATGCCCAGCACCACCACCTCTTCCAGGGCGGATTCCGCTTCGGTTTGAGCCAGGGCGCCGCCGCTTACGCCAGCGAGGGTGGCGATGGCCACCGCAATGGAATTCTTCTTGAATCCGGTCATTCTGTTCATGGAGTTGTCTCCCCCATCGTCACGTCATTTTATTTATTGGTTTCGCCAGAGTAGGGACCGCGTGAGACCGCAACAGGATAACCCGATCTGGCGTGAGGCTATACTCCTGCGCCGCGCCAGAATGCGTCGTCCCACCTTGGGGATTTGGCCAAAAATGGACTTTCCCACCTTGGTTTCGGCAAAGCGGGAACGAAAAAACACATATAAATCAACAGCTTAAATGGAAAGCGCCAGTCCGCACCGGATTGGGACATTTTCCGGGCCATTACGGGGCGAGACGGCTCAAAGCAGGGGCCTGGGGAGCCCGCAAGCCACTGACCGGTTGTGTGATCACGGATAAGGGTGCATCTGCAGCGTCAGCCTTTCACCGCCCCGGCGGCGAGCCCGGAAACCAGAAAGCGCTGCAGGGAAAGAAACAGCAACATGACCGGCAGCGAAACCAGAATGGAACCCGCCGCAAAGTACCCCCACTCCGAGGCGTAGTCACTCACGAAGAAGCGCAGGCCCACGGGTACCGTATACAGGGATTCATCGTCCATGAAAATGGAGGCCAGAATGAATTCGTTCCAGGCAGTCATGAACGCGAATAGCCCGGTAACCGCTATGGCCGGTCGCGCCAGCGGCAGGATAATACGAGTGAAGATGGTCCAGTGGCTGGCCCCGTCGAGCAGTGCCGACTCTTCAATCTCGTAGGGCAGAGTGTCGAAGTAGCCCTTTAACATCCACACGCAGAACGGCAGCGCGGTGATGGAGTACACCAGTATCAATCCCAGCCAGGAGTTCCCGAGCCCCAACCACTGCACCACGATCACGTACAGAGGAATCAGCATCAGCATTGCGGGAAACATCTGCGAGATCAAAAACAGCAACATGCCCCGCTGGCGGCCGGCAAACCGGAAGCGGGAAAACGCATAGGCGGCCGTACAGCTCAGGGAAAGACCGACAACGGTGGTGGCAATGGCGACCACCAGGCTATTGCCGAGCCATTGCAGAAACGGCTGCTCGGAAAGCACCGCGCGAAAATTCGCCAGGGACCACTGTTCCGGTAATGGAACCAGAGCCATTAACTGCCGGGCGATGCCGGCATCCTCCGGCAGGCGGACCAAGGTCAGAGACTGCTGGCCGGAGAAGGCGAGGCTGACAACCCACAACATGGGATAGAGAACGATCAGCGAAGCCAGTGTCAGCAAGACGAAACGCCAGCTAAAAATATCCTGTGCAATCCTTTTCGGCACCCGCCTGCAAGCCAACCAGGCCCGGTGCCAAACCGGTTCGCCTGCAAGCAGGCTCCTGCGGGGGGGAGTCCCACCGGGAAAAGTCATCGGGCCACCTCCAGGGTGCGACTGACACGGGTCTGCCACAGGGTATAACCGAACAGCAACGCCAGAATTACCATGGAATAGGCGGCGGCGTAGGCATACTGGTACTTCTCGAACCCGATACGAAACGCCTTGGTGATCAGAATATCGTTGGCGCCGGCGGGCGCACCGTCACTGACCAGGTAGATGACGTTAAACATATTGAAGGTCCACACCACCGACAGAATCACCGCCGGGATCAGCACAGGTTTCAGCAGCGGCAGGGTAATCCGGCGGAACTGAAACCAGCGCCCGGCCCCTTCCACCCGGGCCACCTCGTACAGCTCCCGCGGAATCGACTGCAACCCGCCGAGGATCACCACCATCATGAACGGGATACTCAACCATACATTGGTTATCAGGCCGGTCACAAAGCTGGTACCGATAGAGTCAAACCAGGCCACCGGCGCCAGCCCGAGGATCTGCAACCCCTGGTTGAACACCCCAAACTGCGGATGGAACATGCCTTTCCACACCAGCGCGGTAATGTAATTGGGAATGGCCCAGGGCAGGATAAGGATCAGGCGGAACCAACTGCGCCCGACGATTGGCCGGTCGAGCGCCAGTGCCAGTACCATCGCCAGCCCCACCGCCAGAATCACGTTGCTGGCAGTCCAGATAATGGTCACCAGCAGGGTCCAATAGAAGTTGTCGAAATCCAGGCTGCGCTCGGCCCCCTGACCTCGCCACAGGTGAAAATCCCCAAGGATTGCCGCGTAGTTATCCAGCCCCACAAACCGCGACCACAGAGGCGCGTGCTCGTTGAAGACGGTGGTATCGGTAAACGACAACAACAGCCCATAGCCAAGTGGAAACAACACCAGTAGCAGCATGCCCAACATGGCCGGCAGGATATACAGATACGCGGTGCGGTTGGCCTGCCAACCCACCATCAGCCGACGTCGATAACGGTGCCAGCCCCAGGCCGCGAGCACCACCAGCACAACGGGAATCACCCACAACCAGAGCGGCATCTGTGCCGGGGTTTCCCCTCGCCGGCGGGATCGCTCCAGGCGCGTCAGGTCCGCACTCAGTTGCCGCTGAAGCTGCTGCATCTCCGCTTCCGGCTGCGCCACGCCCTTGACGACTTTTTTCAGCGCATTTTCCAGAGGCACCCACAGCAGCGTCATCGCCGGCAGATTGGGAATAGGCACCGCGTGTTCCAATTGCTGGCGAAATGCCATGGCTACATGATTTGTCGCGACACTAGGGTGTTCAAACGCACTGATATTTGCCGGCAGCTGGCCACCTTCCGTGGCCATGATTTCCGCGGAGGCGCGGCTGGTGAGAAATTCCATCAGCGCCACGGCCTGTTCCGGGTGTTGTGACCAGGGTGACAGGAACAGTCCCTCCACCGCCACCCAGGGTGACAGGGGTTTACCGCTCTCGCTGTTGACCGGCAACGGCGCTACCCGGTAATTCACCTGCGGCGCGATTTCTCCGAGCATCCAGGGGCCACTGATCACCATCGCCGCACGCCCCTGATTGAACAGGTCTGTCACCAGAGTACTGCTGGGATCCTCCGGCAATATCCGGTCCTGGCGCGCCCAGCGCGCGAGCATCTGCAGAGAAGCAACATTCGCCGGACTATCCAGATCCAGATTGCCACCGCGATCGAATGGACCCTGCCCGAAGCTGTTCATCAGGGCGCCGTGAAAAAAGGGTTCGGTATAGCTGTACGCGAGACCGAAGCGCCCGGCAGCGCGGTCGGTGTGCCGCAATGCCTCCGCCACCATGCCGTTGGTGGTCGCGGGCGGTGACTGCACCAGGTCGGTATTCATGATCAGCGCCGGGCTCTTGAACGCAAACGGGAGGCCGTAGAGATCGCCGGTAAAAGTCATCGCATCCAGCAGGTTTGCCGGGAAGCGCCGCAGTAACCGCTCGCTCACGTAGCGATCGATGGGCGCAATGGTGTGCCCGGAGCTGGCCCACCCGCCGAGACGATCGTGGGCAAAGACAAACAGGTCCGGGCCCTGCCCCCGGGGCAGGGCCGCGGACAGCTTATCCGCGAAGCCGCCAAAGGGGACCGCCAGAGCTTTCACCTGCACCGCGCTCTGGCTGCGGTTGTAGTCGCGAATGCGCTGCTCAAACGCAGTGCGCTCGGCACCGCGGTAGCTGTGCCAGAGAGTCAGGCTATCCGCAGCCCTGGCGCTACCGGAAAGGCAAATCAGCAGGCACAACACTGCCTGCACGAGCCTGCCCAGCAGCCCCACCAGCCCGGTAGCTGTGCGCCTGCGCAACGGGCTCCCGCAGGATATTGAGGCCATGATCACATCCGCACTCCGGCGCGGGCAGTATCACTGCGAATGCGCTGTTGCGTCTGTGCATCGAACAGATACACCGCCGCGGGATCAAACGCGAGTTCCAGTGCGTCACCGAGAGTGAATGCCCGCAAACCCGGCAGCCTCGCTATGACCTGCTCCCCGCCCTTGCGCAGGTGTATCAACATCTCCGCCCCCAGGCTCTCAACCAGCTCGATCTCGCCGGAAAGTCGTGGCCAGTGGGCCGGCGCGCTAGCCGCGTAGACCAGCCTTTCCGGGCGCAGGCCGAGCAGTAGCGCGCGGCCCACTCCCTGCAGGTGCGGGCGCGGCAGTGTGAGCAGGTCGCAACACA
Source organism: Microbulbifer sp. HZ11 (assembly GCF_000708675.1). Classification (GTDB taxonomy): domain Bacteria; phylum Pseudomonadota; class Gammaproteobacteria; order Pseudomonadales; family Cellvibrionaceae; genus Microbulbifer. The sequence goes on along the minus strand of NZ_JELR01000005.1, from coordinate 52,012 downwards.
GCTGGACACCGTCGTTGGCAACCGCAACCAGGTTCATCGGCGGCGAACCCATAAAGCCCGCCACAAAGGTGTTGTCCGGGTCGTTATACAGCTCCAGCGGCGTCCCCACCTGCATCAGCTCCCCTTTATCGAGAATCGCGATGCGGGTGCCTAGGGTCATGGCCTCCACCTGGTCGTGGGTGACGTAGACCGACGTAGTGCCCAACTGGCGGTGCAGACGGTGAATGACTCCGCGCATCTGCACTCTCAGCTCCGCATCGAGATTGGACAACGGCTCATCGAACAGAAATACCTGGGGGTCGCGCACCATGGCGCGCCCCAGGGCCACCCGCTGATTCTGCCCCCCGGACAACTGGCCGGGCTTGCGCGCGAGCAGATCCGACAGCCCCAGTGTCTCGGCGGCATCCCGCACCCGACGATCAATGCCCAGCTTGGGAAAATTGCGCACCCGCAGACCAAATGCCATGTTTTCATACACGGACATATGCGGGTAAAGGGCGTAATTCTGGAACACCATGGCGATGTCCCGGTCCTTGGGGGGCAGGTCGTTAACCCGGTGCCCCCCAATATACAGATCGCCGCCACTGATGGATTCGAGCCCCGCAATCATCCGCAGGGTAGTGGATTTGCCACAGCCGGACGGGCCTACCAGTACCATAAATTCGCCATCGCGGATCTCCAGATCCAGGCCGGGCACGGTCGCGGGACCATCGTCGTAGTACTTGCTGACGCCTCTGAACTCAATATTGGCCAAGGGGACGGGTCTCTCTTATCGTCGATATTCAGTTTTTATTATTGTCGTTCTGCGGTTGGCAGGATTCTCAACCACAGGCCGGATTGTGCCCCAGAATTGTCACCGCCGCCTCCCCCCGCCCCATTTAGATTGGCCTAACCAACCCTGATCGCCTGCAGATCCACACACAAAAACAAGAACCCGCCGCTATACCCGGCCGTCTTGCTGCGGTGCTCCCTGACGCCACTCCCGACCGCCAAGGTGTAATGCGGCGACGAAACCCGGAGATCCTGTCCTCTCCACACAGCGAGCTGAAACATTTGTACTAAATTGATCTGGCGCAGATGTACCGCGTAGTAGTCGATAAGTATTTATAAGGACTCAGAGATATGCGCCAGGCCTCGCTTGCGGCTTTTATTGCAACCTTTGGCGTCACCCTCGTGACTTTGTCCGCCTGCTCGGTAAAACCGACCGCCATGGACGACGCCACCATTGATCAACGCGCCAGTGGTGACTGGCAAACCGCCTTCGGCAATCAGCAGCCCGTCACCGGCCCCATCGGTCTGAATGAAGCCATTGCGCGGGCCATCGCCTACAACATGGACAATCGTCTCAAGCTGATGGAGGCGGTGGTCGCCAACCGCAACCTGCGCCTGTCGCGCTGGGACATGCTGCCGGAAATTGCCGCCAGTGCCGGTTACAACCACCGCAACAAACAGCACTTCGCCAGCAGTGAAGACGTAAACGGCAACGAGTCGCTCGCCCAGTCCACCTCTCTGGATAAGACCTACAGCACAGCCGGACTTGAATTGTCGTGGAATGTGCTCGACTTCGGTATCAATTATCTCTCAGCCAAACAGGCCGCCGATGGCGTGATGATTGCGATCGAGCGCCAGCGCAAGCTGATGCACAACGTGATCATGGACGTGGAATACGCCTTCTGGATGGCCGCCGCCGCCCAGCGTGCCCAGGCCCAATTGCCCGGGCTGATCGAGCAGACCCGGCGCGCGCTGGAAAAATCCCGCGAGAGCGCCGAGCGCGGATTGCGCCAGACCGAGGCCAGCCTGGCCTACCGTCGCGACCTGCTGGACCTGATGCAACAGCTGCTGGCGCTGGAAGGGGATATGCACAACGCGAAGATGGAACTCGCCTCGCTGATGGGGCTGCCCCCCGGCACTCAGTTTCAGGTCAGCGCCAAATCCAGCGATATGCTGCGCAGCCCCTTTGCGGAAATGAGTGTGCTGGAGCTGGAGCAGTACAGTCTGCGCAACCGCCCGGAGCTGCTGGAAGAGGATTACCGCGAGCGCATCGCCGCAACGGAAATCCGCAAAGCCTGCCTACAGTTATTGCCCGGCCTTGAACTGCGCACCGGCTATTTCTACGACGACAACAGTTACCTGCTGTACAACGACTGGGCCGAAAGCAGCCTGCGCCTGACCTGGGATTTACTCGGCACCGTGGTCGCCGGGCGCGACCTGATCGGATACGCCCGCGATAACGAACGCCTCGGTGATGTACGCCGCGCCGCATTGACCGTTGCGGTGCTCACTCAGGTGGACCTCGCCTATAGCCATGTAAAACGCGCACAACTCAATCATGGCTATGCGGTGGAACTGGCGGATATCGACCGCCAGATGGCGAGTCAGTCCCGCGCGCGCTGGCAGTCCAGCCAGGGCACCGAACTGGAAAGTATCCACGCCTCTACCCAGGCTCTGCTTTCCAGCGTACAGAAAGATGTGAGCTACGCCGACTGGCGCAGTGCCAATGGGCGGCTCAGTAACGCGGTGGGCTTCCAGCCCGAGTTCTATATCGACTACCGCCAGCCGCTGGAAGTGATCGAACAACAGGTCGCGGACATGCGCACCCAGAGCGCCAGCATGGAATTGCTGCCGATCGGGGGCTACAACCCGGAAGGTGTCGAGAGACGCGAGACAGAAATCCGTGCAGACGGGCAAGCCGCAGCGCACTGGTAAACGCCGCAAGACTTTTCCAGGACACATTCATTAGTCCGACCTTCAGAAACTGGAAGCCACTCACATCGCTGATGTGGCTGCGAACGATGTACAGGTGGTACCCGTCATGCAAATCCGAAGCGCTTTTTCCGCGGTGCTGCTGGCAGCCTGTGTAGCAATGACAAGCACAGCGGGTGTTGCACTGGCCGCCGGCGAACCGAGTAGCAGTGGAGAGCAGAACTCCGCCCCTGCCAAACTCAACGCACTCAGTCGGGTGCAGCTATCCAGCGAACTGGCCGCGCGCATCATCGAAGTCCATGTGCGCGCGGGCGACCGCTTCAACAGAAATGATCTGCTTGCACGTTTCGACTGCACAGAATTGAGAGCCGAACTCGAAGGTGCCGAATCCCAGCGCACACTTGCGCGCCGCCAGCTGGATGCGAATATTTCACTACGCCAGCTGGGCGGCAATATCAGCGAACTGGAAATGCTGCAGAGCGAGGCGCAGCTGGCAGAGACCACCGCCAATGCCAAGGTGCTCACTCACCGCAACAGCCTTTGCGAAGTGCGCGCGCCTTTTGATGGTTATGTGGTAAGCCGCTCCGTGGAACCGCACCAGCGCACCGAAGTCGGCGCGCCACTGTTCGAGCTGGTGGACAACCGCGGGCTCGAAGTCGAAGCCATCATTCCCTCTGTATGGCTCGCCCATCTCTCCATCGGTGACAACTTCCAGGTCTTGATCAATGAAACCGGTCTGACCTACTCCGCCACCTTGCAGCGCATTGTCCCTGTGGTTGACCCGGTAACCCGCACCGTAAGGGTCATCGGTGTTATTGATTCCGGCGAAGAGTCGATAACTACATCCCGGCTGCTGATTTCCGGTATGAGCGGAGAAGCCAGGTTCCAGCGGGCGAAAAGCACCAGCGACCTCCTCGCCGGCGGCTCCGATAAAAGCGATCATCGCGGAGCCAACTGAGATGGATGCAAAACTGCTGGAGAAACTCAACGGTTTTCTGTCCCTGCAAAAGAAACTCCGTGATGCAGCCGATGAACAACAGATTGGCCGTATCGTCTGTACCGATAGCCAATGCCTGCTCGCGTTTGATGCCTGCCTGTATTTCAGCGGCCCTCAACTGAATCTTGCTGCGGCATCCAATGTCACCAGTGTTGACCCGACCAGCAGTGAAGCACAGCACTGGCGCGGTGAAGTCAGGAATTACCTTGATGAGGCGCGCAAGCAAGCGTCTCCACAAACACCGGTTCAGGTGCAGATACATACCGCGGGTGGCGCAACGCCGGAGGCTTCCGCCACCGTCGACACCCGAACCCTTGCGCTGCTACCCATCGAAAAAAACAATGGGGATCTACTGGGCTGCCTGGTCCTGTTGCGCGCGCGCAAACTCTCACCTCAGGAACAGGAGATTTTTCGGGAAATCGGTGGGGCACTGTGTCATGGGCTGCTGGCCCTGCGGGGGCAACAACATGGACGGTGGAAAAACTGGCTGAGCCGCCGTCCGCTGATCGCCGCGGCAGCAATCGCAGGGATCTGTGCAATCCCGGTGCGCCAGAGTGTTCTGGCCCCGGCCACACTGGCGGCTATAGAACCGCGCATCGTGTCCGCGCGCACCGATGGCGTGATACGCGATATCAATATTCCACCCAATGCGCCGGTACACAGCGGCGATCTGCTATTTACCCTGGAAGATGCTGAGGTCAACGCGGAAATCGATCGTGTACAGCAGGAAATTTCCCTGTATAGCGAACGCCTGCGCATGACGCGCCAGTATAATTTTCAGCAGACCTCCGCCGGCCACAAGCTTGCGGAAGCGGAAACCGATTTATCCATCCGCACCCTGGACCTGGAATTCCAACAGGCACAGCTGGACAAAACCCGCATACGGGCGCAGGCCTCCGGTGTGGCCATATACACCGACCGGGCGGAATGGATCGGCCGGCGGGTGCGCGCCGGTGAAAAGGTAATGGAGATCGTGCAGCCGGAGGCGCGCCAGATCCAGATAGACCTGCCAACCCGCGACGCGATCCATCTTCCACCCAATGCGCGAGTGGTATTTTATGCCGAGTCCGACCCACTCGCTCCCATCGAAGGTGAACTGCACTACCACAGCCTGCTGACCAGTGAGGGCGAGAACCTGCCCGCGAGCTACCGACTGCTGGCGACCATTGGGCAGGATCATCCCCAGATCCACATCAACACCCGCGGCCATGCGCGGGTGTACGGTGCACGGGTGCCACTGATCTATTATCTGCTGCGCCGTCCGCTGGCCTCCGCCCGTCGCTGGGCCGGAGTCTGACACCCGCCATGAGGTAACCGCGCCGGTGCAGTCACAATTATTCGACGATCCAGCCTCCACCACCGCTAACGGAAGTTCTCCGGGGAGCACGCCGTGCGGTCCCTGGGCGCCGCTACGCACCGACCTGCAAATTCACCGCAGCAACGAACAGGGCGACCAGCGTCACGGGAATTCCGCGCACCATCGCTTTCATACCTGGCTACTGTTCGATCCCTTGCGGGGCCAGTACCTGGAACTTGGCGAGCTGGAAGTGCTGGTGCTGCAGCTCTGGCACCTGGGGAGTACCGAGAAGGTTGCGGCAGAAATTGCCGCTCAGCAAGGCTGCGAAATCGATCCACGGCAAATTGAATCCGTGGTGCGTTTTGTCAAAGACAATGAGCTTCTGCAGACCAGTAGTGATGCGCTGTCCGCAAAGCTCGCCTCGGTGAGCAGGGCACAGCAGCGGCTGGTAAAACTGCAAAAAAGCCTATTCTGGCGACGTCCGCTGTTTGTCCCCGAGCTGAGCTGCCGGCTACTGTTGCCCCTCGCCCGCGCCACCGCCGCCGGCGGGTTTTACGCGCTGCTGGTATGCACGGCACTTTTCTGTGCCGTTTCTGTTGGTCAGCACTGGTCTGAATTTATTGCCTACTTCGACGCGGGCTGGAATCCGGTGGGCGCGGTCATTTTCTTTTTCTGCTATCTGCTACTCAGCCTGGTGCACGAGTTGGGTCACGCCAGCGTAGCGCGCCTGTACGGCATCCGCGCCAACAGTATCGGCGTCGGGCTGATCGCGCTGATGCCAATCATGTTCAGCGAAATCACCGATGCCTGGCGCCTGCCTCGCAAAGCGCGCCTGCATATTTCCGCCGCCGGGGTAACCTTTGAGTGCGCCCTCGGTGTCGCCGCGGCAATGGCCTGGTGCCTGCTGGACGACGGCCCGCTGCGCGCGCTGATGTTTTATCTGTTTACCGCTTCGCTGTTAACCACGTTGATGATCAACGCCAATCCACTGATGAAATTCGACGGCTACTACCTGTTGAGTGATTACACCGGCGAAAAGAATCTTCAACAAATCGCAAACACCAGCCTGCGTCACTGGATCTGGTCACGGCTGCTGCGCCACTACCCAGCCCCCACCGGTCGCCGGCAACGACTGCTGATTCTGTTTGGACTGGCCAGTCTTGTCTATCGGCTCATGGTGTTCGCGTTTATCAGTTACGCCGCTTACCAGTTGCTATTCAAGGCCGCCGGCATACTGGTGTTCCTGTTGTGTATTGGCCTTCTGCTTTGCGTGCCCGCCTTCCGGGAGATTTCCGGTTTTCTGGGTTACCTGAAGGAGCAGAATTCCCGGCGCGATGGCGACCAGCCGGCATCACAATCGGGAGAGGATCCGATGCAGAGTTCACAGGGCAAGACACCGCTGATTCCGGGTCTTTACCGATGGCTACGTCTATTCCGGCCTGGGGCGCTGCTCACCATCATCACACTTCTCGCCCTGCTGCTGATACCGCTACCCTGGCCGGTGCAGATTCCCGCGGCCACTTACTTCTCTGCAGAGCAGAAGGCCATGGCCCCCGCCGGCGCGACACTGCGCCGCTTCGTCAGACGCGGAGAAGCGGTGACCGAGGGGCAGATCATCGCCGAGTTTCATAACGACGAGCTGGCCTACCGTATTGCCCGCACTCGCACCGAATTGAACCTGCTACAACGCCGCCAGCACAGCGATGGGTTTGCCGAAACCCTGGACGCCCTCGACGGGATCTACCTGCAGGACCTATTGAGCAAGCGCCAGTTACTGCGCGCACTGGAAACCGAGCAGCGGCAACTTCAAGTTTCGGCGCAAGTTTCCGGCGTCGTGGACTGGGTACTGCCAGGGCTCGGTACAGATCAGTTTCTGGATCTCAATCAGCCGTTTTTGACCATCGCCGATCGTCGCAGCCTCGCGGGCCGCGCCTATGCGCAAGCACAACAGACCATGCGTCTGAATGTTGCTGACACCGCAGAGCGGAAAGGCAGGCTGTTTCTCTCTGGTCAATGGCAACCGGTTCCGGTGACGGTAATTGCGGTGGAACAGATTGCATCGCGGCGTATCCAGGATCCGGCGCTCGCCTCCGTCAACGGCGGCCCACTGCAGTCACTGGCCGACGACCCACGCCGCTCTGCCGAGGCCCTGCATTTGATTCTTTTTGATGTACCCCAAACGTCACGTGACGACGCCAGATCGGGGCCTTCCGTTCCGATAAGTGCCCAGCGTACCGGCCACCTGGTACTGCTTGGCGAACCGGTAAGTCTTCTGCAATTACTGACGCAGCGGGTTGCAGGTGTACTGATTCGCGAGAGCGGTGTCTGACCGCGCGCAGTAAACACGATATTTTGAAGCAATTTTCCCGACCATCAGGACGATGACCGACAGCTACCGCAAGGAAAGAGGTATTCCATGGAATTCAATGAGTTTTCCAGATCATCCCTGGCCAATGCCATTCATCAGCACGGCCGCCGGCTCAGCAGCCTGCACCGCAACCTGGAAAAACGTGTATTACTGGATGCCTCGGTAGCTGCGGATGTCAGTCAGGCTGTAAGTCCTGCCGATACCGATACGGCGGACGGGAATGAGATAACCCTACGCAGCGACACACAAAAAGACAAGCAGGAAAACCGCCAGCAGAGTTTTGCCGGGCAAATGTCTGCCGGACTATTAAATGCATCGTACCAAGCGAAAGCCGAGCTGGTCGTCATCGACCTGCAACTCGATGATGCGCAGGCGCTGGTCGACGACCTGGTGCAGCAGTCTTCTGCGGTGAACAACGACGGCGACGCGATGCAGCTCACCATTGGCGAACGCAGTGTGACATTACTGACGCTGGGTGCCAGCGACACCCTGCAGACGGTCTCCGACCTGATCCAGCAAAGCGGCCAGACATTTGATGCCATTCACCTGATCTCCCATGGCGGTGCCGGCGGCATTGATATCGGCGCGGACACCCTATCCCTCGCCTCGCTGTCTGATACCGGCTCCGAGACCACTTACGAGAGCACGCCTGAACAAGCAGGCAACAACCACCGCGCGCAATTACAGAGCTGGTCCAGCAGCTTGAATAGCGGTGCCGATATCCTGCTGTACGGATGTAATACCGGCTACAGCCTGACCGGGGAAAAATTTATTGCGCGGATCGCGGATCTCACCGGTGCCGATGTCGCCGCCTCGGACGATGCCACCGGCAGTGCATTGCGTGGCGGTGACTGGGAACTGGAGCAGAACCGGGGAGATGTGGAAACCGATATTATTTTTTCCAAGCTGCTTCAAGGTTCCTGGGAAGGGCTGATGGTTGCCACCCCCACCGCCACGGTAGACGGGCCCAGTGAGGACTTTATCAACGAGTCCACTGATATAACATTCACCTTCGACAATGCCGGTGATACCACCGGTTACGGTCCGTTTATGGACATTGTCCTAGGACCCGGCCTCGAGGTTGATAATGTCAGTGGGCTGCTCGGTGCCAAGGTAGAAACCTACACCTATGAAAACGGCCAGTGGGTAGACAGTGGCGGTAATCCGGTGGACTACCACCCCTACGATTTCAATCAGACCGGGGATATTTCACTGCCGCCCGGTGAGGAGGGCGCAACCTGGTATGCGATCCAGCTGCCCTTCGGTTCCTTTACCCCGGACCAGCCCGCCTACGAACTCGATGTTTCCCTGCTGATTGATGAGGTCGCCGGCGCCATGGTGGGCGTGCCGATTCCAATTTATGTGCGCCCGGGATTTGCCTACGGCAACGACCCGCTCAATAACCCGGACACGGATCCGGCCATTGTGGCTCCGCCCATCGAAACCCAGATTACTCCCACGGTAATGCTGGTGGACAAAGTGGCGGTGGATGGTGACGGGGACAACGCGTCAATCGGCGACGATGGCGAAACCGTTACCGGCCCCAGTGAGCCTGTCACCTGGCAGGTGAATGTGGACATCGCCAATATGTCCCCGGTGCAAAACCTCGTCGTCACCGAACAGGTTCCGGAAAATTTCTACTACCAACCGGGGACCGTTAGCGTCGGTGGCGCAGTCGGCAGCACCCTGGTCGAAGGTACCGACTATACAATCTCGGAACCGCCGGAAGGGGCGCAGGTAGGTTCGGAACTGGTTGTCACATTTCTGACGCCCGTTGAGGGCACCCTGGCGGACAACGATATTGTTATCACCTATTCCGGTTACGTGCCGGAGGTGGATGCCAACGGCAATCCGATTGTGGTCAACGATGCGGCGGACGATGTGGTACTCAATACTGCATCCGCCAGCGGTGTTTACGACAGCATGAATATCAGTGGCAGCGACGATGCACAGATCGTTGCCACCGCCAGCGCTCTGCAAAAAAATGTTTCCCTGGTGAACGACACGGGCACACCGGGCTATACCCCGGGGGATACGATCGAGTACACCCTGACCATGCAGGTCTCCGACTATATGTCGCTGGATAATCTGTCGGTAAGTGACCTGGTTGGCGACGGTATCGAAGTGGACCCCGACTCAATTTCCATGAGCCTGTCACTCAATGGCAGTAATTTTGGTCCGTCGCCGGTGGCTGCGGGCAACTCCTCGGTCGTGATCAACGGTGATGGTTCCACCACCGTGGATGTGGATATTTCCCAGCAGCTGATCGACCAGGGCCTCACCGATGGCAGCCTCGACGGCGATCTGTTTGCCGATGGTGTCACCCAGGGTACTACCACCATCACCATCACCTATGAAGCGGTTATCCGCGAGCAGTATGTGGGGCCCGGTGGCTCGGTGGATGCACTGGATGTAATCGGCAACCAGGCGACGCTCACCGCGACAGCGGTTTCCGCCAATGGTGAAACGGTAGAAAACAGCAGTAGCGAAGAAATCGTTATCCAGAGCGCAAACTCCAGTAAATCGGTTTTCGCCGTCAATGACAGTACTGATCCGGCGGATCTCAATGACATCAGTGTGGGCGATACCGTTACCTTTGCCCTGGAAATCGACCTTGGTACCATCGACTTTGAAGGCATCAGTGTAACCGACTACCTACCGTTACCGGTGTTCCTGGCACAGGCACCGACCTTCACCGATACCGGGAACGGCGCCAGCATTCCCGGGGTCAACGAATGGGGGTTTGGCCCCAACACGGACTTCGGTAACTGGCCGCCCGGCTATCTCGACGGCTCCCGCACCACCACCAGCGCCGACACCGGCAACAATTCCATTACCTGGGATTTCGATCCTTCCAGTCTGGACAACTCCAATGGCGGCACCGTCCAGCTGCTATTCACCGTACAGGTACAGGATCAGCCCTTCACCGACGGTCTGTCGCTGACCAATGTTTCTTCCATTGCCATCACCAACACCAACGGCACCACGGTGCTGGATCCGGATGCGGTGCAGCTGGAGGTGTTGTCGCCGGAGCTGAGCCTTACCAAAGGTGTTGTCTCCACCAATAATAGCAACGGTGTGTTTGATCCGGACCCGAATGCACCGGTGGATTTCGCCGAGCCCGGTACCGCTACAGCACCGCCGTGGACTGGAGGGCTGATCACCAGTGATAACCTCGGTGCGGTCCCCATCGACTCCAACCTCAGCGAGGTGGATGCTGGCGACCTGGTACGCTTTGCCATCACCGTAGAAAATACCGGCGGCTCCGATGCGTTCAATATTGCAATCAGCGATATTCTTCCTCCCGGTTTCGACTATCCCGGTGGCAACGCGGCCGACCTTAATCTGCAGGTTTATACCGGTAGCGGGACTGCCCTCACGTTTAGCGGGGATTTGTTTGGCAGCGGCATCGTCATCGACGACCCTTCATCGACCGAGGGCGCATTAAACCAGGGTCGGGACCCGGACGCGGGCAACACCATCGACGGCAGTAATATTATTGTTATTACTTATGACTTACAGGCCATCGGTGATGTCCAGCCTAATCAGGAAATCATCAATACCGCTACCCTTGAAGCTTACGGTGGCGTGGATGAGGGCAACGATTACACCGAGGGTAATTCAAACTCCAACTGGCAGGACGATGCTGCGGTTACTATCCGTGCAAATACGGTGAGCAAATCACTGGATGGCACCAGTATTAATTCAGCGAACAATCTTGACGATGAGGCGGTTATCGGTGAAACCGCCGAATATACCCTCACCCTGACAATCGCCGAAGGGGAAACACCCAGCGCCTCGATTCTCGATACCCTGGATCTGGGGCTGGAGTATCTCGATATCGTTTCGGTAACCGCGTCAGCGGATATCCAGAATGCCAGCGGCAACCCCTGGAGCCAGAGTGATCTTACCATTACTGAAAATGGCCAGCAGATCACTTTTGATCTCGGCGACCTTACCAACGTCAACCGCGACAATAGCAGTACAGAAACAATCACCATCACCTACCGGGTACTGGTGCAGAATATTATTGAAAATCAGAGCGGCGATACCCTGAATAACCAGGCGGAATTCTCCTGGGACAGCACCGCCGACGGCGTGGACAATCCCACCGTACAGGCTACTGCTGCCGCAGAAAATATTACGGTGATCGAACCACAACTGCAGGTGGAAAAAACGCTCTCTTCCGCATCTTCGCGTATCGATGCCAATGATCAGATCGATTACACCGTGGTCATCTCCCACGCCAGCACCTCTGAAACCGATGCCTGGGACGCGACCTTTACCGATACACTGCCATCCGAGCTTGGCGGCGTGACCCTGGTCAGCGCGACACTGGATGGGGTGGATGTACTTAACCGGTTCGTGGTGAACGGAAATACCATCTCCATGGCGACGAACCAGACCTTTGACCTGCTAATGGGGCAAACCCTGACCCTGCAATTCTCCGCAACGGTGGACGCATTTATTGTTCCCGGCACCACCATCACCAACGTCGCATTTGCCGAGTGGACCAGTATCGAGGGGGAGGATCCGAATGAGCGTACTGGCGTTGACGGCTTGGGCAACCTCAATGACTACCGCGCAATCGGCTCAAACTCCTTTACAACAACATCCATTCTGGCCGAGGGGAAGCAGATCACCAGCAGCTCCATAGAGGATCCGTTTAACGGCCTCACCGAAGTGGTCATCGGGGAGACCGCAAGCTATGCATCCTATTTCATCATTCCAGAAGGCGAGGTGCCACTGGCCACCATTACCGACCTGTTGCCACCGGGGCTGGCCTTTGTCAGTCTCGATGAAGTGATCGTCGGTAGCAACATCACCTCCAGCCTTGGAGACCTGACGGATCCGGGCATTCTGAACCCTCCTGCTGAAGGTACCACCGGAGAAATTGTTTTTTCACTGGGAACCCTGACCAATAGCAATGCCAGCAACGATGCAGGGGCCAACACCATCGCGCTCCTGTATACGGTCAAAGTACTCAATGTGGAAAGCAATCAGGCCGGCGAGGTACTCACCAACACCGCCACCTTTATCTGGGACTCCAATGACAACGGCGAGATTGATCCAGACGATCAGGCGGTATCCCAGACCGCCGACATTACCGTCATAGAACCACAGCTACTGATCGAAAAATCGGTGGTTCCTGGCACCGGCGATAACGGCGATCAGGTTACCTACACCATCGTCGCAGAGAATCCGGGTGATGGCAGCAGTACCACAGCTTATGACATTATCTTCACTGACCAGCTGCCGGACGAATTCGAGATTACCGACTTCAGCGCAACGATTGAATTGGCGGGCGAAAGCGGCAATGTCACCAACTTTTTTATTTATGACGAGGTAAACAATCGGCTGGTAATTGATCCGCAGGCTGAATTGGATATGCTCCCCGGTACCACCATAACCCTGACCATTACCGGTACACTCGCCAACACCATAGCGGGCGGAGAAATTTTCAATGACACCGACCTCCGCTGGAGCAGCCTGGATGCGAACGGCCCGGATGGGGACGCCGGCGAGCGCGATGGGAGTGACGGCGAGGGCAATGGGCTCAACAATTACGCGGTCAGTGATGATGCCGTTATCACGGTAAATTCTCCCACCGTGGAAAAAGTACTGGTTTCCACCTCGCAGAATGACGACCTCAATAGTGATAGCGAGGCCACCATCGGCGAAGTGGTTACCTTTTCGGTGACCGTTGCACTGCCCGAAGCATCCATTACCGGGCGCATTACCGATGTATACGGCCCCGGCTTCGAGTTTGTGGATCTGGTCAGTATTGTGGCCAGCGACCCGGATGCCGTGCCAATCGACTCTAGTCAGATCACCATGACCAATGATGCCGCCAACAATGCGCTGATTGTGGATTTCGGCACCCTGGAGAATTCTGATACGGATAACAGCACAATAGAAACCGTTACATTTACCTACCGTCTACGCGTCACTGATATCCCAAGCAATGTTCAGGGCACCACTCTCAATAATGATGTGGAACTACAGTTCGATACTGATAGCGACGGCACTCTTGACGGCAGCGCCACTGCCAGTGCATCCGTCGATGTGGTCGAACCGCTGCTGATGATCGACAAGCAACTGCTAACCAGTACCCCCCTGACACTGGGAGGGCCGGCACAGTACCAGATCACCGTGGAACTGGACCCGAATAGCGGTGCCGATGCCTACGACGTGGTCATTCGCGATACGCTTCCGCCCTTTATCGCTTCGGTAGACAATGTACAGATTGATGTGACCGGTGGCGGCTCGCCGGAGATTGTAGATAACTCCGCGGCGAACCTGCTGTCGATCAGTATCAGTGAAATCGACAGCACCACCACCGTCACCATCACCATCGATGCCCGGGTAACCACCGATCCCGCAGCCATAGGTCAGACTACCACCAATACCACCGTTGCTGATTACACGTCGCTGGATACACCGGAAGGCGGTGACGATGGTGATATCGAGCGGGAGTATGAGGTCAGTGACCAGGTCGCCGCCGATATCGAAGCAGTCGATCTGTTTATCTCGAAAGACGACGGCGGAATCGATGCCGATAACCCCGCCGCACCCGGTGACACCGTTACCTACACCATCAATTACGGCAACCGCGGCAATCTCCCGGCCACGGGAGTGGTGATCACCGAAAGCCTGCCGGAATATGTCAACTTCGATCCATCCGAAAACCCGAACTGGATGTTGAACGGCGACACGCTGACCTTTGACGTTGGGAATCTTGCCGCCGGCGAAAATGGCTCCGTCAACCTGGTGGTTACCATCATCGATCCGGTGCCGGCCGGTGTTGAACAGACGAGCAATAGTGTCTCCATCGACGGCGACGAAAGCAACGGATCCGACCCAACACCCGGAGACAATGCCGATTCGGATATCACCCCCATCGAGGCAGCGCCGGACTACGTCGCGGAAAAAACCAACGACTTCACCAGCCCGGTGCAACCTGGTGATCCGGTCAGCTGGACAATCGAGATCAGCAACCAGGGCAATCAGGATGGTACCGGTGTAGTGGTTACCGATAACCTGCCCGATACCAGCCTGTTTACCAACTTCACCGCCAGCAACGGCGGTGTGATTGATCTGAACGCCGGCACCGTCACCTGGGATATCGGTGACCTCGCCGCCGGCGATTCCATCACTCTGACACTCAGCGCCGATGTGGCGGACTCGGTGCCGGTTACCATTCCCACGCAGACCAATACGGTGACTGTGGACGACGATGGCAACAACGGTCCGGATCCAACACCGGACAACAACACCGATAATACCGAGTTCGATATCACCTATGTGGAGCTGTCCATCGACAAAGACGACGGCGGTGTTTCTGTAGAACCGGGTGATACGCTGATATACACCCTGACTTACGCCAACAACGGTACCCAGGAAGCGACCGGTGTCGTCATTACCGAAACACTTCCCGACTACACCACATTCGATGCCGCAAATTCGGACCCACGCTGGGTACAGAATGGCAATACCCTGACTCTGGATCTGGGTACCCTCGCTGCGGGAGAAACGGGCAGTGTAGATTTCGCGGTGGTGTTTGATAATCCGATGCCATCGGGTGTTGAGGAAACCAGCAACAGCACCCGCATAGAAGATGACGGCGGTAACGGACCCGACCAGGACCCTGACAACAACACCGATGACGAAACGACACCCATCGAGGCCGCTCCGGATTATGTACTCGACAAAATCGAGAATTTTGTCGATCCCGCCAACCCCGGGGACACACTTGAGTGGACCATCGTTATCACTAACGAGGGTAACCAGGACGGAACCGGTGTTGTGATTACCGATGACCTGCCGAGCTCTACCGTTCTTTCCAATGTGACAGCGAGTGATGGCGGTGTGATCGATCTGGATCGGGGAATCGTCACCTGGGACATTGGCGACCTCGCCGCAGGGGAAAGTGTCAGCGTCACCTTGACTGCGGTAATACCGGACCTGGTTCCCGTCAGCTTTCCGCTGTTGGCAAACACCGCAGTGGTAACCGATGATGGTGCGAACGGGCCGGACCCGACGCCGGAAAATAATGGCGATACCGAGCAGTTCAATATCATTTTCGTTGACCTGGTGATCGACAAGGTAGTCAATGACGAAGACAACATTGCCTTCCCTGGCGAGGTGGTCACCTATACCCTGAGCTATGCGAACGTCGGCACCGCTTCCGCACCGGAAACCCGGGTCTTTGAACTTTTGCCGGCAAACACGACCTTTGATCCCACCAACTCGACGCCCGGCTGGCAACTCGAAAACGGCCGCTATGTTATCGACATCGGGGAGGTAAACCCCGGGGAAACCGGCCAGGTCCAGTTCGCGGTTATTATTGACGATCCCCTGCCCGCCGATTTTCAGGTGTTCACCAACGTCGCACTGATCGATTACAACGACAGCAATGGTCCCGACCAGGACCCCGCCAACAACACCACCGCCGACCGTGACAGTCCGGCGATTGTGGTCGTCGCGGCACCGGACTATCAAATCGACAAGATCGAGAATTTTGAAGACCCGGCAAACCCTGGCGATACCATCAGCTGGACCATCGTCGCGAGCAATGTGGGGAATCAAAACGGCACCGGCGTAGTGGTTACGGACCAGTTGCCAGATCAGTCGCTATTCACCGACTTCGTGGCCAGTGACGGTGGAATCGTCGATACGCAAGCGGGCACCGTGACCTGGAATATTGGCAATCTCGCTGCCGGTGACAGCGTCAGTCTTACACTGACCACAACGGTTCAGGATCAGGTTCCCGCAAATGTCGGCGCACAGACCAATATCGTGACCATCACCGACGACGGGTCAAATGGCGCTGACCCGGACCCATCAAACAACTCCGACAGCGAGACATTTGAAATCGAGTTTGTCGACCTGTTTATCGATAAGGACGACAAAGATGTGGAACCCCGCCCGACGGAATCCATCGTCTATACGCTCACTTACGGCAACCGCGGCAACGCCACTTCGACCGGCGTGGTGATCACGGAAACCCTGCCACCCAACACTACCTTTGATGCGGCCAACTCAACCCCGGGCTGGGTCCGTTCCGGTGATACCTACACCTTTGATGTGGGAACGCTCGCACCCGGCGAGCAGGGCAGTATCACCTTTGCCGTCACCGTAAATTACCCGCTGGATGCCACAATCCAGCAGACCGAAAACACGGCCACCATCGGCGATGATGGCAACCACGGCCGGGATCAGAATCCGGACGACAATATCGATACCGACCAGACCGAAATCGAGAACGACACCAACGTCGACAACATCACCCTTTCTCAGCTGTATCCGGAATATATCTACCCGCCGCGGGAGTGGGAGCGACAGGCACCAGAGCTGCACGGCCGCCTGATCTCCAAAGAAACGGAAAATGTTTCGAGCAACCTGCAGGGGGGACGCAGTGGCGATCACTACGACCCGGTATTTGGCTCGGTCGATGGGCGCTACTACCCCAACGACTGGTCGAGGGTATTTGGCAATGATCTGAGTATCGATACCAGCGCCCCGGAGGATTCCCACAAATCCAGCCCGCTACAAATGCACAGGGATTTCGCGGGCTTCCGGGACAACTCCATTTTTGGTGATTTCCAGCGGCCTGCCGCCAGTCCGGAACTGCCGGCAGGCGCGCCGCACTGGACGCCGGAAGTGGAGCCTCTGCCATCTCCGTTGCAGTCCTCGCCCTCTGGGGACGAACCCCTGAACCTGAACGGGGAGCGCAGTCAGTTGCAAGAACAACTGGATGAGATCGGCCGGGAAATGCGTGAATCCCGCGTTTCACCACTGCTCGCGGCGCTGGCGCAACAGGTCGCCGAAGAGTCTGGTGAGCCACAACGTAGCGAATAGCAGTTGTAAACTGCGCAGGCGCTATTTATCGCAATATTGGGAGCAGGTTGGGTATCATGCCTCGAGATCCAGGATTCGAGAGGCCCCCCTTGCTCCCAATGGTCCGCGCCAGCGCGCTCACCGGTTACAAGTCTCTGCTTGGCAGTTTCGGCGTCGATGCCGGGGCACTGCTGCAACGCCTTGCCCTGCCTGCGGATTATCTGGATCGTCCGGACCTGATGATCCCGATGGAGAGCAAGGTTGAACTGCTGGAACTGGGGGCTCAATTGAGTGGCTGCCCGCACTTCGGCCTTAAGCTGGCCCAACAGCAGAGTATTGCCGCCCTCGGTACCATCGGCCTGCTGCTGCAACAGTGCCCGACCCTGCGCGATGCCATGGAGACGATCACCTCCTCCATTGGACAGACGGCCCAGGGGCTGAAGGTATGGCTGGAGGAGTCGGCCGATACCGCCTACCTGTGCTCACGCTACGAGTTTGCCGGTCCTTCCGCCGCTTCGCGCCAGCACAGTGACAATCTGGTGGCCAGCGGATTTAATCTGATCCGTTTTCTTCTCGCCGAGCCCGTCGCCCTGCGCTCGGTCCAATTGTGCGGTACGGCACCGACAGGGAGCGCAGGTCTCGCTCCCTACCGTGAACTGTTCCAGTGCCCGGTGCAGTTCGGGCAGGACCACAACGGGATCGCGTTTGCGCGGGAACTGCTGCAGCGCCCCGTCGCCGGTGCAAACCCGGAAATGCTCGGCCTGATCAATGATTTTCTGAAGAAAAAGCAACTGGATGACTTCCAGGAACAGTTACTCTGGACCATTACCAACCTGTTGCCACGAGGGCCGGTGACTCTGGAAAAGGTCGCCGATAGCGCGAACATGGCACCGCGCACACTCCAGCTGCGTCTCAACCAGCAGGGCACCAGTTTTCAGCAACTACTGGACCGCACCCGCGTGGAGCAGGTGTGTACCTACTTACTGGAAGGCAGCCGGTCACTGACCGAGATCGCGGAACTGGTGGGCTACAGCCAGCTCAGTGCACTGACCCGTGCGTTCAAACGCATCATGGGCGCCAGCCCCAGAGCCTGGCTGCACCAAAGGTCCGACTAAACAGTCAGCGGGACTCAAGGTTGCGCGATCTGTCAATTTGCCGACGCCTTCGGTCAACTCTCTACAGGGAAAAACCCGTATCCTGTGCAAATCAGACTCGTATCTAATCCGGAACACCGCCCCAGGTATCACCGGAAACACAGCTAGGTAAGCGATCATGAATACCCAGACCTTGACCAGTGAGACAACTCAAACCACAAACCTGGTAAACCTGCTGGCCAACCAGCGCCAGGCTTACCTGGCCAGCCCCACCCCCAGCTACCAGCAGCGGGTTGAAGATCTGAAATCCCTGGCCCGGATGATCCGCGACCATCAGGACGAGCTTGTACAGGCGGTAAGCAAGGATTACGGCAACCGCTCTCATCACGAGACCCTGTTCGCGGAAATCTTTCCCGCGCTGGATGGTATCAAGGACACGATCAAGCGCCTGAAAAAGTGGATGAAGCCCCAGCGACGCCATATCGACATCACCGCGTTTCCGACCTCATCGACCAAGGTCATTCCACAGCCACTGGGTGTGGTAGGTGTGATCGTGCCGTGGAATTTTCCGATCAACCTGTCCTTCGGGCCACTGATCAATATCTTTGCCGCCGGCAACCGCGCCATGGTGAAAATGTCGGAAAACTCCCGCAACCTCACCGCATTGCTGCAACGTATCAGCAGCGACTACTTCCCCCCGGATAAACTGGTGTTTCTCGAGGAGACCGGCGGCGTCGGTATAGAGTTCTCCGCCCTCAAATTCGACCACCTGATTTTTACTGGTTCCGGAACAACCGGGCGCAAGGTTATGGCCGCAGCGGCAGCGAATCTGACCCCGGTTACCCTGGAGCTTGGCGGTAAATCCCCGGCGATAGTCGGCCCCGACTACGACACCGATACCGCGGTGGAACGGGTTCTGTTCTGGAAGCTGTTCAACGCCGGCCAGATCTGCACGACGGTAGACTACCTGTTACTGCCGGAAGACAAGGTCGATGCGTTTGTGGAAAAAGCGAAACGCGTTTTCAAAAAACGCTACCCGGATATTCAGCACCCGGACTACACCTCGGTAATCGACGATCGATCCTTCCAGCGTATCTGGAGCACCCTTGACGATGCGCTGGCGAAAGGCGCGACCGCAATCGACCTGACCGATGGACAGGGTGACCGCAACGACACACTGAAAAAATTCCCCGCGCACCTTCTGGTCAATGTCAGTGAAGACATGGAAGTAATGCAGCGGGAAATTTTCGGGCCGTTATTGCCGATCAAGACTTACAAAAACCGAGAAGAAGTGGCCAACTACATCAATAGCGGCGACCGTCCGCTGGCGATCTACCCATTCACCAAAGACAAGGAGCTGCGGGACTATTACATTGATCACGTGATGTCCGGCGGAGTCAGCGTGAATAACGCCGTACTGCACGTAGGGCAACACGATATTCCTTTCGGTGGTGTTGGCGAAAGTGGCATGGGCCACTACCACGGCTACGAAGGTTTCCTGACCTTTTCCAAATTGCGCCCGGTGTTCTACCAGGGCCCGTTGGACCCGCTGAAATTAATGATGCCACCTTACGGCAATCTGGCGAATAAAATGATGAAACTGATGCTGCGTTTGACCAAGTAACGCAAGCTCCTGATTTTCCACGTATTGCGAAGGGAATAAACTTCGCCTTCGCAATACGGTTCCAACACCACTCTCCTCAAGCCGACCCCATCAAGCCCGCCCCATCAAAATCGAAACAAAATTGCGATAAAACCGTAATTTTTGCTAGGGTATTTCCAGAGCTTAGCCAGTCTGGCGCTCTTTTTTCTGGATTTCATTTAAGAAAACTTCCAGCACCATCGCGGCGATGCAATATCACCGTGCACTCTGGGCAATGACGCCCGCTATTCAATCGCGCAATCCAGCTCGGATTCTTACGGAACGCGTGCGATTACAAGGAGAAAAAAATGCCTGCACCAAACAGCAGCAAGCCTCACCATTCTGATACACAAACATTCAAGCCTCTACTACCCGGCCGCAGACTACTGGCTACCGCCATTGCACTCGCCGGCACGCTTACCACCACCACTGCCCTCGCCCAGCAATCTGTCCTTGAAGAAGTCACCGTTACCGCACAAAAGCGCGAGCAGTCCCTGCAAGACGTCTCCGTCGCGGTCAGTGCATTCTCCGGCGATGCCATCGAAAAAATGGGCTTTGAAGAAGGGCTGGATATTACCCAGCAAGTACCGAATATGAATTTCTTCGCCATTTTCGGCGAAGCCTCCAGCCCTTCCGTCAGCCTGCGCGGCATCAGCCTAGTGAATTTCTCCGACTCCTGGGAATCCCCCGTCTCCATCTATGTGGACGACGTATATCGCGGCAACCCGGCGGGCTCGGCCATTCAGCTGTTTGACCTGGAGCGGGTAGAAGTACTGCGCGGCCCACAGGGCACACTTTACGGCCGCAATACCACCGGAGGTCTCGTACACTACGTTTCCCGCAAGCCCACAGAATCACTGGAAGCCACCGCCAGCGCCAGCTATGGCAGTTATTCCGAGCGGATTCTTGAGGGCACTGTCAGCGGCCCCATCAATCACAACATGCGCGGCCGTGTTGCGGTAAAAAGCACCCACAATGACGGCTGGCAGACCAACGCCGTTACCGGGGAAAAGCTCAATGACACCAACAGTTTCGGCTATCGCACCCAGCTGGAAATCGACCTCGCGGACCACAGCAGCCTATTGCTGAACGTACATGGAAGTCGCGCCGACCAGCAATCCGTGGGCTTTGCACATCTCGGGTATCTTGAATCGCCAGAGGAAGGCGCTGCGACCTGCTCCATCGCACGGATTCAGAACGGCAAGTGTTACAGTGCGAATCCCGGCTTGGGAGGTATTTCAGGTGAGGAAGCGGTGAACGGCAACTTCGGCCCCGAACATGTAGCCAGCGGTGCGACCGATGGGCTGGCCACTGAAATCGATACCTTCGGCACATCCGCCACATTCATACGGGATTTCGAGGGCTTCACCCTGACTTCGATTACCGCCTACGAGGAACTGGACAAATTCCTTCAGGATGACGGGGATGGCCTGCCCGCTGTGTGGTTTGACGAGCAATACAGCGTGGATGCAGAACAATATACCCAGGAAGTACGCCTGAACGGCGTTACTCAAAACAGTAATTGGGTAACCGGTTTCTACTATTACAAAGACGACCGCGGTCTGAACACCCAGGCACCGACCACCGCAGACGGCTTGTGGCACCAGGAAATTGTTACTCTCGACAGTACATCCTGGGCACTGTTCGGGCAGGTGGAATACGATCTTAGCAGCACGCTTACCCTGGTCAGTGGTTTACGCTACACCGAAGAAGAACGGGATTTCTCTCAGGATGCTGGCCCCAGTTTTTATCCAGATGCCGTCGACACCCAAAAAGACCTGAGCGATCAGGCTACCACCGGCCGCATCGGCATCGACTGGCGCCCGAGTGATAGAACACTGGCCTACGCCAGCTATTCCACCGGTTTTAAAAGCGGTGGATTTTCCGGCAGCTACAACCGCAATGATCTCGCCACCGATCCCGTCGGCGCAGAGACCATCGATAATTTCGAACTGGGCCTGAAAACCACCATTGCCGATGTCTACCGATTGAACGCCGCCGCCTTCCACTATTCAGTACAGGATTTTCAGGCGCAGGTATTTATCAGCGTCGCCGAGGGCAGTGTCATTACCAATGCAGGGGATGTAACCGGTACCGGTGCGGAGCTGGAGCTGACCGCTCCGATTACCGACAATTTTGAAGTGATCGCCGGCGCGGGTTGGCTCAGTACCGAGTTTGATTCCAAGCAGTCCTTCGTTGTTGCCGCTGACACTTACACCCTCGATGGCAATGAACTGCCCTCAGCGCCAGGGTTTACTTACAACCTGGTCGCACGCTATTACCAGAGTCTGGGTAGCAATGGTGATCTCGTATTCCAGGGCGATTATGCATGGCAGGATGATCACTACCTGCAGGTAGAAAACGACCCCTATTCAATGCAGTCCGCCTACGGTCTCGCGAACGCCAAGGTCAGTTGGCACTCCCCTTCCGATGCATATAGCGTGGAAGCCTTCGCCCGCAATCTCACCAACGAAGAGTATTTTACTTACCAGAATACACTCGGGGCCGATTGGGGTTACGGTGTATGGGGACAACCCCGTACCGCGGGTCTGCGGTTTAACTGGAAAATGTAAAGCAGAGCCCGAAGGCCGCTCGAATGCGAGCGGCCCACCCCTCACAGATACCGCTGACTGGTACGCTCAAACTCCGAATTTCGCTTCAACAACGATTATATTGACGGTAGAATTTTCAGCCTTCCTGTTTCGCACATTTTCAAAGGATCTGAAAGTGAGTACCGTATTCCTCTGTAACAGAAGTCTCAGCTCGCCCGCCCTTCAACAGGCATGTCGCGTTAACATCCAGCAGCTCACCGAACTGCATTGCCCCACTCCCAAATTTGCCAAAGCCAACACCCCATACTTGTTAAATGGCCACAGCGACGCTCAGGGCAAGCGAATCCAAACGCTACTGGCACCAAAGCACATATCCCAGCCCGTGACCGAGCTGTCGCTTACCTTTGGTGAAGATAATACACTGGCGATTGCGGTCATGATGGAGCAACTCAAGGATTACAACATCGCCCTGACTGGCGCTTCGACTAGTGTCTACGGCGAGCGAATCAGTGCTTTCGCCAAATCGGTAAAGGAGTACCAGGTAGCGCTACTCACCTATCGGGATGCCAAACTGAGCAAGGCAGGGAATCAGGCCCAGTTAAAGCAAAAGGCGCATACGGCCTTTAATCGTATGCAGGCACAGTTTCGCGCAGAATTGCACGTGGTAACCAGCCATATTCGCTCACGGCGTGGCACACCGCTGACCAGTGCCGAGCGTGGTACTAATATTGCTCGCAGCAGCCGGAATGTAGTGAAATTGCAACTCAGCAGTGAAATTGAGGCGCACAGGCTGGTAAAGTTGAGCCAATACACGAAAGTGCTGGGCAATGGCTTGGCGGTGATAGATTTCGGGTCCCGTGCAGGTAAAGTGCACAATTCGTATCAAGCTGGGGGAAAGTGGGAAAAGGACCTGTTTGTAGAGTCTAGCCGCTTTGCAGCAAGTGCAGGTGCAGGTGTAATTGCAGCAAAAGCGGGAGTCGCGCTATTCATGTTCATGACACCAGTCGGGTGGGCTGCGGTTATCGCGGGAGGTCTGATAATTGCGGGGACAGCTGCTGTTTCCCTAGCAGCAGATCGACACTTTGAGGCCAATGGAGAACTCTATTATGACCAAATCATGGGTGCAGTGAATACGCCATGAATACGCTAAATTTCGTTGTTCTGTTTTCTTTTCTTGGCCTTTTAATCGGATGGCTGCTATTCGTTGTTTTCGGGCAGGTAACTGTTAAGAGATTAAGGAAAAACCCAGATACAAAAGATCAATTAGGGCTTGAATTGGTCAGCGGCTGGGATATTTTCAATGCTGCACAGGCTTTAGCCACACCTCGAAAATTTCACAAAGTCTTGGAGAGAGGTCGGCTATCCTCTCTCAATGCGAACTCCGAAGTAATAAGAAGAAATACAAATAAATTTGATCGCTTCCTCGCCATAATTTTTTTCTGGACTTTCTTCATATCTGGTACAACGATGATTTTGGCAATACTGCTCGATGCTCTCTTATCAACCTGAGCTGGCGACTTATACAGACGAGGTTGGAAATTAATACCCCGACTGACACTTAAGCCATATCCAAAGCATTTAGAGCTTCGGATAGACTTTTCACCGGAATTACCTGCATACCCTCTATATCGGTTTTGAGCCGATTTGCGGCCGGCACAATCGCCTTGCGGAAACCATGTTTGGCCGCTTCTCTCAGCCGTTCCTGACCAGAAGGCACCGGGCGAATTTCACCAGCCAGACCTACCTCGCCAAAGATCATCAGATCCCGGTCCAGGGTGCGATTGCGGAAACTCGAAACCACGGCCATCAGCAGCGTCAGGTCCGCGCTGGTTTCCATCACTTTCACACCGCCCACCACGTTGATAAACACATCCTGATCGCCCACCAGTACCCCACCGTGGCGGTGCAGCACTGCGAGCAGCATGTTCAGGCGGTTTTGATCCAGCCCCACCGCAACCCTACGCGGGTTGCCGAGGCTGCTATCGTCCACCAACGCCTGCAGTTCGACCAGTAGCGGGCGAGTACCTTCCCACACGGAAGTCACCACCGAACCCGCAGCGATTTCATCGGCGCGCTGCAGGAAAATGGCGGAGGGGTTGGAGACTTCCTTGAGGCCCTGTTCGGTCATCGCAAACACCCCCAGTTCATTGACCGCGCCAAAGCGGTTTTTGTGTGCGCGCAGGGTGCGGAAGCGGGAGTCGTGGGAGCCCTCGAGCATGATGGAGCAGTCAATGATGTGCTCAAGAACTTTGGGTCCGGCGAGGGTGCCATCTTTGGTGACATGGCCAACCAGAATCAATGCGGTTCCGGTCTGCTTGGCGAAGCGCGTCAGATACGCCGCACTCTCGCGCACCTGCGCCACGGAGCCGGGTGCGGACTGAACTTCGGCCATATGCATGACCTGAATGGAGTCCACTACCATCACCTTGGGCTTCACCTCGCCAGCGGTGAGGCAGATCTGCTCGACGTTGGTTTCCGAAAGCATCTGCAGATGATCTGCGGGCAGCCCCAATCGCTTAGCGCGCATGGCTACCTGCTGTAGGGACTCCTCCCCTGTTACATACAGAGCGGGTAGCTTCTGCGAGAGGTGACACAGGGTCTGCAACAGTACGGTGGACTTACCCGCACCGGGATGACCACCAATCAGCACCACCGAACCCGGCACCAGCCCACCACCCAGCACCCGATCCAGTTCACTGGCATTGGTGGGAATTCGGGGCAGCTCACTGAGATCAATCTCGGAAAGCTTCTGAACCTTGCCCTGTCCCGCCGCGCCCGCGTAGCCCGCCTGTGCGTCGGTAAAATTTGCCGCGCGGCTATCGGTATGCGCAGGCCCCAGCCGCACTTCACTCAGGCTGTTCCAGGCCCCACAGGCATTACACTGCCCCGCCCATTTTGTGTAGTCGGCTCCGCACTCATTGCAGACAAACGCGGTTTTGGATTTTTTGGCCAAGGTTTTCTCTCTGTTCAGGGTGCGGTGGTATTAGCTCTTTTTTAGTGCTGTGGCGATGCCCCTATCGGGTGTGAACTTCTGAGACACGACGTGAACCCATCCATGGGGGCTCTTCCGCGAGGTCCCTCTCGCGGAAGGTCTCAGAAGTTCACACCCGATATCGACACCTTCTCGAAAACTTTAGGGCTTCGTAAGCGAGGCTACCTCGCAGTATCCGGTAGCACTGCGGCACGAAGCTAAGCCTTGGCCCTCAGACAAGGGGCCCCAGAAAGTCGACAATTCTACCCCTCCACTGCCGCAGGGGAAAATTTACGGGATCTCTCATGCACCCATCGGTACAACACAGGCAGTACAACCAGGGTGAGCAGTGTGGAGGAAATAATTCCTCCAATCACCACTGTCGCCAGCGGACGCTGTACCTCCGCACCGGTTCCGGTATTGAGCGCCATCGGCACAAAACCCAGGCTCGCCACCAGCGCCGTCATCAACACCGGGCGCAGCCGCAGCATGGCACCATCCACTATGGAGGTGTACAGCTCACCACTCTCTCGCCAGCGCTCACGAATAAACGACAGCATTACCAGGCCGTTCAACACCGCCACGCCTGAGAGCGCGATAAAGCCGACCCCGGCAGAAATCGATAGCGGCATATCCCGCAGCCACAACGCCAGCACACCACCGGTGAGTGCCAGGGGTACCCCGGTAAAAATAATCAGTGCATCGCGCAGAGAGCTGAACGCCACCATCAACAACAGCAGGATCATCAACAGTGTTACCGGCACCACAATGGAAAGCCGATCGGCGGCGGATTGCAGTTGCTCGAAGGTGCCACCGTAATCAAGCCAATAGCCCGCGGGTATTTCCACCTCCGATTCAACCCGTTCCTGCACGGCCTGCACAAATGATCCCAGGTCGCGCCCGCGCACGTTGGCGGTAACCACCAGCCGCCGCTTGCCGTTTTCCCGGCTCACCTGTGCCGGTGATTCTGTCCATTTCAAGTCGGCAACTTCTTCCAACGGCACAAATCCACCTTGGGCAAGCGGAACAGGCAGAGAAGAAAGCTCGCCGATATTCTGCCGAATGTCCTCCGGCAACCGCACCATCAATTCGAAGCGACGATCACCAGAGTACATCAACCCCGCGCTGGTGCCTCCGATGGCTGTCGCCACGTAGTCCTGTAGAGTTTGCACGCCCATTCCATACTGGGCGAGCGACATGCGTCGCGGGGTAATCGACAGCACCGGCAGCCCCTCCACCTGCTCCAGACGGGCATCAGCCGCACCCTCGACCTGCTGCACCTGCGCAAGAATCTCTCCGGCGGAACGACGCAACTGCGCGAGATTATCTCCGTAGAGTTTCACCGCCAGATCTGCGCGCACCCCGGAAATCAGTTCATTGAAACGCATTTCGATCGGCTGGGTGAATTCGTAGTTATTTCCCGGAACCGCCTCAATCGCGGCCTTCAAGCGCTCGATCAACTCCTCGCGGGGTAGCTTCGGGTCGGGCCATTCCGATTGCGGTTTCAGGGTAATGAACGTATCCGCCACATTGGGTGGCATCGGATCTGTGGCGACTTCCGGGGTACCAATACGGGAAAATACCCGCGCGACTTCTGGCACATTACCCAGCGACACATCCAGCTCTTTCTGCATTTTCACCGCCTGTTCCAGACCCGTACCGGGGATGCGCAGAGCGTGGGTGGCAATGTCGCCTTCGTTCAGTTGCGGTACAAACTCGGAACCCAGGGTGGTGGCAAGCCAGCCACAGAACACTACCAGTAGCAGCGCTACAGAAACTACCAGCCAGCGCAGTTGCAAGGCGACTGTCAGTATCGGCTTGTACAGGGCTGTCAGACTGCGCACCACGACATTTTCCCGCTCACGAATGTTCCCACGCAGGAAAACCGCCACCGCCGCCGGCACCAGGGTAAAACAGAACACCATGGCCGCGAGTAGCGCCATCACCACCGTGGCCGCCATCGGGTGGAACATCTTGCCCTCCACGCCGGTGAGCGAAAACAGGGGTATATACACCAGAGTAATAATCAGCACTCCCAACACACTGGGCCGGATAACTTCATTGGTGGCGGTATACACTATGTCCAGACGCTGCCTGAGCGGAAGCTCCGAATCGCGGCCGTGACTGGCCTGCGCCAGACGCCGGGTAGCGTTTTCCACGATGATTACCGCACCGTCGACTATCAACCCGAAATCCAACGCACCGAGGCTCATCAGATTTGCGGAGATACCGGCACTCAGCATTCCGGTGAGTGTGGCGAGCATCGCCAGAGGGATCACCGCGGCAGTGATCAATGCGGCACGGAGATTTCCCAACATCAGAAATAACACCGCGATCACCAGAAGTGCACCTTCCAGAAGATTTTTCTGAACGGTATTGATGGCGCGGTCTACCAGACGCGTGCGGTCGTAGACGGCCTCGACCTTCACACCCTCAGGTAGCGAGTGCTGTACTTTCTGCAGCGCTTCCCCGAGATCGGCCGCTACGGTGCGCGAATTTTCGCCCAGCAACATCATCACCGTTCCCAGTACGGTTTCGCGACCGTTTTCCGTGGCAGCGCCAGTTCTCAATTCCCGGCCAATCGCAACGCTACCAATATCGGCAACGGTGATCGGAGCCAGGAATTCATCGCGCTCGCGACCTCCGGCCGATTTCACGACGACACTTTCAATATCGGTAATCGACTTCAATTGGCCAGGGGAGCGCACCAGTAACTGATTTCCTCCAACTTCTACAAAACCGGCCCCGCGGTTCTGGTTACTGCGCTGCAGTGCCGCAATCACATCCGCCATAGTGACGCCAAACGTCAGCAACTTTTGCGGATCCGGTGTGACATGAAATTGTTTGCGGAACCCGCCGATGGCATTTACCTCGGTCACTCCTGGCACCAGCGCCAGCTGCGGTTTGATGATCCAGTCCTGGATTTCCCGCAATGCGGTACTGTCGTAGGGCGCTCCATCCGGCTGTCGTGCATCCTCCGCCGCGCTGACCGTGTACAGAAAAATTTCCCCGAGGCCGGTAGCGATAGGGCCCATGGTGGGTTCCAGCCCTGCGGGCAGCTGGCTGCGAATGGAGGTGAGGCGGTTGGCGATCAGGTTGCGAGCAAAGTAGATGTCGGTGCCTTCGCGAAACACCGCGGTGACCTGGGACAGGCCGTAGCGTGATAGGCTGCGGGTATATTCAAGTTGTGGCAGCCCCGCCAGTGCGGTTTCCACCGGATAGGTGACCCGTTGCTCCGATTCAAGAGGTGAATAACCCGGCGCTTCGGTAAGGATCTGCACCTGGACATTGGTAATGTCCGGCACCGCGTCGATAGGCAGTCGCTGATAACTCCACAATCCCAGGGCAACGATAATCAGACTGCTGAAAAGCACCAGCACGCGGCGCTCGATGGCAAAGCGCAATATGGATTCAATCATGCGAAATTCCCTCAATGCGCGTGGCCGGCGGCCGACTTTTTCAATTCGGCCTTGATCAGATAGCTATTTTCCGCCACGTAGCGCTCACCCGCCTGGATGCCGCCCAGCACTTCACTGAATTCGCTTCCGCGCAACCCAAGGCGCACCGGGCGCGCTTCAAAGTGGTTAGGTCTGGTTTCGACAAAAATTACTGGTTCACCTTCCAGAGTCTGCAATGCGCGATTGTCGATAGCGATCGCTACAGGTTTTTCATCGACGGTTACTCGGCCGCGGACGAAAATCCCTGACGACCAACTGCCATTATGGTTATCCAGCGGTACCCGCACACGCCGAAAAGGCGCACCGTTTGCAGCGGGCACCAAATTTCCAATCGCACCCCGGTACGACTGCTCACCGGCAATGATTTCTACCGGTTGCCCACGTTGCACACGGCCAAGGCGTTCGGGAAATACCTGCAGGTCGGCCCACAGTTTGCTGTAATCCGCGACCGTAAACAGCACCTGTTCACTGACAAACTCCCCGGGACCCGCGTGCTTTTCAATCACGACTCCGTCAAAGGGGGCGCGCAGTGTGTACTCCTGCAGACTTTCATTGGAATTGATGGATGCGAGTAGCTGGCCTTTCTTGACCGGGTCGCCAATGCTGACGGCTATTCTGGAGACCAGACCGGGATAGCGCGCGCGAATATGGCTGATCGCGGTGGGCTCCGGTTGCAGTTTTCCGTAGAGAGTAACGGTGGACTCGATTGCCCTGGCTCCAGCCGTAGCAACGGCAACACCGGCGCGGGCAAGTGTGGTGTCGGAAAGCTCTACCACGCTTTCGTCATGATGGCCTTCTTCGTGATGATCTTCATGATGATGGTCATCGCTGGCCCAGCCCGCAGCAGAAAGTGCGAGTAAAAATACGGCAATATTTACTGTCTTGAACATGGTGTTACCTGAAATCATTTTTCATTCACTGTCGCTGGTGCAGCCGAGGACACAGGGTTATTGGCGAGAAGCGGTGCCGCGGTAAGCTGTTCCATTTCAGCCCCCGCCAGCAGCGCTTGCGTGGCACTGTCGATCAGTGCGCTGCGGGCATCGAGTAATTCTTCCCTCGCCGCCACCCAGTCCTGATAGGTGTAGCGACCGGCGCGATACAGGGTCTCGGTTTCCCCCATGGCGCGGGTCAGCGTGGGAATAATCTCCTCGCGCAGGCGTCGCACGGACTGCACCCCCTGGGCGCGATCCGCATAAGCGCGATACAGCTGGGTATGCAACTGCAAACGCGCGGTATCCTCACGCGCGGCGGTACCCTGCAGGGCGGCGCGGGCACTGGCAATTTCCCCCCGGGCGCGACGGCCACTGAACAGCGGCACACTGAGCCCCGCTACCAGGGAGGTACTGTCGGTCTCATTGCTCTGGCGCACCCCCAAACCCCAACTCACATCGGCGTGGGCGGCGCTGCTTGCCAGTCGCAGCTGCGCCTGCTGCACGCGCGCCTCGGAAGCGAAGCGCATCAGCAGGGGATTCTGCTCGGCGCGGGCGAGATAATTCTGGAAATCGTCGGCCTGCGGCATCCGGTACAACTGCCCTCCAGCTACAGAGAAGTCCCCATTGGCCTCCCCCCACATGGCCGCCAGCGCGATCCGCTCCGCCTGCAATTGCTTTTCCAGACGCTGCTGCTGTAGCTGTGCACGGGAAAGCGCCGCCGATGCGCGCAGCTTCTCTGCGGTGGGTGCGGCCCCGGCGCGGACCCGCGCCGTCACCGAAGCCAGAGCGCCCTCCGCCAGTTGCACGGTGTCTTTTGCCAGCGCCACACGTTCGGAGACCGAGAGCACCTGAACGTAGCGCCGGGTCACCTCGCCGAGCAGATCCAGCGCCTGGATTTCACGCTCCAGATTCAACAGCCGCCGCTCACTGGCGACCATCTCTCCGCGGGCATTGCGTTTACCACCCAGCTCGATCACCGAAGACAGGCCGACGGTAATCTCCGTATTTTCGCTGCCGTCGGTGCCGGCGAAATTCTCAAGCTCCATATCCAGGTTGAGCGCGGGGCGCAGATCCGCCGTTTGTGCGCGGCCATCCAGGGACTGCTGGCGGTACTCAAAGACCGCGAGCGAGGGGTGGTGATTCAGCGTTCTGGCGATGGCCTCCGACAGGGTGATCGACGGCCGCGCATCGCGGTTCTGGGCAAAAGCGGTCTGTACGGGGACGCATAACAGTGGAATGCATGCTGCGAATACAAACAGCATACGTGCAGTAGCATACAGACACCGGTAACCGGGTGTCGCAAGAAAAGACATAAAACAATTCCCGAGTGAGGGTTGAAGTTCGGTGCGCGGATGCGCGTCGAATCCGCGGAATTTTCAGTTCACTCAGGCAATGGGAGGTCGGTAGAGGGCGGAGATAATCTCGTGAGGAAAGGTGCTGTCTATAGTAGCGAGCCAGCGTATACCGGGAATGGGCCACTGCGCATAGTGCCCTGCGGGCAGGCACAGGCTGGTGCCGGCATGACAGTGGCAGCAGTGATTGCACTCCTGATCCAGCCCGGCCAGCTCCGCTGCATCACAGGGACTGCCGCTGTCTGAATCACTACAGTCCACCAGCGATTGCGCCACGACCGCGTTTGCAACTGGCTCTGCCAAATCTCCATGGCCCTCATAGCACGCCGTCGCCTGCTGGATCACCAGCAGCGTCAGCAGCAGATAGCCAAACAGGGCATTAATGGAGAGTGTTGGCATGTGGCAAAAACCGTCATAAAAGAGGGGCTTGATCAGAGGCTCCCTAGAGCCGCCAAAACTAACAAATAACACCAGAATACTCAAAGCACTGGCAGCCCTCCCGGTCAGGGATTAGCATGACTTCACAATTTCTGATTTTTTTAGCGCAATGACCTTACCGGCAGTCTGGCTTTTACATATCAATGATATCCCCTCGGGCAGTGACGATGCCCGAGCCCTTGAAACTCTGCTGAGCAACGACGAGCGCACGCGGCGGGAACGCTACAGGAGTGAGGAAGCCCGTTATCGCTTCCTGTTGAGTCGCGCACTGATGCGCCGGGTACTCGGGAGCATCAGTGGGAAGTCGCCAGAGAGCCTGCAGTTTGAGATTGCGGAGTCCGGCAAGCCGCAACTTCTTGATGTGCCCGAACTCCGCTTCAGTCTCAGCCACAGCGGCCAGTGGATTGCGCTCACAGTAAGTTGTGAGGCGGATATCGGTGTGGATATCGAACAACCGGTACGAAAGCGCGACTTCCTGGGTATCGCCAATCACTATTTTCACCCGGACGAACGGTCGCTGCTAACAGCCTCACCACCTGAACTGTTACCCGTGCACTTTTACCGCCTGTGGACGATGAAAGAGGCGTTCTTCAAAGGTCGCGGTACCGGTATCTCGGAAGGGCTCTCCCGCATTAATCTGGCGGGTTTCCATCTGGGGCAGGGTATCCAGTTCGCCGACGACCTCCCGGGCGCTGCCGAGCCCTGGCAGTTTCACTACGCCATGCTGCCGCTGCCGGACGCAAGCCACCTGCACCTGGCGGTCGCAGGCATCGATGGCGGAATTGGCGAGATCACTCAGGAGCGTATCCTGCGCGGCCTTCCCGGCTGAGTCACCAAGGGCGTCGACTTGCACGCGCGGGTATTCCCACCTAAGATTCCCGTCGGATAAATTTCACTCAACCAGCACAATGACCAACGTCTTCCGCACATTCCTGCTGCTCGCACTGCTTGCCCTTGGTGGCGAAGCGCTGGCGCAGCCGTGCCATGAGGGCGAAGAGGTCGAAACGACGGTTGCCGAAGTCAGCCACAGTATTTCCTCCCCCAAGCATCACCAGCCCGCGGAAGTTGCTCACTGCAGCAATGGCGCCTGCGAGGATGCCTCTGCCACGGGCTCGCCACACGACTGTGACCAGGCTTGCAGCTGCTGCCCTGGCCACTGTGCCAGCGCCTTGCCTACCACGGTGGCAGACACCGAATTCCTTATCCGCAATTTATCCTCTACTGCCTACCGGCCGCTGGACTCTTCGCCTGCGCCGGAATCCGATATTCGCCCACCCATACCTGCCTGACACAGGACAGGTGCGCCCACCGCTGGCGCATGCTGCCTCTCTGTTGATTTTCTGACAATCCGATCCCTCGCCGGAAATCCGGCAATCGATCGCATTCCAACTTTTTGAGAGACCAGTACCGTGAAATTTTTTACTGCATTACTGCTGGGCGCTGCCCTGCTCAGTGCCGGCTGCGACCGCGCGCAACAACCCCAGAACGCCGCATCAAACCGGGTAGCCGAAACGACTTCCACTCAACCGGCCATCGCGCTCACCACATACAAATCCGCCACCTGTGGTTGCTGCAAACTGTGGGTGGAGCACGCCAGCGAGCAGGGCTTTGCGGTGGACGCAAAGGATGTGGATGACCTGAACGGCGTGAAGAACCGCTTCAACATCGCCCCGGAATTCCAGTCCTGCCACACCAGCGTTTCCGACAATGACTATGTTTTTGAGGGGCACGTACCGGCCAAATTTATCCGCCAGTTTTTACAGAACCCACCCGCCAATGCCCGCGGTCTGGCGGTCCCGGCGATGCCCCTGGGCAGTCCGGGCATGGAAGTGGGCGACCGCTTTACCCCCTATGACGTGGTGCTGCTGCACAAGGACGGTGGACACAGCGTCTACGCCCGCATCGAAAACGCCGAGCAACAGTTCTGAGTCGCGTAATGAAGAAGTTATTTGATCAGCGCGTTACTACGCTGCCGGTTTCCCGACGGCGCTTTGTCACCGGCATGGCCGCCGGTGCCGCGCTCGCGGGACTGCCCGCGAGCCGGGAGTCCGCGGCACAGACGGTCAACCCTCTACCCGAAGTTTTACGCGGCAATCGCTTTGATCTGCACGTGAACTATCTGCCGGTCAATTTCACCGGCCGTGAGCGCACCGCAGTGGCGGTCAATGGTGGTGTACCGGCGCCGGTGCTGCGCTGGAAGGAAGGGGACACCGTCACCATCAATGTCACCAACCACCTGGCTCACGACACCTCCATCCACTGGCACGGTCTGATCCTGCCGAGCAATATGGACGGCGTACCCGGGCTCAGTTTCAACGGTATTCGTCCCGGGGAAACCTTCACCTACGAGTTTCCGATCACCCAGTCCGGTACCTACTGGTACCACAGCCACTCGGATTTCCAGGAGCAACAGGGTCACTACGGCGCCATTGTGATTGACCCGGCCGAACCGGACCCGGTGACCTATGATCGCGACCACGTGATCCTGCTCACCGACTGGAGCGATGAGTCGCCCCACGACATCTACGCCAAGCTCAAAAAGGAAGGCCACTACTACAACCGCCGCCGTCGCACCGCCGGCGACCTGTGGGAGGAAGTCCGCCAGAAGGGCGTGGCCCAGACCTGGCGCGACCGCAAGATGTGGAACGAGATGCGCATGTCCGACCGCGACATCTCCGACGTCACCGGTTACACCTACACCTACCTGATGAACGGGCAGACGCCGGACGCCAACTTTATGGCGCAGTTCAAACGGGGCGAAAAGGTGCGCCTGCGCTTTATCAATGGCTCCGCCATGTCGATTTTCGATATTCGTATTCCGGGGCTGAAAATGACCGTGGTGGCGAGCGATGGGCAGAACATCGAACCGGTGAGCGTGGACGAATTCCGCATCGGCGTGGCGGAAACCTATGACGTGGTGGTGGAACCCGCCGACGACCGCGCCTACACCCTGTTCGCCCAGACCATTGATCGCAGCGGTTATGCCCGCGGCACGCTGACACCGCACCCAGAATTGCGCGCCGAAGTACCGGCGATGGATTACGCCCCGGTGCTGACCCATCGCGATATGGGCATGGATCATTCCGGCCATGATATGGGCGGTATGAGTGGCATGGACCACAGCGGCCACGACATGGGCAGCATGAACGGCATGGATCACTCTGGCCACGATATGAGCGCCATGGATCACAGCCAGCACATGGGCCAGCACGCCGGCCACCAGATGCCGGGAAAAACCAGCGGCCTCGGCCGTGCCGGCTTCGGCAGCAACGCGCCGGTGCGACACCACGCCAGCGAGTACGGCCCCGGTGTCGATATGCGCGCGGATATGCCGGCGAATGGTCTGCATGACCCGGGCATCGGCCTGCGCGATCACCAGAGCCGCTACGGCCGCCGCGTGCTCACCTACGCGGATATCCGCAACCTCACCCCCACCATCGACCGGCGCGAACCGCAGCGGGAAATCCAGCTGCATCTCACCGGCAATATGGAGCGCTATATGTGGTCCATGGACGGGATCAAGTTCGCCAATGCCGAACCGCTGATACTGAAATACGGCGAGCGTCTGCGGATCACCCTGGTGAACGACACCATGATGACCCACCCCATTCACCTACACGGTATGTGGAGCGAACTGGAAACCGGTGATGCGGAATTTATTCCCCGCAAACACACGGTACTCGTGCAGCCCGGTTCCACCATCAGCTACCTGGTAACGGCAGATGCCTACGGGCGCTGGGCCTACCACTGCCATCTGCTGTATCACATGCCGGGCATGTTCCGCGAAGTGAGGGTGGTTTAACGATGAGGTCAATGAAAAACTTTTTGTTACTGGGCGCGATTGTTCCCGCCTTTACTCTCGCCGAGCAGGGAGTGCATCAGCACGATCACGACCATATGCAACACGGTCAACACGACCACTCGCCGTCACCAGCCATGTCGAACCTGGAACACGCGCCGAACCAGCCGGATCACGTGATGGATCACGAGGTGTTGCTGACCAAGGTCACCATCGACCAGCTGGAGGCACGCGAGCACGATGGCAGCGCGCTGGAGGGCAGCCTTTGGTTTGGCGATGACTTCAATAAACTGTGGCTGAAAACTGAGTTTGAACGGGAAGGAGGAGAGACGGAGAAAGCACTGTCCAGAACGACCAAAAAAGAGCTACAGGCACTGTACAGCCGCGCCATCGCTCCCTACTGGGATCTGCAGTTTGGTGCGCGCCACGACTTCGAGCTGGAAACCGACAGCCGCAACTGGGGCGTTGTTGCCCTGAACGGTCTGGCGCCCTACTTTTTCGAGGTGGACACGTCACTGTTTATCGGTGAAGACGGAGATACCGCGTTTCGCGTTGAAGCCGAGTACGAACTGTTGTTCACCCAGCAATGGATCCTGAGCCCGGAAATCGAAGTGAATTTCTTCGGCCAGAATTCTCCCGAGCACCACACCGGCTCCGGCCTTTCCGATATCGAAGCCGGCCTGCGCCTGCGCTACGAATTTACCCCGCAGTTCGCACCCTATATCGGCGTGAACTACGAAAAGAAATTCGGCAATACCGCAGACTTCGCACGGCAGGACGGGGAGTCAGTCAGTGAAACCCTATGGGTGATCGGGCTGCACGCCTGGTTCTGATCCGTTTTCAGGTGGCATCGGGGACGACTCTGCTGCCATAACTTCCTGCCACCAATAATCCATCACCTGAGGATTTTTGATTGCAACCGGGGCCCCAATCACCGGAGTAATCATCCGCACGCTCTTCTCCCACGCGGCGGCAGCGGCGCGCTCCATCGGCTCGAACCAGTCATGGAGGGCCAGGTCAAAGGTGCTGTTGTGGATGGGAATCATCGCCCTGCCTCGCAGGTCCAGATGGGCCTGCACACTCTGCTCTGGCAGCATATGGATCTTGCTCCACAGATCATTGTAGGCACCGGTTTCGATCAGGGTCAGATCAAAGGGCCCCAGCCGTTCGCCAATTTCCCGAAAACCGTCGAAATAACCGCTATCGCCACTGAAGAAAATATTGCTATCCCGCCCGGCGATCGCCCAGCCGGCCCAGAGGGTTTCATCGCGGTCCCCCAGACTGCGCCCGGAAAAATGCTGTGCCGGGGTGGCGGTAAATTTCAGTGTGCCGACGGTGTGTGACTGCCACCAGTCGAGCTCGACAATTTTGTCTTCAGCAATTCCCCAGCGGCGCAGGTGATCACCCACTTTCAACGGCACCAGGTACTGCCCGACCTTTTCATCCAGCGCCAGAATGCTGCCCTTGTCCAGGTGGTCGTAGTGATCGTGACTGATCACCACCGCCGCGATCTGCGGCAGTGAAGACAGCTCGAACGGTAGCGGGTGAAAACGCTTGGGGCCCGCCCACTGCACCGGCGACGCGCGCTCACTGAACACCGGGTCGGCAAGCACCGTTTCTCCGTCCATACGGATCAATACACTGGAATGCCCCAATCGATAAACCCTGCCCTCAGATTCCGGCTCGGCCAGTTCAGCCGCGGAAATATCGCGCATGGGGAGCGGCGCAGTGGGTGTGGGCGCTTTGCGCTCTGCGCGCAGATACATCTTGGTGATTTCCCACAGGTTGCTCGCCCCGGCGCTGGCGTCCATGCCCGTGTTGTAAAACTTCTGCGGTGCCGAGGAACAGCCTTTGAACAGACTGACAGCCATAACGATTACCCCTGTAATTACCAACCAGCGCGCTTTCATGATGAAACGAGGATTGACCCCAAAAGTAAACTATACAGTGTAGTGTAATATCGAATCACAAAAAGTAAACTGCCTAGTGTAAAATTCCTCTCAAGCCGATTTGAGCGATGTGAGACCAGAGGGTCAGATGACCGAGAAGAAACCCACAAGAAGTGAACTGAAGCGCCAGGCGATTCTACAGGCTGCCAAGCGAGCGTTTCAGGAGCGCGGGGTGCACAATACCAGCATGGATGAACTGGCCGCGCTGGCGGAAGTCTCTAAGCGCACCGTGTACAACCACTTCGCCAGCAAAGAAGCGCTGATCATTACGCTGATGGGCGAACTCTGGCAGCAGGCCACCCAGTGTGCCGGCGGGGTTTATGAGGCCGATACCGATTTAAAGCTGCAACTGTGCAAACTGATTGAGGCTGAAGTAGAGGTAATCTGTAGCCGCGAATATATCGAACTGAACCGGGTGGCCTTCGACCACTTTTTTCACCAGCCGGAAGCGCTGCGTCAGCAGATGGAAAAATTTTCGGCCATTGAGACCGGTATCACCCGCTGGCTCAAAGCGGCCACTGCCGACGGGCGCCTGCAGAACCTGGATATTGAAATCGGCAGCAAGCAGATTCACAGTCTGATCAAGGGCAGCTGTTTCTGGCCGCAACTGATGCAGGTGAGCCCCCTGCTCACACCACAAGAGCGCGCCGCACTGGCGGAGCGCACGGCGGCGTTATTTCTAAGCCACTACACAGCCTGATCCCGCGCCCTACTCCACAACCAGCGTGCCGCGATACATCTGCATCTGGCAGTGAAATGGATACTTTCCCGCGTCCGCCGCGGGGATTTTTACTTCGGTAACTTTATCCACCGCCAGCTGCGCGCTTACTTCAAGGTCGGGAAACAGTACCCACTCGGCGCAGGGCGATGCGTCTTCCCGACGGAAATGAAGCATCGTTTCTTTGCCCGCGGTCACGCGCACCCGCTCTGGTTCGTAAACACCGTCCTTGACCAGAATTTCCAGTTTTTCACTGGCTTCAGTGGCCTGCGATTTTTGCTGCTTGGGCGCCAACCAGAACCACCACAGGGTAAACGCGATTGCGGCGAGCCCCAGTGAATTAATCAGCACGGATTCCATCAGGCATCACCTCCGTTGGATTTTGCCGAGTCGTGAGACGGTTTGAACAACCGCAGCCGATTGGCATTACTCACCACGGTCACCGAGGAAAATGCCATGGCGGCACCGGCAATCACCGGGCTCAACAGTGTGCCGGTGACTGGATAAAGTACACCGGCGGCGATGGGGATCCCCAGGGTGTTGTAAATGAATGCGCCGAACAGGTTCTGCTTGATATTGCGCAGGGTCGCGCGGGATAACTCCACCGCATCGGCAACACCGTGCAGGGACGAGCGCATCAGGGTGACATCCGCGGACTCGATTGCGACATCAGTGCCGGCGCCGATGGCAAAGCCGACATCGGCGCGTGCCAGTGCTGGCGCATCGTTAATTCCATCACCGGCCATTCCCACTTTGGCGCCGCCCTTTTGCAGGTCGGCCACGATCTTTTCTTTGTCCTCCGGCAGCAGGTCCGCGTGCACGTGCTCAATGCCCAGCTGTCTGGCGACCGCCTCTGCCGTTGCCTGGTTGTCACCGGTCAGCATTTCGATGCGCAGGCCGAGTTCCTGCAAACGTTTTACCGCGGCCTGTGCGTCTTTGCGAATGGGATCGGCCACCGCGATCACACCGGCCATGGCCCCATCCACGGCCGCATACATGGCGGTGCGCCCCTGTGCGGCAAGCGTTTCTGCTTTCTCCGGCCACTGTCCGGTTTCAATGCCTTCACGCTGCATCAGTTTGCGATTACCTAACAGAACTTTTTTACCATCGACCTCGCCACTGACGCCGTGGGCGGTAATCGCTTCGAAATTGTTTACCTCACCCAATGGCAGGTTTTTCTCTTTTGCTGCAGCGACAATCGCTTCCGCCAGTGGATGTTCGGAGCGGCTTTCCAGGCTCGCCAGCTGCTGCAGCAACGCGTCCCCGTCACCTTCGCTTTCGATATCCGTCAGCTTCGGTGCGCCTTCGGTAAGGGTGCCGGTCTTATCCACCACTAAAGTGTCGAGATCGGTAGCCTGCTGTAGAGCCTTGCCGTTGCGCACCAGCACGCCGTTTTCCGCCCCTTTGCCCACCCCGACCATCACCGACATGGGTGTGGCTAGGCCCAGCGCGCAAGGGCAGGCAATAATCAGCACCGAGGTCAGCACCACCAGCATATGTGCGATCTTGGGATCGGGCCCCCAGTTGTACCAGACCAGAGCGGCAATCACTGCGATGATCATGACGCTGGGTACAAAGACGGCAGAGATTGTGTCCGCCAGCCGCGCGATGGGCACCCGCGAGCTCTGGGCGTTTTTGACCATCTGGATAATCTGCGAAAGGCGGGTATCCGCACCCACTTTTTCCGCGGTGAATACCAGGCTGCCATTTTTATTCAGGGTGCCCGCACTGAGCCCATCGCCCGCCGCTTTCTTTACCGGCACCGGTTCGCCGGTCAGCATGGATTCATCGACAAGGCTCTCGCCTTCGACCACGCTGCCATCCACCGGAATTTTTTCCCCCGGGCGTACCCGCAGTTTATCGCCGGCCTGCACCTGCTCGATAGGGATATCCACTTCCTCCCCATCGCGGATTACCCGTGCGCTGGTGTCCTGCAGCTCCAATAGTTTTTCCACCGCCGCGCTGGTCTTGCCGCGGGCACGCACCTCCAGTGCCTGGCCGAGATTGATCAGGCCGATGATCATGGCACTGGCCTCGAAATAGACGTGGCGAGCAGATTCAGGCAGGACTTGTGGCAGCAAGACCACCAGCATGGAAAACAGCCAGGCGGTGCCGGTGCCGAGCGCGACCAGTGTATCCATGGTGGCACTGTGATGGCGGAAGGCCCGCCAGGCGCCCGTATAGAAATGGCCGCCGCAGAAAATAAGTATGGCAAGCGTCACCAGCCCTACCGCACCCCACGCGAGTTGCTGGAAGCTGTTGTGCACACTCATTTCGCCGGTCACCAGCCCCCAGATCATCAAGGGAAGACCCACCCCCAGTGCGATACCCGCGCGCCAGAGCAGATGCCGGTAGTGATTCTCCTCATCTTGCCGCTGCTGTTCTCGCAGCTCGCGCGCGCTCGACCGCACAGGTTCGGCACCATACCCGGCAGACTCCACCGCCTGAATACACGCCTGGGGGTCCGCATCCCCCCGAACCACCAGGGTTTTATCCCCTAGATTCACCCGTGCGTCGTCGACCCCGGCCACCCCAGACAGTGCGGACTCGATCTTTTTCACACACCCGGCGCAACTCACGCCCTGGAGCTGAAAGGTCCTGGTTGGCGAAGAAGGAATATCTGACATGGGGTTCCTCATGCTCGTGTACGGCCTCAGATAGGGTAGCGGAATGCGATAGCTGGCACAGCCATTGCGCGGCGCTATGACCACAATAAATAAGCATTTACTTTCTTTATGTGTATCACATGCTAACTTAATATAAAAAGCAAATACTTATTTTAAACCCCATGCCCATCGCCCGCCCCCACACGACTCTGCTCGCGGTAATGCTAGTCACCCTGATCGGCACCGCCGGCATCGCACTGCCCTACCCAGTGCTAGCGCCACTGTTCCTGGAAGGACCGACAAGTGAACTGACAGGGTTTATGGGGCTGCCCCCGAAACTGCTACTGGGTATTTTACTGGCCCTGTTTCCATTGGGGCTGCTACTGGGCAGCAGCGTCGTAGGCGCGCTATCCGATCAATTCGGTCGCCGGCGCACTCTGGTATGTACGTTGCTGCTGGCGGCAGCAGGGTATGGGTTTTCGGCGCTGGCGCTGAGCCGGGAGAACTACTTGCTGTTTGCTGTTGCCCGCTTTGTCACCGGGCTTTGCGAGGGTAATATCGCCATCGCACGAGCCATGGCGGCGGATCTGCACCCCGCCATCGAGCGAACTCGCGCACTATCGCTGGCTATGGCCTGTTCCTACGCGGGGTGGCTGCTCGGGCCACTCGGTGGCGGCTATCTCGCTGCGAGCGGCGCGGATTTTGTGTTCTGGGCTGGAGGCCTGGCGGCGACCACTTGCGCATTGCTCGCACAGCTCTTGATGCCTGCCGATAAGCCCGCTGTATCTTCCGGCGGCAGTCTTATACGGCTGGTACACGCACAGAATTCCCTCACCCTATGGCGGGAGCCCGCAGTGTGCGCCCTGGCGCTGTTTAATCTGCTGTTTACCCTTGGAGTAAATGCTTTTTATGAATTCTATCCATTCTGGCTGGTGGAAAAATTTGGCTTTCAAGCACACCAGATCGCCTGGAACACGGTGATCGTGACCGGCGTCATGATAGCCACCAGCGTGTTGGCAGTGCCGGCAATCAAGCGGCGATTGGGCGCTGAGCCTGCAGTATTCAAGGGAGCTGTAGGGCTCGGTATTTTGCTGCTGTTACTGCCCTGGACAGATGTTGCTGGCGCCTACGCCATGTTCGCTCTCATCGGTGTCGGTATCGCCACGGTGAATGGCATCTTTCCGGCGATTATGTCGGAGCGCTTCGCTGAATTCGGCCAGGGACGGGTAATGGGCCTGCTTACCGCGAACTTCTGTCTGACCAGTACACTGATCGCCCTGCTGGGCAGTGGCGTCGCCCTGCTGGGAAGCCAGTGGACACTTATGCTCGGCGGGCTGCTGTGTATTGCCGGAGCAGTATGGTTTGCCCACCTCGAGCACGCCCCTGCCAAGTGGTCAGAAAAGGTAGAAGCGCAATGAAGGCACGTCACACTCAAGGCGCCCCGGTTGCCACCAGCGACTCCCGTGAACAGATCCTCTATCTGCTGAAAACACACGGTCCGCTCTCAGCCGGTGCCATTGCTGATCACCTCGGCATCACCGCGGTCGGTGCCCGCCAACATTTGCACCAATTGGCGGAACAGGGGTTACTTCAGCGCTTCGACCGCGCGGAAAAAGTCGGGCGCCCAGCGAGTTACTGGGCGCTGACGGAGAAGGCGCAACAGCGCTTTCCCGACCGCCACGGTGACCTTACGGTGAAGCTGATCGAGAGCGTTCGCGAGGTCTTTGGCCCACAGGGCCTGGATACTCTGATTGCCAGGCGGGAACAGGAGTCTCTAGCCGAGTATCTGGATGCACTGAGGAACTGTGCGACCCTGGGGGCACGCGTGCGCAAGCTTGCTCAGTTACGCGACCGGGAAGGATATATGGCCCAGGCGGTGCAGGAGCAGCGCGGGATATGGCTGCTACTGGAAAACCACTGCCCGATCTGCGCCGCAGCTCGGCATTGCCACAATTTCTGCCGCTCGGAACTCGAGATTTTCCGCCAATGCCTGCCCGAGGCGCGGGTAGAACGCTGTGAGTACCTGCTCGACGGGGCACGCCGCTGCGCTTACCGGATATCCGCCCAGCAGACTTAAAAGGACTCATCATTCATGCCGCAGCGTCGCAAGCCGCTCAGACCAGGTAGTCAGTAGCTCCTGCTATTCACACACAACAACTGTGCCAATTCCCCCTCACGATGCCCTCCTCCCGGGTGGTATCATCGCCCCCATGAATCACCCCCTGCTCCCCGAACGTCCCCTCGTTATTTCGCCCTCTCTGGCCGCCACCCTCGGCCTAGAGGAGGCCGTGTTGCTTGCGGCACTGGGTGACCTGTTACCCTTCCTACCGGTAGAACCACATCCCGGCCGCGACTGGTACACCGCGGATGGGGCTCAGCTGCAACAGCTGCTGCCATTCTGGGAGCCCTCGGACATTCAACGGGTCTCAACCAGCTTGCGCAATCAGGGTGCGCTTCTGCTGGGTGCCGCGCCCTACGGCAGCAGTGCGATGCTCAAATTTTCACTGCCCGCTGCACAGTCGGCTAACCGGCCATCATCGGTATCGGCCCCCACACCTCGCGCGGCCAATACCATTTCCCCCAATTGGCAGCCGGACGGTGAGACCATGGCACGCATCGCGCAGCTGGGCGTGCCGGAACATTTTGTGCGGGAGCAACTGCCGGAGTTTGTCACTTACTGGCGTGACCGTGGTGAAAGTCGACATTCTTTCGGCTCCCTGTTTCTCAAGCAGGTCAAGAACAAGTGGGAAGCCTTCCGTGCCACCCAGGGCCGGAAACAGCCGCTGCCTGACCACTGGCGCCCCGGAGAGGAAACCCTGCGCAAACTTTCCGATGAAGGAGTACCCAGTACTTTTGTGCAGCGCTGTCTGCAGCGATTTGTGGAATACCACCGCAACAGCGCCAAGCAGTCAGTTTCATGGGATCTTGAATTCAACGACTGGGTGATCGAAGACTGGGAAAAACAGGACACCCCGTTTATCGAAAAGCGCAAACCGGAACCCATGACCCGAGACTGGCAGCCCAGCGAGAATACCTGGGAGCAGCTGCGCCGATTAGCCATCAACCCCAACTTTGCTGCAGAATTATTGCCCGAGTTTATTTACAAATGGCTGGAACGGGGCGGCCATAGCGCCCGCTGGGGCGAGCAGTTTATCGAGTATGCGCGCACGGAATGGGCTTATTACTGCCAGGGTATTGAGAAAAACCCGGTGGCCAAAGCCATTTCCCGTAACTGGCAACCCTCCAGCGACTGCCTCGGGCACCTACTGAATCAGTGTGAAATTGATCGGGACTTTGCCCTTTCGCTGGTTCCGGAATTCATTCTCTACTGGCGCAGCCAGAATACCGCCCGCAAAAGCTGGGATGCGGTATTTGTGCGCCATGCGCGGCACAAGTGGGCCGAGCGCAACAAGTT
This sequence comes from Microbulbifer sp. HZ11, assembly GCF_000708675.1. Lineage (GTDB taxonomy): Bacteria > Pseudomonadota > Gammaproteobacteria > Pseudomonadales > Cellvibrionaceae > Microbulbifer. Next base: position 7,881 of record NZ_JELR01000005.1, on the reverse strand, counting down.
CGCGATAGGACAACAACATGGCAAGCCACAAGAATCCGGGCACTCAGGTAACCAACGCACAAGAGACACATCAGTCTGGGACATCGTCACAGACACAAACTGGTAACCCTGAGCTGGAAGCGCGTAAACGCGCGTTAAACGAAGTCTTCGGGCTGCTGAAACTGAGTTACCACAACCAGTTCAATTCCGCCTTTCAGGATGTGCAGACACTGAATCACGCCAAGCGTCTTTGGCTGGAGTCCCTTGCCGGCTTTTCGCCCGAAGAAATGGTTGCCGGAGCCAAGCGCGCCATCAAACAGTCCGAGTACTTGCCAACGGTTCACAAGATGTTGCAGTTTTGCGCCGAGGGTGAAAACGGCCTGCCCGATCCTCGCGCCGCGTACCGCGAAGCCTGTAATGCTCCGAGCCCAAAGGCCAATCATAAGTGGAGCCATCCCGCGGTCTACCACGCAGGCCGTGCCGCCGACTGGTTTTTCTTGGCGAACAACCCGGAGTCTTCCGCCTACCCCGTGTTCGCCAGTCACTATAAAAAGATTTGCGAGCGCCTGATGGCCGGGGAGAGCCTGCCCGCGCCGCAGCAGGTCCGGCTGGAACACCAGACGTCTAAGCCGCTGTCGAAGGCTGAAAATGCCAAGAAGTTGGCGGAATTGCGCGCGCACCTCAAAATATGATGTGATGTATGGGCTGCACCTCAGCTTATAGGGCCGTGCCACGGATTTACGGACCGGCCCGCCAGATACGTTTCATCCGACTCCAGAGCAGGTATCGCCATGGCCAGGCCCCTCCTTCTGCTTGTGGTACCCCTCGCACTGCTCGGCAGCAGCCTTGCCAGTGCCGATTTCTATTCCCATCGCTACGGTGGCCTCGCGCTACAGGCGACAGCTCTTGACGATACCTGTCGTGACACACGTGACTTTGTTGGCCTGCTCAATAGCACCAACCAGGTCGCAGCACTTTCAGACTGCAGTGACACCGGTGAAGGAGCCAAACTCTACGCTGGTTGGCGCTGGAGCCCCCATTTCGCGGTTGAGGCCGATCTCAGGCAGACAGCGACCTCGACATCGAACTTCGTGGTCCATAATCCGCAGTTTACCTACCTAGCGGTCAAAGACCGTATAACCAACCGTATGGGCAACGCCTTTTTGGTCGGCCACCTGCCAGTGGGCCGCTCGGGGTTCAGCGTATTTGGTAAGTTGGGTGGGGGCTTCTGGTTTAACGAGCTGCGCTCGCTTCAGCGCGGTGAAGCAGTGGCCGTGTTCCAGTTTGAAGACGGCTCCGTACAGCCAGTTGCCATTCCAGTGGAAGGTGTGTTTACGGAAACCAGTAGCGGGTTTCACTGGGGGTACGGAGCCGGTGTCAGTTATCAACTGCGGGACCGATGGACCATTCGCGCGGAATGGGAGTTGTTCCCTGAAATCGGCAGTGAGGACCTTCGCGGTGAGTATCAGGTTGAATCCGCATCTGTGGGCTGGAGCATTCATTTTTAACACACCGGTCCTTCGCGCTATTCACAGCCCGCCCTGCTGCTGCGATTCACGAGCCTCACCCCCGCAGATAGCGCTCACCGCGGTGATCGGACAAGTTGATTTCCTAAGAGTTTTTCCAGTTATGCACAACTCGGTTACTCACAGAAACACTGGACAGAGCTGGGGATAAGTTTGGGATATATAACCTGAATGGCGCGGCTATTACGCTACAGGCAGCGCTTAAAATTTCAACGGAAGTGAGTGGCGGATTTTTCTGTGGTGCTTCGACACCAGTCCAATATAGAGCGCTTTCAGTGATGGGAATCAATGTCGCACTATTGACAAAATTCCATGACACACTTCTCAAACCGCCTTTATTTTTATTTGCGGATGTAGTTAGATGTAAAAGTGATCAAAATGAACACAATATTTTCAATAACGATTCCGGGGTAGCACATCATGTCGCGCTTACTTACATATATTCTCGGATGTACCTTGAGCCTGCCATCTCTGGCAGCCATTACCGAAACGGAAATTTCGGATAACAGTGCGCAATTCACCATCTCCGAAGGAAGTAAATCCGTTGAACTCACCCTCAGTTTTGACTCAGTAAAAAATCTGGATGCAACGAGTGCAGGTGTGGACTCCTACACCTTTTCCCTGAGCGACCCGAATGTCGTCGCCAGGTTACCGGAGGGCGTCGAGCCACTTGCGGATTTCCCGGTCATGATTGTTATCGAGCCACCTGCCAGTGAAGAACTTTCATTCCGCGGGGCGGCAGATGTAATGGTTTATACCCGTGATATCCACTTTGACAATAATTATCGAGTGTTCAAATCACACGAGGGTGAGACCTTTCAGGATCTGACCGCTGAGCACAGCGAAGGCTCCTATCGCGCCCGCCTCAGAACGGGAAATTTCTCCGAGTGGATGGTGGTCCGGGACAACAGAGACCCCAAAGACGTAATTGCACTGAAATACCAGAGGCTAAGCGACGCTATCAGCTCCAGTAAACTGGGCTGGCTAACCACAAACCGACTGCTGGACCAGCTGAACCTTTCCCGACTGTTCTGGGAACAGGGCAATACTCTGCTGGCAATCACGACATTGGACGTGGTGATTGGCCTGATCGATAGCCTCGCGGGCTCATTAATCAGCAATGTCTGGCATGCCACCTCGCCGCTGACCAATACCGCTGGTGATTTGCTCGGCGCGAGCGCAACCCTGCGCTTCAGTCTTTCGCAAGGGTAATTCTGTGCCGGCTCAGTTCAGTATTTACTATCCTCGCCGTCCGGTGAAAGAAATTTGCCTGGAGGATAACAGGACTTACAGACTGGGCCGCAGTACAGACAGTGATTTACATATAGATAATCCCTCCGTGTCCAGGAGTCACGCAGAGCTGAAACAGGTGAACAATGTCTGGACGCTCCGTGATCTGGGATCTAAAAATGGCACAAGAATTCACGGTGCGAACGTCAGTTTCGCCAATTTAACCGATGACTGCTGGCTATCAATCGGTGAGATTCAGGCGCGTTTCCAACTCCTGGGAAGACACCAGCTGGATCACCTCGAAGGCCAGGCAGATAAGCGTTGGCAGCACTGTGAGGAAATCGGCAAGCAACTGTCCAACAGCGGTGACCTGGAGCAGATGCTCGCCCGAGTACTGGAAGGTGTCATCCAACTGGCCGGCACCGATCGCGCCTTTATTCTGCTTAAAAGCACCACCGGTAATCTATCGGTCAGTGCAATGCATGGCGTAACACCCGAAGTTTTCCAACGCGCTGATTTTGCCGGGTCGCGCAGTGCGGTGGGCGAAGTGCTCAGCTCCGGCCGCCCGCTGGTAACCTCCGACAGTCTTGACCATCAGTTTCTTTCCAGCCAACCAAGTATCCAGCTCAATGCCATTCGAGCCCTTGCCTGCCTGCCCCTGTCGATGGACGATAGACAACTTGGCGTCCTCTATACGGATAGCCTGTTAATGGGAAAAGGGATTACTGAGCTTGATTTAAGTATTCTCGAGGCCATGGCAGACAATGCATCCATGGCAATTGCGGCAACATTGCTTAAAGCGGATCTTGATCAACTGAACCGGAGCACTGCTGAAACGCATTTCCCCAGTCTTTCAGCCTGGTAATGAGGTTTTTCCACTCGTGGAAACAGATCCTGATACAACAAAAACAATAAGCAATCTTTTCCATCCCCTACAAAGCGGAGAGCGTCTTGCAAATCGCTTTGTCATCCAGCGCCTGATCGGCCGTGGAGGTTACGGCTCGGTATATCTGGCAACGGATGAGCAACTTGGGATTGAAGTGGCTTTAAAACTTCTTGATCGGCAAGCAGGAGTAAGCTTGCGCAGAGAAGTTTTGCTTGCGCGCAAAATCAGCCACCCGAATGTGGTTCGCCTGCACGATATTTTCGAGTCCGAGCATGGTTACTTTTACACCATGGACTATATTCCTGGCGAAAGCCTGGCAACCAAGCTCGACCGTGAAAAGCGACTTAAACCTCAGGTCGTAGTCTCACTCGCACACTGCCTGCTGGACGCGCTGGATCAAGCGCACCAGAACAATGTCGTACACCTCGATCTGAAGCCAGAAAACATTTTGATCAACCCGGAAGGGGAGGCTTTTATCACCGACTTTGGCGTCGCTCGCGCTCTGGGTGAAAAAGCCGATGCCCCGTCCGGCACGCCAGATTATGCATCTCCGGAACAAATTCAGGGAAAAGCCCTCGATGGCCGCAGTGATCTCTACAGCCTCGGGGTAATTCTGTACGAGTCCGCTACCGGATTTCTTCCGTTTGAAGGTGAAGACAGTTGCGCTCGGATGATCGCCCGGTTAAACGTCCGCCCACTGGCACCTTGTGAAAGGTGCAAAGAGGTACCCAGACGACTCAGTCAATTTATCCTCCAACTGCTCAGTAAACGTCCCAGCCGGCGCCCCACAAGCGCCCGTATCGCTCGCTTGCGCATTGCGCAGGCGCCCCGCAATTATCGCTGGGCCTGGGCACTTCCGCTGGTCGTGATTTTGGGGTTGTCACTCTGGAAGTATCAACCTGCACCGTCGGATACAGGTAAACACACTTCGCCCACATTGCTGGTGTTGCCCGCGGAATACACACCACCGGTACCAGCCTGGCTTTCCCGCACGGCGGCGGAACAATTACACAGTCAACTAGCGGTTTCCCCGAATGTGCGGCTGGCAGATCAGCAACCGGTTTTAAACTACATCAACCAGGTCAGCTGGCCAATCCCGCTCTCAACAAGTCAGCAGGAAGAGTTATTACAGGCCTTTGGCGCCATGTGGGTGGTGACATCTGAAATCAGACCTATAGGGGATCAGTGGAGCCTCACCCTCAGCTACGGTCCACCCGGGCAAAAAAAGGCGCACTCCATACATCAGATGATCGAGCCAGAGAATGTGCTCTCCGCGCTCGACCTGGCAGGAAGCAGACTACTTGCGCAATTGGACCAGCGCGCGCCCGAGGCCATCGCCATTCCAGACCAGTTTCGTGCCGAGGTAGTACAGGTACGACGCCACCTCGACATGGGAGAATTTGAACTCGCCGCGAACCGCTCACAGCGTCTAACACAGGCGTGGCCCCACGCTTTGAGCTCGTACCTGCACTTCAGGGCAAACGATGGACTCGGTGATATCCGAGAGGCGAGAAAAGCCATTGATGAAGCTCACAGCTTGCTCGACAACCCGAGTTCAACACTTGCCTTACAAATCCAGTTTGAGCGACAGAGGCTCGCGGGTAACAGTAAAAAAGCGCTTAGCTCTCTGGAAATTCTTAGTGAGCGGTTACCTTTCAACAGTCGTTTAGCACACTTACACTCGGATCTTCTAGCGGACCAAAAGGGTTTGGAAGCGAGCATTGACTATTTACGGAACTGGCTCGCCAACAGTCCCACAGATGCGCGAGGCTGGTACTTACTCGGGCGCCAGCTGATTCAAAGTGGCGCGGCACAAAAGGCAATCGAAGACCCACTTTCCCGTGCACTTGTGCTTTCTCGCAGCCAGCGACAGTTAAAACTTGAGGCCGACACCCTCGCAGCGATTGGCGTTGCCCAGGAACGGCTAGGTGAACTCGGGCACGCCGATAAGTATTATCAGGAGGCGCTGGATAAGAGACGGTCACTTGGGGATAAGATCGGGCAGGCAGGACTGCTGGCAAATATTTCCTACCTCAATGCCATCGCAGGCTCACCGGATAAAGCACAACAGCACCTTGACGACGCACTTTCTTTACTCGCCTTGGAGAATGCGCCAAGACTTCAAGCCAGTATTCACAACGATAAAGGTGTGTTGCTCGAAGAATCCGGCAACTACAGCGCAGCAAAACAGGAATATATGAAGGCGCTGGGGCTGCGCCGTGAACTGGACGATCCGGGCCTGATTGCGGAAAGTCAGGCTAATGTAGGCTATATCGCCATGTTGGCCGGTGACAACGAAAGTGCGAGGGTCTACTTTCAGCAGTCTCTGTTGGGGCACCAGAATATCGGCGATCGTCGAGGCATGCTTTATGTCGGCCAATACCTTGCCAGCCTGGATACCCGGGAAGGCAGCTGGCCTCAGGCTACCAGAGCATGGCTTCAGAGCCGACGTGAAGCGGAAAGAATTGGAGACCAGCAGGCAAAACTTGCAATATCAATTCACCTCGCACAACTAAGTCTATGGCGAGGCCAGCCGGCCAAGGCCGAAGCGGAGCTTGTAAGAGCAAGCTCGTTGGCGTCGGAACTCCAGGATTCCCGAGCCGAACACGAAATCACTTTGCTACGCGCAGAGCTGACTCTGCGCTATGGCGGCGAGCTTAAATTTGATCTGTTAACAGGTAGCGCAACTCCTGACCAACTCGCCCGTCAACAACTTATTAAAGCGGAGTGGCTCCTTGAAAATGGGCGCGCGGCAGAAAGTGAACCGGTCATCAGGGAGCTGCTCAGTCAACCATTACCTGCTTGGGAATCTAGTTGGCGACAGTATCTCGTAAACAGCCTGCAGCTCGAGCGGGATGCCATAGATCCTGCAAACCAGATCTGGCGCTGGGCTCAGGGGCTGGAACCTGAAACGATTCCGGGTGAATCCTGGTTCGCGATCCGGCAGAGTGCGCGAGAGTGTAATTCCGAGTCTTGCTCAGAGCTTCCTCACTGGTTTCTCCGCACAATCGAACAGGAACAGCTCAAAGAGTTTTTAAAACTTCCCTGGATTCCAGAAGCATGGAGATCACTCGATGGATAAGCTTGAAGTAATGGACCGGCTGCAACGCCTGTCCATCGAGCAGGACAAATTAACACGCAAGCTGATTGATGGGGAGCAGCGCTTTCGCGCTTTGGCCCGCAGTGTCTGGTCTGTGCAGGAAGAGGAGCGCAAACGGCTCGCACGCGAGCTTCACGACGGCATCGGGCAGACACTGACGGCTTTAAAACTTCGGCTCGCGACTATGGAAGCCTCTCCCGAAAAAACCGAAGTCCTGGAAATTACCGAAATTGCATTGAGTGAAGCCCGCCAGCTTGCGCGATTGTTACGTCCAGCTGTGCTGGATGACCTGGGTTTGGCCCACGCGCTCGAATGGCTTTGCCAGCTTATTGAGGATCAGACGGAAATCCAGGTAGCACTACGAATTTCCGGATTGGAAAACCGGCTTCCACCAGATATGGAAACCCTGCTTTTCCGACTTGCGCAGGAAGCGTTGACTAATGCGCAGAAGCACAGCAAAGCGAGCATTATCGATATCCGACTCACCTGCACGGACCAGCGTGTCACTCTGTGTATCGCAGACAACGGTGTTGGTTTTGATGTGGATAAAGCCTGTGCCGCAGAGCGAGACGGCTTTGGGCTCCGCAGCATGCGTGATCGGGTGGAGTTATTCAGCGGAGACTTTTCGATCAAAAGTTCCCGCAACAGCGGGACGGATATTTTTGTGAGTCTTGGGCGGTAGCCCTTGCCACTTCTTTCGAGAATTTCGGCTGGCTGTAAGGGTTGGTTTGCGGGGAGTAAATAAACGCACGAAGCTGCCCGTAGGGCTGGGTACAAAAAAGAGTCCAATGAAAAAAGCCCTGACCGCGTTTGCGATCAGGGCTTTTGGAATGAAAGCCTGACGATGACCTACTCTCACATGGGGAATCCCCACACTACCATCGGCGATGTTGCGTTTCACTTCTGAGTTCGGCAAGGGATCAGGTGGTTCCACAACTCTATTGTCGTCAGGCAAACTGGCTTGGGTTGGCCTGGTCTTATGGACTTTATTTCAGTCCTGCGCTGCCTGTTATCGCTGTTTGCCTCGATCAGATTCCTGATCGGCGATAACCCCAAATAAGTCGGTAAAACATTCTGTAGTAATACACCGCAAGTCGATAGTCTCTACGCTTTATACGTTTCGAGCTTTGCGCGTCTCTCGATCGGACACAATCCGTTCG
>NZ_JELR01000003.1 GCF_000708675.1 Microbulbifer sp. HZ11 | reverse complement strand
CGACATCTTACTTTGTGCACTTTGTTGCGCGGTCGCTCCGCTCCTATTTTGCGCAACAAGGCGCCCAAAGTAAGCTGCGGCTGAGCGCGGCGTTATGTGTTGTCTATGAATGACTTTCGAGTATGAAATTGAAGTATTTAGGATGGTTGTTTCTGCTTCCTGCACTAGCTGCAGCTACCTATGAATACTTCAGCCTAAATCGGGCCATTGAGTCTGAGACAACACAATTTGTAAGTGGAAAAGTTTCAGCTCTTCGGACCTACAACGGGTATTCATCCTTTGAGGTGGAGGGCGTGAAATTTCGAATGCAGTCTTTGATTCCCTGCATTGATCAGAGAGATAAGATTCAGGATGGCCTAGAAGTGAGTATTAAGTTCAAGTCAATACCAAGGTGGCCGGGAACCCTTGAGAGCTATGGGTGCATTATAGAAATCGAGTATATTGGTGAATTAAAGAGCAAGCCGACTGGTCAGATGTCCCGAGGCACATAACAAACAGCGGCAGAGCGACAGCCAACGCTACGCACCTTTTGTGTTACTCGCTGGCGCTCAAACATTAACACAAAATGCGCTCCGCGCTGGCTGCGCCTGCGCTGGGCGTTAAGCGTCAAGGAAGAATTGTGGTCAAAAAAGAAGATTGGAAAGTTAAAAATTTACCAATCGAAACAGAAGATTTGGGCTATTCAAATTTTTTCTGGGATTCAGATGCCGAAAAAATAATGAGCGGCCACTTACCAACGAGTATGGACGACAAGTGGTTTGTATACTCAGAGAATGGGTGGGTTTATTTTGTTCGAAGCTGGACCGGGCATTACATTTTTGCCTTCCAACTGGCAGGGTCCTCCGCCGGAGGCTCAAGGGTGATTTCAAGCTGGGTAAACACTAACCCAGAACAATATCGCTCGCAAAGCCGAGAAAGTGATGTGCAGCTACTAAACGATGTTATTTGTTCCACCTTCGGTATCTAGGGCAGCGCTTAACAAGCTGCGGCAGAGCGACAGCCAACACTACGCGTCTTTTGTGTTACTCGCTGTCGCTCAAACATTAACACAAAAGGCGCTCCGCGTTGGCTGC
>NZ_JELR01000002.1 GCF_000708675.1 Microbulbifer sp. HZ11 | reverse complement strand
GCAAGTGCTTTTTGCAGACTTCTTTGAAGCGCGAAACCGTTATAAATCAACGCTTTCCGGCCTCTCGACCACCGCTCTGGGTGACCGTTGAAGTGGCGCGCATTATAGCGGCCTCCTCCACCTTGGCAAGCGCTTTTTGAAATTCTTTTTTAGAGAAAACTCTTTGAAAATCAATCAGTTACTTTGCCGCCTCAGCACGCTTCGGGATACCCCTGCAGCGGTGAGGGCGCGAACTATACGAGTCTGCCGGAGACCATGCAAGCACTTTCATGACAAAACTGTAAAAAAGATTTTTTGCATTCCTCTACCGACGGATTTATTCAGCTCGCGGTGTAAAACAGGTGATATTTCTTTTTACCCAGACGGACGATGTAATACCTGTCATGGAGCGCCTGCGCGGCCGCGAACACTTCCGCCGGCTGACTATTACACTCCAGGCCAACCCCCTTGCCGTTGACCAGTACCGCACTGCGCCCGAGCGCATCTTTCACTGGCTTGCCGGATGGCGCCATGCCTGCGTCAACCAACAGCTGAATCAGGCTCTGGTCACCGTAAACTGCTGGCAGCGCTGAACTCGGCAAACCGTCCAGGCGCAACTGCTCAAGATCCCCCTCGGACAGATCTTCAATTCCACCGGAGAACAATGCTTGTGAAATTCGCTCTGCTGCAGCCAGCCCTTCATCGCCATGCACAAGGCGTGTGACTTCTTTTGCCAGAACCCCCTGGGCTTCCGGCTTCCCGGCGCGCTCGGCATCCGCCTGCTCCAGCGCATCAATCTCATCGACACTGAGAAATGTGAAGTACTTAAGGAATTTGTACACATCCGCATCGGCGGTATTCAACCAAAACTGATAGAAGGCGTAGGGCGAGGTCCGCTTCGGGTCCAGCCAGATAGTTCCGCTCTCGGTTTTACCGAATTTGGTGCCATCCGCTTTGGTAACCAACGGCAGGGTCAGGCCAAACACCTTGCCACGATGCTGACGGCGGGTCAGGTCAACGCCACCAGTGATGTTACCCCACTGGTCAGAGCCGCCGATCTGCAGGGTACATTCGTGGCGCTTGTACAACTCGGAGAAGTCCATGGACTGCAGCAATATGTAGGCGAACTCCGTAAAGGAGATCCCCTCACCTTCGCGCTGAATCCGCTGCTTCACAGACTCCTTGTTCACCATGTTGTTGACCGAAAAATGCTTACCGACATCCCGCAGGAAGTCGAGCACATTCAGGTCCCGGGTCCAATCGAGGTTATTTGCGACTAGGGCGCTGTTATCACCAGCATCGAAGTCTACAAACGCGCTGACCTGCGCTTTGATCTTTTCCACCCAACTGGAAACGACGTCGGGTGTATTCAGGGAGCGCTCCTGTGCTTTGAAGGAAGGGTCGCCAATAAGGCCGGTTGCGCCGCCAACCAACGCAATCGGCCGATGTCCTGCCGCCTGAAACCTCTTGAGTGTCAGCAGCGGGACTAGACTGCCTATATGTAGGGAATCTGCCGTTGGGTCAAAGCCGCAATAGAGAGTGCGACTTGCTTCTGCCAGATGCTGTTCCAGTTCGCCGTCGCCGGTGGCCTGATTGACCAACCCGCGGCGGGTGAGATCGTCCAGCAGTGTCGCATCCACTACGGCCATGGTATCCCCTTGCGGTAAATTGATATTGAGCTTTGGATTGCCGCGGAAGAGGGTTCCAGCGGCGAAAAATCGGGCTGCAAATGTACCGAATCCTGCGGTAAATACAAGCGGAGGCGGGGCCCAGACACAATCGAGCGGCGCAGCAAGGAAGGGTTTACCAAGCCTGCCGCCACACCAGTTAACGCGTCGACTTTCTCCCGCGAGCGAGGAACCGAATCATGGACAGACAGGTCAATTACTCCGTGAACCACGGCGGTAATTTTGTTATAAAGTCGCCCCTGTGTTCGTTTTTTAGGCGGCAGCTTGCGCGCCATCGATCCCAGACCCAGAACTACACAACAATCACAGTCAGCGCTACTTCTATATAGAATCATGCAAAATCGACGCAAGAACCCGCGCCTACTGGGCGCCATGGGCAGGTATTTCCCGCGTACTCACGCCTTGGCGGCTGGAGTGGCAAGTTTCGCACTGGCTCTGGCACTGTTTGTCTCCCCGCCGGAAGTGGAAGCCAAGCGCACCGCGCTCCCGGTCACCTTGAGCCTGCCAGAATCCTCCGAACAGCCCCTGCCGGCGGCACCTGCCGAGACAGTAGCCGCGCCATCCGAGAGCCCTAGCGTGATGGAGGGGCTGCGCGTAGTTCAGGAGACTGTACGCAACGGCGACACACTTTCCGACCTATTCCAGCGCGCCGGTATAAGTAGCGCCGAAATGTATCAGCTGCTTGCCAGTGGCAAAGAGGCCAAACAGCTGGCCAAGCTGGTACCAGGGGAAGAGCTCACCTTTCAAATCGATGGCGACGGCAGCCTGCAAACCCTCGAACTCCACCGCGACCGCCTGAGCAAGGTCGAGTTCAGTCGCGACAGCTCCGATGAGTACAAGTACGCACTCCACCAGCGCGATCCAGAGCGCTACACCGCATTTCGCCAGGCGGAGATTCAGAGTTCCCTGTTTGTTGACGGCAGCAAGGCGGGCCTGAGCAACAACCTGATAATGGAGATGGCCGACATTTTCGGTTCGGATATCGATTTCGCACTGGATATTCGCAAGGGCGACAAGTTCAGCGTGATATTTGATGAGGAATTTCTCGACGGTGAAAAGATCGGTAACGGCGCCATCCAGGCAGTGACCTTCACCAATCAGGGGAAAACCTTCAGCGCGGTGCGCTATATCGACAGCAACGGCGATATCAATTACTACACGCCAGATGGCAAGAGCATGCGCAAGGCGTTTATCCGCACCCCTGTGGATATTGGCCGGATCAGCTCTCATTTCAATCCACGCCGCCTACACCCGATTTTCAAGACCCGACGCCCGCACAACGGCACCGATTACGCAGCTCCTCGAGGCACCCCGGTTTATTCCGCCGGTGACGGCCGTGTGATCAAGGCGGGCTACAGCAAGGCCAACGGCAATTATGTATTTATCCAGCACGGCGAGCGCTACATTACCCGCTACCTGCATCTGCACAAGCGCGCGGTCAAGCGTGGACAACGGGTCAAGCAGCGCCAGGTGATCGGCACCGTGGGCTCCACCGGTTACGCTACCGGACCGCACTTGCACTATGAATTCCTTGTAGATGGTCATCACCGCAATCCGGCCACTATCGTGCGCAAGCTACCCAAAGCCAAAGCGGTGGCCGCTGCAGAAATGGATCGTTTCCTGGCACAGACTCAACCCCTGATCGCCCAGCTCGAGCGCTTTGAGCAGCCCGCGCTGGCACAGACCGACGAAGAAAAGGACTCCGTAAACTGAATGACGGACCTTTATATTGGCCTGATGTCCGGCACCAGCGTCGACTGTATCGATGCGGTGCTGGTGGAATTTACCCAGGCCGGAGACGGCCTGCAGTGCAATACCCGCGCCGCGATTGGGCATCCGATTTCCGCAGAAATGCGCGAAGCGATTCTGGCACTCTGCGCACCGGGCCCTTCGGAGCTGGACCGCGCCGGCCAGCTGGATCGGCAACTGGGTGAGGAGTTTGCCGCCGCGACCCTCGAGGTGCTGCGCGAAGCCAACGTCAAACCGGAGGCGGTGCGCGCCATTGGCAGCCACGGCCAGACCGTGCGTCACCGTCCGCCGGGCTCAGTCTCTACTCCATTCTCCCTCCAACTCGGTGATCCCAACACAATCGCAGCCATTACCGGAATCACGACCGTCGCGGATTTCCGCCGTCGCGATATGGCCCTCGGCGGACAGGGTGCTCCGCTGATGCCCGCATTTCACAATGCCGTGTTCCGCACCGATCGCGACCGAGCGGTGGTAAATATTGGCGGAATGGCGAATATCACCGAATTGGCCGCAGCAGGCGGCGTACGGGGATACGATACGGGGCCGGGAAATGCACTATTGGATTACTGGGTAAAGCTGCACAAGGGTGAAGCCTACGACGCCGATGGCGCCTGGGCCGCAAGCGGCAACCCTCAGCCGGAGCTGCTCAATCGCCTGCTGAACGATCCCTTTTTTGCCGCGCCTGCCCCGAAGAGCACCGGCCGGGAGGCTTTCAACCCAAGCTGGCTGGAACGCGCCAGCGCCGGCCTCGAAGTAACTCCAGCGGATGTTCAGGCCACGCTCGCGGAAGTGACAGCGGCAACTATCGCCAACGGTGTGCACGAATTTGCCCGCGGCGGTGAACTGCTGGTCTGTGGCGGGGGAGCACGCAATAGTGACCTCATGGATCGAATACGCCGGCGGCTACCCACCTGGACGGTATCACCAACGGATCACTACGGAATTGACGCGGACTGGGTGGAGGGAGCCGGCTTCGCCTGGCTGGCACACCAGACCATACAGGGCCTCACGGGGAACTGCCCCGCTGTGACCGGGGCAGCCAAAGAAACGATTCTCGGGGGTATATTCCCGGCCTGAGTAGCCTGGGAAGGGGTAACCGGCGATGACCTCAAATGGAAAAAGAGGAGCCGCAGCCACAGGTGGATGATGCATTCGGATTCTGCACGACAAAGCGGGAACCGGACAGCCCCTCTTCGTAATCCACGCTGGCCCCCACCAGATACGGGTAGCTCATGGCGTCGACCAGTACCTGAATCCCGTCTTTCTCGACGATCGCGTCGTCTTCCGCCACCAGCTCGTCAAAGGTAAAACCGTACTGGAAGCCAGAACAGCCGCCACCGGTCACAAATACCCGTAGCTTCAGTTCCGGATTGCCTTCCTCTTCCAGCAGCCCCTTGACCTTGGCAACGGCCTGCTCGGTCACCTGGATAGGTTCGGGTGAAAAGGAAACAGCTTCAGACATAGACTTTCTCGACACAGTTTGCAGCACCTACCCTATTGTGGGCGCTGACGGAGCGCATTATGGATAAAACCCAGCAAATGGGTCAAGTATTGTCCCAATTCCCGGGCTTCACCAGCAGGGCCGCTCAGGTCACTCTGCGTCAGTAATCACTTCGTCCGAATTGTAACCCAGCATGCGGGTCTCGCCGGCAGTGTCCACTTCGACGTTGGATACCAGAGAGCCATTCACCTGGGCACCCTTGACCATTTCAATCAGTTTGTAATGCACGTTGCCCTCTACCATTGCCTTGGAGGCCAGCTCCAGATGACCACTGGCATGGACATCGCCTTTCACGTTGCCGTTGACCACTACGTTGGGAACTCGGATTTCACCCTCGATGGTGCCGCCATCCACGATCTGCAGGCGCGCGTCGGTGTCACTGTGCGCACTGATATTGCCCTTCACCTTGCCTTCAACCACCAGGTTGCCGCGAAAATGCAGGTCGCCGGTCACCTCAGTGTGACGGGCGATCAGAGTTGTGCTGTTGCCACCAGTGCTAGCCATAGTTTTCTCTTTCTTTTTCAACATAATTCAACCGAAACCTCATGAATTGGATGGAGGCTGGTACCTCCACCAGCGCCAGAGCGCCATCAGCAAATCAACTTTGCTGCACCAGCCAGCCATAGCGCTGATCAATACTGAAACCTTTGCGCTTACTGGATTTGAGCGACAATTCCACACCTTCCGGCACAAAGCCCTCCGGCAACTGTAGCTCTCCCTCAATGTTCTGGAAATATTTGAATCGCAGCGGAATCGATTCGCTTTCCACTTGCGGTGAAAGATCTGCCAGGGCGTAGCGCCGGGCTTCCCCTCCCACCTGTCCGACAATGGTGAAACGCACCGCCCCGGTGACCAACTGGTGGCGGGCAGCGGACTGCTGAACCAGCAGCTTATACTGATAGCGACGATCACCGGATTCAGAGATGCTGAAGCGGCCGATGGACACTCCGTCACTCCCCTCAGTGGGAGCCATGATGCCGCGATAGAACGAAATTTCCTGCCGCAGCTCCGCGATCTGGTTATCTTTCGCCACCAACTCAGCGCGCACCGATTCACTGGCCTGTTCACCGATGGCTACCGACTGCTCCGCGGTTGTGGCGCGCACGCGCAGGGTCTCATTTTCCGCACGCAGGCGATCCACCTCGTCGAGCACCCGAGCATGGGCCCGGGTCTTTTCATCCAGGCTTTTGCTCAGCTGATACTGGCCGGCGAAGAACGCGCCTGCACTGGTGGACAACACCAGCAGGCTCACCCCCAGCGCGGAAAAAACGCCGTGGATGGGCCGGTGAGGCACAACCTTCATGCGGTACTGCTTGCTGCCTTTAACTTTGCGGGCCATGGGTTCTATTCGTGTTTTCGCTATGTAGTATTCGCTGCTGTCGCGTGTTTTATTGTTTGTGCTCTGCCTTTGATTCTAAGGCAGCAGTGCCGGGCTCTCTAGCCCCTGGTTCTCATTTAAGCCAAACATGATATTCATGTTCTGAATCGCCTGTGCTGACGCCCCCTTGGCCAGGTTATCGATGACCGACAGCACCACCACGGTATCGCGCCCTTGAGGACGCATTACCGACACGCGGCACACATTGGTCCCCTTTACACTGCGGGTCTGCGGGTGACTGCCGGCAGGCATCACATCGACAAACGGCTCGGCAGCGTAGCGCTGCTCAAACTGTGCCTGCAGCGCCTCCTGCGCGGAAGCGGCAGCAGAGGCATCCTTGAGCCTTGCGTAAAGTGTGGCGTGAATACCCCGCACCATGGGTAACAGGTGGGGTACAAAGGTCAGCTCCACTGGACCACCCGCTGCCCGCCCGAGCCCCTGCTCGATTTCCGGCAGGTGGCGGTGCCCCGCGGCCGCATAAGCCCGGAAGCTGTCATTATTCTCCGCAAACAGAAGATCGGTTTTGCCCTGCCGGCCCGCGCCACTGGCACCGCTGGCCGCATTGGCGATCAGCCCCCTAGTCTCCACCAGCCCCTCTTCCAGTAACGGCAGGAAGCCGAGCTGGATCGCAGTGGGATAGCACCCGGGACAGGCGATCAGTTGTGCTCCGGCAATTTGCGTGCGGTTGGTTTCGGGCAATCCGTACACTGCCTCAGCCGCCAACTCGGGACAGGCATGCTGCTGTCCATACCACTTCTCCCAGGTGGGGATATCCTGTAGCCGAAAATCCGCGGAAAGGTCGATCACCCGCACTCCACGTGCGATCAGCTCGGGCACCTGAGCCTGGGCAACGCCGTGGGGGGTAGCAAAAAACACCACATCGCAGGCCGCAAGCTCCTCCACATCGGGGGCGGTGAACTTCAGGTCATAGTGACCGCGCAGGCTGGGAAACAGTTCCGCCACTGGCGTGCCCGACTCGGCTCGGGAGGTAATCGCTCTCACTTCCACCCCGTTATGGCCAGACAGCAGGCGCAACAGCTCTACACCGGTATATCCAGTTCCGCCCACAATTGCCGCTTTGATGACACTCACAACTCCGCTCCTTTCTAGCTGCCTGCGGTTTTCTATCCTTGCGGAGACGCCTGTTGTCCACTGGCACCCCCTGTATACTGAGCCGTGCACTCTACCATAAGCCAACGAGATTAAAGGATTAACCGTGCGGCGCCGAACGCAGTCGAACGCTCCTGCCAGCCCATCCCCGTCACCGCTCCATCCCCGCCGCCCGCGACTGCTGGACCGACTGCAGCTGGACCTGTCTGCGCAAAAAGCCCTATCGCTCCTGGTACTACTGGCACTGGTCATAGGAATCTGTGCAGGACTTGTGGTGATTGGCTTCCGGCAATTGAGTGAAGGGCCGGCGATTCTGTACCTGCCACGCCTGGAGGATTTCGAATCCCTGCCACCGCTTTGGCGATTCCTGCTGCCCTTCAGTGGCGCCATTCTGCTGGGACTCATTTTTCACTGGGTAACGCCTTCGGTGCGTTCGGTAGGGGTACTGCACGTGCTCGACCGGCTGCACAGCCACCAGGGCAGAATGCCGATGAAAAACGCGCTACTGCAGTTCTTCGCCGGCTCCCTGGCTCTGTTGAGCGGCCAGTCGATCGGTCGCGAAGGGCCATCGGTACACCTCGGGGCCGCCAGCGGCTCCTGGGTCGCACACCGTTTGCGATTGCCAAACAATGCATTGCGCACCCTCCTCGCCTGTGGTGTCGCTGCGGCGATTGCCGCCTCCTTCAATACCCCCCTGGCCGGCGTGATCTTCGCCATGGAGGTGGTCATGCTGGAGTACACGGTGGCCGGTTTCTTACCGGTGATGATCGCCGCGGTCAGTGGCAGCGCCGCCACCCGTCTGGCCTTTGGTCATCAGGCGGCATTCAGTGTACCCGCATCACAACTGCAATCTCTGGCGGAGCTGCCCATCCTGTTCGTGTGCGCGCTGGCGGTCGGGGCTCTCGCCGCCCTGTTTATTATCAGTCAGCGTCGGCTGCTGCCTCTGCAATTACGCTTTCACCCCCTGTTGCGCTTTGCACTCGCCGGCGCGGCCACCGGCATCCTGGCACTGTGGGTGCCGCAGATATTGGGCACCGGTTACGACACTCTGGAAATGGCCATGCTCGGGCAACTGGGTATCGCCACCCTCTCGACCATTGTGCTGGCAAAGCTCGTGGCAACGGCTCTGGCCACAGGCCTCGGCATCCCCGGCGGGGTGATTGGCCCCAGTCTGATACTCGGCGCCTGTATCGGCGGCGCCGCCGGCCATCTGGCCAATCTCTGGCTGGGGGCGGCCACTGCCAGCCCCGGGCTCTATGCCATGGTGGGGATGGCAGCCATGATGGCGGCTCTGTTGAACGCACCACTTGCTGCGCTGCTGGCCATTCTCGAGCTCACTTATAATCCGAACGTGCTGTTTCCCGCGATGATGACCATCGTGGTGGCCTGTCTGGTGAGCCGTCAACTGTTCTCGACCCAGGGAATTTACCAGGAATCCCTGCGCGCACTGGGGAAAAGCGGCACCCCGTCATGGCGAGCGCAAATGCTCAGCCGTGTGGGCGTCGCCGGCGCGATGGAGAGGGCAGTTGCTGTCGCCCCACAACAACTGGACGCAGCCCAGGCGCAGCGACTGATTGAGCAGCAGCCGGCCTGGCTGCTGGTGGAAGGGGAGAACGGCACCCAGGCCCTGCGCACCGCGGACCTGGCGAATTTTCTGCAGCGCCCAAAAAAAGAAGCCGACGGCGAAGAGGCGGAACCGGAAGACAGCGAGAAAATCGACCTGCTGAGGCTGCCGGGGGAACGCCTGCAGGTTGCCCCCTTGAGCTGGCGCGCCACCCTGCTGGAAGCGTATCAGGAGCTGGAGCAACACGGCGCAGACGCCCTGTATATCGGGCGAGATTACGATCAGGGCAACCCGGGTGTACTGAACAGCGATGTGGCGGGTATCATCCTGCCGCAGCACATAGAACATTATTATCGCCAGTGACCCTCTGCGAGGACCGCAGGCAGTAATTTGCACCACCGAATAAACCGGTTTTCCTCCGGATAAGGAGCTTCGATGCTTTGGGTAAAAGCCTTCCACATCATCTCAATGGTCTGCTGGTTTGCCGCATTGTTTTATCTGCCGCGACTGTTCGTCTATCACATCGACGCTACCGACTCGGTGAGTAAAGATCGATTCAAGATTATGGAGCGGCGTCTGTATCGGGGTATCGCCACGCCCTCCATGCTCGCCACTCTGATATTCGGTATCTGGCTGATCACCTTCAATCCCGAGTACTACAAATCCGCCGGCTGGCTGCATGCCAAACTGACCCTGGTGGTGCTGCTGATCGGCTACCACCATATCTGCGGCAGTTACGTGAAAAAGTTTGCCACCGGCACCGTCACCAAAAGCGGTCGCTATTTCCGAATTTTCAATGAGTTGCCGGTGCTGGCCCTGCTGGCCATTGTGATTCTCGCCGTGGTGAAGCCCTTCTAAACCAGTACGTCACCGGTCAATCCACCGCGACAGGGGCGCCCCAGGCCACCCGGTCGCGGTCGCCCCGGCTAGAATTAGGAAATCTGCGAGGAGTTCCCAAACGCCCATGGATACACGCCAACCGATTGTCCTCACCGTAACCCACCACGACCCCAGCGGGAGTGCCGGCATAGCGGCCGACACGGAAACTGCCGCCAGTCTCGGTTGCCATTGCGCTTCCGTGGTATCCGCAATCACCGTTGGCGACACCAGCGAACTGGCAGGTGTGGCACCGGTGGATGACAGTCTGCTGGTAGAGCAGGCCCGGGCGGTACTTGAGGACATGCCGATCGCCGCCATCAAAATCGGTTACCTGGGCTCGGTGGAGAACGTCCACGCGCTGCACAGCGTTCTGCGGGACTACCCGGATGTCCCGCTGATTATTGACCCGGATGCCACCCTCGCCGACAAGGAAAGCGTTCTCGCCCCCCCGCTGTGGAAGGCCATGACCGACCTGCTGTTGCCACTGGCCACACTGGTGGCGCCAAACCGCCGCGAAGCACGCGCCATGGCGGGCGAAGCGGACGTTCACGATGCCCAGGCTCAGGAGCTGCTGGAAACCGGTTGCCGCTACCTGCTACTGACCGGCGTACCCGCCTGTGAGCAGCAGCTGGAGAATCGGCTTTACGATGCGCGCGGCCTGGTGCGGGAATTCCGCTGGCAACGCCTGCCCCCGGCTGCTTACGGCGCCTGCGGCACCCTTACCACCGCCATTGCCTGCCATATCGCCCACGGGCTTACCATGCTCGAGGCGGTCAATCGCGGCCAGCAGTTCACCTGGAGCGCCATTGCCGGCAGTCGCCGCCTGGGGATGGGGCGGCCGGTTCCCAACCGCCTGTTCTGGACCTGTAAGGACTGAGCGCACATCACGCCCGGCCTCCGCCGCCGCAGATAAATCTGCCATCCGGTTTGCGACCGGTGGCGGTGCCGCCGATAATACCGCGCAATTTCCAATCCCGAATTCCCTTCACCCTCTCAAATCCGGTGTCCGTATCTCTATGAGCAAATCCGAATCCCTTTTTGCCGAAGCCCAGAAAGTCATCCCCGGCGGCGTCAATTCGCCGGTGCGCGCCTTCCGCGCGGTGGGCGGCACTCCGGTGTTTATCGAGCGCGCCGAGGGCGCCTACCTGTACGATGCCGACGAAAAACGCTACATCGATTACGTGCAGTCCTGGGGCCCGATGGTGCTGGGCCACGCGCACCCCGATGTGATTGATGCCGTTGTCGAACAGGCCCAGTCCGGTCTGAGTTTCGGCGCCCCCACCGAACTGGAAACCGAGCTGGCGGAAGAGCTGTGCCGCCTATGGCCGGACATGGACCTGGTGCGCTTCGTCAACTCCGGTACCGAGGCCACTATGAGCGCCATTCGCCTGGCCCGCGGCCACACCGGGCGCGACAAGATCGTGAAGTTTGAAGGTTGCTACCACGGCCACTCCGACTCGCTGCTGGTCAAAGCCGGCTCCGGCGCCCTCACCATGGGTGTGCCGTCTTCCCCCGGTGTCCCAGCAGCACTTGCCGACCACACCATCACCCTCACCTACAACGATATCGAGGGCGTGAAAAAGTGTTTCGCCGAAATTGGCGACCAGATTGCCTGCATCATCGTCGAGCCGGTGGCGGGCAACATGAACTGCATTCCGCCGCTGCCGGGCTTTCTGGAAACCCTGCGCGAGGTCTGCGACCAGTCCGGCGCGGTGCTGATTCTGGACGAGGTGATGACCGGTTTCCGCGTCAGCCTGACCGGTGCCCAGGGCCACTACGGTATCGAAGCCGACATCACCACCCTCGGCAAGGTGATCGGTGGCGGTATGCCGGTGGGCGCCTTCGGTGGCAAACGTGAAATCATGGAAAAGATTGCCCCGCTGGGGCCGGTGTATCAGGCGGGCACCCTGTCCGGGAACCCGATGGCCATGGTGGCGGGCCTCGAGACCTTGCAACTGATCCAGGAGGAGGGTCTCTACGACGCACTGAGCGCAAAAACCGACCGCCTGGTAGACGGCGTTCTGACCGCGGCCAGGGATGCCGGCATCCCGCTTACTGCAAACAAGGTCGGCAGCATGTTCGGGTTCTTCTTCACCGACGCAGAGCAGGTAAGCAATTACCAGCAGGTCATGGCCTGTAACACCGAGCGTTTCAACCGCTTCTTCCACGGTATGCTGGAAGAGGGCGTGTACCTGGCTCCGGCTTCCTACGAAGCCGGGTTTATGTCCGCCGCCCACAGCGATGAGGATATCGACAACACCATTGCCGCCGCGCGACGGGTGTTCGCCCGCCTCGACTGAACGCACTGCAACTCCGCCACCGGACTCCAGCGGTGGCGGTCAATCTAGGATCCCCCCCACAGGCCCCCATTGCGCCCGATCCTTACCTGGCTGAAAATGTATACATTTTTAGCCGGGTATACATTTTATGGAGCAGGTCGCACAGCGTTCTCTCAGTAGCGATACCACCCTGTCTGCCATCAGTGCGGGCTTTGCCGCGGTGCTGGTGGGTTTTGCCAGCTCGGTTGCGATCGTGCTGCAGGCAGCGGACGCCGCCGGCGCCAGTGAGGCGCAAATGGTCTCGTGGATCGGGGCCCTCGGCCTCGGCATGGGCCTCACCTGCATCGGCTTTTCCTGGTACTACCGCGCGCCGGTGGTTACCGCCTGGTCCACCCCCGGGGCCGCACTGCTGATCACCAGCCTGCACGGGGTTTCCCTGCCCGAAGCAGTCGGAGCTTTCCTGTTCAGCGCCCTGCTCACCCTGGTTCTGGGAGTCTCCGGCGCTTTCGAGCGGATTGCGGCGCGGGTGCCACTACCCCTGGCCAGTGCCATGCTCGCGGGCATTCTGCTGCAGTTTGGGCTCTCGATCTTCACCTCCCTACAGACCAGCCCCACACTGGTGGGCGCGATGCTGTTAACTTACCTGCTGGGGCGGCGCTGGCTGCCGCGCTACTGTATCCCGCTGGTGCTGGGGGTAGGCTTTGGCGCCAGCTGGCTGCTCGGGGCAGTCCACACAGAGCAGCTGGCCTGGTCCGTTGGCCGGCTGCAGTGGGTGGCGCCCGCGTTCAACCCGGCGGTACTGCTGGGTGTGGGCCTGCCGCTGTTTATCGTCACCATGACCTCACAGAACCTGCCTGGGGCTGCGATACTGCGCGCCAGCGGCTACGGCAAAGTGCCGATTTCGCCGGTGGTGGGCGGCACCGGGCTGGCCGGCCTCGCGCTGGCCCCTTTTGGCGGCTTTGCGTTTAACTTTGCGGCCATTTCCGCTGCTATATGCACGGGCCCTGAGGCCCACCCCGACCCCACACGGCGCTATATCGCCGGTATCGCCGCAGGTGTGTTTTATCTGCTGACGGGGCTGTTTGGGGCCAGCCTGGTGATGCTGTTTAAAGCGCTCCCCGAGGCCATGATTGCCGGCGTCGCCGGGCTGGCGCTGATCGGTGTGATCGGGACCAGCCTCGCCGGTGCCACCGCCGAGGCCGACAGCCGCGAGGCCGCACTCATCACATTACTGATCACCGCCTCCGGGGTCAGCTTTTTTGGGATCGGCTCGGCTTTCTGGGGACTCACAGCGGGTCTGGCCTGCCACGGGCTGCTGCAACGGAGGTGATAATGGATCTCTACCACCAACTCAAGCTGGACCTGCAACGGGGACACTTTGCCCCGGGAACTCCTCTAAAGCAGGCTGAAATCGCCAAGCGCTACGGCGTCAGCCGCATTCCGGTGCGGGACGCCCTGGCGCGACTGAAAGCCGAGGGCTGGCTGTGCACTCACGGCAAACGGGGCCTGGCCGTGCCGGCTCTCGCACCCCAGGAAGCGGAAGACCTCTATCTGATGCGTATGCATCTGGAGCCACTGCTGCTAGAGCGCGCAGCACCAAACCTCAACGGCGAGATCATCGGGCGGGCGCGGGATATTCTCGATGCGATGGATAAGAACCCGGTGCTGGACGCGTCAGCCCTTGGCCAGCACAACTGGCAGTTCCACACCACCCTGTACCGGGCCGCCGAGAGGCCCGCGCTATTCCACACTGTTGAACAACTGCAGCGACAGTGCGAGCGCTACATTGGCTATCAGAATCGTACGCTCGACTATCAGAGCACCAGCCAGGAAGAGCATCACCGGCTGCTGGATCTTCTGCAACAGGGCGATTGTGCACCGGCGTGTGCACTGCTCGAGCAACATATCGCTGCCGCAGGGCGCCTGCTGGTGCAGCACCTGAGCGATCGGCAGGGGTAAAACCCGCGCTCCGGGGTTTGCTATCATGCGCGCCTGTCGAGCAGGCGCTCACCGAACCGTAGCCTGCCCATCCAATTTTCGGAGTGCCCACACCATGAGTTTCACTTCCCATCGCGGCCCATTCCCCCATTCCCGGCCACGCCGCCTGCGCGCCAGTGAGTTCTCCCGCCGCCTGGTGCGGGAAAATCGCCTGAGCACCGACGACCTGATCCTGCCGCTATTTGTGATTGAAGGCCGTAGTGAAATCCAGCAGGTCGCCTCTATGCCGGGGGTGGAACGGCTCACCGTGGACCTGCTCACCGCCAAGGTCAAAGAGCTGGTGAAGCTGGGTATTCCCGCGGTGGCGCTGTTCCCTGTGGTAGACCCGTCGGCAAAATCTGACGACGCACGTGCCGCCTACGACAAGGACGGATTGGCCCAACGCGCGGTGCGCGCGCTCAAAGATACCGCCCCGGAGCTCGGCGTCATCACCGACGTAGCCCTGGACCCGTTCACCAGTCACGGCCAGGACGGGCTGATGAACGACGCCGGCTACATCGTCAATGACGACACGGTGGAAGTGCTGGTGCAGCAGGCGCTGTCCCATGCGGAAGCGGGCGCCGATGTGGTGGCACCCTCCGACATGATGGACGGGCGCATCGGTGCGGTACGCGCCGCGCTGGAACGCGATGGTCATGTGAATACCCAGATCATGTCCTACGCCGCCAAGTACGCATCAAGCTATTACGGACCGTTTCGCGATGCGGTGGGTTCTGCGGGCAACCTAAAAGGCGCCAACAAGTTCAGCTACCAGATGGATCCTGCCAATGGTGAGGAGGCCCTGCACGAGTGCGCACTGGATCTGGCGGAAGGGGCAGACATGATCATGGTGAAGCCCGGGATGCCCTACCTGGACGTGGTCAGGCGGGTCAAAGACGAACTGAAGGTCCCCACCTTTGCCTACCAGGTGAGCGGAGAGTACGCCATGCACTGTGCGGCATTTGAGAACGGATGGCTCAACCGAGAGGGAGTCATTCTCGAATCCCTGCTCGCGTTCAAGCGCGCCGGGGCTGACGGAGTGCTGACCTACTTTGCGGAAGAAGCCGCGAAATTACTACAGCGCTGACGGGCTGAAGTGACAGAGGGCCGCCCGGTGCGGCGCCCTTCTCGCTGCAGCTGCCCCGTTTTCGGCGGATCAGATCAATCCAAGCGCTGCACAGCGGGAAACCAGCTGACCGGAGTTGCGGCAGCCGGCCTTGCGCAGAATGCTTTTACGGTGATTTTTTACCGTGTGGATGGAGATGTGCAATCGCTCGGCGATTTCCGCGCTGGTTGCTCCGGCGGCAACCTGCTCAAGCACCTGGCGCTCACGGCGACTGAAAGGCGCTCCACCACCGGACACCACCGTGTCAACGCGAGCCTCCACCGACGCCACTTCAACCTCAGCAGCATCAACCGTCACCGGCTGTCGCTTCTGCACCTGCGGTAACTCACTTTCAGCTTCCGCAGCCTTCAGTAGCGCCGCACCCAGTCCTGCCCCCAACATGACTCCCCCATTCAACAGTACCCGGAAGCCCGCTTTCGAATCCGGCTTCCCGCGTTCAACACCCCCCGGGGTCGGTCTTGGCCAGTT
This sequence comes from Microbulbifer sp. HZ11, assembly GCF_000708675.1. GTDB lineage: Bacteria > Pseudomonadota > Gammaproteobacteria > Pseudomonadales > Cellvibrionaceae > Microbulbifer. Next base: position 1,925,215 of record NZ_JELR01000002.1, on the reverse strand, counting down.
AGCCCCACCCCACTGGGGTGGCTCCCGGGGATCAACGGAGCCAATGTAGCCAGTAGCGCGGCGCAAGGTCTTTGAAAGCTTGTGAATACTTGTGAAAGCCAGTGATAGCAGGAAATTCAGGGGCTCGGGACAAGAGAGGAAGAGAGGGGACACCCCAGAAAAGTCCCTGCCGAGGGGCTGTTCTGGCAGTCGTCTGAACCAATCAGGGGGGGCTGGAAGAAGCCGGGGACGACGCATTCTCAAACAGAGGCAGCACCATCCTGTAGAGCTCCTCTGGCGTCACTGCCACTCCGTTACCACCCCGTTGCACAACCAGCTGGCGCTGGGTTTCCGACGGCATGATGGTGTACAGGAAATAGGGGGTACGGTCACGCTTGCTGCGAATGCGCTCCATCAATTTGAAGCCCGCCAGGGGCTCGCCACCGCGCCCCATATCCGAGATCACCGCATCATAGCGGTACATGGACAGTAGGGTCATGGCATCTTCGGTATTGGTCGCCAGGTAAATCGCGATATTTTTCGATTCGAAGTGGCTGCGCTCACTGAGATTGTTATCCGGGTTGTCATCCACCCACAGGATGCGCCCGCGCACCCCCGGAGCCTCGCCGATGACCAGCGGAGCCCCGTCTCCGGGAATACGCCGTGCGGTTACCATGGAAACTACCAACCCAGTCACCACCACCGCCACGGCCACCGCCGAAAACAACCGCCAGAAACTGCGATCGCGGGTGTGCGAGAGCGGGTCCGGGGTATGTGCCGGGTCACTTCCCGGGGCGGTATCACGAGGGGGGAAGGAGTCAACCGAGTGTGGGTGAGTAGAGCCGGGGCTTACCGCAGACTCCGTCGCAGGTTCGACCCGCTGCAGCTTTTCTGCGACCTCGGGCGAGAGCCGGTAGCCGCGCCCATGCTGGGTCTGGATCAGCTCACCGGCATAGCCCAGCTCGCGAAACTGCTTGCGTGTATCAGAAACCAGCCGCCCCAGCGACCACTGGGAAACCACGGTGTTGGGCCAAAGCTGATCCAGTAGGGATTGACGGGTGACGCACTCCGGGTAGGCGGCAATCAGCAGCCCCAGCAATTGCAGCTGACGGGCATCAGAATCTACAACCTGGGCATTTGCCGCCAGGCGCAGGTGCGTCATATCCAGAAAAAAGCTGTCGAATCGATACTGCATCGTCTGACCGAATAAGAATCGCGATCGGCGGAAGATTATGAACGATCGTCAGTACAAAAGGCCAGCACGAAATCCTGCAGGTCACCAGTTTCAGGGGATCATATCGCCGGTATCATGGCCATTGGTCGTCCTCTTCCTGCGGTGGCCAGGGCTGTGCGTCCTCCACCGGAGCACCCCGGCGACGCTCCTGCTCCTGGATGCGCTGCTCGAGCTGACGCCGCTCTTCCTGTGCGCGACGCTCTTCCTCCAGGTAGCGCTGCTCCTGCTGGCGACCGGACTCTTCGAGACGCTGCAAACGCTCGGCTTCGGTCTGCGGGATACGCTGCTGCGGATACTGTTGCGGCTGCTGGGGCACCGGTTGCCCTTCAAGGTCCAGTTGCTCACGCAGTTGACGTTCCCGCTCCTGTTGTTCTTTCTGCTGGCGCTCGCGGCGCTGCTGTTCCGGGTCTATTCCCCAGCCAGGGGTCATATCCTCCCGCGGCGCAACATTTTCGTCGTCGCGGTCAAACCAGTTGCGGAACCAACCACGGCGCTCACAGCGCGGGTCGGTCACCAGCCGGCTCTCTGTGGAAATCGGCACCTCGCGCCCGCCCTGGCAGTAGCGCGGGTCCATGTACTCACCCTTTTCGTTGATGGGCTTCCACTCCACCCCCCTTGGCGCCTGAATACGGCCGTGGCGGTGGGGCAACTGTCGCATAATTTCGGTCCAGATACTCAGCGCACCGGTAGCGCCGGTGAGGCTGGTGCGTTCGTTGTCATCCCGGCCCAGCCATACCACCGCTGTCACTCCCGGGCTGAAGCCGGCAAACCAGCTGTCCCGATAGTTGTTGGTGGTACCGGTCTTGCCGGCGAAGGGCACACTGTTGGGCAGGCGGCGGTAGGCACTTTTGCCGGTTCCCTCACGCATGACCTGTTCCAGCCCGTAGCGCAGCAGGTAGATGGGCACCTCATCCACCCCCCGATTGGTCTTGGGGCGAAAACGTTGAACCTGGGCACCTTCGGCATCCGATACCGCCAACAGTGTGCGCGGCTCTACATGTTCACCGCCATTCGCCATGGTCTGGTACATGCCCGCCACTTCGTAGGGCGTCAATTCCACTGCACCCAGAAACAGGGAGGGCACCCGCGGAAGGTTCGCCTGCACGCCTAGTCGACGAATGGTCTGGCGCACACTCTCGATCCCGAGATCCAGCCCCAGACGCGCCGTCGCCTGGTTGTAGGAACGGGACAGTGCCACGTACAGGGGCACCTGACCGTGGCTGCGGTTGTTGAAGTTGGCCGGCATCCACACCTGGCCATCCTCACTGACCTCGCGAATCGGCGCATCATCGATCAGGGTTCCCAGATTGTACTCATGGGCGCGCTCCAGGGCGGTCAGATACACCGCCGGCTTGATCAGAGAGCCGATCTGACGGCGCGCTTCCAGAGCGCGGTTAAAGCCCGGGTAGTGAGGGCGGCGGTCACCCACCATGGCGAGCACATTACCACTGTGGTTTTCCAGGATCACCGTGGCGCCCTGCAGGGAATCCGCCTTGATCCCGCGATCCTTCTCCAGCTTGGTCGCCCCATCGCTAATGGCATCTTCCGCGAGCTGTTGCACCGACGGCGCGAGGGTGGTGTAGACCCGCAGACCAGCGGTCCGCAGCTCCTCTACGGAGTAATAGGGGCGCAACTCCTCAAGCAGGCGCTCGGTAAACGCCGGGTAGGGATTCTGGGCCGCGGCACCGACGGTGGCCACCTCCAGCGGCTTTTTCTTCAGCCGCGCGAGATCTTCCTCACTAATCAACCCCTGCTCCTGCATCACATCCAGCACCGTGTTGCGACGTTCCAGCGCGCGCTTGGGATGCCGCCAGGGGTTGTAATAGGACGCGCCCTTGGCCAGCCCCACCAGCAGAGCGATCTGATGAGGCTCCAGTTGGTTCAGGGGTTTGTGGAAATAGAACTCGGCCGCGAGACCGAAGCCGTAGATAGCACGACTACCCTGCTGCCCCAACCAGACCTCGTTGATGTACTCCTGGAGGATGTAAGCCTTGTCGTAATGGATCTCCATCAGGATCGCCATCAACGCTTCGTTAAACTTCCGCCACAGGCTGGGCTTGTGATCGAAAAAGATGTTCTTTACCAGCTGCTGGGTGATAGTGGAGCCACCCTGTACCACGCCGCCGGCCTTGAAATTGGCGACCATGGCACGGGCAATCCCTCGGGGCGAAACGCCGAAGTGATGAGCAAAATCCTGGTCCTCCACCGCGATCAGGGTTGCCCCCAACAACGGCGGAATTTCTTCAATACGCACCGGAGTGCGGTCGTCTCCGCCGCCCAGCAATGTACCAATGGGGGCTGCGTCCAGACGGAACTCCTTGATCCCCGTACCGGCTTCATCACGCAGGCCGCTCAACTCATCGTTGCGCAGACGAAAGCGTACCTTGGCGGCCTGTTCGCGCTTGTCGGCGTGGATAAAGTCCCTTCGCCACACCAGATATTCCATGCCGTCCCGCTGCCACTGGCCCGGTTCATCGACCGCCGCTACCTTTTTGTAATTGAGTGCCGCAAATTCCGCCTCCAGCTCATCCGGGCGCATCACCATGCCTTCTTTCAGCACGAGCGGGCGCGCAAACACCCGCGCTGGCAGCTGATACTGGCGACTATCGAGACGCTCGCGCAACTGCATGTCCAGCCATACCATATAGCCCGCCAGCACCAGCACACCGAGCAGGGCAAGCAGGCTGAGGCGCTTGATCCAGCGACCGAGGCGCCCCTCGCTGCGATGGGAACGTTTGGTGGTAGAGCGGCGTTTTTTCGCTGGCATAGAAATCCGGATAACAATCAGAAAAAGAACTGGGTAACGGGTACATCGAGCCTGGGCAACTCCGCCCGTTTCGGGCACGCCTCAAGCTGTTATAGCGGGCATTTATAAGGTCGGCCGCGCACAAGTCAAACCCGGCGGGTCACGGCGCGCCAACCATAGTCCCGCCGTCGCCACCTCCCCTCCTCCCGACGGCAGGTGCCCAAAACTTGCACTGCACCGGTGGGCCGCCATAATGCGCCCATTCAAGAATACTCAGGCTCGTTTTACGGACGCACTACCCCATGCACAACCCCTCACACAAATACGAACTCTACGGCATCGGCGCTGCCCTGCTCGACACGGAAATCGAAGTCACCGACAGCGACCTGCAGACTCTCGGGGTAGACAAGGGGGTAATGACCCTGGTGGATGACAGCCGCCAGCAGCAGCTGGTGGGCGACCTCAAAAACCACCTGGTCACCGCCAGCCACGCCTGCGGCGGCTCCGGCGCCAACACCATCATCGGCGCCAGCTATTTCGGTCTCAGGACTTTCTACTCCTGCAAGGTTGCCAATGACGACAATGGCGCCTTCTACCGCGACAACCTCGCCGCCGCCGGCGTCGCCTACCCACAGGTATTAAACAGTGCCGACAGCGGCACCACCGGCAAATGCCTCGTGCTCATCACCCCCGACGCCGAGCGCAGCATGAATACTTACCTCGGCATCAGTGCCGACCTATCAGTCAGCGAACTCGACTGCGAGGCCCTGGCACAATCCAAGTGGGCTTACATCGAAGGCTACCTCGTCTCCTCCCCCACCGGCCGCGCCGCCGCCATCGCCCTGCGTGAGCAGGCCGAAGCAGGGGGCGTAAAAACCGCCCTGAGCCTATCCGACCCCATGATGGTGCAACTGTTCCACGACGGCCTCAAAGAAATGATCGGCGGTGGCGTCGACCTGCTGTTCTGCAACCGCGAAGAAGCCCTCAAGTACTGCAACACCGATTCCCTGGAAGAGGCCGCCCAGGCCCTGCGCAACCACTGCGACGCCTTCGCCATCACTCTCGGCGCCGACGGCGCACTGCTGTGGGACGGCGAACAGGAAATTCGCGTCGCCAGCCCCAGGGTAAAAGCCATCGATACCAATGGCGCCGGCGACATGTTCGCAGGCGCCTTCCTGTTCGGGATCAACCGTGGAAAAAGTTTTGCCGAAGCCGGCGAACTGGCGTGCCGCGCGGCGGCCCAGGTGGTGAGCCAGTATGGACCGAGACTGCGCCCGGAGCAGCATCAGGAGCTGCTGGAACAGACGGCAAACGCGTAAAAGAAGAAAACGATCGGCGAACGAAGCAAAAAAAGCCGATGCGAAGGCCGAGTGCCGGGTGAGGGTTTTCAGGAGCGTCGCAAACAGGGCCGAAGGCGCCGCGCTGAAGCGGCCGGGTACTTTGCGACGCAGCGCCCAAGGATGGGTTAACAGGGGGGCGCCTAGCTCGGTCCTGAAAACCCTTACCCGGTGCTCGGCCGCCACCAGAGGAAATTCAAAACCACCCGAAGGCCCGAAGGAATCAATTCACAGAAGAAGGACGCGGCCCACTAATCTCAGGCAGGCAGGCAGCAGCGGCGATCCCGAACCCCTGCGCATAATCCACCCCCATCATCCGCAGCTTCTCCAAAAGCTCCGGCGTCTCCGCAAACTCTGCAATGGTACTGATCCCCATCCGCTTCGCCAGATGATCCACGGTACTCACCATCGCACTGTCGATCTCATCCTCCAGCATATTGCGCACAAAGGACCCATCGATTTTCAGATAATCCACCGGCAACTGACGCAGATACGCCAGCGAAGAGGCACCGCGACCAAAATCATCCAACGCAAAGCTGCAACCCGCCGCCCGCAGCTTGTGGATAAACATCAGCGCCCGATCGAGATTATTGATCGCACTCGTCTCGGTAATCTCAAACTGCACCCGGGACGGAGCCACGCCAGCCTCCGTCAACTCGCGCAGCACAAAATCCGCAAAGTACTCGTCCCCGAGACTGATCCCGGAAATATTGATCGCATAGTGGAAACCACCGGAACCACTGCTCTGCTCCAGCGCCATATAGTGGAAGATCTTGCGGATCACCCAGCGATCCACATCATCAATGATGCCGTAGCGCTCCGCCGCCGGTAAAAACAGTCCCGGAGAAATCACGTCACCATCGCGCCCGCGCATGCGCACCAGCACCTCGTAATGGTGCACCCGGTTTTTTTCCTGCAGCGCCACTACCGGCTGGCGGTACAGCATCAAGCGGTCCTCGCGAATCGCCGCGTGGATCTCCGCAAGCCAGGTACTCTCGCGACGCTTCTCCAGCGCCTTGCGGGAATCCCCGAAAAATTTTACCCGGTTGCGCCCCTGATCCCGCGCCGCGCTACAGGCATCATTGGCCGACGCCAGCAATTGGCTGGCAGGGGGCGCATGGGTATCCACGCTCACCGCTCCGATCGACAACGCCGGGCGGGTCTCACTGCTCTCCCACTCGAAGACAAACTCGTTCACCGCTTCCCGCAAGCGGGTCACGATACGTTTGGCCTCTTCCAGAGTGCAGTCGCGCAACAGCAGCGCAAACTCGTCACTCCCCACGCGCCCCAACAAATCTCCCTTACCCAGACAACGGGTCAGAATACCGGCAAGGGCAATCAGTAACGCATCTCCGGCGCTGTAACCGAGAGTGTCGTTGACCACCTTGAACTGGTACACATCGAGATACAGGAGGATATGATGCTGACGGGGACCAGCCTCGCTATTGAGCAGCTGTTGCAGTGAGTGCTCAAAGGTCTGCCGGTTGGGCAGGCGGGTTAGTGCATCGTGGCTGCTGTGCCAACTGAGGCGGGAAGATATTCGGCGAGCTTCCGATGTGTGGCGCAACACCAGCACATAGCCCTCGAGATTGACACCCTCTTTCAGGCTGTTCACCTGGATGCTGATTTCCACCAGCTCACCACCCGCACTGCGGTGCCCCTCCCGGTAAATGTATGCCTGAATCTCACGACGGCTGGGCACCTCTTCGCCATCAGCACAGGCCAATGACAGGTCGAGTGGCGCACCCGACGCATCCTGCAATGACAGGCTCTCGGCGAGCAGTTGCCCCGGCAGTAACCCCATCAGATTACCGCACAGCTCACCCGCCAGCGGGTTGCTGTAGCGGATACGGCCGTGGCGATCAGTGATCACCACGCCATCAGCCACCTCACCCAGCGCCAACTCCGCAGCGGCCGTCGTCAGCTGCCCTTCGGGTAGCGGGTCCGGCTCCACGTTATCCAGCTGGCCATGATAGCGAGCATTTTGGGGGTCGAATTCAGTCAAGGGACATCCAGTTCAATGGGCCTTCACAATCAAACGCCTAATCTGAGCATGACACTCACTCGTCTCAGCCAGCTTATCACAGGTGCTGACGGAGGAATGCTTTCAACTTTTCATCTTCGAATGCCCGCTGCAGGGTAGCGCTGAGCAGCTGATTGATGGTGCTCTCCACCTCTTCCTGGCTAGGCTTGATCAGATTGCGGTCTTTACCGCTGGTGCTGTAATTTCCAAAAAACGTTGCACCCTTGACGGTCACCTGCAACTGAATTGCCGCACCGGAATTTACTTTGGTGGTGTATAGCTTGTTTGGGCTGCTGTAAGTGAGCTCGGTCAGGTTCGCGACCACTTGTACATCGCCGCCACCCTCAACGCCGCGGAACGACCAGGATTCAAAGCCCTGATAAAGCGCATCAGACATGGCCCGCTCGATATTATTGGCCAGGGTCACATTGGAAGAATCGGCGTAGACGCCACCGAGCGAACCCAACCCCTCACCGCCCAACTGGTTAGTACCGCGTGCGGAGAGTGTGTACCCACTACCGATGGTGTCTGCTGCCACCGCAACCTGAGGCTTGATTTCTACCTGCACAGGACTGTGAGCACAGGCACCAAGCATGACTGCAAAACCTGTTACCAGAATTGCGGCCAGTAATTTCATAGCGTTCTCCATTTAATACATTGTGTGGCGTTCATCTGCAGTGCCGCCGACATCCCATGTTGACAGCCCGTTGGTTCGAGGGCCGGAGCTGAATGACAACAGAAAGATACGGGAAATTCCGTTACCACTTCACCTTTCTCAACCAACAGGCCCGATTTAATCGCCAGTGGGCTCAACCGTGTCCGTGGTGGTGATGGTGGTGGTGAGCGTCTTGTGGCTTGCCCGCGCGCATGCCCGCGGGAGGCGACTCAGTCAGTCCCAACACCGGCAGTTCCAGCTGCTGAATACCGCCGTCAGCGAAAACCAGCCTTAACGCAAGAGTGTCGCCCGCTTTCAGCCGAACACCGTGCACCATCAGGTGGGTCGCACCGGGGCCCATTTCAAGTACACCCTGCGCGGGAACCGCCAATTTTTCCACCGGCCGCATCCGGCTCACTCCATCCACCTGTTGAGTGGTGTGCAGCTCGATTTTCGCCGCGGGGTGGGCGGGCGCCTCGATACGCTTCAGCACCCGTGCGGCATTTGCGGGATTACGCAGCTGAAGATATGCAGCCCCCACCGGCGCGCCGGAGGGCATTTCCCGTGCATAACCAAGCGCATCCACCCTTTTACCGGCTTCGGGGTCCGGGGCTGGCTCATCCGCCGTGACTGCCAGGGGCAGACAAGCGGTTATGCACAGCGCAAACAGAACGTGAAGTTTGATCATTATCATTGTTTCCGTATTGCCACCGTTCACTGGCTCTTTTGTAACAGTAAACGGGGCGGATTGCCGAGCTTTATATCACCCCGAACGCGATAACCGGGCACTGCCTTACGCAGCTGCCCATATATCCAGCGACCCTCGCTGTCATCCCGGGCCACGATAACCACGCGCAACTGGTGCTGGCGGATACGCAAGGCAAGGTCACCCAGCATCTGCACCATGGTCTCGGAGCGCGCGGACAGCTCCGCGGGGGGCAGCGGCACCGTCTGCGCTCCGGGCCCCTCCAGGAGAACATCCTCGCGGGCACGCTGCTGCTCACGCTGAGCCTGCTTGCGAACCTCTGCCGACAGCGGGTTACCCGGCGCAATTTCATCGGCGGTATTCAGCAGGCTGTTCACCCGCCCGAACGAACGCTGTCGCAGCGCATCCCGGGCCTGATCCACCAAATGCATCACCAGTGTCTGGATACCGGCCGCGGCCTGGGCGTTGCCCGGATCTAACTGCAGTACCTGCAAATAGAAGTCGTAAGCGCTGCCCCCCGCGGGCATGGTGATAAACCCTTCTCGCTGTGCCTCTTCCGCGCGCCCAAGAAAATGGCGAACGGTGCGCTGGCGAATCTCTTCCGGGCTTGGCCCCGATGGCGGCGGTGGCTCAATCACCGGAGGAGGTGGCTCAGGCGGCGGCGTGGTACATCCCGAGAGCAAAGCGAGCGCAAAGTACGCCGGGATTGGAGACAGCACAGGCAAACGGCGAGCGCGGCTAATCCGCCGGACTGGTCCATCCGGAGCTCGAAATGCGACCGAAATCAACTTTCTGATAACCACCTCCATGCAGCAGCGGCCACGACAGCCACTGTTGTTTTTTTGTACCAAGACCACCGTTATACTGCCTGCACACCTACCCGACACTGCGAGCGTTGCTGCGGATGGCACCAGCCACACTTTAGGCCGCCCCGCTTTGCAGGGAACACCAGCTGACCACGACAGTCCTATTCAGCTCGACTATAAAGAATTTTATTGCCAATGACTGCGAAGACATACAACGCGGGAGAATACTTCCCGCACCAAAGACCGGACCGGCCATACCTGCCATCTAGCCTGCTGGCCGCAGCCACCGCCATGCTCATGGCAACCCTGCTGGGCCTGCTCCTGCCGGCCTCCGCGCGGGCTCAGTCCGACAGTCCTTTTGCAGCCCTGAGCAGTGGCCAGGATGAATTCCTGCCGGTAGATCAGGCCTATCAACTGGACTTCCTTATCTCCGACGACAGCGCCAGTGCAATGTTCCAGATCGCACCGGAATACTATCTCTATAGAGATAAGCTCTCGGTGTACTTGGTAGACGGCGACAACAAGAGCCCTCTGCCACTCAACCTTGAGGCTGGCGAAGTCATCTGGGATGACTATTTCGAAAAAGAAACCGAGGTGTATCGATGGCAGCTGGAGGTCCCCCTCGCACTGAAGAACGATACCAGCAAAGCCCGGATACAGGTGCATTATCAGGGCTGTGCCGATGCCGGGCTCTGTTATCCGCCCCAAATTCGCAACTTCGAACTGGACCTGGCGCAGAAGACTGCGGCACTCATTGAAGGCGACGGCGGATTTGGCTCCGGTGGCAGCACGGAGACAATCGTCTCTCCGCCCGGGCCGCTGCAAAGTGGCGGCGCCAGTGACGGCAGCCTGCTGCTGGCCATGGCCCTGGCGTTCGGTGGCGGCCTACTGCTCAACCTGATGCCTTGCGTTTTTCCGGTGCTGTCCATCAAGGCGCTGGCCATCACCCACAGCGGTGACCGCCAGCATCTCCACGGCTGGTCCTATACCGCCGGCGTGGTGGCCACCTTCCTGCTGATTGCGGCACTGATGCTGGCCCTGCGCACCGCCGGTGAAGCGGTAGGCTGGGGCTTCCAGCTGCAGTCGCCGGTGGTGGTCGCGGCGCTGGCGTACCTGTTCTTCGCCATGGGTCTCAGCCTGTCCGGGCTGACCGAATTCGGCGGCCGCCTGATGGGCCTTGGGGCCGGCAGTGAAAGCAGGGGCCTCGGCGGCTCCTTTTCCACCGGCGCACTGGCCACCGTGGTTGCAAGCCCATGCACCGCCCCGCTGATGGGCTCCGCCCTGGGGTTTGCGGTTACCCAACCAGCCCCCATCGCACTGGCGGTATTTGCAGCATTGGGCTTTGGCATGGCCGCGCCCTTCCTGCTGCTGACCTACGTTCCCACCCTGGCCCAACGCCTGCCGCGCCCCGGCCCCTGGATGGACACCCTGAAGCAGCTGCTGGCCTTCCCCATGTACCTGACCGCCGTTTGGCTGCTGTGGGTACTCGGGCGACAGACCGGCAGCGACGGTGTCGCACTGGTGCTCGCCGGCGCCGTGGCCATCGCTTTCGCCCTGTGGCTGTGGCCCGCAGCCACCTTTAATGGTAACCGCTGGCTGCGCAGCGGGTTTGCCATTGCGGCAATTGCCGGCGCGGTGTGGGTGCTGCCCAATCTGAGCAGCGCACCCGGCCAGATGGCCCAGAGCAAAAGTGATTACTGGCAACCCTACTCACCGGAAGCGCTGGAAAGCGCCCGCAGCGAAGGGCGCCCGGTATTGATCAATATGACCGCCGCCTGGTGCATCACCTGCCTTGCCAACGAGAAGGTTGTGCTGTCCAGCGACGCCATCAAGGCTGCCGTTGGCGATATGGGCTTCACTGCACTAAAAGGCGACTGGACCAACCAGGACCCGCAGATCACCGATTTACTGGCCCGCTATGGCCGCTCCAGCGTACCGCTCTATCTGCTGTTCCCCGCCGGCGGCGGCGAGCCCCAGATATTGCCGCAGATTCTCACTCGCGAAGGTCTGCTGACCGCCATGCGCACCGCAACTGGCCGTGAGGCGGTGGCGGAAACCCCCGCGCTGGACTGACCTCCATCGCCCGGCGGCCGACACGGCCCGCCGGGCACGCCTCTCACACTCTGTCCTTTCGATATCGCGGACCCACCAACGCCATTCCAGCCATTCGAGTAGGCGAAGCAGCCACCCCAACCGAAACTTTGCACGTATTAGGGCGCGAATTTCGGCGAACTGCGCGCAACGTCTCTATTTGAGCATTTGAGGCATGGACAGAGGGTCACTTTTGCGGCAAACTCCCGCGCAATTTCGGTAAATCTGCCGTTTGACGTTGTTTTCCGGGCAGTTGCATGACTTTTTCCGGATTTTAGTCACAATTTCTCGCGCCCCACCATCCCGTCGGGCGAGGCATAGAGTGAGGCACTGAATGGCGAAGCTGCTGTTGCTACATGGCCCCAATCTGAACCTACTGGGCACCCGTGAGCCGGCCATCTACGGCTCCACCACCCTTGCCCAGATTGATAAAGCCGCCCGCGCTCAGTGCGCCGCCGCAGGCTGTGCGTTCAACAGCCTGCAGAGCAATCACGAGGGTGAGCTCGTGGACCGCATCCAGAAGGCATCTGCCGAAAAGGTCGATTTCATCGTTATCAACCCCGCCGCTTTCACGCACACCAGCGTTGCCCTGCGCGATGCCCTGGCGGGGGTATCAATCCCGTTTATTGAGGTGCACCTGTCCAACCCCCATGCCCGGGAAGCCTTCCGCCACCATTCGTATTTATCGGATCTGGCGCAGGGCGTGATCTGTGGGTTTGGAGCAGATAGCTACACTCTGGCCCTTGAGGCGGCACTCAAGCGCCTCAACTAATCATCGGACAGGTAGCAGCAAATACATTTTTCATTCCCTGACTGCGCGTCGGGGAACCAGCAATCAAGAAATCGAGAGTGAACGTTATGGATATCCGCAAAATCAAAAAGCTGATCGAACTGCTCGAAGAGTCCGATATCGGCGAACTGGAAATTAAAGAGGGCGAAGAGTCCGTTCGCATCAGCCGTGGCACCAGCGGTGCCAGCATGCAGATGCCGCAGATGGCCATGCCGATGGCCGCCGCTCCGGTAGCTCCTCAGGCGCCTGCCGCTCCGGCCCCAGCCACCGCACCAGCCGAACCCGCTGCCGAATCCGTTCCCGCGCTGACTGGCCACCCGGTAAAATCCCCGATGGTGGGCACCTTCTACGCGGCATCCAGCCCCGGCGCCGACCCCTTCGTCAAAGTCGGCCAGCAGGTAAAAGTGGGTGACGTCATCTGTATCGTCGAAGCCATGAAGATGATGAATCAGATCGAAGCGGACAAGGCCGGCACCATTGAATCCATTCTGGTGGAAGACGGTCAACCGGTAGAGTTTGACCAGCCGCTCGTCGTCATTTCCTGAGCGGGGGCGTTTACGCATGTTTGAAAAAATCCTGATTGCCAACCGCGGTGAGATCGCCCTGCGGGTGCTGCGCGCGTGTAAGGAAATGGGCATTGCCACCGTGGCGGTGCACTCCCAGATCGACCGCGACCTGAAGCACGTACGCCTGGCGGACGAGGCCGTGTGTATCGGCCCGAACCCGTCACCACAGAGCTACCTGAATATTCCTGCCATTATCGCGGCGATGGAAATTACCGACTCGGTGGCGGTACACCCGGGATACGGTTTCCTTGCTGAAAATGCTGACTTCGCCGAGCAGGTGCAGAAAAGCGGTTTCACCTTTATCGGCCCGGACGCAGACACCATCCGCCTGATGGGCGATAAGGTATCCGCCATTGCCGCAATGAAGAAAGCCGGCGTCCCCACGGTGCCGGGCTCCGACGGCCCGCTGCCGGACGACGGTGAAAAGTGCCTGGAAATCGCCCGCCGTATCGGTCTGCCGGTGATCATCAAGGCTGCCGCCGGTGGCGGTGGTCGCGGCATGCGAGTGGTGCACAGCGAGGGCGCCCTGCTGAATGCCATTTCGGTAACAAAATCCGAAGCCGGTGCCGCCTTTGGTGACAGCACCGTGTACATGGAGAAATTCCTGCAGAACCCGCGCCACGTGGAAATCCAGGTGATGTCCGACGGTCAGGGCAACGCGGTCAACTTCGGCGACCGCGACTGCTCCCTGCAGCGCCGCCACCAGAAGGTTCTGGAAGAAGCGCCGGCGCCGGGCATCCCGGACAAGGTGCGCAAAGACGTTCAGGACGCCTGTGTGCAGGCGTGTATTGATATCGGCTACCGCGGTGCCGGTACTTTCGAGTTCCTGTACGAGGACGAGCGCTTCTACTTCATCGAGATGAACACCCGTATTCAGGTGGAGCATCCGGTATCCGAGATGGTCACCGGCGTGGACCTGATCAAGGAGCAGATCCGGGTTTGTGCGGGTGAAAAGCTGTCTTTCAAGCAGGAAGACATCAAGATCACCGGCCACTCTTTCGAGTGCCGCATCAACGCGGAAGACCCCAAGACCTTCTTCCCCAGCCCTGGCAAGGTGGAAAACTTCCACGCACCGGGCGGTCTGGGCGTACGGGTGGATTCTCACCTGTATTCCGGCTACACCGTACCGCCCAACTACGATTCCATGATCGCCAAGATCATCACCCACGCCGAGGATCGAGAAACCGCCCTGGCACGGATGCGGGTTGCCCTGAGTGAAATGATCGTCACCGGCATCAAGACCAATATCCCCTTACAGGAAGACCTGGTGCGCGATGCGGAATTTGCCAAAGGTGGGGTGAATATCCACTACCTCGAGAAGAAACTGGGGCTTGAATAAGCCTCTCTGCCTTCTATTAGCCCGGTGGTAGTGCTTCTTTTGCTAGCACCGGGCGGCAAAGCACCGGGTGGGTGTTTTTGAAACCGCTGTGAATACATCCCTGTACGCTGCGTCGCAAACGTCCCTGTTTGCGACGCTTTCAAAAACACCCACCCGGCACTTTGCCTTCAGTCGTCCCCTTCCTACCCTGTAAGCTTCCCCGATCGAATAGAATGTCCCGATGCCCGATTCGAAGGCTCCGCTGCCGGTATGGCTTTGCGAGACCTTCTAAAACAGGGACGTTTTAGAAGAGCCCCCATGGATGGGTTCACGGCGTGTCTCGCAAAGCCATACCGGCAGTGGAGCCGCCACATACGACCCAAGCACAGACCACACTACCCGGAAACCCAAAGACAAATGCCCTGGCTCCAACTTAGAGTGAACACCAACCGCGAACAGGCCGAGAAGATCGAAAATGCCATGCTGTTCGCCGGCGCCGTCTCCGTCACCCTGCAAGACAACGCCGACCAACCCATCCTCGAACCCGGCCTCGGCGAAACGCCCCTCTGGGACGAAACCCTCGTCACTGGTCTGTTCGACGCCGAAATAGACACCAGCGTCACCGAAGCCAAGGCAGCCTCCTATCTTTGCGAACTCCTCCCCAACGCCCGCTGGGAGCAACTCGAAGACAAAGACTGGGAACGGGAGTGGATGAGTCACTACAAACCCATCCAGTGTGCCGACAACCTGTGGATCTGTCCCAGCTGGTGCGAACCGCCGGCGCCGCAAGCCGTCAACATCATGCTCGACCCTGGCCTCGCCTTCGGCACCGGTACGCACCCCACCACCTTCCTGTGCCTGCAATGGCTTGCCGGCGAGCCGGTGCAGGGCAAAACCGCGGTCGACTTCGGCTGCGGCTCCGGCATCCTGGGTATTGGCGCTCTACTGCTCGGTGCCGAATCCGCCATGGGCACCGACATCGACCCCCAGGCGCTGCTCGCCAGCCGTGACAACGCCGTGCGCAACGGCCTGGACCCCGAGCGCTTCCCGGTTTACCTGCCGGAAAAGGCCCCCAAACCGGAAGAGTCCAGCGCCGACATCATGCTCGCCAATATCCTCGCCGGGCCGCTGGTAGAACTGGCCCCCCAGCTGGTCGAGCGCACCAAGGTCGGCGGTCGCATCTGCCTGTCCGGTATTCTCATCAGTCAAGCAGAAAAGGTGAAAGCGGCGTACAGCCAGTGGATCGACTTTGACCAGAATGGCGAGAAGGAAGAGTGGGTACGCCTGAGCGGAACAAGGGCTAGGTAGCCCACGAAAGCCAAATGCGAAGGCGCTGATGGCGATACTCTTTCGTGGGACCGTCTGCGGCCAGGACGGCCGCAGACGAGCCCCCTGGGATGGGGTTACGGCATGTCCCGCGAAAGAGTATCGGTAGCTGCGCCGCCCGGGCCCCAGCTTACGAAGCACCCAAACCGCCTGCGGACTACGCGCCAAGCCCTCCGGCTGATAAACTCCCCCGCTAAAGCAATAATCGTCGAATTCCATGTCGCAACTGGTCACCCGCTGCCCCCACTGCAGCACCTCATTTCACGTCAGCGAACAACAGCTGCGCGCCGCCCGTGGCGCCGTGCGCTGCGGCTCCTGCCTGCAGGTATTCCGCGCCGACGAAAATATCGTCTTCAACGAGCGTGACCCGCAGCCAGCATCCAAGAAAGCCATCGAAGAACTGCTCGAAGACGACGACTTCCTCATTCACGACGATATTGACCTCGACGGCGACGACGAAGACCTGCCCCGGCCGAAAAAAACCTCACAACCGCCCGGCAAGGCCCCACCGGAAGATCAAAAGCCCGGCCAGAACCCCGTCATCGACGATGCCTTTGGTGAGCAACAGTGGCAGGACCTTGACCGCGAAACGGAAGAGAGCGCGGAAGAACAGCTGGACATTGAAGCGGAGATCGACCAGCTCGGTGTCATCTCCGAAGACCCTTGGGCGGAAGAGATCGCGCGTGAAGAATCCAGCAGAACCGATAGCAGGCCGCCGGCGCTGAAACCGGAAGAGGACCTTTTCGCCGAGCAATACGCAAGCCCCAAGGACACCATCACGCCCGCCGAGGAGCACGACTTCTTCTCTACAGAAGAAGCGCAGACAAGCGAATCCGCTCCCGCCGATGAAGAGCCCTTCAGCGCTCTTCCGGACGACCACCTCGATGCCGCCGAAATGAGCGAGAGGCACCTGGATACAGGACAGCTTGAGGCCGCGCCCCTGCTGCCCAAAGACCAGCTGATCTCCGCCATCGGCCCTGCCCCCATCGAGATGACCTGGCAACCCAAACGTCACAATCGGGTACCCACATGGCTGTGGGCCGTGGGATCGGTCATTCTGTTACTCGGGCTGATAGCACAGACCGCCTACTTCCAGTTCGACGCCCTTAGCAAGCGAGACCCCTGGCGCAACCTCTATGCCCAGGTCTGCCCGATTGTCGGCTGCAAACTGCCACCTCAAGTAGACATCAACGCCATCCACACCGCCAACCTGGTGGTGCGCAGCCACCCCCAGATTCCGGGCGCGCTTGCAGTCGAAGCGGTACTGCTGAATCGAGCCCCTTTCGACCAGCCCTTCCCGACATTACAGCTGCGCTTTACCGATCTCAAGAATGCGCCGGTGGCCAGCCGCCGCTTCAACCCACGGGACTACCTGCGCGGGGAACTGTCCGGACGCCAGCTGATGCCTGCAGGCAACCCGGTACATATCGCCCTCGACATCGTCGACCCCGGGTCAGACGCCGTGAATTACGAGCTGCGCATTTCACCGCAGTAACCCATTCATTCGTCGATTGCAGCTCACATGCCCCCTATCCAATGGGGCATGCTGACGCCCTTTACCACAAAATCTTGCACAAAGATCGCCCTAAACGGCCAGCCATCGAACAATTTGCGCGCTTTTTCGCTTTTCCAGCTGGCGGGCAGCCGCTATCATAGGCCGCTCTTTGACACCGAATGAGACCAGACCTGCGGGAGGGCAAGTTGCCCACGGAATTGCCAAGCAACTTCGCCATAGGCCCATACACAATAACGGCACCAGTGATTCTGGCGCCAATGGCCGGCGTAACTGATCGCCCCTTCCGCAGACTGTGCCGTGAGCTCGGCGCCGGTCTCGTGGTCTCCGAGATGGTCACCTCCGACACCAGCCTGTGGAACAGTCGCAAATCGCGGATGCGCCTGGATCATGCCGGTGAGACGGGTCCTATTTCGGTGCAGATAGCCGGCGGCGACCCAGAGATGATGGCAGAGGCCGCGCGGGCAAACGTCGAGCGCGGTGCCCAGATCATCGATATCAATATGGGTTGCCCGGCAAAAAAGGTGTGCAAAAAAGCAGCGGGCTCTGCCCTGCTGCGTGACGAAAAGCTGGTCGCCGACATACTTGAAGCGGTGGTTCGATCCGTCCCAGTTCCAGTGACGCTGAAAATTCGCACTGGCTGGTGCCCGGATAGCCGCAACGGTGTGACGGTGGCCAAAATGGCCGAGGATCTCGGAATTTCTGCCCTGGCAGTCCATGGACGCACCCGCGCCTGTGGCTACCATGGCCAGGCCGAATTCGATACCATTGCCGAGATTGCGTCTGCGGTAACGATACCTGTCTTTGCCAACGGCGACATTACCGGCGCGGAGAAGGCCCGCAAGGTGTTGGACTACACCGGCGCCACAGCGGTCATGATTGGCCGTGCGGCTCAGGGACGTCCATGGATTTTCCGGGAGATTGCCCACTACCTGGCAACAGGGGAGCAACTGCCGGAGCCCTCACTGGAAGAAGTCAGGGACATATTAAGCACTCACCTGAGTGAACTGCACCGTTTTTACGGTGAGGTTATGGGGGTACGTATCGCACGCAAGCACGTGGGCTGGTACGTGAAAACACTCGCGGACAGCGAGGACTTTCGAAAAACCTTTAACCGATTGGATAGCGCAGAAGCACAACATGCCAGCGTTCGTGAGTGGTTTGAACGCCGAATAACTAGAGGGGCAAAAGCGGCATGAATAACGAAGCACTGATTCCGGATACCAGCGATGTGGTATCCACTGGGGGCCAGACTCAACTACAACAACCGCAGGCCTTGCGCGATGCGGTTGAACAGGCGATGGAAAACTACTTCCGTCACCTGGACGGTCAGATGGTGACCGATGTGTACGATATGGTGCTGTCCGAGATTGAAGCGCCGATGCTGGAAGTGGTAATGAAACACACCCGCCACAACCAGACGCGCGCCGCACAGCTGCTGGGCCTCAACCGGGGTACCCTGCGCAAGAAGCTCAAGCGCTACGGTCTGCTGTAAGGCGGCCAACCGCTACCGGCAGGCACAGGCCGGAGCGGTAAAAATTCGACGAGGGGGGATGGGCCAGGCTCATCCCCCCTCGCTATTTGCTAATGATGCAATTTGCCCGCTCAGCACTTGAGATCCGGTGCAGTGGCGCCAAACCACTGGGTACGGAATTTCAAAATCGCATAAATACATCCATGTAGCTCCGGCGGTTTCGAAATTCCGTACCCAGCACTTTGGCTTCGATTCTGACTTAGCGACTTCGTGAACAATTACCCTTTTCAGAAACTACGACGGACCAACAGCTATGACTGACAAGGTGGCCATTCGCCGCGCGCTGATCAGCGTTTCCGACAAAACCGGCATTGTGGAATTTGCCCGTGAACTCTCCTCCATGGGCGTGGAGATCCTCTCCACCGGCGGCACCTACCGCCAGCTGGGCGAAGCCGGTATCCCGGTAGTGGAAGTCTCCGACTACACCGGCTTTCCGGAAATGATGGACGGCCGCGTAAAAACCCTGCACCCGAAAGTGCACGGCGGCATCCTCGGCCGTCGCGGCAAAGACGATGCGGTAATGGACGAACACGGCATCAAGCCCATCGACATGGTCGTGGTCAACCTCTATCCCTTCAAGGCCACCGTCGCCGATCCTGACTGCGACCTGCCGACTGCGATCGAGAATATCGACATCGGCGGCCCTACCATGGTCCGCTCTGCCGCCAAGAATCACAAGGACGTCGCCATCGTGGTCAACGCCCACAGCTACGACACCGTGATCGAGGAGATGAAAGCCAACGACGGTCAGCTGGGCTACGAAACCCGCTACGACCTGATGGTGCAGGCGTTCGAGCATACCGCCCAGTATGACGGCATGATCGCCAACCACTTCGGTGCGCGTAACACCAGCAACGAAGCCCGCGAGTTCCCCAACACCTTCAACGTCCAGTTCGAAAAAGCCCAGGACATGCGCTACGGCGAGAACCCGCACCAGAAAGCGGCGTTCTACGTGGAAGCCGACGCGGAAGAGGCCTCCGTCTCCACCGCCAGCCAGCTGCAGGGCAAGGAACTCTCCTTTAACAACGTCGCCGACACCGACGCCGCCCTGGAAACCGTCAAACTGTTCGACGAACCCGCCTGCGTCATCGTCAAACACGCCAACCCCTGTGGCGTCGCCGTAGCCGCCGACATCAAGACCGCCTACGAACTGGCCTTCGCCACCGACCCGGAATCCGCTTTCGGCGGCATCATCGCCTTCAACCGCGAACTGGACGCCGACACCGCCCAGCTGATCGTCGACAAACAGTTCTCCGAAGTCATCATCGCCCCCAAGGTCAGCGCCGAAGCCGCCCAGGCCGTGTCCGCGAAAAAGAACGTACGCCTGCTGGAATGCGGCGAGTGGGACAGCGTCCGCCCGGCCGCCTTCGACTACAAGCGCGTCACCGGTGGTTTGTTAGTACAGGAAAAAGACAACGGCATGGTTGCGAAAGATGACCTCAAAGTGGTCACCAAGGTACAGCCCTCTGACGAACAACTGGACGAGCTGCTGTTCGCCTGGAAAGTCGCCAAAATGGTCAAATCCAACGCCATCATCTACGCCAAAGACGGCCGCACCATCGGCGTCGGCGCCGGCCAGATGAGCCGCGTCAACTCCGCCCGCATCGCCGCCATCAAAGCCGAACACGCCGGCCTCGAAGTGAAGGGCGCCGTTATGGCCTCCGACGCCTTCTTCCCCTTCCGCGACGGCATCGACAACGCCGCCAAGGTTGGCATCAGCGCCGTCATCCAGCCCGGCGGTTCCATGCGCGATGAAGAAGTCATCGCCGCAGCGGACGAGCACGGTATGGCGATGGTGTTTACCGGTATGCGTCACTTCCGTCACTAAGCAACTACGACACCTTCCGGGTTGCACACAGCCCGGATACGAAGGGCCAAGTGCCGAGGCCCGTTTGCGAGACCTTCACCGCCATGGATGGCGGTGCAGAGCCCCCAGGGATGGGTTCACGGCGTGTCTCGCAAACGGGCATCGGCACTTGGCCCGCCACGGAGCTGGCAAACCACCACCCTGCCATCACTCCGTCACCTGTCCGACAAGTTAAGAATGCTAAACTAGCCCACCTAAATCACAGGCACGGGGAAACTCAAGAATGAACATCCTGGTAATCGGCTCTGGTGGCCGCGAACACGCACTGGCCTGGAAGGCCGCCCAAAACCCCGCCGTAGACACCGTCTTCGTCGCACCGGGCAACGCCGGCACCGCCCGCGAACCCAAACTCCAGAACGTCAACATCGGCGTCGACAACTTCTCCGCCCTGTCCGACCTCGTCGAAGAAAAAGGCATCGACCTCACCATCGTCGGCCCCGAAGCCCCGCTGGTTGACGGCATTGTCGACTTCTTCAACAGCCGCGGCCACAACATCTTCGGCCCCGAAAAAGCCGCCGCCCAGCTCGAAGGCTCCAAAGCCTTCACCAAAGATTTCCTGGAACGCCACGCCATCCCCACCGCCGACTACCAGAACTTCACCGAAGTCGAACCGGCGATTGAATACATCCGCGAAAAAGGCGCCCCCATCGTCGTCAAAGCCGACGGCCTCGCCGCCGGTAAAGGTGTCATCGTCGCCGAAAGCACCGAACAGGCCGAACTGGCCGTACGCGACATGCTGAGCGGCAACGCCTTCGGCGACGCCGGCTGCCGCGTGGTGATCGAAGAATTCCTCACCGGCGAAGAAGCCAGCTTCATCGTCATGGTCGACGGCGAAAACATCGTGCCCATGGCCACCAGCCAGGACCACAAACGTGTCGGCGACGGCGACACCGGCCCCAACACCGGCGGCATGGGCGCCTACTCCCCGGCTCCGGTAGTGACCCAGGATGTGTACGAGCGCGTGATGAAAGAAGTCATCGAGCCCACCGTCCAGGGCCTTGCTTCCGAAGGCATGCCCTACACCGGCTTCCTGTACGCCGGTCTGATGATCAACGAAGAGGGCGCGCCCAAGGTCATCGAGTACAACTGCCGCTTCGGCGATCCGGAAACCCAGCCGATCATGATGCGCCTCAAGTCCGACCTGGTTGAGCTGTGCATGGCCGCGGTGGAGAAACGCCTGGACCAGGTGACCGTCGAGTGGGACGCCCGCCCGGCGCTCGGCGTAGTACTCGCCGCCCACGGCTACCCCGGCAGCTACCGCAAGGGCGACGCCATCTCTGGTCTCGACAAGGCAGACAGTGAAAACGCCAAGGTCTTCCAGGCCGGTACCGCACTGGACGGCGAGCGTGTCGTCACCAGCGGCGGCCGCGTTCTGTGCGCAACCGCCCTCGGCGATACCGTGGCGGAAGCCCAAGCCAACGCCTACGAGTGCGCGCGCAAGATCTACTGGGAAGGTTCCTTCTATCGCAAGGACATCGGTTACCGCGCGGTAGAACGGGAAGAAGCCGAGAAAGCGTAAGTATTGTTTCGAGCATATCGAGGAACACATCAGTGAGCAGCCATCGCCAACTGACCGGACTCGACCGCCTGCTGCTGCAGGCGGACCGCGCCCTGCGCACCCTGAGCCCCGGCTCGCCCTGTCACGAGCGCCCGTCACCGTCGAAGTCTGTGGATGAAGCGGAACTTGCCGACAGCGAACGCCGCCACGCAGCGGGCTTGATGCGGGTCAACCACAGCGGCGAAGTCTGCGCCCAAGCCCTGTACCAGGGCCAGGCACTCACCGCGAAGTTGCCCCAGGTACGCGCGGAAATGGAACACGCCGCGGACGAAGAAATCGACCACCTGGCCTGGTGCGAACAGCGCCTGGACGAACTTGGCAGCCGCCCCAGCGTGCTCAACCCACTCTGGTACGGGCTTTCCTTTGGCATTGGCGCTGCGGCGGGCAAGATCAGTGACAAGGTCAGCCTGGGCTTTGTTGCCGCTACCGAAGAGCAGGTGTGCAAACATCTGGAAAGCCACCTGCAGGAACTGCCCCCGCAGGACGAGAAAAGTCGCGCGGTGGTTGAGCAGATGTTGGTGGATGAGGCCAAGCATCAGCATGCGGCACTGGATGCTGGGGGGGCTCGGTTCCCTGGCCCGGTTAAGGGATTGATGACCCTCGTATCTAAAGCGATGACCTCCGCAAGCTATCGCCTTTAACGCCTCCTTGGCGGTTGTGCTGCCGGATGGGGACTTGCGAGACACGAGCTAGGCGCCCCCCTTAACCCATCCCTGGGGGCTCTTCTAAAACATCCCTGTTTTAGAAGGTCTCGCAAGTCCCCATCCGGCAGCACAACCTTCGTACCGACCTTCATCACTACGAAGTAATTGGTACGAATCAAAGCTGGAGTGCCGGGTGATAGGTTTCAAAAGCGTCGGCGACAGGGACGTCGCCGACGCAGCGTACATGGATGCATTCACAGCGGTTTTGAAACCTATCACCCGGCGCTCCAGCGCCACCCAAATAGCAAAAAAACCTATACCACCAAACTCTCACATCGCAACCAATCCTCTTCCAACCCCATAACCACCCGATCCCCAACCTGCAACTCCCCTACCCCGGCAGGTGTGCCAGTCAAAACCACATCCCCCGGCAACAGCGTGAAGTAACTGCTGATATAGGCCACTAAATCTAGAATTGGCGTCAGCATATGAATGGATTTACCCCGCTGGCGGATCTCATCGTTCAGCCACAGGGTGTAGGTGAGATTGTCCCAATCCGGCAACCAGTCCAGCTTCACAAAGGGTGAAAGCGGGCAGGCGCCGTCAAACCCTTTGGCCTTCTCCCAGGGCTGCCCCTGGTTTTTCAGGTCCGACTGCAGCTCACGCAAGGTCAGGTCCAGGGCCAAACCCAAACCCGCAATCGCTCCGGGAACATCCGCAGGATTGGCGTCCGTCAGCCGCTCGCCAATCAACAGCGCCAGCTCCCCCTCAAAATGACAGCTCCCCCGGCCCCGCGGCAAATGGATCGGCTCCGCCATGGGCACCGCCGCCGTAGACGGCTTGATAAACAGCAGCGGTTCCTCCGGAATCGGGTTGTTCAACTCCTCCGCATGGGCCGCATAGTTGCGACCGACACACAGAATCTTCCCCGGGGGAAGGTCAACTGGAGAGTTACAGGTGAAAGTGTGCTTATACATAACCAGATTCGATAACTAGGATAAAAATTGCGTATAAAGCTTTGCAAAGCCCTTGTGGTATGATGCCGCCCTCGCCGGGACCCCGGCGATATCCAACTGGCTTTCGCCCCTTGTTTGCAATCATGCCGCGATGAAATCATCACCGCGCACGGCCAAGAGACTCGATATGGCTCCTCAGATTTCTCTTCAAAAAGACAAAATCCGAATCCTGCTGCTGGAAGGCGTACACCAGTCCGCCGTAGACCTGCTGAGTTCCCGCGGCTACACCAACGTCGAGTACATCAAAACCGCCCTGCCGGAAGACCAGCTGATCGAGAAGATCGCCGATGCCCACTTTATCGGTATTCGCTCGCGCACCCAACTGACCCGCAAAGTGCTGGAAAGCGCGAATAAACTGATTGCGGTTGGCTGTTTCTGTATCGGCACCAACCAGGTCGACCTGGAAGCGGCCACCGAGCTGGGCATCGCGGTATTCAATGCCCCTTACTCCAATACCCGAAGCGTAGCCGAACTGGTGATTGCCGAAGCCATCATGCTTCTGCGCGGCATTCCCGAGAAGAACATGGTCTGCCACCGCGGTGGCTGGCAGAAATCTGCGGTGGGCTCCTATGAAGCCCGCGGCAAGACCCTGGGTATTGTCGGCTACGGTGCCATCGGCTCGCAGACTTCGGTACTGGCGGAAGGTATCGGCATGCGTGTGATTTTCTTCGATGTGGTGACCAAGTTGCCACTGGGTAACGCGAGCCAGGTAAACAGCCTGGATGAACTGCTGGCGCAGTCCGATGTAGTTTCCCTGCACGTACCGGAACTGCCCTCCACCAAATGGATGATTGGCGCCGAGCAGATCGCCAAGATGAAGAAGGGCGCGATTCTACTCAATGCCTCCCGCGGCACCGTGGTAGAAATCGAACCACTGGCAGAAGCGCTGAAAAGTGGCCACCTGGCCGGTACCGCCATCGACGTATTCCCGGTAGAACCCCGCGGTAACGACGATGAATTCCAGTCGCCCCTGCGCGGCCTCGACAATGCCCTGCTGACCCCACACGTGGGCGGCTCCACCGTGGAGGCCCAGGAAAATATCGGTGTGGAAGTGTCCGATAAGCTGGCGCTTTACTCCGACAACGGCACCACCACCAGTTCCGTGAACTTCCCGGAGGTGGCGCTACCCGGCCACGCCGGTGCCCACCGCCTGCTGCATATTCACAAGAACGTGCCGGGTGTGCTCGGCGCGATAAACCAGGTGTTCTCCGACAACGGCATCAACATCTCCGCGCAGTTCCTGCAGACCAACGAATCCGTCGGTTATGTGGTGATTGATGTGGACGCAGAGTACTCCGACCTGGCGCTGGAAAAGCTGAAAAATATTCCCGGCACCCTGCGCTGCCGCGTGCTTTTCTAATTTCAGCGCGCACATCTAACAGGCCTCGCTGAGGTCTGTTACACTTTCTGAAACCCGGACCAGCGCATTCGCGCTGTCCGGGTTTCTTTTTTCTCGCTGTTTCATGTCGCCCGCAAACAGGCAGATCAACCCGTGCGCAACCAGGCTTTAAAGAACCAAAGTTCAGATTCCGCCACCGCAGGTTTGCTGGCCGGCCTCGGCGCCTACCTCCTGTGGGGGTTCGCACCGCTGTACTTCAAACTGCTCGAGCACCTGTCCGCACCGGAAATTCTGGCACACCGCAGCATCTGGTCACTGCTGTTGGCGATGGCACTGTTAACGGTACTGGGAAAACTGCATGGCGTGCGCGCTGTATTGCGCTCGCGTAAAGCCCTGCTGGCACTGCTGATTTCCACCGCACTGATCAGCACCAACTGGCTGATTTTTATCTGGTCGGTCACCAACAATCACCTGCTCGACGCCAGCCTCGGTTATTACATCAACCCACTGATCAGTGTATTGCTGGGTGTATTGGTGCTCGGGGAAAAGCTGCGGCCACTGCAGTGGTTGGCGGTAATGCTGGCGGCGGTGGGCATAGGCTATGAGCTCTGGCAGTTCGGACGCCTGCCGCTGGTAGCCCTTGGTGTCGCCATCACCTTCGGATTTTACGGTCTGGTGCGCAAACAGACGCCGGTTGACAGCCTGACCGGTCTCACCGTGGAGACACTGTTTATGCTGCCACTTGCGCTGGGTTTCCTGTTCTGGACCAACAGCCCCACCAGCAACCTGCTGAACAATTCCTGGCAGTTGAACGGCTTGCTGCTGTTGGCCGGCCCGGTAACCCTGACCCCGCTACTACTGTTCAATATCGCAGCGCGCAGACTCAACCTGTCCACACTGGGCTTTCTGCAGTATCTCGGCCCCACAATGATGTTTTTCTTTGCCGTGCTGCTCTATCAGGAGCCCTTTGATCAGGCAAAACTGGTGACCTTTATCTTCGTGTGGACCGCACTGGCATTTTACTCGGCAGATGCGCTGGTACAGCGGCGCAAGCGCCGGCAAATACGCAAAGGTCATTTTTAAGAGTGGATTAAAACGCCGGGATGGAGGAGTAGCGCCTATTGGGATAGCCACTCGTCAAGAGCGGCGATAATCCGCTGTCGGTAGGGCTGGGTCTCGTTGATCATCTGGTGGCGTGCACCGCGCACGATAACGCGCTTGCTGTTGGGGAAGCGGTCGCCGATCACACCCATGTTGTAGCGCCAATCCACGGTTTTATCGTCGGTACCCTGCACCACCAGTATGGTCTTGGTATTGCGCCGGGTTTTCGGAAACAGCGTCAGCCAGTCCACCATTGCCCCTAGCCAGCGAATTGACATTACCGGTGACTGCAGCGGATCGCGGTGGGCCTGACGGCGGGCGAACTCTGCATCGTGGGTATTGATGTTGAAACCCCGACTGGGGTGCGGCAACAGGAAGCGCCCCAGGTAAAACATCCACTTGCGCAAATGCCAGTTTGCCGGCCGCACCAGTGGCGCCAGTAGCATTACCTTGTCGAACGGCTGCCACTGACTGAACTGTAGATAGGCAAGCAGGGTGGCACCACCGGTGCTCTGCCCCATGGCGTGCCAGGGACCCGGCATCTTGTCTCTGGCACGGCTCAGCAGCGCCTCCAAGACCTCGCGGTACTGCATAAACGTATCAATGGCCACCGGCTCACCGCTGGACAGGCCATGACCCGGAAAATCCACCGCCACCACGTTGTAGCCGCGCTCAAGACCAAAGCGAATAGCAGAGCCGTATATACCGGTGTGGTCAAAGTACCCGTGACAGATAAACAAGGTGCCCTTGGGGCTGGCTACCCGCCAGTACTGGGCAACCAGTTCAAAACCGGCGGATGCGAAGGTGCCAATACCGGTCCCGCTGGCTCCGGCAAAATTCAGACGATAGAAATTGCGGTAAGAAATTACCGACTCAGGCAGGGGTTGGCCACAGGAAAAGTCCAGCGCCGGCAGCTGAGTGCGCAGTGCGGAATAGTCCGGCCGGTGAATGACCGGACTGGTATCTACGGCATTGAAATCTTTCAGCAGATCCATGACTCAATGGTACTGCATTTCCCCACTTGCGCCATCCCCAGACTGCGACTGGGTCCCTTGAGACTGCGAGAAGATTCTGGGAGCATCCTGTAAGACGAACTGACACTCTCCTGTTATGACAAATACACGCCTGACATCCGCCTTTGCCCTGACAATCCTTCTCGCTGCCTGCGGTGGCGGTGGCAGCGGCTCCGACAGCCATGGCGCCGATACAGGGAGCTCGTCAGGGGGCGCAGGCAGCAGTTCATCCGGCTCCTCAGGTAGCTCCTCTGGAAGCTCTTCGGGCAGTACGTCCAGTGGTGGTAATTCAGGGTTTTTTACCCTGAGCGGCCACATCCAGGCCCGCCCCTTTTCCGGCAGTGACGCCGATACCAATGACGCACAAGCCAGCGCGACGCCGAACAACCAGTCGGGCGATGCCCAAGCGGTGACGGTACCCGCCCTGGTTGGGGGCTTTGTCACCGCCTCCGCTACCGGCGAGCCCAGCGGCCGTTTTCGGGAGCAGGCCGATAGCGATGACTGGTTCGCCTTTTCCGCGCCCGCAGGCACCCAGGTCCTGCTGCAGATCCATCGCCACCAGACCCTACTGCCATTGCAGAATGATCTGGATCTGTTTCTCTACGACAAGGAAAACCCCGCCGAGCCCATTGCATCCAGTACCGATATCGACGAATTCGAATCGCTGACGGTTCCCCAGACCGGCAACTTTCTGCTGCGGGTAAATGCCGCGCGCGGGTACAGCAACTACACCCTGCGGCTGGATCGGCAGAACCAGTCTCACACTCAGGCCAGCCCATCCGTTGCCGACCCCATGGTGGCCGGTGAGCTGCTGGTTCAACGAGGTGGCAGCACCCCGCAACACTGGCAACGCCAGTTACTGCCGGCAACGGACCTGGACGACGCGTTCGGCGCGGCGCTGTCAATTCATCCCGCAGTCAGTGGCACCACCCTGCAACGCCTGCAACTGCTGTACGCGCGCAAATCACTGCTGGCACAGGGCGACGCTATACAGGTCGAGCCCAATTTCATTTACCAAGCCAGCGCCACACCAAACGACCCGCTGTACCTGCGCCAGTGGCACTACCGGAATATCCAGCTGCCTGCGGCCTGGAGCCTGAGCCAGAGCAACAGCGACACCGTGATTGCGGTGCTCGATACCGGCATTTTCAGTGCACATCCGGACCTCGTGAACAAACTTCGGGACGGTTACGACCTGATCAGCGACCCGCAGCGGGCCAGGGATGGGGACGGCCCGGACCCCGACCCGGAAGATCCGGGCGACTTATCCAGCAATCCGCGCAGCTCCTGGCACGGCACCCATGTTGCCGGCACTGCCGCCGCGGACACCGACAATACCGACGGGGTCAGCGGCAGCGGTTGGGATACCGCGATCATGCCACTGCGAGTACTAGGGGTCGGCGGTGGCACCAGCTACGACACCGCGCAAGCGGTGCTGTATGCCGCAGGGCTTGCCAATGGGGCCGGCGCTCTGCCCA
The DNA here is from genome assembly GCF_000708675.1 of Microbulbifer sp. HZ11. Taxonomy (GTDB): domain Bacteria; phylum Pseudomonadota; class Gammaproteobacteria; order Pseudomonadales; family Cellvibrionaceae; genus Microbulbifer. Next base: position 1,896,575 of record NZ_JELR01000002.1, on the reverse strand, counting down.
CCCGCCGCGCCGATATTATCAATATGAGTTTTGGCGGCAGTGGCTACTCACAGATCATGCAGGATGCCATTGACGCCGCGCGCAGCGCCGGCGTCATCGCGGTGGCCGCGGCCGGGAATGACGGTGCAGAGGCTCCCTCCTACCCCGCCGCCTTGCGCGGAGTAATTGCGGTCAGCGCTACCAATACCGCGGACGCTCGCGCCTATTACAGTAACTTCGGCAACTGGATCGATATAGCGGCCCCGGGGGGAGACATGCGCCTCAGTGCTGAAGATGGAATTTTCAGCACCTATGTCACCGAAGCCGCGACCAACACCGCCAGTTACGGCAACCTGCAGGGCACCTCGATGGCGGCGCCCCATGTCGCCGGTGCCCTCGCACTGATGAAATCACTCAACCCCGCACTATCCCCCGACGATGTGGATGCACTGCTGGCGGAAGGAAAGCTGACCCGGGATATCGGCGAAACAGGAAAAGACCAAGACTATGGTTACGGCTTGATTGACGCAGAGTCCGCCGCCCTCTCCGCCAACCAGACCCCGCAACAGAGCGTTCGCGCGGAACCTGGCCACCTGGATTTCGCCGGCAGCTACCGCAGGCTGACCGTAGTGATCTCCGATACCAGCGGTGGCGACAGTGCCATTGACGGTATCCCCGTCGGCGACCAGCCGTGGATTACCCGGGTAGATGCGGATACGGTGGATGCGCGCGGCTTCGGTCAATATACCGTGTTGGTAGATCGCAGCGCACTGGCCTATGGCAATCATACCGGCGCCGTAATTTTTCCCCTCAATGAAGCCCGCCTATTCTCGCTGCCAGTGCAGCTCACTCACGTCGAGCCTGCGGCCGGAGCAGTCAGCGCCGGTCAACAGTACCTGCAACTGCAGGGTACGGACGACGCAGGGAATTACACCGTTGTGGACCAGATTACGGTGGACGCCGACGGCGGCAGCTACCCATTTCAGTTTGCGAATGTACCGACCGGCAACTACCGCCTAGTCAGCGGCTCGGATCACAACGGCAATGGTATTTTGTGTGAGGCGGGCGAGTCCTGTGGATACTATCCCGGTGCGGAGACCACGTTTACCGTGGATGCCAGCCATAGCGATCTGATTTTTTTTTCGGACTACCTGAACCCCGCCGCGGAACCACAGCCGAAAGCACAATAGTCTCGTGCAGTGTCCCTGACATAAAACACAGGCACAAAAAAAGCGGGCGCAATGCCCGCTTTTTTTGGCTGAACCGATCTCAGTTGATCTTCGGTACCAGCTCGCCTTTCTCGTAACGCTGGAACATGGTTTCCAGGCTGACCGGCTTGATCTTGCTGCCATTACCCGCCGCGTTGAACGCTTCGTAACGGGCCACGCAGATTTCTTTCATGGCCTGGGTAGTGACCTTGAGGAACTTGCGCGGATCGAATTCGGACGGGTTCTGGGCCAGGAAGCGACGCACCGCACCGGTACTGGCGAGGCGCAGATCGGTGTCGATATTCACCTTGCGCACACCGTGCTTGATGCCTTCGCAGATCTGCTCCACCGGCACGCCGTAGGTTTCCGGAATCTCACCGCCAAACTCATTGATCACCTTCAACCACTCCTGGGGCACCGAGGAAGAACCGTGCATTACCAGGTGGGTATCGGGGATGCGCGCATGGATTTCCTTGATGCGATCGATCGCCAGAATATCGCCGGTGGGCGGGCGAGTGAACTTGTAGGCACCGTGGCTGGTACCGCAGGCAATGGCCAGCGCATCCACCTGGGTTTTCTTGACGAAGTCTGCGGCTTCTTCCGGGTCGGTCAGCAGCTGGTCGTGGGACAGTTTACCCTCCGCACCAACGCCGTCCTCTTCACCGGCCATACCGGTTTCCAGAGAGCCCAGGCAGCCCAGTTCACCTTCCACGGAAACACCACAGGCGTGGGCCATTTCCACCGCGCGCCTGGTCACGTCCACGTTGTACTCGTAGGACGCCGGTGTTTTACCGTCGTCCATCAGAGAGCCGTCCATCATCACCGAGCTGAAACCCAGCTGGATAGAGCGCTGACACACTGCCGGGCTGGTGCCATGGTCCTGATGCATTACTACTGGAATATGTGGAAATTCTTCCACAGCGGCCAGAATCAGGTGGCGCAGGAAGGGAGCGCCTGCGTATTTACGCGCGCCGGCGGAGGCCTGCACGATCACCGGAGAATCGGTCTCGTCGGCCGCCTCCATGATTGCGCGCATCTGCTCCAGGTTGTTTACGTTGAACGCAGGAATGCCGTATCCAAATTCGGCAGCGTGGTCCAACATTTGACGCAAGCTGATTAAAGCCATGAAAAAACCCTTTCTCGTCGAAATTTAGCTGGTATTGGGTGCGTGGGTTTCCTGTGAAATCCCCACTTTGTCGTGCGATTCCTGAAGCGGGGCTCCGGTCGCATCTCTTTTTAATTCGGGTCTCGACCACGACGATTGATTGTCGTGAGCGTAAATTTGAGTCGGGCGGTCTGTGACCGACCGCCCACCTTGCCCCCGCGCGCCGCGAGGTAGGTTGCTCGCGGTTATCTATTCCGCCAAGCGGCTATTCATTTCACTGAGCGGCTATTCATTCCGCTGCACGGCTCTCCAGCATCGCCACTGCCGGCAGCACCTTGCCTTCCACGTATTCGAGGAAAGCACCACCCCCAGTAGAAATATAGGAAACTTGCCCGGCAATGCCGTACTTGTCGACCGCCGCCAGGGTGTCACCACCACCGGCAATGGAGAAGGCATCACTGTCAGCAATGGCCTTGGACAGACGTTCGGTACCGCCACCAAACTGGTCGAACTCAAACACACCGACCGGGCCATTCCAGATAATGGTCTTGGCGTTCTTGAGAATATCCGCCAGCGCCGCAGAGGAGTCCGGACCGATATCGAAGATCATGTCGTCTTCAGTCACCGCATCGGCGGGCTTGGTTTCCGCCTCCGCGGATTCACTGAACTCCTTGCCGGTCACCACGTCGGTGGGCACCGGAATATCGCACTTCGCCATCAGCCCCTTGGCGGTATCCAGCAGGTCGTGCTCACACAGGGACTTACCTACAGGCTTGCCACTGGCTGCGAGGAAGGTGTTGGCGATTCCACCACCGACGATCAGCTGATCCACCTTGTCCGACAGGCTCTCGAGCACGGTCAGTTTTGTGGAAACCTTGGAGCCACCGACAATCGCCACCATCGGGCGCGCCGGGTTGGCGAGGGCTTTTTCCAGCGCATCCAGCTCCGCCGCCAGCAGCGGGCCGGCGCAGGCAATGGGGGCAAACTTAGCCACACCGTGGGTAGAGGCCTGGGCACGGTGCGCGGTACCAAAGGCGTCCATTACAAACACGTCGCACAGGGCCGCGTACTGCTGGGCCAGTGTTTCGTCGTCTTTCTTCTCGCCCTTGTTGAAGCGCACGTTCTCCAGCAGAGCGACTTCACCATCTGCCAGTTCAATGCCACCCTGCCAGTCTTTGACGACCGGCACATCTTTGCCCAGCAGCTTGCCCAGGTGTGCCGCCACCGGCGCCAGGGAAAACTCTTCCGCAAATTCACCTTCGGTAGGGCGGCCGAGGTGGGACATCAGCAGGACCTTGGCCCCGGCATCTACAGCGGCCTTGATAGTGGGCAGTGCCGCGCGAATACGCGCATCGGAGGTCACTACGCCGTCCTTTACCGGCACATTCAGGTCTTCGCGGATCAGAACGCGCTTACCCGCCAGATCCTGGTCCTTCATCAATTTAACCGCCATTACCAATCCTCTATTGCTGGTTGCTGAAGGGCACGACTACAAATCGACTGCGCGTGCGCCTGGCGGCGTCCGGCGGTGCTCGGCATGCTCATGTATCGCCCTACACTCCGCTGCCTCTTCTCCGGCGGCCACCACCAGGCACCCGCTCGCTGCGATTTCTAGAGGCGCCCTGAATACTTACTCACCGCTCCCCCATTGTTCTAGCGGGGAAAGCGGGCGCGGATTATACGCTTTTGCGCCGCCGGCGGTCACCGCCCAGGGTCGCGCTGCTGCAGCTATCCCGGGCCGGCTCGGTCAGGCGCGAGTATATCAATCCGTTTTGTAAATGAATTACCGCACACTATGGATAGCGAAGTGACACCGCTGTCATTTTTACAAGAAGGCAAAAAAAGTTCGGCGCCCTGGGTCTTCGGCCCGTCTGCCCCGCAGAGCCCGGTCACTTCGGAGCTATAGTTGGTGAACCCCGGCGAAAGAATGGAGAAACAGATGAGGGCCCAAGTGGAAGAGTTTCACGGCCAGTGTCCCTATTGCGGTGAAACCATCCTGATGCTGATCGATACCTCCGCCGGCAGCCGGCACTATATCGAGGACTGCGCCGTATGCTGCCGACCAATTCAGGTACTGGTCAGTATCGATCTGAGCGGGGATTGGCAGGTCCAGCTCAAGCACGAGAACGATACCTAGCACCCACAACCCGATTCCGTTTCCGCCTTTCCGAGAGGATGGAACCACACCGGACTTGATCCAGATCAATTCCACAGCCCACCCCCGCACATAAGATCCCGGCCCGCGCTGCCTGTCGCGGAATATTGAGCATCGCCGACGACAGAGGCACCGCGCACTAAACGTGGTCAGGGGGGTAAACATGGAAAATACCGATAGCGACACCGTTTTTCAGAGCTATGGACGCTGCTGCAACAACGAACGTTTCTTTATCGATTTCTACGATCGTTTTATGGGCAGCTCTGCCGAGATCCGCGCACTCTTCGTCGATACGGACATGGCCGCGCAACGGCATCTTTTACGCAATGGCATCATGCAGCTGGTGCTCCACGCAAGAGGCATGCCGGACACCAAGCTGCGTGCCCTGGGCTGCAGCCATTCACGCAGCGGCTTCAATATCCGTCCGGAGTGGTATCTACTGTGGCTAGACGCCCTGATCGCCACATTGTGGCAGCACGACCCATACTTCAGCGATGATATTGCGCGGGCCTGGCGTCGTACCATCAGTCCCGGAATTGACATCATCCGCAGCGCCTACTGAAAAATAAAAGAAAAGGCTTGCCGAAGGTACGGCAAGCCTTTTCTTTTTCCTTCCCTGCCCGCTCAGGTGCCATCACCCGAGCAAACAGCGCAATGAATCCACATTACTGCAGATCATTGATGCAGCGGTTGTACTCGTTAAGGTATACCGAGCTGCCCCGATTAGGTACAGCATTGGATTTATCCGCCGCAACATTACGACAACCTTCGATCTGGTCAGCAGTCACACCCGGGCCAGGCTGGGTTACCACAGACTGGTGCGTGGTAGTCTGACGATCCATCACATGAGGCGGATTGGTTTCATAAAAGTAACCACCCTGTTCGTTAAAACGATAGAAGGTGTCGCCACTTTTGTAATAGGTATTACCCATGATCTGCACTTCCTGTGCACCGGACGGCAGCTGAGTCATTGTGCTGTCGGCCTGGGCAAAACCAGCGATTGAACAAAACAGAACTACAGGTAACAGGTAACGCATGATGATCTCCTCATCTCCAATGTGCCCGGTAGTCTACTCACGGCATTTGGTCATCCCAACGAATTTAAAAAAATAAAACCGTTGAAATGACCTGAAGACTCAGCGAGGTCATGAATTAATTTGGACCCTGTAAATCCGCTTTCTGCTGGGCTCTCAGCTCCTCCAGTCGCTCACTGGTTTCCTCAGCATCTGCGGTTTTAGGAGCAAAATTTTCTACGGGCTTTGGGCCGGTTTGCAAAACACTTTCACGGAATCGCTGCTCATCGCTGTAATCCGGTGCCAGCACCAGTTTCGGCGCATTGCTGTTAAAACCGATCAGAACCCAGATAAAAAACAGAAGACACAGCAGGCGAATCACCACCGAGCGGTCCAGCAACCAGTGCAAACCCTCGCCACGCTGACGCAAAAACTGCACGCGCAGAACAATATTCAGCGCCAGCAGCACACAGGCGGCGATCACGATCCAGCTGGCGAGGCCCCCTAGGGCGCTCATCAACCAGTTGGCGATCTGTGAATTGAACTCCATTGAAGAACCCCACTCAGCGCTTGCGCGCAACCTGCTTCATCTGCTCGGAAAACACCGCCTGCTGCAGCCCAATGGTGCCCAGAGCCTCTACCGGCACGAACACTTTATTGTTGGATTCCGCCATGGTTTCCAGCACTTCCAGGGTGCGGTAAGAGAGGTATTTATCCGTTACCGACTTAGCCAGTAGATCATTGACCTCTTTCTGACCCATGGCTTTTTCGCGGGCGATGGCACGGTTCATTTTTTCCCGTTCCAGGTCGCGCTCCATCTGGATTTTCTGGATCTCGAACTGGGCCTTCTCCTGCTCGATCAGCTCGCGCCGTTCCGCTGCGCGCTCTTTCGCTTCGGTAATCACTTTGGGAAACTGCACATCGGCGATACCCAGGCGCTTGATCTTGATCGGTGTGCCATCGAGGGAAGAGGCCACTGCGGTAAAAAGTTCCTGGCTCAGCATCTCGCGGCTGGAGGCGATTTCATTGATGGAGTATTTGGCAATCACCCGGCGTACCACGTCGCGGATCACCGGCTGCGCATAAGTGTTGTACACCTGATTTACAGAAATGTTGCCATTGTGGGGTGGCATGCGGTCGAAAATATTGTCGATGTATTTCTCGTTGACCGCACCAGTCATACGGATATCAAAGCTCATGTTGAGCTGATCCCTGGGCATGAACAGCTTGAACTTTTCCATATGGCCGAAATCGGCAATGGCCAGGGTGACCAGTTTGTCGCAATAGTACAGGCACATATCCAGACGAAACTTGGATGGCGGCACCGTATTGGGCTTGTACCCGTTTTTGGTGAGGATTTTCCCTACGTGGGCCGGCGGCACCTCAACCCGGTCGGCGCAGGCGGAGAGCCCCAGAACCAGCCCTGCCAATGGCAGCAGCATCAGTGGTCGTGTCAGTTTGGACAGCTTTGGCATTCCTTTTTATTTCCTCTCATTTCCGGATGACCTATCAAAGGAGGGAATACCATAAAGAGCTATGGGGCAGGGAGCAAGCAGAAGAAAAAGCGCTGCCGTTGTGATCTAATTGGCCGCCTTATCTGACGAGATGGATCTACCAAGTGCAATCCGAATTCCTTACCGCCACTCTGTTCAATCTGGGACTCAATCTGCTCTACACCCTGCTTGCCCTGTTGATTGGCATGGTGGCGTTGCTGATTATTGACAAGAAGCTCCTCAAGCATGTGGATATCGAAGGGGAGTTGAAAAACGGCAATATCGCCGTGGCCATTTTTGCCTCGACGATCCTGATATTCGTCGCGCTGATTATCTCCTTCGGGCTGAAAGGTTAACAGCACCCATGCGGCAATTGCTTGCTGGTACCCTGCTTGGTATGTCGCTCATGCTGCCGGAGCTGATACAGCAGTGGCAGGCTTTACCGGCAGAGCAGTCACTGGGTGAAAACCGCCTGACGGCCATACACAATGAAGTGGCTGATGTACAGGTAAAAGATAGCCAGCGCGGTAGCGTGGTCATCAGCGGCAGCAGCTCGCCACTGACCGAAGCCATGGTTCAGCAGGCCGTCGCCAAGCGCTCGGAACACGAAAGCAGCTATATCTCCATCTGGAACTGGCAGGGCCTGGAGTCGGTCACCGCGTCTGCACGCGGTCTCGATAAGCTGCACCACTTTGCCAATAGCTATCTTGTGGGTTTCCAACCCTTTGAAACGAAATCCCTGTGGGTTCCTCTATACACCCTGGCAATCCGCAAGGAATATCAATACGACCATTTGCAGTACGCCGGTCTAGCGGATATCTGGCAGACCTCCCGCCAGGCCTATTATCAGAAGCGCGGCGACTGCGAAGACCACGCGATTCTGCTTGCCGACTGGCTGATCAATCTCGGTGTGGATGCACGGGTGGCTCTGGGCACCCATCAGGGCGAGGGCCACGCCTGGGTGGTGGCCATTGTGGATAACACCGAATACTTACTGGAGGCCACCAGCAAACGTCGACAGTCCAGCTGGCAGGCAATGCCACTGGCAGCGCTGGCAGAGGGTTACGAGGTGGAGTTTCAGTTCAACCGCGACTACTTCTGGGCCAAGACCACTTCCGCCCCCACACGCCGCTATCGCGGTAATCACTGGATCCGTAAATCCCAGTTTATCCGCGGCTGAGCAGCGCCCTGTAACTCTGTCGCGACTATCTTGTCCCGTTTCCGGGCCATTCCCGGTTACGACTTTATTGGCGACACCGCCGTGGCCAACGATGGCGACGGCCGCGACGCAGACCCCGGCGACCCCGGCGACTGGCTCAGGGCGTGGGAGTGTGGATTCTTCAATCCCTCGCAACCACGCAACAGTAGTTGGCACGGCACGCACGTTGCGGGCACCATCGCTGCGGTGACGGACAATAACCGGGGCGTTGCCGGCGTCGCCCACGGCGCCAGAGTTCTGGTGGCACGGGTGCTGGGTAAATGTGGCGGCTACACCTCGGATATCATTGATGCCATCGTATGGACAAGTGGCGGCAGCGTGTCCGGGGTGCCAACAAATACCAATCCCGCCCAGGTCATCAACCTGAGTCTCGGCGGACAGGGCAGTTGCAGCGCAGCCATACAGAGTGCGATTGATACCGCCCGGGGCAACGGCGCTACGGTGGTCATTTCCGCAGGTAACAGCAACACCAATGCCGCCGATTTCTCACCCGCCAACTGCGCGGGCGTGGTCACCGTAGCTGCCACTGATCGCCAGGGCAATCGCGCCGCATATTCAAATTACGGGGGAACGGTGGAAATCAGTGCACCCGGTGGAGAAACCTATGTCAGTGGTAACGGGATTCTCTCTACCCTGAATAGTGGCACTCAGGGTCCAACGTCAGAAAGCTACCGCTTCTATCAGGGCACCAGCATGGCGGCGCCTCATGTTGCGGGCGTCGCCGCACTGCTCTATCAGGCGAATCCCGCAATCACGCCGGATCAGGTCGCCAGTGCGCTTCAGACGACTGCTCGCGCCCTGCCCGGTAGCTGCAGTGGCGGTTGTGGCGCCGGCATTGTGGATGCGCGCGCGGCACTGAATGCAGTCAGCGGTGGCAACCAACCACCTGTTGCCGCATTCAGATGTAGTGATGATGCGCTTACCATCGACTGCCAGGACCAGAGCAGCGACGCCGACGGCAATATCACCGACTGGGCCTGGGATTTCGGCGACGGCAACAGCAGCAATACGCAGAGCCCGAGCCATACCTACACCACAGCCGGCACCTATTCCGTTTCCCTCACGGTGACGGATGACCAGGGCACCAGCGCCAGCAGTAGCCAGAGCGTAACGGTCACCGATCCAGATAGCGTTGGGCCCAACCAGCCACCGGTTGCGGATTTCACATTTTCCGTGGCCCGCGCCACCGCCAACTTCAGTGACGCCAGTAGCGACAGCGACGGCAGCAGTTCCACGGCCCGGAACCCCAGCCACGAATACGCCGACGACGGCACCTACAGCGTGACCCTGACAGTGACCGACGACGCGGGCGCGAGCCACTCGGTGAGCAAAAATGTGAATGCCACCTGTCGCTTCCGTTGGGGTGGCCGCTGTTACTTCTAATCGCGAAAAATACACAGCCAAAAACGAAAAGAGCCGCGTAATTTACGCGGCTCTTTTGCGATTGTCGGATTGATGAAAAGGGGCAGTAAATCGACCCCGTCATCAGATCGGCGATCCCGGCGGCATGGGTTTCAGGTCACCCTTGTCCACTTTCAGATCCCCGTTCATAAACGCTGCGATACGGTTGGCCTCATAAAAATAATGGGCGTTGTATCCCTGGGGATCATCACCAAACAATTTCATTTCACCGATCGCGTGCTGGAATTTGGCCAGTTCGAAGTTGGCGCGGGCGCGGGCGGACTCCGGCGCGCTCTTGTCACCGGCCAGTAACATCAACTGATGGATATACACGTGATTGACCCGCTGGTGGATCGCTGCCTGCAGCCCCTGGTACTTATCCTTATCCAGTGACTGCTCGGTAAGTTGCGCGAGCAGGGTATTGAACCCCGGGCCGTCGCCGCGGCGCGCCTGCTGTTGCTGCAACCGCGCGGCACGTTCCGGATGTAGCAGGATGGAATAGGTATGCCCAGCAGCCGCTTCCGCCATGGCAATCGCGTCAAAGGCCACGCCGGTATAGGCGGGGAAGCTTTCATTGCTGCGGCTGTAACCGAATGCCTTGGGCGGCAACAGTTTCAGTACCTTTTCCGGCAGGGTAAGAAATTCCGGCTGCAGGGTAAGTAACAGAGCATCGATGGCCTGCTGCTGCCGGTCGGCATCGACCATGCGATAACTTTCCGAGCCGGCATCGTTGTACAGGTAATCGTAATCCAGTCCACCGATAAGTTTACCCACGGCTTCCGCCTGATAGCGATGCCCGTAGTAGACCGGCACCAGGGTTTCATCCAGAGACGAGCGTGCGGCATCTGGCCTATTTGCGGCGGGGCCGAAATTCTCCAGGGCGTGCTTGCGCAGCTCCGTCATACGCTGGAATTCTTCCAGTGGCTCGCTGCCGTTATCCCACAGGTGGGATTCTGCATGGGCATTGTTGATGGTGCGGGAATCGCGGTCGGTAATAAAACGCAGCTTCTGTTTCCTCGCGTCCTCCAGCACACGTTCGAGATATTCCGACTCATCCCCTTCGGCAATTCCGTAGCCGTAACGGATCGCCAGTTTGTCCCAGGCGCCAATGCCACTGTCGTAAGCTTCGTGCACGTTCAGGCGCTTGCCGTTCATGGTCACCAGCGGTGCCGGGTAGTCCATCACCGAGGCGCGATCTTCCGCGCTGGCAATAAAGTTGTGCGCAAGGCCGATGGTGTGACCCACTTCGTGGGCGGACAGCTGACGAATACGGGCCAGCGCCATGGCTTTCAGTTTTTCCGTATCCGCATTTTCATCGCCGTATGGCTGCAGCAGACCCTGGGCGATCAGAAAGTCCTGACGCACGCGCAGGGACCCCAGGGTAACGTTGCCCTTCAGAATTTCACCGGTGCGCGGATCGTAAATGGAGTAGCCGTAGGACCAGCCGCGGGTGGAGCGGTGCACCCAGTTGATCACGTTATAACGCACATCCAGTGGGTCGGCGCCCTCGGGCAACAGTTTTACCTGGAAGGCATTGTCAAAACCGGCGGCTTCAAAGGCCTCGTTCCACCAGCTGGCGCCATCGATCAGCGCACTGCGCACCGGCTCGGGTACACCCGGGTCGATATAGTAGACAATCGGCTCCACCGGCTCATTACTGCCAGGACGTTTTTCCAGACGGTGACGGAAGATCAGACGCTGATCCATGGGCTGATCAATGGCAGTGGCGTAATCCCGGTAGATCAGCGGAAAGTAGCCGGAATTGGCGTGGAAGCGGCGGGGCGTGTAGCCCTCCTCCGGCAGTTCCACCAGGGAGAGGTGCTGACGCAGGGTCACCAGCTCCGGCGTTGGCACTACCTCTTTAAGATACTGGCCCGGTTCACTGCCGGCAAATGTCAGCTGCGCCTCAAACTCGCTGTTCTTTGGAAAGCTTTTACTGCGCGGTAGATAAATTGCAGACCGACTCGGGTCCAGACTGTAGCTGCCCTGGCCAGCTTGTTTAAGACGGTCGGCTATACCGTGCTGATCGCTGAGTACAAACGGGGTGAAGTCCAAAAGAACGGCCTTACCCTCCTCACCGATCACCTCAAATCCCCAGATCACTGAGGTGGCAAAGGCTTCGGATACGGCGCGGCGCTCGGCCGGGTTATCGGAAATGGCCCGGAACTTGAGGTTAATCTGATGCAATAGGACCTTGTTGCCCACACGCTCGAATTTGACGACCCGACTTTCCCCCACCTGATTGCGATCCAGCCCCACAGGGTTAGATCCCAGCCCCTGGGCGAGCCCAGTAAGCAGCAAAAGCTCGCGGTCAAAGGTATCCACTTCCAGCAATAACCGACCCTCCTGTTGATCCCAGTAAAAATCGAACAGTCCTTGCTGCTTTTGCATTCCGGCGGTCATCGCCGCAATGGACTCCCCATGAGCAACCGCACTGAATAGAAGCAATAATGCTATAGATAGCCGGTGAAACATGAATCCCCCAGGTTATTGTTGCTGATATTGTCAGATTTTTATTAATCGAAAGCCGAAGACTATCACTCGAGCAATGGCAGTCCACTGCCGCAGTGTACTGTTTTATTGGCTACCGTCAGATAATTCGTCTGATCGTACAAAACGTTCGCTTTATCCTCCGTCGAATTGATTCCCCCTCACCGCATTTGCCGTTGGCACGGTTAATGCTTTTTAGAACCTGTTCAATGACGAACAACCGGGGGAACCAATGAGCGTTGAGGAAGTGTCTCTGTTTATCCTGCTGCTTTGTGCCGCAGGTCTGATTGCGGGGATCACCGCAGGATTGTTTGGTAACGGCGGAGGCTTTGTGGTGGTCCCCGCGCTACTCGCCGTCTTTCCCTTTCTGCACAGTGCCAGTGATGAAATGATGCGTGTGGCCGTGGGCACATCTCTCGCCTCCATCGTAATTTCTTCGGCGCGCTCGGTGCAGGCACACCACAAACGGGGAGCGGTGGACTTCAAGGTGTTGCGGGACTGGTCGATCTGGATAGTACTTGGCGTTGGCGGCGGCCTTTATATAGCTTCGTTTACCGACAGTAAAAGCCTGGTCTACGTATTTGCTGCCGGCGTTCTGCTCTACTCCATCTATTTTCTATTTCCCAATTTATTCGATGGCCTAAAAGGAAAGCTGGAAATGCCCACCGGGATCGCCCGCGCAGGACTGGCCAGCTTTCTTGGTGGCTTCTCATCGCTGCTGGGTATCGGCGGCGGCACCATTACGGTAATGACCATGGTGCTGTGTAATCGACCAGCGCACCAGGCGGTAGCAACCGCGTCGGGTATTGGCTTTCTGATCGGACTGCCTGGCGCCATCGGCTTCCTCATTATGGGGCTAGGCGCACCGAATCTGCCCATGGGGTCCATCGGTTACATCAATATTCCCGCGCTGATCGCAATTTCAATTTTTTCAGTCATTTCCGCCCCGATTGGCGCGCGATGGGCTCACAGCCTGAACGAGCTGCACCTGAAACGCCTGTTCGGGGTTTATCTGATCGCTGTGTCTGTTGCCATGTTCGCCAAAGCCTGAATCCAGGCATCACGCTGCGCGGCGAGTTGCAGCAAATAACCCGATAAACAACTCACAACTACGACCTGACCGGGAGGGACAATAATGCATAAATCACTCAGCAGGAGGTTATTTCTTCAGGGGACCACTGCCACAGTTTCAGCTGCCCTTGCTACCGCAAGTGCCACCAGCCTGGCAGCAGCCACGAAAGAAATGACGCGCCCAGCCCCGCTTTATGGACCGCCGCCAGGCGTGGCCAAGCTCAACGCAAATGAAAACCCGTATGGCCCCAGCCCCGCCGCACTGAAAGCGATGATGGAAGCGAGCCAGAAGGGGGCCTATTACGTCTACGATAGCGTTACGCGCCTGAAAGCCATGATCGCGGAGCGGCATGGTGTTACGCCAGACCACGTCACCCTGGGGTCGGGATCCAGTGCGGGCCTTGCGGCGGCAGCCGTTACCGCTGCACAGACCGGCAACATTCTCGGCCCCGATCTGTTCTGGGACACCACTTCCCGGGTCGTCGAAATCCAGAACATCGGCGAAATCAAGCGCCTGCCAAAACTGGAATCCCTCGCCATTGACCTCGACGCGATGTACCGCGCGATTGATGACAGTATTTCAATGGTGCAGGTAACCAATCCGAACAACCCCACTGGCATGCTGATCGATCCGATAGCAATGCGTAACTTCTGCATCAAGGCTTCCAAAAAGTGCACCGTGCTCGCCGATGAGGCTTACAACGAACTCACAGACAATAGCGATGCAAATACTGTGATACCACTTATCAAGGATGGCCACGACATTATCGTTGCGCGTACTTTTTCCAAGATCTATGGTCTCGCCGGAATGCGCGTGGGTTATCTGATTGCCCAACCAGAAAAAATAGAACAGATGGAAAAATTCGGGCTCGGCTGGTACGGCCTTAATCAGGCTGGCCTCGCCGCCGCCATTGCCTGCTATGAAGATCATCGCTTTATGGATTACTGCCGATCGAAAGTGGTTGAAGCACGGGAGATGGTGGGTGCAGCGATCAAGGAGAATGGCCTTAGCGCACTTCCCTCAGTAACCAACTTCATGTTCGTCAATCTCGGTGATCTGAACGCGGAAACCTTCCGTGCGGAAATGGCCAAGGAAAATGTACTGATTCGCGGCATTTATCGTGACTACAATAACTGGTCACGGGTCAGTATGGGGCACTTGGAAGATGTACAGAAATATACATCTGCGCTACCTAAAGTTCTACACCGCATGACCTGACAACCGGTTTACAATCGCTCCAATGTTCAGGCCAGCTTTGCTGGCCTTTTTTGTGCCCGACAATCGATGCAAAACCCTGGACAAAAAAATCCCCGCGGAGCGGGGATAAGGTCTTGTAGAAGACACGTCAAATAACGATAAAAACGTAGCGAGCGCGTATCTGGTGGTGACCGCCGGAACGGAGGCTTCGGAGCGTACATCCAGTACAAGAGCATAGCGACCGGGCTGGCGCACCAGTACCGCCGGGCGCCGCCAGACACGTGCGCAGAAGTTTTTATTAGAAATTGTGGCTTAGGCTCATGTAGTAGAAACTCCCCTGCCAGTCGACAACAGTATCGGCTGCATAAAGCGCACCACAGCAATAGTCGCCGAGAGCATCTTTCTCAGGATACTCATCAAATATATTACGCCCGCCCAAACTGACATTGGTGTTATCCGTGATATGGTATTTCCCTTCCAGATCAACCTGTACGATAGGATCGTAAGTCTGGAAAACCAGACCATCATCAGTTCCCTGGGAGTTTTTATAGCTGCCGTACCAGTTGGCCCGAGCCATAAAAGAGAGAGCGCCGAAATCGTGCGTAGCGGTCAGTGCACCGCGCAACGTCGGGTCAAAATTCTCAAAGTCGTACATATCCTCTTCGTTTAGATACGCAGAGGGATCCGAAGCAAATTCGGACTTATTGTAATTGACCGAAGCGGTGACATTGGTAGTGCTGTCATTGCTCCAGGTGAGCGGGTAAGTTGCAACCAAATCCACCCCCTGAGTTCGGGTGTCAAACGCATTGGTGAAGTAGAAAACCCCTCCGATGGATTCGGCCCCTACAACACCGGCATCCACCAATGCAAGATAATTCACATAGGCGGAACCACTGCCTGCATCGGCAGACACATCCAGCGTGGAAATCGCATAGGTACGATCATCCACATCAATGCGATAGAAATCGATCGTCAAGCTGAGATTGTCGAAGTCCGCGGTCATACCGAAGGTAAAGTTGGTAGAGGTTTCGGGCTTCAGCGCTTCGGCACCCAGTGCCGCTGCTACATCGCTAGAAGCCGGGAAAAGCCCGGTAGCCACAGGAAAGCCATTCGGCAGTCGCGTGGACACGTTGGTAGTCCCCTGCTGACCAGGTGTTGGTGCACGGAAGCCGGTACCGATGGAGGAGCGCAGCCCGATACTATCGGTGATGTCATATTGCATCGCCAGCTTGCCGACGAGTTCGGAATCAAAATCCGAATAATCTTCAAACCGCATCGCAGCCTGCACAAACAACTGGTCACTGAGGTCGGTACTCAGATCGCCATAGACAGCATAGGAATCGCGAGAATAGCTGCCGCTGTATTCCGGTGAGTAACCGGGGAAACCGTTCGATCCTACTCCGACCACGGTGTACACCGGGTCGTCGGGGTTGTCACAGGCGAGACTCGAGCCGGCAAGAATCGCGGCGTTCCCCGCTTCCGTGGCTGTACCGTCGTCGTTACAAAGATTCCAGGGGTCCTGAGTCGCGTAGGGTCCAGCAGCATAGGAATCTGCGTCACCGCCAGTCAGCTCATAGGACTCATCCATATAACTCAGGCCAAACGCAGCCACCACCGGGCTGGAAAGTCCCAGCATCAGCTCCTTGGAGAAGTCCGCCTGAATCTGAAATTCCTCGTTGGCCAATGTGCCCGGTTGAAACGAAGTAGGGCTATCGGGCCCCATTGATGGGTTAATGGTATTTTTCAGAGTGTAAGCCACTTCCGAAAAACCATAGCGTGCACTGAAATCGTACAGCAGTCCGGACGTCATTTCTCCTTTTAGGCCGGATGCCAGGGAGTAATCGGTTACCTCACCGAAAAAGCGCGGGGTAAAGCCTCCGGGAAATTTCTCTAGTGGGCTATAGATGGACCCGTCTTCCTCACGGAGATCCATGATGGTGCCATTGTTGGGATAGCGGTAGTAGAAACTGCCATCTGCTTCACTCTGCGAATAGTTACCGAAAGCGTAAAGCTCTTTGCCATTACCTAAATCGTAGCCGGCATTAAAGAACAATCGCGCCGCCTCCGTGTTTGGCTGCCCCCACGGCTGCACCACATCGCCTTCCAGTGAAGCATTTTTTGCCGCTTCAATAAAATCTGCATTCTGATCATTCAGGCAGAACCAGCTTTCACAATATTGCTCACTGCGCGAGGTAAAATCAGACTGTGAGACTTCGCCAGATATACTCAGGAATCCCTCGCTACTCAGGGGCATCCCCACGTTACCGGTTGCGGTACTTTGAAATCCATCGCCCTCGCTATACTCACCGGCACGCACACCGATGGAACCACCCTCCGCATTATCTTTCAGAATAAAATTGATTACCCCGGCGATGGCATCGGAGCCGTACTGAGCAGCAGCGCCATCGCGCAAGACCTCGACAGATTTCAACGCTGAACTGGGAATGGTGGCAATGTCTGGCCCCTGGGTTCCGGAACCGCCAATCTCAACCAATGCCGCACGGTGACGACGCTTGGAGTTCACCAAAACCAGAGTTTTGTCTGTAGGCATTCCACGCAACTGTGCGGGACGAATGAAAGTACCACCGTCACTGATCGGCTGGCGGGACACGTTATAGGAGGGGACCAGGGTCTTCAGTACATCGTTGGTATCGGTGTGTGATACCGACTCCAGCGCTTCACTACCAAACACATCCACCGGCACCGGAGAATCGGATACGGAACGCGGTTTGCCGCGCAGACCGGTCACCGCCACCTCCTCTATTTCCTCTGCCAATACCGGCGCACTCGGTGCCGTTATTCCACTGGCGATGATTGCTACCACGGCACAACTCAGTACTTTCTTTTGCGTAAGTGACTGCTTCATTAGCGACCCCTTGGTTTGAACGAATGCCATAACGATTATTATTTTTCAGACAAAAGAACCCCCTGCCACGCACACGCTTGGTGCTGACATAGAAACCACATACCAATCCGGCTTTGCTAAAAGGTTCTTAACTAGTGCAGGGCAGCCACCCTGATGGTCGCTGCAGAATCTTTGGTGCCGGCTTCCGCCGATCACTTTCCGGGTTTAGAAATCATTATCCCGGAGGGTCTCACCCTATTGATCAATCTCGAGCAATATGCGTGCCAAATTTTTTTTGCATCTCCCGCATCCAGGAGGTAGCCAGGCCACGTCCTAGAGAAAACCACTGAATTGGATCGAGTAATGAAACCCCTGCTCCCCCTAGTGTTCACCGCCGCATTCACCCTCGCCACGGTCTCTGTACCAATGGCGGCAGCAGCGACCGAGGAGAATAAAGCTACTGAGGCGTACTCCCGGCAGTGCAATATCGATATTCACCACCAGGTTACCGTCGGCCCCGGCTTCCTCGAAGTTTGGGATGTAGACAGTGGCGGGCCACTGTTTGCCTTCAATGCGCCAGACCAGCTCGCGGTGGGTAACACTGGTCTGCTCCTTACCGCCCAGCAGCAGGAGTTGATGGAGGGCTACCAGCAGGGGCTGCACAGTGCGGGACGGGAAGTCTCCGCTCTTGCCATCGCGGCGGTTGATGTTGCCACCGAAGGCATGGGCATCGCCCTTGTGGCGCTCGCCGGCCCCGATGATTCAGACACCCGCGCCTACCTCGCCGACGCTCGGCGCCTGCGCGATACTGCTGCCAAAGAAATGGAACAACCGGGAGAAGTGTTTACTTATGGCAGCCCCTGGGTGGAGGGCAACTTCAGTACAAAGCTCGAAAGTGAACTGGAGCCGCAGATCGCAGATCTCGCTACACGCTTTGCCGGCAAGATTGCCTGGCATGCGATGAAAGCCGCGTTAACCGGTGGGGCCAGTATCGAGGAGCGCGCCGAAGCTGCGGCAGAAGAAGCGGAGAAGATTGTGGAAGCGAAAGCCGAAGTGTTAGAAGCCCGCGCGGACAGCCTGTGTGAACAGGTACAAGAACTGGACCAGCTCGAGCTGGCCCTGCACAAGGCAATTCCGGAGTTAAATGGTATCGAACTGATCAATACCAAGTAACCCCGCTAAACAGATACCCCCTAGTACTCGGCCGCCTGAATCGAATTCTGCGCGGCCTTTTTTAGGGATCAGGATTTCTTGGCCACGCCCAGCTCACCTAATGTACGTGCCATATCCTGAGCACTGGTGGCTGGTTTGATGTCCTTGTCGATCTTGGCAACGTTACCGTCCTTGTCGATGTATATCGTAATCCGCTTGGCCATATTCAGCACCGGCATTTTCACGTCGTAGGCCGCTGCCACTTCCCCCGAGGGATCGCTGAGTAACGGAAAATCGGCCTTCTGCTCCGCGGCGAACTTGGCGTTTTCTTCCACCTCGTCGGTGCTGGCCATAAAATAGGCCACATCGTATTCGCGAATCAGGTGGCCGTTTTCGGCCAGGGATTTGCACTCGATGGTGCAACCTTTGGTAAACGCCTTCGGATACCAGGCAATCACTACCGCCTGCTTACCTTTGAAATCGGCCAGTTTGTAGGTTTTTCCATCCGACGCCTGCAGGGAAAACTCCGGTGCTGGGCTTCCCACTTCCAGTGCCAAAGCGGGAACAGTGATTACCAGCATCCCCAGCCAAAGAAACAGTTTTCTCACATTCCTCTCCTCAAACGATGTTTATTTCACCAGGTCCTACGGCCGGCAAAAAGTGACTTGATATTCAGCTGCAGTTTCAGGCTTTTTACCTCTGGCTTCAACGGGATTCACCTCATAAAATGGCGCAATTTTGCGCAATCAGCATCAGGGAAAAGGGCACCAGGCAGTCATTTACTTGCCGCGCATGGACAACACACAATAATTGATAGCCCCAGCCCTGACATGCCTGAATTCTCCGTTCGCCGAAACCTTACCCTGCGCGTGCTCTGCGCCATCGCCTTCCTGACATTGACCGCCTGTGGCGGCGGCGGTGGCGGAAACGACGCCGTCGAAGACACGGAGTTGCAGCCTCCAGCACCATCTTACGCTCCGGGAGACGACCTGGATTCGTCCGACGGCAACACTCCAGCCTCCGGTAGTGGAGAATCAGAAAATCCGCTGAATCCTGGTGAATATGCCCAGCTGACTTCATGCACGCCGTTTACCGGCAATAACGAGGCCCCTTTCAAGGTGCTTTTTGCCAATCTGGATTCAGCGCCCTTCTTCAATGAAATAGTACAGGATGCCGTAACCAATCAGTTTCGCGCCCTGACGCCTTTCTCCGAATTCCAAAGCCAGTTTGCTTTCTATGAAATCGATCTGCAGGGCTTTTCCGCCCTGGGGTGTTCCCACAAGGACAAGGGCGGATTCAGTTGTGACACTGAGCAGGTGCACCGAGCTATTTTAGAGCAGTGCGCCAGTGATGATATTCACGGGACTCTGAAAGTCGTTATCGGTGAAAGTGATTACGGCGCGTCCGGTGGCGAGATCATCTACGTTGCCAGCGACAGGGACTGGCTGAATATCGAAACCACCCTGCACCAGCTGCGCAATATCATCATCCATGAGATTGGCCATAATTTCGGTCTCGCCGATCTATACGACAGCCCCATCAGTAAGGACGGTATAAGTGCAGAGGGATGGCCCAGCAAATTATCCAGAGAGTGGGCGAATCTGGACGGACCTGGATGCAGTAAATGGTGCAATAGTTTCAAACCAGCATCCGAGTATGTGCAGTCCGCAAACGCCACCTGCCCGACGCTCACCGACAGAGAAAGCTGTACCAGTTATAACCGCACCACAGATGGCACGTGTGAAACCGATGAGAATGGCAACTACAGTTGCTGCGGCTGGTCAGAGGATACCGTTGACGATTACTTCGGTTCTCAATGTACCCCGGCGTGGGGCTCTGAAAACATTGGCCAAGATTGCCTACAGGGTACCGGCTGCTATTACGGCGGCGCCCATGGCAATAATTCCTGGCGACCAGTAAAAACCTGGGAGGACAGTATTATGTACGGCGCAGGACATTCTCAGTCCTTCGACGCGGTATCGGAGCAGGCGTTGCGTGAGGCCATTCGATGCTGCGGTACCTCGGATGACAGTACAGAGTCCTGCGCAGTATTTCGCGCGGATTACAATACATTTCTTCTCGACTACCAGCCGTTTAAAAATCGCCTGGGTTCCTGCGGTACTTTTTAGTACCACCAGTATTAGTACTGCCAGCACTCTGGAAACCCGTTGATCGACCGCCGTCGTCAGGGGCTCTCTAGCAGAAACCGATCGAACGCAGTCTCTAATCGACGAGCAGCCCCGTGCAGCCCCTTCGCCTGCAGCAGGTGAGCAATACACTCCGCCGTGCACAAACAACCCTCCCGCTGATTACGCCGCAAGGTAAAGCGGGAGGGCTTTGGGGTATCCAGTTCGATTCTTGGTAGTTTGTGCAGGTAGGGGCTACGGTTGTACATTTTGCGGGCCTCCTGCCAGGTGCCGTCTAGCAGGATATAGGTGTCACACTCTGCGATCCTCAAGGGGCCGGCCTCGCGGCCATCGCATTGAACCTCACTGGCGGGATATAGCAGGGCAGTGCGCGGCCTCTTTAGCAAAGCGAGCAGAGAATCATCCGGCTCCTTACGACGCCACAGGACACGCCGCACCCTGTTGGACACAGACTCCCCAACTACTTCCAACACCAGCCGCCCGGTATTGGTTGGTCGATCCAGCTCACGCTCGTGGGTGAGTAGGACTACCTGCACATTTCTCACGGTCTACTACCGACTATAAATCACTGAGATTGCAATACGCGCGTAACATCCAGCATACGATTGGCAAACCCCCATTCGTTATCAAACCAGATCAATACTTTGACCAGTCTGTTGCCGGCAACGCGGGTCTGGCTGGCGTCGACAATGCCGGAACGGGGATCGTGGTTGTAGTCACAGGAGGTGAGGGGCTCTTCACTGTAACCGAGGACGCCACAGAAGCGGGTTTCCGCTGCGGTTTTCAATACGGAATTAACCTCGGCTTGGGTGACGGTCTTTTTCAATTGCACCGAAAGGTCGATGGCGGAGACGTTGATAGTGGGCACGCGCATGGCCTGGGCTTCGAATTTGCCGGCCATGTCGGGGAGCACCCGTTCGATGCCGCGGGCGAGCCCGGTGTCCACCGGAATAATCGACGAGATGGCGGAGCGGGTTTTACGCAGGTCGGTGTGGTGGTAGGCGTCGTTTACCGGTTGGTCGTTCATCGCGGAGTGGATGGTGGTGATGACGCCGGCTTCGATGCCGAAGGCGCTCTCCAGGGCGGCGATGACGGGGATGCTGCAGTTGGTGGTGCAGGAGGCGGCGGAGATGATGGTTTCATTGCCCGTGAGCGCGGTGTCGTTGACGCCGTAGACGATGGTGGCGTCGACGTCACTTTGCGCGGGTTGGGAGAAGATGACTTTTTTGGCCCCCGCTTTTAAATGCAGTTCGGCGCGCTGGCGCTCGGTGAAGCTGCCGGTGCATTCGAGGACGATGTCGACCTGGGGATTGCGCCAGTCGAGGTCTTCGAGGTCTCGGTAATGGGTGACGGCGATCTGGTCGTTGTTGATGTGCAGGGTTTCGTTATGCACTTCGACTTTGCCGTGGAAGCGGCCGTGGACGGTGTCGTATTTGGTGAGGTGCGCAATGGTGGCGCAGTCGGCCAGTTCGTTGATGGCGACGATCTGCAATTGGTCGCGCAGGTTGGATTCGTACAGAGCTCTCAGGACGCTGCGTCCGATACGGCCGTAGCCGTTTATCGCGAGTCTTATTGGTGCTTGGTTGGGCATGTATTCCTCGGGCCTTTTCCACCGCCTTCGATCAATGCTCTGTTCCCGTGCGGTGGCGGTCAAGCACCGGGCATAAGGTTTAGGAACCGCTGTGAATACATCCCTGTACGCTGCGTCGGCGACGTCCCTGTCGCCGACGCTTCCGAAACCCTATGCCCGGCACTTGCCCTTCTCGATGGGCCGCTGAACTACGTTAGCAGCTTACCTAGTAATTACTTCAGCAACCCTTCGACAGCTTCAGTAACTTTCTCAGCAGTGATGCCGAAGTGCTTCATCAGGTCACCGGCCGGTGCGGATTCACCGAAGGTGTCCATGCCAATGATGGCACCGTCGAAACCAACGAACTTGTACCAGTAGTCCTTGTGGCCGGCTTCTACGGCGACGCGGGCGCGCACGCTGGAAGGCAGTACGGATTCGCGGTAGTCGGCGGGCTGGGCGCAGAAGGCTTCGGCGCAAGGCATCGAGACGACGCGCACTTTGCGGCCGGACAGTTGTTCGGCGGCGGCGGTGGCGAGCTCTACTTCGGAGCCGGTGGCGATGATGATGGCTTCGGGCTCGCCGTCGCAATCGCGCAGGATGTAACCACCCTTTTCGACGTTGGCCAGCTGCTCTTCGGTGCGCGCCTGCGGGGCGAGGCCCTGGCGGCTGAAGATGAGGGCGCTGGGGCCGTCGTTGCGGGATACGGCCATTTTCCAGCTAACCGCAGATTCGGTGGCGTCACAGGGGCGCCAGGTCTGCAGGTTTGGTGTAGCGCGCAGGGCGGTCAGCTGCTCTACCGGCTGGTGGGTGGGGCCGTCTTCGCCCAGACCGATGGAGTCGTGGGTGTAGACGAAGATGACTTTCTGCTTCATCAGCGCGGCCATTCGCACGGCGTTGCGGGCGTATTCCATAAACATCAGGAAGGTCGCGCCGTAAGGCACGAAACCGCCGTGCAGGGCGATGCCGTTCATGATGGCGCTCATGCCAAATTCGCGCACGCCGTAGTAGACGTAGTTGCCGCTGGCGTCGTCGGCGCTCACGCCTTTGGAGCCGGACCAGATGGTGAGGTTGGAGCCAGCGAGGTCGGCGGAGCCGCCGAGGAATTCCGGCAGCAGCGGGCCATAGGCGTTCAGGCTGTTCTGGCTGGCTTTACGGGAAGCAATTTTCTCGCCGTCGGCCTGGCACTGTTTGATGTATTCGTCGGCCTTGGCGAGGAAGTCCGCGGGCAGGTCGCCTTTCATGCGGCGCACAAACTCTTCCGCCAGTTCCGGGTGGGCTTCTTTATAGTCTTCGAAGATATCGTTCCACTCGTCTTCCTGCTCGGCGCCTTTGGCGCGGCCGTCCCAGGCGTGATACAGGTCTTCGGGGATAACGAATGGCTCGTGCTTCCAGCCCAGGGTTTCGCGTACCAGTGCAATCTCTTCATCGCCCAGCGGCGCGCCGTGACACTCTTCACGGCCCTGCTTGTTGGGGGAGCCGAAACCGATCACGGTCTTGCAGCAGATGATGGTGGGCTTGCTGGTCTCAGAGCGGGCTTCTTCGATGGCGGCCTTAATCGCAGCCGGATCGTGACCGTCCACGTTCGGGATTACGTGCCAGCCATAGGATTCAAAGCGCTTGGGCGTGTCGTCGGTGAACCAGCCTTCTACTTCACCGTCGATGGAGATGCCGTTGTCGTCATAGAAGGCGATCAGCTTGCCCAGGCCCAGGGTACCGGCGAGGGAGCAGGCTTCGTGGGAGATACCTTCCATCAGGCAGCCGTCACCCAGGAAGCAGTAGGTGTTATGGTCAACCAGCTCGTAGCCTTCACGGTTAAACTGGGCGGCGAGGACCTTCTCGGCAAGCGCCATACCCACGGCATTGGTGATGCCCTGCCCCAGGGGGCCGGTAGTGGTTTCTACACCCGGGGCGTAACCGTATTCCGGGTGGCCCGGGGTCTTGGAATGCAGCTGACGGAAGTTCTGCAGCTCGTGGATGGACAGGTCATAGCCGGACAAATGCAACAGGGAATACAGCAGCATGGAACCGTGGCCATTGGACAGCACAAAGCGGTCGCGGTCCGCCCACTCGGGGTTGGCCGGGTTGTGTTTCAGATAGTCGTTCCACAGCACTTCGGCGATATCTGCCATACCCATGGGGGCGCCCGGGTGGCCGCTTTTGGCTTTCTGGACCGCGTCCATGGCGAGGGCGCGGATGGCGTTAGCCTTTTCTGTGCGAGACGGAGTAGAAGACATAGGGATCTCTCGGTTTGGGATCTTCGGTTCATCAGATGCGCTGCGGGCCCGGCTCTGACGGCCAGCTTGCCGCGACCCGTCGGCCGGAGGTTGTCGATGACCGGCAAAACGGGGGCAGTATTTTCCCGTAAACCCCCGCCGGGCGCAAAGGCCGCGGGTTCAATTCTTTACCGAAGGCAGCAACATTTTCCTAATAGATAGCGCTCCTGACGCGGTTCCATCCGCCCGGGCGGCGTTAGTTACATCTGCATCAAATTATTTCGATACACCTTTATCAAAATATTTTGATATAGCCTGAAAGCGCTGCTAGACTCCGCGCCATGCTTGACTCCAGCCAACCGTCTGCGACGGGTGATGCCAACAAAGAATCACACGCCAGCGACCCGATCCCGCAACTGGCGGCGACCCTGAAGGCCGCCGGCGATCCGCTGCGGCTGGAGATACTGCGCCTGCTGAGCCAGGACTCCTACAGCGTGCTGGAGCTGTGCCGCATCTTCGAGCTGCGCCAGCCGGCCCTGTCCCACCACCTCAAGGTATTGGCGCAGGCGGGACTGGTGAGCAAACGCCGCGAGGGCAATAACCTGTTCTACCGCCGCACCGCGGGCAGTGTGCTGCTGCAGCAGCTGTTCAGCGGCTTGGATCAGCTGCCACTGAGTGCATCCCGCGCGGCCACTGTGGATCAGATCGCGTCCGAGCGCGCCGAGGCCTCACGCCGTTTCTTCGCGGATTACGGCAACCGCTTCCGCGAGCAGCAGGAGTTGATCGCCAGTTATAGCGTCTACGGTCCACAGGTAGCACAGCTGCTGAAACCGGGCCGTCACGCACTGGAAGTGGGCCCCGGTGAGGGAGAGTTTCTGGAGGAGCTGGCGAACCGGTTTGGTACGGTGACGGCGCTGGACCTGTCGGAGACGATGCTTACGCGGGCGCAGGCGTTTGCCGATGAGCGGGGGCTGCAGAATATCGAGTTCGTGTGTGACGACACCCGCGCGGCGGCATCCCGTCCGGAAAGTGCGGACTGCATTGTGGTAAATATGGTGCTGCACCACACCCCGGAGCCGGCGCAGATTTTTCACGATTTACAGAAGGCGTTGAAGCCGGGCGGACAACTGCTGATTACCGAGCTGCACGATCACGGGCAGGACTGGGCGAGAGATGCCTGCGGGGATTTGTGGCTGGGGTTTGCGCCTCAGCAACTGGTTGAGTGGGCCGCAGAGGCGGGCCTGCAGAAAGGGCGCAGTGAACACAGCGCCCTGCGCAATGGGTTTCAGATTCAGATTCAGGAATTTTTGAAGCTTTGAGCTTCGTCGCTTTTTGTATGAGCTCTTTTTTAGCTCTGGCTTCACGAACAACATATTTACTTCGTAAGCAGCTTTCGCAAACAACAACAAAGTCGCGAAATAGGAATTGAAGGCCGAGGGGCCGGGGAAAGGTTTCAAAAGCGTCGGCGACAGGGACGTCGCCGACGCAGCGTACAGGGATGTATTCACAGCGGTTTTGAAACCTTTCACCGGCCCCTTGGCCGCCACAGAACCAGCACCAGTGCTCCGGACTGAAAAGCTACGAAGCACGAAACAAGATTGACGCCAACCGCCGGAAGCGGAAAAAGGAGAAGCTCAAAATGAGTGAATACAGCATTTTTACTTCGGAGTCGGTATCCGAAGGCCATCCGGACAAAATTGCCGATCAGATTTCCGATGCGGTTCTGGACGCCCTGCTGGCGCGTGACAAGAACGCGCGGGTTGCCTGTGAGACGCTGGTGAAAACCGGTATCGCAGTAATTGCCGGTGAGATCAGCACCTCTGCATGGGTGGACCTGGAAGATCTGGTACGCAAGGTAATTACCGATATCGGCTACACCTCTTCCGCCGTGGGTTACGACGGTGAAACCTGTGGTGTGATCAACGTCATCGGCAAACAGTCGGTGGATATCGCCCAGGGCGTTGACCGGGTGAAACCGGAAGACCAGGGTGCCGGTGACCAGGGCCTGATGTTTGGCTACGCCACCGATGAGACCCCAACCTTTATGCCTTCTCCGGTGTACTACGCACACCGTCTGGTAGAGCGTCAGGCGGAAGCGCGCAAGTCCGGTCTGCTGCCGTGGCTGCGCCCGGATGCAAAAAGTCAGGTGACTTTCCGCTACGACGAAAACGGCAAGCCCTGCGCGATCGACGCGGTGGTTCTGTCCACCCAGCACAACGAAGAAGTCACTCAGGAAGACCTGCGCGAAGCGGTGCTGGAACTGATCGTGCACCATGTACTGCCGGCCGACCTGCTGCATGAAAACACCAAGTACCACATCAACCCTACCGGCAAATTTGTCATCGGCGGCCCAGTGGGCGACTGTGGACTGACCGGGCGCAAGATTATCGTGGACACCTACGGCGGTTCCGCACGTCACGGCGGCGGTGCTTTCTCCGGCAAGGACCCGTCCAAAGTGGACCGCTCTGCGGCCTACGCCGGTCGTTACGTGGCAAAAAATATCGTCGCCGCCGGCCTCGCCAACCGCTGTGAGATTCAGGTGTCTTACGCCATCGGCGTCGCCGAACCGACCTCGGTTTCCATCAACACCTTCGGCACCGGCAAGGTGAGCGACGAGCGCCTGATCGAACTGGTGCGGGAAAACTTCGACCTACGCCCCTACGCAATCTCCAAAGCGCTGGACCTGTTGCACCCCATGTATCAGCTCACCGCCGCCTACGGCCATTTTGGTCGCGATCCGTTTGAGCACAGCTACAAATGGATTGATACCAACGGCAAAGAGCAGGTGGAAACCTTTACCGCTTTCCCGTGGGAGAAGACCGACAAGGCTGAGACCCTGCGCGCACAGGCTGGTATTTAATTCATATTGTCGTCATTCCGGCGCAGGCCGGAATCCAGCGCCACGAAACTGGATACCGGCCTTCGCCGGTATGACGGGGAAAAACTTCAAAGATTTAGGTAATGAACCAAATGAGCACCGAATTCAAAGACTTCAAAGTCGCCGACATTTCCCTGGCCGACTGGGGCCGCATGGAAATTGAAATCGCCGAAGGCGAGATGCCCGCGCTGATCACCCTGCGTGAAAAATACCGCGCTGAACAGCCGCTGGCGGGCGCCCGTATCATGGGCTGTATCCACATGACCATCCAGACCGCGGTCCTGATCGAGACCCTGGTGGCCCTGGGCGCGGAAGTGCGCTGGTCGTCCTGCAATATTTTCTCTACCCAGGATCACGCTGCTGCGGCAATTGCCGCCTCCGGCATTCCGGTATTCGCATGGAAAGGTGAAACGGAAGAAGAATACGAGTGGTGTCTGGAACGCACCATCGGCGCAGACGTACCCGGCTGGCAGCCAAACCTGATTCTGGATGACGGCGGCGACCTCACCGAGCTGCTGCACCGCAAATACCCTGAGCTGCTGGACAAGTGCCACGGTATCAGCGAAGAGACCACCACCGGCGTACACCGCCTGCAGGAAATGCTGAAAGCAGGCACCCTGAAAGTACCGGCGATCAACGTAAACGACTCAGTAACCAAAAGTAAGAACGATAACAAATACGGCTGTCGCCACAGTCTGAACGACGCCATTAAGCGCGGCACCGACCACCTGCTGTCCGGCAAGAAAGCGCTGGTCATTGGGTACGGTGATGTGGGCAAAGGTTCCGCTGCTTCCCTGCGTCAGGAAGGCATGATCGTAAAAGTCACCGAAGTGGACCCCATCTGCGCCATGCAGGCGTGCATGGACGGCTTCGAGCTGGTTTCCCCGTATATCAACGGCGTCAACGACGGCACCGAGTCCTGCATCAACAAGGAACTGCTGGCGAACACCGATCTGATCGTCACCACCACCGGCAACGTCAATGTGTGCGACGCAAATATGCTGAAGGCACTGAAGTCCGGCGCGGTAGTTTCCAATATCGGTCACTTCGATAACGAAATTGATACCGCGTTTATGCGCGAAAACTGGCAGTGGCAGGAAGTAAAACCGCAGGTGCACAAGATCGTGCGCGACGCGGCCACTAACGACCACCTGTTGCTGTTGTCCGAAGGCCGCCTGGTTAACCTGGGTAACGCCACCGGTCACCCGAGCCGCATTATGGATGGCTCCTTTGCCAACCAGGTGCTGGCGCAGATCCACCTGTACAACGAGAAGTTTGCCGACCTGCCGGCGGACCAGAAGGTTTCCGCGCTCTACGTAAAAGTACTGCCGAAGCACCTGGACGAGGAAGTGGCCAAGTACATGGTCGAAGGCTTTGGTGGTGTGATTACCCGCATGACCGAAGACCAGGCCAAGTACATCGGTGTTTCCGTGGATGGCCCGTACAAGCCGGAAAGCTACAAGTATTAATTGACCTCTCAGGTACTGGATGCCGGCCTGCGCCGGCATGACCAAGCAACGTCATCCCGGACGTGAGCCGGGATCCGGCAAACCGAGGGAATGGAACAGAATAATGAGTGATTTACGCATCAGCTTTGAATTTTTCCCGCCCAAGACCGAAGAGGGTCGGGAAAAACTGAAGAACACCCGCGAAGAACTGCAGGCCTTCGACCCCGCATTCTTCTCGGTCACCTACGGTGCCGGCGGCACCACCCGCGATACCACCGCAAACATCGTGTGCGAGCTGCGCGGAAAGGGTGTTTCCATCGCGCCGCACCTGTCATTTGGTGGCGACAACGAAGAGATCGTTCTCGGCCTGTTGAACCGCTACAAAGAAGCCGGTGTCGATCGCATCGTCGCCCTGCGCGGTGATATGCCGTCCGGTATGGGCTCCGTGGCGCAGCTGGTATATGCCAACGAACTGGTGGCATTTATCCGCCGCCACACCGGTGATCACTTCCACCTGGAAGTGGCGGCTTACCCTGAAATCCATCCGGAAGCGGACAGCTATGATGCGGACATCCGATTCCTGAAAGGCAAGTTCGAGGCCGGCGCCAACAGTGCCCTGACCCAGTACTTCTACAATCCGGATGCCTATTTCTACTTCCTGGATCAGTGTGAAAAGGCAGGTATCGATGCGCCGATCTATCCGGGTATCATGCCGATTACCAACTTCACCAATCTGGCGCGCTTCTCCCGCAACTGTGGTGCGGAGATTCCGCGCTGGTTGAGGTACCGCATGGAGAGTTTCAGCAATCCGGAAGATGTGAAAAAGCTGGGACTGGAGATCGTGACCGACCTGTGCGAGACGCTACTGGAAGGCGGCGCACCGGGGCTGCATTTCTACACCATGAATCAGGTGGGGCCGACGGCCGACATCCTGAACGCTCTGGAGCTATCCAAAGAAGCTTGAATTAATTCCCGGGCGGTGCCGCTACCGGGTATACCCGGTAGCGGCACCTTCGCGGCAACCTTCTTAGAAAATAATTTATTAATTACTCTGCAGCTTCTGCGGATTCCCCAACCGCACATTAATCGGCTTGCCATTAAAGTCGATCACCCGCACCACCAGCCTGCGATTCTGCTCCCTGCCCCGCTGGGTATTGTTGTCTGCGATCGGGTCCGAATCACCCAGCCCGGTGGCCTCTACCCGTTCTGAGTTTATCCCTCGCTCCAGCAAAAACTGTTTCACCCAGTTCGCCCGCCACTGGGATAACTTTCGGTTCTTGTCCGGGTCACCCGCATTGTCGGTGTGGCCCTCCACAACGATTTTCAGCGCAGGGAAGTCCCGCATGATCACCAACAGCGCTTCGATGTCGGCCAGGGTGTCCATCTTCGGCGCAAAGCCGCCGGGGTCAAAGTCCACATTCAGCACAAATGCATCGCCGCGTTCGCGGGTCTGGCCCATCAGGTAGCGGACCATGTCGTCACCGAATGGGGCCGCCTCGCGGGCACTTTTTTCGCCCAGACCATTGCTCACCAAGTCGCGGGGATCCAGGGAATACTTTTTTGTAGGATCTGGGCAACCGCTTACAAGCAGAGCACTCAACACGACGCCGAATGCGACACAGTGACGCGATAGTGGCTGACGGGAAACGACAATTGGCATAGTGGCCGACTCCTTCGAATGGCTGCAATCTATTTCGCGTGGATCGGTAAGCTGAATTTTGAGGAATTCTAGGGTGCGAAACATGTTTTCCCTAGCTGGCTCACCGCGGCGCAATACCACAACGCCATTCGCTATATCCGACGTTCTGAGTGATTCAACGGGACCCTAACCTATGTCACCTATGTCAAAATCCGTACTCACGTGAAAACTTGTACCGAACAGGCTTAAATGCCGGTGCCGGTATCGATACCTGTAGCCCTCAGGGAGATGCAATGAACAAACAGCTTCTGCTTACCATCCTCGGGATCGGCGCTATTGCGCTTTCTCTGGTATTTGGCTCTCGGGTCACAGCGCAGCAGATTGTGACCGTAGATCCCGGTGATGCCTGGCTGAACGCCAGCGAGGGATACCAGGAGAAGGTGACCTGGCGGGTAGCCAGCAAAGGGGGCGCAGCGTCGCCGCGGGGCGTGTTTGTGAACCTGGACAACAACCAGGAGCTGGCGGTGGTGGATCAGATTCTGGAATTCAGCGGCGACCGCGGCGAGGTTACCGAAATCGTGCAGATTTCCCCGGTGCAGGCGCGCAGCTGGCACGCCAAGGGCGTGCGCCGCGTGGGCTACCGCCGGGTATTCGCCGGTGCCGCGGGCAGCCTGTCGAACCATGTGCTGTTTGACCTGGATGCCAGTGGCCGCCTGGCACAGGTTCAGGCCTCACCGCCCTCGCAAACCGTGAGCGATAAGTCACGCAAACTGATGATGGCATGGAACCTGGACAGCGATCTCGGGGAAATCCGGGCATCTTCTGCGAGCGGACAGTTTATGGTGGGTGACCAGGTGATATATGAGGTAACGGAGCCGCTTACCGCACAGGCGGGAAAACCGCTTCGGGAAACAGTGGAACTGCCTCAGGGGCTGGTAAGTACGCTGATTGCCCAGGGAATATACGAAGTACGCTACACCCGCACCTTTGTGGATGACAAAGACACGCGCCGCAGTGCATCGGTGCAGGTACGCCTCACAGACTGAGATGGTAACCGCGTGTTAGCCGGTCCGCTTACGGCGGGTCAGCTGGAACCAGAAGGCCCCTTCCAGGAGGATGCCCAGTACTAGGAAAATCGCTCCACCGGCAGGAATACCAAATACATAGCAGGCAATCGCGGCAAACAGACAGACAACGGCGAGCAGGATTCTTTTCAGCGCATCCAATTTTTGCATCTCCCGTTTTTTAAACAGTATTTGGTTGAACCCGGTGGCCGGAGGTTGTCACCGAACGTAGTCCAGCAGCAACTGCATATCATTGATGACCCGTGCTCCTTCCGCCTCAAGCTGGCGCGCGCGCGTGTCATTGTGGCTGTATCCTATCACCGGCATGCCCGCCGCCACCGCGGCTTTCACACCGGCGATGGAATCTTCCACCACCAGACAGTGCGCTGGGTCCATATCAAACTGCGCGGCGCTGTGAAGAAACAGGTCCGGCCAGGGCTTGCCGCGACCAACGTCGTCGGCACTGTAGATACGCCCGTCGAAATAATCCCACAGACCGGTCTTGTTCAGTGTGATCTGCATCTTGGCGTGGGGCCCTGATGAGGCGACACAGGTTTGCAGATCCGTGGTCTGCAGCTTATCCAATACCTCGTGGATGCCGGATACCGCTTCCAGCTCAGTATGAAAAGCCTCGCGAATACGGCTTTCGGTGGCATTGAAGTAGGACTGCGGCAGCGGGCCGCCATAGCGGGTTTCAATGTCGATAATGCAATCCCTCGACGGACGACCACTGAACTGTTCGTCCAGCTCCTCGGCGGTCGCCGGCATTCCCAACTTGGTCATTTCCTCGGCCAGCACCCGGCAGACAATACTTTCACTGTCCACCAGGACTCCGTCACAATCGAAAATGACCAGACGGGTATTTGACGCAAACCTTTCCATTACTCTTCTACTTTCCGTTCCGCTATCGATTCTGTTTACGGTTTTTCAGGTAGCGGAAATCAGCAAAATACCAATCAACACACCAACCGCACCGGCTACACGTACAAGGTTTTCATTGCCGTGGACTATACCAAGTACAAATTCCTTGGTGCGCTCGTACCCCGACTGCAATGCATAGGCACCGATTACGATCAGGAAGATACCCAGTACATTGAACAGGGTTCCCCAGCTACGGGTATCAGAGATCAGCAGAAACACCATGCCGATCACAATGCGCGCCCAGCATCCGAAGTAGAACATCTGCGGATTCATCCGCTCGCCGATATCCCGCGCGACCTGCGGTTTTAGAATCACAAGAACAGACATGGCGATGATAGCCACACCGATCAGCCAGACTAATGCTTTCATAAAATATTCCTGTTAAATATCACCCCATTGAAATTGCAGCACTGATAGCGCGGCAACCGGCGCCGTCTCCGTGCGCAACACCCGCGGCCCCAGGCGCAGTGGATGAAAGCCCTGTTGCAACGCCAGCTCGATTTCCTCGACAGACAGCCCACCTTCCGGCCCCACCAATAATAGCGCGCTATCCGGTCGGCCGGACTTTTGCTCCATTTCCGCCAATGTAGACTCGGTGCGATGGTGCAGTACCAGCCTGAGAGTGTCGCCCTGTGTTGTTTGATCCAGTAACTGTGGATACTTCAGCGGCGGCAAAATTGCCGGCACGCGATTGCGCGCACACTGCTCACAGGCACTGATCGCTATCTGCTGCCATTGCCCCAGTTTCTTCTGCAGCCGGTCCCCGGATAGCTTCACTTCACAGCGCTCGGTAAACAACGGCTGAATCCGCGCCACCCCCAGCTCCGTGGCCTTCTGGATAACCCAGTCAAAGCGATCCCCACGGGAAATACCAATCGCCAGGGTAATCGCCAGTGGCGACTCCCGCTCCTCACCAGCAAAGGCACCAAGCTTAACCCGCGCCTTCTTCCCAGCCTCAAGCAACTCCGCCTCATACTCCCCACCCAGCCCATCAAACAGAATCAACGGACGACCAGGCCCCAGGCGCAGCACTTTCACCAGATGGCGCGAAGCGGCCTCATCTAACTGAACTTCAGATTGGCCGGACAACGGCTCGGAGGAAAAAATACGAGGAATACGCAAAGGGAGTTCCAACTCTAGGAAAACATTGCGTGAAGGGTAATACAGGACAGAAAATGTTTGTAGGGCACTTCGGGCCCCAGAAGAGCTCTGTTTGGAGCTCGGTGGCGGGGAAGCACCGGGTACTAGTTTTCAAAACCGAGCTAAGCGCCCCCCTGTGAACCCCCGCAAGCGGGCCCGGCCGCCAATCATAGATTGGCGTCGTTCGGCTGCGCACGAAGCGGTGCTTCGTAAACGCTTGCCTCACCCCTGGGCGCTGCGTCGCAAACATCCTGTTTGCGACGCTTTCAAAAACCAATCCCCGGCACTCCCCCTTCATTCCTTTGTTCGCGCTTCGTAAGAAGTAAAACGCGAAGCCCCTGATCGGGGCGGGGTGATTCGATACGGAACGATTGCCGATGAGGTTGTGGAGTATCGGATTACCCCGTCCCAATCCGGGGCGCCACAGGACCGCCAAACGGCCGCCACTGCACTCCACAATTACATCAGACTTTCTCGAAGCTCACCGGTAACTCTTCCGAAGCCTTTTCGCCTTTAAACTTGACCCGCAGCACCTCAATCACCTTATACAGGTTCGGCACCAGAATCAGAGTAACGAAAGTCGCACAAAGCACGCCAAACGCCAGGCTCACCACCATCGGGATCAGAAACTGCGCCTGAATCGAACGCTCGAACATAATCGGTACCAGACCGATAAATGTCGTAATGGAAGTCAGGATAATCGGGCGGAAGCGATCGCGTCCCGCCTGTACCACCGCATCCATCACCGCCAGCCCCTGGGCCCGCAGCTGATTGATCCGATCCATCAATACCAGGTTATCGTTCACCACCACACCCGCAGCCGCCAGGAAACCCAGCATCGACATAATGCTGATGTCATAGCCCATCAACAGGTGGCCCAGAATCGCACCGAAGAAACCGAACGGCACCGCCGTCAGAATCAGCAGTGGCTGAGAGTACGAGCGGAACGCGATCGCCAGCAGCGCATAGATTGCAAACAGCGACAGAATAAAGAACGCCAGAATTGCCGTGCCAAATTCCGCCTCTTCCTGCATCTCGCCCGCAGTCTTCAGGCTGAAGCCCGGGAAGCGCGCCTCCCACTGCTTCAGGTTCTCATCCCGCAGCTGCTTCAGGATCTCGAATGCCGGCGCCGAGCCCGGGATCAGCTCCGCAGTCACCTGCACCGTGCGCTCGCGATCGTTGCGACGGATGGTGGTGTAACCCGGCACGTAGACCGCATCGGCCACCGCACTGAACGGCACTTCACCTTCCGCGGTACGCACGCGAATCCGGTCGATCTGGTCCTCGTTGGCGCGCTCTTCCTGTGGATAACGCACCATCACCCGCACGTCTTCACGGCCGCGGGGAATACGCTGGACTTCTTCTCCATAGAAACCCTGGCGCACCTGTTTGGCCACATCGGCAAGGCCGATACCCATGTTGGTGGCGTGAGGCTTCAGCTGGATCTCGATGTCCTGACGGGCAGCCACCAGGTTGTCACGCACATCGTAGACACCGGCAAAGTTGTTCAGCGCCTCTTTCACCGCATCCGCTGCGCGTCGCAGTTCGTCCATATCACCGGATGACGTACTCAGGTTCAGGGACATGCCCGCACCGCCGTCATTGATGGTGTGGTGGATCTTCATTTCTTCCACGCTGGCCGGCAGCTCACCCACGTACTCGCGCCATTTCAGCGCCAGCTGTTCCGAGGTCACATCCCGCTGCTCGCCGTCGGTCAGCTGCAGGAGAACGGTGACGTTGCCGCGCCACAGGAACACCATGGTGTTTTCCACAAACGGTTTGCCACCGTTCAGTGCCAGCATTTCCGGGTCCTTGGCGAGCTGGGCACCGGCGCGCTCAAACTTCTGCAGTACCCGCTTGGATTCTTCGAAGGACTCTCCCTGAGCCATGGTGGTGCGAAGCTCAAGCATGTCCGAAGGCACTTCGGGAGAGAAGGCGGAGCCGATATAGCCGCCCTTGAACACCGCGAAGGACAGGATCAGCGCCACAAAGAAGATCATTACCGTTGCGCGGCTGTTGCCGAGGGATTTTTCCAGTAGCGGCATATAGTATTTGTCGCCAGCCTGCTGCATTGCGGCGGCGAACTTGCCGCGCACGGACTGCAGTTTCATGCCGATCCCGGAGGTCGCTTTTTTCTCGGGCTTTAGGTTCACCAGGTGCGCCGGCAGGATCAGCAGGGACTCCACCAGTGAAAACGCCAGACACAGCAGTACCACCACCGGCAGCGCCAGCATCATCTGCGAGGTCACTCCGGGTAGAAACAGCATGGGCACAAAGAACACCATGGTGGAAACCACGGCAAAGATGACCGGTGCGGAAACGGTTTTCACCCCCGCCTCGGCCGCTTTCAGCCCGGTTTCGCCACGGTCGTGGGCGGCGTGCACCGCCTCCCCCACGATAATCGCATCGTCCACCACAATCCCGAGAATCATCAGGAAGGCGAACAGCGACAGCATATTCAGGGTCACGCCGGTAATCGGCAGCAACCAGAAGGCCCCCATAAAGGCGGTGAAAATACCGATGGTCACCCATACCGCCAGCGCCGGGCGCAGGAACAGCATCAACAACACGAACACCAGCGCGAGACCGGTCACCGCATTCCAGAACAGCATGCTCATGCGGCTTTCATAGGCCTCGGAGAAGTCGAACCAGGTCTCGAATTCCATACCCGGAGGCAGGGTTTCCCGCGCCTCTTTCATAAACTCACGGATCGCTTCGGCGGTGGCCACTACGTCCAGTGGCTCGCCCTGCATTACCCGCAGGTTCATCGCCGATTCGCCGTTGAAGCGGATAATCGAACCCTCTTCCTCAAAGCCGTCGTTGACCGTGGCCACGTCCCCCAGTAGCAGCTGGGTGCCGTCGGCGCGGCTCAACAGCGGGATGCGCTCGAAGTCCGCCTGGGTATAGGCCTGACCGCGGGTCTGCACCTGGATATCGCCACGATCGGAGCGCACACGGCCCGCCGGCAGGTCCAGGGAGGAGCGGCGCACCGCATTGGCCACGTCATCGAAGGTCAGGTTGTAGCGGCGCAGATTGACCTCGGATACCTCGATAGACACTTCGTCCGCGCGGTCACCCCACACGTCGACCCGGCGCACACCGGGCAGCAGCATCAGTTTGTCGCGCAGGTCCAGCGCGGTCTGCTTCAGCTGACGGTCGGAAACCGGACCGCCGATGGCGATCATCATCATCTGCTGTTCCCACTCTTCCAGAGCGATCACCGGGCGCTCGATGTCCGAGGGGAAGGTGCTGATGGAGTCCACCTGCACCTTGATGTCGTTCAGCAGGCGCAGCTCGTCGTAGCCCTCCTGGGCTTCGATACGCACGGTACTGTGACTGCGGGAAGACCAGGAGTTGATCTCCTTGATCCCTTTCACTTCCGCAATCGCCTGCTCCACCCGCAGGGTAACCTGCTGCTCAACCTCGGCGGGACCCGCGCCGGGATAACTGATATCGACCTTGACGATACCCGGGTTGATGGCCGGGAAGACTTCGCGGCCGACGTGGGAGATACCAAACAGACCGCCGATGATGATCATGATCATCAGCAGGTTGGCGGCCTTACTGTTGCGGACGAACCACCCGATGATGCCCTGCATGATCAGTACGCTCCCTTCGCCGAAACCGTTTTGCTACCCGCCTCTGTTGCACTTTCATCGGCGTCGCTTTCAGGCTGCTCACCGAGCAGCAGCCCGGATGGCTTTTCGTTCAACGGATTGGGGGTCAGTACCATACCCTCGCGGGAATAGCCGAGGCTGGAAACCACCACCTTTTCTCCAGGTGCCAGATCTCCGCGCAACCAGACCTGGTCACCCACCGCCTGCAGCAGGTCCATGTCGCGGAAGCCCAGCTGATTCTCCTCATTCAGCACCAGAATGTGGCCACCTTCATGCAGCGCCTGACGCGGCAGCACGCTGATATCGTCATAGGTTTTGCCAGCAATCTGTGCTTCCACGAAAAGGCCGTTAATCAGCGGCGCTTCACCGGCGTAGGGGTTCTGGATCTGGGCGACGGCATAGACAAAGCGGCTGTTTGGATCGATCGCCGCCTCGGTGCGCACGATCTGTCCGCGCCACTCCCGCTGCTTACCGGCGAGGCTTGCAGTTACCCGCACCGCCGGGCCATTTTCAATCGCACTGCCCAAGGGCAATTCCAGCAGGGACAGCTGGTGATCGGTCAGCGGCAGCCGCACCTCCGCCACTCCGGTGCTGTGAATACGTGCCAACTTGGTTCCCGGGGTCACGTACTGGCCAATATCCACCAGGGTTTCCACCACACGGCCGGCAAACGGCGCCTTCACCGCGGTGCGCTCCAGGTCCAGTCTGGCCTGGTCGCGATCCGCTTTGGCAGCGGCCAGGCCGGCTTCGGCGGCAGCCAGCTGCGGCTTGCGCAGGAACAGATTGTTCGCGGTTTTGGTGCCCAGGTCGCGCCACTCGCGCTGGGCCTGTTTGGCCATGCCCTGCTCCTGGGCCAGGGTGGCGGCAGCATTGGCCACCTGGGATTCAGCACGGGTTAGGGCGTGCCGGTAGTCCGCCGCTTCGATCTGGATCAGGGAATCGCCCTGCTGAAAGAATCCTCCGGGAACGAACGCGTTGTTCACACTCTCGATGACACCCCCCACCCGCGCTACCACTTCAATCTCGTGACGAGCGCGCACCGAGCCCTGGCTCGGTACCAGCAGGGTCTGGCGACCGGGGTTGGCGTATACCACATCGGCCACCGGCGGAAGTGCTGCCTCAGCAACTTTTTCCTCAGGTTTCGGGGCGAGCAGGGTTACAGCTGCTACGGCGAGCACACCAACCGCTACAACGATTCCTAAGATTTTATTTTTACTGGTGTTTTTATTCGAAGGATTCACAGGCAATTCCGCTGATCAAAATTTAACTAGCTGGGCATTCTACAGGGCTTGCACAACTTTGGAACTGTTCACAGATACCAGCCGTCGCAGCAGAATGCGCTTGACCGCAAAAGACCTCTATGCGCAATTCTGCGCCGCGACCACCCGGTTTAAAAAGGCGCGGTTTTCAATCTTGGTCAGTGGCGTCGCATGGCCCATAATGGCCGCCCTTTTTACACGGCCGGCACCGCCGTCGATTTCGTGAAATACCCATGACTCTGTGTAAGTGACTCTGTGTTAATGACTCTCCGAGGAAGTAGATAACAAGATGTTGGATATCAACGCCCGTATCGCCGAAGAACTGAACGTGCGCCCACAACAGGTGGCCGCGGCCGTAGGACTGCTGGACGAGGGCGCCACGGTGCCGTTTATCGCCCGCTACCGGAAGGAGGTCACCGGTGAACTGGATGACACCCAGTTGCGCACCCTGGAAGACCGCCTGCGCTATCTGCGTGAAATGGAAGAGCGCCGCGCCGCGATCCTGAAAAGCATCGACGAGCAGGGCAAACTGACCCCGGAACTGGCCCAGCAGATCAACGCCGCCGACACCAAAAACCGCCTCGAAGACCTCTACCTCCCCTACAAACCGAAACGCCGCACCAAGGGCCAGATCGCCATCGAAGCGGGCCTGGAGCCTCTCGCCGACGCCCTCTACGCCGACCCGAGCCTGAACCCGGAAGAGGAAGCGCAAAAGTACCTCAACAGCGACAACGAGGATCCCGCCCTGCACGTCAAGGACATCAAGAGTGCCCTCGACGGTGCCAAGTTCATTCTGATGGAGCGCTTCGCCGAAGACGCCGAGCTGCTGGGCAAGCTGCGGGACTTCCTCAGCCGCGAAGGCCAGGTCAAATCCAAGCTGCTTCCCGGCAAGGAAGAGGAAGGAGCCAAGTTCCGCGACTACTTCGAATATGCGGAAGACTGGGCCAAGGTGCCAAGCCATCGCGCCCTGGCGATTTTCCGCGGCCGCAACGAAGGCATTCTGGCTATCAATCTCGGCCTCGAGGGCGACGAAGAGCGCGCACCGACTCAGGCCCACCCCTGCGAGGCGATGATTGCCCGTCATGTGGAGATCGAGGACCAGGGGCGTCCGGCGGACAAATGGCTGGGTGAAGTGGTGCGCTGGACCTGGCGCATCAAGTTGCTGACCAGTCTGGAAACCGACCTGCTGAGCCAGCTGCGCGAGAAGGCGGAAGAGGAAGCCATCAAGGTGTTCTCCCGCAACCTGAAGGACCTGCTGCTGTCCGCCCCCGCCGGCCAGAAAGCCACCATCGGCCTGGACCCGGGCCTGCGCACCGGGGTGAAAGTGGCCGTGGTGGACGCCACCGGCAAGGTGCTGGATCACACCGCCATCTACCCGAATCCGCCGCAAAACAAGCTGGCGGAATCCGCTGCGGTGATCGCCACCCTGTGCAAAAAGTACGACGTGGGCCTGATCGCAATCGGCAACGGCACCGCCAGCCGCGAGACCGACAAGTTTGTCGGCGAGACCATCAAACAATTCAAGCTCACCGCCCAGAAGGTGATGGTGAACGAGGCCGGCGCCTCCGTGTACTCCGCCTCTGAATTCGCCGCCAAGGAGTTCCCGGATCTGGACGTGACCATCCGCGGTGCCATCTCCATCGCCCGTCGCTTACAGGATCCGCTCGCCGAGCTGGTGAAGATCGAACCCAAATCCATCGGTGTGGGCCAGTACCAGCACGACGTATCCCAGTCCCAGCTGGCGCGTTCCCTGGACGCGGTGGTGGAAGACTGTGTGAACGGCGTCGGCGCCGAGCTGAACTCTGCCTCCGCGCCACTGCTGACCCGCGTGTCCGGCCTGTCGGCCTCCATCGCCGCCAATATCGTCAGCTACCGCGACCAGAATGGCGCCTTCAAGAGTCGCGACCAGCTGAAAGAAGTTCCGCGCCTCGGACCCAAGGCGTTCGAACAGGCGGCCGGCTTCCTGCGTATCAACAACGGCGAGAATCCACTGGACCGCTCTGGTGTGCACCCGGAGTCCTACATCGTGGTCAAACGCATTGCCGAGAAGAACGGCCGCGAGATCAACAGCCTGATCGGCGATTCCGCTTTTCTGCGCAGGCTGAACCCGATGGACTATACCGATGAAAAATTCGGTCTGCCCACGGTAAAAGACATCATCGCCGAACTGGAAAAACCCGGCCGCGACCCGCGCCCGGAATTCCGCACCGCCAAGTTCGAAGACGGCGTGGAAGAAATCAAGGACCTGCGTCCGGGCATGGTGCTGGAAGGCACCGTCACCAACGTCACCAACTTCGGTGCCTTTGTGGATATCGGTGTGCATCAGGACGGCCTGGTGCACATCTCCGCACTGAGCGAGAAGTTCGTAAAAGACCCGCACGAAGTAGTGAAGGCGAACGACATCGTCAAGGTGAAGGTGATGGAAGTGGACGTGGCGCGCAAGCGTATTGGCCTGTCCATGCGCATGAGCGACGAGCCCGGTGAGCAGGGCAGCGGCGGCGTCAAGAAAGGCGACCACCGCGAATCCCGTCAAGCGACCCGCCACAACAACCGCAGCCGCCAGCAACAGGGGAGCGGCAACGGTGGTCGCGGCAGCATGGGTGACCTGCTGGCGGCGGCAATGAAGGGTAAGAAGTAAACCTTTTATTTCCGGCAAAGCAAAATGGGCGGCCAGTGGCCGCCCATTTTTTTGTCCGAGGTATTCTCCCCCGGGACATGGTGCTACCCCGACCCTAGACGGCCAGTCTCCTGCGCGTCCAGGGTTGCCCCAGCGCGCCGGGCTCGTCAAACAACAAGTTCGAGATGGCCTGCATGATTCGGGTTTGGTCTCCAGTATGAAAATTCACGTTGCGCAGCTCATCCAGATACAGGTTGAACGTGGGCCGCACAACACCACCCTGCGGTGGTCGGAAGATCAGCTGATGCCAGGAGTATTCTGGTTTATAGCCGAAGAAATACAGTCCGAGCAGCTCGCGGGCGAAAACCCTTGGATTGCCGCCATCGAAGAACATTTTTTTACTGGCGTTAAAAAAAGACTTCCACGCATTTTTCAGCGCTGGCGTTTCACCAAACCGCGAGGCATTCACCGCAAAACGGGTCACCTTATCACCATTGATCCGCTCCCAGCGCAATTGCTCCGCCGAAGTGAGCGCGAGCGCAAACTGTTGCCGGCCCGCGGCGGCGCCAATAATCAATGCATCGTTCAAAATAGGGGTCCACCCTTTTTCACTCAAGATACTGCCGCTGCGCACAACCGGCGCGGGGTTTCTGTCTGCAGTGGGGCTGGGGTTGGTGGTACGTCCGATACGCCGCATGACTTCTGCGTACACATGCTCCTTGGTAGTCCTGTCCTGAATCCCATTGGCGCCGGTGATCCCAAAATTGCGGATATAGGCATCATCCAGTCGAATTTGCGTACCGCCGAGTACCGTAAGCTTCAACATATTGGTCGCTGTCGCGCGATACAGGTTATAGGCACAGTGGATGTAGTGCGCCATGGTATTTTCGTCATTCCAGCTGCCGCTGCGCCAGTTGCCGACCCAAGCATTATCCGCCCGGTATTGATCCCTCAACCCCATTAGTTGACGGGTAAACTCCGTTGCCGTAAGCATCGTGACTAGACTCCCTGTAGCGTTTCCCGAGTGATTCATTTGCCACAAGGTTACAGAGGTGACGTGGTAGCCAGCATTTGAAAAAGCGTGGTAATCGGGCAGAAGTTGAGGATCCCTCGATATCAGTGGTGCGCGATAAACTCGCGCACCGCCCGCACGAAGTCGCGAGAAGCGGCTTCGCGCCCCAGCAGAAGATGGCCGTTGCTATCCAGCCCGACAAATTCCGCACCGGGGATGGAGGCAGCCAGTTCCCGTCCTATATGGACGGGAATGCGCTGGTCACCAAGCGAGTGAATCACCAGGGTAGGCACCTGCACCTGCGCCAGGCGTGCGCGCACATCGATATCACTGAACACGGACAGAAAACGCACCGCATTTTCCGGCGAGGTCGTGCGCCGCTGAAACTCATTGAACCAGGCGAACTCTTCCGCGTTGGCAGACGGCATAAAAGTGGATGAGAAAATTTGCCGGTAAGCTGGATTATCCTGCCCCCAACCCGTGGCAGTGAGTGTCATCACCGCTTCGCGCTCGCGGGTCACCGCCTCACTGGCACCCACTCGCCAGCCAGCGGCGTAGCCGCCAAACAGAATCAGGTGCTTGACCCGCTCCGGGTAGCGCACCGCGTACTCAATAGAGACTGCCGCGCCCTGGGAAATACCCAGCAGGGAAAACCGCTGCTCCCCACAGGCATCGACCACAGTTTCCAGATCGGTCACAAACGACTCAAATGAGATTTCCCCCACATTCCAGTCGGACAGACCATTGCCCCGTTCATCGTAACGGATAAAGCGGTGATCGGAGGCGAGATCACGAAACAGCGGGCTCCATATCGGTGCATCCCAGTCGTGCTCGAGATGTGTCAGCCAGTTGGCAGCTTTGATTATTGTCGGCCCTTCGCCCACGGAGGCGTAGGCGATGCGAGCGCCATCGCGGGCACGGCAGAAATGAATTTTCTGGCGCGCCAACAGCTCGCGACCGGTGAACCCCTTTTCATCCGAGGGCGGTCCGGCTTCGGTTTGTGCCCGCGCTGCTGCTGACCAGGAGATGGCTGCACGCCGGAAGCGGTGGTCGAGCTCCCGCGCAGTGCGGTCAAGTTCCGCGGTAAGCCCCATGCGATCCAAAAGAGTCACCAGCACCGTTGCCGCGCTGGGGCACAAGGGCGCGAGCTCCTGCCAGCGTTGTGCCCACAGCAGCTGCTCATCCAGTGCGTTGTCGGGGTGCTGAGCCAGTCGCGAACAGACCTGTGTGAGTCGCCGCTCCTGTTCGCGACGCTCGCCATTCAGCCAGCGCTGATAGATATCCTGCTCTGGTAACTCCAGCCCCTCGAGAAAAGGAGCGTTGAGGCGCGCAGCAATGTCACAGAGACGGGAAACACAGAGAGTGGGGGCGCGCAACTCATCCGCAAGAATCCGGGTGTCGATAGCGATATCGCCGGCTTCCAGTACCACCCGCTCACGGTCGGCCTGCAGCCGTTCACACTCGGGGGTATTCACCAACGGCCGCAGTTTGCTCAGGGACCAGCGCAATGACCCTTTTGGGTCATTCGGTGACTCCCAGAAAGCCTCGCACAAGCTGTCACGACGGTGTGGACGGGCGGTGATCGCGAGATATGCCAGCAGGGCACGGGTGCGCTTCGATGCCGGTAATCTGACTTCATTACCATCACGATAGAGTGCAAGACCACCCAGGGTATTGATCGCAACCGCCACCGGCAAACTCCTTCTGAATCGGCAAGTGCACTTTTGTATTTACTGTATTCACGATTGGTGCAATGAATGCTTGCTACCCACCGGAACTCCTTGTGCAACGCGCCCAATAATACCCGGTCACGCTATATCAGATCATAAAATTTATCCTGGATTGGGACCTTTTCCCTGCGGGGACGCATTTTCCAGCGAGATCCCTGCAGCCCAGTCTCGATTATTCTGTCGGCCACTCAAATGCTGGCCCGGCGTCGCAGAAAAAGTGCATGGGGTGCCCAAGTGCGGGGTGCTCAAATCCGAGCTCCTGCGCGTGCAATAGCAGCCGCGATGCCGCTCCCTGGGCTTCGGGGTGGGCGTAAAAGGGATCACCGAGTATAGGGTGGCCCATGGCCTGCATATGCACCCGCAGCTGGTGTGAGCGCCCCGTTATCGGCAACAGCTCTAACAGTGCCGTTTGGCCATCACCAGCAAGCTTTCGCCAACGGGTGAGAGACGCTTTGCCGGAATCAAAGCACACCTTCTGCCGCGGCCGGTTGGGCCAGTCGCAGATGAGGGGTAAATCCACTTCGCCTTCATCCTGTCCCGGTTCCCCCCACACCCGGGCGACATAGCGCTTCTCCACCCGCCGGTTCTGGAACAGGCCGCTGAGCTGGCGATGTATCTCTGCGCCCCTCGCCATCACCACCAGGCCGGAGGTATCCATATCCAGGCGGTGCACAATCAGCGCGTCTGGGTAATCCTGCTGAGCGCGGCTGGCCAGACTGTCCTTGTGGGAAGGGTCCCGCCCGGGCACAGTCAGCAGACCACTGGGTTTATCCAGCACCAGCAGCTGGGCATCGCTGTAAACCACATCGAGAAAGGGGTGGGCAGGCGGGGTATAAGGACGCAAGTTTGACCTCGGCTCAACGACAAATACGCGCAAGCTTACGCAATTCCGCCTCCCCGGCACACAGGATTCATTGCCAAGCCAACTCGCACAATATACGATTCATATATATTTCATATAACCCGATTACTTGATCGCCAGAGGAGCTCCCCGTGGGCATCGTAAAAATCTCCGACGCATTGCACGATGAAATACGTCAGGCAAGCACCGTCATGTCACGCTCCATCAATGCCCAGGCCGAATTCTGGGTGAGAATCGGTATGCTCGCGGAGCTGCACCCAAACCTGAACTACAACCAGCTTTGCAGGATGCTGTTACGCAATCCGACCCCCAGCCTGCAAGCCCTGGCCCAAGAGGTGAGCGAAACCGGTGAATAAGGTGCAATTGAAAACGCCTGAGGAACAGGCACTGATACGCGAATCCGGCCGCCTGCTCAGCCAGGTCT
This sequence comes from Microbulbifer sp. HZ11, assembly GCF_000708675.1. Lineage (GTDB taxonomy): Bacteria > Pseudomonadota > Gammaproteobacteria > Pseudomonadales > Cellvibrionaceae > Microbulbifer. The sequence continues at coordinate 1,851,705 of NZ_JELR01000002.1, read as the reverse complement.
TCGCGATGCTGGACGATTTCGTTGCAGCGGGTGTGAGCACCATGGAGATCGACCGTCAGGTGGATCACTATATCGTCAATACACTCAAAGCTCGCCCAGCCAGCAAAGGCCAGTATGACTACCCCTATACGCTCAATTGCTCCATCAACGAAGTGGTCTGCCACGGTATGCCCAGCGCAACGCGCAAGCTGAAAAACGGGGATATCGTGAACCTGGACATCACCCTGGAGAAAAACGGCTTTGTCGCCGACTCCAGCAAGATGTATCTGATTGGTGAGGTTGCTCCCGCCGCACACAAGCTCGTCAAAACCACTTATACGGCCATGTGGGAGGGCATTAAAAAAGTGCGCCCCGGAGCCAGGCTTGGGGATATTGGCCACGCAATCCAGAAGCATGCCGAGGAGCGGGGCTACAGCGTGGTGCGGGAATACTGCGGACACGGTATCGGCCGGGAGATGCACGAAGCTCCACAGGTGCTGCACTTCGGCCGCCAGAATACCGGGGAGATCCTGAAGGAAGGCATGACCTTCACCATTGAGCCAATGATCAATCAGGGCACCCACAAAACCAAAACCCTGAAAGACGGTTGGACAGTAGCCACCCGTGACAGCAAGCTGTCCGCCCAGTGGGAACACACGGTACTGGTGACCGCAGAGGGCTGCGAAGTGCTGACACTGCGAGCCGAGGAGCGGGAACACGGAAAGCAACGAACGGGATGACAGTGAAAGAAATCGAATTTACCAAAGATCAGAAGGAACGGATGGTCGCAAAGATCAAGTCCTACTTTATGGACGAGCTGCAGCAGGATATTGGCGGTTTCGAGGCGGAGTTTTTAATCGATTTTTTCGCGAAGGAATTGGGCCCCTTTTTCTATAACCGCGGGATTTACGATGCGCAGCAGGTTTTCCTCGAGAAAGCCGAAGAGGTGGGATACGTGATTCAAGAGCTCGAACAGCCGGAAGGTTACTGATTCACCCGAAACATCTGCGCGCGGATATGGGGATAGCCCGGCCCAGTGGGGCGGGCTGGCCCATCAGCCCAGCATGCCACGCAGCATGCGCAGTAATACCTGACGGCTATTGGCGCCGTCGATTCCCACACTGGTCACTGCAGAAAACTCCAGACACTGCACCATCCACATAAACATCTGCGCATCCAGCGCCGGGGCATCGGAGCCCAGAGGTTCGATAAACTCACGGGCGATACCGGAAAGCCAATCGTTATATCCGTGAATTTTTTCCGCCAGGGCCTCGGACGGATGCTGCTCGTACAGGTACTGGCATTCGATCCGCAATTGCCGCAAGCGTGCGGTCGGGCCGGTATCAATCAATTGCGCAAAGACCTCGGCAACGCCCTCAATGTACTGCCTGCGATCCTTCAGCTCGCCGTTCTCGTCCACGGAGCTGGACAACAGAGCCTGTTGCGCCCGCCGCAAGTCCTCATTCACCGGCTCCATGGACTTACAGTACTCTTCAAACGCCGCCACCAGGATATTGTCGATGGTGCCGAAATAGTAAGTGGTCATCGCCAGCTGCACACCGGCCTCACTGGCAATGGAACGATGGGACAGGGCTGCAAGCCCTTTGCGGGCAATCAGATCCAGAGTGGCATTCAGGATCTTCGCCTTGGCGATCTCTCGCTTCTCGGCCTTCTTGTTCGTTGCCGCAGGCCTGCGGGAAGAAGCAGCGGAAAAATTCTCGCCAGCTCCGCTACTGGAAACCATGTCAATTCCTCGAAAGGGACTATTTTCGGGTGCACCTGAGGCACGAAACACGCACCCTATACAATGGTCAATTATCGGTCAATCGTACAAGGAACGCACAAAGTTCGGGCAGCTTGTCATCAAGTGCCACAACTACCGGTACTATGGCACCATTTTCGCGCCATATTAGCCGTTATTCCGTAAAATCTGCCAAAAATCGGTGCAGCGCTGCATCACAAATTCCGCTCCAGCCGCTCGAGGGCCAGCTGTGCGCGCGAATGCCCACGCATTGCCGCCTCGTGAAAAGCCTGACGCGCGGTCTCCGGGTCACGATCCACACCTTCGCCGCTCAGGAACAGACTCCCCAACTGGTAGAGACATTCACTGTCGCCATGGCTGCCACACATCATGAACCAGAGTGACCCATGCACCGGATCGGAGTCAGGCAGGCGCTGTTGCTGATGTAACAGTGCCATTCCCAACTGGCTCGCCGTGGCCGATGCACCGCGCAGATAGGACGCTCTCGCCGCGACATATTCCCGGTTACTTCGATGTATATCGCCCTGCAGGGCATACGCCATATCGGAGTGGACCGCCAACGCACCTTCCAGATACCGGGTTGCATTCAGCACCCGTTCGACCGCCTGGGACGCTGGCGCGGTCAGCACGCGTCGGGCGTAGATTACACCGGCTTCGATATCGCCCGCTTCAGCCAGCTCCTGCAGCGGGGGCAACAGCGCGTCCAGATCGGCTTCCTCCCAGAAGCTGTTGAGTTCTGCCTGCAGCGCTATCCTCCGTGCGGGCAGATACCCCTCTGCCGCGGCTTTTTTTACATAGCGCATCCCGGCAGTCACCGAGCTCCCCAACTCCTCATCGAGATAGAACGCAGACAGAAGCAACCATGCCTTACCTGGCTCTAGCCGCTGACTGGCAGCCGCCATAAATTGTTCAGATAGTACTTCGCTGGGCTCTACCCCAAGCCCCTGCTGATAGACAAATGACAGCGCAACCATCGCGTTGGCACTACCCTGCTCGGCAGAGGTTATCAGCAGATCCACGGCATTTTCCCGGGAGTAGCCTGGCAACACACCCTTGAGTGCCGCCACGCCCAGACGCAATTGCGCGATTTCGCTACCGGAGCTGATCGCGCTGGCGTACTGCCTCGCGGCTCCCTCCACATCCTCGGTTTCCTCTAGCAGGCGGCCCAAGCCAATTTGCGCCGAACTCACACCACCTTCGGCCAGCGGTCGCAGCACCTGTGCCACATAATTTCCACCAACGCCGGCGAAGGGGTAAGTGGCCCCGAGCAACACATTGATGACCCGTTGATTCTCAAAATAAAACTCGTGTTGAACACCCGTGTCCGGATCTTCGGCAATGACGATATAAATCAGGCCGATACCACTGGCCACCGGTTGCAGGAGAGCATCGCGTACACGGTATCCCGCCAGTTGCAGGATCTCTTCCGCATGATCCAGCAGTGCAATTTCGTAGGCTGTATCAATGCTCGCCCCATCGCCGCTACCCAGCACACCACGCAGAATGTACTGAACGGAATTTTCATGCTGTAAGGCCAACGCAGTCTCACCAATCGACTCGTAGCACGCCTGAGCCGCAAGATGGGGTTCCAGCTCCATGAAATTGCGCTGACTCCAATACGCCCAGTCAATCTGCGTACATTCGCCATCTTTACCACTCGCCAGTGCAGCCAATTCCTGTTGGAATTCCGCGCGTACATCGACCGCGCTGTGCAGGTAAGAGGTGTCCAGATAGGCCTCCCAGAAGTCAAAAAACTCCACCGAACCCGGGTCCTGTCTCACCTTGCGTGTCAGCGCATCGAACCGTTCGTCGGCTGACATATAACGCTGCAAGAGCTCCGCGTCAGCAACTATCGGGGCACGTGACTGCTTACCAGAATCTCCCTGCGACCGCCCGGCGGATCCACCATCGAGATTATTCGAGGTTGCACATCCTCCCAGAGTTGCAGTCAAGAAAACTGCCACGGTGATCCGGCGGGATAAATCAACAAGCCTGGTGCACATACTGTTTCTCAAGTTTTATTTTTTAACGGCGCTTCAGAAGATCTCTTGCCAGGCTACTGGCGCGATCCCGTCGTTCATCGGCGGATACAGCTGCTGGTGCCAACCATACGGAATAAGTCAGCCCGCCATCCATTCGGTTGATTGCCTGCAGGTATTCGGAGAAGTCTTGCGGTTCGACCGATTTTTCCAGCGAATCGTAGCGGTAGTCGATGACCAACTGCTTTTTCTCTTTACTGACTTCTCTTGAAAATTCGAACCAGGGTGTATGCACATCGGTGTCGCCCTGCCCTTCCAACCAGCGCAAATCCTCGTCGTTCTGTGCGACAACGGTGATGCGTTCGTCCACGCGCATGTGGCCGGGCAAGCGGAATGGATATTTACGCTGGCGAGTCTGAGGCAAAGACAGATTACTTGCGATACTGGCAGCAGAGAGTTTGAGCAACGTCTGCCCTCCCACGTTATCTCCCAAGTTGTTCAGGCGATAGCGCTCACGTACCCGTAACTCATTGCGCCCCTCCACTTCATCAATCTCGGTCGATTCCAGCAATTCGATACCAGGGAAAAATCGTGCATAGAATTGCAGAAAGTCGTTGCTGATAGTCTGCACATCCCGGTAGCCAGCGTAACTACGCAACCCCTCTGCGCTCTGACCCACATAGTGACTGACTACGCTCAGCTCCGCGGAACGCCGATTGCGATCCAGGACGAGGGTTTCCTCCACCAGAATCTGGCCGCGGGTCTGTGCTTCGGTGGCAGGTTCGATTGCTGTGAGCTTGGAGGATTCACCATTAACCACCAAAGCCCAGTGAAAATCGGGCAATGACATCGCATCGAGAGAGCCCATCTGATTATTGGCAGTGGGATCCACCCAATATCGCTGCCCCCCCAGCTTCAGTGTTGTAATCACATGATCGAATTGGCCGGGGGATGGCAGCCGCTGGTCAAGGTCCATATTTTCTATGGACGAAACCAGCGCGGGGTATGCCTCTATACCAAGCCTGCGCAACGCGGCAACAAGCAACACCGTTTTGTCTTTGCAGTCACCAAAACGCCGTTCAAAGGTTTCCAGGGGAGAGGATGGCAGATGGGAGTTAACTCCATGCTCGATACCGAAATAGCGGATATGCTCCTGAATCCATTGGGTTGTCGCGGCGGCCTTTTCCGCGGGCGTACCGCGCAATTCTTCCAGCCACAGTGAAAATTCCGCCGGCAGCTGGTCCGTCATGGGCGCGTAGAGATTGTGAGCCCACTGATTGACCTCTCGCCAATCCGCGTACTGAGTGAACTCGATATAAGGATAGGGAGAAAGCCACTCCGGCACGCCGTCTTCAAGCTGAAGTGCGGCATTGTTGTGCAGATCAACATAATAGCGGGTGATGGCACCCAGTTGCTGCTTGCGAATCTCGACGTCGTCGCGACCGGTACTCCGCAAGTACAAAGGCTTTTCGCTCGGAGTCAACACGGAAAGGTGCAGGCGCTCGATGGCCACCCCCCAGCTCAGTAACTCACGACCAAAATAGGCATCACCGAGAACCGGGTTGCTCCCGCTTACCGTGTAGCTGTATTCAATGATATCGCCAATGCGCAGGTCCTTGAGCAGTAGCATTGCGGTCCAGCGCTCTGCATAAAGGTCTTTTTCCAGCTCTTCTTCCCGCTGAAACAGTTTGATTTCCGCAGATTGCAATCGATCGGACCGCACACCATCGCGCACAACGGTCACATCGTGAATGACAAGATCTTCATAGGCGGGAGAAAAGCCGAGACTGATACTGGATATTTGCTGCAAGCCCTGCTGTCGTAGCGGCTGCATGGCAAACCGGAAAAAGCGTTCTTTCCGCGGCCCCGCCAGGTTGGTCTGAGCATCCAGCAACAGGTTGCGCAGGCCATCATCCGCCTCTGTCCTGGCGGACAGGCTTGGCAACTCTACCGGCTGCACCCAGCCCGGGCGAGCCGCGGTTTGATACTCAGGCTGGGAGGAAGCCGCTGCCGGGGTAGCGGGGTACAGGATCAGGGTGAGGGCGAAGCACAGAAAATGTGCAACACCTCCAAAAGAGAGCAACTGCTTCATTATTGTCATCTTTCATCGCATACAACCACCTGACCACGCCCACTGCATGGCCAGCAAACCCATCATATAAGTTGTAAGCAATGAGCACCATGTCCGCGGCCCCTCCTCTCTCACCAGAGCCTGGTTGGTTTATTGCGAACGACTACGCGTGCTTGGCACCAGCTCCTTTCGGCACAGTTCACACCAGACTGATGACCAATCATTCCTCCGCACCTGCGCCCCCCTGTTTCAGTAGCGCCTGCCGCTCCCGCTCATAGGTCCGATAATCTTTCTGATAATCGGCCACACATTCCTCGTACTGGGCATCCGGGTACTTTTCACAATTGTGCAGCCGGTTTTGCTGGATTCCGTCGTAGATCTGTTGGTTGCTGCAGGCCACCAGGAACAATGGGGCAAGTACCAGTGACGACAGGGCAATTCCAGATTTCATCAATCAATCCTCTGTGGAGCTGGAAGTGGTGACTTCCGGTAGAAGCGTTTCCAGTATTTTATACAGTACGTCGACGCGCTCATCATTGGGGAAATACTTGTTGGCCAGCAGCACAAAACCAAATCGTTGCTGGGGAATAAATGCCAGGTAAGCGGAGAAGCCTCCAGTGGAACCGGTCTTGTTGATCAGCACGTTGTCCTGTGGCGCCAGTGGGCCAATGGCGCTGACCTCACGATCACCGCTGATCATCTCGCGGGAATTCCCGGCCAGCAACCCCGAGTGAGACACCGGCAGCGTGTATTGCTCCCACACCATATCCTGCACGTAGTAATCGGTTTCAAAATAGCCAGTGCGGGTCTTTGCAAGCGCCTTCTGCAGGTCGCCGTCGACCTTGACCAGTTGCATCTGTGCCGCCAGATAGCGAGTGAGATCTGCGGCACTGGAGCGCACCCCGTAGGCCTCCTCACTTAGCAGCCGAATATTCACCCGCACCGGCTCATGCTTACTGTTGTGCCCGACGGCATAATCGTCCACCTTGCTTTTCGGTACTCTGATAAAGGTGTCCGATAAACCCAGGCCACGAAAGATCTCCTTTTCAATCACCTGAGCAAAGGGCTGATTGAGGCTGCGCGCAGCCACAAACCCAAGCAGGCCAATGCCTGGGTTTGAATAGGTCCGTTTGGTGCCCGGGGTATATTGCGGTTGCCAATTGCGGTAATACCCCAAAAGTTGAGTATCACTTTCGATATCTTCTGGTAACTGTAAGGGGAAGTGGCCAGCAGTGTGGGTGGCGAGATTGAGCACGGAAACCCGATCCATGGCGCTGCCGCGCAGTGGCGGCAAGTAGGCGCTGACCGGCTTGTGGAAATCCAGCGCACCTTTTACCTCGGCGTAGGCTGCGAGCGTGGCGGTAAAAGTCTTGCTGACAGAGCCCACCTCAAACAGGGTGTGCTCGGTAACGGGTGCCCCGCCGTCCAATGCAGTTTCCCCAAAGGTAAAGAAGTGCGGCTCACCGTCGATGGTGAGTGCCAGGGCCATCCCCGGGACCTGGTACTTTTCCACCACAGGCTGAATGGCCTCTACCACCACGGACGCCAGCCGATCGGGTGCTGCACTGGCGCCCGATTCCGCCTGCGCAATCGCGCCACTCAGGAAGCCGGCCGACGCCAGCAACCCTTTGGCAAATTGGAATAGAGAAATGGGCTGAGGCATGGAGCTTCCTTATTGTGTGGGTGGCTGAAACCACCGGGTCTTGTATGTGTCTGACTATAAAGCCGTCAGAAAGTGCAGTGGAGACTGCACTATAGCCCGGAAATTTTCCCCGCCGGGCAACAACTGCTCGAAAGCCCCGGCTCTGGTCGGATACACTTTACCCATTCACCCGAGAAGTAGACCGCGAGCAAGCCGTACCGGACATGCGATCATTTTTAGTTAAAGCCTTCCTGATACTTCTGCTGCTGGGCGCGCTGGTAGTGGGGGCGTTTGTGGCTTTTCCCGGTCTGAAGTACGAGCTCTACCGGAAACTGCCCCCCAAGATCCGCTGGAATATCTCCTACGCACTCACTGACAAATTCGTAGTGGGCATGGTCTACTTTGTCGAGCGCAACAATCAGCTGTTGCTGGTGCGCCATACCTATCAGGATAAGTGGGCCCTGCCCGGGGGCTGGGTGGAGCGCAACGAATCATTCGAGGAATCGGCGCGGCGCGAGCTGAGCGAGGAACTGGATATCAAGATCGACGACTTCGAGGTGCTGGAAGTGAACAAGGTACCGCGCTCGGGAATCATCAACATCGCAGTTCGCGGCCGCCTCAAGGACAAGCAGGTGGCGATCCGCGACGGAGAAATCTACGGCTACCGTTTCTTCGATCTGCATCGCCTGCCGGACGATGTGATCTATACCCACAAGCCCTATATCAAGCGTTACCTGGAGGCGCGGCGACCACCGAGAGAGTTACCGCCGGAAGAGCCGATACCGGCATCGCCGCCGGAACGACAGTCTCCCTAGACGACGCTATCTCATCCCTTGATGCCATTGGCAATCTGGAACACCACCCGTGCGGCCGTGCGCGCCGCGTGATCCTCGATATCAAAGTAGGGATTGAATTCCGCGATATCTGCCAGGCACACCTTCTTCGATTCCAGCACCGTATCCAGTAGCGGTTCGAACAATTCAAACGCCACGCCGCGCCCGGCCGGTGCAGACACCGCGGGCATCACGGCCGCCGGAAGCACATCCAGGTCGATGGTGAGGTACACATAATCCACTCGGTCGATAAAGTCGGCGATCTGCTTTTGCACCAGCTCGATCCGCCAGGGCACAATTTCCCGGTCGGAAATCACCTGTGCCCCCAGCTCTTCCGCCCGGTGATACAGGGCAGGGGTGTTCGCGGTGGCGGCGGCGCCAACGCAAAGGTAATTGAAGGGACGGCCGTTCAGATCGCACTGTTCGGCGATCTGGTAAAACGGGGTGCCCGAAGACCCCTGGGGGGCAGGCAGGCGGATATCCAGGTGCGCATCAAAGTTGATAATGCCGAGGGTCTTGTCCCGGTGCTGTTCGCGCATCCAGCGGGCGATCCCCTGATAGCTACCATAGGCGATCTCGTGGCCACCGCCGAGTACCATGGGGAAGTGCCCGGCACTCATCAACTCGGTAACGCGCGCCCCGAGCATGGCCTGCCCGGACTCGAGGTCGTCCTTTTCCACCCGCACGTTGCCGGCATCGTACAAAGGTGCACCAAAGGTTTTCGGCAGATTCGCCAGGGCCAGGCGCAAAATCCGCGGCCCTTTGGCGGCGCCGATACGGCCCTTGTTGCGGCGCACTCCCTCATCGGAGGCGAAGCCGAGAATGGCAAAGCCCGGCGGACTGTCCAGGTGCAGCGGCACTATGTCCTGGTGCCAGCGCTTGCCGGCCTTGCCATCCTCACTGTCAACCCGTCCGCTCCAAAGGCGCATATCAGCCAGCTGTAACATGAAGCCCCCCAACAAAGATTTCGGCCGGTTTCAGCGCGCCCACCTCGTAGGCAAGCTGGTCCGGGGTTTCCATCGGCCACAGTGCCATATCCGCACGCAGCCCCGCGCGCAGTACCCCTCGGGAACAGCAGATTCCCAAGGCGCGGGCCGCGGACCGGGTGACGCCGGCGAGCGCTTCCGCCGGTGTCAGGCCAAACAGGTTGCAACTCATATTCATCATCAGTCTCAGGGAGGCGATGGGGCAGCTACCGGGGTTCAGGTCGGTGGAAATCGCCATGGGGACACCGGCAGCGCGCAGGGTTTCCACGGGCGGTACACGGGTTTCCTTCAGGGTGTAAAAGGCGCCCGGCAACAGCACGGCGGCGGTGCCGCTCTCGGCCATGGCGGCGACGTCTTCATCGGTGATGTATTCAATATGTTCTACCGAGAGGGCACCGGCGCGGGCAGCCATTTTGGTGGCACCGGTTGCCGCGAGCTGTTCCGCATGTACCTTTACCGGCAGATCCAGCTGCTGCGCGGCCTTGATGACCCGTTCGCACTGTTCCACCGAGAAGGCGATATGTTCACAGAACATGTCCACGGCATCGGCCAACTGCTCCTTGGCGACAGCGGGCAGAATCTCGTTGCACACCAGGTCGATATAATCGTCGGCGCGGCCGTCGTATTCCGGCGGCAGAGCGTGGGCGGCAAGGCAGGTGGTAAGGATATTCACCGGGTGATGCTGAGCGAGACGGCGGGCGACACGCAACTGCTTGAGCTCGGTGTCGAGGTCCAGGCCGTAGCCGGATTTGACCTCGACGGTGGTGACACCCTCGCCCATCAGGGCTTTGAGGCGCGGCTGGGCCTTGCGGTACAGGTCGTCGGCGCTGGCGGCACGGGTGGCGCGCACGGTAGACAGGATACCGCCACCGGCGCGGGCAACTTCTTCATAGCTTTCACCGCCGAGGCGACGGGCAAATTCCCCGGCGCGGTGGCCGCCGTACACGAGATGGGTGTGACAGTCGATCAACCCCGGCGTGAGCCACTGACCTTCGCCGTCGACAACCTGGTCGGCGGTACATTCCGGCAGTTCGCGGCGCGGCCCTATCCAGACGATTTTGTTGCCCGTCACCGCCACCGCGGCATCCTCTACCGCGCCATATGCGCCGGGCAGGGACGGGTCCATGGTGGCCGCGTGGACATTGGTAATCAGCAGATCACAGCGTTCAGTCATAGTCGCTCACTGAATTGGCGTTATTTGTAACGATAGCCCTGTTGGGAGAGTTTGGCGCGGATTCTCACAGCGCTTGAACTTCGTTTCTTGGCGGCCGGGCACCTTGGTCTCGTGCGTTGGCCGCCAATCACAGATTGGCGTCGTTAGGCTGCGCGCGAAGCAGTGCTTCGCAAACACTTGCCTAACCCATGTACGCTTCGTCGGCAACGTCCCTGTTGCCGACGATCCTGAAACCCTGCCCCCAGCACCTGACCTTCGATTCATACTTCTGCACTTCGGCCCTCGTCATCCCGGACTTGATCCGGGATCCAGTGCCACTGAACTGGCCGAGCTTCTGGATGCCGGATCATGACAACAACAATCCGATCCTTTTGTAGGAACCTGCCCTGCAGGCGAACAACCACCCACCTATTGACAGCCTCCCACATCAAATCCATAGTTGCCCCACCAACAAGCTTGTATATACAAGAATGTACAACCAGGCGGACACTCTACCCGAGCAGGTAAAGACCACACAAGTATGAGCAGTCAGTTATCCACAACCACCGCCACTACAGATCTCGGCAGTCAGCCCCGCTACGCCGCCATCAAGGCGTATATCCGCGCGCAGATCGAATCCGGTGAATGGCCCGCGCACTTTCGCGTGCCCTCGGAAAACCAGCTCGCCCAGGACTTCAACGTCAGCCGTATGACCGCCCGCCGTGCACTCAGCGAACTCACCGACGAAGGCGTACTGATCCGCTCCCAGGGCCTCGGCACCTTCGTCGCCGAACCGGTGCCTGCCGGCTCCCTGCTGGAAGTCCGCAACATCGCCGACGAAGTTGCCGCCCGCGGTCACAGTTATAGCAACCGCATCCTCAAACTGGAGCAGACCGAAGCCAACACCGAAGTCGCCGTCGCCCTCGGTCTCGCCGAAGGCGCTGCGGTCTACCACTCCATCATCGTGCACCTGGACAACGACCTGCCGATCCAGTTCGAAGAACGCTATACCAACCCCACACTGGTGCCGGAATACCTGCACCAGAACTTCCACGCGGCTACACCCAATGAATACCTGACCCGTGTGGCACCGCTGACGGAGGTGGATACCACGGTTGAAGCGATTGGTGCGGATGAAGCAGTTGGTACGGCGCTGGAAATCAAGCAGGGGACGGCGTGCCTGCAGATCTGGCGGCGTACAAAAAGCAGTGCGGGCACGGTGAGTTTTGCGCGGCTGGTGCACCCGGGGAATCGGTACCGGTTGGGCGCACAACTCCGGTTTTAAAAGTTCGTCATGCCGGTACCGGATCGAGTCCGGCATGACAAAAGCATCCGGCATCCAGATGTGTTGCCAGTTCGGAGGCACTGGATCCCGGATCAAGTCCGGGATGACGAGACTCGAAGGACAGAAGCACGAATTGAAGGCGGGGTGCCGGGTAGAGGTTTTCAGGATCGTCGCAAACAGGATGTTTGCGCCGAAGCGCCCAGGGATGGGTTCACAGCGGTCCTGAAAACCTCTACCCGGTGCCTCGCCGCCACAGAACCAGATTTAAAACTGCGGGCCAAAAACCCACCAAACTCCAATTCAAACTATCCACAGAATTTGGAAATAGACGAGGCAACCATGACCGATAAACGTCACGACCCCAGCCGCAAAATTGCCGCACCTACCGGCACCAAGCTGAACGCAAAAAGCTGGCTCACCGAAGCCCCCCTGCGCATGCTGATGAACAACCTGCACCCGGACGTCGCCGAGCGCCCGGAAGATCTCGTTGTTTACGGCGGCATCGGCCGCGCCGCGCGCGACTGGGAGTGCTACGACAAAATTGTCGAAGTCCTCAAGCGCTTAGAAGACGACGAAACCCTATTGGTGCAATCTGGCAAACCCGTGGGCGTGTTCAAAACCCATGCCGACGCCCCCCGCGTATTGATCGCCAACTCCAACCTCGTCCCCCACTGGGCCAACTGGGAACACTTCAACGAGCTGGATAAAAAAGGCCTGGCCATGTACGGCCAGATGACCGCCGGCTCCTGGATCTACATCGGCTCCCAGGGCATCGTCCAGGGCACCTACGAAACCTTTGCCGCAGTGGCCCGCAAACACTTCGACGGTGAAGCCAAAGGCAAATGGGTACTCACCGGCGGCCTCGGCGGCATGGGCGGCGCTCAGCCGCTGGCTGCCACCATGGCCGGCTTCTGCATGATTGCCGTCGAGTGCGATGAAACCCGCATCGACTTCCGCCTGCGCACCGGCTACGTGGACAAAAAAGCCACCAGCCTCGACGAAGCCCTGGCGATGATCAACGAAGCCATGGAAAAGGGGGAAGCCATCTCCGTCGGCCTGCTCGGCAACGCCGCCGATGTATTCCCGGAAATTGTCGAGCGCGGCATTGTCCCGGACTGCGTTACCGACCAGACCTCCGCCCACGACCCGCTGAATGGCTACCTGCCGCAAGGCTGGACCATGGACCACGCCGCCGAAATGCGTAAGCGCGACGAAGCGCTGGTAGTCAAAGAAGCGAAAAAGTCCATGGGTGTGCAGGTGCAGGCCATGCTCACGCTTCAAGAGCGCGGCACCGCCACCCTCGACTACGGCAACAACATTCGCCAGATGGCGTTTGAAGTGGGTGTGGAAAATGCCTTCGACTTCCCCGGCTTCGTACCCGCCTACATCCGTCCACTGTTCTGCGAAGGCGTCGGTCCCTTCCGCTGGGCGGCGCTTTCCGGCAACCCGGAAGACATTTACAAAACCGACGCGAAAGTAAAAGAACTGATCCCGGATAATCCCCAGTTGCACAACTGGCTGGACATGGCCCGCGAGCGCATTCAGTTCCAGGGACTGCCCGCACGTATCTGCTGGGTCGGCCTGAAAGACCGCGCACGCCTGGCACTGGCGTTCAACGAAATGGTGGCCAAAGGCGAACTGGAAGCACCGGTGGTGATCGGTCGCGATCACCTGGACTCCGGCTCCGTCGCCAGTCCCAACCGCGAAACCGAATCCATGATGGACGGTTCCGATGCCGTTTCCGACTGGCCGCTGCTGAACGCGCTGCTGAATACTGCCTCAGGCGCCACCTGGGTGAGCCTGCACCACGGCGGTGGCGTGGGCATGGGCTTCTCCCAGCACTCCGGTGTGGTGATCGTGTGTGACGGTACCGAAGCCGCGAAAAAACGCATCGAGCGCGTGCTGTGGAACGACCCGGCCACCGGCGTTATGCGCCATGCGGATGCGGGCTATGACATTGCCAAAGAGTGCGCCAAGGAGCAGGGCCTGGACCTGCCGATGCTAAAAAACTGATCAATCTTATTTAAATCGTCATCCCGGACTTGATCCGGGATCCAGCATCGGCGCCTGAAAAAACTCCGCTGCCAAATCACTGGATACCGGCCTTCGCCGGTATGACGGGGCAATCAAAAATTCTCGGTGAAAAATTTTATGTACCAACTGCAAATCACCCCCGGCCAACTGAGCCTGGAACAACTGCGCCGCGTCGCCCGCGAGCCGGTCAAACTGACCCTGAACAGAGACGCACACGCAGCCATCGAAGCGTCCGCGAAAACTGTTGCCGACGTACTGGAACAGGGCCGCACCGTATACGGCATCAACACCGGTTTTGGCCTGCTGGCCAACACCCGCATTGAAAAGAAAGACCTGGAAACCCTGCAGCGCGCCATCGTTCTTTCCCATGCCGCCGGCACCGGTAACTTCATGAGCGAAGACACCGTGCGCCTGCTGATGGTACTGAAAATCAACTCCCTGGCGCGCGGCTTTTCCGGTATCCGCCTGGAGGTGATTCAGGCACTGATCAAACTGGTCAACGCCGGTGTCTACCCCGCCATTCCGGAAAAAGGCTCCGTGGGCGCCTCCGGTGACCTGGCGCCGCTGGCACATATGAGCGTGGTACTGCTGGGCGAAGGTGAGTGCTTTATCAATGGCGAGCGCAAGGCCGCGTCCGAAGGCCTGCGTTTTGCAGAAATGCGCCCGCTGGTGTTGGCGCCGAAGGAAGGCTTGGCACTGCTGAACGGCACCCAGGCATCCACCGCGTTTGCCCTGCAGGGTCTGTTCAGCGCGGAAGACCTGTTCGCCGGTGCTGTGGTAACCGGAGCGCTGACCCTGGAAGCCGCCAAAGGCTCCCGCCGCCCCTTCGACGACCGCATCCACGCCGCCCGCGGCCAGGTTGCCCAGCGCGACGTGGCCGCGAGCTTCCGCGACCTGCTGGGAGATGAAAGTGAAATTGGCGAGTCCCACGAGAATTGCGAAAAAGTGCAGGATCCCTACTCCCTGCGCTGCCAACCCCAGGTGATGGGCGCCTGCCTGCAGCAGATTCGCTTCGCATCTGAAGTGTTGCTGGCGGAAGCCAACGGCGTGTCCGACAACCCGCTCGTGTTTACCGACCAAGAGAACCCGGAAAACTCCGACATCATTTCCGGTGGCAACTTCCACGCAGAACCGGTGGCGATGGTGGCAGACAATCTGGCGCTGGCGATTGCCGAGATCGGCTCCCTGTCCGAGCGCCGCATGGCCCTGCTGATCGACTCCAACCTGTCCGGCCTGCCGCCGTTTTTGGTGGACAACGGCGGGGTGAATTCCGGCTTTATGATCGCGCAGGTGACTTCTGCGGCACTGGCCAGCGAGAACAAGACCTTCGCCCATCCGGCAAGCGTGGATTCACTGCCCACCTCCGCCAACCAGGAAGACCACGTCTCCATGGCCACCTTCGCCGGCCGCCGCCTGCGGGATATGGCGGACAACACCTGCGGCATCCTCGCGGTGGAACTGCTTGCGGCCTGCCAGGGCCTCGACTTCCGCGCACCGCTGAAAACCACCGAGAAACTGGAAAGCGCCAAGGCCGCCCTGCGCGAGCGCGTACCTTTCTACGATAAGGACCGCTACTTCGCACCGGATATTGAGGAAGCCAAGCAGTTGCTGGCAAGTGCGTATTACCGCGAATACCTGGCAACCGAAATGTTGCCAAGCAACCGGTAACGCCTGAACCACCAAGCCTGAATCGGCTGTCTTCGCTTGTACACACCCTGTGCGCAGGCGAAGACAGACTTTTGAAAACGCTTCCCCGCCAATCGCGCCGGGGTTAACCCTCCGCCTTCATTGCCACCGGTGATCCTTCGGCCTTGTATTTTTTGGCCAGCTTGCCACTCATCTTGCCCGTAGCCGCCCACACCAGCAGCGCCACCCACGCAATCCACGACAGTCCGGCCGGGATATTGGCGAGGAAAATTTTCCCCAGGTGCCCGCGATTGAAAAAGATTGCCAGAAGGCTCGGCAGAAACCAGATCGCGAAAAAGAAAATGACGAAACCGACGGTCTGGACCGGATCCATTTGTGCAAGCAGCTCGAGAAAATCGGAAAACTTTTGTTCAAGGTTCGACAACATGGTTAATGTCTCTTTAATGATAGAAATTCGTTATTCGCTGATCGATCGACACCTTCTGTAGTACCCGCACATATCGCTTTCTTACAATTTAATTTTCAGTTACTGCGATATTTTCCTGCTGCCATTTCGCGATCTGCTGCTCGCTGCTCTTTATGCGGCGCCAGTACCAGAAACTCCAGATACCCATGGCCAGCGCAAACACAGAAATCCAGGTAAGGGCAAAGCGGCCTGAATCGGCGAATACTGGCTCCAGCCAGCCATACGCCGACAGCCACTGCCACACCGCAAAAATCCCCAGCTCTGCGATAAAAAACAGCCAGGCAAAAATCAACATGCGCCGCTTGCGCACGAGGCGCAGTCGAGCCAGGTCCAGATAACCGCGTACCGACTCTTCCAGCGGTTCCCACACACCGCGGCGGTTAACAACCGAAAACGCCATGGCAAAGGCCAACAACACAACGACCAGCAACGCGCGCCAGAGGGCATCACCGGCCTCGCTTCTCAGCACCAGGTAGACGCCGCCTACGCCGACGACGAGGGATGTCCCCCATTCAAACCAAGCGTACCAGCGCATGCGTCGCTCCTGCCGGCCTACGTGCGCACGAATGGCTTCGGGTACTGGCGCCGCAACCGGAGCCTGTTGCCACAGATTGGCGAGATCCTGCAGTCCATCCTCTGCATTTTGATCCGCGCTGGGCCCGCCGCCTGCTCGATTGTTCATCTGCTGATTCACACCGTGTTACTCAATTTTGTGTTCAGGCGGTCGCGCGCCCGGTTTAGACGCACCGCCACATTGGACTCGCTGATCCCCAGCACCTCGGAAATCTCGCTATAGCTCAGGCCCTCGAAGCGCAGGGTCAGAACCTGCCGCATACCCAGGGGCAACAGGGAAACCGCCCGCATCAGCCGTTCCGCGTCGCGACTCCGCTCCAGTTGCGCCTCGGGGCCCGGCCGCTCATCGGCGACCGTTTCCAGCACCTCACTGTCTTCACTGTCGCGGCGACGGGCCAATTGGGTAACGCTGCGGTTGTGGGCAATACGGTAGGCGAAGGTGCGCAGGCTGGAGTCTCCACGGAAACCGGGTAGCGCCCGCCAGATGGCCAGCCAGATCTCCTGCACCAGGTCTTCGCGCTCGGCCTGATTGCGCACATAACTGCCCGCAAGGCGGGCAATACCGCCGCCGCACTCCTCGATCAGCTGCTGGAAAAGTTGTTCGCGCGCGTCCAAGTTGTGGTTCTTCTTTCCATGTCGTTGGGGCCGCCTGAGGCGGGTAGTGCCAGTTACTGTATCCAGTAGCGCCAAAACCTTACATAAATTTTCCGCCACTGCCGCCGGCGGGTAATCCGGCGTCAGCGAGACCGGTTAGGTGCCGCCAGTCACGATTTGGCCCAGATTGACGTTTACGTTAACGTAAACGTCAACTAGACTTCGGGCAAATCTGAGGACTATCCATGAGCGCCCCAGCCATATGAGCAGCACTGTGACCCAAAGCTACAGCATCTCCGAGCTGGCCCAGGAGTTCGGGATTACCACCCGCACCATCCGTTTCTATGAGGACAAGGGACTGATCAGCCCAGAGCGCCGTGGGCAGACGCGGGTGTACACAGCGGAAGACCGGGTGCGCCTGAAGCTGATCCTGCGCGGCAAGCGCCTCGGGTTCTCGCTGGATGAGAGCCGGGAAATCATCGATATGTACGACCCGGCCCACGGCAATGTGGAGCAGCTCAATCGCCTCCTCGACCGTATCGACGCCAAGCGCCAACAGCTGCGCCAGCAGCAGCGGGATATCGAGAAGATGCTCGCGCAGCTGGACGAGGCGGCAGCCCGCACCCAGGCGGCGCTGAAAGAACACAACAACTGACACTTACTCGAACAATACTCTGACTGATTCACTGCGGAGCAGCCCATGAATACCCCTTACCCAACCCTGAACTTCGACCTCGGTGAAGACATCGATATGCTGCGGGATATGGTCTACAAGTTCTGTCAGGCAGAACTGGCCCCGCGCGCGGCGCAGATCGACGAGGACAATCTGTTCCCCGCCGATATGTGGAAGAAGTTTGGCGAGCTGGGCCTGCTGGGCATGACTGTGGAAGAGGAGTACGGCGGCTCCAATATGGGCTACCTGGCCCATGCGGTGGCGATGGAGGAGATCTCCCGCGCGTCTGCGTCTGTCGGTCTGTCCTACGGCGCCCACTCCAATTTGTGTGTAAACCAGATTCGCAAGAACGGCACTCCGGAGCAGAAGGCGAAGTATCTGCCGAAGCTGTGTTCCGGTGAACATATCGGTGCGCTGGCGATGAGTGAGCCGAACTCCGGTTCCGATGTGGTGAGCCTGCAGTTGAAGGCGGAAAAGAAGGGTGACCGTTTTATCCTGAACGGCAACAAGATGTGGATCACCAATGGTCCGGATGCGCACACTTATGTGATCTATGCGCGTACCGAGCCGGGTATCAGTTCTGGTGGTATTACGGCGTTTATTGTTGAGCGCGGTTTTAAAGGTTTCACTCAGGCGCAGAAGCTGGACAAGCTGGGTATGCGCGGTTCCAACACTTGTGAGCTGGTGTTTGAGGACTGTGAGGTGCCGGAGGAAAATATTCTGGGCCAACTGAACGGCGGCGTGCGCGTGCTGATGAGCGGTCTGGATTACGAGCGTACGATTTTGTCCGGTGGCCCGGTGGGCATTATGCAGGCGTGTATGGATATCGTGGTGCCGTACATTCATGAGCGCAAGCAGTTTGGCAAGGCGATCGGTGAGTTCCAGTTGATGCAGGGCAAGGTTGCGGATATGTATGCGGATCTGAATGCGAGCCGCGCTTATTTGTACGCTGTAGCCAAGGCTTGTGACCGCGGTGAGGATTCGCGCAAGGATTCTGCGGCGGTGATCCTGTTTACTGCGGAGCGTGCGACGCAGATGGCGCTGCAGGCGATTCAGACTCTCGGTGGTAACGGTTATATCAACGAATACGCGACCGGCCGCCTGCTGCGCGATGCCAAGTTGTACGAGATTGGCGCGGGCACTTCCGAGATCCGTCGCATGTTGATCGGGCGCGAGCTGTTTAACGAGACTCGCTAAGCTTCGTAGGTATGAACGGGGCGGCACTACTGCCGGGATGGGTTCGCTGGACACGCCGTGAACCCATCCATGGGGGCTCTGCAAAAACATCCTGTTTTTGAAGGTCCAACGAACCCATCCCGGCAGCAGCGCCTGCGCATTTTATTTCTGTGTTCTAACCAACCAAACTATTTCTATGAACCAGATTCAGACCAAGATTAATTCCCGGGATCCGGCGTTTGCGGAAAACCGCGAGCAGATGCAGAGCATTGTGGATGACCTGCGGGAGAAGCTGGAAACCATCGCCAAGGGCGGCAGTGAGTGGGCGCGGGAGAAGCATGTCTCCCGCGGTAAATTGTTGCCGCGCGATCGTATCGACGCGCTGCTGGATCCGGGCAGTCCGTTCCTGGAGTTTTCTCAGCTGGCGGCTTACGACGTTTACGGTGAAGACGTGCCGGCGGCAGGGATTCTGACAGGCATCGGTACCGTTGCCGGCCAGCCCTGTGTGATTGTCGCCAACGATGCGACGGTGAAAGGTGGAACCTATTACCCGCTGACGGTGAAGAAACACCTGCGTGCACAGGCAATTGCCGAGCAGAACAACCTGCCCTGCATTTATCTGGTGGATTCCGGCGGTGCCAACCTGCCACGCCAGGACGATGTGTTTCCGGATCGCGAGCATTTCGGGCGTATCTTCTTCAATCAGGCGAACCTGTCTGCGCAGAACATTCCGCAGATCGCGGTGGTGATGGGCAGCTGTACCGCCGGTGGCGCTTATGTGCCGGCGATGGCGGATGAGTCGATTATGGTGAAGGAGCAGGCGACGATTTTCCTGGCGGGGCCACCGCTGGTGAAAGCGGCTACCGGGGAGGAGGTTTCTGCGGAAGAACTCGGCGGTGCGGAGGTGCACTGCAAGACTTCCGGGGTTTCCGATCACTTTGCCAATAACGATATCCACGCGCTGCAGATTGCGCGCAATTCCGTGGCGCGGTTGAACCGGGTGAAAAATCCCGGTCTTGATGTGCAGAAGCCGATCGAGCCGATTTATCCGCCGGAGGAGATCTACGGCATTGTACCGAAGGATTCCCGCCAGCCATTTGACGTGCGCGAGATTATTGCGCGGGTTGTGGATGGTTCCGAATTTGACGAATTCAAGGCGATGTACGGCACTACCCTGGTGACGGGCTTTGCCCGGATTCACGGCTACCCGGTGGGTATTGTTGCCAACAACGGCATTCTGTTTGCCGAGAGCGCGCAGAAAGGGGCGCACTTTATTGAGCTGTGTGCACAGCGCAATATTCCGCTGATTTTCCTGCAGAATATCACCGGTTTTATGGTAGGCAAGCAGTACGAGGCCGGCGGCATTGCCAAGCACGGTGCCAAGATGGTGACCGCGGTTGCCACCGCCAAGGTACCGAAGATCACGATTCTGATCGGCGGCTCTTTCGGCGCCGGTAACTACGGCATGTGTGGCCGCGCCTACGATCCCAACTTCCTGTTTATGTGGCCGAACGCGCGCATCTCGGTGATGGGCGGCGAACAGGCGGCCGGTGTGTTGGCACAGGTGAAGAAAGATCAGATGGCGGCAAAAGGTGAGGACTGGAGCGAGGAAGAGATCGCCAAGTTCAAGCAGCCGATCATCGATGACTACGAACACCAGGGGCATCCCTACTACGCCTCCGCGCGACTGTGGGATGACGGGGTGATCGACCCGAAAGATACCCGCACCGTATTGGGACTGTGTCTGGCCGCGGCCACGCACAAGGAGCCAGAAGAGACCAAGTTTGGGGTTTTCCGAATGTAGTATGGTGGCCGGTTCTGACTTCAGAGCGGGGCCCTGCTACCGGGTCGGGTTTGCTGGACACGGACTAGGCGTCCCCCCTCAACCCATCCATGGGGGCTCTTCCGCGACATCCCTGTCGCAGAAGGTCCAGCAAACCCGACCCGGTATCAGGACCTTCTGCACTTCGAACCAGAATAGCCGCAAACACATTTGAACTAAGGAATCACCATGACCGAAAAAATGCTGTGCGAAATCGACAACGAAGGCGTGGCCACGGTTACCCTCAACCGTCCGGAAATCCACAACGCCTTTGACGACGACCTGATTCGCCAGCTGGGCGAAACCTTCGACAACCTCGCCCGCAGTGGTGGGGTGCGCGCGCTGGTTCTCGCGTCCAACGGCAAAAACTTCTCCGCCGGCGCCGACCTGAACTGGATGAAGCGCATGGCGGACTACAGCGAAGAACAAAACCGCCAGGACGCCGCCGCTCTCGCCGCCATGCTGCACAAGCTCGACCAGTTCCCCGCCCCCACCATCGCCCGCGTACAGGGTGCTGCGTTTGGCGGTGCGGTTGGCCTGGTTAGCTGCTGCGACATCGCCGTCGCCGCCGAGCGCGCCAGCTTCTGTCTGAGTGAAGTAAAAATCGGCCTGCTGCCAGCCACCATCAGCCCTTATGTCATCAACGCCATCGGCACTCGCCAGGCGCGCCGATACTTTGTGACGGCCGAGCGCTTTTCCGCAGAACGCGCAAAAGAAATCGGCCTGGTTTCCGAAGTCGTGCAGGAAGCCGAACTGGATCTGACGGTACAGAAGCTGGTGAACAGCATTACCGACAACGGCCCCAACGCTGTGACCATGGCCAAACAATTGGCGATGTCCATGTCCAACCGCGTTGTTAATGACGAGCTGCAGGGGCAGACCAGCGCACTGATCGCTGCCGTTCGTGTGTCGCCGGAAGGACAGGAAGGGCTGAGTGCGTTTCTGGAGAAGCGCGCGCCTAGTTGGATGAATTCGAGCGAGGATTAAGCCTCGCAGGCTGGATCCCGGATCAAGTCCGGGATGACGATGCTCAAAGTGATACAGAAATTTCGTCATTCCGGACTTGATCCGGAATCCAGAACTTACGAAGTACAAATATTTCGACTGAAGGCAAAGTACTGGGGGCTGGTTTTTGAAAGCGTCGGCGACAGGGACGTCGCCGACGCAGCGTACAAGGATGTATTGAAGGGGGGCGCCTAGCCCGGTTTCAAAAACCAGCACCCAGTGCTTTGCCGCCACCGTAGAAGAACAGAGCACCAAACAGAGCCAGCTATGATTCGCAAACTGCTGATCGCCAACCGCGGCGAAATTGCCTGTCGTATTATCCGCACCGCGCGTCGCCTCGGCGTCGCCACCGTCGCGGTTTATTCCGACGCAGATGCCAACGCCCTGCACGTCCAGCAGGCCGACGAAGCCGTACACCTCGGCCCCGCACCGGCCAAAGAATCCTACCTGGACATCGACAAAGTCCTCGCCGCCGCCAAACGCACCGGCGCCGACGCCATCCACCCCGGCTACGGATTCCTCTCCGAGAACGCCCACTTCTGCCGCGCCTGCGAAGAAGCCGGCATCATCTTTGTCGGCCCACCCGCCGCCGCCATCGACGCCATGGGCTCCAAATCCGCCGCCAAGCGGATCATGGAAGAAGCCAATGTACCCCTGGTGCCCGGCTACCACGGCCAGAACCAGGACCCCGGCATTCTCGAAGGCCACGCCAACCGCATCGGCTACCCGGTACTACTCAAAGCGGCCGCCGGTGGCGGTGGTAAAGGTATGCGCCGCGTAGACAACCCCGACGACTTCCACGCAGCACTGGACGCCGCCAAGCGCGAAGCGCGCAACGCCTTCAACGATGACATCATGTTGATCGAGCGCTACGTGGTGAATCCACGCCACGTGGAAATCCAGGTGTTCTGCGACAAACAGGGCAAAGGCGTATATCTGTTCGAACGCGACTGTTCGGTACAGCGCCGCCACCAGAAAGTGGTGGAAGAAGCCCCGGCGCCCGGCTTGTCCGCCGAGACCCGCAAGAAAATGGGCGAGGCCGCCCTGCGCGCCGCTCACGCCATCGGCTATGTGGGCGCCGGTACCGTCGAATTCCTGCTGGATGCCGGCGGCTCATTTTACTTCATGGAAATGAACACCCGCCTGCAGGTAGAGCACCCGGTAACCGAAATGATTACCGGCCAGGACCTGGTTGCCTGGCAGCTGTCTGTCGCCGCCGGCGAATCCCTGCCGCTGGCCCAGGACGACCTGCATATCGTCGGCCACGCATTTGAAGTGCGCATCTACGCGGAAGACCCGGACAACGATTTCCTGCCCGCCACCGGAAAACTGCTGCGCCACCAGCCTCCGGCGGAAACCCAATCGGTACGTGTGGATACCGGCGTGCAGACCGGCGACGAAATCAGTGTGCACTACGACCCGATGATTTCCAAACTCATCGTGCACGGTCGCAACCGCCGCGAGGCCCTGGCAAAAATGGATCGCGCCCTGCAGCAGTATCAGATTGCCGGGCTGCGCCACAATATTGAATTCCTGCGCAGAGTCATCAACCACACCGCCTTCGTGAATGGTCGCGTCAACACGCATTTTATCGAAGATCACGAACAGGAAATCCTCCAGCAGGAGCAACAGCTGCGCTCCCAGCAGTGTGCCGCCATTGCCGCCTTTCTGTTCCACAGCGAGGCGCGCGCGCAACACCGCTCCGCGCCAAAAGCCGACCCTTTCTCCCCCTGGCACAGCGGCAACAACTGGCGCAATGGCCTCACCGTTTGGCGCAGCAAAAAAATCGAAGTGCATGGCCGTGAGATTGAAATCCGTTTCTCCGGCAGCGAAGACAACCTGCGCTGGCAGTGCAGCGCCGCCGTGGACAATCAGAGCGGCACCGTCGCCGCTCTACACGGTCAGAATGTGGCAGTGCTCGACGGGCGCCGGGTGAACTATTCCAGCGTGGCTCATGACAGTGAGGGTACGGTATTTGTCAGTGGTGAGCAGGTGGACTTCAAGATCCTGCCACCAGACACCGGCGAAAGCGCCGATGCCGCCCACGGTCTGGAAGCGCCGATGAACGGCACCATCGTCACCCTGCTGGCGGAGCCCGGTGACAAGGTCAGCCGGGATCAGCCCCTGCTGGTGATGGAGGCCATGAAAATGGAACACACCCTGCGCGCGCCGGCAGACGGCACCGTCAACCAGTTCTTCTGCGCTGCTGGCGAACTGGTGGATGGCGGCAGCCTGTTGATCGATTTCAGCGCTGAAACCGCAAACGCTTAAGGAGTTGTTGAAACATGGCTCTTCCGGATCGCGTAAAAATTGTCGAAGTGGGCCCGCGGGATGGCCTGCAGAATGAGAAACAACCCATCTCCGTAGAGACCCGGGTGCAGCTCATCGACCTGCTGAGCGACAGCGGTCTCAAGGTGATCGAGGCGGGCAGTTTCGTCAGCCCGAAATGGGTGCCGCAGATGGCATCCAGCGAGGAAGTCCTTGCCGGTATCCGCCGCGAGCCCGGTATCACCTACAGCGCACTCACCCCCAATATGGTGGGCTACGAGCGCGCACGGGATGCAAAGGCGGACGAAGTCGCGGTGTTTGGCGCGGCGTCCGAGAGCTTCACCCGCAAGAACATCAACTGCTCCATCGAGGAAAGCCTGGAGCGCTTTCGCCCGCTGGCGGAGCAGGCCCGCATCGACGGCATTCCGGTGCGCGGCTATGTATCCTGTGTGCTCGGCTGCCCCTACGAGGGCGACATCAGGGCCGAAAAGGTGGCCGAGGTCAGCAAAGCGCTGCTGGATATGGGCTGCTACGAGATCAGCCTCGGCGACACCATCGGCGTCGGCACACCGGACAAAGCCCGCTATATGATCGAGACAGTAGCGCAGCAGGTGCCCATAGAAAAGCTCGCGGTGCACTTCCACGATACCTATGGCCAGGCCCTGGCAAACATCTACGCTGCACTGCAGGCCGGTGTGGCCGTGGTGGATTCCGCGGTGGCCGGACTCGGCGGATGCCCCTACGCCCGCGGCGCCTCCGGCAATGTGGCCAGCGAAGACGTCCTCTACATGCTGGATGGACTGGGGATTCGCACCGGTGTGGATCTCGCACGACTGGCCAAGGCGGGCAACTTTATTTCCCGCGCACTGGGTCGTGAAAGCGGCTCGAAAGTCGCACGCGCTATCGCCGGTGAACCCGGGGTCATCAAGGGGGACTGACATCTCTCAGGGTCGATCTTGATCACAAGGTCACCAGATTCATTGCGATCTGATACTATCGGGCGCTTCGATTCAAAGCGCCCGAATTTTGACCACATGAAAGCCCTACGTTTACTTCTTGTTACCCTCACCGCACTGCTGTTGCTGGCAGCGCTGATTGCCCCCGGCCTGATTGGCCCCAAAGTCGAGGAGGCAGTGCAACAGCAGCTTACCCTGCAGCCAAATATCGACCTCTCCGGCTACCAGCGCGGCTGGTTCGGCGCCGAGGCGCTGACCCTGCTTAAAGGTAAGGACGGTGCCACCGAAACCATCAGCGAGATCCAGCACGGCCCGGTCCTGTTCACCCGCAGCGGCCTCAGAGTGGGCGCTCTATACGTGGAGACCCGCCTTACCGGCGAACAGCTGGAGCCGGTGTTACGCCACCAACTGGAGGCCTACTATGGTCCTATTGGTGCGAATGTGGACGACAGCCCGGTAGTGCTGGAAACCCTGGTCGCCGCCAACAACCGTGTCATCAACACCCTGTATCTTGAGCCAATTGACCGCGCCGTGGCGGACCAGCAGATCCTGTTCAAGGGTGGTGAGATCCGCTTTGTGACGGACTATCGGGGCAGGCAGCAGGACAGCCGTTTTGATCTTGGCGAATTCGTACGTATGGACGGCCACCGCGAGGCTTTGTATGTGCAATCTGCCCAGGGTGATTTTGCCCTGGCGCCCTCCGGCGCCGGCACCCTGCATGCCACCTTGCCACTGGTGCGCACCAATAACGACAACGGCCCACTGGAACTGCGGGACGTGCAGCTGGAGTACGCCAGCGAACTGGTGGCACCGCGCACACTCAAGGTTCAGGCCGGAGTAAAGCTGCCGGAAATTCAGTCATCCACACCGGCCCGCAGCCTGACCCAGCAGATCAACCTGCCATCCATCAGCTACGACGACCTGCACCACTTCCTCTACAACCTGATGTTGACCCCTTCTCACCAGCGCAGCTGGCCCGTGGTCTTCCAACGCCCACTGCAAGCGCAGCAGCAGCTGGACATTCAGACCGCCAATGGCCCGATGCAGCTGCAGCTGGATGTCGACTGGAAGGGCATGCCACGCAGCCGCAACATTCCCGAGAAAAAACTGTCCTGGCTGGACAACCTGAACGGCAGCGCCAATATTTCCGCCGCAGAGCAGGCGCTGATGCAGTCACCTCTGATCATGCAGGCCAGCGCCCTGAAACAGTACGGATTTATGCAGGAGCAAGATGGCCAGCTGACCATGCACCTGCAGCTGGACCGAGGCAACCTGGAAGTGAACGGCCAGCTGTTGCCCGCGGACCTGTTTGTACTGGCATTGATGGGCGGTATCTGAAAGCGGCAGGTAAAAGAGCCAGAGAACAGACAAAAAAAGAGCGGCCAATTGGCCGCTCCAACGGTTTCTCTCACCGTTTATCGGTACTACTAAAATTGGTACTACTAAAATTGGTACTACTAGAATCGGTACATCAAAATTCTGTCACCGTACCGTCTCAGGGATAGGCCGGTCGGTTCTCCGACAAGGTCAACCAGCCGCGTATCACGCGATAGCACACCCACACCCAGCTGATTCCCCAGACCACGAAGCCCACCAGAATCCACACGGTTGCCCAGCCAATCACAAACCACAACAGGCTGTACCAGAAGGTGCGAATCTGCCAGCGGAAGTGTGACTCGGCAACGGTGCCACGCACATCCCCCATCTTCACATAGTTGATAATCACGCCAACAAAAAAGGGCACGGCGGTGAAGATACTGATTGCCTGGATCAGGTATACCAGGGTCGCGATGTCGCGCCCGGCGCGCTCGCGTTCGGATTGCTGTTCGGCGGGATACTGCTCGGACATGGTCGGGGTTCCAATCGATTATTCAGCGCTTAAGTGTAAGCGTTAATTCCATCACCGATAAACACACTGTCGTGTCCTTCCCGTTATTTATCGCACGCTGGCCGGCAAACGGGCTAGCGCAGCGCCCACTCAGTGTGCACATTTTTCTCCCGCCAGGCTTTCAACTGCTGAATGGAAGAGCGCATCAGCCCGAGAATTTCTGTGCGCTGGTGGCGACAGTATTCGCGCTCACTATCGATGGTCAGCCGCGACGACAACGCCTGCAGACGCGCGGCAATCACTTCCAGCCCGACACTTTCTGCCTCCGCGGCAATCGCCTGGGCCTGATGCTGTGCATCGAGCCAATGCCGGCCAGTGAGAGCGCTGGTAAAGGCCGTGATCTTCTTCGGCAGACTGGCCAGGCGATCACCCAACAGCTCAGCAAATGTCAGATGGCCCAGAGTATCCCGCTGGCGCTCCAGAGTACTTGCGTTCAACACCTTGCTGGCTCGAGACGGTTTGCCCGCCGGGGACTTGGGTTGGGTCTTCTGATCCACCCAACTCAACAGCTGTATCAACTGTGCATCCGACGGGTTGCAAGGGAGCACACCGGAAAGGCCGCGCCCGGCGAAGCGCTCGCGATCGTCCTTGCTGACGCTGTCCAGCATTCCAAAAATGAACAGGTTTTCATTGGAAAAATCACCACGCATCTTGCGCGCAGTCTCGACTCCGTCAATCAAGGGCAGGCGCACATCGATGAGCACCAGATCATACTTGGCCCTGAGTGCCGCCTCGGCACCATCGATACCATTGGTTTCCCGGCGTACCTTGTGGCCGCCGGCCTCGAGACGGGGGCGCAGGCTGGGATGGCTGTCGTTCTCCACCAACAGGATATGCAGCGCACGCCGAGGCTCTTCAACCGCCACGGGAGGGGCGGCAATGGCCTCATGCCCGTCGGCGCTGCCCTGACCCGCGCGCTGGATTTCTTCTATGTTGCTGCGCAGCGTACGGCACTGCCCGAGTGCGGCGTCGGCCAGGTGGCGGGTC
This sequence comes from Microbulbifer sp. HZ11, assembly GCF_000708675.1. GTDB lineage: Bacteria > Pseudomonadota > Gammaproteobacteria > Pseudomonadales > Cellvibrionaceae > Microbulbifer. Next base: position 1,823,926 of record NZ_JELR01000002.1, on the reverse strand, counting down.
TCATCATCGCCGCCGCGGGACAGCAGGTTCATGGTGCTCACCAGGGTTTCCAGTGGCTTGCGCATCCGGTGCCCGGTGAGCGAGAGAAAGTCCCGATACTGTTCCTCTGCCTGCTCGGCAGCAATCCTGGTTTCTTCGAGCAGTTTGTCACGCTCCATCAGCTCGTGCATTCGGGTTTGCACCTGACGGAACAGCTTGCCATTTTCCGCCTGTAGATCGGACACTCGGGTACCCGCCGCATCCTGGGCGATTTGCAGCCGGGTGCGCAGGCGTATGTTCAGCAGCACCGTCACAACCAGTGCGACTGCGACCAACAGGGTCCAGAAGAGAGGTACGTGGATCTCGAGCAGAAGCTCCTGCCCGGGAAAAGCGCAGGCAATGGCAGGAGTCAGCGTGGTAATCGCCACAGTAACACGGCCACCTGTTGCCCTTCGCTGGGCAGGTAGCCGACGGCTTACTCTAGAGCTGGCACCCACACAGGCGCCACTCGCCGCACGGCAGTAGATCATGGTCATATTCATCCTTGTAACCACTGAAGAATTCGGGTTATTCCAGCAACCCGGCCCATATCCCCTGTCCATTCGTCCCACCCTGCTGCTTTCAGCGGGCGGTCTTTTCAGGGGCCATTTCTCGTCGCATGGGCAGTACGGCGAGCGCTTCATGGTGTTGGTGTGGTGAACACGCGTTCAGTCACATTTCTGCGGCAACCAAGGCATCCTGCCCGGTACTCACTTTGCTGTACACCAAATCCGGTGCCGCATGACACTATTTTACGCCAGAATTTCAATATGCGACGTATTTCTCGCTGGGCGCATTTGAAGGCAGTAACCAAAGCAAGTCAACTACACAGCATTACAAGCCATTACGCCCGTTCCAGGTCAGTTGATGTCCGGTGGTATTCAGCGCCTTTGCAACGGGTCCCCCCGCGACTCCAGAGCCGTCGCAAAAAATCGAGATACATGCCGTAAGGGCGGCCAAGCACACCAGCGATCAGGGCAAATGTGACACAGGCGGTAGCTATCTCCCCCGCCGAGGCGCCCCCCAGTAGCATATTGGCGGTGTACAGCGGCAACTGGAAACTGAGAAACACGAACGTATCCACACCGTAATTGTGCAGGGCACTGCCGCGCCCGAAGCGCTCAACCACCCAGTTGCGGTAGAGGCTGAACGGCCGTGCGATGAGGGTATTGAACACCACCGCCAGCAACCGCACCTTCAGGTGCTCGCGCCAGCTCATCCCCGCCAATACCAGCTCGATGGGGATCGCAATAGCCCAGGAGAAGCTGTTCATGGCAAACACGTCGAGCAACCACTCGCTCCAGCGGGTACGGCGGTTGCGGCGCTGATTCAGGCGGGAGTTGGTGCACTGGGATGTCTCAACGGGAGTCTCGTCCTCCAGTGCCATCACGGGCGGAGAGACGGGAATGGCTTCGGTAGCCTGAGACAGGGACTGGGGCGACATGACGAAACTGGACCTGAAATACAGTGGCTTTTGGCCACGGGGATGACGGCTATTGCACATTATTCAGCCACTTTTGATGGCCGAGCGCGATTATATCCACAGAAACCGTAATTTCCAGCCTTCTTATATTATATTTAGGTTAATTATCGCCAATTGCATCCTAATAATGCATATTGCACGAAACACTCATCACCCCCACACCTCTAAACTCTAGCGCCTACCTCACTACTGCTATCCTCACCGGCACCGGGACCTTACACTACTTACCTATGCAACTTTACGCATAGCTACTCCTCAAACCGTCGAGAACCCCAATGTCTCTGAGATTTGCCGTGCTCAGCCTGCTGGATATAGAGGCCGGCAGTGGCTACGACCTCAAACGCCGCTTCGAGCGCAGCGTCAATCATTTCTGGAGTGCCAGCCACCAGCAGATGTACCGAGAGCTCCACAAGCTGCACAACGAGGGGTTACTGGATTGCGTGGAAGAGCGACAGGATGGCCGCCCGGACAAGAAAATATACAGCCTGACCGATGCCGGGCGGGCTGCGTTGGAAGCCTGGATCACCCAGCCCGCCGCCGCACAGAAGATCCGCGACCCTTTCTTGATCCAGGTGTTTGCCGGCCACCACCTGTCCGCAGCGCAGATGCGTGCAGAACTCACCGACCACCTGAGTCAGCACCGGGACAAACTCGCCACTTACGAGGCCCAGAATGCCCGCTTCTACCGGCGCCCGGCAGACCAGCAGCAACGACTGTGGATTTCCCACCAGCCTTTATTGCTGGGCATAGAAACGGAGAAAACCTGGATCCGCTGGGCGGAAACGCTGTTGTCCCGCCTGGACGAGGAGATCGCCAATAGCGGCTCGGTGACTGACTAAGACTCCCCCGGATCAGGAGCGATACCGCAGAGGACGTGGTTCAACGGCATGCTGGAAGCATCGGACTCCACACCGCCAGGACAGGCAAGAATATTCCTGCTTCATTCGACGCTGTCGGGAAAATACACCTGAGGACTCAGAAGGCATCTTCGGGAATATGGCACACCACTTCGACATTGTGCCCATCCGGGTCCAGCACAGAGGCGCTAAAGTAGTTGTCGTGATATTCCGGGCGCAGGCCAGGAGCGCCGCTATCTCTGGCACCGGCCTCCAGAGCAGCATCGTAGAATGCCAGCACCGTGTCCCGATCTTCAGCACTGAACGCAAGACGCAGCGCGGGCGACGTGCTCGAGCCACCTCTGATTAACAACTGGGATTTACCACCCCAGCCAAATCCGGCCCAGTCGCCCATCTCCATTACCAGCTCGTACCCAAGGGGCGCCAGAGCGGCCTGATAAAACGCTTTACTGCGATCATAGTCGTGCACAATCAGACCAATATGGTCCAGCATGGTAGCCCCCAGGCGCGATCAATTCTCACTGAGAAAACTCAGTATAGATACGAGCGGGCAAGACCGCTGGCAGTGACCAGCGGAAACACACTATACGATTGAGAAGTACGCCAGAAAACCGTAGATGACTACGGCACTACCACAGAGAAACTGTCCCAGTATCAGTGCACGAATTGCGACGGTATAGCGGATACAACTGCCCTGAGAATACAGATCGCGGGTAAATACTCGTGCCGCTTCCGGCAATTGCGTTTCTACCGCACGCAGCCCCGGAACCGCCAGACTCAATAGCTGACGACTACGCATATCCATCACCCAGAAAACGGCAGATACGATCACGACAAAGCCGCCAAGCAACACCAGGATCAGAGGGTGAAATCCTTTCTCCACAGCCGTGAAGACACCACCATCGGCAAACATGGAGAGAACCACAAAAAAATTGAATGCTTTTAAACGCTGCTCCGCGTTAAAACGATAATGGTCACACAGGTACTGCTGTTCGTTCACGAGTCGGACTCTGCAATAATTATTCGATGATCATGGAGACTGCTGGGCAAGTTTGCCGTGAACACCATTCACGGTTTTCACCGCCGCGGAACCGTACCAGGGGTGCAGTTCCATCACCAGGCGGCCAGCCTGAATCGCGGGGTCGGTTTCTGTCAACTTGCGCGCCTCTTCCACGGTATCCACATCGAAAATATAAATACCGCGCAGTTCACCACCATCCAGAAAGGGACCGGCGAGCACCAGTACACCTTCATCCGCCAATCGCTGAATATTTGCCATATGAGCACGCTGCAACTCCGCCGCAGATGCCTTATCCTGGTCGCGATTGGGGCCGGCTTTCAGTAGCGCCAACACATATTTGTGCATTCCATATTGATCGGCACCGAGTGCCTCGGCAAGTTGCGGATCGTAAATAGCGTTTTCACTTCCGGATTCCGCCACGCTGGCACGGGCCCAAAAAGTTAACCCGACCAACAGCAGGGTCGCCAGGCTCCACGATTTCAATGGCATTGAGAGTTCTCTCGCTTATTGTTGTTGAAGTAGAGGCCGTTGGATTTACGGCACGACCATCACATCGGTATTGCTGCGCCCCAGTATACGCTCGGCGGTATTCCCCAACAAAAACCCTTTCGGTCCTTTGCGTACACCGCGCCCGACCAGAATGGCCCTCGCCTTGTTCCGGTCAACAACCCGGTTCACCTCTGCGGCGGGCTTGCCTGTGACAAAGTGGGTTTTCGTGCAGTGCACACCACTGTCGGTGATCACCTTGTCCACCGCGTCGAGAAGCGCACCGGTTTGCTCACGAAACGCATCCAGGTCGACAATTTCATCCGGCGCCGGCACACAGGCCACCGCTTCGAGATCCGCCCCCAACCGCTGGCTTATGGCCTCACCGAACGCAAGCACCCGCCGATTGAGCTCGATGTGCAGGGGGTTATCCAGTGCGGGGTCGAGGGCACTGACAATACGGTCGTGCTTCACCCAATGGGTACTGACCGCGAGCCAAAGAGGGGTGGGCAGGTTTTCAATCAGGCGCCAGTCAATAGACCCGAATCCGCCCCGGCCGAATTGCTTTTGAGCCGTCTTGATAACGAGGTCGCAATCGTTATCGGCCAGATAATCCAGGATCCACGAGGGAATATCGTGGTGCCAGACCACTTCTGCGCGAGAGCCTGCCGGTAACGCGTGTTTCTGTTGCATTTCCGCAAGCCATTTATGGCGAGCTTCCTGCATCTCGGCACTGACATTCAGGACTGCTCCCGATAAAAATGAAATAGACGCCAACGGCTCATAAACGAAACTCACCAGATGCAGCCGGGCTCCCGATTTTTCCGCGAGATCCAGCGCTCGCTGCAGCGCAATCTGTTCGTGCTTGGGCTTATCGAGAATAACGAGAATGTTCTGCATTGTGCCTCCGTCCGGGGGTTTCCTGACTCGCATGCATAGCATTCTAAACCACGTTGAAGTCAGCCTCTCGTTTCATTTCCGCGCCCACGGCGCACTGGACCGGGAAATCGGGTGACCTCTCCAGCAGATGACCCTGCACCGCGCAATCGGTCATTCACAATACATTCACTCTATTGCAATAAAAACGTCCTAGTCTCCCCGGCCGGTAAATCAACAAATAACGCTCAGGGCAATATAATTTAAGGACTTCCCCATGCGCCAAAACACACGTAAATTCCCACGATATTCCGGCGAGAAGACACTGCTCGCACTGGTAATCGGCCTCGCCGTCTCAGGCTCCGCCATGGCGCAGCAGAGTGCCGAAAGCATGGAAGAGGTCGAGGTCTACGGTGGCTCCCGCGCGGCACTGGCCAATGCCCTGGAGAAAAAGCGTGCTTCCGACAAGGCATCCAGTGTTGTCGACTCCGACGCCATGGGCAACTTTGCCGATACCAACGTCTCCGAATCCCTGCGCCGCCTGCCCGGTATCATGGTGGAAAACGACCAGGGTGAGGGGCGCTACGTATCGGTGCGCGGTATGAACACCGACCTGAACGCCATGACCATCAACGGTGTGAGTACCGCCTCTCCGGAAAACCGCCGTGGCGTGATGCTGGACGGGGTACCTTCGGACATGCTCGACTCCATGACCGTGTACAAAACCCTGACCCCGAACCTGGACGCGGACACCATCGGCGGTGCCATCGATCTGGAAACCATCAGCGCATTCAAGTACGACGGCTTCCACAGCAAGGTCAAAGCCGAGACCTCCTACAACGAGCTGACCAAAGACGGAAGCAACCCCAAGCTGGCCGTTACCGCCACTAACCGCTTCCGCCTGCAGGACGGCGAACTGGGTGTGGCCATGGTACTCAGCGACCAGACCCGTCACATCGTCGCGCGCAACAATGAAACCGGCGGCTGGGGCGACGAAGCCATCGATTCCGACTTTGAAATGCGCTACTACGACCTGGAGCGCGAGCGTCAGGGTGTGGTACTGAACTTCGATTACCAGGCAGATAGCGGCAACAGCTACTTCGCGCGCTTCTTCCACAACGAGTACACCGACACCGAAGACCGCGCCAAGTGGGAGACCCGCTCACTGGAAGACGATGCCACGGTAGAAGGCGATATCGCCACCTACCCGACCCAGCGCATGGATACCGAATCCCGCCCGCGTGTTGAAGTGCGCAACATCAGCTCCGCCCAGTTCGGCGGTGAATTCCAGCTGAGTGAGCGCAGCACGCTGAAGGCGGAAATTTTCGGTTCGCAAGCGGAGCAGGACGACACCGACAAGTGGAATGCCATCTACCGCAGCATCGAGCTCGATACGCCGATGACCTACGACAACAGCGACCCCAAAAAACCGGTGCTGAACTACGCCGATGAACTCTACGATCCACAAAACTACTTCCTCAAGGCACTGGAAAGCGAAACGGCGCTGAGCACCGACCGGGATTTCGGTCTGCGGGTGGATATGGACCTGGCCCTGAACGACGTTACCGAACTGCAATACGGCATCAAGTATCGCCAGCGCGACAAGGACAACGACTTCAACTTCTGCGGCTACGAGCCCATTGATGATGTCACTCTGGCGGAACACGACAACCGTGTGATCGGGGATTACTTCGGCAACAATCACGGCCCCTCACCCACCTTTGACGGTGTGCGCGACCTGACCCCGACCCTGGGCAATGGCAGCTTCGCTCTGTCCGACGGCACCAGCTGCCGCGCCCCCGGCGAGCTCTATGAGCTGAGCGGCGACGAAGAAGAAGAATCCATCGCCGCAGACTGGTACGCGGAAGAAAATATTTTCGCCGGCTACCTGATGGCCACCACCACTACCGACTTCGCCACCTACGTCTACGGCCTGCGCTACGAAGACACCCGCGCGACCTACCGCGGCAAGCAGTTCGACGGCGATGCCTACGCAGGGGATGTTGCCTATGACAACGACTACGGCTTCCTCGCGCCCTCACTGAACGTGCAATTGCAACTGGCCGGTGACCAGCTGTTGCGCCTCGGCGTATTCCGCTCCCTGGTACGCCCCGGCTTCGGTGAGGCCAGTGCCGGCGCCGAAATCGATCTGGAAGATAACGAGATCGAGGGCGGCAACCCCTACCTGGATCCGACCACCGCGTGGAACCTGGATGTCAGCTACGAGTACTACGTAGGTGAAGGTACTTTTATCGGCGCCGGTCTTTTCTACAAAGACATCAGCGATGCCATCGTCGAAGTCAGCGCAAGCGATGCGGAGTTACGCGGACAGGTATGGGATCGCATGGAAACCTACATCAATGCGGACGACAGCCGTATCTGGGGTGCGGAACTTGCGCTGCAGCACGCCTGGGACAATGGCCTGCTGGCGATGGTCAACTACACCTTTGCCGACGGCGAGACCGATCTGCCTGCGGATTCTGCCTATGGCGATCGCACCACACCCTACGTGAAACAGGCGCGCAATACCGCCAACCTGGCCTTCGGTTACGACAAGGGTGCCTGGGATATTCGCCTGGCCGCCAACTATCGCGACAAGTATCTGGATGAGCTCGGTGACAGCGCGCTGAACGACCGCTACACCAGCGATTTCATGCAGGTGGACCTGACCGCCAAGTACGAAGTCAATGACAACCTCACGGTGTCCGCAGCGGCGATGAACCTCAATGACCGTCCGGAGTTCTACTACTTCGGCAACGAGAGCCGCCTGTCACAGTACGATGAGTACGGCTCCACATACGAGCTGGGCTTCAGCTACACCTATTGATGGGATAGCAAACCAGACGAAAAACGCCGGGCAATGCCCGGCGTTTTTCGTTTCAGATCCTGACGGAAAAAAGTGATTAGCGGTTCGCGCGGTGATCCACCAGCTCTTCCACCACGGATGGATCGGCCAGGGTAGAGGTATCCCCCAGAGAATCCAGCTCATTACTGGCGATCTTACGCAGGATACGGCGCATGATTTTGCCGGAGCGGGTTTTCGGCAGGCCCGGGGCCCACTGGATAATATCCGGCTTGGCGATGGGGCCGATTTCCTGCACGCAGAGATCGATCAATTCCTTGCGCAGTGCATCCGACGGCTCGCGGCCATTTTTCAGAGTGACATAGCAGTAAATACCCTGCCCCTTGATATCGTGGGGGTAGCCCACTACCGCGGCTTCCGCGGTGTCTTCGTGCAGTACGATCGCACTCTCGATTTCCGCGGTACCCAGGCGGTGGCCGGAGACGTTGAGCACGTCATCGATACGTCCGGTAATCCAGTAGTAGCCATCTGCATCGCGGCGCGCGCCGTCGCCGGTAAAGTAATAGCCGGGGAAGGTGGAGAAGTAGGTGTCGATCATGCGCTGGTGATCGCCGTACACACTGCGGATCATGCTCGGCCAGCTGGCCTTCATGACCAGTGCGCCCTCGCCTTCACCTTCAATCTCCTGGCCTTTCTCATCCAGCAGCGCCGGCTGTACACCGAAGAACGGATGGCTCGCGGAGCCGGGTTTAAGCGGGGTAGCGCCGGGCAGTGGCGTGATCATGTGCGCGCCGGTCTCCGTCTGCCACCAGGTATCCACGATCGGGCAACGCTTTTCACCCACCACATCGTAGTACCACTCCCAGGCCTCCGGGTTGATCGGTTCGCCCACGGTACCCAGCAGCTTCAGGGAACTGCGGTCGCACTTGGTCACGAAATCGTCGCCGGCGCCCATCAAGGCGCGAATGGCGGTGGGAGCGGTGTAGAAGGTGTTTACCTTGTGCTTTTCCACCACCTGCCAGCAGCGGGAGGCGTCCGGATAGGTGGGCACACCTTCAAACATCAGGGAAATGGCACCCGCGCACAGCGGGCCATACACGATATAGCTGTGGCCGGTGATCCAACCCACATCCGCGGTGCACCAGTAGACGTCGCCTTCCTTGTAATCAAAGGCGTACTTGAAGGTCATGGTAGCGGCGAGCAGATAACCGGCGGTGGTGTGCAGCACGCCCTTGGGTTTACCGGTGGAGCCGGAGGTGTAAAGGATAAACAGCGGGTCTTCCGCATTCATCGGCTCCGGTGCGCAGTCCGCGCTCTGCTCGGCAACGGATTCGGCGTACCAGATGTCGCGCTTGCTGTCCCAGTCGATATTGGCACCGGTGCGCTTAACCACGATGGCGGTGTGCACATCCGGGCAACTGGCGAGGGCTTTGTCCACATTGGCTTTCAGCGGTACCTTTCTGCCGCCGCGCACGCCTTCGTCGGCGGTGATCACCAGGCGGCAGTCGGAGTCGAGAATACGGTCTTTCAGGGAGTCCGGGGAGAAGCCACCGAACACCACGGAATGCACGGCGCCGATTCGGGTGCAGGCGAGCATGGCGTAGGCGGCTTCGGGGATCATGGGCATGTAGATACACACGCGATCGCCCTTGCTGACACCGCGGGCCTTGAGCAGGTTTGCGAGACGGCAGACCTGTTCGTGTAATTCCTGGTAGGTGATGTTTTTGCTGTCGGCGGGATCATCGCCTTCCCAGATCAGCGCGGTCTGTTCGGCGCGGGCCGGCAGGTGGCGGTCGATACAATTGGCGGAGACGTTCAGTTCGCCGTCGGCAAACCAGGCGGCGCGGCCTTTTTTCAGATCTTCTTCCACCACTTTGGTGAAAGGTTTGCTCCACTGCAGGAAGTCGTTGGCCTGCTGGGACCAGAATGCTTGCGGGTCTTCCACCGACTGGCGGTACATCCGCTGGTAGTCGTCTTTGGTGACGAGGGTATTGGCGGCAAAGGTTTCGGGCACCGGGTAGGTGTGCACTTCAGACATCGTTTTCTCCCTTATTAGTATTATCGGGCTGCTGTGCCGTCCTTTGAGCGAGCTACTAGTGAGCAGTCGCTTCGGCACGTTCATCGCAGTTGTTTACCCGGGTGCGCCCACGTGGGGGCCCTGGGCATTTATCCCGATAAGTTATACCACTGGCGGCCAAGAAATGACAACGCTGTCACCTCTCCTTTCATTTCATCATAGCGTGCAGGGTTTGCGGTTTCCCAGCTTTACGTTGGATTCTGGTGCCTTTTTGTTGGTTCTGGTTTTGGTTTGGGGTGGCCACTTAGAGGTCTAGTGGCGGTAAAGCGCCGGGTACAGGTTTTCAGGACCGCTGTGAACCCATCCCTGGGCGCTGCGGCGCAAACATCCTGTTTGCGACCTGAAAACCCGTACCCGGCACTCCACCTTCTCATCAGCTTGTGGGTATTTGTTCGGTTAATTACCAATCAGGCCTTTGAGGTGTGCAACCACACTGCGCCCCAGGGCGGACAGGGCATAACCGCCCTCGAGGGCGGAGACGATTCGCCCCTCACAGTACTGGTCCGCATACTGTCGCAGCTGTTCTGTCACCCACAAGTAGTCCTCTTCCTTGAAGCGGAGCTGCGCCATGGCGTCTTCGATATGTCCGTCAAAACCGGCGGATATAAACAGCATCTGTGGATTGAATTTTTTCAGTGCGGGCAGCCATTGCTGTTCGACAACTTCTCGCAGGGCGTCGCCACCGGCGCCGGCCTCCAGAGGAGAGTTGACGATATTGTCCGGTAGCTCGCCGGTGCCGGTAAACGGGTAGTAGGGGGACTGGAAGCTGGAGCAGAAGAGGTAGCCTTCGCGGCCGGCGGTGAAGTCTTCGGTGCCGTTGCCGTGGTGGACGTCGAAGTCGAGGATGGCCACGCGTTCCAGGCCGTGGGCTTTGCGGGCGTGGGCGGCGGCGATGGCGATGTTGTTGAAGAAGCAGAAGCCCATGGCTTTGTTGCGCTCGGCGTGGTGGCCCGGGGGGCGGACGGCGCAAAAAGCGGAGTTGATTTCGCCGGCGATGACGCGGTCTACGGCGTCAACGCCGCTGCCGGCGGCGTGCAGTACTGCGGCGAGGGTGTGGGGATTCATGCGAGTGTCTTCGTCGAGGGCTTCGATACCCTCGCTGGGCGCGCGGTCGAATATGGAGGCAACGTATTCGGGGGTGTGGACCCGTTCGAGTTGTTCACGGGTGGCCTGGGGAGCGTCGAAAAAACGCAGTACGTATTCCATGCCACTGCTCAAGAGCTGGTCCTGGATTGCATCCAGACGCGCAGGGCTCTCGGGGTGTTCTTCGTCCATATCGTGACGATTGCAGGCGGGGTCTGAGAAAAATCCTACGGTGGGCATGGTCAGTCCTTTTTATCCTTGTCGCCGCTGTTTTTCTTATCGCTTTCTGCACTGGTGAGGTCCAGTTCCAGATAAAGTTCATCCATGGAATCACCCGGGCGTGTGACAAAGCCGCTGCTTTCGAACACTTTGAGCATTGGCTTGTTGTCGCGACGCACACAGGCAAACATTTTTTCGATACCGCGCTTGCGGGCGATGCGTTCCATTTCTTCAAGAAGGGTGGAGGCGATACCCTTGCCGCGACGGCTTTCTTTAATTACGAAGGCCACTTCGCAACTGTTGTTGGAGTAAAAGTAGTAGCGACCGACCCCCTGAATTACTTCGCTGCCGCCGTCATAATCGGTAAAGCACAGCGCGAGGTCTTTGCGCTGGTCGACGCTGACCAGGCTGCAGGATTTTTCCCGGGACATCTGTGTTACGTGGTGGTTGTAACGCATCATCAGGGTTTCTTTGTTGTGGGTGTAGAAAAACTCCTGCAACCTGCGCTCATCGGAAGGACGCAGCGGGCGCAGGGTGTAGCGGATACCGTCGAAGGTATAACGCTTCTGATCAACCGGCCCCAGCTCCGGTACCGTGGTGGGCGCCTGTTCCTGATATTCCGGCACCCAGTAAAACTCACGCACTTTCTCCAGCAGCTCCCGGCGGAATTCCGGGTGGGCAATGCGGATCATTTCCAGGGTGCGCTCGCGCACGCTTTTTCCGCGCAGTGAGGCAATGCCGTATTCGGTAACCACGTAATGCACATGCGCCCGCGTGGTTACCACGCCGCCGCCCGGTGTCACGGACGCAACAATACGTGAGATCAATTTTCCGTTCTTGTCCCGCGCGGTAGACGGCAGCGCAATGATCGGCTTACCGCCCTTACTCAGTGCCGCCCCGCGAATAAAATCCACCTGACCACCGATACCGCTGTACAGCAGACTGCCGATGGAGTCAGACACTACCTGCCCGGTGAGATCTACTTCGATGGCACTGTTGATGGCCACCATTTTGTCGTTGCGGGAAATTTTTACCGGTGAGCTGACATGCTCCGCCGGGTACAGTTCCACATGGGGGTTGCCATCGACAAAGTCGTACAGCATTTTTGAACCCATGCAGTAACTGGTGATCGTCTTTCCCCGGTGGTAGGTTTTTTTGCGGTTGTTGATCACACCACTTTTCATCAACTGCGCCACGCCGTCGGAAATCATTTCCGAATGCACACCCAGATCTTTGTGATTACCCAGATACCGCAGCACCGCATCGTGCACCTTGCCCATCCCGATCTGCAGCGTAGAACCATTCTCTACCAGCACCGACACATATTGCCCGATCTGCTCCACCGCCTGATCCATTTCCGGTGGTGGTGATTCGGGGATGGGTGCGTCGGCCGTCATCCAGGCGTGGATCTGATCCCTGTGGATAAAGGTATGGCCGTTGGTACGGGGCATACTGGGATTGATCTGGGCGATGACGGTGGTGGCATTTTTCACCGCGGAAGACACCACATCCACACTCACACCCAGGGAACAGTAGCCCAGCTCATCCGGCGGGCTGACCATGATCAGGGCGGCATCCAGTGGCAGCACATGATCACTGAACAGCTTCGGCACTTCGGAAAGAAACGTCGGCGTATAGTCCGCCCGCCCCTCCGCCACCGCATTGCGCACCGCGGTACCGCCAATATAGAGCGCATTGACGGTAAACAGCTCGGCGTATTTACGCTCGGCCCAGAAGTTATCCGAGAGGGTAAAGACGTGGGTCACCTCAATATCATTGAGGCCACGGCTATTGGCCACCAGGTCGGCCATAAGCTCATTGGGGACAGCGGCGTGAGAGCCGAGAAATATCCGGCAGCCGCTTTTTAACAGCTGGTCCCACGCGAGGGGCTCATTGGTCTTGGGGCTTGTCAGGGACGACATAGAATTTAGCGGGCTCCTAACAATTGGGTGATTCTATGGTAAGTGGTGCAGTGCCCAAAATAATTTCCCAATGGTGATCTCAGGTCGACACGCGGTGATTTTAAATCACTTGACCAAAACCTGTGAATTGACAAGCATCAAATAGCAGCCACAAACACAATGTAACCAGGAATATTTAGAATCGCGGCTGCAACACGCTCGTTAATATAACAATACCTTATAAGCATGGTGAGAATAATGAAACCGAGATCGCTCAAGGGAAGCGGGACATTCTGCCGCGTCCTATTTATATCCATAGTAACCAGCCTGTTTATTTCTACCCAATCCCACGCTGGCAACTGGACCACAGAACATTATCTGGCGGGCATGGACTCGGTGCACATCTATGTGCCGACAACTGCACCTTTGATCAACAATAAACGCGCACTCATGATCAACCTTCACGGTTGTTCAATGAGCAATACGGACATGAAAAACAATGCGGACTGGAAGCCCACCGCCGATCAGTTTGGAATGATTATCGCCCTGCCGGATGTACCCGGACTGGGAGCATCGAACATAAGCTGCTGGGATTACTATGGCGAGAACCACACCCGAAGCAACAAGCACAACAATGAAATTATCAATCTCGCTATTGAGCTGACGAGCCGCACCGCCCTGAACATTGACCCTAACCAGGTTTACATTACCGGTTTCTCTTCTGGCGGAGGCCAAGCCAATGTGATTGCCTGCCTCGCGCCGGACATTTTTGCCGGCGTCGGCAGCTCAGCGGGACCCGGCCTCGGCACCACCACCTACCAGTACGCCAGCGTCCCCTGGAACTATTCCGACGCAAATGCCGCAGCACACTGTGCCGATCTCGCAGGAAGCAACAATTCACATCTGGAGACACAGATTTATTCAACCATTCACGGAAATGCAGATTCGACGGTAGACCCAGGCTTCAATCAGCACGGTGCAAATATCATGAGTCTGGTATACGGTGCTACCTCAGAGGGGCCGGCCACCAGCATTGCAGGCGGCGGAACCAAGGTCATTTTCTCAGACACCACGGGACCTCGTGTATCCAGAATATCCGTGAGTGGTATGGGACACGACTGGTCTACTGGAAATGGCGGAAACTCCGGCTACTTCGTCAACACCAAAGTGGACTACCCCAACTACGTAACCCAATGGTTTTTTGACAACAATCGTCGAATTGGCGGAACCTCGGGTAATGATAGCGATGGGGATGGATTCAGTTCCGGCAGTGACTGCAATGACCAGGATGCCAGCATCAACCCAGCGGCCACGGAAATTTGCGATGATGGGATTGACCAGAATTGCAGCGGCAGTGATTTAGCCTGCAATGCCTGGACCTGCAAAGAATACACAACCGCTAACACATACCACTACAACAGCACCCCGCAACGAGCAACTGTCTGGTACTTCAACTGGGTGTATCACTACTACGCCAAGGGCAGCGGTGAAGAGCTTACGTTCCCCGGACCCTATTCATACAATACCATCTCGGAAACCAGTGAAGGGTACTTTGAAGCGGGTAGCTGCCCGTAACTGAACACGTTAGTCCAGTGGTTACAACTTTAACAAATGCCTCCGGAGCCTACGATTGCGGCTCCGGAGAGCTAGACACCCCGCATACCAATTTTGATCCCCAGCTCGATTCGAGTAAATCCAGACAAAATATTACGGATCATGCACGCAGTGCAATGCCGGCCGTCGACGCATAAATTCTTCCGCTTCAGCAAGAATCCATTTTCGAAACATCACCGTCGGCTTGTGGGTCGCATAACTGGTGGGGCACACGAAATAGTACGCTTTTTCGCATAGCATCGTGAATTCGTGTGCAACGACCAGTTTCCCGGAATCCAGCAAGGGGTCGACTAACGGCCGGTACATGGGAATGATCCCAAGCCCATCCACAGCGGCCTGCACGGCCACCGCAACATTGTCGAACGCCATTACCCGCTTGCGGGCAAATGCCGAAGCGTCGCCACCGGCCTTGGCCAACCAGTTTGGCCACAGTTCGGGAAGGTGCTTGTACCCCAACCATGGGTGCTGCTCTATTTCAGGCAACGACAACCCGGTCCTCGCTGCTGTCAGCAATTCAGGCGCGCAAACCAGTTGAATATGCACATCCAGAAGCTTATCGCTCTGACATCCGGGCCAACTTCCTGTTCCCAATCGCACCGCTGCATCCATTTCCCCGCTGCTGAAATCGACCGATTCTTCCGTGGTATCCAACGCGTTGGTAACAAAGGCGACGGCCAGCTCTGGATGCAGATCGTGAAGCCGATTCAGGCGCCCGATCAACCAGGTGGAATTAAACGTGGCCGAAAGACCCAGCTTGAATTTTCCATCGCCTTCGCACCCCAGGATGGCGTCGGTGGCCAATTTGATATCGGCGAAACAAAGTGATAGCGCGTTAGAATAGCTAACGCCACTCGGGGTCAGTTCCAATCCTGACTTTGCTCGCTTGAACAGGCTTGTACCGAGGAAATCTTCCAACCCTTTGATCTGCCTGCTAACGGCGGATCTGGTCACGAACAACTCCTCGGCCGTTCGGGTAAAGCTCAGAGTGCGCGCGGCAGTAATAAAAAACAACAGCGCGTTCAGCGGTGGGTAATGCCTGGCCACTTCATAGCCTCAAACGGTATATTGGTGAGTTTGTAGATGTCAGGAAAACTCCGTAAATAGCAAATTCGGCAACAACTAGATACCTCGAATGCACACATATTTGATCTCGAGATAGTCGTCGATGCCATACCTGGATCCCTCCCGACCGACACCAGACTCTTTCACACCGCCAAAGGGCGCCACTTCTGTTGAAATCATACTTTCGTTCACACCGACCATGCCGAAATCCAGTGCTTCGGTCGTACGTAGAATCCTGGAAATATTTTGCGTATAGATATAGCTGGCCAACCCGGCGCTGGTATCGTTGGCCAGTGCAATGGCTTCGGCTTCCGAAGAAAACTGGACAACAGGCGCTACCGGACCAAATATCTCCTCCCGAAACACCTTCATGTCTGGGGTAACATCGGCAAGCACCGTGGGCTCATAAAACCCACCACCAAGAATGGATACCTGACCTCCAGCCATCGCCCTGGCGCCACAATCCAATGCATTCCGAACCAGGGAATCAACATTGTCCAGAGCCGCTCCGGTAATCAAGGGGCCGATATCGGTTTCGGGATCGCGGCCATCGCCCAGCTTGAGTTTTTTTACCACGCGGGTCAGCTCCTGAAGGAAGTCCGAATAAATTCCCTCCTGCACCAAAATGCGGTTGGCACTGATACAGGTCTGCCCGGCGTTGCGAAATTTTGATGCCATCACACCGGCAACCGCCGTCGGCAGATCCGCGTCATCAAATACGATAAACGGGGCATTGCCCCCAAGCTCCATCGACGTTTTCTTGACGGTTCCTGCGCACTGGGCCATGAGCAGTTTCCCCACGCGAGTGGATCCGGTAAAGGTCAACTTTCGCACTTGTGGATGACTACTGAGCTCTTCGCCCATGCCGATGGCATCGGTGCCGACAACAATATTCAAAATACCGTCTGGCAATCCCGCCCGGTGCGCCAGCTCCGCCAGAGCCAGTGCCGAAAGCGGCGTCTCAGCGGCAGGCTTGATGACCAGCGCGCATCCCGCAGCCAGCGCAGGCGCTGCCTTGCGGGTAATCATCGCGCTTGGGAAATTCCATGGCGTTATTGCGGCGACCACGCCCACTGGCTGCTTCACCGTCAGCAGGCGCAAATCGGTAGCGTGCGCCGGTATGACATCGCCGTAGGCACGCTTGCCCTCTTCCGCAAACCACTCAACAAAGGACGCCGCGTAGCGAATCTCGGCGCGAGATTCCGCCAGCGGCTTACCCTGCTCCCAAGTCATAAGAAGCGCTAAATCTTCTGTATTCGTGAGAATCAAATCAAACCAATTGCGCAGGATATTTGCTCTGTCTTTCGCTGTGCGTAGCTTCCACTCTGCCATCGCCACTGTGGCCGCCTCGATCGCGACTCGCACGGTTTGTCGCCCGGTATCTGATACGGATGCGATTACCGTCTCGTCGGCTGGATTGAATACGGGAAACTCGCCCCGACCGGGCTCATCCACCCAGCGTCCCGCAACAAATGCTTTGGTGCGCAGTAGCGAAGGGTCATTAAGTTGAAGCATGTTTTATCCAGTCAATGTACTTGTCACGGCCGCGATCACCGTGACCTGTTTGGCTGGATCAATAGTGTTAATTGACCGCCCAGGGGTCAAGCAACCAAATTTCAACAGCTGTTGCCGTAAATGCACCAGGGACCATCAAGTCACTCAATCCTCGGGCTTGCGGTATTGCCAGCAACGACGGACTGGCGCCCCACGGGACACTGTCGCGCTCTGCGCAACAAGCTGTCCAGTTTTAATCGCTTGTACCCTTCGCTTGCTCGGCACCATCATGGGTATACACGGCTGAGCCTAGATACCTTTGCATAGGCGCCTGGGCATAAACGCCAACGTCGGTTCATAGAACAAGTCTTATATCAGTCTTATAACAACGTATATAACAAAAACGGTTTTCGGAGCAGTGTCCCGCATGTTCGATTTGGAAGTTGCCCAAGATAGAGATCTTCACTGGCTACTGAGCCCAGGCGTCAAGCCCATGAAGGAAGGTACAGCTGGTTCGGCCGGTATATCTGGCGCGCCGCTAGCGGCGATCGAAGTTGCCCCTGAGGGACGTGAAATCCTGCAAGTCATCAATAGCCTGCCGGCAATGCCGGAATACAGTCCAGATCAGGTTCGCGCACAACGCGTGGTCCGCGGTAACCCCTGGGATCACGGCAACCCAAGCGGCATCCTTCGGCGGGATATTCGGATCGAGCTTGATGACTGCACATTGCCCACTCGAATTTATCTGCCGGAGGTCAACGACGAGTATCCGCTTGCAGGGCTGGTGTACTTTCACGGGGGCGGCTTCGTTCTGGGCAGTATCGAGAGCTACGACAACTGCCTCGCTCAGCTCGCGGCACTTTCGGGGTGCGCGGTAATATCAGTGGAGTACCGGCTGGCTCCCGAGCATCGCTTCCCGAGTGCGGTTTACGACACCCAAAACGCCTTTAATTGGATTTACGAGCGCGCCGGCACACTGGGCCTGGATGCGAGCCGGCTTGCCATTGGCGGCGACAGTTCCGGGGCAAATCTGGCTGCAGTGGCCTGCCTGTTAAATCGCGACCAAAAGCGCCCGCGCCCCAGCCTTCAACTACTTATTTATCCTTGTACCGAAGGCAATACACCAACACCCAGCAGACAAGAATTCGCCAACGGCCTTCTGCTGACCCAGGCAGGCCTGGAGTGGTTCCACAACCATTACATTTCGAAGGACCACGACAGCGACTGGAGATTTCGCGTATTGCACGCAGAAAATCACAGTGATTTGCCCCCGGCGTTTGTGCTGACCGCAGGGTTTGATCCACTGCGCGACGAGGGTGCCGCCTATGCGGAAAAGCTGCGACGCGCTGGCAACCCGGTGCGCCACTCATGCTACACGGATATGTTTCACGGCTTTATCAACTTTGGCACTTTGCCCCAGTGTCAGGTCGCCCTTTCCGAGTGCGCATCCGTACTGCGCGCTATGCGCATCTCCGCCGGAAGTAGCGAATCAACATATGACCCAGGATAAATCATGGGTCAGTTTGAGAGGTAACGCTTGAGGTCACAATAACGACAACCGTTTTAATAAAAAGAGAGATAGCGATGAACACAAAATTTTCCAGCCGAAAAACACTGAGTGCGGCCATTTCTCTGGCCATAGTCAGCGGATCCTGTGCGGTCGCCGCACAAGAGGATGGTACTTTAGAAGAAGTCATGGTGACCGGTTCCTATATCAAGTCATCACCCGACGATGCGGCCGTTCCGGTTCAGGTGGTGGGTCGCGAATATATTGATTCTATCGGCGCAACGACGGTGGCCGATGTCATGGCCAGGCTACCGCTCATCTCAGGCTCGGAAAATCAGGCCGACTCCTTTACTCAGGGTTCAACCCAGGGAACATCGAACGTCAATCTTCGCGGTTTGGGTCTGAGTTCTACCCTCGTGCTGATCAATGGCCGAAGACAAACAATATCCGGGGCTCTCAGCAATGACGGGAGCGTATTTGTCGATACCAGCACAATTCCTGTGGATGCCATCGAGCGCGTTGAGGTACTGAAAGAGGGCGCCGCGTCCGCGTACGGATCCGATGCCGTTGCCGGTGTGGTCAACTTTATTTTGCGCAGCGATTTTGAAGGTGTTGAGATCAACGGCGGCGTGCGCAGGACCGGTGACGGAGGCCAGCAGGATACGAATTTTGGCATGGTCTGGGGCGGAGGAGATGAAGACACACGTTTCACTCTCTCAGCACACTACCTCGACCGCACTCCTCTTAGCGGCGCTGATCGCCCGGAGCTTGTCGACAACGCGATTAGCTCACTTGGAAACTCGTTTCTCCCCTATGCCGCGGCACCGGTCAATGTCGCCAGCGGTGCATACGCCGGCACATATATGCCCTTCGAATCGGTTCCGGATGCCGGGTGTACCGACAATAAAGAAGGAGTGCTGATTCCGCAGCCCAGCGGTGTACGCTGTGGCTTTCACTACGGTGAATACTACAACCTGGTCAACACAGAAAATCGTGCCCAGGTATACGGCAATCTGACCCAGGAGTTTTCTGGCGGAATCGAACTGTTTGCGGAGATCGGCTATTCGAGCAGCGAAGTTACCGACAATCCACAGTCTCCCAGCTATCCGGATTTGACCTTCCCGGTTATTGATGCAAGTCACCCCGGCAACCCATTTGGCGTACCGGTCATTTGGTTGGGGCGCCCACTAGGTGCGGGTTTCGAACCCCCGACCGCGGCGCGTGAGAATGACACACTGCGCACGTCACTGCAGTTGACCGGCGAAACCGCCGGTGGCCTATCGTGGGATAGCGCATTGACTTACAGCGCCAACCAGTACACACAGTTTCAGCAAGACACACTCAAATCCCGATTACTCGCCGGCCTGGCAGGAATGGGCGGACCAAATAACGATGAATGGTTTAATCCGTTCACCCCGACAAGCAATAGCCAGGGCCTGATCGATGATTTCTCCTATGTGACCGAGGCAACCCGCGAAACGGATTTGCTGATATGGGATGCGGTAATCAGCGGAGACCTTATGGAATTGCCCGCAGGAACCCTGAGCTTTGCCGCAGGTGTACAAGCGCGCAGCGAAGGCTTCTCTGTGGATACCGATGACGTATACGAGCTGAAAAAGGATGCCAATGGCAATCCCATTCCTGTCGACCTGATTTTCCTGGGTGGCTTATCGCATGTGGATGAATCCCGTAATGGCACGGCCGTATTTACCGAGGTTAAAGCACCGCTGACGGACACACTTGAGCTCACCGGCGCATTGCGCTATGAAAACCTGGATACCGATAGCAGCTTTGATCCAAAACTCGCCGCGCGCTGGCAAATTTCAGATCAATGGATACTGCGCGCATCGGCCAGTACCGCATTCCGCCAGCCTTCGCTGTCACAGCAATATGCCACGGCAGTCACCCTCAACGGCATTCAGGATTTCAACGCCGATGGTACAACCAAGGGTGGGGTCGCTTTTATTCGTGTAGCCGCGTCGGGTTCCGATGAGCTGAAGCCCGAAGAGTCTGAAAACTACAACATTGGTGTGATATTCCAACCCACCGATGATCTGGATTTCAAACTCGACTATTGGCGCGTTGACTACACCAACCTGATCACCGTAGAAAATGCCCAGGGTAAACTGCTGGCCAATCTGGACGGACCCGATATTCAGCGCGACCAGTTTGGCAACCTTTCCGGCATCAATGTCGAGTACTTCAATTCCTCCAGTGTTGATGTAGCCGGCCTGGATTTTGAATCTATCTGGCAAGTCAATGACCAGTGGTCTACGGCACTGAATATCGCGCACTTCCTGAGTTATGAAATCACCAATGAAGCGGGAAATACCGTGGAAGCGGCGGGCTATTTCAACTATGACAACTTCGCGCGGTCAATGCCGAAAACCAAGGCCAATCTCGCGATCAACTGGATGTCTGACAGACAAACCGCGGGCCTGAACATCAACTACATCTCCAGCTACGATATGCGCCAGGCGGTTCCAGACACCGAGCAGGCGGGCGTGGATTCCGTTGTAACCCTGGATACCCAATATAGCCGCAGTTTCGCGTTCGGAATGACGGAGGATGCGGAAACCACGCTCAGCATTGGCATCCAGAATCTTCTGGATGAGGCACCGCCGCGCGCGTATAACGGCGCGAACTTGAGCTACGACCCGAAGCAGCACAATCCACTCGGACGTGTATTCTACGCCCGCGCTAAATACAGCTTCTGATCACCGACGCGTTTCCGGGAAGCACAAGCTTCCCGGAAACGGGCAAACCCAAATGACTCCCTTTCGCAAGTGACATTCTTGTTGTTAAAGATTGATCGCTTGCTTTTTTAATTCGGTAATTTCGCATGTCGCACTTTAACTTTGACTCGTGCAACTCTATCGTCTGCCAGCCCGGCGCCGTTTCAAGGCTTGGCGAGCTTTGCGTGAACCTGGGAATTGAGCGGGCTTTAATGGTAACGGATCAGGGTCTTGTGGATGCAGGGCTGCACCAGTCAGCGATGACCATTTTGACCGAGGCCGATATCGAATGCCGGCTATTTACCGAGGTGGTTGCGGACCCGCCAGAGTCTGTGGTGGAGAATGCCATTGAATTTGCTCGGGACAATAAAGTCGACGGTGTCATCGGGTTCGGTGGCGGCAGCTCGATGGATGTCGCCAAACTCGTAGCAGCGCTATGCCGGTTACCGATTCAGTTAAAAGAAGCCTACGGTGTAGGCAATATTCGCGGCAACCGCTTGCCGCTCATTCAGATTCCAACTACCGCGGGAACCGGCTCGGAAGTTACCCCCATTGCCATCATCACCACCGGGGAAACCACAAAATCCGGCGTGGTCTCGCCAAAACTGTTGCCCGATATTGCGCTGCTAGATGCGGATCTGACTCTCGGCCTGCCGCCGCACGTAACGGCGGCCACCGGTATTGATGCCATGGTCCACGCCATTGAAGCCTACACCAGTGCAATCAAAAAAAACCCTTACTCAGACATGCTCGCCAGAGAAGCTCTGAGATTACTCAGCAGAAATATTGAAACTGCGGTTTACGATGGGCAAAACCGGGAAGCGCGCAGCGCTATGCTGCTGGGATCGCTGCTGGCCGGGCAGGCATTCGCGAATGCGCCGGTTGCCGCGGTACACGCGCTCGCCTATCCACTCGGCGGTCATTTTCATATTCCCCATGGGCTCAGTAATTCGCTGGTATTGCCCCATGTAATGCGCT
Organism: Microbulbifer sp. HZ11; assembly: GCF_000708675.1. Classification (GTDB taxonomy): domain Bacteria; phylum Pseudomonadota; class Gammaproteobacteria; order Pseudomonadales; family Cellvibrionaceae; genus Microbulbifer. The sequence continues at coordinate 1,801,712 of NZ_JELR01000002.1, read as the reverse complement.
TTAACCTGCCGGTGGCTGCGCCACTGTATTCAGAGCTCACCCCTATCCTGATCGAAGATTACGACAACCCGGGAGCCGATTCCCTCGAGAGAAGTCACGATCTGATCGATTATCTAGAGCAGCTGATTGCCAAGCTAGAACTCCCAAACCAGCTGCGTGCGGTCAATGTTCCGGAACACAGCCTCAGCGGGCTGGCACACGATGCCATGCTGCAGGAGAGACTACTGGTCAACAATCCGCGGGCACTTACAGAACACGATGCGCTGATGATTTACCGCGCCGCCTACTAATTCGGAGACCGAAAAATGCAGACTGAGAGTTTAAATTCAATTGCGCCCAGCTCTGACTCTGGCGGTGCCGCGGCTGCAAAATCCGGTCGCTATGCCTGGTACGTCATCGGCGTACTGTTGGTTGCCTACACCTTCTCATTTATTGACCGCCAGATTCTCAGCCTGTTGGTGGAACCAATGAAACGCGACCTGGGAATATCCGACACCCAGGTGAGCTTGCTGCAGGGCCTGTCATTCGCGTTGTTCTACACCATCCTGGGCCTGCCGATGGGGCGCCTTGCCGATACCGTAAGCCGGCGCGGGCTTATTGCGACTGGCTTGACCCTGTGGAGCCTCGCCACCGCTGCCTGCGGCCTGGCGGGCCAATACTGGCAATTGTTCGTCGCGCGCATGGGTGTTGGCGTTGGCGAAGCCTCCCTGTCTCCCGCCGCATACTCCCTGATCGCCGACAGCGTGGATCGCAAGAATCTGGCTGCGGCGATTGGGGTTTATTCAATGGGAATTTATATCGGCGGCGGGCTGGCGTTGATTGTCGGTGGCGGCGTCGTGGCCTGGGCCGTGAACATTGATAGTGTTGTGGTTCCGCTCATCGGGGAAGTCCGCTCCTGGCAGCTGGTGTTTCTCGCGGTCGGCCTGCCTGGCCTGCTGCTGGTCCCGTTTGTTCTCGCACTGCGCGAGCCACGCCGTACCGGTGGGACGGGTACCGCGATACCTCTGACAGAAGTCTGGCAGTTTCTAAGACAGAACCGCCGCACCCTGACGCTGCTGATTCTCGCCGCTGCGCTGGCATCGCTGGCGGGCTACGGTTCTGTGGCGTGGGTACCCAGCTTTCTCATTCGCAGCCATCAATTGGGCTTTGCCGAGGCTGGCCTTGCCTTTGGCCTGATCGTTTTATTCTTTGGCTCGGCGGGTGTTGTCTGCGGTGGGCGCATTGCAGATTGGATGGGGCAACGGGGGTGGCGAGACGGGAAGCCGCGCACAGCGCTATTCGCAGCACTGCTGGGGCTGGCACCAACGCTTCTCTATCCGCTGATGCCGACACTTACGGGCGTATTGATACTGCTCTCGGTATCCACATTCTTCACCAATTTCATGATGGGACTGGGGCCCGCGGCCATTCAGGAAGTGGTGCCCGCCAGAATGCGCGGACAGATATCTGCGCTGTACCTGTTTGTGGTAAACATTATTGGGCTGGGACTGGGGCCACTGAGCATTGCGTTGGCGACGGATTTCCTGTTTCAAGACCCGAGCTTGCTGCGCTATTCATTGGTGCTCGCACCGGGGTGCGCACTCACCATTTCCGCGTTACTGCTATGGCGAGCGCTGCCACACTACCGTGCGAGTCTCACAAAAAGTGAGACAGTATAAACGCACCGATTATTTATTTTTCACGCAATTGAGAAAGAGAATTTGCAAAGACAGCCGTAAAAAATCAGAAGACACTACAGAAGAGTGTCTTCTGACTTTTTCACTTCGTTAAGCAACCAATTCCGGAAAAATTCGATCGCCGGGTTTTTGGCAGAGTTCTTTGAATACAGCAGGTAATAAGACTCCTCTTTCAGCATGGCAAAATTGTGCGCGCACGCCACTCTTCCATCCGCAATCAATGGCGCCGTCAGAGGCATATACATGGGAATCAGCCCCAAGCCATCGGCGGCGGCCTGCGAGGCAACGGCGACATTATCCAGGATGATATTGCGCTTTTTGGACTTCAATTGCGGCACGCCTGCTGCGGTGAGCCACTGCGACCACAGATCCGGGAGATGCTTGTAATGGAGCCAGTCGAATTCAGCCAGCGATTCCAAATCTTCAAAGGGCGCCGTGCCACCAAGTAACTTCGGCGCGCCCATAATCTGAATGGGAATATCAAATAATTTGTCGAACTGGCAATCCTGCCATTCGCCTTTGCCCAGGCGGATGGCAGCGTCCATAGATCCATCAAGATCCAGTGCCGGGTAGCTGGCATCGACATTGTTTGTAATAAAGGAAATTGAAAAGCCGGGAGATAGTGCTTCGAGGCTGGATAAGCGGCTCATCAGCCACATGGCGTTAAAGGTGGCCGACACATTCAGGCGAAAACTTTGCTCGGCGCGCCCGGTGACCAATCGGTCGGTTGCAGCTTTCAGCTCTGCAAACAGGGGGGCTACTGCTTCGAAGTATTCGGCACCGGCCGCCGTCAGCGCCAGGTTCTTGTTGCTGCGTTCGAATAATCGAAGCCCGAGGAACTCTTCCAGACAGCGGATTTGCCGGCTAATCGCCGATCGGGTAACACACAAATTCTCTGCCGAGCGGCTGAAGTTGAGCGTGCGCGCTGCGCTGACAAAGCACAACATGGCATTGAGCGGGGGGTGTCTATCGAGCATTTCATCGCTTCTTTTTTCGATGATACTACTGACAAACTTTCGACCTGGCAATCCGGAGCCAGAGGTTCAGCTCCGGTAAGAGCAATGTCGGCTCCCCTGCTGTGCTTGCCGGGTTCGACCAGCATAATTTCTGCTTATACTCTGGGAATTTAAACCAATTCTGGCCGCTGCACAGGAATTGTATTCGTACTGCGCTCAACCCGATTCTGCTCATCCAGATAAACCAGCTTGGGCTTAAAGGAATCCGCTTCGGATTCAGACATCTGCGCATAGGCAGCGATGATGATTCGGTCACCAACCTGCACCCGGCGGGCGGCGGCACCATTCATGGAAATAATCCCGGAACCACGCTCCGCGAGAATCACATAAGTGTGGAAGCGTTCCCCATTGGAAACATTGTAAATATCGATTTTCTCAAACTCGCGCAGCCCGGCCAGCTCCACCAGATCTTCATCAATCGCGCAGGAGCCGTCATACCAGAGCTCCGCCTGGGTCACCGCCGCCATATGCAGCTTGCCCTTCAGCATCTCGATTTGCATAACCAGACTCCTATTATTCCAACTACCAAATTTCAACTACCAACTCTTTAAACACTCAACGAAACATTGTCGATCAACCGCGCACCACTGGTGTACATGGCACCCAGGATGGTGATCTCGCAGTCATCGTGGGCCGCGGGCTGCAGATCCTTGCTGTTGCAGATGGAGAAGTAATCCACCTTGAAGCCCGCTTCCTGAATTTTTGCTCGCGCCTCTTCCTCCAGGGCCGGAAAATCCTTGCGACCGTTTTTAATTTCGTTGCTCACCCAGTTCAGCGACTGATTCAGGATCGCCACCTTCGGGCGCTCTTCCTCGGTGAGGTAACCATTGCGCGAACTCATCGCCAGGCCGTCGTCTTCCCGGTGTACCGGCGCCGCGACAATCTCCACCGGAATGCACAGATCCTCCACCATACGGCGGATCACCGCCAGCTGCTGGAAGTCCTTGACACCGAACACCGCCTTGTCCGGCTGCACGATATTGAAGAGCTTGGCCACCACGGTGGTCACGCCCTCGAAGTGACCGGGACGGCTCGCGCCGCACAGCACATCGGTCATCGCCGGGCAGATCACCTTGGTCTGCTGATCCATACCATTGGGATAGATTTCTGCTTCTTCCGGATGGAACAGGTAGTCACAATTGGCGGCACGCAACCTGGCCATGTCTTCCTGCATGGTACGAGGGTATTTATCCCAGTCCTCGTTCAGGCCGAACTGCAGGCGGTTGACGAAGATGGAAACCACCACCACGTCACAGTGCTGATGCGCCAGGTTGACCAGTTCAATATGGGCATCGTGGAGGTTGCCCATGGTGGGCACGAAGCCGATGCTCTTGCCATCGCGACGGGCCTCGGCCAGCGCTTGACGCAGGCTGGCCACATGGTGAAAAACTTGCATTAACGGTGTTCCGCCAGAGGTATACACGGGCGGCATATTACCCCCCTGCGCCCATGGGAACAAATGACGTGAACCAGTTGAAACCATTGGTCACATTCGGTTTTTCCCATCACTGGCAAAATTCCTGCGTTGATTCAGGAAGGATTCAGTGTACACAGCGCAAACTGCTCTCCAAGTTATCGAGAAGCCCCTCCAGGGGCACAAGACAGTCGCCCCGGCGGCTGGGGAGAGCGACCATGAAGAGACTGATCACCGTCATTGCTGCCGCGGGCCTGTTACTGACCGCCACACCGACTCTTGCCGATCGAGACGACCGCCATCACCGCGATGAACACCGGGATAAATATGTAAAGCAGCAGCGTGAGAAGCATCACAACAAGATCAGGAAAATCGAGGAGAAACGCCGCGACGTTGTGAATCGTCAACGAAATCAGCAACACGTCCGTGAAGCCCACCGCAAGAATACACACAGCAGGGAGCGCCGAGACGCCCACCAATACTCAGACAACCGCCGTCATGACAAGCGTCACCACGACCGCAAGCACGGTGATCACAAACCGGGCCGGCCGGCGCACAAGCCTGGTAAGCCCTATTATGCCGGCCATCACAAGCCTCACCGCCCCCACTACAGACCACACAAACACCGCTGGCGCCCAAGTCATTACGGCTACGGCTACCGCTGGAAGCGCCTGCCCCGCAGCTACGTCAGTATTCACTTCGGCGGCCTGGGTTACTACTACAGCGACGGCATTTTCTATCGCCCTTACGGTGTAGGGTATGTGGTAGCACAGGCACCGGTCGGCGCGTTTGTACACACCCTGCCGGGGACCGCCGTGAGCGTCACCTTTAACGGTTTCAACTATTACGTGGCCTACGACACCTACTACCGCTGGGACCGCGCCCGTCACGGTTATTACGTGGTCGCCAACCCCGGCTTTATCTGATCGCGAACAGCACTCACAGGATCCAACCCCAACAACCGAATGAATATTCGGTTATTTACCCAGGCGACTCCCTTGAGTCGCCTTTTTTTGTCCGCGGAACAACGCTTCGCACGCCAAACTCCCGCCCCCGTCAGGCTTATGGATTTTCCTGCTAAAAAACCGAACAAAAATTTAATTTTAAGCTTTAAAAAAGGCCAAATTTCTTTTCTATAGTTATTGCTTTCCACACACTCTGGCCCCAAGATTCGCGCCCCCGAGTGGCCCATGCGAACGGTTACCCGATTTCCTCCATGAACCACCGGCAGCCCCGGAACTCTTCTCGGAGAATGCTTTCGGAACCCCAGAGGTTCCCCCTAACTTAAAAGGCGCCATGAAACAGCAACAAATCGAAAACTGGACCTGCGACGACTCCGCAGATCTCTACGGCATCCGCAACTGGGGTGCCGGGTACTTCAATTTGAACCAGTCCGGCGAAATCACCGTGGAAGTGAAAAACGAAGCCGGTGATTTGCATGCCGTTTCCCTGCTGGATATCGCCCGTGGCGCCACCGAGCGCGGCCTTGGCATGCCCCTGCTGGTACGCTTTGAGAACCTGCTGGACGCGCAGATCGCGCGCATCAACAACTCTTTCCGCAGCGCCATCGAGAGCAGCGGCTACAAGAATGTGTTCCGCGGCGTATTTCCGATCAAGGTGAATCAGCAGTGCCAGGTGATCGAAGAGATCGCCAAGGCCGGTCGTCAGTTCGGCCACGGGCTGGAAGCGGGCAGCAAGGCGGAGCTGATCGCGGCGCTGTCGATCCTCGACAACACCGACGCGCTGATCGTGTGCAACGGCTACAAGGATGAAGAGTTCATCAACCTGGGCCTGCAGGCCCAGCGACTCGGCGTGCAGGTATTCTTCGTGGTGGAAACCCCCTCGGAAGTGGATACCATCATCCACTGTGCCGAGCGCGAGAAGGTCGAGCCCAATATCGGCGTGCGGGTAAAACTGGCGAGCAAGGTGGGCGGCTACTGGAATGCCACCAGCGGCGACCGCAGTATCTTTGGCCTCGGCAGTAACGATCTGATCGCGATGGTCGACAAGCTGCGCGATCACAATATGCTGCACTGCCTGAAGCTGCTGCACTACCACCTGGGTTCACAGGTGCCGAATATCCGCGACATCCGTACCGGCGTGCTGGAAGCCTGCCGCTACTACGCGGATCTGGTGGAAGAGGGCGCAGCCATGGGTTACCTGGACCTGGGGGGCGGCCTGGCGGTGGACTATGACGGCTCCAAAACCAACTATACCCACTCCAAGAACTACTCCCTGGACGAGTACTGTGTGGACGTGGTGGAAGCCATCATGGGCACCCTAGACAGTGAGGGCGTGGAACACCCGGTAATCATTACCGAGTCCGGCCGTGCCACGGTAGCCTATTCGTCGGTATTGCTGTTCAATATTCTGGACACCACCAGCTTCGAGCCTATCGAACTGGAGGAAGACCAGATCGGCGACGACGCGCACCCGATGCTGAAAAATCTGCAGCACGCGCTGCAAAGCGTAACGCCTAGGAATCTCCAGGAGAGTTACAACGACGGCCTCTACTACCGCGACGAGATCCGCGCACTCTACCTGCACGGCCAGGTAAGCCTGCGGGACCGCGCGCTGGCGGAGAACCTGTTCCTGCAGTGTGCGCAGAAGATCCGCAAGCTGCTGGACGAAGTGGAGCAGGTGCCGGTGGATCTGCAGGCACTGCCTGAGGTGCTGTCCGACATTTATTACGCGAACGTGAGTGTGTTCCAGTCCCTGCCGGACATCTGGGCCATCGACCAGTTGTTCCCGCTGGTGCCGGTGCACCGCCTGGATGAAGCGCCGACCCGTTCGGCGATCATCGCGGACATCACCTGTGATTGCGACGGCAAGATCGACCGCTTTATCGATCGCCAGGATGTGCGCAAGACACTGCCACTGCACGCACTGAAGGAAGGTGAAGAGTACATTCTCGGCACCTTCCTGGTGGGCGCCTATCAGGAAACCCTGGGCGACCTGCACAACCTGTTCGGTGATACCAATGTGGTGAGTGTGCGTATTGAAGAAGACGGCAGCGTGGATTACAGCCGTGAAATTCACGGGGACAGCATTGCCGATGTACTGAGCTACGTGGAGTACTCGCCGCAAGACCTGTTCGAGCGCTTCCGCAAGCTGGCGGAGCGCGCGGTAAAAGAGAAACGCATTACCGCGCAGCAGCGCAAGGATATTCTGCACACTTACACGGCAAGCATGAGTGGGTATACCTACTTCGAAAAATAGTAACTGGCACCGGCGGACCTGGTGGTACGTATTTTCGCCAGCCCGGTGGCGGCAGAGCACCGGGCATTGGTTTTCGGAACCGCGGTGAACCCATCCCTGGGCGCTGCGGCGCAAACGTCCTGTTTGCGACGCTTCCGAAAACCAATGCCCGGCACTCTGCCTTAACTTTACATTTCTGTACTCCGTAGCAATATCGAAGTACAAATTTTTGATGCGAAGATCCTGCTGGCGATATGCCTTTGCTGGACCTTCAAAACAGGATGATTTTGCAGAGCCCCATGGATGGGTTCACGGCGTGTCCAGCAAAGGCATATCGCCAGCAGGATTGCCACACAACGACTTCGAGGGTACCCCAAAACCCATAGCCACCCGAAACAGGGAGAAAAAAATGGCCAACGTTCTGATTGTCGGCGCCGGCGGTGTCGGCCAGGTGGTTGCACACAAGTGTGCCCAGGTAGAGGAAGTGTTTGAAAACATCACCCTCGCCAGCCGCACCAAGTCCAAGTGCGACAAGATCGCCGATATGCTGCCGCGTAAAATCAATACTGCGGAAGTGGATGCGGACAACGTCAAGGAAATGGTCGCGCTGATCGAAAAGGTCAAACCGGACATGGTCATCAACGTGGCCCTGCCGTATCAGGACCTGCACATTATGGATGCGTGCCTGGAAACCGGCGTGCACTACCTGGACACCGCCAACTACGAGCCGCCGGAAGAGGCCAAGTTCGAGTACAGCTGGCAGTGGGCCTATCAGGACAAGTTCGAGAAAGCCGGCCTGATGGCGCTGCTGGGCAGTGGTTTTGACCCTGGTGTGACCAGTGTGTTTACCGCTTATGCCAAGAAGCACCACTTCGACCGTATCAAGACCCTGGACATCCTGGACTGTAATGCCGGTGACCACGGCCTGCCGTTTGCCACCAACTTCAACCCGGAAATCAACATCCGCGAAATCACCGCGAATGGTCGCTACTGGGAAGACGGCAAATGGGTAACCACCAAGCCCATGGAAGAAAAGCGGGTATTCGAGTTCCCGGAAGGTATCGGTGAAAAAGACCTGTATCTCCTGTACCACGAGGAGCTGGAATCCCTGTCCAAGCACTTCCCGGAAATCGAGCGCGCGCGTTTCTGGATGACCTTCGGTGCCAGCTACCTGAAGCACCTGGAAGTGCTGCAGAACGTGGGCATGACCAGCATCGAGCCGATCGAATTCCAGGGCCAGGAAATTGTGCCGATTCAGTTCCTGAAGGCACTGCTGCCGGACCCCGCGAGCCTCGGTCCGCTGACCAAGGGCAAGACCTGTATCGGCAACATCATCAAGGGTGTGAAAGACGGCGAAGAGAAGATCTACTACGTCTACAACATCTGCGATCACCAGGAAGCCTATAAAGAAGTGCAGTCCCAGGCCATTTCCTACACCACCGGCGTACCGGCGATGATCGGCGCCAAGATGATGATGGAAGGCAAGTGGATGAAGCCCGGCGTGTGGAATATGGAGCAGCTGGACCCGGATCCCTTTATGAACGACCTGAACAAATACGGCCTGCCCTGGCAGGAAACCTGGCTGGACAAACCGTTCGTTTAACCTTTCCATCTGGACCCCGGCCTTCGCCGGTATGACGATCACCGTCACCCCGGCGAAGGCCGGGGTCCAGTATTCCACTCGATAAACTTTCAGGAACCACACCTCCCATCTATGGACCTCACTCCCCGCAAAGACTACTTCGGCGAATTCGACCCGAACCGCGTTTCCACCCCGTGCTTCGTAGTGGACGAAATCGCCCTGCGCGACAACCTCGAAGTCCTCGCCGACGTGCAAAAGCGCAGCGGCGCCAAGGTACTTGCCGCGCTGAAAGCGTTTTCCATGTTCAGCATCGGGCCCATTGTCGCGGAGTATCTTTCCGGCACCTGCGCCAGCGGCATCAACGAAGCGCGACTGGGCTTCGAAGAATACGGCGGCAAGGATAAGGGCAAGGAGGTACATGTTTTCAGTGCCGGCTACAAAGAGCAGGAACTGAAAGAGATCCTCGAATTCGCACACCATGTGATCTTCAATTCGTTCTCCCAGTGGAAGCGCTACAAATCTCTGTGCCTGGACGCGCAAAAGAAGCGCCCGGAGTTGCAGTTCGGTTTGCGTATCAACCCGGAACACTCGGAAGGTCACACCCCGATCTACGATCCCTGCGCGCCCTGCTCGCGCTTGGGCATTGTGCGCTCGCTGTTTGACGGCGAAGACTTAACTGGTATCAGCGGCCTGCACTTTCACACTTTGTGCGAACAGGACTTCAAACCATTGGAGCGCACCATCAAGGCAGTGGAAGAAAAGTTTGGCGATCTGATTCCACAGATGCAGTGGATCAATTTCGGCGGTGGCCACCATATCACCCGCTGCGATTATCAGGTGGAAGAGCTGATCAGTGCGGTGAAGGCTTTTTCCGCGAAGCACGATGTGCAGGTTTATCTGGAGCCCGGTGAAGCGGTCGCGCTGTTTTGCGGTGTGCTGGTGGGCGAGGTGATCGACCTGACTTGGAACGGCAAGAACCAGGCGATCCTCGACGTCTCCGCCACCTGCCATATGCCGGATGTGATCGAGATGCCTTACCGCCCGGAAATCACTGGCGCATCGCTGCCAGAAGAACTCCCCCACGCTTATCAGTTGGGTGGTCAGAGTTGCCTGGCGGGTGACCGAATCGGCGAATACAGCTTTGCCGAGCCGCTGAAGATCGGCGACCGGATTGTGTTTGAGGAAATGGCCTACTACACCATGGTCAAAACCAACACCTTCAACGGTATTCCGTTGCCTTCCATCGCTTTGTGGAACTCGGATACCGATGAATTGCGGATGATCAAAGAGTTCGGTTACGAGGACTTTAAAAATCGCCTCTCCTAACACCAAGCCACCGCAGGTGCTTTGAAATTACTGCGGTGGCGGAGAAGCACCGGGTACAGGTTTTCGGGACCGCTGTGAACCCATCCCTGGGCGCTGCGTCGCAAACATCCTGTTTGCGACGCTCCCGAAAACCTGTACCCGGCACTTCCCCTTAAATTCCGACTATGTACTTCGTAAGCCAATCAAGCGGCAATTACGAAGTACCAAACTACAAATTGAAGGCCAAGTGCCGGGGATCTGTTTTCAAAAGCGTCGGCGCCATGGACGGCGCCGACGCAGCGTACAGGGACGTATTCACAGCGGTTTTGAAAACAGATACCCGGTGCTTGGCCGCCACCAAAGGTTCTAAAGAACCACGAAACCTAGAACCACCAGGCCAGATCCCATGCACCAAGAAGACCCCAGCATTTTCCTCGGTTCCGAAATCGAGCAGCCGAAGCCCGAAGACGCCCTGTTCCATATCCTGCCGATTCCGTACGAGGAAACCGTCTCCTACGGCGGAGGTACGGGCAAGGGGCCAGCGGCAATTATTGAAGCGTCCCATCAGCTGGAGACCTTCGATAACTTTTCCTCACCCTGCGAACTGGGCATCTACACCCGTGAACCAGTGGATGTGAGTGGCGCCGCAGAGCAGGTGATGGAAAACATCGCCAGCGCCACCACCGACATCCTCAAGCAGGGCAAAATGCCTGTGGGCATCGGCGGTGAACACTCCGTCACCTGGGGCATCATCAAAGGTTACCTGGACGCCGGTATCAGCGACTTCGGTGTAGTGCAGATCGACGCCCACGCCGACCTGCGCGACCGCTACGAGGGCCACAAGCACAGCCATGCCAGTGTCATGCGCCTGGTGTGTGAAGCGGGCATCCCGCTGTATCAGCTGGGCATTCGCGCTTACTGCGAAGAAGAGATGGAAGCGCGCAAGCAGTACAACGTGCGCTACCTGGACGCCCACCAGCTGGTGCCCACCCAGATCCAGTCCATCGAACTGCCGGACGATTTCCCCAGCAAGGTGTTCTTCACCCTGGATATCGACGGTATGGACCCATCGGTCTTCCCGTCCACCGGCACCCCGGTACCCGGCGGTCTCGGCTGGTACCAGACCCTGAACCTGTTCGAATCCGTCGCCAAGCAGCGGGAAATCATCGGTTTTGATCTGCTGGAGTTCGCCCCCATCGATGGCTTCCACGCCTACGAATTCGGTGCGGCCCAACTGCTGTACAAACTGATGGGTATTGTGCAGCGCAATCGCCGCTGACCCCGGCCAGGGTGGCCCACGGGTCACCCTGCGCGGTGCGCTGAGATGACAATTCTTAACGTTCAAATGAGCGCCAACCGTAGCGTGCATCGCCGTATACGTTTATTATTTGTTCAATAGTAAGTGCTCGCTCCGCGGGGGATTCAATGAACAAAACGGCAAAAATCTTGGCGCTCGGCGTGGGCGTCGCAGCCCTGCTGTCGATGGCCTTTGCCGCACCACCAGCTTTCGCACACGGCGGTCATCGCGGCCATTATCACGGCCCGGGCCATCATCATCGCGGATATTGGGGCCCACGCTACCGGGGCCCACGTATTGGCATCGGTGTGACAGTTCCCGTATTGCCCGGTGGATACGTGAACCTGAACGTGGGCGGTCGCCCCTATTTCTACGGTGGCGGCGCCTTCTATCGCCCAGGCCCCAGGGGCTACGTGACCGTGGCAGCACCTCTGGGAGCTGCAGTGCTGACGTTGCCCGCAAGTGCGGTTCGGGTTCAGGTGGGTGGCTTCACCTATTATCAGTACGGGGGCGCCTATTATCAGTGGCAACCGCCGGTGAACCGATACGTGGTGGTTCCTGCACCGGCTGCAGTCACCACCACCGTCACTACCACCACAACAACCACATCGGGGCCGGTAGCTCACGGGGCCGCCTACAGCCCTGGCCAGGTGGTGGAGACCCTGCCCACGGGCTATACCGCGGAAGTGATCAATGGCATCCAGTACTACCGCTACGGCGGCCACTATTTTATGCCCACCCAGCGCGATGGCCGCGAGGTGTACGTGGTGGTGCAGGTTTAATCGCGAATAAATTAACAAGGAACTGTTATGCACCTGCGGACACGGAAGTCCCGACTCCTGGCAATCAGCTTGCTGGCAACCACGTGGATCACCACAGCTTTTTCTTCCCCACCATTGGCCGACGCTTTTCCCCAGGGCCGCTGGATTGACCTGTCCCACGATTTCGCCGACGACACGCTCTATTGGCCGACGGCTGATAAGTTTGCCAAGAGCACGGTGTTCGCCGGGGAGACAGACAAGGGTTACTACTACTCCGCCTACAACCTGGCGACCGCTGAACACGGCGGCACTCACGTGGACGCACCGGTGCACTTTGCCCGCGACCATATCAGCGTGGACAAAATACCCCTTGAGCAGTTGATTGGCCCCGGGATCGTGATCCGCGTAGCAGATCAAGTTGGTAAAAAAGATAAGGCTGACCGCAACTACCTGATTTCCGTCGCGGATATTGAACGCTGGGAAAATCAGCACGGCACTATCGCAAAAGATTCCATCGTGCTGTTCGATACCGGCAATGCACAGTACTGGCCGGATGCGGAAAAATATATGGGCACTGCCGAGCGCGGTGACGCGGCAGTGGCAAAGTTGAACTTCCCGGGACTATCGCCGGAAGCGGCGATTTTTCTCGCCGAGAAGCGCGGGGTGAAGGCGGTGGGGCTGGACACCCCGAGCATCGATTACGGTGGATCTAGGCTTTTCAAAACCCACCGGGAATTATTCAAACGGAACATTCCCGCTCTGGAGAATGTGGCGAATCTCCAGTCATTACCGGACAAGGGCTTCACGCTGATTGCACTGCCGATGAAAATTCGCGGTGGCAGTGGTGGACCGACTCGAGTGGTGGCGTTTATTCCCCAGTAGCGGCCGTTAAACGGATGCGGCTACTCCCAATGCAGCCGCATCAGCGTCACTATGGGCCAGCTGCAGGTACAACACCTGATAGGTTGCCGGCAGGCCGGCGGGGGTACGCTGCCGTTCATAGGCTTCGGTCAGCGTGCGCAACTTTTTCCGGCTCAACAGTCCCTTGCCCGCTGCGCGGTTGACATTGTGGGCGCCAATACTTTTCAGTTCCTGCATCAGGGTTTTAAGCCGGTCGAAGTGCAATACCCTCTGCTCGGTGGCGATGCTACTGTCCAACTGACTTTTTTCACAGGCACTGCGCCAGGCTTCCACCGGCAGGAAGCGGTTTACATGCACCGCCTCGTCCACCGCCGCCCAGCTCGTTTCCAGTTCTCGCAAGGTGCCCGGCACCAGGGTGGAAATCAGTGTGTTGCCCTCGGGACTTAACACGCGACGGATTTCCGCAAACAGTTTCGGCAAATCGTAGCACCATTGCAGGGCGAAACTGGAAAACACCAGATCGATTGTTCCGCCCGCCAGCGGTAACTGCTCCGCGTCTGCCGCCACATAGCCGTCCGCCACCGGGCGGTGTTGGCGGGCATACCCAAGCATCTGTGGCGCAATATCCAGAGCGATGATCTCCGTATCCGGGAAGCGCTTGCGCAGCAGTTCACTGCCGTAGCCGGTACCGCTGCCGAGATCGAGAATCCGTTTCGGCGACCAGCTCTCTCCGGCGCGGCTCAAAAGCTCCCGGCAAACAGCGCGCTGCAGATGGGCCGCCGCATCGTAGCTGGCGGCGGCGCGGCCAAAGGCGCGTGCCACCGAGGATTTTTCCAGTGGCGCAAGGCTGGTATTCAGTGACCGGGAAAAGCTTCTGATCAGGCCGGCAATTTCCTGCGCGCGCGCAAGGTGCGGGCAGTGGCCCGCCTGGGGAATGACCTTGACCTGCGCACCCACCGCTGCGATCGCCTGGGTCGCGGCCACCGGTACCAGCGCATCTCTCTCGCCGAATATATGCAGCGCGGGGAGCTCCAGCGTCGCCAACAAAGCCCGATTATCGAGCTCGCCGAGGCAGGCCAATGCGTCGCACCAGGCAGCTGGAATGATTGCGGGCTGCCAGCCTTTCAAGGTTTTCAGCAGGCTGCGCATTTCCGAGTCGCCGCGCGCCTCCAGGCCGCAAAAGCGCGCGAAGTTTTTCTCTGGCGCCTCACGCTGGACCCGACAGAAACCGGCAAACACGCCTTTATCCATTCCCGGCCATTCCTCCCGTGCGACAAAGCTGCCGTTGCAGGCAATGGTTACCAGGCCGCGAACTTTACTGTTGGTCGCCGCGAGGCGCGTTGCCAGCATTCCTCCAAGGGACCAACCAATCAGCAGGCAATCCGCGGGTAGCTGCGCTTCCACCTGAGCAAGCAACTCTTCGGTATTCGGCCAGGGTTCCCGCGCCCGCGCACCGAAGCTCGGCAGCTCGATATTGACGGTCTGCACAAACAGCCCTTCCAGCTTTTCAAGCAGCGGCTGCCAGCAGCGCGCGTCGCCGCCCCAACCGTGAATCAGTGCCAGGTTCATACCACCACCTCGCGATCTTTGATTAGTGCCAGTGCCTCGACCAGTGCATACAGTAAACCGTCGATCTGCGCTTGCGAGTGCGCCGCCGAAAGGGTGATACGCAGGCGCGCGGTGCCGGCGGGCACGGTGGGCGGGCGAATGGCACCGACCAGGAAACCCGCTTGCTGTAACTGTTCGGCAATGGCCAGCACGGTTTTTTCGCAGCCCAGCACCATCGGCTGAATCGCACTGGTGGAGTTTTCCAGGGGCAGCGCAAGCGCGGCGGCGCGCTCGCGGAAATAAGCAATGCGCTGCTGCAGAGTTTCCCGCAACGGCTCTTGCTGCATCAATTCCAGCGCGCGCAGACAACCCGCCGCCACCGCCGGTGGCATGCCCGTGGTGTAGATATAGGTGCGGGCAAACTGGGTAAGGTAATCTATCAGTGCTTGGGAGCCTGCAATAAAGGCACCGCCGTTGCCGGCAGCTTTGCCGAGTGTTCCCATCACAATGGGCGCGCTTTGCTGATCCAGACCCGCGGCAGCAGCGCTGCCGGCACAGGGAAATTCATCGCTGCCCATCACGCCGAAGCCGTGGGCCTCATCCACCATCAGCCAGGCGTCGAAGCGTTCACACAATGCGGCCATTTCCGCGAGATGTGCGGTGTCGCCATCCATGCTGTAGACGCCGTCCACCGCCAGCAGAATTTTTCCGTCACTTTTTTCACGGGCACGCTTGAGCTGAATTTCCAGCCCTTCCAGATCATTGTGCGCGAAGCGCAGATACTGGGCGCCGGAGATACGCCCACCGTCGATCAGGGAAGCGTGATTGAGTTTGTCCTGCACCACAAAATCACCGCGGCCCACCAATGCGTTGATCGCACCGACGTTGGCCATATAGCCGCTGCCAAACAGCAGCGCGGCCTCGCGACCGGTGACTTCGGCGATCTTGTTTTGCAGCTGCTGGTGAATATCGAAGTGGCCGTTGACCAGATGGGAGGCGGTTGCGCCCGCGCCCAGTAGCGCTCCGCGCTGCTGCGCCTCGATCACCTCAGGATGCGAGGCCAAACCGAGGTAGTCGTTGCTGCTGAAGGCGATCAGCTCGCGGCCATCGACCACCGCCACCGGACCCGGCGCGGCGTTGAGAATTTTGTGCTGGCGATACAACTGCTGCGCCCGGCGCTCGGCCAGGCGCGTGTTCAGAAAATTCTGCAGGCTGGACACAACAACCGAGTCACTTACGCCTTGGCGGCGTCGTAGAAGAACGAATCGTTTTGCTGATCGGCAATCTGGGATTGCAGCTCCGCTTCCACGGCAGCCTCGTCTTCGTGCTGGTGGTATTCCTCCGGCTTGATGCCGAGGCGGTTGAACAGCTGCATGTCCTTATTGGCTTCCGGGTTTCCGGTGGTGAGGAGCTTTTCCCCGTAGAAGATGGAATTGGCACCGGCGAGGAAAGCCAGGGACTGCATCTCGTCGTTCATAGATTCGCGGCCGGCGGACAAGCGCACATGGGACTTCGGCATCATGATGCGGGCCACGGCGATGCAGCGGATAAATTCGAACGGGTCGAGATCCTTGTTGTTTTCCAGCGGGGTGCCAGCCACTTTTACCAGCATATTGATGGGCACGGATTCCGGCTGCTCCGGCAGATTGGCCAGCTGCATCAGCAGCCCCGCGCGATCTTTCTCTTCCTCGCCCAGGCCGATAATGCCGCCTGCGCAGACTTTCATGCCCGCCGCTCGCACATTGGAAAGGGTGTTCAGGCGGTCTTCGTAGGTGCGGGTGGTGATGATATCGCCGTAGTATTCCGGGGAGGTATCCAGGTTGTGGTTGTAATAATCGAGGCCCGCTTCCGCCAGATCCTTGGCCTGATCGTCGGAGAGCATACCCAGGGTCATACAGGTCTCGAGCCCCAGGGACTTCACTTCCTTCACCATCTTGGTGACGTAGGGCATGTCTTTTTTCTTCGGCGAGCGCCAGGCCGCCCCCATACAGAAGCGGGTGGCACCACTGGCCTTGGCCGCACGGGCCTCTTCCACCACCGCCTCGACCTTCATCAGCTTCTCGCGCTCAAGGCCGGTATCGTAGCGGGCACTCTGGGGGCAGTAGCTGCAGTCTTCCGGACAGGCGCCGGTCTTGATGGAGCAGAGGGTGCTCACCTGAACCCGGTTGGCGTCGAAGTGCTGACGGTGCACCATCTGCGCGGTAAACAGCAGATCGTTGAACGGCAGCGCGAACAGGTCCAGCACCTGCTGGCGAGTCCAGTCGTTGCGTACCTGGCCGTAAGTGGATGAATCGGAAGACATTTGCGGGTTGGCAGTCACAGGATTACTCTCCTCGGGCGGCAAGACCCAGCAGTCAAAGCCTGGGGCGCTTGCCGTCGACCGGCGCAAGGCGGGGCCTGCGCCAGATTGTTCTTGGCATTATGGATAAAGGCTGTCAGTTTAGCGGGGGCCCCTTCGCTGTCAACCAACAGAACCACTTCTGGTTTACAGGTGCCGTGGCGGGTTCAATCCAGAGTGCGGGCTTGGGAATTGCGATCAGGGAGGATTGCAGTGGCTCTTCTACGACTTTTTGACCAACTTATCAGCCGATCGGTAGATGGGCATCTGGCGCGCTGCCTGCTGTGTGGCAGCAGTGACAAGATACATTTCGGCATTTGCGAGCCCTGCCAGCAGGACCTGCCCAGCCTCGGTCACGCCTGCCAGCGCTGCGCCATCCCATTAGCAGACGCCACCGACCGGCAATGCGCCGGTTGTCTGCAACAACCCCCACCCCAGACCAGCAGCCACGCCACCTGGACCTACGCCTACCCGGTGTCACAGTTGATACAGCGCTTCAAATACCGCCGCGACCTCGCCGCCGGCCGCACCCTTGCAGAACTAAGCGCCGAGCACCTGAAACACCAGCCAATGGGAGAGCAACGCCCGGACGTGCTGGTGCCAGTCCCCATGCACTGGCGCAAGCAACTGTTCGAGCGCGGCTACAACCAGGCCCAGCTGATCGCGGATATCCTCGGCAAGCACTGGCGCATTCCGGTAGACGCCCGCGCCCTGCGCAAGATCACCGCCACCGGCAGCCAACAGAAATTGAAACGCACCCAGCGACTCAAGAATCTAACCCGCAGTTTTAAAGCCCATCCCAGAGTACAGGGGCTGCATATCGGGCTGGTGGATGACGTGATTACTACGGGTGCGACGCAGGAAGCGGCTACGCAGTCGCTCCTGGATGCGGGCGCCGCGAGAGTCAGTACTTTTGCATTAGCGCGCGTACCCTAACCCGCACGTGATCCAGCCAAATTAACTAGTAATACACCTCAACAATTAGCACAGGTGTTCCAGTTAAAACCCTGTAATAACAGGTAATTCTCAGCCACTAGGATCCCCAGCATTGTTACGGTAAAGTGATTGCCATCGAACTTTAAAAGTTGGCCGATGCCGTAATTTCTCCATGTTCAAACGACTCTTCGCCACTCGCAAACACCCCTTCGTTCCCGGGCTGAATCGCCGGGAGAAAGTCGAGATTGATATATCCGGAAGTCGGCTGACTATGCTATTGCCACCGCATAGTGACTCAGAGGGGTTTCGCAGAGAGGACCCACTGCGAAAAATCAACCTTCACGATCCGGATATGTTTTACACCGATTCGGAATCTCCGGAATGGCAACAAAGTGGTAATGCGCATTACAAAGGCGGACTAGCCAATCGTCACTGGGAGTTTTACGGCCCTCCCTGGCGTTCTAGGCCATACGGTTTCATAGCATTTGGCATTGGAGTAATCCGAGAAGATGCCTTGCCAGATGGTATGAGTTGCTTTAACCCTGCACACCTAGAGCAAGTGATTGATCGCGCCCTCTATTTTGATACAGGCGGCCCCACACAGCCGGCAATGCCAAAAGAAGTAGGCCCGTTCAATTGGTCTCTACACCGACAATCCGGTGCAACCGGGATCTATTGTGAATCACACCGAGATTTCTCAAATCATACCAGCGAGCCGGAACCGTACGAGCACGCATCCCACTGCTGCACCCTGATATTACCGCTGGAACACAGATACAGCGTCAGTATTTCTTTCCGTTATTTCGGCTATGGCCCGGCAAACTACTCACTTACCAACATGAATGCGCTGCGTGACTCCGTATTGGACTCGCTGACCTTGGAGCTAGGTCCAAGTGCACGCACACAGCTAACTGAGGCGAAAAAGAAGTGGCCCGAAGCCCGCGCTAGCGAGCATCGCGAACCTATTGCCTGGAATTACCCGAAATGGCGCGATGGGAACTACAGCAATGGCGAATCAGATATCGTCATTCTCAAGCCTGGCAGCCCACCCCCTCAGTTCACCCCCTGATCCGCCAATCACCAAAAATTCTAGTTATTGAATAAAACATAACAAGGAGTAGTTATGAATATACAAAGTATTTCAAGGAAGACTCTGATTCCGCAGCACGCCAACCCAAATAGCAGCCGAAACATCTATGTACACCCTGATCACTATGCGGATTGGGAAGCGATTAAAAAGGCCCACGAAGGGGACTTCTACTTAACATCCATTATGCGCGCTGCCTTCAGTCTTAACGCCCGCGCGGGTGGACGAACCGGCAAACCTGAGCGCTTAGTGCAGCCAGGATTTGCTATTCATTACCTCATAGACGAGCACGGTGACGTAATGCTTCTTCAACTTGAGATTGATGAAAAGTATCAGAGGTCAAATAGCCAGCAGGCTAGCGGGCTTTACCAAGTTCATTATTACGATAATGCGCGGCGAATTGGCTGGGAAACTCAAGACACATCGAAAACACAGATGCAGTTAAAGCATCGCTGGAAAGAGGCCCATTACGCCGCTGTCGCAGGAAAATTTGATAGCAAGGAACAAGCTGGCGGAAAACTAGTAGATCATATTCGTAACGCATACTCGGGCGACCTCCGCGGCCACTCGATCGATAGGCCGAACAAACACTATTCCCTTTATTGGCAAAATGGCGGCTATCGCAGCGATAGACAAAGTAACCAACTTGCTTCTCTCCTCCAACAGGCTATGGGGCAAAAATGTCGAGTGCACTGGCTCGCCCACGGAGAAGGTGCAGGCACTTTCGTCCGCGCCATGCAGGCCTTGAAGAGTGCCCCCAAGCTCCACAATGCCGAAAAGGATTCAAAAGTCCGTGCACGACAAGTCGTGTACTTTTCCAACCCACGCGGAAAGGGTACGACTACCAAGGAGTTGGAAGCACTTTGTAAACAGTTAGGTTTTGAGCTGGCAGGCATCAACCGGAACACAAATGACCTATGGGACCGCGAAACCAATGGCGCGCACTCGGATAGATTCTTGCCGATAATCGCTAAACTTGGTGTGGGTGGTGCAGTAGGCACTTTCGGCTTCGACACTTTCGCAAAAGCCATTAACCTCACCATGCAAGCTGCGGGTCCCGCTGGCACCATCGCCGCTGGGCTCGGTTGCTACATTATCGGGAAAAGCGTCTATAACGATCTCAGTGGCCACGCTCGCAGCCTCAAGGGCGTTTACCAGAACACTCTGGGCAAAGGCAACCAGAACTGGGCAGCTTAGCTTCAAACCACTTACTCAAAGGCCGCCAAGTATCTGCTTAGCGGCCCTGGCCAATTCCCCCTACATCTCAGCCAGATCCCCACCCTGACCAACCGGTACTCCCGTGCCCGTTTCTAGACCGATGTGACCCTAGGCGCCACAATAGTCGCCCTTTTCAGCGGCTGCGCAAAAATCCACCGGCTGCTAACGTTATAAATAGAGCTCGCCCGATCCGGCCCGGCACTGTAGAGGGCTTCGCGGGTATGACGCACAGGATGATGGGATCAAAACATGAGTACATTCGAAATGCCCCGCGGCATCGTGATCAGTGGTACCGGTCTGTGGACACCGCCGGAATCCATCAGCAATGAAGAGCTGGTGCAGGCACTCAATACCTATGCGGAAAAATATAACCGCGAGAACGCCGATGCCATCGAGTCTGGCGAGCTGCAGGCGAAGCCCTACTCCTCGGCGGAATTTATCGAGAAGGCTTCCGGTATCAAGAGCCGCTATGTGATCAGCAAAGAGGGCATTCTCGATCCACAGCGTATGCGCCCCTATCTGCCAGAGCGCGCGGACGAAGAACTGTGCCTGCAGGCTGAAATGGGCCTGAAAGCGGCGAAGCTGGCGCTGGAGAAAGCCAACAAGAAACCGGAAGACATCGATGCGGTGATTGTGGGGGCCTCCTACCTGCAGCGCGCCTACCCGGCCATTGCCATTGAGATTCAGGCCGAGCTGGGCATCGACGGTTTTGCATTTGATATGGAAGTGGCCTGCTCTTCGGCGACCTTTGCGTTGCAGCGCGCAGTGGACGCGATCAGCTCCGGTTCCGCCAAAGCGGTGCTGGTGATCAACCCGGAGCTGGCCTCGCCCCAGGTGGATTACACCGATCGCGACAGCCATTTTATTTTTGGGGATGTGGCGGTAGCCACGGTGGTGGAACGCAAGGATTCCTGTAACGCGGAAACCGCCTGGGAAATTCTCGGCACCAAGGCAAAGACCGTGTTCTCGAATAATATCCGCTCCAACTTCAGCTATACCTCCCGCGCCGCGGATGTGGATGCATTTGGCGAGGGTAAACTGTTCCGCCAGAACGGCCGCAAGGTATTCAAGGAAGTCTGCCCCATGGCGGCGGCGCACCTGGAAAATCAGGTGCAGGAACTGGGCTACGAGCCCAACGCCATCAGCCGCTGGTGGCTGCACCAGGCAAATATCAACATGAACCTGCTGATTGCGAAAAAGCTGATGGGCAACGACGCCTCGCCCGAGCGTGCGCCGATTGTGCTGGATGAATACGCCAATACCGGTTGTGCGGGCTCGGTGATCGCCTTCAACCTGAATAGCGATGATTTGCCGGTGGGCAGCACCGGGGTGATCTGCTCGTTTGGGGCTGGCTACTCCATTGGCAGCCTGGCGCTGGAAAAAGTGGCCCTTTAAAAAATTGCACTGGGGTCATGGGCCCCGGTGCAATATCCGCTCATCAGGGATAGATTCGCGCTTCTTTGCAGCCAATATCCTTTAGGATCCCGACTAGGCGCGTCAAGTCTCTGTCCACAATCGGCGCGTCCTGTTCGTCAGCAAGAATCAGGGACGCTCCATCAGTTGTCCGCACCATGACAAACCACTGCCGAATATCGCTGGGGTTCTTGCGAATCTGAACCTCGTCTAACCGACCGGCTTTAAACTCTTCTTGTGCCTGACCCAACTTCATCTACCACCCCTGTTGCTTCATTCAGTTTCTCCAGCGCTGCTGACAAAGTCGGGAACAAAGTGCACGGATAGATTTCCGGTGCAAAGCCTGCCTTCGCCAGTGTTTTCAAAGGCTGGAACTGGAAATCCGCGAGAAAAACACGGGTTCCCTGTGTCGCGCAGCTTGCCAGAAATCGCTCCAGCGCCAGCAGCCCTCCGGCATCCAGAATTGGGACCGAATCCAGATAAATCACAACCCCTTTGAGCCCTTTGCTGCGGATGGCGAGATCAGAGAACACCTGATCGGCTGCGGCAAAAAATAGGGGCCCGTTTATTTTGAACAGTTTCCATCCGAGAGGCAGCTTCTGACCCACCAGCTTGTGGTTCTCATCAAGCTCCTTCACACGGGTCATTTCTGCGATATTTTTCATAAAAAGCAGAGAGGCGAGCACTACACCCGCGGATATAGCGACCACCATGTCGACAAATACCGTGAGAGCAAAACAGACAGAAAAAACCAGCACGTCACTTATTGGGGCGCTGCGCAGCAAGTGCAACGCTTTGGGCGTTTCACTCATATTCCAGGCAACCACGATCAGGAGAGCCGCCATAGATGCCATCGGCAGGTAGCCCAACACCTGAGACAGTGAAACCAAAGCCACCAGTACCACCAGTGCATGCGTCATCGCTGCGACAGGCGACTGTGCACCGGCCCGAACGTTGGCCGCAGAGCGTGCAATCGCTGCAGTTGCGGTAATACCACCGAAAAAAGGTGTCACCACATTGCCGATACCCTGCCCCATCAGCTCACTGTTAGCACTGTGTTTTTTGCCGGTCATTCCATCAAGTACCACAGCACAGAGTAGGGACTCGATCGCTCCCAGCATGGCAATGGCAAAGGCTGCGGAAAGCAGATCCTGCACCAGCGCCCAACTAAACGTAAGCGGTGCCTCCCCCGCCTGGGCACGCTGCCAAGGAAATTGAAAATCCGGCAATAGTGGTGGAATTCCCACCCCCACTGTGCCGTCGGGCAGTGTGAAATCAAAGGTGGAGCTCACCGTCTCTACAGGCATTCCCCAACTGCTGAGGGCAACCGCCAGCAATGTGCCGACCATTACTGCCGGCAGGTGTGCGGGTACTGCGATACCCAGGCGCGGCCAGATCACCATTACCACCAGAGTAGCCGCGCTGACCCACACGCTTGGTAACGACAGACCAGGGGCTGCCAGGGCGAGGGTTTGTACCTTAGCGGCAAACTCGTGAGGCATATCTGCGATCGTCAAGCCAAGAAGATCTTCTACCTGCAGAACCGCAATCACCACAGCAATCCCTGCGGTAAAGCCCAGGGTGACGGATTCGGGAATGTACTGGATGTAGCGCCCCAGCCGCATCCCGGCCATAAGTATCTGCATGACACCAGCCATCACGCTGGCCACCAGTAAGCCGGCGAGCCCGTACTGTTGAACCACCGGCACGAGAATGACCACAAATGCAGCAGTAGGTCCCGACACACTGAAACGTGAACCACCTGCCAGTGGAATCAAAAAGCCGGCAACGAATGCACTGTACAGCCCGTACTGTGGCGCTACACCACAGGCGATTGCCAAGGCCATGGCCAGGGGGATAGCAATGATGCCCACGGTAATACCGGCACCGATGTCGCGAGCGAGCTGTCGGCGCCCGTAGGGAGATTCGCGCAAAGTTTCACGCAGCGCATACCCGAACTGCAAAGAAAAGAGATGTCTTCGATGCGCCATGGAAACACTCCACAGAAAATTTGAGCGAATATTGGATAATAATTATCCTCTCATTTAATACATCTTCAATGTTAATTTGATTAACATATAATGTACTCAGACTACCGCCAGCACTGCCGAGCACGATTCACATGGAAAACCGCACTGCACGATTGACTCTTTTGATCGACCCCAAAAAGAAAGCCCTCTTTGAAAAGCTGTGTGCCGCGGAGGATGTCACCCCTTCGCAGAAGGTGCGGCAGTTTATTCGCGAGTACATCGAGGAGCAGATGGGGGAAGACTGGAAAAAGCAGGTTTTCGGGGATCGCGACGACTAGCCGCGGCGAGATTCAACCAGAGGCATGACTACCCATTCGGGCTCCTCGTATCCTCCCAGACTGCGAATCTCCACAAAGGGCGCGGCACTCTTGATGATCCTTTCGATTTCGGGGCTGTGATTGTTTTCCATGGCGTCGCGGTGCGCTTTGGATTGCCAGCGGGCGATAGCAATCAGTTTGTCCGGCTCGCCGATTTTGCGGTGCAGTTCGGTACCCATGGCACCGGGAGCCTGCTGAATCAGTTCGGAGGCGCGCACCCAGGCATCCGCATACTCCTCGGCACTGTGGCCCGGCTTCATTTTGACTTCAAAAATGTACTTCACTGCTCACTCCTTTTTGATTTGGCCCGCCACTGGCAACCGCGTTAGCATAGCGCCCCCTGCCAATCCGAGCTTTGCGAGGCTCACTGGAGCACCGCCATGACCGAATCGTCAACATCCTCTCAATCCGCTTCTCACCCTTCCTCTCATCCCTATGACGCACTCACCCCGGACCGGGTGATCGACTGTGTGGAGAGCCTGGGGCTGCTCTCGGATGCGCGTATTTTCCCGCTCAACAGTTACGAGAACCGCGTCTACCAGGTGGGTATCGACGAGGCGCAGCCACTGATCGCGAAATTTTACCGCCCGGGGCGCTGGAGCGATGCGCAGATCAACGAGGAGCACCAGTTTGCGCTGGAGCTGGCGGACGCGGAAATCCCGGTGGTGGCACCACTGGCGTTTAATGGCGAGACTCTGCACGAGGCCCACGGCTTCCGTTTTGCCCTGTTTCCCCGCCGCGGCGGGCACCAGATCGAGCTGGATAATTTCGAGCACCTGGAACAGGTGGGCACCATGCTCGGGCGCATTCACGCCATGGGTGCGGCGCGGCCCTTTGAGCACCGTACCTCCCTGAGCCTGCAACGCTTTGCCATCGACAGCCGCGAGTTTATTCTGGGTGGCGATTTCCTGCCGCGAGAAAACGTGGAAGCCTATGCCACCACCACCGCGCATATCATCGAGCAGATAACGCCAATCCTGGAGCAGGACTGGCCGACCATCCGGCTTCATGGCGACTGCCACAGCGGCAACTTTTTATGGCGCGACGAAACTCCCTGGTTTGTGGACCTGGACGACTGCCTGCAGGGCCCGGCGATCCAGGATATCTGGATGCTGATTTCCGGTGACCGCGCCGAGGCCACCGCTTACCTCGACACCGTGGTGGAAGGCTATGAAACCTTCTACCCTTTCGATCCGGCCCAGCTGCAATTGATTGAACCCCTGCGCTGTCTGCGCCAGATGCACCACGCGGCCTGGCTGGCACGGCGCTGGGAGGACCCGGCCTTCCCCATGGCCTTCCCCTGGTTCAATACGCCGCGCTACTGGGCGGAACATATTCTGGCGCTGCGGGAGCAATTGTCCGCCCTGCAGGAGCCGCCGCTGACCCTCGGTGCCGTCTGAATGAAGGAGCAAACCCTGATGGAAACAGCCAAAGCCGAAGTGACCCAGGACCTGATCTGGGAAGGCATCCGCCGGGATGTGTCGGTACAGGTAGAGCGCGAGCCGATTCTGGCAAGCTTTCTGCACGCCACCATTCTCAATCACAACACCCTGGAAGCGGCACTCAGCTTTCACCTGGCCAACAAACTCGACAGCCCGGTGGCGCCGGCACTGTTGATTCGCGAAGTGATCGACGAGGCGCTGGAGTCCGATGCCATCATCGGCGCTGCCGCGCGCGCGGATCTCGCCGCCATCGAGCAGCGCGACAGCGCCTGCCACTCGCTCTACGAGCCCTTCCTGTTCTTCAAGGGCTACCACGCCCTGCAGGCCTGGCGCGTGGCCCACTGGCTGTGGCAACAGAACCGCCGCTCGCTGTCGCTGTTTGTGCAGCACCGTATCTCGGTGGTGTTCGGGGTGGATATCCACCCGGCCGCGCAACTGGGGCAGGGCATTCTGCTGGATCACGCCACCGGAATCGTGATTGGTGAAACCGCAGTGGTGGAAGACAACGTCTCGATCATGCAGTCGGTCACCCTTGGCGGCACCGGCAAGGAATCCGGCGACCGTCACCCAAAGGTGCGCTGTGGCGTGCTGATCGGCGCCGGAAGCAAAATCCTTGGCAATATCGAGATCGGCCGCTGCTCGCAGATTGCCTCTGGCAGCGTGGTACTGAAGCCGGTACCGGAAAAATCCCTGGTGGCCGGTGTGCCCGCCAAAGTCATCGGTACAGCCAGCTGTGAACAGCCCGCCATCTCCATGGACCAGTGCGCCATCTCCAAGGTGGATCAATTGCGCTGATTATGCTGTCACAGGTTGCGAACAATAGATCGGACCACCGGCAGGGTGCGAACCACAGGACTATTCTGTAACCATGAAATACAGTCTTAGCGCTAAAAACCTCGTCTGCCGCAACCTGGAAAACAAAGCCGGGTACTGCGCCGACCTTTTAAACCCCAAGCAGAGCAAGGAAATCACCGGCCTGCTGCGTACCGACAGCGGCCTGCTGTCCACCCGCTTCAACCAGGTGGTGAGCAACGCGGTGATGCAGCCGCGTATCCTGCAGCGCTTCGTGGTGGACTACTTCGCCGAGCGCCACGCGCCCTTTTCCCTGTGGCATTGCGCCAGCAAATCCCTGGATGAATCGGAGATGGAGGCCCTGAACCTCAAGCGGCAGCCTCCGCAGATCGCCATGGCTGCAGAGGTAAAACAGTTGGCCAGCGACGAGGCGCCCCACAAAGGCCTGGAAATCAAATCGGTGAATACCGCCGAGGACATCATCGTCTACGGCGATCTCATTGCGGAAATGCAGGACTGTCCGCGGGAAACCGCACAGATCAAAAAGTTCTACCACCAGCTGGCAGAACTGCCGGAGCACAAGCACAGCCGCCTGAAACTGCATCTGGGCCTGGTCGATGGCAAACCGGTCGCCACCGGCTGCCTGTTCTCCTCCGCAGACGCCCTCGGCTTTTATGACCTGTGCACACTGCCCGATTACCGCGGCCGCGGACTGGGCACAGCCATGTTCCAGCAACTGGTGAAAGAAGTGACTCATAGCCACCACAAGCACGCGGTGGCATTGGTGGGAGAGCAACAGCAGGACCTGTGGCTAAATGCCGGCTTCTACGCCGTCGGTGAAGTCACCTGCTACGAATTCACCCCCGAGCGAGGCAGCGCGCACACGCCCACAAATCATCACTCGTCCGACGCGCTGGGTGAAAACCGGAAATCCGCATAAACCGCCGGGAATAACCATTGCGCGGGCTCAGGCCCGCGCAATGGGGAACGCAATCACCTCGTCAATCCGCGCTGCCCCGCAGGCCAGCATCAGCAACCGGTCCACCCCCAGTGCCACCCCTGCACAATTCGGCATCCCCGCCTCCAACGCCTGCACCAACCGTTCCTCAAATGGATTCACCGACTTGTCGTTATCTTCCCGATACCGCTGATCCGCCTCAAACCGCCGCAACTGCTCCGGCGCATCCGTCAGCTCCCAGTACCCATTTGCCAGCTCCAAGCCCCCTACATAGGCCTCGAACCGCCGCGCCACCGGCACCCCCAGCTCATCGTCCTCAACCCGCGCCAGCGCCGCCTGGCTCGCCGGGAAGTCGTACACCAGCGTAATACCCTCTCCCATGGCCGGTTCAATATGGTGACTCATCAAAAGATCCAGACACTCATCGCGCCCGGCCGGCTCAAACGAAATCTCCAACACTCGCGCCAACACCGCCTTCAACTCTTCAAACGACGCCCGGTGCGGATCCACATCCAGATGCTGCAGAAACAGCGCCCGATAACTGTACGAGCGCACATGAGAAATCTTCAGCACCCACGAAAGAAACTCCCCCACCTCAATCATCAGGCGGTGGTCATCCCACCCAACCCGGTACCACTCCAACATCGTGAACTCCGGATTGTGCCGCCCCCCGGCCTCCCCATTGCGAAACGCCTTGCCCAGGTAATAACAATCCCCAATCCCCGCCGCCAACAGTCGCTTCAGACCAAACTCCGGGCTCGTCGCCAGAAACGCCGGTGCACCGCTACAGTCGGCAATGATGGAATCGATATGGGGGTCGCTGGTAGCGCGACGAGACAGAATCGGCACCTCCATTTCCAGCACCTGACGCTCGGCAAAAAAACGGCGGATATCCGCGAGCAGGGTGGCGCGACGGCGGAGGTTTTCCAGAGAGGCAGTAGGCTGCCATGAAGAAGTTTCAGGCATAGAAAATCCCAGAAAAAATGGGCGGAGTTAGTTTAGTTGAGTCGAATGGCAGAGGAGCGAGAAGAGAAGGCGGGACGCCGGGGATGGGTTTTCAGGAGCGTCGGCGACAGGGACGTCGCCGCCGCAGCGTACAGGGATGTATTAACAGGGGGGCGCCTAGCTCGGTCCTGAAAACCCATCCCCGGTGACTCGCCGCCACCGCAGTGCCCGAGTAGAAACCACGGTAGCGCAATAACGAGATCAGTCTTCCTTAGCGCGACCCAGGTATTCCCCAGTGCGGGTATCCACCTTGATGGTCTCCCCGATCTCCAGAAACAGCGGCACCTTCACCACCGCACCGGTCGCCAGCGTCGCCGGCTTGGTGCCACCCTGGGCCGTATCACCACGCACACCCGGATCCGTATCGGTAATCTCCAGAATCACATGGTTCGGCGGCGTCACCGCCAGCGGCGCACCGTTGTACAGAGTGACCACGCAGATATCCTGCTCCTTCAACCACTTCGCCGCATCGCCAACCGCCTTCGCATCCGCCTGATGCTGCTCAAACGTCTCCGGCTCCATAAAGTGGAAGAACTCACCATCGTTGTAGAGATATTCCATATCCCGGTCCATCACATCCGCAGACTCCAGGCTCTCACCGGAACGGAAAGTACGCTCCCAAACACGGCCAGTCTTCAGATTGCGCAGCTTCACACGGTTGAACGCCTGGCCCTTACCGGGCTTCACGAACTCATTGTCCACAATGGAACAGGGGTCGCCGTCCAGCATCACCTTCAGGCCGCCTTTGAATTCGTTAGTGGAATATGTACCCATGAGCTCCTCGAAATATCAGCATAACGCCGTCAAATTGATTAAACTTCGCGCGGCCCACCAGGGGCAATTGAGCAGTAACCAGCCACCGCGCCAAAAAACAGCCCGCTATGATACAGCACCGCCAGCCCGCCCGTGAAATCAGCCGCGTCGAAATCGTCAGCGACCGCGACGACAGCGCGCCCGCGCGCCGCTGGCAGGATGAAATGACCGACCTGGTCACCAACCCGCAGGAACTGCTCGACCTCCTGCAATTGGCCCCGCAACAGCTGCCAGCACTGATCGCCGCATCACACACCTTCCAGCTGCGGGTACCACGCCCCTTTCTCAAGCGCATCCGCCCCGGCGATCCGCAAGACCCGCTGCTGCTGCAAGTATTGCCCACGGGCGCGGAACTGCAGCCCAGCCCCGGCTTCAATGACGACCCGCTGGAAGAGGCCAACGCCAATCCGGTGCCGGGAGTGGTGCACAAATACCGCGGCCGCCTGCTGCTGATTGCCGCCGGCCAGTGCGCCGTCAACTGCCGCTACTGCTTCCGCCGCGCCTTCCCCTACAGTGACAACCACCTGAACCGCAGCCAGTGGCAACAGGCCCTGGACTACATCGGCAACCAAAAGGACCTGCGGGAAGTCATCCTGAGCGGCGGCGATCCGCTGGTGATGAGTGACAAACAGCTGGGCTGGCTGGCAGCGGAGCTGGCGCAGATACCGCAGCTGGACAAGCTGCGTATTCACACCCGCCTGCCCATCGTCGCGCCGTCGCGGGTCAATGACGAGTTCCTGCAGTGGTTCAGCAAGGGCCGCCTGAAACCGGTACTGGTGCTGCACTGCAATCACGCCAACGAGATCGATGAAGAGGTCGCCGCCGCGCTGGCAAAACTGCGCACCGCCGGCGTCACCCTGCTGAACCAGTCGGTACTATTGAAGGGTGTGAATGACAGTGAGAACGCCCTCGCGGAGCTGTCCGAGAGGCTGTTCGCCTGCGGCGTGCTGCCCTACTACCTGCATCAACTGGATCGAGTGCAGGGTGCCGCACACTTTGAGGTGGGAGATGATCGCGCCCGCAATCTGGTGGAAGCCGTGCGCCAGCGTCTGCCGGGCTACCTGGTACCGCGATTAGTGCGCGAGATACCCGCAGAAAAATCCAAAACCCCGCTGTAAAACCATCGCCGGGACACAGGCCCGGCTCACAGGTTTGCCACGAAATATTGCCTTTCGAGGTAGCCAGTAGAGCCACCTCGAAAGAGCTATCACCTGTGCTTTTCACGTATTTTCACAAGTTTTTTCGCGAATTAGTCGACACTTTGGACGCACTTTTCAACTAGTGCGTTTGTACTAACTACGCCGCTTCGTATACTGCGCCCATAGCAACTCCGGTTAGTGCCATGCAGGACGCAGCAGAAACTAAACGAGGGCCACAGGCCCGCCCCGGCAGCGAAGCCGGGCCATCGACAAGCCCACCCCCCGGTCCCGTGACACCACGCGAGAGGGGCCCGTACACCCCACTCGTCCCCACGCCGGTTCTGGATCTGGAGCGACTATCCTGTGGCTGCCGCAACCATCGCCAGCTGAAGCGCTGGTTAAATGGCTATCTGCAGGAAAACCCCACCGATCAGCGGGCCCAGCGCAATGCCGGCACCCTGCGCAGCCTGCTGGCGGAAATTGCCCGTTGGCGCGCGCCGATTCGCCTGCGCCTCGGCAGTCTGGAAGTTTTGCGCCCGGTCGTTGTCGCGCATTGCCACAACCTGGCGCTGACACAGCTGGCCACCGGTGAGAGTAAAGTCAGCGCTCAAACCCTCGAGCAGCGGCGGGACCTACTTACCGCGGTCATCCTCTATCAGCACCTGGCCCAAGCCTACACCAGCGCCGCTGGCCAACTCACCGCCGAGCCGCACTCCCTGTTTTTTCGGCGCCGCCTGGTCCGCACCCTGCACCGCGGGATCGACAGCTACCGCCGCCTGATCCAGATCAGCAATTATTTCTACCTGGCGCCCCCCAAAAGCTCCTGGGCCGGTATGCAGCGGCTGGTACATCTGGCGCGACAACACGACCTGCAACAGCGGCGCGCACCGGACCCGCTGGCCGGCAGTGGATTCGAACCGGGGCCTGACATAGCATCGCGCCGCTTGCATCACTGGGAAAAAGTCAGCCATCCGTATCTGCAGGTGTCCCTGTTTGCCAGCGCCAACCCACTGCAATTGGCCATCGAAGAACAACAGCAGCTGTGGCGGTGTTGCGACTTCTGGGCGCGCACCGCACAACTACAAAACACAGCGGATAAAAACGCCCACGCCCTGCTGTGCAACATCAAGCTGGACCAGCCACCCATTCCCGCGGTGCGCCTGACACGCAGCCGGTTAGACCTGAAGCACTTTTCCATGCCGCTGGGTTGGCCTATTGGTTTAGCGGGCCCCCTGCGGCAGCTCCAGCGCCGCATGCGCCGCCCCGGCAGAATCTCCACCAACATGCTCGCCCAGGTGCACGGTCTTTGGGCCGGAGACAAGAGCCGCGCAGGTTTGCGCACCCCGGCGGATATCCGCTGCCAGGTCATACTCGGCCTCAGCGCCATATGCCATCACCTGAAACAGGGTGCCGAGGCGAGCGAAGAACCATCCACATCAACCAACCCCGCTCCCGGCAACAGCCTGGTGATGGAGGTGGACTCCATTGATTTTCGCACCGGTCGGCCACGCAAGGACTACGAAGTGTCCGTGTCCGACCCATTTCCCTATGGCAACGGCAGCGCACTGCCCAGTGCGCCTTCGGTCTCCCGCAACCCCGGGCCGGTCAGGCCACAGCAACGCTATGCCCCGATTCACGCAACACTGCTGAACACCAGCGACACGGGTGCCGGCCTGCGCCTGCCTCCAAGCACCCAAGGCCGCCTGCACAGTGGCAACCTGATCGCAGTGCGAGTCAAAGAGCGCTGGGAGGTGGGCATGGTGCGCTGGCAGTTTGGCCTGCCGGACCAGTGCCGCGCGGGGGTGGAATTACTCGGAGGACACACCAGTGCCGTGCGGGTTCACCGCTACACCAGAGACGGTCGTCGCACTGACCCCATGGCGGGGCTTTTGACCGGTGACGCCGGCAATCCACCGGAATTGCTGCTACCCACCCCCCTGTTCCAGGAGGGAGACACCGTCGACATTGTCACCGCTGGCCAGTCCCGAACCGTGACGCTCAGCCAGCAGACACTGCGCACTGGAAGCTTCGCCATTTTTGAGTTTTCTTAACACCCGCGTACCAGGCCGGTAGGTCAAAATGATGAATTTTCCCCAACACTTTTACAGAAATCAGCGCTTTATCGCTGAAATTTGGAACCATATCCCATAGTGGCCACGGCGCACTTGTTCACCCCAAATAGCGCGTTCTACACTAGCGGGTTCGCGGCACTGGACCACCCCGCACTCTTTCCCGCACACAATGGGCAGCTGCATGGAAGCGGTCACAAAATTGGATAACGCACCGCCGCGACGCAGTACAACAGGAACACAATGAGCAGCGACAACACCATCCGCCTACTACTTATCCACGATGTCCCGGCCGAGGCCCAGCGACTGGTGAGCATGCTGCAGAACGCCGGTCGCCCGAACCGCGCCCAGCACGTCGCCAGCGAAGCCGCGCTCACCAAGCTGTTACAAGAACACACCTGGGACCTACTGATCGCCGCCGAACAGGGCAAGCAGCTGGAAGCCGCCACCGCCATCCGCACCATCAACAAGCTGCAGAAAGATGTTCCGGCAATATTGCTGACCGAACGCGAAGGCTCGCAGCCAGTGGTGGAGGGCCTCAAGGCCGGCGCCCGCGATGTAGTGACCATTGACGAGGACCAGCACCTGCTGCTGGTGATCCAGCGCGAGCTTACCGCTCTGGAAGAACGTCGCCAGGCACGCCAGCACGACCGCCGTTACCACGCCACCCTGAACCGCGCCAAGGAGCTGCTGGACAGCTCCAAAGATGCCATCGCCTACATTTCCGACGGCCTGATCGTTTACGCCAACGATTCCTTTGCCGAGCGCTTCGGCTATACCGATCGCGACGATGTCGAATACCAGCCACTGATCGACATGCTCACCGAAGGCGAACAGCCGGATGCGCGGGATTTCCTGCGCAACTGTGCCATCAGCAACAACGAGGTGGAGGCCCAGGAGTGGCAGTTCACCGCCAAGACCGCCAACGGCACGCCGCTGTCCACCAAGGCGGAAGTACTGTCCACCATTTACGACGATGAGCGCTGCCTGCAGGTGCGCATCGCCGCCAGTAGCGGCAACACCGAAGAGCTCGAAGCACAGCTCAGCGAAGCCAAGAATCGCGACGCCGCCACCGGCCTGTACAACCGCCAGCGCTTCGTCCAGCTGCTGGACAACGCGATTACCGCCGCTGCCGGCTCCCAGCGCACCGGCGGCCTGATGTATATCGAAATCGACCGCTTCGAGGAATCCGTACAACAGGTGGTGGGAGTTGCAGGCGCGGATCAACTGCACAAGAAGTTCGGCGAACTGCTACAAAGCAGTGCCCGCCGCGGTGACATCATCGCCCGCTACGGCGAGGAGAGTTACTGTCTGCTGATGCCGGAAACCACCCCGGACAGCGCCGAATCCCGCTCCAGAGAACTGCTACAGAAAGTTGCCGACACCATTTTTGAAGCCGCCGGCAAAACCCTGCACATCACGGCATCCATCGGCATCTCCCTGATGAGTGAAACCTCCGGCAATGCCGACAAGGTGCTGGAGCAGGCATCCAAGGCCCACGACCAGGCCACCGCCAAGGGAGAGGGCCACTTCGCCCTGTACGAACCCGACAGCGAACAGCAGGGCGACGCCGACACTTACCACCGCGCCCGTGTCACCCAGGCGCTGGAGGCCGGCAATTTCAAACTGCTGTACCAGCCGATCCTCAGCCTGCAGGGCAGCGGTGAAAAACTCTACGAAGTACTGGTGCGCATGGTCGACGGCAAAGAGGAACTCGCGCCTATCGCCTTCCTCGAAGCACTCGGCGATGCCGGCCTTTCCACCAAAATGGATCGCTGGGTCATCCTCAACGCCGTCAAGGCTGCCGCCGCGCAAAATGCCAAGGGTGAACCGGTTTCAGTACTGTTACACCTAACCGCCGCATCGCTGAAGGATAACAGCCTGCCGGCATGGCTCGGCGTTGCTTTCAAGGCCGCCAAGGTTGCCCCCAAAACCGTCACCTTCCAGCTGCGTGCGGAAGATATCAACAGCAATCTGCACGCCGCCCGCGATTTCGCCAAGCAGGTACAGGATCTCGGCTGCCGCGTTTCCGTGTGCCACTTCGGTACCGGCCTCAGCCCGTTCAAGGCGCTGGAACACGTCAAGGTGGACATCGCCAAGATCGACGCCTCCTTCGTGCGCGAAGTCCAGGACGAAGGGGAAGACAGTGAGGCGCTGGTCAAACTCGTCAGCCAGCTGAAAGAAATCGATACCCAGGTCATCGTCCCCCACGTGGAGCAGGCCAGCATGCTGCCCACCCTGTGGCAGTCCGGTACCGACTATATCCAGGGTTACTATGTGCAACCACCAGGGGAAGAAATGAATTTTGATTTCAGCCTGGACTGATTCCCCTGGCTGATTGCA
Organism: Microbulbifer sp. HZ11; assembly: GCF_000708675.1. GTDB lineage: Bacteria > Pseudomonadota > Gammaproteobacteria > Pseudomonadales > Cellvibrionaceae > Microbulbifer. Next base: position 1,767,154 of record NZ_JELR01000002.1, on the reverse strand, counting down.
CACACCGGCAAGGGGCAGCCATCTGCCCCGCCACAACGCCGGGTTCAGACACCCCGTATCCCCAATTTCGGTCTACCTTAAAGACCACACCCAATATTTCCCCGTCGCGCCCCCAATTGGGTATTCTTTGCCGCGACGAATTTACCCAGTTCGAAATTCACAAGTACAACAATCACGGAGCCCACCATGCTGCCCCAATTGTTTTCTGCCAGCTTCGGCCGTCTGATCGGCGCCGGACTGCTTGCCTGCAGCCTTGCCACACTGAGCGCCTGCGGCCAATCCGAAGACCCTGCGAAACAGAAACAGATCGAAGAGCCCCCGGCGACCAGTCAGACCACCGATGCCACATCAGAAACCTCGAACAAGCCCCAAACCAGAGCGGATAAAGGCGCACCGGAATCCGGTGTGGATTATCACTCCTTCGCCAATACCGACGACTATCGCGTAAAGCACCTGGATCTGGATCTCACCGCCGATTTCGACAGTAAAGTACTCAAGGGTGAAGCCATCCTCGATATCCAGCGCCTGACCCAGAAAAACCCCGCGCTGATTCTCGACACCCGCGATATCGACGTCACCGCCGTGCGCGCCGGTGTGGGCAACAGCCTGCAGGACGTGAAGTTCAGCATGGGAAAAACCGACCCGAACCTTGGTACCCCGCTGAAAATCAACCTGCCCAAGGGCGCCAACAAGGTCTCCATTCAATACCAGACCTCTCCTGGCGCATCCGGCGTGCAGTGGCTGGAGCCGCAGCAGACCGCGGGCAAGCAGCACCCCTTCCTGTTTACCCAGGCCCAGGCCATTCACGCGCGTAGTTTTATCCCCCTGCAGGACACCCCCCAGGTGCGCATGACCTACAAGGCCACCATCCGCACACCTAAAGAACTGCGCGCGGTGATGAGTGCCAACAACGACCCGGAAGCGGAACTCGATGGCGTGTTCGAGTTTGAAATGCCCCAGGCGATTCCGTCTTACCTGATCGCCATCGGCATCGGCAACCTGGACTTCAAGGCCATGGGCGAGCGCACCGGTGTTTACGCCGAGCCGGAGCTGCTGGAAGCCGCGGCAAAAGAGTTCGAAGACACCGAGGACATGCTCGAAGTCACCGAGGAGAACTTCGGCCCCTACCGCTGGGACCGCTACGACCTGCTGATCCTGCCCCCGAGCTTTCCGTTCGGTGGCATGGAAAATCCGCGCTTGTCTTTTATCACCCCGACCGTGATCGCCGGTGACAAGAGCCTGGTGGCGCTGATCGCCCACGAGCTGGCCCACTCCTGGTCCGGCAACCTGATCACCAACGCCAGCTGGCGCGACCTGTGGCTGAACGAAGGCTTCACCACCTACCTCACCAACCGCATCATGCAGTTTGTGTACGGTGACGAGCGCTACCAGATGGAAATGGCCCTGGGCTACGACGATCTGAAGGCCGACCTTGCCGATCGCCCGGACCAGGACGAGATCATGGCCATTGATCTGCGCGGCCGCGACCCGGACGAAGTTTTCTCCAATATCCCCTATGAAAAAGGCTCCCTGTTCCTGTACGAACTGGAGCAGAAAGTGGGCCGGGAGAATTTCGACAAGTTCCTGATGGAATACTTCAACCACTTCGCCTTCCAGAGCATCACCACCGAGGACTTCGTAGAATATCTGGATAACACTCTGCTGAAGCAATACCCGGACAAACTGGACCGCGCGCGGATCCAGGAGTGGATCTTCGAGCCGGGCATTCCCGAAGGGGCTCCAAAGCCCACCTCTGACGCCTTCACCAAGCTGGACCCGGTCCGCGAGAAGTGGCTGAACGGCGAGATGAAGGCCAGTGACATCGACACCAACGGCTGGACCTTCCACCAGTGGAAATACTTCCTCGACGGCATGCCGGAAAAGCTGAGCGACGATCAGCTGAAAGAACTGGACAGCACCTTTGACCTGACCCAATCGAAAAACAACGAGATCGCCTTCAGCTGGCTGATGATTGCCGTGCGCAATAACTACGAACCGGCCAACGCGCGCCTGGAGGATTTCCTGGTCAGCATCGGCCGCAACAAGTTCCTGCGCCCCCTGTACCGCAACATGGTGGAAAACGGCAAGACCGACGAAGCCAAGCGCATCTTCGAAAAGGCCAAGCCGGGTTACCATCCGCTGACCGTGAAGGTGAACAGCAAGATTATTTACGGCGACTGAGCGCGCCTTTAACGAAGCGTCAATCTCGGGCACCGCCCATTTATCCTGAGAAAGGCACAGCTCATCGAAATGCCTCCCACCGATCACTCGGTGGGAGGCATTTTTTTGTAAGATCTTTGCGCGTATTGCGACCGTATAAATCTGGCCTGAAAGTTGCTCCTCTTAGTTGCCAATAGATGCCAAACTTTCTCGCGTTTCACCCCAATAATGCTCGACCATCAGGTATACCCCCTCGTCATGAAATTGATTTCCGCATTCGGAACCGCTTCCAGAGTCTTTGGCGCGACCTGCGCATTGTTTCTCGCCTCCACCGCGTCTTCCCCGATCCACGCCCAGGCCCCCAATGCCGCCCCGGTACCGGTACGCGCGGCCACCGTGGAGCTGGAGCAGATCGCCAACCCGGTAGAGGCACTGGGTACTGCTAGGGCCTGGGAATTTGTCTCCCTGCGTGCCGGGGTTACCGAACACATCAGCAAGATCCACTTTGAAAGCGGCCAGAAGGTGAAGGCCGGCGATGTGCTGGTGGAGCTGAGCCACGGTGAGGAGCTGGCGGAACTGGCGGGCGCGCGCGCTACACTGGAGCGTTTTGAGCGTGACGAGAAACGCCTGCGCGGCCTGGTCAACAAAAACCTCACCACCCGCGAGCAGTGGGAGGCGGTGCAGACCCAGGTGGCGGAGACCCGCGCGCTGATCGATGGCCTGCAGGCGCGCATCGACGACCGCATTATCCGCGCGCCCTTTGATGGCCAGCTGGGACTGCGCAATATCAGCGTCGGCAGCCTGGCCACCCCCACCACCGAGATCACCACCATTCAGGAAATCGACCGCCTGAAACTGGATTTCACCGTACCCGAACGGCAGCTGTCCGCGATTACCGGGGGTATGAAGATCGAGGCCATGAGCCAGGCGCACCCCAAGCGGGTATTCAATGGCGAGGTGATGATTGTGGAGGCTCGCGTCGATCCCCAGACCCGCGCCTTTACCGTGCGCGGCCGCCTCGACAACCCGGACGGCCAGCTGAAGCCCGGCATGCTGTTGCGGGTGAAGATCATCAGTAACCCGCGCCAGGCCCTGACCATTCCGGAAGCCGCATTGGTGCCGTTAGCCGGCGAGCAGTCGGTATTTGTGGTGAAGAAAACCGAGGGCGGGCATATGGTGCAGCGCCGCGAGATTGAGATTGGCCACCGCTACCGGGGCAAGGTGGAAGTGCTGTCCGGTCTCAACCAGGGCGATCGGGTAGTGACCCGCGGCACCCTGCATATCCGCGACGGCCAGGCCGTCACCGTCACCGATGAAGAGGGAGCGGCCAGCCAATGATCATCAGCGATACGGCGGTCAAACGCCCGGTTTTTGCACTGGTTCTTTCCCTACTGCTGGTGGTGTTCGGCCTGATCAGTTTCGACCGGCTGGCGCTGCGGGAATACCCGGATATCGATCCGCCCATCGTGTCCATCGACACCAATTACCCCGGCGCATCGGCGGATATCGTCGAGACTCGCATCACCCGTCTGATCGAGGACCGCATTGCCGGTATCGAGGGGATAAAGACGGTCACCTCGTCCAGCACCGACGGGCGCTCGCGGATTTCCATCGAGTTCAATATCAACCGCGACGTGGACGGCGCGGCCAACGACATCCGCGACCGGGTCTCCGGCGTGCTGAACAATTTGCCGGTGGAAGCGGATCCCCCCGAGATCGAAAAGGTCGACAGCAGCGACGACGTGGTGATCTGGCTGAATCTCACCTCCGACCGCATGACCGTGCCGGAGCTGACCGATTACGCCAACCGCTACCTGGTGGACCGCTTCTCGGTACTGGACGGCGTGGCGCGGGTGCGCGTCGGAGGGGCCAAAGACTTCGCCATGCGTATCTGGCTGGACCGCGGCGCCATGACCGCCCACAACGTCACCAGCGCGGATATCGAACAGGCCTTGCGCGCGGAGAACCGCGAGCTGCCGGCGGGCTATATGGAGTCTACGGATCGCCAGTTCACCCTGCGTCTGCAGCGCCAGTTCCAGAGCGCCGAGGATTTCGCACGCCTGGCCATCGCCACCGGCGACAGCGGCCACGTGGTACGTCTGGGTGATGTGGCCCGGGTGGAATTGGGGTCCGCGGAAGACCGCTCCACCTTCCGCGGCAACGGCGAACCCATGGTGGGTATCGGCATCACCCGCCAGTCCACTGGCAATATCGTGGCGGTGGCAGAAGCAGCCAAGGCGGAAATGGACAAGGTCAACAAGACCCTGCCGGATGGCATGCGCTTGAGCCAGAGCTACGACGCCTCGGTGTTTGTGTCCGAGGCCATCAAAGAGGTGTACGCCACCCTGCTGATTGCGGTGATTCTGGTGACCCTGGTGATCTACCTGTTCCTCGGCAATTGGCGCGCGACCCTGGTGCCGGCAGTGACGGTGCCGGTATCCCTGATCGCCACTTCCATCCTGCTCTACGCATTTGGTTTCAGTATCAACCTGCTCACCCTGCTGGCACTGGTGCTGGCCATCGGCCTGGTGGTGGACGATGCCATCGTGGTGCTGGAAAACATTTTCCGGCGTATGGACGAGTACGGCGAGCCGCCACTGCTCGCCGCCTATCGCGGCGCGCGCGAGGTGGGCTTTGCGGTGGTGGCCACCACCCTGGTACTGGTGGCGGTGTTCGTGCCGATTACTTTTCTGGAGGGGGATATTGGCCGGCTGTTTTCCGAGTTCGCACTCACCATGTCCGCGGCGGTGATCTTTTCCTCCATCACCGCACTGACCCTGTCGCCGATGCTGGCGGCAAAGCTGATTCGCCCCAACGATCAGCACAATGCCGCCACCCGCTTTATGGACAATGCGCTGACCCGTATCCAGCGTGTGTATGGCCGCGGCCTGAAGGTGCTGCTGCGCAGGCACTGGATTGCCGGCCTGGTGTTCGTGGGCGTGATGGCGTTTGCCGCGCTGTCGTTCCGGCTTATCCCCACCGAGTATGCGCCGCGGGAAGACCGCGGCTCCTTCTTCCTGCTGGTGAACGGCCCCGAGGGCGCCAGCTATCAGTACATGCAGGAGTACATGGACATCATAGAGGCGCGGCTGATGCCATTGGTGGAAAAGGGTTATGTAAACCGCCTGCTGGTGCGCTCACCGCGCTCGTTTGGCACCTCTGCCACCTTCAACACCGGCATGGTGATTTTTACCCTGGCCCCCTGGGGCGAGCGGCCATCCGGGTTTGAATTGATGAACCAGGTACGCGAAGCGGTTAAGGACCTCAGCGGGGTGCGTGCCTTCCCGGTGATGCGCCAGAGCTTTGGTGGTGGCCTCGGCAAGCCGGTGCAGTTTGTGCTGGGTGGCAGTAGCTACGAGCAGCTGACCCAGTGGCGGGATCAGCTGAGTGCGGCCATCGAGGAGTCCAACCCGGGCCTGCTGGGTGTAGACTGGGATTACAAGGAAACCCAGCCACAGCTGCGCATCAATGTGGACTACGAGCGGGCCGCGGATCTCGGTGTGCAGGTCAGTGATGTGGGCACCACCCTGCAGACCATGTTCGGATCGCTCCGCGCCACCACCTTTATCAACAACGGTGAAGAGTACGACGTAATCCTCGAGGGCGAGCGGGAAATGCAGCGCACCCCGGACAGCCTGGAGAACCTCTACGTGCGCTCCAAAACTACCGGTGAACTGATTCCCCTGCAGAGTCTGGTGGAAGTAAGCGAGTACGCGGATTCACCGCAACTGCAGCGCTACAACCGAGTGCGCTCCATCACCCTCGACGCCAACCTGGCGGACGGACTGGTACTGGGGGAAGCGCTGGAATACCTGAATAAACTGGCGGAGGAGAATCTCGAAGGCTCGCCGGTCATCGACTACAAGGGTCAATCCAAGAGCTTCCAGGATTCCAGCAATACCATTCTGTTCGCGATCCTGCTCGGCGCGCTGGTGGTATTCCTGGTACTCGCCGCCCAGTTCGAAAGCTTCGTTCACCCGCTGGTGATTATGTTCACCGTGCCCCTGGCCATGGCCGGTGCCTTACTCGGTCTGCTGCTGACAAACCAGTCGCTGAATATCTACAGTCAGGTGGGATTGATCATGCTGGTGGGTCTGGCGGCAAAGAACGGCATTCTGATCGTGGAATTTGCCAACCAGCTTCGGGATCGCGGGGTTGAGTTCGGCCAGGCCCTGCGCCAGGCCGCGGAAACCCGTCTGCGTCCGATCCTGATGACCGGCATTACCACCGCCGCCGGTTCCCTGCCGCTGCTGCTGTCTTCCGGCGCGGGCTCGGAGACCCGCGCGGTGATCGGTACCGTGGTGTTGTTCGGTGTGCTGGCGGCGACCCTGTTCACCGTGTATATCGTGCCGGTGGCCTATGACGTACTGGCTCGACGCACCGGGTCACCGGGACAGGTAGCGCGGGATGTGGATGCTCTGGAAGCCGAGCACCCGATGCAAAAAGGAGATTGATTGGCGCCGATTGTCACTCCGCACTATCGGAGGCAGTACTTTTCTCTTAATCTCTTGCCCACTTTGACGGGCTGGGTGCAACTTTTTCAGGATCCAGCGCGTCTATTGATTGCCAGTTGATTGCCAGTGGTATCCCACTGGCAATCACCGGAAAGACATCGCAAACGCTGACAGGGATTCCACATGTTGATGGGTAAGCGTACACTCGCCGCCATTGCACTGATTGTATTCGCGCTCTTTATGGCCGCCTGCAACAAACAGGCCTGCTACAAGGATAACAACAAGCGCAAACCGCCGATTCCGTTCGCCAGTGTGGTCAGCGAATTCGCACCGGTCGCGGGGCTCGCCGGCGCCTATACCACTCTTTACTGAGCGCGCTCATCCAGCAGCGCCGCGATCTGACGATCATTGAGGCCAAACAGGTACAGCGCTGCATCCAGCCCAAAACCATCAATCGCCTGTGGCGCCTCTGCGCGCACCTTGGGCTTGGCGTGAAACGCAATCCCCAGCGCACCCAGTGCCAGCATCGGCAGATCGTTGGCACCATCTCCCACCGCAATCACCTGATCCAGGGACAGATCCAGCTCTTTCGCAATCTCCTGCAGCAGCAGCGCCTTGCGCGCTCCATCCACGATCGGGTCTATCACACCACCAGTCAGTGCACCGCCCTCAAATTCGAGTTGGTTCGCGTGGACAAAATCCACTGCCAGGTGGTTGTCGCGCAGGTAGTGGGCAAAGTAGGTAAACCCCCCGGACAGGATTGCGCTTTTACAACCGAGCGCGCGCAGGGCAAGCAGCAGGCGCTGAGCACCGGGCATAATTGGAATGCGCGGGGCAATTTCCGCGAGACTGGCCTCGGTAAACCCTTTCAACAATCCCATACGCTTGCGAAAACTCTGCTGGAAATCCAGTTCACCGCGCATGGCGGAGAGGGTAATCTCCGCCACCTGGTCGCCAACGCCGGCGATCTTGGCAAGCTCGTCAATAACTTCCGCCTGAATCAGGGTGGAGTCCATATCGAAGCAGGCCAGTTTCGGGGCGCGCTGGGTTTCCCCGGCCTGCAGCACCAGCTCCAGCCCCAGTGACTGTCCGAGATCCAGCAGCGCGAGGCGTGCCGCGGCAAAGGCGATATCACCTTGCAGCTGAATCCGCACCACCTTGCAATCCTCCCGGGCAGCGAGAATATCCAGGGCCACCGGCCGCCACTCGTCCGCATTTACAAACGCCGCCAGTTTTTCCAGCTGCCCCGGATCGATATCTGTCGACAGCACGGTCAGGCACCAGGGTGCGACCACCGCCGCGGGAGTTTCCGGGAGCACTGGCGCAACCGGCAATGCAAACGCCTGCCCACAGTGACGGGCAAGATCGGTATAGAGAGAAGCGGGGGAGTTGGCGTCCATGACTGACTCTTGTTGACGGCAAATTGACCGGTCCGGCAGTAAAACCTGCGCGAAACCCGGCGGAAATGGCCGCGCATTATAGCCCGGCGCGTTTTTTCGCTGAAGAAGTGGGATAAAATCAGCTGCTGTACTGCCAGCAAATGCATAACAAGATGAAAAACCTTCTCGCCCGCCTGTCTGGACTCTCCGCCAGCCTGCCCCAGTGGCTCGCAGGCCTGAGCCGTAATCAACAACGTCATTTGCTTGCCGCCACCATCTGGCTAACACTCGCGGGCTTCTGTGTTGCCACCCTTGGTCATGTCTACAGCCAGCAGTTATCCACAGCGCAGAGTCGCGACCGCGCCAGCGCCGCGGCCGCCGCCCGGCTGCTCGCCAGCCAGAGCCTGCAGCAGATCGTTGCCGGTGACCGGATCAGTCTGCAACTATTGGCACAGCAGACCCTGGAATTGCCCGCGATCTATGGCGTGACCATTCAGGACGTGGACTCCAGCCCCCTGGCACAGACCGGTGTGCGCGACCGCGGTGAGATGATTACCGAACCGGTTGTCCTCCACGACAGCTTCGCTGGCAGTGTGGCACTGAATATCCAGCCCGGTTCCGAGGTCCACTACCCGTGGGCCAGCCTGTTACTGTGCCTGATTTTCGCACTGCCGTTCAGCGCCGCCTGCGCGCTGGCCATTACACAAATGCTTTCTGCTACCCCCCAGCAACGCAAGCCACTACTGGTCCCCAAGGCACAACCCAAACCACCCCCCGAAGTCACCACCGGCCTCTACCTGCGCCCGCTGAACTGGGCCCAGCTCGGCAACCAGCTATCCCGCAGCGCGCTGGACAATCTGCAAAATGAACTGGAGCAACGCCTGCAGCTGCTCACCCGCATTTACGACGCCCGCCCGCTGCCCAGTGCCGGCCCATTCGTGGGTCTCGGCTTCGCCGGTGAAGACGCCGCCTTTCGCGCAGTATGCGCAGGCCTGCTACTGCGTGGCCTGCAACAGTCCAGCCGCGCCACCGGCCTGCAACTGGCGCTGTCCGTATTGCCGGCAAAACCGGAGCAGTTCGATTTCAACGGCGAGCAACTGCTCAGTCAATCCCGCGGCCTGACCCTGCACCCGCAACTGCTGGATGACGAGTCCCTGGAAAATCGTATCCAGTGCCACACCACCAGCTGGGGCGCCGAGGTGACCGGGTTGAATCCGAAATTACAGCAGTTGCTGGATAATCAGTTGCAGCAGCTGGTTACTGCCTAAAAAATCTCAGCCCAGCCCTCCGCAAACTTTTCTAATTTTGTGCCTTATGGCTGATGAGAAGGGGCTGCGAGCGGGGACAGCTTAGTGAGACCTTCCGCGAGAGGGACCTCGCGGAAGAGCCCCCAGGGATGGGTTCACGGCGTGTCTCACTAAGCTGTCCCCGCTCGCAGCTCCGCCACCCAACTAGAAAAAGCATTCTATCCACACCCCCCGTCATAACTTTTTAGTTGTTGATATTCATCGCAACGGGTCGTGATTGCTCCTGCGCCACCCTTTAATAACTTTCACTTGGGTTTCGAACCAGTTTCGCCGGTTGTCAACAGACGTTTTTGACCGGTGGGTGGTTCGAAGGAAAGTAAGAAAGTTACCCGCCTGCGGGCGCGGAGGTTTTCATGAAGCGTTCACTCGGAGGACTCGCCGGGGCATTGGGGGCAGCGGCACTGCTGACGCTCACCGGTTGCACCAGCATGGAGGACATGACTGACACGACGACGGCGGTTAACCGAACCGGCGAAGGGCCCGGTTACTATTCGGTAAAAGGCCGCTACTACCACTGTCACCAAAATGGGAAGTGCCACAACGTGCGCAATCCCAGTTACTACCAGCGCGGCAGTGGCGACTATCGCCATGACCTGCCACACCACCGTGTCAACCAACCTCGCTGATCGCAACGTCCTCGTTGACCAGCCAATGAACCCGGTGCATCTAACTGCCCGCGTGAACGCGAACAGCCTCGCACCAGAAACCCGCATCGCGGAGGTCTCACATGAATCGTATAGTTAAAAAAGGCCTGCTGGCCTTAACGGTATTCGGCAGCCTGACCCTGGGCGCCTGTGTTTCAGATGGCTACTACAGCTCCAGCAGCACAGGTTATTCCACCTACCCGTACTCTCGCCCCTACGTATATCCATCGGGCAGTGTCTCCTTCTATTACTCTTCACCGCGCTATTACCGCTACGGTGCCTATCCCCGTTACTACCGCGGTGGCTACTATCGCTATCATGGTCGCCACTACTACAACCGTCCGGGCTATCGCCCCGGCAAGCCCGGCTACCGTCCGCCGCACCACGGTCACCGCCCCGGTAAACCCGGACACCGTCCGCCCCACGCGTCTCACCGTCCGGGTCGTCCCGGTGGTCGCCCGCACCATGGTGGCGGTCGCCATCGCCGCTAACAGGGTGTATTGAAACCCTCACGATGAGAGAAGCCGCCTGCGGGCGGCTTCTCGCGTTTCATACCTTGGTCATACAGACCGGTCTCTCCTCCCGCTGCTAGGATCGACCTAAATAAAAATGCATGCGGGAGTTTGCCGTGCAAAAGGATTCATCACACGCCGTCCTGATCACTGGTTCCACCAGTGGTATCGGTCTGGCCATGGCCCACTGTTTCGGGCGTGCCGGCTATCATGTGATGCTGCATGGCCTTGCAGACCGGGACAGCGCACAGGCGCTACTGGCAGAGTTCGCGCACTACAGTGGCAAAAGCGGCTTCAGCAGCGCCGATCTGTCGACCGAAGAAGGTTGCGCGCAGCTGGTGAGTGACACCCGCGAAGCCATCGGTAACCCCTCGGTACTAGTAAACAACGCCGGCATCCAGTTCACCGCCCCCGCCCACGATTTTCCCGCGGAAAAATGGCAACAGATTCTCGCCATCAATCTCAGTGCAGGCTTCTACCTGAGCCGCGATCTACTGCCAGCGATGCGCGCGGCCAACTGGGGCCGCATTATCAATATTGCCTCGGTGCACGGACTGGTGGCGTCCGAGCACAAGGCGGCCTACTGCGCTGCCAAGCATGGGCTGGTAGGCCTGACCAAGGTACTGGCGCTGGAGAATGCGGACTGCAACATCACCGCCAATGCGATCTGTCCGGGTTGGGTGGAAACACCGCTGATTCAGCCGCAGATCGAGGCGATCAGCCGCGAGCAGCAGGTGGACCTTGAGGCGGCACGGGCACAGCTGGTAGGTGCAAAGCAACCGATGGCGAAGGCGAGCAAGCCGGAGGCCATTGGCGAGCTGGCACTGTACCTGTGTGGCGATTTTGCCAGCACCATTACCGGTGCGTCCTTGCCGGTGGACGGTGGATGGACCGCACAGTAGTATCTTTTGCACCCGATCAATTTATCCTGCAGGGTGCTGCCGTGAATTATCAGTTGTTGATTGCCGACGATCATCCGCTTTACCGCGATGCATTGGCGACGACCCTTTCCAGTCATTTCCCCAATTCGGATCTACTACAGAGTGAGGATCTGGATTCGACCCTTGAGCGGCTCTCTCAATCTGAAGTCGATTTACTGTTACTGGATTTGAATATGCCGGGCAGTGAGGGCTTTTCGGGCCTTGCGCGTATTCGCAACGATTTTCCGGCGGTGCCGGTGGTTGTGGTTTCTGGCAGTGACAAACATTCGGTGATCCAGCAGGCGTCCAGCTTAGGGGCCAGCGGCTTTCTTTCCAAAACGGCGCGGCCGGATGAGATTCTGCAGTGTATCGAGACTGTGCTTGCTGGTGACCAGTGGTTTAGCGAAGAGGCATTACAGGCTGAGACGGAATCGGCGCTGGCGGAGAAGCTCGGCCAATTGACGCCACAACAGCTGAAAATTTTTCAGATGATTGCCCAGGGGATGCTGAACAAGCAGATCGCGTATGATCTGGATATTACCGAGCCCACCGTTAAAAGCCACGTTACTGCGATTTTACGTAAATTGGAGTTGCGAGATCGGAAGCAGTTGATTCGCGAGGCTCAGGCACTGATTCAGCTCTGAGTGTGGTTTTGTGCTCCGTAGCCTTTTTGTTCGGAGCTCTGATTTAGTTTCATGGCGGTGAAGCAGCGGGTATCTGTTTTCAAAACCGCTGTGAACCCATCCCTGGGCGCTGCGTCGCAAACATCCTGTTTGCGACGCTTTTGAAAACAGATCCCCGCTACTCCCCCTTAACCCAAACTTATCAACTTCGTAAGCCGACGCGGTAACGGAGTGATTGTGGTCAATGCGAAGGCAGAGTGCCGGGGGCGGGTTTTCAGGAGCGTCGGCGACAGGGACGTCGCCGACGCAGCGTACATGGACGTATTCACAGCGGTCCTGAAAACCCGCCCCCGGTGCTCTGCCGCCACTACAGGCAAACAGAACTCCGAACCAATGCCACAGGACTAGCCCCCCTGAAGATACTCAGCAACATGCCGATAAACCCGATCACAAGCCTCGGGCACCAAATTCTCGATATTCAAAAACGCATGTATCATATCGTCAAAGTGCAGATGCTCGGCATTGGCACCACCGGCTCGCACTTTCTTCACGTATTCCACACCTTCATCTCGAAGCGCACAGAACTCCGCGGTGATCACCATAGTTGCAGGCATGTTTTTGGTAAACTCGCCATGCAACGGAGACACCTGGTAGGGATTTTCACCACCTTGTAGATAATTTTCGAAGTACCAGAGAATTTTTTCTTTCTCCAGTAAATAGCCACGGCCGTTTTCTTCAATAGACGGCGCCTGCATGGTGTAGTCGAGACTGGGGTAAATCAAAACCTGTGCATCGATGGTGTGTCGCTGGTGCTGCAAAATTCGCGTGGCGGTAGCGACCAAGGCACCGCCGCCGGAATCGCCCATCAGAATCCAGCGCCCATTGTGGGCAATGTTTTTGCGATCCAGAGTTTCGCCGAGGTTGCGCACCACACTGATCAGGTCATTGAGTGCTGCCGGGTAGGGATTTTCCGGAGCCAGACGGTACTCCACGGAAACTACAGTGCGCTTGCACACGTCGGCAACACGGCGGCAGATTGGATCGTAAACCGAGACGCTGCCGGCCATATGGCCACCGCCGTGGCAGTAAATAATGGATGCACCTTCGGTCGCATCCTCCGGCTGATAGATACGAACAGGCACGGAATATTCCCCACCCTTTACCACCGTATCCGCCACTGCCATTTCCGGGCCTGGCTCGACAAAATTGCGAGTCAGGTTGGCGAGGCTTTCACGGGCGTTTACCGGAGTCGCTTCAAAACCCGCGGCCTTCAACTGCGCAACCTGGGCGTTTACCGCAACCAGCCACTCGGCCAGTTTGGGTTCAAGCTGTCGCATTGTCCGCCTCCAGGTTTTCCATTTCGGGTTTCTTGCCACTTTCCGGTAGCAGGAAAGAGAACACAAACAGAGAGGCGGAGCAGGCCACCGCGAAGTAGGCGGCGGTTGCCGGTTCGCCGGTGATATCCGCAAGCAGACCGGCACCGTACATCAGCACGGTTTCCACACCGTAGGAGATGGACCAGAACATGGCGAAGGTAACGGTGATTTTTGCCGGGGTCATTCCCGGTAACTCCTGCGGCAAAGTCACGAGTGCGGTCATTGGCAGGAACATGCAGAAGCCGGCAAGGGCCGCAGCGGTGTAGGCGATGATGGGGTCACGGCTGGTGACCATCAGGGCCGCGAAAATGACCAGGGCGAGACCGCCAAAACGCAGTACCGGCAGGCGCAGCGGGAAACGCTTGGTGACGATAATACCGGCCACGGTGCCCACCATGCCGGCGGCGATCATGACCGCAGACAGGTGGTGGCTCGCCACCGCGAAGCCGTCGATCAGCGGGAAGAGTGCGAATACCGCGATGTAGCAGAAAAGAACACCGCAGTAGGCCAGAGGCAGCCACCAGTTAAAGCCTTCCTTCGCGCCCTGCTTGAAGCCGTATTCTTCCGCGGGCTTGTCGCCACCGCCAGATAGCGAGAAGTTCTCCGCGGTCAGCCACCACAGCACGCCCAGTGCCAGCACCATCACACCGTACAGCACCACCACGGATTGCCAGCTACCCAGCCAGCTCAGCAGGGTAGTGGTGGTCAGCAGGGCCAGTAGGTTGCCGGTATTGAAAGCGGCAGCGTTGATGCCGTTGATCAGCGGGCGCTCTTCGGCGGCGAAATAGTGCAGAACCACCGGTGCGAAATACACGATGGCCAGGGCGCCGCCGAGACCAAGGGCCAGGCGCGACATCAACCAGCCGCCGTAGCTACCCGCCAGCGCACCGAAACCGCCGGCGGCAATCAGGATGATGGCGATGGCAAAGGCGCGCTTGGCACCGAGGCGCATCAGCAGTGCTGCAGCCGCCAGGTTACCGACGATCTTGGCAATGGTGATGACGTTGCTGCCCCAGGTGGCGTTGGCGAACCCTTCCTCACCGAAGGACGACTGGATCGCCGGGGTGAGAATGGCCCCCGAGACCCAGCTTGCGGCGAACAGCGCGTAGGCGCTGAACATGAGTATTTCCAACAGATATTTCTTCATTTGTTCTTCACCGCTTTGTTCGCCTGAAGGGCAGGCGAAAAACTATTTTCGTTATTCAATGACAGAGTGCTTGCCCCTCACCCCCACCGCTATACGACCTTGGTCGCAGGCTCCGCTGGTTCCCGCACGCGGGTTTTCTGCCGTTGCTGCAGTAGCGCACGCAGGGCCGCCGGACGCAGGGGTTTTTGCAGGAACTGCCAGCCGGCGTTCTGCGCGCGGGTCTTCACGGTGTTGGTGTTTTCCGCAGAGATGATCACGCAAGGCACTTTATGAACACCCCCTCCACCCCAGCGCGACAGTAGCTTGGCGGCGAGATCGATGCCGTTGTCACCGTCATCCAGGTGGAAGTCCATCAGCAGCAGATCCGGCTCCTCCGCGGCAAGCGCCTCGGTGCGATTGCGCGCGCAGCGCACGGTGCAGCCCCAGCCGCCGAGCAGAGCACTCATTGCTTCCAGAATCGACGGCTCGTTATCCACACACAGCACAGTCAGATCCAGTCTGGCGCCGCGGCCCGGTACGGTCGCTGTGACCGGGCGCGCATCCGCGCGGGCGGTGGCGCGTGGCAGGCGCACACGGAACACACTGCCGCGCCCGGGGACCGACGACAGACTGATCGGACTGTTGAGCAGTCGGCACAGACGTTCCACCGTGGCGAGACCGAGCCCGTAGCCGTGCTGGCGCGCGGTGTTGTCCGGGTCCTGGGAAGTCAGCCGGCAGAATTCGCGGAAGATCGCCTGCTGTTGTTCGCGGGCGATACCTTCACCGGTATCCCACACCTCCAGGGAAATATCCGCACCGCGCTTGCGCGCCGCTACAAATACCCCGCCGCGGGCAGTGTATTTAACTGCATTGTCCAGCAGGTTCTGCACTACCCGGCGCAGCATCTTCTCGTCACTGTGCACCCACAGGTGACAGCGGCGATAGCGCAGGCGGATACCGCGGCTGCCGGCGGCAACCCGCGCCTGGGCCACCGCATCGTCGAGAATGCTGTCGAGGGAAACCGGCGCGAAGCTGGGGCGGATGTCCCCCGCGTCCATGCGCGCGATCTGCAACATGTCGGTAATCAGTTGCTCGGCGGAGGCCAGCGCGCGGTCGGCGCGGGTAAGCAGCTGCCGGCTGTTGTCTTCCAGCGGGTGCGCGGCGAGGGCGTCGATAAACAGTCGGCTGGCGTTCAGGGGCTGCACCAGATCGTGACTGGCAGCCGCGAGGAAGCGGGTCTTGCCGGCACTGGCCGCCTGCAACTCCCGGTTCAGCTCCTGCAGTTCGTCGTTGACCGTCTCCAGTTCCGCGGTGCGGTGCACCACCTTCTGTTCGAGGGAATTGCGGATCTCGGTGAGCTCGCCGAGGGCGCGCTGGTAGTCGGAAACGTCGGTATAGGTCGTCACAAAACCGCCGCCGGGCAGCGGGTTACCGCGAATTTCCAGTACCGTGCCGTCGGTGCGGTTGCGCTGCACCCGGTAGGCAGTGCCATTGCGCAGGTGCTCTACCCGCTTCTGCACATGCTCTTCCACATCACCGGGGCCGCACTCACCGCGGCTCGCGTTGTACCGCACCAGCTCCGCCACCGGACGCCCCACGTAAATCATTTCCGCGGGATAGTGGAACAGCTCCAGATAGCGACGATTCCACGCCACCAGATTGAGGTTGGCATCCACCACTGAAATGCCCTGATCGATATTGTCGATGCTGCTCTGCAGCAGGCCGCGGCCGAACTGGTAAATATCCGATGCCTGCTCCAGCTCGTCGGCGGCGCTCTCCGGCTCCCCCAGCTGGCGAACCAGGCGCTGAGCACTGGTACTGCCGACGATCCCGGCAAGGATTTTTTCCACCGCCTCACGGTAGCCGAGAGAAGTGTCCGCAGCGCTTCGGGCAGCAGCTCCACCCTCGCCACTCTGCCCCAGGGATGACAGCGCGCGCGCCGCGGCATCCTCACCCACAAAACGCGCAAGCAACTGACGCAAGCGCGCCTTGTCCACCGGAGCGGTCTGCACCGCAGCGCCACCGGGCAGCCAACGCGCCTGGAGCAGGGAAACCCCGACCAGGGTGAGGCCATTGAGACCCAGCCCGAACACACAGCTGGTGGTTAGCGCATGCCATTCCAGTCCCAGCGCCAGGGCGATCAGATCTGTCTGCCCCAGAGCCGCCGGCAGCGCAGACAGCGCCCACACAAAAGCACCGACCAGCAATCCCACAATCACCCCCGCCGCCCGCAGCTGCGGCCAGCGGGAGGGCCAGGACACCGCAGCAGTCATCGCCGGTGCCAGCTGTGCCGCCAGCGCCAGAGACAGTAATCCGAAGGTTCCGAGGCTCACACCGGAGCCGATCAGCTCGCTCACGCCAAATGCGGCCAACATAAGCAGCCCGATAATGGCACGTCGCACCCGGCGCAGGTCACTGCCCAGGGCCACGCCGGCCGGGCGCTGCTGCAGGCGCTTCAGCCACAGAGGCACCACCATGGTGTTCGCAATCATGGTGGACAGGGCAATGGTGGCGATGATGACCATGCTGGAGCCAGCGGAGAGCCCGCCAATAAACGCCAGTAGTGCGAGCCAGGGTGCACCGCTCTCCAGCGGAATACCCAGCACGAAGCGCTCGGCATTGGTGTAGGTATCCGGCAACCACAGCAAGCCGCCGTAACCCACTACCAGCACCGCGACAGATACCAGCGCCAGATATACCGGGATCAATTTGCGCACCGGCCCGATATCCCGCTCGCCGTCGCTCTCAATCATCAGGATATGGAACTGCCGCGGCAGACAGAAGATGGCCGCCATCCCCAGCACCACCACCGCAAAATACCCCGTATCTGCAGGTCGGGACTCGGCAATGGCCGCCACCCGCTCACTGCCCAATGCGCTGCGCGCCAGGTCGGCAGTACCATCAAACGCGGAGTAGAGGACGAACCACGCCACCGCCACCAGCGCACCGATCTTCACCAGTGCCTCGAATGCCACCGCCAGCAGCATGCCATTGCGGTGCACCGAGCTGTCGATATGGCGGGTGCCGAACAGCAGGGCAAACAGACCCAGGGTGATGCCCACCACCGCGGTGACCACCGAGGCACTGGTTTCCGTTGAGCCCTCGCCCGCCTGCGCCAGCAGCAGAAAACTGTCCGCCACCGCGCGCAACTGCAGGGACAGGTAGGGAACAATGGCCACTACTGCCAGTAGCGCTACCGCAGCCGCCAGCCACTGGGAACCGCCGTACTGGGCGCTGATAAAGTCGGCAATGGAGGTGGAACCCTGCTGTTTGGACAGGCGCACAAAGCGCATCAACAGGGGGGCGCCAAAGACCAGCATCAGGCAGGCACCGACAAAGGTGGGCGGCAGCAGCCAACCCTCGCTGACGGCCTGGGCGGGAACACCAAAGAACATCCAGGCGCTGGTATAGGTACCGGCGAGCGCAAGCAGCAGGGGCTTCACCGGGCGGATACGCCCGACCGGCAGCCGATCCCCCCAGAAGGCGATGGCAAACAGCAGCAACAGGTAACTCAGGCCCACGGCGGCCAGTAGGGTAAGGCTGAACAATTGGCGCCTCATTCATTATTTTGTTTATTATGGACAGAGTAACTGATAGTGCGTTTTTTGTCCTGCTCCACGGGTATAACCATCGTCATACCTTGGTCTAGCAGGCAACCCCAGCCGCAGCCGATACAGTGCAGATCCGAAACTTAGAAAATAACCATAAACCGGTGATCGGAGAGAGCCATGCGCAATCCAATAAAATTCAACCCTCTGGCCGCAGGCATCATGCTCGCCTGCGGTGCATCCCTCGCCCACGCAGACCCCCAGCTGGAAGAAGTGACCGTGACCGCGCAAAAACGCGAGCAGTCCATGCAGGAAGTACCGGTGGCGGTAACCGCAATCAATTCTGACCAGCTGATGCAGAACGGTGTGAGCGACCTGACCGATATTCAGAAACTATCCCCCAATACCACCCTCCAGGCCAGCCGCGGCACCAACTCCACCCTGACCGCGTTTATTCGCGGCATCGGTCAGCAGGATCCGCTGTGGGGCTTCGAGCCGGGGGTCGGCATCTATATTGACGACGTGTATGTGGCGCGCCCACAGGGTGCCGTGCTGGATATTCTCGATGTTGAGCGGGTGGAAGTGCTGCGCGGGCCTCAGGGTACTCTTTACGGCAAGAACACCATTGGTGGTGCGGTAAAATATGTCACCAAGAAAATGACCGGCGACACCGAGCTGAAAATTGGTGGCGGCCTGGGCTCGTACAACCAGCGTGACCTCAAAGTCGCCGGCTCCACAGCCATCTCCGATACGGTCAATATCGGCGGCGCCATCGCCAGCTTTCAGCGCGACGGTTACGGCGAAAACGTGGTAACCGGAAAGGACCAGTACAACAAGGACATTATTAGTGGCCGTATTGCTGTGGAGTGGAACCCCTCCGAGGCGGTATGGGTACGCTTAGCCGGTGACAAGACCGTAGACGAATCCGCATCCAAACACGGTCATCGTTTCGCTCCGGGTCTCGGAGGCGAACCCGTTCTGGACAGTATCTACGACACCGAATCAAATATGACGTCGGACAATCTGGTGGAAACCAGCGGTGTTTCCCTGATTGCCGAATGGGAGATGTCCGACAGCGTCACCGTAAAATCGATCACCGCCTATCGCCAGGGGGAAACGGAAACCGCGATTGATTTTGACAGCACTAGTCGTCCCGACTTTGACGTTCCAGCGTACTACGAGGACGATCAAACGACTCAGGAATTCCAGCTGATCTGGCAGGGTGACAACGCCGACCTGGTGAGCGGTCTTTACTATTACACCGGTACTGCTGCGGGTGCTTTTGACGCGGTGCTGGGTTATATCAACCTCACTCAACAAGTTGCCGGCTCTGTTGATACCACCAGTCTGTCTGCCTACGCCCATTACAACTGGCAATTTGCGGAAGCCTGGAACCTGAGTGTCGGCGGGCGCTACACCAAAGACGAGAAAGATGCTGAAGTCTTCAAGGCAAACTTTGCTGGCCTCTACAGCCCACTGTTTGCCGACAAGTACAACCCGGGACAACCGGCAGCGGTATTCCTCGGGGCACTGACGGACTACCAGAACAGTGACAGCTGGGGACAGTTCACCCCACACCTCGGCGTCGACTTCCAGGTAAATGATGACGTTTTGCTGTACGCCAAATACAGCGCGGGCTTCAAGTCCGGCGGTTTTGATATGCGCGGCGATGCCAGCACTCTGCCTTCCACGGTGGACGGGTTTGACCCGGAAACCGTAGACACCTACGAGTTCGGAGTGAAGTCTGATCTGTTCAATAACCGCTTGCGCCTGAACGCAGCCGCATTCCGCGCCGACTATGACGACATGCAGGTCACTATCCAACAGCTCAATCCCGGTGGCGGTTTCTCCAGTGCGGTATTGAATGCCGGCCAGGCGCGTATTCAGGGTCTGGAGCTTGAAGCCACTCTGGCAATGACGGATAACCTGCTGGCGAATTTCTCTCTGGGCCTCGCCGACACCGAATTCGTCGAATTTATCTCCGGCGGTGTCGATGTGTCCGACGAGCGGGATATGCAGAATACCCCGGACACCACCGCCATGTTCCAGTTGAATTATTCGGTACCCATGGGCAATGGTGGGGAGCTGGTATTCCTGCCTACGATTTCCTATCGCGCAGACACCCAGATCTTCGAAACTCCCAGCATTCTCGATCAGGAGGCCTACACGCTGGTTGACATGACTGCCACCTACTACAGTGCTGCTGGCAACTGGAATCTGGGCTTGGCAGGTAAAAACCTGACGGACGAAGAGTACCGGGTTGGTGGCTACGGGTTTGGCGGTGCCTTTGACACTGGCTTCTACGGCGCACCCCGCACTATCGCACTCACAGGTAGCTACAACTTCTAAATAGCGTCGCTGTCCTCTTCATAGATATGTGCATTGCATGATTCATGCTTAGTCATCACACGTTCCACTTGGGGGCCCTCGGGGCCCCCTTTTTTATTGGTCATAGGGCCAACTTTGCGTTCCGACGGTCGCGCATTTTTCCTTGACGGCGCAGGAATTATTAAATTGGCGGCAAAATTCACACTTTGGCGGAAACCTCTTCTAATCTGAAAGTGAGGGCGGTAGTGAAGCCGCTTTTGAACCAGCCATCGAGGTATCCGCGTGCAGAAATTGAGTAGTATTCTGCTGACGGCGGTCATAGCGACAGGAGTTGTTGCCGGTTGTACTACAACCGCGCCCACGGAAAACCATACAAATCGCGCTTTCAGTAGCGCTGTTCCCCCACATATGGACCCAGCCCATTTTTCCGTGCGGTCCTCAGACAGAAGGCCGCGCACCAGCAGCCGCGAGGCACCGCGCTCGCTTAACGTCAACGGCACCCGCTTCCGCTGCTTCGAGCAAGAGCTCGATTCCAAAGTGGTGGTGCGCTGCGTGCGTCAGTCGTGACACCCGTTTGATCTCCCCGCGGGCCCTGGCGCCCGCGTTCTCCTCACACCGTGACCATTTCCGCCACAAGCTGTCGCCAAAATCCACTCGCGTGAGCAACGGGTGACTAAGCTTGGTCTATCTACACGGACGTGGGAAGGAGACGCACGAATGAAAAAACTGCTACCGGTATGGCTCTTTGGGCTCGCCCTGGTGGTTGCGGGGTGTATGAATATGGGCGGCAAAGACTCAGGCCCCACCCAGACCCCCGGCAGCGTCAGCAGCGTCTGTGGCGACAAGTGGGAAATGCGCCTGCTGCGCATCAATGGCCAGGCCGTCCCCGTCGACCAGCCGCAGGAATTCACCTTTCTATGCAACAGTGGTGGCGAGGCCATGGGCAAGAGCGGTATCAATACCTACCGCGGCGCCATGCAGATCACGGCCAATGGCCAGATCCTGTGGGATACCGGCAGCTTTGCCTCCACAAAAATGGCCGGCCCTCCACAGCTGATGGAACAGGAAACCCAGTACCTGAGTGCTCTGGCGAGTACCACTCAGGCATTCGTGAAAAGTGGCGGTGGCCGCCTGATTCTGCGCGATGCCTCCGGCGACCGGTATATCGAGTACATCAAGGCAGGCAATTGAAGACCGGTAATTTGCCCGCCTGAGTCACAGATCTCCCCCGCGCTTTGCGGTTTAATACCGCAAACGGCCACCGGAAAGACCCGATGTACTTCTCGCACCGCTCGCTATCCACGCCCATCCATGGTGCTCCTCGCACACTTGGCGCGCTGCTCGCCGGGCTTATTCTGAGCTCGGCACTCAGTTCCGGCTGCTCATCCACACCTCAACCGCTTTCCGCCAGCCAACCCATGCCACCCGGCGATATTTGTAACTATCAATGGATACTGCATGGGATCAGCGTGGACGGCCGCGAACAGAAATCCCGCCTGTTCTGGCAGAAAATGGTCCGCGACCGCCCCTACCTCACCTGCGACAAGCTGGGCTTCGTGCGCGGCAGCGCCGGTTCCAACCCCTATCTCGGCAAATTTGACCTCGCCGACAATGGCGCCATCGAATGGGTCAAGGCGCCGAAAATTTCCCGCATGGTGGGCCGCAAGGACAGCAGCGAACTGGAAAAGGACTTTCTGAAGGCGCTGCCGCGTATCAACCGCGCCAGCGTTGAGGGCGACATACTGACGTTGCAGGGCGGCGAAGGTACTCGAATAGAATTCAAACAGACCGGTGAATTGCCGGGCCCTTCCCACTGATCATACCCATCCCATACCAGTGAATAGCTGGGAATCCGATGAAAGTAATCCAATGAAAAAAGGCGGCCATAGGGCCGCCTGAAGAACCATTCAAGAAGGGGCTCGGCTCACAACTGCGAGCTCGAGTCCAATCCTCCAAGTGGAGGTACTTCCAAACTCGGAAGCAAAAATCACCAATAAATATTGGTGCGATGCAAAGAGAGAAGAACAACGAAAACAAGTCAGTTGCGCGATGAAACAACCGGACAAGCAAAATTTCGTTGTGGGAGTACTGTAGTTGTCTAACGTGACAAACTGATTACGAAACAGGAAGTTTTCCCATTGCCCGGTAACTTTTTAACAGCGCCACGGAGGCCAGGAGGGAGAGGACATCACGGGCGGGAGCGACGCTGGTGCTGCTCCAGGTTCTGCTGGCGTTTACGCTCGCTTTTCCGCAACAGGATATAGGTTGCTCCCAGGCCGCCGTGCTGCTTCTGCGCACTGTGAAATGCGAGTACTTGGTCCAACTGCGGCAGCCACGCATTTACGCAACTCTTCAGCATTGCCGGGGTCTTGCGCCCCTCGCCTTTACCATGGGTAACCAGGGCACAGCGCACATCGGCTTCCACGCAATCCCGCACAAACTGATACAGCGCGCTGCGCGCCATTTCCACGGTGTGGTTGTGTAAATCGAGGCGGGCATCGACGGTGTACTTGCCCAGGCGCAGATTGCGGTAAACCCCGTTCTGTACGCCATCACGCTTGAATTCGATGGGATCGAAAGGCTCTACCGGCTCCACGTATTCGCCGCCAAGTGGGTTTAATTCGCGGTAGGTTTGCGCAGTGGCGGCCTCGCGGCGGGCACGCTGGTTGATGGGATCTTTGGTCGCTTTCTTGAGCGCCCGTTGGCGCTGCCCGGACGGCAGGGGTTTTACATCCCCCAGAGCACCCATGGCGCCGCGAAAGTCATCCAGTTCAGTCTTATCCACAGCTCCCCCCGGTTACCACAAGTGCCGAGCCCATCAAGGATCGAGAAACAGATCCACCGCCAGGTCACCGGCCTTGGCGGGATTGTGCGTATATTGGGTGAAATCTTCCACCCCCCGTTCATGTAGCAGGGTTTCGTCGACCAGTTGGGCGCCGTTGAGGCCCTGGTTTTCGGTGATGAGCACTTCATAGGCCGCATCGGCCATGACGATGGGTTTGCGGCTCTGCTCAAACATCTCCCGGTTACCCACCGCAAATTCGATCGCGGCGGTGGCCACCAGGGTCCGCGGCCACAGGGTCGCGACACTGATGTTGGTTTTGCGCAGCTCTTCCGCCAGTCCCATGCTGAGGATGGTCATACCGAATTTGGACAGGGCGTAAGGTGCAAAAGGTCCGAGCCAGCGGGGCTCGAGGTTGAGTGGTGGTGACAGACTGAGGATATGCCCGCGTTCCGACTGCTTGAGATAGGGGATGGCGAGGTGAGACGTCAGGTAAACCCCGCGGGCATTCACGTCCATCATCAGGTCGTAGCGCTTGGGTGGCGTGGCCTCGACGTTGGTCAGGTTAATGGCGCCGGCATTGTTGATGACCGCATCGATACCGCCGAAGGTGTCGGCGGTTTTCTTGAGGGCGTCTGCCACCTGGTCTTCTTCACGCACATCTACCTGCATGGGCAGGGCCTTGCCTCCGGCGGCTTCAATCTCTTCGGCCACGGAGTAGATGGTGCCGGGGAGTTTGGGGTGGGGTTCGGCAGATTTTGCGGCGATGGCGATATTGGCGCCGTCGGCGGCACATTTGAGCGCAATGGCACGGCCGATGCCGCGACTGGCGCCAGTGATAAAGATGGTTTTGCCCTTGAGGACGCCAGTGTTCTTGGTGAGAGTGGTGAGAGTGATCGGGTCGGTCATGGGCGCTCCTCGGTCTCGGATGATTTTCAGCCTACAGATTACGGGGATCTTCGACCACCGCGGGGCAGTAGATATCCTTGAAGGCCTGCGGCATGCGCTTGGGTTTGCCGCTGGAGAGTTCGATACACACCATTTGCCAGGTGGCCCGCAGGATCAGGGCCTGGTCACTGGCGCGGTAGATCTGGAACTTGCGGGTCATGTTGATGCGGCCGTCGACCACGGTGAGCCAGGTGCCGATCAGCAGCTCGTCGCTCTCCTTCGCCGCCAGTATATAGTCGTATTCGGCCTGTCGAATGGCCATTCCCCGATCCATAGACTGGTAGTTGCTGACGTCGAGACCCAGTTCGACACTGTGCGACCAGGCGGCGCGCTCACACCAGCGCACGTATTCGGCGTTGTTGGCGTGGTGCAGGCCATCGACGTGTTCTGCATCGACGCGGACTTTGTAGGTATAGGGTTGGGGCAAGTCCCACTGCATATCTTTTCCAATTCATTGGCGGCGCTGCTGCCGGGTGCAACTGTGCGAGACACGAGCTAGGCGCCCCCCCTCAACCCATCCCTGGGGGCTCTGCAAAAACACCCTGTTTTTGAAGGTCTCACACAGTTGCACCCGGCAGCAGCGCCTTCGCATCAAAGTTCGCGTAACTTAACAAGCTCAGCATCCGTGAAACATTACGTCAGACACAAAAAAGGCTCCCTCAGTCGAAACCAAGGGAGCCTTTTTCAGAGTCACTGATGCTTAAGCGTCAGCCTTCTCACCACCTTGCTCAGCGGCTTGCTGTTGCGCCTGCTGCAGAGCGGCGGCGAACAGGGCGTCGAAGTTGATCGGCGGCAGCATCAGGGCTGGGAAGGAGCCCTTGGTGACGACGTTGTCGACGACTTCCCGTGCATA
Source organism: Microbulbifer sp. HZ11 (assembly GCF_000708675.1). GTDB lineage: Bacteria > Pseudomonadota > Gammaproteobacteria > Pseudomonadales > Cellvibrionaceae > Microbulbifer. The sequence continues at coordinate 1,742,194 of NZ_JELR01000002.1, read as the reverse complement.
CGGGAACAGGATGTTCGGGCAGGCGGTGTTCAGTGCTTGAGCCAGCTGCTGACCTTCCAGGCCTTTGATACCGAACAGACCGGCTTGCTGTACTTCCACCAGAAAAGCGGTCTCGCCTTCGACCTTGACGGTGATGGTCAGGGTCAGGGCCACTTCGTACAGATCTTCATCAATCTTGGCAGTTTTGGTGTTCAGTTCCTGAGAGACTTCCGGTTTCCACTGCTTTTTGAAAACTTCGGCGCCCATCGGGGTCTCGAAGGACAGGTCTTTCAGGTAGATGCGCTGCATCGCGAATTGTACTTGTTGTTGATCTTCGCCGTTTACCGCAGCGCCGTTTTGTTCTTCAGCCATGTTACAAGCCTGTTCACTCAATAATGTTTGTAATTGCCTTCCCTGATAGAAGACTCCCTGTATGGGTACTTCTAATGGGGGCCTCGAAATGCCCTTTCAAGGCACATTTGGGAAAATTCTTCGACCGCGCGGGACCTTCTACGCCAGCAGGGTGTCCAGCTCGCCACTGCGCTCGATGGCCATCAGTTCATCACAGCCGCCCACGTGGTGATCGCCAATCCAGATCTGCGGCACGGTGTGGCGGCCGGCTTTGGCGGCCATTTCAGCGCGCAACGCCCGGTCACCGTCCACAGAAATCTCCGTGTAGGGGACATTTTTGTTGTCCAGGAGATACTTCGCACGGATGCAGAAGGGGCAGTAGCGGGTGGTGTAGATAACGACGTCTTTCACGACCGATAACCTCTTTGCGTCACTTGATTCCTGTACTTCCGGCACGGTAGCTGACGAGACAGCAAGCGCCGTTATCCCTTGCCTTTGACCAGTGGCAGTTTCTGGTTGGCCCACTCGGACATACCGCCTTCCAGGCGACGCACAGTGTAGCCGGCTTTCTTCAGCAGGCGACCCGCGGGTCCCGCGTGCTGACCCATTTTGTCCGCGAGGATGATGGTCTTCTCTTTATAAGGTGCCAGCTCACCCATGCGCCCTTCGATCTCGCCATGGGGAATGTGGATGGCGTCCACAATGTGCCCAGCGGTAAAGTCGGATCGGTCGCGCAGGTCGACGACCCGGGCACCGTCACTGTTGATCAGCCGGGTGGCCTCATGGACCGATGCGGGCTTGCCCGCTTTAATACGTTCAGTGATGGCCAATGTGTAGATCAATGCCACCAACAGACTCACCAGCAGCCACTGCTCGCTGATAAAGACGAAAAAATCCACTTCGCCCCCGAAATTTCACAAATTGTTGTTTTGATACGGCCAACCGCTGACTTGACGGTCGCCCCGCTTGCCCCGCCCAGAGTAACGCTCTCATAAGCTATGGCGTGAAGGCCGCGCAGTATACACGATGATGGCCACTTCTTAATCAGCCAATTGCCCAGTGATCTGGCGGCCCAATCAGGGCAATAGCTGGGCAAATACTGACCTCGAGGGTACAAACAGGTTAAAATCCGCCACCTGCGGTAGTGCACCCCCAAAGTTTTCGCGTTCTGGCAATGACGCCGGAGGATATTCCGGTAGGTCTCTCTGCATTCGAGTGGGCCAGTTACCGATTACGCAACCCGACACACCAGCTACTACGAACACCCAACACAGGAATTCCAATCCCATGGCATCCGAGTCTTCGCCCAAGCGCCCCCTGGTACTATTGATTCTGGACGGCTTCGGCCACAGTGAGCACAGCGAACACAACGCCATCGCCGCGGCCAAGAGCCCGGTGTGGGACCAGATCTGGGCCAGCCGCCCGAAAACCCTGATTCACACCTCCGGTATGGCGGTGGGCCTGCCTGAGGGGCAGATGGGCAACTCGGAAGTGGGACACATGACCCTCGGCGCCGGCCGCGTGGTGTACCAGAATTTCACCCGTATCAACAAGGCGATCGAGGACGGCGATTTCTTCAAGAACCCGGCTTACACCGCCGCCGTAGACAAGGCCATCGCCAGCGACGGCGCCGTGCACATTATGGGCCTGGCCTCCGAAGGCGGCGTGCACAGCCACGATGATCATATTGTGGCCATGGCCACTCTGGCCGCCCAGCGCGGCGCCAGGGCAGTGTACATCCACGCCTTCACCGACGGCCGTGACACCCCACCGCGCAGCGCGGAAACCCCGCTGGCACGCCTGACCCAGGTGTGCGATGCCCTGGGCACCGCGCGTATCGCCACCATTGCCGGCCGCTACTTCGCCATGGACCGCGACAACCGCTGGGAGCGCGTGCAGCCGGTCTACGACCTGATCACCCAGGGCAAAGCCGAGCATCGGGCCGACTCCGCCCTGGCCGGCCTAGAAGCGGCCTACGCCCGTGACGAGAACGACGAATTCGTCGCTCCCACCCTGATTGGCGAACCGGCGCCACTCAACGATGGCGACGCCCTGATCTTTATGAACTTCCGCCCGGACCGCGCGCGCCAGCTGACCCGCGCCTTTACCGAAGCGGACTTCGACGGCTTCGAGCGCACCGCCACACCGAAACTGGCGGACTTCGTAATGACCACCGAATACGCCAGCACCATCGACGCCGCCTGCGCCTTCCCGCCGGAGGCGATGGCGAATTCCTTCGGTGAGTACCTGCAGAACCAGAACAAAACCCAGCTGCGTATCGCCGAAACGGAAAAATACGCACATGTGACCTTCTTCTTTAGCGGAGGCCGCGAAGAGCCCTACAATGGCGAGGAGCGTATTCTGGTCAAATCCCCGGATGTGGCGACCTACGATCTGCAACCGGAGATGAGCGCACCGGAAGTGACCGATAAGCTGGTCGCGGCCATTGAAAGCGGCAAGTTCGATGCGATCATCTGCAACTACGCCAATGGTGATATGGTGGGTCACACCGGTGTATTCGAAGCTGCGGTTAAAGCGGTAGAAGCGCTGGACGGCTGCGTGGATCGCGTCACCAAGGCGGCACTGGCCGCCGGGGGCGAGGTGCTGATCACCGCCGACCACGGCAACGTGGAAGAAATGTTCGATGCCGGTTCCGGCCAGGTAAGTACGCAGCATTCCACCCTGCCGGTACCTTTTGTGTATGTCGGCGAACGCAATGTCACCATGCGCGATGGCGGCAGCCTGGCGGGCGTGGCCCCCACCATGCTGGCACTGATGGGTCTGCCGCAGCCACAGGAAATGAACGGCGAACCGCTGATCAAAATCAACTGATTGCAATGCGCCCGCTTTGCGGGCGCGAGCCTAAAGCGAGATTAAGCTGACACGATGAAGCCCTTGAGCAAAACGTTTTACGGGATGGTCCTCACCGCACTGATGTCGCTGGCACCCGCCTGTCTCGCGCAGACAGGCGATGAGCAGCAACAGGCGCGACTGGCGGAGATCAAGCAGCGTATCGAGACTCTGCAGCAGGAGCTGAATCAGGTCAAAGGCGAGCGCGACCAGCTGCTGAAGGACCTGGAATCCAACGAGAAAGACATCTCCGAGCTGCTGCAGCGGATCGACAAGATCAAATCGGACATGCAGTCCCGTGGCGAAAAGCTGCAGGAGCTCAAACGGGAAGAGCAGCAGTTACAGGAATCCCGGCGAAGTATGCAGCGGCGGGTCGAGCAGGAAGTCGCCGCCGCTTACCGACTCGGACGCCAGGAGCAGATCAAGCTGCTCCTCAACCAGCAAGACCCTCAACACATCGCTCGCCAACTCCGCTACCACGACTACTTCCTCAAACAGCGCAGCCGCGTTATCGAAGACTACGTATCCACCCTTGATCAGCTCGCCACCGTCAGTACAGGTATTGAACGGGAACAGGATACCCTCGCCCGCGAACGCGACCAGCTGGAAGAAAAGCGCCGCGCCCTGGTCAGCGCTCAGAAGAACCGCCAGCGCACCCTAGACAAACTGGCCAGCCAGCTCGCCAGTAAAAGCGGTGAACTGGACCAGCTCAACAGCGACCGCAGTCGCCTGCAACGGCTGGTGGATGAAGTGGGACGCGCCATTGCCAGTCTGATCAACCCCAGTGATGATACGCCTTTTGCCAAACAGCGCGGGCGCATGCAGTGGCCAACCAGTGGCCGCCGTGCCAACGCCTTTGGTCAACGCCGCGCCAATGGCATCACCTGGACTGGCGTCACCCTGCGCGCTAGTGAAGGCGCCCCGGTGAAAGCCATTCACCGCGGGCGTGTGGTTTTTTCCGATTACCTGCGCGGCCAGGGCATGCTGATCATCCTCGATCACGGCGACGGCTATATGAGCCTCTACGGCCACAACCAGTCTCTCACCCGCGCCATCGGCGAATGGGTGGAACGCGGTGACACCATTGCCAAAGTGGGGAATACCGGCGGCATGAGCCAGCCCGGGCTCTATTTTGAAATCCGCCGCAACGGCAAACCGCAGGACCCCACCGCCTGGTGCCGGGGCTAACTTCACCGGTACATTTCCCACCCCCGCGAGAGGCGCCCTCCCTAACATATTTCTGCTTGCGGTTTTACCGTCCGCTCCCCACACCAGTTCTAATCTCCGCCAACTTCAGAGCTCTGCATCTGCGCCGGGTCTACAATTTCTGTTGGAAAGTAACGATAAATGCCAAGGACGTGCAGATTATGTTCACCCCCAAAATGCTCGCTCGCCTGATTGGCGTCGCAGCACTCACCGCTCTGCCGCTGATGGGACTCAGCCAGGCCGGTCAACTGGATACCAGCGATGATCGCGTTTCGCTGGAAGCCGAATCCCGCCTGCCACTGGAGGACCTGCGCAGTTTCGCCAAGGTTTTCGAACAGATCCGTCGGGGCTACGTCGAAGAAGTCGACGACAGCACCCTGCTGGAGTTTGCCATCAAGGGCATGTTGCAAGGGCTGGATCCGCACTCCTCTTACCTGGACAGTCGCTCCTTCACCGACCTGCAGGCGAACACCACTGGTGAATTTGCCGGCCTGGGGATCGAAGTCGGTATCGAAGACGATTACATCACTATCATCACCCCCATGGATGACACCCCCGCCGAACGCGCGGGATTGCGCGCCGGTGATGTCATCCTGCGCATGTCCGGAAAATCCATGCGCGGCGTCAGCCTGGATGATGCGGTGGAAAAAATGCGCGGCCCAGTAGGCTCACCGGTGACGCTGACCATCGGACGCAAGGGACACAAGGAACCGTTCGATGTGACGCTTAAGCGCGACAAGGTGCGGGTCTACAGCGTGCGCGGCGAAATGCTCGAAGACGGTTACGGCTATCTGCGGATCAGCCAGTTCCAGCTGGACACTGGCGGTGACCTGGTACGGGCGATGAACAAGCTCAAGAAACAGGGCGAGCTCAAGGGCCTTGTGATCGACCTGCGCAATAATCCCGGCGGTGTGTTGCAGTCGTCCGTAGAGGTTGTCGATGCCTTCCTGGAGGAGGGCCTGGTGGTGTACACCGAAGGCCGCAATGAATCCTCCAATCTGCGCTATTCCGCCAGCCCCGGTGATCTCAGTAAAGGCGCGCCGCTGGTAGTACTGATCAATGACGGCTCCGCATCTGCGGCAGAAATCGTCGCCGGCGCACTGCAGGACCACCGTCGCGCCGTGGTGATGGGTACCGACAGTTTTGGCAAAGGCTCGGTACAGACGGTCATCCCGATCAACGACGATCGCGCCATCAAGCTGACCACAGCATTGTATTTCACTCCCAAGGGCCGTTCGATCCAGGCGCAGGGTATCAAGCCGGATATCACCGTGGAACGGGTGCAGGTGACCCGCATGGACGGCCGGGCACGCACTACTGAGGCAGACCTGGCCGGCCACCTGGGCAACGGGAATGGCGGCAAGGAAAGCGGTTCGGAAGATCGCAAGCGTGCAAAAGCCGATCAGGACGATTGGTACAGCCGGGATAATCAGGTTTTTGAAGCACTCAATGTGCTCAAAGGACTCAACCTGTATGTCCGTCGTGTACCCGGCGAAAGCGGCGAAAAACGCACTGCCGAAGCAGAAGAGCGCAAAGACAAGGTCGCCCGTGTGCGCCCGGAAGACCTCTGACCCGCCCTGCGTATTTCAAGGCACCGAAAAATATAACAACCGGCGCCCCTGACCTTCGAGCGAGCTGACCGATAGCTAGACTTGAAACAGGGCCGTCGGTTTTCTTTTATCGGTGTCCGCAAATCTCAGATATGTGAACAGTTCAACGTGGTATAGCAGTAGCGAGGGTGTCCATGCAGCAGTATCGTCGTGGAGAAGAGGGATCGAATATTCCCCCTCGGTCAGATCGTTTTTACAAGCTGGGGGACGATTGGTATTTCAATGCCCGCGGCGGCAAGACCTTCGGTCCTTACTCGTGTAAAGCGGAAGCCAAAAAGGCTGCGACACAGTTTCTGAGCCCTGCTCAGAACTACGCCGGAAATGTACGACCATTCGGCAGCCTGCGTGCACGTCGCTGGCACAGTGCAAACCGGTTCTAAAAAAAATGCCAGGGAGGGAACCTGGCATTTGAGAATTTCGAAGGTACTAAATAGTTACTACTGGAGACAGCCTGATAAGCCCGGATTCAGCAAATCCTTTTGCCGAACAACTCACTCCAACTCCATTGAAGCGCCGGGGCAGGTAGTGCTACCGTCAATGCAAAGAAGCAAATCAAGCTGCTTATTAAGTAAAGCGCACCCCAGCGCACGCCCTGATACTATTCGCTACCCGGGCAGATACTAACCGCATGAATTTCCGGCCACCATTCCCGGCATGCAATCGCGCCGGGAAGTCCCGGGGGCACAGGCCAACACCCACTCAGCGGGCTTCACCACGCAAACCCGCTACCCATGCCAGTCCTTTGGCATCTCGTCATTTCTGAAACCGGAGGTGACCCGTAACCCCAGGACTTATTTGATTCAACCGAAAAGGCTATTCGTACGCCAATACTATCTGCTGTACGGGCCGGTGTTATTCGCGACTATCGGATCGCACAGTCTGAACGGCTAACGTATCTGCTCGGTAACTTTCTCTCGAACGTCTGACGGAGAGAGACCAAAGCGGCGTTTGAAGGCGCGGTTGAACCAGGCCAGATTGCTGAAGCCCGCGTGGTAAGCAAGGGTGGAAATGTAGTCCCGCACCTTGGCCGGGTTGACCAGCTGCTGATACACCCAATCCAACCGAATGGCATTGAGATAATCAGTAAAAGTGAAGTTGAACTCCCCAAAGATCTTGCGCAGATACTGGGGCGAAATATTGAAGTGGCGAGCCACAATATCTGCGCTGAGCTCCGGATCGAACATACGCAGATTGATGTAGTTGCGCATGGCCTGATACCGGGCGTATCGTACACCTCGATTACCTGCCGCCACTTCACTATCGCTATCAACCCCGAGTACCAGGGCCGCCAGATCCATAATCTGGATTTCGGCGAGCTTCGCGGCAGAGTCTGACAAATCGTCTCTGGCGTGATACAGGTTTTTCAAATAGCCGAGAAGCAGCTCAAATGCGCTAGCGTCGCGAGGGCGAAAACTCTTGCCTATCACCCGATCCGGCGCGGCGAGCCGACTCTCCAGAAACTGTTTCGGCAGGCCGATACTGGTAACAAAGTGAGCCCCCTCATTCCGGCTCACATAGGGGTCTTCCAGTGGCAGCAAATACAGTTCCCCTGGCGTACAGAACTGTTCACTGCCGCCACCAGAGGCAATACCCGACACGCCCTGGCGCGGAATCACTAGCAACATGGAATCGTCGCCGTCGGCAATATGCGTGTGGGTACGCCAGGCGGTGTGATCCACCAGAAAAGAGTCTGCCACCACCGTGCGGGGGAACGCGCGGACCACGACGTTTACATCCAGCTGTTCGTCGCCAACGTCCACATCCAGGCCACACAGTGGCGCATAGGTCTCCGCCAGCGCCGTGCGGCGTTCGCTTTCGGAATAATCCTGCGAGTTGAATCGAAAATAGCCCATAACGAACCAGCCAGTTACCCGACCGTTATTTATAGCACTATTCTCAGAGAATGCCGGAAACGCTCAGCACAAAGCCCAGAACTGATGAGTCAGTCACATTTCTGCAGATAACCGTCGCCGGTAACCGCATGCGGCTATAAGCGCATCTCAATCCCGGCATCCTGCATAAACTGCTTGGCCTCTCCCACGGTGTATTCACCAAAGTGGAAAATACTCGCGGCGAGCACCGCATCGGCGCCGCCCTGTAAAACACCGTCGGCCAGGTGCTGCAGGTTGCCCACACCACCAGACGCAATCACCGGTACGGAGACCGCATCGGAAATGGCGCGAGTCAGGGCCAGGTCAAAGCCGTTTTTGGTACCGTCGCGATCCATGCTGGTCAGCAGGATTTCACCAGCGCCATAGCTGTCCATTTTCTTCGCCCACTCCACCGCGTCGATTCCGGTGGGCTTGCGCCCGCCGTGGGTGAAGATTTCCCACTTCGGCTCTTTGTCATTTCCAACCTGCTTGGCATCGATGGCGACAACGATGCACTGGCTGCCAAAGCGGTCGGCGGCTTCGCGCACGAAGTCAGGATTGAATACCGCGGCGGAGTTGATCGCAGTCTTGTCCGCGCCGGCATTCAGCAGGTTGCGGATATCCTGGAGCTCGCGCACACCGCCGCCAACGGTAAGCGGGATAAAGACCTGGGAGGCCATTTTCTCCACGGTGTGTAGGGTGGTGTCGCGACCTTCGTGGGTGGCGGTGATATCGAGGAAGGTGACTTCGTCGGCACCGGCTTCGTTGTAGCGCCGGGCGATTTCTACCGGGTCACCGGCATCGCGGATATCGACAAAGTTGACGCCCTTGACCACGCGGCCGGCGTCGACGTCGAGACAGGGAATAATGCGTTTGGCGAGGCCCATGTTGATATCCCGATTACCTAATGTCAGTTACTTGGTCCAGTTATCGCACAGTGTCTGCGCGGCGCGCAGGTCGAGCTTGTCTTCGTAGATGGCGCGCCCGGTGATGGCGCCGAAGATTTCAGTCTTGTCGTCGCCGGCTTCGAGCAGTTTTTCGATATCTTCGATGCAGCTGACACCGCCGGAGGCGATGATGGGGATCTGCACGGCACGGGCGAGGTCCATGGTGGATTCCAGGTTTACCCCCTGCATCATCCCGTCGCGGGCGATGTCGGTGTAGACAATGGCACTGACACCGCAGTCCTGGAATTCTTTGGCGAGTTCGGTGGCCTGCACGTCGGAGACTTCGGCCCAGCCTTCGGTGGCGACGAGGCCGTCTTTGGCGTCCAGGCCGACGATGATGTGGCCTTCGAATTCACGGCAGGCTTCTTTGACCAATTTGGGATTCTTTACCGCAGCGGTACCGATAATGGTCCAGCTGACGCCGGCGGTTAGGTACCACTCGATGGTTTTCAGGTCGCGGATGCCGCCGCCGATCTGTATGGGGAATTGCGGGAACTGGCGGGCGATGGCGTTGACGGCGTCGCCGTTGACGGGGTTGCCGGCGAAGGCGCCGTTGAGGTCGACGATGTGCAGGCGTTTGGCGCCCTGGCTGAGCCAGTGTTCGGCGGTGGCGACCGGGTCGTCGGAGAAGACGGTGGCGTCTTCCATTTCACCCTGGCGCAGGCGTACGCACTCGCCGTCTTTCAGATCAATGGCTGGGATTACGATCATTTTGGTTAACTTCCTGTTTCCAGCTGTATTCGTTTCGGAGTTAGTTGCTGCCGTTCCAAGAGACAAAATTCGTTAATAGCTGCATACCTGCATCCGCGCTCTTTTCCGGGTGGAACTGGGTGGCGAAGATATTGTTGCGGGTGACAGCCGCGGCGAATTGCACACCGTAGTCGGTCTCGCCGGCGACGGCGTCATTGCCTTCGGATGGCACATAGTAGCTGTGCACGAAATAGAAGCGACTGCCGTTCTCGATACCTTTCCACATGGGGTGGTCGATTTTCTGCTGTACGCGGTTCCAGCCCATATGTGGGACTTTCAACCTTGCGCCGCGGGCGCCAATCGCTCCTTCATCGTGCAGGTCGGTGCCGAAGAATCTGACCGGCTGCGGGAAGATGCCCAGGCAGTCGACGCCGCCGTTTTCTTCGCTGCTGGCCATCATGATCTGCATGCCCACGCAGATGCCAAGGATGGGCATACCGGATTCGATGCACTGGTTCAGCAGCGGTACGAAGCCGGGGCGAATGAAACCTTCTACGCAGTCGCGGATGGCGCCGACGCCGGGGACGATAAGGCGGTCTGCGCCTTCGGCTTCCTGCGGGGTGGTGGCGAGGACGACTTCGTCACCGGGGGCGACCTTTTTCAGGGCGCTGGCGACGGAGTGGAGGTTGCCCATACCGTAGTCGAGGACGACGATCTTTTGCATGCTCATTCCCGCCTTACAGTACGCCCTTGGTGGAGGGCATGGCGCCTTCCATGCGCGGGTCCGGGGTCAGGGCCATGCGCAGGGCGCGACCGAAGGCCTTGAATACGGTTTCGATCTGGTGATGGGCGTTGAAGCCGCGGATGCAGTCGATGTGCAGGGTCACCAGGGCGTGATTCACGAAGCCCTGGAAGAATTCGTAGAAAAGTTCGGTATCGAAGTTGCCGATGCGCTTCTGGGTAAACGGCACATTCATGGTAAGACCGGGGCGCCCGGAGAAGTCGATGACGACTCGACTGAGGGCCTCGTCCAGGGGCACATAGGCGTGGCCGTAGCGGGTCATGCCTTTCTTGTCGCCGATGGCCTGGTTGATGGCCTTACCGAGGGTGATGCCAATATCTTCCACCGTGTGGTGATCGTCGATATGCACGTCGCCGTCGCAGGTGATATCCAGATCGATCATGCCATGGCGGGCGATCTGGTCCATCATGTGCTCGAGGAAGGGAACGCCGGTATCGAATTTACCGGTGCCTTTGCCGTCGAGGTTTAGGCTGACCTGGATCTTGGTTTCCAGGGTGTCGCGGTTGACGCTGGCGGTGCGCATGAGGTCTACATCCTTGATTGGAGAGAGGAGCGGGCCCTTTAGCCGGCTCCTGAGACAGAAGGCGCGAATTATACGCTCAAACGCGGTGGATTTTGGATGTTAGTGTCAGATGAAACTTGATTCACTGCGGAGATCAAATATCATACGCCCCATGAATATATGCTCCCGCCACAAGACCCCTGTCTGGGTCAGCTTTGTGCTGCTGCTCGCGCTGATGCTCGCGCAGCCGGCGCTTGCGGAGCATATTCATATCGATGAGCAGGCCCACGCCATGTGCGACCTGTCCAACAATCACACCCCTGCGCCCGCAGGCAGTGAATTTACCTTCGAATCCACCGATCTGGCACCGCTGTATATCGAACAGCAGGCCCCCGTAGCCCTCGATTGCCAGCCGGAACGCCAGTCTGCCCGCGGCCCGCCCGCACACCTGCCCCTCAGCTAATCGCACTCGCTGCTAGCCCCGGCTCGCCTGCTATGGCCTGCCATTTCCGCTAGTCGTCTAATAACGCTTATGTATTCTGGCGTCGGCCTTTTGGGTGGCCGTTGCCTGTGATTTACAGGAATAACCAACAATGTACCGAGTAAACACTCTGGCGCTGGCTGTTGCCTGCGCGCTGTCTTCTGCTGTTTCCGCCCAGGCTGTCGACACCAAAGAATCTATCGAAGAGGTGAATGTCACCGTATCACCTCTCGCCAAGCCAGCCGATGTGGTCGCCGCGCCCGTGTCGGTGCTATCCGGTGAAGCCTTGCGCCAGGAGGCCGCCGGCACCCTGGGGCAGACCCTGAACAATCAGCTGGGGGTTTCCAATGCCGCTTTCGGCAGCGGTGTAGGTCTGCCAGTCATCCGCGGCCAGAGCGCCAACCGGGTGAAGGTGCTGAACGACAACCTGGACGTGGCCGATGCCTCCAATACCAGCTCCGACCACGCCATCAGCGTTGAACCTCTGCTGGCAGAACGCATTGAAATCCTGCGCGGCCCGGCAGCCCTGCGCTACGGCAGCGGCGCCATCGGCGGTGTGGTGAACGTGCTCGACGGACGCATCCCCAGTGAAGTACCGGAAGAAATGGAAGGCGCCGTGGAAATGCGCCACGACACCGCCAACAGCCAGGATGCCGGTGTATTCCGCCTGACCGGTGGTGCGGGCAACGTGGCCTGGTATCTGGACGGGGTCTACCGCGACAACGACGATACCGAGATCCCGGGCCTCGCGATCCGCGAACATGGCGAGCATGAGGAGCACGACCACGAAGAGCACGAGGGTGAGGAAGAGCACCACGAGGAAGAAGAGTTCAACACGGACGGCTTCGTCGGCAACACCAACGCCCGCGCCAAAAGCGCCAGCGCCGGCCTATCCTGGGTAACCGATACCGGTTTCCTGGGCTTCTCGGTGAACCGCCTGGAAAACAACTACGGTATTCCCCTGGGCACCCACGAGCACAGCCACGAAGATGAGCACGAGGAAGACGAGCACCACGAAGACGAGGATCACGCCCTCGAGGAAGAGCACGAAGAAGAACATGAAGAGCATGGTGAAGAGCGCGTGCGCATCGCCATGACCCAGACCCGCTACGACATCAAGGGCGAGCACCGCTTCAACAGCGAGTACTGGGACAAGTTGAGCGTGCGTCTCGGCTACAACGATTACGAGCACGTAGAGCTGGAGTCTCACGGCGACCACTTCCACGAAGGCACCCGCTTCACCAACGAAGCCTGGGAAAGCCGCGTGGAACTGACCCACGACAACGGCGGCCTGTGGCGTGGTGCTTACGGCATGCAGCTGAGTAACAAGGATTTTGCTGCGGTTGGCGACGAGGCGTTTGTACAGCCCAGCAATACCCAGAGCATCGGCCTGTTCACCATGAAAGAACGCGCCTGGGGCGACTGGCATCTGGATCTGGGGGGCCGTGTCGAGCAGGTCACCGTCGATCCGGAGCAGGGTGAAACCCAGGACTTCAATCTGCTGGGGCTGTCCGGCTCTATCCAGTACTTCCTCGCGGAACACCAGCACCTGAGCCTTGGCCTGACCCACGCCGAGCGCGCGCCGGTGGCGGAAGAGCTGTTTGCCGACGGCGCTCACCTGGCGGAGGCCCGCTACCTGGAAGGTGAAGAGGATCTCGACAAAGAAAAATCCTTCAACCTGGAGCTGGGTTACCACCACCACAATCAGGAGGCCTCCGGCTGGCACGCGGTACAGGTCGAGACCAACCTGTTCTACAACCGGGTGACCGACTACATCTACGCCGCCAATACCGGCGAAGAGAACCACGATGAAGAACTGGCGATTTACGGTTACACCAATCGCGACGCGGTATTCTACGGTGCCGAAGCCTCCGTGCGCTTCCCCTTCGCCGGCGGTCACTATGTGGAACTGTTCGGTGACAGCGTACGCGCCAGCTTTACCAGTGATCTCGCGCTGCATCACGATGAGCACGAGCACGAAGAAGAAGCGGACCACGACGAGCACGAACATGAGCACGAGGAAGTCGCCGACTACCACCGCGCCGTTCCGCGCATGCCGCCGTTGCGTGTAGGCCTGGCACTTGGCGGTAACTACGACCAGCTGAACTGGGAACTGCGCACCACCAAAGCCGCAGCCCAGGACCGCGCCGGCGCGTTCGAGGAAACCACCGAGGGTTACACCCGCATGGACCTGACCGCGCGCTACAACCTGAACCTGGGTGGCACCGATGCAGTCCTCTTCGCCAGCGCCCGCAACCTGCTGGATGAAGAGATCCGCAACTCCACCTCGCTGCTGCGCGACTTCGCGCCGGAAGCGGGGCGCAGCGTGGAAGCGGGTATCCGGTTCCAATTCTGACCGTCAACTGCTTCAATAGTCGCATCCGCGGCACCCGGAACCTGTGTTCCGGGTGCCGCACCCCTCTCGCCAATGTCAGATTAAGGATGCGCTCTGTATGGCCTGGATCAAACGCGGTCTTATTACCCTCGTTGTTCTCTTCGTTCTTTTTGCCGGCGTCATCGCCTGGTTCCTATCCGGCCTCGATGCCAATCAATACAAACCCAAAATCGTAAAGCTCGCCGCCGACCAGGGTATTGCCCTGACCCTCGACGGCGATATCGGCTGGCAGATCTGGCCGAATATCGCGCTCAAGCTCGAAGGGGTAAAACTTGCACCCCTGGCACTGCCCAGCGAATCCCTGCTTGAAGCGGACAAGGTGGCGGTCGGTGTAGCGCTGATGCCACTGCTGGACAAGCGTATCGAGGCCAAGGAAATCGTATTGCTCGGCCCGCAGGTGGCGCTCACCGTGGATAAAAACGGCAAGGGCAACTGGGAACTGATCACCGACGCCATGGAAGCCAAGGCCGAACAGGACGCCAAAACCAGGCGCGAAACCCCGCCCACTCTCGACATCCCCAAAGAGGAAGAATCCGCTTCAGGTAGTGGACTGGAGCTGGCGCTGGAGCAACTGCGTCTGGAAGACGGCGTTCTGCGCTACACCGACAAGCAGAGCGGTACCGAGTACGCCATCAGTAAACTGCACATCGCCGCGGATAATCTGGTCCCCGGCGGCAAACCCGGCGACGTGCGCCTGCAGGCGGAACTGGCCGGCAGTGATCTCCCCGAGCCGGTGAATCTTGATATCCACAGCAGCCTCGCTATTGATGAGGGTCTGAACGGCCTGCGCCTGCAGCCAGCCAATATCAAGCTCACCGGTGCCGAGGGTGCCAAGGCCGAGGTCAATCTGCGCGGTAATGTTCGTCGCGTAGAGGCCAGTGCCCCATGGCAAATCCAACTGAACCTCAAGGTCGATGTGGAACCGATTGCCGGCTGGCTCGCCGCGGTGGGTAGTGACTACAAGCCACAGAGCAGCAGTGCCCTGCAAAGCCTGCGCATCGACGCCGATATCAGCGGCACCGACACCCAGATGAACCTGCAGCCATTGGAGCTGGCACTGGACGACAATACGTTCAACGGCAGCGCCAGCTTTCAGGCAGCCACAGACGCCAAAGCCGTTCCCAGCGTTTCCCTGGACCTGAAAGGCGGTGAGCTGAATGTGGACGACTACCTGCCACCGCCTGCCACCACCCCAGAGCAGGACGAGCTGAGCGCAGATGTCGCCGCCGCACAACCGGTGGAACTGCCACTGGAGGCCATGCGCGGATTCAACGCCAAGCTGGACCTGACCCTGGACAAGCTGCACGCGCTGGATTTCGAAATCGACAATCCACAGCTGGCGGTGAACGTGAGCAACGGCCTGTACCAGCTGAACAAACTGGCCGCCGGCCTCTACGGCGGCACCCTGAACAGCACTGGCGTATTCAACGCCCGCGGTAATTCCGCCCGCGGCGAGCTGAGCGGTGGCCTCACCGGGGTGGAAATTTCCAAGGTACAGGAAGCCCTGTTTGCCAGCGATGAACCGGAGGCGACCGACCAGAAAAAGGTCACCCTGTCCGGCAAAACCAACCTCACCTGGGTAGGTCAGACCAGCGGCGCCGACACCCTCGCTCTGCAGAAAAACCTGCGCGCAGCCGTGCAACTCAATTCCGAGGAACTGGCACTGGCGCCATTCAATCTGGAAAAAGGCATGTGCCAGTTGGTGAGCTATGCGGAAAAGACCCCCATGCCCGAAGTGGAGTGGCCGGCACAGACCCGCCTGCAGGATCTGCGTGCCAGCGTAAACCTGGACGGCGATGTGGCGAAGGTGGAAGGCATCAATGCGGGTATCGAAAATATCGCACTCACCGGCGATGGCACCGTCAACCTGGAGCAACAGGATTTTGACTTCGCCCTAGGCCTCGCCCTTGTCGGCGAGCGCACCTCCGGCAACGGCTGTTCCGTACAGAACTCCCGCTGGCGCAACCGCCCGCTGCCCCTGCGCTGCAACGCCAAGTTCAACGAGGCCGGCGCCACCACCTGCAAACCCGACAGCCGCCGCATCGACGACCTGATTCGCGATGAATTGAAATACCAGGCGGAGAAAAAGTACGGGGACAAGGTGGAAGAGAAAACCGACGAGCTGAAGGACAAGCTGAAAGACAAATTCAAAGGCCTGTTCAACCGCGGCGACTGATCTTCATACCACCTACCGTCACCCCGGCCTCTCACCTCGTCACCCCGGCGAAGGCCGGGGTCCAGCTCTACTGAGCTTCCAATACACACTGGATACCGGCATTCGCCGGTATGACGAAAGCGCATAACGCAGTAGCATGGGCACCCTTCGCGGTGCCCATTTTTGTTTACGCTCATGCCCAAGCCCACCATCAACCCAAAAACACCAAAACGTTTTCAGTCGGCCCTGCTCAAGTGGTTCGACCAGCACGGCCGTCACGACCTGCCCTGGCAGCAGGACATCAACCCCTACCGGGTATGGGTTTCGGAAATCATGCTACAGCAGACTCAGGTTGCGGCGGTTATCCCCTATTACCAGCGCTTTATGGAATCTTTTCCTACGGTGCAGGCCCTCGCCGCCGCCAGCCAGGATCAGGTTCTCGCCCACTGGAGCGGTCTCGGCTACTACGCCCGCGCGCGCAACCTGCACAAATGTGCGCAGACCGTGGTGAACGATCACGGCGGAGAATTCCCAAGG
The DNA here is from genome assembly GCF_000708675.1 of Microbulbifer sp. HZ11. Lineage (GTDB taxonomy): Bacteria > Pseudomonadota > Gammaproteobacteria > Pseudomonadales > Cellvibrionaceae > Microbulbifer. The sequence goes on along the minus strand of NZ_JELR01000002.1, from coordinate 1,725,818 downwards.
GATGTCGAGGCACTAAGCGAACTGCCAGGCATCGGCCGCTCTACCGCCGGCGCCATTGCCAGTATCAGCATGGGTCTGAAGGCAGCGATTCTCGATGGCAACGTCAAGCGGGTGTTGGCCCGTATCCACGCCGTTGAAGGTTGGCCGGGGCAGACCGCCGTGGCAAAGCAGATGTGGGAAATCGCCGAGCGCTACACCCCCGCGGAGCGTACCGGCGACTATACCCAGGCGATGATGGATCTCGGCGCCACCCTGTGCACCCGCGCCAAACCCGCCTGCGAGCGCTGCCCGTTCGCGAGTCACTGTATCGCCCGCGCCCAGGGCAACCCCACGGATTACCCCGGCAAGAAACCGAAAAAGGAAAAGCCCGAGCGCCAGACTACCCTGTTGCTGATCGAGCACGACGGCGACCTGTATCTCGAACAACGCCCCGCCAGTGGCATCTGGGGTGGCCTTTGGATACCGCCACAGCTTGAGGGCGACGACGGCGGCGAGGCCAGCGCCCAGGAATGGCTGGCTGCGCAGGATCTGGACACCAGCGAGATTCAGGCCCTGCCGCCCATGCGCCACACCTTCAGTCACTTTCATCTGGATATCCACCCGGTGTGGATAAGCCTGCCCCGCAGGCCCTCGCAGGTGGCGGAAGGGGCCAGTGGCTGGTATAAACTGCGCCAGCTCGATCGCCCCAGATCCGGCCAGGATCTGGGCCTGCCCGCACCCATCGCCAAGCTGGTCAAACAGTTACTGGCGCTGCGGGCCCCACTATTGGCACCCTGTTAGGAGAAACCATGTCCCGCACCGTCTTCTGCCGCAAATACCAGGAAGAACTCGAAGGCCTCCCCAACCCGCCGTTCCCGGGCCCCAAAGGGCAGGACATCTATGACAACGTCTCCGCCAAGGCCTGGCAGGAGTGGATGGCCCATCAAACCATGCTGATTAACGAAAAGCGTCTGAACATGATGGAACCCTCCTCTCGCGCCTATTTGGCCGAACAGATGAGCAAATTTTTCAGCGGCGAAGACTATGACGACGCCGAAGGCTTCGTCCCCGAGCAAGACCGCGACAAGTAAGCAACCGCTCACCAACTCCCCCGATCAATCGCAAAAACTATTTATCAATCAAAGGGTTGACTCCCCCCGAGAGAGCAGGTTTAATACGCGCCTCGCTGCCGGGGACAACCCCGAATCAGCAATGCCCAGATAGCTCAGTCGGTAGAGCAGGGGATTGAAAATCCCCGTGTCGGTGGTTCGATTCCGCCTCTGGGCACCATCTACCTTTATCGGATTTTCTCCGATACGCTCAAAAGCCAGCAACCATCAGGTCTGCTGGCTTTTTTGTTTTCTCAAAACGACTCACGTCCACTCCCTATATACCCACAATCTGTGGTTACGGGTGTGGTTACGGCGCTTTTCCGCGATTTCGTACCCACACAATCGGCCTCCAGCCCTTATACCGTGGGCGTTCGCGCGAATTGTTACCCTACGCCAATCCCCCAAATTCAAGCCTCCGGCCTCCGATCACGCCGTAGGCGAGCGCCCCCTCTATCCCCGGCGCTCGCCGCACCTGCCCTACCGGTTCCTTGCCAGCATGTACCTCTGCACGACGAGCACCCTTGGTGCGCTTTGTCGCGAGGCAACAATCATCGGCACTGTCTACACGCCAGACAGGATAGGAGAGCCAGCCCCATGTATTTGACAGACACAAAACTGCGAGCGCTAAAACCCAAGTCCAAAAAGTATCGAATGGTCGACGGACAGGGACTGATGGTCGAAGTGCTACCAAGTGGCACCCGACGCTGGCTCTTCCGCTATGTCTGGCAGGGGCAACGCTGCGATATCGGACTGGGCGTTTACCCTGCCATCACCCTCAAAAGAGCTCGCGCGATCCGCGAGCATTACCGGGAACTATTGGCAGAAGGGATTGATCCCCGCGTTTGGCGTGAACAACAGGCGCGGGAACAAGTTCAAATCAATAACAATCAGTTCGAACAGGTGGCCGAGAACTGGTACAAACTCCGAGAACCAACCTGGGCACCATCGACGCGGAAAAAAAGGAGGGCACTACTGGACAATGACTTGGTTCCACGTTTGCGATCACGCCCGGTAACAGAAATCCAGACATACGAGCTCGCACAGTTACTGCAAGAAATCGCCGCTCGCGGCGCATTGGAAACAGCGCACAACGCACGCCAGGTTCTAAACCAAATTCTCCGGTTTTCCGTTCAAAGCGGCTTGTCCCGACACAATCCGGCGGCAGTACTTCAGGGTGTACTGCCACCGAAACAAACTGAGCATCACGCAGCAATTACCGACCCAGCCGAATTTGGCAAGATGCTTGCTGCAATCGACAACTACCGAGGGTCGATAGTGATCCGCACAATGCTGCGGCTTGCACCACTGGTTTTTCAGCGGCCGATCGAACTGGCTAAAATGCGCTGGCAAGATATTGATTTTGACGACGCCCTTTGGACCATTCCCTGGCAGGATAAAAAAGAGGGAAAAAAGAACAAATCTGATCACTTGGTTCCGTTGTCAACGCAAGCAATCGAGATACTACGTGGGATTCAACCATATACCGGCCATTTGCCACATGTGTTCCGTGGCCAGCGAAATCATCATCATCATGCAAACCCGGAATCCATGAATAGGGCTCTCGAAAAAATCGGTTACAAACACCGAAAAAACAACCGGAGTACCTCTACCAAACTGCCGGCACATAGCGCTCACGGATTCCGCGCGAGCGCTCGAACACTGCTCGACGAAGAACTCCACGAGCGGGTGGAACTGATAGAGACGCAGCTTGCGCATCGTGTGCGTGATCCACTCGGACGCGCCTACAACAGGACCACTCACCTAACCGAACGCCGCGCCATGATGCAGCGCTGGGCCGATCATTTGGAGAAGCTAAAAACAATCGCAAATACAATCGGCTAATTGGATTGGCTTAGACAAAATTCAGCTGACATACGCGATCTGCCTGAATACAGAGCCAGATGAAATACCACGACTAAATCGGACTACAACACGGCCTCCTCTTCATAGAGAACGTTCGAGGGGTTACATAAAGCAGCTTTCTACATTTATTACACTCATAGTGTGTTTTTTCATTCCATCCAAAGTATGCCCCTATCATCTTAAAATTCAAACTTGCAGGTTTATCAATAGTTATCTTCTCAAGTTCACACTGATGACAAAAAATTTTTCTTCTTTTATAGGTCAGGTAAGCCATCTTACAGGCATGCTTGTTCGCCTTACATACATATGTAGCGCTCATATCGGACTGGCAATTTCCGGAGAAAGATATATAAGTGCATCCATTCAGCTTTAAATATTCATAAAATTCCGACTTCATACCTTCTTCAGTATTTCTTGGCTGCAAATTAGCATGCTGCACCGCTCTGTGAGCAATACTAGGGCAGGCAATTTTGACACAGCGCAGCTCGTGTGGCGTGCGATTGAAAACTTCTCCACAAAGAATGCATTGGAATTTATGCTTTCTATTTTTTCCAAAATATTTATTGGATAGCAATCTTGCATAACGCTTGCCCGCGTCATCCATCAGCTTCATGTAGGCTTTCGAGGAACTACGATCTTTATAGCATGTGCCACACCAGTGCCCATCAACGATATGATCGCTTCTTTTATCTATATTTTTATGCCCGCGTTGACACTTATATGTAATGGATATTCTTGACAACGATATTGCTTCAGCGGAAATAAATTTTCCACCTATAGCCACAATAATTTCCTTACATTGATCAACCCTCTGCTCTAGAGTCTTTCCTGCACACTCTAGACACCATTCAGTCCTCGCCTCATTAATCGATTCGCCGCGCAAAACATATGGCTCATGCTTCTTATGACACTGAAGATTATAAAAACCCTTCACACCGATATATCTGGGAGTGATGATGGTTTGCTCGTTAGCCGTACAAGCCTTCTGAATTTCAAGCCAACACTCTGGTGCTCGACAGATTGAGCTAATTTCCTCTATTTTCACCTCTGAATAACAAATACCATGGGGAATTTGATCTAAAACACTCGCGACCTTATCCCGAAGATCGTTAAATTTATCGATCCTATCGACCTCAATCAAAGTAACGTCATGGCTCTTTGATGCGCGCCTTTTAAATTCGTCACGATCTAAGACATTGCTATGGCAGTAGATATGATTGGGATTTTTATGCCCCCCGCCATCATATTCGAATGCAATTTTTTCATCCTCGTTGTATCCATCAAACTCCAAATTTCGACCAGTTTCTGGATTTCTTAAGATATCAGGCCTGCATTTGGTAAGCTCAATCCCCAAGGCCAGCTCCAAAATATTCCGCACCAAGCTTTCAGATTGGTGTTTACAACAATTGCACCAATGCCCTTGTTGAATCGAATTCCATGGAACTTTCGATATATTTCCTGCTCCGCACTCATAGGTTACGTATAAATGACTATCAATGTATTCACTATGTATTAATTTCCCACCTCTGCTGGAAATCGTACGTTCAACGAAATCTATTGACACCCTTGCTTTCATACCCCGCTTTGCGGCTTCGCAAGAAGGACAACCTCTCGTGTAGAAACTCTCAGCCGGCCTCGAAATATCCGTTAGACACGTTTTGCAAGTAGCCTCTACCGGCTCCTTTGCGCCACGATAGACTGATGTGAACCAAAAGTTATCACCTTTTTTTCCAACCACATCCGCAAGGAACTGAAAGTGCGTTTTCATTTGCGATCTCATCAGACCACCTCAAAGATTTATTGCAAGTGATAATATGACCACAAGAACTACAGATGAAATCTTTTTGGGTTTTAATCGAACCCAGCTGATTTAGTAATCTAGAAATTTTGGGAAACATAAAGTCATCAACTATTTTTTCAATTAAAAAGACAGACACTTATAACCTCGGTGGGACTTTGATAGATACGAAACAAAGAGTCATCGAAGTCAAACGCTCTCTATATACAAAGCGCTACAAATTTACAAAATTCACTCTGAGAATTTTTTACATTAATCGTACGAATATAGGTTGCTTTCCAGCGTACGACAAATATCCAGCATTGAATCAGCGAGCTTTTCGCTTTTTGGCTTAACCAGATTTTGAGCCGCTCCGAGTTCCGCAAATGCTCCACCTTCGGAAAGAATGGCGCCCATATGAGTACACACCTCAAGTTTTCCCCTGAAGTCCGTGACCGGGCCATCCGGATGGTCTACTAAGTTCGGGAGTCCCACACATCGCAGTGGGCCCCTATTGAGGCCGTGGCCAGGAAGATCGACTGGACCGCCCAGACACTGAGCAGCTGGATTCGCAAGGCAGCTGCGCATGCGCCCCCATCCACCCCGGCTGCCGATGCCCGCGTCAATATCCCGCCTGCGGAGTTTGAGAAATTAGACGAGCAGAGTCAGGCCACCATCCTACGAGCAGCGTGACTCAAACCAATTGGCCTCCGCGAAACTCGCGGTATTCACTGTACAGGCAGCAGAGAACTAACTTGCTAGCTAACCACTACCACCTACACTGACCAGAAAAGTTGGTATATATACGTCAGAGTCTGCAAGGTTTTCAGCAATTAATCCGGTATCGGCGACTTGTCGTTGATGAACTTCAATATGACCCAATAGGGCCAGCCTACCGTCCGGGATGATAGACGGGTGGGCTGGGGCGCTTTACCCTCAGATACCCACCTCGACCATGTACTTTCGCCAATCCCCAAGAGCTTGGCCACCTCTGGTCGCCGCAGAATTCGGTTTTGATCTTGTTCTTTCATGGTATGTTTCCCTAACTATTCACAGGAATAGTGATACCACAACCTAGCGATGCCTAGTGACATGAGCGACCTGCGTGCACCCTCCCGTGAAGGCGAATCAATGAGGGCAGGGTCACAATGTTCACCGATGACTTAGCTGTGGCTCTCAACAGTTGATCAATTCCGTTTCCGCTAAATTCGGCTTTTCGCACAATGACTCTATCTCAATAATTATGCCTGCCGCTTTTTAACTACACAGGAAAGCTATTTTCTTGAGCTCGCGGCAAGCCCAGAAAGCATTCTCGAAAATTTTTTTAATCCCATGTTGTCTCACGTTAACTCATCTCAAAATTTTTCTGTATTTACCATAGACAGAAACGTTAATAGGTGTACGATACCATTAACCCCGCTGTAATAAGGCTTAGAGGGGAGAGGAGACCAGTTAAATTGGATTAAATCCGATTAAACACAGCGCGCTGCTGTGTTTAGCTAGCTCGGCCCGATGAGCATAGATGACATCACTCCTGGTGAGTGATCAGGTCCATACCCTCAGGGGATGCCAGGCGTGACCTGGCCCGCGTATAGAGCATCCCCAATTCAAAATCGTGTCGGTCTTCATTAGTACATGAACCCTCGACATGCACCTTCGCCAGCTTTCTATGGCGTTCTTTCTCACGTGCAGATTCGGCAGCCGTTAATTAGCGGCGAAATCGCTGAACTCATTGGCCGTAACGCACGCTGAGCTCTTCATACATCCCGAGTTTCAAAACCAGGTAACCACGCATGAGCACCGGAAAAAACTATGGCTGGGGTCAATCTCCAGTCAAAGCGGTAAAATGGGCATTGAATCAACGAGCCAGAAAAGGTGAAATAGGCGATAGGACGATTCAGTGCTATATCCAAGCGTTCAAGAAATTCGCCAAATATATGCGCGAGGAGCATCGAATTCATGATGCGGTTCTATACACAGAGCAACACCTAAGCCAGTTCGCAGAATCAATCGTACCGACGTACGCCCCGGCCTACTTACAAAAACAGACTTCCGCTATTAATTCTGTGATGAGAACCATCACGTATGGAAAGTGGGATAGCATTTCTCCGTCCAAGACTACCCAAAGCCGACGTCGCACCGCTCGACTCGATCCACACCTGTATATCGCGCCTGAAGTGATCATCGCGGAGCTAGAGGGAAGTTTACAAACGCAAGTTCATGCGGCTATTGGCTTGGTCGTGCACTTCGGTCTGCGGCTGGAGGAGGCTGTTTCCCTAGATATAGTTGCAGCACTCAAGGAGCATGCTGAAACGGGTAATATCGACATCGTCTATGGGACCAAAGGCGGGCGAGGGAGAGAATGCAGAAGACTTATCTCAGCCAATGACAGTGCATACAGTTGGCTCTGTCATTGTCGCAAGTTTACTGGACCAATGTTTTCCTTGATTCCAACTGGGATGAAACGAGACACATTTAAAAAACTGGTCGAAAATGAAGCTCTGCCGATTCTCAAGGAAAAATACGGGCTAACCATTCACAAACTAAGGCATGAATACGCTGCCCGTCGGTATAGAGAAATTACGGGCCACTACACCCCGGTTAATTGCCGCGCATTTGGCTATCCACTTGCACATCGAAATCTTGACCAGTTAGCTCGTGAAACCATCACACACGAACTAGGACATGGCCGAGTGCAAGTTGTTTCAATCTATATCGGAAGCTATCGGGGGCACAGCAATGAGCAAAAGGACTAGTACGCAGCATGTAAAGCGCGACATTGAAACAATTATTCGACACCGCCGAGGGAAGCGACGTCCAACAAATGAACGACGACAAAAGCTGATGATGCGAGTCGCTAAAAAAGTTCTCGAAGAGCATCATGTCCGACCAAGTGCGTGGACTTTAGATCACATGATTTGGCTGTGGGGAAAGATCGATAATGAATATAGTGAGAAAACAGCATATGTATACAAAACGGTCGCTCGCGAAATTGCAGAATTTTATGGCCAATGGAGCTATGCAACTGAGCACCTGGGGATTACCGCCCCGGAAAGGGGACCCGTGCAATTCGTCTGTGAGAGTGCAGATGAATAAGGGCGACCAATCTCGTACCTATGCACTACACTCCCTAAGTATTTGGACTGAAGAAATTTAAGCTGTGAAGTGGATTAGTTCAGACCAAATCTGACACATCTCCTTGAAAAGAAGGGGTTTACCGGTTTTGATGAAGGTGCCTAAACCCAAAGTCAAAACCAAGGATAAACCCCATGATCCATACTAACGATCGCATCATTAAACACAAGACCGGACTGCTCAATCTGGCGGAAGAACTCGGTAACATCTCCAAAGCCTGCAAGATGCTCGGTGTGTCGCGAGATACCTTTTATCGGTACAAAGAGGCGGTTTCCAGTGGCGGCGTGGATGCGTTGCTGGAGAAGAACCGGCGAGTACCAAATCACAAGAATCGCGTTGATTCTGCTATCGAGGAAGCGGTGCTGGCATATGCCGTAGAGGAGCCCGCTCACGGTCAGGTGCGGGTATCCAACGAGCTGCGCAAGCGCGGTGTATTTGTCTCACCAAGTGGTGTTCGAAGCATCTGGCTGCGGCATGACTTGGCTAACTTCAAGCTTCGTTTGAAGGCGCTGGAAGCCAAGGTTGCTGAGGAAGGACTGATCCTCACAGAATCCCAGGTGCAGGCTCTAGAGCGCAAACGTCATGACGACGAGGCCTGTGGTGAGATTGAAACCCAGCACCCGGGTTATCTGGGCTCGCAAGACACCTTCTATGTCGGGACATTCAAAGGCGTTGGCCGCGTATATCAGCAGACTTATGTCGATACCTATGCGAAGGTCGCGCACTGTAAGCTGTACACGACCAAGACGCCAATCACTGCTGCAGACCTACTGAATGACCGTGTATTGCCGTTTTATGCTGCTCAGGATCTGCCTGTATTACGCATCCTCACCGACCGCGGCACGGAATACTGTGGCAAGCTGGAACAGCACGATTACCAGCTGTATCTGAGCGTGAATGAGATCGAGCATACAAAGACGAAGGCTCGTCACCCGCAAACCAATGGCATCTGTGATGCGCTTCCATAAAACGATACTGCAAGAGTTCTACCAGCCCTCATTACGACGCAAGATTTACGGGTCGATCGAAGAACTACAGGCGGATCTGGACGAATGGCTTGCGTACTACAATAATGACCGCACTCATCAGGGCAAGAAGTGCTGTGGCCGGACTCCAATGCAGATGCTCGAGGATGGCAAAAAGATCTGGATGGAAAAGTTCGTAAACTGAACCTGACCTGACAGAACACCTTCCGAAAAACCGGTAACTGTCAGATCAAGTCTGAACTACTACATGTGAAGGCCTATTTTTCAAATTTCCACGGAGCTTCGATTCTAGTTTCCGAAGCGTTTCATCCAAGAATTTTGGCTCCCAAGGGAAAATTCAGCAATCAATAGAGGTCCACTTTTCCCGGAATTCGAGCTAGCGATTAACAATTTCTATAACATTTGTTTCGACAAGAGCATTGAGGTGGCGATGCAAGTGCTTTGGGGTACTGCCACCATCAACTATTACACCAGCTTCCATATTCTTCTCCATTGCGTGCCCTGTAAGGTTTGCGCTAGAGATAAAACACTTCACCCCATCAGCAACAGCTACTTTGGCATGCACCTTCGCCCCTTCGAACTCATTTTCTTTAATCGCCCAATAGTACAAATTTACTCCTGGCAAATGCTTTCGCATTTCGCCAATCGCATCAATGGTTATTGTCCCACCATGTTGGTCAGAAGATTCGAGCAAAATTGAGACCTTCACACCTCTCTGAATTGCATGCTCTATCGCTAGCACGATGGATGGCACTTTGTAAGCAACGAAACTCGTTAAAAACAACGAAGACTTGGCAAAATCTATCACTTCAAGCAAAGCCTGCTCAGTTCGACGTGTTGCCATCAACGGGGTCTTGGGGCCCGTCCAGATTAACTCCACCTCCACTTCACGTTTTGCTACATGGTAGGAATAGCTAGCTCCGCGCAACAAACCCGCCAACTCTCGACCAGATATACCTGAACATTTCCAAGCACTTATAACTCTGTCAAACCGCGTTTTGGAATGCGCAGTGGTCAGCCAGTCATGCGGTGTCTTTGCCAACTGCTGTGAGGTCAGGCTTGAAACTTTCGCTGCAATTGAATTCACTCTTGCCTGAGGAACATCGCGTACAAAGTCATTGACTGACTTCAATAATGATTCCATCTCAATTGTCACCAAAGAACGCGGCGTCCGACCGTTCCAAGGTAGGAACAATGAGAGTTCGATCAAGATAGCGGTTTCCACGCTCACAAGACGTCTCGGATACAAAACTGCAGGCATGGCAGGCGGCGGCGTGCAATGATTGATCTTTTCCGGGGTGGTGTTCGGAGCACAGGGGGTCAGAGGAGCAAATCCTGGCTCGGTTCAATGCCTGATCTAGCAGTCGCCCCAAGCTCCTGGGCTCACCAAGATCGACCAAACCACCTAGCGTCCCATCTGAATCAGCAGCAGCGGTGTAGATCAGGATTCCAGCCTGGGGAGTGTCACCGCTGATGTCAGCATAGATACGCTCTCTGATACTTGCCGCGTTGTACCCGCATTCGAGAGCAAGCTCGCGGATCAAAAGGTGTGCGAGTGTATGCAACATGACATAGCGAATACCGGGAAAATCATCGTTCGGCTCAAGCTTTCTTTGCGTTCGCCAGCCTTTATGGCCTTCAAATATCTTTCCACTAATCTTTTTGACGGCATCCAGACTTTCCCAGCGCTTCAGCTCCTCCTCATGGAACTGAATGAATACTCCTTCGCCATGCACTTGAGTCGCAGGCACCCAGTCAGGCGGAGACTGGCACAGTTTTGCCATGTCTGGACCACCTTCAGCACCTGCGGCTCCTTCTTGAGCCTCCACTCGAGTAAATCCAATCAGCGCATTGACTTCCCTGAGCCTTTCCAGCAATAGGACTTTCTTAATTTTATGTCTGTAGGCGCGAGGAGCTTCAACGCTACGGCTCAGAAAGTGCGGCCAATCTGTCGGAGGATTTGGATTGGTCAGAACTTCCCACTCCGGGCCCTTGATGTCGGCCTCCGATACAGTCTCTTCTTTCTGACCTTCCTGTATCAGTTTCACGATAACCCAAATGTCTTTTGGCTCGTGTTTCTCGATTCCAGGTAATGCGCTGGTCTTCTTAAGCGTCTTGACTATGGTCTTTACTTCATCTGCCGACTCAGCGTCCTCGAAGTAATTCCAGCCATCCTGAACGAGCTGTGAAATAGGGTTCCTCGTCAGCGGAATGGCAAGTGCCGACAATGTGACTGGAAACCAAGCATTGGTTGCCCCCAGCAATACAGCACGAGAATCCTCATCACAACCAGCTTCGAAAGTTCCTAAGTGAGGATGCCTACCGCGGCAACTAGGCAGGTTTTCCGCACCCTGCTTGCCAAACGCACGCGCCATATTTCTCGACGCTCCGCATGCATCACACTGCACTTTCAGGTTTTCTGTTTGTAGCGACGCACCGCTCTCGAAGAATCGCAGGGTTCCTTTACAATCTGAGGGCCCACTATGTACAAAGTAATGCCATGGAAAGTCATCAAGATGTCCATTGCGGCATGCCAACAGGAAACGGGCAGGAACCGCATCGGCATCTCTTGCGGGCTTATCGCCTTTTGATCCGGTGCAGCCCTTGTGCACGAAGCGTGTTTGTTCTGGTCGATAAAGGCTCTCTTTCAGGTCAAACAGACCGACATCAAATTCAGACAACAACCCACACTTGACGCAACGAAGCCATCTGGGGAAAGGCCGGACAGGTACACCTATCCGCGCCTCGGCCGAGTATGGATCCACATTCTCAGATTTGTGGAATGGTGGAATTCGTAGAGTTTCAACCTGTTCACCAAGGATCTTTCGTACAGCAGATAGCAGTCGAGCCTCTTCCACCGGCCGACAGCGGTCCCTGTCCCACTTGTCGATTCCCTGCGTTATTACTGAAAGGCTCGGCAAGTCTATTAGGGCCCCCGGGCCATAGGTCCAAAGTAATTGGCTAGGTCTCACTTCGCCCACTGGGTACTTTTCGGTATGCATCATTCGTCACCCTCTTGATCGGCAGGCGGTGGCTTAGGCATCCAGTGAGGGTTACCCGTTAGTTTTCCAGTATTCATCACAAGTCTGACTCCTGGCTCGACCTCACGCATCGACATAGGTACCGTAAAGTCATCCCAGGCTTTGATACCTGGCGGTTTCAATAATGGATAAATGGTGGTCTTCTTGGGGCCTCGTTTTTCATAACCCAAATCTCGCCCGCCTACTTTGGCCTCATTCGCCCATTCGTCCAGTCGATCCTTGATCTCTTTCTTGGCCAATTCTTCGATATCTTCTCGCTCCGTTACATTCTTCGCGCGAGACGCCAGTATCTGCAATGCTGCTTGCGGCTCAGGATCACTTGGTTTTTTCATCTCCTGAGCACCCAGAATTGGGCTTAGCTTTTCATTGGCCAGCCGCATGAAACTCAACATTGTCCCCGTCAAACCACGATCCATAGCCCGGGGTGAGAATGGGGTAACTGATTGTGCTTCGACGTGCTTGTAGAAGGTTGCGTGGTAATGCTCGAAGGTCTCGTAATGGGATAGATCTCGCGGGCGCGCCCAAGTGAGCACTGTACACACGAGTCCCGGGGACTGGCGTCCTACACGGCTTGTCGCCTGAATGTATTCAGCCGTACCCTTTGGCTGCCCATTCACTGCCATCAGGCCTAAACGGTTCACGTCGACCCCCACAGACAGCATATTCGTCGCTAATACCACGTCGATCGCCCGCGTATCCCCCTCCTTCCAATCGGTGACGTACTTGTTGCTGGTGGCATCAAGTCTCGTCTTGAACTGGACCTCCAGTTGATCGAGATTCTTCGGGATGTCATGACTAGAGATACGCGAGGTCAATTCGCAGATGTTGTTTACGCTCCGCTGTGCCAACCCTGGGCGGTCGACGAGGCTCATCTGCACGCGATAGGAACGCGTTTGAACATCGTCCTCGGCAAGCCGCTTCATACCGCCAAGCTCACGCAGGGAGTTGAAATAACCAACCGTCGTGAGGTAAGGGTCTGCCGCACTGCCGAAGCGTTCGAATAGTTCTTGAGAGGCCGTCAGTAACGCCGTATAGACACGAATCAACATGGCCGGGCGTGAACTACCCGGAGAACAAATACCGAGGTAACGACGGCCCGGCCGCTCCTCTATCGGGCGCTGCACTGAGAAGAAGTTGTCTTCGATGTCCAGGCCGTGCGGCGGGAAGACGGACACTTTGCGCATGAATACGCCGTTGACTTGTTCCGCCGCCTTACGGACGGTTGCAGTAGATGCAATGATCTTTGGCCTGACAGGCTCGCCATCCAGATCCCACGCGGACAGCTCGTCCACCGCCGTCTCGTATAGCCCCACCATGGTTCCCAACGGACCGCTTATAAGGTGAAACTCATCCTGAATGATCAAGTCTGGCGGTCTTATTGGCATGATTTGCCGTACTTTGGCTGCTGGCAGGTGCCTCGCCGCCCGATGATTTCCTTCACAATCGGCATCCGGCCACAACAAGCCGTGTCGCGGACACTCCCTATTGGCACGGCCAAACAGGGTCCGCACCTGACCACGCCAAGCCATCATGGCAAACTTGTCGACCGTCGCGATCATCATCGTCGGTGGGCGGTGGTAGATTTCGTCATCCACCACCAGAACCGGTATCCCGGGGTGATCAAGCATGGCTGATTTACCACGAGAAAATTCACAGTGACTCTTCTTGTCACCACAATAGATAGTCGTTCTACCAGCCGCCTTATCCACTTCGATATCACGGCCTGGAGCCACCTCACCGCCACACCACGGGCAACTAGTCAGCTGTGCCGGGGACGATGCCCCCGCATCCCACTTATCAGGATCCCGAATATTCTTGATTGCTTCGTGACTTTTTTCAGTCGTACCCGGCGTTACTTTGTTTCCGACCCACAGCCCGATGGTGAAGGGCTCAGTACCCAGGGACTGATCGCCATTGTCTACAGCGTTACGGCGCATGACCTCCATGGCACAGATCAGCGTCGTTGCGCGCTGGAACTGCTGAAGTGTCAGGAGGCGCAACGTGTAACGCATGACAACAGCTAGACCACGACTGCTGTCATAGCCACCCAAATTACCTTGTAAGCGGCGGATGAACATCGTGAATGCCGCAACGCCCAAATAGGCTTCGGTCTTACCACCACCCGTGGGGAACCACAGAAGATCTGCGTAGGCTTCGATTGGCTGGGTCCGATCACTGTGAGCCGGATCAGCCAAGGACGGAATCGACAACAGTACGAACGCCAACTGGAATGGGCGCCATGACCGGTTTTCCCTCTTCTCAAACTTCTCGAGCTTCTCTGATTTCTTTCTGCGCTGAGACAGCGCATACATACTACGGATGCGTTGACTCGCCATGGCCAGGTTGGCATTACGAAATGCCATCAGGGCGTGATCGTTTTCAGCTAGCACCTGAACGCCTTCCGCCAAACGCCGATGTATGGCTCTACACCTGTCTAGTGTCTCTTTGGCCTCCTCGTCAAAATCGAGGACGTCGCTACCTATCCGCTGGTCTTGCTCTGCGATCCATGACTGGTAGTCATCCGTCAACATCGACAATCCCGACACCAGCTCGTCCCGATCCAATTTGGCCAGGACCTCCATGTCGAGATATCCCTTGTCGATCATCTCGCGCATGGCCTGGCGATCCTCGGGATTCTTCCCTGGAGTCTCGGTTACAGGTACCTCGTATTGGGGCATGACCGCTGTGCGAACCTCGGTGGCGTGCTCGACGTTTTCGACATCAGCCACTGCATGAATCGCAACACCGTGCCCTACGGCGAACTCCACCTTCTTCCGATAGATCATCTCCAACGCTTTTCGCTCGTGATCATCGGAATCATCAAGTGAGATAGGCTTGCGCCGGAAGATCGCTTTTTCTTCAGATTCTTGCGGCGCCCGAATCTGAATTTCCGGCTGGAACAACCACTCGCTGTCCTTGTTCGAATCGGGCTCTTCCTGTGCATTCACCAAGAACAGTGTGATCAGTCGGTCACCATTGGCATTCTTTTCCCGAATGTTGCCTTGGATCCGGACCCCTGGGTAATCGTTGTCCAGAGCCTGATGAGGCACAGCCCCCGCTTGCATGGGCAGAGTGATACTGCCGCTACAGGGAATACGCTTCCAAACCTTGGGCTTTACTTCCTCTTGCTCGACACCAACCACATTCCCATCGGCGTCCTTCACCTTCTTGTTGACGATCTTCCGGTGTTCGTGCTCCCACAGCCTCTCGTAACGTCCCCAGCGGGCCTCAACCTCGATCGAATCCACATCGCCGCTCACACAGAAAGTGATGCCTATGCTGGAGGGAATCAATGACTGATTACTAGCCGCATCGATCTCGTCGGCACTATCGGCCTCCGCCTCGATCTTTCCCGTCGTGGAGTTGAACTCAGCTCCCGGCTCATGACTCAAGCGACTGGGAGCATTCTTCTCTAGGGTCTCGATTATCTCTTCCGGCTCATCGGACTCTTCATTGGCGAGAGGGCCATCCAGCCCTTCGATACTGCCCTCTTTCTTACTGTCTCGTGGCGCAAGCCTACCCACCAGATACCGATCGCGAACACTCATGTCCACGATCTCTTCTTCGGGGCCGTTGGCAGGCCCCAAGAGATCATCCATCACCGCCAGCTGCAAAAGCTCACGTATATAGGCTTGATCCTCGATGCGAGGCACTTCGGCAATGGTCTTTCCCGATAGCTTGGGCAGACCCGCAATGAAATCAGCCCAATCCAGTCGAGAAACACGATTCGAGGGCGTCGAAATGGATGCGTCCGATAGAGGCTGTGGTGAATCGAATGCGAAGTACTTGTCGAAATAGAGAGTGGCGCCTTCGAGAGTCGATCGAATTCGGTATAGCTTACCTACAGCAACGGCATGCAAGGATTCACTGAGCACTAAAACCCAGTCGTCCTCGCGCATGGCCTGATACTTGGCTCGACTGCCCGGTAAGGACAGTGAATATCGATCAAGCGCAAAGCCATTCTTCGGCTCTACTTCAATCGCCAACCATGCATTTGCACCTTTTTCGTTGCCCATCATATTTGTCAACCTTCATTCATCGAACGCATAAATACCTTCCGGGTCTATTCCGGAGTTGATCATTTCGTACTCTGTCAAGAATTGTGTGGCGGCTTCAGAAGCCCATTCGGGAAAAGGCTGGTTCTCGCGAATGGCATATAGCCGTCTTGCACAAGCTTCGGTATCTATATATTGCTCAAGCCAAGCAGGATTCAGACGTGGCTGACGGCGAACGGCCCAATCACCAACGGTTTGAGATGTCGTATGCTGCAAAAACTTATTTAGTAACTCAAAGAGACCTTGATCGGCTTCTATCGCTCGAGTGCAACATTCACGCACCTCTTCCTCTCCACCCCATAGCCGCCATGCCGCAAGAATTCCTGGCAATTCTTTTTGATCAAGTAATTCAGACTCCTTTGAATTCCCTCGAATTCGTTCAATCCAGATCGATTTAAGAAGCTCAACTTCTGCGGCCTCCAACAAGGACACAACAGAAGAGTCAGCCGCCTTGGAAGCTTCCTCGTCAAGAGCTCTAATTAGATATCTTTGACAGGCTACAGCTCTACCATTGCCAATAGCTGCTTCCATTACTCCAAAGCGCTGTTCGGCATCAAGCCGCTTCAACAGGTGGTAGACAGGGCGTGAGACACGAGAAACGTTTCCGAGGTCAAACATTCCTCTTTCATCCGCAGGGTCGATCAACAGGTCACCGACATCCAATAACGCCTCGATAAATGAAGGCACCCGGTCCAAGGGGATGTCCTCCTGGACATAATCCATCAAGCGCTCCAGAATCTCCCTAGCCATAGAGATTCCATCGGGTCGCCGGTCCGCTTTGGCCTGAATCAAATGCGCCTTGAAGACATCGGGATCACCTATAGACTCAATGAATTCGACCATCCTGCTTCGGCTCACGGCGCCCGATGGCAAAGACAGCCTGAAGTAAATTGGAAATAGGTCTGGATGACAGACTCGGAGATCCTTGCGCCACTCTCCCAGCCACTCCGCGCCATACTCCATGCTACCGAGCCTGGGAAAGAGGCGTCCCATCAATGCTTCGACGCCGTCTCTCCATTTTCCAGGCAAATCACCAGACCAGCCGTTATAAAAGTTTTCCTCTACCTGACGATCGGCCTGTGATCGACCATTAGGCGTATGACCCGCAAATTTCTCTGAATTAGCTCGAATAGTGTCATATAGATTCGGAATGAATACTCGCAACGCTTCCAGAGCAATGAAATCAACTGGATTCACCTCACCCTGGACAGCTGGATACGTTACTGCCAACGTATTAGAGAAGCGTACGATGTCACGCGGAACCTGGATCAACGTGTCAATACCGTCATTGAAAGTATTGACCCAGTAGCTTTTATCGAAGAGACCGTCTGGAGTCTCAATCAGAATTTCATCCAACCGTTTAAACAAAGCTGCCCGCAAAGCCACACGATCAACGGGAGGAATCTCAAAGGGTACCTGAACGATCTTCTCCAGATAGCGCTCTCCTGGCAAACCACTCTGTTGCTCAATGGCTCGCGATGCCACCTCTCTGTCGAACGCGAGCAAATAGATGACATTGGGAAAATCTCCCAACGCCTTGATAACCGTGAATAACTGACGGGTTTCTTCCGGTGCAAGGCGATCAATATCATCGACCACAACGAGGATTCGCTTTCCGGCGTCGTCAAGTATCTTACTAATCTTTGACTTGATTGCTGGAACGTCTTTCGGCTTTGACTTTCCAAGTCTACCGATCAATTTTCCAACCTTGCCGCCAGCTCCACCCGTGACACCAGAGAGGTCAATTAGACCACCTATACTCTCGGCGAAATCTCCAAGGAGGCCGCCAAGCTTTTTAAACTTGTCGCTCTTACTCGGTAGTACTGCTTGCAGCTGCCCCAAAAAGGCTCGAGCCAGGTTTTCCTGACCAGAGAACCACCATGGATTGAATGTCACGATTACAGCCTGTTGCTCTGCGGGACGCTGCCCTAAGTAGTGGCGAACATAACAAAGCACCGTGGATTTTCCAGAACCCCAAGGCCCATAAAGTGCCAACACCAGCCCTTCCTTGCTGGCATAGTTGTGAATACTGTTGGCCAGACTACTTGCAAAAGGCGCGTGGCCAAAAAGATCCTCCTCTGGATCTGAACTCGGCCGATCCCCCGAAAGCGAACTCATTCATCACCTCGCCCAAATATATCCAACTGCGGCTTGGGCTCGGCGACTTCTCTAAGATCATCCCCACCCAATGTTTTTTTCTCGTATTTCTTGATAGAAACAACCCTTCCCACTTTGGCCTTGGCCGATGACTCCATCTCATGCCGCTCCTTATTAAGCATTGCCAAGCGGTATAGCAGCTCTTCCCTTGCAAGCTCACTGATCGTAAATCGTATATTTTTACCCTCTGGAAGATAGCCTACGCTATCGAACCCATGTTCCAGATCAATATCATCGAAACCATACGCTTCAAGCACAGCGCTATTAATTTCCGCCTGGACTGCTCGCAGAGTTTTCAGTTCTTCACTCTGGAGGGCTGGGTTATGCAGATCGTTGTAGAACTTCGTCATCCCCTTATCATTGGATTTCATGTACTGACTTCGAATTTCAAAAAACTTTTCACCGAGTTCAGAAAGCCGCACGTGTGTGTCCGACAATACGCCGTCAGGAAAGGGGAAGGTCTCGAAAATGTCACCATGCGTATAACGGAGATCTTGTTTCATTCTTGACCCATGCTCCCACGCCCAAATGGCATGTAAATCCGATGACAAGCAAGAAAACAACGCATAGCTCTGACTAGCGACCACGCAGAGAGTGTTTGCGTAGATATAGGTATTCGGTACAAAAGTGAAGCAAGGATACTTTGTTGCTCCAGTGGCAAATACTAATACACGATCTAGAGGCGGTTGGTTCTTATCCCAATTTTTTGGGTGTCTCTCAAAGTCATGCCCTCTTCCAATGAGGTGGAATAGCTCAGGTCTTGGTCTCAAATATCGCCACCAATTTTCCCGCGCTCCTTTGTCTTTCCCCTTTTCCCTTTCACCTTTAACATTTGCCACAACGTAATCGTAAGCGCTGCCATAGTTCTTTGCCTTTCTTTCACTCCAATCAAAGAAGCTGATGACCTTCCTTCCCGGGTTATGAGTGGGAGACTGATTGACCTCCCTCCCAATCAAATAATCAAAAACCACTTCACAAGATTCGTCACCACGGCCCATCCAATCTGCATAGGTTTCATTGTCTACGATGAACCCGTCACCGAGAATAATTGCGCCCTGGAATACCAAACCGCTGCTTTGCTTCAACTTTACTGGTTTCCAATTTTCACGCTGCGTCAACGCCGAGCTGATATTGTTGACGCGTCTTACACCAATATGCTTCGCCCCAAGCCATTTGCTCGCGGAAAAAAACACGCTGCTCGTAACGACATTCGCTTCACCTTTCCAGTCGACATTCGGATTAGCTCTATAGATGACCGAGCCAGTTTCTAGAACCGAATCCAGCCCCACCTCCCGGGTATTGCCTTCCGAAATAGTGTTGACGGCAATGAGTCCGAAAAAACCTTCACGCGCTATGATCGATTTGGCCCTGATGAAGAAGTAAGCAACCAAGTCAGCCGATCCTCGCTTACCGTTAGCGATCGTTTCTACCAAATAGTCCCGATAGCTGTCGCCCATGGCACCAGTGATCTTTTGCCCACCTAAGAATGGTGGGTTGCCTACGATTGCATCAAATCCATGCTTGTCTCCCAGAAAGACCTCAGGAAACTCCAGGCACCAATGGAATGCTTTACGTGCTTGCTTAGCATTAGGCAGGCCGTCATTCAAGGCTGCCCGGGCTCGCCGCCTCAATACTTCAACTGCATCTTTTTCACCCTCAAACGCCTTCCCAGCTTCGATCGCAAGTATGGCGACGTCGCTCTTCTTGCCTGCGCCCTTTAAGGTCTCGCCGACTAAGCCATCCGCAACCAGCTCCGGTAGTTCCAATTTATCCCTAGCTTGCTGATCCAAATGCGCCATCACTTCGACGTCATGGATATCGAGTATTTGGCGTTGGCGCAGCGCCATGCGTAGCTCGATCGCCTCCTTGACCGCACCTTCTACTTTGTCGGAAAAAAGTTGTCTACTTACCCCGCCGCCTTCACTGATCTTGGACGGCTGCATGTTGAGGTAATGAAGCTGATCGAGATTGGTGATACCCAGAAGGCTATCGCCGTGACGCAGATTGTGATCAAGGAAGCCGAAGGGACGCCCCTTCGCAAGAGTCACCAACCAAATAGAGAGCTTAGCCAGCTCCACGGCCAATGGGTTGAAATCAACACCATAAAGGCAGCGCTCGCTGATCAAGCGGCGAGCTGTTACCGAGCGCTGTTCGGCATCTTGTGTAAGTGGCTCTTGGGCATTGAGCTGATCGACGACTAGACCGTCGACCGTAACCGAGCTGCCTTGAGCTTCTGTCTGGGCCCAAGCCTCCAATAATCTTTCCGACAACCAGCGGCACACCTGGACGAGGAAAGCCCCAGACCCCATGGCGAGATCACAGATCTTTAGGTCCAGCAGCTCTGCAGGAGATTTCAGCTCCCAGTCTTTGCGCTCCCGTCCCTCCGCAGGCCCGACATAGACCAATGGCTCCAGTGTCTCTTTGACGATGGACTCCGTCAGGGTCTTGGGTGTGTAGTGCGTGCCGGTTTCACGGCGGTCACTACCCGTCGCCACCATAAAGGCGTCTTTTGGGTAGATCAGTGGATAGCCCCAAGGGTCGATTCGCATGAAATGGTAGTAGGGCGCCAAGCGGTCACGTAGTTCTTGATCGCCATGGCAAACCGTCAACAATCGATCTTTGTCGACATCAGTGACGGTTTTGGCCAAGTCATTCTTTACGCGTGAGGCAGAACTACCGGTGCGTTCCTGTAAGAGTTTCGCTACGGCCTTGTCGCCATTCAAGTGGGCGTCTTCCAGCTCACCCCAAGTCAACCAGGGTTTCTTTGACTTCTGAGTGGCATCCAGCTCCAAGGTGACGTCTTCGGCCCGAATTACGGTACGCTCCAATAGGCCCTCGTAGACGTAGCCTATCTGTTCGACATCAAGCGCACGGTAGGACAAGGTTCTGCCCTGAAAGAGCTGGATCGCATCCAGCAATAGCAGAACGGTACGGTTGTCGATGGGCAAGGGCTGGGCCGGGTCATGCCGCCAATCCGACCCCTTGGCACGCCCCTCGAGAAACGGGAAGCGGTCTGGATCGAACAGCGACCCGCCCAAGGCGGGCATGCGTAGTTTCTCATGCTCCACCCCGCCATAGACGGCACGGAAGATAGCGAGTAACCGCGACCAGGCATCGCGGCGATGAGACAAGATCTCTTCGGAGTGGAGGCCTGCCTGTTCCCGCAATTGCATGCGCAGCGTGGATACGGCGTAGTGCGCCTCGTATCGCTCGTCTCCCAGCAGTAACAGATCCCGTTCTTCGGCACTCAGCAGGAACACCAAGCGCATCATCACCGTCAAACCGGCTTCGTAGAGTTCCGCGGGCTCTACGTCGCGCAGCAGCTCCCGCCCACGATCCTGATCCGCCCGGTCCAGGGCCTGGACGAGAACCTCGACAGCGCGTCGCACTTGATCGCCGAGCGCATCGGTGACCTCGTCTTGATGCTTGAGAGATTCGTCCAACAGCGCAGGTAGTTGCTGGCTGGGATCCAGAAAGAACCTGCGGATGCCCAGTAGATTGACGAAGGCTTGCAAGGTTATCGGCTCTTGTCCCCACAAGCGTGCATACCAGCTAGCATAGGTAGTGACACCGCCCTCTGGCGCATCGATGAGCATCCAGCGCTCGCCATTGGTCAACAATCCCAGGCGCACCTTGGTCGCCCGACACAACTGAACCATGCGCTCGACTGGGCTGGCCGCCCACGAGTCTGTCTTACTGACCGCTTCTAGATCGGCACCAGCAGGAAGAGTCTTGATCAGCAAACTTGGCAACTCGCCTTCGGCCGCCACCACGGCAAAGTCGGGCCGAATGGTGACGTCGTGCTCCGGCAGCTCGAGCTTAATGTCGGCCCCAAGGAGGTTTGTGGATTTCAGAACGTCGGCATCATCGTCTTCGTCCAACTCAAGCCCCTGCTTGAGCACCAGATCGATCCAAGCTTGGTGCAACTCCGCGAACTGTGGATCATCACCATCTTGGGCTTCCCGCCACTCGTCATAGGCTTGCCGCAGCAATTTTTTCTTCTGCGGATCCAGCTCGTCCAACCCCTGGGGAAAGTGTGCCTCTAGCACCCCCTCCGCAAGAAAGGGGCCAGAGACTTCGAGCAGTGACAGCCATACACCGTGGGATTTCTTCTCGTACATGATTACTGCTCCTGCTCCACGTGTTCGGCGAGTGATTCCGGCACCAATAGGATTACCGCGACAGGGAATGTGTGCTCGGATGGCTCGGCGAAGCGTCTGGCAATGGCGGCGACTTCGTTCTCTCGCTCTTCGGGGATACGGGCCAATCTTGCCTCCAGCGCCTGCGTGTCTCGCTTGAGCTGGGTACGCTCGACCTCGGTGAGATCCTCGAACGTGAAACCCAACTGCTCAGGTTGCTTTTCGGCCTTCAATTCATTGCTGATGGTTCTTTCGAGTTCATCGAGCACATCGTTGATGTCTTTGGTCTCTTTCTCCTGCTGGATACGCAGGGTATTGGCCAAACTCTTCAAACGTTCATTTGCCCTGCTATCGACCGCGGATTGAACGGAGCCGATAACCCGGTCGAATCGGGTCTTGAGCGCAGCCGTAGTCGCATCACTGACTCGACAAGGCGATGACTCGCTCAGCCATCGCCGGACTTCGCCAACACGCGGTTCTCGCTTGAAGGCGTCACCTGATAGGAATCCACCCGATTCGATCAATTCTTCGTGAAGGCGGTGGTGGTTACCACCGGTAATGACCAAGCGTGAGAGTACGACGACCGCAGGCCCTTCCAATTGATCGTCTGGCAATGCCTTTACGGCGACACGATGGAGTTTCTTGACGTCTTCTTGTGCCCAGACCTCGGCACGCAACAAGCGGAGACACATTTGTACCAAGCGGTGGTTCATGTGCACCAATACGACATCATCGCGACCTTTGGCTACTTCATGGTCGAAAGTAATCGGACGTATTTTATGAGTGTGCGGGTGTTCCAGCCCCTCGGCACAACGCGCCCAGGTGCCTGAAAGCGGAGGCATTTCGAACACGGTGCCAGAGGGTGCTCCTGCTAGCTCGATCGACTTCAGGCGTGGCTTGTCGGCCAACCGCAACGCCGTGTCGACGGCTGCTTGGATGCGATCTGGTGTGAGATGAAAATCTTCGCGGGTTTCGATCAGGCGATCATGCAGCTTCTGGATACGCTCCTTCAGTCGCGCGTCTGCACGCATATAGCGCTTGGCCGAAGCCATCTTTTTCTCGGCGACGGCGGTTTCGAGTTCATTTCTCGTACCCTCCAAGACCTGAGAAATCTGCGGTTCGATCAGGGCATTCACGCTACCGAGGTCTTGGCGCATCGAGTCGATCTTGCGAAGTGCACGCAGGATGTCATCGGCGTGGCCGCCAATTGCGCCCTTGGACGTATCCGCGTCTACCGGGTGCCAAATGAAAACTTCTTTCTCTCTTTGACCGTGACGATCGATACGGCCGTTACGCTGCTCCATGACATTGGGGTTGTATGGAATCTCAAGGTGGACCAGATAGTTACAATGGTTCTGTAAATCGATACCCTCGGAGGCAGCATCGGTCGCCAAAAGGATTCGAACCTCTGATTGATCAGGGTGCGCCTGAAACGAAGCCTTGATGACCTCTCTGTCCTGATGATCCACTCCCCCATGCAATATGGCGAGGCGCTCACCGCCGAAGTCATGACTGGCGAGAAAGTTGTGCAGCCAATCCAGGGTCGTCCTGTATTCGGTAAAGAGAATGACGCGCTTGCCATTCCATTTACCATTCTCCTTAAGGTGAGATTCCAACCAGTCGAGGAGCGCCTGAGCCTTACTATCCACTTGGTTCATGGCGGTCTGTGCCCATGCCCGCATGGGCGCCAAAAACTTGCTCTGCTGTTCAGTCAACGGCGGCACCCGGCGGCTGGCCTCTTCCACGGCTTCGGCCTGCGCCATTTCATAGCTTTGATCGTCGGCATAGTCTTCCTGAGACTTGGCGATCGCCTTACGAAGGATTCTGTCGCCGATGGCATCTTTCTTCTTGTCTTGAGGACCAGAATGAATACTGTTGACGTGCTTTTCCAGCGTCGATGCAAACGCAGCCGGCGAAGAAAAGAGTCGCTTCTTCAGCAAGTTGTTAATGAACTTGGTACCGAATCTTGCTTGGCTGCCCTGGGCAGAATTCATCCTCGCTTCACCATATGCCTGCAATAGCCGGTGAACCTCTCGCTCTTGCTCGGTGTAATCAACCCCAAGCGCTTTTAGTTTGCGCTTGGGATAAAGCGGGTTACCGTCCTTGTCTTCCAAGTCCGTCTTCAGCCGCCGGATCATGACTTGTGCCAGTTGAGCTTCGTCCGGCAATACGTTTCGGGCGAAACGCTGGTCATCCAATAGCTCGAGCAACGAGGTGAACGATTCCGTATAGCCATTGTGGGGAGTAGCAGTCAGGAACAAACGATGCTGGAAATGAGGCGCGATGGTACGAATCAGCCTCGTTCGCTGACTCTCTACGGCATACTTGCCTGATCCGGAGGGGGCTATGTTATGTGCTTCGTCGACGACCAATATGTCGAACTTACGTGGGAACGTTGGGTGTACCGGGAGAATGTCACGCAGTAGCCGCATCGCTTCTCCCGCCTTCATCCAGTCCATGGAACAAATTAGGCGAGGGAAAGATGTCCAGGGGTTGGCATGGATCCCCCGATCACGTCGTAGCTGCTTGACGTACTCGGTATCGACGATCTTGAATTCGAGCCCGAACTTTTCGAGCATCTCCACTCGCCACTTTTCCTGGAGGGACGCTGGGCAAACCACCATAACGCTGCGAGCCCGGTGCCGCAGTAGCAGCTCCTGGATTGCCAACCCGGCCTCAATGGTCTTTCCCAGACCAACGTCATCGGCAATCAATAGATTGGCGCGAGCAAGGTCAATTGCCCTCACCAGGGGATCAAGCTGAAAATCCTCGATACCGACGCCGCTTCTGAAAGGAGCCTGTAGGAAACCTCTATCTGCATTGGTGGCCGCCCCCCAGCGGACCGCATCCAAAAAGGCTTCGAGGCGTTCGGAATCGTCATAGCCGGTAATGGCCGGAAGTCCTTTCCGCTCGATGACGTGGGCGCCCGGCTCTATCTCCCAGACGACTTCGAGCTCTTCACGCAGCGCGTCTTCGTCTATCGAAGTCAGTTTGACGAAATGCTGGCGACTACCGTTGAGTGCGACATCCTCAGACTGTGTGGTGTCCGCCACGATCCATTGGCGGCGCCGTACCTCGACGAGCTGCCCTGGTTCGGGCGGATTGGAAAAGGACTCGGATACTACCTGCGCCGATGTTGCGCCCACTCGACACCCCCTTACTGCTTGAATTTTCTGCTCGACAGGGCTGCCACAATCTTGTCTGCAGCCTCTTCGGGCGCTTCGTGTTCCCAGACCCGGATGACCAACCAGCCTTCGGCTTCCAAACGTCGGTTGGTATCCTGATCCCTCTTCTTATTGGTGTTTATTTTGTCGCGCCAAAAGGCAGCGTTGGCCTTTGGCCAAGTTCCGTGTTCGGGGCAACCGTGCCAAAAGCAGCCGTCGATGAAGACTGCAACTTTGGCTCGTGTAAAAGCGATATCCGCTTTCCTCCGGGGCTGAGTGAGTACCGTATAGTCAACCCGATAGCGCAGACCACGGGCGAATAATAGCCTCCGAACCTTCAATTCCGCCCCGGTATCTCGCTGCGCCGTAGCCTCCATTCGCTTGCGTGCTGCAGGGGACGAAGGCTTGGGCGGTGAACTCCGGGGCTTTTTCATCAAATCAGCTGGCTATGCCGACTTCGTCCAAGTGTACTTTGATGCTCTTGGCAATGGCCTGCCCGAGGCCAACGGGAACGGCGTTGCCGATCATGCGCCCGAGGACTTTGAAGTGGATCGGATCTCCCTTTGCGACAAACTTGTAGCTCTTAGGGAATCCTTGTAGCACGGCCGCTTCCCGCAAAGAAATTGCTCGATCCTGCTCAGGGTGCCCAAATCTTCCATTGCCAAAACCGAAGCACTGGGTAGTCATCGTTGGGGAAGGCTTGTCCCACTCCATGCGCCCATAGACCCCGGGATAAGTTCGTCCGCTCTCCGCCTTGTGGCATTCTGCAACCAAGTGTTTCGGCCAATCCTTCCATGTGCCGCCAGGCTTTGACGCTCGAATACGTTTGAGATTGAGAGGGCTCAATTTCGCAGCGACATGCAACTTGTCCCTGGCGGCGGACTCTCCGGCATTCAGAGGTGGCAACCTCCCAATCACCTGCCTTACCGTCCGAGGCTTACTGTGAGTTCGATCAATCATGCGAATGGGGCCATAGAGCGACGCCAATAGGACCATGCGTCGCCGAGTCTGCGGCAAGCCGTAATGGGTACTGTCGACGATTTCACTCCACACGTGATAGCCCAGAGCCTCGAGGTCAGCCACGAAATCGTGAAACACCTCGTGCTTCTCTACCGTAGGAACATTCTCCATGGTGACGATATCCGGCATGGTGCCTTCCACCAGTCGAGCGAACTCATAGAGCAAGCTCCAACGCCCGTTGCGCTTGATGTCGTATCGCTGAGAGTAGGTAGAGAACGGTTGGCAGGGCGCGCAGCCAGCAAGAACCTTGACCTTGGCGCGGCCAAACAATCTTTCAAGCTCTTCGACAGTCAAGTCACTGACATCCCTCTCCAGGAACTTTGAGTCATTGTTCGATTCGTACGGATATTGGCATGCGCCATCCAGATCGATTCCCGCAGCAACCTTCAAGCCTTCCTTTACGAACCCGTGGGTCAACCCACCAGCACCACAAAAGAGATCTACACAAGTCATCGCCATAAATGTAATCCTGCCCCAACAACCCCGGAACGATCAAAAAACCAACAATTGAACACTCTATCTTGTATGCAAAGCTACCAGCATTGCTGGCTCATACGTGAGTATCCAAGATGGCGAGGAAATGCCACATTTTATGAAATCTCATACGTCTGTGTAACTGGTCGATCGACTGAGTTTACGTATACACAATCAGGAAGAGATCGAAAAACATACAGCCTAGATATCATTAAAACAATGTACGTTCCGTATGAGTTTGCCACAGAGCAAATAAGACGCTCATGCAAACCTGTCATTGAAAATGCCTCATTACCCATTGCGGCTGCTCGAATATCAGGCACCCAGACAACATTCCGAAACCGATTAGCAGTAGACCCTTGACTGCTTTATCGACTATACCCATTAACCACCGCCACTCGCGAGTATCAACTAATCTTGGCTCGCCTCTGAGAAATGACCCACCTCTGTAGCCTTCCCTACAGTCCTGACTACCAGGGGACGATAGCTGCATTTCCATGGTACGCGCTCTGCCATCCAGGCTGCTCTGATCAGGCTTGAGCCGTGGCCTCAAGTCAACGACATTGCGCGTATTTGCGTCTCCATGATATCCCTTTGCCTCAAGTACAGCTGCTATAGCATCCCCCCATATGAGTATCGGATCACCTGCTTCCAGTATTCGTCCATATTTTTTTGCTACAGAGTGGATCTCAGCTCGAATTTGCTCCCGAAGCAAACTACTTTTTTGCCTAGTCACAGGTCACCTCCTGCCGTAAATTTTTTCTGTCAGCCCTGCTCCACCTTTAGTAAGAACACCTTGTGTACGAAGCCAACCTCAGAGAACGATGCCGATACCGAAGAGATCGCTCTCAGCTTTTTCACATGCACTGGCCCAGGACTCATTAGATTACTCTGCACCAAAAGCTCTTAAGAGACGAGCAAAAGGCAATCAGGACTGCCAAAATGGTTATGAGCGCCGCCGTCCGCGCTGCTCTCAGCCCAAACTCGGCACTCAATGCAATGCGATAGGCCAAGACGATCAAAGCAGAATGATGCCGAGCAGTATCAGGATCAGCCGCCATTCACGGTAGCTCAACCAGCTATAGGCAGAGCGAAGCGGCCAGATTTTTCAAAAGGACTAACCCAAGCAATTTAGTGTTGGAAAACCAGCGAAACTCCAAGTGAATGTGATCAGCGAAAACTAATGCATTTGAAATTGAAAATTTCCAAACCAAAAGATAAAGTAACTTTTCTTCCGTAAATTCCCGGTCAGCTGCTTGCCGGTTTTCACATCGTTAAATACTTCTCACCAGTTTGCCATTCTTTAGCGATTTCCATCGCTACAGCAGACACCAATCGTTAACATGATTCTTTATTGGGAATCAGCGTTACTGCACGCGTCCGACGCTATAACTCCCGATTGACCCGCCCCAGTGGACTACTTGTGCGCAATGTAGCCGCTCATTCCACGGCGTCATTGCCCCAACCTTAGATCTCTGATCGCAGTATTTTGCTGGGCGTCGAAGCATAGTGGCCAGGATTACCAGCATCAGATGGTCAACATTCACGGAATGAGATCCATAACCTGACTGTACAGTTACGATGAATTACTGAAGAGCGCATGCGGACAGAGCACGATTCATCCATAGGATATATCGACGTTAGTGAAGTTAGTGAAAATAGGTATAAATGGATAATATTTGTATAAATGCAGCTTAAGAGACGCTTTGCCCCATTCAATCTAGGACTTGATCATGACTGGACTGGACTGGATTGGACTTCAACATTTTCAAGAAGAATAGATCGACAACGGACACATCATTACCTGGACTCTGCTCACACTTAGCACATTTCCTAGATAAGATATGATTAATACCGACAAACAAATACCGCTTTACGCGTGGCACAGCGCCAAATCTGATTCAGAGGCCGGAAATGAAACTGGACGTCAACGCCGAGTATTGATCAAGCATAAATATTTAAAATCTATTTGATTTTCCATCCAATTTTTCCGAACCGGATCCGGTTCAGCTATACATTCACAAAAGTGAACAGGTATATATTTTTACCTGTAAATCACCGAAATATTTGAAGTATATTTGACATGTGGATTTCACATGCTTGACTCATTCTTGTTGATACTAATATTTTGGCAATGTGTTAAGTTACTCATAGAGCACTCTTGAGTGAACAAGAAATGGCGCTCAAGGCTAAGATATTTAACTCACCTAAGATTGACGAGTAATTCAGCTTCGCGCCATCAATCGTTTACGGCTGTCCGCCAGCAAATATTTCTAGATTATGAATCTCTAACTTCCAAGGGGATTACCGTGGCAAAAACGAAAAAGTCTGTGCGACTAGATCAGGAGCTTATAGATAGTGCGGCGCAAACTGCACTGAAAGAGGCACGCTCAACCACAGAACAAATCGAATATTGGGCACGTGCCGGTCGCGCCGTTTCTAGAATTCTCCAACCTGCAGAAATTTCAGGCATTCTCGCGGGAAAAGTAACTCTTAAAGTGGAAGTCGACCTGGACTCAAACCCAGCAATAAACCCAGATTCTGTGTTTAGCGCAGTGGAATCAGCGCGGAATAGCGGTGACCTTTCAAATTTAGTCTCAAAGGCGGCTGTTCGTTATCAGAGTTCCGTGACGCGACCCGGCTGCATAGAGCGTATTGACACCGAGGGGAAGAAAACCATTGGCTCTTTTCATGATGGAAAATTCATCCCGCATGAGACTGAAGAATGAGTCCTTGGCTGCAACCTGAACTAGGAAACTGCGATATGAATGAACCGCGCCATAGCAACCAAAATATTTCGCACATGCTGCTCAGATTGTTTGAAAATTGGAATCTGTCCTCTGACCAGCAACTTATAATATTGGGCTTGACCAATGCCGTTGTCACCAATCTCAGCAAGTCCCTAAAGCGCTACCTCTCCGAAGACCGCGACAAGCTGGATCGCGCCAGAATTTTGTTAGAGATACATAAATCTCTGCGGAGATTGTTCCCGCAGAACCGAGAAATCGCATATCAATGGATTTTCCGGCCGAATAAAGCCTTCGATGGTTTGGCACCGTTTGATGTGATTGAGCGCAACGGCATGCTAGGAATGTACATGGTTCGTGACTATCTGAATAAACACAGTGCATCGCGAGAAATAACAATTGAGTCGCTGATTGATGGCAGTCCTGTTAACAGCCTGTGGCGCAATGACCATGAATGGCTTTCTGCGGCACCTGCAGGTCAAGAATTTCCTAGGCAAGAAAACAGTTTTGAGCCTGATGAAATTATTGAAATAATCAATGTTTGGAACGCGGTATTACAAGCATTCGGGAATAAAGAAAAATCCATACACTGGATTCAAGCAGTCATTCCTGCACTAGAGTGCGCACCAGTTAAACTTTTAACCTCCGCGCAAGGGCGTGAAAAAGTACTAGGCACACTAAAGCGAATCGAAAATTCGGACTTTGGCTGACAGATCCGGAAGATCCCTACCAGAATAGAGGACTAGGGAAATTACGGGTTAATACACCGAATACCCAGTTCCTCGCTAGCTTCTCCGCGATATGAGTCTAGAAAATAGCAGTCGCCTATAGCAGTAGGTATCGGCACGTAGGTATGCCCCATATAAACAGAGTCAATGCCCGAGATATTGAAAGTATCAACCAGTGAGGAATCTACATTTTCGAGACAGTCAATTCGATTGAGGAAGTCCCGCTTATACTCCGATAACGTCCGCTTTTTAGTTCCCAGCCCCAGAACTTCCAAGTACAATCGAGACGCCAGTGACCTTCGCCATAGGAGAGACCGAGCCGCTACTTCTAAGTTTGGTTCCGTCAGCGATGCTCCGTCTGACCAAGCCTTATCTATCTGGCTCAGAAATGTTTTTACCGTATCCCAGTTGCCATCGGGTACATCTGCATGAACAAGCCCCACCCTGGCATCGCCTACATCTATCTCTATCGCCCAAGGCCAGCTCCGCACTTTGTCCACAATTACCTGCTGCTCACTTGTGGGCAGCTTATAGAACCAATCACCACCATTCGAACAGTGCATTTGAACACAAGTAGAATCCTCAAAACCCGCAATCAGCATGGCCTCATGATTCCCAAGAACACTGATGTAAGTGCTGTGATCAATGAGATCAATCATAGCCAGGCTGTCTGGCCCACGGTCAACAATATCACCAAGAAAAAATAGACGGTCGACGCTAGGATCGAAATTGAGATTTTCTAGCTGGATTTTCAGTTGCCCTAGGTGCCCGTGGACGTCGCCAACAACGTAGTCGCGGCCATCAAAATTATGGGAAATCTTCCATAGGCAGCCGTTTTTATTCGAAGGCACCAAATCTACTCCATTCGCCATACGCTTACTTTTTCAAAATTAGGTCCCATTACCTGGAGCTAGCGTCCCTTGGAAAAGGGCACGAAGTGGTTTTTGAAGACCATGAAATCGCGCGTCGATCACTCACACTCTTGAACTGTAGGTTTACAACTCGTCACCGGCGCTGAAATTATCAATCATTGTCAGTGGTGGCCTTATTATTGGAATACTTGCGAATCAGCGATTCTTTTTTCATTAGCCTGTGGGTCGCTTTGATAACGGTCATTGATCTGATTGGTAACGAGATACCTTCGAGTCGAGAGCTTTCGATAAAGTTTCGCATTTTTACAGACTCGAAAAAATCGGACTTCAACTGCGTTGGCACCGTTTTATTTCTTGAATCCCGGAATGTTGAGAGATCGGAATAATTTTTTCCCGAAAATCTTTGCGTTAGTGCTGCCTGCAAAATACTTTTGCTCTCAAAAACACCCCAGCCTGTAATGTTGTAACGAATGTTGCGTCCCACTTTTTCTCTCTTGATCTGCATTTTCAGCTCTGACCGAAGGGTTTTCAGGACGGTTTGGAATTTTCGCTCGGAGATTCCGGTCTTAGCCACAATGTCCCGCATAGTGGGGTGCGGCATTTGGGCAAGGACCGCCAGGACATCAAGTTCGCATTTCATTGCATACTCCGCATATTTATGCGCATTCTGGCGGTGTTCCCCCTTATAAGCTAGAGGTCAGTACCGCAGTAGTATGGCTTATCCAAGCCCTTACATTATTACTGCACTATCAGCGCGGCCTTTTGTTGCATCTGATCTACCGTGGGCCGCGGCGGCCACTCTATCAGTGTAAACACCCGCGCTTCATAGTCCAATACCTTCGGTTGATAGGGAGTACCGTGCCGTGGCGCCCATCTCCGGCGCCAGCGGCGCCTCCAGCGACCCTGTTCACGGCATTGGTGACCGGGGCAACGATGGCGAGTCCCGTGTGGGTATTTAGCACCGGGCGCAAAACCATGCAGGCCGGTCGCCGCTTCATGATTTTCTGGACTGCGTGCGAATCGAGATGATTCTGGCCCTGCCGGAGCGGCGAAGCTTGACGGGAGCTCCGTAGTCTTTGGTCTTCATCGAGCACCTGGGACCTGCGGGTTATATCGAGTATTACATTGGCGAACGTCGCAGCCTACACGACCGGGCACCCTATCTCTGACCGGATTCACTCCGCAGGCCGCGGTAGTTGGGCACCTAATAGCCACTCCCGCAAGTAGACCGCTTTTAATACTTGTTAATGCTTGGGTCTTCAACACCTTGATACGCTTGTCCATTCTCGCGGCCACCGGCAGGCGCCAGTCCAACTCCGCCATGACTCTGCTGATATCAAGCGGCCGGTTGGCATCGGTGTAGGCCATACTTAAGCGCATTTTCGTCGTCTGTATTGGCCAAGTGCTGATACCTACTGATGCGAAACGCCCCAGTAATGGTCAGCGTCGTATCGAGCTGGACATCCAATAGAATCGCCCCCGCCGTTTACATAGGACAAGGCAGCCGGTCAGGTAGTAATTTGAGAAGGAGAATTTCTGACCAGCAAGTTAATGCGGTCTTGATTGGAGGCGCTCGTTGATGAAGCGGCTTGATCTATTACTTCCTTAGGGTTTTGGGCTGTTTATTTGCCATACGGACAATACGCCTTTTAACCGCGATTTCGTCAGAGGTACCACAGAAGATTAGGGCATTGATTAATTAACGCCCCTCCAACATCGCACGTACTGTCGCAACATCCCCACCCTTAGCGAGCCATTCGGCAGCGGAAATCGACTGCTCAGTACCCATCGTTAAATCCGGATCCGGGACTGTAAAAAATTGGATGATTGTCAGTGGGTGCCACCCTTCCATCGCATATAGAAATTTATCCAAATGGGGCAAAATGCCTGTTGGTGTGAACTGAAATTCTGGAAATCGACGCGCTTGATCCGGACCGATACTGAAAAGCTTCCCCGCAGCTGCCAATTGAAGCACCTTCTCACTGTTCACGTTTAGCGTCTCAGCGACTTGCATTGTAGACAGGCTCTCATGCAACGCTTTCTGAAACCGCTGCTGCCTCGTCGCGCGGGCGTGCAATATTTCTTGATCAGTTGCCAGTGG
Source organism: Microbulbifer sp. HZ11 (assembly GCF_000708675.1). Classification (GTDB taxonomy): domain Bacteria; phylum Pseudomonadota; class Gammaproteobacteria; order Pseudomonadales; family Cellvibrionaceae; genus Microbulbifer. Next base: position 1,692,468 of record NZ_JELR01000002.1, on the reverse strand, counting down.
CAATGCTTCTCCATCGCCTAGAATAAGAAGCTCGTATTGGCTAAGTGCGCCTCGATCGCCCCTAATATGGTCCAACTGGGAGAGGGCATGTTCGAGCATACTAGCTGGATCAAGTCCGCGACTATTGAGCACTCTCGCCAACCTTAGCAATCGCTCCGCGTGCTGACTTTGGTTTGTGTGGCTGAGCTTTTCGATCAGCTGTGAAAGCTCTTCGTGTAGATTCAAGTCACACTGGGCGACCCAAAAGTCGTTATTAGTCAAAGTTTTCATACCGTAACATCGTCTACTGATTCCGCACCCCTGTTAGCTCGGCCAAGACTATTGGGCCTACCACGCGTGGAAAAATTTCTATGCCATTCGATTTATTTCGAATTTTTCACACTCGGCTAGTCGTTTCAGCGAGTGCTAATAAAATCTGCCCCCCTGCGCTGATCAGGGTGCCACTACCGCCAGGTGCAATTTCCTTCATATAGACAGACGGTAGTAAGCCGGATAAAATTTCGTTCCAGGTGCCCACCTTACTTGCACATGAGTAAAAAAAGGCGTGAATTTCTTTTCCATGTTAAACCTCTCTATAGACCTCGTCATCGGGGACTTAAACGTGTGCGTCTGACCCGAACTTGACGTGGCGTTTTGGAAAGGTTTTACCATGACCCTTAAAGAGCTTGCGCATGCTGCGCAACAACACCTTCAATCCAGTGTTGGTTTCTCGCTTAAAAAATCACATATCTACGAGCTTCTTGCCGCTTCGATCGGCTTCAACTCCTATGCGGCATTCAAATCCGAGATGGTTTTCACGCTGCACACAGAATCTGACAACCCTATTCCCCCGAAAGCTGAAGACCTGCCGCGACGCTTTATTGAACTTGGCTATCCATCTGAGACCGCTACCTTAGCAGCATCTGGACTCCAGGCATTCTTAGCCGTAAAGCGTGTTGGAGCCGTAAATATTTTAGATCTCATAAACTCGATGCGTGACGAGTTTTCAATATATTCCGAATACTTAGATGCTTCGGACGTGTCACCTTTTGACTACAGCGATCCAGACTGGGCCAACACGCTGCTACTAAACGGGCTTGAGAAAGCTGCTGCCAAAGATAATGGCAACGCGAACTATGCGCTCGCATTGATTTATTCCTCCGAAACTTCCCATTGGCAGGTAAGTGAAGGAAGCGCCTACTGGTTTGAGCAAGTTCAACAAGGGCGTACTCTAGCTGGGACAGAAAAGGAGTGGGCCGATGCTTATGAGACAAGCCTCAACCGAGCAATGAAGCACAAGCACCACCTCCGTGAAGCTGGACGCCAGAGTGTCCCTCTGGCACTCCTCGATTTAGCAGCAAAATTTGGAGATCCCACCTTCTTTGACCAGTCATACCAAAACGTTGACGTGGACCCTGCGGAGATTGCAGCGATCGCTGAACAAATTGGGCATACATCGGGCGCGAAATATTGGCTTACGATTGCTGCCGAATGTGGCAACACGGAGGCAATGCTGGAATTGATTGAAGCATATGATCGCGAGGACCTAGTCAGGAGCTGGTCCTGGGTCTACCTGTCCCAGTTGGTTGGCACTGACTTATCAAAGAGCGCGCATTACGCGATTCACGAGGACGGTTCCCTTTATGATGATGACATCGGGGGCCCGATGTTTGTTGATGGCCGAGACGGCGTGGAATTGGACCCAATTAGCTCAGAGCAGCACGCCGAAGCAAAGCGGACCGCCGAAATCCTGTTTGAGAGGATCCAGCATCAGGGCAACTAAGCATCGGTGAATAGCGAAGCTTCGTTGGCGGAAATTGCTACAATTCAGTAGTAGAGCTTGTCTGGTAGTAGAGTGGCTGATCTTGCAAATTCGAGGACATAGCTAATCTGTGGTTACACCCGTGGTTATCCACAGGACCAACTGCTCAATATGTAGACACCGTAGGATCTCCAGAAAATGTTTCGATTCCGCCTCTGGGCACCATACAAAAAAGGCCCCATCCGCAAGGATGGGGCCTTTTTTGTATGGTGCCCGGATGCGGTTGACAAAACGCCGGGAGCGTTTTGGTCTGCCGAAGGCACCCGAAGGGCCAAGTGCATGGATGCACTTGGGACACTACCACCGCGGTTCGACTAATCGCGAAGCGATTTGCAACGAGCGCGCCAGCAGCGCGAAGCCCGCACCTATTCACCCACCAAAACCTCACACCGATAGTGAAGACCACCATCCTCACTCAAGCGCTCAGCCAATTCCGGCAACAATACTTCCATCTGCTCCCGCAAAGTCCACGGCGGATTTACCACAATCATTCCTGAGGCCGTCATCCCGTGCCCTTCGCTATCGGTGCGCACGCCGAGCTCGTAGCGATCAATCTTGCGAATCCCCGACGACGCTATCTGTTGTACCAGTAAATCAATCTGGCGGCGCGCAACCACCGGATACCAGAGTGCCACTGTGGCGGTAGCCATCTTGCGGTGGATCAGTGATAACGCGGAAATAACCCGCTGGTAGTCCGCCTTCTGCTCATAGGGAGGGTCAATCAGAATAAGAGCCCGGCGGGACCGGGTTGGCAACAGCGCGGCCAAACCCTGAAAGCCATCTTCTTCCCGCACCCGGCATTGTTTATTGCCGCGAAAATTCTCGCGCAGGTTTTCCACTTCGCCGGGGTGCAGCTCAAACAGCCAGCCCCGGTCCTGAGGCCGCAACAATTGTGCCGCGACCCAGGGCGAACCGGGGTAGCGAGATAGACTGCCTTCGGCGTTCAGTCCGGAAACCACATTCAGATAGGGAGCCAGTGCCGGTATCTCTTCTTTTCCGTAAAGCTTGCCAATGCCATTGAGGTACTCCTGATTCTTCTGCGCCATCGCGGACTGCAGACGATAGAGTCCGGAACCGGCATGGGTGTCGATGTAGTCGAAAGGAGCTTCTTTCTTTTTTAGGTAGGAAATAATTTCCACTTGCACATGATGCTTGAGCACATCGGCAAAGTTGCCGGCGTGAAAACCGTGTCGATAACTGAACATGCGCCCACCGGGAATGGCCAAAACAGAGCGGTTTCACTGCCACTGGGAACATGGCAGCGGCGGGGTGAGCACTAGGTAGGGAGGGTTGAAGCCGGCCGGACTTTCGGGCTCACCGGGAAAGCCGGCGAACTTTAGAGGCGTTTAAGAAGGCTGGCAATCTTTTTTTAGGTATAAAAATGCCCGGATTTTCCGGGCATTTAAGTGAGCACTTTCGCTAGCCTGGATTCAGCTTTCCACGTTGCCGGGCCAGATTATCACGCGCCCGTCCGGTTCCCGAAAAACGCGCACCGGCAGCGACTGCTCGAGCATGGCAACCAGTGTGTCGGCCTGATCTGCGGTAAAGGCGGTGGTTACGCGCAGGTCCGCCAGTTCCGGTGTGCCAATCACGATGCGCTGTTTGCGGTAACGATTGGCATCGGCCACTATCTCGGAAAGTGGCGCGTCCCGGTAGCTGAACTTGCCCTGACGCCAACCCGCAACCTGGGCAGCATCGACCTTAGTGATCCGGCTGACCTGATCTTCACGCACATTCACCTGCTGGCCAGCGGTCAGTCGCACCTTGCCAGTCGCTGCCGGGCCCTGCTGCCCCGGCGACCTGGCTGCCACGTCAACAATGCCTTGTTCCACGGTTACCTTTACCGCCGGATTCATTTTGTTGCCGGCGTTTACATCAAAGCGGGTGCCGACCACCCGCACCTCGGCGCCTTGCGCATGCACAAAGAACGGGCGCTCAGGGTCTTTACTGACGTCAAAAAACGCTTGGCCGCGCAGTAGTTTCACGTTGCGCGCAGCACTGCGGAAATCGGTCTCGATCGCGGAGTCACCGCCGAGCGTTACTCTGGTGCCGTCCGGCAAGGTGATCTCGCGGATTTGTGCGAGCTCCGAGACGTAGCCCGTTGTGGACTCGCCGTGATTCTGCCAGGACGCCAGATATACAACGCCAACGGCTAGCATCAGTGTGCACGCAAATACGAGACCACTCAGCGGGCTAACACCAAAATAACTTCTCAGGTTTTGAAAAAAGCTGAGTAGTGCGCCGGGTTGGCGCAGTCGTGCGCCCTCTTCAGTTGCCGACAGAACGGCCAGGCCGCGATCTATCTGCTCCAGCTGTTGAAAGGCGTTACGGTTGTGCGGTTGCTGCATCCAAACTTCGAACGCGGCCTGCTCGCCGGCATACAGCGGGCGCTCGGCCTGTAGCATAAACCACTCGCGGGCTTCCGCTTCGGTCTGCCGGATATCGGTTTGCGGATGACTGTTACCAGTCGCCATCATGATTCTCCACCGTACTTAGCACCATTGACCCGCAGAGCTTCCTGACACCCCGCGAGTGCTTTGGCCACGTGTTTCTTCACAACCGTGGCAGAGAGGCCTTCCCGACGCGCGATTTCTGCGTAAGAAAGCCCGTCGACACGGTTCATTAACAGGAGTCGGCGACGTTTGTGGGGCATATTCCACAGGGCGCGACTGATCAGGCTGAGGAACTGACGACTGGCCGCAACCCGTTCGGGGCTACGACTGTCCTGTTCGCGATCGGGGTCATCCTGGACGGATTGTGCATAGCTTTCACGGACCTGGCCCTTGCGCAATGCATCTATGGTTGCATTGTGAACAGACCGGTACAGAAAAGCGCGTACATGCTCGATATCACCGTCCTGCAACTGCGGTGCCATACGGGCAAATGCTTCCTGCACCAGGTCCTCCGCTTCACTGTATGACAGACCGAATTTACTCACCGCATACCGGCACAGCTCCTGCTGATACTCACGGTAGTAGAAATCCAGGTCCCTTGCGATCCCGGGCGCTTTCGGGTCGTCGCTATCGCTCGTCATCGGACTCGCCAACGCTGTCGCCATGGGTTCTCATCACCATTGTTTTTGTTATCGGATACTACTCTCGTCGTTAGAACGGGTGGACAGGGGAGAACGTCCCCCCTGTGTGAAGAATTTTTTCGCTGCTCAATCAAAATGCAGGCCCAGACGCAAGCCGAAGGTGCGGGGTGGACTGTAGTAGTAGGCGGGAGCGGCCACATCGGCCTCGTGGACATCGCTGGCCAGCAAGGTGTTTGTCAGATTGTCGCCAAACACATCCAACCACCAATTACCATCCACCGGCTGTAGCTTCACACCCGCACTCAACAGCGTTGCCGTATCACGGCGGTCAAAATCACGGGTAGCACCGGCGGGATCCTGCACCCATTGGCCGGTCGCATTTTCCAGTATCCATCCCGAACGGTTGCCGCGGTTGGCCTCATCGAAGTACATGCTGGTGGTGTAGCGCAGGCCGGCACGTGCGGTTGCGCGCAGCCGATCTGAAAGAGCGAAACCGTAGCGGTAATTGACCCCCAGGCTGAGGCCAGGCACCTGCTTCAGGTGGTTACCACTGAAGTCCACCAGGTTGGGAAGCGCCGGGTTGTCGGCACTGGGGTTCCAGGTCTGGCCGTGGTTCGGGTACTCGTTGTCCACGGCGAGGAAATGGTCGTAACGCGCGTCCAGCCAGGACAGGAATCCGCTGACCCGGCCGTTGCGCCCCGGAGCCCAGTTCAATTCGAGTTCGAGGCCGCGAATGGTCGCGCTGGGGGCGTTGGTGCTGCGAATCAGTTCGGTGCCGTCTTCTTCTACGGCAATCCCGGAAACCTGAAGGTCGCGATAGCAGGTATTGAAAAGGGCACCATTCAAGGTCATGGCACCATCCAAAAGGCCCAGCTTGAAGCCCAGCTCCACATTGGCGCTGGTCTCCGGGCCAACATAGGCGGCGCCGTTATTATTGCGGCGAATCAGGGCAGCCAGCGCAGACTGATAATCCGGGTCACTCGCCCCCTCGTATTCACCTTGCAGGGGTGCACCATCCTGCACAATACCGGGTTTAAACCCTTCGGCGTAAAGCAAGTACAGTAGGGCGTCGTCACTGGGCTGGTAACCGAGACGCGTCATGACGGTGGTGCTCCGCCAGGCCCGGTCCACGTCGTTATAGTTGGCCACGTAGCATTGATCTTCGGCTGCGGAGGCTTCGTTTACAGCGATATCGCCGAGTATTCCCCCACGATCGGATCGGATCAGGTCGGGACAGGCGATATTTCTTCCACCGCGATCGTAGCGCTGATCGCGCCCGCTGCGGGCGCCAGCGCTCACCTGCCAGTTTTCATTGATGTCGTAATCCAGCTGCCCATATACCGCACTCATACGGGTACCGCGATCCGGTTGCTGAAAACTGTGAGCGGGCGCGCCACCCCATCCACTTCCATTGGCCAGCTGGTGCTCTAAATCAAAGCGAATGGCATTTTTTTCCGCAAACTGAAAATATGCCAATAGCCAACGCAGTTGCTGGTCGTCACTGTTTTTTAGCTGCAGCTCGTGCTGGCGGGCGCGATAGCGCGACCAGATGGTGCGGTTACTCTGGTGATAGTGTGCGGGGTCGGTTTCACTGCCCACAGGGCCTGTGCGGTCCGCATCCCAGTCCTGACTGCGCCGGGTAATTCCGTAGCCATTGATATAGCTAAGGGTGTGCGCAGCCGGCAACTGCACTTCCAGACGACTGCGCCAGGCGTCCTGGTCGAGCTGTGTACGGCCGGGGGTGTCGATGGTCACCGGGGTGTCGTAATCAACGATGGGGAGACTGCCCGCACCCCGGTCTTCGAAGCGCTCGTAGCTCAACCACCAGTTAAATAACCCCTCGCGCTGCCACGCGGAACTGAGGCGGTAACTGAACAGGTCTGTATTGTTATAGCGATCCGCAGCGCGCGCAAAGACCGAGTCTTCACTGTATTCGATGGGACTGTCTGCGAGATGCCGGACTGCCGCCCAGCGCAGAGCCCAACCCTCCGTGAGCGGGGCATTGACCACCGCATTCAGCTTCTGCTCCTGGAAACTTCCCATGGATGTACTGAACTCAGCCGACCACTCGCGCTCCGGTCGGGCAGTGTGATAATTGATGACTCCCCCGGTGGAGTTGCGGCCAAACAGCGTTCCCTGGGGGCCGCGTAATACTTCCACCCGATCCAGGTCGTATAGCAATACCGCCGAGCCCTGCACACGGCTGCTAAAGATTCCATCCACATGGGTGGCCACCCCGGAGTCACCAGCCTCCGTGTGATTGTCGGAGCCGACACCGCGCAGATACAGCATGGAGGCGGTGTGATCGCCGTTGCGGGTCACCTGCAGGCTTGGCACTTCTGCAGCCAGAGCTTCGAGACTGTCGATATTGCGCTCCTGCAACAGCCCACTGTGTAGCGCTGTCACCGTCATGGGTGTGCGCTGCAGGTTTGTGCGACGTTTGCTGGCGATTACCTCAATCTCTTCCAGTAAGGGGCGAGCTTCCTCCTGCACAACGGTTTCGATTACCGGCGCAGGGGACTTTTCCGAAGCAGGCAGAATGACAATCCCCTGCCCGTCTACCCGGCGATACCGCAGACCGGAGTCTGCCAGCAATCGACTCATGGCTTCGTCAACACTGAAAACCCCGGTAAGCGCCGGCGCTTCGAGATGGGAATGGCCTTGCGCTCCGACCATAACGGCAAGTCCGGTCTCACGGGAAAATGCCAGCAGTGACTGCTCAAGGAGCTGGGCGGGAAGCTGGAAAGTATAGAGCGCGGGAGCGGTGCGAACCGGATCCTGAGCCTGGGTTTCGGCAATAGCGAGGCCGGCCGGAATGGCCCCAAGCTGCGCCGCCAGAATTCGGGCGAACATTGACCTGCGGTAGGTCTTGAGCATAGGCAGTTCGTCATCGCTGATCCCCGCATTGTGCGGGGCCGGACGCGACGGCAGCTCGCTAGCAGTATCAAACCACTAGTACGACTACTGAGGGTCACGCCCGATCACTTATTGTGTTGGTTGGAAAAAATACAACAATAATCAGCGGGGTGACAAGATAAGACGCGCCGCAGCGGTAGAACCAATCCCCCAATCTGCGGACGCCGTCTGATTTCGAACAATTAAAACCACATGGACCAGAACGCCCGTACTACATGGGCATTGAAGCTATATGCCGGCTCCTCACCGGGCAGGTAGCTACTGTCGCCACCTTGATGTACGCGCACATCGTGGAAGTTCTCGTAATCGAACAGAATGTAGTCCCAATAGAAATTCAGGGTATTCTTGCGATTGAACAGCGCCCAGCGTTCGGGCACCTGATAGGCGACGCCTAAGCCGATCGCGGTGCTGCTGAAATCACTCAGTTCTTTATCCCGCGCGCGGAAATTGGTGGCATTCACGTAGGGGAAAAGGTCACTGTAAAAATCTGCTCCGTCCTGCTTGTAAAAACGCAGCTTGCCTTCAAGGATCAGGTTTTCGCTTTCCAGTGGATGGGTGTAGCGAAACTCCAGGTTATCCGCCTCGATTCCCCAACTGTCGGCATAACGGCGGTACTCGGTCTTAACCGCGGCGCGATAGGGCAACATATATTTTGCGCGCAGAGCCACCGCATCGCTATTGCGAGTGCTTGGGTAAAGTTCAGCTTGGTAGCTGAACCCGGTGCCGGAATTTGGATCGAGATAACGCACGCTACGGTAGGGGTTATTCAGGAAACCTTCATCGGACACTGTCTCGACACTCAGCTCCGCGATCAACTTGGTGGTCAGGATCTGACTCCAGCCCAGGGAATAACGGCGGTGTTCCGCGTGCTCAAGAAAATTCTCGTCGCCATTACGCATCACATCGTCGCTGCCATAGGTGGCACGCATGGACAGGGTACTGAGGTCGCCAAAAAAATCCTGGGAAATACCAAAACCAACCGTTTCCGCCTGGTAGTCATTTTCGCTGGAATTGGTGTAATTCAGACTCATGGTGGTTTTATCCACCAGATAATCCGCACCCAGAGAGAATTCGTCCCGCTGCTCGGTGTAACGACTGGCCGTGGCCTGCACATCAATGGAGGCGCCAGAAATCATATCCACGTAATAGTTGGCGGACAGAGAAACCGTATTACCGATATTTTTTCGCACCAGTATCGAAGGGCCATCAATGGTAACCCCACCGCCACTGTAACTGTGATACAGGGTATCCGCGCGCTCTTCGGGCAATACCGCGGCGTTAACCACTGGCGATACCACGAACACTAAACCGAATAAAAATCGCTTGAGAGCGTCGCGAGCGAACGCGATTTGGTGAGCGCCGGAGCACAGCGCCCGCAGCGCACTTAAAGTGCGTGAGGAGACGCCCGGGCTGGCGCTCCAGCACCGCCGACCGCCAAAGCGCGGAGCGCAGTAGCTCTCAAGTGATTTTTTAGTTGCAGCCACAACCGCCTCCTGACCCGCCTTCAGCACCGCGGGCCGCTTCACGCGCTTCGTAAACGTGGTTCATAAAACCGGCCGCCACCGGATCCCTCTCAAAGCTCATGATCGGGTCGGCGAGATAGTGTCGCTCGTAGGGCTTTACCCAGGGCTCGGGCATAATGGATTCGCATCCACCCAATAATAAAAGAGCCGGCAACAATAGAAGCACGCGTTTGATCATGGTTTATTCCCGGATCAGTTCCTTGATGATTTTCTTGTACTCGGCTTCATCGCCGGTGCGATAGCCCTTGTGTACATAACGCACGTTGCCGTCACGATCGATAAATACTGAGCTCGGCATAGCTTCCACACCGAACAGCTTGCTCACGTCACTTTTGGAATCGAACAGCACCGGGAAGTCCACCGGAATTTTGCTCAGCATGGCCTGGGCATCTTGTGGATTTGCATCCACATTGACACCCCAGACCTGAAAACCCACCGGCTCGTATCGAGCATGCAGGTCGTTCAGTAGCGGCATTTCTTCGCGGCACGGACCACACCAGGAGGCCCAGAAGTTCAGCATGATTACTTCACCACGTTGTTCGCTCAGTTTCAGGTTGCCATCTTTCAGGGAAGCCAGGGTGAAGTCGCTGGCGGGGACCTTGGCTATAGCGGGGGCGCCAGCAAGAAGAGCGGCGCTGGTGCAGAGGGCGGCAATCAGTTTACGCATGGAATAGCTCCATTGGTGTTATTTGTTGTGATTAGAAGTAAATGGACACGCCCAGCTGGGCGGACAGGTTATTGGTGTTCAGGGGTTCGCCGAAAATCTCGTGCTCAAAAATATGGTCGCGCACGTCCAGGCGCAGTGCCAGCCAGTCCTGAGCCAGCATGCGCACGCCGACACCGATGTTGTAGGTGAAGTGCTCCTCACCCGCAAAGTTGGTATTGCCGGCGCCGCCAATCAGGTACAGATTGCTGTTGAGTGCAAATTTACTGCCAAGAAAAATTTCTCCCGGAAGAAAATTCCAGGCCAGTGAGAGGTTGTACATGCTGAGGTCGCGCTCATCATCGGTCAGCAGCGGCGCGGAACCACTCAGCCGCTCGTAACTCGACTCACCGAGAGTTGACTGGGCGTAGGCCGCCTCCATAAAAAAATCTTCATTTATGTGGTATGCGAGGCTGCCGCCAATCATACGATCGGAACCAAAATCCTCCACACTGAGGATGCCACCCAGATACAGGGTAAATTCGAAATCCTCGCTGTCGATTTTGGCCTCGCGAATTTCCCGCCGCTCCAGATCTGGGGAAATAATATCGTCTATTTCCTGATCCGATTGCGCGAGTGCAGCGGAAGAAAATGGCGCTAGCGCGGCACCTGCCAGTAGCAGGCCGACAACTCTTACATAAATACGTCGAATCCGAGTTTCCATTCGACTATCTCCTGATTCTCATCCCGCGAGGTAAGCAGGTAATGATTGGCAACTTCCGCGCGCAGGGCAAAGCGACGGGACAAATAAGTAGTCACACCGAGGCCCACCAGCATAGCGGTGTCCTTGCGGTCTTCGGTAGCCACAATGGTGGCGTTTGGAGAGGTGATATTGACTCCGGTGCCCAATACAAAATACGGGGACAACCGCCAGCGTGGAAAAGGCTGGTGCATGAGCGCCACCTGATAGGTCTGGCTGTCAGAGTAAGCGCCAATGGTCTGCGCTGCACGCAACTCAGCGGAGATATTTCCGGTGAAGCGGTAACCCAGGGATATCCCCATCGAGTTGGCTCCGGCAAAATCACCGTAGGTGAACCCCATACGGAAGCTCTGCTGGTAATAGTCGTCGATGCCCGGCGTAGGGACCGCAACCTGTTCACCCTCCGGGGTATAGATCTCATCCAGCTCAGCAATCTTAGCCCAGCCGGTTTTTCCAGTACGGGTCATCACTTTGACCCAATCGGTGCGCCGCTTGATCAGCCACAGTGGCTCGCCATATTCCACCACGTGGTCAATGACATAGCCGCGGCCGGGGCCGGTATAGAGGTTAAGAAATTCCGCCCCGACAATGACCTGTTCGCTATCGAACGATAACGTCTGCGGTTCGCGTTCCCCGAATTGATGGGCGGAGAAGCTGTCAGTGACAAGCTCCTCAGAAGCCGTTTCCGATTGCGCGTAGACGGAAGAGGAGAAGCCCCCCAGCACCCCCAAAATAAGAAGGGCAGTAGTCACTGCCACACTCCTTTGTGCTCTGAAACCGAGCTGCCTGTTCATTTTTAGTTAACCGGCGCTTCAAATGGATTGTTGTAATACTGCGCACCGATATCCAGCCACTCGGAAATCAAACGCAACTCTGCAGGAGACAATTCTCCCTCATGAACACCCCCGGCTTCAAACACATTGAAGAAGCGACTGGCATTGGCACCATTGGTGTTCATGATCCGCTCAATATTGACGGTAACCATAACAGGAATCGGGTTGCCATCGGCATCCAGGATCAGCTCGCCGTCCTCGTCGGTTTCGAACAGCGGGTTGCCATTGTCATCGGTATCCTGCACCAGCACATTCTGTACCGCACCGTCGCGCAGTTCCTGGGTCGGATTGTCGAATATCAGCTCCACATAGGATGTACTGTAGTTGGCGTTCACCCCCGACTGGTCCGCACGGAGATCCAGCTGCCCCGGCGGCACCTGCGCCATACCATCCGCATCGCGATTACTGTGACAGGCGGTACAGGTGCGATCCTCAAGCACGGTTCCCATATCATCGGTGATCAGCCGTGGCAGATCCCAGATGGGCTGGATATGCTCCGGATAATGGATGACGGTGCGGCAATTCGTACTCCAGGCGCTCTGGCAGGCCACACTGGTGGGCGCCGGAGTCGGAAGATCACTCATCAGAATTTCACTGGTCGGATCCTTCTCGCGCAGCGCCGGATCGGTCCAGTGATCCACGAATTTGAGATCGCCTTCCAGTTCCGGATGGCCGGCGATCCGCGCCAGTACCTGCGCCATGGTTTCCCCCATGTCCGCGGTCAGCGCCGGCTCTGTATTGGGGAAAGGTGCCGCGCTGGTGGCAGCGCCGGCCCAGGCCGCGGCCGGTTCCTTGTCCGTGCGCCCGTGGGGCACTTCACTATCGCGGGTGTGACACCCCTGGCATTTGCGCACCTCGCCGGGGCGGAACTGCAGCCAGTTATTGTGCCGCCCAACGATCCGACGACCATTGGCATCCACCACGGAAATGGCCAGTGGCATATCCGCAGGCACTTTGACCCGCACCGATCCATCCGGCTGAATTGGGGTGTAACCGATAATCTCACGCATCAGCTGACTGCGATTTCGCCCAAACGCAGAGCGGTCAAAGTCCAGGGTGTCGCGATCCGGAATACCCACCGCTTTTACCACCCTTAAAAAGCGCGCGGGGCGCTCGGCGGCGGTGGTTTGCAACGGGTCGGCGAGCACATCAATGTCCAGTACAGCACTGCCATCGAAGTCGTAAACACTGCGGATATCCAGTACCGCCATACCCTCGTCATACAGGTCGCGATCGATATCGATACCGGGAATCGGCTGGGGAATAAATTCTGCCACCGGGCGGGTATCGGCGGTCACCGCTTCGCTGATCATCACGCCTTCTTCCGGCTGGATGATCGGGCGCTGGGTGCCCTCGCCGTAATCGTAAATCCACAGACCATACAATGGGTCAGCGGGAACGATATCCGGTGTGGCCAGCCACTCGTCGGTGCAGGGTTGCGGAGTCTCCGTTTCCGGATCTATTACCCGACATTCACTCCAGCTCACTAACAGGCGGCTGGTGCCATCGTGAAATGCCCAGGCATTGGCAAACAGGCCATGGGGTGACAGGCCGCCATCGGTAATGACCTGCTCGACCGATAGAGATTCCTGCCCCTGCAGTACGCCTTCCTGCTCCGGCTCGCTATAGGCTTCTGTGTAATTCTCCCCGTCGATGACCACCATATCACCGCCGTAGGTTATGCCCTCGGGCGCGCGCAGGGTCACGAGAATCCGGCCGTCGGGCATTTGTTGCGGCTTGCTGAAGGTGGCCGGGATCGGATCTTCGCCACTGCCGGTACCGGTCCCCTGGCTGTGATAACCGTAATAGAACTGCAGATCCGTACCGTCAGGTTTTACGGTGTAAAGGCTGAGCCGATCCACTCCGCCCATGTTGTCCCAACGGTTAAACAGGATACGGCCATTCGCCAATACGGTAGGGGACAGATCGTGGCTCTGGTTGTAGGAGATCTGCTGGATATCGCTGCCATCAGCCTCCATTACATGTAACACGAACGCCGCTTCTTCGAGATTTTCCGCCTGCGCGGAGAACTGTGGCTTATTGTCGTCGAGCAACAGAGCCCGGGAACGACGCTGGCGAGTGGAGCTGAACACCAGGCGACCATCGGGCAAAAATGCCGGGGAAATATCATCTCCCTCCTCAGCGATCAGGTCCGACTGAATAACCCGGTTCAGCTCGCCCGACTCGAACTCGTACAGCCAGATATTCCAGCTGGGCTGCTCCTCATCATCCAACCCCTCGATATTCGGCGCGCGCATGGCAAATGCCAGTTGGCTGCCATCAGCGGACACCGCCAGATCTTTTACGTCATAGCCCCCTTCGAAAATGATGTCCGCCTCTTCATCGCTGACAAACAGGCCTTCGGTCAGCGAGCGCTCCGGCGCACTGGCGGTGGCGCGATCGCGCAGCAGCAGTTCCGCGCCGGGGTTGAATGCTGAAGGCATATAGATACTGTCGCCTACAAGCGCGTCATCTTCGTCACGATTAAGCGTGCGACGCACATAAACCACCGGGTAATCCACTACCACCGGATCTTCCGCCTGGTCGCCACCACTGAGACTGGACCCATCGCCCGAACCGCCACCACACCCCACCAGTGCAACTGCGGAAAAAATCGACAGTAGTGACAATTTCCGGCCAACCGCCGCAACCCGCGTGCAAAAAATGTTCAAGAGTCCACCTCTTTTATCGCCACTCCCATGTGCGGCGTAGTATTTTTCAGCAAAAATTGAGAAATTTTAACGACAACTCATCCACGCCAGGTAGTACTCACTCACCGCTGGAGCCGCATAAAAGCTGGATATTCGCCGGGCATTGACGCCAGAATAATTCCCGATTCTCCCGTGTGGTCTGGGTAATCTCAAGTCATGCACAAGCAATTTGCCAACCAGGACACGCTTTAAATTTTTGCCGCTGGCGTATCCCTCCGCATTCTTTACTATCTGGTTCGGTTACAACGCATACAGTCCCCACGGTCAGATCCGGTTGGCAAAGTCCACAGGGTGATACCCGGGTACAAGAACCAGACGCGAACAAATCCAATCATGAAAATAAATTCGCCCGCCGCGCGCGTATTGCTCGCGGCGACCGCCTGTTTCGGCGCCTCACTGCCTCTTTCCGCCGTTGCCGGTCCGGAAGAACAGGCTGCGCAATTACACAGCCGCCTGACCGGGGTAAAACCCAGCATCGAAGTGCTCACTGCCATGGCCGAAGATATCGCCAGTGGCGATATCAGCGCCGCGGCAGAGCGAGCGATGGAAAACGATGCGTTTTACGATGTCACGCTGAAAAACCTGGTGACCCCCTGGACCAATCGCGACGGCGACAACTTCGCACCATTGAACGATTACACGGCAACGGTCATTGGCATGGTGCGCGACGACGTGGACTTCCGCGAGATTCTGTCCGGCGACATTATCTACACCGGCGCTTCCGGCCTCGGGCTGCCCGCCTACAACAATGCGAACAACGATCACTACGAAGCGCTGGAAGCCGCGGGCTACCCACTGCAAACGGCCCTGGAGCGGAAAACCCAATCTTCCGTTACCGGCCTTCCCAGTGATGCCACTGCGGGCGTGATGACCACCCGCGGCGGGGCAAAGGCCTTCTTCTACGCCGGCACCAACCGCGCAATGTTCCGCTTCACCCTGATGAATCACCTGTGTCGCGACCTGGAGCAGGTGCACGACACGTCGAGACCACCGGACCGCATTCGTCAGGATGTGAGCCGCAGCCCCGGTGGCGACAGCCGGGTATTCCAGAATAACTGTGTGGGTTGCCACAGTGGTATGGACCCCATGGCGCAGGCATTCGCCTATTACAACTTCGAGTACGATGTGGACAACGACCCCACCGGCGAAAACGGCCAGCTCGACTACAATCGCGCCGGCGAAACCGACCCGGCCACCGGCACCCGGGTACAGGCAAAAAACCATATCAACAGCGCTACCTTCCCTTACGGTTTCGTCATTCCGGATGACAAGTGGGATAACTACTGGCGGGAAGGGCCGAATATGCATCTCGGCTGGAGCGAAGCACTGCCCGGTTCCGGCAATGGCGCCAAATCCATGGGCCGGGAGCTCGCCAACAGCGAAGCGTTCGCCCAGTGCCAGGTCACCAAAGTGTTCAAACAGGTGTGCCTGCGCGCACCGGAAGACAGCAGCGATCGCAATCGTATCAACAGTATTACCGACAGTTTTACCAGCAGTGGTTACAGACTGA
This sequence comes from Microbulbifer sp. HZ11, assembly GCF_000708675.1. Taxonomy (GTDB): domain Bacteria; phylum Pseudomonadota; class Gammaproteobacteria; order Pseudomonadales; family Cellvibrionaceae; genus Microbulbifer. The sequence goes on along the minus strand of NZ_JELR01000002.1, from coordinate 1,676,737 downwards.
AGCAGGTGTACGCTGAAACCGCTGCGTATTGTGCGGGGGAATAAAAACCATGAAACACCAGACCGCACTTAATAACGGGTTTGTGAGCAAAAAGCCTGTACAGGCCCTGCTGGATCTCTGTCAGTTCATGACGCCACCACGCGCGCGCCGCGACGCTCTGCTGGCTGCCGTGTTCAGCTCCGCTGTGCTCGTTGCCTGTTCAGGTGGCAGTGGCCAGTCCACGGAAGAATTACCGAATACCAACCCGGAATCCGGCGATACCAGTTACTCGGGACCGGCGCCGGAAAACGAAGACGTACAGAACTATAAGCGCTATATCTGGGACAATCTGGCAGCGGAGAACCGCTGCGGCAGCTGCCATATCGAGGGCAACCAGAGCCCGCGCTTTGTGCGCAGTGACGATATCAATCTGGCCCACGGCGAAGGTCGTGAACTGGTGAATCTGAGTGCGCCGGAAGAATCCCGCCTGGTCACCAAGGTTGCCAGCGGCCACAACTGCTGGCTCGCCAGCGCCGACGCCTGTGCGGAAATCATCACCAATTACATTGAGGACTGGGCGTCTGCCGCGGGCTCCGAAGCCAGCACCATCACCCTGACCCCACCCACCGAGCGGGAAGTGGGCGCGAGCAAAAGCTTTCCCGCCTCCAGCGGCAGTTTTGCCACCACGGTTTACCCTCTACTGGAACAGTATTGCGCGAGCTGTCACAGCGAAGACGCTGAGACCGCTCAACAGCCTTACTTCGCCAGTAGCGATATCGACCAGGCTTACGAGGCCTCGAAAGCGCGGATGGATCTGGATAATCCGGAAAATTCCCGCTTCGTGGTACGCCTGGGCAGTGACTTCCATAACTGCTGGGGCGACTGCTCGGAAAATGCCGACACCATGGCCGCCGCCATTCGCAATTTTGCCGACGGCATTTCCCTCACCGAAGTGGACCCCAACTGGGTAATCAGTAAAGCCCTGTATCTCACCGACGGTGTGGTGAGCAGCGGTGGCGGACGCATCGAAAACAATGCGATTGCCCTGTACGAGTTCAAATCCGGCAGTGGCACTACCGCCTACGACACGTCCGGCCTTAACCCCGCCATCGACCTGTCGCTTTCCGGGGATGTGGAATGGCTGGGCTCCTGGGGTATCCAACTGGCCGGCGGCAAGGCGCAGGCGGCCACCGCCACCAGCAAGCGCCTGTTTGACACCCTGAGCGGCACCGGCGAATACACCATCGAAGCCTGGGTCGCCCCCGCCAACGTCGTGCAGGAAGGTCCGGCGCGAATCGTCAGCTACTCCGGCGGCAACGACATTCGCAACTTCACCCTCGGCCAGGCGATGTACAACTACACCTTCCAAAACCGCAACGATGCCAGCACCGACGCCAACGGCATGCCGGCGCTGATCACCGAGGATATGGCAGAGCGGGTACAGGCCACCCTGCAACATGTGGTCGCGACTTTTGATCCGATCAATGGCCGCCGCCTGTATGTGAATGGCGAATTTACCGGCGACGCCGACCCTGCGGAGCCGGGTCTGCTGTCCACCTGGGATGACACCTTCGCTCTGGCACTGGGTAGCGAGGTTTCCAACGAACACCAGTGGCAGGGTTCAATCCGCTTACTGGCGATCCATTCCCGGGCTCTGACCCAGGACGACATCCTCACCAACTACGAAGCAGGCGTGGGCCAGAAATATCTGCTGCTGTTCAAGGTGGAAGAGGAGACCGGCGTGCCCCAGGGCTACGTAATGTTTGAAGTACAGCAGTACGACAACCACGGCTACCTGTTCAGCGAACCCAAATTCATCACCCTGGAAGACGGCGTCACCCCGGACGGTATCGAAATTGAAGGGATGCGCATTGGTATCAACGGCCGCGAAGCGGTGGTGGGCCAGGCCTGGGCCAATCTCGACACCACGGTTACAGCCGTCGAGTACGACCCGGCAAGTGGCCAGAAACTGTCACCGCTGGGCACCATCATCACGCTGGAAAAAGGGCCGACTTCAGACGAGTTTTTCCTGACCTTTGAACGCCTGGGCAACGAAGAATTTGTACGCGTGGAAGCCACTCCAGCGGCCCCGGCGATGCCGGCAGACCTGACTCCGCAACCGCGTATCGGTATTCGCCGCTTTGAACAGATCCACGGCGCGCTGTCGGCAGCCACGGGCGTATCACGTGCCCATCCGGCGGTTATGGACACCTGGGAAAAAGTAAAACAGCAGCTGCCCGTTGAATCCGATGTTCGCGGATTCCTTGCCGCACAGCAGATGGGCATCACTCAGCTGGCGGTGAAGTACTGCAGCACACTGGTGGACGATGAAGCCGCGCGGGCCAACTACTTCCCGGGCTTCAACTTCTCCGCCACGGCGAATGATGCTTTCAGCACCGATACCAAACGTGCCCAGATCATCGACCCGCTGCTGGAAAATCTCCTAGGCCGACCGATCACCTGGCCCGCGGCCATGGGTGGACACACCGCCCAGCTCGCTAGCGCTCCGGACGAAAGCACGGTACGCGAGGAACTGAACAGCCTGATCGACAAAATGACGGCGTGCGGCGGTAGCTGCGGCGCGGATCGCACGACTACCACAGTGAAAGCCACCTGCGCGGCTGCTATGGGTAGTGCGATGATTTTGATTCACTGATTTCAATACAACGGATTACCTCGATAAACGGGGACCCCGGAAGAGCCATGAGCAAGAAAAAACATTTTGAACTGGACCAACCACTGCGCCACCCGGACCACCATCGGCCGGTGAGCCGACGGGATTTTCTCGGCCAGGGCTTTCGCGCGGGTATGGCGACGGTTCTGGGCGGTTCGATTTTCAGTCTGTTTGCCAATCCGCGCTCTGCCCAGGCCGCACTGTCTTCCGACCTGGAAGCCATGCGCGCGACCTGTGGTGTCAGCGCCAATGGGGCGGGCAAGATTCCGTTTATCTGCTTTGACCTGGCTGGCGGAGCGAACATAGCCGGCTCCAACGTGCTCGTGGGCAAGCAGGGCGGGCAGTTCGATTTTCTCAGTACCGCCGGTTACAGCAAACAGGGCCTGCCCGGAGACATGGTGCCATCGCTCACCGATGGTCTGGGTAACCCGCTGTACAACACCGACCTGGGTCTTGCCTTTCACAGTGACAGTCAGATGTTGCGCGGTATTCTGGAAAAAGTTGGCCCCGGCACCTCCAGTGCCATCAATGGCGCGGTGATACCAGCACGCTCGGAAAATGATACCGGCAACAACCCCCACAACCCCATGTACGGGATCAATCGCGCCGGCGCCAACGGGTCACTGCTGGCACTGATCGGTTCGCAGACCAGCGAATCCGGCGGCAACTCCATGGCCCCGATGGACCTGATCAACGCGGAAGTGCGCCCCACCAAGATCGACCGTCCCTCCGATGTTACCGGTCTTGTGGACGTGGGTGATCTGGTGGGCCTGCTCAGCCAGGAAGATACCGTCGCAGTAATGGAGTCTATGTACCGCATCTCCAATGCCAAACTGGGGAAGGTCAATACCCGGGTAAGTAATGATGCGGTCATCAAAGATCTGGTGAAATGCGGTTACATGAAAAGCGCGGACCTGGCGGACCGTTTCGGCGACCCCAGCGCGCTCGACCCGGCGCTCGACCCGGACATTGTCGGTCCCGGCGGCATTTTTTCGTCGGACGAATTTTTCGGCGATCGCGAATTCCAGAAGGCCGCCTCCACCATGAAACTGGTGGTTAATGGTTATGCCGGAGCCGGCACCATCACCATGGGCGGTTACGACTACCACACCGGCGACCGCGCCACCGGCGAGATCCGCGACCTGCGCGCCGGCCGCTGTATCGGCGCCTGCCTGGAATATGCGGCGCGGGTTGGCCAGCCGCTGATGGTGTACGTCTTCAGCGATGGCTCCGTATTCAGTAACGGCATGATTGACGATTCCGCAGAAGGTCGCGGCAAGGGTGTGTGGACTGGAGACAATCAGCAGACCGCCGCATCTTACTTCCTGGTTTACAATCCTGCGGGTCGCCCGCAGCTGTTGGGCGGAAGCGCCGACGAACAGGCGCGCCACCAGCAACTAGGCTACATGCGCCCCTCCGGCGATGTGGAGACTGCCAGCAGCCCGGCCGCCAACAACGTCAACCAATTGGTGCAGACCGTGGTGCTCAATTACATGGCACTGCACGGTGAACAGGGCAGTTTTGCCAGTCTGTTCCCCAACCACGGCCTTGGCAATGCCAGCCTGATGGACAGCCTGACGGCTTTTGCGCCGATCCGTTGATTGCGTATTTAACGTACTGAAGCAGCACAAACAAAACGATGTACCCAAAACGCTTTTTTCTGATTGTCTGTACCCTGCTGGTGGCCGCTTCCGCACAGGCGGAGTGGCACTACGACAGGCAGGCGATCATGGGGACCGAGATACACCTGCAGTTCTGGTACGAAGACGAAAAAAAAGCACAGCAGATCAACCGCGCAGTGATGGACGAATTCCGCCGACTGGACGCGACCTTATCCCCCTACAAAGCCGACAGCGAACTTTCCCGGGTAAACCGGGAAGCGGGGCAAGGCCCTGTGCAGATATCCGATGAGCTGGCACGGATCGTGGATAAGTCCCTGTTTTACAGTAAACAGACTCACGGGGCCTTCGACATCACCTTTGCCACACTGGGCAGCCTGTACAATTTCCGCGAAGGTAAAAAGGCCGATACGGCGACCACCGAAAGTCTGCGAGATGCCATCGGCTATCACCACCTGCAACTGAACCGTAACGCAGGCACGCTTCGCTATGGCGACAGCCGTACCAAAATCGATCTTGGTGGCATCGCCAAAGGTTACGCGGTAGACCGCGCAGTGAATATTCTGAAACAATATGGCGTCACCCACGCCAATGTCAGCGCTGGAGGCGATGCGCGGCTGCTGGGTGACAAACGGGGTAAACCCTGGCTGGTAGGTATCCGCCACCCCAGGGATAAAAGCAAAAACGCGGCGGTAATACCGCTGGAAAATACCGCAATCTCCACTTCTGGAGATTACGAGCGGTATTTTATCGATGACGACGATCACCGGGTTCACCATATCTTCGACCCGGCCACCGGCAAGCCCGCGGACACCGACAGAGGTTCGGAAGAGCAGAAAGCGGACAGCGACCCTGCGGAAGAAAAACTGATCAGTGTCAGTGTTATCGGCCCAGAGGGGTTTGATACCGATCCACTCTCCACCAGTGTCTTTGTGTTGGGTAAAAGTAAAGGACTGGCATTGATCGATCGAATGGACGGATACGAAGCGATAGTCATCGACGCTGACCGACGCATGTTTTTTTCCCGCGGTCTGGCGGACCGATAGCCTGACAGGCCGCGAACTGGCTGCCCAAATCTGTCACCACTGCGAAACATCCAGGGTGCCTCAGCACAGATGTGACCCGAATCACGCCCGAATCGTGATGCACGGGCATAATCGCACTTCCGAATGTGCGAATAATTAAACGACAACCGAACACTCTATTTTTCAGGTTTCAGCATGTTTTCCCTGCGCTCCGCTCTCACCGCCCGCAACCATCTCAAAGCCCATGTTTGCGCGATCTTCACAGTTTTGACACTTGCGGTCGCAACTCAGGCAGGTGCACAGAATGCCGACTTCCCCGCGGACGACCTCGAATCGCTGAAACAGGAAGTCCTGAAGCTGAATCGAGACCTGCTGGTGCTGGAAGAGGATCTTCTGTTTCCAGCCCAGAGTCAGGTGGCGGTATACGTGTCCATGGACGTGGGTCACTTTTTTGATCTGGACTCGGTAAAGCTGCACATCAATAACAAGCTGGTGGAAACCCACCTGTACACCGAACACCAGAAAGAAGCGCTGTTTCGCGGCGGTATCCAGCCCCTGTTCAAGGGCAACCTGAAATCCGGGGAACACACCATTACTGCGTTCTTCAATGGTACCGGCCCCGAGCAACGCGAGTTCAAGCGCGCCGCCACCCTGGAGCTCAGCAAAACGGATGAGCCCGCTGTGATCGAACTGCGCATATCCGATACCGGAGGCAAGCAGCAGCCGGAATTTACCGTCGTCCAGTGGCCGGCTCCCTGAGTTCCCCATGGGGTCTGTTGTGTTTAAAAATACTACCGTGGCGCTCGCGCTGACCGGATTGATTGCCGGCGCTGTTCCCTGCGCGGCGGAAGACACGCCCGCGGAGACAATACCGGGTGCCGAGTCACCCGAAGGAAAGCCCCGGGAGAAGTTCCAGCAGGCACAGGACATGCGTTACGGCGCTGCCCTGTATCACTACTTTCAGGGCAACACCTTTGATGCGCTGAGCACCCTCATGGTGTCAGACCTGCGCGGGGGAATTTCTCATCACGCGGATAATGCAGAATTAATCCGCGGCGGTATCAGTCTGGCATTCGGTCTGGAGCGTCAGGCTGCAGACCTGTTCGAGCAGCAGTTACAGAAAGCCGCGGATGAAGAAAATCAGCAGCAGATCGAGCGCTTTCGGGAAATTGCCTGGCTGAAACTGGCGGAACTGAACTACCGACACCAGAACTGGGACACGGCGGCCCTGCAGCTGGAAAAATCCGGCGCAATCCACCAGACCACCCTCACTCTTAATCTCGCCATTCGCAACGGTGACCTCAGCCAGGCCGCGCAACTCCTGCGCCTGGCTGATCTGCCAGTGGCGGAAAGGGTACTCGGCCACAATAACCTGGCCGCCGCCTTTGCCCGCGATGAATACTTCCCTGCAGCAGCAGAAGAGTACCAGCGCGCCGCAGATCTGGTCGATAGCGTCACCCTCGACAAGGATCTGGCGGATGAACTGCGCGAGGAACTGTACATTCTGCGCGACAAGGCCCGCATTGGTGCCGGATACGCCTTTACCCTGCAGGGTGATTACGCGGCCGCAGCGGAAGAATTTCGCCGGGTGAGATTGGACACCCCCTGGTCCCCGGACGCACTGCTCGGCCTGGGTTGGGCCTCCGTAAACGGCGCCGCTCACACACAGGCAGTGGATGCCCTGGGTTATCTGATTCGCCAGAACCCGCTACTACCACAGGTACAGGAAGCCTTGCTGGCCCTACCCTATACCTACGAAGCGCTGGACCGGCCGAAGCTCGCACTGCGAAGTTATCAAAATGCCGAGCAACAGTACCAGCGCGCACTCGATGATCTGCACAAACTGACAGGGGCCGCCGGTCAACTGCAGTTTGCGGAAATCGACGGGGACGAACGCATCGACCTGCAGCGATACGGCTGGCTCGAGGATGCTGAGACACCGGCACTGATTCGTATGAACCAGCATTATCTGTTGCAGATAATGCAAAGTGACCGCCTGCAATTGCAGTTGTCCGAATTGCGCGATCTGCAACAGTTGCGGCGAGTGCTGGATCGCTGGCAGCAACGACTGCCGGAATTCCATACCCTGATTGACGAACGTGAGCAGCGTCGCCTAGCGATCGTACGTGAGCACGACAGTGCCCAGTACGATCAGCAGGTACAGATTGCCGAGCAGCAGCTGGAAAAACTGCAGGCCTCGCTGGCGCGGGTAGAGGCCGATAAAGATGGGCTGGCCATGTTCGCCGCTTCCGATAGCGAACACGCAGAATTCCTGCAAATGTTGCGCGACGCGGAAACCCGATACGAAAAATTGAGTGCGGCCGGCAAGACCAGCAACTATCAGCAACAAACCCTGGCGCGAGCACGGGGCATTCTGCAGTGGCAGGCTTCTGAGGAATACCATCAGAACCTGTGGCAGAAGCGCAAGGCTATCGATGCTCTGCAAGCCCAATTGGTAGACGCGGCGCGCAACCAGCGTAACGTGGCTCGCATTTCTGCCGAAGCCCCGCAACTCAATTTGCTGGCCGGTAGTGTCGAAGACGCGGGCCTGCGCATTGATCAACAGCGCAGCGCTATTGACCGCGCCAGTGCGGTTATCGAAAACCAGATCCGCGCCGATCTGCGCAGCGCCCTGAATAAGACCCGCGGGCGGGTAGAGCAGTACATGGCCCACACCCGGCTGGCCATCGCACGCATTCAGGATGCGGCCATGCAGGGGCACTATGATCGGCCCGAAGATCGCACCGAGGATCTCCCCGGTGACCCTCCCAATCCTGAAGCAACTCCTGGGAGCAGTACCGAAGAGCCTGCAGCCACCGATACGCTCACCCCGGGCGAAACTGAACGCGAACCCGATGCCCGTTCCGGTTCTTCAACGGACGAGTCCCCGAACCCCGAAAACCCCGCTGAACCGGACCAGGAATCAGAACCAACTGCCCAGCCAGGAGAGCCGGAATCGTGAGTGCTACTTTTTCACGGCCACCTCGCAGGCACCTGTTGACCCTCGCAATAAGCGCCAGCATCGCCCTGGGTGGCTGCGCCGGTTACGTGGATAAAAGCAAAACCCTCGCGGACCTGCCGCCAGCGGCACTGCCACCCGAACCACTGGTGGAAATGCCCAAACTGGCACTGCCGGCCCTGATCGACAGCTACGAGCGCGCCCTGGCTGCACAGCAGAATCCGCAGACCCGCCGCCAGATACAGCTGCGCCTGGCGGATCTGGAAATGGAACGACTGGAGCAGCTACAGGCAGACAACCCGGAAATGGCGGTGGCTTACGCGGAAGCGGTGCGCCACTACGAAGCGCTGTTGCAGACCTCAGCAGACGACGATTATCTGGCCTATCGCCTGGCCCGTGCACGCTCGCTGGATGGCAACAATCCCGGCGCCCTGGACGCACTGGAACAGATCGTCCAGCGCAACCCGGATTCACCATTTATCGCCGAGGCGCTGTTTCGGCGCGGCGAAGCGGCCTTTGGTCGCAAGCAGTATCGCGCTGCGGAACGTGATTTCAGCGATGTTCTCGCACAGGGTGATACACCATTTGCACGTAACGCCCGCTATATGCTCGGTTGGAGTCAGTTCAAGGACGCCCGCTACAAAGCCGCCAGTGAGACCTTCCTGACACTGATGGACGACCTGCTTGGAGAAACAAACGGGCAAACACGCTTTCTGGGCGAACTGGAAAAGGGTGAGCGTCGCCTTGCGGACGACACCCTGCGAGTGCTGGCACTGGGGTTCAATTACCTGGGCGGCGCCGAGGTCATCGAGTCCTTTGTCGTCGATGAGCGACCACGCACCTATCATCACTTACTGTATCGCGCCCTTGGCGACTGGTATGCCGAAAGTGAACGCTATCGCGACGGTGCGGAAACCTTTCTCGCCTATGCAGATCAGTACCCACAGAGCTTCAAGGCCCCGGGCATGCACGCGCGGGCGGTGGAAATCCTGCAGCAGGGCAACTTTCCCAGCGAGGTCATTCCGGCCAAGCGCACATTCGTTACCCGCTACGGCAGCCGCAGCGCCTATTGGGAAAATGCCGACGACCAGCAACGGGGCCTGCTTAAAAATCAGTTAAAACCCTGGCTGGAAGAACTGGCCCGCTTCGACCACGCCCGCGCCCAGGCACTGGCCAAAGAGGCATCCGATCCCCGCAATCGCGGAAAGGTGGCAGCCCAGGCACAGCGGCAATCCCGCGAGGCATTTATTGCCGCCGCCGCACTTTATGGCGAATTTATTGATACTTTCCCCGGTGATGACAAAACCCCGGAGCTTACTTTCCTGATGGCGGAAAGTCTCAACGAATCCGGACAGTATGCACAGGCATTCAATGCCTACCGCCGCGTGGCCTGGGGCTTTGCCACCGAAAGCGAACCCGCGCCACAACCGAATCCGCGCCAGGCCACCGAGGCGGGCTACGCCGCGATCCTTATGGCGGGGCGGGTGCACGACGCCGAAAAGAAAGTGCAGAACAATGCGGAACAGGCCAACCTGTGGCTGGACCTGAAAACCGAAACAAGCCTGCGTTTTGCCGACAGCTGGCCACAGGACCCTCGCGCCTTACCGGTGCAGCTGGATGCCGCACGCAATCTGTTTGACCAGTATCGCCACCAGGAAACCATCGACGCCGCCATCAAGGCCGCAGCGTGGCAGCCACCGCCCACCCCGGAACAGCGCCGCAGCATCCTGCTGCTGTTGGGCCACAGCCAATTCGAAACGGAAAATTATCCGGCCGCAGAACTGGCCTACGAGCAGCTGCTCGCCGGTATGGCATCGGACGATCCGGAGTACCTCAACACCCGAGACCGCCTACAGTCGTCTATCTACAAGCAGGCGGAGGTAATTCTCAAGCAGGTACACCTGACCACTGACAACATGGAGTTTGTGGCGCCTACCGAGGAAGCCATTGCGCTATTACTACGAGTACGGGAAAGCGGTCGTTCACCCATCGCCGCCACCGCACAATACGATGCGATCAACCAGTTGATCCGCCTGCAGCGCTGGCCGCAGGCCCAGGCCGAACTGCAGGACTTCCGCACACATTATCCTCAGCACAGACTGACCCCGACCCTCACTGCAAAAGCGGTAGTGATTTATCAGGGTATGGATATGCCGGAAGCCGCGGCCAGCGAACTGATGGCACTTGCGCAGAACGACCCCGACCCGAACGTGCGTCGCGACTCTCTGTACCTCGCAGCAGAACAGTTCGAGCAGTCGGGTAATCGCAGCCGCGCGATCGATGCTTACCGCCAGTACGCGCGTGACTGGCGCCAGCCGGCGCTACAGAATCTGGAAGCGCAATACCAGCTGGTGTCCCTGTATGAAAAATCCGGAAACCAGCGCGAGCGCAATCAGTGGCTGAATAGTCTGGCGAGCAACAAGGTTTCCGAACCCCGCGGCCGTTATCTCGCCGCCTTTGCTCAGAACGATCTGGCCGGCCAGAGCTTCGCCCGCTTTGAACAGCTGGCTCTGACCCTGCCGTTGAAACAAAGCTTGCGCAACAAAAAGCAGGCGATGGAAACCACCGTAACCGCGTACAAGAAAGTACTCGACTTCGGTATTGCCGAATTCACTACCGCGGCGAATTTCCGGCTGGCCGAAATCTATCGTCAGTTGAGTCGCGATCTGATGGACTCCCAGCGACCCAACGGACTCAACCCGCTGGAACTGGAGCAGTACGAAATCCTGCTGGAAGAACAGGCTTACCCCTTCGAGGAAAAAGCCATCGAGCTGCACGAAGCCAATGTGAAGCGTACCGCTGACGGCGTCTACGACGAGTGGATCAAAAGCAGTTTCTCGTCGCTGGAGAATCTGTTGCCCGCCCGTTATCGCAAACCGGAATCAACTGTGGAGTGGAGCGATGCGGCCTATTAACCAGAACCAACTCAGCAGCTATGCTCTGGCAACCATTGCCGCGCTACTGCTCAGCGCCTGCGCCGGGAACCCCACGGGGTCAGATACCTCGGGCATCGATGCTGAGCCGGTCGCCGAGGGGGAAATACCCCAGCGTGTTGCCACCCCCAACCCCTATCTTGCGGAAGCCGCCAGCGTACCAGGGGCTGCGCAGCAGGCTCTGGCAAACGCTCGCGGGTACTTCGAACAACAGCAGTTTGGCGCGGCGGAAACCGAGCTCCAGCAGGTCGTCACCCAGTGGCCGCAGCTTTCTGGGGCCTGGCTAAACCTGGCCAAGGTCCAGTTGAAACTGGAGCAGCCGGAGCAGGCCGAAGCGAGCCTGCGGCAAGCGGTGACCGCCAACCCAAAAAATGTGTTCGCGTGGAACTCCCTCGGCGTCCTGCTGCGCGACCTGGGTCGCTTTGACGAAGCACAGCAAGCCTATGAAAACGCCCTACAGCAATGGCCGGACTTCGCCATGGGCCACCGCAACCTGGGTATTTTATTTGACCTCTATCTGCACCAACCGGAACGGGCCTTGCATCACTATCGCGAAGCCAGGGCACTGGAAGCGGAAGCGGACCGGGTATTGGCGGGGTGGATTATGGATCTGGAGCGGAGACTGTAGCCCATGAGATTGCCGATGATTTCCGCAGCGCTGCTCTCACTGCTGTTTAACTCTGCCGCTCAGGGGCAGCAGGAAAGCGGAGAAGTGATCACACTGGAGTCCACTATCGTGGGCAGTCAGGAGCAACCCAAAGTGCTGTATATCATTCCGTGGAAACAGGCCGCCAGCCTGGAAAAAATCGAGAGCACACTGCCCAATGCCATTTCCCACAGCTTCCAACATCAGGAATACTCGGAGCTGCATCGGGAAATAAAGTTACTCAAGGTGGAAAACACCGAAGAGTAAAATATCAACCAGTTTCTGACCTGCGGGGCCTGCCATAACAGCACCGCGGAAGTGAATGAACTCAACACAACCCTTTTTCATTACTAGATAAGAATCTTTACGTCCCGGAGATTTGACCATGGAGTTTTTCAATACACTGCTGCGCTTCTTTCAGAACGGCGGCACTTTCATGTATCCCATCGCACTGGTACTGGTGATCGGTGTGGTGCTGGTGATCGAGCGCTGGGTATTCCTGTCCCGCGCCAAGCTCGCCAACCGTCGCGCCTACGGCCAGATTCTGCCGATGATGCAGCAGCGCAACTTCGCCGCGGCGCTGAAGTTTGCCCAGAACGAGCCGGCACCTATGGGCCAGCTCGTTGCCGCCGGCATCAGCACCGCCCAGCATGCGCGCAAGGACGAGAACATCGCCATGGCCATTGAAGAGAGTATCCTTGAAGCCGTGCCGCGCCTGGAAAAGCGCACCAACTATCTGGCCACCCTGGCCAACATCGCCACCCTGTTGGGCCTGCTGGGTACCATTATCGGTCTGATCGCGGCGTTTACCGCGGTGGCCAATGCGGACCCTTCTGAGAAAGCCAGCATGCTGTCTTCCAGTATTTCCGTGGCGATGAACACCACCGCCTTCGGTCTGATCTCCGCGATCCCGCTGCTGCTGGCCTACTCCATGCTGCAGAACAAGACCAACGAGATCATCGACAGCCTGGAAATGGCCGGCGTGAAGTTTCTTAACCTGATTACCCTGACCCGCAGTCAGAAAGCGGAAGCATCCGCAGCGCGTCCCGCCGCCAAAGCCGGCGCACCGGCCTAACGCCACCGAAGACGCAACAATCGTAAACGTTAAGAACTAGACCAAGAGAGAGCCATGGCTATCCGACGCAGGCTGGAAACCGACCCGGATCTGGACATCACCTCATTTATGAGCCTGATGACCGTTCTGGTCCCGGTATTGCTTCTGAATATGGTGTTTTCCCATATCTCCGTGCTGAACCTCAACCTTCCGGGATTGAGTGATGCCAGTGTGGAAGAGCAGAAAGAAAACCGGCAACTGGAAATGGTGCTGCGCGCCGAGTACATCGACATCAACTATCCGGCGGGGGTTCGCGTAAAGCGCATTCCCAACCGGGACGGCAAGCCGGACTTGAAGCTGGTGTCGGATGTGCTGCAGGAGATCAAGCGCGCGCTGCGGGATAAGGATATCGACAAGAAAGACCTGGTTATTCTCTCGGAACCCGGCACTCCCTACCGCACCCTGGTGAGCGCCATGGATACCGCACGCTCCTTCCGCGCCGTGGTGGCGGCATCGGTAGTGGACGCGGAACTGTTCCCACAGATCTCCCTGGGCGATGCACCCCAGGGAGGCGTGGCCCAGAGCGGCCAGGGGCAAGATGAACAGCTGGCAGGCAACGGACTATGAAAGCGACGATCGGCGGCAAGCTGAAAGGGCGCAAGACGCGCCGGCATAAAGAAACGAAACTCAACCTGGTTTCGCTGATGGATATTTTCACCATTCTGGTATTTTTCCTGCTGGTGAACTCCTCTGATGTGGAAGTATTGCAGGCAGACAAGACCATCACTCTGCCGGAATCCACTTCCACCCAGAAGCCGGAAACCACAACCGTGGTGCGGGTGAATGGTGACCAGCTGATAGTGGGCAACCGCATGATTGCGAAAGTGGCGGATATCCCCAGTAACGGGGATCAGATCGAGCCACTACTGAATGAATTGAAATACCTCGCCAGCCGCGCCGAGCCCCTGCCGGAAGATAAGGTCGCATTGGGTCGCCCGGTGACCATCCTCGGCGACGAGGAAGTTCCCTACGCACTGCTCAAGCAGATCATGAACACCTGCGCGGCGGCGGATTACCGGGACATCGATCTCGCCGTAACCCAGACGTCGCCGCAAGATCCGGCCGGCCCGGCCGCCGGTCAATAAGGGAGGTAATCGATGACCAGCGCCTCTCTCAGCACCACACAGACAGCCAATCGTCCGGCGCTTATGCCGTGGCATTACTACAACTCCACTCTGCCGTGGGCCTCTACCGAAGAAGAAGACCAGCGCTTTATCAAGTTCCTCAAATCCGGTTTTGCCGCGTTTGTGGTACTCGGTGCGCTGTTCACGTTCATTCCAGCTCCCGAGCTCACCCGCGAGCAGAAAGAGCAGCTACCGCCGCAGCTGGCCCGGGTAATCCTGGAGAAAAAGGAATTGCCCAAGCCGGTGGAAAAACCCAAACCGAAGCCGGTTGAGAAAAAAATCGAAAAACCCAAAGAGGTTAAAAAAGTAGAGCCCAAACCGGTCGAGAAACCAAAACCCAAGCCCGAACCGATCAAAACCGTCAAGCCCAAACCGCTAACGGAAAAGGCCCCGGCAGAAGAGGTCGCGAAGGCGCGGGAAAAAGCAGCCAATAGTGGGCTGATGCAGCTGCAGGACGACCTGATGGACATGCGCGATAGCCTCGACGTATCCCAGGTGGCCAATGCCAACTCCCTGGCCAGCGGTGCGGCCAACGCGCAAAAAATCGACCGCTCGCTGATTACCGATAAATCCAAGGCTGCCAGTGGTGGTATCAATACCGGCCAACTGAGCCGCAATACCGGTGGTTCGGCATTGTCCGGACGCCAGACTACCCAGGTAGAAGTGGCGGAAGCCCAGGTGGCCGCCAAGTCCAGCAGCAAGGAAGCCCGTCGCGAGCGCGGTACCCGCGGTGAGGAATCCATCCGTCAGGTAATGGAAGCCAATAAAGGGGCAATCTTCGCTATCTACAACCGGGCCTTGCGCCGGGACCCGACACTGGCCGGTAAGGTGACGGTAAAACTGGTGATCGAGCCCAATGGTGTTATCTCCGGCGTAAGTCTGGTGAGCAGTGAGCTGGGCGACCCGGATCTTGAACGCAAACTGCTAGCACGTATCCGACTGATCAATTTTGGCTCCGCCAATGTGGAGAAATCCACATTGAACTACTCGATCGACTTCCTGCCTTCCTGAGCAAGGGTACCGCTGTCATTGGCCACCGGGAACAGGTGGTCTCTGCAGCGGACCTCCTTTGCGGTCACTTTCCCCACACCCCTATTGATGAGCCCCTGTAAAATACACCGGGACACGCGGTACTTTATTTACCCAGCTTGCCCAGCCCATCCGGCCAGACTTTCCTGTCTATCCTTCATGGAGTGCTGATTTTCACAAAATGACCAGCAAATACATTTGCGCCATCAGATAAACTTCTGGTACAAGTGTCTCACGATAAATGTGACACTCATCACAAAGGAAGCGCCCTGGTGGCCAGTGAAACAAAAGTACAGAAGTCGAGTGGCGACATGTTGACCAGCGTATGGGACCAGCGCAACGCACTGTTTGCGAAAAATAAGACCGAGCTGGCGAAGTTGCAGGTGGATGAGATGGTCAGCCGGGTGTTCAGCAACGGCCCGCACTATCACTATATATTCGACCTCTTTGACCTGGAGCTACTCTACGTTAGCCCACAGGTCGAGCAGATTCACGACCTGAACATCGCGACCATGACGTTCCAGGATGTGCTTGCACTGATACACCCGGACGACATGGCGTTTGTGGCCAACGCTGAGTCCACCGCCATCCGGGTCATGCAGCAGCGCGTGGGCATGGATAAAATAACCGACTACAAGTTTTCGTACTGCTTTCGCTTTCGAGTCAAAACCGGTGAGTACCGACTGTTCAATCACCAGTCCATCGTCCTCAATACCGACGACGAGGGCGGTATTGGGAAAGCCCTGAATGTCCACACCGATATTTCACACCTAACCACGGAAAACAACTATCGACTGTCGCTGATCGGTATGAATGGGGAGCCCTCCTATCTGAATATCGATGTGGACAATCACCCGCAGAAAGTGGATCGGGATAAACCGGTATTTACCGAGCGTGAGATATCCGTGATTCAACTGGTCTCGAAAGGGTTGACTAGTGCCCAGATCGGAGAAGCGCTCTCACTCTCCGAATATACGATCAAAAATCACCGCAAACGTATATTGAAAAAAGCGGGCTGCCAGAACATGAGCCAGCTACTGGCCAGCTGTGCCATCGAAGGCTTGATTTGAATCGCGCTCGGGGACATTGGTGTTTAAGCTGGATAATCTGCCAACCTGAAACCAAAACTGGCTTGCCAGCCACAAAGTTCCTTCACGACCGCCTAATGAAATCTGTGCCGGGCACTGCGTATTTGCTATAAACGGATCTCGGGAAATAGATCACGAAACTGCAGGCGGCGGTCACGCACGATAATAACAAGGAAGTATTCATGGGCCTCAAGACGCTCGACGCGGGCAACAACCTGATTTATCGGGCATGGCACAACATTCCAGGCTTTTTCGCCAAACGGAATGTCACTCAGCAGCGATACGAGCTCGATCAGTTTATTGCCACCACTTTCAGCAGCGGCGCCTGCTATTACTATGTTCTCGACTTCCTAAACCTCGACAAACCCATGCTGGTGAGTCCTTCTATCCAATCGATACTGGGACTCGACCCGCAGACCGCGACAATTCAATCATTGATCGAGCGCGGACACCCGGATGACATTCCATTCGCCGCAAAAGCAGAGGAAACTGCCCTGTCGATCCTGAAAAACGAAATCGGTATGGATCAGGTGAAGAACTACAAGATTTCCTACAGCGGGCGTATGCGGGTGGCCGATGGCAGTTACCGATTGTTCAATCACCAGGCAATCATACTGGATACCGACGAACATTTCGGTGTGGCACGGACACTCGGTATTCACACCGATATTTCCCACCTTGCCAGCGGCAGTAACTACACACTCTCGCTGCTGAACCTGTTTGGGGGCGAGAGCTACCTCAATATTGATGTGCTTAATAATCCACAACCGTGTATTACCTCATCACCATCGTTGTTTACCCAGCGGGAAATGGAAATTGTGCGCCTGCTGGCGGATGGAAAAACAAGTGCAGATATCGGGCGCCTGCTAAACATATCGCCACACACGGTCAAAAATCACCGGAAAAATATTCTAAAAAAGTCCGACTGCAAGACAACCGGCCAGCTGGTTTCCAAGAGTGTCAGTGAAGGACTGATCTGAAACCCGGCGCGGTATTACGGTCAGAGAAAGTGAAGGGTCAGCAGTATTTAGGCCCCTAGGGGCTATTGCCCAAGCGTCCGCTTGCGCGCATTCTGATTACTGAGCAGGACGGGCGCCTACCGATGCCCGCGCCAGATACGGATATCGCGCTCACCAACAAATTTTCATCCTGTGAGTTGGTTGTGGCCGCAAGGCTGGCTCTGGGCAAGCCGGGAAAGCTTGCTCCAGAGCACTTTTCTTTTTTATCGTAGTGATTCCACCGCGGTTTTATTACCGGTCGACCGCGTATTCACCGTCAGTTCAAATCTGCCGCATATTGTCGCAATACTTCCAACGGTACAATTTTCAGGGCACGCATATGCGTACGCTGCAGATGGACACGGGGCGCTTTTTCTGCTTTTTGCGCCTCCAGCCAGCGAGCGGCACACAGACACCAGCGGTCGCCGGGTGTCAGCCCGGGAAAACCAAACTCTTCCACCGGCGTACTCAGATCATTGCCGCGCTCTGCAGAAAACTTTAAAAATTCGCGGGTCACCTCCACACAGACAGTGTGAGAGCCCAGGTCCTGGTCGTTGGTGTTACAACAACCGTCGCGAAAGAAACCTGTCAGCGGGTCAGTACTGCAAGGAATAAGCGGATCCCCAAACACGTTGAGTGATTCATGCATTTGCAGGGTAACGGCCATACTTATTCTCCCCCGGTAAGATCATCAATTTTCTGGATATCGACCAGCTGCCAGCGCAGGCCTCTGCGCTGTAGTTGCAGCTGCACCAACTCATTATTATCACCATTGCCACAGATGACCTCCACTGTGCTGAGACCGCTAAAGTACCAGTGTTCCATATGCCAATGGTGATCGTGCTCAGTGCCGTCGCTATCATCTGCAACGCCGCGCCCGGATTGAACCGGAGGTTTTTCAGCACCCTGTGACCTACGCTTCCCTGTACCAAGGCTACCTAGTTCACGCTCGAACTCTCGCCAGTCACGCTGGCCCTGTATCAATTGGGTGATTCCCTCCGGACTGATCACGCGCTCGAGCAATGGCCCAAGAAACAGGTCTGCGCCCGCGTTGAACAGCTCCCCCAGCTGCGGGGGCACATCGTCTCCCAGGGATCGATGCATTTCTTCCTGCAAGCGCTGACGAATATTGCCTCGCAGGACTGGGAAATCCACGTAGCGCTCAATTTTGGCGGCATCATTATGCTGCGCCGCTTCAATTAACTGACGTGCGGAATACCAGGGCAGGGCGGCGTACACCATTGCCAGAAAGAGCAGCACCAGCCCAATACGCAGCAGCCATTTTCCGGTCATCTGCACAGCTCTCACATCTAATCGCGATCCCGGGTAAGCGAGATGCGTTCTTCAAGGTGAGGGTGAGTACTGAGATACTTCAGCCACTCGCCCTCTCGCTCCGCGGCTGGATCCACGTCGTGATCTGCCACGTCCTCATTGTTACAACCACTGTCCATTTCACAGCGCTTATTCTGGTAAAGCTTGGTCAGCATATCCGCCAGCGCTTGCGGGGAGTGGCCGCGTTCCCGCAGCATCTGCACCGCGTAGTCGTCAGACTCCAGCTCAAACTGACGGGAATAGGATAGCTGGGTAAATACCACGGGCGCGGTCAGCAACAGATCTCCCAATGCGGACACTTCACCGGTAATCAAGGCCAATGTCAGGGAGATCGCCGAGCCCTGAATTACGTGCCTAAGCGAGTGGCGGTGCGCCACATGCCCAAGCTCGTGCCCAAACACCGCCAACAACTCTTCATCGGTATCCGCCAGGGCTATGATTTCATCGGTAAATATGATCGTGCCATCGGGCAGAGCAAAGGCATTCGCCCCCTGATCACCACCGCCATAAAAACGCAGTTTTTCGATCGGATAGTCCGGGGCAAACCCTTGGAAGGTATCGCGAATTTCCTGCTGCCGCTGTGCACTCAGGGTAGTTTCCTCGAGCTGAAATTCCTCGAGAAATTTCAGGGTCTCCTGGGCAGACCGATTCAGCAGATCTGCGGGAAGCCGTTCAGCCAGGACCTTACTGCCAACCGGGACACCCCAGGTGAAATACCCCCAAATGAGTGCTGCCACGACCACCGTAGCCAACACCACCATACCAAGATGGTTTTCCAGCCGATGGATGAATGCGAATCCGCGGCCACCCAGGTCACTGCTCAAGCGATCCAGATGCTCGTGATCTTCACTCTCAAACTGACCTGACTGCCCGGCAAAGTGGAGGTAGCGCGG
Source organism: Microbulbifer sp. HZ11 (assembly GCF_000708675.1). Lineage (GTDB taxonomy): Bacteria > Pseudomonadota > Gammaproteobacteria > Pseudomonadales > Cellvibrionaceae > Microbulbifer. The sequence continues at coordinate 1,657,324 of NZ_JELR01000002.1, read as the reverse complement.
TGTACGGCCGAGTTTTGCAGACAGCTTCAATTCACTGTGCGGTGCACGTCTTAACTCCTGACCGTCAACAGAGAGGTAAACCCGCCCTTCGAGGCAGCGCAGCTCCGCAGGCAAAACGGCGCTGGTTGCGCCGTCCTGCCACTTTCCTTTGATGATGTATTGCATGATGATCGGTGCAGTTAGATTCCCACTTCCATATCAAACACATCGCCAAACTCTTCACCGAAGGCGGATTCATCCGGCTGGCTGATCGCCGCGAATTTATCCAGATCCTGCGTAACATTGAGTGCGGTATGTTCGGCCGCGTAGTGTGCAACGCGCACCTTGGCCCAGGGGATGAAAAGCCCAAGCGTAACGATGGTCATCAGAAAGTTGGTCACCATCAGCAGACCGTAGGATTTCATCTGGTAACGCGCCTTGAAATCGTTGTCGGCCAGGCTGGTGCTGTTGAAAATAAGGTTCTGCATATTGGTCACGAAGTACAGGATACCCACCGCGTAACCAGCCAGGGCGGCAACACCGGAAAGAATACCCAGCGGCGCATAGATCAGTGCCAGCACCACCCCCACCAGGGATCCCGCAATCAACCCTGCGAGACCAATACCGATGGCGATAAATACCAGTCCGTAAAAATCTCCTACCTTGGCACGGAACGCAAAGCTTTTATTGCCGTAGCGATGATTATCAATCACGTACTGCTTTTGCTTAAAGATCATAAACGGTGACAGCAGACCAAGGCTCAGCGTAGCCAGGATCGGCCAGCCGAGATAATTTACCAGCGCATCGGTGTAGCGGCCCACAAACCGGAAGCGGATATTGCGGTAAGTACTATTGCGCGCGTAGAACGCAAAGGTCCGGTTCAGTACCCACGGGAAGACAAAAATCAGCCCAAGGCTGAGAATCAGCCCCGCCACCGGTGATACGTTGTAAATCGCCATAAATGCGACCAGTAACCCAATGGCGATCAGGCGACCAATAAGCATCTTTTTCGGGTCGGCGGTAAAGGCAAAGCTGGCATTCTCCAGACTGGTATTGCCGTAAAAGTACTGAGCGTTGCGGACCTTCGCCCAGGGCGCATAGAGGCCCAGGGTTACAATGGTTAGCAGGATATTCACGATCCAGATCTTGAAGTACTCGTAGCCATTTCCGGAAAACACGAAACCGATATGGCGCTTGCCTTCCGTTTCGCCACCCCCACTGCCACCGGCGGGGGGTACCTGGCTGGCCTCTGGTGTCGGCGTCTCCACAGCCTGGCGGGCAGAAGAGGTCGATGATGCCGCGCTGGTCACCTCGTCGGACGCATCTTCGCCAGCTTCCATCGGCTCCAGTGCCAGGGCCTCTTCGCGCACACTGGCAACCGCACGCCGCGCACCGATACCGAGATCCGCCAGCTTGCGCTCGTAACGCTCGGCGAGGTCCTCGGGAATCTCACGCTTAACCACGGTTGGCGCGTTGGCAAACATCTCCCGGGCGCGCTCTTCGCTGATTCCGGCGTAGCGGGCCAGCGCCGCAACGGCTTCCTGCTGGCTTTTCCCCCCAACCGCTTCACCGGTAATTTCAATATTGTATTTATCGTTCACTGATCAATCCTTGTTCGATTCTTTTGTTTTTTGCATTCGCACAGCCATGATGCCACAAGTGACGATGGTCACCTACGCGCTGCTGCCGATGTCACCAGGGTGGGGCATATCGTCGCAGTCGCTTCCGTCCGGCAATGCCGCTGGTAGCCTTTTTTGCCCCAGGGCCGTTTACACGGACCGCGGGTGCACACGACCCCCTATAACAAGGAATCACCAATGAATCGTTTCGGGAAACTTTTCCCCTGTTTGCCCCCTCTCGCGCTTGCCATCGGCAGTATGCCGGCGCTAAGCCATGACAGCACGCTGCCTGTGTATCTGCCCGAGAGTCACGCACCAGCAGGTATCATGGCGGATCATCTGCATCGGCAGGGGGAGTGGATGCTCGGTTACCGTTACATGCGCGAGACCTTCTCTGGGCTGTATTCCGGTTCGCAAAAGACCAGCACCGCGGCGGCGGGGCACGCGGGCTACGCCATGGTGCCCACAGGCATGACCATGGAAATGCATATGCTCGACATCATGTACGCGGTCAGCGACAGCCTGACCCTGATGTTCATGCCCCAGACCATGAGTATGGATATGACCATGGCAATGACAGGTACCGGGCACGACCATACCGGAGGTATGGACGCCATGAATGCGATGGGTGGTATGAATCATGATATGACCATGCACGCCAGTCACAGCCATGGCACCGGCGATACCGTGTTCGCCGGGCTGTTTCGCCTTGCAGACACCGGCAACTACAAGCTTCACGGCACACTGGGTGTCAGCGCACCCACCGGCGACGTCAATTTGAAAAATGCAGATGGCACTTACGTGCATTACGGTATGCAGTTGGGAAGCGGCACTTGGGATCTGATGCCTTCACTTACCTATACCGGCGGTCACGAGCGGCTCAGCTGGGGAGCCCAGACCAGTGCCCGACTACCCCTGCAGGACGAAAATGATTCCGGTTTCAGTTTCGGGGAGCGCTATGGTGCCACCGCCTGGAGTGCCTACCGACTGGCGGACTGGGTGAGCGTTTCCGCACGCCTGGGCTACACCAAGCAGCACGACATCAATGGCCACTACAATGGCCCTCACAATCACGCCAGCCCGTCGGACCTGCAGGGGAATTACGGCGGAGAGTTTGTCGATGCTGCACTCGGAGCAAACCTGGTGCCGCAGTCGGGGCCTTTTGCCGGCGTGCGACTGGGCGTAGAGTGGACGAGCAGTGTGTCCGCGCACTACAACGGCTATCAGCTGGGGCGCGATGACGGCCTCAATATGAGTCTGTCCTACGCACTCTGAAGATTGGAGAGGGGCCCGATGTACTTGCCACCGGGGCCGCTTTCAGGCGCCTGCGCTCAGAAACGGTAGCTGAAATTGACCGTGAGGGTGCGCAGGTGGCCGAGGTCGAAGCGCACATCGTCGACGCCGTCGTAGTAATAAAACTTGGTGTCAACGTCGTTATAGTTGTACTCGATGGACGTGTTGAAATCCTTGGTCCAGTTGTAGCGGTAGCCGACACCGGCATTCCAGTAATTGTCATCCGCGTTATCGTCGAGATCATAAATCAGCCCGCGACGCTCGATGGAATCCACATCAAACTCGCCGTAGTTCCAGCCGACCATCCAGTAAAGACACTGCACATCACAGCTAACGGTGAAGTCTACCTTGGCACCGATACCCCACTGGTCTACCGACACACTGCCATCGTCAAAACCCGTGTAACGGAGCTCTACCTGCCAGATACCCGCATCGGGGGTAACTCCGATACTGGCATACCCGGCAAAGTCCTGCTCGTCGTTGATCTGCAGCTCACCCACACCGAGGCCAACGGTGCCGACGATGTGGTATTCGCCGTTACAGTATCCATCGATAGGGTTGTTCCACTGCGCCAGCGCGCTGTTGGAGGCCAGAGCCGAGGCGAACAAAGCCAGAAGAAATACCAGTGCTTTCATTATTTGACTTCCCTGTTTAACCGCGCAGAGATCCGCTTGTCTGCGGCATCTGCGCATACTTACTAAAATCCGTATTACGATTGTGTGCGATTCAGGAGCGAGGGCTGAAGGCGTTCTGCTCGATATCGATGATTGCCCAGACACCGCCGGCAAACGCAGGATTTTTCCGCAGTTTTTCCAGGTCGCCGGGCTCCGGCGGCGCATCGCCAGCGTCCTGAATCTCATCGAGCCGGCCGGCGATCGTTTCCGCCATTTTCTGCAGTGCAGCTTCCAGCGAATCTCCGTGGCAGTGGCAATGCGGCAGGTCGGGTGCGATGGCACCGTAACCGGCGAATTCAATATTGTGGACCACAACCGGATAACGCATGGGCTTTCTCTTTTAAGTTAACTTTTATCCCACCAAGCGTAGACCCAATTGTTCAGACTTGAACAAAATTCTCAGCAAAGAAATTAAATGCGCGACGCACGCGGTAAAAATTGCGGAATTCACAACCGGAGAAGAAAAACTTTCCTGGAAAGGACGAAATCAGCGGGGGATACGCCCGAGAAGTGCGCGACGGGAAAAGATCATTTCCCGGTAGGTCTGTTGCAGCGAATGGTCCGGCAGCTGATCCGCAGTCTGCAGATCCTGCAGCTGCCGTGACAGCCAGGTAATCTCCACCTGCAGTCGCTGGCGCAGATGACGGGTTTCGGTTTCGTTGACGTTCACATGGGCAGCGCGGGCACAGGCCATGGCTTTACCTCCCAATCCCTGTATTGGATAGAGCAGGTGGATGGAACCGACTGCCAGCATTTGCTTGTTGCGCTCAACAGACAGGTGTCGTTAAAAACAACGGCGGCAGGCGAGTAATAAGGTTAAGCCTAGACCAGAACCGCGCATTTTACCGGACGCCACGCGGCGGTCTGAGGGGGCAGCCGTGCAACTGCCCCGTGGACCGGCAGGTCATAGCATCAACCCAGCAAAAGGGTTTTCCAATCAAAAGACGGGTCACCAATCACATAGAAGAACGGATTGAGCAATTCTTCTTTCTGGTTGTAACGCAACAGCTCGAACTTATCGTCTACCACCACGCCACCGGCCGCTTCCACTACCGCCTGTGCCGCCGCGGTATCCCACTCACAGGTTAACGCCAGACGCGGATACAGGTCCGCCGCACCTTCTGCAACCAAGCACAGCTTCAACGAGCTGCCCATGTTCTTAAGCCCGGTCTCACCCAGCGCACCCTCGATGCGCTCCAGCAGCGCATCCACCGCACCGGCACCGTGACTGCGGCTCGCCACCACCTCGATCGGCTGCTTCGCCTCCAGACGCGGTTGCATCGCCCGCACTGCGATCACCTTCTCACCGGATGCATCCCGCTTGATCGCTCCCAGGGACCTGGCGCCCGCATAGGTAATATCCAGCACCGGCACATGCACCACTCCCAGCACCGGCTCACCATTCTCGATCAGCGCCACATTCACCGTGAACTCGCCGTTTCGGCGGATAAACTCCTTGGTGCCATCCAGCGGATCGATAATCCAGTAGCGATCCCACTGACCGCGCACATCATAAGACGGCATCTCGCCCTCTTCAGACAGCACCGGCACCCCATCCAGCAGCTTCGCCAGCGCCGGCGCCAGAATCTTGTGTGCCGCCAGATCCGCGGCGGTTACCGGAGAATCATCGGACTTGGTATCCACCTCCAGCTCACCGCTGGCGTTGTACACCTCCAGAATCGCCTCGCCCGCTTCTACTGAAATGGCGATGACCTGATCCAGCAGTTCCCTGCTTACTACGTTTTCCATGATTCCCCCGATAGAAATTTATTCGAATACCACTTGGGTCGACGGGAAGGTGGTGATAGCGGGTATAGCCGTGCGAGACCTTCACCGCCATGGATGGCGGTGCAGAGCCCCCAGGGATGGGTTTACGGCGTGTCTCGCAAGGCTGTACCCGGTAGCACCACCGCCACTCAAGTGGCCGGCGCCCCGAAAAAAGAAAGGTGGGATTATACGCAGGCCAGGGCGGGATTTGTGGGTTGATCCCGCGCTGGCCTGGATTGGAATAGCCGTGCAGCTATAGAGAAGGGCGATTACGCCGAGAAGAGGTCTTCGATGGACAGGTAGCGCTCACCAGTGTCATAGCTGAACACCAGCACCCGGCTGCCGGCATCCAGATCCTTCTCCCGCTTCTTCAGCGCCGCCAGCGACGCCCCGGATGAAATCCCGATAAAGATCCCCTCCTTCAACGCACACTGCCGCGCCATTTCAAAGCTGTCCTCCTCACTCACCCCGATGGTGCCATCCAGCGCCTCTTTATCCAGCACCTCCGGCACAAAACCCGCGCCGATGCCCTGCAGGCGGTGCATCCCCTTCTCACCACCGGCAATCACCTGCGACTTCTCCGGCTCCACCGCCAACACCTGCAGATTCGCCATCGACTCCTTCAGCACCTGCGCACAACCGGTAATATGCCCGCCGGTACCCACCCCGGTAATCAGAAAATCCAACCCCTCGGGAAAATCCGCCAGAATCTCTCGCGCCGTCGTATTCTTGTGCGCCGTCACATTCGCCGGATTCTTGAACTGTTGCGGCATCCAGCTGTTTTCATGCTGGGAGAGGATTTCCTCCGCCATCGCAATGGCCCCGGGCATACCGTTTTCCTTCGGGGTGAGTACCAACTCCGCCCCCATCGCCTTCATGATCTTGCGCCGCTCCACCGACATGGACTCCGGCATGGTCAGAATCAGGCGATAACCCTTTACCGCTGCCACCATCGCCAGGCCGATACCGGTATTGCCGGACGTCGGCTCCACGATCACGCCACCTGGCTGCAGCGCCCCGGATTTCTCCGCATCCTCGATCATTCCGAGAGCAATCCGGTCCTTGATACTGCTGCCTGGATTGAAGCGCTCCACTTTCATCCACACCTCGATGTCGTCGCGAAAGAGATGGTTGATGCGTACGTGGGGCGTGTTGCCGATGGTTTCGAGAATATTATTGGCCTTCATCTGTCACTCCTTGAATGGACAAAAGGGATTGGCGTGTTCGAACCTGAAAACAGAAAATGGAATTCGTGGTCGAAAATGTCACCGCGCAGTGGATTGTACGGCGCAGCAGATTCGCGAATACTCGGGCAAGAATACTCCCCAAAGCAGCAAATATAAAAATGATGGAGAAGCCCATGTCGACGATAGCGATGCAATCCCAGTCAGTCAGCGGACTCAAACCGTTCCCCACGCTCGTGTTTAGCACTGGTGCTCTGGTTTATATGACTCTGGATACGCTGGGCACAAGCGCCCTATGGATGGCAGCACTGAAAATCGTACCCATCACCGCGCTCTGCTGGCTGGCCGCGGGCGCGCTCCGCGGCGCCACCCGGACACTTACATTGGCTGCACTCATCTTGTCTGCGATCGGCGATGTTCTGCTGGCCGTCCCTTTCGACAATCACTTTGTATTTGGCCTGGGGGCCTTTCTGCTGGCCCAGCTGACCTACGCCGGTAACTTTCTGCGCAACCCGCGACTGGATAGTCGCAGATTTGCGTTGCGCGGCGCTGCCATTGTGCTGGCCGCACTCCTGCTGGCCCGGCAGGTACTCCCCGGTGCAGGCGAACTCGGACTGCCGGTAGTCCTCTACATTGTGGCCATTGTATTTATGGCGCTGTCAGCAGCAGCGCACCGCAGTGGCTCTTCACTGCTGTTTGCCGGCGCGGTGACTTTTATGGTTTCCGATGCGCTGATTGCTCTGAACCGCTTTGTAGATCCGATTCCTCTGGCTGGCACATGGATCATGCTGACCTATTACGGCGCACAGGCTCTGCTGGTTACCGGGTTGATTCGCGCGGAGTTGGCGCGCCCGGAAGCTTGAGGGCATAATAGCCGACCAATTTTTGATCAGCCGCGGGTGCTCCCCGCGGGTTAGGGTGGATATGCTGGACTGGAGCCGAATCGATACGGTGCTGTTGGATATGGACGGCACCCTGCTGGATCTGCATTACGACAATCACTTCTGGATGGAGCATCTGCCCCTGCGCTATGCAGAGGCGAATGGTATTTCTGTGCTTGAGGCGCAGGCGCTGGTGATCCGCATGACCGATGAGTTGCGGGGCACCCTGGACTGGTACTGCCTGCAGTATTGGTCGGATGTGTTGAAGCTGGATGTGCCGGCGATTTACCGTGAGATTGAGGATCGGATCGCGCTGCGCCCGCACACGGACAATTTCCTGCGCAGCCTGCGCACGATGAAGAAGCGCACTCTGTTGGTGACCAATGCGCACCCTGATGGCCTGAGTCACAAGCTGGAAATTACCGGTATTGATCAGTGGTTGGATGAGATTGTGTCCTCCCACGACCTGGGTCATGCGAAAGAGAGCACTCTGTTCTGGCATTCCCTGCAGGAGCGCCAGCCGTTTGATCCGGCGCGCACGTTGTTTGTAGATGACAACCTGCATGTACTGGGTGCGGCGCAGGAATATGGCATCGAGCACCTGCTTTGTATCCGCCAGCCTGACAGTAAAAGCCCGGTTCGGGAGATTACCGAGTTTCCGGCGATTCATGATTTTGATGAGATTCTTCGGGCTTCTTAGTACTTTCCAGTTTTTTAAAGTTCTTTATTACCTGTGGTGGCGGCCTGGCACTGGGTGGCGCTTTCCAGGACCGAGCTAGGCGCCCCCCTGTTAACCCATCCCTGGGCGCTGCGTCGCAAAGTACCCGGCCGCTTCAACGCGGCGCCTTCGGCCCTGTTTGCGACGCTCCTGGAAAGCGCCACCCAGCACCCGCCCTTCGCATTTGACAGTTTTACTTCGTAGTAATTTTTGATGGAAAAAGTACGTATTGATAAGTGGCTTTGGGCCGCGCGATTTTTTAAAACCCGCAGCATTGCCAAGCAGGCAATTGAAGGCGGCAAGGTGCATGCGGAAGGGCAGCGGGTGAAAGCCAGTAAGGAAATTGCCACCGGCACACTGCTGACCATTCGCCAAGGTTGGGATGAAAAAGTGGTGGAGGTACTTGTACTTTCAGACCAGCGCCGTGGTGCGGATATCGCACAGACATTGTATCGGGAGACCGAAGACAGTATTGCCAAGCGCGAACAGTTTGCGGCGGATCGCAAGGCGAATAACGCAAATATTTCCCACGAGCGCCCGAACAAGAAACAGCGCCGGCAGATCCACAGGTTCCTGCGGGAGTCGCAAGACTAACGCACTCCCTGCCACCCCCACTGGATGCCGGGTCAAACCCGGCATGACGATTCGTCCACGCACTGTCATCCCGGACTCGATCCGGGATCCAGACGCTACGAAGTACGGAAGCTAAATGCTAAGGCCGGGCGTCGGGTACAGGTTTTCAGGAGCGTCGCAAACAGGGACGTTTGCGACGCAGCGTACATGGATGTACTCGCAGCGGTCCTGAAAACCTGTACCCGACGCCCGGCCGCCACACAGCCCCAAAAGAACGAACCCCACAACCCGACAACAGAGCACAAACCCGCCAAAGTGCTAAACTGGCCCAGACCCACAAATAATCAAGACTCGACGCCGCAATGAAACACCTGCTGAAACCCTGCCTGTTCAAACTGGGCCTGCTGATTCTCTGCTTCTCCCAACTCGTCCACGCCGACAGCCGTGAGCGGGAGCAGCTCAAGCGCTCGATCATCAAGATCTACACCACCGCCGCCGCCCCCGACTACTTCAACCCCTGGGCCCTGCTCAACGCTCAGCAACTGTCCGGCTCCGGCGCCGTGATCAAAGGTAAGCAAATCCTTACCAATGCCCACGTTATCGCCAACGGTAGCTTTATCCAGGTACAGCGCCACGGCGACGCGCAGAAATTTCGCGCACGGGTCAAATTTGTCTCCCACGACGCCGATCTCGCACTGCTCACCGTCGACGACGAAGCCTTCTTCGAGGACACCCGTGCACTCACCTTTGGCAGCCTTCCCGAGCTGCAGGAAGAGGTCACGGTCTACGGCTACCCCATCGGCGGCAAATCCCTGTCCATCACTCGCGGCGTGCTATCCCGGGTGGAACACCAGTATTACGCCCACGCCGAAAGCTACCTGATGGCCGGCCAGATCGACGCCGCCATCAACCCCGGCAACAGCGGTGGCCCGGTGATCTCCAACGGCAAGATCGTTGGCGTCGCCATGCAGACCAATAACAGTAACGGCGCCGAAAACCTGGGCTACTTCGTGCCGCCGAGCGTGATCAACCATGTACTTGAAGACGCCAAAGACGGTGTGCACCAGGGCTTTCCGGAGCTGGGCGCAGTGACCCAGAGCCTGGAGAGCCCCTCCATGAAAGCCGCCGCCGGCCTGGCACCGGATCAGGAGGGCGCGCTGGTGGTGCGGGTGTTTGAGGATGCGCCGGCCGCCCAGGTACTCAAACCCGGCGACGTCCTGTTACAGGTGGACGGTTTCAATATCGCCGCCGATCGCACCATCGAGTGGCGCGAACACCAGCGCACCAACTATCACTACGCGGTGGATCAGTACCACGTGGGCGATCAGCTGCCGGTGCGCTTTGCCCGCGATGGCAAGATCTACAACAAAAAAATCACCCTCGCCGCCACGCCTCCATCCCGCTCTCTGGTACAGGGCGAAAAGTTCGACCAGCGCCCGCGGTATTACATCTATGGCGGCGTGGTCTTTGTGCCGCTGAATATGAACCTGATCAAACGCTGGGGGGGCAACTGGCACTCCAAGGCACCCATCGAATACCTCTACTCGCGCAACCAGTGGTCGAGCCCCGAACAACGGGAGCTGGTGGTAGCGTTAAAGGTGTTACCGGCGCCGGTAAATCTCGGTTACCACGACTGGAAGAACTGGATTATCGAATCGGTCAACGGCGAGAAAATTCGCGACTTCCAGCAGTTCGCGCAGCTGATGGAAACCAGTGAGAGCGAATACATCGAGCTGAAAGACGGTGCCGGCTACCGCATGGTGCTGGACAGCGCAGCGGCGAAGGAACAGCAACCGCTGATCCTGCAGACTTACCAGATTCCGGAGCGTCACTCCCTCGGCCTGTTCGGCACCCTGGCAGAACACGAGCCGTCAGGGACCGGCGAGACGGAGCTCGGCCAAATCCAGTAAATAAACAGACTCACCGAAATGCGTAGAGATGGAATGGCGGAAATGATGCAACGACGACGATCAGTGCTAACCCGGCTGGTACGCGACGCGACAATATTGGCGGCACTTTGCAGTCAATCGACCCTGGCCGCTGAGCTCTACCGCTGGGTCGACAAGGACGGCAAGGTCCATTTCGGTGATCGCCCACCCGTAGAGGCCAAGGCCGAGCCCCTCAGTGGCCAGCTGAAGCCGGTCAACAGCGCAGCCCCCACCCATCGTCAGGATTTCCCCGACCACCGCCGCGGTAATGAGATAGAACAGGAATACGTGGCGCGCAAGCAAACCGAGCAGGTCAACCAGTTGCGACAGCAACAAATTGCCTGTCAGCGTGCGCGCAAGCAGTTGTCCATCCTACAGGGCCCGGTGTACTTCGTGGATGCGGAGGGCAAGGAATCCACCATCAGTGAGCGACAGCGGGTCATTGAAGCGCGCAAACTGGAGGCGCAGATTCGCCGCCTGTGCGGCTAGCCGCCACTCGCACTAACATGGAAGGCTATCGCAATTCTGGCGGGCTGCCCCTAAAATCGCCTCCCCCCACGATAGATAGCGAGGCACACATATGTCGGATCAGTTGGAACGCTTTATCTTCTCCAAGCACGATATTCGTGGTCAGTTGGTCACGCTTACCGATGCTTACCGGGAAGTGCTGACGCAAAACCAACTTCCACTGCCGGTGCAGAAATTGCTTGGGGAATTCCTCGCCGCCTCCTGTCTGCTCGCGACCACACTCAAGTTTGAAGGCATCCTTATGCTGCAGGCCCGCGGTGAAGGCGACGTGCCACTGCTGGTGGCAGAGTGTACGCACCAGAGCGATGTGCGTGGCCTGGCCCGTGTTGCCGAAGGGGCTGAGATCAAAGAGGACGCCACACTGCGCGAGCTGGTGGGCAACCGGGGGGCTCTGGTGATTACCGTGGACCCGCAGGACGGGGAGCGCTACCAGGGCATTGTGCCACTGGAAAAGGACACCCTGGCGGAATGCCTGGAAGACTACTTTACCCAATCCGAACAATTGCAGACCCGCTTCTGGATCGAATCCAGTGCCGATACAGTGGGCGGCATCATGTTGCAGGTGCTGCCGGGTAACAACGCGGCTTCGGCGGTAGAGAACGAAGATGCTTGGGAGACCGGCGTACAGCTGGCTTCGACGGTCACCCCCGAGGAGCTGCACAGCCTGCCTCATGAAGAGTTGCTGTTCCGCCTGTTCCATCAGATGGAACCCGCGAGTCTCGGTACCGCCAATATCCGCTTCAAATGCAGTTGCTCCGCGGATCGCAGTGCGCGGGCGCTGATTGCCATGGGTCCGGAAGATGTCTACCGGCTGCTGGAGGAACAGGGCGGTGAGATTACCGCGGACTGCCAGTTCTGCAACCAGAGCTATCGTTTCGATCGCGACAAGGTCGAAGAGCTGTTCAACGCTCCGCCACACACTCTGCACTGATTCAGTTTCTGTGGCGGTGGCACTGCCATTCGATCAATCCAAAACGCGCCAGACGGCGCGTTTTTTTATGCCTGCGAGTCCAGTCCGACACCCTCCCTCTCGGTAAATCCGACTGTAGTAAAAACTACAGAACACCCAATATTCTCCAAAATTATGAAGTAAAAAAACTACATCATAAATTTGAATAAATTTCCGCGAAAAAATTCCCAGATAAGCCCATTTTTGCTCAAACTTTATACAGATCTTCCTGTGATCGGGATTTGAAGTTTGTAATAATGCGCGCGCCAGCAGCCTGGGGCGCCAATTTTATCGCGGCTCCATCTCGCATCTGTTTAGCAACTCCGGGCGGCACCCCCTACTATTTATTTCAGTGATACAACTTTCATGGGTAATAAGCGAATGGCACAGCAAAACGAGTCGGTGCAGGCGTTCTCCAACCTTTCCCCCGCACAACTGGTCGAACAGGCACTGCAGCGCGGCGAAGGCCACCTTACTCACACCGGTGCACTTCTGGCGGTAACCGGCACGCGCACTGGCCGCTCTCCCGCGGACCGCTTCGTGGTGGAAGAACCCTCCACCGCCGACAGTATCGAATGGGGCAACGTGAACCGCCCCTTTCCCGCCGACAAATTCGATGCCCTGTGGAGCCGTGTAGATGACTTCATCGCCAGCCACGACAGCTTTGTACAGCAACTGCACGTGGGTCAGGATGAAGACCACTATATCCCCGTGAAAGTCACTACCCAGACCGCCTGGCACAATCTGTTCGGCCGCAACATGTTTATCCGCGCAGAGAAGTACAACCCCAAGGGCAAGGGAGAGTGGCGCATCCTGCACGCAGCCAACTTCGAGTGTGACCCGTCCCGCGACGGCACCAATTCCGAGGGCTGCGTGATCATCAATTTTGCCCAGCGTAAAGTGCTGCTGGCTGGCATGCGCTATGCCGGTGAGATGAAGAAAGCCATGTTCTCTGTGCAGAACTTCCTGCTGCCGGAAAAAGACGTGATGCCAATGCACTGCGCCGCCAACGTGGGCAAAGACGGCGATGTATGCCTGTTCTTCGGCCTGTCTGGCACCGGTAAGACCACCCTGTCTGCAGACCCCGAACGCTACCTGATTGGCGATGACGAGCACGGCTGGGCCAAGGGCGGCGTATTCAATATGGAAGGCGGCTGCTACGCCAAGACCATCAATCTGAGCCAGAAGAACGAACCGGTGATCTGGGATGCCATCCGCTTCGGCGCCATCGTGGAAAACGTGGTGACCGATGACGCCGGTGTACCGGACTACGACGACACCAGTCTGACCGAGAATGGCCGCTGCTCCTACCCGCTGGAGCACGTGGAAATGCGCCAGCTGGAAAACCGCGCCGGCGAACCGAAAAATGTGATCTTCCTGACCTGCGATGTGACCGGCGTTTTGCCTCCGGTTTCCATCCTGTCCAAGGAAGCGGCGGCTTACCACTTCCTGTCCGGCTACACCGCCCGCGTGGGCTCCACCGAGCTGGGTGCAGAAGCGGGCATCCACCCGACCTTCTCCACCTGCTTCGGCGCACCGTTTATGCCGCGCGCACCGCGCGAGTACGCGGACCTGCTGATGAAGCGTATCGAGGACTTCGGCTCAAAGGTGTACCTGGTCAATACCGGCTGGACCGGCGGCTCTGGCGACAAGGGCAAACGCTTCCCGATCCCGGTTACCCGCGCGGTAGTTGCGGCGATCCAGAGCGGCGCCCTTGAAGCGGGGGAAACCGAACACCTGGATATCATGAATCTGGACATCCCCACTGAAGTACCCGGTGTGGACAAGTCCTACCTGAACCCGCGCAATGCCTGGACCGACCAGGATGCCTACGATGCCGCTGCGAAAAAGCTGGCGGGACTGTTTGCCGAGAACATCGAAAAGTTCTCCGTGAACGCTGACATCAAAAGCGCGGGGCCCAAGGCATAACCCTTTGTTCCCCCCCGGCGGCCTCGCGACCGCCACCCCAAGGCGATCTTCGGATCGCCTTTTTTGTATCCCCCAACCTCATCCTCCAACCTCTGAGCACCAGCGCCTGCAGCCCGGGTAGAGACGGCTATAGTCTTTAAAGAACCAGTTTTTTCGGGCGAGCAGTTAGCGCATATGCCATCGGGCAATCCATTTTCTAAAGCCAAACGCCGATACGATCACCTGCCACCAGATCAACAGACCAACTGGTGGGTCGTTGCGGGTATTGCGGGCTTACTGCTGTTGCTGCTGTTGGCCCTGTGGGTTTACCTGCAGTACAAGGCGGTAGAAAAGCCCTACTACGACCTCAAGGGCTACCGGGTCGCCACCCACGCCAGTTTCAATCAGTTTCTACGTGAAGGGCGCAATCGCCGCGAATTCCGCCAGCTTGAAAAATTCCTTGCCGAGGCTGGTGTCGCCAACGCCACCGCGCCGGAAAACCTGCTGCGCCAGGGTTCTGACTGGCTGGATATCAACGAGCCTCCGTTCGCCATCCCCCCCAAAGATTACTGGCCCAATATGGTTGCCACTCTGAAGCTGATTCGCGATGAACTGGTGCCCACCATCGGTCCCGTGGATATCGTCTCCGCGTTCCGCAGCGATGAATACAACCGCAAGGCGGGGGGCTCGAAGAAAAGCAAACACAAGACGTTTTGCGGCGTCGACCTGGTGCCGCAGTCGAATATCAGCCGCAAGGAGCTGATCGAGGAATTGCGCAGCCTGCACGCCCGCCTGGGTCCCGACAGCCACATGGGCCTGGGGATCTACAGCGGTGTGCGCTTTCATGTAGACACCTGCGGCTTTCGTCGCTGGTAGCCGTTTCACACCTGGTTGTTTGGTAGTAAGTCGACCCTATGGATATCAAAGAAAGCGAAGACCACGAGTTTATTGACATCCATATCGAGCGGCGGCGAGTCATCTGGATCGTCGCGCTGGTACTGGTTGCATCGCTGGTACTGGTGGTGCTGACGGTTGAAAAGGTAAAACAGCTGGCCGAGCGCATCGTCTCCCCGGTTACCCATATCGAGCCGGCACCAGAGCCCATCGATCCAGACGTTCCGCTGATCTACCGTATTAAAGGGTATACCGCAGCAACCCCTCTGGCGTTCGAGAAGTTTCTCGACGAAGGGGACAACCGGGCGAAATACGAGAAGCTGGAACGCTTCCTGGAACTGAACCATGTTGCTGAGGTTGTGCCTCCGTTTGAGCTGTTGCGCCAGGGTACCGATTGGCAGCAAATAGACGAGCCCCCCTTTGCCATTCCGCCGGAGGACACCTGGGAGACCATGGTGGACACACTGAAGGTCCTCAAGGAATACATCATACCGGCGATAGGCCCGGTCATCGTTCTGTCGGGCTGGCGCACGGCCAGCTACAACGCCAAGGCTGGCGGTGCACGCACCAGTAAGCACATGCACTTCTGCGGCCTGGACATGATTCCCGAGGACGAATACACCCGCAAACAACTATTGCCCAAGCTGCGCCGCATTCACAAAAAATACGGCCGCAAGTGGAATATGGGCCTGGGTATCTATAGTGGTATTCGCTTCCATGTAGACACTTGCGGTTACCGGCGCTGGTAAAGAACCAGCCTATCTGTTTTCATTGCCCCTGGTATTTCCCCAAACAACTGTCCATAAAAAACAGGGATCTCTCGGTGCAGGAAAGACTGGAAAGACGCTCGTTTATATTCACCCTGGCACTGGTGACAGTCGCCTTCGCGCTGTTACTGAAACCGTTCTTTACCGCCATATTCTGGGCCTGCGCGGTAGCGCTGATATTCCACCCACTGTATCGCTATCTGCTCCACCGTTTCCCCCGCTGGCCCAACCTCACCGCGCTGACCACGCTCGTCCTGTGTATCGTGGTGGTAGTGATCCCGGTGCTGCTGGTGGCCAGCTCATTTATCAGCGAGGTAGCTGCGCTGTATCAGAAGGTGCAGGCAGGGGAGATCAATCTCGGTGCCAAGGTCGAGCAGATTCGACAGGCATTTCCCGGCGTCAATGCGGCACTGGAGCGCTTTGGTCTGGATTTCGACGGCCTGAAGGAGCGCCTGCTCGGCGGGCTGATGGCGGCCGGTAGCCTGATCGCCAAAAATGCGCTGGCACTGGGGCAGAACACCCTGAACTTTTTCGTCAGCCTCGGCCTGATGCTGTACCTCACTTTTTTCCTGATTCGCGACGGCAACGCACTGGTGGCGCTACTGATCCGCGCGCTGCCCCTTGGTGACGAACGCGAAAAACTGCTGCTGGCGAAGTTTGCCGAGGTCACCCGCGCAACCATCAAGGGCAACCTGGTGGTAGCGGTCACCCAGGGCACACTGGGGGGTATTATCTTCTGGGTACTCGGGCTGCCCGCGCCGCTGCTGTGGGGCGTGGTGATGACGGTATTGTCGCTTCTGCCCGCCGTGGGTGCGGCCATCATCTGGTTCCCGGCGGCACTCTATCTTTACGCTACCGGCGATACGGTGAAAGCCACGGTATTGATGCTTTACGGCGTTATGGTTATCAGCCTGGTAGACAATATTCTGCGCCCCATTCTGGTTGGCCGTGACACCAAGTTACCGGACTATATCGTGTTGTTTTCGACGGTGGGGGGCCTGCTGATGTTTGGTATCAGTGGCTTTGCGATCGGGCCTCTATTAGCAGCGTTGTTTATGGCGTTCTGGGAAATTTTTATGCGGGAGTTTATTGCCGAGGATGAGCCCTTGCTGCCTCCGGACGACGAATCTGTACTGGCACTGGATGAGCCGCAAAAACCCAGCAACAAACCAGCCAGCTAAATGTCAGGACACAGCCTTCAATACACGCAGGATATCCCGCATTTCCCCATGGAAGTCTGACCCAGACTCCAACCACCGACCATTGAAGGAATGTGGGTGCCGCCAGCGGCACCCACTGGCATCACGCTTTCTTGACGAATTCAGACTTAAGTTTCATGGGACCGATACCATCGATTTTGCAATCGATATCGTGATCGCCCTCCACCAGGCGAATGTTTTTCACTTTGGTACCCACTTTCACCACCGCGGACGAGCCCTTCACTTTCAAGTCCTTGATCACGGTAACGGTGTCACCGTCTGCCAGCGGATTGCCGTTGGCGTCCTTGATGTTCAGTCCTTCCTCCTCCACCAGATCACCAGCGGTCCACTCGTGGCCACACTCGGGGCATACAAACAAATCGCGGTCTTCATAGGTATACGCGGACTGGCATTGGGGGCAATTGGGCAGTTCACTCATGGTTTTGGACGCTAAGTAGTGAGGATAACAATGGCTGTGACGGTACCCCCCAGGTGGGGTGTGCCGCCAGCCGTGATCAATCCCCAAGTATAACCAAAACGGGCACCAGAAGGTGCCCGTTATAACTATTAATTTTTGGATGCTCAGTCATCCGCCCCATTCATACCCAATTCCTTGAGCTTGCGGGTCAGGGTATTGCGCCCCCAGCCCAACAGTTCCGCAGCGTCGCGCTTGCGGCCGGCGGTATGCTTGAGGGCGATTTCGATCAGTGCACGCTCGAACGCGGGAACCGCTTCGCTGAGAATTTCCCGCTGGCCGGTAGCCAGCGCCTGATCCGCCCACAAACGCAGGGCTTTCTGCCAGTCCTGGGGTGCTTCGCTGGTGGCGCCCTGCTGGTGGAGCTCCGGCGGCAGATCGTCGATGTGCACTTCGCGGCCGGAAGCCATGACGGTGATCCAGCGACAGGTGTTTTCCAGCTGGCGGACGTTACCAGGCCAGTCCAGACCGGACAGATATTCTTCGGTTTCTTTGGTAAGGATTTTGGGCTCGACGCCCAGATCTTTTGCGGCGCTGTTAAAGAAGAAGCGCACCAGGCGTGGGATGTCTTCGCGGCGATCTGCCAGGCGAGGGATGTGAATGCGGATGACGTTGAGGCGGTGGAACAGGTCTTCGCGGAATTTGTGTTCTTCTACCAGGCGTTCCAGGTCCTGGTGGGTAGCGGCAATAATGCGGACATCGACTTTAACCGGGGTGTGGCCGCCCACCCGATAAAACTCCCCGTCTGCAAGCACCCTCAGCAGACGGGTCTGCGTCTCCGCGGGCATATCCCCGATTTCATCCAGGAATAATGTACCGCCGTTGGCCTGCTCAAAGCGGCCGGCGCGTTGCGCACTGGCGCCAGTGAATGCACCTTTTTCGTGGCCAAACAGCTCAGACTCCATCAGGTCCTTGGGAATCGCCGCCATGTTCAGGGCAATAAATGGCTGATTTTTGCGTGGACTGTGGTTGTGCAGCGCCGCTGCGACCAGCTCTTTACCGGTGCCGGATTCGCCATTGATCAGCACGGTGATATTGGAGTGTGACAGGCGACCGATTGCCCGGAACACCTCCTGCATGGCCGGCGCCTCGCCGATAATTTCCTTGTTGCCAGTACCATTTTCGATCACTACCGGCTCTTCCGGCTGCTGCTCGTTGGCCAGCGCCAGTGCGCGGCGGGTAACGGCAACCGCCTCGTCCACGTCAAACGGCTTGGGCAAATATTCGAATGCACCGCCCTGATAGGCGGCGACGGCGCTGTCGAGATCCGAGTGCGCGGTCATGATGATGATGGGCAGGGATGGACGTTCGGCCTGGAAGCGCTGCAGCAACTTGAAACCATCAGAGCCAGGCATGCGGATATCGCTGATCACCACATCCGGCGACTCACTGTAAAAATCGTCCAGGGCGCGATCGCCGTTTTCATAACAGGTGGTCTCAATCCCGGCGCGGGAAAGTGCGCGCTCCAGTACCCAGCGGATAGAGCGGTCGTCATCAATAATCCAAACGCGATTGTTCATAGTAATTTTCCGGCCTGCGTTTTTTTGATTCAACGGTTTGTTCTGGTGTTACTTCTGCTCAGTCGAGCATTGCGGCTAGTCCATTGCCAACGGTAAATAAATCTGGAATTCGGTTTGCCCCGGCTGGCTTTCACATTTGATAAGTCCCCGGTGCTGATTGATGATGTGCTGGGAAATAGAAAGTCCCAGTCCGGACCCTTCGGCGCGCCCGGAAATCATCGGATAAAAAATCCGCTCACGGATGTCTTCCGGAATCCCTGGGCCGTTGTCGACGATGTCGATCCGGCAAACCAGTGAGCAGTGACGGCGGCCAATGGTGAACTGCCGCTGCACCCGGGTGCGGATAATCAGACTGCCCTCCGCCAGACCAATATTTTCTGCAATGGCCTGCATGGCGTTGCGCGCAATATTCAGTACCGCCTGAATCAGTTGTTCACTGTCCGCTGGAATATCCGGAATGGAGGGATCGTAGTCGCGCTGAATAATCAGCTCGCCATTGCATTCAGCCTCCACCAGCTGCGCCACGCGCTCAGTGATGGTGTGTACATTGACCGGCTCCAGTTTTACCGGAATGCGCGGCCCAAGCATGCGATCCACCAGATTGCGCAGGCGGTCCGCCTCTTCGATGATGATCTGGGTGTACTCACCAAGTCCGTCATCATCCAGTTCACTGAGCTCTCTTTGCAGTAACTGTGCCGCTCCGCGAATGCCGCCCAGCGGATTTTTCACCTCGTGCGCCATACCCCGCACCAGGTTACGGGTGGTCTCCTGGGCCGAAATCAGTGCGTCTTCACGGGCAATGCGCAACAGACGATCCATGGACTGGACTTCCAGCAACAGCAAGCCGAGTTCGGTGAGCGGGGTTACCGAGTAGTCGACGGTGCACTCTTCCAGGTTGTGCAGAAACCACAGAGCACGGCGCACCGTGTATTTCTCACCACTGGCCAGAGAGGAGCGCAGCGCCTGCAAGGCGGCGGGGTTTTCCCGAACCACCTCTTCCAGAGGCAGGCCGCAGGCGCGGGCACTGGAAGCCGCCACCAGGTCCTCTGCAGCGGAGTTCAGATAGCAGAGGGACAGGTTTTCATCGAGCACCAAAACGGCCGAGGTGAGGTTGTCCAACAGCAGGCGTAACTGGCGGTCATTGAGCATTCGCGGTTCCGAAGTAATTCACATGTCCGGTTCGCCTAATGGCAGTGCAAGAAGCAAACCAAAATGGCGCAAAAAATCCGTCGTATAGGAAGATTTTCAGGTCACCACCGGGGATGGCTGGCAAGATGCGCACCATTATTGTGCATAGAGCGAAAAATAGCCAGTTCGGGCGTGCATCTCGGGGCACGGGCGCCAGGAAGTGAGTCAGAGCGGGGCAGAGCCCGTGCCTGCGGGGAAATACGGAGAATGGAGGCCCCGCCTTATCAGCAAGTGGGACCACAGGTTGCGATAGACAGAATTCAGCGTGGTTGAGGTTTGACCGGTTTGGCCACACCGGGAGCCTGGGGCATCTGCGGCATTTGTGGTGCCTGCTCGGCAGGGAAATCGGGTACCTGACCGCCCGGGCGCTTCACGTGTACCTGGATAGTCTGGGATTGCGCCAGTGGCTGTCCGTCCGCCCCAAGCAGTACCGCCCGTATGGTGTGAGTACCGCGCTCCAGCGCGGATATATCCAGACTGGTGCCAGAGGAACTGCCGGACCAACGCTGACCATCGATTACCGCAAAAAACTGATAACCGTCTCGCGGCACCGGGCTCATGGCCACCTCCAGCACGATAAAGCGCTGCCCCGGGGGAATGGTGGCATCGTTAGCCGGGCTCACGATGGCAAATTTCACCGGGCCCTGCTCGGCGCGCGTCTCTTCGCTGCCAGGCGACAGTTTGCGCGTAGGCAGCGCGCCCTTGGGGGCAAGGGGCTGGACGTTGATCGGCCCGATTTCCACCTTCTCGGCCTTTTCTCCGGCGGGTGGGTTGTCACTGAAGGTCACGCGACCATCGGGGCCGACGATCTTATACACGGTGCCACCGGAGGATTGTCCCTGGGCGGCGGATTTGTCGTCACTGTGTTCCTGGGCCGATGCCGGCATCGCCAGTAACGCAAACCAGAATATGGACAACTGCACGGTGGATCTGATCATGGGCGCTCCCGCAATCTTCTTTGCAACATTCCGTTCTCTAAAGGCTAGTGTACTCGCGAACGGTATAACCGCATAAATACTCCAGCCACAAACCACCGATTTCAACACATAAAAAAAGCCCACACCTTGCGATGTGGGCTTTCTCGTCATCTTTGCACCTTCTCATCGACCCTTCCATAAAGGGCCGGCGGGGGCGCAGAGATGATACCTGCTAATTGGCAGGACTTACATTAGCAAGAGTAGTAAAGGTCGAACTCAACCGGGTGAGTGGTCATGTTCAGGCGCTGTACTTCTTCTTTCTTCAGCTCGATATAAGCGTCAATGGCGTCGTCGGTGAATACGCCACCTTCGGTCAGGAAGGCGCGGTCCTGATCCAGTGCATCCAGGGCCTGCTCCAGGCTGGAGGCAACGGTCGGGTACTCGGCCAGCTCTTCCGCCGGCAGGTCGTACAGGTCTTTGTCTGCAGCGTCGCCAGGGTGGATCTTGTTCTTCACGCCGTCGAGGCCAGCCATCAGCAGTGCAGCGAAGGCCAGGTACGGGTTGGCGGTGGGATCCGGGAAGCGGGTCTCGATACGCTTGCCTTTCGGGCTCGGCACGAACGGAATGCGGATGGACGCAGAGCGGTTACGCGCGGAGTAGGCCAGGATTACCGGCGCTTCGAAGCCCGGAACCAGACGCTTGTAGGAGTTGGTAGACGCGTTACAGATGGCATTCAGCGCGCGTGCGTGCTTGATGATACCGCCGATGTAGAACAGGGCAGTTTCAGACAGGCCAGCGTAGGCGTCGCCCGCGAACTGGTTGACACCGTCCTTACTGAAGGACTGGTGCACGTGCATACCGGAACCGTTGTCACCTACCAGCGGCTTGGGCATGAAGGTGGCGGTCTTGCCGTAAGCGTGCGCTACGTTGTGTACCGCGTACTTAAGGATCTGAACTTCGTCAGCCTTCTTGGTCAGAGTGTTGGCGCCAACGCCGATCTCACACTGGCCAGCGGTGCCCACTTCGTGGTGGTGCACTTCGATCTCCAGGCCCATGGCTTCCATAGCGGAACACATGGCGGCACGCACGTCGTGCAGGGAGTCGACCGGTGGAACCGGGAAGTAGCCGCCCTTGACGCCCGGACGGTGACCCATGTTGCCGTCGGTGTAGCTGGCACCGGAAGACCAGGCCGCTTCTTCGGAGTTGATCTTGTAGAAGGCGCCACCCATTTCGGCACCCCAGGTGATGTCGTCGAATACGAAGAACTCGGGCTCCGGACCGAACAGTGCGGTGTCACCGAAACCAGTGGACTTCAGGTATTCCTCGGCGCGCAGTGCGATGGAACGCGGGTCGCGCTCGTAGCCCTGACCGGTGATCGGGTCAACAATGTTACAGCGAATGATCACGGTGGATTCGTCGGTGAACGGATCCAGGAAGGAGGTCTCGTCATCCGGCATCAGGATCATGTCCGATTCGTTGATGCCCTTCCAGCCAGCGATGGAAGATCCATCGAACATCTTGCCTTCTTCGAAGAACTCGCCGTCAACTTCCTTAGCAGGAATGGAAACGTGTTGTTCCTTACCTTTGGTATCGGTGAAGCGCAGGTCTACCCATTTGGCTTCGCTCTCTTTGATCAGGTCGAGCGTCTTTGACATTACAGTCCTCCAAGAATGAAAAGTTATGTTCGCGCCGATTCGCTTTATCTTGTGGCAACTGTAAAAGCAAAGAGTGTGCCAAATTGGGGCAAACCGGTAACAAAGTGATTCGGGTCGTAAGAAATGGCTACCTGTGGGAGCAATCGGGTGCAAATCAACCAATCCGCAAGGCCTTTTAAGCGCCAGCACTCCCTGTCAGGTCACAATAGTCCCAACAATGGTGCTCTCAAACCTCTATTTGCACTATTTTGGGGCCGAGAAGTCACGCCGAGCACCAACATGGTGCCGCAAGCAAATTCCCGATAGCGAGTTTATAATTCGCCACCTTTTCCGGGAAGCCAGTAACCGGGCTCCCGGCCTAAAATTCAACCGCGGTTCCGGCACATCTCCTATGCACTTCGTCGTCAAATTTTTTCCAGAGATCACTATCAAGAGCAATCCCGTGCGCAAGCGCATGTCACGTCAGCTCGCCGACAACCTGCGCAAGCTCATGCGCCAGCTGGATGATCGCATCCAGGTGCGCAAGGATTGGGAAAAAATCGATGTGGTCGCACCGGATGCAGTATCCCACCTTTCCGAGCGTATAGAGGAGGTACTGGCGCACACCCCGGGCATTGCCAATTTCGCCCGGGTGCAGCAGTTCCCGCTGGGCGACCTGGATGATATCTACCAGAAAACACTGGCCATCTGGGGCCCACAGCTCGCGGGTAAGACCTTCTGTGTACGGGTAAAGCGTACCGGCAAGCACGACTTTCAATCCCTCGACGTAGAGCAGTACGTGGGCGGCGGCCTCAACCAGAACACCGACGCCGCCGGGGTAAAGCTCAAGAACCCGGATATCACCGTCAAACTGGAAATCCGCCACGACAAACTGAATGTTATCGAGGAACTACACCAGGGCCTCGGCGGCTTCCCGCTCGGCACCCAGGACCCGGTCATCTCCCTGGTGTCCGGCGGCTTCGATTCCACCGTGGCGAGCTATCTCACCATCAAGCGCGGCATCCGCACCCACTTCCTGTTCTTTAACCTGGGCGGACGCCAGCACGAGCTGGGGGTAAAGGAAGTCGCCTTCTACCTGTGGGACAAATACGGCTCCTCCCACCGGGTGCGTTTTGTCACCGTACCATTCGATGAGGTGGTCGCGGAGATTCTGGAAAAGGTGGACGACTCCTATATGGGCGTCACCCTCAAGCGCATGATGCTGCGTGCCGGTTCCATCATTGCCAAAGAGCTGGAAGTGGACGCACTGGTGACCGGTGAAGCCATCGCCCAGGTTTCCAGCCAGACCCTGAAAAATCTGTCGGTGATCGACAGCGTCACCGATACCCTGGTACTGCGCCCGCTGATCACCTCGGATAAAACCGACATCATCCGTACCGCGCGAGAAATCGGTACCGAGGAGTTCGCCGCGAATATGCCGGAATACTGCGGCGTGATCTCGGTAAAACCCACCACCCGTGCAAAAATGGAAAAGTTGGAGCACGAGGAAACCCGCTTCGACTTCACCGTTCTCGATCGCGCCGTGGGCAACCGGGTGATGCAGAATATCGATCAGGTGATGGACGACCTGGGTGAAGACGCACCACCGGTGGATATATTCAGCGAGCCGGGCGATGCCATCATCATCGATATCCGCCACCCCACGGAAGAAGAAGTGAACCCGCTGGAGCTGGACAATGCAGAAGTGGAAACCATTCCCTTCTACCGCCTCAGCACCGCCTTCCAGAAGCTGGATAAAGAGAAGCAGTACCTGCTGTATTGCGCGCGTGGGGTGATGAGCCAGTTACATGCGTCGCATCTGCTGGATGAAGGGTATCGGAATGTGGGGGTTTATCGGCCCGAGAACAAAAAGGGCTAGCCGGACAACCAGGGGGGCTCGGACTACTCCGAGCCCCCCTGGGTTACTGCGATGGCACACACCGGGTAAAGTCTTCAATAGGGCGAGAAAACCGGCTTCTCTTTCTGCAGACGGCTCAGTGTAGATTTCTCGCTGGATAACTCCCGACGCTTGCTGCTGATATCACTCTCAGCACGACGCAGCCGGCGGGATGCACTGGCCACCGATGACTGGCACTGCTCGTATTCGCGCTCAACTTGACGCTGTTTTGCTGCCGCCTGGTTGCGACAACTACTGACGCAATAATTGTCTGTGCGGGTTTCGTAATAGGTGCCGTTCCACACCTGCTTATTACAACCCATCTCACAGCTTGCGGAGTTGAGGCCATCAGCAAAGGCCGACCAGCCACTACGCGAGCAACTGGCGTTGGCGTCGGAACGGTAATCGTAGATATCACTGGAGAGACCGTTGATCTTTCTTTCCAGGCTGCTGATATTACTGCGGGTGCTGCTGAGCTTACTCTCCCATGCACTGTAAGATTCCTTGAATACCTTGCGATGCTTGTCCACCGCACTATTGAGCTTGGCATACGCGCTGGATGCCTGCCCGAGCTTGTCTGCAGCGTCGGTCCAGCTTCCCGCCTTGCGCATGTTAACACCCTCTGTGTACAGCCTGGATGCTGCTTCCGCACGATTGGCTTTGGCATAATTGTTTTTTACATGGCTTTCCCAGACGGACTTGTTGTTGCTCGCAGAGCCTAGATTTGCGTTGACCTTGCGCGCCGCGGCCATCAGTTTTACGTATTTCTTTTCGAGCTCGGAAAACAGTTTTGCCGCGTCAACAACTTCGCCGTTTTTGAAATCGCTTTCCGCCTTCGCGTATTCGCTAGCGTACTGATCGGTGAGGCTGATCATCATCTTGTTACGCGTGCGGTACGTATCCCAGGCCCCTTTGGCCCGGCTGGCTTTCAGTTTCAGGGCACCGGCATTACGCGCAGCGGATTCCAGCTCGGTGTAGGCGTCGTACAGCGTCTTGTAAGTGGCGCTGGCGGGTACCAGGTCACCTTGATCCCACTGCGCCTCTGCGGTATCAAATGCCGACGCATATTCACCGGTAAAGTGACTCTGCAAACCGCGGTCGGCGGCATAAGCCTCCCAACTCTGTTTTGCTTCGGTCGAGGACGCTTTAAAGTCGCTACCGCTGACGATCGCTTCGGTAGCCTGGACGTAGCCAACCGCGACTCTTTCCAAAATCGGTGCGGCTTGCGCAAACTCGACATTCTGCAGGTGTTCATAGGCAGCGGTCAGCTCTACCTGCAACGCGTCCACAAATGGAATGGTTTCAATACCGTATTCCGGTGCGGTTTTTTCCCAGGTAGATTTCTCACGCTGACTGGCATACTTGTACTCGGCGACGCCTTCGGTTGCCTCCGCTTGGGCCAGCAGGTTTTCATAACCCGCAACAGCCTGTTGATAGGCGCCGATCGATTTTTCATATTTTTTCGCGCGCATCAGCTCTTCACCAAGAGCCATGAGGCCATCCAGTTCCCCGCGCTTGTTACTATCAATAATGTAGTTGGTCAGCAGCTCTTCCTGCGCTTCAAGCAAGCGTTGCTGTAACACACTCTGTTCAAGCTTTTGTTCCAGAGCCTTGCGTTCACTTCTACCAGCGCGATTGATGTCATTTTCCAGCTGACGAATTTCAAATTTGAGGTCGCGCTCCTGATCGCGTACAGATTCACGCGCACCGTCGAGACGGTTCACCAACGCCTTGATTTTTCCCTGTGCACTGGCCTGTTCAGATTTGAATGCGAGTATTTCCTCCTGAGAATAGGGGCGCACCATATCCCAGGCTTTTTTAAGATTTCCGGTTCCCGCAAGGGCACCGATACCGATCACCGCGAGCAGCGCAGCAGCCACGGCAAATTTTCCCGCGCCGGGCACTGCGATCGAAGGCAAAGTGAATTTTGGCTTTTGGGTTAGCGCTGCTTTCACTTCCACCATTGTTGCATAGCGGTCATCAGGGTTGCCTGCCAGCATTTTGTCAACCACCGCCGACAGGTGTTTACCCACCTGCTTGTTGACCTTGTGCAGACTTTCCACGCGACCTGCGGGAATCTGGCCACTGAGCATTTCATAGAGCATCACCCCCAGTGCGTACTGGTCCGCACGGCCATCGATATCCATGCGCCCCTTGAGCTGTTCAGGAGCCATATAATAGGCGGTACCCATGGCCGCGCCGGTCTTGGTCATCTGGCTGGAACTCATTACCCGGGCGATACCGAAGTCCATCAGCTTGACCTTGCCTTCCCCGGTAATCCATATATTTTCCGGCTTGATATCCCGGTGCACCGTATGTTCGTGCGCATGCAGCAGACCTTCACAGATCTCATCGGCAAATTCGATGGCCTCCTGCGGGCTCATCTGCTGCTTGGTAAGTTCGAGGTTCTCCATGTAGTCACGCAGGTTTTGCCCTTCAAGCAATTCCATGGTGATAAAGAACAGGTCACCGTCATTCTGTACGTCGTACACGTTGACGATATTCGGGTGGCTCAGGGTGCTGGATATGCGCGCCTCATCCATAAAGCGCTCTTTGGCCGCCGGACTGTTCAACAGACTCGGCAGCAACACCTTGATGGCAATGTCCTGATCGCGGTTCTTGTCATGGGCGCGGAACACGGCGCCCATGCCACCTTCGCCAATTCGCTCCTCAATGGTGTAGCGATCGGCGAGCAGCAGGCCACGCTCCAGCTGAATACCGGAATTGGCGCCATCATCAAACTGGGTCGCAGAGCGTGGCAAGTCGGCGAACTTGGTCTGCGAGAAGGAGGGTTTCGCAACGGCTGCCGGCTCATCCTGCAATGACGCCAGGGCACGGGTGAGACCATCCAGCTGCTGCTGATACTTGTTGCGTAGAACTTCCGTAGGCGCCGCATCCATAGCCTGGTTCAACGCCTCGGACTTTGCCGATACCGCAGCCTCGATCTCCGCATTACTCGCGGAAGACTCCAGCCCCAGCTTTTCCAGTAGTTCACCCCGGTTCAAAATTCACCCCCATAGACTGTTGTTTTGATTAATTTTCGAAGACCTACACCCTGGACTTGCGCGCCCCGCATAACCCACTCGCCCCCAAAGCACAGGGACCTGTCTGCAGGTGGCATAAGATTTGAGCGGGCAGATTCGTGACTTCCGGGAAGGGAGACGGCTGGCGCCTGGCGGATGAGTAGCGCGAATCGCGGCGGGAGAGTACGGTGCCATTGCTCTGTCAGGTGTAAGCGTTGTTGTCGATTGTTGTATTGAAGCAAGATGGCCAATTCGCGGACTTCAACACCGCACTCACACGAATCAACAGGCAGCTTTGTGACGAGGTTATCACCCGAGACGTGAAAAATGCACGGCATGGCTGTGAAAATTGCTGCTTTTCACAGAATTTCACGTTTTTTGAACGATTTTTGCTCGCCCTCACGCCGGTCCACACTGGGACGTTCGCGGATAGGGATTGCAGCTGTACATATTTCCAACAGCTCTATTCCCCTTGCCGCACAATCCGCACACTGCTGCGCAGGCGATGGACACGGGTGTCCCACACCCCGCGGGGCTGAATAGAAGTAACGGAGAAGGCAAAGGGTAGAAGGAATGAGGGGCGATATGCAGCCCTGCAGCGGAAATTTGACGGGCCGATCTACACCGGCCCGCCACGCTATTTATAAAAACTCGTCAAAGAAACCGCCGATATTCCCTACCGAGTTGAATCCGAAGATCCAGGTGGTTTCCACCGTGTCGGAAAAGTCCATTCCTCCTGCCGCGATGGATGGATTTTTCCACCCTACATGGTTGTCGATGCTGTGATCGGCAACGCGCTTGGCTTCTGTCCAGAGAACGCCAACCTCGCTGTGATTGAGCACACGATTCCAGTGGCTGGTATTCTTGTTATTGAACCCGGGAGTACCATTCCCTGCCGAGTTTCCATCGCTAATTTTCTGGTAATCGGTGTGGCTGCGCACGTAGCTCAGATCATTAGGAGTGGTATGGTCCTGGTTCCAGTTACTGTGCTGGATGATATGGATTCGACCATTGGTATTGACCGAGGGCAACTGCGCCTTCACCCGACGCACCAGATCCGCACTGAAGTCCGACTGCCCCGCTTCCGCGATCCAGATGTCGCCACCGGCGTTGAGCGCGGACTTCACTTTATTGAATACCGTGTCGAGTGCGCCGTTGTAATTTACGTGCGCGTTGGTCCAGCCATTGGCGCCGAATGCGAGATCGAATAAATAATCCGCCTCGATAAAATCGCCACCTTGATCCCCATAGGCACCGGCCACGGCAAAATAATTCACATTGCTGAAACGCGCATCCTTCAATACGGTAGCGACTGCGGCCACTGCGTGGATGTCATCCGGGTCCGGTTTGCTGTCGAAATTCGCCAGAAACAGATCTTTTCCGGTATCGAAACGACCAATCATTTCCCCACTTCCGGTATCGGTCAGCGGACGCAGTTCAAGCCAATTGATATTGAAATTGCCCGCCTGAATCTGCAAGCGCAGGGTGTGCTGCCCCTGGGTCAGCTGCCCCAGATCCAGACTCTGCGTCACCCACTGCTGCCAGCCACCGGTTGCCGGTACCGGCATCGCACTGCCACGGGTCTGTCCGTCAATTTCCACAGTGTATTGACCGCCACCGGGTGCAGATGCAACACGGACGTTCGCGCGATACACACCCGCCTGTTCGACATGGATATCAAATTCCAGCCACTCATTGGTTGCCGTCCAGCCCACGTTGTACTGGCCACCGTTGTCGCTGGAATCCTGTATATCCACTCCATCTTCGCGATAAACGCCACCGAGGTTATCGGCGGTCGAATCCCAGTAGCGGTGGTAGTCTTCCGCCTGGATAAAACCAGGAACCATCAGCAGGTTTTCATCCGGCTGTCCGGGCTCCTCACTGTCCTCACAGGGAACAGAACCACACATACACACACTGAACAATGAGCGACTGTTGGCGCAGTCTGTTGCCTGATTTCCGTACTGGGCTTTGCACTGAGCGGTGTAATCGCACTGGTCCTGCGCGAAAGCAGAAAGTGCGAAGACCGCGGAAGCGATACTGGTCAAGGATCGGAACAATAGCGAACGCATAATGGCGGCTCCGTTGTTTCACATTAATTTTCGCTGGTTAAGCGAGTTAAATCTCCCGCACACGGGCGTGCAAAGAGAGCCGCGACTCTAGCCTCCTCGAATATTGCTAACAGTTAACTATCGCGCGAATTTATGTGGTGCCAGGCGACACTGAGCGTTTTGTGATGAATGGGCATTTCTGCTTTGTACCGATGTACAAAATCGGCTGTTTTCCAGCGCTTTTCATCAATTCCGGTGTTTCCGGACAAAACCCAGCCGGCATATGTTGTTGAGCCAATTTATCCGCGGCAGCGCTGCCAAAACCCTATACACTCGCCCCACTATTCAATCGTCCGGAGACATGTTCATGTTTAGCCACGTTATGCTCGGCGCAAACGATATCCAGGAGTCCAAAGCGTTTTACGATGCGGTTCTCGGCGAGCTGGGTTACAAGCCCGGGGTGATCGACCAAAAGGGACGCTGCTTCTATTTCACCGATACTGGAGTCTTTGCGATCACCAAACCCATCAATGGTGAGCCGGCCTCCTGCGGCAATGGCAGTACCATCGGCTTCGCGGTGCAGAGCCCGGAGCAGGGCGATCGCTGGCACGCGACGGGCCTGGCCAATGGTGGTAGCGAATGTGAAGATCCACCCGCGGTGCGCGAGGGCGGCGGCCTGAAGCTGTACCTGGCCTACCTGCGTGACCCGGCAGGCAACAAAATCTGCGCGATGCACCGTCTGTAAACCGGGTCCGGGCGAAATCTCCGAGATTTTGCCCAGTTTCAACGCCGGGCCCCGGCCCGGCCCCCTCAAAACCGCACAAATTTCCGCCAATCCGACTCCCAATTGCCACACTTCACCTCTATAATGCGCGCGCTTTGGCCGGATAGCCGCTGTTTCAAACCTCAGCCCATTCCCCGCCTGCCCAATTTTCCGGTGTGACCGCTCTCTTCAAGACAGTGTCCCACCCAATCACGCATTACGCCCAGAGGCCCCCAGTGATAGACAATCTTCGCAATATCGCGATCATCGCCCACGTTGACCACGGCAAGACCACCCTGGTGGACAAGCTGCTGCAGCAGTCCGGCACCCTCGACCGCCGCAGCGCCGACTCCGAGCGCGTGATGGACTCCAACGATCAGGAAAAAGAGCGCGGTATTACCATCCTCGCCAAGAACACCGCGATCCGCTGGAACGACTACCGCATCAACATCGTGGACACCCCCGGGCACGCCGACTTCGGCGGTGAGGTAGAGCGCGTACTGTCCATGGTGGACTCGGTACTGCTGCTGGTGGACGCGGTAGACGGCCCCATGCCGCAGACCCGCTTCGTCACCTCCAAGGCCTTCGAGCAGGGCCTGAACCCGATCGTGGTCATCAACAAGATCGACCGCCCGGGCGCCCGTCCTGACTGGGTAATGGACCAGGTCTTCGACCTGTTCGACAGCCTCGGCGCTACCGAAGAGCAGCTGGACTTCCCGGTGATCTACGCTTCCGCCCTGAACGGTATCGCCGGTCTGGACGAGACCGATATGGCGGACGACATGACCCCGCTGTTCCAGATGATCGTCGACAAGGTCAAGCCGCCGCAGGTGGACAGCGACGGTCCTTTCCAGATGCAGGTTTCCGCACTGGACTACAACAGCTATGTGGGTGTTATCGGCGTGGGCCGCATTACCCGCGGCACCCTGAAGCCGAACCAGCAGGTGGTGATCCTCGACCGCGACGAAAAGTCACGCAAGGCGAAGGTCCTGCAGGTAATGGGTTACCTGGGCCTGGAGCGTGTGGAAGTGGAACAGGCCAGCGCCGGTGACATCGTGTGTATTACCGGGGTGGGCGACCTGAACATCTCCGATACCCTGTGTCACCCGGACCACCCGGAAGCACTGCCGGCACTGTCGGTGGACGAGCCCACCGTGAGCATGACCTTCCAGGTGAACGATTCCCCGTTCGCCGGTAAAGAAGGTAAGTACGTGACCTCGCGCAACATCAAGGACCGCCTGGACCAGGAGCTGATCCACAACGTGGCACTGCGTGTGGAGCAGGGCGATTCCCCGGATAAATTCAAGGTATCCGGCCGCGGCGAACTGCACCTGTCGGTACTGATCGAATCCATGCGCCGCGAAGGCTTCGAGCTGGGTGTATCCCGTCCGGAAGTGGTACAGAAAGAAGTCGACGGCGAGATCCAGGAGCCCTACGAGCAGGTGGTGATCGACGTCGAAGAACAGCACCAGGGTCCGATTATGGAAGAGCTGGGTCTGCGCAAGGCCGACCTCACCAATATGGAACCGGACGGCAAGGGCCGTGTGCGCCTGACCTTCATCGTACCGTCCCGCGGCATGATCGGTTTCCGCAACCAGTTCCTGACCATCACCAGCGGCTCCGGCATCATGACCAGCATTTTCGACCACTACGGTCCGGTGAAACTGGGTGACGTGGCCAAGCGTATTAACGGTGTACTGGTGTCCATGACCAAGGGCAAAACCCTGGCCTACGGCCTGTTCGCCCTGCAAGACCGCGGCCGCCTGTTTTTGGGTCACGGCGAGGAAGTGTACGAAGGCCAGGTCATCGGCATTCACTCCCGCGGTAACGACCTGGTGGTAAACCCCACCAAGGCCAAGCAGCTCACCAACGTGCGCGCTTCCGGTACCGACGACGCGCTGACCCTGTCACCGCCCATCCGCCACACCCTGGAGCAGGCACTGGAATTCATCGAAGACGATGAGCTGGTGGAAGTGACTCCGGAGAGCATCCGGATTCGCAAAAAAATCCTGCAGGAAAATATGCGCAAGCGCGCGAAGAAGTAATTCGCGCAAAAGATGGAAAACGGGGCCAACTGGCCCCGTTTTTTATTGGCCGCCAATGTGTTTTTATCACCACAATCCCACTGAATTCCCCACGCAGTACCTGAATAGGGAATGGACACTTCGCGACCATCTGATAGTTTCCCGCCGAAAAATATCGCTGGATATATTAATTTGGGGAACGCATGTTCATTCGCAATTGCCTTGTTCTACTCCTGCTGGTTCTGACGCTCACCGCCTGCGATCGCGGGCTGAACCTCGATAGCCGCCGGTACCTGCCGCCACCGACATCCGACTCCTCCCCGGAAACACCCGATGACGGCGAAGAAGATGAAGATGAAGATGAAGATGAACAGAGCGAAGACGGCGACCAGGAAGAAAACCCAGGAGAAGACCAGAAGGAGGAACCGGTCGAGGAGGATACCCCGCCTTCCCAGCCTGCGAACCTGATCAAGCTCGCGGCGAGTGGTGCGCCCTTACAAATCCAGACCGAGACCTGGAGTGATACCGGCAGTGAGGAAGAAGGCTCCCAATGGGCCTGTATTGAAGACCTCGAAAGCGGGCTGGTGTGGGAGGTAAAACGCCCCGGCTCCGGCCATGCTCATTCCGCCGACAGCAGTTACAGCTGGTTCGACCCGGAAAGTGATACAAACAGCGATGCCAACGGCCAGGGACAGTGCTACCTCGACGGGGCGCTTACCAGTAGTGCCGACTGCAACAGCCGCGCATTCGCAGATCGCGTTCGCGCGGAGGGTCTGTGTGGCCGCAGTAACTGGCGGGTTCCCAGTGCGGATGAACTGCACACACTGGTGGAGCAGCAGGCTGCAGGGCAATACCGCCACACAGGTAATGGGGTATTCCCCAGTATCGAGGCCAAAGGGGGCACGCCCTATTGGAGCGCCGACGGCGCCGACGCACAGACCGCCTGGGCGCTGGACTTCGCCAGTGGCGAGGCCGTGGCGACACCCCCATCCACCGCATTGAACCTGCGGCTGGTCAGTACTGATCAGGCGCCCCAGGAAAACACCCTGCAACAATACTGTGAGGAATTCGAGCACCCTGAGCTTTTGCCCGATGCGCTGTGCAATGGGGATACGGCGTGGGAAATCAATTGCGACGACGCATCCTGCAGCGCGGTCAATTACTCGGAGTCGGTAGATCTCAAGTTCGAGTGCGCCTATCGAGACTCGCCAGAACTCGGCCCGGTTATGCGCTGCCGCGCCTACCAGGCTTCCTCCGGTGAATTTCTGTATGAGATATGCCCGGCTCCCTATGACTGCCTGATCCCTCCTGAAGACCCGCAGGACCCCGATGCCGTCGACCCAGAAGAACCCACAGCTCCGGGACCGGCACACCTGGTGAAGCTTGGCGCCGACGGTTTACCACTGGCAGTACAGAACCTCGCCTGGAGTGACTCGGGCAGCGAAACGGTAGGCAATCAGTGGTCCTGCGTTCTCGACATCGAGAGCGGACTCATTTGGGAGGTAAAGCGCACCACACTGGCAGGTATTCACCACGCGGGCAACCGCTATAGCTGGCACGATCCACTCAGTACCACACTGAACAAGGCCAACGGTCTTGGGCAGTGCCAACTGGCGGAAGGGCCAACCAGCGGCGCCCCATGCAATACACAGGCATTCGTCGAGCGCGTGCGCACCGCCAACCTGTGCGGCCTGAGCAACTGGCGGGTCCCCAGTATCGAAGAGCTCATCACCCTGGTGGCCGAGGAATCTGAGGCCAGCGCTTACCACATTGCCGCGAGCCATTTCCCAGGTCTTAACGGTGGAGCCGGTGTGCCCTACTGGAGCGCCAATGGTGGTGACCGGCGGTACGCGTTGGCGATGGATTTCTCCAGCGGCGAGGCAGTGCTGCGGGAACCCTTCGAGGGGCTGAATCTG
This sequence comes from Microbulbifer sp. HZ11, assembly GCF_000708675.1. Classification (GTDB taxonomy): domain Bacteria; phylum Pseudomonadota; class Gammaproteobacteria; order Pseudomonadales; family Cellvibrionaceae; genus Microbulbifer. The sequence goes on along the minus strand of NZ_JELR01000002.1, from coordinate 1,623,055 downwards.
CGCCTGGTAAGTGGTAATCAGTCTCCGATTGCGATACCACAGCACTTTGGTGTTGCCCCGGAGCACATGGCACTTGCACCGCTTCTGGGGCGAAAAAAACTGGATATCACGCTCACCGGTGAAGACCCCGACGGCGACAGCCTCACCTTCACACTGGTCTCCGAGCCACAACATGGGGATCTCCAGGGCGACGCACCCGATCTCCAGTACATCCTCGACGAAGGTTTTATCGGCGAAGACAGCTTCACGTTTACCGTAAGCGACGGCACCAAAACGTCACAAACCGCCACGGTGCGTATTGGCGTGGCGCCAACGGTAAGCCCCAATCCGGCAGCACCTACGCCGGTTTCCCTCAGTCAGCTGAGTCCGGAGGCGCCACTGCCCCTGTTGCTCGAAGACGATACCAGCGACGACGATAAGGTCGAGGGCTACCTGAAAGTCAGCGTGCCCGGCAATACGGATATTCTGCAGGATGTCCGTTACCTCCTCGCCATGCAAAACACGCGCTCGCCCCAATCAAGTCACTACACCTTCGACGTGTTCACCACTGCGGATTTTTCCGGCTCCCCCCTGACACAGGTTACCGCCAGTGACGGCGCCTATTTCGAGGCCGCCAATCACCGGGACGAAACACTGTATGTGCGTATTCGCGCAAATACCGATGAGGCCGCACCGGTGTATTTTGAACTGACGGGCAGTAGTACTTCCGAGCAAAACCGGCTCGCACACTATTGCGAGGATTACCCCCACCCCGAGCTGGTGCCTTACAACCTGTGTAACTGGGAATCCGGCTGGGAGATCGGTTGCGACGACGAGCGCTGTATCGCCGTAAACTCGGCACCTTCGGTGGATTTGAAGTACGAGTGCGACTACCGCGACGGCGACTACTTTGAAAATGTCATGCGCTGCCAGGCGTTCCAGGTATCGACCGGTGAGTTCTCCCATGAAATCTGCCCGTCACCGCATCTGTGCACGCGGATTAAACTTTCCGACCCCCCGGATATAGATCCGGGGGACACCATCCCAGTGACCGATCCCATCGAGATCGAATTCAACACGCCGGGGATAGTGGTGGAAGTACCCACCACCCCGGCCTATGGTGTCGACCTGAGCCGGCAGCTGTTTCGGGATGTTGTGCGCAGCGATGCCAGCCAGCAGATTCTCGGGGATTTTCTCGAGACCCTGCGCACATCGCTGATTGAAGATGCCAGCGAGGATTCCACGGTTGTACCCTGGCGCGACTATGTATTGGCGCTGGTGGATTCCGGCGCACCGGTCAGCGACATTATGGAAACGTTTGTCGAGGATGCTGGCAACGGCAACCAGGAAGCCGGAGCCTCGCTTTTTGCCGCGCTGAATGAACTGCTGCTGTCGCTGACGGCGAAAGAGCAAAGCGAACTGAGCAACGACGAAGTCTGGCTGCTGACTATTGCCATGGCCCACATCAATGATCGCCGCGAACTTCTGGTAACCAACGCAGAGGATCGTGTAGATGCCTATTTCGCCGAAAAAAGTGATTGTTTCGGCCTGCACTGCGTCTACGTATCCAAAGGGTTCCCCCAGGTTCTTTCAGACGCCATCGCCAGTACCGACGCGGACCTGATCGCTGCGGGCGCCCTCGGCGGTGTCGCCGTAGCCGGTGGGGTGGGAACCTATTTCACCCTGACCTCCAGTGTGGTGCTCTCCACCGCCATGGTGCATACCGCGGCTACCGCGGCCAAAGCAGGGGTGACGGTGTCTGCCTTTATCTCGGGCAGTGCCAGTGTCGCCGCGCTCCCAGCGGTGCTGGTCACGGTCGGTATTGTGTGTACCGTGGTCTCGGTATCCAATCTGATTGAGGCGGGAGAAAATGAAGCGGCGTATAACGCATTTATTCAGGACAATAACGCACGCTTTGAGGATCTCAGCGATTTTACCGGTGTAGAGCACAGTGAAGAGGTGCGTGCGGAAATCATCAACGCCGCCTTCCGCATGCTGGACGGCATGTATCACTAAGCCAGTGTCTGTCCCTGTGGTAAATTGGGCGCTTTCAACGGGCCATTACCACAGGGATCGACATTTTGCCCCCGCACGTTTCGCCAGAGAACCACGCACACAGAATCTGGGATCACCTCGCCGGTTTACCCGCAGCGAGACTGGCCAGTGACGGTCTGCAGTTTCTGCTGGAATCGATCAGCCAGACGATCAGTGCCGACCACGGTTACTGGCTCAGCGCTGTGTGCCTCGAACATCTCAATCCCGAGCGGGACTATATGCTCGGCTGGCGGCCCGGGCCGGTGTATTTTTATCGGGAGCTCCCCTCGGATCGCCAGCTGCACAAGCACTACACCAGAGAGGTGACGGCGGGGAAATATGAAGTGGATGAGAGCACCCTCAATCACATTCGCCAGGCGGGTCAGTTTCGCGGCACACTGATGCGTGATCACGTATCTGCAGCCTTCTACGACACCGCGCACTATCACGAATTTTATCGGGACAAGCGAGTGGCCGATACGCTGTTTGTGGTGGCACCCTCGGGCGAGGATGCGGAATCCTATTACTGTTTCAACCGCATGGATGGCCAGCCACCGTTTACAATGGGGGATCTGCTCCTGGCGATGGAAGTACTGCGCCCCCTGGGCTGGTTCCATCGCAAGCTACTACTGGCCCACGGCCTGCTGGTGGCGGAAAACCCCCTGACCCCCTCTGAGAAGAAAGTGCTGCACTGGCTCCTGACCGACCTGACGGAAAAAGAGATTTCCTCCAGACTCGACCTGAAGCCAGACACCACCCACAAGCACGTAATGAATATTTACCGCAAGTTCAATGTCACAAGCCGCGCAGCACTGATGGCGCTGTGGCTGGGGCATAACAGCTGAATCTCCCGTCCTCCTAGGCTGCAGGGGGCGCTGTGTTGGCAAAGGCCACATCCTCACCGGCAATGGCCAGTAGCTGCTGCAGATTCTTGCAGTTTTCTATGGAGAAACGCTGGCGGAACGCACCCCAGGCCACACCCACCGCCACGCGATAATCCGCATCGTTCAGCTTTCCCACCTCAGGCAGTGGCGCCGAATCCAGCTCACTGAGAATTCGCTCTACCCGAGCCTGCTGGCGACGGGTGTAGACATTTTCCTTGATATCCAGACCGCTGCGCTCCAGCAGGAACAGGTTGATGGCAGCATCCAGCAAAGTATTCGCTAGGCAGTAGCGATCCATATCCCGCGCGTCTGGAATAAACCCCTGCGCGGATTTTTCACGCACGTATTTCACAATGGAAGTGGAGTCGGTCAGTTTGATGTCGCCGTCTTCGAGAAACGGAACCCGCATGGTGGGGGTATCCGGGTTCTGGGTGCTATGGATATCCAGCTCCACCATTTCCCAGTCCAGGCCGGATTGCATCAGTGCCAGGCGGCAGTGGCGCACGAAGGGGGAAGTCAGGCTGCCAAATAGTTTCATCTCCGGGTGTTCCTTTTCTTTGATTTCACGGTGTTCGGGTGAGCGTGATTGATTCAGGGATGATCTCGAAAAGCTCCGCAGCCTGCAAATGGATATTTCCGATCGTCGATCAGGAAAGCACATTAAAAATTTTCACATCTTTCGGGAATAAGTCACCTTCCCAGCCGTTGTCCCTGTGCAAGCCAACAGATTGCACCAAAACCCAGAGGTTTACCAAGAGGACAACCCGATGCCAAATTTCAAAGCCATTTCCCGCTCGTTTGTTAAAACCCAGCTGATTACTGCAGCCAGCCTGCTACTGGTGGCCAGCGCCCACGCCCAACCCCAGCACAGCGTATCAGCAGATATGCACAGTAGCGCCAACATCAACACCAACATCAACTCCAACATCAACACCAATGCCAACGCCGGCGTGCAGGCCCAGGCCAGTATGCAGGCGTCCACCAGCGCCAGTATTCACAGCAGTAAATCTGGGCAGACCGCAGCCGTTACCGAAGCAGGGGATGGGCAGGGTGCGGCGCAAACTGCCGAGCAACGTGCCGATTCATCGATCGAGACCGCCAGCAGTAATCTGGAGGCTGCGACTGCGGGTGCCGCGGGTGCCGCAACCAATATTGCTGCCAGTACCGCCAACAGCCTTTCAACCCATGTCGCTGCAAACGCCGCAGAAAAACTGGATGCCGATGCCACTGCCAATGTCACCGGAGCGGTAGCCAGCAGTGTGGATCAGACGATCTCCTCTACCGTGGCTGCGACCACGCAAAGTGCCCTGGATGCAGAAATCGTCGGGCAGGTCGCCGCAGCGGTGAACGGTGAAATCGCCGCGGCAGTCGAGGAATCCGTCGAGGCGAGTGTGGCGCAGGCTATGGACACCTCTGTACTGGGCGACCTTTAAACCGCAGTCATCTTTTCCAGACTTTTCAAATAATGCCAATGCCGGGCCGCACAGGCGGCTCCGGCTTCGCGCAGGGAAGTCGCAACAGATCACATGGAATCCAGACAATGAACACGACAAACAAATTTCAGAAAAACTGCGGGATTTTTTATCCGGGCGTGCTCGCACTTTCCTGCGCCTTGTGTTCCGGCGCATCGGCTGCAGAAGTAAAAACCGATTTTTCTTTTGAAGCGGGTGCAGGCATGGAACACGATAGCAACCTTTCCATCCAGGAGCTGGACCGAGCACAAAATACGGGGGACAGCGCTTTTCTGCTGAACACCGACCTGCAGGGGAAGTTAACCGTTGACGAAGCATTTACCGTTAAGGGCGGCTATCGTCACCAGTGGAAGAACTATCAGACTTTCGAGGAGTTCGATCAGCGCACCGGCACCTGCTCGGTGGATGCCCGCTACGATTTCACCGCATTGACCCTCGGTGCCAGCGCGCACCGCGCCGATGCCGCACTGGACAGCGAGCCATTCCTAACGCTTGTCCAGAGCGGTGTGTACGCGGGCAAACTGATTGGCGGCCGGGTATACCTGCGCGGCGCCCTGGGTCAGCGTGACAAAAATTTCTCCGACAATCCGTTGCGCGACGCAAAGGCCGATATTTTTGATGGCGATATGTTTGTGTTTTTTGCCGGAGCGCAAAGTTATTTCTCACTCGGCGCCGGTTGGGAGCGCGAGGACGCGGCCTCCGAAAGTCTCGATTTCAACGGGCGCAGCCTGCGCGCACGCCTCTCCCACAAGTTCGCGCTCGCCGGTACCGAAAATACCCTGCAGCTGGGAGGGCGGTTGAGCGAACGGGAATACGTATCGGAATTTTCGCTGATGGATACACCGCTGGATTCCCCTAACCTGCCCTGGCAGGAGCCGGCGGTGACGACCACGGATGAGGAAACGCGCCGGGACCTGCGCCGCACCCTGGATGCCAGCTGGGAACTGGCCTTTAACGAAGCACTCTCTGTCACCGGCAAGCTCAGCCACGGCAATCACAGCTCACCACTGGCCGGTGCAGATTACGACGAGACGCTTGCCTCGCTGATGCTCAACCTGCGTTTTTAATCGAGAAAGCCGTAACCAAACACCGGGTCGCGGCCCGGCTCCCCCAGATCGCTGGCCCGTGCGGCCAGCTTTTCCATTACTGCACTGCTTGTTTTTGTCGTCACCTCCGGGTCGGTTGCCAGGCCCGGGTTGGTCGCCTGTTCACAGGCGGCAAAGGCGGACACGATCGGTGCGGCAATGGAAGTGCCGCTCTCGCGACCAAAGCGGCTGCCGCTGCGCGCGGTCATTACTCGCACGCCGTGCGCGGCAAAGTCCACATAGTCCCCGCGGTTGGCCCAGCGGTAAACATTCATCTGCTCATCCACCGCCGTGGCGGAAATCACTCCCGGGTAGGCCGCGGGATACAACGGTGGCGCCGCCGGGCCGCCATTGCCCGCGGCGGCCACCACGATTTTCCCCTGCGCCAGTACCCGCTTCAGTGTCGTTTCCAGTACCCGGTTGCCGGGACCGCTCAGGCTCATATTGATGACCTGTACATCCACCGACAGCAACCAGTCGAGCGCGCCGACCAAGTGCATCATGGTGGCGCCCTGGGCAAACTGGTCCCGCGGGTAGAATACCGAAGCGTTGTACAGGGTCGCTTTGGGCAGCCGCGACAGGCCCGCCGGTGCGGCGCCGATCAGTACACCGGCCACTGCGGTGCCGTGGGCATCCGGTTGTGGCAATGAGGGATCCACAAACGACTGTTGTTCGATACGGTGGCCGCGAAACGCAGGGTGATCCAGTTGAATCGCGGTATCCACCATTCCGATGGACACGGGCGCGTCGCAGATGCTGGAAACCTCCGCCGGTGCGTCACCCCCAACGGAGGACTCACTGGCGTTCTGCGGCCGGAAAATATGGTTGCGGTCGAAGCGCTCCACCAGGGACGCCGGCAGATGCCTGGACAGGGCGGCCCGGGAGTCCATGGCCGCCGGCACGCGAAAGCGCAGCAGGCTGAGACCCAGCCGGGTGTAATCGGTCTGCTCCAGAATCTCGATATCCAGCTTCTGCAGCAGGGCCAGTTCCCCAGTATCCAGCATCGCCAGCCACTGGCGCTCCACCGCCCATTCCCCCGGCGCCACCTCGACCTCCACCAGCGCCACGGCACCTCCGCCATTCAGCACCGGGATCCGGCGCAGGGTATCTGTGGCTGCGCCGGTAACCTGTTGCGCGGTGTCCGATAACTGCCGAGCCTGCTGTTGTGCCCGGCGCTCGGCCTGCCGCGCCGCTTGCGCGGCACGACGCTCCAGGTCCCGGGCCAGCCGCTCGCTTTCGCTGATGCCGTCAGAGATAGCCGGTCCCACGGCGTCCACCACCGGATCCAGATTGACGAGCTGAGCGCTCGCCGCCATCGGCAGGGGAAGCAGCAGCGCCAGCGCAGTCATACCGGTGCGCAGTGGATGTGTGGTGGGTTTCTTCAGTGGCGTTTTCATGGGTGGCATTCTCGCATTAGCCCGCCGCTTGGGAAAATGCGCGGCGCATACCGGTATCACGGCCCAACGGCGGTAAAATTCCCGCCGCCCGAAACTATTTCGATTTTCCGGGAATAAACCGGGCACCGGGCCGTTACTGGAGAAACGGGAACGAGATAATGATCATGCAAGACGAGTTGACGTCACAGCTGCCAGAGCTACTCCCCGGGCTCAGGCGCTTTGCGTTTTCCCTCACCGGATCCATGGCGGATGCCGACGACCTGCTGCAGAGCACCGTAGAGCGGTTGCTGGACCGCAGGGTTCCGGAGGATGTGGCGCTGGCGAAATGGGCCTTCCGGGTATGCCGCAACCTGTGGATCGATGAATACCGGGCGCGCAAGGTGCGCCAACAGGCGGCAGAACAGCCGGAGCTGAGCGAGGGCCAGATTGTGGACGGCGAGCGCGCGATGGCCGGGGAAATGGAACTGGAGCGGGTCAACCGCGCCATGCACCAGCTGCCGGATGAGCAGCGCTCGATTCTGTCTCTGGTGGCGCTGCAGGGGCTGTCCTACAAGGATGTGGCCGCCACCCTGGAGATACCCATCGGCACCGTAATGAGTCGTCTGGCGCGGGCCCGCGCCGCCCTCTGCGACGCCCTGAACACGCCTCCACACAAACAGGCAAGAACCGCCCACTGAGGACCACCCGATGAACGAGCACAGACAGACACAACCACCGGCGGTCACCGATAAACAGCTGAGTGCCTTTCTCGATGGAGAGCTGCCGGAACCGCAGATGGACGAGATCCGCGCGCTTTTGCTCGAGCACGAATCCCTCGCGGATCGCCTGGCGCAACTGGCGGCAGTAGACCAGACCGTGCGCCAGACCTACTCCGCCATCGACCAGCGACCCATGCCCGATGGGATCACCAGCCTGCTGGAAAAAGAGCGAGCCGGCAGCGCGCAGGTCATCGCCTTTCCCCTGTGGCGGCGAGCCCAGCGGCAGGTGCACCAGCAACTGCAACGCCACGCCGGCATGGCCGCCGCCATTGCCCTGGCCATCGGCCTCGGTGCCGGCTGGTTGCTGCCGACTACCGACAACAACGAAGGGCAGTGGCAGACCGTCGCCGCCGGCCTGGAACAGGCTCCCAGCGGCGCCAGCCTGACACTGCCAGACGGCCGCGCCATCACCCCGCGCCTGACCTTCCGCAATCAGCAGGGGGACTACTGTCGCCAGTTCCAGCTGCGCGAAGCAAACGGAGGCTCGGAGAATATTGCCTGTCGCAACGACGGCGGCCAGTGGCAGCTGGCGGCCTCGGTACAGCTGGATGCGGTGCAGGCCCCCGGCAGTTACCAGACCGCCACCGGCGGCTCGCTGCTGGACAGCGCACTGGATGCGATGGCCGCAGAAACCCTGGCCCCGGCACAGGAACAAAAAATAATTGGAAAAGGCTGGAATAAAACCGGAGCCGAGCCGTCAACCCGGTAAATGACACGCTCACGCTTCGGCAAAGAAAGGGAAAACAACCATGACCAGTATCAGTAAAACATTCGTCACTACTAAAACCGTCACCACCATTGCCGCCATCCTGGTCACACTGTCACTGAGCACCGGCTGCGCGTCTTCCGGTGAGTCTCCGGATTACCGGGCGGCCAAGGGCGCGGGCTACGGCTACCAGGAGCGCAAGATCGCCGAAGACCGTTACCGGGTGAGTTACAAGGGCCGTGGCAACAAGCGCGGCGATGCCCGGGACTACGCCATGCTGCGCGCCGCCGAACTGACACTGCTCGAGGGTTACGACTGGTTTGTGGTGGTGCGCGAGGATACCCAGGTGGACCGGGGCGATATGGATCCCAATGCCCACGGCGGAATTAGTGCCAGTACCAGCTACCGCAGTGGCCCCGACTACGTGACTACCCGCGAATGTGGGTTGCTCACGTGCACCAGCCGCACACGCCCGGCCTCCACAAGCTACGCCGCCAGCCTGCACAGTGGAAGCCATGCGCAGCCCAGCCACCGCACCAGCACCGAGGCCAGCCTGGAAATTCGCATGGGTCGCGGGGTGCGACCGGCGGGCACCAGCGGGAGCGAGGAAGCTATCGAGAGTTACGACGCGCTGGAAGTCCGCGATAATCTGGGCCGCGACTGAATACCAGCCTGACTTCGCCGTGCGGTTAGCTAAAGCGCTCCCGCACCTGCTGCCAGGTAGCGAGCGCGCTTTGGCTGTGCAGGCACACGGTCAGCATCTCGAAATCCCCCCGCGCCTTGTTCAGCACATCCAGCCCCTGGTGAGCAGCGATTTCATGGGGGAAGCGATTGGTGCCCGCCCCCAGGGCCGGAAACAACAGGCGCTGCAGTCCTTGTTCACGGGCGAGTCCCAGCACACTCTCGTAACACCGGCGCAGTTGCACCAGTGCCTCGGCTCCCCACTGGTCACCGCTGCTCCACTGGGGTGTGACCGTGTGAATCAAGTGGTTCACGAATAGATCGGGGGCGGTGGTGATCCGCGCCTCTCCCACCGGGCACTCCGGCAGCTGCGAGCACTCACTCACCAGCGCCTCACCGGCCCGTTCGAAGATCTGCTCCGACAGCCCTCGCCCGCGAATCAGATGCTTGTGCGCCGGACACACCAGTGCATCCGCCTCCAGAGTGAGAACGTCATCACAAATTAGTTGCAGCTGTCCCATGGGCCTCTCCGCGCCTAAGGCTTTCGCCATTACTATAGCCCGCTCGACCCCCGCTGCCGGCGGGACTAAGGGCTGAAGGACCAGGCCATCTAGAAAAACGACAACTCCATGGAAACTACCACACGAAGATCCTCGACCGGATGCTCCGACCCGGTCACTCAAGCACGCGCCCTGGAACTGCGGCGGCGCATCCAGGCTTCCGGCTACATGCTGATTTTCGCCCTCGCCATCACCGGCGCCATGGGCGTGATCGCACTAATGGGCGCCGACCTGTTTCTGTCCGCCAGCCTGTTCGCCGTGGCCGGCGTGATCCTGCTGTCCTATGTGGGCGTCAATGTCGCCGGCCCCAGCAGTAAAACCCCATTGTTGGTGGGGGCTTTACTTTTAGTGCTGTATTTCTACCTGCTGCTGTCCGGTGGAGTGAACAACACCGGCCTGATGTGGGCAGTGATGCTGGTGCCCGGGTTTATCAATCTGTACGGCTACAAATGGGGCACGGTTACCCTCGCCGGTATCGGCGGCGCCACCGCATTGATTCTGTTTTACCCGGATTTCCCCGGCCTGCTGGCGAGCTACGACACCGCCCACCGCGCGCGCTTCATCGCCGTATTCGGTGCCCTGACGGCACTCACCGCGATTCTCGACAGCAGCCGCCACCAGACCCAGCAGATGCTGCACAAGCTCACCGCGGAGCTTGAGAGCCATGCCAGTACCGATGCGCTGACCGGGCTGGCAAACCGCCGCGAGGCTTACCGCGCCATCGACGAACTGGAACGCCGCAACCGCGAGCTGGCAGGGCGCTACACCGTACTCATCGGTGATCTCGACAGCTTCAAGGCGATCAACGATACCTACGGCCACGGTTTTGGCGATCAGGTTCTGCAGGATGTGGCGGATGTGCTGCGCAACAACACCCGCGCCGATGACATAGTCGCGCGCTGGGGTGGGGAGGAGTTTCTGATTCTGCTGCCCAATACCGATGTCCAGGGTGGCGGCATTCTGGCAGAGAAACTGCGCCACAAGGTGGAAGCACTGAGCGCGCGCTACGAGGAAGATGTACACATATCCATCAGCTTTGGGGTTGCCGAAGGTGGCGCCAACTCCAGCCTCCCGCAAAGCCAGAGTCAACTGCTGGCGGAGGCGGACTCGCGGATGTATCGAGCCAAAACTGCTGGGCGCAATCAGGTCATCAGCACCGACTGACCGGAACCCACAGACACCAGACATCCGCCAACAGACGCCTGCTGATTACCGGCTCCGCTTCCGCGCGCTGTGAAATTAACTCGCGACTATATCTGTGGTTGCCGCTATGCGGCACCACTGCCGAATCACGCGACGTGCTGCAGCAGCTTTTCCCTGACCTCCTGGGGAATCGGCGCTTTACCCTGCTGTGCATAGTCGAAGTGCACCATCACACAATCCCCCTGTGCAACCAGCTTGCCTTTTTGCCATACCTCCTGATGGATGGTCATCGAGGTACTGCCCACCGCACTCAGGCTGGTACGAATCTCTACCGGTGAGTAGAGATAAATCTGCGCGACAAAATCCACATCCATTTTTTTCAGGATGAGGTTCCACTGGTTCAGGTTCAGATCCGGATTGAATAGCTGAAAAATCGGCGTGCGCCCCTGCTCGAACCACACGGGTATCACGGTATTGTTGATATGCCCGAGGGCGTCGGTCTCGCTGAAGCGCGGCTCTATCTGGTAAGTGAACATCGATTTTTTTCTCTCGCCTAAACGGATTAAATGCGGCAGCGCAGATTTAATCAGCTGGCGGCCCCATCATCCAGACATCATCGGCCGTAAATCGCCGATACTCCGGACAATTGTTTGCATTTGCAATCGGCTGCGGCATATCTGATCAAGTCCGCGTAAAATCTGCGCCCGAATCCGCTACGCTGTGTTTTCGGTCCACGCCCAGTCTGCAGCATCTAAACGACCAGAATCGATTTATGAGTCAAAAAGATAAACGCCCCCTGTATATTCCGCACGCCGGCCCCTCCCTGCTGGAGATTCCCCTGCTCAACAAGGGCAGCGCCTTCACTCTGCAGGAGCGCATCGAGTTCAATCTGATCGGGTTGTTGCCCACCAATGTGGAATCCATCGACGAGCAGGTGCGCCGCGCCTATCACCAATATCAACAGTGCAATACCGATCTGGAACGCCATATTTACCTGCGTGCGATTCAGGACGACAACGAGACGCTGTTCTTTCGCCTGATCGAGCAGCACATTGAAGAGATGCTGCCAATCATCTACACGCCCACCGTAGGCGCCGCCTGTGAGGAATTTTCGAATATCTACCGCAACCACCGCGGCCTGTTTGTGTCCTATCCGGACCGCAAGCATATGGACGACATTCTGCGCAGCGCGACCAAACAGAATGTAAAAGTCATTGTGGTCACCGACGGCGAACGGATCCTCGGTCTCGGCGATCAGGGCATCGGCGGTATGGGAATTCCCATCGGCAAACTGTCCCTGTACACCGCCTGTGGCGGCATCAGCCCGGCCTACACGCTGCCGGTGACGCTGGATGTGGGCACCAACAACCGCACCCTGCTGAATGACCCCATGTACATGGGCTGGCGCAACGAGCGTATCTCCCAGGAGGAGTACGACGAGTTTATCGAAGAGTTTATCGCCGCGGTAAAACGCCGCTGGCCCAAGGTATTGATTCAGTTTGAGGATTTCGCCCAGACCAATGCCATGCCCATCCTGAATCGCTACCGCGACAAGGTGTGCTGCTTCAATGACGACATCCAGGGCACTGCTTCCGTGGCACTGGGCACCATGCTGGCGGCCTGCAAGGCGAAAGACGAGAAGCTCTGCAAACAGAAAGTGCTGGTAGTGGGCGCCGGCTCCGCCGGTTGTGGCATCGCCGAGCAGGTGGTCGCGGCGATGGTGAATGACGGCCTGAGCGACGCCCAGGCCCGCGAGCGTATCTTCATGTTCGACCGCTACGGCCTGGTCACCAGTGACATGAAAGGCCTGCACGACTTCCAGGAAAAGCTCGCTCAGAGCACCGACAAATATCCGCAGGCGCCGGAGTGGGATCTGCAAACCCTGATCGAACAGGTGAAGCCCACGATACTGATCGGCGTATCCGGCCAGGGCGGTCTGTTTACCCAACCGGTAATCGAAGCGCTGCACAAGGGCTGCAAGCGCCCGCTGGTCATGCCCCTGTCCAACCCCACTTCCCGTGCAGAAGCGACGCCCCAGGAAGTGATGGCGTGGACCCAGGGCGAAGCCATGGTGGCCACTGGCAGCCCGTTCGAGCCGGTTGAACTCAACGGCAAGAAGTATCCGATTGCCCAGTGCAACAACGTGTATATCTTCCCCGGTATCGGCCTCGGGGTCATCGCGGCCAACGCCAGCCGGGTAACCGAAAATATGCTGATGGCGGCATCCAACGCGCTGGCAGAAAATGCGCCGGTGGTGCAGAAGGGCAGTGGCGCGCTGCTGCCGTCGCTATCAGATATCCGCGATGTGGGCAAAGCCATCGCCATGGCGGTGGGGCTGCAGGCACAGGAAGACGGCGTGGCTCCGGGTATCACCCGGGAAAAACTGGAAAAGAATATCGAAAAGAATTTCTGGTCGCCCAATTATCGGCGCTACCGTCGCGTGGCTTTTTGAGACACTCGTAAAAAAATAGCGGGCGCCAGGCCCGCTATTTTCACGAGATTGGGGAGATCAGTTTTTTACGCTTTCTACCCAGGCATTCACCCGCTTCTCCAGCAGCGGCAATGGCAGCGCGCCGCCACCAAGGACCGTGTCGTGGAAGGCGCGAATATCGAATTGATCGCCCAATTCTTTTTCTGCGTTGGCGCGCAGCTCTTCAATTTTCAGCATACCGATTTTGTAGGAAGTCGCCTGTCCGGGATAAGTCAGGTAACGACGCACCTCGGAGCGTACCGCGCCCTCCGGAATCGCAGAATTCTCCAGGAAGTACTCCACCGCCTGCTCCTGGCTCCAGCCTTTGGCGTGCATGCCGGTATCCACTACCAGGCGAATCGCACGCCACATTTCTGCGGTCAGGCGGCCGAAGTCGCGATAGGGGTCTTTAAACTGTCCCATTTCCTTGGAAAGTTTTTCCGAGTAGAGCGCCCAGCCTTCGATATACGGCGTGAAGTGTGCCTGGGTACGGAATTGCGGAATATTTTCCAGCTCCTGGGCGATGGAAATCTGCATATGGTGACCCGGGTTCCCCTCGTGATAGGTCACTGTCTCCATATCCGCCTTGGACAGCGCACTCATGTCAGACATATGCACATAGTAAGTACCGGGGCGGGATCCATCCGGAGTAGCTGATGAATAGTGCTGCGCACCACCGGGTACTTCACGGAAGGGCTCAACGCGTTTCACCACCAGATCCGCCTTGGGCAGGATGCCGAAGTATTCCGGCAGCTTGGCTTCGATGTCGGCGAGGTAGCCTTCGACCTCTTCGAGATATTCCTTGCGACCCTCATCGGTGTTGGGGTAATAGAATTTGTCGTCGGTGCGGATGTAGGTAAAGAATTCCTGCAGGTCGCCGTCAAACTCCACCTGGTCCTTGATCGCTTCCATTTCCTTGCGGATACGTGCCACCTCATCCAGGCCGAGCTGGTGCACCTCATCGGCGGTCATCGGCAGGGTGGTGTAATGGGCCAGGCGGTTGGCGTAGTAGCTGTCTCCGTCCGGCAGGTTGGAAACGCCACGCGGCTCCTCGTCGGCGTTTACCCGGTCTTCTTTCAGCCACGCGATATAGGCATCGTAGGAAGGTTTCATTTTACTGGTCAGGGCTTCCGCGACCTGTTCCTGTAATTCCTTCGCAGTGGCATCGTCGATGGTGCCGGCCTCTTTCAACGCCGCGATCTTTTTCTTCGCGTCGCCCATCAGCGGTGCGTCTTCGCCATCGCTGAACGGTTGACCTGTGGTGACTTTCTGGGCGCGCTCAATCGCCAGGTCATAGGCAAATTGCGGCGGGCGGATACCCTTTTTCGCGGAGCCCTGGGCACGCTCCAGCAGCTGGCCGAGGGCGGTGCTGATACCGCCGATACGGGCGATGTAATCGCGCATATCCTGCTCGGTTTCCACTTTGTGCTGGTTGATCATAAAGGTCGGCAACTGGGCTTCCGGCCCACCCAGCTCGCTGGCGAAGTAGCTGTGGTCCGCGAAAGGCTGGTTTGCCTTTTCCTGCTCGTATTGCTGAATCCACAGATCGTAGGACTCTTTACCCTCGGCGGAGAGCTTGTCGTAATCAAACTGCTTTTTCATTTCCTCGACGGTCGCTTTCTTCCACGCCAGCTCGCGTTCGTCCGCGGCCTTGGTCATATCGTCGATCTTGTCGTACTGCTCCTTGCGGCCCAGGTAGCTGAGCTGAATCGGGCTGAACTGCAGTTTTTCTTCGAACTTTGCATCGAACCATTCGGTAAGACGTTTGGTTTCATCCTGTTGCGACTCCGCGGTCTCCGGGAGCTGGTTTGCCTGTTCACCGGACTTGGCCGCCACGGCCTGCTCAGATTGCTTATTGGGGTCGTCACTCTGCTGACAGCCAGCCACAGCCGCTGCGATCACCAGACTCAGGAGCGCTTTGCGCATAATTTAGCCTCTTGTAAAAGCGTTTTATAAATAGGAAACCGATCCACACTCAATATCAGGGGTAGGATATGGAATGTAACAGTATCGATTCGATGAAAAATATCAGCCGATTTTCGCTACCTTCTTTTCTTCACTGTTAACGATGTGCAGTTCCCGCTGAGGGAAGGGAATGGTGAGCCCCTCGGCTTCCAGCGCCGGCTTGAGCTTCTTCATCAACTCCCAGTACACATCCCAATAATCATCGGTCTTGGCCCAGGCCCGCAGGTGCAGGTTTACCGAACTGTCCGCAAGTGCACGCACCGCGTAAGCGGGCTCCGGGTCAGTGAGAATCCGCGGCTCCTGCGCCACCAGATTGCGCAGCACGCGCATACCGGTTTCGATGTCATCGCCATAGGCGATACTGGCGATGATTTCGATCCGCCGACTGGAGTTGCGGGTGAAATTAGTCAGGGTCTCGCCCCACACCTTGTCATTGGGAGCGGATATACGCAGCCCGTCGGGCGTGTCCATTTCGGTGGTGAACAGTCCGATCTTGCGTACGGTGCCGATGGTGCTGCCAAACTGAATGGTTTCACCTACGCGAAACGGGCGCAGCCCCAAAAGCACAAATCCGGCTGCAATGCTTTGCAGGGTGTCTTTCAATGCGAGACCCACCGCGAGACCGGCGGCACCCAGCAGAGCGACCAGCGAGGTGGTATTGGCACCGAAAATATCCAGTACCACCAGGCCACCCACCACATAGGTGCCCCACACCGCGAGGGTTTCCAGTACCGGTACCAGAGTCTCATCGATGCCGCGTTCGGTAAGACGGTTCACTGCGCGGGAGACGATTTTTGCCGCAATCCAGGTTACCAGCAGGGCCAACAGGGCCCATAGAATATTCAGGCCCACGTCGATAAGTACCGGCCACAGCTCTTCCATTTGCGCTTTCAGTCCGTCCACAGCGTAATCTCCCGATTCAAAGTTCAGTGCGAAGCATAAGGCAGGGAAGGCCCCGAGGGCTATGGGGCCCCTGAGAAGAAATAGTGCTGTACCAGCTGCAGTACGAGCAGGGTAAGTACCAGAATAAAAATAAGATTTTGGCGATTCATAACCGGTATCTGAAAATAATTGTCAACCTGAAGCGGGCAGAGTCAGCAGGCCTTCGGCTACCAGCCAGTCCCGGGATTCGCGCAGCATATCCGCAAGCGGCATCGCATTGCGATAGCCCAGTTCACGCTCCGCGCGGGTGGAGTCAGCCAGCGCGCGACTGGTCAACATACTGGCCTTCTGTGGCGTTACCGCAGGTTCACGGCCGCTGATACGGGATACCGCGTCGGACACTGCAGCGATACCATGAATGAACAGCGCGGGGGTGGTGCGCCGTGGGGCCGGCACTCCCACCAACTCGGCAATGGTGCGGAAGAACTCCAGAAAGCTCGCATCGGTACCGGCGAGAATATAGTTCTCACCGCGGCGACCGCGGTGGAAAGCCTCGATATGCGCCCGCGCCACGGCACCCGCGTGGCAGAACGAACTGGCTCCAGGCGGCACCCCCGGCAACCTGTTCTCCGCCAGCAGGAAAAATGTCTGCGCCCAGCTGGACACATCGTACTTACCCACAATGGCACAGGGGTTGAGAAGCACCGCGTCGAGACCGCGCGCAATCTCGTCACGCACTGCAAGCTCCGCGTGCAGTTTTGAATAGTGGTAGTGGAAACGGGGATTGGTGGCCAGTTGCGGACTGGCCTCGCTGATGACACCTTGCTGGTGACCGTAGGCCGAGATGGAACTGGTGACGATCATGCGCCCCGGTTTGCTCTGGCGGGCAAAATGCTGCCGCACCGCCTGCGCGAGGTTGGCAGACCCCACCACGTTATCCTGCCACTGTTGCGCATCGCCACCACGCCACATACTGGTATTACCGGCGAGATGGAACACCGCATCCAGCTCCGCCGGCAAGGCATTTTGCAGGGACTCCAGACTGTCGAGAGAGGCCTGCACCGGAGTGGCCCCCAGCATCCGCAGACGCCGGGTACTGGAGTCGGGACGGTGCATGGCGGTGACTTGCCAGCCATCGCCAATCAGCTGTTCGATCAGGTTGGCGCCGAGAAAGCCGGTGCCACCGGTTACAAATGCGCGCATCGTGTCTTCCGATTCCGGGGCGCGGAATGCGCCCCTGGATAACAGAGACTACTTGATCTCCAGCCCCAATTCATGGGCAAGAAACGCATACTGGTTGGTAAAGTCTTCCACCTGCATCCACACCGGCTTGCCGGCACCGTGGCCCGCGCGGGTTTCCACTGCTAGATAGATCGGGTTGTCACAACCCTGGTCCCGTTGCAGTGCCGCGGCGAACTTGTAGCTGTGCCAGGGCACCACACGGTCATCGCGGTCCGCGGTAGTAATCAGAGTGGCCGGATAGCAGGTACCCTTTTTGGTGTTGTGCACCGGGGAGTAGGCGTAGAGCGCTTTGAACTCGTCCTTGTTTTCCGACAGGCCATAGTCGCTCGACCACTGGCGCGCATTGGCCGAGGCCGTGTGATAACGCAGCATATCCAGCACGCCGACGATGGGCAGGGCTACCTTGAACAGTTCCGGGCGCTGTACTTCGGTAGCACCCACCAATAGCCCGCCATTGGAGCGGCCCATGATGCCGAGCTTTTCCGGCGAGGTGATCTTTTCACCGATCAGCCATTGCGCCGCGCCGATAAAGTCATCAAACACATTCTGTTTCTGCAATTTGGTACCAGCCTTGTGCCAGTCGCCACCGTATTCACTGCCTCCGCGCAGGCTCACCATGGCAAAGGTACCGCCCATATCCAGCCAGCCGGCAAAGCGGGTGTAGAACTGGGGCAGCTGCGCCGCATTGAAGCCGCCGTAGCCGTACAGCAGCGTGGGATTTTCACCGTCTTTTTTCAGGCCTTTCTTGCTCACCAGGAACAGGGGCACACGGGTACCGTCTTCACTGGTGAAAAAGTGTTGGCTAACGGTGTAGCTGGAAAAGTCGGCCGGGTATTTCGGCGCTTTGACCTTTTCGCTTTTGCCACTGGCCACATCCAGCTTGTAAATGCTGGGCGGGGTCAGGAAATTGCTAAACGCATAGTAAGTTTCGCTGTCTTCCGGATCACCGTAGAAGCCTTCCACGGTGCCCATACCGGGCAATTTCAGTTCGTACTGCTGCTTGCCATTCAGATCGGTTACCAGCACCTTGGATTTCGCATCCTCCAGGTAGTGCAGCACAAAGCGACCACCGATCAGGCTGGCGCCCTGCAGGGCATTTTTCTGCTCTGGCACCAGGGTTTTCCAGTGGGCTTTTTCCGGCTTGTCCAGATCGATGGCGACAATGCGACCATTGGTTGCGTCGGCATTGGTTTCGAAAAAGAACGTTTTGCCGTCGTTGCCGAGGAAGGTGTAGAGAGCGTCCCAGCCGTCCAGTAGTTTGACGACTTCGGCCTTGGGATCGGTCAGATCCTTGTAGTACACCCCGTTGCTGTCATAGCCATCGAAAATACCGAGGATCAGGTATTTGCCGTCATCACTGACTTCTGCGCCCGGGTTGCGGGTGGGATGATCGGTAATCTGGTAAACCAGCTGATCCTTGCTCTGGGGCTCGCCGATTTTATGGAAGTAGACGGAGACCTGCTTGCTGTCGTCGGCACTGCCGTCCTGGTTAAACGGGTAGCGGCTATAGTAAAAACCAGACTCGTCCTTGGCCCAGCTGGCGCCGCTGAATTTGATCCCGGTCAGGCGATCCGGAATCAGGCGGCGCGTTTTCAGGTCGCGCACATGGTAATCGGTCCAGTCAGTACCGCCGTCGGAGGTACCATAGGCGAGGTAGCGGCCATTGGGGCTGACCGAATAACGTTTGGCCGCAATAGTGCCATCCTCACTGAGTGCGCGGGGATCCAGTACCACGCCGCCATCCTTGTGGATATCGCGGGTGCTGTAAAAAACGCTCTGGTCCCAGGTGCCATCGTTGTACTCGTAAAAAACCTGTCCGGCTTTCTTGTAGGGCACTCCGTATCGTTCGTACTGCCACAGCTCGGTAAGACGCTTGTTGATCTTGTCCCAACCGGGCAGTGCCTTGAGTTTGGGCAGCGAGAAGTCGTTCTGGGCGGTTACCCAGTCTTTGACCGGCTTGGATTCCTGGTCTTCGAGCCAGCGGTAGGGATCGCTGACACTGGTGCCAAAGTAATCATCTTTCTGCGCGACGGTTGCGGTTTCGGGGTATTCCAGCGCGGGTTTGTCGCTATGCGCGGCGATGGCAGCCACTGCGGCCAGCACGGGAATGGCAGCTCCGGCTATGAGAGTCAAAGCGGTCTTGTTCATGGAGACTTCCGGTTTTTTATTGGCGATCAGTGGGCTAATCTAGAAAATTCGCTGCCAAGCATCCAGCGGGCAACAGAATTTTAGAAGAGGTTATCGATGAAAGGCCTGATTCAGCGGGTAAAACACGCGAAAGTGGAAGTCGGCAGTGAATCCGTCGGCGCCATTGATCACGGAATCCTGCTGTTGCTCGGTGTCGAGGCCACCGATACGGAAGCCACCGCAGACAAGCTGCTGCACAAGGTTTTGCACTACCGGATTTTCAGCGACGGCCAGGGCAAGATGAACCTGAATGTGCAACAGGCCGCTGGCGGACTGCTTGTGGTCAGTCAGTTCACACTTGTGGCAGACACCGCCAGGGGGCTGCGCCCAAGCTTCAGCCGCGGAGCCAGTCCAGAGCGGGCCAATGAACTGTATGAATACTTCCTCGCGGAGGCGCAGAGCAAAATTGCCGACGGCTGCCCTGTCGCCGGTGGTCAGTTCGCTGCGGACATGCAGGTATCACTGTGTAATGACGGGCCCGTGACCTTTTTGCTGGAGGCGTGATTCTGCGCCTTATTCTGGTAGGTTTGGGCACGCTTGCCAAGGGATTCCAGCTGCGCCTTGCGCTGCGCTTTGGACTGGGCGCCCAGTTGCTCTACCGCTCGATAGAATGCTTCCCAGTCGCTGCCGCTATCTTTGTACAGCTGCACGAAAGCCGGCACCTGTGACTGATATTCGCTAACCAGAGCGAGGGTGGCATTGTTGGTTTTCTCGATCATCTGGGCGAATTTTTCGTCCTGGGTCCAGCCTTCAGACTCTTTGCGATAGCAGTGGCGCAGCCGCTGCAGGGTATTGGCCTTGCGCTCGCGCTTCTCGTCATCGGTCAAATCCGAACGGTAAATATCCTGCAGTTGCCTGCGCGCACTTACCATCAAACCGTTCACCCGCCGAGCCTGCTCCACGTTCGCCACCCTGGGAGCGGGAATACCATTGCGCTTGCGCCACGCCGGCAGGGCGATACGCGACACAGCCGTGGCAAAACTCTCGTTAAACTGAGTATCTCCAGCAATATAAACCCGGCGGTGCGCCAATTCATGGAATAGCAAACTGGCCAATCGATCCGGCTTCCAGTCAACAAAACTCGAGAGCACCGGATCGTCAAACCAGCCGAGGGTACTGTAGGCCGGCACCGGCCCCAGATACACGTCGTAGCCCTGGGCCCTCAGCTGTCCCGCCTGGGTCTGGGCATCGCGTTTGTCGAAGTAGCCGCGGTAACTGGCGCAGCCGGCAATGGGGTAGCACCAGCGTTTGGGAGACAGGGAGAACTCCGGCGCAGCCACGACGTTATACAGTACGTATTCGTCTTCCAGCTGGGTAAAGTCGCTGTAGGCCGTACCCACAGGCAGGTGCAGCTCGCCGGCTGCATAAGCGCGGATCGACTGCACCCACTCCAACTGCCGCCGCAGCTTTGGGTCCGTCTGCTCCTCCTGCACCAGGCGGTCAATTGACTCGCGACCCGCCAAAATCTTCAGCTGGCCAGTGGTAGCCTGAGAATAGAAATACACGGTCTCACAGCCGCCGGCCAAAATTGCGCCCACCAGTACCAAAAGGCGCAGCAGTGGGCGCCCCTTTTCACAGGCAAAGATGAAGAGCCGCGGTTGAGCGGCTAATTTAACTCTGGAGAGAAAACGTTGAATCAGGGAGTCGTCCATGCCGCCCGTTGCCGCTGTTTCGCTGGTGTTTTTACTGGTACTCAGTGCCGTGCTGTGGATTTATCTGATACGGCTTTCTTTTGGTATTTCTACAGTAATGGGTATCGCTGCGCTGATTTTCCCACCTCTTCCCCTGCTTCTGCTACTCGCAAACTCTGAGCATAGGAGACAACTGGCTCTGTTGTCTGTGGCGATCTTACTGCTTTCCAGCATAGTCGCTCTCCCCGACTAACCCTGATTACCTGCAACACGGTGAGCGAGGCCGGCCATTCGCCGGCAGCATTTTTTGACCAGCGGTCCGGCTGCAACCACAGGAAAATCTGTATTTCGGCAATTCTTTGGGGTATTTTTCTGTGTTGATTTTTGCGCCAGGGATGTGGCTAACCGACTAATAATTGAACAATCCACATCTTTAGGGGGAAATCCGATGTACAGGCCTGATTCGGGCATGCTTGTTAGCACACTCAAACCACTTTTTTATCTGCCTTTTTGTCTTGCCATTGCAGCCTGTGGCGGTGGCGGTGGCGGTGGCGGGAGCGATGCACCATCCGGTCCAGCATCACCAACCAATACCGCTCCGATAGCAAACAATGACAGTGTCTCCGTCTCCGCCCGGGAAACGTCAATCGTGATTGATGTACTGGCCAATGACTCCGACGCCGACGGTGACGCGTTGAGCCTGACTGCGGTCGAGTCATCGGAATTTGGAACAGACCCCGCTATTGAAGGCGATAAGATTCGCTACACCCTTAAAAATGGCGTCCACGGTACGGACAGGTTTTCCTACACCATAAGCGATGGCACCGATGAATCGCAGGCTACGGTTATTATCAATATTGACTCGCTGTTGACCCTCTCCGGGACTATCGGAGAGTCAGTTAGCGGTATTGGTACCGTCACAGTTACCGTGGGCACCAGGGAATACCAGGCAAATCTCGATGGCCGCCGGTTCCAGCTGGAGCTCCCTGTGGAAGATGACAGTGCGTTAGTCGCCGTCCAGTCAGAACACCAAAATACCGACATCAATAAAGGGATAAGACTGAAGTCATATTTAGGTACTTTAGGCTTCCTAAAGTCCCAGGCAAATGATGGCATCGTCACTGAGGATACTCTGCCAACTCTGTACCTCTCTGCCGCAGGGACCAGCGCCAGCGCTTATATGGAAATGGTGGCGGGAGGCGAAATTCATTCACTCGATGTCCTGACAAACTCCGCACAAACTTTGCCGCAAAAATTGGTGATGGAAAGTGCCATTGCCCTCAAATCCCTATTAGCAGGGGACCAATGGAGTGAATTCACTCAGCTCAACACTTACGATTTTTTGATAGATCATCCAAAAGCCGTGACCCTCGCTGAGCAGTTAGAAGCGAGCAACCCCGAAAAATACACGACCTATCGTAACCAGATTCTCAGTAACTCTAAGCAAATCAAGGCGCTTGAAACAGCACCGGAGCAGGAGCTCCTGTTTATCGATCTTGGCGACCTTAGCGCTACTCGTGCGACGGGAATCAGTGTTCAGTTGCCGGCCGCGGAGTCGGAATTCGGATATTACGCGACCAACTCGACAAAGAGCCAGCAGGACAATCAGGTTCAAATGCATGTTGCAGGCAATACGATCTCAATTGATGTGGACGGAGTGCTGGATGCTGTTTATTTTTATGATGGCCGAGAAGAGTGTACTACGCCGGAAGTGATCAGCTACACCGCCACACCGATCAAAACTGTATTGAGCAAGGTGTTGGATACCAGTGTATTTTCAACCTATCAACAAACGACTCAATACCGCTGTGACGAAACCAAAGCCATTTTTGCCGCAGCCCCCAACTTTCTCCAGCTAAACAACGTCAAGTTTGGCGATTTTTCCGCTGCCACGCAAAACACTTTTGCTATCGGTACATACCTCGACAAAGACGAGACCATTTATCAGGGCCCTTATCATTGGCAGGCGGTGCTCGTATCACCGAACGCAAACGGTACCATCACCCAGCGGTTTGATTTCAAAAATGACTATACCGATAGCGGGGTCATGTCGCTCGACGAAAATGGGCGGCTTGTGCTTGCCATGAACCGTGGTATCACAGTGGAATATGTTGCACTAGGAACGCAAGGGCACGGGCTCAGGACTTTGGGAGTCGTCAGGCGTGCCGATGGTTCTATCGCCTCTGTGGGCGGCGACTACCTTGTACCCGTCACACAAGGGTTGAGACTACCGGTTCCGGGGTCACTGGTTATTAAAGATCAGCAGTTCGCGGTGCTTGACGAAGCATCCAAGTACAGCGCAAGCGGTTTTGGTTTTGAGTTTTTTGCAGACGGCACCGGCTCGCAGCTGTATCGCTCCAATGGTACTTACCGAAGCGCTATTTCAGGTTATCAGTGGACGGAAGATACGGGATATCTTGACATGCGCTACTTCCATCACCGCAGCGACAATTCCGATCCCTATCCGTCCAATTGTGCTGAGGATGACCCGGATTGCGTAGAATATCGATACCGCGAAATTGAGCCGCTGGCGCAGGTGGGTGGTGACTATTTTGTGCGTATCTACCAGGAGATAGATTACTCCAAGCAATACGGCACGGGTGAGGGAGAAGAGGTGTTTATTTCTAGTTACATCGATCGTTTCACTCCCACCCCCTAAGACACGAGATTGTATTTTGAAGCGCCCTGCAGGGCGCTTTTTTGTTGTCGTACACAGTCCACCCTCTAATCGATATTTTAATCACACGCGTAATTCTGCACTTCTGGGCCACTAAATTTCCCAGACTTCAAAAACGTCACCACTTGAACAATGGCCTGCGCACTGCCGGTTAACCCATTGTGCGTCAACGGATACGTCACGCGCGCACAGGTACCCTCTACATAGGTGCTCGGCAGTCCCACGATCCCATCGTCATCACCACTGATAATCGCTGAAAAGAATGGATTGAATGAACGGGTGCCGGCAATGACGCCCAGTGGAAACTTTACCGGGCCCAATCGACTGGGCAGACTCCGTTCATCGATACCCATCTGTTTTCCCGCAGGTCCATTTACATCCTTGATGACCGGAATACAGGAAAGAAAGTTTCCCAGACGGCTTCCCTGATTTGGCGGGCCAAGCATGACCGCCCGAGCGATTTCGTTGGCATCACGATGCTCGTAATATTGCCGCAACAACAGCCCGCCCATTGAGTGGGTGACAAAATGAAGTGGTGCGGCACCCGCTTCCTTACAGGCATTGATGCCGAGTGGAATGGTCATATCAGCAAGGGTTTCGATCGGGAATTCTCTGGAGGGGTAGTCGAGGTTGACCGCGTGAAAGCCGGCCTCACGCAGAGCCGCGGCGATCGCCTCCATGGAGCGCGAGTCCTTGGTGATTCCGTGAATCAATACGACACAGGGCTTTTCGGGCCGGTCGTGACTGTTGGCGTAGGCGCTATGGGCGCTGACAAGTAGTGCCAGTACAACCAGAGCCAGAAGGGAAAAAGAAAACCTCGTATGTTGGGTCGAACCGCACTGCCTGATCACGGAGTAATGTCCCTCGCGCCTGCCAATAAACTGGACAACCATGCCCTATTGCTTACGTCGGTGCGGGGGGGTTCGGATTGCTACTGGGCTTCCATCTCTTCCGCTTTGCCCCGTTTCACCCATCGCCCGAAGAAAATACCCACCTCGAACAGAATCCACATGGGTACGGCCAACAGAGTCTGGGAAATGACATCCGGCGGGGTGAGCAGCATTCCCATGGCGAAACAGGCAACGATCACGTAAGGGCGCTTCTTGGCCAGGTCTTTCGCGGTTACCGCACCGCTCCAGATAAGCAGCAGGGTGGCAATGGGGATTTCGAAGGCAAAACCGAAGGCAAAAAACAGTTTCAGCGCGAGATCCAGATAGCTGCGAATATCCGGCAGAACCTTGATATCTGCATGCGCCGAACTGATAAAAAATTCGAAGATGAGCGGGAACACCACAAAGTACGCAAACGCCATTCCCGCATAAAACAGGAAAATACTGGAAATCATCAGCGGTGCGATAAGGCGCTTCTCATGCTTGTACAGACCTGGGGCAATGAATGCCCAGAACTGGTACAACACAAATGGAATGGCGACAAAAAATGCCAGTACAAATGAGGTTTTGAATGGTGTCAGAAAGGGGGAGGTAACCTCGGTGGCAATCATGCCGGCACCTTCGGTCAACCGCGCCTGCAGTGGTTCTGCAACAAAGTTGTAGATGTCGTTGGCGAAGGGCACCATACAGGCAAAAATCGCCACCACTACCAGCAGGGTTTTCAGCAGGCGATCCCGCATCTCGATCAGGTGCTCGATAAACGGCTGGTCTTTTTCACTCATTGACGTTTGTCTTCCGGATCGGTGGAACGGTCACTTTCGGATGACCTGACAGGTTCGGCGTCATCAGTTTCCGGGCGTTCTTGCTGAGGAGTTTCCGGGTCCAGACGGTCGACCTCGGCCCAGGCCTCATCCTCTTCATGCTTGAAATGGTCCGGATGATGGGGGTTGTGCTCAGGGTCACCGTGATCGTGCAGGTGCTCCGGATATTCCGGGTCCTCCAGATCCTCGTCATCTTCCTCTTCTTCCGGCAGGTAGTCTTCTTCAGGCTTTTCATCGGCGGGTGCGTTGCGATCCTCTTCCGGCAGGTAGTCCGCAGCGCGACGGCGCTGATCCGCCTCGGGGTCTGGCTCTGAAGGTGCCGGGTCGGTGGAGTCGCCGCTATCTTTCAATGCCTGTGCCTGCGCTTCGACCGCTTTCAGGTCCTGCTCGAATCTGCGTTCAGCCTCGCTGAAGGTGCGCTCCATGGCCTGCTGGCTTTCACGTAGCTCCTTGAGTACGCGCTCGTTGTGCAGCTCACGACGAATATCATCGGCGCCCACTTCCCGCTCAAGCTCTTCCTTGGCACTACCGAGGGTCTGCTTAATCTGCGTCCACCAGCGCACCGTGGTACGCACAGCGTCAGGCAGGCGCTCGGGGCCGATGACCACAAGGCCAACGACACCGATCAACAGCAGTTCAAAAAATCCGATATCAAACACGGGCAACTCGCTCAGTTAACCACCGGTTAAATCCGTTGGGCTTGCCGGGGTTTATTTGTCCTGGGACTGCTTTTCTTCGCTGGACGTTTTCTGCTGTGGCTTGCTGGTTTCGTCTTTTTCCAGCAGCTCTGGTTCTTTGTCTTCCTGATCCTCGTCCTTTTTATCTTCTTCTTTCATGGCTTTCTTGAAGCCCTTGATGGCCCCCCCAAGGTCGCCGCCCAGATTGCGCAGACGTTTAGTGCCGAAGATCAGCAGGACGATGACCAGCAGGATCAGTAATTGTTGCCAGCTAATACCCATGAGAATTGCTCCTGATTAAATACGTTAATGCGCGGCCTGACACCTGCATCGCGCCCGCCGCTGCCGCCGCCCCGAGCTCAGTCCTGACTTCGCGACGCTTTTTCATCCAGCCCGGAGAGCCCGAATCGGCGCCCCAGTTCATCCAATACTGCGCGGGAATCCGCACCCAGGTGATTCAGCATCACCAGTGAGTGAAACCAAAGATCTGCGGTTTCCGAGATCATTGCCTGGTGCTCGTCGCTCTCCGCAGGCTTGCCTTCGGCATCCTTGGCGGCGAGCACCAACTCGGTCGCTTCCTCACCCACTTTTTCCAGAATCTTGTTCAGGCCTTTGCGGTGCAGGCTGGCAACGTAAGACGACTCCGCATCCCCCTGTTGCATACGCATCCGCAATACCCGGTCCAGTTGTGTCAGCATATTACTCATGACGCGGTCTATTTCTCCCCTGAATAGATCTCTTTGGGGTCGGTAATTACCGGCTGGCGGACCTGCCACTGGCCATCTTCCAACACCTGATAAAAACAGCTGGTGCGCCCGGTATGACAGGCAATGCCGCCCAGCTGTTCCACCATCAGCACGATGGTGTCACCATCGCAGTCGAGCCGGATTTCCCGCACCTGCTGCACATGCCCGGAGGACTCTCCTTTGCGCCAGAGCTTGCCGCGGGAGCGCGACCAGTAGACCGCACGCCCCTCTTCGACGGTCAGGCGCAGGGACTCGGCGTTCATCCACGCCATCATCAATACCCGGCCTGTCTTGAAGTCCTGGGCGATGGCGGGAACCAGGCCGTCGCTGTTCCAGCTGACAGCCTGGGTGAAATCGGTATCGCTCACTGTTTGCGTCCTTAGTGCATTCGATAGTGTAGGCTCACAGGTCCGGTTCAGGACCCCGTTACCTTATGGCCAGAGCAATAGGGCCAACGCGGCCGCGCCCATCACCCAACTGACCGCGGGTATTTGTGCCAGCAACCCTGGGGAGGCCACCAGTGCGGCCCCCGCCGCCAGTAAACCACCGACGATCATACGCGCATAGCGTGTGCGGCCCCGTTGCCGGCTGCCGGCCAATTGTTCACTGAGCTGCTGCAACCGCGGCCCCAGCTCCTGCCCCTGCTCCAGTGCGGCAAATGCCATTTGTGGCAACTGGGGAAATTTTTCCAGCCATTCTGGCCCGTATCGCCGAATTTCGCCGACGATCGTTTTCGGGTGAACCCGCTCACGCATCCAGCGCTCGAGAAACGGATGGGCAGTCTTCCACAGATCCAGCTGAGGATACAGCTGTCGCCCTAATCCTTCTATATTGAGTAAAGTTTTCTGTAAAAGTACCAGCTGAGGCTGCACTTCCATATCGAATCGCCGGGCGGTCTGGAACAGGCTGATG
The DNA here is from genome assembly GCF_000708675.1 of Microbulbifer sp. HZ11. Lineage (GTDB taxonomy): Bacteria > Pseudomonadota > Gammaproteobacteria > Pseudomonadales > Cellvibrionaceae > Microbulbifer. The sequence continues at coordinate 1,595,256 of NZ_JELR01000002.1, read as the reverse complement.
AGCACCCGCGCGAAGGAAATTTCCCCCAGGGGCTTCTCGAAAATCGGCTCGCACACCGCGCGAATGGACGACTCAAAGGCATTGATCGGCGTGTCCTTGCGCACCCAGCCACTCTGCACGTGCAGCTCCGCCACCATGCGATAATCCCGCCGGAACATCGCCAGCAAGTTGCGCGCCAGATAATACTGATCCTCACGGGTCAGGCTGCCGACAATGGCGGTATCAATCGCGATGTACTTGGGGCGCTCGGGGTGTTCGCGGGATACAAAGATATTCCCCGGGTGCATGTCGGCGTGGAAGAAGTTGTGTTCAAACACCTGCTTGAAGAAGATCTCCACCCCGCGCTCGGCCAACAGCGCCATATCGGTATTCTGCGCACGCAACTGCGCCAGGTCGGTGACCGGGATACCGTCAATACGCTCCAGCACCAGTACATTCTCGCGGGTGTAATCCCAGAAGACCTCGGGGATATAAAGGAGTGGGGAATTTGCGAAGTTGCGCTTCAATTCCGAGCCGTTGGATGCCTCGCGCACTAGATCCAGCTCACCCTCGATGGTGTGGCGATAGTCTTCCACCACCTCCACCGGGCGCATACGGCGGCCATCGGGAAGATAACGCTGAATCCAACGGGCAATAAAACCCAGCAGCTCCAGGTCCTGCTGGATGATCTTATCGATCCCCGGGCGCAGCACCTTCACCACCACGGATGCACCGGGCTCGCCGTTGTCACCCTTCAGGCGCGCACCGTGCACCTGGGCCACGGAAGCGGACGCCAGCGGCTCCCGCTCGAACTCCGCAAACAGCTCATCCACCGGAGCACCCAGTGCTGCTTCAATACGCGCGATACACTGATCCGCCGGGTAGGGCGGCACATTGTCCTGCAGCTGGTTCAGCTCCTGCACCATATCCGGCGGCAGCAGATCCGGGCGCGTCGACAGCAGCTGGCCGAACTTCACAAAAATAGGTCCGAGATCTTCCAGAGCCCGGCGCAGGCGCTCGCCGCGCCCCATATCTTTTACTGCGCCCGCCGGCAACAGCTTTGCCGGGGCCCACAAAGTGCGCAGCCACAGCGGCTGGTGTTCCGCAGGAACCAGTTCATTCAGGCGGTAGCGCAGAAACACGCGCGCAATGGTCAGGCTTCTTGCAATTGGCACGTCAGTTTTTCCCCCGCGCGTCCAGCTTGCTCTTAAGCAGGGCCAGGCGCGCCTCCAGCCGATCTACACCCTGGGCAAACGCGGCCACATCTTCCGCGAACGCCTCGAACTGCGCCTGCGGCGGTGTCATGCGCCACTCTTCACTCACCGCCTCCGCCGTCGCCCGCGGCGCGGCACCCAGTGCATCCTTCAACCAGCTCGCCGCCAGCCTCACGCCTGTACCCAGCTGGTGTGCCGGTGAATCGCCGATCAGCTTCGCCAACGGCTCCTCCCAGTCGATATCCAGATCTCGCAGGATCGACTGCAGTTCCGCCAACAGGGCACTGGAACCACGCACCGTCACCCCCAGTTTGGCCGGGGTGGCATCGCGGTTTCTCAACAGTTGGATAAACGCCAGCGCGGAGCCCGACAGCTCCGTGGTGACCTCGCCGCTCCAGCGGCTGTGGACCTCGATATAGCCCCCTTCTTCACCATCTTCGTCGTCGATGACCAGAAACAGTGACAGGGTCGGCGCAGTAAGGTTTACCGCCAGCACCTTGCCCGCCAGCCTGGCCAGGCGCTGGCGGCTACCCGGGTCGTAGCGCAGGGCGGTGTTGATGGCGGTTTCCAGGGTGGCGTCGAAGCCGGCGCGGAAGGTGGGGTCGGTCATTATTCTAAAGACTTGTCCGTGCGAATTACGCTGATGCGAAGATGTGGCTGCCGGTGGACATTCGCGGGACCGTCTGCGGCCTGGATGGCCGCAGCCGAGCCCCCATGGATGGGTTCACGGCGTGTCCCGCGAATGTCCACCGGCAGCCACACCGCCACGAGATCAACTTAAGAACTAGGGCTTGATGCCTTTGTGCAGGGCCACAATGCCACCGGTCATATTGTGAAACTCACAGTCCACGAAACCGGCCTCGCTCATCATGCCTTTCAGGGTTTCCTGATCCGGGTGCATACGGATGCTCTCGGCGAGATAGCGGTAACTGTCCGCATCGTCCGCCACCAGCTTGCCCATAAACGGCAACAGGCGGAAAGAATACTGATCGTACACCTTCTCCAGCAGTTTCGACTCCGGCTTGGAAAACTCCAGCACCAGCAGCCGGCCACCGGGCTTCAGCACCCGCAACATCGAACGCAGCGCCAGATCCTTATCCGTCACATTGCGCAGGCCGAAGGCAATGGTAATGCAGTCAAAGGTATTGTCCGGGAAAGGCAGGTACTGGGCATCCGCCTGCACCGTCTCCACATTGCCCGCAATGCCCCGGTCCAGCAGGCGATCACGGCCCACCTTCAGCATCGACGCATTGATATCCGCCAACACCACCTTGCCCGTCGGCCCCACGATGCGGGAAAAGCGCGCCGTCAGGTCCCCGGTACCACCGGCAATATCCAGAATCGTCTGCCCGGGCCGCGCCGCGGACAGCTCGATGGTAAAACGCTTCCACAGGCGATGAATGCCCCCAGACATCAGGTCGTTCATCACATCGTAGCGCGCCGCCACCGAGTGAAAAACATCCGCCACCCGTCCGGCTTTCTCTTCCACCGGCACCTGCTGGTAGCCGAAATGGGTTGTTTTGCGTTCCGTCATTGTGAGCCTGCTGTACCTAATTCAGGACCGTATTGTACATGGGAACCGGCAAACGGTACGAGTGACGCCAAAGGGTTGCCTGAGCTTGAGGATTGAAGATGCAGAGGGAGAGAAAGCAGCAAGCGCCACTCAAGTCCGAGTGATGTGAGTGACGCTGCCGAGATAGACCGAGGAGCGGCTCTTCAATTAGAGGCCGTCAGGCCCACAATCAGAAGCAAGATACGAGATCATGGACTCATAAAGAGTCTTCTGGTGATCATAAAACAGGGTGTTGCTGAAGTGATCAGCGCCATCCAGCTCTACGTATTTGTAGACCTTGCCGTTTTCATCAAGTGCCTTTCTGTATCGCTCAGCGTGCTCTGGAGGGACACGCTGATCTACACTTCCGTGAATCAATAGGATAGGCACATTGACTTTGGCTGCCTGCTCAATCGGCGAGATACTGTCATCCCACATACCGAGCTGCTCGATTTTACCGGCACCACGCAGACGATCACGATAGTAATTCACTTGCATCTGGTTATCTGACACAGCTGCACCAGCGATCACGCATTGGTAAATCTGGTCTTCACGGGCGGCAGCCACAAGGGCGGCGTAGCCACCGTATGACCAGCCGAACATGGCTAGCCGATCCTTTTCTGCCAAACCCTGCTCCACCAGGTAGAGCATCCCGTCGTCCTTGTCGTCCTGCATCTTATAGCCACCTTGACCGCCTTCTTTAAAGGCGGACGTGTAGTGCTCAATGCCCAGGCCTTTGGAGCCACGATACTGCGGCTGCAGTACCAAGTAACCATTGTTCGCCAGGAACTGTGCCCACTCATCGTAGATCACCAGCTCTGAAACAAACGGACCACCGTGCGGCAGGACAATCGCCGGGAAGGGCGGCTCACCATTGGGTACCGTCAGATAGGCCGGAATAGTGCGGCCGTCGCGGGATTTATATTTGATGTAGCGTACATCGGCGAGCTTTTCCGGTTCCAGCAGGGGCTGGCGGCTACCGACTTTTGTCAGCTTGCCCTTGTGCAACAGGTAATAGCTGCCGGGATCCCGCGGACCGACATTGTAGATGGTCATGGTTGCACCGTCGCGGGAGCGGCTATTGATTCGCAGATAGTGCGCATTTGGAATCACTTGCTCTAACTGACGCTGCGTCGCCATTTCAACTTCGTCAAAATATTCTACTTCGACATTTTTTTCCGCGTATACAACGCCTACGATCTGATCGCGATATCTCCAGCTGTTGCTATGCTTTCGCACTCCGCTCACATCTACATCGGTTCGGAGATAGACTAACTCGCCAAATTTTTTGGCTTTGACGTCAAACTCCCATAGACCGACCTTGTCATTACCATTATTGGCAGTAACAAAGAAAATGTTCGGATTTTGGGTGTCGAAGCCCTTTACGGAAAATGTTTCAAAACTGTCTTCGCTCATGCGGTGGAATTCGGTCCATCGCTTTTTATCGGTGATGCGTTCGTACCAGACATACTCACCTTTGGCGACATCGAATCCACGTGCCAGCCATGGGTTACCGGTTTCGTCGAACTCGACCTGCCCCATCGCCAGTTTGCCGCGCAGCAGCAGCTTCTTGGCACCGCTTTTTAGATCCAGTTCGTAATAAGTACGCGGACGGAATGCAGCAGCAATTCGGCTTTTCTCACCACCAGGTAGATATGAGAAAATAATCCGACGATCATTGTTGGGCAGGGGGTGATCCAGTTCGGCACCGGCCTGATCATACTTTTTCAGTTTCTTGCGTTTGATATCCACTGACGCAAGTAGATATTCGTAAACACCTTCGTTGAAACCCTCGATTTTGTCGCGCACTTTCTGGCGTAATTGCATGCCGATCACATCATTACTCAACCAGAAAAACTGCTGGATTTCCATCGGGTCGGAATTTATGCGGTAGGGCTCTGCTTCGAGATCCCCGGCGGGGTAGACTTCGATTATTGGGTCGCCATCTTTAGTAGGGATTTTCAACAAAGCCAGATGCTTGCCATCTGGAGAGATAGAGACATTACTGATCACATCGCGAAGTGCCCAAAAATCCAGAGGATAGGGCTTAGCTTCTTTGGCGATCACCTGTGTTGCGACGATCATCGTCAGCACCACGGCCAGACCTTTGATTATTTTCATTTCAGATTCCGCTATTTTTTCTGCTATTACCTAATTTCCCTGGAAAAAAAAGCCCGCAGTAACTGCGGGCTTTTTCCGACCTGTGAGCGATCAGAAGTTCTTCTGAAGGTTCATGAAGACCGTGCGGCCTTGCAGATCGTAGCCGTAACCGATCGGGGTGTTGTTGATAGCGGTTACTTCGTTGCCATCTACCTGCGGAGGCGCTTCGTTGAAGACGTTCCGCACACCAAGACCAGCAGTCCAAGTATCTGCGTAATAGTACAGGGACGCGTGGTGGATCATATAGTCGTCAGCAAAACCAACGTCGCGACAATCAACGCCACCGTTCGCAGCACCGACACAGGTATCGGAGAATTCGCCCGTCCCATTGGTGTCATAGATATCACTGAACTCGTCGATGTACTCGTCCGCCTGCTCCACAGCACCCAGGTACTGGGTAGTCCAGGTAAAGCGGTAGTTATCGTATTCCGCGCGGAATTCACCACGACCGTTCCACTCGGGGAAGCCGAAGGTGCCCTGATACCGCTCGACATCTGGGGTACCGTCGTCGGCTACATAGGTCAGGGTGCGTTCCATCACGCGGTTGAAGGTCAGGTTTGCAGACAGGTCTACCGGCGCACCGAATACGGTAACCGGCTGCTCGTAACGAATGTTGTAGTCGAAACCACGAGCCACTTCGTTATCGCGGTTAACAAAGGCCGCATCGATAACATCCAGGAAGCCTTCATCATCACGAGAGAACATGGAACAAAATGCGCTGTTGCCATTCGGGTTATTGAAACAGTCATTTACAAGAAATTGGGCGGACGGCTCGATGATCGAATTCTCGATATCGATTTCGTAGTAGGTCATACCCAGAGTCAGACCAAAACTCTCAAAGAACGGCTGCTCGAAAGAGAAACCAAAAGTGAAAGATTCAGAGGTCTCTTCCTCCAAGTCCAGGTTACCGCCGCGAGCCACTTCAACACTGTAGGTGTTAAAACCATCGTTCTCGAGAGTGGTGGGATCTACACCATTGGCGAGACAGTTGGACAGAACTTCGGGGCTACGGGTATCCAAGTCCGCGTTATATCCACCACTGATCGGATCCAGGGCTGCATCCGGAATCATGCACGGGTCAAAAATATTATTGAAACCGGTCTGATTCATCAGGAAGTTTTCACGCAAGTTGGGCGCACGGTAGGAGGTACCGTAAGTTGATCGCAGCAGCAGTGACTCTACCGGACGATAGGCAATCTTCGCGGCATTGGTCCAAGCGCCACCGTAGAACTCATCCTTGGTATACCGAGCAGACACGTTAGTGGTCAACTCTTCTGCCATGAATTTACCTGCGAGCAGTGGGATTTCAATCTCAGCAAATGCCTCTTTGGTGTCCTTACTACCGGTCGCGCCACCATCAGAGAAGTAACCGAAGAACAGGCCATCGCGGGCGATATCGTCCGGCAGAGACTTGATACGGTCATTGCGCAGCTCAGCACCGAAACCAACAATTACGTCACCTGCAGGCAAGGTTGCCACGGTACCGGTGGTATATGCGGAGAAGATCGTCTGGTAGTAAGAGGTGTCAAAGTCGCGGCTGTCGAACAGGTAATCGCGTTCCGCTTGGGTGGCGAAGTCACCAATGACGCCTTCATACAGAGAAGCCGCGAACATATCGATCGGCACACAGGTAGACTCGCCCGGAAGCGGTTCACAGGTGTAGGTACCCGGATTATTCGGATCCTCAACAGTGGTCGCCAGAGACTGGGTCAGGCGGTCACCGCGAATCCCGTAGCGGCTGGATTTACCTTCAGATTTGGTAATGGATCCGGACAGTTCAAAGCTCCAGTCAGACATAGAACCGATATTCAGCATCGGCAGGTCGCCGCGCATACCGGTGACGAAGCGCATCTGCGCTACTTCTACATCTGCGGTAGTACGATCACCTCGCACCGAAACAATCGGCTGGGTACTTTGGGGGCCAATAGCTCCGTAGTAAAGATCGTAGTCTGCTGGCAGAGCCCCATAGGTATTATAAAACTGCTCTTGAAACTCTGGGTCATCCAGCAGGGCATCGTAGGCCAAGCCACAATCGACGCCACGAACTCCATCTGGGTTACAAATGTTGAATGGGTTGGAACCTGGCACAGACGGGAACAGCTGGAATGCGCCACTATCGATATAGTTTTCACGTTTGGCGTAACTGGCTTCAAAGAACGGAGTTAGGTTCATGTCGCCTTCAAAAGTGTACTCACCAAAGGTCATGATGCTCGTGCGTTCTTGCTCTGGGTACAAATGTGCAAACAGATCACGGCCATTGATATCGTGATTGCGGAAGTTCACATCGGTTACACCGTCACCATCCGCATCAACTCCGAAGCCAAAAAGGTTGGACTCAGAAAAGTCACTCCAACCGCCGTGACCATTCCCCGGTGTGTAGTAGATGCTACCGGATACTGGGGTGGATACTCGGCCAGCCAGTGAGCCGATGGCACAACCATCAGAGGTATCCATACCCAGCACATTGCTGTAGTAGGCATCCTGGGTGTAGATCTTGCCGTCGGTGCCGATTTCGCGGTTGCGCGCACAGCTGTCAGTCCACTCGCGATCGGCCAGAGTCACTGCCTGTGCCTGATAGTATTCCGCACCCACACCAATAAAGCCGCGGTCAAAATTCTGACCCCAACTCAGGCTCATAGTGGTTTCTTCACCATTGCCCTGTGTAGGGCCAGTACCAAAGACTTCGAAATCGAAACCGTCAAAGTCTTTCTTCAGGATGATGTTGGTTACACCGGCTACGGCGTCGGAGCCGTAAATGGAGGATGCTCCGTCCAGCAGCAGGTCATACTGCTGTACCAGCGAGGAGGGGATAAGGTTCAGGTCTGCAGCGACTGGCGCACCTTCAACACCTGCTGGTGAAAGGCGACGCCCGTTCAACAGTACCAGGGTACGACCAGCACCCAGACCACGCAGGTCTACGGTTGAAGCACCAGGGCCATTATCCAAAACGTAACCAGAAAAGGTCAGATCAATCTGCTGGCCAGAAGCCGCACCACTGCTCTGCAGAATGGTGGAGGTATCGATGGCACCAGCCTCTCGTGCCCCCTCGGCGTTAATTATCTGTAGAGGTGCAATGCTTGAAAATGTGTCTCGTTTCAGACGAGAGCCGGTAACGACGACCTCTTCTACCCCCGAATCGTCTTCCACTCCCTGAGGAACGGGAACAGCAGGCTGCTGTTCGGCGACTACGTTAGTTTCAGTAACAGAGGCGTCATCTTCTTGTGCGAAAGTAATAGGAGAAAGTACTGCTGCCAGCACAGCAGTGGACACGCTTACCTTGAGCGGAGTCCCTGCGCTCTCGAACATTTTTTTTAATTTATTCAATTGGTTAGCCCCCCAATTAGGCTCTTGTCAGTATTTTGTAGCGAAAGATTTCGCTACAAAAGTTTGACGACTAACCTCCCTAACCCCTCATATATATTTTTTGACGACCGAATAATAAATAACGAAAGTGCTCTACTCATTTTGAAGTCGAGCTATTCATACTTAAAAAGCCCACCAAAAAGAGAACATATAACATCAAAAGTATAATAGTTGGGACGGACATCCTTATCTGGAGATTTGGCCTGTCGAGCAATTATTAACCAACCCCAATGGCAAACTAAAAAACCATAGTTTTGCAAAATATCAAGATAAAAAACTTAAATAGCGAAAAAGTAGGCACAAAAAACCACTCAAACCCATGACCCATCGTTTCAGCAAAACATCACGGCATCGGCTGCAACCGTTTTTGAAACACGCCGAAACTGGCTTCGCTGCCCGACCGGGATACTCCAATAGACACGTAAAAGAATAAGGCAGAAGATCAAGCTAATATGAGGGGCACGGGAAAATGTGCTGGACCACATCGACTCGAAGTCAACTCCTACCTTTCAAACGCTGCCAACTATTCCAGCAACCCACCCGCATGCGTCATCACATGAAAAATCAGGCTCTGCTCATTGGTACCAGATAACAGATGCGCCCCGGGGCCGCGGGCCCATACTCCTACATCTTCTCCTGCGTGGGTTTCACTTCCCAGGGGCACCAGTGCTTCCTGGTGGTAACCGGAAGATTCGGTATCGCTGGCAGAAATGTCGTGGCGTCCGGCGCTGACGGGGTCTTCGTAGCGATCATCTGCGTCGGCGCTGTCTCCGTAGTGTGCATGGCCGAGACCGTTGGCGTAGGTAATAGTGGTATAGGGCTTGCCGTCAGCGGCGAGCGCCACCACCGGTTCCGGAGCACCCTCACTATTGTTGGTGACCACCTTGCCGAGTATCGGATTGCCGCGGGTGGGGTAGCCGGCGATGGTCATCACGTGGCTGTGATCCGCGGTCACGATAATCAGGGTATCTTCGGCGCTGGTACTGTCCATGGCGACCTGTACCGCTTTGGCCATTTCGACAGCATCGGTCAACGCATTAAACGCGCTGCCGGCGTGATGCCCATGGTCGATGCGGCCGGACTCGACCAGCAGGAAGTAGCCTTTATCTGATTTGTTCAGTAGTTCTATGGCTTTGCCGGTCATCGCCGACAGAGAAGGCTCGCCGGCTTTATCGTTTTTACGATCCGCCTCATAGCGCATATGGGAACTGGCAAATAAGCCCAATAGTTTGTCGGTGCCGGTAACATCAATCGCATCAAAGCCCGCCTGGTCCTCGATATACACCGCGCTGCCTGACTCGCCGCCGTAGCGCTCCCGCCAGGCGTCAATCAGGTTGATGCCGTCTTCGCGTTTGCCGTTTTTCCCCTCGATATCGGTGACGTCCTTTGGCAGAAAACTGCGACGGCCACCACCCATGATGACGTCCACACCGTCACCCGCGGCGAACTCCACCATCTGGGTAGCGATATCCTTGCATTCTGCGGGTGCAGCATGCTCCCAGCCACGCTCTGGTACTTTGGCATAGGCGGCGGCCGGGGTGGCGTGAGTGATGCGCGCGGTGCTCACGATACCGGTGCGCTTACCCAGTTCTTCCGCAAGCTCCACCGCGGTGGTCAGCGGTCGCTCGAGACTGCCCGCACAGTCGCCGCGCGCTACCGTTTCATCGACATTGAGGACACCCGCTTTGGTTTTCACCCCCGAGAGCATGGCGGTAGCAGTACCAGCGGAGTCCGGGGTCTGCTGATTGGTATTGTAAGTCTTGATCAGGCCCGCAAAGGGCATTTTCTCAAAGCTGAGCTGGTACTCCTCACCAGGCTTCCCTTGCAGCTGCCCCGCCAGAATCCGTGCGGCGGTCACCGTGGAAATACCCATCCCATCACCCACGAACAGAATGACATTTTTTGCCGCACCGGGCTGGTTGTTGATAGTAACTGCGCTCGCTTTGGCGATCGCGTCGCGAGCACCGTCGAACCAGCTACTGTTGCGCTGGTTATCAGGTAGCCTGGGTGAGGCGGGTTTGGCTGAAGAGCTTTCCGCGGCGACTGTTTCAGATTTGCCGCTGTGGCAAGCGGCCAGTGTGACGCCAAAGGCCAGTGCGAAAGCCAGTGTGAAGCGGTTCAATTGCACGAGTGATCCCCCCAGTAGCAATTTAATGAGTGATACCTCTCCGGCGTGGCCGGGTGATTGGGGTGGGAGGATACCGGAAATATGCGTCAGATTTGCTTCGGATTCAGCCAATCAGTTTGACTGGGCTTTCGTCAGGGTCACGGCCCTGACCGGCGTTTGCCAGGCGCTCAAGATAAGCCTGCCACTTTTCCTGCCGGGTTTCACACAGCTCCTGCAGATAGTCCCAGGTGTAGATACCGCTATCGTGACCGTCATCGAAAAAGATCTGCAGGGCATAACGACCGGCGGCAGCTACTCGCTCAATGCCCACATGCAGTTTTCCGGTCACCAGTTTGCCTTCGTCGGCACCGTGACCGCGCACTTCAGCACTGGGAGAGTAAACGCGGAGGTACTCGGCAGGAAGATCGTATTCTGCGTCCGGGTAATGGAGGGTGAGTTTTTTGTCGGCTTTCTGTAGCCGAATTTTCTGGGGTGGGGGCATTGGGGTATTCCGGGGAATCGCGTTTGATAGGAGCCTGCCCTGCAGGCTCCTACTGAGTGGAATGCATCAGAGAATAAAGCGCGAGAGGTCTTCGTCTTTGCTGAGCTCGCCCAATTGCTTGTCCACATAGGCTGCATCAATGGTGATCGCGGTATCGCCATCACCACCGGCAAAGGAAACTTCTTCCAGCAGCCTTTCCAGTACGGTGTGCAGACGGCGGGCGCCGATATTCTCGGTGGACTCATTCACCTCAAACGCCACTTCGGCGATACGCTGGATGCCGTCGTCGGCAAATTCCAGATTGACACCTTCGGTGCCCAACAGTGCTTTCTGCTGCTCGGTAAGCGATCCGCTGGGTTCGGTCAGGATACGCTGGAAGTCTTTGGAGGTGAGTGAGCTCAGCTCCACACGAATTGGTAAACGACCCTGCAGCTCTGGTATCAGGTCGGAGGGTTTGGACAAATGGAAGGCCCCTGAGGCGATAAACAGGATGTGGTCTGTTTTGAGCATGCCGTATTTGGTGGTGACGGTGCAGCCTTCAATCAGTGGCAGCAGATCGCGCTGTACGCCTTCACGGGATACGTCGGCACCGCCGCTTTCCTGGCGTTTGGCCACTTTGTCTATTTCATCGATAAATACGATACCGTTCTGCTCGGCAGACTGGATCGCTTTGGTTTTGATTTCTTCGTCGTTGATCAGCTTGGCGGCTTCATCGTCGGTCAGCTGTTTGAGCGCCTGCTTGACGGTGAGTTTACGCTTTTGTGTTTTGCCCTTGGACATATTGGAGAACATGCCCTGCAGCTGATTGGTCATTTCCTCCATGCCGGGGGGCGCCATGATTTCCACACCCATTGGACCGGCGGAGACTTCGATTTCGATTTCTTTGTCGTTCAGCTCGCCTTCGCGCAGTTTTTTGCGGAAGACCTGGCGGGTACTGGAATCTTTCTCACTGGGGTCGGTGTTGCGTGCCGGCGGCAGCAGGGCGTCGAGGACACGGTCTTCGGCGGCGTCCATGGCGCGCTGTTTGACGCCTTCGGTGGCGCGCTCGCGTTCGAGCTTGATGGCCATTTCGACGAGGTCGCGGACGATGGATTCCACATCGCGGCCGACGTAACCGACTTCGGTGAATTTGGTGGCTTCGACTTTGATAAACGGCGCGCCGGCAAGCTTGGCGAGGCGGCGGGCGATTTCGGTTTTACCGACGCCGGTAGGACCGATCATCAGGATATTTTTCGGGGTGATTTCCGCGCGCAGCTCTTCGTTGACCTGCATGCGGCGCCAGCGATTGCGCAGGGCGATGGCAACGGCGCGCTTGGCGTCGTTCTGGCCGACAATATGGCGGTCGAGTTCGTGGACGATTTCTCTAGGGGTCATGGACATGGTCTTTACTCGGATTCTTTTCGCTTCGTTCCAGCCTCGAAAGTTCTATCGCTGGCGCGGTGGCGGCGGGGCACCGGGTACTGTTTTTTGAAACCGCTGTGAACCCATCCCTGGGCGCTGCGGCAGCGACCTCCTGTCGCTGACGCTTTCAAAAAACAGTACCCGGTACCCCGCCTTCAGTTCGTGGTGAATTACTTCGTTGCTGGTTTGCGATCAGTAACTCAACTCTTCAACGGTGTTGTTGTGGTTGGTGTACACACAGATGTCACCGGCAATCTTCAATCCCTGCTCCACAATCGTTCTCGCATCCAGTTCGGTATTGTCGAGCAGCGCGCGCGCCGCGGACTGGGCGAAGGGGCCGCCGGAGCCGATGGCGATGAGGTCGTCTTCCGGCTGGATCACGTCGCCGTTGCCGGTGACGATCAGGCTGGCGGTTTCGTCGGCGACGGCGAGGAGCGCCTCTAGCCGGCGCAGGGCGCGGTCGGTGCGCCAGTCTTTGGCGAGTTCGACGGCAGCGCGGGTGAGCTGGCCGTTGTGGGCCTGGAGTTTGGCTTCGAAGCGCTCGAACAGGGTGAAGGCGTCGGCGGTACCGCCGGCGAATCCGGCGATGACTTTGTCGTTGTACAGGCGGCGGACCTTGCGGGCGTTGCCTTTCATGATGGTGTTGCCCATGGAGACTTGCCCGTCACCGCCGATGACGACTTTGCCGTTTCGGCGACAGGAGAGAATGGTAGTGCCGCGATATTGTTCCACGTGTGCCTCGGTGTTTTTCAATTCGAGTGCACTAAGTGTGGTCGATGAGGGCGGATTTCAACGTTCGCTATTGGACACTAACCCTGGGCGGGGCGTTTGAGGACCAGTGGCATCAGCCGGTGTTCGGCGAGTACGCCTCGCGCGGCGGCCATTTTGGAACGATTGGTATAGGGGCCGACGAGAACCCGATGCCAGGTACCTCTGTTGTCCGTGGCGGATTCGACCTTGACGTCAAGGTTGGCCAGCATCAGCTGAGCGCGCAGGCGTTCGGCTTCTTCTTTGTCGCGAAAGCTGGCAGCCTGCAGGATATACACGAGATCGGACCTGGGCTCGCTGCGTACCGGGGCGTCGTCGCTGTCGCCGTCACGCACCCGCACCTGCTGGTTCTTGGGTTGCGGCACTTTAACTTCGTTCTCTTCCAGCAGCTTATAGAAATCGAAACGCGGTTTGGATTCGCCGGGTGCCGGCTTTTCCGCGGCAGGTTTCTCCGCGCGCTTGGCGACCTGGGACTGACCGGTCTTGAGGTCGTTCAGCAGAAACACGAAGACCGCGAAGCCACCCACGAAGTTGCCTAGCACAAACCATACCCAGGCGGGTTTACCGGTGGATTGTTGGCGGCGGGTATTGCGGCGGGCCATGGGCGTTCTCTCGGTCTTGTAAATCGTTATTCCTGCAGGTGGGAAATTGTACCGCCTGCACGCGGTGCTGTGGGCGGATTTTAAGATAACTCCTGCGCATCCATATCCACTGCCCAGCGCAGCCTGCGGTTCCGATTACCTTCCGCCCAATGGCTGAATTGCGCCAATAGCTTCTGCAGCAGACCGCGCTTTTCCGCGGTGACCTGGAGATAGAAGCGGAAACGGCCGGACTTGCGCTCCAGCAACGCGGGCACCGGGCCGAGGTACTGGAGCTCCGGTGAAGGTGGTGCCATCGCCTGCAGATATTCCCGGGCACTGACCAGGAACTCCTCCGCCCAACGCGGCTCCTCACACTCGGCACGCACCAGCGCCATGGCCCGCAGTGGCGGCAGCTGGGCGATCTTGCGCTCTTCCATCAGTTGGCGGGCGAAAGCCCCGTAGCCCTTGTTGAGCAATAGCTGAAGCAGAGGGTGTTCCGGGTAGCGGCTCTGTACCAGCACATGACCACGCAGGTCGCCACGGCCGGCGCGGCCGGCGACCTGCTCTAACAACTGCCCCATGCGCTCGGGCGCGCGAAAATCGGCACTGAACAGGCCGCCGTCGGCGTCCTGGATCACTACCAGGGTCACTTTGGGTAAATGATGCCCCTTGGCCAGCATCTGGGTACCCAGCAGCAGGCAGGGCTCGCCATTGCGCGCCGGCTCCAGCAATTTGTCCAGGGCCTGTTTGCTGGCGGTGGTGTCGCGATCTACGCGGATCACCGGGAAATTCCCGAAGCTTTGGGTAAGGAAGTCCTCACTGCGCTCGGTACCCGCACCCAGTGCATTGAGATTGCGACTGTGACATTGCGGACAGCTGTGCACCTCCGGCATGCGATAGTCGCAGTGGTGGCAGCGCAGATGGCGCTGGCGCCGGTGCAGGGTAAGTTTGGCGGAGCAGTGGGGGCAGTCGGCAAGCCAGCCACAATCGTCGCAGGTCAGCGCGGGTGAATAACCACGGCGGTTGATAAACACCAGCGCCTGCTCACCGCGGTTCAGGGTTTCGCCGATATGCCGCAACACCTGCGGGGCAAACCCCTCCTGAAGCTGCTGGTGCAATATGGGCACCAGGCTGATTTCCGGCGGGCGCGCGTTGCCGGCGCGGTGGCGCAGGCGCAGATGCTGATAGCGACCAGAAAGCGCGTTGTGCAGGCTCTCCAGAGACGGGGTTGCCGAGCCAAGCAGCACCGGTACACCGGCATTTTTTGCCAGTACCACCGACAGGTCGCGGGCGGAATAGCGCACACCGTCCTGTTGCTTGAACGAGCCGTCGTGCTCCTCGTCGATCAGGATCACACCGAGGCGCGGCAGCGGGGTAAAAATCGCCGAACGGGTACCGATCACGATATCGGCCACACCGCTGGCGGCGGATAGCCAGGCGCGGGCGCGCTCGCCATCGGCGAGCCCAGAGTGCAGAGCCGCGATGCGAAAATCCGGAAAGCGCGCGGCGATACGGCGCAGGGTCTGCGGGGTAAGACCGATCTCCGGCACCAGCAACAGCGCCTGATGGCCGTCGCGCAGGGCGCGCGCCATCAGCCGCAGATAGACTTCGGTCTTGCCACTGCCGGTGGTGCCCTCCAATAGTGAGGCGCTGAAGCCAGTGGCCGGGACCGCGTCAATAACCTGCCGCTGCTCGTCGTTCAGCGTTGGCGCGGGACGCGGCTCTACCGCTTCCATGGGTGGCGGTGCCGTAGGGCCGGACACCCAGTGGGCCAGCCCGCGCTCGATCAACGCCTTGCACACACTGCTGTTGAGCCCGCGTGCATTCAGCGCGGTACGGCTCTGGCGCCCGCTACTCAACAGCAGCTGCAGCAACTCCTGCTGTTTCTTCGCCCTCGCCAGTGCGGTTTCCGGCAGCCCCTTGCCTTCGGTGGTCAGCTCCAGCCACTGCTCCGCCCAGTGATCCGCCGGTTTACCTTTGCGCAGAGCCACCGGCAGGGCCGCTGCGTAAAGTTCTCCGATGGGTGCCTGGTAATAGTCTGCAGCCCACTGCAGAAAGTGACGGCTGCGGGCGTCAAAAATAGGCTGGTGATCAATGCACTGACTGGCGGGCTTCAGCTCCGCCAATGGTGATTCCGCCACCACGTCCACCAGTACCGCCACCAGGTCCCGCTTCCCAAAAGGCACGTGAAAACGCTGACCAGGGCGAAGGTCCTGCTCGCGCATACCCGCCGGCGGCAGGTAATCAAACAGGCGGCGCAGAGGTACCGGCACTGCCAGGCGCAAAATGGCACGCGGGCGCTCGCTAGCCATACCCGAGCGATGGTGTTCCGGGTGTTGTTCCGGTTGTACCTGCAAACGGCCCCCAATGACGGTTTCTATTGTGCGAATTTTTCAGAGCGCGCTAGTTTAACGGCTGCCGACCCTTGTTACAGCCGGCACCGTCCCCCTTCTGCGTTCAATGACTGGCATCTTGTTCAACCATTACAGTCCTAGCCACTTGCATACTTTAAATATTAGAGTACTCTACACAGCAACTCTAATTTATAGAGTAACAACGGGGCTACTGGTAATCCCCCCCCTCATCACCAAGGATCTGTGAGCATGACCGACGTAAACAAACTGCAAAGTGACCTGGACTATATTCGCGGCGCCATCGACGGGGACGCCACCAGCGGCGGTATCCCGGCCCTGTATTTTCTATGGGCCGCGCTGATTGCGGTGGGCTTCAGCCTGCCGGATCTGGCCCCCCGATTCGCCGGTATCTACTGGCTGTTTGCCGGTGTGGGCGGGGGCCTGTTCAGCTGGTGGCTGGGCGCCCGCGAGAGCCGACGTCACGGCTACAACAATACACAACTGGGACGGCGCTACGGCCTGCACTGGTGCCTCGTGGGTGCCGCATTTCTACTGTGCTTTCTGCCGCTGATGCTTGGGCGTGTCACCCCCGAGATGGGAGGCGCCAACTTCCTGCTGGTGACCGGTATTGCCTACAGCCTCGCCGGAGTTCACCTGGAGCGGCCGCTGTTGTGGTGCGGCATCCTGATGCTGATCGCCTACGGAGTCCTGGTGGTGCTCATGCCTCCATTTATCTGGACAATCACCGGGATCAGTGTGGGTATCGCTCTGTGCTGGGCGGGCTTCAGCCGCCGGGCGGCGCTGAACGCGGGCGATTCCCAATGAAGGCGCTGACCTCCCTGGACCCGCTGCTGGAGCACCGTATCCGCCTTGGCGCCTGCGTGTTGCTGGGCAAGCACGGCGAACTCAGTTTCGCCCGCCTCAAGAGCCAACTGCAGGCTACCGACGGCAATCTGGGAGCACAATTGCGCAAGCTGGAAGAGCGGGGTTACCTGCTAAGTCGCAAGGATTTCGTCGAGCGCAAACCGACGACCTGGTACCACCTGAGTGACAGGGGGCGCGCCGCGTTGCAGTCCCATACGGCGGCGCTGCGATCACTGATCGACGCGGCGGGCGCCACCGGCGGGGAGCCGTGACCCTATAGCCGCATTTGCGCTTGAATCGGCGGGCTAATCTGATAGTATGCGCCGACTTTTTAAACAGCCCGGGGAAGCTTCCCCTACACCAATGACGATCCCGTGCTCAGCAAACGACTGGGTGGCGGTATCGATTAGAGGCCATCATGAAGAACGACATCCACCCGAATTACGCCGAAATTACCGCAACCTGCTCCTGTGGCAACTCCTTCAAAATGGGTTCCACTCTGGGCAAGGACATCCAGCTGGACGTATGCTCAAACTGCCACCCCTTCTACACCGGCAAGCAGCGCGAAGCCAGCACCGGCGGCCGTGTAGACCGCTTCAAGAAGCGTTTCGGCAGCCGCATCTCCAAGTAAGAGATCGCGCAATCGAGACCCGCTCCGGTATGCCCTGCGCTTCACCGGTAGCAATAAAAAAGACGCCCCGGACATACCGTGGCGTCTTTTTTTGTGCCTGCCTGCTGCTGACCTGCATCCTCAACCCCACCGCGGCACTCGCCGACTGTGTGCTGGGGGAGGCAGATGAGGTCGTCGCCCTACAGAAGGTGGTGGACGGTGACACCCTGCGCCTTAAAGACGGCCGTCGGGTTCGCCTTATCGGGGTAAACACACCGGAGCTGGCCCGCGGCAAACGCCCGGCACAGCCGTTCGCAGAGGAGTCGCGGGAGTTTGTTCAGCGCTTTCTCGCCGGGGGTGACCTGGAGCTGGTGTACGACAGAGACCGCTACGACAATCACGGGCGGGTACTCGCCCATGTGTACAACCACCGCGGGGACAGCCTGGAATCCGCATTACTGGCCGCCGGACTGGCCTTTCATATCGCAGTAGCCCCCAACCTGTCGCTGGCGGAGTGCCTGTCGAGCCGCGAAGATGAAGCCCGCCTGCGCCAGCGGGGGGTATGGCGACCGGGAGCCTGGCCGACACTGCGGGCAGAGGATGTACGCGAAGGAGATGGCGGCTTCACACTGCTCACCGGCCAGGTGCGGAAAGTTCACAAAAACCGCTTTATCTGGCTGGATCTGGACGGCCCAGTGGCGCTGCGGCTGGATCCGAAGGGAGCACCGCTTTTGGCGAAACGCAACGGCTGGAAAGGGCGCAAATTGATGGTGCGCGGCTGGCTTGTGGACCGCGGTGCGAATTATGCGCGCAAGAACCCGGGCCACAAACGCTGGTTCATCGCGGTGGATTCGGCGCAAACCGTTGATCTGTTGCGCAACTGAGTAGCAAAAAACCCGCGACGCACAGCGCCGCGGGCTCCAGGATACAGCGTACCCGTAGCGGGAAACGACTTATTCGCCTGCGGGGTTGTACACCCACAGCGCGTTGTTGACGTGGTAACCGGTGTCTTCACCAATCAGCACACGACCGTCGTCCAATACCTCGATGTTATCCGGGCTGGCAATGGCATCCACCGGGCAGCGGTTTTCGGCACCGCCGTCATAGGCGCCACCCACGACCACCGGCTCCATACGCAACACGTCGTAATCTGCCTGCAGACCCAGGCGATAAACCACACCACACTTGTTGGCATCGACCTGGATATCCCCTTCGTCGTCAGCCATGGCGTAGTCCACGGAAGACATGGCCACATACATGTAGGGCACGCTGTTATCTGCTGCGCCATTGAAGTTGATGTTGATGCCTTCCATTTTATTGAATTCCACGGTCGCGCCCTTGGCTTCCGCCGCGCGCAGGGTTTCCAGGAAAGCCACGCGACTGTCCGCTGCGGTACCCGCGGCGTATTCCTCGATTTCCGCGTCACTGATGTAGCTGGTTTCACCCTCTACGTAGTCACTGCGATCGATCTCATCGTACTCGGCGATCCAGCTTTCCAGCTCGGCATTTGAGGCATGGCCCAACTCGATCCAGCGGATGTCAAAGCCGGCTTTGGCGGGGTCGCGAGTGGCATCCTGCTGCACTTTGGCTGCGTATAGCGTGCCCGCACCCAGATCGCCGGCGGTGTCCGCCACAAACTTGAAGAAGCCTTTATTGCCACCGTCGTCGGTCAGGTATACGGTTTTGCGATCCGGCATAACCACCGGGTTTTCGTGCGCCATACGACCCAGGGTGAACAGCTTGACCGGGACGGGCGCCTCGCTGGTGGGCTCGGTAATTTCCACGATGTAGCCGTAGCGGTACGGGTTGGGGTAGGTGCCACCCAGATAGTCGGTGAGCAGATCGATATCCGCATTGTTGGGATAACCGGTGGAGTAATCGGGGTCATTCCAGTGCGCCGTGTTTTCCGCTTCGTAATTCTCTTCCGACGTCAGCGGAGTACCCCAGGGAGAAACGCTGCCAAAGCAGTTGATCAGCGTGCCCTGCACCCCTGAGAAGTCCACGTCGGCGGCACCGGTCACCTGCCAGCTGCCATCCTGCTGGCGCTGCAGATTTACCCGATTCATGGCACCCGGGCGGTCTTCCCAGGCCACGTACAGCATACCTTCACTGCCATCGGCGTTGGTAGGGATAAAGGCGTTGAAGTCCGGGTTCTGGGATTGCTTCAGAGCCATACTGGCGTCACCTTTGACGATGGCACCAAAACCGAACGGCAAAGCGCCGGCGAAGGTGTCGCCACTGCGGCCCAGCACCTGATAATCACCGGTGGCTACCTGTACCACCTGCGCCTGAGGAGAGTCGGATGCGGGCACCGGCACCGATTCCAGGCGCGGGTCCAGATTGTCGATGTCCACACCGGTCCAGGCGCCTACAGCGGCGTCATTCCAGCCGTCGGGAAGGGTGTCGGAAGGGTGCTGAACATTGAAGAAGACTTCGCCGTTGTCGGTCTTGAATACACCGGTGACTTCTGCGCCCAAAGGCAGGGTGGCCACTCTCACCAGAGCCGGTGCTGCGGTGAGGTCTTCGCCATCGGCCCCATCGGCACCGTCGCTGCCATCGACGCCATCAATTCCATCAACGCCATTGGCGCCGTCTACGCCGGCCGATCCGTTCGACCCATCGTCCGCACAACCACCCAGCAGCAACGCGCTGAGCACGGCGATGGCGAGCGTATTTTTGGTAAACAGAGAATCCTTATTGTGCATGGTCTTGCCCCCGTGGAATGCAAAAATAGAAAGCGCCAACCAGAACGGCGGCGCTTAGACCAAGGATCCACATCTGCCATGAAGAATTGGCGATCATTCAGTGACGATTTTTGGGGAATTTTATTGCTAACGTTTTACCCTCAATAAAAATAATTACCAGTACTACTATTCCGCCTGCGCCCAGCGCAAGCGCATATCCCAGCCGAAGAAGCGGTGCTCCGCCTGCAGGGGTGGCGTGGCGTCGTCAATCTGCTGCAGAACATTCTGCGCGGGCAACCAGCTGGCATCGCGCCCCTGCACGTAGCTCTGGTGGCGAACAATATGGGTATAGGCCTTGTTCATGGCCAGTGCGCGCTCCCGCGATGGTGTAATCAGTGTGTAGACGTCTGCGGCCTTTACTTCCGCTTCTTTCACCGAGCCATCTTCGTTGTACCAGCGGTCGAGCATTTCAGGGTTTTCCCGGAACTCGCTGCCGCCGCCGGCGCGCTTCAGATACTGGAGGATTTCACCTTCCTGTTGATTGACGTTGGGTACGTCCGGCATGCCCCGCAGGTTAATGTAGCCCCAGCCCTGTGGGCCGGTGACCTTGCGCGAGAACGAGAAGGTCTGATCGATGGTTGTGCCGATCGCCGCATGACACCCCATACAGAACAGCATCTCTTCGCGGTTTTGCGGGCGCAGATGGCCATCGTAGTCTTCGATAAAGCCAGTGAGCAGCCAGCCCATACCGTTTTCCCGGCCCTTATCGCCATGATCCACATAGTAGGGCAACTCACCGAGCACCTTTTCCTTGCGCTCGGTGCGGTAACGGTTATCCAGGTCGGTGACCGTGAGCTCGCGAATCTTCTTCATATAGCGCAGTTCTTTCATGCGCGCGGGCACGCCAATATTGCCCGCCTCATCCACCCCCACGTAGCGCACGGAGTGGATGAATTCGGTCCCTTTGGGGAATTGCTGATCCACCACCGCGACCGCGGCAGCATCGCCAAAGTAGTGGGATTGCGGAGCCAGCCAGCGCGTATCCCCTCGCAGCGCTCCGTCTCCGTCCAGGTCCCGATCCACCAGACGCTCATCCATCGCCGCAATGGGCATGCGTGGCAGCTGTTTGATATTGAGTTCTGCCAGCGCCAGGTTCAGCAGGTAGATTTCCCGTGAGTTCTCTCCCTCAATCCGCTGAAACTCTCGTGGCAGCCGGATGGCCACATCGTCGGTATTGCCATTGGTCGGCCAGAAGGTGCTCGGCAACGGCTTGTAATTGAAGGCTACCCAACCGCTGCCATCACGGGCAAAACCCTGCGCATCGAATGCCGCCGCAGCCTGATCGAAATCCGCAAGATCCGGAATGAAACCCTTCCAGCCTTGCGCTCTCAATCGCTGCGGCAAGGCACTGTAGTTGTCCTGATTGATGTAGTCGACGATGGCATCGTCACTCACCTGTTGCAGCCAGTCGCTGCGATCTACAAACAGGTTTGCCCAGTGATTTTTCAGGCCTTCATCAGAAAAGAGGTAATTCCCCTGAATCCCCCCGTCATCCAGCATATTCATGCGCGGTTGCTGAGGATCCCGCTCGTACAGCTGGTGACACACATAACAGGGGTTATGTCGCCCCTCTGTCTTGGTGTAACACATGGGCGGCACTGGCGCCTCCGGGTTGGCTTCGTGGGTACCGGTTTCCGGCAGGCGCGCAGCCAGAGGGACGGCCGGCAACAGAGCCGCCGTATCCAAATCGTGAGCGAGTTCCGCAGCGTCCTGCCCGCAGCCGGCCAGAAGCAGACCAGCGAGGCTCCAGCAAGCCCGGCGGAAAATGTAAGAGAACGACATTTTTGATTAGCCATGGTGAAGGAATTGAGCGTCCATGACCCTAACGTCAGCGGATGACAGAAGAATGAAGGCCGGCGTCGCGCAGAGAAGGGGAAAATCAGCACTGCATCTAGGGGCAGGGCACTGGATTCTGGCCACAACAAAAGGCCTATTGGCAATGCGCGCAAAAGAACAGACCGGCAAACGGCAACCCGGAGAACCGCAAGTCCATCCTAATTATGTAATTAAACTACATAAATAAATGCACCATTAAGAAGATTTTACAGCATATTTAGTACAGGTATTTCGTACCGCTGTTTTTTTGAGCTTGTGGATTTTCCGCGGTCTCGGTTATCCTTCCTGCCACGGCGTCGCTCTCGCTTGAGAGGCGAGCCTGCAGACCCACAATAAAATCAATACGTCCGCTGTAACCTGCCGCCAACCGCAGAATGTTGGCCGCTTTCCAAACCAAGAGATGACATCCTGATGACCGACTCACTGCGCCAGGCCGCGCTCGATTACCACGCCTTGCCGACACCGGGCAAACTTTCGGTGGAACTCACGACCCCTGCCCACACCCAGGAGGATCTGTCCCTGGCCTATAGCCCGGGCGTGGCCGAACCGGTGCGCGAAATCGCCAAGGACCCGGAGGCCGCCTACCTGTATACCGGCAAGGGCAATCTGGTCGCGGTCATCTCCAACGGCAGTGCCATCCTCGGCCTCGGCAACCTGGGCCCACTGGCCTCCAAGCCGGTGATGGAAGGCAAGTCCCTGCTGTTCAAGCGCTTTGCGGATATCAACTCCGTGGATATCGAGGTGGAATGCCCCAGCCCCGAGCGGTTTATTGAGACCGTCGCGGCGATTGCCAATACCTTCGGCGGTATCAATCTCGAAGACATCAAGGCCCCGGAGTGTTTCCACATCGAAGAGGCGCTGATCCAGCGCTGCTCGGTACCGGTGTTCCACGACGACCAGCACGGCACGGCGATCGTGACCGTGGCGGGAATGCTGAATGCGCTGGAAATCCAGGGTAAGCAGATCGAAGACGTGCGTATCGTGTGCCTGGGTGCCGGTGCCGCCGCAACTGCCTGCTGCAAACTGCTGCTGGCCGCCGGCGCCAAGAAAGACCAGATCACCATGCTGGACAGCCGCGGGGTCATTCACTCCGGGCGCAGTGATATCAACGCTTACAAGGGTGAGTGGGCGCGGGATACCGAGATGCGCACTCTGGATGATGCCATCGAGGGCGCCGATGTATTCCTCGGCGTGTCTGGCCCGGACCTGTTATCAGCGGAGCAACTGGCACATATGGCGGACAAGCCGGTGGTATTCGCCTGCTCCAACCCCAACCCGGAAATCTCCCCGGAGCTGGCGCACCAGACCCGCAAAGACCTGATCATGGCCACCGGCCGTTCGGACTACCCGAACCAGGTGAACAACGTGCTGTGCTTTCCGTTTATTTTCCGCGGTGCCCTGGATGTACGCGCCACGCGCATCAACGAAGACATGAAGCTCGCCGCCATCGAGGCGATCCGCAAGCTAGCCCGCGAGGAGGTGCCGGAGGCGGTGCGCGCGGGTTACGGCGGTGTGGAAATGAGCTTTGGGGCCGAGTACATCCTGCCCAAGCCCACAGATCCGCGCCTGCTGCCGGAAGTGGCGGCGGCAGTGGCCCGCGCGGCGGTGGACAGCGGCGCGGCGCGCTTGCCGTATCCGGCGCACTATCCGTTGAAGCCGGTGTAACTACGTTCCCCCACCGACCAGATCAAGGCTGTCGCTTCGGGCGAAGGCGGTGCTACCGGGTGCAACCTTGTCAGACCTTCAAAAACAGGATGTTTTTGCAGAGCCCCCAGGGATGGGTTCACGGTGTGTCTGGCAAGGTTGCACCCGGTAGCACCGCCGCCTCTAGTCCTTAACAGAACCACATATCCCGCCAGCCTTGAGCCTCCCTCCCACCGCCGCTAAACTGCGTTCCATGTCTGAGCAAAGTTGTCCCCCCGCATGAGCCACGTCTATGTGCTGACCAATCAGCACCAGCAGTTTTTAAGCAAAAGCAACGAATGGATCGACGGCCGCGAGAACACCAAGCTGTTCCGCACCGAACACAAGGACGTCGCCATCAATCAGATGTTCGAGGCCAATACTCGCAACGTCGCCCTGCGCATTGAGCTGCTGGAGTGCGAGCTGGACACCAAGCGCCAGCCCATCGTCCCGGAAGAAGCCCTGAGCGAGACACCGCTTGAGTCAGCGGTGCCAGAAGAAGCAGTGGATGAGCCCGAAATTGTCGCGGAAGCGAATGACGTCGCCGAGCCCGAAAAGCTGCCGCAAACCGAGGCAGCAGAGAGCCAGCCCGACCAACCGCTCCCGAGCCCCTGACAGACCTGCCTTGAGCCTACTCTTGAGCTTGTTTACTGAGCCCACTTACTTGAGATAGCAGCAGGCGCCCCCATTTAGGCCGGATCGCCATTTTGGTGATTGACGTTTTTTGTGAGTAAGAAGTACCGCGTCCCGGTGGCGCACCCGGCCCATCAGCCAACCGGCTGCCACAGGAGATTCCCTTGTCCAAACTCGATCTGGCCGATCTGGCCCAGCCGCAAGGTTTAGCGCTGTTAAAGGGCATCCGCCGCGGCATTGAGAAAGAGGGCCTGCGGGTCTCCGCGGAAGGTGAGCTGGCGCAGACCGATCACCCGATCGGCCTCGGCTCCGCGCTCACCCACGAGTACATCACCACCGACTTCTCCGAAGCCCTGCTGGAATTCATTACGCCGCCGGTGGCAACACCGGAGCAGGCGCTGGAAACACTGGACCAGATCCACCGCTACACCTACAGTCAGATCGGCGACGAGCGCCTGTGGGTAAACAGCATGCCCGGCAAACTCGGCCGCGATGAAGACATTCCCGTGGCCCGCTATGGTAGCTCCAACAGCGGCACCATGAAGACCATCTACCGGCTCGGACTGGGCCTGCGCTACGGCCGCGCCATGCAGACCATCGCAGGTATCCACTACAACTTTTCCCTGCCGGACGCCTTCTGGAGCTGGCTGCAGGAAAAAGAGCGCGGTAGCGATACAGGCGGCCAGGAAGAGTCCCTGAAAGACTTCAAAACCCGCCGCTATTTCGACCTGATCCGCAACTTCCGCCGCCACTACTGGCTGCTGATCTACCTGTTTGGTGCCGCCCCCGCCGTGTGCGGCACCTTCGTGCAGAATCGCGAACACCAGCTGCAGTCCTTCGATGGCGATGGCCGCACCCTGTATGCCCCCCAGGCCACCTCCCTGCGCATGGGCGGCCTCGGCTATACCAGCGACGCACAGAAGTCCCTGATCGTGTGTTACAACGATCTGCAGACTTACCTGTCTACCCTCTGCGCAGCCATCAGCAAGCCTTACCCGGAGTACCACCAGCAGGGTGTGAAAGACGCGAATGGCGAATACCAGCAGCTCTCCACTGGCCTGCTGCAGATCGAAAACGAGTTCTACTCCCCGATCCGCCCGAAAAACCCGGCCGGCATGGGCGAAACCGCACTCTCCGCCCTCGACGCCCGCGGTGTCGAATATATCGAAGTGCGCTGCCTCGACCTGAACCCCTTCGTCCCGCTCGGTATCGAAGCCCCGCAAATGCGCTTCCTCGACGCCTTCCTGCTGCACTGCCTGCTGAGCGAAAGCCCGGTAACCGATGAAGCCGACTACCGCGCGGTACAGGAAAACCAGACCCGCATCGTCGACCGCGGCCGCGAGCCCGATCTGCAACTTATCCACAACGGCAGCGAGCGCAAACTTACCGACTGGGCCGGTGAACTCCTCGATCAGATCACCCCCATGGCCGAACTGCTTGACCAGGCGTGGGACAGCCACGACTACCAGCGCGCCGTCTCCGCACAGCGTGACAAGGTCGACGGCAAAGCACCCACCCCGGCTGCACAAATGCTCGCGGAGATGCACGAGCACAACCAAACCTTCTTCCAGTGGGCCAAGGCCAAAGCGGAACAGCACCGCCAGTATTTCCTGGACCGCCCGCTGAACGAGGAAGAGCAGGCGGATTTCGAGCGCCTCGCAAAAGAGTCACTCGACAAGCAAAAACAGGTAGAAGACGCCGATACCGGCAGCTTCGAAGACTTTCTCGGCAAGTATTACGCGCAATATGTGTTCTGCCAGAAGGGGCTCTGAGGTCGAAGCGCAGGTGCTGATGCCGGGTACGGCCTTGCGAGACCTTCTGCGAGAGGGACCTCGCGGAAGAGCCCCCATGGATGGGTTCACGGCGTGTCTCGCAAGGCCGTACCCGGTAGCAGCGCCGCCACTCAATCCAATTAAGAACGCAAGCCAGGGGACCTGAAATGAACTACCTGGCCCACCTGCTACTATCAGGCCCGGACCCGGACTGGCAGCTCGGTGGCCTATTGGGTGACTTCGTCAAAGGCCCCATGAAAGGGGAGCGCCCCAAAGCCATCGAAGACGGCATCCGCCTGCACCGCCGCATCGACCTGCTGAGCGACCAGCACCCCGCCTACCTGAGCGCCCTCAAACGCCTCGGCCCCCAGTGGCGCCGCCTCGGCGGCATCGCCCTCGATATCTGGTTCGACCACCTGCTCGCCAACGACTGGCACCACTGGCACCCGCAACCGCTGGAAACCTTTACCCAGAACTGCTGGTCCAACTTCCACCAGCGCAACCAGTGGATCCCCAAAAACGCACAAACGTTTATTCAAAGAGCCGAGCAATTTAAACTCCTGCCTGGCTACCGCGAGGTAGACGTCATCCAGCGCACCCTCGAACGGGTCGGCCTGCGCCTGCGACGCCCGCAGCCACTCGCCGACATGCTGCCACTACTGCAGCGAGACCAGGCCGCACTGGAACAGGAATTCCGGCAACTGTTTGCCGACCTCAGCCAACAGGCCGAACAGTTCCGACAAACTATTTATTAGAAAATCGCCTGCTAAAGAATTGCTCAACGCATCCGGAAAATAATCACATGACCCTGCCCAGCCCACGCACCACCTTCCTGATCATGTTCCTTGCGGTCATCGCCGTACTCAGTGTCGCCTTTTACATGGAATATGCGATGGGCCTCGAGCCCTGCCCGCTGTGCATCACCCAGCGGATCATGTTTCTGGGTGTCGGCCTCACCTCCCTGATCGCATTTCTGCACAACCCCACCGGCACCACCAATATCGGTCGCCGCGTCTACGGTCTGCTGGTCTCCCTGTGGGCCATCGGCGGTCTCTACTTCTCCGGGCGCCAGCTGTGGCTGCAGAGCCTGCCGGAAGACCAGGTGCCCGCCTGCGGCCCCGGCATCAGCTATATGGTGGATGTATTCCCCATGGCGGAAGTGATCAAAACCCTGCTCACCGGTGACGGCAACTGCGCAGAAGTGCAGTGGACCATGCTCGGCCTGTCTATCGCCGGCTGGGCCGCGGTGGGCTTTGTGGGCCTGATCCTGTTCGGCCTGTGGCAAGCCTTCCGCAAGCACTGACCGATTCTTCCCGTGTCTTTCCTGCGCGCACTCCCGCGCTGGCTGTTGGGGGCCGGCCTGCTGCTTGCCTTTGACCTGACTGGCCGCGTCCTCGTTGCCGCACTGTCATTGCCATTGCCCGGCCCGGTGCTGGGCATGCTCCTGTTGCTGATCGCGATGATGCTCTACGGTCGCGTACCCCGCGGGCTGGGGCTGGTGGGCGAGCAGATCCTGCGCCTGCTGGTGCTGATTTTCCTTCCCGCGACCGTGGGTATCTACTTCCTGCGCGACCTGTCCGGCGGAGACTGGATTGCCCTGATCGTCGCCATGGTCGTGGGTACCCTGATCAGCATCGCGCTGACCGCGCTGCTGCTGAATCATCTGATCCGGCGCAGCGGACGAGACGGAGAGGGTGGCAACGATGGCGAGTAACGCATTCACACCGCTGCGCGAGTGGCTGGCACAGGTGCAGCAGGTTGCCATCAACTTTGCGGAGCCACTTTCCTTCGCACACCCGCTGGTAATCCTGCCGCTCAATATTCTCGGCTTCTGGCTGGCGCTGAAGATTTACCGTCGCGCCGGTACACCGATACTGCACCCGGTGGTTGGCGGCAGCCTGCTGGTGTTTGCCGGGCTGCTGCTAATGAACGTGGACTTCGCCGGTTACCAGCGCGGCAGCGGCCTGCTGTATCTGTTGCTGGGGCCCGCGGTCGTCGCACTGGCCATTCCACTGAAACAGAACCTGACAATGGTGCGGAGAGTCGGCTGGCCGCTGATACTGGGCCTCGCGGTGGGCGCGATACTGGCGCCGCTGGTGGCGGTATTGATTGCTATGTTACTAAACGGCAGCGCTGCGGTACTGATCGCGCTGACCACCAAATCCGTCACCACCCCGGTGGCCCTGGCACTGACCGAGCAGATGAACGGTATCCAGAGTCTCGCAGCGGGCGTGGTGGCATTTACCGGTGTTGTGGGCGCAGTGTGCGGTCCCGCGCTGCTGAAGCTGCTGGGTATTACCGACGAACGGGTCACCGGCTTTGCTCTGGGAGTGAATGCCCACGCTATCGGCACCGTCCGCGCACTGGAAATCAGCGCCCTGTGCGGAGCCTTTTCCGCACTGGCCATGGGACTTTGCGGAGCACTGACCGCATTGCTACTTCCGGTATTGATCTCTGCGTAAAGCAAACCTGACCTGTTTCCCGATACTGGTTATTTTCCATCGCTAACCTTGCCCGCGGCGGCAGAAGCTTCTACATTCCTAAAAGCACTTGTAGAAGTAGAGCAGTTGTAAAAGTCACAAAAGGAAACTTGGAGATGTTGGAGAACTGTAAGAACGCGCAAGAGCGTTGGGGCGGCGTCAGCCAGATCATCGACCGCTGGCTGCAATCCCGTCAGGCGCTGTTGGTGAGCTTTTGTCAGCTGTCAGAGCACAAGGAGTTTGCCGACGGCGATAAAGAGGCTGAAGCCAGTGTGCGCACCCTATGTCAGCAACTGGTGGATTACGTTTCCGCGGGTCACTTTGAGGTCTACGACCAACTGATTCAGGAAGGGCAGGCATTTGGTGATACCGAGGGCCTGCAACAGGCCAGGGCACTGTACCGTGAAATCGACGGTACCACCGATGTCGCCGTGGACTTCAATGACAAGTACCTTGAAACCGATGACCTCACCACACTGGTAAAAGATCTGTCTGTGCTGGGTGTCGCCCTGGAAACCCGGTTCGCCGCAGAGGATCGCATGATTGATACCCTGCATACCGCGCACAAAAATCAGCTGGCCTGATACGGCTGACGCTCTGAACAGTTCATTAAAAAAGGGGCTCAAAGCCCCTTTTTTAATGACTGCGGAAATCCGCAGTCATGCGCTAGGTCGTCAACTACCGATTATTCGGTCGCCTGATCTTCCGCGCCGTCTTCTTTAACCGCCTCTTCTTCGGCTGCGCCTTCGTCGCCACCGACATTGGCTTTATGCAGCTCCACCTCAAACACCAGGGTAGAGTTCGGGCCAATCATGCCGCCCGCACCACCCGGACCGTAAGCCAGGTCAGAGGGAATGTAGAGTTCCCACTTGGCACCCTCTTTCATCAGCTGCAGCGCTTCGGTCCAACCTTTGATCACACCTTTAACCGGAAACTGGACCGGTTTGCCGTTTTTGTACGAGCTGTCAAACTCGGTTCCGTCGATCAGGGTGCCCTTATAATCCACTTCCACAACACTGGATTCACTCGGGCTCGGGCCAGTACCTTCAGTAATAATCTTGTACTGCAGGCCAGAGTCGGTGGTCTGCACACCGTCTTTCTTGGCGTTCTCTTCGAGGAACTTCTTACCTTCTTCCAGGTTCTTTTCCGCAGATGCCTTGAACTCTTCTTCCTGCTTGGCCATCAGCTCTTTCTGCTTGGCCTGCATATTCTCCTGGAATACCTGGATAACCTGCTGCTTCTCTTCATCGTTGAGGCGGGACTCACGACCACTGGCGACATCTTCCAGCGCCATGGCAACGATTTTAGGGTCCAGAGCAACTTCCTGGCTCTTCAGGCGGTTGGCCATATCTTCGGCAATGATATAGCTGACTTTCTGCTCCTGGGATTCCAGCTTGATATCTGCGGAGCCCGCAGACTCCTCCTTGTTACAGCCGACCAGTGCAATACCCAGAGCAATCGCAGCAGCCAAAGAAGTTTTATTCATGAGAATTGTCTCTTAATTTCCGTGAAGCATTTATTTGTATGAGAGGGTTCCACCCTTCTCTGCTGTTTTACACCCTGACTCTGTCACACATTGTGCGGCAGATCACAGTACCGCAAGCGGGTCCAGCGACAGCCAAGTCTAACCCATGCAGGGAGAGGCTGCACACCACCGGTCCAGGTAATGCAGGGATTCCAACTGAGACCGCAACGGCTCGCTGTTGTTTCATTTTCCTGACAGCGGCCATCCTCGACTTACGCGAGAGAAACACCTGAAAAACGCCGTGAGCCTATCCTGATAACACAGGGATGCACTTCCGAAATAACAACGCTATTATCAGCGTTCAACCCCGTTTTTTCACAGGAAGTTCGCTGGCAGAGAGGTGGTTCTGCTATCAATAAACTAGAAGTGTCGGGGTTTCTTTCAAGAGCATTCCCACAACCCGTTTCAACCGCAGGATTTTGAACCATGGCCGCCAAACGCAAAGTCGCCAGTTCCGTTGAGGATCTGGAAAAACAGATCGCCAAGATTACCACCCAACTCGAAAAAGCACGGGCCAAGGAAGCGGCCGATGCCGACAAAGCCCTGGCCAAAGCCACCAAGGAATCCGACAAGGCACAGGCTCAAGTTAAAAAAGCCAAGGCGAAGCTCGCCACTGCACGCGCTAGCGCGAGCAAGGCAAAAACTCCGGCGGCCAAAACCTCCGCCAAGAAAAAAGTTGATGCCGCAAAGGCCGCCGTTGCCAAGGTTGAAAAGGTTGCCAAAGAGGCCGCCCAATCCCTGGCCGATTCCCGTGCAGTCGCAGCGGCTACCAAGCTGGCCGAGAAGACCGCCAAAACGGTGAAAAAAGCCGGCGAAGCCGCCGCGAAAAAGGTAATAGCAGCAAGCAAGCCGAAGAAGAAAAAGGCCGCTAGCGCCAAGAAGTCTGCAGCAGCCAAACCCGCTGCAGAGAAGAAAGCCACAGCAAAGAAACCAGCTACCAAGAAGGCCACCGCCAAAAAAGCAGCCACCAAGAAAGCCGCACCCAAAAAAGCGGCAGCCAAAAAGGCACCCGCAAAAAAATCTCCGGTGCAGAAAGCAGCCACAGATAAAGCCGAGCCCAAGAAGGCCGCACCTAAAACAACGGCCGCTGAGAAAACTGATGTGAAGAAGACATCAAGCAAGAAGGCAGCGCCGAAAAAAGCCGCCAAACCGACCTCTGAGGTGAAGCCTGCACAGAAGTCTAATGGTGCCGCGACGGCCAAACCCGCTGCTCAGCCGGTCACTCCCACCGCGAAACCCGCTAGCACCCCAGCGCCAGAAAGCCCCGCACCGGTAATGGGCAAAACCTCAGAGCCAAAGCCTCTGGTGCCCGAGTCCAGCCCTGCTGCCGCCAATCCGGTCACTCCCAGCATTACCCCGACCACGCCGCCTAACAGCCTGTTTGCCACAGAAGAGAATCCGCACTACGGCCCGGAAGAGCACAAACACAAGCACTAACTAAACCCTCAGAGGGTAACGCCGGGAATACTGCCTCCGCGCGGATCCCGGCCCGCATCGCTCTCGCGGACACTACCGGCAGCACTATAGGCATCGATCAGGCCCGCCCAGCGGGCCTGATCTTTTTGCATCAAGCCATATTGCTCGCCCGCAAGTGCCAAGGGCGAGCGGGTCTCCGGCCAGGCTTCACCATTCAGCTTCCACAGTGCCGCCAACTGCCGTTGCTCCATACGAATCTCACAGCGCTTGCACCATTCGTATACCCGGCTGTGCCTGTTGAGCCGCCCCAGCAGACGGCGCAGGTTGCGCACGCTGTTGATCATGCGCCGACGTGGCGCCAGACCGCGATCTGCTACACGCCAGCTCTCATCGCTCAACTGACGGCCACAGGCGCTGGTATAACTGGCCCAAAGCATCAGGCACACATCTGCGCCCTTGCTGTCCTGGCAGTCAAGCAGGAACTCGGCCACCGACGGCTGTCGATAAAACTCCAGACTGAACTGCCACAGGGGGTTCTGCAAAGGGCAGGGTGGCGGTGATGGCTGTGCGGTTTCTGTCACGATAGAATCCCGGCGGTTTGTTATAGCCGATAGCCTAGTCAAATTTAGGCGAATTCAAAGAGGTTTCCATTGATTAATCTGCAAGGCGTATCGCTGCAGGTGGGCGGGCGCGACCTGCTCAACGACGCCAGCTGCCGTATTTTCCCGGGACACAAGGTGGGCGTCATCGGCGCCAACGGTTGCGGCAAGTCGACCCTGTTCAAAATGCTGCTGAAACAGCAGGATAGTGATGCGGGCAGTGTAGAGGTGCCTTCCGGCTGGGAGATTGCACATATGGCGCAGGAGATCTCCGCCACCGACCAGAGTGCCCTCGACTATGCGCTGGACGGTGATCACCGCCTGCGCGCGCTGCAGCGGGAGCTGGATGCCGCCGAGGCGGATGGCAGTGACGGCAAGCACATCGGCGAACTGCACGAGCGCATGGCGGCCATCGACGGCTACAGTGGTCCAGCCCGCGCCGCGCAGTTGCTAGACGGGCTTGGTTTCTCCCACGAGGATCAGCAGCGGCCGGTCAAGAGCTTCTCCGGCGGCTGGCGCATTCGTCTGAACCTGGCGCGGGCACTGATGTGCCCGGCGGATCTGCTGCTGTTGGACGAACCCACCAACCACCTGGATCTGGATGCGACCCTGTGGCTGGAACAGTGGCTGCAACGGTTCCCGGGCACCCTGTTGATCATCTCCCACGACCGGGATTTTCTCGATGCGGTAGTGGACGGCATCATCAGCTTCGAGCACCAAGATCTGGTGCTCTACAGCGGCAACTACACCGCGTTTGAACGGGCCCGTGCCGAGCGCCTGGCCCAGCAGCAGGTACAGTACGAGAAACAGCAGGCGCAGCGCGCGCACATGGAAGACTTTGTGCGGCGCTTTCGGGCAAAGGCTACCAAGGCCAAGCAGGCCCAGAGCCGTCTGAAGGCGCTGGACCGCATGGCGGAAATCGCCCCCGCCCACGTGGATTCCCCATTCCGTTTTCGCCTGCCATCCTCCGACAAGGTGTCGAACCCGCTAATCGATCTGCGCGAGGCGGAGATCGGCTACCCCGGCAAGACCATTCTGCCACGGGTGGAAATGGGTATTCAGCCCGGCCGCAGAATCGGCCTGCTCGGGCCGAACGGCGCGGGCAAGTCGTCTCTGATCAAGACCCTGGCCGGGGAGATCCCCCTGATCAATGGCGAGCGCCAATGCGGCGAGCATCTGAAAATCGGCTACTTCGCCCAGCACCAGCTGGAAGCGCTGGACTCCAAAGCCTCGCCGCTGCTGCATGTGCAGCGCCTGTCACCCACCGCCAGTGAGCAGGAGCTGCGGGATTTCCTCGGCGGCTACGGGTTTATTGGCGATCGCGTGTTCGAGCCGGTGGGCGGCTTCTCCGGCGGTGAAAAGGCACGGGTGGCACTGGCACTGCTGGCGTGGCAAAAACCCAATCTGTTACTGCTCGATGAGCCCACCAACCACCTGGACCTGGAGATGCGCCACGCCCTGACCCTGGCGCTGGCGGAGTTCCCTGGTGCGGTGATCCTCGTATCCCACGATCGCCACCTGCTGGCGAATACCACTGACGAATTTATCCTGGTGGCCGAGGGCCGCGCGGAGCCGTATGACGGGGACCTGGACGACTACAAGCAGTGGCTGCTGGCTTTCAAGCGCGAGGAGAAGCGCCAGAGCGGCAGTGAAGCGGGCTCTACCGACACGGCTACCAAACCGGTGGAAGACAAAAAGGCCCAGCGCCGCGCCGCGGCGGCACTGCGTGAACAGCTGAAACCGCTCACCAACAGACTCAAGAGTATTGAGCAGAAGATGGCGAAGGCGGAGAAAGAGGTGCAAAACCTGGAAGAAAAGCTGGCGGATGAAAGCCTCTACAGTGGCGGTCAACAGGAAGAAATAACCCGCCTGACCAGGGCTCAGGGAGAGGCAAAAGAGTCTCTGGAGGAATTGGAGATGGAGTGGCTGGAAGTTTCCGAGGCGCTGGAGGCTGCCCGCGCGGGAGAATAACTCATCGCCCGGCGGACATTTGAGATTTCATTTGGAGAAGTCGTTGGGATCGTAGGCTTCCCGCTGGCAGCCGTCAAAATTGACCGCCACCCCCATCGGCGTGCCCGGGCACTGATCCAGATAGTCCGGCACACCGTCGCCATCGCTGTCGATGGGGCAGCCACGGGCATCCACATCTATCCCCGGTGGGGTCTGCGGGCATTCATCCAGATTGCTGTAAATGCCGTCGCCATCCCAGTCCCGCGGCGCTATTTCATCCTGCCATTGGTAACCGATGGCAAAACTCACGAAGCTATCCAGCCCGCCTTCTTCAACGCCCTGAAATCCACGCACATCGCCCCGCATCTGCCAACGGGGCAGAAACTGGTATTTCACACCGGCGCCAAAGTTGATCATCGTCTGACGCTGGTGCCAGTCGTCCGGGTACCCGTAGGTGTCCTCATCGATGCGTAGCTCACCGGCACCCATTACCACATAGGGCTGCCAATCGAAGTTTCCACAGAACTGGCCCGCGAACTGGTACATCAGGTCGAGGTGATAGTTCTGCACGCCAACGTCTTCGCGGGTGTCACGGACATTGACGCTGAAATAATCGTACACGCCTTCGATGGACCAGCGGTCGGTAATGTTGTAGCCGAAGCCGATACCGCCTCCGGAGCTGTCGTCCAGCTCAAATCCGAAGTAGGGCGTGCCATCGAGACGCTGGTCGTCAAACCAGTACTGTCCGGCGTTAAGATACAGATTGAGTGTGCCTTCCTGATCGGCCATGGTCGGTCCGCTCAGCAGGAGCAGTGCACCGCCCAGTAGTAAGGCGCGCATTTGATTTGAGACGAGGGTGGGGCTTGTTGTCATTGTTGCTCCGGAGCATCCATTTACCGGTAGACAGAAGATAGCACAGCGGGCCGGGAGTTATTTCCTATCTGACCCGCGGTGTTTGTCGGCTTATTTCCTTTTGTAGAGCAGGTCCCAAACACCGTGGCCCAGCCGTTCGCCGCGACGCTCGAATTTGGTTTGCGGCCTGAAGTCAGGGCGCGGGGCGTAGTTGCCTTTGCCTGCGGTATTTTCCAGTAACTCCTCCGCTTCGAGCACTTCGAGCATCTGCTCGGCGTAGTTTTCCCAATCGGTGGCCATGTGCATGAGGCCGCCGGGTTTCAGTTTGCTACACAGGAGTTTTACAAACTCCGGTTGCACGATGCGCCGCTTGTTGTGCTTCTTTTTGTGCCAGGGATCGGGGAAGTACAGTTGGAAGCGGTCGAGGCTGGCGTCGGGAATACAGTCGTTGAGCACGTCGATGGCGTCGGCCATATACACCCGCAGGTTTTTGATTTCGTCTTTGCCAGCGTTGTTGATCAGGCGACCGACCCCGGGCGGGTGGACTTCGATGCCGATAAAGTCTTTGTCGGTTTCGGCTTGGGTCATTTCCAGCAGGGAGTCGCCCATGCCGAATCCGATTTCCAGCACCACCGGCGCCTCGCGGCCAAAGATTTCTTTCGGGTCGATGGCGCCGTCGTACAGGGACAAACCGAACGGGCCCCAGTAATTATCAAATGCCTTGCGCTGGCCCTCGGTCATACGCCCGCCACGAATCACGTAGCTACGGATGGATTTCTTTTTGAATTCGGTGCGGTAGGGGAAGTCTTCTTCCTCGTTACCTTGTTCGTTATTGGGTTCTTCTTGCATCTTGGTTTGGTTACCTCTTTGGCTCGGAGCACTGTTCTTGGGTGCTTCGTAGCTCGTCTTGTGGCGGCCAAGCACCGGGTATAAGTTTTCAGAACCACTGTGAACCCATCCATGGGCGTTGCGGCGGCGACGTCCTGTCGCCGACGCTTCTGAAAACTTATACCCGGTGCTTGCCCTGCGATTCGTAGTTTTTTGCTTCGTAGTTGCCAGCGCCTACTTTGTATAGCCGAGTGCGGCGATAAACAGTGCTATCCAGCCGCCGATCAGCAGGGTGCCGCCCAGCGGGGTGATGGGACCCAAGATTCTGGGGCCACCGAAGGTCAGGCCATAAAGGCTACCGGAGAAAAACAGGATCCCGATAGCAAACAGGGCGCCACTTACAATCAGCGAGGTTTTTGCGCCGATCTGATGAATCAATACCGCCACGGCAATCAGGGCCAGGGCGTGAGTCATCTGATAGTGCACACCGGTTTTATAGGCTTCCAGAAGGTTCTCTGCGACTTTGTCGCGCAAGCCATGGGCGCCAAAAGCACCGAGAACAACTCCGGTGCCGCCAAAAAATGCGGCGAGCAGTAAATACAATTTAGCCATCGTTATTCCTTTCTAACTGGCTTACGAAGATCAGCAGTCAAAATCTAAGGTGAGGTACCGGGTATTTGTTTTCGGAAGCGTCGGCGACAGGGACGTCGCCGACGCAGCGTACAGGGATGTATTCACAGCGGTTCCGAAAACAAATACCCGGTGCCTCACCGCCACCAAACCGGCTTCAAAGCAAATACCACGGAACCAAGAGCCAGATACGAAAAAACCGCGCCAGTAGCGCGGTTCTTGAATCCGGTCAGTGAGAAGGCTATCAGGCCTCCATCGCCACCCGGACCTTTTTCATGGCGTTTTTTTCAAGCTGGCGGATTCGCTCAGCAGAAACACCGTATTTGTCGGCCAGCTCGTGCAACGTCGCCTTGGACTCGCTCAACCAGCGCGCCTCGATAATATCGCGGCTGCGATCGTCCAGCTGCTCCATCGCGGCAGTCAGGTTGTTTACACTGGTTTCCTGCCAGTTATCGTTTTCCAGCATGGTCGCCGGATCGTAACGGCGGTCTTCCAGGTAATGGGCCGGCGCCTGCCACGCGGAATCTTCGTCGTCGTCCACGCCGGCATCGAAGGCCGCATCGTGGGCCGCCAGGCGACCTTCCATATCGTGTACATGCTGCACATCCACATTCAGCTCAGCGGCAACGCGCTTGGCTTCATCGTTAGTCAGCCACGCCAGCTTCTTCTTCTGGCCACGCAGATTGAAGAACAGCTTGCGCTGCGCCTTGGTGGTCGCGATCTTGACGATGCGCCAGTTGCGCAGGATGAACTCGTGAATCTCCGCCTTGATCCAGTGCACCGCAAAGGACACCAGACGCACACCCTTTTCCGGGTTGAAGCGCTTCACCGCCTTCATCAGACCCACGTTACCTTCCTGAATCAGGTCACCCTGATTCAGGCCGTAGCCGGAGTAGGATTTGGCGATATGCACCACAAAGCGCAGGTGAGACATCACCAGTTGGCGGGCCGCCTCGAGATTCTGGTGATAATAGAGATCTTCCGCGAGTTTCTTTTCTTCTTCGGCGGAGAGTACCTCGAAGCCGCTGACCGTCTGAATGTAGGCGTTCAGGTTCGCGCCCGGTGACAGTGTATGAATCGGCTGTAAGCTGGTTCCCATTCAGGATTCTCCTCGTAACTCTTGTTGCCCCGCTTGGCACTTGCTGCTTGGACTCTTTCCTACCAAGACCAGTAGTTTGCGGCGGCTTGCCTGTTCCGGCCCTGAACCGACTGCACCTTCTTGTGGATTGCGGTCAGTTTTTAAGCGGCACCGGGAGAGCAAAGTTGGCCACAGTGTAGCACCCGCAACGGGAAATGGAACCCCGTATGCAGAAGGCCGGTAAACCGCGCCAGCCCTTGATTTCCGGGTGATTAGAGCGGTTATCCACAGGGGAAGTTCCACGCTTTACGATTCTTGACTGACCGTGTGGTCAGAACAACTTCTGGCAGGCTTTCCGCATCCACCGACTCAACCGAGCGGGCCGGGCGGTCTAGTAGGGTAGATAAGCGCAGCGCATCCACCAATTGGACTCAACGGGGCTGAATCGCCGAAATATGCCGCGCCACCGCCAGCCAGGCGCCGGTCAGACCTAACAGAGCCGCGCCACCGGCCAGGCCCGCCAGGTAGGTGAAACCGGGTCCACCGAGGCGGAATCCACTGCCGTAGAGGTTCGCCAGCCCCCTCACCGGCCCCGCCAGCAACCAGACCCCGAGGCTCACCAGCAGCCAGGCAATCAGCCCACCGACAAGACCGTACACCAGCCCCGTGTACAGGAAGGGCCGGCGCACGAAGGCATCCGTCGCCCCCACCAGCTTCACCACCAGAATCTCGTCCCGGCGGTTCTCGATATGCAGACGGATACTGTTCACCACCACCAGCAGAACTCCCAGCGCCAGCAGAAATGCCAGCCCCAGACTCATGCGGCGACCCAATTCGGTCAGATTCGCCAGCCGCTGTACCCAGGCCATATCCAGCACCACCGAGTCGGTCAGCGCACTCGCGCGCAATCGCTCCGCCAGGAATTCGAGGGACGCGCTATCAGAACCCCGCGGCCGCACCAGCAACACCGCCGGCAGCGGATTGCTGTCCATGCCAATCAACGCATCACCGAGACCAGACGACTGTTGAAACTCCGCCAGCGCCTGCTCAGGGGAAATATACGTCACCTCGGCTACCAGCGGATCACCGCGCAGATTGTCGGCAAAAGACGTTACTGCACTCTCCTTGGCGCGCTTGTGCAGAAAAACCGAGATCTGCGGCTGTCCATCCCAGCCGGCCACCGCCTTCTGGAAGTTGGTAAGTCCCAACTGCAGTGCCGCCGGTAGCGCCAGCGCAATGGCAATCACCAGCGCCGTCATACCGCTGGACATGGGCGAGGCAAAAAAACGCACCCAGGACTCCCGCCACATCTCCCGGTGATGACCCAGCCAGCTGCCGAATCTGTCACCCATACCGGTGCGCGCGGTTACCGCGCCGGTAGAGCGGGCGCGTTCGGGGGCTTGCGGTTGGGTTCTTGCGGGTGAAGGTTTAATACGCTGGTTCACGGCTCGGGTATCCGTCGTAGATCAATTGGCCCTGCTGCAGGGTCAGCACCCGCTGGCGCATGCGCGCAATCAGCTCCAGATCGTGGCTCGCAATCAGCACCGTCGTGCCCACCGCATTGAACTGTCGGAACAGCCCCATGATCTCCTCCGACAGCTGCGGGTCCAGGTTACCGGTCGGCTCATCCGCCACCAGCAGCGCCGGCTTGTTCACCACCGCCCGCGCAATCCCCACGCGCTGCTGCTCACCGCCGGAGAGCACAATCGGATTCTGCTTCTCCTTGTGCAGCAGCCCCACCTTGTCCAACGCCGCCCGCACCCGCCGGCCCACCTCGCGCTTGCTACAACCAGACACGGAAAGGGGCAGCGCCACGTTGTCAAACACACTGCGATCAAACAGCAATTGGTGGTTCTGGAATACGATGCCGAGATTGCGGCGATAGTAGGGAATCTGACCGTTGCGCAGCCGGTTCAGGTTCTGGCCGCCAACAATGATGCTGCCGCGGGTAGGGCGCTCGATGGCGGTGAGAAGTTTCAGCAGGGTACTTTTGCCGGCACCTGAATGACCGGTGAGAAACACCATCTCCGCGCGATCGATCTCCAGGCTGACACGCCCCAGGGCATCCTGGCCGGATTCGTAGCGTTTATTGACGTTATCAAACTGGATCATGAGCGCATTTTTGTTGTTTTTTGATTAAGCAGTCGCACATAGCCACAGAATTCACAGAGCTATGCGCGCAGGCGCTGATATCGGGTAAAGCTTTCTGAGACCTTCAAAAACAGGATGTTTTTGCAGAGCCCCCATGGATGGGTTCACGGCGTGTCTCAGAAAGCTTTACCCGGTAGCAGCGCCGCCATCAAACTCTCCGAGAAAGAGCCACGAACCCTAAAAAATCACCCCTGAGCGCGATTAAACAGCGCCGCTACAAAGTCCTTGGCCACAAACGGCTGCAAGTCCTCTGCCTGCTCCCCGACGCCAATAAAGCGTACCGGAATCCCCAGCTTCTGCGCCAGCGCGAAAATCACCCCGCCCTTGGCCGTACCATCAAGCTTAGTCAGCACCAGACCGGAAACCCCCGCAGAATCCTTGAAGGTCTCCGCCTGGGACAGCGCGTTCTGCCCGGTCCCCGCATCCAGCACCAGCAACACCTCGTGGGGCGCCGAACCGTCCAGCTTGCCCATCACCCGGCGCACCTTCGACAACTCCTCCATCAGATTGGACTTGTTGTGCAGGCGACCCGCGGTATCCGCAATCACCACATCCACACCCCGGGACTGCGCAGACTGTATCGCATCAAAGATGACAGAGGCGCTATCGGCACCCGTATGCTGGGCCACCACCGGCACATTGTGGCGCTGACCCCATACCTGCAGCTGCTCCACCGCAGCTGCGCGGAAAGTATCACCGGCCGCCAGCATCACCGACTTGCCCTCATTCAGGAAGCGGTGCGCCAGCTTGCCGATCGTCGTCGTCTTGCCCACACCGTTCACACCCACCACCAGGATCACAAACGGCTTCTTTGCCTGATCGATGGCCAGCGGCGCCTCCACCTTGTCCAAGAGCCCCGCCAGTTCTTCCTGCAGCGCCTTGTACAGCGCCTCGCCATTGGACAGCTCACGGCGGGAAACTCGCTCGGTCAGGCGATCAATGATCTCGGTGGTGGCATCTACACCCACATCCGCCATCAGCAGCTGGGTCTCCAGTTCCTCCATCAGATCTTCATCGATCTCCTTGGCGCCCAGGAACAGATTGCCCATGCCCTCGGCAAACTGGCTGCTGGTGCGGGACAGGCCGCGGCGGATGCGGGCGAAAAAGCCCTCTTTTTTGGGTTTTTCCTGCTCTTTCGCGGGAACTGGAGCCACTGCGGCTGGCGCTTCCGGCGTGGCAGCAACCGGTGCCTCCGGCGCAGGAGTAACTTCCACCTCCGCCAGCGGATCAAATCCGGATTCCGGTGCTTCTTCTGCCGAGAGCGTCTCTGCTACCGCGTCATCACCCGTCTCCTGCCCCACTTCCTCGCGCGCCTCTTCAGCTCTCGCTTGTTCCGCGGGCTCGGCCTTCAGGTTCTCCGGAATCTCAAACTCATCCGCTTCATCGAGCAGCGGGTTCTGAACCTCTGTCGAGGAGGCAGCCTCCTCAGCGGGCTGGTCCTCGGGCTTCTTCTTGCGCAGAAAATCAAAAATCATCGGGTGTGGATTCTTCGAAGGAAAAGGGTGACTGGCAAATACCGGCTGGCAGCCGGCCCTGGAAAGGCGCTAATCTTAGCACCGCTGACTGTTTCGCACACAGTAGCCCGTCCCTATTTGCCGCTGTAACGATTTTTCCGGACCGCCAATGCCCAGAAACCGCCGCCCCCGACCTAACGACAGTGCTCGCCCGTCGGCAGCATCGCAGTTGCGTATCATCGGCGGCCGCTGGCGCGGGCGCAAAGTGACCTTTGCCCCCATTGAAGGACTGCGCCCCACCGGCGACCGCCTGCGCGAGACACTGTTCAACTGGCTGCAGTTTCACCTGCCAGGGGCCCGCTG
Source organism: Microbulbifer sp. HZ11 (assembly GCF_000708675.1). Taxonomy (GTDB): domain Bacteria; phylum Pseudomonadota; class Gammaproteobacteria; order Pseudomonadales; family Cellvibrionaceae; genus Microbulbifer. The sequence continues at coordinate 1,553,807 of NZ_JELR01000002.1, read as the reverse complement.
CCTGGACCTGTTTGCGGGCTCCGGCGCGCTGGGCCTGGAGGCCCTGAGCCGCGGCGCCGCACGGCTCGATTTTGTGGAGCTGGACAGGGGGGCCGCGCAGATACTGCGACAGCAGCTCGATCTGCTGGAAGCGGAAGGTGCACAGGTGCACAACTGCCCCGCCCAAGTGTATCTGAGTCAGTCCAACACAGCATTTGACGTGGTCTTTGTCGACCCTCCCTTTGCCAACGACCTGTGGACATCCACTTTTTCAGGCCTGGTGGAGGCCGGCTGTATCGGCGAAGGCACACTGATCTACGTAGAGTCCCCCCGGGATACCCATGTTTCCGCACCGGCAAGCTGGCAACTGGAAAAGGAAAAGCAGGCAGGGCAGGTTTGTATGCGGCTATTTCGGGTGTGAATCCCGAGCATTCACCCGGGTTTGGCAGATTTTCCCCGGACTTTTTGAGGGTGGGGGCTAAATTGTTTAAGATGCGCGTCCCTTCTGGCCGGCAAGGCGAATTGGCTTATGAAAAAAGTGGTTTACCCAGGTACTTTTGACCCCATCACCAACGGTCATATGGACCTTGTGGAGCGGGCCTGCCGCCTGTTCGATCACGTGGTGGTCGCCGTTGCCGCCAGCACCCGCAAGAACCCTCTGTTTACCATGGAAGAACGGGTAGAGCTGGCCCAGCAGGAGCTGGCCCACCTCGATAATATCGAGGTGATCGGCTTCGATATCCTGCTCGCGGATCTGGTGCGCCAGCTGGACGCCCACGGCGTCGTGCGCGGCCTGCGCGCGGTATCCGACTTTGAGTACGAATTCCAGCTCGCCAATATGAACCGCCAGCTGGCACCACAGATGGAAAGCCTGTTCCTGACACCGGCGGAGCACCTTTCCTATATTTCTTCCTCTCTGGTGCGCGAAATCGCGTCCCTCGGCGGCGATGTCACCAAGTTCGTCCCCCCCGGCGTGCAGAAAGCCCTGCAGGAAAAATACAGCCGCTAAGGCCCGGCGCCACCATTCTGATACACTCGGGCGATTCCAGTCACTTTGGATCGCCCAGTGAAACGCTTCGTCTCTCTCGCCTGTTCCACCACCCTGTCCGGATTGCTGATCACCTCGGCCTGCCTGGCTGCGCCCGCAATGCAGGCGTCCACGGAAGTCCAGCCGGAAATCGCCACTGGACGCACGGAAATCAAATCCGCCACGGCGGACACCTATATGGCGGTCACCGCCAACCCCCATGCCTCCGACGCCGCGGCGCAGATACTCGCCAACGGCGGGTCCGCGGCGGATGCCGCCATTGCCGCGCAACTGGTACTCGGGCTGGTGGAACCCCAGTCCTCCGGGATCGGCGGCGGCGCCTTTATGCTGAGTTACCGCGCCGATGACAAGAAGCTGTTCTCCTACGACGGCCGAGAAACCGCACCCATGGCGGTGGATGAAAACTACTTTATCCGCGACGGCAAACCCCGCGGTTTTCTCGACGCCGTCATCGGCGGTTATTCGGTAGGGGTACCGGGCGTCATGCGCATGTTGGAGCTGGCCCATAAACGAGACGGTAAGCTACCGTGGAAACAGCTGTTCCAGCCGGCAATCGCGCTCGCGGAAAACGGCTTTGCTATCTCCCCACGCCTCTATCAACTGGCGGACCGGCTACCCCGGGTGGCTGCGCGTCCAGCGATCCGCCAATACCTGTTCGGCGAGGACGGCAAGCCGCTTCCGGTAGGCCATATCCTGAAAAACCCCGAGTACGCCGCCACCCTGAAATTGCTGGCCGCCAAGGGTTCCAAACCTTTTTACGAGGGAGAGCTTGCCGAAGCCATTGTCGATGCGGTGCGTAATGACCCCATCAACCCCGGAGTGATGACCCTGCAGGACATGGCCGACTATAAGGCCAGGGTGCGCAAGCCGGTGTGCAGCGAATTTTTCGAATATGCAGTGTGCGGCGCCGCGGCGCCGTCGTCCGGCGGCACCACCGTGGGAGCAATCCTCGGCATGATGCAGCATATTCCCATGGAGAAGCTGGACGTCGGCAGTGCGGAACTGACCCACCTGTTTGTGGAAGCCTCTGAGCTGGCCTTTGCCGATCGCAATACCTACTCTGCAGACAGCGACTTTGTGAAAGTGCCCACCGATGAACTGGTTGCACCACACTACCTGGCGCAACGGGCGAAGCTGATCAATCTGGAAAAAGCCATGCCCGCTAGTTCCGGCGCGCCAGGTGCGTTGGCCGGCAAACGCATTGAAGCCAAATCCCCGGAAATGCCCAACACCAGTCACCTGTCCATCGTTGACCGTTACGGCAATGCGGTGAGCATGACCACCAGTATTGAAACCGGATTCGGTTCGCGCCTACTGGTGAAAGGGTTTCTGCTGAATAATCAGCTCACCGACTTCTCCTTTGTTCCGCGCACTGCGGAAAAAGAACTGGTGGCGAATCGCGTACAGCCGGGTAAGCGCCCGCGCTCCTCCATGTCGCCCACCATCGTATTCAACAAAGACGGCAGCCTGCGCCTGATCGCCGGTTCCCCCGGCGGTTCGCGTATTATTGATTACACTGCCCGCACCATTCTCTATCACCTGGCGAAAGGTATGCCAATTGCTGAGGCCATCGACGCGGGCAATATTGGCGCGATCGGTTACCGGGTTGAAGTAGAGCCGGAAACCCTATCGGACACCGAGCTGACAAAGCTCGAGGCCATGGGGCACAAGGTTGTACGCAAGGAATTGAACAGCGGTATTCACGCTATCGCGCTGAAAGATGGAAAACTGCATGGCGGTGCAGACACACGCCGCGAAGGCAGCGCGGTCGGGCGCTAATCAATTGCGAAAAAGTTTGCAACACAACCGGTTTTAACAGAGGTAAATTCACATGGCCAATCCCTGGTTACTGTTACTGATCGCCGGAGTACTGGAAGTGGGCTGGGCCATCGGCCTCAAGTACACCCAGGGCTTCAGCAAACCGTTGCCCAGTGTGCTCACAATTATCGCCATGATCGCGAGTTTCTATTTCCTCGCACAGGCATTAAAGACGATTCCCGTTGGCACCGGCTACGCCGTATGGACCGGCATTGGTGCGGTAGGTACTGCGATTCTCGGCATTGCCCTGTTTGCGGAATCCACAGCCTTGCCGCGGCTACTGTGTATCGGCCTGATTGTAGCCGGTATTGCCGGCCTCAAATTCACTTCGTCGGTTTAATCGCACATCTAAGACCTGCCCGGCAACCACAGATAGTCCGTGGGATCATCCGGGCAGGGACCAAAGCCACACTCCAGCAGAGTGGAGAGGAAGGTCACCAGCAAAATGGCGAGAAAGCTGTATACGGCCAGCTTCCCCAGCCATCCCGGCGTGCGCGGTACATCCGCCGCTTCCTTCAACTTCATCTGATCAAGCAATAACAGCCCAGCGAGAAACAGCCCCAGAGCAAAAAAAGCCAGCAGCGCCCAGGTGTAGAAATGCAGCCCGAGAAATGGTGAACCAAAACCCGGATCGCCCGGCGCGATGTGCAGCAGTACCTGGCGCGCGGACGACACCATGCCAGCCAGTGCCGACAAAATCGCAATGCCGTAGTGCGCCGGACGACTGCCAAAACAGACGTTCAGCATCAGACCGAGCCCGGCCATGGCAAAGGCAACCCGCTGCAGCAGGCACAGTGGGCAGGGCAGTTCGTGCAGCACAATCTGCCAGGCAAAGGCGAACCAGAGCACCCCGCTAATTCCGAGCAGGGCGAGAGCGTTCAGACAGTCGGTCCAGCGGCGCAGACCAAGCAATTGGTGAATCACGGCGCAGGTCTCCGGTGGCGTTACAGGGAAATGTTCAGGCTCGACGTCATATGGTAGAAGCACCAGGCCATATAGATGACCGCGGTAATCCCCCACCAGACCATGGCGGTACAACGGTGCCCACGCCAGGCGAACCAGGCGGAGATGAGTGCCGTGAGTAAGGGCAACATCATAATCATGGAAATGCGTCCGATGAGAATATCGGACTCAAATTTAGGGTGGGTGCAAATGGATTCCCAATCAGCGCTGGCAGCGGGGGCAGAAGAAGGTGTTTCGTTGCCCGATGATCTGCTCACGAATGGTACCGGGGCAGCGAGGGCAGGGCTGGCCGGCACGGCCGTAGGCATTGAGTTGCTGGGCGAAGTAGCCGGGCTTGCCGTCGCCACCGACGAAGTCTTTTAGGGTGGTGCCACCCTGCTCGATGGCAGCAGCGAGGACAGTTTTGATGGCCTCCACTAACCGCGCGTAGCGGGGGCGAGTGATTTTGCCAGCGGGGGTCTGCGGGCGGATGCCGGCCATAAACAGGGCTTCCGACGCGTAGATGTTGCCGACACCGACGACGATACGACCATCCATGATGAAGGTCTTCACCGGGGCTTTGCGGTTGCGGGAGGCGCTAAACAGGTAATCTCTGTGAAACTCATCGCTGAGCGGCTCGGGGCCCAGATGGGCGATGAGCTCGTGGTCGGCGATATCTTCGGTTGTCCACAGCAGGGCGCCGAAGCGACGGGGGTCATGGAAGCGCAGGCGCTGACCGCTGTCGAGCAACCAGTCGATATGGTCGTGTTTTTCCGGCGACAGTTTACCGTCGACGATTCGCAGGCTGCCGGACATACCCAGGTGCCAGATGGCGAGGCCTTTATCGGTTTCCACCAACAGATATTTTGCGCGGCGGTCCAGCCGCTTGATCCGGGCACCCTGAATCTTCTCGGCAAAGTCCGCATCCACCGGCCAGCGCAGGCTGTGCTGGCGGATCTCACACAGTTTTACCGTTCGACCCTCAAGATGAGGGGCCAGGCCGCGTTTGGTGGTTTCTACTTCTGGTAACTCAGGCATTGTTTGGGTTCCGGGTAGCCACGTATTTGACTTGGTGGCGGCTCCGCTACCGGTAGCCCTTTGCCAGACACGGGCTAGGCGCCCCCCCTCAACCCATCCATGGGGGCTCTGCAAAAACATCCTGTTTTTGAAGGTCTGGCAAAGGGCTACCGGCATCGAAGCCTTCGCGTCTGGCTTTCGTCTGATCGACAGACACAAAAAAGCCCGGAAAACCGGGCTTTTTCGCGAACTAGCAAGGCAATCAATTACTTGATTTTGCCTTCCTTGTACATAACGTGCTTGCGAGCAACGGGATCGTATTTTTTGATCTCCATTTTCTCAGGCATGTTGCGCTTGTTCTTGTCAGTGGTGTAGAAGTGGCCGGTGCCGGCGCTGGAATTCAGGCGAATCTTGTCACGCATTGTTCTGTCTCCAATCTGCGGTTAAGCAGTAATTAAACTTTCTCGCCGCGCTTGCGCAGCTCTGCCAGTACGGTATCGATACCTTTCTTATCGATAATGCGCATACCTTTAGTAGAAACACGCAGTTTAACGAAGCGCTTCTCTGCTTCCACCCAGAAACGGTGGGACTGCAGGTTCGGCACGAAGCGACGCTTGGTGCGGTTTTTGGCGTGAGAAACGTTGTTTCCGGTTACCGGGCGCTTACCGGTTACCTGACATACCTTGGACATCTGATTAGCCTCTTAAAAACTCTCGTGCCCTCAGCTCGGCGGCGGGGCAAATGCAAAATTCGTTATCCAGCGGACCGCGGGATCTGTACAGAATCTGGCCCGGCCGCAAAGAGCGGCGTTTTATACCAGAACACCCTAGGTGGGGCAAGTTTTGACCAGCTTTTTTGCTGCCTGAGCAGCCACTTTGGGTCGGAGGCGTCAATCCCGCCACAATTCAGGGAATCGCACCCCGGCTACGTAGCGCCATCGCCCTGGAGGGAAGGCGGAGTGACAGGGGTGGGTTCACAGCGATTTCGAAAACCCACACCTGGCGCTTCGCCGCCACGGCGGTGACTACGAAGTCCCTTATATAGAGGGAGCTAAATCAGCCCCCGCTCCGCAAAAGAACACCCTCCACCCTCTCCGACAATCAGGTGATCCAGCACCCGAATATCCACAAGCGCCAGCGCATCCTTCAGCCGCCCGGTGATATGAATGTCCGCCTGACTGGGCTCACTCACCCCGGAAGGGTGGTTGTGGGCGAGGATCACTGCGGCAGCTCCCTTACTCAGGGCCGCCTGTACCACCTCGCGAGGATACACACTCGCGGCATTCAAGGTGCCCTCAAACAGCTCTTCATAGGCAATTACCCGGTGCTGACTATCCAGAAACAGACAGCAGAACACCTCCCGGGTCCGATGCCGCAATTGTGCGGATAAATAGTCACGCACCGCCTGTGGGCTGGTCAGCACATCCGAGCGCTTCAGATCCTCCGCCAGATGCCGCCGGCCCATCTCCAATACCGCCTGCAACTGCACAAACTTCGCATCCCCCAGCCCCTTACCCGCACAGAACGCCTTGCGCTCCGCCTCCAGTAAAGGCCGAAGCCCCCCGAAATCCGCGAGCAACTGCCGCGCCAGATCCACTGCCGAAATCCCCGGCAGCCCTGTGCGCAGAAAGATCGCCAGCAGCTCCGCATCCGACAGTGCCGCCGCGCCTTTGGCCAGCAACTTCTCCCGCGGCCGCTCCTCCGCTGGCCAATCCGTAATCGCCATATCCCCTCCCTGGGCAAAACCAATCGGTCACAGTAATCGCTCACATCCCCTGCGAGCCCGCAATGACTGCCGGTGGCCCATATTGCCCCCGGCGCTAAGATGGTAATCTTACGCGTTCCCAGCATTTCGGAAATACAGAATATGCCCACACTGGCCGACAAACGGATCCTGCTTGGCGTCTCTGGCGGCATTGCCGCCTACAAAAGCGCCGACCTGGTACGCAGGCTCCAGGATCAGGGCGCCGATGTGCATGTCGTCATGACAGCCGGTGCCCGGGAGTTCGTACGTCCGCTGACTTTCCAGGCTCTCTCCGGAAACCCGGTGCACACCGATCTGCTGGACCCGAGTGCTGAAGCGGCCATGGGGCATATCGAACTGGCAAAGTGGGCGGACGTAATTCTCATCGCCCCCGCCAGCGCCAGCGTGATGGCCAGGCTCGCCGGCGGCATGGCCGACGATCTGCTCACCACCCTGTGCCTGGCCACCGAAGCGCCGGTGCTACTGGCGCCGGCGATGAATCAGGCCATGTGGCGCAACAAGGCCACTCAGGCCAATGCACAGACACTGCGTAGCCGGGACATAACCCTGTTGGGACCGGACGCGGGCAGCCAGGCCTGTGGCGATGTAGGCCCTGGACGCATGCTGGAGCCACTGGCGATTGTCGATGGGCTGATTGATTTCCTAAGGCCAGCGCAAATACTCGCCGGCAAAAAGGTCGCCATCACCGCCGGCCCCACCCGCGAAGCCCTGGACCCGGTACGTTATTTGAGCAACCACAGTTCCGGCAAGATGGGTTTTGCCATCGCCGCTGCGGCGGCGCGTGCGGGTGCTGAGGTGACACTGATCGCCGGCCCGGTACGCCTGGAGACGCCGGCCGATGTAACACGGGTGGACGTGGTGAGCACCAGCGATATGCTCGCTGCCGCCGAACAGGCCGCGGATGATTGCGACCTGTTTATTGCCGCCGCTGCAGTGGTGGACTTCCGCCCCGCGGTCGTCGCGGACCAGAAAATCAAGAAAGAAGACGGTAACGACCGTGACGTGCTTAGCCTGGTGAAAAATCCGGACATTGTTGCCACCATTGCGGGCCGCAGAGACAGGCGCCCATTTGTGGTGGGGTTTGCTGCGGAAACCGAAAACGTCATTGAGCATGCGAAACTCAAACTCGCACGCAAAAATCTCGACATGATCGTAGCCAACGATGTCAGTGCCCCCGAAGGCGGCTTTAACAGCGACCACAACCAGGTCACCGTCATTGATCACAGCGGCGAACAGACATTACCGGCCGCATTGAAAACCGAACTGGCCGCTGAGCTGATCGCTCGCATCGCCAACAAGGCGTTTTCCGGCAATTAGGTTGCTGCAAACAAAAAATTCAAAGCTCACAACAGCACATAAGATTCAGAGCCCACATTAACTGAACAAAGGTCTGGGGAGACTGTTAAGTCGTGGCCGTACAAACACAAACTCGAAACAAGCCGCTGTGGCACAGCGGCCTGACTCTGCCCGCACTACTGGCGGCCGCATTTTGGCTGGGTGGGGCGCATCTGCTGATGTCAAATGTGATCAGTCAGCACAATAGTGAAAGTGTGCAGGAAGCGGCACAGCAAAAGGCCAATGAGTATGCCCGGCAACTGCAGGCATTCTTCGATCAACGGCAGCAGCAACTGGGCAGCCTCAAACCACAGCAGGTGTCGGCCATCCGCGTCGGTACCAGCGCCGTCACTCAGGCGTCGGTGCAATACTTTACCGCGGAAGAACTGCGCGTAGGCGCGGGCAAGCCCCCACTCAATTTCGCCCTGGTGGACCTGCTTAAACGGAGTCTCGAGGAAGGTCATCAAAAGCCGGAGTTTCTGCGCAACGACGACAACCAGTGGCAACTATACAGCGCACGACCCGAAGCCGGTGGAGCGCTACTGGTGACACAACCTTTTGGGGTATTCGAGCGCGAGCTGACAAAGCTGGACGCAGCAGCCGGAAACATTCAGATTGCGCAGCAGTTTCCCGATGGGCCAGCTCGCCCGCTGTGGAACACTGCCAGCCACTCGATGGGCGGTGAAACCGCATCCGCATCGGTTTCCGGCAGTTACCTGAAGATTTCTTTTACTCCCGCACCGACCTTCGCCGCCAACCACAGTATTCCCGCGTTATGGGTTTATTGCGCCGCAGCCATTGGTCTGCTCGCCAGTCTGTTCGTCCTGTGGAAACTGCTACCGGCCGATGGAGGTGCCGCACCCTGGGAAAAAGGTGGCCGCCGCAGTGGCAGCGGGGCGAAAAAAGGATTGCGTAAAGAAGATCTGGATAATCCACCGCAACCGCAAGAATCCACCAGTACCCTAGTAGCCGCGGCGCCGTCTCCCGCCCCCGCCGCTCCGCAGGTTGAAAAGCCTTCACCCGGCGACCTGATGCGCACCCCAAGTACTGAAATCCCGGCACACGTTTTCCGCGCCTATGACATCCGTGGTATTGCAGGTGAAGAAATCAACGAGCCTTTCGCTTACCAGCTTGGCCGGGCGCTCGGCACCATCGCACTGCAGGCAGGACAAAAACTACTACTGGTAGGGCGTGACGGACGCAATAGCAGCGAGTTGCTGCGGGATTGCCTGGTTGAAGGAATCCTGGAGAGCGGCTGCAATGCGGTCGATCTGGGCCTGGTACCCTCGCCGGTACTCTACTTCGCCTGCGCCAAAGGCAAGAATGCCAACAGCGGTGTGATGGTTACCGCGAGCCACAACCCGGCCGAATACAACGGCTTCAAAATCGTGATGGACGGCCGTCCACTGGCAGACGACAAACTGCGCGACCTGCACAGCATGATGCAAAGCATCCAGGTTTCCAGTGGCAAGGGCAGCCACAGCGCTCAGGACATCAGCACAGCGTATATCGACGAGATCTTCAACGATGTGGCGCTGGCAGGCCAGCCCAATATCGTGATCGATGCGGGTAATGGTGCCGCCTCCAGATTGGCACCGGAGCTGTTTGAACAACTTGGCTGTGCGGTAGAGCCCCTTTACTGCGAAGTCGACGGCAATTTCCCCAATCATGCCCCAGACCCATCGCGGCCGGAAAACCTGCGCGATCTGACTGCCGCAGTGAAAGATGGGAGTGCCGACCTGGGTATAGCTCTGGATGGAGATGGCGACCGCGTAACGCTGGTGACCAGCAGTGGCCGCATCGTTTGGGCAGACCAGCTGGTGATGCTGCTCGCGCGGGATATTCTCGCGCGCAACCCGGGCTCCGATATCGTGTTCGACGTGAAAAGTTCACGGGCGCTCGCGGATCTTGTTACCCAGTATGGTGGCCGCCCGATCATGTGGAAAACCGGACACGCGCCAATGAAAACCAAGATGCTCGAAACCGGCGCATTGCTGGGTGGCGAACTGTCCGGCCATATATTTATCAAGGATCGTTGGTATGGCTTCGACGACGGCATCTATGCCGCCGCGCGAATTCTGGAAATCATGGCCCTGCGAGAACAAAGCCTCGACGAGTTGCTCGATTCATTACCCCAGATGGTGAACACACCGGAAATCCTCCTGCCGGTTTCCGAGCGTGACAAGTTCGCGTTGATCGAGCGCCTGCGTAGCGAAGGCAAGTTCGACGGGGCAGACCTCAATACCATCGACGGCCTGCGCATTGAATTCGCCGATGGCTGGGGCCTGGTGCGCGCGTCCAACACCACAGCCGCACTCACCCTCCGCTTTGAGGCCGACAACGAGGCGGCCCTCGCACGGATTCGCGAGCAGGTTGCCAGCCAACTTCAGAAAATCGACTCAGCCCTGGTGCTACCAGCCGGCTGACCTATTGAAGCAGTAAGGAAAACGCTATGTCCCTGGATCAGAAATCCGCCCTGCGCGTTGCACAGGTTCTCAACGAAGCGCTGCCATATATCCAGCGGTTTATTGGCAAGACCGTGGTGGTCAAATTTGGCGGTAACGCCATGGTGGACGAGGAACTACAGAACAGCTTCGCCCGCGATGTGATCCTGATGAAACTGGTGGGTATGAACCCGGTAGTGGTCCACGGCGGTGGCCCGCAGATCGGCGACCTGCTAGACAAGCTGAGCATTGAATCCCGTTTTGTCGATGGTATGCGTGTTACCGACAGCGAAACCATGGATGTGGTGGAAATGGTGCTGGGCGGTACCGTGAACAAGCAGATCGTCAACCTGATCAATAAAAACGGCGGCCGCGCTGTCGGTGTAACCGGCAAGGATGGCTTGCTGATTCGCGCGAAAAAGCTTCGCCGCCAGGAAGAGACCGCAGGACTCCACGCATCGGAAATCATCGACATCGGTCATGTGGGTGAAGTGGAAAGTGTCGATACCGGCGTTATCGACATGCTCATCAACAGCGACTTTATCCCGGTAATCGCCCCCATTGGCGTGGGCAAAGGCGGAGAGTCCTACAACATCAACGCGGACCTGGTGGCGGGCAAGATTGCCGAATACCTCAAGGCAGAAAAGCTGATGCTGCTCACCAATGTAGCGGGGCTTCAGAACAAGCAAGGAGAGGTGCTCACCGGTCTTTCCACCCTGGAAGTCGACGGCCTGATCGCCGACGGCACAATTTACGGAGGCATGCTGCCCAAAATCTCCTGCGCACTGGACGCGGTGAAAGCCGGGGTGACTTCCGCGCATATTATCGACGGTCGTGTACCCCATGCTGTACTACTGGAAATTTTCACTGATACCGGTGTCGGCACCCTGATCACCAACGCGAGTTTGCACGAGGATTAACCAACAGGGTACGTGACAGCGGTCACATAACCAGTGTTAACGATCACTAACAATTGATGCGGTGGCGCCGAATCGTTACGATTCTGGCGCAAGTTCACCGGCTTTTGGCGCGTTAAGCTATTTATTAAAACCGCGGGCTTCTGACACCCCGACGCCGCCAGGCCAGGTAATGAGAACAGGACCGGCACAACAACAAAATCAGATCCCGGCTGAATACTCCGGGCAAAGGCAGTTCATGAGCAGCGAAAAAATCAATCGGCGCCAGCAGATTCTGCAGGCCCTGGCCCACATGCTGGAAGCCAGCCCCGGCGCCCGCATCACCACCGCGGCACTGGCCAAAGAGGTGGGGTTCTCTGAGGCGGCACTGTACCGCCACTTTCCCAGTAAATCCAAAATGTTCGAAGGCCTCATCGAGTTTATCGAAGAGACCATCTTCAGCCGTATCAAACTGATCATGCAGGACGAGCCCAGCGCGCTGGCCCGCTGCCAGAAAATCCTGCACCTGCTGCTGGCCTTCTGTGAGCGCAATCCGGGTATTACCCGCCTGCTTACCGGTGACGCCCTGACCGGTGAAACCGAGCGCCTGCACGGCCGCATCCTGCAATTGTTTGACCGTCTCGAAACCCAACTCAAACAAATCCTGCGTGAAGCGGAACTGCGCGAACAGCTGCGTCCCGCCATCCCCCTGACCGCAGCCGCCAATCTATTGCTGGCCAGTGCAGAAGGGCGCATTGTCCAATACGTTCGCAGCGGTTTTAAACGCAAACCCACCGAACACTGGACAGAGCAGTGGCCGGTTCTGGTTGCCGGGTTTTTCCGGGAAAGTGCGCTGACAGCGCAGGGATAAGCCGAGTAGATGTACGGATCGGAAGCGGTGGCGCTGGCAGCTGCCAACGAGGTTAGTTGCCGGCGATTTCCTGATAACGGCTGGCCGCCGCATCAAATTCGCTATTGATGGCCACCGCTTCCTTCTCACGCAGTGACAGGCGCTGCGCCACCACTGCCACCTCCTTGTTCAGATTCTCAATACGCGCCAGCAGCTCGGCGGATACCGTGCCGCCGTTGCGCTGGGTGCGAGCGGCCGCAGACTCTTCGCTTTCGATCTGACGGTTAAGAGAGGCCATATTGGAGCGCAGGATTGCCATATCCTGCTGAACGATCGCCAGCTTGCGCTTGCGCGCGGATTCGATGTCGGCAACGCTGTTGTAGCGTTTGAGCAGCTGCAGGTCCGCTTCCATCTGGGCTTCGCGGCGCTGCTTTTCTTCCAGTTCCTCGCCAGTTAGCTCCGGCGCCACCACCTCCAGAACACGCCCCGAAATCGTCAGCACCTCGTAACCGCCGGCCACATAACGTGGAGGCACAACGTCGTCCAGCACCTGGACGCCGTGTTCGTTGGTATAGCGGTATAGCTTCTTGCCATCCCACCCCGAGTCTGCAGCTCCGACATCCAGTGTCAGAAGGGCACCGGTCAATGCCAGCGCGAGTGCGGTTTTCACACCTGCCTCATTGTATATTGTCTATTAAGCGCCAATTGTCGGTCCGCGGCACCGCCCTGTGCTTCCCGCCAACGCCGGCCAATGGTCGTTATCCGGGTCAATCTCTCCTGAACACCTATATCAACGTGATTTCAACAGAGTACCCCAGGCCAGACACCGTGTAGTTAGCCCGATTGGGTCAATTGCGTGCTTCTGCCCGCCTAACCCCCAGCGGAAACGCCATATTGCTGGCGATAACCGATAATTCGCTGCAACAGCGCGTCACTGGCAGCTTCCGACTTAAGATAAGAAATAATATCGTCCAGTTCCACAATCCCGATCACAGGAATACTGTATTCCTGTTCAACCAGCTGGATCGCGGACAGGTCCGTATCGTCGTTGGCCTTCTCCTGGCGGTTCAGGCCAATGACCACACCAGCGGGCTGTGCGCCTTCAGCCTGTATGATCTGCATCACTTCGCGCACGGCCGTACCCGCGGTAATCACATCATCGATGATCAAAACCTTGCCTTTAAGCGGCGCACCCACTAAGGTTCCGCCCTCGCCGTGGTCCTTGGCCTCTTTCCTGTTGTAACAGAAGGGTTTATCAACCCCTTTCTGCGCCAATGCCACCGCGGTCACCGCTCCCAGCGGGATGCCTTTATAGGCCGGCCCGAATATGACATCAAATTCCACTCCAGAGGCAAGAATCGCCTCCGCGTAGGCATTGCCCAGTGCGGCGAGCGCCGCACCGCTGTGGAAACGGCCGGCATTAAAGAAATAGGGGCTCTGGCGCCCGGATTTCAGCGTAAAATCCCCGAAACAGAGCACATCGTGCTCCAGGGCCAGTTGTATAAAGTCGCGCTGGTACTGCTGCATGGCAATTTGATAACTATTGGCTAAGGTGAAGGAAGGTCCCCACGGAAAGGGGAGCGGCAATCGAAAAATGTTCAGACGAATAACGACTGCAATTTTACACAGTCCGCTGGTAAGGGGCTAATAATGCGAATAGTGAGTTTGTCCGTTGATGGTGTGCACCAGGCTGCACAGCGCGGACTCTATGACTGGCTGGCAGAACAGGACGCAGACATCATCTGTCTCCAGGATCTGCGCTCACTGGAACCGGAACTGGATCACCCTATCTTCCATCCGGACGGTTACTACAGCTATTTCTTTGATTCCGGCACTCCCCATGAAAACGGCGTAGCCATCTATACCCGTGCCCAGCCGAAAGCGCTGATTTACGGTATGGGGTTCGCCAACGGCGTAGACATGTACGGCCGCTACCTGCAGGCCGATTTTGAGCGCCTGAGCGTTGGCTCACTGCTGGCGCCGGTCGCCAAAGATGAAGCGTCGCTGGAAGTCAAAGTCCAGTTCTTCGACGATATGCAGGCCCATCTGGCCAAAATCAGCCGCAAGCGTCGGGATTTTATTTTCTGTGGAAACTGGGGCATGGCACACCGTCGCGCGGATGTGCAGAACTGGCAGGACCATCAGGACACACCAGGGTTCATGCGCCACGAGCAGCGCTGGCTTGACCAGCTGTTCAATGACATCGGTTATATCGATGCTTTCCGCCGGGTAGTGAAAGACGCGGACGAATTTACCTGGTGGCCCAGTGGCGAGCCCGGGAAAGGGGATGGCTGGCGTACCGATATGCAGATTGTCTCGCAGACCCTGAAGAACAAGATCGAGTACGGCGCGATCAATAAAAACGTCAACTTCTCCAGCCATCTGCCACTGATCATGGATTACGACCTGGAAGTGTAGTTTTCCGCTACGTGATACCAAGATGCAAAAAGGGCCCGCTGGAAATCCATCGGGCCCTTTTTATGGCGATCGCAAGTACAGGCCGCGCGCCTATTCCGCCAGGGCCTTCTTCTGCAGTTCCACCAGCTCTTTAATGCCCGCCTTGCCCAAAGCCAACATTTCCGCGAACTGATGCTCGGTGAAAGGTGCGCCTTCCGCGGTGCCCTGCACCTCTATCATACCGCCGTCCTCTGCCATCACCAGGTTCATATCCGTATCGGCATTGGAATCTTCCGGGTAATCCAGGTCGAGAACCGCTGCCCCGTCATAAATACCCACCGAAATTGCCGCGACCATATTTTTCAGCGGATCGGTGGCGATCATTTTTTCCCGCTGCATATAGCGGATGGCATCTACGAGCGCCACGCACGCACCGGTAATCGAGGCGGTGCGGGTGCCGCCGTCGGCCTGTAGCACATCGCAATCCAGGGTAATCTGGTGCTCACCCAGGGCTTTCAGATCTACTGCCGCACGCAGAGAACGGCCGATCAGGCGCTGAATCTCCACCGTGCGGCCACCCTGTTTGCCACGCGCCGCCTCACGCCCCATGCGGGAACCTGTTGAGCGGGGCAGCATGCCATATTCCGCGGTAATCCAGCCGCTTCCCTGGCCGCGCAGGAAGCGCGGCACCTCCGCCGCCACCGAAGCATTGCACAGCACCTTGGTGTCACCGAACTCCACCAGCACCGAGCCCTCCGCGTGACGGGTATAGTTGCGGGTAATGCGCACATCGCGCAGTTGTTCCGGTTTGCGGCCGCTGGGTCGCTGCATATTGCACCTCTGATTTTTGCGAAATTTAACGAAAGGTCGTGGTTAACTTTTGAAGCCCGGCATTATAGCCATCTAAGCACACAATCACCCTGTGCTATGCTTTGCCGCTGTTTTTCACCTCTGATCTCAATGTATTTCCGGAGTACGGCAATATTATGGCCAACAACAAAGTGCGCAGCATGACCGCCTTCGGGCGCGCGGAAGTCAACTATTCCACCGGTACCGCCGTGTGGGAGATGCGCTCCGTCAATCATCGCTACCTGGAGCCCCACTTCCGCCTTCCGGAAGCCGCCCGCGCACTGGAGCCAAAACTGCGCGAGCTGCTGCGCAAAACCCTCAACCGCGGCAAAGTGGAAATGAACCTGAACCTTAAAGCCAATAGCGGCGAGATTACGGGGATCAAGGTAAACCAGGCACTGGTAGAAGAACTGGTCAAAGCCGCCGCTCAGGTTGCACCGGACAATCAGCCACTGAACCCCCTCGAAGTACTCAAGTGGCCGGGCGTGATCGCAGAACCGGAAACCGACGCGGAAGAGCAGGCCGGCGCCATTCTCGAGGGCTTCAAGCAGGCCCTGAAGCAGATCGTGGATAACCGCGAACGCGAAGGCGCGGAACTCGCCGGCTTTATCGAAGCCCGTCTCGCCGGCATCAATGATCAGGTCACCACCGTGCGTGCGCTGTTACCGCAGATACTGCAAAGTCAGCGCGAGAAACTGAAAAGCCGCCTGGAAGAATTGCTGGAAGAAATCGACAAGGACCGCATCGAACAGGAAATTACCCTGCTGGCACAGAAGGCCGACGTGGACGAAGAGCTCGACCGCCTCGACGCCCACATCACCGAGACCCGCCGCGTGCTGAAAAATGGCGGGCCAATTGGACGCCGCCTGGATTTCCTGATGCAGGAATTCAACCGCGAGGCGAATACCCTTTCTTCCAAGGCGGTGGTTACCGATACCACACAGGCCGCGGTGGAATTGAAAGTGTTGATCGAACAGATGCGGGAGCAGGTGCAAAACATCGAGTAATCCACCGATGTCTCCCAGCACAGGTAGAAGGATCGCTCTACTGATCGCCAAGCAGTGGCCCGAACCCGCCTCTACGGCGGCCGGCAGGCGCACACTCGATATTCTCGATCTGCTGCATGAGGCGGGCTACGAAATTGCCATTGGAAGCCCTGCCCAACCCACTCCGTTTCAGGCGCGCACCGGCTACGGCGAACACCAGATTGCAGTGAACGAATCCAGTTTTGATACCTGGGTACGCGCGCTGAGTCCATCGCTGGTGATTTACGACCGTTTTATGATGGAGGAGCAGTTCGGCTGGCGGGTGCGCGAGCAATGCCCGCAAGCGGTTACGGTTCTGGACACCAGCGATTTTCACAGCCTGCGCGAGGCGCGCCATCAGGCTCTCAAAAATGGTCAACCGATAAATCTGTTTAACCCCTGCGCCGAGCGCGAGATCGCGGCCATGGCACGCTGCGATCTCACCATCATGATTTCCCAGGTTGAAGTGGATCTGCTCAAACAGCATTTCTGCCTGCCGGATTGGCAATTGCACTATTTGCCATTTCTTGTACGGGAACTTCCGGATTTCTCGACCACTCCCGATTTTGCCGAGCGACAGCACCTGGCGATGATCGGCGGCTTCAAGCACGCCCCCAATCGCGATGCGGTTGCCTGGCTCGCGGAATCTATCTGGCCAAGGCTGCGCGCGCTATTACCCGATGTTGAATGCCATGTGTACGGCGCTTACGCGGATCATGCCATGCAGCGTTTCCACGACCCAAAATCGGGATTGCGAATTATGGGCCGCGCCGACGATGCACTGGCGACTCTGTCGGGCTACCGGCTGAATCTTGCACCACTGCGCTTCGGCGCTGGGCAGAAAGGGAAAATTCTCGATGGTTGGCTATCCGGCACACCGACGATCACCACACCCGTCGGCGCGGAATCCATGGCTCCACCGGATGCCTGGGGCTACACACTGACGGCGGATCCCGCTCAACTGGCCGATATCACTGCCCGTGTTTATCGGAACCAATCCGAGTGGCTGGCCGTGCGCGATGCCGGCCTCCACGCGCTGTCTGCAGGTTTCTCTTACACACCATACGCAAAGGCATTGATAGAGCGCTTGCAATCAATCGCCGGGAATCTGGATGCGCACCGCAACCGCAACATCTGGGGCAGAATTTTGCGACGCACAGAATACCGGGCCGAGGAATACATGAGCCGCTGGATTGAAGCCAAAAATAAACTGCCCGACGCCACATAACACGCAGAGCCGGCTCTCAATCCCTTATGCGACTTTCAAACCCAGTAATCGTCATCGCCCTGGCTCAGCTACTGGGTACTTCTCTCTGGTTCAGCGCCAACAGCGCCGCCGACGATCTCGCGCTTAACTGGCAGATTTCAGTGACTGACATTGGCTGGCTGACCAACGCGGTGCAGGGCGGTTTTATTCTGGGCACGCTGGCCCTTGCCCTTGGTGGCATCGCGGACCGTTTCCGGGCCAGTCAGATTTTTATTGTGAGCACATTGGCGGGCGCGGTGTTTAATGCCGGCTTCGCATGGCTGGCGGATGGGCTCTCCAGCGCTGTCATCTTCCGGTTTTTAGTGGGTGTGTGCCTGGCAGGCATTTACCCCATGGGGATGAAATTGATTGTGAGCTGGGCGCCGGAGCGTGCCGGTGCTGCACTGGCACAACTGGTGGCAATGCTCACCCTTGGCACAGCGCTGCCGCACGGGCTGCGGGAAGCTGGTGCCGATTTGCCCTGGCAGTGGATTATCTCGGCTTCGTCAGCCCTTGCACTGGTCGCCGCTATTTTAATTCACTACCTCGGCGACGGGCCCCACCTGCCGCCGCCACTTAGGCAGTCTGCCGTGTTACCTGGTGACCGGAGCAGTGGTCCGCCGGCGGTATTTCAGGCCTTTCGAATTCCCCGGTTTCGCGCAGCCGCCTGGGGATATTTCGGACATATGTGGGAACTCTACGCTTTCTGGGCGATGGTGCCATTACTGGTTTCAGGCACCGCTTTGTTCGAACAGTTTCCCGCGCTGGGTATTCCCGGTCTCTCGTTCTGCATTATCGCGGCGGGTGCACTGGGCTGCGTCATTGGCGGAAGATACTCACGAAAATATGGCAGCGGGCCGGTGGCCGTGGCCGCACTGGCAGCATCCGGAAGTTGTGCATTGGTATTTGCTCTGCTGTGGAGCACACTGCCAGCACCCGCGCTCGCACTTCTACTGTTGATCTGGGGAGCAACCGTCATCGCAGACTCTCCACAGTTTTCCGCACTCTCTGCCACCGCCTGCCCTCGCCATCTGGTGGGTGCGGCCCTAGCCATTCAGAATTCCATCGGCTTTGCAATCACGGTTATTTCAATCACCGGAGCCAGTGTACTGTTCGAGCGGATAGGCCCGTCGGCGGTCTGGCTTTTGTTACCCGGACCAATAGTCGGTCTTCTGGGTTTTAGTCTCACCATGCGGCGAGCCGCGGGCTGATCACCAGAAACATTGAGCGGTTGGCCAAAAATCATTTCGCTGCCAGGCGCCGAGACCCCCGTCACATCGGGCCCCAAAAGGGTTACGATCGTACCAACTAAAACCTAAATTTGGCGCGAATTCCAAAGAGTTGTCCCGATTTTCACTTGTGGGCGAAATGAATCTCCTCGTTACATAAGAACCTTGTTAAATAAATCCGTAACAAAATTGCGGGGATATTTGCGGGTCGCCGCGCAGGAGTTCCGCGGTGTCGTTACGGCGGCTCTACCCAGCTCCGCCGATAAAAATAATTATGGAGAAATTCGCAACAATGAAATTATCAGCGTTATTGAAACCTTCCCCCGGTGCTATTTTCGGCGCCGCAACGCTTCTGCTGAGCGCCAGTTTCGGTGCAAGTTTTTCAGCCCACGCGGTCGAACCTGAGCTCTCTGCCATGTCGGTGGCAGCAGACGAGGTGATTACCGATCGCATTATTGTTAAGTACAAAAGCACCATGGCAGGAGCCAATGCGACGGCGATGTCACAGACAGCCATCGATCGAGTTGCGCAAACCGCCGGTCATCGCTTTAAACATATGCGTCGCCTGGCCACCGGTGCGCAGTTGATGAAATTGGAAAAGCGCGCAAGCAAAGCGGAACTTGACGCAATCATTGCGCGCCTGCAGCAGGACCCGCAGGTGGAGTACGCGGAGCCCGATCGCTTGATGCAACCTATGGCCACCCCCAACGACAGCTATTACAACCAGCAGTGGCATTACTTTGAAGCTACCGGTGGCCTGAATCTGCCAGCGGCATGGGACGTGACACAGGGCGAGGGTGTTGTAGTGGGGGTCATCGATACCGGCTATCGCCCACACGCGGACCTCAATGCCAACCTCCTTCCCGGCTATGACATGATCTCTGATACCACCGTGGCTCAGGATGGTAACGGCCGTGACAGCGACGCCAGCGATCCCGGCGACTGGTCACCGGCGGGTGCCTGTGGCGCAGGGCAGCCGGCGCGCAATAGCAGCTGGCACGGCACCCACGTTGCGGGCACCATTGCTGCGGTGACCAACAACGGCAGCGGTGTGGCGGGCGTTGCCTACAAATCCAAAATTGTCCCTATCCGTGTACTCGGCCGTTGTGGTGGTTACACCTCGGATATCGCCGACGGCATTATCTGGGGTGCCGGTGGCAACGTCAGCGGCGTTCCTGCCAACGCCAATCCGGCCCAGGTGCTGAACCTGAGCCTTGGCGGAGGCGGTGGCTGTGACACCACCACGCAAAATGCCATCAACACTGCGCGCAGTCTCGGCACCACCGTGGTGGTGGCCGCGGGTAACTCCAACGCCAATGCCGGCAATTACAGCCCGGCCAGCTGTAATGGCGTCATTACCGTAGCCTCCACCAATCGTGCCGGCAGTCGCGCCTATTATTCCAACTACGGCAGCGTGGTGGATGTGGCGGCGCCCGGGGGCGAAACCTCGGTGAGTTCAAACGGCGTGCTTTCCACCCTGAACAGCGGCACCCAGGGCCCGGGCAGCGATAACTACGCCTTCTATCAGGGCACCAGCATGGCCGCTCCCCACGTGGCCGGCGCTGCGGCGCTGCTGTACGCGGTGGACGGAGGTATCACCCCGGACGAGGTAGAGTCCATACTCAAAAGCACCGCGCGTAGCTTCCCCGGCTCCTGCAGTCAGTGCGGTACCGGTATTGTCGACGCAGCCGCCGCGGTGGCCGCGGCCAACGGTGGTGGCGGTGGTAACCCGCAGCCTGGTGATGGCGAGCTGACCAATGGTGTTGCCGAAACCGGTCTCTCCGCGAGCTCGGGTCAGGAACTACGGTTCACTCTGGAAGTCCCGGCTGGAGCCAGCAATCTGAGCTTCCAGATTTCCGGCGGCAGCGGTGATGCCGACCTGTACGTCCAGTACGGCAGCCAGCCCACTACCGGCAGCTACGATTGCCGCCCCTACCAAAATGGCAACAACGAAACCTGCTCAATTAGCAATGTGCAGGCCGGTACCTATCACGTGATGGTGCGCGCCTATAGCAGCTTCTCCGGTGTCAGCCTGGTGGGAAGTTTTGATGAGGGCGGTAGTGGCGGTGGCGCCACCGGCTGGACCGAGACCAATGTCGCCGGTTCGGCGAATGCCTGGCAGCACTTTACCCTCGATGTGAACAGTGGCATGAGCTCTCTGGAAGTGCTGATGAGTGGCGGAAGCGGCGATGGTGACCTGTACGTGCGTTATGGCAGCCAGCCCACCACCAGCAGCTACGATTGCCGCCCCTATCGCTGGGGCAACGACGAGAGCTGCAGTCTCAGTAACCCGCAAGCGGGTACCTGGTACATCAGTATCCGCGGGTACAGCGCCTACTCCGGGGTGACCCTGCAGGCTGAAGCCGCTCCCTGATAGCGGTCAGTAGAAATACCCCCTCCTTGATTGGCCGGCATTTGCCGGCCTTTTTTACTCGGGGTCGTATCTGTGGGACGGGAACAGATTACTTCACAAATGACTGAAACTGTTTGTCCACCGGTGTATCAGCAAAGTGATTGATGTAATTGCTCATCACCTTCTGCGCGACGCCGACAATGATTTCCAGCAATTGCTGGTGGCCGTAACCCGCATCGTAAAAGCGCTGCAACACTTCATCAGAAACCACGCCGCGGTCGCGCACGATTGCCAGCGTAGTGTCCCGCAGTACCTCCAGCTTTTCCGTGGGCAGAGGCGTTTTATTGCGCAGCGCCTCATTGATTTCGTCGTCTACCTTCATAGATTTGGCAATGGCACTGTGGGCAGGCACGCAATAATGGCAACCGTGCTCCACATTGATGGCCTGCCATACCACGGTCTTTTCTTCCGCAGAAAATGACGTGTTGAGAAACTGTTCGTGCAACACCTGATAGGACTTCAGCGATGTAGGCGCTTCTGCCATCACCCCATGCAGGTTGGGAATGGAACCAAAGGCGTCGATAGAGTTCTGCAACAGGGACTTGCTGTCTTCAGGCGCGCTTTCGATATCGTGAATCTTGAAATCGGACATATCGTACCTCCGGGTGTCTGGGTCATCTGGTAAGTGATAGCGATCTGCTCGACCAACCACAGCAACGAATCAGTATTTTTGAGCAGTCGATCAATAATTCACACCTTACCCAATTTTGAGCAGTCGTTCAACACCTTTTCGCAGATTTGCCGAATGCCGCGCCCGGGCATAAAATTGAGCGCCTGTTCAACCCACTCACCAGGTGAGGCACCATGGCCAATACGGCAAAATTCGATCGCCGGGAAGTGCTGGAGAGCGCTACACGCCTGTTTTGGCAAAAGGGTTATCACGGCACTTCCACACGGGATATACAGCAGGCCACCAACCTCAAACCCGGCAGCATTTACGCAGCATTTGGCAGCAAATCCGGGCTTTTCAACGAGGTTTTGCATTTTTACGCCGAAAGTATGGCGGATCAGCTTGCGCAGATTCTGAGCGAACACCACCGGGTCACCGATGGTCTGCGCGCATTTTTACGCCACGTGATTCTGGAGGGGGGAGACGACGCCCCAAGTGAGCTGTGCCTGCTGGCGAAATCACTGTCGGAGCTCGAAGAGGGTGAAGCGGAGCTGCTGAGCGAGACCCGGAAACTGCTGGCGGCAACGGAACAGCGGTTTCAGCAGGCACTGTCACAAGCGGTCGCCAATGCCGAGCTTCCCGCGAACACCGATACTGCACTTGCCGCGCGACAGCTACAAATCCAGCTGATCGGGCTGCGGAGTTATTTGCGTGCCACCGGAAACCGGGGCGCTGTCGAAGAGTTGATCGCCCGACAGTTCTTCAGCTGACCGGCACCAGCACTACACCACACCGAGGGCGGACCCCACCCACGCCGTCGGGTTTGCTTTCCCGGCTCAAAGCCATTCCGCTAACGCACCTCACCGCCCGGGCGCTCTACTTTTTCACCCAAGCATGTAATTCGATGCAGACCGGTGGTGATACATCAGGTTAAAGCACACGGATTTCGAAATCCGGTCTCTGCGGACATTGTTCACGTCGCGGCCTGTGGCAACATTATCCGCGAGGCCAGAAAAACCATAACGATATAGACAATTTCCGAGGTTCCTGTGGGTTTAGTCACCGCTGCCATTCCCTTTTTCCTGCTTGCCGTACTGATCGAGCTGGCACTCGACCGCTGGCGCGGCTGGGGGCTGTATCGCCTGAATGACGCCATTGGCAGCCTGGGTGCCGGCATATTGAGCCGCATTCTGGGGCTGGTGAAGGTGGGCATCCTGATGCTGCTGTATATCCCGCTGTACCAGTGGCTGGAACCCACTTACCAGAGCCTTGGCATCCACTGGTCCCTGGATAATCCCTGGCACCTGGTGCTGGCGGTGATCGCCTATGATTTCTGCTACTACTGGAAGCACCGTATCTGCCACGAGATCAATATCTTCTGGGCGGAACATCTGGTGCACCACCAGAGTGAGGACTACAACCTCACCACCGCCCTGCGCCAGTCCAGCGACCTGGTGCCTCTGGGCTGGATCTTCTATCTGCCGTTGCTGCTGATCGGCATGCCCCCTGAAGTGCTGATTACCGCCGGCGCCATCGACCTGATCTACCAGTTCTGGGTCCACACCCAGAAATTCCCCAAAGTCCGCTGGATGGAGTGGATCCTGGTCACCCCCTCCAACCACCGGGTGCACCACGCCCAGAACAAGGTGTATGTAGACCGCAACTACGGCGGCGTGTTGATCATCTGGGATCGCCTGTTCGGCACCTACCAGGAAGAGCTGGATGAGGAACCCTGTATCTACGGCGTGCGCAAACCCCTGAATACCTTCGACCCCCTGGCCGCCAACCTGCAGCACTTCAAGCGCATGTGGCTGGACGCGATGTACACCAAAAGCTGGAAGGAGAAGTTCACCCTCTGGTTCCGCGCCACTGGCTACCGGCCGGCAGATGCGGAAGCGGCGATGCCCGTCCCCAGTGGCGACCTCGACAATTTCCACCGCTTCGACCCCCAGATCACCCGCGGCCTGCGCTGGTACGCCCTGGTCCAGCACCTGACCTATTCCGTGGCAACCCTGGCGTTACTGCAATTCAGCAAGGAGCTCGGCTACGGGCTCACTGCGCTGATGGTGCTGATGCTGGTGATCGGCCTGGTCATCAACGGTCGTATCCTCGACGGCGAGCCCCGCACTCGCCGGTGGGAAATCGGACGCCTGGCACTACTTGGCGCCACCATTCCCCTGTTGCCTCAGGCCATCTGGGGCGCGGTAGCCGGATATGGCCTGGTAAGCGTGGCTGTCTGGTGGGTGTTGGTTTTTACCAGTAAAGACGATACAGTCACCTCCGTTAGTCATTAACGCTAGGAATCCGCAGTAGCCCGGGACTTCCCCAAAGCCCCGCAGGCTGAGATTCCGCAGGCACCCCCGACCGGGTTCGGAAAACCTGCCTCCCCGTGGCAGGCGGACCGGAAAAGCCCAACACTTTGCCCCCAGCACCGGTCGAGGGTCGCCTGTATTGCGTTCGCACCCTGCCACCTGCATTCGTTATACTCCCCGCCCGACATACCCCTCTCCATCCACTTATTTGCAGCAAGGTTCGCCGTGTCCACAGGTACTCTCTATACGGTCTCCGCGCCCTCCGGCGCCGGCAAAACCAGCCTGGTAAAGGCGCTCGTCGAGGCCGATACCCAGGTCACTGTATCCGTATCCCACACCACCCGGCCCATGCGCCCCGGTGAAATCGACGGCATCAACTATCATTTTGTGGATCGCGACGGCTTCATCGCCATGCTCGGCGAGAACGCTTTTCTGGAACACGCTCAGGTTTTCGAGAATTTCTACGGCACCTCCAAGGCGTGGGTCGAAGAAACCCTCGCCAGCGGCCGCGATGTGATTCTGGAAATCGACTGGCAGGGCGCAGAACAGGTGCGCAAGCTGATGCCGGAGACAGTGGGCATTTTCATTCTACCCCCGTCCCAGCAGGCACTGCTGGAGCGCCTGACCGGGCGCGGCCAGGACGACCAGGCAGTGATCGACAAGCGCATGGCCCAGGCAATCGATGAAATGTCCCACTATGTGGCCACCGATTACCTGATCATCAATGACGATTTCACCACGGCCCTGAATGAGCTGCGATCTATTATGGTGGCTGAGCGTCAGCGGCTAGTAAGGCAGCAGGAGCGGCACTCCGGTCTTCTGCAATCATTGCTGCGCAGTCAGTAGAGCTCTAAACAGATTTCGTGGCGGTGACGCTGCCGGGTATAGGGTTGTGAGACACGCCGTGAACCCATCCATGGGGGCTCTTCCGCGAGGTCCCTCTCGCAGACAAAGCGTTCGCTTTGGACGCCAAAGGCGCCCGCAGGGTGAGCGAAGCGAATCAACGTCTCACAACCCTATACCCGGCATCGCCACCTTCGCATCGACCCGTGTTGCGCCTTTAAGCATTGTTCGATTTGCGTACACCGCGCGGTCCGGTAGAATAGTCAACCCCGTCTGTGCAGGCGCTGACCGCACCGACAACAGAATTCGTCAATTTTGCCCAGCCGGGCGAACTTACACACTGGAACAGAAGATTTATGGCACGTATTACCGTTGAAGATTGCCTCGACCACGTAGACAACCGTTTTGAGCTGGTGATTGTGGGCAGCAAGCGCGCTCGTCAGATCGCCACCGGCGGCCGCGACCCGTTTGTGCCGGAAGAAAACGACAAGCCCACTGTTATCGCCCTGCGCGAAATCGAAGAAGGCTTTGTTGACGCCAGCATCCTGGATGAGCCGGAAGAAGAGCCGGTACAGCACGCGGCACCGGCGCCGGTATTCCTGTCCGAGCAGGATCTGTAATCCTATTTACGACGTATTAATGCAGGATTTGCAGGTAATTTAAGAGGCGATCGCGGCTTTGCACACTATCGACAGTCTGGCCCATCGCCTCTCGTCCTATCTCCCCCCCGACCAGATCCAGTTCGTCCGCCGCGCCTACTTTTACGCGGAGCAGGCCCACGAGGGCCAGAAACGACGTTCCGGAGAGCCCTATATTACCCACCCCCTCGCGGTAGCCACCATTCTGGCCGGCATGCATATGGACGCCCAGAGCCTGGCGGCGGCCATGCTGCACGATGTCATCGAGGATACCGGTATCCCCAAGGCGGCGCTGGCGGAGCAGTTCGGGGAGGAAATTGCGGATCTGGTGGACGGCGTCTCCAAACTGACCCAGTTCGAGACCGACAGCCCGGCGGAAAAGCAGGCGGAGAACTTCCAGAAAATGGCCCTGGCCATGGCGCGGGATATCCGCGTGATCCTGGTGAAGCTCGCCGACCGCCTGCACAACATGCGTACCCTCGGCTCACTGAAGCCGGAGAAGCGCGCGCGCATTGCCCGCGAGACCCTCGAGATCTACGCCCCCATCGCCAACCGCCTGGGCATGAACGATGTGCGGATCGAGTTCGAAGACCGCTCCTTCTTTGCCATCTATCCGCTGCGCGCCAGTCGCCTGCGCGCAGCGCTGGTGGCGGCCCGCGGCAACCGCAAGGAGCTGTTGGAGAAGATCCAGAATGCCATCGAGCTGCGTCTTGACCGGGAGAATATCGACGCGCTGGTGATCGGCCGCGAAAAGCACCTATACAGTATTTACCAGAAGATGCGCTCGAAGAAGAAGTCGTTCAAGGAAATCATGGACGTCTACGCCTTCCGCATCATCGTCGACAGTGTCGATACCTGTTACCGGACATTCGGGGTTATCCACAACCTTTACAAGCCGGTGATCAGCGAATTCAAAGACTATATCGCCATCCCCAAATCCAACGGTTACCAGTCGCTGCACACGGTGCTACTCGGTATGCACGGGGTGCCCATCGAGGTGCAGATCCGCACCAAAGAAATGGACGAGATGGCCAACAGCGGTATTGCCGCCCACTGGCTGTACAAGTCCTCCGGGGATGAGGTACTCAATACCGGCGGCACCAGCCAGGTGCGCGCGCGCCGCTGGGTGCAGGGCCTGCTGGAGATGCAGCAACGCGCCGGCGACTCGCTGGAATTTATCGAGAACGTAAAAATCGATCTGTTCCCGGACGAAGTTTACGTGTTTACCCCGAAGGGCAAAATTATCGATCTGCCCGCAGGTGCCACCGCAGTGGACTTCGCCTATTCAGTGCATACGGATATCGGCAATTCCTGTGTGGCGGTACGCATCAATCAGCGCCTGGCGCCACTGTCGCAACCGCTGGAAAGTGGGCAAAAAGTCGAAATCCTTACCAGCAAAAATGTGCAGCCAAACCCCAACTGGCTCAACTTCGTGGTGACGGCGAAGGCACGCAGTGCGATTCGCCACTACCTCAAGCATCAGCGCCATCACGACTCCATCGAGCTGGGGCGGCGCCTGCTGGAAAAAGCGCTGACCAAGTTCCATCTGAAAATTTCCGACTTGGAAGAAGAGCAGATCAAGCGCGGGGTAAAAGAGGCCAAGTGCGAGACGTTCGACAATCTTCTCGAGGAGATCGGGCTGGGGAATCGCGCGGCGTTTTCTGCAGCAAAACTGCTGGTGCCGCCGGGCACCATGGAGACAGAGGCGAGCAATATTTCATCGCCGCTGACCATCGATGCCCAGGAGGGCATGCTGATCAGCTTTGCCCGCTGCTGTCGCCCGATTCCGGGAGATACCATCATGGGGCACATCAGTTCCGGCAAGGGAGTGGTGGTGCACCGGGATACCTGCCGCAATGCGGCGGAGCTGCGCGAGCACCCGGAAAATATTATGGCGGTAGCCTGGTCGCCGGATGTGAAGGGTGAGTTTCTCGGCGATGTGCGGGTCGAAGTGGAATCCGAGCGGGGGATTATTGCCCGTCTGGCCACGCGTATTACCGAGGAGGGCGCCAGTATCGAGCAGATCCATGTCGACGAGAAAGACGCTCAGCACAGCGTGATAGCGCTCACGCTGGAGGTCGCTAACCGGGTGCATCTGGCGCAGGTTATGAAACGGCTTCGCAACCTGCCCGCGGTTATCAAGATCGCTCGTCCCTGATTCCCGGTAGCCCCCCCGCCCAAACAACCTCCTGGACACCCGTTTATCGGACGGGTACCGGAAACGGACCTTCCCCGTTACGCCAGCCGCTTGAATTTTGGCGGACGCTTATTGCGACTAACTTGTGAATCTTGGTGGGCTTTTGCGGTAATTTTCCCGGATTGTGGACAGGTTCCGCATCTGGGGATTTCGACCTTTCCTCTGCTCCCCAAGCCTTTCAAACCGCGCTATATTCTCCCGCTTTCTTTTTCAGCTAAGTGGCCCCGTTCGGGCCGGGAGAGGTCATCCATGCCTAATCGTGCAGTGATAAAAACGGATAAAGCACCGGCGGCTATCGGCAGTTATTCACAGGCAGTGAAAGTCGATAACACTATCTATCTGTCCGGTCAGATCCCGCTGGTTCCGGAGACGATGGAGCTGGTTTCCGACGACTTCCGCGAGCAGGCAGTGCAGGTATTCAAGAATCTGCAGGCGGTGTGCGAGGCGGCCAATGGTTCGCTGGATGATCTGGTAAAACTGAATCTCTATCTCACCGACCTGAGCAATTTCGCCACGGTGAATGAGGTGATGGAAGAGATGTTCACCAAGCCGTTTCCGGCGCGCGCTGCGGTGGGTGTCAGCCAGCTGCCGAAAGGCGCGCAGTTCGAAGCGGAAGGGGTTCTGGTAATCTGAGACCATTTCCGGGGTTAACCCGGGGCATGCTTGCGCCGCTCGCGATTGGTCGACCAAGAGCGGCGCCGTTCGCTTTAGACCTGTCTTTTTGAGCTGTTTTCCGGCTCAGTCGTTTTCCAGCAGGGTGCGGTAGCCAGCGCGGTAGTCGGGATACAGCATCTTGTACCCGCTATCCAGCATACGTTTGTTACTCATTTTCTTGGAGCGCCGCTCACTGGTGGCGACTTCTTCGCGCAGGTGCGCACTGGTGTAACCCATGGATTTGGCCAACCAGCTCTGCAGCTCGTACATGGGCACCGGCGTGCAGTCAGCGCCGATATACAGCTTCTCCAGTGGCATGCCCTTTTTCTGACCGTCGATGAGGTGCGCAAGGAAGCCGACCGCATCGTCTACGTGAATACGATTGCTGAACTGGGGCGGGGAGGGTGGTGCGCAGCGGCCGGCACGAACCTGAGACAAGAGCCGATCGCGACCCGGGCCATAGATTCCAGCAAAGCGCACCACACAGGTGTCGACCACGCTCTGCTGGGCGATTTTTTCTGCAGCGAGCAAGGCTTCACCCTGGAAGCTGCCGGGCAGGGGCTGTGAGCGCTCATCCAGCCACTGGTCTCCGCTTTGACCGTACACGCGAGTGGAGGAGATCCACAGCAACAGACGCGGAGGCCTTTCCATATCCGCGAGCGCCTGGCGCAGACAGGTGGCAGTTTCTACATAGGCGCGCTGGTATGCCTGAGGTGTACTGGCGCCGGGCGTAAAGGTGGCAATGACGACGTCGGCACCGTTTGCCAGGTGCCGATGAATATCTTCTGCCTTGGTGGCGTCACCACGACGCCAGTTGACCACATCGGCTCGACGCTTGCGGGCCAGCGCTTGCAGCGGATTGCGTCGCACACCAAAAACATCGTAGGCCTTGCGATCCAGCTTCAATGCCAGACGGGTCCCCAGATCCCCACAGCCGAAGATCCAGACTTTTTCCTTTGCCATAACCGCTCGATTAAACCCCCGGGTATCGAATTCCGATCCCAACAATTGCCGCGCCGCAATCTATCGGGCGCCACTTAGAATAGTTACTTGAGTGTAATCTGTGAATTACTGTGAGTATGCAGTCTATTGACCCTTTATAGCCAATTCAGACCATCAAGTCTGTGAACCGGGCCCACAGTACACTGCGAGCCCGGCATCCTTTTTGCTAACCGCTTGGCGGTCAGCCTCGGGATTTCACCAACCGATAGATGAACAGCAGAATCACTGCACCGACTACCGCGGTGATAATGCTGCCCAACGACAGCCCGCCGGTAGTTCCGAGGCCGACAAAGCTGCCAACCCAGCCGCCGATAAAGGCGCCGACAATACCGATGATCATGGTCACGATCCAACCACCCGGATCCGGGCCGGGCATGATCCACTTGGCCAGTGCGCCAGCAATTAAACCGAGAATAATCCAAGACAAGATTCCCATAGCGATTCTCCGCTTTGTGTATTTCGAACACTTGCCTTCCATGTATAGCAAAAAAAGCGCCAGATCACCGGTTCGGATCGGTAGTTAATAGCAAAAATTACTAACTATAAACATTTCTAATAGCATTTTTTTCTAGTTTGAGACATTTACACAGGCGACCAGCGGAGTGCCGGCAGTTTTACTGGCCGTAGGGGGGTGTTTATGAATAAACTCTATCGCCAAGATTCATCTGATTGCGTTTGCCATGACACTGAACGAACTTCGTTACATCGTCACCCTGGCTCAGGAACAGCATTTCGGCCGCGCTGCGGAGCGCTGTTTTGTGAGCCAGCCGACCCTGTCTATCGCGGTGAAAAAGCTGGAGAAGGAGCTGGGCGTCGCCCTGTTTGAACGCTCCAAGACCCGCGTCCAGGCCACGCCTCTGGGAGAGCGTATTGTCGCCCAGGCCCAACTGGTACTGGAGCAGTCCGCAGCCATCAAAGACATCGCCAGTGCTGGCAAAGATCAGCTGAGCAGCCCACTGTCCGTAGGGGCCATCTTTACCATCGGCCCCTACCTGTTCCCACACTTTATTCCCCAGCTTCAGCAACTGGCCCCACAGATGCCGCTGTACGTGGAAGAGGGCTACACCTCAACGCTGCGTCAGCGCCTGCGCAAGGGCGAGCTGGATGCGGTCATCATCGCATTGCCGTTCACCGAACCGGATGTGGTTACCCAACCTCTGTACGACGAGCCTTTCGTGGTACTGATGCCGTCGGATCACCCTCTGGCAGAGTTTGAGGCACTGAGCCCGGAACAGCTGTGTGAAGACAATGTCCTACTGCTGGGCGAAGGCCACTGTTTCCGGGATCAGGTGTTGGAAGCCTGCCCACAATTGCAGCAGTCCATCGAAAAAGAAGCCGGCAGCGGCCATATCCGCACTGCCGCCGACGGCAGCTCCCTGGAAACCCTGCGCCATATGGTGGCCTCGCGCCTTGGTATTACCGTGCTGCCGCTGTCCGCCGCCGCGGCCTCACAGTACGCCACCGGGGTACTGGTGACCCGCCCGTTTGTGACGCCAGCGCCGCAGCGCACCGTGGCCCTGGCCTGGCGTGCCAGCTTCCCGCGGCACCGCGCCATCGATATGCTGCGCGATGCCATCAACCAGTGCCAATTGCAGAGTCCGTGACTCCCAAGCAGCCAGACCCGCCCGCTCGAATGGCCCAGAAACTACTCGCCGAGATTCCCGTGACAGCCCTCAAGGGCGTGGGCGCCAAACTGGCGGAAACCCTCGCCAGGCTGCATATCAGATCTCTACAGGACCTGATGTTCCATCTACCCGCCCGCTATCAGGACCGCACCCGCGTGGTTCCACTGGCGGGCCTGCTCCCGGGAATGGATGCGGTAGTTGAAGGCGAGGTACGCGCCGCCGACGTCACCTTCGGTCGCCGCCGCAGCCTGGCGGTGCGCCTGCAGGACACCACCGGTAGCATTACCCTGCGCTTTTTCCATTTCACCGCCGCGCAGAAAAATCGCCTGTCCCCCGGCACCCGGGTCCGCTGTTACGGGGAAGCCCGCCGGGGCAGCGCGGGCATAGAACTTTATCACCCAGAAACCGAAATTCTTGGGGAAAATATTTCGCCAACCGCGCAAACTCTCACCCCCATTTATCCCCTGACGGAAGGTCTGGGGCAGGGGCGCCTGCGCGCCCTGATCGGTCAGGGACTTGGCTGGCTCGCCGACGGCAATGTCACCGAACTGCTGCCCGCAGACCTGCTTCCGCGCGCACTGCAGATGCCACTGGCCGGTGCGCTGATGTACCTGCACCAGCCGCCGGCGGACGCCGATCTGTCGCAACTGGCCGAAGGGCAGCACCCGGCACAACAGCGCCTAGCCCTGGAAGAACTGCTGGCCCACCACCTGAGCCTGCTGGAACTGCGCCGCAGCGCGTCGAAGGTAAACGCACCACCGCTGTCCGCGAATGCGGCACTGGATCGAGACTTTCTCGCGCGGCTACCGTTTGCGCCCACCAACGCGCAGCGGCGGGTGGGCGGCGAGATCGCCGAAGACCTGGCCAAAAGTACGCCGATGATGCGGCTGTTACAGGGCGATGTGGGCGCGGGCAAAACCCTGGTCGCGGCGCGCGCCGCACTGCAGGCCATCGGCGCCGGCCACCAATGCGCGGTGATGGCGCCGACGGAAATTCTCGCCGAGCAGCACCGCATCAACTTCAGCGGCTGGCTGGAGCCTCTCGGTATTACCGTGGCCTGGCTTACCGGCAGTATGAAAGTATCGGAAAGACGCGCGCAGCTGGCCGCAATCAGAAGTGGCGAAGCCCAGTTGGTAGTAGGTACTCACGCACTGTTTCAGGAAGGTGTGGCGTTCCACCGCCTGGCCCTGGTGATCATCGATGAACAGCACCGCTTCGGCGTGGCCCAGCGACTGCAATTGCGCGAAAAAGGTTCGGTTGAAGGTGCTCCCGGTGAACAACAGCGCACACAACCCCACCAGCTGATCATGACCGCCACCCCGATCCCGCGCACCCTCGCCATGTCTGCATTCGCCGACCTGGACTGCTCGGTGATCGATGAACTGCCGCCTGGGCGCCAGCCCATCAACACCGTGGCCATCTCCAACGAGCGCCGCTACGACGTGATGGCGCGGGTGCACAGCGCAGTGCAGGAAGGGCGCCAGGCGTATTGGGTATGTACCCTCATCGAGGAATCGGAAACCCTGCAGGCCCAGGCCGCCGAATCCACCGCCGAGGAACTGGCAGACACTCTGAACGGAGTGCGCGTGGCACTGGTACACGGACGCATGAAGCCGGCAGAGAAAGACCAGGTGATGAAGGCCTTCAAGGCCGGTGAGGTGGATCTGCTGGTGGCCACCACGGTAATCGAGGTAGGCGTGGATGTACCCAATGCCAGTTTGATGATTATCGAGAACCCGGAGCGCCTGGGCCTCGCTCAACTGCATCAGTTAAGAGGTCGGGTTGGGCGGGGCAGTATCGCCAGCCACTGCGTACTGATGTACTCCACCCCGCTGTCTGCAAATGGCCGCGCCCGTCTGGAAGCACTGCGCAATCACGCGGATGGTTTTGCCATCGCCGAGGAAGACCTGCGCCTACGCGGTCCCGGAGAGATTCTCGGTACTCGTCAGACCGGCGAGATCCAGCATCGTATCGCCGACCTGCAGCGCGATGCCCACCTGCTACCTCAGGTACAGAAAATCGCCGCGGCACCACAACTAACCGCAGAGTCCCGCGCGGCCCTGGTACGCCGCTGGTTACACAACAAGCCCCGCTTCGCCGAAGCCTGAACCCGGCCGCCCCCGGCTCTCGCACAGGTCGCACTTCCCCCTGCCCCCGGTTTTTGAGAACCGCCGCGCGCAAAACGCGGTGCCCCCATATGACTGAGACCATCTGGTCACATCGGGTCACTAATATTTTTGCGCTCCGGCCCCGGCAATGGCAGCCTGCGCCTACTAATAGGTTGCAACAACAGCTAACAGGCGGCCGACCGCCCCCACAGCAATCAGGAAACTCCCGGTGACCAGTTTTCTCCGCCCACGCCACTTAAATCTCCGCCGCAGCCTCAGCGCCATTGCAGTCCTGCTGGGTGCCGCATTGATGCACACATCGACACACGCGCAGGGTTTTTTCGGCGGTAGCGACGAACCTATCCCCCACCTCACCCTCGCCCGCACCGAAGTAGCCGCAGAGGTACCCACCCCACTGGTTGGCAATGATTTTGAAAGCATGCTCGCGCAGGCGACCAACAGTGGCACCCTGAGCGCGGCCAAAGAAACCGCGAACCGGGAGTTCGCCGACTACCTACGCGCCCGCCTGGATGGCGCCCTGCGCGAATTCTTCGCCGATGAAGACATCCCTCTGTACAGCGACAACAACTCGCTCATTCTGTACAACTTCATCGATATTTCCGTGGTGAAGCGATTAAGCGGCCTGAAAAACAGTGGCGATTACGAAATCGAAAGGGGCAGCCTGAGCGCCAGTGGTGACTACCACCTGCGCCTGCAGGCACCCGGGGAGCGGTTGCTGGTGGAGAGACGTGTCGACATTGCCGATCTGCGCCTGAAGGGTAAGTACCAGATCAAAACCTCACTACGCGGCGATGCCGGGGAAGACAACACCACCGAAGAATTGCGTCAGATGGCAGACCAGCTGGTTAAGCGCGTCATCGACCGCATCGAAGACGACCTGGAAGCCGACGCTCTGCGCGAACTGCAGCACCGCAGCTGACGACTTTCTCGCGTCACCGCACCGGTGGCGCCTCCAGCACTGCCCATACAGCTCACTGCTAATTCACTCCCCCGTTGCCCGCCGCGACCCACCTCACACAACTGACTACTACTGACGCACAAGTCACCGAAATTTTTTGCTCTCTGCACCGATAAGTGGCAGCCTGTGACAGACGTCTAAAAATGATAGAGCGGATTCATCCGCCACAGAGCGCCCCATCAAACAGCGCCGATAAAAATTATCCCGGTATAAAAATCAAAACAGGGAGCGATGCATGAGAACCCAAGGACTCCGTCGGCTATTCGCCGCCGGTATGGTTAGCCTTGCGCTATCCACCAGTACCAGTGCCCAAGACAGCTTCTGGGGTGGCGATGACCACACCCCCAGCCTGGCCATAGCAGCCACTGAAATTCAACTCGATGTACCCATGCCGGTATCCAGTGGCGATATGCAGCTGATGCTTGCACTGGCTGGCAATGGCGGCGGTCTTGCGGACCTGAAAAAAGAAGCCATCCGCAATTACACCCAGCATATCCACAGCGAGCTGGCGCGTGTTCTGTACGGATATCTGGAGGATGAAGAGGTACCGCTGGTTGCGGAAAATGGCCTGCTCCAGCTGCAGAACAAACTCAACCTCAAGGTGATCAAACACCTGAGTGCCATGAAACCGAAAGGCGATCACGATCTTGAGCAGGGCAATGTGACCCTGAAGGGTGAATTCCGCTACATCCTGAGCAATCGCAGTGGAACCGCACTGCGCGAACAGCGCGTCAGTATCGACGACATGAAAATCACCGAGAAGTACCGGGTGCGCACCTATCACGACAATCGCGCCGGCGAAGACACCACCGAAGCGGCCATCAAGGAAGCCCTCACCGAAATGGTTGAAGAGCTGGTGGAGGCGATGGAGGACAATCTCGAGGCGGATGAATTGCGGGATATGGCCGCACTCTAGACCCCCTCCGACCGAACTGAAAAGGGCGAGCCGCACCAGCGGCTCGCCCTCTATTTATCTCGACTGACTTAAAGAAATCAGGCCGAAGAAGAGCTTCCTTCCCCGTTTGTCACGACGCTGTTGTAATTGTCGTCATTGAACGTATTTACATCCAGTGCACCCTCGCTGTTGGCCACAATGGTGCTCACCACCGAGTCACCGGTAATGTTCACCGCCGTGCGCACCATATCCAGCAGGCGATCCACGCCCATCACAATGGCAATGCCTTCCACCGGCAGGCCCACCTGACTCAGTACCATCGCCAGCATGATCAGGCCAACACCCGGCACACCGGCAGTACCCACAGATGCGAGCGTCGCAGTCAGGATTACCGTCAAGTAACCCATCAGGCCAATCTCGATGCCGTACAGCTGAGAGATAAACACCGTCGCCACACCCTGCATGATCGCTGTGCCATCCATATTGATGGTCGCCCCCAGCGGAACAGTGAATGACGCAATCTTGTTATCCACACCCAGACGCTTTTCCACCGTCTGCAGGGTAACCGGAATCGTCGCCGCAGAAGACGCGGTACTGAATGCAAATGCCATCGCCGGGCGCATTTTCTTCAGTAACTTGACTGGATTCAAACCAGACAGCAACTTCAACAAAAGCGGGTATACCCCAAAAGCGTGAATCAGCAGCGCCAGCAGCACCACGCCAAAATACTTCGCCAGTGTCGGAATGGCATCTAGACCCAGCAGCGCAATCTTGTTCACCAACAGCGCAAACACCCCGTAAGGCGCAAACACCATCAGCACACCCACCATCCTCAGGATGACCTCGTTCAGATCATTAAAGAACGCCGCCACCCGCTGTCCCGGCTTGCCGCTGCGGGAAATCGCGTAACCCAGCAGCAGGGCAAACACGATGATCTGCAGCATGTTGCCTTCTGCCATCGCCAGCACCGGGTTGGTGGGAAAAATATTCACCAGCACATCGGAAAGAGGCGGCGACTCCTTCGCCTCATACTGCGCATCGCCCGCCAGGTATTCCATGCCCACCCCGGGCTGGATCACCAACGCCAGCAACAGCGCCAGGGAAATGGCCACCGCCGTCGTGCACAGGTAGAGCAGCAAGGTCTTCCCTGCCAACACCCCAACCCGACTGCCCTCCGACAGCGCGCAGGCACCGCAGATCAGCGACACCAGCACCAACGGCACCACCATCAACTTCAGCGACGCAATGAAAATCCGCCCGATGATGTCGAACAGACCATTGGTGAGGTAGTTGTTGATAAATCCGGTAACCGTCGTACCCAACACCTGGCTGGAGTTGAGTACATTGAACAGCAGGCCAAGCAAGATCCCCGTGATCATGGCCAGTACGATTTTTTTGGTAAGCCCCATGGTCCGTCCTGTTTTTGCATCTACCTTTCAAATGGCAGATTTTCTGATCGTTTTCAGCGCTAATTATATTCGGGCGAAGGTGGTGATACCGGGTACAGTCTTGTGAGACCTTCAAAAACAGGATGTTTTTGCAGAGCCCCCATGGATGGATTCACGGGGGGCCGCCTAGGTCGTGTCTCACAAGACTGTGCCCGGTAGCGCCACCGCCACCGGGTTTGTTCAGAGCCTCTTATCTGGGTAAAGGCAGTGCGCCACTATATCCACCCCACCCCCAAGGGGCAAAGCGAGTTCCCCTGAAACCCTCGTCAGGTACAATGCGGTTAATTCAAACCAGCATAACCCCGCGCGGAGTCTGCGTTGTACCACTCCCCCTTTGAGGCCATCGGCGACTGGCACCCACAACCCCTCGAAAGCCTGCACGGCCACACCCCGCCGGACCACCTCCTGCCCTGGCTGCAACACAAAGGATCTCTCACCGCCGCCCTCAAGCACCTGAGCCACGGCGAGTTTAGCGTACAAATACTGCGCCAGGGCTGGCACACACCCAACCTCGAAGAGCGCCGCGCCCTCAACCTCAAGGAGCGCACCCGCGCCCTGATCCGCGAAGTCCTGCTCTACGGCAGCGACACCCAGCCCTGGGTCTACGCCCGCAGCGTCCTCCCCGAGCGTACCCTCGCCGGGAAATCCCGCTACCTGCGCAGCCTCGACAACCGCCCCCTGGGCGAGCTCCTGTTCAGCCAGCCGGACATCCGCCGCGGCCCCATCGTCCTCAACCGGCTCAAACGCAACTCCCAGTGCCAGCTGGCAGAGCTGGACCAGAGCGAAGCCCATGCCTGGGGCCGCCGCTCCACCTTCTGGCTGCACGACAAACCTCTGCTGGTTGCAGAGACCTTCCTCAGCGGGTTCAATCCCCACAAACCGCCAATGACCTAGTGCCCTGAAGAAACAGGAAAGAATACGGGAACTGCCATGCAAGCCATTCGCCAACAAGTCCAGCAGCGCTTCGCGCAGCACTGGCCCAGCGTACAGCCCTACTGGCAACTGGCGCGACTGGACAGGCCCATCGGCTCACTGCTGTTGCTGTGGCCAACCTGGGCCGCACTGTGGATTGCCGCCAAAGGCTGGCCGGGGCTGCACCTGTTTGTGGTGTTTACCCTGGGTGTAATTCTTACCCGCGCCGCCGGCTGTGCCATCAATGACTTCGCCGACCGCGAGATCGACGGCCACGTAAAGCGCACCAGCCAGCGTCCCCTGGCCACTGGCGCCGCTACCCCAAAAGGCGCACTGATGCTGTTCGCCGGCCTGATGCTGCTGGCATTTCTGCTGGTGCTCACCACCAACAAACTGACCATTTTGCTGTCACTGCCGGCGCTGGTGCTGGCCTTCTGCTATCCCTTCGCCAAACGCTACACCCATTTGCCACAGGTGGTACTGGGTGCGGCGTTCAGTATGGGAATCCCTATGGCATTTGCCGCGGTCACCAACGCGGTGCCGGCGGTAGCCTGGGTGCTGTTTACCGCAAACCTGCTGTGGACCGTGGCCTACGATACCTTTTATGCCATGGTTGACCGGGACGACGATCTGAAGATCGGGGTGAAATCCACAGCCATCCTGTTCGGCGATATGGACCGGGCGATGACCGGCTGCCTGCAGGGCATGGTGATTCTGGCCTTACTGATGCTGGGAGGGCGCGCGGAGCTCGGTACGCTGTATTACTGCGGGGTTGCGGCGGCGGGCGGGCTATTTTGCTATCAGCAGTGGCTGATTCGCGATCGGCAACGGGAACCCTGCTTCAAGGCATTTCTCAATAACAACTGGGTCGGAATGGCAATTTTCCTGGGTATTTTTTCTCATTATCTGTGGAATTAGGCGCAAGCGGCCACCCGCAAACCGGGCTTCCCGTACGGCTGTCATATTTTTGTCACTAAAGTGACGTTAAATGGCCACTCTAGAATAGTCAGTTAAATGACAATCACTTCAGTTAGGGTATGGCAGGCAGATGCACAGCAAGACGATCCTCATAGTCGACGACGAAGCCCCGGTGCGGGATATGTTACGGGTAGCTCTGGAAATGGCGGATTACCGTTGTCTTGAGGCGGAAAATGCCCAGGCGGCCCACGCGCTGGTAATCGATGAAAAGCCGGATCTGATTCTGTTGGACTGGATGCTGCCGGATGTTTCCGGTGTTGAGCTGGCCCGCCGCCTGAAGCGGGATGAACTGACTTCTTCGCTGCCGATCATCATGCTTACCGCTAAGGGTGAGGAAGACCACAAGATCAAGGGTCTGGAGACCGGTGCGGACGATTACATTACCAAGCCGTTTTCACCCCGCGAGCTGGTAGCGCGCCTGAAGGCGGTGTTGCGCCGCGCGGGCCCGAGCACGCCGGAGGAGCCGCTGACGGCGGGTGGCCTGGTGCTGGATCCGATCAGCCACCGGGTGACGATCAATGGCAATCCGGTGGATATGGGCCCGACCGAGTTCCGCCTGCTGACGTTTTTCCTGAGTCATCAGGAGCGCGCTTACACCCGTACCCAGTTGCTGGACCATGTTTGGGGTGGCAACGTGTATGTTGAGGAGCGCACCGTGGATGTTCACATCCGTCGCCTGCGCAAAGCCCTGACCGTCGATGGCCACGAGCGCTACATCCAGACCGTGCGCGGCACCGGCTACCGCTTTTCTGTACAGACCGCGGAAAGGGTGTAACCTACACCCAAGAATTGTAGAGGGCTCCGTAGCGGGTCCTGTGGCGGTCGAGCCCCGGGTATAAGTTTTTGAAAAAATTGTCGGGAACAATTTTCAGCAGCTTTAGCTGCCCGTAGGGCTGAGCACAGGGATGTGCTCAGCTAAACCGCTGTGAATACTTCCCTGTACGCTGCGTCGGCGACATCCCTGTCGCCGACGCTTTCAAAAACGCTTACCCGGCACTCGACCTTCGCTTAGAACCTCGGTAGTTTTTCCAGTTACCGGGTTTACCTACCTGAAACAAGATGGCCAAACCATCATGCTCGATCGCAGTATTGGCGAGTTTTCCCGCTTTATCATTATCGCCCTTGGCACCACCATTCTCGGTTTTGCCAGCGGCCACTGGTGGCTGGCGCTGTGCGCTGGTCTTGCCGCCTATGTTTTCTGGTTGCTGTGGCAACAAAATCAATTTGATCGCTGGCTCGCCAACGGCCGCCGCGGCCCGGCGCCGACGAATTTTGGCGTGTGGGGGGATATCACCGACGATTTCTACCGCATGCAGCGCCGTCACCGCAAAGAGAAGCAGAAGCTGCACGCGATGCTGCGGCGGGTTCAGGACAGCACCAGTGCATTGCGCGAGGGTATTGTAGCGCTGGAGGACGATGGCAATCTGGCGTGGTGGAATCCGGCCGCCGGGCAAATGTTGCGTTTACAGACGGACGATGCAGGCCAGCCACTGGTCAATTTTGTGCGCGACCCGCGTTTTGTCGAGCATATGTACGAGCGTATGGGTGGCGGCAAGCGGGCGAATCAGCAGCCGATCACGCTGCCGGCACCGGGGGATGATTCACGGATTCTACAAGTGGAGGTGACGCGCTTCGGCCAGGATGAGGCGCTGGTGATTGTGCGGGATATTACCCGGCTGCATAACCTGGAGCAGATGCGGCGGGATTTCGTGGCGAATGTTTCCCATGAGCTGCGCACGCCGCTGACGGTGATCGCCGGTTACCTGGAGACGCTGCAGATGAGTGGCCAGGCGCCGCGCAATTGGGACAGACCCCTGGGGCAGATGAGTGAGCAGACGGTGCGTATGACCAGTCTGGTCAACGATCTGCTGCTGCTGGCGCGGCTGGAGACATCCGAACGCGACAGTGGGCGCGACCAGGTTTCGGTGCGCGAGCTGATGGAGCGGGTGGCTGGCGAGGCCCGCTCACTGAGTGGCGAGCGCCACGTGATTTCCGTAGCCTGCGATGAGGATTGCACGATTACCGGCGACGCCGGCGAGCTGCACAGTGCTTTCGCCAACCTGGCGTTTAACGCGGTGAAGTACAGCCCGGATGGCGGGCCGATTGAGCTGCGCTGGCGCACTGATGCCAGCGGCGGGCATTTTTCGGTGAAGGACTCCGGTATCGGTATAGACCCGATGCATATTCCGCGCCTGACGGAACGCTTCTACCGGGTGGACGCCGGTCGCTCCCGCGAGAGTGGCGGCACCGGTCTGGGTCTGGCAATCGTGAAGCACGTGTTGCTGCGCCACAGCGCAAATATGAGTGTCACCAGTGTACCCGGCCGCGGCAGTACTTTTACTCTGAACTTCCCCACCCAGAAGCTGACCCAGGTCAGTTCTGAGGCGAGTTAATAAAGTAATCAAACAGAAAGGGGCCAGCAGGCCCCTTTTTTATTTTTGCCTGTTTATCAGCAGCGGAGTCTTACAGCTCCATACCAAACTGCAGCGCCGCACCCAGGGTGTCCCCTGAGGATTTGATCGCCGACAGATGGAAGTGCAACACATCGAATGGGCTGAATCCGATACCTGCGGTCAGTGCGCCATCGTAAGTGTCCTTGAGGTCGTGGCGGTAACCCACCCGCAGCTGCACCCAGTCGAACAGGTCCGCTTCCGCGCCCAGGCGCAGTACTTGCACTTCACCGGCACCATCAAACAGCTCTACGGCATTCAGATCAGCATCCGCCAGCAAAGTGAACACCTCACCGGTGTAGCCAACACCCGCAGTCAGCTGCGGATCCAGTTGGATCTCCACACCACCCTGCACGGTGTCGTATTCCTGAGCAATGGCATTTCGCAGGGAGACACCGCCCTGCAGCTGGCCGAAATTGATCGTAGCGCCCAGATCCAGGTTGAAATTGGTGTGTTCCAGGGTGTAGTCATCGACCTCGAAATCGTCGCTGTCGAAGTTGGCGATGGTTTCGATGTATTCGATGGACTCCACGCGCTGGTACTTGGGCGTTACGCCGAGGGACACCTGATAGTCCTTGAAGGTAAAGTTGCGTGCGGCGGCGAAACCGATCTCCTGCATCGAGTAACCGAAGGCTCCGGCCGCGGTTTCCAGATCATCCTCGTCGAATAGTTGTTCGCCAAAGTTTTCCAGCAGTGCAATATCCGCATCCGCCAGCTGCACATCGGTGGCAATAAACGCGGACTGGCGAACAAACAGCAGGCCAGAGGCAACACTGTTGGGAATGGCAACGGTCAGTTGCGCGCCAGCATCGGCGGTGAGACGGCCTTCGTCGAGCAACTGCAGCTGCTCGAGGATGTAGTCGGCGTCGTCCTGGTTGGCGGTGAAGCCATCCAGCTCATCGATAAAATCGGTAAGATCTTCGCTGGTATCGATAAAGTCATTCTGATCATTGGCGATCAGTCCGAAGTCAAAGGTCAGTGCAAAATCATCACTTTCGCCGAAATTCGTCGCGGTTGCGGGATTGATCAGCGCACTGTAGGTGTAGTCGCCCCCGGCAACTCCGGCACCGGCCATGGCGCTCCCGCGCCCGGAAAAAATTTCCGCAGCAACCGGCGTTGCACTCAGCATCGCCGTGGCGGTGAGTGCACCGGCCAATCGGTTTTTTGTCCACTGTTTCATCTAAGCCCCCAATAATAATCGTTTAATAGTCATCGCACCTTTCGGCGCACAGTCAGAAGTTTGCTTTTATGCCCGTTATGCGTGTTGTTATCGGCGGCGCAAAAATAAACGTGAGAGGGGAAAGGCACAATGGCCCTTTCGGGGTGTTTTGCGAACTACTTCTCAGGGATATTGTGACGCGAATTCGCTGAATGGCGGGTGGCAGAGGGAATTGACAGGCCCCAGGCGGGGCCTCCTGACGAAAAAATGTACTCTCGGTCCGACGCCCGGTGGGTTATTCCAGTTCCTGCAGGGGGCGCGCTTCGCCACCGGCAACATATTCCGGTGAACGGTCGTCTGCGAGCGCTTCCGCTTTGCGTTTCCCGATGGTGATATGCACCACTTTGCGCGCGCTGTCGCGGATCAGGATATGTTCGCGACCTTCATCGTCCACCGGCAGGTTGCGCTCGCCAATCAGGCCATCGCGCAGGGCGCGCAACTGCGGCACATCGCGGTAGCGGTCCAGGTCTTTGGACAGCTTGTGCTTCATGCGCTCGGATTCGTGCAATGCCGCCGACGTTTCACGGTATTTCGCAAAGAAAAACACCGCCGCGATGGCGGCGAAAATGGCGAGGGTGGTTTCAAACCATGGGGGCATAGTGTGGTTTCCTTAACTGTATTGGCTCGTTGTTCCGGTATCTCGAAGGCGCCTGCCCAGCTGGCTCCTACAAGGTGCGGTTCCTCGTCATCTGCCACACCAATAACTGGTTGTTGGCGGGCAGGTAATTGTTTTCGGTTCTTTGCAACCCCTGGGCCTCGGCGAGCTGGTCCAGCCACTCCAGATCGCGAATCCCGCGCAGCGGGTCCCGCTCTTTCAGCCACACATCAAAGTCCGCGTTGCCGGGGCCGATATACTCACCGTCAATTTTCACCGGGCCATAGACGATCAGTTGGCCGCCAGGCTGCAGCACCTGCGGCAACTTCTGAAAGAACATCTCCACCGCAGTAGCCGGCATAATGTGCAGTGTATTGGCGGTAAACACAGTGTCCACCCGCAGAGGTGGCCAGTCACTGCTGACATCCAGTGCAATCGGTGCGGGCAGGTTGGCCGCGGGGCTGTGGTGGAGCCAAGCCTGTACCTGGTGCAGGTTTTGCGGCCGCTCGCTGGTCTGCCAGTTGAGATGGGGCAGGTGCGGGGCGAAGTACACCGCGTGCTGGCCGGTGCCACTGCCGACTTCCAGTACCCGGCGACTGTCCGCCAGCAGGCGCTTTAGATGAGCCAGGATGGGTTCGCGATTGCGCGCGGTGGAGGGGGCGTCAGGAAGCTTGCTGTCGCTCATATTCAGGCGGGCTGTTCATCGCGCAGAAACACCCAGTCATTGCCCTTGGAGTGTTCTTCACTGAAATAGTAACCGGCGACATCGAAATCTTTCAGTTGTTCAGCCTTCTTCACCCGGTTGTCGATGGCCCAGCGGCTCATCATACCGCGGGCTTTTTTGGCGAAGAAACTGATCATCTTGTATTGGCCGTTTTTCCAGTCCTTGAAATGCGGGGTGAAGATCTCCCCCTGCAGCGCTTTTTTCTGCACCGATTTGAAGTACTCGTTGGAGGCCAGGTTCACCAGCTCTTTGCTCTTGAGCACCTGTAACTGTTCATTCAGCGCCGCAGTGATCTTGCCATCCCAGAATTCATACAGATTCTTGCCGCCGCTATTGGCAAACTTTGTGCCCATCTCCAGCCGATAGGGCTGCATCAGGTCCAGCGGGCGCAGCAGGCCGTAGAGGCCCGAGAGCATACGCAGGTGTTTTTGTGCAAAGGCAAAATCCCGCTTGCCCATGGTCTCCGCTTCCAGCCCGGTATACACATCGCCTTTGAAGGCGAGGAGGGCAGGGCGGGCGTTTTTATCCGTGAACGGACGCTTCCAGCTGTGGAAACGATCGTAGTTCAGTACCCCCAGCTTGTCAGAGATCTTCATCAGACTAGAGATATCCTGCGGACTCAGAGCCTTCAGTTCCTTGATCAACGCCGCGGACTCCTTGAGGAAATCCGGCTGGGTGGTGTCCAACGCGGGAATTTCACTGTCAAAATCGAGGGTTTTTGCGGGGGAGATAACGATTAGCATAGGGAATCACTACTGATGATTTTCGTCATTCCGGTCCAGAGCCTGTGCCGGACTTGATCCGGTATCGGGATCCAGAATCCGGAGTGCTGGATTCCGGCCTGCGCCGGAATGACGGTATTTAGAGGGCGTTGGATTATTCTGGCTTCAAAATGTGCTGCCACCAGTTGAGTGGCGTCTGCCCATCCACCGGATCGTACACATTACCGTAGTACCAGACACTGTTGGCACCGTCACAGACACTGTTGAGGATCTGCTCAATCTCGGCAAAGCCACAGCTTACATGGATGCTGTACACCAGCAGGCGCGGGCTTTCCAGATCCAGCTCGCCGCCAAGTTTTTCCAGCTGCGGGGTCAGTTGATCGGAGAGCCTGGTGCTGTCTTCGCGACAGAAGATACGCACCGCCAGGTTCCCGGAACGCTTGACCAGATCAAAGCTGGGTTTTTCCGGGTCGTCGCGATTGACCTTGATGGTGTCACCGCTGGCGATGCCCTTGATAAAGGCCGGGGAGCGCACCAGCTGTACGCTGTCGTCCTCATTGACCCGCACCTGCATGCGCTCTACCACCGGCTCTCCATCGGGATTCATACCGGCAAACAATTCGATAATCTGCAGTGCGGTCGTCATAACCTCTCTCTCCGGACTGTGTACAATATTGTGCGAACCGCATTATACAGGGAGAGGATCATGTTTCCGCGTTCATTCACCAAGCGCCTCCTGGCCACCGC
This sequence comes from Microbulbifer sp. HZ11, assembly GCF_000708675.1. Lineage (GTDB taxonomy): Bacteria > Pseudomonadota > Gammaproteobacteria > Pseudomonadales > Cellvibrionaceae > Microbulbifer. The sequence goes on along the minus strand of NZ_JELR01000002.1, from coordinate 1,508,897 downwards.
CACCGCCGCCTCTTTGACCGCCTCCATCTTTGGCTGTTCGGTCAATCCGGTTACCGGCAAGAAGGAGCTGTCGCTGATGTCCCAGAGCCAGGAAGTAGCCCTCGGTGAACAGCAATACCCCAAAGCCCAGCAGACCCAGGGTGGTGAATATCTGGTCGATCCCGCACTACAAAGCTACGTAAGCCGTGTGGGCCAAAAGCTGGCCAGAGTGTCCGACCAGCCCAATTTGCCTTACGAGTTCGTGGTTCTGAACAACTCGGTGCCCAACGCCTGGGCGCTGCCCGGTGGCAAGATCGCCATCAATCGCGGCCTGCTGGTGTTGCTGGAAGACGAGGCGGAGCTCGCAGCAGTTCTCGGCCACGAAATCGTGCACGCCGCCGCCCGTCACTCCGCCACCGCAATGTCTCAACAGCAGATTCTCGGCGCGGGCATTGCAATCCTGGGTGCCACCACTGAAAACACCGCCTACGGCGATCTGATTTCTCTGGGTAGCCAGTTCGGGGGCTCCGCCTATATTGCCAAGTACGGCCGCGATAACGAGCTGGAGTCCGATGAGTACGGCATGAAATACATGGCCGCCGCCGGCTACGACCCGCAGGGTGCGGTGCGTCTGCAGCAAAAATTCGTCGCGTTGTCTGAGGGCAAACAGGCGAGTGGCCTGGATGCGCTTTTCGCCAGCCATCCGCCATCACAATCCCGTGTCGATGCGAATATCCAGCACGCAAAAAACCTCGGCGGCGGTGTGACCAACCGCAATGAATACCAGCGTGCGATCGCGCAGCTCAAGAAAGATGCCGATGCTTACAAGAGCTATGACGCGGCAGTGGCTGCGGCACAGAAAAAGGATTATGACCGCGCTCTGATGCTGACGCGCCAAGCACAGAAGCAGCAACCAAAAGAAGCCGCATTCTTCGCATTGGAAGGGGATCTGCTGGCGCAGAAAAAGCAGTACCAGTCAGCACTGCAATCCTATGAAACCGCGGTGCAGAAAAATCCGACGCTATTTTCCAATTGGCTGATGCGCGGCATGCTGAACGCGCAGCTGAATAATTACACCGCCGCCGAGAGGGACCTGCAGCGCTCCACCAGCTATCTGGATACCCCCCATGCGCACTACTACCTGGGGCAGGTTTACGAAAAACAGGGCAACACCAAGAATGCCCTGAGCCAGTACCAGATTGCCGCACAGGACAGCGGAGATATTGGCACCAAGGCGCAGGCGCGGATGCAGGCGCTGGGCAATCAGGGATAAGCCGGGATAAATTTTATCCGGCACAGAAACAAAAAAAGCGGGCGAAGAAATTCGCCCGCTTTTTTTGTACTGGATTTCCCGAAAGGAAATTACAGCTGGACGGTTACGCCCAGGCTGAAGATGTCCAGATCGTCAGCGTCTCCGTTGGATCCGTATGCAATCTTGCCTGCAACGTTGCGATTGAAGAAGTGAGTCGCCTTGAATTCGTAGGACTCATTTTCATCATACGCAGCACCGATAGAGGTGTTCTCATTGAAGTAAAACTCTAATTCGCCACCCCAGAACAGGTCTGCTCCGTCTACGTCAACCAGCGCCAGTTTTGCCGTCAGATACTGACCGCCCGCCAGCGCGGTAAAGTATTTGGAAGAAACGCTGCGGTAGTCAAACTCATCATCCACTTCGGCGGTAAAACCGATGTAGTCGGTTCCGCTCAGCTGGTGATTGTATTGACCGCGGAAAAACAGCACGGTGTCCTGGTCTTCCGGCTTAACAGCTTCCACCTCGGCCAGGAAGTTCGGAGTAAACAGGAAACCCGCTCCCACACTGTAGTCGGTAGAAAAATCGTTATCTTGCACTTCGCCGAACAGTTTCCACTGACCGGTGAAGTATTCACCACCAATGTTCAACGCGTCGCTGTCATTACCATCGGCATCAGCATAAGCAAAACCGCCGTAAATGTTGGACACTGGCAGGATATAGTTGAATTCCTTGCGTGGACCCAGATTCTCCAGGGCGCCGAAATAGTATTGAGACTGGAAGCTCAACGTATCGACGTCGACACTACCGTAGTCAGCGGAAGTGTAATCAACATCGGTAAAAGAATTATATTGATCCGCGGAGGCAACCGCAGAGGCCAGCATCAGAGGCAGTGCTGCAAACTTGAACTTCATAGAAGTGTTCCCTGTTTAATTTACATCTGTACTTTCGTACCCATCCAACTCATCCGTTCGACCCTCTTCTGGGTCCCGGACAAATTCGGCGCGGATTCTAAGTGCAGGAAAATTTAAGTGCAACGAAAGAATTAATTGCGACGTGCGTCTCAAATACAGTTTGATTCCGGTAGTTTAGCTACAGTCGCAGGCGTATTTTGCTTGGGGACAACTGAACCAAAGCTGAATAGTATTTAAAGAGAGAAATTTACAGAATATGCGCCGTGAGGGGAGCTTCGGCCTGCCAAAGAGTTTTCTCGCTGTATATTGGCATTACCAAAACAGTATATTTTTATCGGTAACTAATTCTCAATTAAAACTGGTACGAAACACTGAAATGGAAAAAGGGCTGCAACTGCAGCCCTTTGTAAAAATAAAAACCATGGAAACTCAACTTATCCGAACTCTGCCGATGAATAAATCGGGGGGACTCTAGTGGCCCATGCGGGAAGTTGTGTAACGGTTCGCACGGGCCACTAGCGCATATTCTTTTCATTACCGTGGCGAATATCGGCACCTTTAACCAGGTACACCACCTGTTCGCAGATATTCTTCGCGTGATCGCCAATGCGTTCCAGTGAACGCAGGGTCCACAGCACATTCATCACCCGGGAAATACTGCGCGGGTCTTCCATCATATAGGTGACCATTTCGCGGATCGCGCTGCGGTAGTCCATGTCCACCTGCTCATCTTTGGCCAGGGTTTCCATGGCGGACTTGACGTCGAAGCGGGTGTAGGCGTCCAACGCGTCGTTCAGCATCTTGCGCACGGCGTTGGCGATATGGCGGATCTCGGTGTAGCCGCGGGGCGCCGTGCCTTCGTCGGTGAGGGCGATGGCCATCTTTGCGATCTTGCTGGCCTCGTCGCCGACGCGCTCCAGATCCCGGGCGATGCGGATAACCGACATCACCATGCGCAGGTCGGAGGCGGCCGGCTGGCGTTTGGCGATGATCAGGGTCGCGTGCTCGTCTACTTCCATTTCGCAGCGGTCGATTTCCTCTTCCACCTGCAAAACCTTTTCCGCCAGTTCGCTGTCGGCGTTGGCGAGGGCTTCTACGGCATCGGCTACCTGGCGGGTGACCAGGCCACCCATTTCCAGCATTTCCGTCTTGAGGCTTTCAAGATCTTCGTTGAACTGGCGGGAGATGTGTTGATCGAAATGCATTTCCATAACTTTGTGTGGGCTCCCCCCAACCTTAGCCGAAACGGCCGGTAATGTAGGCTTCGGTGAGATCGTGTTCGGGATTGGTGAACACGGTCTCGGTGTCATTCACTTCCACCAGTTTTCCCAGGTGGAAGTAGGCGGTGCGCTGGCTGACCCGCGCGGCCTGCTGCATGGAGTGGGTAACGATGGCGATGGTGTAGTTCTCTCGCAGTTCGTCGATCAGCTCCTCGATGCGGGCGGTGGCAATCGGGTCCAGCGCGGAACAGGGCTCGTCCATCAGGATGACTTCCGGGCTCACGGCGATGGCGCGGGCGATACACAGGCGCTGCTGCTGACCACCGGAAAGGCCGGTGCCGGGCTTGTCCAGGCGATCCTTCACTTCGTTCCACAGGCCGGCGCGACGCAGGCTGTTTTCCACGATTTCATCCAGTTCCGCGCGGCGGCTGGCGATGCCGTGAATCTTGGGGCCGTAGGCGACGTTGTCGTAAATGGATTTGGGGAAGGGATTCGGCTTCTGGAACACCATACCGACACGGGCGCGCAGGGGAACCACGTCCACCTTGGGGCCGTAGATGGCTTCGCCGTCCAGGCTCAGTTCGCCTTCCACGCGACAGCCCTCGATGGTGTCGTTCATGCGGTTGAGACAGCGCAGGAAGGTGGATTTACCGCAGCCGGAAGGACCGATCATGGCCACCACCTGGTTGCGGCCGATATCCAGGCTCACATCGTGAATCGCCTGAGACTCGCCGTAAAACACGTTCACATTGCGCATGCGCAGCTTGGCGTCGTCGCAAAACGGCGATCCGACGGTACCGTCCACTTGGCTATTTGGATTAGCCGCTCTGCTTTTCACTTCTGTCTGCTCCGCTACCGGTTGGGTGGCTTCTTTCTGCGCCGGTACAGCTTCGCCGGCGTTCAGGGTCATGGTACTCATGGCTCTTTCTCGATTCGCTATCTTAGCATTTGGTCTTAATCGGCACATGGATGTGCCGACGCCGGTCCAGGACCGGCGCGAGCCACCGTGATACCAGCAATTCCACGTAATTACGCCAGTATCGCGACGGCGACGATCCAATAAATCACGGATGATTTATTGGATCACAAGGTAAAAGTTACCAGCGGCGCTCAAGTTTTTTACGCAGCCACACTGCGCAGGTGTTCATGGTGATCAGGACTGCCAGCAGTACCATGATCGCGGCGGAGGTGCGCTCCACGAAGGCGCGCTCGGGGCTGTCGGCCCACAGGAAAATCTGTACCGGCAATACGGTGGACGGGTCGGTAATGCCGTGGGGCACATCGACGATAAACGCCACCATACCGATCATCAGCAGCGGTGCGGTCTCACCCAGGGCCTGAGCCATACCGATAATCGCACCGGTGAGCATGCCGGGCATGGCCAGCGGCAATACATGGTGCAGCACCACCTGCATGCGCGACGCACCCATGCCCATGGCTGCTTCACGAATGGACGGCGGCACGGACTTGAGCGAGGCGCGGCTGGAAATAATGATCGTCGGCAACGTCATCAACGTCAGCACCAGGCCACCCACCAGCGGCGCCGAACGCGGCAGTTCGAAGAAATTGATAAAGATCGCCAGGCCCAGCAAACCGAACACGATGGACGGTACCGCGGCGAGGTTGTTGATATTCACCTCGATCAGATCGGTCCAGCGGTTCTTCGGCGCGAATTCCTCCAGGTAAATGGCCGCGGCCACACCGATGGGGAAAGACAGCACCAGGGTAACCAGCAGGGTGAACAGCGAGCCGACCAAAGCCGCGCGGATACCCGCCTGTTCCGGCTCGCGGGAGTCACCGTTGGTAAAGAAGGTGGTGTTGAAGCGCTTTTCCAGCTCACCGCTTTCGCGTAGTGCCAGGATCCACTGCGCTTTCTGCTCGGAGGTACGGCCGAGGAAACCCTCTTTGGATTTGGACAGGCTCTTTACATAGGTGTCCACATCGTCATCGGCGTTAAACCACAGGGTTTCGGTTTTGCCCAGCAGCTGCGGGTTTTCCTGCAGACGCTCGCGCAGCTCGAAGCCGGCACCGTTGGACACCAGCGAATAGAGCTCGCGCTTGTCGCGGCGGCCGGTCACTTCCGGGAAGCGCTCGCGCAGGGCGTTGCGAATCACCGCATCAAAGTTGGCCCAGGCCAGGCTTTCCTCGTCCACGGTTTCGATACCGAGGGCGGCCGGGTCGTAGGTCACCTGCAGCTGGATATCCGTCTGCACAAAGGCACTGCTGCCCTTGCTGATGATGTCGGTGAACAGCACCAGTACCGCCAGCACGCCAAAGGCAATACTTGCGATACCAAACCCGCGGAAGATTTTTTCCTTGCGGTGACGGCTGGCGAGGCGCGCTTCGATTCGCTCGCGGACCTGCTTCTGGGTCAAGTTGGATTGAGTCAGATCAGTCATACTGTTCCCGGTATTTTTTCACTACGTGCAGGGCGATAAAGTTCAGAATCAGGGTGCTGATAAACAGCATCAGGCCGAGGGCAAACGCCGCGAGGGTCTTGGGACTGTCAAATTCCTGGTCGCCCACCAGCAGGGTCACGATCTGCACCGTTACTGTGGTCACCGACTCCAGCGGGTTGGCGGTGAGGTTGGCAGCCAGACCCGCGGCCATCACCACAATCATGGTCTCGCCGATCGCGCGGGATACCGCCAGCAGCACGCCGCCGACAATGCCGGGCAGTGCTGCGGGAATCACCACCTTGCGCACGGTTTCCGATTTGGTGGAGCCGAGTCCCAGGGCGCCGTCACGCAGGGACTGAGGTACCGCGTTGATCACGTCGTCAGAGAGCGACGACACGAACGGAATAATCATCACCCCCATCACCAGGCCGGCGGCCAGGGCACTTTCACTGGAGGCTTCCATTCCCATGGACTGGGCCACTTCGCGCACGAAGGGTGCCACTGTGAGGGCGGCGAAGAAGCCGTATACCACGGTGGGTACGCCGGCGAGAATCTCGATCAGGGGCTTGGCAAATGCGCGCACCTTGTTGCCGGCGTATTCGGCCAGATAGATGGCGGACATCAGTCCCACCGGCACCGCCACAAACATGGCGATGGCAGATACCATCAGGGTACCGGTAAACAGGGGCACCGCACCGAAGGCGCCGCTGGAGCCGACCTGGTCCGAGCGCAGTGCCATCTGCGGGCTCCAGTGCAGGCCGAACAGGAATTCGGTCACCGGTACCGACTGGAAGAAACGCAGGGATTCAAACAGCACCGACATCAGAATGCCGACGGTGGTAAAGATCGCGGCGCAGGCGCAGGCCAGCAGGATTATCCGCAGAACTTTTTCCACTTTCTCACGGGCGCGCAGCTCCGGAGAAATACGCAGTAGGGTGTAGACACCCAGGCCGGCCGCCAGGATCAGGGTGATTGTGGTCTGCATCCAGCGGCCACTTTGCCGCAGGCTGACCAGATGATCTGCCGCTGCCTGAATCTGTGGCGTAGTTGCGCCAATAAGGTTACCCGCGGCCAGGTTCTGGATCTGCGCGTACAGCAGGTTCTGGCCGGAGATGGTTTCCGGCTTGTCGGCAACACCACCCAGCACCAGGGTGCGAATAATCGCGTCGTCGAACAGCATCCATAAGCCCAGAATGACCAGGGCCGGAAGGCCGCACCAGAGGGCGGTGTGCACCCCGTAATAATTGGGCAGGGAGGCGAGACTGCGTACACCACCGCGGCTGCGAGCGGTGGCGATGGCGCGGCTGAAGCCGGTACCGTAGGCCACCAATACCAGCAACAACAGCAGGGCGAAGAGAGTGGGGGTCTGCATCGATTCGCTCGGTTATCTGTGATGAAGTAAAACGCCGGCCATTATCCGTAGTTGTGGCCGTAATTCCATGAGATTCAGCAATGGCGCATATACGTAAACGGCCAAGCCCCCATTTGGTAAAGGGACTCGGCCGGTAATTCCGTCTACCTGTCTGGCTTAGCTTTATTTTGCTGCCAGGTTGGTCAGCGCGTTCAGCTTGCGCACATTGGTGGCCACTTGCTGACGCTGTGCATCGGGCAGAGAGATCATACCCTTGTCGGCAAGGTAACCTTCTTCACCCCAGGCGCGCTCGTTGGTGAGCTCGGCCAGGAATTGTTTGATCCCGGGGACCACGTCCACGTGTGCTTTCTTTACATACACGAACAGCGGGCGGGAAACCGGGTAGCTGTTGTCGGCGATGGACTCGAACGTCGGTTCCTGACCTTCGATCACGGATCCCCGCACCTTGTCCGCGTTCTGGTCGAGGAAACTGAAACCGAAAATACCGAGTGCATCAGGGCTGGCAACCAGCTTGTTCACGATCAGGTTGTCGTTCTCACCGGCTTCCACGTAGGCGCCGTCTTCACGCACGTTGTGGCAGATGGCCTTGTAGGCATTTTTGTCGGAAGACTTCTTGGCCGCGATCCAGTCGAACTTCTTGCAGCCACCTTCCATTGCCAGTTCGGCAAAGGCGTCGCGGGTACCGGAAGTCGGGGGCGGGCCCAGTACTTCAATTTTGGTCGCCGGCAGGGTCGGGTTTACGTCTTTCCAGGTCTTGTAGGGGTTGGCAACCAGAGTCTCGGAACCGTCCGGGTTCGGCACGTCTTTGGCCAGGGCCAGGAAGATATCCTTGCGGGTCAGCTCGAATGGCGCGGACGTCTTGGCATTGGCCAGCACGATGCCGTCGAAACCGATCTGTACTTCCACCACGTCCACGCCATTGTCGTTGCACATGTCCAGTTCGGACTGTTTGATGCGACGGGAAGCGCCGGTGATATCCGCGGTGCTCTCGCCCACACCCTGACAGAACAGCTTCATGCCGCCGCCGGTACCGGTGGATTCAACAACTGGGGTCTTGAACTGGGTGGCGCGGCTGAAGCGCTCGGCAACCACAGTGGTGAACGGATATACGGTGGATGAACCCACGATGCTGATATGATCGCGCGCCGCCAGAGCAGCATTGGACGCCGCGATGGTCAGGGCCGCGAGGGCGGAAGCCAGTACTTTTTTGCTCGCAGAACGGTTGTTCATGATTTCTCCAGAAATGGTCGCGAATTGGTCGAGAATTAGTCTGTAGTCTCTGCACGCCGCGCATGCTATTTCGAACTGGTGACGATTCTATGAATGAAAAGTTACAAACAGATTACAGTCATCGGCGCAATTTATGACCGCCCCTTGAAATCCGGTCGCCTCAACAGCCGCAGCCGGAACTGGCGCAATTTCTGACCGAAAGGTACGCTCTCACTTATTAATAACAAACAAAAAAGATGGTTTGAGAGACCTTCCATGAAGTTTCTACTAAGCAGCGCCGATACTCTGGACCGCTTTGCCCACCGCTGCGGTGGGGTTTTGGGCTGGTTTACCCTGGCCATGGTGGCGGTCCAGAGCCTTGTGGTCGCTCTGCGCTACGGGTTCGATGGCGGTTCTCTGGCCCTGCAGGATGCCGTGACCTACCTCCACGGCGCCGCCTTTATGCTGGGCCTCGCCTACGCAATGCAGGCCAATGCCCACGTGCGCGTGGATGTGATCTACCGCATCTTGTCCGCCCGTGGCAGGGCCTGGGTAGACGCTGTGGGCTGCCTGATATTCCTGCTGCCCCTATGTGCCTTTATCGGGTACGGCAGCTGGCAGTTTGCCGCCAGCAGCTGGGCGGTGAACGAATCCAGCAACAGTGCCGACGGCCTCGGGGGAGTCTATCTGCTGAAAAGTCTGATTCCCCTGGCCGCCGCCACCCTCGCTGTGCAGGGATTGAGTCAGTTTGCGCGGGCACTGAATACCCTGATGCAGTTGGAGGCCGGCAGCGACGAGAGCAGATTTTCACAGTCCTCCACCCAGGCATCTGCTCGTCCACAGGCCGAGACACAGCTCCACCCGCTGGTGCGGGAAGCCGCCCCCGGTTCGGCTTCGGAGGTGGGCGCATGATCGAGCTGATCCCCCTGTTGATGTTCCTCGCGGTATGCGCAACGCTGATGCTCGGCTACCCGGTGGCCTTTACCCTGGGCGGCACCGCGCTGCTCGCCGCCGGCCTCGGCATTGTCGGCGGCATCTTCGATGCGGAACTGCTCAAGGCGTTCCCGGACCGGCTCTACGGCATTATGCAGAACGGCACCCTGATGGCGGTGCCGCTGTTTGTCTTGATGGGCGTGATGCTGGAGAGAGCGCGGATCGCCGAGGAATTGCTGGTCAATCTGGCGCGGGTCTTTTCCGGAATCCCCGCGGGCATGGCGGTCTCCGTGGTGGTGGTTGGGGCGCTGCTCGCCGCCAGTACCGGTATTGTCGGCGCCACCGTGGTAACCATGGGGCTGATGTCCCTGCCCACCATGCTGAACCGCGGCTACTCCCCAAAGCTGGCCACCGGTACTATCTGTGCGACGGGCACCCTGGGACAGATTATCCCGCCATCGATCGCCTTGGTACTACTGGGGGATACCCTGTCCAACGCCTACCAACAGGCCCAGTTGAGCCAGGGGATTTTCAATCCCAAACCGGTCAGTGTGGGCGATCTGTTTATGGGGGCAATCATTCCCGGCCTGCTGTTGGTGGCCGCCTATATTGTCTACCTGCTGTTTATCGCCCGCAGCGAACCCGCCACCAAACAATCAGGCAAAGAAGAGGTGGAACTGCTGCAGACCCTGAAAAGCCTGTTCCCGCCCATCGCACTGATGCTGCTGGTGCTCGGCTCCATCATCACCGGTGCCGCCACCCCGACGGAAGCGGCGGCGGTGGGTGCCCTGGGGGCCGGTATCCTGGCCTGGGGGCGCGGCGCGCTGAACTGGGCCCGGGCCGGCGAGGTCGGGCAGAGCACCCTGCAGGTGACCGCCATGGTGTTCGCCATTCTGATCGGCGCCTCGCTGTTCTCGCTGGTGTTCCGCGGATTTGGCGGTGAGGAAGTGGTCACCCACTTCTTCGAAAGCCTTCCTGGGGGCATAGTGGGCGCGACCCTGCTGGTGATGCTGGTGATTTTCCTGCTGGGCTTTATCCTCGACTTTATCGAGATCACCTTTGTGGTGGTGCCCATTGTCGGACCGGTACTACTGGCCATGGGGCTGGACCCAGTGTGGCTGGGTGTCATGATCGCCCTGAATCTGCAGACCTCGTTCCTCACCCCGCCGTTCGGTTTTGCGCTGTTCTACCTGCGCGGCGTGGCGCCAGCGGAGGTGGCCACCGGCGCCATCTATCGCGGTGTGGTGCCATTTATCGCGATCCAGTTACTGGTCATGTGCCTGCTGGCACTGTGGCCTGCCCTGGCGACCTGGCTGCCGGCGTATGTCACATCGTGATGAATGGAATGACCGGGCGATCGAACCAGCCGAAAAATGCCGCGGGGGGCGGCAAATTCACCCACTCAGGACTGGCTAATTAGTGCCCAGATTGTGCTAGAATGCGCCACCCGGCCAAGGTGACTCCGTATGCACTGCCGGGCCAATAAATCTAAGAATTTGTGAGCACCTGCGATGTCCGCCATTGATGAAGAACCGCAACCCAGCGGTACCCTGACCCTCCAGACCCAGTCCATGCCTCGGGACACCAACCCGCAGGGCGACGTGTTTGCCGGCTGGCTGATGTCACAGATGGACGTGGCCGGTGCCATCCTCGCCCAGAGTATCGCACGCGGCCGTGTCACCACTGTCGCCGTCGGCAGCATGGTCTTCCTGCGCCCGGTACCCGTGGGCTCCACCGTCAGCTGTTACGCGGAAGCGGTTGAGGTTGGACGATCGTCCATTAAAACCATGGTGGAAGTCTGGCTGACCCGGGTAGATACCGGCGAGCAGGTGAAAGTCACTGAGGGTGAGTTTGTATTCGTCGCCATTGACGACCGCGGACGGACCCGGCCGCTGCCCTGAAGCGATCAGCAGATATCAGCTCAGATTGGGGCCGTCAGCGGCCTCAGTGCATTCCCCCCGATTCCGGCAACACCACGCCCAGGCTACGCAGTTGGGCGGCCAGCTGTGGATCATTGGTCTGTCGCCAGCGCTGGAACAGTTGCAGGATATCCGTTGCATCCATCGCCTGGTGGCGACCACACACCGTCGCCACCAACTCCAGCAGGCGGGCAAAGCGCTCCGCCAGCTCACTGAAAACACGCCGATTGTGCCGGGCATTTTCACCCAGATAGTCGTAAGCGCCTCCGCCCATCCCGATGAAATAATCCCGACTGATCCCCCGACGCGCGTAGTTTTCCGGAAAGAGCGCACCCATAAACAGAGCCAGGTCACCCAGTTGCCGCAGGATCAGACAGCGATGGTAATGACTGTCGACCTCCACCGCATCGCGATATAGCAGCGCCAGCGGACGTACAGAGATCTCACCCTGGTCATAACTGAACACCTGATCACTATCCCCAAACCGTGCCAGCAGGCTACCCAGATACCACAGAGTTTCCTCCTGTGGACGAGGGTCCAGATCGTCGGCACCGGCCTGCAGGCGCTCGCGAAAAAACTCGGCCAGTGTCTGCTCAAAGGTGGTTGGTGATACGGATGGCATCAGTTCCTCCTTCTTCTATCCGTCTCTGTAAATATAAATCTGCCTTTATCCCGCTTCTATTTTTTGACCCCGGTTTTTTATAAAAATTTTTTCTAAAAAATCCGTTTTTGGTCCCCTTGAAAAATGTTGAAGCGTTCCTATTTTCGCGATTGTCGGAAGGGCAAGCCCTTCCCGGCGACCAACCTTTAACATTGAAACATCCAAATGCTTATTGGGAGGAAATCCGATGAGTATCAGACCGCTCTACGACCGGGTGGTTGTGAAACGCCTTGCCGCGGAAACCACCACCAAGGGTGGCATCGTTATTCCGGACAAGGCCGCTGAAAAACCCACCCAGGGAGAAGTGATTGCCACCGGCAGTGGCGCTCAGCTGGATAACGGCGAGCTGCGCCCGCTGGCAGTCAAGGTGGGAGACAGGGTGCTGTTTGGGCAGTACGCCGGCACCGAACTCAAACACGACGGCGAGACTTATCTGATCGTAAAAGAATCCGACATCCTCGCCGTGCTCGAAGAGGTCACTGAAAGCGAACAGGAGAAAGCCGCATGAGTGCCAAGGTAGTCAAATTTTCTGACGACGCCCGCGAACGCATGCTTGCGGGTGTAAACATTCTCGCCGATGCCGTCAAAGCCACCCTTGGGCCCAAGGGCCGCAATGTGGTGCTGAGCAAAAGCTTCGGCGCGCCGCGTGTGACCAAAGATGGTGTATCCGTAGCCAAAGAAATCGAGCTCAAGGACAAGTTCCAGAACATGGGCGCGCAAATGGTGAAGGAGGTCGCCTCAAAAACTGCCGACGTGGCCGGTGACGGCACCACTACAGCCACCGTACTGGCCCAGGCCCTGGTGCGCGAGGGACACAAGTCCATTGCCGCCGGCATGAACCCCATGGACCTGAAGCGCGGTATCGATACTGCGGTAAAAGCCGCGGTAGAAGAGTTGGCGAAATTGTCCAAGCCCTGTGACGACACCAAGTCCATCGGCCAGGTCGGCACCGTATCTGCCAACTGGAACGAGGATATCGGCAAGATCATCGCAGAAGCCATGGAGAAGGTCGGCCGCGACGGTGTCATCACCGTGGAGGAAGGCAAGTCCCTGCAGAACGAACTGGAAGTCGTCGAAGGCATGCAGTTCGATCGCGGTTATCTGTCGCCGTACTTCGTCACCAACCAGGAGAAGATGCAGGCGGAGCTGGATAACCCCTACATCCTGCTGTTCGACAAGAAGATCAGCAATATCCGCGACCTGGTGCCGCTGCTGGAATCCGTCGCCAAGGCCGGCCGTCCGCTGGTGCTGATTGCCGAGGATATTGAAGGTGAAGCTCTCGCCACCCTGGTGGTCAACAGCCTGCGCGGCACCATCAAGGTCGCAGCGGTGAAAGCGCCGGGCTTTGGCGATCGCCGCAAGGCCATGCTGGAAGACATTGCCATTCTCACCGGCGGTACCGTCATCTCCGAAGAAGTCGGCCTCACCCTGGAGAAGGTCGAGCTGGAGCAGCTGGGCAGCGCCAAGCGCGTCGTGATCAGCAAGGACAACACCGTGGTCGTGGATGGCGCCGGCGACAAAACCGCCATCGATGGCCGCGTGAAACAGATCCGCGCGGAAATCGAGAACTCCACGTCCGACTACGACAAGGAGAAACTGCAGGAGCGTGTGGCCAAGCTGGCCGGCGGTGTTGCGGTGATCAAGGTCGGTGCCGCCACCGAAGTGGAAATGAAGGAGAAGAAAGATCTGGTGGACGACGCCTTCCACGCGACCCGCGCAGCAGTGGAAGAAGGCATCGTTGCCGGTGGTGGTCTGACCCTGGTGCGGGTTGCCGACAGCCTGCGCAAGAACGGCCTCAAAGGTGCCAACGACGATCAACAGGTGGGTATCAATATCGCCCTGCGTGCGATGGAAGAGCCTTTCCGCCAGATCATCGCCAACGCCGGTGTCGAGGGTAGCGTGGTGCTGAACAAGGTCCGCTCTAACGAGAGCGCCAATTTCGGCTACAACGCCCAGACCGGAGACTACGGCGATATGCTGGAGTTCGGCATCATCGATCCCGCCAAAGTCACCCGCTCTGCGCTGCAGAACGCGGGCTCCATCGCGGGCCTGATGCTGACCACCGAAGTGATGGTGGCTGACAAACCGGAAGACAAAAAATCAGAACCTGCGGCAGACGCCTACGACTACTGATTTTCTTCCGTAGACCCATCCCCAGTGCTTTTCTTTTTGGGGCCGCAAGGCCCCTTTTTTCTGTGGGGAAACAGACCCCGTCAATTAAATACCCCGACCTTCAGCCAGAGTCGCACTCAGGGCCTGCTTACTGATCTCGTTAACCCGGGATGAAAGTTTCAGCAGCAGATTGCGTAGAAAGTCGTGGGTGATACTGGCCGATTCTGCGATCGGCTTGAGGCCGAGAAACTGCATAATTTTCTTCACCAGCAACGCCACCAGACTTACCGAGCCAACCAGCAGCTTGACGCCGCTGTTCAACACCATGGCCAACTGATCCATCAGGGTGAAATAGGTGGTGGCGGTAAAATTGATTACGCGACCGGCGAACTCCATGCACTTTTTCACCACGTAGATGATGGCATCGTTCAGCCATTCGATGGCCGACATTGTCTGCCCGATGACCGCCTTGGAGCGCAACCAGGCTTCAACGCCGCTATCGGTGCGGGCAGCCGGGCGCATAGCTCGAATGGCTTCCCAGCTCTTGTCTTCTACCGAGTCCTGGTAAAGAGCCATATCGTGGTAGGTTTTCCACGGCACCAAGCCCGGGGAAGGCAAAAAGAAATCGCGATCGGTGCTGGGTGTGTGCACAAAGGGCCAGATGGGGATACAGGGCACAATATCGGTGCGATGGTAGGCTCGAAAGATATTGTCATCACTCAACAGGCGGGTGCACTGCTCAGAAAAGCCGATCAAGCCCACCCGAGGACTTCCGAAAGAGTAAAGTTTTGGAAAATGCGCCGTGTGTTTGCGTACCCACTCCGCAGCAATCGTGGCCAGCGCGCCACCGAGACTGTGCCCCAGACAATGGACACGGGTACCGGCCGGCAACCCGTTCACGAAAACGGAAATCTGCGGCAACATTGACTGGAACGCTTTGTTGAACCCGTCGTGAACCGGCTGGCCACTCGCAGAGGCAGACAGGGTGAGGTTGAGGTTTGTCAGCCAATCCGCCAGATATTGTGTACCCCGAAACAGAATGAAAGCGTGGCCCTTCAGGTTGTTCTGGCCCAGAAGCAGAAAGCCGAATGCCGTCCTAACCTTGATAAACCCCGGCCCCCCGGTCTTGCCTTTCAGCATATTCTCTTCATAAAACGACAGGTTACCGCCGTATTTATGATTCAGGTGGGTAATGGCATCTTGCAGAACCGGGAATTTGGTCAGGGCATATACTTCACTGGACAGACTGGCCGCCTGTTCCGGAGTCAACTCTATCATTAGAAAATATCCTTTTTAGCGTCAGGCTCTACATCCCACGTACACTTGGTAATGAATGGCTGCCGATCCACATTGATCACCTCATCGTCCTGAGTGAGCTCGCAGGTCACCACAAGTGGTTTCCCGCGCGATTCCGCATTCTCTTCACGCTTTCGCTTCACTCCAGACCAGATTTTGTATTCCTGATCGTTGTAGATCACGTTGATCAGCTGACCGACTACAAATTCCTGAGGAAGAAGATTCACCACATGCCGGGCATAGACACCGGGCATTTCAAAATGGCCGGTTTTATCCGTGACTACTTCATCCTGATTTTTACTCTGATAATCGGTAACCCTTATCACTCTGGCACCGATAGCAGGCTTTCCCTCGAAAAGAATCACACCGGATATGGGCGAAAACGTGCAAACCTTCCCCGCATCAAAAATAGACATAGACGATGCTGCCCCCGAAATAGAAACCAATAAAACGCACAGAAATAAATTGCGTAACATTATCGTAATAACCTGTACCAAGGACTGGCTTGAACCAATCCATGTGCGCCAACTATTGCTGCATACTAATAGCCCACTGACCAATGTCAAAAATATAAAATGGTGTCAGAGTCAATTTCCAAAACATGAACCATAGTACCACCTGATGGATTAATAGGTGGGCTTAACACGGTGAGAACGAGGGGATAACGTGCCGACTGAAGATTATGGCGATGTAGATTTTAGTCGGCACGCTTGGGGGAAAAGCGATGGAAAGGCGGAGTATTATTCCGGCACTCTGTTCCGGGTATTGTAATAGGCTTCTTCACTGATTCGGTGGTACGGAATCACTTGTGATTCAAACTCCCGGAAGGCTTTGTATATGCGGCTGAACTGCGGATCTTTCGCGGCAGTTTCCTGCATGATGTCCAGATTGATTTTCTTCAGATGGGCAATGACATCATCCGGCAGTTTTCGCAATTCCACCCCATGTTCTTCCATCAGCTCTTTCAGGGCCCGATTATTGCGTGCGGTGTATTCGTCGAGCATATCCTGATTGGCGTCGCGGGCGGCGGTGCGCACGATGGCCTGCAGGTCTGCGGGCAATTTCTCGAAAGCGGTTTTGTTGATGATGATTTCGAGGATTGAGCCGGGCTCGTGCCAGCCGGGGTAGTAGTAGTATTGGGCGATCTGGTGGAAACCGAACGCGAGATCATTGTACGGCCCGACCCATTCGGTGGCATCGATCACGCCGGTCTGCAGCGCGGTATAGAGTTCACCACCGGGGATGGTGACGGCGGTGCCGCCAGCACGGTTCAACACCTCGCCACCGAGTCCGGGGATGCGCATCTTGAGACCTTTCAGGTCTTCCACGGAATTGATCTCTTTATTGAACCAGCCCGCCATCTGCACACCGGTGGAGCCGCCGGCCATGGGAATCAGGTCAAACGGTGCGTAGAGCTCTTCCCACAATTCCAGCCCGCCGCCATAGTGCAGCCAACCATTCATTTCCTGGGCGTTCAGCCCAAAAGGTACCGCAGTAAAAAACTGGGCTGCGGGGATCTTTCCTTTCCAGTAATAGGCGGCACCGTGACCGACCTGGGCGGCGCCACTGGACACCGCACCGAATACCCCCATGGCCGGGACCAATTCGCCGGCGCCGAAGACTTTTATTTTCAGGCGGCCGTTGGACATCGTTTCGACATTGTTCGCGAAGCGCTCCGGGGCACTGCCGAGACCGGGGAAATTTTTGGGCCAGGTGGTGACGAGTTTCCACTCGAAGGTTTGCTGGCCCGAATTTTTCAGGTGAGAGTCTTCGATAGAGGTGACGGTCTGAACCTGATCGGAGCGGGAGATCACCAGGGTACCGAAGGTGAGCACCAGCAAGGCAAGCAGGCCGAGGATAACGGGTGGATACCAGTTTATTTTTTTCATGTCCGTTTGATTTTTATTTTTCGTTTTATTGCGTCACCCCGAACCTGGCCCGGGATCCAGCGGGAATGGCAGGGTATTTGAGGTTGCTGCCGGTTCTGTGGTTTCTGGATCCCGGATCAAGTCCGGGATGACGTTGTTGCGTAAATATACCGTTGTCGATCGTAATTACAGGGGCTGTAGTTTGGCCATGGATACTACCAGCCATTTGGCCCCGGCGTCGTCGAAGTTGACCTGTACTCGGGCGCGTGGGCCGCTGCCTTCGAACTGCACCACGGTGCCTTCACCGAATTTGGCGTGGTCGACGCGGCCGCCGAGGGCGAGCGGGGGCAGGTCGTCGTCGAACTCCGGGGCCGGGTCGGAGAACTGGCCGACACCACCGCCGAACTTGCCATAGTTGGGCTGAAACAGGGGTTTGGAGACTTCGGTTTTCAGCCGCACCTCGTGAATATATTCCACCGGAATTTCGCTCACAAACCGGGACGGCTTGTTGTAGGTCTCGCTGCCGAACAGGCGGCGGCTTTCCGCGTAGGTGATATACAGTTTCTTCATGGCACGGGTAATGCCCACGTAACAGAGGCGGCGCTCCTCTTCCATGCGCCCGGGCTCCTGCGCAGACATCTTGTGCGGAAACAGGTTTTCCTCCACACCGGCCATAAACACCAGCGGGAACTCTAAACCTTTGGCCGAATGGAGGGTCATCAGCTGCACCGCGTCAGTATATTCGTCCGCCTGGCCCTCCCCAGAATCCAGTGCGGCGCTGTCGAGGAACTGGTTGATCAGCGGGATTTCTTCCTCATCCACCACTCCATCGTCGGCATCTCCGGAGGGTTCCCCGGTGTACTCTGCGCACGCACCGATCAACTCCTGAAGGTTCTCCACCCGGGTTTGGCCCTTCTCACCTTTTTCCTTTTGGTAAAAATCGATCAATCCAGACTGCTCAATCACAAGCTCGGCGATATGCTCGAGGGTTTTGTCGGTACTCTCCTCATCCATCGCATCGATCAGGCTGAGGAAATTGGCCAGCGCATTGCCGGATCGGGCGGCGAGCACTTTTTGCTGCAGTATTTTCGCCGCGGCATCCCACATGGAGCAGCCGTGTTCACGGGCGAACTCGCGCACGGTATCCACGGTGCGCGCCCCGATGCCGCGGGTGGGGGTATTCACCACCCGCTCGAAGGAGGTGTCGTCGTGGCGGTTGGTGGTCAGGCGCATATACGAAAGCGCATCTTTCACTTCCTTGCGCTGATAGAAGCTTAAGCCACCATAAATTCGATAAGGCAACACATCGCGCAAAGCGCTTTCCAACACCCGCGACTGAGCGTTGGAACGATACAAAATAGCAACACTTTCATGACGGTTGCCATCCCGCACCCAGTCCTGGATGCGCTCGACGATAAAGCGCGCCTCATCCTGCTCGTTGTAGGCGGAGTAGAGGGAGATAGGTTCACCCTTGTCACCCTCGGTCCACAGCTCCTTGCCAAGGCGGCCGGTGTTGTGGGCGATGACCGCGTTGGCGGCGTTCAGGATGGTGCTGGTGGAGCGGTAGTTCTGCTCCAGGCGCACCGTCTGCACATCTTTCAGATCCGCCTCGAAGTGCTGGATATTCTCGATCTTGGCCCCGCGCCAGCCGTAAATGGACTGGTCGTCGTCTCCCACCGCAGTGATCGCGCATTCATCACCGGCCAGCAGGCGCAGCCAGGCGTATTGAATGGTGTTGGTATCCTGGAATTCGTCTACAAGAATGAAGGGGAAGCGGCGGCGGTAATGGGCGAGGATGCTGTCGTTGTTCAGCAGCAGCTCGTGGGCGCGCAGCAGCAGCTCGCCGAAATCCACCACGCCGGCACGCTGACAGGCCTCTTCATAGGCGCTGTATATCCGCACCATGGTCTGCAGCCAGGGGTCTCCGGTGAGCTGGATATACTGCGGGCGAATGCCTTCATCCTTCTGTGCACCGATCCACCACTGGGTCTCACGCGGCGACCACTTCTTCTCATCCAGCCCCAGCTCGTTCTGCACCCGCTTGATCAGGCGCAGCTGGTCATCAGAATCGAGAATCTGGAAGTTTTGCGGCAGCTTCGCTTCGGCCCAGTGGGCGCGCAGCAGGCGGTGGGCAAGACCGTGGAAGGTTCCTACCCACATACCGAAGGTGTTCACCCCCAGCAGTTCCTCGATACGCCCGCGCATCTCCCGCGCGGCCTTATTGGTAAAGGTCACTGCCATAATGGAGTAGGGCGACGCCCCCTCCACCTGCATCAGCCAGGCGATACGGTGCACCAGCACACGGGTCTTACCCGAGCCGGCGCCGGCCAGAACCAGTTGATTGCCCGGCGGCGCCGCGACGGCTTCGCGCTGGGGGTCGTTGAGGGGGTCTAAGAGTTCAGATACGTCCATGGGGCGGATTGTATCAGGGGTAGGCGGAGAACTGGGTATATAAACAGGGTTTTGTGGTCTGCTAGGTTCTACCACAGTGGCGGGCCTGCTACCGGGTATAGCCCCTTAGCATCAGGCGACGTGGCACCAACACTCGCCAGCACCGAGCCATGCCGCTAAACTGCACAGCTTGAACCAGAGAAGGTGTTGTCGTGAAGCCAGCGGAAGTCACGCAGAAGATCAGCGAACAGCTGAGTTCCATGCGCAAATCTGAGCGCAAGGTTGCGGAATATATCCTCGCCAATCCCGGCGAAATCATTCATATGCGGATCGTCGATCTCGCCACCGAAGCCCAGGTGAGCGAGCCCACCGTGGTGCGCTTCTGCCGCGCCGTCGGCTGTTCCGGCTTCCAGGAATTCAAGCTCAACCTGGCCCAGCAGCTCGCTTCCAGCCCCAGCTTCGGCCAGATTGCCGTTACCGAAACCGACACCATCGCCGAATACAAACGCAAGGTGTTCGACTCCACCGTCGACACCCTGCTCAACGTGCGTGACAAGATTGACGGTCGCGCCCTGGAGGCCGCCGTTTCCGCCATCGCCGCCGCCAAGCGGGTGGAATTCTTCGGTTTTGGCGCCTCAGGTGCTGTCGCGGCCGACGCCCAGCACAAATTCTTCCGCCTGCAGATGGCCACCGCCGCCCACTCCGATCACCATATGCAGAGTATGTCGGCCATGAGCATGCAGCCCGGCGATGTGGTGGTCGCCATCTCCCAGAGCGGGCGCACCTCCTCGTTGCTGCGCTCCATGGAAATGGCCAAGGCACAGGGCGCTATCGTGATCGGCCTCGGACCCAGCGGTTCACCGATGACACGCCAGTCCAGTATCCCACTGGAAGTGGACGTGGAAGAAGATATCGAGCTGTACACACCACTCTCCTCCCGTATCGCTCACCTGGTGGTGATCGATGTACTCGCCATCGGCGTCGCCCAACGCAAGGGACCACAGCTCCAGGAGCACCTGCTGAAGCTGAAAAAAGGTCTGTACAACCTGCGTGAGGAAAAGCACTAAACAGGACGGGAAATGCACGGAAGCAGCGACCAACCTACGGAAACCTTCGACGAACAACAGGGTCTCGGTCTCCCGGAAAAGCGCCTGATTGTGGTCGCGGCCCTGTGCCAGGGGTTCGCGCTCTATGCGCTCAAATTTTTCGATGCCGTAAACCACTGGTCGCCGGTGTGGCAGTTCCTCTGTTACACCGTCGCTATTGCCATGCCACCGCTGGTGATTGTCACCGTCAAACCACGCCTGGCACGGGGTTACTGGTGGGTAATTGCGGGCTATAGCGCCGTGCTCGCCCTGCTGGCCAGCTACCGGGGGTACCAATGCACTCCTGCAGATACGATCCAGTGCGGCTGGCCCCACGATTTTTGCATCGCTGTCGGGATTGCGACCTTTATCGTCGCTTTTCTGTTACGTGCCAGTGGCACAGAGCGGCTGCGCCGCCCCAGTTATCCGGCACTGTTCCATTACTCCTGGGATATTGCCCTGACTACCGGTCTCACTCTGGTGTTTACCGGTATCTTCTGGCTGATCCTGATCCTGTGGCAGGCCCTGTTCAAACTGGTGGGCGTGGCGTTCTTCGAGCAGCTGTTTGAGCAAGACTGGTTCTTTTATCCGGTCACCTGGCTGGTCGCCGGTTGCGGCGCCATTCTGTTCCGCGCTCAGCAGAGCTTTGTTCTCACGCTCAAGCGCCTGTTGCGTACCATGCTGGTGGCGCTGTTGCCGTTACTGGCGGTTCTCACCATCGTATTTCTCGCCACCCTGCCTTTTACCGGCCTGCAGCCTATCTGGGATACCGGCCGCGGCAGTGCACTGCTGCTGTGGCTGGTGGCACTGCTGCTGTTCTTTACCAACGGTGTGATCCAGGACGAGTTCCCGTTCGCCCGCTACCCCGGGTGGATCAATCGGGTACTTTTACTGGCGCTGGTGCTGGCGCCGTTTTACACCGTTTTTGCGCTCTATGGTGTAACCCTGCGGGTCCAGCAGTACGGCTGGACGCCGGAGCGGCTGTGGGGCGGAGTGGTCACACTCACCCTGGCGCTGCTGGCACTGAGTTACAGCCTCTCCATCCTGCGCTGGCGCGGTCACTGGGCGGAGCGGTTGCGGCGGATCAATACCGGGCTGGCACTGTGGGTGCTGGCGATTTGCCTGGTAACCCAGTCACCGCTGGCCAACTTCTGGCGCATCAGCGCCGACAGCCAGGTGGCGCGACTGGCGGATGGACGGGTGGCGCTGGCGGATTTCGATTTCTACTTTCTACGCAACAAACTGGGGCGACCGGGACTGGAGTCGCTTCAGGCGCTGCAGTCGCTATCGGTCGTCAAGCAGGATAAGAAAGTCGCAGCGTACATCGAACAGCTGCTGGAGAAAAAAGATCCCGTCTGGGCGCTGCGTGAAAACCCGCTACAGGTAGAAGCCAGGGAGCGGGAAATGCGCGAGATTCCGATACTGCCCGAGGGGGCGCCGCCTCCCCCGGATGCTGCCCAGTTACAGCGGGATAGCCGGCTCTGCCAGGCAGAACAGCAAAACTGCCTGTGGCTGGTTCAGGATCTGGATGGGGACGGGAAACCCGAGTACCTGTTGTTTATCCACGGGTCGCGCAGCGATGGCAACCACTGGTTGCACATTAAAGCGCACACGTCCGGGCAAGAAGGATGGCGACCGGTTTCCAGCAGCAGGCGCAATACAGAGCTTTCGTTCGCGGAGCTGCAACAAAAGCTTTCGGGCGGTCAGTTCAATCTGCGCCCCCCGCGCTGGCAGAGCCTGTATCTCGGCGATGAACTGATGTTCGACCCGACCCAGTAAACCACTGACCGCCTGTATCCACAAAATAAACGCCACTGTCATGGAAACCACAGGGCGAGGCGGCTACCATGCCCCCGCCCGCCGCTGCCTGTGCTAAGGCCAGCGCCAACCCAGTGATGTACCCGGGTGACTTTTCACCCGCTTTATACCCAAGGTTTTATGCCCCCGAATTTTTTCGACGCCGAAGGCAAGCCGCCGCGCTGGCTCGCTCCCTGTCTCGCCGCATTGGTGGCGCTGACGCCATTTGCCATCGATACCTACCTCCCGGCAATTCCCGCCATGGCCATGGCGCTGGGGGTAGAGGTGGCGCAGGTACAGCACTCGGTATCCAGTTATCTGCTGGGGTTCGCCGTGGGCCAGTTGATTGGTGGGCCACTGTCGGACCGTTGGGGGCGCATCGTTACCGGCACTATCGGGCTCGCCATCTTTATCGTCAGCTCGGCGCTGATCCTGTTTGCCAACACGGTGGAGCTGCTGGTGGCGCTGCGCTTTTGCCAGGCACTGGGCGGCGGTTTTGCCACGGTAATCTGCGGCGCCATCGTGCGCGACCTGTACCACGGCCGCGACGCGGCGCGGATCATGTCGATGATCGCCACCATGATGCTGATTGCCCCCATGGCGGCGCCGGCAATCGGCGCGACCCTGCTCACTTTTGGTGACTGGCATGCGATCTTTATCTTCCTGCTGGTGTACGGCCTGCTAATGATGATCCTGGTGCGCGGGGTGCTGCCGGAGACGGTATCCAAGTTCCGCCGCGCGCGCCGCCAGCGGGAATCCCGCCGCAGCATGCTCAAAGGCTATGCGCAGATCTTCCGCACCCCCCGTGCACTGGGATTTCTGTTCGGGCAGGCGCTGATCAGTGGCAGTATGTTTATCTACATCACCACCGCACCCTTCGTGTTTATGGAGCACTTCGGGGTATCTTCCGCCACCTTCCCCATGCTGTTTGGCAGCTGTGTGCTGGGGCTGGTGTTGATGGTGCAGCTGAATATCCGCCTGCTGAAGGTATTCGAGCCCCGCCAGATTCTGCTGGCGGGTATGGCGCTGCAGCTGGTTTCCTGCGCACTGCTGCTGGCAAGCACTTTATATTTTGGTCAGGAGCAGGTGTTGCTGGCGTGGATGGTTCCGCTGGTGATGGCGATGGGTGCCATCGGCATCATCACCCCCAATTCGGCGGCCTGCTATCTGGAGTTTTTCCCCAGGATCAGCGGTACCGCCAACGCGCTCTACGGCGCTTCGCTGTTTATCTTCGGTGGGGTTCTGGGGGGGGCGGTAAATGCGGTGCATACCGGCACACTGGTGCCGATCGCGCTGGGAATGTTGTGCTGTTCCGCCGCGGCCCTGTGTATGGCGCTGTTTGTGGCGCGGGCGCGCCAGCCGATCGAGATCGAGGAGCGGGCGCTGCGGATGTAAGCCGCGGCCGCCCGCTTGCGGCCTTCAGTTAAGGCCTTCCGCTTTCAGTGCCTTCTGCACCCCTTCGCGTTGGCGCATGTGCTCGGCAAAGGCCTTGAGCCTGGGCCAGCTGTCGGTATCCACATCCGCCTTGCTGCACCAGTTGTACACGGTAAACAGGTAGGCGTCGGCGATACAGAAATCGCTGCCCATCAGATAATCCCCGGCCACATTGTCTTCCACATACTGGAAGCGCTTGGCCAGTTTCTCCTTGGCGGCAGATTTCTCCTCGTCACTACCGCCCCAAAACAAGGGTCCAAAGGTTTTGTGAATTTCGCTGGAAATGAAGTTCAGCCACTCCAGCACCCGATAGTGATCCAGGGAGCCGTATTCCGGGGCGAGTTTTTGTTCCGGCTTCTGCTCCGCCAGAAACTGCACGATGGCGGGCCCCTCGGTCAACAGCTCGCCACCTTCCAGCTGCAGCGCCGGCACGTAGCCCTTGGGGTTCACCTCGGTGTAATCGCCGCCGCTTTCCAGCTCCTTGGTTTTCAGGTTGACCTTGCACAGTTGCAGATCGATACCCGCCTCGCAGGCGACGATATGCGGGGACAGAGAACAGGCGCCGGGGGCGTAAAACAGCTTCATGGTTTCCTCCTGATCGTGCTGATCGTGACAGTCATCCGCGACCGTGGGGCGCGGCGTAATCCAGCTCCGGACCCACGGGCACGATGCCGGTGGGATTGATATTGCGGTGGCTGGCGTAGTAGTGGGTCTTGATATGGTGGAAGTCCACCGTGTCGGCGACCCCGGGCCACTGGTAAAGCTCGCGTACATAGCCCCACAGGCTGGAATAATCCGCCAGTCGCTGCTTGTTGCACTTGAAGTGGCCGTGGTACACGGCATCGAACCGGATCAGTGTAGTAAACAGCCGCCAGTCCGCTTCCGTCACGCGATCACCGGTCAGGTAGCGATTACTCTGCAAACGCTGCTCCAGCTGTTCCAGCACTTCAAACAGCCGGTGGTAAGCGGCCTCGTAGGCCTCGGCGCTAGTGGCGAAACCGGCACGGTACACACCGTTATTGACGTTTTCGTAAACCAGCGCGTTGGTGGCATCGATGTCCCCGCGCAGATCCTGTGGATAAAAGTCCTGCTCGTCGCCGGTCAGTTTATTGAACGCGCTGTTGAGCATGCGGATGATCTCCGCGGACTCGTTACTGACGATCTGTTCGCGCTTTTTGTCCCACAACACCGGCACCGTCACCCGCCCGGAATAGTCCGCGCGGTTGCGGGTATAGATCTGGTGCAGATAGTCGCTGCTGTATAGATGATCGCCACTGCTGCCTTCGTCCTTATCGAAGGTCCAGCCGTTTTCCATCATGTAGGGGCTGACCACGGAAACGTCGATGTAGTCTTCGAGGCCCTTGAGCTTGCGGAATATCAGGGTGCGATGGGCCCAGGGACAGGCGAGGGAAACGTAGAGGTGGTAGCGGCCTTTCTCCGCCTCGAAGCCGCCCTCGCCGCTGGGGCCGGCGCTACCATCGGCGGTGATCCAGTTGCGCAGCTGCGCCGCCTCGCGCTCGAACTCACCGCCACTTTTGTCCGTGTCGTACCACTTGTCTTTCCACTCGCCGTTTACCAGCAGTCCCATCGCAGCGTCTCCTTATTTGCTCTTCACTTTGGCCATGGCGTGGTCGAAGCTGAATCGGCCCGCGCCAGCGCAAGCCAGAATCAGAAAGCCGCCGGCAATGGTGATATTTTTCATAAACATGATCTGCTGCATCTGATCACCGGGCACATTGTGGAACATCCATGCACTGATCAGACAGAAGGCGGCGATCGCCAGTGCCACCCAGCGGGTAAAGAAGCCGAACAGAATGGCGAGACCGCCACCCAGCTCCAGCAGGATTACTAATGGCAGAAAAAATCCGGGCACACCGGCGGAGGCCATATATTCCTGGGTTCCGGCATAGGCGCCGATCTTGCTGTAGCCGGCAACGATAAACATTACGGACATCAGAATACGTCCCACCAGCTTAGTGAAATCGCAAAGTACAGGGCTGTTCATAACGAAGTCCTCGTGAAGGTCCCTCAAACAGGGTATCAAAGGAGCAAGTGTATGGAGTGATAACGCTATTTAGTGTAATTCGAGATTTCGCAATGAAAACCGCAGTTTTTCGACGGAAAGGATCGACTTTTTAGAAGGGATTTTTTAGCAGGGAATTTGAATAAATACGGGAAAGCGGGGTTTAGCCAAACCCCGCCAGAATCTGGTCCATGACCCGGGAGGCCTTGCCGCCCTCAGAGCCGGCGACCGGGTGCCGGCCCGCGCCGTTCAGGTGCTTCACCATATTTTCAATATGGAAAAACTGAATATTCTCAGGGTGGGCAATATCGGCGGTTTCGCGGTCATCGCCCGCTTCGAGCTGCAGTGGATTCTCCGCAAACACGGAAAAGCGGATTGTGCCTTTGGCGCCGTAGATCACCACCTCGTCACAGTAGTCACTGGCGCCGAAATTCCAGAAGCCGGCACCGGTGGCGCCATTTTCAAATACCCAGCAGGCGGAAACCGCATCTTCAGCGTCATACAGATTCTGCTGATTGACCGCGATACCGCGGGCGTCGGCGATGTCACCGGCCAGGTGAATAAACAGATCGAGGCCGTGGCAGGCCAGATCGACAAAGTGCCCACCACCGGATACCGCCGGGTCGGTGCGCCAGTCGTACTCCGGTGACAGATCCGCGGCGGAAGGCGTGCGCGCATAGCTCCAGTTGATATGCCGGATGGCGCCAATTCGACCGCCATCAATCCACTGTTTCACCTGTGCGAAGCGGGGCAGGGAGCGGCGGTAATAAGCCACAAACAGCTGTGCATCCAGCCCGTCGAACGCCGCGGCGATTTCCTCACACTCGACATAGTTGAGCGCCATGGGCTTTTCCAGACAACAGTGTTTGTTGGCACTTGCTATCTTCAGGGCATACTCGCGATGGCTCCCCGGCGGGGTCGCCACATAGATGGCATCAATCTCCGGATCGTTGATCAGATCGTCGGCGCTGGCATGGGTTTTCGGCACACCGTGGCGAGCGGCGTAATCGCGCAGCTTTTCCTTGTCCCTGCGCATTACCGCAAGCAGTTTTGAGCCGGCCACCTTGTTGAACGCAGGGCCACTTTTCAGCTCAGTGACATCGCCGCAGCCAATAATGCCCCAGCGGATTTCAGCGCTTTCACTTGCCATCTATTCCATCCCTTCTAACCATTGGTAACCCAGCGACAATCAGCCGGTGCCATCACTCGACCAGCGGCAGGCCTTCGCGCAGCGCGCGCAGCAACAGGCAGGCTGCGGGGCCGGCACGGTCGCGGTCAGCGTACACCAGATAGACGGTGGCTTCCCGCTCCCAAGGCTCTTCGGTGCGCAGAGGTAACAGGCGGTCGGCAGAGAGGGAATCGCGAATGCGGGTCTGCGGCAGCCAGGCAAAGCCCAGTCCGCGTTCGATCAATTCAATGGAGGTATGCACGTTGGTGACGGTGA
This sequence comes from Microbulbifer sp. HZ11, assembly GCF_000708675.1. Taxonomy (GTDB): domain Bacteria; phylum Pseudomonadota; class Gammaproteobacteria; order Pseudomonadales; family Cellvibrionaceae; genus Microbulbifer. Next base: position 1,481,592 of record NZ_JELR01000002.1, on the reverse strand, counting down.
TACGCTGATCCGATCCGAGCCAGCCAGCGTCCTGGCGGTTCTTCAACGCGGAATCCCGCATCACGATCTGCCGCGCCGCTTTCAGGTCCTCGCGGTTAACCGGCCGCCCCAAGTGATGCAGCGGGTGGTCAGGGTGGGCCACCGGCACAAACTTTACTCGCGAGACGGGCATCCCCACAAATCCCTGGGGCACCCGCGCGGTAAGAATGAAATCCACTTCCTGTTGCAGCAGCAGCTCCTCCCCACCGGAGAGCACCGTTTCGCGAATTTCCAGTCGGGTATGGGGGTACTCACTAGCAAAGCGCTCCACCGCGTTGAAAAGCGCCTCGTAATCAAACAGCACATCCACCGCCAGACGCAACTGCGCCTCGGTCCCCTCCGCTAGACTGGCGGCAACGGACTCCAGTGCCTCCGCCTCATCCAGCAATCCACCGGCGCGGTTCAGCAACACGCGCCCGGCATCGGTCAGTTCCGCCTTGCGCCCGCGTACCTCCAGCAGCGCTACGCCTAGACTCTCCTGCAACTTGTGCACCGCGTGATTGATCGACGACTGGCTTTTGTGCACCGCATCTGCGGCCTGGGAAAAGCCCCCGTATTCCACCACTGCCTGAAACATACGCCACTGTTCCAGCGTTACCTTGGCCATTGACTGCCCTTTGTCCGGGTTATGAGGCTGATTCCGCGGAGTAACACGGAAATCCAGTTAATTTATCGAGCCTATCGAATATTAGCTGCGATTATTTGCCATTTTCTGGCGATTTTATCGGCCTATACTGCCGGAAATGGAGGAGCAGAACCATGTCTAATTTCACACACAAGGTCACTGAGAACAGCACGGGCGACGCCCGTATTCGTCCCGCAACCCGGGTTGTGGCGGGCCATCCATCTGCCGACGGCGCCGGTGTGAAGATTCATCGGGTGGCGGGCTTCCAGTCCCCGGACTTCAGCCCGTTTCTGATGATCGACGAGATCCGCTCGGAAAATCCCGATGACTACATTGCCGGATTTCCGCCGCACCCGCACCGCGGTATCGAAACCCTCACTTATATGTTGAGCGGCGAGTTCGAGCACCAGGATCACCTGGGCAATCGCGGCGCCATTCACCAAGGCGGCGCCCAGTGGATGCGCGCTGGCCGCGGCATTATCCACTCGGAAATGCCATCCCAGGGGGAGGGTGGAATGCACGGCTTCCAGCTGTGGATCAACATGGCGGCGAAGGACAAGATGAGCAAACCCGCCTGGCGGGATATTCATCCGGAACAGGTGCGGGAAGTCGCACTGGATGAGGACGGCTCGCTGATCCGGCTGATCGCCGGCCAGTGGCAGATTGGCGGTGAGCCAGAATGTGGCCCGCTACTGGAGGCGGCGGCGGAGGCTTCGGTTGCGGATCTGCGCCTGAATGCTGGCACGGAAGTCATCCTGCCAGTCCCGCGATCCCATTCGGTGCTGGCCTATATTTACCGCGGCGCGCTGGACACTGGGCGCGGTGTGGTCGATCGAGGCAATCTGGTGTTGTTTGGTGACGGTGATTCCATACAATTGCGCGCGCCAGACAAGGGCACGGGTTTGCTGTTGCTGCACGGTGCTCCTCTGGGCGAGCCCGTCGCTCACTACGGGCCCTTTGTCATGAACTCTCGCGAAGAGATCGAGCAGGCGGTGCGCGACTACAATAGCGGCACACTGACCGATTGAAGTGACGCGGGGTTCTACACACTCTGTTTGATGAGCGCCTGATTTGCCAGGCGCCTACCCGGCACGCGAGTCAGCCTGCGCTGTTTGCCTGCCGGGCGGGCTCCTACAGTTTCTGGCAACCCATCGTTTTTTATTGGTAAGCCCCGGTATTGGAGTTCCCGCGCACACATGGACGTCTATTACATTTTCTGTTTTCTCGCCGCGGTGTCCGTGTTTCTGGGATTTATCAACCAGTATGTGTTGCGAACCCAGACCACCATCGCCATCACCGCTGGCTCGCTGGCGCTTTCCCTGATCGTCACCGGCCTCGGCAAACTGGAAGTGGTCGAACTGCGCGACTGGGTGGCGCAGCTGCTGCCGCTGATGAATCTACCGGATCTGCTGCTGAAGGGGATGCTGGGCTTCCTGCTGTTTGCTGGCTCCCTACATATCGACCTGCTAATGCTGCGCAATCAGAAAGTGGAAATCACCCTGCTGGCCATTGTCGGCACTTTGATTTCGACCTTCGCAGTCGGCTACATGCTGTATTTCTTTTTCGGCCTGATCGGTATGCCGGTCGAACTGGTGTACTGCCTGTTGTTTGGCGCACTGATCTCTCCCACCGACCCCATCGCGGTGCTCGCGATCATCAAAAGCATGAAGGCACCGGAGCAGGTTTCGATTCAGGTGGAAGGAGAGTCCCTGTTCAACGACGGCTTTGGCATGGTGGTGTTCGCGGTGATTTACGCGCTGGCGTTCCAGGGCACCGAGCCTACCGTGGCGGCGATCAGCCACCTGTTTATGGTGGAAGCCCTCGGCGGTATTGCACTGGGCCTCGCCATTGGTGGCCTGTTTCACTGGCTGATCTGCTCCACCAACGACCACAGCCTGGAACTGTTGCTGACCCTGGTGATACCCACTGCCGGTTTTGCCGCGGCCAATATGCTCGGGGTGTCCGGTGCTCTGGCGATGGTGGTGGCCGGAATCATCATCGGTAACTTCACCCGGGAAAAAGGCTTCTCACGCATGAGCCAGCACGAGCTGGATAACTTCTGGTCCATTACCGAGGAATTCCTCAACGGGATTTTGTTCCTGATGGTGGGTCTGTTCCTGATCACCATCGACTTCAAGCCCATCGACTACCTACTGATCGTCGCCGCTATCGTGATCGTGTTGCTGGGGCGGGTGGTGGCGGTCGGTTTGCCGTTCCTGTTCCTGAAGCGCCACCGCCGCTACCACCCCTACACAGAACGCATCCTGATCTGGGGTGGCCTGCGCGGTGGCCTGGCATTGGCACTGGCGATGTCAATTCCCGCCGGCTATGTGGTGGATGGCGTTCGCGAAGATGTCACCCACGATCTGCGCCACCTGTGGGTGGTGATGACCTATGGCGTGGTACTCTTCTCCATCGTGGTTCAGGGTTCCACCATCGCTCCACTTATCCGCCGCAGTCGCGAGGCCAGCTTTTCCGAAGGTACGCCACCGACACCACAATCCGATTAAAATTGCCGCACCGCGGCCCCGTTACAGCCTATAAGATTCGCCATGCCGCACGACAATTTCCTGATACAGACCGTTATCTTTCTCGCCGCTGCGGTGGTTTCGGTACCACTGGCCAAGCGGCTGGGCTTTGGCTCGGTGCTCGGTTATCTGGTCGCCGGGGTTCTGATCGGCCCCCACACCTTTGGCCTGGTGGGGGATACCAGTGAAGAACTGCATTTTGCAGAATTCGGCGTGGCGCTGATGCTGTTTCTCATCGGTCTGGAACTGCAACCGCGGAAACTCTGGGCGCTGCGTGGCGCCATCTTCGGTACCGGCGGGGCCCAGGTACTGCTGACCGCGCTTGCGATCTGCGGTCTGGCGATGGCGCTGTTCGACTTTGGCTGGCGCACCGCGACCGCTGTGGGTCTGGTGCTCGCACTTTCCTCCACCGCTATCGTATTGCAGTCGCTGTCGGAAAAAGACCTGCTTAAAACGGAGGGCGGACGCAACGCGTTCAGCGTATTGTTGTTTCAGGATATTGCCGTCATTCCGATTCTGGCTTTGCTGCCGCTGCTGGCTACCGTAGAGATTGCCAGCAACCCGGACGGCCTGCAGGGCTGGACCTATGCACTCGCGGTGCTGGGTGCGGTGGCCGGTCTGATTCTGGCCGGGCGCTTTCTGCTCACGCCGCTGCTGCGCATTGTGGTCGGCACTCGCACCCGGGAACTGTTTACCGCCTGTGCATTGCTGATCGTGCTGAGTGCCGCGGCGATCATGTCGGCGCTGAACCTGTCCCCGGCCCTCGGTACTTTCATCGCGGGTGTGGTGCTGGCAGATAGCGAGTTCCGCCACGAGCTGGAAGCGGATATCGAACCCTTCAAGGGTCTGCTGCTGGGGCTGTTTTTCCTTGCCGTTGGCGCCAATCTCGATCTGGCACTGGTCATGCAGCAGCCGCTGCTACTGCTTGGCTTGCTGGCACTGCTGGTACTGGTGAAATTCGCCATTCTGTTTGCCCTGGCGCGCCTGCGCGGTATGGCGCGGGGGGAAGACTGGCTGTTTGCGCTATCGCTGGCACAGGCGGGGGAGTTCGGTTTCGTATTGCTGGCCTATGCCAGTCAGAACCATGTGCTGCCGACGGATGTAAGCAGCGTGCTGATTGCACTGATCGCTCTGTCGATGGCATTTACACCGCTGTTACTGTTGGCCTACGAGCAACTGATCCAGCCGCGTTTTTTCAGTGGCCCACGCCAGCCGGACGTCGCGGACAGCGCACCCCACGATGATGGGTCGCCGGTCATCATTATCGGATATGGCCGCTACGGCCAGATTGCCGGGCGCCTGCTGAACGCTTGTGGTTTCGATACCACCCTGCTGGAACACAACGCAGAACAACTCGAACTGGTGCGCCGCTACGGTATCAAGGCCTATTACGGCGACGCATCGCGGGAGGACCTGCTGCACGCCGCGGGAGCGGACAACGCGAAGATCGTTATCCTTACCCTCAGCGATCAGGCCGCATCGCTGGAAATCATCAGCCGCATTCAGAAGCACTTTCCGCATCTCACCATTCTCGCGCGGGCGCGCAATCGTATGCACCAGTACGCGCTTATGGAAGCCGGGGTGAAATACATCTACCGGGAAACGGTGGACAGCGCCCTGGAAATTGGCGCCGGTGCGCTGCAGCTGCTGGGCCTCTCCAGGCACCAGGCCCAGCGCTCCGCGCGCAAATTCAAACAGCATGACCAGCGTATGCTGGAGTCACTGTTCCCCTACTGGCGCGATGAATCCCAGCACGTGGCAAAAACCAAGATTTATCGCGAGCAGTTACTGCAGGCCCTGCAGGAGGATCGCCGCGATCCCGACCTGCACCTGGATCACTACTGGGGCGACCGGGATACGCGTGCGGAGAAGGGGAAAAACGACAAGGCCAGAAAGGTGCAGCCAGGTCTGTAGCCGGCGCTACCCACCGCTCGGTCACTGTTGTTTTTGCGGGGCGGCAAATTGCTTGCGCAGGTAGAACATCAGCCGTTTGAGCTGCTCTTCGTTCAGCTCATCGGCAAACCCCGGCATCATGATTTCCTCACCATTCACTGTACGGCGTATGCCCTGCAGTATGGCCTGACGTAGATTGTGGTCGTCTTCGGCACCCACAGTGGAGTTGTGTACCAGTGACGGGTAGTACCCGTCTTTGCTGCCGGTGCCATCCACCCCGTGGCAGGCGGCACACAGCCCCAGATACAGACGCGAGCCGTCTGCGCTCAGCTTCGGATTCAGCTCGTGCACCAGAGGATTGCCGCGCATGATGATGACGTCTGTGGCGGGAGATCCGCGCTGCTGACGGGGGACCCGCGCTTTGCCTTTGACCGGCGGAATGGTGCGCAGGTAGGTGACCATGGCGTTGATATCTCCATCATTCATCCGGGAAAGGCTGAACTGGATGGCCTCCCCCATGGGGCCACCGGCCTGCGCCAGGCGATTAACGTGGCCGGTTTTTAGGTATTGGGTCAGCTGCTCTGCACTCCAGTCCCCAATGCCGCTATCGCGATCCGGGGTGATGTTGTAGGCCTCCCAACCATCCAGCACCGGTCCTCCCCCGAGAAAACCTTTTTCGGTTTCATCGTACGCCTTTTGTTGAAATGCCAGCCCGCGGGGAGTGTGGCATTCGCCACAGTGTGTCAGAGCCTGAACCAGGTAGGCGCCGCGGTTCCAGGACTCACTCTGTTGCGGATCGGGTTCGAAGGGCCCGGTGGGTGTGAACAGATAGTTCCAGATTTTCAGTGGCCAGCGTGCGCTCAGTGCCCGTGGGATTTTGTTCGGCGGCGGCGTATCGTGGACCGGTGCCACACCAAACAGAAAATAGGCATACAGTGCCTGAATATCGGCATCGGTAATTTTGGTGTAAGACTCATAGGGCATGGCGGGGTAGAGGTTGCGCCCACCCTTTCCGACTCCCTGGCGCAGCGCGCGGTCAAACTCCTCCAGTGTCCAGGTGCCGATACCAGTGTTGATATCCGGGGTGATATTGCTGCTGTAAAGCGTGCCGAGCATTGGAATGGACATGGGGCGGCCGCCCGCAAACGGAGTACCACCGGTGCGGGTATGACAGGCCTGACAATCCCCGGCGATCGCCAGGTAACGCCCCTTCGCAATCAGTTCAGGCCGGTTCAGTTCCGTATTCACTTCCGACACTGCCGCCTTGTCCCATACCTCCTGCGCGTACAGTAGCGCCACCGGCAGCAGGCAACTGACAGCCACCAGCCACATCCCACGCACCCCCATCATCACACCTCCTTGAGCAGGGTATCCGCCAGACGCAGGGCGAGGGCAGCGATGGTGAGGGTGACATTGACGGTGCCCACCGTGGGCATTACGGAGCTGCCGGCAATAAATAGATTGGGGTGGTCGAAGGTGCGGCAGTCCTTGTCCACCACCGAGTCCGCCGCATCGGCCCCCATAATGGTGGTGCCGGTAATATGGTTGTTGGGCGCGAATTCATCACTGAAGGTGACATCGGTGCCGCCCATCACTCTAGCGATTTCCCCGTAGGTTTCCCGGGTGTGCGCAGCACTCTTCGCCACGTAATCGTCAATGCTGTAAGTGATTTCCGGGCGCGGTATACCGCTGGCATCCTTCTCTGAGGTACTGGGACGAATCCGGTTGTTGGGCTGCGGCAGTATTTCGTGGAAGCTGTTGAACTCCACGTAACGGGCCGCGCGTTCGCGGATACGTGTGTTGAGCTCGGGAATATTGATCGTATCCTGCTGGCGCAGTACACCGCGGGCGGTTTTTTCCACAGCAGACATATTCGACAGGTGCAACTTCTTACCGGCATACTCCGCGCGAAACTCGCCGTCCCGGAAACCAACCACCGAGGTCATTTCCTGGGGTCCACGGCCCGGCCATAGAGGCTCGTCAGCGTAAAAATGTACGCCGGTGCCCGGGTGATCCATCAGGTTACGGCCCACCATATCGGAGCGATTACCGACACCGGTGGGGTGCTTGCGGCCGTAGGAAATCAGCATCAGTTTTGGCGTTTCGATACCGTTGGCGGCGAGGATGAAGTGCCTGCCGGAAACCCGATGATCCATGCCCATGGGGTCCTTGTACTCCGCGGCAATAATGCGATCGCCCTCACTCACCAACCGGTTTACCACCGCACTGTGAATCAATTCGGCGCCGTGCGCCTCCGCCTTATCCACGTGCACAATACCGTTGTACATGGCGCCGATGGGGCAGATGGGCATGCAGTTGTTATTCCCGCAACAGGTGGGGCGGCCATCGTACGGGCGGCTATTACGTGCCACCGGCTCGGTGACCACTTTCCAGGCGGGATTGTGGCTGTTCATACGCCTTTTTACGCGGGCTTCATTAAATGACAGCGGTAACGGCTGCATTGGGTAGCCGGTACTGCGGGGTGAACCCAGGTCTTCCTCTTTTGGGCCCCAGACCCCCAGCTCCTGCTCTGCACGGTGGTACCAGGGTTCCAGATCGCTGTACTCGATAGGCCAGTCACGGCCCACACCGTAAAGGCTTTTTAATTTGAAATCGCTGGGGAGAAAGCGCCAGCAGGAAGCCGCCCAGTGCCAGGTGGTACCACCTACCGCGCGAATATACTGAGAATTGAACGGGTGGCTGCCCTTGAGGATCAGGTAGTCATTGGCAAACTCGCCATATTCGGGATGCGGTGCCCAGGACGGTGAGCGGTAGGCCGCCATAAAGTCAGACTTGTCTGGCTGATTGCGAAAACGTTCCACAGTCTGCCAGCGGGGTATGCGGGGCCCAGCCTCGAGAATAATCACCGATTTACCCGCTTTAGCGAGCGTACTCGCCACCAGGGCGCCCGCCACCCCGGACCCGACCACGACGAATTCGGCTTCCCTGCCTGCCAAAATCTAGACCCTCCCGAGTTTCAGGTTGGGTGCACTGGACCAGTCGCCCGGTTTACCGGTGCAGTAACTGGGTACCGGGAGCGCATCAGCGGTGAGCCGATATATCAAGGCGCGCTCGAAGGTTACCAGCGTCTTACCCACCGTACCCAGATACCAGGCGGCGACAATCAACCGCGCCACCGGCGAGCGGCGATCCGCGGAGCTCGGGTCTTCAGGCAGGAGATCCAGCTGTTGGGCAAAGGATGGATACTCGCTGTTCAGGGCAGCCAACAGGCGTGTGGCGACACGGCGATCAATATGAGTATTCACCGGCAGTGGATGCAGAAGTTTCTGCGACACAGAGAAAAATTTACTGAGCCGGTGCCCGGCTTCTTTGGCGCTGTCTGGTAGCTTGTCCGCCTGTACCGCAGGTAGGGAGCTGGCGCCTGTCAGTAGTCCACAACCGAGGTAGAGCTGCGTGCGAATGAATCGGCGCCGATCGGCTGCCGGAAAATCATCGGCGCGCTCACCGCCATTGGATCTCACCCCGGAATTTGAAATACCTGCGCCCACGCCGCCTCCCGCCCGCAAAATGCTCCGCTACAGGGAGTATAGGAAAGGCTGCTGCGACCGCATTCTGAAAACACCAGGCTCCCGGTACCGGGAACGGTAGTACCTCATTTGTTTCACTAGTGCGGTGGCGCCGGATTACTTCTGGGGTTTCTGAGCCACTAGAATCAGTGCCTCCGTGTCAAAACCCAGCTCTCTCGCCCGGCGCACGTACCGCTGCAACACTGCGTCCGGTACCGTGGGCGTGCGCGACAGCAACCAAAGATAGGAACGGTCCGGCCCGGACACCATGGAGTAGCGATAGTCCTCATCCAGCTCAAACACGATATAGGAGCCATAAAAAGGCCCGAAGAATGAGACCTTCAGGTGCCCCACATTCGGAGCATCGACGAAGTAGGCTTTGCCTTCCGCCTCCTGCCATTTGGCGTTCTCGGCATCAAATCCACGATTCACTACCTTCACACCGCCGTCTTCACGCAGGCTGTATTGAGCGGTTACCTGGCTGAGGCCCCGCTCGAAGGAATGATCCAGACGCGCGATTTCATACCAGGTACCCAGGTAGCGGTTGATCTCGAAATCCTCCACCGGTTCCACACCATCGGGAACACCGGTACAGGCGGACATCAACATAGTCGCGGCAATCAACAAACACCGTATCAGGTAGGGCACATCAGCATCCTTTCGCCGGTTAGGTTTTCCAGGGGTTACTGTCGGTAAAAGTCGCGATATACAGCGCCTCTACCTTTTCCCTGGCCCATGGGGTTTTACGCAGAAACTTCAGACTGGATTTCACCGAGGGGTCATTGCAGAAGCAATTTACCGGCACACGATCCGCAAGCCCTTGCCAGCCGTAGTGCTGCTCGAGCTGCAACACGATGGTTTCCAGCGTTACACCGTGCAGGGGATTATTGGGTTGTGGATGATGCATCTTAAGAAGCGTCACTCTGTGAGGTTGCGGGCGGAGTCTACGCAGATATGAGTGAAAAGAAACGGGGGTGTCGGCCGGGGCCAGCTTCAGGGCGCCAGCCACCATTTCAGAATGAGTGACACACCGCCCAGCGCCGACACACTCATCAACCAGATTGCCAGCATCCAGCCCAGCCGCTTCCAGGTGGCACCTTCCTGCTTCATCAGTGATAACCCTCGGTGCCGACTTTGCCACGAAACACCCAGTAGGCCCACCCGGTATACCCCAGGATCACCGGAATGATAAACACCGCGCCCACCAGTAAAAACAATTGGCTATCGCGCGGCGCGGCGGCCTCCCAGAGCGTAATCGACGGCGGAATCATGTTGGGAAAAATACTGATACACAACCCGATAAAGCCCAGTAGGAACAGCGCCAGCGCCATCAGGAACGGCAGCAGTTCATGACCCTTTTTCAGGCTCCAGAAAAATACACCGGTGCAGATAATCACCAGTAAAGGAACCTGCGCGGTTAACAGGACCTGGGGCATTTCAAACCAGCGGCGCCAGTATTCATTACTCAGAAACGGAGTTGCCAGGCTTACCGCAACCAGTGCCCCTACGGTGGCTATCCCCAACCCGTAGGCGAGACGGTGTGCATGCCGCTGGCATCCACCCTCAGTTTTCCGAATCAACCAGGTGGCACCCAGCAGCGCATAACCGATTACCACAGCAATACCGGTAAGCACGCTGAACGGGCTCAGCCAGTCGAGCCAACCGCCAGCATAGGCGTTGTTCTCCACCTCAATACCCTGCAGGATGGCACCAATGGTAATGCCCTGTGCCAGCGCTGCCACGGTGGAGCCCACGGTAATTACCAGATCCCACAGCGGCTGGTGGGCGGGATCCCGCCAACGGAATTCAAATGCCGCTCCGCGAAATACCAGCCCCAGCAGCATGGCGATCATCAGTGGATAGGTCGCCGGCAGGATGATGGAATACGCAAGGGGGAAAACCGCCAGAAGTCCGCCACCACCCATGACCAGCCAGGTTTCATTCCCATCCCAGAACGGGGCAATGGAATTGATCGCCTGGTCGCGCTCCTGCCCCGGTGCCAGTACGGGAGAGAGAATACCAACACCCAGATCAAAGCCATCCAGCACCACATAAGCAAAGACGGAAAAGCAGATCAACCCCGCCCAGATCAGTGGTAGATCAAGACTTTCCATGGGTACCTCCCTCGTGATCTGACGTGGCTGGCGCCAGGCTCGATGCCGGCGTGATACCCGCAGCGTAAGTCGGTACCTTGTCCGGCCCTGATTCACCGCGACTCGGCGGGTGCGCCATCAGGCGCAGCAGGTAAAAAATCCCCATACCAAAAATTGCCGAGTACACCACGATAAAGGCGATCAGCGACGCCGCCACCGCCGGCGCATCCAGCGGCGAGGCGGAATCCACCGTTCGCATCAAGCCGTATACGGTATATGGCTGACGACCGACCTCGGTAGTGATCCAGCCGGCGATTACCGCCACGAACCCGGCAGGGCCCATGCACACAGCAGCCCGATGCAAACTCCGCGACACGTACAGGCGCTTTCGCCTCCGTGCGATCAGGCTCCAGATTCCCAGCGCCAGCATGGCGAAGCCGATCGCCACCATCACCCGGAAAGACCAGAATACCACCGCGACCGGCGGCCACTCCTCGCGCGGAAAATCTGTCAGACCCGGCAATGGCGCATTCGGGTCGTGTTTAAGAATCAACGAACCCAGCTTGGGTATGGCAACCTTGTAGTGCACTTTGGCCGCCTCTTCGTCCGGAAATCCGAACAGGATCAACGGAGCGCCATCGGGACTGGGGTCGAAATCCCCCTCCATCGCAAGCACTTTTACCGGCTGATGTTCCAGTGTGTTCAACCCGTGCATATCCCCCGCCAGGATCTGCACCGGGGTGACAATTACCGCCATCCACATGGCCATCGAAAACATTTTGCGGGCGCCGGCATTACTGCGATCCCTGAGCAAATGCCAGGCACCGACACCACCCACTGCAAATGCGGTGGTAAGGTACGCCGCAGTGACCGTATGTACCAATCGGTATGGGAAGCTCGCGGTGAAAATTACGTCCCACCAGGAGTCGCCAACAATAAACTGGCCCTGATCATTGATTTCAAAGCCCGCGGGTGTCTGCATCCAGGAATTCACCGACAGAATCCAGAACGCGGAAACGAAAGTACCCAGCGCCACCATACAGGTCGCGAAAAAGTGCAGGCGCTTACCCACCTTGTTGATACCAAACAGCATCACGCCGAGAAACCCCGCCTCAAGGAAGAAGGCTGTGATCACTTCATACCCCATCAGCGGGCCGATCACCGGACCGGCCTTGTGGGAAAACTCGGACCAGTTGGTGCCGAACTGGTAGGACAGCACGATGCCCGACACCACACCCATGCCAAATCCCACCGCAAAGATTTTCAGCCAGTAGCGATACAGGTTTGCATAGACGCCGCGGCCGGTTTTTAGCCACAGTCCCTCCAGCACCATCAGATAGCTGGCCAGACCGATGGAAAAAGCCGGAAAAATAAAGTGGAAAGACACGGTAAATGCAAACTGCACCCGCGCGAGAAAAACGGCGTCTAGATGCTCGAACACGACCTGAGTACCCTGGTGAATGACTTTATCTGCCCTGATAAAAAGTAGTCGCCCGCGAGGCACTGTCTAGCCGTTCGCATGCAAATAGCTAGTACTCACAGCGCACCAGGCACAAACTGGTCAACCAATTTCCGTAGAAATTCCTGAAATTTACAGTTTTCACCCGGCGATGATGCAAAAATCGGTGCCTCAGATTTTCTATCCAGGCGCTCATATAAACCGGGCGCTCAGTCTGAATACCTGTAATCTGATATCGGTCGATGTAATGCTAAAAACTCAACACTATTTTTCCTCCGTCACTTCTTCACTCAAGTTCACCACCATTGCCGCCAGCTGTATGTTGTTGTCCGCCTGCCAGAGCGAGCCGCAGCATCCCGACACGGCCCGCGACGATGCCGTACACAGTGCCCAAGTTGTTCCAGGTTCACTGATCGACCTGAGCCACTGGAAAATCACCCTGCCCATGGACAGCAACGGTGATGGCAAAATTGACGAAGTGGGCCCGCCACAGATTTTGCGCCTGTATGAGCCGCGTTTCTTTTACGGAAACCACGAGGGTGAAGTGGTATTTACCGCCCCCAACAAGGCCATCACCACAGCCAACTCCACCAATACCCGCAGTGAACTGCGGCAGATGATTAACCCGCAAGGCGCCAAGACCAAAGCGCCGGGAAACAACTTTGCACTGGCCGCGCACCCTCAGGCAGCGAATTTTGGTGCAGTGGGTGGACGTCTTTCCGCAACTCTCGCGGTCAATCACGTCGCGGTGAATGCCGCGCATCCCGACAAGCCCCCTGCGTATTCTGTCGTGGTCGGCCAGATACACGCGGGCAAGGATGAAAGCCTGCTCAGCCAAGGCTTTGGCTACGGCAACGAGCCACTGAAGATCTACTACAAAAAATTCCCCAACCACGCGTACGGCTCGGTTTTCTGGACCTATGAGCGCAACCTGGCAAAAGACGATCCCAACCGCACCGATATCGCCTATCCGGTGTGGGGCAACACCTGGGAATCCGCGGAAAACCCGGGTCAGAAGGGCATCAAGCTCAACGAGTCGTTCAGCTATACGGTCAACGTGGTCGGCAATATCATGCAGCTGGTTTTTGAGGCACCCAACAAACCGCGAGTGGAGTACGCCATTGACCTGTCGAGCAATACGGATGCATACGGCAAGGTCGACAGCCTGGACAACCCTGCAGGCTACAGCGGCGACTGGTTTTACTTCAAGGCGGGCGCCTACAATCAGTGCAGCAGCAAAGACCAACAGGGCATGTGGTATGCCGGCTGCGCCGGTTCAGGGGTTTGGGAAGAGGATTTCCGTGAGGGCAATTATGCCCAGGTGAGTTTTTCCTCCATCGTACTGAAGTAGACGGTTATCGCCTCCTTCCAGAAGCGAAAAAGCCGGTGGGGTTACCACCGGCTTTTTCGCGTATCGTAATTGCTTTAGTAGGCCACTCTTCAGCAGGCCGCTCTTCAGTAGGTCGCTCTTCAGTAGGTCGCTCTTCAGTAGGTCGCTCTCCGACGCCACAGACCGCCCAGGGCCAGCAGTAAAAGTAACCAGAGGCCGACACTACCGCCACTGGAACCGCCACCACTGCTTCCACCGTTATTTACCGGAGTCTGGCCGCCGGTGCTGATGCCGTCAGAAGAATCGTCATCCCCACCATTGTCGGTATCGCCGTTGTCGGTATCGCCGTCACCCTGGTCACCACTGTCCGAACCACCGTCATCAGTTCCTCCATCGTCGGAAGCCGCGGCTTCCTGCAGGGTAAAGGTGAAGATCTCTTCTTCGGAAGACAGCATCGGATTGCCGTCATCGGTCACCACAACGCGTGCGCTGTACTCACCGAGAGCCATGGACAACGGATCAAAGGAGAAGGAAGCCTGATCGCCGGGTGTTACCGGCAGCTCCTCGGTATACCACTGATAGCTGTGGCTATCGCCGCCGTTTACATCTTCAACAACGGCGGTCAGCGTGATCTCTCCGGCGTCATTGATAAATACCGTGCCGTCCTCTCCTGCCTGGGATCCTGTAACGGTTACCGTGGGCGCCACGTTATTGTCGGTAATAGTCATCCGGTGGTTGCTGCGTGAGTCGTCAATCGGCATGACAAAACCATCGGCGCTACCGGCTATTGCCGAAACCAGTGCAATAGAAAGAACCTCGTCCGTTTCTTGCAGGCCGTCGCCTACCACCGGAATCCGCACAGCGGCATTTTCCAGCGCTTCCACGGAGTCGATAGTGACAAGCAATTCACTCGGGTCTACACCGCTTTCACCTTCGGTAACCATATCGTCGGTGGTGGCGGTGCTTTCAGATTCCACCCAGGTGGCCAGAATGGATATCGGATAGACGGGGGATGGGCCCGACAGCTCCACTGCTAGCAGCGCATCCCGGTCTTCACCGGTAATGGATTCGTCCTGAGTAAAGCGCACCTGCGGGTATACGTTGACCGCTTGTGACAGGGGCTCAGAGCGATTCCCCGCGTCGTCGACCGCAAACCAATCCAGGCTGAGGGCGCCGCTTGGCAATGACACCTGCTGATCGGCATTGATCGCAAGTAATTCACCATTCAGCTCTACCTGATAGTCCAGCTCATCGTCGAAATTATCGATGGCCTGAGCTTCGTTCACGTTCAGAGTGACCAGTGTGCTTTCACCAGTGGCCGCAACGCTAATTGCCACCGGTACCTGGAGGATTTCTGGAGCGTCCTCGTCCTCAGTGCGTGTCGGGTCGGACGGATAGGGATCCTCACTGTTCACCAGGCCATCGTTGTCGGTATCGTTCAGCGATTCATCCAGTGTCAGCCCTGACCCAGACTGGCAATCGCTGTCGCAATCCTCATGCCAGGCATCAGGCAAACCGTCATTATCGGCATCCACAGATGCGGCACTGTTGGTTGCAAACGCGTCCTCGTCATTTACCACACCATCGTTGTCGGTGTCATTCAGGGAGGCATCCAGTGTCAGGCCGGAGGTGGACTGGCACTCGCTATCGCAGTTCTCCAGCCACGCATCTGGAAAGCCATCACCATCATCGTCCACGGCTGCGGCAGCATTGGCAATGAACGCATCGCTGTCGTTCTCGACCCCGTCGTTGTCGGTATCGCTCAGGGAAGGATCCAGTACAAGACCCGATTCGGACTGGCAATCGCTGTCGCAACCCGCCAGCCAGGCATCCGGAAAACCGTCACCATCCAGGTCGACGGAAGCGGCCTGATTCGCCGGAAAGGCATCATCTTCATTCGCAACGCCATCATTGTCGTTGTCGTCGTCCAGAGTGAGGCCTGAGGAGGACTGACAGGCGCTGTCGCAGTCGCTGTTCCACTGGTCTGGCATACCATCCAGATCGGTATCCAGTGCAGCAGCGGGGTTGCTGGGAAACTGATCTAGCACTAGGCCGCTCGTGCTGCGACATTCGTCCTCGCAGCCTGACTTCCAGAAATCCGGTGAACCGTCGCCATCGCTATCGACACTTGCCGCGAATTGCGTAGGAAAATCGTCAAAGTCCGCTTCGCTGCCATCTCCGTCGGCATCCCGATAAACACGACCTCCCATACGCAGTCCAGGAAGCTCTGTGTTGGTACCGAAATCCCAATAACCGTTCCCCTGCTCGTCAGTAAAACTACTCCAGGTTTCGTACAGAACCTTCGCTGAGCAGTTTGTATCATCCGCGCTCGTAGGACACTGGAGCTCCGCAAGCGTTGCTGGAGTGCCTCCATAGCTGATATTTTGTCCAGACGCATCAGTAGCCCAATAGCTCACAGAGGTTTTGGTGTGGTCGCCTGACCAGCTATACCCCACCAAACCTCCGACTACGCGGCTTTGAACATAGGCGGTAGACATACTGGCAATCACATTCGCGCCCAAGCGATACCCGAGTAAGCCGGCTATGTCGTTATCTCCATCTCCTCTTACGAATCCTGTGACATAGCTGGCGACAATATCGGTTCCGGTAGTAGAGCCAACTAAGCCACCAACACCACCTCCCGTACCATGAACGTAACCACTGACAAAGGTTGCGGTAATCTGACCTCCCTGCGCATAACCGACCAATCCTCCCACCACGTTCCGCCCCTGCACACGCATAAGTGGTCCAGATAGGCCAAGTTCTTTTACCGTGGCATCTATAATAATGCCGAACAAACCTTGCGAATCCGAGGTTGGTCTAGCGATCATCAAGTTGCGAATCAGATAACCGTTGCCGTGAAAAATACCGCTAAAAGCCTCATCTCTGGAGCTACCTATCGGTTGCCAGCCGGCACCGCTATTCCAGAAAGTATCTTCAACATTCAGTACCCCATCCCCATTGGTATCAAAATCCAGATCCGTGGTTAGCTCGAAACCAACACAACCCTCCGCAGGACAACCCTCACTGCTGCCATAGAGCGATGTGCCATCCAGGTTATTGCGAACCTCATTCAGGTCGGCCCAGTCGTTGATTTCGATCAGGCCGTCGTCGTCGAGGTCATAATCTGAGCGGCCGTCAGCGGACCAGGCTTGTTGAGCGGAAATCAGCAGGGAAAGAATTAGCGAAAAAAATAGGGAAATAGCGCGAGGCATCACACTCTCCATGTTGGAAACTATTGGGCTTCCGGCCCGATCAGTTCTAATTTTGAATACCGCAGAAGTAAGCACGGTAGAAAAGGCTGCCGACCTTAACAAATAATGGCTGTGCGAAAAAAGTTAAACACTTGGATTTATTGAACATCATCCAAATAATTGGCGCGCATTTACTCCTTGATTTTTTCACTATTATTTTAAAGTTGAAAATTACACGAAATTACGCCTAGTTAGCACCAGAGTACTTATTATTTTGTGATTAATTATCGAGAATTATCAGAAGGCAGAAGCATCTATTTTTGAGTGAAAATAGTCTGAAATAAATTAAATGGAACGATGGTTTCATTCTTTTATTTTGTAAATTGTAAAACGAATATGGGCCGCAATAGCGACCCATATTTCACGAAATAAATTTTTGAATTATTCCACCGTAACCGATTTAGCCAGATTTCGCGGCTGATCCACGTCGGTACCTTTCAGCAGGGCCACGTGGTAACTCAATAATTGCAATGGCACCGTATATAAAATGGGAGATAGGCTTTCCGGTGCTTCCGGGACTTCCACTACGGTTACGCCTGGCTCGCTGTTAAAGCCCGATTGCGGGCTGGCGAATACAAATAGTTCGCCGCCCCGTGCGCGTACTTCCTGCAGGTTGGATTTCAGTTTTTCCAGTAGCTCATCGTTCGGTGCAACGACGATCACCGGCATGTCTGCATCCACCAGTGCCAGTGGGCCGTGTTTGAGTTCGCCGGCGGGGTAGGCTTCGGCGTGGATGTAGGAAATTTCTTTCAGTTTGAGCGCGCCTTCCAGAGCGATGGGGTATTCGACGCCGCGACCTAAAAAGAGTGCGTGATTTTTTTCCGCGAAGGCTTCACTGGTGGCTTTTACCAGAGCGTCGAGGCCGGTGAATTTTTCCATCAGTTTCGGAAGCTGATGCAGTGCGTCGATCAATTCCGCTTCGCGCTCGCCGCTCATGCCGTTGGCTTTGGCCAGGGCGATGCAGAATATCTGCAGGGCGACCAGCTGGGTGGTGAAGGCTTTGGTGGAGGCGACGCCGATTTCTGGGCCCGCTTCGGTCATCAGGTGCAGTTCGGATTCGCGCACCAGCGAGCTGTTGGGCACGTTGCAGATGGTCATGGAGGCGAGGTAGCCGAGCTCTTTGGCCTGCCGCAGTGCGGCGAGGGTATCGGCGGTTTCGCCGGACTGGGAGATGGTGACAAACAGAGTGCCCGGGCGCACGGCGGTTTTGCGGTAGCGGATTTCGCTGGCGACTTCGACGGAGCAGGGCACGCCGGCCCAGTCTTCGATCCAGTAACGGGCAACGAGGCCGGCGTGGTAGCTGGTACCACAGGCGACGATCTGTACCTGTTTTACCTGCGGCAGAATTTCGTTGGCGGCGGTACCGAGGGCCTGGGACAGTACCGAATGTTCGCCGATGCGGCCGGCCATGGTGGCTTCGACCACTTTAGGCTGCTCGAAAATTTCCTTCTGCATATAGTGGCGGTAGCGGCCCTTGTCGGCGGCGTCGTGCCCGCCCTGCAGTTTGTTCACCGGGCGGCTGACCTCTTCGCCAGTCTTGTCCCAGATGGCGATGCCGTCGCGGGTGACTTCGGCAATGTCACCCTCTTCCAGAAAAATAAAGCGGTCGGTGACCTGTTGCAGGGCCATGGGGTCGGAGGCGATAAAATTTTCGTCATAGCCGACGCCGATCACCAGGGGACTGCCGAGGCGGGCGCAAACCAGGCGCTCGGGTTCGGTGGAACAGACCACCCCGAGGGCGTAGGCGCCGTGGAGTTTTTCGGTGGCGGCGGAGACGGCCTGCAGCAGGTCGCGGTTGTCTTTGGCGAGCTCGTGGATCAGATGGACGACGACTTCGGTGTCGGTCTCCGACTGGAATTCATAGCCTTTGCTGATGAGTTCGTCACGCAGTTCCTGATAGTTTTCGATGATGCCGTTGTGCACCAGGGCGAAGTTGCCGGAGGCGTGCGGGTGGGAGTTTTTATCCGAGGGGACGCCGTGGGTGGCCCAGCGGGTGTGGGCGATACCGAGCTGACCGGCGGTGGGGCTGTCGTCGAGAGCGGATTCCAGGTCGGCGACCTTGCCCTGGGTTTTGCGCAGTTGCAGTTTGCCGTCGCCGTTGACGAGACACACACCGGCGGAGTCATAGCCGCGGTATTCCAGTCGGCGCAGTCCTTCCAGCAGGATTCCGGTTACGTTGCGTTGGCCCAGGGCACCTACGATTCCACACATATTTCTTACCTCGGTATTTGTTTTTTGCCTTCGGATCTTTGTCCTGTGGCGGTGGCGCTACCGGGTGGGCCTTTGTGAGACACGGACTAGGCGTCCCCCCTCAACCCATCCATGGGGGCTCTTCCGCGAGGTCCCTCTCGCGGAAGGTCTCACAAAGGCCCACCCGGCATCGCCACCTTCGCGATTAACTTCAGTTTTCTATTCGGACTCGTGTTCAGACATCAGCACAGATAACCCGCAGGCCCCTGCTTTCCAGTTGTGCACAAACCTTGTCTTCGATGCCGCTGTCGGTCACTAAAGTGCCGAACATGTCCCAGCTCAGTTCCAGATTCGGAATCCGTCGCCCCACCTTGCTGGACTCCGCCATCACCACCACTTCGCGGGCGACATCGGCCATGACGCGGGACAGGCCGATCTGCTCGTTGAAGGTGCAGGTGCCGCGCTCGAGGTCGATACCGTCGGCGCCGATAAAGGCCTGGTCGAAGTCGTAGCCGCGCAGGACCTGTTCGGCGACCTGGCCCTGGAAGGCTTCGAAGTGGGGATCCCAGGTGCCGCCGGTCATCAGCAGGGTGGGTTCGTTTTCCAGTTCCCGCAGCTGGTTGGCGACGTGCAGGGAGTTGGTCATGACGACAAGGCCGCGCTTGTGGTTGAGCTCGGGGATCAGGCCGGTAGTGGTGCGGCCGTAGTCGATGACGATGCGGTTGTGGTCGCGGATCAGCTCGGCGGCGGCGCGGCCAATGGCGCGTTTGGTCTGGGACAGGGGGTCTTCGGCCACCAGTTCCCTGGGCAGGGGGATGGCGCCGCCGTGGCGGCGCAGCAGCAGGCCGTTGTCTTCCATGGCCGCCAGATCCTTTCGGATCGTAACTTCGGAGGTTTCGAACTGGCGCGCCAGTTCTTCGACACTGGCTTCACCGGCTTCGTTGATCTGGCTGAGTATCTGGTGGCGGCGCTGTTGGGTATTACGCTTGGACATGAGCGTTTGGACATGCTCGCTTAAGTTTCGTTTCGTAAGTTAAGCATAGCAAACCGAAACTGAAGTTCACACCTGACTTTTGCTGAGGTGGGCTTTTACGGCTTTCAGGAATCTGGCCAGTTCACCGCCGGTAACCGCGCGATGGTCGGCGGTTATCGACAGGGGCAACAGTTTGCGCACCCGGGCCTTCCCTTTGTGGGGCAGTACCGCCTTGTGAGCGCGGCCGGCGCCGACGATACACACCAGTGGCGGCACCACCACCGGGGTGGCGAAGCGGCCCGCCAGACTGCCAAAATTGGAGAGGTGGATGGTGGCGCCCTGTAGATCCTGCTGCGGGATGGCACCTTCATTGGCCTGCTGTTTGAAGCGGGCGATGGTTTCCAGCAATTTCTCTTCACCTAGGGCGCCGACGTCTTTGATCACCGGCACGAACAGGCCCTTGGGGGCGTCCACCGCCAGACCTACGTTGACCGGAGATTTCGGCTCCAACACGTCGTTTTCAAAGTGGGCATTGAGGTTTGGCTCGTCCGCAGCAGCGAGCGCGATGGCTTTGAGCAGGCGCAGGGTGGCGCTGGTGCCTTTGGGCCAGTCGGATATATCCACCTCGTCGAACAGGGTCATGGGGCAGACTTGGTCGCGGGCGCGGTTCATGGCCAGCAGCATAGCGCGGCGAGCGGGGGCCATTTCACTGGATTCGGTTGGGGATTTTTTGCACTCTTTAACGACGGTTTCGTCGCTTTTCTCCGGTTTTTCGCTCCAGCGCGGCAGGTTTTCTCCGCGCGCTGCGGCGCGCACTTCCGCTTCGCTGAAACGGGCGCCGGACGGATGCAGATCGGCCAGATCAACCTTGAGCCGGCGGGCGAGGGCGCGGATCGCCGGGGTGGCGCAGCGGGGGCGGTTGGCGATGGGGCGCTGTTCTACAGCCAGAGCCTCGCTGCCCTGTTCAATCTTGCCCACCACGGTGCCGCTGTCGCTGTTGAGTTCACTTGCAGGTTTGCTTTCCGGCTCTGGCGCTGAACCCGGCTCCGCACCGGCAAATCCGATCAGCGGCTGGCCGGTTTCCAGTGTCTCGCCTTCCGCGGCAAACAGGATTTCCACTGTGCCGGAATAGGGGGAGGGAACCTCTACCAGTGCTTTGGCGGTTTCCACGGTCACCAGGGTCTGATCCGCTTTGACGCTGTCACCCTCGTCCACATGCCATTCGCGAATCACCGCATCCGGCAGGCCTTCACCCAGGTCGGGGAGCTTGAAGATCTTCATCGGCCTCCCTCCGCTCCGGTTGCGCGAACACCGTCACGAACCCCATCACGGACATAGCCGAGCGCAGAGCGGGCGCCCGCCAGGATGCGCTCGACGCCGGGCAGATAGGCATTTTCCAGCTGGTAGTACGGCATCACCGTGTCGTATCCGGTAACCCGCTGCACCGGTGCATCAAGCAGGTCGAAGGCGTATTCCTGAATTTGTGCAGCGATCTCCGCCCCCAGACCACCAAAGCGCGCGGCTTCGTGGACCACCACGCAGCGGCGGGTTTTCTCCAGGGAGTCGATGATGGTGTGGATATCCAGCGGTTTCAGCGTGGAGGGGTCGATGACTTCCGCCTCTATGCCGTCGCGAGCCAACTGTTCAGCGGCAGCGAGAGTCTCGCGGACGCTTGCGCCCCAGGCCACCAGGGTGAGATCACTGCCCTCGCGCAGGACAAAAGCGCGATCCAAGGGCAGGGCCTCGCCGTCGTCCGGTACCGGCTGTCTGGCCGCGCGGTAGATGCGCTTGGGTTCGAGAAAGATCACTGGGTCTGGATCGCGGATGGCCGCCAGCAACAGGCCATAGGCCCGCGCGGGAGACGAGGGCACCACCACCCGCAGACCGGGAATATGCGCAAAAATCGCCTCGGTACTTTCACTGTGATGTTCCGGCGCGTGAATGCCGCCGCCGTAGGGCGCGCGGTAGACGATGGGACAGCTAAGGCGGCCGCGAGTGCGATTGCGCATGCGCGCGGCGTGGCTGAGGATGTGATCGAGGCCGGGGTAGATAAAGCCCATAAACTGGAACTCGGCCACTGGGCGAAGTCCCTGGGTGGCCATGCCCACGGCAATGCCGGCGATCATGGTTTCGGCCAGTGGGGTGTCCAGCACCCGGTCTGCACCGAAGGTTTTCTGCAGTCCGTCCGTTGCCCGGAATACGCCGCCGTTCGCACCAATATCCTGCCCGAATACCACCACTTCCGGGTTATTTTTGAGCTCGTAGGCCAGCGCTTGGGTGACCGCTTCCACCAGGGTGATCGCACTGTTTTGTTCCGCCATCTAACCCTTTCCCCCAATCACCGTGCCCTGCTGTTCGTCACGCAACTGGTCGTACTGCTCGTACAGCCCTTCCGGCAATTGCGCGTAGAGATGATCGAAGATGGCGGTCACCGGTTCCGGCGCGCGGGATTCCCAGTTATTCAGCGCCGCTTCCATAATCTGCGCCAGCTCGCGGTCTAGGTCCTGCTGCTTGGCATCGCTCCACAGGCCCTGATCCCGTAAATAGGTATCCAGCCGTTTGATCGGTTCCCACTGCCAGGCCTGCTCCAGCTCTTCGGCACCGCGGTAGCGGCTGGCGTCATCGGCGGTGGTGTGGTCGCAGAGTCGGTAACTGATGGCCTCAATCAGCGCCGGACCTTCCCCTTGCCGCGCCCGCTGCATTGCGTCCCGCACCGCCCAGGCCACGGCCACCGCATCATTGCCATCCACTTGCAGCGCCGGGATACCGGCGGCGATGGCTTTCTGGGCGATGGTCTGGGTACCGGTTTGCGCGGCGCGCGGCACTGATATGGCCCATTGGTTGTTGTTCACCACAAACACCATGGGCAGCTTCCACACCCCGGCGAGGTTCATGGCCTCGTAGAAGTCCCCCTTGGAAGTGGCGCCTTCGCCGGAGCTGGCAACCGCTACCTGTAGAGGAATGCCCTGCTGCTGGTGGCGATATTTCAGGGCAAAGGCCACACCGGCCCCGTGCAGCATCTGGGTGGCGATGGGTACGCAGATGGGCAGATCCTTCGGCGCGTGCTGGAAATTCTGCCCACGCTCGTCGCCGCCCCAGTTGGCGAGGATTTCTTCGATTTCCACACCTCGCTCAAGCAGGGCGCCGGTTTCCCGGTAGTAGGGGCAGTAGACGTCTTCGGCCATCAGCGCATTGCCGGTGGCGATGCCGATGGCTTCCTGGCCGAGGGTGGAGGGATAAGTGCCGAGGCGGCCGGTGCGCTGCAGTTTTACCGCGCGATCATCCACCAGCCGGGCCAGCTGCATTTGGCGGTGGCAGTGGGTGAGCCAGTCGGGGGTGGCGAACTCGGGCAGGGGCTGTGTCTCCCGGCCCTGTTTGTCCAGGTACTGGAGATAGGCGATATCGAAGGAAGCCTGGAGCTGCAGGCGAGGTTTATGCATCGGCGGGGTTCCTTGGATTCCGATGCTTTTAGTGTAGTTGGGGGTTTTCGGGGTCTTTGGGTTGTGGGGTTCGTTTTATTCTTCGGCCGTGGCGGCAAATCACCGGGTATTCGTTTTCGAAACCGCTGTGAACCCATCCCTGGGCGCTGCGGCGGCGACGTCCTGTCGCCGACGCTTTCGAAAACGAATACCCGGCACTTTGCCTTCTCATGACCCATGGACTTCGTTAGTGGACCAGGAAAGTTCTTACGAAGTGAATTGGGTTCGAAAGAAGGTGGAGTGCTGGGTGCGGCTTTTCAGGAGCGTCGCTAACAGGATGTTTGCGCCGCAGCGCCCAGGGATGGGTTCACAGCGGTCCTGAAAAGCCGCACCCAGTGATCCACCGCCACCGGGCCAGCTTCAGAGCACCATTCTGCGGGCTTAACTTTTTTTCGTAGGCCGTTGCCAACCACTGATATTGCGCTGCTTCCCACGGGCTACAGCCAGTTCGTCAGCACTCACTTCGTGGGTGATGGTTGAGCCAGCACCAATGGTCGCGCCGGCGCCGATTTCTACCGGGGCAACCAGCGCAGAGTTGGAGCCAATAAAGGCGCCGTCGCCGATTACGGTTTTGGACTTGTTCACGCCATCGTAGTTACAGGTGATTGTGCCGGCGCCAATGTTCACGCCTTCGCCCACTTCCGCATCTCCGATATAGGAGAGGTGGTTTACCTTGCTGCCAAGGCCGATCCTGGCCTTTTTGGTTTCGACGAAGTTGCCCACCTTTGCACCATTAGCCAGCTCAGTGCCCGGGCGCAGGCGTGCAAAGGGGCCGATGGTGCAGGTTTCGCCGACGATGGCGTCTTCGATAATGGAGTTGGCTTCTACCACTGTGCCCGCGGCCAGCTGGCAGTTTTTCAGCAGACAATTCGGGCCGATCTGCACGTTGTCGCCGAGGGATACTTCGCCGTCGAAAATACAGTTGATATCGATGGAGACGTCAGCGCCGCAGGTGAGATTGCCACGCACATCAATACGAGCGGGATCCAGCAGGGTGACGCCGGCAGTCATCAGCGCATTGGCAGTGTCCGCCTGCAGCGCGCGCTCCAGTTCCGCCTGTTGGGCGCGGCTGTTGACGCCGGCCACCTCAAAGGGATCGTCGGCGATCACGCCGGTAATGGCGATGTTCTCGCTGACCGAGCGCGCGATCACATCGGTAAGGTAGTACTCACCCTGGGCATTGTCGTTCGAGAGCTCCGGCAGCCACTGGGCCAGCAAATTGCCCGGTGCGGCGAGGATGCCGGTATTGATCTCGCGGATGGTGCGGATGGCGTTGTCGGCGTCCTTTTCTTCCACAATCGCCTGAACCGCGTTGAGCGAGTCGCGCACGATGCGGCCGTAGCCCTTGGGATCATCCATCACTACCGACAGCAGGGCGGGGCCATTTTCCGATGCCTGTAGCAGATCCTGCAGGGTTGCGGTTTTTACCAGAGGGACGTCGCCGTAAAGCACCAGCACCGTGGCGCCTTCGCGGAAATTCGGTATGGCCTGGGCCACCGCGTGGCCGGTGCCCAGCTGTTCGGTCTGCTCCACAAACTGCACGCCGCTGTCGGCAAATCGCTCACGCACCAGCTCGGCACCGTGGCCGATCACCACGGTAATCGATACATCCCCCAAACCTTTCGCGGCGTTGATCACCCGCCCCAGCATGGGCACTCCACCGATGGGATGCAGTACTTTGGGTAGATCGGAGCGCATGCGGGTGCCTTTGCCGGCGGCGAGGATAACGACATCGATGGTCATGAGATTACCTGAAGGAGTGACAGTTCTTTTGATCGGGCCCGGATTGTCCCGAGTTGCACAGCTTATCGCAACCCGGCACAGGCACTCGGCCGGTCGCCAATCGGCTCAATGGCTATTGCGAATGGAGCTGTACTTGACCCGTCCAACAAATACCGAACCGCCGATGATATTGCCGGCGGTTGCGATGGCGAGAAACTGGAGTACATCAAGCATTCCAATAACCACCAGCATGAAACCCACGGGATAGCTCATTGCTGCCAACAGATACATCAGCTGATGAGATATACCGGCGTGAAGGTGGCTGTAGAACGCCGCGATGAGAAACACACTGAAGCCAATCTCCATGCCCGCTCCGATTGAAGAGAGCAACAGTGACCGGTTATTGCGGTTATATTCCTGCAGGCTCTCGTCCATTTGCTCCGAGAGAATCTGGCGATCACTCTTGGGACGGTCGCGGTGCTTGTAATGACTCATTGGGGGTTCCGAATTGTCTGTGTGCGCCGTTGCAGCCCCCATATAACCCAGTTTAGTCAGCGCAATTCCAGGTCAGGACCCGCGCCAAACCCCTGTATTACTGCGAATATCACCTGGAGGTTTACAGGCGATAATCCTGCGACTGCTGGATATCCCGAGTTTTCTCCCATTCGACGCAGTTTTATTGCCAAGCGGCAATATTTCGGTAATTTGGCAGGTAGTTTTTTATTCGGCGCCGCTCTACCCGGGCGCGACCGACCTCAACGCCCGCAACCCCAATTACCCAGGGAGCCCAGATGATAAAAACCAGAATGCGCAAGCTCGCGCGCCTGATCGGCGGCGCCAGCCTCGCCATGTCCCTGCCGCTGGTAGCGGTGGCGGAAGAAGCCAAAAAAGAAGTAGACAAATGGGATGTGAACAAGCCGCCGTTCGAGTTCAAGGCCATCTCCCTGGATACCCGCGAGACCACCTGGAGCAACCTGGATATCAGCCCCGACGGCGAGACCATCGTCTTCGATATGCTGGGCGACATCTATGAAATGTCGGTAAATGGCGGCGAAGCCACTGCGATCACCAGCGAAATCGCATGGAACATCCAGCCGCGCTTCAGCCCCGACGGCAAGTCCATCGTGTTTGTCAGCGACCGCGACGGTGCTGACAATATCTGGATCATGGACCGCAACGGCGAGAATCTGCGCCAACTGACCACCGAGAAAGAAAACCTGGTACACGCCCCCAACTTCAGCCCGGATGGCCAGCACTTGGTGGCGCGCAAGGGCTTTATGAGTGGCCGCAGTATCCCCGCCGGGGAAATCTGGATGTACCACTACGGCGGTGGTGAAGGTCGCCAGATCAAGGCGCGCATCGGCGGCGATATCGCGCAGAAGAATATCTCCGACGCGGTTTTCTCCCCGGATGGCCGCTACATCTATTACGCCATCGACACCACCCCGGGCACGGTCTGGGAGTACAACAAGAACTCCACCCAGCAAATCTTCGCCATCAACCGCTATGATCTGCAGGACGGCAAGGAAGAAACCTTTGTCTCCGGCCCCGGCGGTTCCATCGCCCCGGTACCGTCACCGGATGGTGAAAAGCTGGCGTTTATCCGCCGCCAGGACGACCAGACCTCCATGTTTGTGAAAGACCTGAACAGCGGCCTGGAAAAACCCATCTATACCGGCCTCGAACGGGATCTGCAGGAGACGTTTGGCTCCCACGGCAACTACGTGCACTACGACTGGATGCCGGACGGTAAATCCCTGATCGTGTGGAGTGGCGGCAGGTTCCTGCGCATCAACGCCGATGGCAGCAGCCTCGAGCGGGGCGCCCGCGAGATAGTCGCGCATATCAAGACCGAGAAGAAAGTGGCCGATGCGGTACGCTTCCCGGTGGATGTAGCCCCGGAACAGTTCGACGTGAAGATGATCCGCTGGGCGCAGAAGTCTCCGGACGGCAAGCAGATCGCCTTCCAGGCCCTGGGCAAAATCTACGTTCAGGACGTGAACAGCGGTGAACGTCGCCGACTGACCCGCCAGGATGAGCACTTCGAGTTCTACCCGAGCTGGTCCCGGGACGGCAAGCAGATCACCTACGTGACCTGGGACGATGAGAAACTCGGGCAGGTGCGCGTGGTATCCGCACGCAGTGGTCGCGGCAAGACCATCACCGATGAACCCGGCCTGTATGTGGAGCCGAGCTTCTCCCCGGATGGCGAAACCGTAGCCTTCCGCCGCTTTACCGGCGGCTACCTGCTGAGCCCGGAATACTCCCTTGAGCCCGGCATATACCTGGCGGACGCCGACGGCGACTGGCAGCGCCGCATCAGTAAATCCGGCTACGAGCCGCACTTCGGCGCCGATGGCGACCGTATCTACTTCTCCGAGTATGTCTACGGCGATGGCGGCAAGCGCGTGTTCAAGAGCGTCGATGTCAACGGCAAGGACGAGCGCGAGCACTTGCACGGCGCCGAGATCACCTCCTTCCGCCTGTCCCCGGACGGCCGCTGGGTCGCCTTCACTCAGGACTTCAAGGCCTTTGCCGCACCGTTTATGCACACCGGCAAATCCGAGTCCATCGGTCCCAACGCCACCGCCGTAAAAGTCACCCAGGTGTCCAAGCGCGCCGGTGAAAACCTGCACTGGTCCGGCGACAGCGAGACCCTGGGCTGGGCCCACGGACCGAAGCTCTATGAGCGCGAACTGAAAGACGCGTTTGATTTTGTCGCCGGCGCCCCGGAGCAATTGCCGGAGCCGGTGAGCGAAGGTATCGATCTCAGCTTCAAGCAGCCGTTCTTCAACAGCGACAAACTGGTGGCGCTGACCGGCGGTACCGTGGTGACCATGCGCGATGCGGAGTCCGCCCAGGAAGTGATCGAAAACGGTGTGGTGCTGTTCCGCGGTAATCGCATCGTGGCAGTGGGTGCGCAGAGTGAGGTGGAAATCCCCACCGGTACCCAGCGTATCGATGTCACCGGCAAGACCGTTCTGCCAGGGCTGGTGGATGCCCACGCCCACGGTGCCCAGGGCCGCGAGGAGATCATTCCGCAGCAGAACTGGAACCTGTATTCCAGCCTGGCGTTCGGTGTGACCACCATTCACGACCCGTCCAACGACAGCAGCGAGATCTTCTCTGCTGCGGAAATGCAGAAGGCCGGCATCATCAATGGCCCGCGTATTTTCTCCACCGGCACCATTCTGTACGGCGCCAAGGGCCCCGGCTACAAGGCCAAGATCAACAGCCTGGAGGACGCCGAGTTCCACGTGAGCCGCCTGAAGGAAATGGGTGCGATTTCCGTGAAGAGCTACAACCAGCCGAGAAGGGAGCAGCGCCAGCAGGTACTGGAAGCGGGCCGCAAGCACGGCATCATGGTGGTGCCGGAAGGCGGCGGTAAGTACCAGCACAACATGAACATGATTGTGGATGGCCACACCGGTGTGGAGCACTCCCTGCCCATCGCCAATATCTATTCCGACGTGGAACAGATGTGGAGCCAGACCAGCGTGGGTTATACCCCTACGTTTGTGGTGGCTTACGGCGGCCTCTCCGGTGAGTACTACTGGTACGACCGCACCGAGGTGTGGAAGAACGAGCGCCTGACCAGCTTTACTCCGGACTTTATCGTCAACCCGCGTTCCATCCGCCGCCCCACCGCGCCGGATCACCACTACAACCACGTGGACGTAGCCAATCACGCAAAACAGCTGCGTGACAAAGGCGTCACCGTGCACATTGGCGCCCACGGCCAGCGCGAAGGTCTCGGCGCCCACTGGGAAATGTGGATGATGGCACAGGGCGGTTTCACCCCGTGGGAAGCCTTCCGCGCCGGCACCATCGATGGCGCCCGCTACCTGGGTATGGATAAGGACATCGGCAGCCTGGAAGCGGGCAAACTGGCGGACATCATTGTGGTGGACGGCAATCCGCTGGAGGACCTGCGCCTGTCCGAGAAGGTGAAATACACCGTGATCAACGGCAAGGTGTTCGACGCCGCCACCATGAACGAGGTGGAAGGCGACGAGCGACTGGCGTTCTTCCACGAGCGTTTGCCGGTGAGCGCCATGCCCACACCGACCGCGGAAGCGATTCAGGAGAAGCAGGAACGGCACCACTGGGTGCACTGATTGTTCGGATCGGTTTATCCAACAAAAAGCCCGCCGTGAAAACGGCGGGCTTTTTTATTTTCGCTCCTCTTTATTTTCGTCGCTCGAGCAGCGCTTCTGCACGTGCGCGAAGATCTTCAGAGTGACTCCAGGCCACAACCCGCTCCAGGTATTCCCGGGCCAAAGCGTCCTTTTCAAGATGCGCAAGGTAAAACCCCAGTGTGGCGTTCAGGTTCAGGTGACTGGGTTCCTGGTGATAGGCGCTCAGCATGATCTGCAAGGCATCTTCGCTTTCACCTTTGAGTTGGTATGCGGTCCACAGGGTGCGATAGCCGGGCAAATAATTGGGACCCATCTGCACGGCGATTTTTCCGTACTTCACCGCCGACTCATAAAAGTCCTCATCCCATTCGCGGGTCAGCGTCAATGCCTGCAAGCGCAGCAAATAGAATTGCGCGAGATTGGCGGCGGTGAGGTGGCTGATCTGGCCGTGCTCGCCAATTTCCTCCACCACTTTTTCACCGAGTTTGTAGTTCTTTTTTTCCGCTTCAATCACCGCCATGGCGGTCAGGTTTTCCGACCAGCCCAGGCCCTGTTGCTCGCTGCGCTTCAGATACTCCAAGGCGAGCTGTGGTTTGTCGAAATCCATGGCCTCGGCGGCAAGCAGAAACAGCTGCTCGTTTTCGGTCAGTTCGCGGCGCGGGATGGAGTAGGTGTACTCGGGGATCTCCAGTTGGTAGCGCTGAATATCATCACGCATATAGGCGAGCATTTCCCGTCCAATCACTTCGATAGATTTCCCGAAATGTTCTTCGAAGATTGCAAAAGGATTTTCACCTGCGGCCACCGCCTTGAGGTAGCTCGTAGTAGCGGCCCGGTAGTCTGGGTGGCCAGCGGTGTGGCCTAACTGTAAATAGTGAGTAAGCAGCCAGGCGCTGGCGTAGTAGTTGTTCCAGTAGCGGCTATTGTCTTCGCCATTTTGCGCAGCAAGCGGAGGAGGGGCCAGGAGCTGCTCGATGGTCAGGGGATCATTTTCTGCCCAGGCGCTCAATCGCCACTCCGGCAGCCCCCCGACCAGTACGGTTTTTTTATGCAGTTCCGCACTGGCCAGCAGCTCGGCGAATCCTTCGGAGTACCAGCGCGGGTAGGTCATGCCACTGCGCTCGCGCATCAGATGGTGGACGTATTCGTGGAAGATCAATCCGGAGCCGGAAATGCCATGGCCGCCGTCGCGGGAAAAGATAATCGGTCCCTCCCAGGTTTCCCGGTAGAGACCGGCGATCTTGCGATCCCCGGTAAACCGCTCGAACTCGCCGGAGTCGCGGAAGTGGAACACCCGTAATTTCTGGTTTTCCGGTGTTTCTTCCTGGCCGGTAAATGACAGGGCGGTACGGCGAAAACGCTCCAGATCTCGCATCAGTTCATAGACGCGACGCTCGGGCACATCGGAATACACGGTAAAATTTTCAGACTGGTATTCGTACCAAGCCCCTGCACTGGCGCCCACACTGACAAGCAGGGTCAGGGCGCCAAACAGTCGAAGCAGAGTGCGCAATCGCCAGTGTCCGTACATTTCGTTATCCCTGATCCACCATATCTTCGATCCAGGTGCGCAGACGACGGGCTTCTATTTCACCGGCCTCAATGGCCTCGGTCGCGCGGGAAAATTCCATGCCCCCCACTTCACCCACCTTGGGCATTACCAGTACGTCCGGAGGTGAACCCATCATACGGGTGCGCTTATGGCGTCGCTCGAGAATCGCCATGGCCTGGTGCATGGTGTCGAACATACCTGGCGGTGCGATTTTCGGGCGCTTGCGCAGCTCTCGAAACTGGGTCAGCTGCTCTTTACCCTGTTCCAGTAGTCTCGCCAGTCCGTTGGATGGGTTGCTCTGCTCAGCCTCCGCGAGTGCCTTATCCTCATCATCACCAGCCTCCGGATGAGACATTTCTGCGCGCTCCTGCTGCAGAGAGGGCATGTCTTCCACCGTGGATTTCTCACTCACGATGCTCGCCACCTCCCGGTGCTCCCGATTCAGCAGCGGGGCGCCATCTTCCATCACATCTATGGCGATTACGCGAGTGGCGCCCATGGCGCGGCAAACGTCGACTGGCACCGGGTTGACCACCGCACCGTCCACCAGCCAGCGGCCAGACAGTGCCTTTGGTGATAGCAGCCCTGGTATGGAACAGGAGGCACTGACCGCGTCCTGAAGGTTACCCTGCTGTAACCAGATTTCCTGACCACTGTGTAAATCGGTGGCGACAGCGGTGAAGGGAACCGGCAAATCTTCGATGTTGTCGAAATCGAATCCCTCGAAGAAGGTGCGGAATGGTTTGATACCACCAATCACACCGCCGCTCAGGGTCCAGTTGATATCCAGCAGGGAGAACACCTTCCAGTTATCCAATTGGCGTACCCACTCTTCCAGCTTGTCGAGTTTGCCGGCGGCAAAGGCGGCCCCAACAAAAGCGCCCATAGAGGTACCGGCAATCACATCAGGGCGAATGCCCATTTCGCCCAGCACCTTGAGTACGCCAATATGTGCAAAACCTTTGGCCGCTCCGCTGCCGAGCGCCAATCCGATAACGGGTTGTGGGGCATTCACGAATTCGATTTCCTGTTTCTGATGGGTCGAGATGTCCTAAGCAAAACACACGGGCACAAAAAAAGCAGCCGAAGCTGCTTTTTTTGATTGCCTGTAATATACAGGCTCCTACAGAAAGTAGGTTACTTGCCAGCGGCGCGGCGAATCGCCTGCATGGTGCGCAGACGAGCTTCGGCTTCGGCAAGTTGCGCGGAGATACGGGCATAGTCGATATCCGCCGGGGCGCTGCGCAGGGCGTGTTCCGCCTCTTCGCGGGCCTTTTTGGCTGCATCTTCGTCGATTTCGCGCTCGGCGAGATCGGCGAGGATGGTCACCATGTTCGGCTGGATTTCGGCATAGCCGCCGCTCAGGAACAGCACCTCTTCATCACCATTGTCTTTGATGATGCGAACCGGGCCGGGCTTGAGGGCGGTGAGCAGCTGTGCGTGACCGTAGGAGATACCGAGTTCCCCTTCGACGCCGCTGACAATCACCATCTTCACCAGACCCGAGAAGAGGGATTCCTCTGCGCTAACGATGTCGCAATGTACTGTCATAGCCATAAGGCTACCTCAATCTCATTTGTTTGCCTTGTGGCATCGCACAAAATCTACTGTACGCCTGCCTGATGGCGTCCGGCGGTGCTCGGCTGCTCATGTATTTATATACACTCCGCTGCCTGCGCTCCGGCGGCCACCGCCAGCCAGCCGCTCGCTACGATTTTGAGCGAGCCATGATCCCCAGACACCTGGGGATCTACGTGCGTGCCTTACTTCTTGTTGGCTTTCTCGACGGCTTCGTCGATGGTGCCGACCATGTAGAAGGCCTGCTCCGGCAGGTGGTCGTAATCGCCGTTCAGGATGCCCTGGAAGCCACGGATGGTTTCTTTCAGGGAAACGTATTTGCCCGGCGCACCGGTAAATACTTCCGCAACGTGGAACGGCTGAGACAGGTAACGCTCGATCTTACGCGCGCGGGCTACGATCTGCTTGTCTTCTTCAGACAGCTCGTCCATACCCA
The DNA here is from genome assembly GCF_000708675.1 of Microbulbifer sp. HZ11. Classification (GTDB taxonomy): domain Bacteria; phylum Pseudomonadota; class Gammaproteobacteria; order Pseudomonadales; family Cellvibrionaceae; genus Microbulbifer. The sequence continues at coordinate 1,448,775 of NZ_JELR01000002.1, read as the reverse complement.
GAATCGCGATGATGTCCTTCAGCTCTTTGTAGCGCTGCAGTACAGACTGTACGCCACGGGCGACAGAGTAGTGCTCCTCACCAATCACCTGCGGATCCAGCTGACGGGAAGTGGAGTCGAGCGGGTCAACGGCCGGGTAGATACCCTTGGCGGCGATGTCACGGCTCAGTACTACGGTGGAGTCCAAGTGGGCGAAGGTGGTCGCCGGAGACGGGTCGGTCAAGTCATCCGCCGGTACGTATACCGCCTGGATGGAGGTGATGGAGCCGGTCTTGGTGGAGGTAATACGCTCCTGCAGAACACCCATCTCTTCCGCCAGGGTCGGCTGGTAACCTACCGCAGACGGCATACGGCCGAGCAGTGCGGATACTTCGGTACCGGCCAGGGTGTAACGGTAGATGTTGTCCACGAACAACAGTACGTCACGACCTTCGTCACGGAATTTCTCGGCCATGGTCAGGCCGGTCAGGGCTACACGCAGACGGTTACCGGGCGGCTCATTCATCTGGCCGTAAACCATCGCTACCTTGGACTTGGAAAACTCTTCGACGTTAACAACGCCGGCTTCCTGCATCTCGTGGTAGAAGTCGTTACCTTCACGAGTACGCTCACCAACACCCGCGAACACAGACAGTCCGCTGTGCTCGGTGGCGATGTTGTTGATGAGTTCCATCATGTTTACGGTTTTACCTACACCGGCACCGCCGAACAGGCCAACCTTACCACCCTTGGCGAACGGACATACCAGGTCGATTACCTTGATGCCGGTCTCCAGCAGTTCCGTGGAGCTGGACTGCTCTTCGTAGGTGGGTGCCGCGCGGTGGATAGAGGAGCGCTCTTTCTCACCGATCGGACCACATTCGTCAATTGGGTTGCCCAGTACGTCCATGATGCGGCCCAGGGTCTCGGTACCTACCGGTACGGAAACTGGAGCGCCGGTGTTCTTTACCGGCAGACCGCGGGAGATACCCTCGGAAGAACCCATGGCGATAGCACGTACAATGCCGTCGCCCAGCTGCTGCTGCACTTCCATGGTGAGGTCTTTACCCTCAACCACGAGTGCATCGTATACATTCGGTACGGCGTCGCGCGGGAATTCCACGTCGATGACCGCGCCGATAACTTGCACAATTTGCCCGTTACTCATTTCCCGATCCTCAAAGTTCAAATCTTTCTGCGGTGCTCTGATTACTCGAATCAGACCGCCGCGGCGCCGCCAACAATCTCAGACAGCTCTTGGGTAATCGCTGCCTGGCGCGCCTTGTTGTAAACCAGCTGCAGTGCGTCGATCAGCTCACCGGCGTTATCGGTGGCGCTCTTCATCGCAATCATACGTGCCGCTTGTTCACAGGCCTTGTTTTCAACCACCGCCTGATACACCTGGGATTCGATGTAACGGGTCAGCAGACCGTCGAGAAGCTCGACCGGCTCTGGCTCGTACAGATAGTCCCATTCGTGCTGCAGTTGCTCGTCTTCGTCTTTTTTCAACGGAAGCAGCTGCTCAACCTGCGGCTTCTGGGTCATGGTGTTCACGAATTCGTTGGACACCAGGAAAAGACGGTCGATTTCGCCATCGGCGAACTTGTCGAGCATCACCTTGACGGAGCCGATCAGCTGCTTGGCCTGAGGCTGGTCGCCCAGGTCGCGCACTGCGGCTACGACGTTGCCGCCGATGTTGTTGAAAAAGCTGGCCGCCTTGTTGCCGACTGCACAGATATCCACGCCCACACCCTGCTTATCCCAGGAGTGCATGTCGCGGATCGCTGCCTTGAACACGTTGATGTTCAAGCCACCGCAGAGACCGCGATCGGTAGATACCAGGATGTAGCCCACACGCTTCACTTCGCGTTCCTGCATGTAGGTGTGCTGGTATTCCGCGTTGGCGTTGGCCACGTGGCCAATCACCGCGCGAATGCGGCTTGCGTAAGGGCGCCCCAGTGCCATGCGATCCTGAGCCTTACGCATCTTGCTCGCCGCAACCATTTCCATGGCCGAGGTGATTTTCTGCGTGCTCTTGATGCTGGCAATTTTTGTGCGTACTTCTTTTCCGCCTGCCATAGTCAGTTACCTTTTTGCCGGAAGTTAACCTGCAGGAACAAATCGTCAGACCTGCTCCTGCACATGGGTACTTACCAGCTACCGGTAGCGACGAACTTCTCGATCGCGGCCTTGAAGGCGTTGTCGATTTCGTCGTTGTAGTTACCGGTGCTGTTTACCTGTTGCATCAGCTCTGCGTGTTCGCTGTTCATGTAAGCGAGCAGGGCGGATTCGAAGTCCAGCACTTTGTTAACTTCTACGTCGTTCAGGTAACCCTTGTCCGCGGCGTAAACGGAAACAGCCATGTCCGCGATAGACAGCGGGGAGTACTGCTTCTGCTTCATCAGCTCGGTTACGCGCTCACCGTGGTCCAGCTGGGCTTTGGTGGCTTCGTCCAGGTCAGAGGCGAACTGGGAGAAGGCCGCGAGCTCGCGGTACTGGGCCAGGGCGGTACGGATACCACCGGACAGCTTCTTGATGATCTTGGTCTGGGCGGAACCACCAACGCGGGATACGGAGATACCCGGGTTGATCGCTGGACGTACACCGGAGTTGAACAGGTCGGTTTCCAGGAAGATCTGACCATCGGTAATGGAGATTACGTTGGTCGGTACGAATGCGGAAACGTCACCCGCCTGGGTCTCAATGATCGGCAGTGCGGTCAGGGAGCCGGTTTTGCCTTTCACTTCACCGTTGGTGAACTTCTCTACGTACTCGGCGTTTACACGCGCGGCGCGCTCCAGCAGACGGGAGTGCAGGTAGAAAACGTCACCCGGGTAGGCTTCACGGCCCGGAGGACGCTTCAGCAGCAGGGAGATCTGACGGTAGGCCCAAGCCTGCTTGGTCAGGTCATCGTAAATGATCAGGGCGTCTTCACCGCGGTCGCGGAAGTACTCGCCCATGGTGCAGCCTACGTACGGCGCCAGGAACTGCATCGCTGCCGGGTCGGCAGCACCGGCGGCAACCACGATGGTGTGGTCCATTGCGCCGTGCTCTTCCAGTTTGCGTACCACGTTGGCAATAGAGGATTGCTTCTGGCCTACGGCAACGTAGATACACTTAATGCCGGTACCTTTCTGGTTGATGATCGCATCGATCGCAACCGCAGTCTTACCGATCTGGCGGTCGCCGATGATCAGCTCACGCTGGCCACGACCGATCGGAATCATGGTGTCGACCGCTTTCAGACCGGTCTGTACCGGCTGGTCAACGGACTGACGGGCAATTACGCCGGGGGCTACTTTCTCAACTGCGTCGGTCAGCTTGTTGTTCAGCGGACCTTTACCGTCGATTGGGTTACCCAGTGCGTCTACCACGCGACCCAGCAGCTCTGGTCCAACCGGGGCTTCCAGGATGCGGCCGGTACAACGGCACTTCTGGCCTTCGGCCAGGGATTTGTAGTCACCGAGAACGATGGCACCAACGGAGTCGCGCTCCAGGTTCAGTGCCATACCGGTAACGCCGCCTTCGAACTCGATCATCTCACCGTACATCACGTCGGCGAGGCCGTGGATGCGGATGATACCGTCGGATACGGAAACAATGGTGCCCTCATTCTGGGCTTCGGTGCTCACATCGAGATTGTCGATGCGGCTCTTGATAATTTCACTGATCTCAGAGGGATTCAGTTGCTGCATGCTCTGTTCCTCGAATTCCCCTCAACCGCGTGCGGAAGAGGGGACGATAATTTAGGAGTTCATCGCCTCGGCGAGTTTGGCCAGTCGACCGCGCACGGTGCCATCAATAACCGTGTCGCCAGCGCGAATGATCGCGCCGCCCAGCAGGGTTTCGTCCACCGCGCTGTGCAGGTGCACCTCGCGGGAGAACTTCTTGCTGAGAGCCTGGGTGAGGCGTTGGGACTGTTCGTCGCTGAGCGGGCGGGCAGAAATGACTTCCACTTCGAGGGTGGCTTCTGCCTGGGCCTTCAGGTCTTCGAACAGTTCGGAAATTTCCGGCAACAGCGGCAAGCGGTGGTTTTCCGCCAGCAATCTGATGAAATTCTGTTGCGGCCCATCAAAATCGCCACAAACAGTCAGAAATTTATCCGCACGCACCTCACTGGTCAGCTGCGGGTTATCCAGCAGCTCGCCAATTTTTTCGTTCTGGCTGACCACCGCTGCGGTTGCCAACGCCTGACTCCAACCGGAAAGGTCGGAGGCCTGCTGGGCGTGGGCAAAAGCCGCTTTTGCGTAGGGCCGGGCCAGTGTGCTGAGTTCCGCCATGGGTTCCTCGCTTACAGCTCGGCTGCCAGTTTCTCGATCATGTCATCGTGCGCTTTGGCATCGATATTGACCGAGAGAATTTTCTCGGCGCCGGCAACAGACAGGGCAGCAATACGCGAGCGAAGCTGTTCTTTCGCACGGTTTACTTCCTGTTCGATTTCCGCCTGGGCGGCAGCTTTCAGGCGATCGCCTTCACTGCGCGCGGCCTCTTTGGCTTCGTCAACGATCTGATTGGCGCGCTTGTTGGCGCCATCGATGATTTCCGCAGCCTGGGCTTTGGCTTCTTTCAGTTGCTCGACAGCTTTGCGTTGAGCCAGCTCAAGATCTTTCTCCGCACGCTCGGCTTCTTGCAGACCGGTCGCAATTTTTTGCTCGCGCTCTTGCATAACACCCAGCAGGGCCGGCCAGACAAACTTCCAGCAGAACCATACGAAGGCGAGAAAGGTGATCGACTGGCCGATCAGAGTCAGGTTGATATTCACACCGACACCTCTTGCTCTTTCAAAAATGGGTTAAAGGGCAATTGGAACGGGGAATTAACCAGCCAGACCAGGAGCTACCGCGAAAATCAGGTACATAGCGATACCAACACCGATCATCGGAACGGCGTCGAGCAGACCAGCCATCAGGAACATTTTGCCCTGCAGAGCCGGAGCCTGTTCAGGCTGACGTGCAGAACCTTCCAGCAGTTTTCCACCCAGGGTGCCGAAACCGATAGCAGTACCCAGTGCGCCCAGACCGATCAGCAGTGCAGCAGCTACGTAAACCAGACCTAATGCTTCCATTGTTTTCTCCAAAAGTAAGTTAAGAGTTGTTGAAGTTGAAAGTGAGTGAAGAAAGTCAGTAAACCGACAGAAATCGTTGCCCCCGGCCAGGCCGGGGGCGGCGCGACCTTAGTGGTCGTGCGCGTGTTCATCTTCCCGGTCGTGCGCCATGGCCATGTACACGGTGGTCAACACCATGAATACGAAGGCTTGCAGGGTAATTACCAGGATATGGAAAATGGCCCAGCCCATCTGCAGCAGACCGGCGCCGATAAAGCCCAGAACACCAACGCCAAAGACGATGGCGATCAGGATAAAGATCATCTCACCTGCGTAGAGGTTACCGAACAGACGCAGGCCGAGAGACACGGGCTTGGCGATCAGGGAAACCGCTTCCAGCAGGAAGTTGAACGGGATCAGGAAAATATCGATGTACCACTTGCCGGAATGGAAGGGGTGCAGGGTCAGTTCTTTGACGAAGCCCACCAGGCCCTTTTCTTTCACGCTGAAGAAAATCATCAGCGCGAACACCGCCAGCGCCATACCGAGGGTGGCATTCAGGTCGGTGGTGGGAACGACTTTGAAGTACACGTGATGGGGATCAGCACCGGTCAGCGCGGACACGCCCTGGGCGTACGCCATCGGCAGCCAGTCCACCGGAACCAGGTCCATCAGGTTCATCAGGAACACCCACACGAAGATGGTCAGCGCCATCGGGGCGACCATGCTGTTGCGGTGGGGGAAGGTGTCTTTAACGGTCTTGTCGATGAAGTCGACAATCACTTCCACAAAGCTCTGGAAACCGGTGGGAACGCCGGCAGTGGCTTTCTTCGCGGCGCGCGCGAACAGGAAGCAGAAGATCATTCCGAGACCAATGGACCAACCGAGGGTGTCCAGGTGCACGGCCCAAAAGCCCATATCGGCGGCTTCCTGACTGCTGTGCGCAATGGTCCAAGTGGATTCGGAGAGTACGGTTCCATCGGCACGGGTGTAACCCGCGGGAAGTTTACCGTAAGCCAGATTTTGCAGGTGGTGCTGGATATAACCCGTCGCGGTTTGTTCGGCAGCCATAGTTCCTCAACACGTTTTAAGATAAAAAATCTGTTTCGCGGAACCTCTCGTCTGCGCGGCCGTCTATTTTCCGGCTCACTCAATCAGCGCAGATCCAATCGGAGGCTCCCCGGCCCCTGCTACTTCGTTGCATGCAGTCGGGCCACGAGAATCCAGTGCAAAATCACGCACAAGCCGTAGCTGATAAACAGCGCCGCGGGGTTCAGCGTTTTGACGCTGGCAAATACCACCGCAAACCCCACTAGGGTCATTACGAACTTGCCGGTTTCGGCGCGGTAGAAACTTCCTACCGCGCGCTGGCTCGCGCGGGCACCGCGAACCTTGCCGCGATTCGGCCCCAAAAGCTCAAAGGCGCGCAGGCCAAAATACAGATTGGGCAGCGCACACAGGACGCCGCCGAGCAGGGCGGAGAGGGCAACCACGCGCCCGATCGCAAATTCGAGACTCAGCGCAGCGAGCAAAATCACTGCCAGCTGGATCAGCGAAATCTTTACTACCGGGGGATTACGCATAGGCGGGAGCAGTCCGGCCAGAATTAATTCTCCGCCCAAATTTTGGGCGTGCGAATTATGTCTGAACCCGCCTGCCGGTTCAACTGGCAAATCTAGTCAGTTGGTATGGCGTTCGCGTTCTTTCGCCACAGGATAGGGCGATAGTGAGCACTCACTTTCACCTCGCAATTACCCCTGCCAGATATAAAAAATGCGCCAAAACGTCGCACTGTTTTGGCGCATTTTTTACAGAAACGTTGCAATAGTAACGTTTCCAGCGGGGTGTGTTATTTCGGAGGTCAGTCTTCACTGTACCCCATATGCGCGAGAATACCGTCCAGCTCATCGAGACTGGAGTATTTCAGCACCAGCTTTCCGGCGCCCTTTTCTCCGTGATCGATAGCGACCGGCACGCCAATTTTTTCCGCGAGACGCTCTGTGAGACGACGAATATTCGGGTCGACTTCCGGTTTTTTCGGCTTCGGCTTGCCCGCCTGTTCCTGGATACTGCGCACCAACGCTTCCGTCTGGCGCACGGTGAGGCCGCGATCCACCACCTGGCGGGCGGCGGATTTCTGGCTTTCGCCGGCAAGGCCGAGCAGGGCCTTGGCGTGGCCGGTCTCGATATCACCGCGCTCTAGGAAGGTACGCACTTCCTCGGTCAGGCTCAGCAGGCGCAGCAGGTTGGTGACTGCGGTGCGGGACTTGCCCACCGCTTCCGCCACCTGCTGCTGGGTGAGTTCGAACTCATCCTGCAGGCGCTTAAGGGCAATGGCTTCTTCCACCGGGTTCAGGTCTTCCCGCTGGATATTCTCGATCAGCGCCATGGCGATGGCGGCTTCGTCGGACACCTCGCGGATCAGCGCGGGGACCTTGTCGAGCTCCGCAATCTGTGCCGCACGCCAACGGCGCTCACCGGCGATGATCTCGTACTTGCGCTCGCCGATAGGACGCACCACGATGGGCTGCATAATGCCCTGGGCGCGGATGGAGTCGGCGAGTTCTTGCAGCGATTCCTGCGGGAAGTCGCGGCGCGGCTGGTAGCGGCCGCGCTGCAGGTATTCGATAGGCAGCTCCTTGAGCTCGCCGTCGACGCGCTCGACAATATCGCCGTTGCGCTCACCGGTGGCCACGGCAATGGCTTCACTGGCGTTATTGCTGATCAGGTGGGAAAGTCCTTTCCCGAGGCCCTTGCGTTTGCCGGCCATAAGTCTATTACCTCAGTCTTAAACCGCTTCCGCTACCGGGCGAGGTCCGCTGCTTTGATTGCTGTTGTTCTGTTTGGCCGCACTGTCGCGACGGGTGATCTCGCCGGCGAGTGCGAGATAGGCAATGGCGCCCTTGGAGCTGCGATCGTAATCCAGTGCAGGCTTGCCGAAGCTGGGAGCCTCCGCCAGGCGCACGTTGCGCGGGATACAGGTGCGATACAGACGCTCGCCAAAGTACTCGTTCAACTGCTCCGACACATCGCCGGTGAGGCTGTTGCGCGGGTCGTACATGGTGCGCAGTATGCCTTCGATTTTTAAGCTTGGGTTGGCCGCCTGCTGCACCTGGGTAATGGTGTCGATCAGGGAGGACAGTCCCTCCAGCGCGTAGTACTCGCACTGCATAGGAATCAGCACGCCGCCGGCAGCACACAGGGCGTTCACCGTAAGCATGTTCAGAGACGGCGGGCAGTCGATAATGATGTAGTCGTAATCGTCGGCGATCTGTTCCAGGGCCTGGCGCAGGCGCGACTCGCGCCCGTCCATTTCCAGCAGCTCGACTTCTGCGGCAGACAGATCGATGTTGGCCGGCATCAGGTCGTAACCGCTGTCGGTGGGCACTATCGCCTTGCGCGGCGGCAGCAGGCTGGCGAGCACGTCGTAACTGGAGAGTTGCAGCTCGCTCTTGTCCACGCCGCTGCCCATGGTGGCGTTGCCCTGGGGATCCAGGTCGATCAGCAGCACCCGTCGCTTGTTGGCGACGAGGGACGCAGACAGGTTGACGCAGGTGGTGGTTTTACCGACTCCGCCTTTCTGGTTGGCTACCGCAAAAATCTTGCTCAAGGTTCTGATCCTGTTGTTCCCGGTGGCGCAGTTCCTCTGGCGGTCCGGGCTCGCCGCTAGGCCGGTGTCACCGGAAGATGCGGCAGCAAAAGCACACCCGCGAACATCGGCCCGGTGTGCTGTTATCGAATTCGTATATTGTCGTCGATCCCGGTGAGGGGAAGGATGGCCTGAGGCTCAATCCTCACGCTGGAGGACGATCAGATGGCGCTCGGCGTCGCACCCGGGTACACGCAATGGGTGCAGCTGTTCGACCTTAATGCCTTTTGGCAATGCACTCAACTCATCTTCCGGGATCTTGCCCTTCATCGCATAGAATCGGCCGCCGGGTGCGAGTAAGTGCTCACTGCCAGACACCATATCCTGCAGCGACGCAAACGCCCTCGAAACTACACCGGCGTACAGGTTCTGCGGCTCATAGGCCTCCACCCGCTGGTTCACCACGTTGATATTGGCGAGCTTGAGCTGACTGGCCACCTGGAACTGAAAGCGGGATTTCTTGCCGTTACTGTCCAGCAGGCTGATGGGGCGCTCGGGGTGGATGATCGCCAGGGGAATCCCCGGCAGGCCGCCGCCGGAGCCCACATCGATCAGCGGGGACTGATCCTCGGCACTGGTGCCGCACAGGTTCACCACGCTCAGGCTGTCGACGATGTGACGCTCGAGCATTTCTGCCGGATCGCGCACTGCGGACAGGTTGTACGCGGCGTTCCAGCGGGCGAACAGATCGAGATAGGCGAGCAGCTTGTCCTGCTGCGCATCGGTCAGATCCAGATCGAGCTGCGCGGCCGCCTGCTGCAGCCGGGTGCGAAACTGTTCCATGGCCTCAAACCGCCTTTTTGCGGTTCAGAAGACCACGTTTTTTCAGCTGGATCAGCAGCAGGGATACCGCCGCAGGTGTGACACCGGGCACGCGGCCGGCGCGGGCCAGGGTGTCCGGGCGCGCATCACTCAGTTTCTGGATCACCTCGTTGGAGAGGCCGGAAACGCCGGCGTAATCGAAATCCACCGGCAGCGGGGTGTCCTCGTAGGCCTGCAGGCGCTCGATTTCATCGCGCTGGCGGTCGATGTAGCCGGCGTACTTGACTGAGATCTCGACCTGTTCGGCCACCTGATCGTTGGTGACTGGCTCGCCTTTGAGACTGGCCACATCCGCGTATTCGAGTTCGGGGCGCTTGAGTAGATCCAGCAGGCTGTATTCCCGCGCCAGTGGCTGCGGCAGCTTCTGTTCCACGTTCTTGGCGGCGTCGGATCCCGGCTGGATCCAAGTATCTCTGAGACGCTGCTGCTCCAGGGCGATAGCCTCGCGCTTTTCACAAAAAGCCTGCCAGCGCACATCGTCCACCAATCCCAGCTCGCGGCCCTTCTCGGTCAGACGCAGGTCGGCATTGTCTTCCCGCAGCAGCAGGCGGTATTCCGCACGGCTGGTGAACATGCGGTACGGCTCTTTGGTGCCGCTGGTGATCAGGTCGTCCACCAATACGCCAAGGTAAGCTTCGTCGCGGCGCGGGCTCCAGGCGTCTTTGTCCTGGGCCTGCAGGGCCGCATTGGCGCCCGCCAGCAGTCCCTGGGCAGCGGCTTCTTCGTACCCGGTAGTGCCATTGATCTGGCCGGCAAAATACAGTCCACCGATAAATTTGGTTTCCAGCGACGGCAGCAGATCCCGCGGATCGAAAAAGTCGTATTCGATGGCGTAGCCCGGGCGGGTGATATGCGCGTTCTCGAAGCCCTTGATGGAGCGAACCAGGTTCATCTGCACGTCGAACGGCAGGCTGGTGGAGATGCCGTTGGGGTAGAGCTCGTTGGTGGTCAGGCCCTCGGGCTCGATAAAGATCTGGTGGCTGTTCTTGTCCGCAAAGCGGTGCACCTTGTCCTCGATGGACGGACAGTAGCGCGGGCCAATGCCCTCGATCACCCCGGAATACATGGGCGAGCGATCCAGGCCGCCGTGAATGATCTCGTGGGTGCGTTCGTTGGTATGGGTAATCCAGCAGCACACCTGATGCGGGTGCTGTTCGCGAGTGCCGAGGTAGGACATCACCGGAAGCGGCTCGTCGCCCCACTGCTCCTCCAGCCCGGAGAAGTCTACGGAGCGGGCATCGATGCGCGGCGGGGTACCGGTCTTCAGGCGCTCTACCCGGAATGGCAGCGAGCGCAGGCGCTCGGCTAGGGCGATGGAGGGCGGATCCCCGGCGCGGCCACCGGAATGGTTGTCGAGGCCGATATGAATGCGCCCGCCGAGGAAGGTACCCGCGGTGATCACCACGGTTTTGCCGAGGAAGCGCAGCCCCGCGTTGGTGACTACCCCGCAAACGCGGTCATTTTCGACAATCAAATCGTCCGCGGCCTGCTGGAAGATATCCAGATTGGGCTGGTTCTCGAGAATATTGCGAATCGCCGCCTTGTACAGGGCGCGGTCGGCCTGGGCGCGTGTGGCGCGCACCGCCGGGCCCTTGCGTGCGTTCAGCACACGAAACTGGATACCGCCGAGATCCGTTGCGGTGGCCATGGCACCGCCGAGGGCGTCAACCTCTTTCACCAGGTGACTTTTACCGATACCGCCAATGGCTGGGTTGCAGCTCATCTGCCCCAGGGTCTCGATGTTGTGCGTCAACAGCAGTGTGCGGCTCCCCATGCGCGCCGCCGCCAGGCACGCCTCGGTGCCAGCATGTCCGCCGCCAATCACGATCACATCATATTGGGTGGGGTAGTCCATAGGGTCCAGCTCTGAGGCCAGCGCGTGCTATTGGCGCCACTGGCTTGGTTGGACCGGCAAACGCTCGGTTTGGCCGGTAAACGATGAGTCACTAAAAATTTGGCCGCACATTATAGGCCTGTTGAGCTGTGCAAAAAAGCGGCATTTGGAAATTTCGTTTTCCGTGTTCTTTTCTATACATAATTAAAGTTATACATATCTCATGTATATGTACGTGATTATGTTTAATGTAATTATAGGGGGCGGCAGTTTTATGTATTTCTCCAAAAAAGTCTTTAAAAACAAAAGGTTAGGTCTAGGATAAGCAGGGGGGAAACCCTTGCTTGCGAGGGGGGACAAGCATGGTAGGCGGATGTGGATGAACGGGATAACTTCCGCCCTTACGCGGCCATTCGCAGTTTGTCCCCGGATTCGTACCGGCTTAGGCACCCACTCACCCATCTACTTGTCCACAGATCGATTTTTAGTACGCTCATATATTGAGTTTGTGCATAAGTCTGTGGTTTTTCGGGATAAATAGCTGTGTGGGAAGCTTGGATAGGTGGTCGATCTGGATAACCTTGTGGATTTTTGTGGGCAACTCTTGTGGTTTGAATGGGGGAGACCTGTGTTGGAGAATGCGCTCCCCTCTATTCGGCCATTGTTCTCGGGCCAAAATTAAGTGGTGCAGGAAATTCGAACCTCTTTTCGTAAAGCTCACCCATTCCTGTTTATTGCGGGGCTGGTGCTCATGGCGGCCTGTCTTCGCGCGCCGGTAACCGGGGTCGGGCCCCTTGTCGGTACGCTTCAATCCGATCTCGGTCTGGAAGCTTCCACCGCAGGCCTACTGACTACCCTGCCGTTGCTGATGTTCAGCGCGGGTTCATTGTTCGCAGCCTCCCTCGCGCGACGCTGGGGACTTACGGTGACCATTTTTATTGCACTAGTCGGCATTTTTGCCGGCATATTGTTGCGTTCAATGGGTTCCACATCGACGCTGTTTGCCGGAACCGCGGTGATTGGGGCGGGGATTGCCCTGGGTAACGTATTGTTGCCGAGCCTAGTAAAAGCGGATTTTCCCGAGAGTGTGGCGCAGGCCACCAGTGTCAGCGGCGTGTCCATGGGGACCGCAGGGGCGCTGGTGTCGGTATGTGTGGTCCCGCTGGCTTTATGGCTGGGCTGGCAGGGTGGCCTGGTTGCCGTAGCGTTGCTGCCGCTATTGGCGATTGTGGTCTGGGCCGTGCGTGTGCGGCGAGTGGGGTGGGGCTCTGGAGCGGCCGCCGCGGCACAGAGTTCTCCAATGATCGGGCGTGCCTCGAAACCCTTGTGGCGATCCTCCATTGCCTGGCAGATCACACTGTTTCTCGGGTTCAACTCGGTGATGTTTTATTCCATGGCGAGCTGGCTGCCGGCGATTCTGACCGATGCCGGTTTCTCAGCGGTGGTTGCCGGCTCGCTGCACGGCGAGATGCAGTTGGCATCAGCGCTCCCCGGCCTGTTTCTCGGGCCGGTGATCGCCCGTTTCGGTGACCAGCGGCTGATGGCTGTGGGGATGGCATTGCTGATGACGGTTGCGCTTTTCGGCCTGCTCTATCAGCCTGGAGTGGCGGTGCTGTGGGTGGCGCTGTTTGGGTTTGGTTCCAGCGGCTGTTTCCTGCTGGCGATTATGTTCATGGCGTTTCGCACCCATAGTGCCGGGCAGGCGGCAAGCCTATCGGGTATGGCGCAGTTTCTCGGTTATCTGGTGGCGGCCTGCGGCCCGACTCTGAGTGGAGCCATGAAAGAACAGTGGCAAAGCTGGCAGGCGCCGCTGGTGGTGGGGGTCTGCCTGACGCTGGTGATGGCGATCTGTGGTGCGCTGGCCGGGCGCAACCGAAAAATCCAGTAGGAAGGCCTCTCACCTGGCCGTTATTTACCGATACAGAAACTGCCGAAGATCTTGCCCAGAAGCTCGTCGGCGGTCATGGCTCCGGTTATCTCGCCTAATGCCTGTTGCGCCTGGCGCAAATCTTCGGCCAGGAGTTCACCGGCTCCCGTGTCACTCAGCTGTGCCTGTCCCTCTACTATGTACGCGCGTGCTCTTGCCAGAGCATCCAGGTGACGGCGTCTGGCACTGAAGGTACCTTCATTACCCGCTTGATAGCCCATGCATTGCTTCAGGTGTTGCTGCAGTTCCTCGATACCCGCACCAGTGCGAGCGCTGATGGCGATGACAGGCACGCCATCGCTGTGTGCCTGTAGACCCGCGGTGTAGTCGGTAAGGTCGATTTTATTCAGTACCAGAGTGAGCTTTTCCGGGTCCGGTAGTTGCCCGGTGAATGCCGGCCAGACTTTTTCCGGGTCCAGCTGGTGTACTTCCGCTGCATCCACCACCAGCAGTACACGGTCCGCGCGGCGGATTTCGTCCCAGGCGCGCTGCATACCGATCTGTTCCACCTGATCCGGGGACTCGCGCAAGCCGGCGGTGTCGGCGATGTGCAGGGGCATGCCGTTAATATGAATATGCTCCCGCAGAACATCCCGGGTAGTTCCGGCGATGTCCGTTACGATTGCCGTGTCTTTTCCCGCCAGCGCATTGAGTAGACTGGACTTGCCGGCGTTCGGTTTTCCGGCAATTGCCACCTGCATGCCCTCCCGCATGATGGTGCCCTGGCGCGCCTGGGCCTCCACCCGGTCGAGCTGTGCGAGCAGTGCCTCCACATCCGCCGCAACCTTGCCGTCGGCGAGAAAATCGATTTCTTCTTCTGGAAAATCGATCGATGCTTCTACATAGATACGCAAATGGGTTAGTTTAGTGGCTAATTCTTCGATTTTTTCGGAGAAAACGCCCTGCAGTGAACGCAGGGCATTCTGTGCGGCCTGGGCGCTGCCGGCGTCAATCAGGTCTGCGATGGCCTCGGCTTGCGCCAAATCCATCTTGTCATTCAGGAAAGCGCGCTCGGAAAACTCTCCGGGGCGCGCCTGCCGCGCGCCGAGCTCCAGCAGTGCAGACATCAGCGTATCCAGAATCACCGGCCCGCCGTGTCCCTGCAGTTCCACCACATCTTCACCGGTAAACGAGTTGGGGCCGGGGAAGTACAGCGCCAACCCTTGATCCAGCAGCAGCTCCCGGTGGGTGAAATCACAGTAGTGGGCGAAGCGCGGTTTGAAGGGGCGGTTGCTCAGCTGTTCACCGATCTCTTTTGCCCTGGGGCCGGAAAGGCGAATCACGCCGATACCACCGCGGCCCGGTGGGGTGGCGACAGCGGCAATGGTGTCTTTGCTGAGGCTTTGCTGGGACATACTTTTGAGTCTATCCGGGTTTCAATTGTTCTGGTGCAAATGTACGAAGGGCCGCTCAGTGCGGCCCAACGTGAAGCATCGGATTCGAAGTAGTTTACGCGGATGTGAAGGAAACCCGGTGTTTTCCCGCCACCGGGGTATTTCGAACCTATTTGCTTACTGTTACTTGCCGGCGCCTGCCGCTTCTACCTGTTTATTGATAAACCAGGTCTGGGCGATGGAGATCAGGTTGTTCGCAATCCAGTACAGAACCAGGCCAGCCGGGAACCACAGGAAGAAGAAGGTCATCATGATCGGCATCAGCTGCATGATCTTCGCCTGGGTGGGGTCGGTGGGCTGGGGCTGCAGTTTCTGCATCAGCCACATGGTGGCACCCATGATTACCGGCAGAATAAAGTAGGGGTCTTTCACTGACAGATCGTGAATCCACAGAATCCATGGTGCGTGGCGCAGCTCCACGGTTTCCATCAGCATCCAGTAGAGACCGATAAACACCGGCATCTGCAGCAGAATGGGCAGGCAGCCACCGACCGGGTTAATCTTCTCTCGGCGGTACAGCTTCATCGTCTCTTCCGCCAGTTTCTGGCGATTATCCTTATATTGCTCCTGCAGCTTCTTCATCTGCGGCGCAAATTTGCGCATGCGCGCCATGGACTTGAGACCCGCTGCGGACAGTGGGTACAGCAGTGCCTTGATGAATACGGTGAGCAGAATGATGGCCCAGCCCCAGTTAGCCACCAGGTGTTCGTGAATCCAGTGCAGAACACGGAACATGGGTTTGGCGAGCCACCACAGCCAACCGTAGTCCACGGTCAGGTCGAGGTAGGGCGATATCTCTTCGAGGCGGTAGACATCTTTCGGGCCCACGTAGAATGAAGCTTCGACGGTGCCCTGTTGGCCAGGTTCAACACGCAGCTGCGGGCTGGAAAAGCCCATGCTGTACAAGCCATTGCCGATCGGCTCCAGTTTAAAGGTGTTGCGTTCCTGCTGGTTGGGTACCCAGGCGCTCAGGAAATAGTGCTGCACCATGGCCACCCAGCCACCTTCGATGGTTTCGGCGGTCGGTTTTTTGGCAATGTCCTCGAAATCCTGTTTGTAATAGTTCTCCTCGCTGGTGTGTAACGCGGCACCAAGGAAGGGGGACATACCGATGCCCATATCCACTGGCGGTTCCAGGCTGTCACGTACAATTTCGCCACACATGCCGGCGAGCAGCGGTTTGTCGCGGCCGTTGTCCACCATATAGGAAACTTTGATTAGGTAGTCGCCGCGAGTAAAGGTGTAGCGCTTGGTAAAGCCGATACCGTTCTGGGATTGCTTCAGGTCCACGGTCAGGGTGTCTTTTCCTTCCTGTAGAGCGTATTCGCTGGCGTCACTGGTAAATACCGGGCGGCCGGCGGAACAGTTGCCCTTGCCGCCCACCAGGCCGCTTTTTGCCACATAGGTGTGACTGCGGGTCTGGTTGAGGAGAATGAGGGGTCGGTCCGGAGTGTCAATTTCCTCGTAAAACTCGCGCAACGCGACTTTGACGATATCGCCACCGTGGGGGTCGATCAGCAGGCTCAGGGTATCGGTGTTGACCGTAATCAGTTTTGGTTGGGCGCTGTGGCCCACTTCCGGCATCGCGCCTTCCGGCAGGTCGTTACCTGCACTGTTTGCGCTGGACTGGGCCTGGCTGCTGGGAAGGGTTTCCGTATCGGCGCTCTGGTGATGCACCACGGTTTTCTGGTCAATGGCGGGGGTGTGTTGCTCTTTGTAAGCATTCCACTGATAAATCAATGCCAGAAGGACCGCGGCGATGCCGCCGACCAGCGTATAGCGTTGCCAATCCATTATGTCGTTAGCCTTGTTGCTTGGGCGGCGCCTCGACGGTCGCCGGTGATTCGGGTGCGTGGTTTGCGGGGGGAACATGGTCTAGCCCCCCCGGGTGCCAGGGGTGGCATTTTATAAGGCGTCGCAGGGTTAAATAACCCCCTTTGCAGAATCCGTGCGTCTTTAATGCTTCTTCAGCATAACAGGAGCAAGTGGGGTAGAAGCGACACTGGTTGCCAACCCAGGGACTGGCGATCAGTCGATAGAGATGGATGAGCTTGATGGCCAGCCAGGTCACTGGTCGCTGCCCGTGGGTTTTGATGGTGTTTGTGGCGAGGTTTGGCTGGAGGACGGGTCTGGTCCGAGCCGTTTACCGGCAGATTTTCCTCGTTGGGACTTGCCGCGACCGCGATTTCGCCCACTAACCTGCTGTGGCTGTGGATCCCGCGCGCGTTGGTCAAGCTTGCGCCACAGTTTGTTGAAGATTTTGCCTAGAGCGGCATTGTCTAAATCACCGGCTCCGCCACGGGCCAGGACAACGGCATCCAGTGGAAACAGTTCGTGCTGACGCAGGCGAAAGGTTTCCCGGGCAATACGCTTGATACGGTTGCGGTCGGTAGCGTTGCGAACGTGTTTTTTGGCAATAACGAGGCCGAGCCTGGGATGTTCCAGCTCGTTAGGACGGGCGAGGATCAGGAATTGAGGTTGCGCGGCGCGGACCGGCGCAGAATCAAAAACGGCGCGATACTGCGCCGCATTGAGCAGCCGCAGCGGCTTGGCGAAAGCGAAGTCGCTGCGTGAGCACTGCATAGTGATTCAGTGGCAAGTATAAGGTTGCTCGCTGGGCGGCAATCTTACGCGCACAGAACCTTGCGGCCTTTGGCGCGACGACGAGCCAGAATCTTACGGCCGTTTTTGGTGGCCATACGGGCACGGAAGCCGTGGGTGCGAGCGCGCTTCAAGTTGCTGGGCTGAAATGTACGTTTCATCGTTTTACTACCTGGATAGTTGTCCTGGAGCCATGTCCGGGAAGTTTGGGTAATTCTTTACCGCGTTTGGCTATAGCCCGTATGCGGTGCGTCCATTCGCAATCAGCGGACAGACTTCGGAGCGGGCTATGCGCTGCGAAGGCGGCGGATTGTATAGAAAGAAGCCAATCAAAGCAACGCTTGCGGCGATTATTCGCTGCGCCACCGCCGTTGTATCACCGTTGTCTTGGGTGAGGGAATTCGTCAGTGGGGCATACCCTGCGTTTGTGTGTTTGATCTGTGCGGTATTGCTCCCTGTTTCTTTATCTGGAGGCAGATTGTCTCGCGCAGTTTAGGCGACCGTTCTGTTGTTTTTGGTGTCATTTTCGTAAGTGGTTGTATTTCAGGCGTTATTTGCGGGAGTGCACCGGTTTGCCCCAAGATATTCACAAGCATTTGTGGATAACTGTGTTGTCGTGCTAGTCAGTTGGCGATTACTAAGTAGACAAGTGATTGATATTTCAAGGCTTTCCTCAGCAAAACTTGTCCCCAAAACCTGCTGAATTGTGGATAACCCCTGGCCTAACGGATATACTGTCGCCCTTCTTTTGAGGTGATGCCCGGCGTATTTGGGGTGGCCCACATAGAATGTGGCGCCGGTTTTATTCGGGCGCAGTTTCACCTCGTTCCGTCGTTCTTAGGGGGTTCCTTGTCTGATTCCGTCTGGAAGCAGTGTGCTGCCTGTTTACAGGATGAGCTGCCACCACAGCAATTCAGCACCTGGATTCGGCCGCTTCGCGTCAGTGATGACAGCTCTGAAGGTGAGTTGCGCCTCGTGGCGCCTAACCGTTTTATCCTCAACTGGGTGAGCGACAAATTTCTTGATCGTATCCGTGAGCTGGTTCAGCAGTTTTCCGGTCGCTCCGTACCGGTAGAGGTTGTGTCTCTGGACAGGCGCACCTCACGCTTTCGTCGCAGTCTGAACGGGGATGGGGCCTACACCGGGCAGTCTCAAGCGCATAGTCAGGCCGCCGGTTTTGGCGGATACGTGCGCTCCGGTGCCGCTGGGCGCAGCGGTACCGATAACTCGCCCTCAGTGTATGGCGGTGCGGGCCCGGTTGGCTCCGGTAGCACATCGGTGCGCCAACAGACCGCGCCCGCTGGCGAGCGTATGCCTGTCGCACAGCCCGCAACACAATCTATCCCTGTTAACCGCAGCCTGCCCGGTATGGAAGCTCATAGCAATCTCGCGGCGGAAGAGGCCGGTGCCGATGCGCTAACGCCCGCGGAGCAGTTGCCGGCAGATTTGCACGGCGGCGAAGCGGCGGTACCGGTGGTACCCGCGGCCGGCGCGCAACGCAAAGTCGAGGTGGAGGGCGCGATCAAACACGGCAGTGCGTTGAATCGCGGTTTTACCTTCGCTTCTTTTGTTGAGGGTAAATCCAACCAACTCGGCCTGGCGGCAGCGCAGCAGATTGCCGACAACCCGGGGGGGGCCTATAACCCGCTGTTTATTTATGGCGGGGTGGGCTTGGGTAAAACCCACTTGATGCATGCGGTAGGTAATGCGCTGGTCGAGCGAAACCCGAACGCGAAGGTGGTTTACCTGCACTCCGAGCGATTTGTGGCGGATATGGTGAAGGCGCTTCAGCTGAATGCGATCAGTGATTTTAAGCGTTACTACCGCTCGGTGGATGCACTGCTGATTGACGACATTCAGTTTTTTGCCGGCAAAGAGCGCTCCCAGGAAGAGTTTTTTCACACCTTTAATGCCCTGCTCGAGGGCGGGCAGCAAATAATTCTTACCTGTGATCGCTACCCGAAGGAAATCGACGGGCTCGAGGAGCGCCTCAAGTCGCGCTTTGGTTGGGGGCTTACCGTCGCGGTTGAGCCGCCGGAACTGGAAACCCGGGTTGCTATTTTGATGAAAAAGGCGGAGCAGGTGGGTGTTGATCTGCCCCATGATTCTGCTTTCTTTATTGCACAGCGGATCCGGTCCAACGTGCGTGAACTGGAGGGCGCGTTGCGTCGCGTGATTGCGAACGCCCAGTTCACCGGGCGCGCAATTGACGATATTCTCGTGCGAGAGGCGCTCAAAGACCTGCTGGCCCTGCAGGATCGGTTGGTCAGTATTGATAATATCCAGCGTGTGGTCGCGGAGTACTACAAGATCAAGGTGGCCGACCTGTTGTCCAAACGCCGCAGTCGTTCGGTAGCCCGTCCGCGTCAGGTGGCCATGTCGTTGGCGAAAGAGCTGACCAACCACAGTTTGCCGGAAATTGGCGACGCGTTTGGTGGCCGCGATCACACAACGGTGCTGCATGCGTGCCGCAAGATCAAGGAGCTGCAGGAGTCCGACGGAGACATTCGTGAAGACGTGCGGCTGCTGACCCGGTCGTTGACGACCTGATACTCTAACGTATTGATATTTAATGATTTTTCGCGGGTGTCCGACGTAGCAACCGCGTCACAACAAGAATGACCTAACGTAGATCAAGGCGATATATATGAAATTCAGCGTAAGCCGTGATGCCCTGGTAAAACCCTTACAGCTGGTTGCCGGCGTGGTTGAAAAGCGCCAGACATTGCCCGTGCTGGCTAATGTTCTGATGCAGCTGCAGGGACAGGAATTGTCGCTGACCGGTACCGATCTGGAGGTGGAAATTGTCGGACGCCTGCAGCTTGAGCAACCCGCAGAACTGGAAGGCGAGGTTACGGTGCCGGCGCGCAAGCTGCTGGATATCTGTCGTTCCCTGCCCGACGGTTCCGAGTTGAAGTTTGAGCGCGATGGGGAGCGGCTCGTGTTGCGCAGTGGGCGCAGTCGTTATCAGCTGTCGACGCTGCCGGCCAGTGATTTCCCCAATCAGGAAGAGACCACCGCCCAGAGCCGTTTCTCCATTTCGCAGCGTGAGATTCGCCGTTTGATTGATGCCACCGGTTTTGCCATGGCACAGCAGGATGTGCGTTATTACCTGAACGGTTTACTGCTCGAATGCCGCCCTCAGCAGCTGCGTGCGGTAGCCACCGATGGCCATCGTCTGGCGCTTTGTGATCGCGATGCGCCCGGTCTGAATGTGGATGCTCCGGTACAGGCCATCGTGCCGCGCAAGGGTGTTCTGGAATTGGCGCGTCTCCTTGAGGATACGGATGCCAGTGCCGACGTTGTGCTTGGCAACAACCATATTCGTGTTGTTTGCGGCCAGTTCACGTTCACTTCCAAACTCGTGGACGGTAAGTTTCCCGATTACGAGCGCGTGTTGCCGCGTGGTACCGGTAATGAAGTATTTGCCGATCGCCTTGCGCTGCGCCAGGCTTTCCAGCGCGCCGCGATTCTCTCCAATGAGAAGTACCGCGGTGTGCGTCTGCAATTGTCCGAGGGGTTGTTACAGATTGTCGCGAACAACCCTGAGCAGGAAGAGGCGGAAGAGCAGTTGATGGTGGATTACCACGGTGATCCGCTCGAGATCGGCTTTAACGTGGGTTATCTTCTGGATGTGACCGGTGCCATCCACAGTGATCAGATTCGTATCGGCCTGGGGGATGCGAACAGTAGCGCACTGTTGCAGCAGCCTGAGCAGGGTGATGCGGTGTACGTGATTATGCCAATGCGGCTTTGAGGCGCCGGTGGGAGCGCCAGATAGCGTGTGCAAGGCTTGAGCCATTTTAGAGTGTTTCAGATAAAGACCGCCCTCCATTTCGGAGGGCGGTCTTTTCGTATTTGCGTGTCTTTGGCGTTTTTCTGTTTCCGTGGTTTGCCCTTGAGGAGGGCAGTTGTCGCTTGCTCAGTGGGGGTAACCCCTTGTCTGTGAGTCGACTCGTTTTGAGTAACTTCCGCAATATCGCGCACGCCGAGCTCAATCTTGCGGGTCAGGTAAGTCTTTTTTGTGGGGCGAATGGCAGTGGTAAGACGTCGTTGCTTGAAGCCGTACATATGCTCGCCAGTGGGCGATCTTTTCGCTCCCGTCAGCACCAGGCAGTAATTCGCTACGAGCAGGCCGCGCTCGCGGTTTTTGGGCGTCTCAATAGTGGTGTGACCCTCGGTGTCGAGAAGCGTCGAGACGGGCAGGGCAGGATTCGGATCAATCAGATGGCGGCTGAATCCAGCTCTCAGCTTGCCGCATGCCTGCCATTGCAGGTGATCAACAGCGAGAGCTTCGCTGCTCTGGATGGGGGCCCTGGGGTGCGTAGACAGTTGCTGGATTGGTCGGTGTTCCACGTGGAACACTCGTTTTCTTTGCACTGGAAGGTCTATCAAAGCGCGCTAAAGCAACGCAATGCACTGCTTCGTCGTGGTAAAATTGCCTCCAATTTGCTCGCACCTTGGGAACAACAGTTGTTACTTAGTGGCGAGGCGGTGGATACCCTGCGCCGCAGGGTTTTCGAGGATCTGAAGCGTGAGTTCGATTCACGTCTTTCCGATTTGCCGGCTGATGTATTCGGCGATCTCAAAGTTAGTTACCGCAGCGGGTGGAAGAGTGATCTCGCTCTTGCGGATGCGATTGATTTGGCCCGTGATGGAGATGCTGAACAGGGGTTTACCCGTGTGGGCCCCCATAGGGCCGATCTGCGATTCACTATTCACGGGCAGCCGGCACACGCCATTTTGTCTCGTGGGCAGCAAAAAATGGCAGTATGTGCTTTGCGCACGGCGATGGCATCGGTGGTTGCTGGCGCTGATAAGCCCGTGTTCCTGGTCGACGATTTGCCGTCAGAGCTCGACCAGGATAATCAGACGCTGTTTGCCCGCTGGTTGAGCCGGTGCGCCAGCCAGGTTCTCGTAACGGGTATCGAGCCTCAGATAACCGCGGCGCCCTGGCTTCAGTTTGAGGGCCCCTGGGGTAAGCCGAGAATGTTCCACGTGGAACATGGTGAGGTGACCAGTATCGCGCAGGCAGGAGACTGACAAAGGCCTCGGAATATATCGAATACCAGGCAGCAACGGATTGGTGGTTGGAAAGCAAGCCCGTAGTAGAACGCGGCGAGCAAAAAATTACCGGAATGACTGATCAAAGCAGGCCCGGCTATGGCCGGCGCGAATGGAGCAACAGAATGTCGCAAGAGAATAACTACGATTCCAGTAGCATCAAGGTACTCAAGGGCCTGGATGCGGTGCGCAAGCGCCCGGGAATGTATATTGGCGATACCGATGATGGCACAGGCCTGCACCACATGGTGTTTGAGGTGGTGGATAACTCCATCGATGAGGCGTTGGCAGGGCACTGCGACGAAATTCGGGTGACTATTCACCCGGACGAGTCCGTGAGTGTTTCCGATAACGGTCGCGGTATTCCCACCGAAATGCACCCGGAGGAGGGGGTTTCCGCCGCTGAAGTGATCATGACCGTGCTCCACGCTGGTGGTAAGTTTGATGACAATACCTACAAGGTATCCGGTGGTCTGCACGGTGTCGGTGTGTCCGTGGTAAATGCACTGTCAGAAGAACTGAAGCTGACCATCCGCCGCGGTGGCAAGATCCATGAGCAGGTATATCGCCACGGCGTGCCGGATGCACCCTTGACCATCGTTGGGGATAGTGAAACTACCGGTACCGCGGTGCATTTCAAGCCTTCCGCAGACACCTTCTCCAATATCGAATTCCACTTTGAGCAGCTGGCCAAACGCCTGCGGGAACTGTCGTTCCTGAACTCTGGTGTGCGTATCGTGCTGCGTGACGAGCGCTCCGGTAAGGAAGAAGTCTACGAATATGAAGGTGGCCTGCGGGCGTTTGTGGAGTTCCTGAACCAGAACAAGACCCCGATCAACAAGGTCCTGCATTTCCAGAATCAGCGCGAAGACGGTATCGCGGTGGAAGTGGCCCTGCAGTGGAATGATTCCTTCCAGGAAAACATCTACTGTTACACCAATAATATTCCCCAGCGGGATGGCGGCACCCACCTTGCAGGTTTCCGAGCGGCGTTGACCCGCGGTCTGAATAACTACATCGAAAAAGAAGGTGTGGGCAAGAAAGACAAGGTCAGCACCACCGGTGATGACGCTCGCGAGGGTCTTACGGCGATCATTTCCGTGAAAGTGCCGGACCCGAAATTCTCATCTCAGACCAAAGACAAGCTGGTTTCCTCCGAGGTGAAACCGGCGGTAGAGCAGGAAATGGGGCAGTCGTTCAACGATTACCTTCTGGAAAACCCGCAGGAAGCCAAGGCTGTGGTGGGTAAAATGATAGACGCCGCCCGGGCGCGGGAAGCCGCGCGCAAGGCCCGGGAAATGACCCGGCGCAAAGGGGCGCTGGATATCGCCGGACTGCCCGGCAAGCTGGCAGACTGCCAGCAGAAAGATCCGGCATTATCCGAACTCTACCTGGTGGAGGGTGACTCCGCCGGTGGCTCTGCCAAACAGGGACGCGACCGCCGCACCCAGGCAATCCTGCCCTTGAAAGGTAAGATCCTGAACGTGGAAAAGGCGCGCTTCGACAAAATGTTGTCCAGTGCCGAAGTGGGTACCCTGATTACCGCACTGGGCTGCGGCATCGGTAAGAGCGAATTCAACCCGGACAAACTGCGGTATCACTCCATTATCATCATGACGGATGCCGACGTGGATGGTGCGCACATTCGGACCCTGCTGTTGACCTTCTTCTTCCGTCAGATGCCAGAGCTGATCGAGCGCGGCCATATATTTATCGCGCAGCCTCCACTCTACAAGATCGGCAAGGGCAAGCAGGAACAGTACCTGAAGGACGAGGCGGCGCTGACCCAGTTCCTCACCAACGCGGCACTGGAGAGCGCTACCCTGTTTGTGAATCCGGAAGCCCCTGGCCTCTCCGGAACCGCGCTCGAATCTCTGGTGAAGGAATACCGCGCGGTGATGGCAACCATCGACCGCCTGTCGCGCCTGTATCCGCAGGAAGTACTGCAGAGCATGGTTTACCTGCCGAGCGTGAAACCGGAAGCCCTGCAATCCAGTGAAGCCATGGCGCAGTGGGCGGAAAGATTGCAGGCGCGCCTGGAGCAGGAAGGTGAGGGCGGTGGCCGTCGTCACACCGTCTCCGTGACCGAAGACAGTGAGCGCAACCTGTATCTCCCCACGGTTGATATAGTGGCACATGGTGTCAGCAGTCGTTACACCGTTAACCATGAATTTTTTGACTCGGCGGAGTATCGTGCCATCTGTCAGTTGGGTGAGAAAATGCAGGACCTTCTCGAAGAAGGCGCCTATATCCAGCGAGGCGAGAAGCAGCAGCCGGTATACAGCTTCCCGGAAGCGCTGACCTGGCTGATGAATGAGAGCCGTCGTGGCTACAGCATCCAGCGTTATAAAGGGTTGGGTGAGATGAACCCGGAGCAATTGTGGGAAACCACCATGAACCCGGAAACGCGCCGTATGCTTCAGGTAACCGTGGAAGATGCGATCGCTGCAGACCAGATCTTCACCACCTTGATGGGGGATCAAGTCGAGCCCCGTCGCGAGTTTATCGAGAGCAATGCCCTGGCGGTGGAAAACCTCGACGTATAAGTCCGCCCTCACTAATCGTAAGCCCGCCCGATACACCCCAAAGGTAATATCGCGCGGGCTCTTTCGTATCTAGATGTGTATCAAGAAACACCAAAGCCACTCAGGCCACCCGGCAGTGCATGGTGATTTCATCCTGATTGGCGGCGGTATTGAACATGCGTTCCGCCTCGCTGAAGCCATGCTGCTGTAAAAAATAGCGGCCGCGCAGATTTTCCTCCAACACCCGGGTTTCCAGCTGAATACGGCCGAACTTGGCCTGCGCCATCAGTTCGCTGCCGACTCCGTGCCCCTGCTCCCCTGGAGATACGAAAATCGTATCCACCTGGCGGTTCTGTGTGATTGTGACCAGGCCCTCGGGTGTTTCGCTCCCGGGGCGGGTATAGACCCAGTGGCTGCTCGTCCCAAGATCTGAGGGCGCGCCGAACCGGCATTGTTCTTTGAGTTTGCGCCGCATGGCGCGGCCCGTATCAGCCCAGTAGCTTACCGGCAGGCTCGGGTGACTACTGCAGGCCAAGTGGAGCCAGAGTTGCAGCAGACGCTCGATATCCGATTCCTGTATCGGTCTCAGCATAAGCTCTCCCATGTCAAACAGGGGTGTAACGGCCCATAGTAGTCTGATTGCTCGGTGCCCCAAAATGTCGCCAGCTTTTCTTGGACACATGTATAAGTAAAAGTCCAGGTCCTTGATGACAATATTTTGTTAAATAAATATAATCGTTCTCATTAATAATATTGATGAGAGATCTGGACTAAGGAGAGCCAATGGCCCGTTTTTACCTCACCCCACTGACCCTTGCGCTGTGTGCGACCTTGAGCAACCAGGGATTCGCCGCTGACGACTACCAGCCGCTGGAAACAATTTCCGTACTGGGCAACGGTGAACAACTGAACCGATTGCCGGGGTCTGCTCACCTGGTAAGCGACGAAGACCTGGAAAAGTTCGAGTTTGTGGACATCAACCGCATGATGCGCAATGTACCGGGGGTATACCTGCGGGAAGAAGACGGCTACGGACTGCGCCCGAATATCGGTATCCGGGGTGCTTTTGGTGAGCGTTCCGGAAAGATCTCCCTACTGGAGGATGGTGTACTGGTTGCCCCTGCACCTTACTCCGCCCCCGAAGCCTACTATTTTCCCACTGCCGGTCGCCTGCAGGCGATCGAGGTGCTCAAAGGTCCAGGCACTCTGAAGTACGGCCCTTTCAGCGTAGGTGGCGCTGTCAACATGCTGAGTACCCAGATCCCCGAAGGGAGTGCGGGTAAGGTGCAGCTGGAAGCTGGCCAGTATGGCGAAAACCGTCTGCATACTTATTATGGCGCCGGCAGCGAAACCAGCGGGTGGCTGATTGAAACCCACCAACAGCAGGCCGATGGCTTCCGCGATATAGACCGTGCTGGTAGCGCCGACATCGCCAAAGAAGATTATCTGATCAAGGGGCGGCTGAATTCCGCGGAGGGTGCCAGCTTCGCCCAGCAATTGGATATCAAGCTGCAGTACTCCGAAGAAGAGTCCGGCATGAGTTATTTGGGCCTCACTGACTCGGATCTCGCAGAAGACCCCAATCGTCGTTACGGCATCAGCGCTCTAGACGAAATGGAAAACCGCCACAGCACGGTGCAGCTGAATCACACAATTGCGCTAGGTGACGACTTCAGCCTGAGCACTCAGGCCTACTACAACAAGTTCAAGCGCGACTGGTTCAAGGTGAGCCTTGGAAGCCTGATCGATGCGGCAAATGCTGGCGATGGGGATGCTCAGGCTGTTCTGGATGGCACCCTCGACTACGCAGATGTCGGTATCAAACACAACGATCGCACCTATGTCTCTCGTGGTGTGCAGGTGAGCGCTAACTTACGCTTGGATACCGGCAGTATCGAGCATGACCTGGAATTCGGGGTTCGTGACCACTACGACGATGTGGACCGCTTCCAGCCGGTGGAAAACTATAGCCAGATCGATGGTGCGCTGGTGTTTCAGGGCATTACGGATCCCAGTGCCAGCAATAACCGCGTCGGCAAAGCCGAAGCCACGTCACTGTTCGTGTACGATCAGATACAGTTGACCAGTGCGCTGGCGGTGACTGCCGCGCTGCGCTATGAAGACATGGAAACCCGCCAACAGCGTTTCGAGAACAATGAGCGCACGGAAGAGGGCAGCAGCCGCGCCAACTCCCTGAGCGAGTGGCTGCCGGGACTGGGTGTGACCTACTCGATAAACGAAACGGTGACACTGCTGGCGGGTGTTCACCGTGGCTTTGCACCTCCGGGCAGCGGTTCCTCCGAGGGTGAAGCGGGTGACCTGTCCACAAACTATGAGGGCGGCTTCCGTGTCCACAGCGGCGACCTGCAACTGGAAATGATCGCCTTCTACAGCGATTATGAGAGCACAGTGCAGAACTGTTCCGTCGCCCAGCCCTGCGCCAACGGCCAGGACAGCGGAAACTATGCGCTCGGTGAATCGGAAATCCGCGGGTTGGAAGCCAGCGTCAGTAGCGAGTGGCAAATGACAAACGGTTGGCTGATTCCACTGCAGGCGAGCTACACCTTCACCGACGCCGAAATCAGTAAAGATAGCCTGGAGTACATCAGCTCCAATGGCGAAGACGGCTTGGCGGCAGGGGACAACTTTACCTATCTCCCGGAAAATGTGTTTGCCCTGACTACCGGTGTCGACAGTGGCGCCGCGTGGCGGATCAACCTGACAGCCGCATATCAGGATGATATGTGCGTCAGTAACTACTGCAACCGCGGTGATACGGACCGGTTCGATGTCACCGAATCTTTGTGGGTGCTGGACGCCGCCGCGCACTACGACTTCAGCAGCGATCTTGCAGGCTACCTCAAGGTGGACAACCTGCTGGACAAGCAGGCCATTATCAACCGCGCACCGGATGGCGCGCGCGTCAACCGCCCTCGCACCGCGTCCCTGGGAGTGAGTTATCGCTTCTGATCGATCATCGGATAGTGCGTAAAAACCCGGCACTTGCCCAATGATGTCCACTTAATGTAGCTGAAGGCGAAGGTGACGATACCGGGCGCGGTCTTGTGAGACCTTCACCGCCAGGGATGGCGGTGCAGAGCCCCCAGGGATGGGTTTACGGCGTGTCTCACATGACCGCACCCGGTAGCGGCGCCGCCACAGAATTACTTAAGTGATCAGTATTAGGCAGTTGCCGGGGTTTTTACTGGGTGGTACCAGTCAGGTGCACGAAATGCGCCTTCAGATAGCGGGTTTCAGGAATGGCGGGGTGGACGGGGTGATCCGCACCTTGTCCGCCACTGCCGATAATACTGATGTTCTTGTCCAGGTGGCGTCCCGCGCCACGCAAAATTTCCAGTAGCGTATCGGACTCAAGGTGCATTGAGCAGGATGCGCTCACCAGCAGGCCGTTCTTTTCCAGCAAGCGCAACGCCAGCTCATTAATATGGCGATAGGCCGCCTCACCGGACTTTTGATCCTTGCGGCGCTTGATAAAGGCCGGCGGATCCAGAACGATGGCGTCGTAACGCTCGCCGCTGGCGATCAGCTCTTTCATCGCATCGATGGCCTTGCCCTGAATGGTGATCAGGTCGCCCTTGCGATTGTTCAGTGCTGCGTTCTCCTCACACCAATCCAGCGCTTGGTCCGAAGCATCCACGCAGGTGACCTCACTGGCGCCGTGAGCAAGCGCTTGCACACCCCAGCCTCCAGCGTAGGAGAATAGATCTAACACCCGCTGCCCCTTGACCCACTGATTCAGTCGCGCGCGGTTGTCCCGATGATCGTAGAACCAACCGGTTTTCTGCCCCTGGTAAACCGGTGCCAGCAGTGACACGCCGTTTTCCTCGAACGGCACCATCTGTGGTACTTCACCGAAGGCCACTTCACAGAGATCCGGCAATTCTTCCACCTTACGCCCCTGGTGGTCATTGCGCAGCAAAATACCGGCAGGCTTCACCAGCGTGGTCAGCGCTTCGACAATATCCTGAATCAGAGTTTCCATTCCCCAGCTACTGACCTGGACCACCAGGTATTCACCAAAACGGTCGACCACCAGACCGGGCAGGCCGTCGGAATCTCCGTAGACCAACCGGTAGCTGGGGTGAGGGTAGTAGCGCTCGCGCAGTGCGAGGGCATTCTCGAGGCGACGCTTCAACTGCTTGGGAGTAAATGGTCCCTTGCGGGATACCAGCCTTGCGCAAATGAGCTGATTTGGGTTTACCAGCGCAAACCCCAGGCTTTTACCGTTGCTTTCTAGAATTTCACACTGACTACCCGGCTGGATTCCTTTGAGCGGACTGCGCTTGGTGTCCACTTCATTGCTGTAGATCCACAGGTGGCCCAATTTTAATCGGCGCTCGGCGCGGGGGTTGAGAATGAGTTGTTGCACGGGATAACTCCGCTTCGTCTGGGGGGCGCCATTGTTTGATTGTGATGGGCAGATTACAAGCATAAATAATCTGCCGTGATACACCCACTAACCATAGCGAAACGGCGGAAACCCCTGGGCAAAAAAAAAGCCCGGCAACCGTTACATTCTCCGGCGCCGGGCGGGTGCTTTTTTCCAGGTGGTGTTCAGACAGCCCCTTAGCGCGTACTGATGGATACCTCTGTGGTCGCTATGACACCACTGCCATCCTGGTGAGCTATAAGACCGAGTGCGCGGGTGTCGCTGCCGAGTCCCATCCATTCGAGGTGCAAGGTGCCCGTACCGCCAACGGTGGCGGTGGCAGGGGCTTCGAGTAGTGTATTGCCACTGTCACCCTGCAGGTTGAAATTAAACAGGGTGTAGGGCGTCGGACCTGGCGCTGATGCGTAATCCACAACGAACACGGCGTAGAGACCGGGTTCCGGATTCTGCATATCCACCTGTTCCGCGGAAGTTGGCGTACCGCTGGAGCCCACCAGCGGCCACCCGGCCGACGCGGGACCGAGTACCTGTAGATCCAGATCGTCGGAACCATCGCCCGCGCCAACGTCTTCATCAAACAGTGCGAAGCGGCTGAAACTGGTGCCAGCCGGGACCTCGAAGAAGATCAGGTCATCGAGACCGTCATCCACCGCACCATCCGCAGGGATACCTTCGACCAGTCCATTCATTGCGGCGCTATAGGTGCCGGAGTAGCCAAACGCGAGCGGTAGCGACAGGATACCTTCACTACCCGTACCCCGTACCGCAGCGGCTGTGGAAATGGGCACCGGACGAATGGCGATAGGGCTACGTACCTTGCGGAAGCCCTGTGACCAGCTGACGGCGCCAAACGCCCATTCGCCAAGCGCAGCTTCCTCAGTCGCGGTAAACGTTACCTGATAGGTAGCAGTCTCGCCTTCCCGCAAGCGCAGAATACGCGGTGTGATTTCCACGTCGATACCTGCTGGCGCATCGACTTCCGCCCAATACCAGTGCACACCTTTTTCCACGCTGGTTACCCGGCGAGTCACCGTCTGGCTGCCCACCAGTTCGGCGATTCCTATCGAAGGCAGGTTAAGGTCCGAAGAATCCGTGGAAAAGCCACTTGCCTCGAGATAATCGCAGTCGCCTGCGGGCACGATGGGGGTCTGCAATTCAGCTCCGCAGAGAAATGCCAGGTAATCGTAAAAACCAGCGTCATATACCAGGCCCGGGAAAAACGCGTTGGCCGGCTGCACCATGCCCGCTCCCAAGTCGAAGGGATCGGCACCGTCGTCGCCAAAGGACTTTCGCAAATTCTGACGTGCGCTGGTCATCATGGCAGAGCGCGCCATTGCCGGGGTCCACTCCGGATGCGCCTGCTTGAGCAGCGCCATGACACCGGCTATATGCGGACTTGCCATAGAGGTACCACTGAGGGCGCCATAAATATCTCCGGAGCCCACCGGCGAAATACCCGCGATGATTCCCACTCCGGGTGCCGCAATGTCTGGTTTGATGATATCGGGCGCGCCCGCGTTGGCACCGCGGGAGGAGAAGCCGGCGATGCGATTGTTCCGGGGAACCTGAATTTCAGGGCTTAGAGTTCCGCTGGGTGAAGACGCGGCAGCAAGCACTGCGCCATCGGGGTAGCGAATCATGATGCCAGGAATCGTAGTGTCCGGGGCCGACATGGTGATGGGATCGATACGGTCCGACGCAGTGCCGTCGTTATACACGATAATGGCACGTGCACCGGCAGCGGCGACCTGGTTGTACTTGTCACTGAACGCGCAGCCGCCGCGTACCACCAGAGCGATATTTCCCGCCATGGACTCTGCGTTAGTGAGGGGGGCACAGGCTTCCAGCGGCTCTGCGTTGATGATCGAGGAGGAAATGGTACCGCTATCGCTGAGCTGTACCGGCCCCGACCCCTGCAACCCTTCAAAGATACCGGCGAGTGCTGTGGGAGAGTCTATTTCGACACCAGTACCGAAGCTTTCGTTGTCTTCACTGGCCGCCACGGAGGTGATCCAGGGGACGCCGGAGGGCGTGCCAATAGTTTCACTTCCGGGGCCCGCATTACCGGCGGAAGTTGCCACGAAAACACCGGCATCGGCAGCGAACAGAAAGGCGATATCATCGGGGCCGGTAAACTGGGTGCTGGCACCGCCGACGGAATAATTGATGACATCTACTCCATCGGCAACCGCCTGATCGATGGCGGCCATGGAATCGGAAGAAAAACAGCCACTGTCATCCGGGTCGGGCGCGTCCCAGCAGACTTTGTACACCGCAACCCGCGCACGAGGGGCAACCCCGCTCAGAGTACCGGTACTTTTACCATTTAGTGTTCCCTCAACACCGTAATTACCTGCGGCGGTAGTTGCGGTATGAGTACCGTGCCCATCCGCATCCCGTGCGGAAAGAAATTCATAGTCCGCCAGAACATTTGCCGAAAGAAAACCTTCAGAAAAGGCCTGCGCCTTCACCAGCTTATTGTTGCAGTCGAAGGGTAGATCATTCGGATTGAAATCCAGGTTTCCGAACTCGCAACCTTCCCCGGTGAAGGATTCCGGAATCGCATCATAGAGTATCGGTCGTCCCATATGCCCGCGCTTGGGTGTACGCGTATCTTCAAGGCTGGGGTGCTCCGGGTGAATCCCTGAATCAATTACACCGATCACCACATCCTCTCCTGTAGCACCGAGTAACCAGGGCCCGGGAAAGTGGTTGAGGCGTAGATATTGATAGGTTGAATTGGTCTGGGGTTTCATAAGCTGATCTTCCCAGACACCGAGTACATCCTTACGGTTGCGCAACTGATCGGCCTGCTTTGCTGACATCTGCGCAGCAAATCCATTAAACGCGACTTCGTAGTTGTGCAGTGTGGGTGCGCCACCAATGGCGGAAAGCGCTTCACTTTTTCGCTGACGTAAATAGTTTTTGTACTGCTTTGCTGCGGCACTGGAAAAAT
Source organism: Microbulbifer sp. HZ11 (assembly GCF_000708675.1). GTDB lineage: Bacteria > Pseudomonadota > Gammaproteobacteria > Pseudomonadales > Cellvibrionaceae > Microbulbifer. The sequence continues at coordinate 1,416,569 of NZ_JELR01000002.1, read as the reverse complement.
CAATTTTCCGATTGTTCTGTGGCTTGGTGGCAGCGAGCCCCTGGATTGTTCCCTCGTAGGCGATCAGTGGTTTATCGGTAAATTGTACGATGTAGGTTTTTTTTGACACTTCCTGGCGAACCGGCGATTGGGTGTCATCAGTTGCTTGAGCGTGAAGTGAAAACAGCAAGCCTGCTACCAAGGCGCCCAGAAAACCGGCGCTCTTGGCTGCGGAATACCGGCCTTGAGATTGACCAAAAGAAATCATAGAAATTGTGCCCCGTAAAATACAAAGCCCGACCTTGCTCACTTGTGGCGAGCTGGTACGGGCGTTTCCGTGAGATAAGAGGAAAAGGTAGAGAGTGGAGCGTGTCGCGCCTGGTTATTTTCTTCCTTGAACGCTGCGGCACCAGGTCCCTCTCGTTGGTTTCTACGGAAACCAATCTAAGCGAGCAATAGGGTGGCGCCACATTCCTGTTAAGGGCAGCGCAGTATGCGAGCGGTCACAAAAGTGTCACCGGGATCATTCGAATACGGGGAATACAATTGGTACAGGAGATCCAGTCAGGTTTGCGTCCGACACGGGAATAACGTCGGATATCTGACGGTACTGTACGTGGCCATACTTTTCGTATTCACGACGAAAGAATATAAGGGGGAATAACGCGACGAAAAAATTAGCGCAAAATAAATTCTGAAAACTCGGCGAGATCTCGCATGACCCGAGTTTCGATCAGATGCGGGTCGGGATGTGCGATCAGTGTTGCCAGCGTCTGCTCACCAAAACCCGTTCTTACCAGTACCGGTTTGCAACCTTTCGTAACCGCACACTGTAAATCTCTGACCTGATCGCCAACGAAATAGCAGTCGTGCAGGCTGGTATCAAATTCGGCTTCGATCGCATCCAGCAGGCCCGTCTTTGGCTTGCGGCAGCGACAATTATCGTCGTCACTGTGGGGGCAATAAAAAATGCCGGCCACTTCACCACCGGCGTCTTCTACTAGTGCGCGCAGCTTAGCGTGCATGGCCTCCAGGTCGTCAAGATCGAACATGCCCCGGGCAAGGCCTTCCTGATTCGTCGCCACCACCAGTTGATATCCGGCCTGGCTGAGTTCTGCCATGGCCTCGATACTCCCGGGTATGGGGGTCCACTCGTCGACACTGGTCACGTGATCATCACTCTGGTGATTGATGACACCGTCGCGGTCGAGAACGATTATGGCCATGGGAATTTACGCTGGTAGTAGAGAAATCTACCCGTAAGGGCCTGCTTGCAGGCCCTTACGGGGTGGACGGCGATTTACTTGGCGGGTGCCAGCTGGGAAATATCGGCAACCTCAAGGAACAGCGCGCGCAGTTGCGCCAGTAGTGCCAGGCGGTTGTTGCGCAGCTGTTCGTCGTCGGCCATTACCATCACGCCATCGAAGAAGTTGTCCACGGTCTCACGCAGTCCAGACAGGCCTGCGAGGCCTTCGTCGAAGCGCGCTTCCGCGTACAGCGGTGCAACCGCTTCTTCCGCATCGCGAATCGCCAGGTACAGAGCCTTTTCTGCATCTTCCTGCAATAGCGCCTGATCCACTTCGCTCGGTGCCGGGCCGTCGAGTTTCGCAAGAATATTGGAAACCCGCTTGTTGGCTGCGGCCAGCGCTTCCGCTTCCGGTAGCTGGCTGAAGTTGTGCACCGCGTTGACGCGGTTATCAATATCCAGCGGACGGGAGAGTTTGCGCGCGGATACGGCGAGGAAAACTTCAGCCTTGATACCGGCGTCTTCGTAACGGGCGCGGAAGCGCTCGATCATATACGCCAGTGTCTGCTCGACGACGTTGTCGTGCTCCGCCAGCGCGGTGCGCGGGTAACCATCGCGCGCCAGAGTGAGCAGTTCACGCAGGTCCAGATCGATATTCTTTTCCACCAACAGGCGCAGTACACCCAGGCTGGCGCGACGCAGTGCGAAGGGGTCGCGGGAACCGCTGGGCGGTTGGCCGATACCGAAAATACCGACGAGGGTGTCGATACGATCGGCGAGGGCGACAATGGTGCCGGTTTCCGTTTGCGGTAATTCATCACCGGCAAACTTGGGCATGTACTGCTCGTACATGGCCTTGGCCACATCTAACGGTTCGCCATCATTTTCCGCATAGTAGTAACCGGCGATACCCTGCATATCCGCGAACTCGAATACCATTTCGGTAACGAGGTCCGATTTACACAGTTGCGCGGCGCGCTGAGCCAGTGCCGAGTCGCCACCGATTTTTTCCGCAATGGCGGCGGCCAGTTTCGCCAGGCGTTCGGTCTTGTCGTACACGGTGCCCAGCTTGTGCTGGAACACGATGGACTTGAGTTTTTCCCGACGCGCCTCGAGGCTGGTTTTTTTATCGGTCTCAAAGAAGAAAGCGGCATCTGATAAGCGCGGACGGATCACTCGCTCGTTGCCTTCGATCACCTGCTTGGCATCGGTACTTTCAATATTGGAAACGGTAATAAAAAACGGCAGTAGCTTGCCTTCTTCGTCGATCACGTGGAAATATTTCTGATGCTCTTTCATGGAAGAGATCAGTGCTTCTGCGGGTACATCCAGGAAACGCTTTTCAAAGCGTCCGGTCAGCGCCACCGGCCATTCCACTAGTGCGGTGACTTCGTTGAGCAGGTCGTCATCGATAACCGCTTCACCGTTTACATTGTTGGCTTCCGCCTGCACCTGCTCGCGAATCATTTCCCGGCGCTCGGCAAAATCCACCACCACAAAGCCCGGATCGCGCAGCAGCTGCACATAGTCTTTCGCCGATGCAACAGAGAGTTCGCGGTTGCAGTGGAAGCGGTGGCCGCGGGTGCTGTTGCCGGCTTTCAGGCCAAGCACTTCCGCGTCCAAGGTTTCGTTACCGAACAGCATGACCAGCCAGTGCACCGGACGCACGAATTCTTCTTTGCGCGCACCCCAGCGCATGCGCTTGGGGATCGGCAATTGAGCGAGCGATTTGCTAACGATACCGCCCAGCAGTTTCTGGGTGGCTTCACCTTTCTGTTCGCTGATAAACGCCAGACGCTCGCCCTTGTCGGTCTGCACCCGCGCCAATTCGTCGACACTGACACCGGCGCCGCGGGCAAAGCCCTGCGCCGCCTTGGTGGGGTTACCGTCTTTATCAAACGCCGCAGCCACGGCGGGGCCGTGTTTTTCAATCTGCTTGTCTTGCTGCTGCTCGGCGAGATCGCTCACGGCAACCGCAAGGCGGCGCGGGCTGGCATAGGCGTTGACGGCACCGTATTCCAGCTCGGCGTCTTTCAAACCCTGCTCGATACCTTCGGCAAAAGCTTGCATCAATTTGTTCAGCGCTTTCGGGGGCAGCTCTTCGGTGCCCAGCTCAACCAGAAAATCCTGAGCCATTACTTCTTCTCCTTCTGCGCATCGAGTTGAGCGATTACATCGTTGCGGGCCTGCTCGGTGGCCAGTGGGAAACCGAGGGCGTGGCGCGCATCAAAATAGGCCTGCGCCACGGCGCGAGCGAGGGTGCGCACGCGCAAGATAAAGCGCTGGCGCTCGGTAACGGAAATCGCGTGGCGGGCATCCAGCAGGTTGAATGCGTGGGACGCTTTCATCACCTGCTCGTAGGCGGGCAGCGGCAGACCCAGCTCGATCAGGCGCTGGCTCTCGCGCTCACAGTGATCGAAGGTGTTAAACAGGAATTCCACATCCGCGTGTTCAAAGTTGTAGTGGGACATTTCCACTTCGTTCTGGTGGAACACATCGCCATAGGTCACCGGGGTGCCGTCGGCGTTGCGGGTCCACACCAGGTCGTAGATGGATTCCACATCCTGCAGGTACATGGCGATACGCTCGATACCGTAGGTGATCTCGCCGGTAACCGGGTAGCACTCAAGACCGCCCACCTGCTGGAAGTAAGTGAACTGGGTCACTTCCATGCCGTTTAGCCACACCTCCCAACCGAGACCCCAGGCACCCAGGGTGGGGGATTCCCAGTTGTCTTCCACGAAGCGGATATCGTGTACTGCCGGATCAATGCCCAGGGCACGCAGGCTGTCCAGGTACAGATCCTGGATATTTGCCGGGGAGGGCTTCATTACCACCTGATACTGATAGTAGTGCTGCAGGCGGTTGGGATTTTCACCGTAGCGGCCATCGGTAGGGCGGCGGCACGGCTGTACGTAAGCCGCATTCCAGGTTTCCGGGCCGATGGCGCGCAGGAAGGTGGCGGGGTGGAAGGTGCCAGCGCCCACTTCCATATCCAGAGGCTGTAGAATGACGCACCCTTGGCGCGCCCAGTATTCCTGCAGGGTAAAAATCAGTCCCTGGAAGGTGCTCAGGTCCTGCGCCGGGGCAGAACTGCTGGTTTGTTGCTCGGACACCACAATCTCCGGTTTCAGCTGGGAGGGATAGACAAGGGGCGCAATTATAGCGGCAGGTGGTTGCGCACTAAACAGCGCGCAGGGGATTTGATGGCCACAATGGGGCTATTCCCCATAAAAAGATGAAACACGGCGGAGTGTCGCTGCAGTGAGAGGTATGTAACCGTTGGATATCAAAGGGCAAATGGCCGCAGGTGCATTGAAGTTGATCGGGCTACTCCCTCTGCGCTGGTCGCGCCGCCTGGGTAGTGTGGTGGGTTATTGCGCCGCGGTGACCGGGGGCAACAGCCTGCGGATCAGCCGCATTAACCTGCAACACTGTTACCCGGAAATGCCGCAGGAGACGCGAGACCAGCTTGCCCGGCAGAGTGTCATTGGCACGGCGCAAACCGGGTTTGAGGTGGCGAGCCTGTGGCGCAAGCCCTGGAGTCAGGCCGAGGACAATATCGAGCGGGTGCGCAACCAGCAGCTGCTGACCGAGGGAGTCGATGAGGGCCGCGGTGTCCTGGTATTGGCCCCGCACATCGGCAACTGGGAAATCTTCGGCCAATTCCTTGCCACGGTGGGTCCCACCACCAGCCTGTATGCCCCTCCAAAAATTCAGGCACTGGATCCGCTGATTCGCGCAGGTCGTGAGAAAACTGGTGCTAACCTGGTTCCCACCAATGTACGCGGCGTGCGCGCCCTGTTAAAGGCGCTCAAGGCGGGCGGAATAGTTGGCGTACTTCCCGATCAGGAGCCGGAGCTGTCTGGCGGTGAATTTGCGCCCTTTTTCGGGCATCCCACACTGACCATGACTCTCGCCTACAACCTGATTCAGCGGACCGGCTGCAAAGTGGTATTTGGCTTCGCCAAGCGTCTGGAGCGGGGGTTCGAGTTGGTATTTTTACCCGTAGAAAAAGCGATTTACAGCGAAGAAACCAAGGTCTCCCTCGCCGCCCTTAATCGCGGGGTGGAAGCCTGTATCGCGGAAGCGCCTGAACAGTACCAATGGGAGTACAAGCGATTTCGCAAGGGACCGGAAGGCCGAACGGGATTATATAAGAAGAAATAGGCCACTCCGCCGCCCGCTCTGTTGCAAAATCCCCCCCGATAATTTCACCCGGATGTAAATCATTTCTAGCCTCCAGGTCCCAGCGGCACTGGAGGGCCCTCCCTGTCAGATCTCCCAGCGCACTCACATCCCACTGATGGCCGATCCGGTCAGGGAGGATCAGGTAGAAGCGATAATTTTACCCCGGTAAAATTGACTGAAATTAAATTCAGGGTAATAATATTTTACCTGGGTAATAATAAAGTTGAATATCATGACAAATGAGTATGTGGCGATTTATGAGCAGTCGCTGATAGCGCAAGGCCCGCTGGAGACCATTGTTCGCGAAACCATGGCTCGTGGTGATGGGATAGAGCCGATCGTGCTGGAGATAGAATCCTGCAAGCGCATTGAGATCGAATGGCATGGCGATCCCGATACGGTGCTCGCGCGCCTGCACGGGCACTCAGACTCTGCCCGGGGAAAGCGCGGGCGACCCAAGCTCGGGGTGAAATCAAAAGAGGTCACACTGCTGCCACGCCACTGGGAATGGCTGGCAACGCAGCGCGGTGGTGCTTCGGTAACACTGCGCCGCCTTGTGGATGCCGCAATGAAAAACGCCACCGCAGAAGAACGTATCAGCATGAAACAGAATCAGTTGTACAGCCTGCTGTCTGTTTTCGCCGATGCACCGGGATTTGAAGAGGCCGCGCGCGCCATGTACCGCAATAGCCGCATCGGATATGAAAAGGCTATTTCCCCTTGGCCGGAGGATATAAAAGTTTTGCTTCTGCAGAAATTTGATGACATTGCTGCCATTCATCAGGGGAAGGATAGCGAAGCAAGCTAGTCCTCCACGCGAAATAACCGTCTGGCGGGTGGTTTCGCATTCCCGCATACCCGGGAATTTTCTATTAAGCTCATAAGTGCGCCTGCTCTTAAGCCCCGGGTGTACATTGCGAGCCAGTATGCGACGAACCAAGCACACACACATCCCGGACTCTGAATTCAGAGTGAAGAGCCCATTGCGCTACCTGCCCAATGCCCTGTCACTACTGCGTATTGCACTTATTCCGGTAATTTTCTGGCTATCGCTCACTCATCAGCATTTAGCCGCACTGGTGGTTTTCTGCGTGGGCGCATTAAGTGATTTGCTGGACGGGTGGGTGGCACAGAAATTTGGGCTTCAATCCCGGTTCGGATCCTATCTCGACCCCGTAGCGGACCGCCTGTATATCCTGTGTTTGATACCGCTGTTGTGGCACTTGGGTGCCATCAGCGGTACTTACACTGTGCTCCTCATCACGCGTTTTACGATTCAGCTAAGTGCATTTCCCGTACTGTTGTGGTGGCTGAAAAAAAACTTTTATGCGAAACCAGGGTGGCTGTCGCGCAGCGCTATGCTGATTGCGTTTTTAATACTGGGGATGGGTTTAGCTGATCAGGTTGCGATAGAGCGGTTTGATGAGTCATCCGCAGCGGAAAATATTTTTGATAGCACCGTGGAAGCGCTGACGGTGATCGGCTGTATTCTGGAAATCTGGGTGTTGATGAAATTTATTCCACGCTACTGGGATATTATTCGCGGGCGTGCCGATACCTTTGAATAAAAATACCGAAAAATACTGTGGTGGTATCAATGCCGCCAGAATGCGGGTGTGAGTAAAACCAGCAGCGTGAAAATTTCCAGTCGCCCCATCAGCATTGCCAGAATCAATAAGCACTTGGCCACACCATTGACTTCACCATAGTGAGATGCCGCATCCCCCAGTGCCGGGCCGATATTACTCAGGCAGGACGCAACTGTAGAAAATGAGGTGACAAAATTTTCGCCGGTTGCCATGACCAATATGGTCAGGATAAAAAACGACAGAATATAAATCGCAAAAAATCCCCACACCGCATCCGTTACCCGCGGCGGCACAATTTTCCGGTTCACCTTGATCGGCACTACGGCATTGGGGTGGACCAGACGATTGAGTTCGCGCATACCCGATTTTACGATCAGCATTACCCGCACCGCCTTGATGCCCCCGGAAGTGGAACCGGCACAGGCTCCCATAATGCCGAGCAATAGCAAAATATAGGGCAAAAACGCGGGCCAGATCGCGAAAGTCTCGGAGCCGAAGCCAGCGGTAGTACTGATGGAAACCACCTGGAATACACCGTGCAGGAAGCTGCCACGCATATCGAATGTGCCGGACATGTAGAGGTAGCTTATGATGATTGCACAGGCCCCGGCGGTAACGAGAATGTAGAAGCGAAACTCGGAATCCTTCCAGTAGTGCTTCACCGTACGATTGCCAAGTGCGTAGAAGTGCAATCCGAAGTTGATCGCGGCGGTGAGCATAAAAATGATGGCGATCGCCATGATGGCGTTATTGTGGGCGTAAAACCCCATGCTCGCGTCGTGGGTAGAGAAGCCGCCGTTGGCGACGGTGGAAAACGCGTGACCAATGGCGTCGAATACGGTCATTCCCGCCCACCAGTAGCCAATACCGCACAGCACCGTGAGCGCGATATAAATCACAAACAGCGCCCGCGCGGTTTCCGCAATGCGCGGGGTCAGCTTGGTGTCCTTCACGGGCCCAGGCATTTCTGCCTTGTACAGCTGCATGCCCCCGATACCGAGCATCGGCAGAATGGCCAAGGCAATTACAATCACGCCGATACCACCGAACCACTGCAGCTGCTGCCGGTAATAGAGAATGGCTGGTGGCAGGGTGTCGAGGCCGACAATGGTGGTGGCCCCGGTAGTGGTAAGCCCGGAGATGGATTCAAAAATGGAATCCACCACGTTGAGATCCGGCTCCGGGCTGATAATCAGGGGCAGGGCACCAAAACTGCCCAGGATAAGCCAGAACAGCGAGGTCACTACGAACCCGTCGCGGGTGCGGAGGTCCTGCTTTAGGTCGTGTACCGGCAACCACATCAGCAGGCCAGTCAGCAGGGTAATGGCAAAGGCGATGGTGAAGGCGATATGGGTGCCGTCCTCATACCACAGAGATACGCCGATGGGCGGCAGCAGCGTCAGGCTGAATACCGTCAGCAGAATACCGAAGACCCGCGCTATGACCGCTAATCGCATTAACTCGATTCCTGCCGTCAGAAGAAACTGAAGCCGACCTGGAACAGTTGCTCCACGTGGCGGGTATGGCGACGGTCGACAAGGAACACGATCACGTGATCGTCCGACTCTACGACAATATTGTCGTGCGCGATCAGTACCTGGCTCTCGCCATCCCGTTCGCGCACGATGGCACCAATACTGGCGCCTTCCGGCAGGTCGATATCCTCTATTTTTCTTCCCACCACTTTGGAGGTGCGATTGTCCCCGTGGGCGATGACTTCAATGGCTTCGGCGGCGCCGCGGCGCAGGGAGTGCACATTCACCATGTCGCCACGACGCACGTGGGTGAGCAGGCTGCCAATGGTGTTCTGTTGGGGTGAAATGGCAATATCAATCTCGCCGCCCTGTACCAGATCGACGTAGGCGCGATTGTTGATCAATGCCATCACTTTGCGGGTGCCAAGGCGTTTGGCCAGCAATGACGACATGATGTTGGCTTCGTCATCGTTGGTCAGCGCGAGGAACACGTCGGTGTCTTCAATGTTCTCTTCCAGCAGCAGGTCCTGGTCGGAGGCACTGCCGTGGAGGACGATGCTGTTGCTGAGCTCTTCCGAAAGAAAGATACAGCGGTCGTGATCCTGCTCGATGACTTTTACCGAGTAGCGATTTTCCAGTTTGGTAGCGAGACGCAACCCGATATTGCCGCCGCCGGCGATGGTGATGCGCTTGTAGCCCTGTTCCAGCCGGCGCAGTTCGCTCATGACCGCGCGGATGTCCTGCTTGGCGGCGATAAAGAAGACTTCGTCGCCGGCTTCGATGACGGTGGAGCCCTGGGGAATGATGGGGCTGTTGCGGCGATAGATGGCAGCGACGCGGGTGTCTACCTTGGGCATATGTTCGCGCAGGTAGCGCAGCTGATGGCCTACCAGTGGTCCGCCCTGGACGGCGCGCACGGCGACGAGCTGGACCCGACCGTCGGCGAAGTCGAGAACCTGCAGGGCACCGGGATGTTCGATCAGTCGGGAGATGTATTCGGACACGATCTGCTCGGGGCTGATAAGCACGTCGATGGGGATCGATTCGGTGGAGAAGAGTTCCGGATACTGCAGATACGCGGAGGCGCGTACGCGGGCAATTTTGGTGGTGACCCGGAACAGGGAGTGAGCGATCTGACAGGCGGCCATGTTGGTTTCGTCGTTGTTGGTGACGGCTACCAAGATGTCGGCGTCTTCGATGCCGGCTTCCTGCAGGATGTCCGGGTGGGAGGCGTGCCCCTGGACGACGCCGATGTCGATTTTGTCGCGGAGCTCGCGCAGGGTTTTCTCGTCGCTGTCTACCAGAACAATGTCGTTGCGTTCCGAGGCGAGGCTTTCTGCCAGTGATCCACCGACCTGGCCGGCGCCGAGAATGATGATTTTCATAAAATGCGATTGGGCCCGTGGTTTCTGGCCTTTGTGCCACGCTCGGCAAAATGTTCTTTTGTGAGCGCGGTGGCGGCCGGGCACCGGGTACGGGTTTTCAGGACCGCTGTGAACCCATCCCTGGGCGCTTCGGCGCAAACATCCTGTTTGCGACGATCCTGAAAACCCGCACCCGGCACCCGTCCTTCAATTTTTACTATTGTGCTTCGTTAGTGCGGACGAACCATTCTGTAGGGTGGATAAGCGAAAGCGCATCCGCCAAAGAATTACGCATCCTGTGCCTTTTCGAGCTTCGCGTAATAAAACCCATCACCCGCATGGATTCCCGGCAGCAACTGCATACCCGCATCCTGCGGCAGCCCCCAAGGCTGCTCAATCAGCAATTGCGGCGTATTGTCCCTCGCATCCGGTGTCTCCGCAATGAAGCGCGCCACTTGAGCGCTGTTTTCCTCGGGGAGTATGGAACAGGTGGCGTAGAGGAGGGTGCCACCGGGTTTTAACAGGCGCCACATTGCACGCAGGATTTTGCCCTGAAGCGCGGCCAGCTCGGGGATGTCTTCGGCGCGGCGCAGGAGCTTGATATCGGGGTTGCGGCGAATGACGCCGGTGGCGGAGCAGGGGGCGTCGAGGAGGATGCGGTCGAATTGTTCGCCGTCCCACCAGTGTTCGGGTTCGGCGGCGTCTGCACAGATGATCTGGGCGCCAACACCGAGGCGTTCGAGGTTTTCGATGACGCGGTCGAGGCGGTCTTCTTCGATGTCCAGCGCGCTCAGGTCGAGCTCCGGTTGAATCTCGAGCAGGTGGCAGGTTTTGCCGCCGGGGGCGGCGCAGGCGTCGAGGATTTTTTCGTTGGGCTGCGGGTCGAGCAGGGTGCCGGCCAGTTGCGCAGACTGGTCCTGGACGCTGACCAGGCCGTCTTCAAAGCCGGGCAGGCGGCTGACGGCGACGGGGTTTTCCAGCACAAGTCCGGCGGCGGAGTATTCGCATGGCTGGGCGGGGATGCCGGCGTCTTTTAGCTGCGCCAGGTATTCGTCGCGGGTGTTTTTGGAGAGATTCACCCGCAGGGTCATGGGCGGGTTTTCGTTGTTGGCGGTGAATACGGTGCGCGCCTCACTGCCCCAGGCGGCTTTGATGGCCTGCTGCAGCCACTCGGGGTGGGCGGAGCTGAACTGGGGGTTGCCGGAGAGTTTGCGCGTCAGTGTTTCCTTATTGCGCAGGGCATTGCGCAACACGCCGTTGACGACCCCACAGGCGTGGCCGAGTTTGAGGGCCCGTGCGGCCTCGACGGTGGCGCCGATGGCGGCGTGGTCGGGGATGCGCGTGTATTCCAACTGGTACAGACCTACCAGCATCAGTGCGGCCAGTTCTTCATCTTTAATAGGTTTTTTCGACAGTTTGCCGAGGATCAGCTCCAGTCGCGGCGCGAAGCGCGCGGTGCCGTAGCAGAGTTCGCGCAGCAGCGAGCGGTTCTTGCCGTTGCCTTCCGGGTCGTCCACTTGCTTTTCCGCCCACGGCAGCAGCCGCTGCAGTGAGCCGCGGTCCTGATAAAGTCGTGCGATTACCCGCGCCGCCAGTGCTCTCGGATCATTCATTAAAGGTACCCTTGTTTTCGGGACTCAGTGTGATGCCCGCGGCGAACAGCTCGCGGTAGCCTTTCAGAATCTCCGCCACCGGCAGCGCCTTCTTGCCCGGCAATTGTAGTTGCGTCAGACGCAACGCCTCGCGCCCGCAGGCCACAAGAATACCTTCATCGTCCGCACTCAGAATCGTGCCCGGTACATCGGTATGACAGCCCTGTTCCAGCTCTGCGGAATAAACCCGCAAGCGCTGGGGCTTACCCTTGCCATCGAGATATTCCGTCCAGCACACCGGAAATGGATTGAACGCTCGAATCAGCCGCTCCAGTTCCGCTGCTGGCCGCGCCCAGTCCAGACGCGCCTCTTCTTTGGATATCTTGCCCGCATAATTTGCCAGTGCATCGTCCTGAACCTGCGGCTGCGCCGTGCCGCTCTCCAGCAACTGCAAAGCCTCCAGCAGTGCCGGCCCACCGAGGCCTGCCAGCTTGTCGTGCAGGCTGCCACCGGTCTCACTTGCCGTTATGGCTGTACGGGCTTCTACCAACACCGGCCCGGTATCCAGCCCCGCCTCCATCTGCATAATCGCCACGCCACTTTCGGCATCCCCGGCTTCCACCGCCCGTTGAATCGGCGCCGCCCCGCGCCAGCGCGGCAACAGCGAGGCGTGAACATTCACACACCCCAGACGCGGCGTATCCAGTACCACCTGTGGCAGGATCAGCCCGTAGGCCACCACCACCATCAGATCCGCATTCAGCGCCGCCAGCTCCTTCTGCGCCTCTTCATCCCGCAGGGACAGCGGCTGATACACCGGAATATCGTGCTCCAGCGCCAGCTGTTTCACCGGGCTCGCCAGCAGCTTCTTGCCGCGCCCCGCGGGACGGTCGGGCTGGCTGTAGACCGCGATCACATTGTGTTCACTGTCGAGCAGGGTTTGCAGGTGTACGGCAGCAAAGTCGGGGGTGCCGGCAAAAATGATATTCAGGCTCATGGAAAATGCTTTCAGAAAAGAAGGTGTGGGCTCGACGACGAAGCTTAAAACTAGGATGCGAAGGCTGGGTGCCGGGGAGTTGCTTTCAGAAGCGTCGGCGACAGGGACGTCGCCGCCGCAGCGTACAAGGATGTATACACAGCGGTTCTGAAAGCAACTTCCCAGTGCCCTGCCGCCCAAAGACCGGCTTCAAGGCGCCGGCCTAGGGGATCAAGCTCTCTGGCGATGTGCCTTCTCAAGCTTGGAACGAATACGGTTGCGCTTGAGCGGCGAGATGTAATCCACAAACAGTTTGCCATCGAGATGGTCGATCTCGTGCTGGATGCACACTGCCAGCAGCCCCTCAGCCTCCAGCGCATAGGTTTCGCCATTGCGATCCAGCGCCTTCAGGCGGATCTTGCGCGGACGCTGCACCGTCTCGTAGAAACCAGGTACCGACAGGCAACCCTCATCGTACTTGTGAATCTCTGGGTCCAGCACCTCAACCTCCGGGTTGATCAGTACCAGCGGCTCACTCTGATCCTCCGACACATCAATCACCACAATGCGCTCATGCACATTGACCTGTGTCGCCGCCAGGCCCACGCCTGGCGCCTCATACATCGTCTCGAACATATCGTCGATCAACGTACGGTGCTCATCCGTCACCTCAGCAACGGGTTCCGCCACCTTGCGCAGACGGGGATCGGGGAATTCTAGGATTTCCAGTTTGGCCATAACACCTGTGACAAACTTCTAGTCTTAGTGGAACTTGCGCTGATAACATAATGATCGCGCTTGAAATTTGCTGAATTGGGGGGCTGTATCCGCACACTGGCCGACAAGCCAGCTGGCGTTCTATTGCTTCCCGCCCCGGCGACATCAGCCGCCACCGGTTCAGCGCTGTGAGATTATAGCGATATAAACCCGCAGTGATAGCCGTATAAAGATTCAGCAGATTCTTTAGCAGACAGTAAGGCCCCAGCGCTCGCGACAAAAAAAGCATAGGAATGCTTCCATGAAAAAAATAATCCTGGCCGCCGCCGCAACCCTGTTGGCGACCTTTGGCCTGCAGGCGCAAGACGCGCGCCTCAAGCCTGACCACCCGGACACCTATGTCGTACAGAAGGGTGACACCCTCTGGGACATCTCCGGTACCTTTCTCTCCCAGCCCTGGTACTGGCCAGAGATCTGGCAGGTGAACCCCCAGGTAGAGAACCCCCACCTTATTTATCCCGGTGACCGCCTGAACCTCGTATATGTCGACGGCCAGCCGCGCCTGCAGCTGGATCGCGCGCCTACTGCCTACAAGCTGAGCCCGGCGAGCAACAACCGCCTCGGTCCGTCCGTACGCCGCGAGCCTATCGGTACCGCCATCCCGGCGATTCCCCTGGATGCGATCAACGCCTTCCTGTCTCGTACCCGCATTGTGGGTCCGGGTGCTTTCCAGGGCGTACCTTACGTAATTTCCGGCCAGGATCAGCGCATCCTGATGGGTGCCGGTGAGAAGATTTACGCCCGCGGCGATTTCCGCGAGCCCCTCGCCTCCTATGGTATCTACCGTCCCGGTCCGGTCTACGCCGATCCCTTTACCGGGGAAGAGCTCGGCCAGCAGGCCCTGGACGTGGGCTCTGTGGACCTGCGTCAGCTGGATGCGGACAATGCCAACAGCGAATTTGCCGTCGCCACCCTGGATGTGACCCGCACCAGCCGCGACATCCGCCTGCAGGACCGCCTGTTGCCGGTTGAGGAGCGCGCTATTGCCGCGCTGTTCCAGCCGGGTGCGCCGTCTGTTCCGGTGGATGGCGTCATCCTCGGTGTGGAAGAGGGGGTCACCCAGGTTGCCAAATACGACGTGGTGGCCATCAACCGCGGCCTGCGTGAAGGCCTGCAGCCGGGTCATGTGCTGGCGATCTACAAACGCGGCGCCACCGTGCGCGACCAGATCGCCCGTCAGAACGTCAAGCTGCCGGACGAGCGCGCCGGCGTACTGATGGTATTCCGCAGCTTTGAGAAAATGAGTCTGGGCCTGGTACTGGAAGCGGACAAACCGCTGGCGGTGATGGACCTGGTGCGCAACCCGTAGGAATCACTGAAGAGCTACCGCGCGGGCGGCCACCACCAGCCACCCGCTGCGCTTTTCGGCGATCCCCACCTGGCGCCGAACACGATTAAATAAGGAATACGCATGGATGCGTTGACCGCGACTCTCGCACTCCTTCGTCTTGAGGGTATAGGCCCCGGCCTCTACTGGCAGCTGGTGGAGCGATTTGGCTCTGCCGAAGCCGCACTCCAGCAATCCCCGCAACAACTCCCCCGCAAATTGTCGCCACGTGCTCAGGCACAACTGGCAGAACTCCAGCGCCTTGCGCTGGATAGCGAACTCGGCCAGTGGGCCCTTGCCGAGCGAGAGCGCTGTGCGGAAGCCCGTATCTTTCAGCTGCATTGCGAAGACGACGGCTACCCATCGCTGCTGCGTGAAATCCATCGGCCGCCACCGTTACTGTATGTGGCTGGCGACCCCGCGGCACTGTCGCTGCCTCAGATCGCGGTGGGGGGCCCACGCCGCGCCAGCCGCGCCGGGCTCGACAACGCGGAAGCCTTTTCCGCCGACCTCGCTGCGGCGGGCTTTGCCATCACTTCCGGGCTGGCGCTGGGTGTTGATGCCTCGGCCCACAAGGGGGCCCTGCGCGGCGAGGGTAAAACCGTCGCGGTGCTTGGCACCGGTGTGGACCGCATCTACCCGGTGCGCAATGCGGTACTGGCCGAGCAGATTGTTGCCAGTGGCGGGGCTATTGTGAGTGAAATGCCCCTGGCGACGGCCCCGGAGGCCGCTAACTTCCCCCGGCGCAACCGCATCATTGCCGGGCTGAGTCTCGGTACCCTGCTGGTGGAGGCGGCGGTGCGCTCCGGCTCACTGATTACCGCGCGCCTGGCACTGGAGCAAAATCGCGAGGTGTTCGCGATTCCCGGCTCCATTCACAACCCCATGGCCCGGGGCTGCCATCATATGATCAAGCACGGCGCACACCTGGTGGAAACCAGCGCAGATATCGTTGCGCAACTGGGGGGACTGCTGTCGGGTATGGTGGAACAGCAATCGCTGTTCGATGGGTTGGCATCTCCGGCAGACCAGTTGTCACCGCAGCAGCGCGACATTATTGCTGCACTGGGGGGCGACCCCCGCAGTATCGAGCAGCTGGCTCGTGACACCGGAGGTGATACCGGTGATTTGATGGCGACCCTGTTGCACCTGGAACTGGAGGGCTTGGTGGAACAGCTACCCGGCGGTTATCAGCTTACCGGTAGCGGCGCCAAAACCCTGGCCGGACTGGTGGAATAACAAAAAAGCCGTTACGGTCACTCCTGAAATTTGATCGAAAATCCCATGGAGTGACCCCCGATGGATCTGTTCCGATTCCTCTCCCGCTTCTCCCCCCTGCAAAGCACCCTCGCGCCAATGGCGGCGGTTCTGGCAATGGGTGGTTCCCCTGGCGCGCTGGCCGCAGAAGTGCCGCTGGAAAAACTCAGTCTTCCCGAAGGCTTCAAGATCGAGGTTTATGCGGAGGATGTACCCAACGCGCGGCATATGGCCCGCGGAGAAAAAGGCACGCTGTTTGTGGGCTCCCGTCGCGCCGGTAAAGTCTACGCGATCGTAGACAACGACGGGAATCACAAAGCGGATGAGGTGAAAGTCATCGCCGAAGGGCTCAAGTTGCCCACCGGCGTGGCCTTCAAGGATGGCGACCTCTACGTGAGCGCGGTCACCAGCATCCTGCGCCTTGACGATATCGAGTCCCGTCTCGACAACCCGCCCAAGCCGGTCACCATCACCAATCAGTTTCCCGACAAACATCACGGTTGGAAGTACATCGCATTCGGCCCTGACGGCTGGTTGTATGTGCCTATCGGTGCGCCCTGCAATATCTGCGAAGAAAAGGATTATGCGAATATCCAGCGCCTCAAGATCGAGGGTGACAAGGTAGTGAAAACCGAAACCTGGGCCGAGGGCGTGCGCAACACCGTGGGCTTTACCTGGCACCCCGAGACCAACCACCTGTGGTTTACCGATAACGGCCGCGACATGCTGGGTGATGACACACCACCCTGCGAGCTGAATACCGCACCGGTTGCGGGCAAACACTTCGGCTATCCCTACTGCCATGGCAAGGATGTACTCGACCCTGCGTTTGGCGAGGGCAAACAGTGCAGTGCCTACGTTCCACCGGTACAGGAACTGGGCCCGCACGTGGCACCTTTGGGTGTGAAGTTTTACACCGGTGACCAGTTCCCAGCGGAGTATAAAAACCAGGTGCTGATCGCCGAGCACGGCTCCTGGAACCGCAGCAAGAAAATTGGCTATCGGGTGACCATGGTGACCCTGGATGAAAACGGTAATGCCACTTCCTATAAGCCGTTCATCGATGGCTGGCTGCAGGGTGAAGAAGCCTGGGGGCGCCCGGTGGATGTCTTGGTGATGCCCGATGGGGCCCTGCTGGTGTCCGACGACAAGGCCGGCGTCATCTACCGTGTAACCTATCAGGGCTGAGATAAGCTGGCTGACTGGCGCGGGCGGTTGCCGTTGACCGGCCGCGCTCCAGTGCGTTAGTTGTCTAGGCTGGTACTATCCGATAAATTGCCACGCAATTCCGCAGCACGACCCGAAAGAGTCCCAGTCTTGTCAGAAAAAGCCAAACCCGTCGCCCTGGGCGAAGAGAACCCATACAGTCCCCACCTGCCTCACGCCGGCTTTTCCCTGGCCAGTGCCGCGCGCATCCTGGCCGCCGGCGGCGTTATCGCTCACCCCACCGAATCCGTGTGGGGGCTCGCCTGTGACCCGAACAATCCAGAAGCGGTGGCGCGCCTTGTTGGCCTGAAAAACCGGCCATTGGAAAAGGGGTTGATTCTGGTGTCCGGTGATGTGGACCATTTTTCCGGCCTGTTGCACAACCTGTCCGGGGATCAGCGCGCGCGTATCGATGCCACCTGGCCGGGCCCGGTCACCTGGCTGGTCCCACACTTTGACCAGGTACCACCCTGGGTCACCGGGATTCATCACAGTGTCGCCCTGCGCCACACCAGCCACCGTTTTACCGCGGCGTTGTCCCGCGCCTTTGGCGGTCCCATTGTGTCGACCTCCGCCAACCCTGCCGGGTGCCAGCCGGCGCGCCACAAATTCCAGGTGCTGCGCTACTTTGGCAACGACCTGGACTTTGTCGGCGGCGGTAGCACCGGCGGTCGTGCCTCACCCAGCGAAATACGGGACGCCGCCAGTGGCCGTATCGTGCGCGCCGGCTAGCCCGGGGCGAGCTGTCAGTCCGCGAACCCATTGTGTGAGAAGTTTATGAGTACTATCGATATCCAGGCCGTCAAAGAGTATCTGCTGGGATTGCAGGATCGCATCTGCGCGGAACTGGTGGCCATGGACGGCCGTGAGTTCTTGGAGGATGCCTGGGAAAGAGACGGCGGCGGCGGTGGCCGCACCCGGGTGCTGGAAAATGGCAATGTGATCGAAAAGGGCGGAGTGAATTTCTCTCACGTGTTCGGCGATAAACTGCCCCCCTCGGCAACCGCCGCGCGCCCGGAGCTGGCAGGCCGCTCTTTCCAGGCCATGGGTGTCAGCCTGGTGATTCATCCGAAAAATCCCTACGCACCCACAAGCCACGCCAACGTGCGCTTTTTTGTTGCCGAAAAAGAGGGTGCGGAGCCGGTGTGGTGGTTCGGCGGCGGTTACGATCTGACCCCCTATTACGGCTTTGAGGAAGATGTGGTGCACTGGCACCAGACCGCCAAAGACGCCTGCGCACCGTTTGGCGAAGATATTTATCCGCGCTTTAAAAAATGGTGCGATGAATACTTTTATCTGAAACACCGCGACGAGTCGCGCGGTGTGGGCGGACTCTTTTTTGACGATTTTAGCGAAGGTGGTTTTGATAATGCCTTCGCGTTTATGCAGGCGGTTGGCGATTCCTATGTGGATGCCTATCTGCCGATTCTGATAAAGCGCAAGGACACCGAATACGGTGAGCGCGAGAGGGACTTCCAACTGTACCGCCGCGGTCGCTATGTGGAATTCAATCTGGTGTTCGACCGCGGCACCCTGTTCGGCCTGCAAAGCGGCGGCCGCACAGAATCCATTCTGATGTCCCTGCCATCGGAAGTGCGCTGGCGCTACAACTGGCACCCGCAAGCGGGCAGCCCGGAAGAAAAGCTCTATACGGATTTCTTGCCACACCGGGAGTGGGTGTAAATTAGCTCCGTGGCGGTGCCGCTACCGGGTGTCCCTTTGCGAGACACGCCGTGAACCCATCCCTGGAGGCTCTTCTAAAACATCCCTGTTTTAGAAGGTCTCGCAAAGGGACACCCGGCATCGGCACCTTCTCATCAAGCTCGGTAGCAATTAACGGAATATTTGGTTCTTGGAAGGAAATAGCCATGCACAAGGCCCGTCTCGAAGATATCAACAAACTGTTCCTCGAATACCGTCGCCTGTTCGAAGCCCGCAACGCGGAGCAGATCGCTGATTTTTATCGGTTTCCAATCCACTACTATTTTTCCGACGGTAAAAAATCCCAGCTCAGCCGCGAGTACTTTATTGGCCGGGTAAAAAAGCTTTTAAACCTGTACCAGAAACTGGGCGTTACCCAGATCGTCGGTGCGGTTACCGATGTCATCGAGCTGAACGAAAATACCAGTCTTGCTACTCTCAACTGGGTGCTGCTGGATGCGAGCGGTGAAAAGCCGAAGCAGATCTACAGCGCGATTACGCGCTATATGGTGTGTGATTTTGACGGCGAACTGAAAATTGATGGTTTGATCGGGGTGAATGAAACCAGCCAGATCAAGCAGGCGCTAAAAACGTAAAACAACTGAAAAACGGAAGCTGAGAGAAGTAAAACAACATGGACAAGTACGCCGTCATTGGTAACCCGATCAAGCAGTCGATGTCGCCAGTAATTCACACAGCCTTTGCCAAAGAAACCAATCAGGATCTGGAATACGGCAAGCTGTTCGCAGAAGTGGATGGCTTCAAGGCGGTGGTGGATGAATTTTTTATCAGTGGCGCGAGAGGGCTGAATGTCACCGCGCCGTTCAAGCTGGATGCGTTTGAATACGCCGATGAACTGACCGAGCGCGCGCGCACTGCGGGTGCGGTGAACACTCTGGCGCGACAACCGGACGGAACTTTCCTTGGCGACAATACCGATGGGCCGGGGCTGGTCTCGGATATCCGCGATCATCTGGGCTGGGCTATTGCCGGCAAAAAAGTGCTGGTACTGGGTGCCGGTGGTGCTACCCGCGGTACTTTGCTGCCGCTGCTGAACGAGAGGCCCGCACAATTGCATATCGCCAATCGCACCGCGTCCAAGGCGCAACAACTGGCAGAGGACTTTGCCAGTTATGGCCGCATTACCGCTGGTGGCCTGAACGAGGTGCCGGAGGGGTTCGACCTGATCATCAACGCCAGCGCAGCGAGCCTGTCTGGTGAACTGCCGCCCCTGTCACCGCGGGCACTGGGTGAAGGCTGTCGCGTCTACGACATGGTATACGGCGCTCAACCGACACCGTTTATGCACTGGGCCGTGGGCCACGGTGCTGAGGTGTCGGACGGCCTGGGAATGCTGGTTGGTCAGGCGGCGGAGGCGTTTGCCCTGTGGCGGGGAGTGCGTCCATCGGTAGAGCCGGTACTGGCCATGTTGCGGGAGCAGCTAAAGGCCAAGCCCTGACCCAGAATCCCTTTTCTTCGGTTTGCCCTGTCCGGGGGCGCACTCCAGGTGTCGTGACCATGCCGCCACACTATCGTTGGGGTGGCAAAAGCCGCGCGAATCCCACTCAGCAGCATGCAGATCCTGCGGACAGGGCCGCCGGCCTCCACTAAATGCCCACGAAAACCGGCGGAAAGCCCCGTACTGCGTGCTTTCTCGCTGAGTTTTGGTATCCTCACGCCCCTTAATTTGGGGCGGTCGGTCGCTTTTTGGGCGGCTCGGGACCGAAACCAGTGTGTTGACGAGCCACTGCCGGGTATTCCTTCCCTCAGCTCGCTCAACCCTGGCCCGTATAACCCTGGAGTGTGCAGCAAGTGAATCAGCTTCCGTTTGAAAAAGTCACCATCGTAATGGGCTCCCAGTCCGACTGGCCGACCATGGAAATGGCGACCAAGCCCCTGACCGATCTGGGCGTGCCCTTTGCCACTGCCGTGGTCTCTGCCCACCGCACCCCACAGCGCATGGTGGAGTTCGCCACCACCGCTCACGAGCGCGGCACCCAGGTGATCATCGCCGGCGCCGGCGGCTCCGCGCATTTGCCGGGCATGATTGCCGCGATGACCCCGCTGCCGGTGATCGGCGTGCCGGTGGCGAGCAAATTCATGACCGGCATGGACAGCCTGCTTTCCATCGTACAGATGCCCAAGGGCGTGGCGGTAGCCACCCAGGCCGTGGGTGCCTCCGGTGCTTTCAATGCGGGCCTGATGGCTGCGCAGATGCTGTCTCTGACCGATCCGGAACTGCAGAAGCGTCTTATTCAGTGGCGCGAACAGCAGAGCGCCGGCGTTCCTTTTGAAGTCGAATAAGCGACGTTGATTCAACCTGTTAGCGATTACTGAACGAGTACGAGGTGTAGCGGAAATGACAGCCAGACGTGTAGGTATTGTCGGTTGTGGCCAGCTGGCGCAGATGATGGCCCAGGAGGCCCGCCCGCTGGGTATCGAGTTCAGTTTTCTCGCCGAAGGTGGTGAGAACACTACCTGTGTGGAAGGGCTCGGCACCATTGTTAATCCTGGGGCGGTGAATGCGGAGAACAGCGCGGATATCGAAGTGCTGTACAAAGCCATGGGCAGCCCGGAAGTCATCACCGCCGAACGTGAGGGCGTCGATGCCGGCCTGCTGCGCGCGCTGGAAAAATTCTGCCCGGTGTACCCGCGCCCGGATGCGTTTGAAAAAACCCAGCACCGCGTGCGCGAGAAAACCGCGATTACCGACGCCGGCCTGCCGGTGGCACCTTTCCGCCCCGCCAACAATTACGATGATATTTGTGCGGCGGTAAAAGAGCTGGGTTATCCGTCGTTTATCAAAAGCTGTGAGAACGGCTACGACGGCAAAAACCAGTGGCGTGTGAACAGCGACGAAGATCTGGCGGCCATCGCCGACCAGGTGCCGGAACAGGAATACGTGGTAGAGAAGGGCATCAACTTCTCCCGCGAAGTGTCTTTAATTGGCGCGCGCACCGCGGACGGCAAGGTGGTGACCTATCCGCTCGCAGAGAACGATCACTACAACGGCACCCTGCTGGTTTCCACCGCGCCGGCGCCCCATGTGGATGAGAAGCTGCAGACCACCGCGGAAGAATATCTCTCCACTCTGATGAACGCCTGGGATTACGTGGGCGTACTGGCGATGGAGTGCTTCGTCACCGACGACGGTCTGCTGATCAACGAGCTGGCGCCGCGGGTACACAATAGCGGACACTGGACTTTGGCCGGTGCCAAAACCAGCCAGTTCGCCAACCATGTGCGCGCGATTCTCGGTATGGAACTAGGTGATACCACGGCAGAGCGCCCGGCTGTCATGATCAATATGCTGGGTGTGGACAAAAAGCCCGCGCTGCAGAATGAAGGTGTCTGGTCCTACGGTAAGGAGCTGCGCCCGGGCCGCAAGATGGGCCACGTAATCCTGCTGGACGAAAGCCAGGACGCACTGGCCACCCGTATCGACAGCATGCTGGAAGAACTCTACGGCCCCAGCAAACGCCCCGCCTGATATTCAAACCCGTTAGCGGTCTTTTCTGTAAGTTCTGGCATACTTTCCCCATTCCCCCGTCAGGAAATTTCCTGACGGGGCGCGAAAAATCGGGGGATGTTTATGCGCGAATTTATAAAAAATCTTTCCATCTGTTTTGCCGCCGGCGGCATCGCCGGGCTGGGCTATGCGCTCGGCCTGTGGGCGCTTGGCCATTACGGTATTACCCGCGCGCTGTCGGTCGATATCGCGCCGCACCTTTCTAATGCCTACATTTATCAGCGGGTGGTATGGGGCGGTATCTGCGGTCTGATTTTCCTGCTGCCCTGGCGCAAGAGCTGGATTACCCGCGGCTTTCTGCTTTCGCTGATTCCCGCGGGGATTCTGTTGTTGGTATTGCTGCCGATGCGCGGCCTGGGCATCGGCGCGCTGGCCCTGGGTACGATGACGCCGCTGGTGATTATTCTGGCCTGTGCGGCAGGTGGTATCGCCGGGTCGGGATGGCTCAGAGCGCAGGGCAAATAACGGAGGAGGGAAATCAAAATTTCGATTCCAAAGGTGGGTGCATGGCGGCTTACGGCTTTAATACCAGCCCCGCGGCAATGGTCAGCATCATGACCGCAATCCCCAGGTCGATAAACCGCCATACGGTCGGGCGAGCGAGCCAGGGTGAGAGCCAGGCGGCACCAATCGCCAGGCCAAAAAACCAGGTGATGGAGGCGCTGACTGCGCCCAGGGCATAGGCACCGGGTTCGGTTTGCTGCGCGCCGAGTGATCCGATCAAAAGCACCGTATCCAGATAGACATGGGGGTTGAGCAGGGTCACCGCCAGCGTCATCATCATTACGCTGGCCAGTGACCGGGCTCTTTCTTCCTTGCCGTTTTCCAGCCCCGCCGGGCGCAGCGCGCGGCGCAGTGCCCGGACGCCGTACCAGCCGAGAAAGGCGGCACCACCCCAGCGGGCAACACTGAGCAACAGAGGGCTTTCCGCCAGCAGTACCGCCAGCCCAAATACCCCGGCACAGACCAGTACCGCATCGCAGAGCGCACAGACTGCCGCGACCTGAAAGTGGTACTCACGCCGCACTCCCTGCGCGAGCAGAAATGCATTCTGCGCGCCAATGGCAATGATCAGGCCCGCGCCGAGCATCAGGCCGTTCAAATAGCTGTGGAACATCGTGTTTCTCTACCCGCTAAGTCAATTCGGTGGCCAGTTTGGCTCGACCTCTGGTATAAGAAAAACAACATTTCCTAATCCTACATTAGTAAAACTGATATGTTCGATTACAAGTTGCTGGCCGCACTCGCGGCGGTGGTAGAGCAGGCGGGCTTTGAGCGGGCGGCGCTGGCCCTGGGGCTGTCGCAGTCTGCGGTTTCCCAGCGGATCAAATTGCTGGAGGCGCGCGTCGGCCAGCCGGTACTGCTGCGCGGGTCACCGCCGAAACCCACGGAAGTGGGACGCCGCCTGCTGAACCATGTGCAACAGGTGCGCCTGCTGGAGCGGGATATTCAGGGGCAGATTCCCGCGTTGATGGAGGCGGGGTCGGGCCCGGAAAGACTGAGAATTGCCATCAATGCCGACAGTCTGGCGACCTGGTGGGGGCCGGCGATTGCGGATTTTTGTAGCGCGCGCAATCTGGTGCTGGATCTGGTGGTGGAGGACCAGGAGGTGGGGCTCAAGCGCATGCGCACCGGCGATGTGGCTGCGTGCGTGTGCGGTGCGGAGAAGGCGGTGTCAGGGGCGCGCAGTATTGCCCTTGGCGCCATGCGCTATCGCGCGCTGGCGAGCCCGGCATACCTGGGTCGATATTTTCCAGATGGGGTCGATACCTTCACGCTGTCAAAATCCCCGGCGGTGGTATTCGGGCCGGATGATTCCCTGCAGCACCGTTTCCTGGAATCCCTGGGTTTTAGCGGGAGTTTTCCCTATCACCTGTGCCCGTCTTCCGAGGGGTTTGTGCAGCTGGTGGCCAATGGTCTCGGCTGGGGGCTGGTGCCGGAGTTGCAGGCGCAGGACGCGCTGGCGCGGGGTGAGCTGGTAGAACTGTTACCCTATCGGCCCATTGATGTGCCGCTCTACTGGCATCATTGGCGTACAGGCGGGGAGTTGTTGGAGGCACTCACCGGCGAGCTGTTGCGCACCGCCGGTAAGCTGCTGATAGCCGGGGACGGCTAGCCGATCTTCGGCCTTAACCCGGTTTGCGCGCGAGCGGCTGGCACATGCAGTGCACGCCGCCACCACCGGCGGTGATCATGGAGATATCCGGGTCGATCACCTCTAAACCGTGGGCGCGGCACTTTTCTTTCAGTTCGATGTTGTCGGATGGCAGCATCACACGGTCGTTGCCCAGCGCCACCACGTTGACGCCGAGCTCCATCACCTGTGGGTAGGAGATGTCGATAATTTCGAAGTTGCGGGATTTGAACCACTGCACCAGTTCCGGCTCCACCGCATCCACGCACACCGCCACGAGTTTTTCCGCGAGCGCCGCTACCAGCACATCGATATGCAGGAAGTAGGGGTCGAATTCGTAGCCTTTTACTTCCCAGCCTTCCTTTTCGATCCAGCTTTTCATCTGGTTGAAGCCCTGCGGTGAGGTGCGCTCGCCGCTATAGCCGCACAGGATGACGCCGGGTTCGAGCACCATAAAGTCGCCGCCCTCTAAGCTGCCGGCGGTGATGATGTCGTAAATCGGGATATCCAGCTTCTGGTAGGTTTTGACCACGTCGACCCATTCGCCGCGGCGCCAGGGGGAGTACATCTGGGTGACGATGGGCCCCCAGGGGGTCATGACGCTGCTGTCGCGGGCGTAGAGCTGGTAGGGGAGGTTGCTGTCGGCGGGCAGCAGGTGGGTGTTTACCCCGGCCTGTTTGTAGGCGTCGAGCATTTCCCGATGCTGCTGTTTGGCGACGGCGGCGTCGAACTGGCGGCCGAGACGCACGGAGCGGCGGCTGGCGGCGTTGCCCATCTGCCAGGTGTAGTTGTCGATGGGGCCGACGAGGAGGTCGGTGAGCACGCCGTATTCGGAATCGATGCCCCAGTTTTTCAGCGGCGCAGTATCGCCGTTGTCGTTGCGGTGTTTGTAAGTAAATTCTGTCATTTCGGTTCTCGGCGATTTCAGTGGTTTTGGGGAGCTCTGTTTCGGCTCCGTGGCGCTCCTGCTACCGGGGGCCATTCGCGAGACACGGACTAGGCGTCCCCCCCCAACCCATCCCTGGGGGCTCTTCTAAAACATCCCTGTTTTAGAAGGTCTCGCGAATGGCCCTCGGCATCAGGAGCTTCGCGTTGAATTTATTTACGCTGTAAGAAAGTTGTTTAGGTCGCGTTGTTTGCCATCTTCAGCATCGCGTGCAGCAGCACATTCGCCCCCGCCTCCAGATCTTTCGGTTCCGCATTTTCCGCTTCGTTATGACTCAGGCCTTTTTCGCAGGGTACGAAGATCATGCTGGTGGGCGCGACGCGGGAGATATACACGGAGTCGTGGCCGGCGCCGGAGACCATTTCTTTGTTGCTGTAGCCGAGGTCAGCGACGGCGCTGCGTACGGCTTCGACGCACTTTGTATCGAAGGCGACGGCGGGGGAGCGCCATTCTTCGCGGATTTCGTGCTCGAGGCCGGTTTCCTCGGCGACGCTGGCGGCGATTTCGCGGAAGCGCTGGTCCATGGCGTCGAGGGTTTTCTGGTCCGGGTGGCGCAGGTCTACGGCGAGGACGAGTTTTTCCGGGACGGTGTTGCGGCTGCCGGGTTCGACGCGGATGTCACCGAAGGTGGCTCTTGCCCAGGGGGCGTGTTCTTCGGCGAGTTTGTAGAGCTGGTCGAGGATGCGGTGCAGGCCCATAAACGGGTCGCGGCGGCCTTCCATGGGGCTGGGGCCGGCGTGGCAGGGTTGGCCGATGAGGGTGAGGTCGTACCAGTTCATGCCCTGAACGCCGCTCAATACGCCGATGGTTTTTTCTTCGGCCTCGAGAATGGGGCCCTGTTCGATGTGGACTTCAAACGCGGCGGCGAGCGGGCGCGGTTTGGCGGGGGCCTGGCCTTTGTAGCCGATGCGTTCCAGTTCTGCGCCGAAGGTTTTGCCTTCCTTGTCCTGGCGGGCGTAGGCATAGTCGAGGTCGAATTCGCCGGCCCAGACGCCGGAGCCGATCATGGCGGGGGAAAAGCGCGCGCCTTCTTCGTTGGTCCACACGGCGACTTCCACCGGGGCTTCGGTTTCCACGCCAGCGTCGTTGAGAGCGCGGATGACTTCGAGGCCGGACAGTACGCCGTAAACACCGTCGAACTTGCCGCCGGTGGGTTGGGTGTCGAGGTGGGAGCCGGTGAGGACCGGTGGCAGATCCGGCCCGTTTTTACAACCAGTACCGGGACGCTGGGCGAAGATATTGCCCATTTCATCGACGGTGACACTGCAGCCGGCATCTTCGCACCACTTCACAAACAGGTCACGGCCCTGCTTGTCGAGGTCGGTAAGGGCCTGGCGGTTGCAGCCGCCTTTCTGTGTGGCGCCGATCTCCGCCATCTCCATCAGGGAGTCCCACAGGCGCTGGCCGTTGATACGCAGTTGGCGGTAGTCGTTCATCGAGTCTTCCAGGTGAAATGCCGCTGTAGAGTGCCCCCGTAGGGTTACACCAGTTTTAGTACAAATACACAGCGATATTCTGCCCGGCGAGCAGAGGCATGATTATTGAAGTCCACATGCTGGCAGCGAGATCCTGCGGAATTCAGTGGGGGAAAGTGCAGTAACTGCAGGTCCTTTATCCGGGCCCGGGCACTGGTGCGTTGGAATTACATGAGGTGTGATGGTGTGGCCTCGGGTCGGGTAGCCAACCGCTGTACGTCATACATATGGCACGACAGAAAATTTTGTATGACGGTGGGGGGCACAGTAATGCAGCGGGTTTTCATTGGGGTGGTGTTGTTTTTAGCCGGGGCTTTATCGCCGGTGTATGCCAGTTTCGATAAGGCGATGGAGGACTATACCGCTGGTCACTACAAAGAGGCGTATCGTAATTTCCACGCGCTCGCGGCCATCGGCAATTACAGCTCCATATTCAATATTGGGGTGATGTACTTTCGCGGGGAATACGTAGAGAAGAATCCGGCGGAGGCCTGGGCATGGATGCAACTAGCGGCCTCGCACACGGAATCGGACAGTATGTCTGCTACGGCAGAAAAAGTTTTTGCGGCACTTCCTGAAGAATCCCGAACGATAGCACAGGCGCGTCTCCAGGCACTGACCGAGGAGTATGCTGTAGAGAAGATTCAGGCGGATTTAAGCCCGGTGTTGCTCCCAGATGCGGAGTGCGATGTAGATCGCACTCCGGTGTTCAAGAAAAAACCTCGCTACCCTCGTTGGGAGTTGAATCGAGGTCGTTTTGGGCGGGTGGTACTGGAGTATTCGGTCATGCCGGCAGGTCACGTACGCGATATCGAAGTCGTGCAGTCGACAGGCGCCGAATTTTCCCGGGCTGCCGCCATTTCCGGCCTGTCGTACCGCTATGAACCACTGGCGGTGACCGAGCCGACGCAGGGTGTGAGCACCGCGGTTTCTTTCTCGATCCACGCGCGCCCCGGCGATGTTAACTCCGGCGAACTGGCTGCGGAGTTGAATGATTGGAAAGCGAAGGCGGAGACTGGAGATCCTATTGCCCAGTACGTCTACGCGCAACGGATTGGTGTGCTGCGTTCATTTCAGAAATATATGCGGGATGTAGATCTCGAATACCAGACCGCCAACCGCTGGTACCTGGAGGCTGCACGCCAGGGCGTCCCTCAGGCCCAGTTCCAGATAGGACGCAATATGGTTGTGGGACGGGGGTGTGAGGCGGATAGAAAGAATGGCCTGAGGTGGATCAGTGCCGCAGCGGTTGCGGGTATCCCGGAAGCGCAAAAATTTCTTGCCAGCCACGCAGGAGAAATGCCTGAGGCTGAACGCCGGGCCCATGCGCTCCGATGGTTGAAGAACGCCGCGGCGAATGGGCACTATTTTTCCGGCGTACTACTAGCCTGGGAGCTGGTGACCGGTGCGGTGGATGCCGGCCCTGGGGAGTTGCAGCTGGCGCAAGATATGATGGATGCCGAGCCGGAGAACTATTTCGATGAGGTCCGTATCCTCGAAACCAAAGCGGCGGTAGCCGCCGCGAACGGGGAATTTAAAAAGGCGCTGCAGTTGCAGCAACAGGCGCTGGATAGCGCAAAAGACCTGGAGTGGGATCTGCGTGACCTGAGGCATCGCCTTGAGGCGTATACCGGTGGTGATCGGTGGCGCGGTCCCTACTACTACGATATTGCGCTGGAATAACGATAAGCACAGGTGAATGCACTGAAAATCCCGGCGCATGCCGGATTCAGTGTTCTTTCGCCAGGTATTCATCCTTGAGTTTTACGTAGTTACCGGCGGTATAGGTAAAGAAAGACTTTTCTTTCTTGGTCAGCGGCCGTGCCTGTTTCGCCGGTGACCCTACATAGAGGTAACCGCTTTCCAATCGTTTCCCCGGCGGCACCAGCGCGCCGGCGGCAAGTACCACTTCGTCCTCGATCACCGCGCCGTCCAGTACGATGGCGCCAATGCCGATCAGCACGCGGCTACCCACGGTACAGCCATGCAGGCAGGCTTTGTGGCCGATGGTGACGTCTTCGCCGATGGTCAGTGGCCAGCCGCCCTCGTTGAAGTCGCTGGCGTGGGTGATATGCAGTACCGAGCCGTCCTGCACGCTGGTGCGGGCGCCGATGCGCACCCGGTGCATATCACCGCGGATCACGGTCATCGGCCACACGGAGCAGTCGTCGCCCAGCTCAACATCGCCGATCACCGTGCACTGGGGGTCGATAAATACCCGCTCCCCAAGCCTGGGGCTGTGGCCGCGGTGTTCGCGCAGGGTGTACTCGGTTGAATCGGACTTGGACAAGGCTGACCTCCACTGGCGCAATCCACTAGAATAATCCGCATATATTAACCCGTCTCCGTGCGCCCCGCGCTGTTGCGCAGCGCCCATCGACAAGGAATCCCGATGTCTGACATTTCCTCCGCCAATCCGCTGTTGACCGATCCGGTGCTGCCTCCCTTCGATCGCATCAAGCCGGAACATGCCGAGCCCGCCATTGCTGAGTTGATTGCCAAATGCCGCGAACAGCTGCAATCCTGTCTGAATAACGCCGGTGACGAACCGAGCTGGGATGAAACCATGGCACCCCTGGAGGAAGCACAGGACTCCCTCAGCAAGGCATTCTCGCCGGTGTCACACCTGAACAGCGTATTGAGCGGCGACTGGCGCGCGCCCTACGAGGCGTGCCTGGCTCGGGTGACGGAATACTGGACGGAGCTGGGCCAGAACCCGGAGCTGTATGCGGTGTACCGCGCTCTGGCCAAATCTGCAGACTTTGCCAGTTGGTCCCAGGCGCGCAAGCAGGCAGTGCGCCATGGCCTGCGGGATATGCATCTGGGTGGTGTGGCACTGGAAGGCGAGAAGCGCGAGCGCTATGCCACCATCAGCAAACGCCTGGCGGAGTTGAAGAGCAAGTTCGCCAACAATGTGCTGGATGCCACCAACGCCTGGAGCCTGATGGTGACCGACGAGGCCGAGCTGGCGGGGATTCCCGAATCCGCTCTGGCCGCGGCGAAAGCGGCGGCGGAATCCAAGGGGGAGCAGGGCTGGCGGCTGACTCTGGATGGCCCCTGCTTCCTTGCGGTGATGACCCACGGGGAGAATCGCCAGCTGCGCCACAAGATGCACTACGCGTTTATTACCCGCGCCTCGGATGTGGGCCCCAATGCGGGAGAGTTCGACAACGCCAATGTGATGGCTGAAATCCTCTCCCTGCGCGCGGAGCAGGCCCACTTGCTGGGGATGAAAAACTATGCGGAGCGCTCTCTGGCGAGCAAGATGGCGGGTTCTCCAGAGGAAGTGGAAACCTTCCTGTGGGATCTGGCCAAGCGCGCCAAGCCTGCGGCGGTCAAGGAGTTTGCCGAGCTGCAGGCCTTTGCGGCGGATCAGCTGGGTCTCGACAAGCTGCAGCCCTGGGATGTGGCCTTTGCGGCGGAGAAACTCAAGCAGTCCCGCTACGCGGTGAGCCAGGAGGATCTGCGCCCCTATTTCCCGTATCCCAAGGTGCTGTCCGGCCTGTTTGCGGTGGCGGAAAAGCTGTTCGGCGTGGTCGCGGAGCGTGATGATAGCGTGCCGAGCTACCACGAAGATGTGCACTTTTACTGGCTGAAGCGCGGTGGAGAACCCATTGCCGGCTTCTACCTCGACCCCTATGCCCGCGAGAAAAAGCGCGGCGGCGCCTGGATGGACGACGCGCGGGTGCGCCGCCAGACCTTGGCGGGTCTGCAGCTGCCGATAGCCTATCTGGTATGCAACTTTTCATCCCCGACCGCCGCAGGCGCTTCATCACCTGACAAAGACAAGCCGGCCCTGCTGACCCACTACGAGGTCACCACCCTGTTCCACGAATTTGGTCACGGTCTGCACCATATGCTCACCCAGGTGGATGTGGCGGCGGTATCCGGGATCAACGGGGTGGCCTGGGATGCGGTAGAGTTGCCCAGCCAGTTCCTGGAAAACTGGTGCTGGGAGCCGGAAGCGCTGGCGATGATTTCCGGGCATTATGAGACAGGGGAACCCCTGCCGCAGGCATTATTGGATAAAATGCTCGCCGCGAAGAACTTCCAGTCCGCCATGTTCACCGTACGGCAGCTGGAATTTGCCCTGTTCGACTTCCTGCTGCACTCGCGGCCTGAGGGCGCCAATGCCGATGAGATTCAGCGTCTGATCAATGATGTGCGCGCTCGGGTGTCGGTGGTGCCGGTGTCGCCGGACAACCGTTTCCAGAACAGCTTCAGCCATATATTTGCCGGCGGTTACGCGGCGGGCTACTACAGCTACAAATGGGCGGAAGTGCTGAGTGCGGATGCGTTTTCACTGTTTGAGGAAACCGGTATTTTCGATCCGGCCACTGGCAATCGATTCCTCACTACGGTGCTGGAACAGGGTGGCAGCCGCGATGCGCAGGATCTGTTCGCAGAGTTTCGCGGCCGCGCCCCCAAAATAGACGCGCTGTTGCGCCACTCGGGCATCGAGTGACGCTTGTTAAGCGACGTGGTTTGAACGAGGTAATTTTTTGAGCGACGAATTTGAAAAGCCGGTAAAGCGTCGGTTTATTGCCGGCGCGGTATGCCCACGCTGTAGTGAGATGGATAAAATCGTCAACTACAAGCTGGGCGATAAGAATTATCGTGAGTGTGTGGCCTGTGGGTTCAAAGATGAAATCCGCCTGCAGGCATCACCGCGGGAACTGGATACCCGCGTAAACCAGACTGCCGACAGGGAAGTGGAAGAAACCGCAGTAAAAATTTTGCTGCCGCCGAACGATAAAAAATAATCCACCGAACCATTTCTCAGAAGCCAGGCTCTTGAAAAAAATATACCCACTGATCGCCCTGGTGATCGTTCTCGCCATCGCCGGTCTCTACGGTCTCGATCACTATCGCAAGGTGCGCGAACAACAGCAGGCAACGACGGCACATCTGATTACCCGCTGTGTCAATCAGGGTCTGCTTTCGCTGTTCGTGTTGCAGGCCAATGACTGGAATAAAGAGCCCAAGCTACTCGTGACCGAAACCCAACGCCTGCGCGAGCGGGTGGCGGCATTGCCGGATGCGGTGTACGAAGGAAAACCCTATGCGGACTGGCAGGGCGCGTTGGAGGTATGTGACCGCCTGACGGTAAACAGTAATCGCCAGCACAAAACCATATTTCGTGCGCTGGCGGAAATGGCCAAGAAAGAAATCTGGGACCTCGACACCGCGAAAAGTGAGCCTTTTCAGGAGCGGCGCAAAAAAGCGATCTACCGCTCCAAGGTGGCCGCAGAAGCGGCAGACCGCTATCTCGATGATCTGCAGTCCGATATAAAACGCCTGTTGGACGTCAGTCGGGTTTCCCCGGAAGCGCGCGCGTTGACCGATCAGCAGCTACAGGAACATATTTTCCAGAAGTATCGCAAGGGCCGTTTCAGCAAGCATCGTGTGCTTCAGTATCTGGAGCGTCAGGAAGCCTTCTATCAATTGCTTACGGACAACCCCAAAGGATTTACTCTGCGCGGGGGCAGCCTGTATTTCTACAACACAAAGCTGCACCGTAAGGCGGACGACCTGAACCGTTCCCTCCTCCACGGAGAGGCGGACTTTTTTGCAAACTGGCGGCAGATCGTAGAACAGTAGTGCTCATTGGTTGTGAGTGCAAACAGGCCGCGTAGCCCGGAATAATATCAGTGGGAGAGGTCAATTTGCCGGTTGAGGGTGGGCGCCCGTAATTCAATTTGCATATGGTTGGCAAAGTCTGGCCACTCGCCGGGCACGTCTTCAAAGCGCTGTTTGTACAGAATCATCGAAACCAGTCGCGCGGGGTCCAGCTCCGCTGGCTCAAAGCGCTGCAGCAGCACTTCGGCAAGATCGTCCAGCTGGCAGGCAAGGGCTTCACCCAGTAGCTCACGCACCACCAGGTTGGCCACCATCGGATCCATTGGCAGCAATGGCGTGCCGCATACCGGCTGCAGAGTGTCGTTAATCTCTTCCATGATGCGGTGGGTCAGGTAGGCCTCGTCGAGTATCGAGCCGAGGCCGTGCTCCTGTGGCTGTCGTTCGGGTATTTCCCCGAAGCTATGCAGTATCAGATCGCGTACCGGACGGAAATCCAGGCCGCCGGCGTCACATAGTTGCTCCAGGCGCGCCAGCCAGGAAGGAATAACCTGGATATAGCGGATGACAAAACAGGTGATGTGCAGCGGGGCGTCCCGCTGTGGCAGGTGGATACTGCGATGCAGGTTCGGCAAGGTATCGTGCAGAGAACGCCGGAAGCGACTGCGGGCCTGTTCTGCGGCCACGGCGCGCTCGATACACAGTTGGATCAGGTGGTAATGGTCGGACATACGTCAAAACGAAAACGGCGAAACCGCGTCCTCGTTTCTTTGTTCGCCATCCCCCGGTTTGTGCCCGTCGGCGGGCTCAAAAAAGTGTGCGGACAAGACTGCTTAACGATGGATGAGGAATCGGTACCGTAGCTCCAGTTACAGCCAAACTTTGTTTTTAGTGTAGTTGTAAAAATAGACCATCAATCCGGAAGATCGTGCGCCAAACCACAAAAATAAGCTGAACCAGATGCCAGTGTTGCCCAAGTGTCGAGTAATCCACCAAGTTGGTATGAACACCATCACAGAAGCAATAAACATGGTATTGCGCATCTGCCGACTTTTTCCGGCGCCGATGAATACGCCGTCCAGTTGATAGCTCCACACAGCCACCAGTGGCAGCGCACAAAGCCAGGGATAGTATTTCGCGGTTGTCGCCAGTACGGCGGGGATGTCGGTAAACAACGGCAATATCCACGACTTTCCGCCCACAAGGGTGGTGGTAATTGCAACTGCGGTCGCTACGGCGCAGACCGCCGCGGCGCGATTGATACGCTGGAACTGCCCCATGGAGCCGCGACTTACCGCGCGCCCGATCAGTGATTCAGTGGCGTGGGCAAACCCGTCCAGCGCGTATGAGGTCATCATCAGTAGTTGCAGCAGAATGGCGTTGGCTGCCAGTACCGTGTCACCCTGGGCTGCACCCTGGGCGGTGAAAAAGGTGAGAGTGAACAGAAGCAGACAGGTGCGCACAAACAGGTCGCTGTTGATACGTAGCAACTCCAGCCAGGGGCTCACTTTCTGCCACGGCCAGAAGCCGGGGCGACGCAGCGTGTTCGCCATTTCGTCGCGCGCCTGCCGGTGGCGCAACCCCAGAAGCCACCAACCCATGACAAAGCTGCACAGATCTGCGCATACCGATGCCCAGGCAGCGCCGCGGGCGCCCAGTCCGAGCCCCCAGATCAATAACAGATCCAGGGCGATATTCAGCAGGTTCGCCGTCACCAGAATCGCCAGCGGCGCGCGGCTGTCCTGACGCCCGATAAAAAATCCCAGCAGGGCAAAGTTCGCCAGTGCCAGCGGCGCGCTCAACAGGCGGATTTGCAAATAGTCCCGGGCGTGCGGGCTCGCCTCCGTACTGGCATTCATCCATTGGGTTATCAGCGGCAGCAGTGGTGACGCCAGCAACAGCAGCAGCGCGCCCAGCGCAACAGCCAACGCGAGGGCGCGCAGCAACCAGGATGCGCCGCTGTCACTGGCGCGTGCCACCAGTCCCGTGGTGCCCATACGCAAAAAGCCAAACGCCCAAAGAAGCATGGAGATCACGCTGGCGCCAATGGCGACACCGGAAAGATATTCCGGACTGGAGAGGTGCCCGAGCACGGCGGTATCTACCGCGCCCAATAGTGGCACAGTGATGTTGCTCAGAATCATCGGCCAGGCGAGGTGCCAGACCCTCTGATAGGGGGCCATCGTACGGCGCGAAAAGGTACTGGAATGTACCGATGAATTTTTCATGTAAGTTGGCGGTTTAATTGACTTTCTTCTGGTGATGTGTTTCTTTTGAAAGTGCTAGATGCGACAAAAAGACACAGGTTGTTGGTTGTACCTTCCGGGCGACGACATCTGAAGTAAAAATAACAAGTTGCACTGACAGCAGTATCGCGCAGTCGAGGTCTTCGCCCGGTGTGCGAACAGTGTATGTAGTCTTGGTTTACTACAGCTTGTCCACATATCCATGTGGGCGTGTTACCGATTTTGCGATCGGGGCAGTCTCCAGTCCTCGGAACAGCCAGCGGCTGTTTACGGGTTTTGCTATTTTGTGGTTTGCGATGCCGCGACCGCGCACGGTTATATTTCCGTGTTGCATGGCCGTAGCGATCAAGCCGCAGGAAGCGGGCTCGCGAGAATAACAAACATGGAGATCTGCAGGCGATGTTGATGGGCTTCAAACGGCTGTTCGCCTTATTGACCATCTCGGCATGTGCACCCGCTGCGTTCGCGCAGGAGGCTTCGCAAGAAGCCGCGGAGGAAGTGCAACGCTGGGGGGTCAATATGACCCAGGGGGTAACCGAGGTTTCCCGTACCACTTACGACCTACACATGTTGATCTTCTGGATCTGCGTGGCGATCGGCGTTGTGGTGTTCGGGGTGATGTTCTACAGCATGTGGCGTCACCGCAAGAGCAAGGGTTACAAGGCCGCGCAGTTTCACGAGAGTCTCGGCGTGGAACTGGCCTGGACCATCGTGCCCACCCTGATTCTTATCGGCATGGCGATTCCCGCCACCAAAACCCTCTACGATATCTACGACACCAAGGAAGCCGATCTCGACATCATGATCACCGGTTACCAGTGGAAGTGGAAATACGACTACCTGGGTTCCGATGTCTCCTTCTTCTCCAATCTCTCCACCCCACAGTCGCAGATTCAAAACCAGCAACCAAAGACAGTGAACTACCTGTTAGAGGTAGACGAGCCGCTGGTGGTGCCGGTGAATAAAAAAATCCGTTTCCTGATTACCGCCAACGACGTGATCCACGCCTGGTGGGTACCGGATCTGGCGGTGAAGAAAGATGCGATCCCGGGATTCGTGAATGAATCCTGGACCCGCATCGATGAGCCCGGTATTTACCGCGGCCAGTGCGCGGAACTGTGCGGCAAGGACCACGGTTTTATGCCAATTGTGGTCAAGGCGGTGCCGGAAGATGAATACCACTCCTGGCTCAGTGATCGCGCTGCCGCAGCTGCGCGCATCAAAGAGCTGACCAACAAAACCTTCACTTTCGACGAGCTCTATGCCCGTGGTGAAAAAATTTACAACAGCGCCTGTGTTGCCTGTCACCAGGCCAATGGTCAGGGCATCCCCGGGACCTTCCCGGCCATTGCCGGTTCCAAGGTTGCCACCGGGCCCATGGACGGTCACATGAGCATGGTGGTCAATGGTTCTCCAACCAACCCGGCGATGCAGGCCTTCGGCGCGCAATTGAGTGAAGTGGACCTGGCTGCGGTCATCACCTATCAGCGCAGTGCCTTCGGCAACAATATGGGCGACACCGTGCAGCCCATCGACATTCTCAATTTCAAGAATAAGTAAGCAGGAGCCGAAAGGAGTTTAGTTATGGCACACGGTCCGAAACCCGGTTTTACCCGCTGGCTCTACACCACTAACCACAAAGACATCGGCTCGATGTATCTGTGGTTCAGTTTTGCGATGTTCCTGCTAGGCGGATGTATGGCGCTGGTTATCCGCGCCGAACTGTTCCAGCCCGGCCTGCAGATTGTGCAGCCGGATTTCTTTAACCAGATGACCACCATGCACGGGCTGATCATGGTGTTCGGTGCGGTTATGCCCGCGTTTGTGGGGCTTGCCAACTGGATGGTGCCGATGATGATCGGCGCTCCGGATATGGCGCTGCCGCGGATGAACAACTGGAGCTTCTGGATTCTGCCCTTCGCCTTCGCGATGCTGGCATCCACGCTGTTTATGGAAGGCGGTGCGCCCAACTTTGGTTGGACCTTCTACGCTCCGCTTTCCACCGAATACGCACCGCCCAGTGTGACCTTCTTTATTTTCGCCATTCACATCATGGGTGCGTCTTCGATCATGGGTGCGATCAATATCGTCGCCACCATTCTGAACATGCGCGCACCGGGCATGACCCTGATGAAAATGCCGCTGTTCGTGTGGACCTGGCTGATTACCGCTTACCTGCTGATCGCGGTCATGCCGGTACTCGCCGGTGTAGTGACCATGATGCTGATGGATATCCACTTCGGCACCAGCTTCTTTAGCGCCGCCGGTGGTGGTGACCCGGTACTGTTCCAGCACGTGTTCTGGTTCTTCGGTCATCCAGAGGTGTACATCATGATCCTGCCGGCGTTCGGTATCGTGTCGGCGATCATTCCTACCTTCGCGCGCAAGCCGCTGTTTGGTTACAGCTCCATGGTGTACGCCACCGCGTCCATCGCCTTCCTGAGTTTTATTGTGTGGGCGCACCACATGTTTACCGTGGGTATGCCGATTGCCGGTGAGCTGTTCTTTATGTACGCCACCATGCTGATCGCAGTGCCCACCGGGGTGAAGGTGTTCAACTGGGTGACCACCATGTTCCGGGGCTCGATGACGTTTGAGACCCCGATGCTGTTCTCCATCGCCTTCGTGATCCTGTTTACCCTGGGTGGCTTCTCTGGCCTGATGCTCGCCATAGCGCCGGCGGACTTCCAGTATCACGACACCTACTTTGTGGTGGCGCATTTCCACTACGTGCTGGTACCCGGCGCCATCTTCTCGATTACGGCCGGCGTCTATTACTGGCTGCCCAAGTGGACCGGGAATATGTACAACGAAACCATGGGTAAGGTGCATTTCTGGATGGCGTTTGTCGGCCTGAACGTGACCTTCTTCCCGATGCATTTTGTTGGCCTCGCCGGTATGCCTCGCCGTATCCCGGATTACGCGTTGCAGTTTGCCGACTTCAACCAGATCGCCAGTGTCGGTGCTTTCCTGTTCGGCGCCGCGCAGATCGTGTTCCTTTTCAATGTGATTCGCACCGTAAAAGGTGGCAAGAAAGCGACCGATGAGGTCTGGGAAAATCCGGAAGGGCTGGAATGGAGTGTGCCGTCACCGGCGCCGTACCACACCTTCAGCACGCCACCGGTTGTGCGTTAATTTCCTGAAAGAGTTGACGTTATGTCGCTGAGCGCAAACGCAAAAACCACAGCCAAGCTGCTCACCCTCGCGGTCGGCATGCTCGGCTTTGCGTTGTTCATCATGCCGCCGCTGTACGACGCCTTCTGTGAGATTACCGGCCTGAACGGCAAAACCGGTGGTCGCTACGAAGCGGTGCCGGCAGCGGTGGATACAGAGCGCACGGTGAAAGTCCAGTTTGTTGCCAGCCATAACGAAAACATGCCGTGGGAATTCAAACCCGATACGGTGGAAATCCGTGTGCACCCAGGGGAGGCGGTCGATACCGTCTTCCACGCGCGCAACCCCACCGACCGCGACATGATCGGTCAGGCGATTCCCAGTCTGGTGCCGTTCAAGGCCGCCAGCTATTTTCATAAAACCGAATGCTTCTGCTTTAACCAGCAGGCGCTCGCCGCCGGCGAATCCGCCGAACTGGGTCTGCGTTTTATCGTCGATCCGGATCTGCCCGCCGGGGTAAACACTATTACGCTTTCCTACACGCTGTTTGATGTCACGGAAAGAATTGCCAAACAAGCGAACAACAAAAATACCGACTCCGAGCGAGAGGGATAAAAGACTATGGCCACAGAAAGCAGCTACTATGTTCCCGAGCAGTCCCGGCTGCCTATCTTCGCCACCATCGGCATCTTCCTGACGGCCTTCGGCGCCGCCACCTGGATCAATGGCGGCAGCTCGTATATTTTCTTTGCCGGTGCTCTGTCCATGGCCACCGTGCTGTGGTTCTGGTTCGCTGCAGTGATCAAGGAAAACATGCAGGGCCTGAACAGCGATCAGCTCAAGCGATCCTATGTGTGGGGAATGGGCTGGTTTATTTTTTCCGAGGTGATGTTCTTTGCCGCCTTCTTCGGTGCGCTCTATTACATTCGCACCTTTTCACTGCCGTGGCTCGGTGGTGAAGGGGATCGCGGTTCCTCGAATATGCTGTGGGAGGGGTTTCAGAATACCTGGCCGCTGATGGTCACCCCGGAGCAGGCAGTCAGTGGCGAGGCGGCCAAGGTGGTCGGCCCTAAAGGCATCATCGATCCCTGGCATTTACCGCTGCTCAATACGGTATTACTGCTGGCTTCCAGTGTCACTGTACACATTGCGCACGTGTATCTGAAAAAGGATAAGCGGCAGGCCTTCAATCTCTGGCTGGGTGCCACCGTGGCACTGGGTATCGCTTTCCTGTTCTTCCAGGTGGAAGAATACCTGGAAGCCTACCAGCAGCTGGGTCTGACGTTGGAATCCGGTATCTACGGCACCACCTTTTTTATGCTTACCGGTTTCCACGGTGCCCATGTGACCCTGGGCACCATCATGTTGTTGATCATGCTGCTGCGCTCGGTCATCGCCCATCACTT
This sequence comes from Microbulbifer sp. HZ11, assembly GCF_000708675.1. Classification (GTDB taxonomy): domain Bacteria; phylum Pseudomonadota; class Gammaproteobacteria; order Pseudomonadales; family Cellvibrionaceae; genus Microbulbifer. Next base: position 1,377,462 of record NZ_JELR01000002.1, on the reverse strand, counting down.
CAAGCCGGACGATCATTTTGGATTTGAAGCGGCCAGCTGGTACTGGCACTTTGTGGATGTGGTCTGGGTAGGATTGTTTATCTTTGTCTACGTTCTGGGTGCGTAACTGGCGTGGGGTGGAGTGGTGGATAAGCGCAGCGCATCCACCAACTTCAACCCGATTTAATATTTGTTGGCCCAGGGCGCGGTGTTGGAAAGGATCCCGCTATCAAATCCATACCAGATAGCGATCAGTAACAATGCCGCCAGAGAGATGCGAATACCCAGCGCATAAAGGGTTCGCTTGGATTGCGGCGCGCCCATATCGCGCAGTAGAAAAATCAGAGCGCTGGTCAGGCTGGCCAGCACGGCAAGAAACAACAACACGATTATTGCTTTTAGCCACATAATAAAACGCCACTTATTGAAGTATTTATTGGCATGACAGCTCCCCAAAAATCGCAGCAACACCGCGATCACGCAGTAGAAGCCGGGAACGCCGAACGCTGTACGGACCACGCGATGGATGGCAACAGTTTATCGCGTGACGCCAGTGTAGCATTTATCCGAAACTGGCCCGTCACCCTTCTCAGTCTGTGCTTTTTTCCGTTGCTTTTGAGCCTCGGCAACTGGCAACTCAATAGAGCGGCGGAAAAACAGCAGATCCAGGACCAGATCAACGGACGACTCTCCACCCAGCCGATTAACCTGACCGGGCGGGTCCCGGAGCCCGGGACGCTGAGTGCCTACACGCCAGTGCGCCTACTGGGCTTTTACAGCGATGAGTACTTCCTTCTCGACAATCGCACCCGCAATGGAAGGGTCGGCTACGAGGTATTGCAGGTCTTTGAAACCGGCAGCGGCGATGCAGCGAAAGTACGCTGGTTGATCAATCGTGGCTGGTTACCCGCCAGTAGTCACCGAAGCGAGCTGCCGCAGGTGAGCTACCCGCTCGCGGCAAAAGTAATCACCGGCTTTCTGTATCCGGGCAGTCTCGAGGGGCAGGGCCTCACCAACCCGCACAGCCGTATTCAGTCCCCGAGGCAATTGAGCCCGGAGCAGCTGAATGTTGCGCAACCGGCATGGCAGGTACGCTTAAGCGCGGACTCGGACACGGCGTTCACAACCGACTGGCAATTGATTACTTCAAGCCCCCAGAAACACACGGGATACGCAGTGCAATGGTTCACCATGGCAGCAGCGCTGTTTGTGCTGTGGCTGCTGACAGCAAGCAACCTCCGTCAAATATTGCGCGAAAAGTGGTTTAAAAAAACAACAGAACAGACATAATCATCCCATAACAATAACGAGCGCATGTGCGGACATCTGGCCGTGAATGGCGCCCAATAGCGAGGTACATAAAGTGACTGAGCAAGTTCAGGCCGAACAGGCGACAGGTCTACAGGCGTCTTCCCGGGACAAACCATCGGGCTTGGGCCGCTGGACGGGTATCGGTGTGGTTGCCTCGGTAGTGCTCCCTATTGTCGCGGCATATGTCATTTTCTACACCGGTCTGGGTATGCCCTCGGACACGGTCAATCAGGGGGAATTGCTGATCCCGGCTCAGAGCGTGGCGGAAATAGATCTGCGGCAGGACGACGGTGCACCGCTGTCGCTGGTGGATGCGGAGCCCAGGTGGCGCTATCTGATCCTCGGTGACGCACAGTGCAGCGATGAATGTGAACAGCTTCTGTATACCACTCGCCAGGTGCATATCCGTCTCGGTGACAAGGCGCGGCGGGTGGAGCGGGTCCTCGCCACGGGAGCGCCGTTGAGCAAGGAGCGTCTCCGGGATCTTGCCAACCAGCATCCCAAACTGCGCTTTTCCAGCGTAGAGCCTCAGCAACTGGATCAGTGGTTAGCGGACAGCGATCACGCTGGGCTGACGCGCCCGAGCGTATTACTGGTAGACCAGCAGGGCTACGCCATGATGGTGTACAACAATTCGCACAGTGGCAACCAGCTGTTGAAAGACATTAAACGAATGCTGAAGTACTCCTACGAGAAGTAGTGGTCAGAGGAGAGCGCGAAATGGATGTGGAATCCGACATCACTGAATTGCGAAAAAACTACAAGAAGGACTGGCGCTTTCGCCTGGCTTTGGCGGGCACCGGCCTTGCCCTGGTGGTGGTAGTGCTCGGTGCTTTCACCCGTTTGTCGGACGCCGGCCTCGGTTGTCCGGACTGGCCCGGCTGTTACGGGCACCTGTTATGGCCGGATGAGCACCATGAAATTGCCGCGGCCAACGCCGCCTTCCCGGATACCCCGGTAGAAACCCATAAAACCTGGCCCGAGATGGTCCACCGGTATTTTGCCGGTCTATTACTGCTGCTGGTGGCCGGATTAACCTATCTCTTCTGGCGCCGCCGCGGTCACCGCGGATTTATCCAGAGTCATATCCTGCTGGGTCTGATTATCCTGCAGGCCGCCTTTGGTATGTGGACTGTCACCCTCAAATTGTGGCCGCAAGTGGTCACCCTGCATTTACTGGGCGGTATGGCTACCCTGTCGGTGTTGTGGATGTTGTCGGAGCGGCTGCGATACCGCAGGCGGTTGATACCGGCTCACGAGTACACCGCGCTTCAGAAACTGCGCCCGTTGGCGGTTGCTGCGGTGATTGTTGTAAGCCTGCAGATCGCTCTGGGCGGCTGGACCAGCTCCAACTACGCGGCGCTGGCGTGCCCAGACTTTCCCACCTGCCACAACCAGTGGTGGCCCGATGCGGATTTCAGGCAGGGATTTAATATTGCGCAGCATATCGGACCGAACTATCTGGGTGGTGCGCTGGAGAGCGATGCGCGCACGGCGATCCACCTGACCCACCGCATCGGTGCAATCATTGTGACATTGATTGTGAGTCTGCTTGCCATACTCGCCTGGCGTGCCGGATCGCCCCGCTGGGGTCAGGGCCTACTCGCGGTGCTGGGCTTGCAAGTGGCCCTCGGAATTGCGAACGTGGTGATGTTCCTGCCGCTGCCAATCGCCGTGGCACACAATGCGGGCGCCGCACTGCTGCTTTTGAGCCTGCTGACATTCTGCTACCGCATCAACACGGTGCAGCCGGCAATTGGAAATTTCCCGAAATGATGTAGTGCGTATGTGGTAGAGGGTTTTGTAGTACCTCAAATAATAATGACAATGAGGTGGTAACCATGAGTACCCAGGCTGTAAGTCTCCGTCGTGCCGGGTGGCGCGATTACTATGAGCTCACCAAACCGCGGGTGGTGATGCTGATGATCCTTACCTCGGTGATTGGCATGTTACTGGCCACACCGGGCATGGTGCCGCTGGATATATTAATTCTGGGGAATGTTGGAATCGCCCTATGTGCCGGTGGCGCGGCTGCGGTAAATCACCTCGTCGATCGGCATATCGATATCAAGATGGCTCGTACTACCAACCGTCCGGTGGCGCGGGGTCGGGTCGAGCCGCAGAAAGCACTGCTGTTTGCTCTGGTTCTGGGCTGCTCCGGCATGGCGATACTACTCGCCTACGTCAATGCGCTCACTGCCTGGCTGACGCTGGCCTCCCTGCTGGGCTATGCGGTGGTGTACACCATGTTTCTCAAGCGCGCCACGCCACAGAATATCGTGATCGGTGGCCTTGCTGGCGCCGCTCCGCCGCTGCTTGGCTGGGTTGCGGTAACCGGCGAGATGCACGGCCATGGGCTTTTGCTCGCGCTGATCATTTTCGCCTGGACTCCGCCGCATTTCTGGGCACTGGCTGTGCACCGTCGCGATGACTACGCCAAGGCAGAAATCCCCATGCTGCCCATCACCCACGGGGTGCAGTACACCAAAATCCATATCCTGCTGTACACCATTATTCTGCTCGCCGTCAGTCTTCTGCCATTTGCCACCGCCATGTTAGGTTGGCTGTATCTGCTCGGTGCGGTAGTGCTTGGGCTTGGCTTTCTGTACTGGGCTATCGAAATGCTGCGGGGCCGCAACCCCAACGCGGGAATGGAGACCTTCAAATACTCGATTATTTATTTGATGGCGCTCTTCTGCATCATGTTGCTGGATCACTATCTGGTGGCGTTGCCAACAAGCGGAGTCTGACATGGGTGAAAACCTGCATCACACACCGGCACAGAAGCGGGGCATCTTGCTTACCGTTGCAGTGCTGGTTCTGTTTATGATCGCCGTCCTGGCGGGTTTTTTAAATAAAATGAATCAGCCGCGAGTAATTACCGATGCGGAGTTGCGGGCCAATGGCGCAATCAAACTGGAGCGGCCGCGCATTCTGGACGAATTTGAATTGATTGCGGACAGTGGTGACGTGTTCAAAACCACACAACTGGCCGGGCGCTGGACATTGGTATTTTTTGGCTTTACCCACTGTCCGGATGTGTGCCCCACCACTTTATCCACTCTGAATAATTTTTATCAGACACTGGATGACGATACCCGGGAGAACACGGATATTCTGTTGGTATCGGTCGACCCGCTGCGAGATAAGCCACAGCAACTCCAGGAGTATGTGCGCTACTTTAACCCGGACTTTTATGGGGTGACCGGCGAATTCATCAACCTAAAACGTTTTGCCAACCAGCTGAACGTGCCGTTCAATAAGGTGCCTCTCGACGATGGGCAATACACTGTCGATCACGGGTCCCAGGTAGTATTGATCAACCCGCGCGGGCACTATCACGGCTTTTTCAAAGCGCCCCTGGATCCGGCGAAAATGAAACTGACGTACCGTTCAATGCGTGCCACTTATAACGGCTGAGCGACAGTGATCACGGTAGGGGAGTGTAGCAGGCGCTATGATGGCGCCTGTTCTTGTTTACCCACTCTGGTGAGCAGAACCGAACAATTCGCCAACGTGCTGAAAATGGATTTTCTATGTTTTCACTCAATGTACAGCGGGGGACGCCGGTGATTGCCGCGGACGCCCCGATTGATGGTAAGTCACTCTGGATGCCTGCGGCATTTCTCTGTCTGCTGGCAATTCCCTTCGGCTGGATCGGTATATTTGCCCCTGCCATCTGGCTCGGCCTGGTGGCGATGGACAGCGCCCAAGGCTGGAAAAAGGCGGTAAGCTATGTGATTACGGGGTTGCTGATGCTGGTGGTGACCAGTGGCGCCATCCCGGGTAACGATCACATCCTGTTGATGGAGCCCTACCTGCAGAACGGCAGTGAGATATATCCCAGCTTTCGCCCGGCCAAAGCGGTTATTGCGGTGACCCTGGTGCTGTTTATGCTGGTGCGGCCGCAACCGCTGAAACGCAAAGACCTGCCATTGATGGCCACCGCCATCTCCGCCCCGATTGTCGCGGGTGCTGTCTTTCTCGACTTCCAGCCTAAGCTCACTACTAGCATCGCCCTTGCCGCACTGCTCAACCTGGTGATTGTGTGTATCGCCGAAGAGGGTTTCTTCCGTTGGGTACTGCAGCGTGGGCTGGGCCAATGGCTACACCGCTGGCCGTGGATTCCGACCATTCTGGTAACCCTGCTGTTCACCTATCTGCACACGGGCTGGGCTGTTTCCACCACCATGTTGTCGCTGGTTGGGCTCGCGGGCCTGGGTTACGCGCTGATCTGGCAATTGCGTGGCAGCTTCTGGGCCTGCGTGTTAACTCACTGGGGGGTAAATCTGTTGCATATGACCTTGCTGCAATATCCGGGTTGAGCCGTTGACATGATATGAATCAGGCAGTTGTTTCCCGGTGAAACAACTGCCCAATCAAAAACAGGCAGCCCGCCGCCAGCACGATCGACGGCCCTGCCGGGCTATCCCACAGCACCGACGCCGCAAGGCCGACGGTCACCGAAATACAGCCGATCAGTGCGGCGAAGCCGGCCATCTGCTCCGGGGTGGTCGAAATACGGCGTGCGGTGGCGGCGGGGATAATCAGCAGGGCGGTGATCAGCAGTACCCCCACCACTTTCATGGCGATGGCAATCAGCAGTGCCAGCATTAGCATCAGCGCCAGGCGCACTCTTTCAACCCTGACGCCCTCGACTGCCGCCAGTTCCTCGTGCAGGGTGAAGGCGAGCAATTTCGGCCATAAAAAGACCAGCAGTAAAGCGATCACCAGGGTGGCGATGGCCATCAATACGAGATCCTGAGTGGTTACCGCCAACAGATCACCCAGCAGCAGCGATAAAAGATCCACATTGATATCCAGCAGGCTGACGGTGACGATCCCCAAGGCCAGCATGGAGTGGGACAGAATGCCCAGCAGGGTATCCACAGACAGATTCTGGCGGCGCTGAAAATAAACCAGTAGCACTGCCAGCAGACAGCTGCTTGCCACTACCGCCAGTGTGGGCTGGATATGCAATACGAAACCGAGGGTCACGCCAAGTAGGGCGGAGTGAGCGAGGGTGTCGCCGAAATAGGCCATGCGCCGCCATACCGCAAAACAGCCCAGGGGGCCACTCACCAGCGCCACCAGCAGACCGGCGGAGAGGGCGTACCAGAGGAAAGTCGATTGGAGAACGTGGGACCATTCCATCAGTCGATCTCTCCGGAGTCTGTCGAAGATGTCCGCGATGGAGGGGGGGTTATCGCGTGGTCGTGGTCGTGATCGCAGCCCTCGTCCACGATTTCACCACCGATGTCGTGGTGGTGATTGTGATGGTGGGTGTAGGGTGCCAGTTTATCGCCGAACATCTCCAGATAAGCCGGGTCCTTGCTGACCTGCTCCGGGTGACCGTGGCAGCAGATATGCTGGTTCAGGCACAGTACCCGGTCTGTGGCGGCCATCACCAGGTGAAGATCGTGAGAGACCAGTAACACGCCGCAGTCGAGTTCATCACGCAACTGGTCGATCAACTGGTAAACCTCGCTCTGGCCGCCCAGATCGACACCCTGAGTAGGCTCATCGAGCACCAGTAATTGCGGCCTGCGTGCCGCTGCGCGGGCCAGTAGCACCCGCTGCATCTCACCGCCGGACAGGTCCGCCAGGCGCGAATTGGCCAGATGTGGAGCGGCAACGCGGTCCAGTGCGTCCGCCACCTTGACCCCACTGATCCCCAGCTGCAGAAAGCGCGCCACGGTCATCGGCATGGTGGCATCGATCTGCAGGCGCTGGGGCATATACCCCAGACGCAGGCCCGGCAGCCGCTCTACCCGACCGGTGGTGGGTTTGGTCAGCCCCAGTAGCAGCCGCAGCAGGGTGGTCTTGCCCGCACCATTCGGGCCGATCACGGTAACGATCTCGGCGGGATGCAGCGTCAGGGAAATATCCTGTAACAGCCGCCGACCAGCGATTTCCAGGCTGACCTGGTGAGCGCGGATAAGCGGTGCGGTTGGGCTGAGGGGGCTCTCCTGCGGACTCTTCAAGGGACTTCCAGACTGGATGACTGACGGGTTTAAAAGGTGGGAATTGGCTGGCGAGTGTAAGCTGGCTGTGATTATATCGCATCCCCTAAATTGGGTGTCATTAACGGCACCTGCGTTACTTGATCCGAAATTGCACCGCTTGAGCCGCCTGTTGATGTCTGAAATAGCCCTTCGCCTGATTACCGCACTGACCATTGTTGCGACCAGCGTGTTCGCGACCGGCGGCTGCAGTCCACAGGAGCAGATCGAGAAGCAGGGGGCACTCAAGGTTGTCGCCAGTATAGGCCCGCTGGCCATGATTGCCCGTGAAGTGGCTGGGGACGACGCTACGGTGCAGCAGCTGATCCGCAATGGGGACCCGCACCATTTTGCCCCCAAAGTCTCTGACCGCCTGAACCTGGAGGCGGCGCAGCTGGTGGTGTGGATGGGACCGCCAATGGAGTCGGTACTGGCGCGGCAGATGGCACTGGTGCCCGCTGAACGTCAGCTGGTGCTATTGGCTGATGAAACGGCCTACGAATATGAAGGCGCGGAACCCACAGACCCCCACCTGTGGCTGCGGCCCCGCAATGCGGCGGTCATGGCCGCGATGATTGCCACGCGTCTTGCCAGCGCCGATCCGGATAATGCGGTGCACTACCGGCAGCGCGCTCGGGATTTCTCCCGTGCCATGTCCAACCTGCAAAAGGTGCAGGACCGCGCACTCTGGGCGTATAAAGATGCTCCTATCGTCACCACCCACCAGGCCTACAGTCATTTTTTTGGCGCAGCGGGTGTCGAGGTTGAGAGTCTGGCGGGATCGGCGGATCACCAGCATGGGGCGCGGACCCTGGTGCAAAAGCGCCGCAAATCAGAGGGAGACCAATCGGAAGGCGCCGTAGCTGGCTGCCTGTTTGGTGAGGCTCCCGCCAACGACCGTGACCGACAGACTGCCGCCAACCTCAATCTCGGTTATCAGGCGCTAGACCCGTTGGGGGTTTACCTACCGGGAAGCGCGGGTTATCGGGACCTGATGGAAAAACTGCTTGCGGACGCGCGCCTGTGCCTCGCGCGCATTCCGGATCGCAGCGAGTAATCCTCCAGCTTTGTGGCGCCACACCGGGTCAGGAGGGCTCCTGTTCCGGATCTGGCTGTTGCTCGTCCTCCACCTGCAGTTCGTCCAGCTTGAGTTCAAGCGTCGGTACCACCCGGTCGGCTCCCTCATCGAGGGCCGCAGGCGCCGCAGAGGCCGGTGCCGAAACATCGGTCTCAAGTGATGGTCGCGGCGCCGACTCCTGTGCCACCTGCTGTGTCTCCTGCGCCGGCTTCAGGAAAGCTTTGACCTGCTGTATCTGCACGCTGCGGACATTGTCCAGCAGCGCCCGCCGGTTCTGCTCTTTCAACATTTCCTGCCGATACTGTTCGCGGTTCTGCTCTTCGACCAGATACACGTTGCTGACGGTTTTCGCCTCGCTTAGCACTTCCGGTACGGCATATGTACTGGTCTCCACATGCTCCATGGTTTCGGCGGCGTAAGCCGAGCCTGTGTTTGCCTGCGTCCGCGGTACCTGCTGATCGGCGCCCTCGCCAAAGGCGGTACCGTTAAACCCCAGGACCAGTGCCAGGGGAATGAAAAGATGGGATTTCATGATCGTGTGCCTCGCTGCGACTTCCCTATACCAAGCCTAGAAGCTGCGGCCGAAACGGGGGTGACACTGAGATGACTGGCGCGGCGGTGACGATGGATTGAACGGCGCAGCGTCAAAATTCGCCGCCGGTGCACGAGCGAAATTCTTCCAAGGCGGGTATCCTGTCGCCCAACAATTCCGACCCACGCAAATCGAATTCCCAACTGTCTATGAGCAACGCCAAGACCTCTTCCGCGCCACTGATTCTGGTGGACGGCTCCTCCTATCTGTACCGCGCGTTTCACGCCCTGCCGCCGCTACAAACCAGCAATGGCCAACCCACGGGCGCTGTACGCGGGGTCATCTCCATGCTACGCAAGCACTTGAAGGAGCACCCGGACAGCCCGGTGGTGGTGGTATTCGACGCCAAGGGCAAGACCTTCCGCGACGAACTGTTTGAAGAGTACAAGGCCCAGCGCCCACCAATGCCGGATGATCTGCGCGCGCAGGTTCAGCCGATTCACGACATCATCGACGCCATGGGGCTGCCGCGCCTGGTGATCGACGGGGTGGAAGCGGACGATGTGATCGGTACCCTGGCGCTGCAGGGCGCAGAGCAGGGCATGGAAGTGATCATCTCCACCGGCGATAAGGACATGGCTCAGCTGGTGCGCCCGGGGGTGACCCTGGTGAACACCATGTCCAACACCGTACTGGATGTGGAAGGGGTGAAAGAGAAGTTTGGTGTGGGCCCGGAGCTGATCATCGACTTTCTCGCGCTGATGGGCGACAAGGTGGACAACATTCCCGGCGTCCCCGGTGTGGGCGAAAAAACCGCACTGGCGCTTTTGCAGGGGATCGGCAGCTTGAAAGACATTTATGCGGACCTCGATGCGATTGCGCCACTGGGTTTCCGCGGTTCAAAAACCCTGGCTAAGAAGATGGAAGAGCACAAAGACGCCGCAGAAATGTCCTATGTGCTCGCCACCATCAAGACCGATGTGGCAATGGACTACCGGCCCGAGAGCCTGAGCAACGGTGAGCCGGATACCGACAAGCTGCGCGAGCTGTTTAAAGAAATGGAATTCCGCAGCTGGGTGGAAGAGCTGGCCGGCGGAGGCGATGCCGAGTCCGCCGCCGAGGCCATGGCAGTTGAACGTATCTCTCGTAACTACAGCATCATCCTCGACGAAAAAGAGCTCGATAGCTGGATCGAAAAACTGAAAAAAGCCGACGTCTTCGCCTTCGATACCGAAACCACCAGCCTCAACTACATGCAGGCCAAACTGGTGGGCGTGAGCTTTGCCGTGGAAGCCGGCGAGGCCGCCTACCTGCCTCTCGCCCACGACTATATGGGGGCACCGGCACAGATCGATTTCGACAAGGCGCTGGCTAAACTCAAGCCGATTCTCGAGGACGAGCAATACAAAAAAGTCGGCCAGAACCTCAAATACGACAGCCACATTCTCGCCAATTACGATATCGAACTGCGCGGTATCGCCCGCGACACCATGCTCGAATCCTACGTGCTGAACAGCACCGGCAGCCGCCACGATATGGACACCCTCGCGCTGAAATACCTGGGCGAGACCACCATCAAGTTTGAAGACATCGCCGGCAAGGGCGCCAAGCAGCTCACCTTCAACCAGATCGAGCTGGACAAGGCGGGCCCCTACGCGGCGGAAGATGCGGATATCACCTTGCGCCTGCATCGGGAATTGAGCTGTCGTCTGGGCAAAGAGCCAAGCCTGGAAAAAGTCCTCGACGAGATCGAAATGCCGTTGGTGCCGGTGCTCACTCATATCGAGCGCAACGGGGCCTATATCGATGCGGCCATGCTGAAAAAGCAGTCCGGCGAGCTGGAAGAAAAAATGCGCGCGCTGGAACAACAGGCGTACGACGAGGCCGGCGAGGAGTTCAATCTCGGCTCCACAAAACAGCTGGGCACCATCCTGTTTGAAAAACTGGAAATCCCGGTGATCAAGAAAACCCCGAAAGGGGCACCGTCCACTGCGGAACCGGTGCTGCAGGAACTGGCGCTTTCCCACAAGCTGCCGGCGCTGATCATGCAGTACCGCGGTATGGCCAAGCTGAAAAACACCTACACCGACAAACTGCCGCTGATGATCGACCCGGCCACCGGCCGCGTGCACACCTCCTACCACCAGGCGGTGGCCGCCACCGGTCGCCTGTCGTCCTCGGATCCCAACCTGCAGAATATTCCGATCCGCACCGAAGAGGGCCGTCGAATTCGCCAGGCATTCGTTGCCGACCCACGCATCAATGGCGGCAGTGCAATCGTGGCCGCGGACTACTCGCAGATCGAGCTGCGCATCATGGCGCATCTGTCCGGCGACAAGGGATTGCTGGATGCCTTCGCTGAGGGTGCAGACATTCACCGCGCGACCGCGGCGGAAGTGTTCGAAGTGCCCGTGGACGAAGTGTCTGACGAGCAGCGCCGCCGCGCCAAGGCGATCAACTTCGGTCTGATTTACGGCATGAGTGCGTTTGGCCTCGCCAAGCAGCTGGATATTCCGCGGGGCGACGCCCAGACCTATATCGACCGCTACTTCGAGCGCTACCCGGGTGTGCTGGCGTATATGGAAAACACCCGCAAGCAGGCTGCGGACAAGGGCTATGTGGAAACCCTGTTCGGCCGCCGCCTGTATCTGCCGGAGATCAATTCCCGCAACGGGATGCAGCGCCAGGCCGCTGAGCGCACCGCCATCAACGCGCCCATGCAGGGCACCGCGGCGGACATTATCAAGCGCGCAATGATCGCGGTGGATGCCTGGTTGCGGGACGAGAAGCTAGAGACCCGCCTGATCATGCAGGTGCACGATGAGCTGGTACTGGAAGTGCCGGCGGACGAGCGGGCGCTGGTGGTAAAACGCATCCCGGAACTGATGCAGGCCGCCGCGGAACTGGACGTGCCGCTGATTGCCGAACTGGGTGAGGGTGCCAACTGGGACGAGGCGCACTAAAAATTTTTAATTTTTTTTAAATTTTTTGGTTTCCGGCGGAACTCCGCCGGAAACAGCCCCTCTAACTAAGCAAGATCGTTGGATTGCAACATCATCCCCCAAAGCTTAGTCAGAAGCCCCTCGCCCCGAAGCTACCCCCATCGGGGCTTTTTTTTGCCTGAAATTTGTACGACGGTGGTCAATAGCGCGGAATACTTTACCGGGTACTGTCTACAAATTGCGCGAAGAGTAGGGTTTTTAGAGTGCCTCGGGGAATAAAGTCTCAGAAACGGAATTTTTTGCCCGCACGGGCGAGATAGGTGGGATACAGTTGCAGCGTCCGAACAGCGAAAAAAAGTGGGGAACCTCGGTGCCCCAGCTTAGTCTTTGTACTGAAGGATTTGGTGTTAAAGGGTTCGCATCGGATGCAGTGGAATTTGGGTGAGAACCCAAGGTCGCGCCCGTCCCCCTGGGCGCGGCTCCCCAGTGTCCATCCCCAAGGACACTGACCCCTGGCCGGCAGCTGCAATCTGCCGGCTTTTTTTTGCCCGCGATTTCCGTCGGCCGCTGGACCGCCTGCCTGCGAGCCTCGCAACCCAACATCCCGTTTTAAGCCCAAAAGACATCCTGTGAGACCGCGTTCGCCTTCGCAGAGCGCGAAATAAGAGCGGCATGTTTTTAGTCTAGACGAATTCTGGCGGCGCAAGTCACCCGGCAATACCCCTGAGTGATCATTTAATTGCAAGTGATAATTAATCGCACTAAAGTGGTGTGAAGAATCCGGCCTTTCTGTTTGGGGGCCGAATACACGTGGATTTGCCATCGGATCGGCCCACATCCGCTCAGGGGATTGTGAAGGGGCCAGAGAGTGGCCAGACAGAGGGGGAGTCTTGTGAACCTGCGATTTCTATGTGCCAACCACCGCCAGTGGTTAATGGAGGATACCCGCCGGGCCGAACAGGCATGGCTGGAGTGGATGGAGCGCGGCAGCGTGCTGTGTGAGGAGGGGAATCAGTCCCGGGCCATTCCATTTCTCGGATGTGCCTTTGAACTGGCGGATTTCTTACTGTTGAAGCGTGCCCCGGGGTTTGCGGTTGCAGCACTGCGCTTTACCGACAGCGCGCGCCAGCTTATGGAGGCTTATCGGCGGCAGGGCGAAACCGGGCATGCAAACTATGTTCAGGTGACCTCCAGCTCGCGTTTGGCCCGTGAATTGGGGGACAAAGTCAATTACCAACTAACCGCGGACTGTATCCGCACCCTGTATACCGGTGAGATCGATCTGCCACCGGGGGTGGCGGAGCGCGTAAAGGCGAGCGGTGGTTGGCAACCTGTGGCGGGCGCCACGGGTGCGTCTACACCGTTGCATTGAGGGTGCAGCCGTGGCCACAACCGAGCACTTTCTCACGGTCCAGATCAGTCAGCGCACACTGGTATCTCTGATTGCGCGCCGGCAGCTCACCGCAGAGCAGCTGCGTGGACTGACCCCAACCGCCCGCCGCACTCTGCGGCGCATTCTCCTCGAAAGCCTGCGCGAGGACGCGCCGCTCGGGCGCCACTGATCGGGTAGCTTCAGCTATCGCCACCCTCCAGTTCGGTATCGTCTGCTTCGGTGGCGTCTGCCAGGGACAGCCACTGATTCAGCTGTCGCTCCAGTTTGTCGAGCCCCTTGCGCTTGGGGGCGGAGAAAATCTGCACCGTGACATTACGGTCAAGCTCCAGTGCCTTGAGTTCTTTTTCCACCGCAAAGCGCGCGTTGTTGGCGGGGCCGTTTTTCAGTTTGTCCGCCTTGGTGAGCAGAATGTGAGTGGGTAGCCCGGAGGTGGTAGCCCAGCTCAGCATCTGCAGATCAAACTCTTTCAATGGCTGGCGAATATCCATCAGCAGCACCAGACCTTTCAGGCAGTGGCGCTGTTCCAGGTAAAACGCCAAGTGGCGCTGCCACTCATCCTTCATTGAGCGGGCTACCTTGGCGTAGCCGTAGCCGGGAAGGTCCACTAACCGCTGCTGCTCACTCAGCCGAAAAAAGTTGATCAACTGGGTGCGACCGGGAGTTTTCGACGTGCGCGCAAGCTTGCCATTGTCGGTCAAAGCATTGATGGCACTGGACTTACCTGCATTGGAGCGCCCGGCAAAGGCGACTTCGGCGCCGGAATCCTCCGGACACTCTGCCAGGGTCGGCGCGCTGATAAGGAATTCCGCTCGGCGGAAATTGATTCGTTCTACATTGGATTCAGACATGGGCCTTCCCGGTACACTCAGATGGCGCGCAAGTATATAATGCCGCGGTTTTATCGTCGCTGATGGCTGCCCGGCGTTTGGTTGCCGTCGACAGCGAAGATCGAATGCAAAACTTCAGCGCGCAACAGGACGACGTATGAACAGCATTATAAAGAAGGCCGCTCTGGCTTTGGGGATGGTAGCTTTCGCCCAGGTGGGACACGCTGCCGGTGACGCCAGTGCGGGACAGGCCAAGGCTGCGGCATGTGTAGCCTGTCACGGTGTAGATGGCAACAGCCCGGCGCCGACCTTTCCGAAGATTGCCGGTCTCGGTGAAAAATACCTGCTCAAGCAGATGCACGACATCAAGGACGGCGCCCGCAAGGTACCGGAAATGACCGGCATGCTGGATAACCTGAACGATCAGGATATGGCCGATGTCGCCGCGTATTTTGCTGCCCAGAACATCCAGATTTCCGGGTCTGACCAGTTCACCGTGATGCTGAACAACGGCGATACCGTGAATGCGCTGGAACTGGGTCGCAAGATTTTCCGCGCCGGCAACGCCGACACCGGTGTGGCTGCATGTATGGGATGTCACTCGCCGACCGGTCAGGGCAATGCGCCTGCGGGCTACCCGCGCCTCTCCGGGCAGTATGCCGAATATGTGGAAAAGCAGCTGAAGGCTTTCCGCGAAGGCACGCGCGCCAACGATGGGGATGCCCGCACCATGCGCACCGTGGCGCGCCAGCTGTCGGACGCCGAGATCAAGGCGGTGGCCAACTATGTGGCAGGCCTGACCGAGTAACCACCACACGCAATAAATCTCAGCGTGTGAGCTATCCGACAAAAGACCGGTCTCAGACCGGTCTTTTTGTATTTGGCCGCCGCGCACGGGTTGCACCGGGCGGTGGGAACTTCAATAATCTTCGCGGTCTATATTCAGCCGGGCGACAGTTAGGCCTAAGTACCCTGTGGGTAATCTGTCCCCGTCACCCAGAATAAAAGTTTGGAGTAAGTACCTATGAGAGCCGTCGTCGCACTATTTACCATGCTGCTGAGCCTCGCAGCCTGCGCCCAGGAAGCCCCGGGCAAGTTCAAGGCCGGCCAGCACTACGAAGTGCTGCCCCAGGCCGTCGCCCAGGATGACGACAGCAAAATCGAGGTAACCGAGCTGTTCTGGTACGGTTGCGGTCACTGCTATCACTTCGAGTCGCCGCTGAAAAAATGGCAGAAGACCATGCCGGCTGATGTGTCACTGACCAAGATCCCCGCCATCTGGCAGCCGGTAATGGAAGTGCACGCGCGCATGTTCTACGTGGCTGACGCCATGGGCGTACTGGACAAGGTTCACGATCCGATCTTTGGCGCTATTGCCCAGCAGCGCAAAATGTTTGCCAACCGCGATGGCCGCGAATGGAAGCCGGATGATGCCGCCATTGCCGAAATTTTCACTCAGGCTGGTGCCGACGGCGACAAAGCGGTGAAACTGATGAACAGCTTCGCCATCAACAGCAAGGTCAAGCAGGGGCAGGCCAAACAGCGCGCGTATAAGCTGTCTGGAACGCCCGAGATGGTTGTCGCTGGTAAATATCGTGTCAGCACCTCACTGCCGGGCTTCAAGGGCAAGTCCAATGGTCAGCAGATGATGCTGGATGTGGTGGATTTCCTGGTGGAAAAAGAGCGCAGCGAAAAGGGCTGATTGCCATCGACCAAGTTCCTGAAAACCCCGCCTCTGCGGGGTTTTTTCTTGCCGGAAGGTGGGAAATCGCCACGAAATCTATGCGTCTCAACCCCGCACAGCCGAGCACTGCTAGGCTAAAAGCGGGTG
The DNA here is from genome assembly GCF_000708675.1 of Microbulbifer sp. HZ11. GTDB lineage: Bacteria > Pseudomonadota > Gammaproteobacteria > Pseudomonadales > Cellvibrionaceae > Microbulbifer. Next base: position 1,361,567 of record NZ_JELR01000002.1, on the reverse strand, counting down.
CCGCCACCAATTCCACCAGAATCACAATGCACCAGACTCGCCCGTTGCCACAGAATGTCTCACTGATCGCCAAGGGGTTGTGCGGCCTGTACCTGCTGTTGCTCGCCGGTTTGGCCCTGGCGCAGACACCGGACAGCTCAGCCGATGCTCAGCAGAATACCGCGGCGCGGGCGGTCAGCCTGCTCTCGTTCGTGGCGGTAGATTACCCGGATGCGGTGCAGGACGGTGCGATCAGTGACCGTGGCCTGTACCGCCAGACGCGGGACAATGCGGAATTTGCCAGCGGTTTGGTAGAGCAGCTGCCGGACAGGCCTGGTCGCACCCAGTTGCTCGGAGCCTTAGCCTCACTGAACAGCGCCATAGCCGGCAAATCTTCCGCGCAATCAGTCCGGCGTCAGGCCAACGCTGCCGCCGATCGCCTGGCTGCCCTCTATCAGTTGCCGCGCTCGCCGGCGGAGTCTCTGCCTGCCGCCAGTGAAGCCCGCGCCCTCTATCAGGATCGCTGCCAGCACTGCCACGGAATTGACGGTGCCGCCGACCAGCCGGAGCGGGTTCTCAACGACCCGGTCCGTATGGCCAACCTGAGCCTTTACGATTTTTACAACGTGCTCGAGCCCACGCGCAACGACGCCCATGACGAAGCAGTGGACAGTGATCTCAGCAGCCGTCAGCGCTGGGCACTGGCGGTCAAGGTCGCCTCGTTTAGTGCACCAGCACTGGCACCAGCGCCGAAGCTCGCCAAGCGCTATCCCGCTCTGGTGGGGCTGCCGGGTATCGCCGTTCTGCGCCCGGCCACGCTTCCGGACGAAGCGCGAGAGTCCTTGATGTGGTGGCGCGCGCACCCGGTGGAAACCCGTGCTCTGCAGCATCCCCTGGCTCGCGCCGCCGGACTCGTGTACCTCGCCCAGACCACCTACCGCAGTGGTGATACCGCCAGCGCCTATCACCAGATCATGCTCGCGCTGCGCACCGGCTATCTCCCGGCCCGGGGGCAATTGGCCGCGCGTAACCCGGCGCTCGCCACCCAGCTCGATCAGCAGTGGCAGGAGCTGCGCACCGCAATCCTCGAGCGGGCACCCTCCACCGAGGTGATAGAACAGTTCCAGCGCCTGCTGGCGAATGTGGTGAAGGGGCGGGAACTGCTGCAGCCTACCGGTGGTAGTGCCATCTATGGTTGGGCGGCACTGATGTTTGTTGCCGCGGTGGGGGTGGGGGCTCTTTTGTGGTTTGGTTTGCGCCGTCGGCGAAAAACGTAGACCCATAGGCTGGTGTGGCGCGAAAACAAAGAAAATTGTCGCTTATGCTGCCACAGTTGAGATTTACGACTAGTCTTTTAATTAGGTTGATCAATTAACCGCCAGTCGTAGAACCCAACAGAGAAGAGTGCCGCATGAAGTTGTTGCGTCAGTTGTCCTTCCGTCCCGTTCTTGAATCACTGCTGCAGGCCTACGCCCTCACGTTTGCAGTCTTTCTAATCCTTCCCACCTTCGCCGAAGCCCAGGAGCATACCCCGGATCAGGCCGCCGCCAAAAACTGGGTGGGCAACTGGCTGGTGGTCGGCCAGGGGGATGAACAGCTCGTGTGGCAGCTCAAGGCTGACGGCACTGGCTTCGCCCACGGTTTCCGCAAAGACGGCCAGCTCACCCACGGTTTTGCCATTTCCTGGCGGTTCGAGGGAGATACCGTGCGTATCCGCACCGGCGGCACTCTGCACTGCAACAGTGGCATGGTGTATGCGCAATTTACCGGTTGGAGCCCCGTCACCCTAGACTTCAACGTGATCGACGGTCGCCATTGGCGCCAGCACAACGGCGGTATCCTGGCCTTCCAACGCCGTCTTGCAGACTGGGAAACCCCCAATCATGGTGCGGAGTGTCCCAACCTGTATCAGCGCGACCGCAGTGAGACCCAGCAGACCGCCTCGGCAGGGAACTGAGGGTTGGACCCAGCCAAGTCATTCGCCCGGCCCGTGCAGGTACCGACGTCACAGGTAACAGTATCCGGGTCCGTGCCGGCGAAGGAAATCGCCGGCTCCGGCCAGCGGGATCGGCAACTCTCTCAGGGACGAATAAAGCGCAAGCGGAGCCCGGCAGTTATGCAGCCACGCTTTATTCCAACACTTCGCGCCGCGAGTCACAGAGCTCTGTTACTCACGGCCATGGTACTGGCTCCGGTAGCCGTCACCACCGCCCAGGACAATGGTGCCGAAGCGGAGGAAACCGATACTGCAGAAGTGCAGAAACACAACCAGCAGGGCGATGCACAGCATCCCGGCTGGAGCGCAGAGTCCCGCCTTGAGGCGGATCAGTGGGTGGGCAGCTGGCTTATCTCCCGGGATGGTGAGGCCCAGCATGTATGGAGTCTCAATAAAGACGGTACCGGTCGCTCATACGCCTTCAGTCGCAGCGGCGACAAGATGAAATTCTCCTACGGTTACGACATCAGCTGGTATTTCGACCCGTTTACCCAGATGGCCAATATCAAGACCGAACGCCGTATCGTATGTCGCGGTGGGCGCTTGTACCCCTATTTCCTCACCCTCAAATCTTACGAAAGTGATTATGCCGTGAAGGGCAAGTACGCCTGGCAGACCACCTGGACGGAAGCGAGCATCGGCCGCAATTATCTGCACAAATCTCTGGTGGTGTTTGTCGCGCCGTTGTCCGGCTGGCACAACCCGGAGAAGGATGCACCCTGTCCCACCTTCCCGCGTATGGATATCGAAAACGATATCGACCTGGCGCTCGATCGCTGGGAGCAGGAAGCGCAGCAGGCGCAACAGTTGGTGGATACCACCCCGGTGGAAGGTGAGCCCGAGTTTGAGGGTGAGAGTTTCGAGACCGAAAAATCTGGCCCGGCGGTACAGAAGCCCAAGGGCAAACTGCCAAACCACAAACGCGACAAGAGCGCCAAGGCGCGCGTGAAAGACAAATCCAGGAGAGAACGCCGATGAATGCACAGGTAAAAATCGACCAGCTGTTATTGCGCCTTACTCCGATTCTGGACCGCGAACGGTTGGGTCTATGCAATCTGGACGAGACACAGTTGCAGAAGCTGTTGCCCGAGTGCCGGTGCATTTTCCGTGAGCGAGAAGGCATCTGTGCTCTGCTGCCGCGCCATATAGCTGAAGATGCAAAACTGGCTGTGGAAGACGATTATCGCCAGATTACCCTGCACTACGCCGCCGGTGTCCAGGTGCCCGGGCTCACCGCGATTATTCTGCGAGAGTTGGCGGATGCCGGGATTCAGGTCAACGTGGTATCCGCGCGCTGTCACGAACATGTTCTGGTGCGAGATTGTGATGCGGCTCAGGCCATGCAGATTCTGTATGGCATCAGCAATCGGCTGCAATACAGCTGAGACCCGGGTACACCGCATTTCCGAAAACCACTGATGGCAGGGAGTGCCGCACAGGAGCTCCTTGCCGACCATGCATATTGCCTATCCGCCGCCACTTCCTCACGGACCTATTCGCCAGCTATTGCCGGATTTTTTTGTCGTGCGGGGGCAGGCCCGTATTGCTCCCGGAGTACTGGTCAATCGCAATATGGGCATAGTGCGCAGCGGAGATGAGTTACTGCTGGTCAATCCGGTGCGCCTCAACGCGGCGCAGGAAGAGCGGCTCACTGAGCTCGGTACGGTGCGCCAGGCCGTGCGTCTGGGCTATTTTCATGGCTGTGACGACCTCTACTACCGGGATCGTTTTAACGTGTTTTTCTGGCGCCAGTCCCACTCCGATCACTATCCGCTTCCACCCGCCGACCAGTTTCTCGTCGACGGTGGCACCTGCCCGGTCACCGGCGGCCGGGTGTTCGAATTCAGTAACAGCAGCGTACCGGAAGCCGCACTGCTGATTCCCCATGCCGGGGGCCTGCTGCTGACCTGTGATGCGTTGCAATACTGGAACGGATGGACCGCGTGCAACTGGGCGGGCAAGTGGATGCTACGTCTCAGCGGCGTTCATCAGGGCATGCAGGTGGCGCCGGGCTGGTGCCGGCGCGCCACCCCGGACAGTGAAAACAATCAGCGCTGGCTGGCCGCAGACTTCCAGCGTCTGCTGCAGCTGCCTTTTCAGCATATGCTGGCAGGTCATGGGGACTTCTGCGCGGACCGGGCTCATGAACTGGCCGAGCAGGCGGTCGCCAGCAGCTTCAGCTGCCTGCAACCCGGCCACTGACCCCGATCCTGTTTGCCTTTGTCTACCTTACGCCGATGCTCCACCGGCGAGCGTGATAAGCTGGCGCCGATTCCAAGAACAGGTTTGAGTCCAGCATGCCCCGCGCCGAATTCTCCGATATCCGTATTGCCCGTAAAATCAAAACCGCGCGTTCCGCGCTGCTCACCGCGGCCCTCTGCACCGGCCTGATCAGCGCCTGCAATACGCTGTCGCGACCCGACGCGATTCCCGCCGCGAACATCGCCGCGATGCGCGTAGACGTGGATTACCTCGCCGCCGATGGCCTGCTAGGTCGCGAGACCGGCAGCCCTGGCTATCAACAGGCGGCAGAGTATGTGGCGGACCGCTTCGCCCACCTCGGCCTGGTATCGGTGACTGGCAACGACTACTTTCAGCAGGTGCCTTTCCGCAAAGCGCGCTGGCCACAACAGGGGGAACATCAGGCTACCCTGATGCTGCACAGCCGAGAGGGCGACATCACCTTTGAGCTGGGTACAGACTTTCTCGCCTCGCCGCCCACCATCAGCGAAGATACCGCCACCAGCGGCGGCCTGGTGTTTGTGGGCTACGGCATCGAGGCACCGGAGTTCGGGCTCGACGACTACGCAGGCCTGGACGTGCAGGGCAAGATCGTGGTGATACTGGACGGGCGCCCCCAGCACCTGCCGAACGAAGTGGGGGCCCACTTCGCCTCCGGTCGCACAAAGCGTGAAACCGCTGCCCGACACGGCGCCGTCGGCTATATCACGCTCAACACACCCGCGAGGGAATTTCGTCGCCCGTTTGCCCGCACCGTTGAACACCTGCAGAACCCGAGTTTTGACTGGGTGCGCGCGGACGAAATTCCCGGAAATGCGATTCCCGGTCTGCATCCAGGGGTGTTGTTGGATATGCCGGCGGCCAAGCAGCTGTTTATGGGTGCCGCGCGCAGCCTCGATACCATCTTTACCGAGATGGAAAATGGTCTGGTTCCCGCGGGGTTCCCACTGCCTTACACCGCCACCCTCACCAGTGCTGCCGAGCACCAGAAAATACTGAGCCCTAATGTGGTGGGCCTGCTTCCCGGCAGCGACCCAGACCTACGAGATGAATACGTGGTGTTCTCCGCACACCTGGATCATATCGGTGTCGATAACCAGGATGAGCACGGCGGACATGATGCACAGGAGGGCAACCACGAGCTGATAAACCGCGACCGAAACTCACTCGATCTCATCAACAACGGTGCCCAGGACAATGCCGCGGGTATAGCGGTGATGCTGGAGGTGGCGCGGCTGTTTGTGGAATCCGGCCGCGCTCCGCGCCGCTCCATCCTGTTCGTGGCGGTGACCGCCGAAGAGGAGGGGCTGCTCGGTTCCGACTACTTCGCGCAACATCCACCGGTACCTCCGGGTGCCATGGTGGCCAATATCAACCTGGATATGCCGATGTTGCTCTACCCCTTCCGGGATGTGATCGCCTTCGGCGCCGAGCATTCCAGCCTGGGCAAAACCGCCGCCCGCGCTGTCAAGCGCGCCGGCCTCAAGGTGAGCCCGGACCCTATGCCGGAGCAGGTGATTTTTGTGCGCAGCGACCACTACAGTTTTGTCCGCCAGGGCGTACCGGCGATATACCTGATCACCGGCCGCGACGCCATTGATGACGAGATCGATGGTGCCAGCGCCCAGATCGAATTCCTCAAAACCCGTTACCACCGGCCCAGCGACGAAGCCGACGATCAGATCAGCTATATCGCCGCCCAGCAGTTCGCGGAAGTGAATTACGCGATCGCGCGGGAAGTGACCGATGCCGACGAGAAGCCCCGCTGGAACCGGGGGGATTTTTTTGGGGACTTGTATACGAATTGAGCGAAGCTGGGGTGGCGCCCGAGGTGCATACCATCAAGGATGGCCATAATAACCTTATTAAACCCCGCATCGCTGCCAGGAAATTGCCGCACTTGCTCAGCTTTTCCGGACAACCACAGCGGTGCGGAGTTTCTCCCTGCCAAAACTCGACATCTGCGCAATATCTTCCCGCGCAATAGGCAAGTACTGGCTATCGAGCGGGTTGTCCTCGTCGTCCACATCCGGGTCGTGCACGTAGAAGCAAATATCATCCATTCCGGTCAGCGTGACCCAGTGCGGTACCTTCTTTCCGTCCAGGCGATAGGTACTGATCAGCAGTAAAACCAGCGCGCCATCTTCCAGCCATTGCTGGCACTGCTCCTGAGTAAAGTCATCGGCAATCACCGGTAAACTCGCTGCCTGTGCCTGCTCCCGGTAGTCCGTATCGACCTGCTCGATCACCCGTTTTTTCTCCTCACTGCGCACACCATTGATAAACAACGGACCGGTCAGATTCAGATAAACCTCGCAGTCAAAGCCCCGCTTCTGCAGCGCCAGCGCTAGGCCGATCGGGTGGCAACCACCGTGACCGGAAGTCATGAAGATGGTGGTGGCTTCCCGCCAGAGGGTGAGCTCGTCACTGCCGTTGGGTTCGTAACTGGAATCCAGTCCGGCCATCGCCATCATCGCCGCCGCCGGGCCACAGGTGAACTCCGTGCGCTGCCCGTACCAGGGCACCTCTGCGGTATGCAGATTCTCCGGGCGGTAGCGGATGCGCTTCTGCATACGCAGCGCATTACCCGAGTCCTCGTAGTAGTTGGCATAACTGCCGAAGGTGCGGTAACCCAGCTGTTGGTAGAGGGCGATGGCGGCGGTATTCTGCTCGGCCACTTCCAGGCGCATATACAGGCGGCCATTTCGGCTACTCGCATCCTCCGCCGCGCTCAACAGCGCCTTGCCAATCCCCTTGCCCCGCCCAGCAGGCCCCACTGCGAGAGAATACAGCCGTGCAAGCCGGGTTCCCCTACGCAGCAATACCAGCACGTAGCCGAGCAGTGCGCCTTCCTGCTCTGCCACCAGAAATACGCGGTTTTCGGTTTTCAGCCAGTGGCGGAAACGCCGGCGGCTCAGTCGGTCGCCGTCGAAGCTGGCCTCCTCCAGTGCGCACAGCTGATCGAGATCGGTGCTGACGGCGGGACGGATTGAGGGTGTCGGCTGTGAGGATTGGGTCATTTGAGGGGAGCTGATAGGCCGGGATGGCCGGGAAGGTTGTAAAGATAGTGCGATTAAAGCGCCGGTTGCGGGTTTGGGCAATATCTGCACAGAAATATTTTGATGAATATCGGCGACCCTGACCGCCTTTGGATGGCGGTCAGGTCATATCTGCAAAGCTCAGTTGGTGACACGGATATAGCTGACGTCAGTCATGGTGATCTTGGACTTGGTGATCCCCAGATCGTCAAAACAATCGGCAAAAGAGCCGGAATTTCCGGACTCCCCACAGTTTTCCAAGGTGTAGGTGTTCTGGGATTGCAGGTAATTACCAAACTTGAAGTAGGATTCCGAATCATCCTCTACCGGAATACCGAAGCTTCTTCCCAGTGCGGTCACGTACACTTCGCCGTAATTATTGAGGACCTTCAGATCAAAGGAATCTCCGCTTCTGATGGTGCCCAGCGCATACTTTTCTTCATTGCCACTGGTGTTACGCAGGCGTACGTAGACGTCAAACACACCGTTGCCCGCCACACTGTCGAAGAAGCCAGACTCCCTGGAGTCGGAAACATAGACTTTCATGATGGTGCCCGTGTCGCTGGCATGGTGCTGAGCGATGATGGTCTTGCCCGCATCGGACATCTCGACTTTCACTCTCGCCGAAAACTCCTCATAGGTGTCTGTCATGGCCACCCGCAGGCTGGATTTGATCTTGTACTCGTGACGCCAGCCGTTGCCATTTGGTGAGGTGTAGCGGGCCTCCAGGGGAAGAAAGACCAGTGTATAGTCATCCACCAGAGGATTGGGGCTACTGCCTTCAAGGTCAAAAATTGTGCCCTGAGCAATACTGGCCGGCACTTTCGTTCCACCGGAACTGGGTGGTGTGGTGGTGCCACCGGTTTCTACCAGTGAGAAATTATCAAATCGTACGTCGCTGCTATTGTTATTGTGCTTGGCAAACACCTGTAGCGAGTTGGTGCTGGCGGTTGTGAATGTGCGGGAAACCTTGGTCCAGCTACCGACATCAAATTTCTTGTTCTTGAATAGGCCATTCAAGTCATTGATACCGATTTGACCCTTGCCGTTCACATAAGCACTGAGGGTGTACTCGGTGTTGGGTTTTACGCTCACCACCTGGTGGACCCGACCGGGATTTCCGCCAATTTTCAGCGAGTTTGAACCGCTGTAAGCAACGCCGGAAATAGCAGCCGGATCCTTTTCAGTCCAGCCCTCCCAGCCGTTCTCAAAACCCGCGTTCTGAATCGTCGCCGCCTGGGCAAGCCCGGCCGCGCTTATCAGTGCCATGCCGGCAAGCATTGATTTGTACATGTGCATCATTGTTTTCTCTCTGATACGGCAATCTATAAAAACCAGTGCCGAGTATTTTTATTTATTTAAGAACGCAAAAATTTTAATGCGCTCTAGGGCTTCGCAATCACACGCCGAATCAAGCGTTGTAAATGCGGACGGAAGGCTAAAGGCTGCGCTAAAAATATGTCAATTTTTGTGGAGAATTGAGAAGTTGAAACAGTGATACCATCAAGCAAAGAAGACTGCAGAATGAGCGTTGTAAGTGCATGAAAAATAAAGAAATTATTTCACATAAAATACGGTTTCTGTTTGTGCGGAATTATCAATAAAAAATACCCTCTACTGGTTCAAAATAATTGGTCTTACACGTGCAAAAATATTGTCGCCAATATCGTCAGTGATTCATAATCATCCATGTACTGAGCGCTGAAGAGAGCCGTGAAAAAGTTATGAATAAACGAGCGAATATGAAAATCCTGAAAGATTTAATGGTTATCTTTGTGTTAGTAATCGCGTCTAAAAGTCAGGCGCGAAACGCTGACTGGATCCTGATCGACGACTTCGAAGAAAAGGGTGCCGTCACAGCCTGGACGCTCGCAGACACCAAAAATGAAACAGAACCGCTCGTGGAAAATCCACAGATCACGGTGCGGCGTGTGGAGTCAGAGAATGGCGTAAAGAATGCATATCTGCTGAAAAAGCCTGCCGCTGAAGGCGTAGTGGGAAATCGCAAGGCACTGACTTTCAAGCGGCTGCCCCGCGCGGTGGAAGTCGGTGAAGTCTACACCTTTTACTCTCGCATAAAGGTGGAGTCATTTCCCAATAATCACGTATTCGGGATCAGCAATCTGGATGCTGAAGGTATAAAGCAGCACGACTACAACGCCTTCGAGGCCACATTGCGGGTGACCGACAAAACAGAATCCTCTGGTCTGGTAAACACCGGCGCGCTGATGGTCAAGGTCGATGGTGGATATGCAAATATTGTCGATCTCGAAAGCCGCGCCGAAGCAAAACCACTGAGCCCCGGCGAGTGGTATGAAATCTGGTATGTAGTGAACAACGCACCAGTGTCCCTCGGCGGCCAAACTTATGATGTATTTGTACGGGGTGGGGAGTTTACCCGGCAAACCCAGGTTTATCGACAGGCGGATTTCCGCATGAAGCGGGAAGCTCCGCTTACCCACTTTCTAATGAACTGTAATACCGGGCCGCTGGACGCCCCCTATGGGAATGGAGGGTTAATGTATGACGATTTGTATATGAGTGCAGGGGTTAATTTGCTTGACCCTAAATCCACTAACTGACCCAATGTGTGCCTGCAACTAAACCGCTACTTGCGTAAACGGTTACACTGGCATCTGTATTTTGCGAATCAAAATCTAGGTTGCGCACATTAAGTATTTTTGAAGCTACAAAGTGCGAATTTCACTTTTGCTTCGCATACTGCCTATTGGCTATTTGAGAAACCAAAAATATTTCTTTCTACTCAGCTTGCGCGCAATCCATTCAGCAAAATAAAGAAATAAAACCGCACCGAAAGTCTCGAGCATCCAAAAGTATTCAGCCATACTTCGGCCTGGCTCGTCCCGGATTGCATGGATTGATGCGAAATAGAAAAGCATTACTAGAAAAATGAAGAAAAATCGTATCATAAGTGCATTCGGTACCCGCCAAAGGAATAAATATAAGCGTCAAGCACAACGCAATAAAGAGCAAGAAACCTATTGGGTAGGATATGAACTTCGACTGGCTATGTTTCAAATACCTAACAGTTGCATAATAATGTAGAAGTGTATGGGAGATAAAGCTGTATAAACTTGTACCAATAAAAAATGCAGAAAAGGCCATATAGATTTATGCCTGTATGTGACTTTGTTGAAATGTTCCAGCGCGTGACCATCTTGATGGTTCAAGAATTTTGGTCAAAGTTTTCTCGGTCAACGTTGTGCTTTCTCGGTAGCATAGCCTTCCCTATCGCACATATAGATCCAATAAATAGGTTGCCTATAAGTGCACATGTAAAAACGTATAGGGCGGTAGATAGATCTGCTTTTTCCAAAACTCTGCAATGATTGTAGGCTGGATCGTCGATGTTGAAGGAGAAACTAAAACCTAGACTCACGACGATGATGGATATGGCTGCAAACTTTTTTGGAATGGTGTCTTAATTCGGCGAACGGAGTGCCAGCCAATGAGTATCCCGGTCGATAAGCCAAGTGTATAAATTACTATCTCAATAAAGGTACACAAGAAATCTTACTGCCTAACAAGATAAAGTAGGCCCAGATTCTACCGGGGCAGAAATTGGATAATGGTTTATTTCTTGTCCTGACGGTCAATAGGAAACAGAAATATATAAATCAGCAGGAAAGCGACGGCTTGACATATCGACAGTAGAGCTAGCTTTACTGTGACAGCGAGCGACCACTGATGCGGCAAAAAGGATGAGTCCAACAACATCGAAATAAATAACGCTACCGAGAAATATTTTGCCGGTTGAAAATTATCTGATAAATACAGATATACAAATACCAGTGACAGTGCAAGATTCACGTAGCCCCACGTAGAAATGTGTACTTGTGAGAACTCCAGTTGAATCAGTACCACACCTACTATCGGAAGCAAGCCGAAAAAAACACAAGTTAATACTTTGCGCAGCAGCACGGATCTTATTAGCCCAGGATGGCGTGAGAAGAATATTTAGTCTTCGTATTCAGTGTGGCTGTTCTCAAGTGCATAAAAAGTCGCCTGCACATAGTCGCTGTCATCCCCGCTATTATTCTGGTTATACACCCCAGCCTTGAAGTACATATATTGATCCTCGGTGTCATAGCCGCTTTCACTCATATCGACCATCTGAATCACATCGTCTTTCCCTTCGCGGAAAATAGTGACGGTGAGTGTGTTGCCCTCGACCCTGATTTCATAACTGAAAATTTCATTCAGCGCGATTCCGTCTTCCGGATTTAATGCGCTACTGGAGCGGCTGCCGATCATTTCGTACCAGGTGTCATCACCGCCTTTGATTTCGTGAGCGATGTAGATACTGCCCTTGCTGTTGTCTGGCAGTTTGCGGTAGTAGAGGCGCAGAGGTTCGTCGTCGTTGGCGTGGATCTGGCCGACGATGACGCGGCCTGTCTGGCCGCTGTCCCCGGTTGTGGTGACGTGGTTGACAGCGAGGGTTGCACGCAGCACGCCATCTACGCCACCGGCGGTTTCACGGGCAGCGATGGGAGCGGAGCTGAATACCCAGTTGTTCTTGTTTACTCCTTGCGTGCTGATACTGGTATCGCCACGGCGCAGCATGCCGCGCAATTCGGTGCGGGTATATGAGGTATTGGTGGAGGTTTTGAAGCCGGCGATGGGGCAGCGGAATACCATACCGCCATCTTCGCCGGTGTAGAAATAATTACTGTTTCCGTAGCCGCTGTTTAATTCAGCTTCGTAGATAGAGTCGGCGCGTCCATTGCCGTCATCGTCAGTCGGTACACTGAGATACCAGGCCGCCAGGTCAAAATTGCTGGAGGGCGGGAGCATTGGGTCCAGCCCACTACCTGAACCGCCACCAGAACCACTGGAGCTGGATGACGAACCTGAAGAAGAGCTCGAAGAAGACCCTGATGATGAGCTGGAAGACGAACTACTCGCTCCGGCGTCGGTGTGATTCGGCTCAGAGTTGTCACTGCCGCAACCGGCTAAGCCTAAACTGAAAATACTGGCGAATAAAATTCGGCAGAGAGCTGGCTTCGATACCGCGTGAAGTTTCCAGATAGACACCGGTGGGGTTCCTTGTATTGTTGATTAAAAAGTTGAACGTCTATAAACCAAAAAGCCCGGAGCGGCGGAGATGAAACGACACCGCTCCGGGAAGCTTCCGCTGAGTGACCCCTTCCTTAAAACTACCTTTTGGGGGTAAGAGCCACCCGCATCACGCGCTCGGGGAAAGTTTATCCTGGCAGTTAATCGTGCGACTGCTCCAGGGCATAGAAGGTTGCCTGGACGTAGTCACTGCCATTGCCAGTGTTGTTCTGGTTATACACGCCGGCTTTGAAGTACTGGTATTGATCGGATACGTCGTATCCGCTGTTGCTCATGTCCACAATCTGCACGACATCATCTTTACCATCGCGCATGATGGTGACGGTGAGGGTGTTGCCTACCACCTTGACTTCATAGCTCCAGATTTCATCCAGCGCGATTCCGTCAGACGGGTTGGAGGCGCTGCTGGAGCGGCTGCCAATCATTTCATACCAGCTATCGCTGCCACCGTTGGGCTCGTGTGCGATGTACACAGAACCCTTACTATTACCGGGCAACTTGCGATAGTACAGACGCAGTGGTTCGTCGTCGTTGGCGTGAATCTGGCCGACAATGACGCGCCCGACCTGACCGCTGTCGCCGGTGGTGGTAACGTGGTTGACCGCGAGGGTCGCTCGTAGCACACCATCCACACCACCTGCTGCATCGCGGGCAGATGAAGGCGCTGAGCCAAATACCCAGTTGTTTTTATTCACGCCCTGGGTGGCAATACTGGTATCGCCACGGCGCAGCATCTCGCGGAGTTCGGTTCTTGTATAAGAAGTACCGGAAGAGGTTTTGTACCCGTCAATCGGGCAGCGGAATACCATACCGCCATCATCTGCGGTATAGAAGTAACTGCTATTGGCGTAGCCGCTGTTCAGCTCGTTCTCTTTGATGGAGTCCGCCTTTCCGTCTCCATTGTTGTCGCTGGGTACGCTGAGGTACCAGGCGCTCAGGTCGAAGTTACTGGAAGGGGGCAGATCCGGGTCGAGGCTACCACCGGAGCTTGAGCCTCCAGAGCCCGAGCCACCGCTTGAACCGCCACTGGAGCTGGACGAGGAGCTGGATGACGAACCACCGGAGCTGGACCCGCTACCGCCCTCACCGCAGCCGATGACATCCATCTCCAGCATGCTGTTCCAGCTATTGGCGGAGTTACCGCTACCGGTAACGCGCACGTAACGCGCGTTGGTATCGGCAACGTCATAGCTTTCCATGTCTGCACTGTTGCCGCTGGATTGCCCGCCGGAAAGTACCATCGTCCAGTTACTGTTGTCGGTGGAGGTTTCCACAGTGAAGAAGCTGGAGCGCTGATCCCCTTTAAACCAGGCGATATCCACGCCTTCTACGGTTTTCTCGCTACCGAGGTCCAGGGTGATCCATTTGATCCCCTGGGAAGACCAGCGCGACTCGTCCGCCAGGCTACCGTCAACAACGTTTGCTGGACCGTGGCCATCATTACTGCCGTCGTCAGTGGCGGATGCCACCGGGAGATTACTGCCGGAGGCGCAGGCGCTACCGCCGGAAGATCCGCCGGACGAACTGCTCGATGAACTACCTGATGACGAACCGCCACCGAGATGTTCAAGCGCAAAGGTATCGAAGCGGCCTTCGCTGCCGTTGTAGGTGCCGAATACGGTAATGCTGCTGGCGCTGCCGGAATTGAAGTCCACTTGCAACTGATCCCAGTCGCCATTACTGATACTGCTGTCGTAGGTAGTGCCGTTTACCACGGCGCCGATGGTACCCGCACCGCTGATATGGGCTGTCAGGCGATAGTTAGTATTAGGGCTGACGGAAACCTGTTGTTCCACCTTGCCACCGCTACCGGAAATTTTTGCGGACTTGCTACCACTATGGGCAACGCCAGAAACAGCGGAAGGGTCAGAGTCACTCCAGCTGTCCCAGTCGCTTTCAAATCCGGGGTTTTGAATAGATGCGTTGGCACCGGCCATACAGACCGACAGTGCGGCGGCGCAACTGATTTTCATCGCTAAGGTTTTTTTACTGCTTTTCATTGAACCCTCTTTATTTTTTGGGTGCTCTAATGGCTTGGGGGCGCAGCGATACCGACTGCTGCTGTTTCTCTCTTTTTATACTCGTTGTAATTTTCGTCCACAGCGAAGCCGCCGTTGGTACGGTGTATTTTTGTTTAACTTGATATTTGGTAAGAGCAGGAGGGCCGGCGACGGAGCGCCGCCGGCCCTTGCACCAGATTAGAACTTGGCGCGTACACCCAATACGAAGCGGCGGTCATTTTCCATAATCTGGAATGCACTGCCGTTGGTACCGGTGTTAATGGTGGGTTCACCAGTGAGGTTCACAACATTGCCGATAACGGTGATATTGTCGTTGATGTCGTAGCTGGCAGAGAGGTCCAGTTGCGCGAGATCTTCACGGTAGTCGTTACCCAGAGTCGGGTCATCGTCCTGTGAAGCGCCGGCCAGAACCAGCTCACCCAGTGGCAGCACCCGCTTGGTCTCTTCGTTGTCGAGGAAACGGTCGCGGTAGGTGTATGCCAGACGGATTCCCAGACCTTCATACTCGTAATACAGCTGAGTGTTGAAGGTGTTCTTGGAAATATCTTCCAGCGGAGTGCCGTCGGGATTTTCGCTATCTGCGTAGGTGTAGTTGGCACTGATACCCAGTCCAGACCAACGGCCCGGCAGGAAGTCGAACGCCTGCTGATAACCCAGTTCGAGACCTTGAATCTTGCCGTTCTCACCGTTGGTGATGAAGTCGGTCAGAATACCCATCTCGGATATCGGGGTGTTTTCGTTGGCGTACTGGATGCCGTTTGCCTGCCACAAACAGATTTTATCGTAGTCAGACACGTTGGTTTTGGTGCTGACGACATCTGGCTGGTTCTCACACTCGTAGGTGCGGGTCAAGAAGGATTCCACGTCCTTAAAGAACAGGGTGGCAGAAACCATGTTGTTGTCCCAGTAGTGCTCGGCGGCGATGTCGTACTGGGTTGCACGATACGGCTCAAGATCTGGGTTACCGCGGCTGGCAGCAATGTAGGCATCGCGGTAGGAGTATGCCGGGCTCAACTCATTGAAGTCCGCACGGCGCATTACTTTTGCGGCCGCAAAACGCAGCTGGGTATCATCGGTAAGTCCCCAGGTCACATTCAGGCTTGGTAAGAAGTCGTTGTAGCTGCTGCTATCGGAAACGATCTCACCTTCCTGGTAGGCACTTGAGCTTATCTCTGTTCCTACGTAGCGGCCACCAACAACGGCACGAACGTCACCGAAGTCCAACTCCGCTTGAACGTAGACCGCAGAGGTATCTTCGTTAACTTCGGAGTAGCCGCCTTCCTGATACTCGAGGTTGTCCGCCAGGCTGCCATTAATCGCCATATTGGTACCGGCGAGCAACTGCTTGACAATATCAAAGGTAGCCTGCTGATCTTGCAACAGCTTGGCATCGTAGGCAGTGAACTTCGCGAGATCATAGGCGCCGGCACGGCCGGAGTGCTCGAAGGCATCGCCAGTGAAGTCGTAGTCGGTCATCGCGTTGGGGAACTGGGCAACAACATCTTCCATCCAGATAATATCGGGATTGCCGTCTGCATCGGTCAGATCTTTAAAGATGTTGGTGATACGGAATTGCTCGCGGCTCTGCTCGTAGTCGCGGGTGGTTACGCGCACACCGGATTTAACTGCGCTTACCCAATCGAGTCCGAAGGGTTCCGCGTATTCCACATCAAAACGGAACGCATTTTCGTTGTTTTTGATGTAATCACGGGTGTCTTCGTAGCGGCGGAAGGCCTGATTCTGCTGATCGGTAAATACGTAGCCGTCGGCGAAGTCGACAACCGGCGCTCCGCTATCGTTACCGCGGTAGGTTACCGGGACCAGCCATTTGTTCTCACCTTCGGCCCCTTGACCTTCAAGAGAGCGATCGATACCGCGGAAACGGAACTCGGAGAACGGAATGTAGCTGTCAGATTCAGCGATAGAGAATTCCCCCTTTACGCTTAATTTCTCTGTGAAGTTCCACTCGCCACCAAAGGCGTGGCTGAAGGAATCACTTTGGCGGAAGCTGGAGCCGGTGGTCATCAGCGGCTGAACTTCGTCGTACATGAAGTTTTGCAGCTGGCCGTTTCCGTCCTCGTAGGTTTCCCCGGGAATCACGGTCGGATCGTCGAGAATATGCAGCAGGGAGAAGGTTTCCTGCGCACCGTCGCGCTCAACCATGTTCAGATCCAGATAGAACTGACCCTGTTCAGAGGCGGGGGCCCACTGGAACGCGAGGTTCAGTGCGGTGCGCTCGCGATCTTCGGTACGGGGATTGTAAGTGTGCTCGCGGGCGTACACATAGTTCCCGCTCGGGGTGTTTTGGGCCGGGCCCAGGCCTTCTACGGGGCCTACTGCGAGCTGTACCAGGGATTCGTCGCGGCGCAGGGTGCGGTCCTGATAAGCCAGTGACGCGATGACACCGAAGGTACCGGCATCACCGAGATCCCAGTTGTTACCCACACCGGAGCTGATGATCGGGGCCCAGTTCTCCGCTTTGTCGGCATATTCGCCCTGCACCGAGACGGCTGCCAGCGGCGCGTTCAGGTCCAGCGGGCGCGCCATTTTCAGGCTGATGGTGCCGCCGAGAGCGCCTTCGGTCATTTCAGGTGTCGGCGACTTAACTACTTCCACTTTCTGCAGGAATGCAGCGGGGAAATCCTGGAAGTCGATGCCGCTACGGGTGTCGCCAAGTACGGAGCGACCGTTCACTTCAACACGGTTCTGGGTAAGGCCGCGAATGGATACCGCAGAACCCACACCAAACTCGCGGTTAATAGAAACCCCGGTTACCCGTTGCAGTGCTTCGGCAATGTTGTTGTCGGGGAGTTTACCGATATCTTCCGCAACCACGGCGTCGACAACACGGGCGTCGTCACGTTTCGCGTCGGCGGCGGCTTCAAGACTGGCGCGAATACCCGTAACAGAGACTTCTTCCAGTGCGGCATCGTCGGTCTGGGCAAAAGTCATGGGGGTAAATGCCATAGCGGAGGCGGATAGCATCAGCACACTGAGGTCTCTCAGGGCGGTCTGCTTATCGAACTTCTTAAACTTCTTATAGTTATCCATCGAACAGTTTCCTCTCATTGTAAGAACGATTTTATTTTTATTAGCTCGCAGCATGGCGAGTTAAACGCGTTCGAGAAAACCTGTCAATAATATTGGTTAACGATATTGGTAAGATAGGTTGTTGTAAAACCCAATTAAATAATTGTTTTATATGGGTTTTTTAGGTTTTTTCAGTGAAAAAATATTTTTAAAGGAATTTAATTGTTTCTATGAACGACTCATCAAATACCCAAGGGTAAAACCAATTGGTTTGATAGGTCGGTAATGTCTGAGGCTGGTAGTAAACAAGGTAATTAACTGACATATAAAAAAAGCGGCTGAATAGCCGCTTATGGTCACTAAAATTACCGAGAGATTTTATGCGCTCTGTATAGCTTCCGGCATGGCAGTTTGCGCAATAATGGCGCCGCGATATTGAATTACCGTACTGGCCAGTAGGTGACCTTTTTTAGCGGCTGTTTCGGCACTGTCCCCCGACAGACGACTCGCCAGATAGCCGGCATTGAATGAGTCCCCGGCCGCGGTAGTATCTACCGGTACCACTTTATTTGCTGGAATCAGCTTGGGATCGCGGTTCTGCTGAACCACGAGGCAGCCATCGCCGCCGAGTTTCAACACAATTTCACCGACACCCCATTCCCGAATACGTGCCAGCGCAGCATCGGTATCCTTGTCCGCAAACAGCAACTGTTCGTCTTCAAAGGTGGGTAGGGCAATATCGGTCAAGCGTAATATCTGCTCGTAGGCTTTACGGGTCAGTGTTTCACTGCCCCACAATCGCGGTCGGTAATTACCATCAAAAATAACCTGCCCACCGCCCTGGCGGAATTCCGCCAGAAAATCGAATAGGCACTCGCGCCCGTAGGGCGAGAGGATGGCGAGGGAAATACCGGATAGATAAACCGCGTCAAACTGTTTTAGTTGCTCGAACAACTGCCTGGCCGCTTGCGGGTTATCCAGCAGGCGTTTAGCGGGTGCGCGATCTCTCCAGTAGTGGAAAGTCCGCTCACCCGTGGCGTCGGTCTCGATCAGGTAAAGCCCGGGCGTTGCATTCGCCTCACGCTTTACCAGATCACAGCCGATACCTTCCGCCTGCCATTGGCGGATCATCCAGTCACTCAGGTGATCATCACCTAGCGCAGTCACATAATCGACGCTGGTGCCGAGCCGGGACATATACAGTGCTGTATTCAAGGTGTCACCACCGAACGAGAGCCCTGCGTTCAGGCGGCGCTCACTGTGATGACTGCGACAGTCGCTGTCCAGGTTCATTTCCAGCATACATTCGCCGATGACTGCTATGCGCTTGTGCATGGTTTCCGCCTATTTACCTCAAAAATCTGAGTATCGGTGTCTTCTCCCTTAGGAGAAGAACAGGCCACCGTTGATGTCGATGTTGGTTCCGGTGATGAAGGAAGCTTCATCAGAGGCCAGGTAAGCAACGGCGTCAGCCACTTCCGGCGCCTTACCTTCACGTTTCAGCGGGGTGGCGTTGGCCACGTTTGCGCGTACCGCATCTTTGGTGAAGGTATCGTGGAAGGTGGTGCTGATCATGCCCGGGCACAGAGAGTTGACGCGAATATTTTTCGGGCCCAGCTCTTTCGCCATGGCGCGGGTGAAAGTCATTACCGCACCTTTGGAGGTGGCGTAGGCAGAAGCACCGGGGCCACCGCCATCACGGCCAGCCTGGGAGGCCAGGTTCACAATGGCACCACCGTCCATGTGCGGAACAACGGCTTTGGTCAGCAGGAAGGTGCTGTTCAGGTTCAGGGCGATCACCTTATTGAAGAAATCTTCATCCATTTCTTCAATGGTTTTGCGCTCTACCAGACCGCCGGCAACGTTTACCAGCACGTCGATGGTTTTACCATAGGCTTCCTGTGCGGCTGCTACAACGCTTTCAACGTCGGCCTGTTTGGTCATGTCGCCTTTGGCAATGATGGCTTCGCCACCGGCCGCTTTGATTTCCGCCAGAGTTTCTTCGGCGGTTTGCGCGTTGCTGAAGTAGTTCACGACCACCTTGGCGCCTTCTGCTGCCAGTTTCAGGGAAACCGCTTTACCGATGTCCCGCGCCCCACCGCTGACGATGGCTACTTTACCTTGAAGTTTCATAGTTACTCCTAACTGTAATTTTGAATTCCGACTTTTGATCGAAGAGTTTTTCAGGTTTGTGTTAGCTCGCTGCTTCAGCGAGTTGCTTCTTTTCCTGTTTGCTACGCACCGGTGCGATACGTCCCCCAACAAACAGAACCGAGATCAACATCAGCGGTACCAAAGAAGCACCGAGAATGAAGAAGGGCGGGTAATAGGTGCCATCGTTGGTAATGATCGGTACCAACTGGATAGCAGTAATCACACTGATCACACCAACCGCGCCGCTGATGCCGGCAAGGCTGGCAACGCTCTTGCCAGAGAAGTAGTCACTGGGCAGCGTCTGGATATTGTTAATGGCGGCCTGGAAGCCGAACAGGATCACGGTAATCAGGGCCAGCGCCGCAGCGGGTGTTGCCGCGACAGTAGTGGCCAGCAGTGCCGGCAGCATACAGCAGCCACCAACCAGCACGGCAAACTTACGGGATTTGTTCACGCTCCAACCGCTGCTCATCAGCTTGCCGGACAACCAGCCACCAAACAGAGCACCGGCTGCGGCACCGCAGTAAGGAATCCATGCGGATGCGCCGATTGCTTTCACGTCAAAGCCGAACTTGTCGTTGAGGTACAGCGGTAGCCAGGCTACGAACAGCCACCAGATCGGCTCGATGAAGAATCGCGCAGAAATCACACTCCAGCTCTGACGGTGTGACAGTAATTCCCGCAGCGTAGGAACATACTCATCTCCATCTTTTTCAGGAGCAATTTGACCAGACAGAATCAGTTCGCGTTCTTCCGGAGTGATCCAAGGGTGTGCGTCGGGGCCGCTCTTGTAGATGATCAGCCAGGGCACCAGCCAGATAAAACCGAGCAGGGCAATAACGATAAACGTTGCCTGCCAACCCATAAACGCATACAGGAAGGCGACCAGCGGGGGAGCGATGATATTGCCGGCAGAGGCACCTGCGCCGAATATACCCTGGGCAAGAGCGCGCTCTTTGGCGGGGAACCATTCGGCATTTGCCTTGGTGGCCCCGGGCCAGTTACCGGCTTCACCGAAGCCCAGCAGGGTGCGGAAAATACTGAAAGAGGTCACGGATGTGGCCAGGGCGTGCAGCGCGATGGACACAGACCAGACCACGATCGACAGCATAAAGCCGAGGCGGGTACCGATGGCATCAAACACGCGCCCAAATACCGCCTGACCGATCGCGTACGCAATCAGGAATACACTCATGATGTTGGCATAGTCATGACTGTCCATCCCAAGGTCTTCGGAAACCCCAGGCCACATAACCGAGAGTGCAGTGCGGTCGATGTAGTTAATGATGGTGGCCAGGGCCACCAGGGACACAATGGTCCAGCGTAAGTTCTTCATTATTATTGTCCTGTTTAGCTTTGCAGAAAGTCTTCCCGGTAGGGACTGAAGGTATCGAGCAGCACTCCGGCCTTTTTACACACGGCACCGTGTTCCAGATGTGGTGCAATGTAGAAGCTGTCGCCAGCTTTCAGCAGTTTTTTACGGCCATCCACCTGCACTTCAAACTCGCCACTTTCGACGTAGCTCACTTGAGTGTGCGGGTGCTTGTGTACGTAGCCGATACTGCCTTCCTCAAACCACACACGCACAACCATCAGGTTGTCGTCGTGGCCTAGAATCTGCCGCTTGATACCGCCGCCGAGATCCTCGACTTCAACATCCTGGGCCTGAACAAATGCATCAGTTGCGGGCATAGCGTTTTTGCCTTCCTCAATTTTTAATCTGAAAGAGCTTGGCACGGCCGTTGAAGTAGTATTCACTGCCGCCGAATTCAAATCGGTTTTCAACCGAATCGTCCACGTCGTTATTGCGGTTATACGCCAGTAACTGTGTAGTGCCGTTTTTACCGCCGATCGCAATCAGCTCCAGGTCACCGGTGCGTTGATGACTGAGGGCGCTTACCTGGCTTTCAGCCTTGAGGGTGAATTCCTTGGAGGGGTTATATTCACCGTGGGGCTCCAGAATGCTGATAAACGTGTGCTTATCTGTGTTATCCCGCCGCGCAATAAAGCTTTTTTCAGCACGCAGGTTAAAATTGGGATCGTTGGCACCGAGCTCGGTAAATAGAAGTTCGGTATTACCGTCTACCAGACTGGACTGAGTGTAAAAGCGGCCGTTATCGTTCAGCCAGGTGACCTGGGCCAGACCATTTGCCGGCTTTGCGTTGGCTTTCAGCCAAAGGTGTTGGTAACCATTGTCTTTACCCAGTGCTCGCAGGCTGTCGGTGAAGCCCTGAAGCTTGAAGTTGGTATCCACAAGCTGGCCGTTGTAGTGCACTGGCAGGTCCAGTTGGTGTTTTTTACGGGACTCCACATCAAACACGTCAATGGCGAAGGTGCTGCCGTTGTCCGGATTGTTGACCAGTGCGAGGGTACGCTTGAGGGTAACACCCGGGTAGGCGGAATCGATTGCCGCAGCGCTGATCTTGACCTGATCGTCCGCGTGGAAAAACAACAGCTCCGGGTGATTCTGATTGGCTACTTTCAGGTTGTTATCGAAGTGGGAGGTTTCGTCGACCACTACCGTATTATGAGCAACGGTCTGTTTGGCCCATGTCTCATTTTCTTCCAGATAGCGGCCACCATTTTTGGCTTCCACATTCAGAAAGCGGGCCGCACCGTAATCGGTGACGATTTCCGCGCCGCGATCGTAAAACTGCCAGGACAGTTTGTCGAAATGGCCGTGTCCCATTCCCTGTGCAGCGGGCTTGAATACCAACGCCTGGTCGCCATTGACCTGCTGGCGCAGAACCACCAGCGCGCCTTCGTCGCCATCTTTACCATCGCGGAAAGCAAAGGATTTGAATTCGTATGGTTGCTGCTGTCCAGCATCCAGTGCCTCGGCAATCTTGAGACCGTCACCGGTCAGCAGAATCTGATCCTGTCGCGCTGCGATATCCAGAAATTGCGGGTCGCCGGATTCGCCGTAGGCAATGGTCACACCCAATACCAATTCCGAGGTATCGATCCCCTTGCTCTTGATGGCATCGTTGATTGGGAAGAACAGATTGTTGTAGCTGAGCTGGATGGTGGTATCGATGGCTTTCATCACGATACCGTCGCGATACTCGAAAATTCCCCGCTCCGGCTCATTATTCTCGATGGCTTTTGCAAAGGTGACGAACGGCATCAGCGCATAGCGCTGATAATAGGGGCCTTCGTTATAGTAGCCATCGGGAGAAAACAGGGTGCTCAGCTGGCGAAGGAAGCCACCCTTACCGGATTTATCCAGATCCAGCAGCGCCTGCTCTACCCACTCCGGCTCATCCAGAACATAGCCGGCCATACCGACGCCGGCAGTGAGCCAGGTACCGTGGTTATGTACCTTGTTGAAGGTTTTTGGCGAATCAACTGAGAGAAATTTGACGACCGGGCGCAGAGCGCCCTGTTCAATTTTATTCGCTTCCTCTCGTGAGAGAGATGGACGAATCAGATCGTAGGCCTGAATGGTGTACACCAGCCAAACCGCTTCATTGAGGCTCTGCCAGAACAGCTTGCCGGGGTTGTCGGCCCCCGGGCGACGCTTGGGGTGTAATGGCAGCGTGGGATACATGTCTGCGTAGGCAAGCAGCATATCCCGTACGCGCTCGGCATACTTTGCCTCTTGGGTGATTTGGTACAGCACACCAGCGTTGTACATCAGCTGGTAATTTTTTTTGTGCTGCTCGTGGGTGTAACCACCGCCGGCATCGGCAGGTACTGGAACTGCAACAGGCGATTCCAGTGCGCGATCTACCGCGGACTGAGTGCTGAGAAAAGTGTTGCGAAAACGGCCGGGTTGTTCAACCGCGCCCTGCATGGCGTCTATATCGGCAGCGCTAATCACCAGGTTGGGATGATCGGCGGCAAATGCAGTCAGGGGATTCAGCGCCAAGAGGGCTGTGGACAGACCTGCCGCCAGTGTAATACCGGCGGCAAGGGATTTACGCGATTTTAAAGCTGGAGTGCCAAACATGATGTCGCTTCTTCTTTTCTTCAGTTCTTCACTTCATTGTTGGCGAGGACTGCGGTATGCGGGCCCTCCGCCACCAATTCAGTGATTTCCGGCAGCGGGGCCTTGAAGAACTGGTTGTTGGCAATATGTGTGACCGGCTCACCCACGGTGTGCTCCACCAGAATACCCGCGCTATCTTCAATGCGGTTGTCGTGGATGTTGGCGACTTGGGTCCCATGTAGCTTGATCAGTGCCTGCGCTTTGTTGCGCTTTCCTTTACCGGATTTGGTAACGGTGTTATCGCTGAAATCTATATGCGGGCCGAAGGTGCTTTCGTCGGTACCACCGCGGTACAGATCAACCAGTGCTCCCTGTACCTTGTTAAAGGTATTACCGGTAACGATCACGTACTCCGCGTTGTATACGCCAAGATCATCGGTCTCTTTATTCAGCTTGAGCAGATCACCGGTGATGTTCTCGAAGTGATTGTTGGTCAGAGTAATGGTATCGGCGAATGCACGCAGGCCAGAATCGAAGAAGTGGTAGGAGTGATTGATATCCAGGTTTTCTACCCGGCTATTGGTCATGGAAAAGCGATAGTTTTTCAGCATGCCCCAAACCGCTGTGCGAATCAGGATATTACCGGCATTATCCGGGCTGCTCGCTCCGGAAATGACCAGGCCATCCAGGGAAAGGCTGCCGCCGTCCTGAATTTCAAACATCACCGGGCGTCCGCTGGTCAGGGTAACCTTGCCGTGTTTTTTTGCCTTGATGGTCAGGGTCTTGTTGATATCCAGGCGCTTGGTTGCGTTGTAGACGCCGTTTTCCAGTACCAGTGTGTCGCCATCCGCCGCACGGGCAATGGCGTCGAACAGAGTATTCTCTCCGGGTCGCACGCTGATGGACTTGCCGCTGTCGAATGGGGTAACCGGTTCCGATTTGGGATACCAGGAGGCGCCGGTCATTTCCTTGGTGGTAACCACCAGGTCTTTGCTCGCGCCCTTATTCGCTACAGACTTATCGGTCGGGTAGAGCAGGCCGTTGTCGGCACGCTTCAGTTTGCCCACGCCTTTATCGATACCTTCGTGAATCTTCTTATCCACAAAGCCATTGGAAACGTTGTTGGCGAAGGTAATGCCGGAGATGTCGTCAAAAATGGAGAAAGGGGACTTACCGCTCTCGGTATAGAAAATATTGTCGGCAATAGTGGAGTCCTGCGGCGTCGCGCTGCGTTCCTGGTCACTGCCTGCGGCCAGGTGGATATGCTCCACATTGATAAAGCTGTTGTTCTCGATCTTCGCGTTCACTACCTGGTGGTAGCGATTGATGGGAGAGTTGGGAACACCGTTCATCACGGTGAACCCACTCCCAAACCGATAGCCTGTGAGACCCTCGAGATAATTGTTGCGAATCACCTGGTCCGCATTGATCACACGAATACCGCCGGTGTGGTCCACGCCGTTGCCCAGGAACACATTGCCTTCGATCAGGTTGCCGTTACCGTGACGCATGGTCAGGGTGCCGCGGGATTCAAAGAAGGTGTTGTTACGCAGAATATTTTTGCCGGATTTGACGGAGATGATTTCCACCTCGCCGTCGCAGCGGTCGAAGAAATTATTTTCGACCACCGTCAGTGAATCGGTCAGAGAGTAGTGGCTGGTGCCGATACGCAGGGTCTCACCGCCGTTGGAGCCCAGGACCGGACGCGGACCGAAGTAGTTGTGGTCAATGCGGTGACGATTTTCCTGGCTCGCTTCGGTGTTCAGGCGCACCGCCATGGTCACACCCTTGTTGCGCTTGCCCGACAGGTGGCTGTGATCGAAACGGTTGTTCTTGCCGTAAATGCTCACCCAGTAATCGGAGTCCATACGCTCCGGCTTGCTGAAGTCCTCGATCACCACTTCAGTCACACGGGAGTTATTGGCCAAGTGGTCTTTGTTGCGGCGAAAGGAGATTACCTCGCTGCTCGGCGTGTAGCCGTCTTTGAATACCAGGCCGGAAACCACCAGATATTCGCCCGCCAGGCGTAGGTTGGACTGGCCGCTAAGGACGACTTTACCCTTTTCTTCCGCAGTCAGCGTAATAGGTTGCTCTTTTTTGCCTTCACCGGTGAATAGGATTTCAAAATCTTTCCAGGTGCCATTAGCCAGTACCACGGTGTCGCCGGCCTCGAGGTCTTTGGCAACCTTCGCGTACTCCTGCGGGTTATGGACCAGGTACTCCTCGGCGGATGCCTGGACGCAGAACAGGGAGGCCTGCCCGCAGGTAAGCAGTGCGGCAGCCAGTAATGGTTTGATTCCTGAAGTTCTCATGATCACCTGAATGTTTTATTAGATTTTTGTTTTCGCGAAAGGCCTGCCCGGTTGCACCATCTCGGGGCGTTATATGGCATCGCGGAGTTATTATGGGGCCAGACTAAATTGGTCAAAAATAATTGTCAACCAATCGGGTTAACCAGTTTTCTCCAGATTTTTGACCGGTTTTGGTGCGCCGCGCAGAATTTTCCGATAAAATGCACAAAAAACACGCAGGGGTCAGTCCAAAATGTGAAGTTTTTCTGAAAATTGGTTGACTGGCTTGTGGGCAGGTGAGAATTTGTGCAAGCCAGATCGCGGACAGCCGATCAAATAACGGTAAAAACGGTTGTCACTGGTCAAGAGGCTGATAATAAAAACCGCGATATGAGCGATGAATAAGGCGCCAGAGCACGGCGCCCTTGTTACTATCAACTAGCGCAGACTTCCTTGGGGGTAATCATGCGTGATAATAATAAAGACGCGAGAGATGTAATGGCTAACGAGAAAACGTTTAAGAAGTCGCTTCTTGTAAGTGCAATTGCTGCAGTGACCTATGTTGGTGCAGCCCAGGCCCAGGACACTGCAATCGCAGAATCCGACCAGGCGCTGGAAGAGGTTGTCGTAACCGGCACCCGCGCCACCATCCAGACCACAATCGATATCAAGCGCAACTCCACCACCATCGTAGACGGTATGTCTGCGAACGAAATTGGTGACCTGCCCGCGCTGTCCATTGGTGAAGCCCTCGAATCTGTAACCGGTGCGTCTTCCCACCGCGAGAACGGTGGTGCCACCGAGATTTCCATCCGTGGTATGGGCCCATACCTGAGCGCGACCACCATTAATGGACGCGCTGCGTCCAACGGTAGTGGTGACCGCTCGGTAAACTTCTCCCAGTTCCCGTCCGAACTGATGAACAAAATTGCGATCTACAAAACCCAGGACGCCAGCCTGATTGAAGGTGGCGTGGCCGGTCTGATCGCTCTGGAAACCCTGAAGCCGCTGGAATATGGCGAGCAGCGTATCCAGATTGACGCTAAAGCGAATATCAACCCGAACCAGTTTAACGTGGAAGATTCCATGGCGGGTGATATGGGCTTCCGTGGCAGTGCCAGCTATGTCGACCAGTTTGAATTTGATAACGGCATGGCGTTCGGTGTGTCTTTGGGTGTGGAAAGAAGTGATATTTCCCAGCCGGAATCCGAGATGCGCTCTTCCAGCCCGAGTGGTACCTCCCTGTGGGCGTGTCTGAATGACCCCAGCAATACCAATGAGGGTTTCTACCGCGGCTCCGCCGGTGACTGTGAAGACCAGATTGATGGTTCCAGTAACCAGGGTTACCAGACTGCGGTGGACCCGGAAACCGGTAAAGCCATCAGCGACGGCACGCCGTTTGCATTTGTGGGCAGCTCTAACGGCTACCGCCAGAACGATACTTCTGACGAGCGCGACGCGGTATTTGTAGCGCTGCAGTTCCAACCGAATGATAAGACCGACATTAACTTCGATCTGCAGCAGTCCGAGCGCATTCAGGCCGAGCAGCGACACGACCTGAACTTTGCCAATATGAAGCGCGCTACTCCCGGTGTGACCGGTGAGAATCTGGTGGTATCTGACACCGGCACCGTTCTGGAGTGGATGGGTGAGACTGCTATCGAGTCCAACAGCGAAACCTATGAGCGTGCCGAAGACTACCTCGGTTACGGCTTGAACGTTGCCTACGCGTTTACCGACAAGCTTACCGTTTCCGCAGACTATTCGTTCTCGGAAACGACCCGTACTGAAAACCAGATTCTGCTGCGCACCCAGTCAGACAGTAAAGATATCTATGGCGAAAGTTCCAACTATCGCCCGCTGGTTGCCTGGGACTTCGACTCCGGTATTCGTCAGTACACTGTGACTGATTTTGATGTGACCGATCACACTCTGTTCTCCGATGCATACCGCATCCGTGTCGACAACGATGTAGACCGTCGTAACTCCACTGAAGCTTTCCGCACCGACTTCGATCTGGCGCTGGATCACGGATTTATCACCGGCGTTAAGGGTGGCCTGCGCTTCTCCGAACTGGAGTATGTGGATCTGGGCTCGGCGCGCGATGAATTCAGCATCAGTCTGGGCAGCGATCAGGAAAAAATTGCCGAGATCAACCAGGCCTGTGCGCTGGAGTTCGCGGAAAGCGATTTTCTGGCCAAGGAAGGTAGCGGCAACCTGATTACCAATGTTGATGAAAATGGCAACGTAATCGGCGGTTCTAACTCCTGGGCGACCTTCGATACCAATTGTGTGGCGGATATGCTGCTGGCGCATCTGGGCGAAGATTTTGCTTACCCGGAGCTTGAGCAGAAAAGTGGTGGTACCACTGACGTAACCGAAACTACGACTGCTGCCTACGTAATGGCGGACTTTGATGCCTCCATTTCCAGCCTGCCGGTACGTGGTAACTTCGGTGTTCGTGTTGTGCAGACTGAGGTAGAGTCTGTGGCTTATCGCACTCCCTATGCCATCACCACTAACGAAGACGGCACTCTGTCAATCGACGAAGTGGAGGGTGCGGAGCTTGAGCGCGTATCCGCCGGTGGCGACTATACCGAGGTGCTGCCAAGTCTGAATGTGATTGCAGACATTCGTGACGATCTGATGTGGCGTGGTGCGATTTATCGCGGCATGTCCCGTCCGGATCCGTCCAACCTCGGTTATTCACGTACTTTTGAAACCAACGGCTCCGAAGAAATCACCGATATCGCGGATTTGCTGGAAGACGTGAACGGCGACGGCAACCCGAATATGCAGCCGTTGATGTCCTGGAGTTTCGATACCGCGCTGGAATGGTATCCGAATGACGACTCCATGCTGACGTTTGGTATTTACCACAAGCGTTTCCAGGGTGGTTTTGAAACTGCGCACGTTACCGAAATGCTGAGTGTTGATGGTCAGCAAATCCCTGCATCTTTTGATATTACTCGCACTACTGAAGACACCAGTGCCTTGAGCGGTATTGAGATTACCGGTACTCACCGTTTCTCTTACCTGCCGGGCTATCTGAGCGGTCTGGGTGTGAAAGCGAGCTACAACTACGCGGACTCTGACTTCGAGTTCGAAGACAGCCTCTACGGTGACTCTGTTGTGCTTGATGAAAGTGGCAACGTGACTTCAGAGAAGCAGGGCATCATTGCCCCGGGTAACCTGCCCGGTTTCTCTGAGAACGTATTCTCCGGCCAGCTGTACTACCAGATCGGGGATCTAGATACGAGCCTGATCTACAAGTACCGCAGTGAGTACTTCCAGCCCTACACCACTAACGGTACCCGCCTGCGTTACGTTGGTGACACTGGTGTGTGGGAAATGAAAGCTTCGTACCAGCTGACCGAGGCTGTGAAGCTGAGCCTTGAAGCCATCAACCTGTTTGATGAGCCGAAGAAACAGTACTTCTTCACCACGGATAACCTGGGTGAAGTAAATAGCTATGGACCGCGTGTATTCCTTGGCCTGAAAGCCAAGTTCTAAGCGCTATCCTTAGGCCCTATGTACTGGGCATAGGAGATCTGCGGTCCAATACCCTCGGTGAGGGCTGCAGGTTTTCGGTTTTGTTTGATTGGTTGTCTCTTCTCCATCCGACAAGGTGCCGCCTGTCGGAAATGATTCGCCCGCCTTGTGCGGGCTTTTTTATGCCTGTGTTTTGGTGAGATATTTTCCCGTGCACTAAAAAGGCCATACCGCGGGTGGCGATATGGCCTGTAAATTTAGCGCTAGTTTTGGAGGGATCAGAAACCGGCGGTTTCTCCCAGGCGGTCAATGGAGAAGCGCTTGCGGCGTTCGGAGACTTCCCGGCGTACCACTTCCACTGCCCTGGCCTCCGAAGCATCATGCAGTGCATTCAGCGAACGGTTGAAGTGCAGGCGCATGGCCTTGCGCGCCGCGCAGGGGTCGTGATTTTCCAGGGCCTGCAGAATGGCTTTGTGTTCGGCCAGGCGTTTTTGCCCGTCTTTTTTGCACACGTTTTTGTGCACCGTCTGGATATCCGGGGAGTGCTCCTGAATATCCCACAGCTTGTCGATGGTGCTCATTAACACGCGGTTGTTGGTCGCGCGGGAAATGACTTCGTGAAATTTGCGGTCGGCGCGTTCGGAGGTCAGATTACCTTCCTCGTTTTCACGCACCATATCCCGGTAAGCGAGGCGCAGGTCTTCGAGCTGCTCTTCGGTAATCATGGTAGCCGCCAGGGCAGCCAGTTCACCTTCGATCAGCACTCGCGCCTCGGTCAGTTCAAACGGGCTGAAATCCTTGGTGTCGGTAAAGGAATTTACCGGCTCAATGACATAAACCCCGGAGCCGGTGCGCACGGCAACCCGGCCCATCACTTCCAGGGCGATGATTGCCTCTCGGATACTGGGGCGGCTGACGTCGAACATTTCCGACAGCTCCCGCTCGGATGGCAGGCGCACCCCGGGGGGATATTCGCCACTGTCGAGGAGGGTCAACATTTTTTCTACCACCTGCTGATAAATGCGGCGGCCATTTCCTACATAATCGCTTTTCATAGCACTAGATTCTATCGTTGTTATATAAGCCTTGCTGATGTGGCGACGTAGAGCCACAGGCTGAAAGTCACACTTGAGTCTACCACAATTGGTCTTACAGGCAATGTTTATTGGTATGATGGCTGATCGTGACAGCTTCGCCTTCCGGTGGCGTCAGCGGTCGGTTATGGCTCCGCAAGGTAGTCAGAATCGCGCTAAAAAACAGCATAAAAAGTATTAGGCAGAACCCCGCTTTTCTTCTATCTTTCGCACATCCAGCGGGCCAATTCTGACCCGCTATCCAGGCCCTCCCGAGATAGTGCATTTTCGTCTCCCGACGCCGCCCACCTTTTATTGAGGCAGACCCCCAACCGATGTCACAGATCCTGATCGTGATCGATGAGCCCGACGACTGGGCACCCTATTACCCCAGCGAGCGGGTAATCACCTTTGCCGACTACCTGGCGCTACCGCCCCGTTCCCAGCGGGTGCGGGTGATTAACCTGTGCGCGGATTACGACTACCGCAGCGAGGGCTATTACTGTTCTCTGCTGGCGGAGGCGCGCAACCACAATGTGCTGCCCAGTGTGCGCACTCTGAACGATCTGGCGCTGCCACAGCTATATAAGCTGCAACTGTCCCAGGCGATCCCGGCGCTGGCAAAACTACCGCTGCCGGAAGCCGGTACCCTGCGGGTAGTGAAATCCTATTTCGGCCGTTGCGCGGATCCCGCCCTACAGCCGCTGGCGCGTGCGCTGTTTGATCGCTTCGCCTGCCCGGTACTGGAAATCCATTTGCAGGCGAACCCCCAGTGGGAAATCGTCGAGTTGAAGGTGTGTTCGCACCGGGATCTCAGTGAGGCGGAGGAAACCGAATTTGCCGAGGCGCTGGACAATTTCAGCAACAAGGTATGGCGCCAGCACAAGAAGCCGAGCAATAGCCGCTACGACCTGGCGATTCTGGTGAACCCGGAAGAAAAACTACCGCCGTCCGATGGTGCCGCGATCAAAAAATTTGTCAGCGCCGGGCGCGAGCTGGGCCTGTCGGTGGAGTTGATCGGCCCCGGGGACTACATGCGCCTGTCGGAATTCGACGGCCTGTTTATCCGCGAGACCACGGCGATCGATCACCACACCTACCGCTTTGCCAAAAAAGCCGAAGCGGAAGGCCTGGTAGTGCTGGACGATCCGACCAGCATCCTGCGCTGTACCAACAAGATTTATCTGGCGGACCTGTTCAACACCCACAAGGTGCCGGCACCGCGCACGCGCATCCTGCGCCGCGGTGACGAGGAGAGCCTGAAGCTGGCGATGGAAGAGTTGGGGCTGCCAATGGTGGTCAAAATCCCCGACGGTTCCTTCTCCCGCGGTGTGGTGAAGGTCAATTCGGAAGACGAGTTGCACGGCAAACTGGAAGAGCTATTTGCGGAATCCAGCCTGCTGCTGGCTCAGGAATTCCTGTATACGGAATTCGACTGGCGCATCGGTGTGCTGGATAACAAACCCCTGTATGCCTGCCGCTACTATATGGCGAAGAATCACTGGCAGATCTACAACCACGGTAACAAGAAAACCGTCAGCGGTGGCTTTACCACACTGCCGACCTTTGAAGTGCCAAAGCCGGTGCTGCAGGCCGCACTGAAAGCCACAAAACCCATCGGCCGCGGTTTCTACGGTGTGGATGTAAAGGAGTCAGCGGGCAAGGGTTTTGTAATCGAAGTGAATGACAACCCGTCCATCGACAGTGGTGTGGAAGATAAATACCTGGGCAAGGAGCTGTACCGTTTGATCCTGCAGGAATTTATCCGCCGCCTGGACGCGCGCAAGGCGGGTCAGGAATAACCCATCATTTTTGTGGTCGTTCGCTAGGGCGCTTGCCGGCAAAGTTCCAGCCAGCGCTCGATACCCGCGCTGCGGTATTTCTGTCGGTGCAGGGCGAAGTAAAACTCGCGGCTGAAATCCCGCTGCGGCACTGGTAGTTCCACCAGGGCGCCGCGACGGAAGGCATCGGTCAGGGACACCCGGGACAGGCAGCTGATGCCCAGTCCCGCTTCCACCGCGCGCTTGATTGCCTCGGTGTGCTGCAGCTCCAGTCTTATATTCAGCTCAGGTAGAAGTCCTGCCAGTGCCCGTTCGAAAGTCTGGCGGGTGCCTGAACCGGTTTCCCGCAGAATCCACGTGGCCTCGCGCAGGTCTTCATCACTTAGCTGCGCGCGCTTTGCCAGGGGGTGGTCCGGTGCGCAGAACACCACCTGCTCGTCGTCCCGCCAGGGGATCATTTCCAGATCCGGGTGGTTGAGTTCACCTTCGATCAGGCCCAGGTCCAGTTCAAAATTGAGCACGCCCTGTGCAATGGCCGCTGTATTTGCCACTTCCAGCTCCACCCGTGCCCCCGGTTGCTCTTCCATATAGCGGGCCATAATCCCTGCCGCGAGGTAATTGCCAATGGTGAGGGTAGCGCCGATCTTCAGGCGGCCCAGGTCGCTGTGTACCAATAAGGTGGCCTCCAGCTCCCGCGCCCGTTCCAGGAGCTCTTCCGCCCGCGGCCACAGCTGACGCCCCAGTTCGTTCAGGCGTAAGCGCTTGCCGGTGCGCTCAAACAGGCGCAGGTCGAACTGTTGTTCAAACTCTTTGAGTGCGGTGGATGCCGCGGATTGTGACATGTTCAGGCTCTCGGCGGCACGGCTCACGTTCTGGTAATGGGCGCAGGCCAGAAAGACTTCCAGTTGGCGTAGGGAGTAGCGCATGGCATTAATCCACAAAATAGATAACGAATATCGAAATATCCCATTTTGCCAATAGATGTGCCAGCGCTAGAATTCACCCAGCAAAAAGGTCAGGAATAAGTGGTTCTATTGTTATGTCAAATTTGAATAAGGAGACGGTGCTCGAAGTCCATCATTGGAACGACACCCTGTTCAGCTTTAAGACCAGCCGCGACCCCGGTTTCCGTTTCGAAAATGGCCACTTCACCATGATTGGCCTGGAGCAGCCCAATGGTCGCCCACTGCTGCGCGCCTATTC
The DNA here is from genome assembly GCF_000708675.1 of Microbulbifer sp. HZ11. GTDB lineage: Bacteria > Pseudomonadota > Gammaproteobacteria > Pseudomonadales > Cellvibrionaceae > Microbulbifer. Next base: position 1,328,240 of record NZ_JELR01000002.1, on the reverse strand, counting down.
CATTGCCAGCGCCAATTATGAGGACGAGCTGGAGTTCTTCAGCATCAAGGTACCCGATGGCCCCCTGACTTCCCAGCTGCAAAAGATCAAACCCGGCGACGAGATCTTCGTCAGTCGCAAGCCCACTGGAACTCTGGTGGCCGATCACCTGCTGCCGGGCAAGCGCCTGTGGCTGCTGTCCACCGGCACTGGTCTGGCGCCGTTTATGAGCATCATCAAGGACCCGGACGTCTACGAGCGCTTTGACCAGGTGATCCTAACCCACGGAGTGCGCTTCAAGTCCGAACTGGCCTATCAGGACTATATCGAGAAGGAGTTGCCAGAACACGAGTATTTTGGCGAGATGGTCCGCGAAGGCCTGCTGTACTACCCCACGGTAACCCGTGAGCCTTACCGCAACAACGGCCGTCTCACCGACCTGATGCTGTCTGGCAAGATGTTCCGCGACCTGGGCGTACCCCAGCCGAATGTGGAAGAAGACCGCTTTATGCTGTGTGGTTCTCCCGCCATGCTCAAAGATCTGACCAATATTCTCGACGACTGGGGGTTCAAGGAAACCCGCGCGGGAATTCCTCACGAATACGTGATCGAGCGCGCGTTTGTCGAGAAGTAAGTTAACCAGGAGGGGCAGGGCAGCGGCGTCGGTACTTAGAAGTAGTTGCGTGAAGGATTGCGCAAGGACAGAAATGGCATTCTGTGCTTCCAAGTGTCGACCCCGGTGCCCTGCCGATGTTTCGGCCGGACCTGCCAGTGAAAGGGTTAACCCCTGTATTGATAACCACCCATCGGGTGGTTTTTTTTCGTCTTCAGAAATTCCCTACGGCAAACATTTGGTGCCACGCCGAACTTTGCATGAATCTTGGGCGCAAAATTTCACCTGTTTCCGGTTGTAAGGGAATGTAATTGACCCGCCGCGCCGCAGTGTGTACTTTTGTATACATCGCAAGTCAGGGAATGCCATGCTCAACAAAAGCCAATCCATATCGGCGCGACTTTCCGCAGAAGACTACGCCTACCTGATGTCCATCGATCGCAATGGCGCCGTCACTCAGAGTGAAAAGGTGCGCGAGCTGATCGCCATGGCAAGGGAGTCTGTGGGTGTGGAGAGTTTTGCCCGCGCCTATCTCGCCTCGAATGAAACCATGTTGCCGGTGAAAGCCCGCTGTGCCGACGAAGAACCCCGCAGCCTGCTGGTGGAAGCCTTGCTGGAGCTGGTGAGCGAAGGCGCCGCTGCGATTCAGGTGTGCGCCGACCAGAAGCCGATGGCACCGGCGCTCGAGCAGAAATCGCTGCCTGCTGTAGAGGCATTTCTGGAAAAAATATTACTTATTGCGTTACAGGATGAACCGCGCATCGCGGAGCCACAAACGGCAGAAATAATCCGAACACGGCTGAAAGCGCTGTTGGAACGCTGACCATCAACAATCTGATTAACAAGAGGAAGGAAACTACAATGAAAGAAGGACTGATGAAACGTATCTCCCGCATTATCTCCGCCTCTGCCAATGCGGTGGTGGACTCGGTAGAAAATGCCACACCGCAACTGGTGATGGAGCAGGCCATTCGCGAAATCGATGACGCCATTGCCGATGTGCGCGATCAACTGGGCAAAGCCGAAGCGGCAAAATACCTGAGCAGCAAAACCCTCAACGATGAAAACACCCGTCACACCAGTCTCGGCGAGCAGATCGAAGTAGCGGTTCAGCAGGGCCGTGACGATCTCGCGGAGGCTGCGATCGCCAAACAAATGGATATTGAGGCACAGATCCCGGTACTGGAAAAAGCCATCGCGGAAACTGACCAGGAAATCGGTGAACTGAATTCCTACATATCCGCATTGCAGGGCAAAAAACGTGAGATGCGTGAACAATTGCGGGAATTTGTTAAGGCGAGCGAGCATGTGAGTAATGGTGCCACCGGCGAGCAGTCCGGTAGCAGTCGCGCTACTGCGGATAAGGTCGACCAGGCCACTGGTGCGTTTAACCGCATTTTGGAAAGTGCCGGTGTGCCCACCGCCGAATCTACTGCCGATGCCAGCAAGCTGGCGGAGCTGGAAGAGCTGGCGCGCAGCAATCGTATCAAGGAGCGTCTGGCGAAAATCAAAACCCAGACGGAGGCCTGATGGGGTTCTTTCTGCAAGACGGCAATCAGTTGTTCACCGGTGCCCTGGTACTGATGTTGATGATTGCCGTGCTCGAAGGTGTGATGTTGATGATTGGTGTTGGCATATCGGACATGCTGGACAACCTGCTGCCGGACATGGACATCGATCTGGATGCACCGGATACCGAAGCGGGAGGTGTACTCACCAAACTGCTCGGCTGGTTGCGTTTCGGGGAGGTTCCGGCACTGATACTACTGGTGGCGTTTCTGGTGAGCTTCGGCGTAACCGGACTGCTGATCCAGATGTTCAGTGAGTCACTACTCGGGGTGTTACTCCCCGGGTGGTTGCTGGCCATCCCGGTGCTGCTTCTGGCGCTGCCGCAAGTGCGCTTCGTGGGGAATATACTGCGCCGTTTTGCGGTTGGCGATGAAACCGAAGCGGTAGGTCGCAACACTTTTATCGGCCGCGTCGCAGTCATCACCATCGGTGAAGCCAGCGCGGGATCACCGGCAGAGGCGCGCTTTAGTGATGAATTTGGGACTACCCATTACGTCATGGTGGAACCGGATACTGGTGAAATTTTTTCACAGGGAGAGCAGGTCTTGCTGGTGGAAGAACGCGGAGCCTGTTTCCGTGTGATTCGACCCACCAACGAGCATCTGCTGCATAACAATTAAATTGGAGAAAACTCAGTGATTCAGAATCTATCCAACATTGCGATCATGGCGGGGGCGGTTCTTGTCGGCCTGATCGTTATCGGCACAATTTTCGCGCGCCTTTATACGCGTGCGTCCAAAGAGCGCTCCTTTGTGCGCACCGGTATGGGCGGGCAGAAGGTCATCATGAATGGTGGTGCGCTGGTGCTGCCGGTACTGCACGAAATCATTCCAGTCAATATGAACACCCTGCGCCTCGCGGTATCGCGCAAAGAGCACCAGGCGCTGATCACCAAAGACCGCATGCGTGTAGATGTGCTCGCCGAATTTTACCTGCGGGTTAAACCGGACACCGACGCCATCGCCAACGCAGCCCAGACCCTGGGTGTACGCACCCTGGACCCGGAAGCGCTGAAAGAAATGATCGAGGGTAAATTCGTCGATGCTCTGCGCTCTGTGGCCGCGGAAATGGAAATGGCGGAACTGCATGAGCAGCGCAGCCAGTTCGTACAGAAGGTACAGCAGGTCGTGTCTGAGGATCTGTTGAAAAACGGTCTCGAACTGGAGTCCGTGTCCCTGACTGGTCTGGATCAGACCGGCAAGGAATTTTTCAACCAGGATAACGTGTTCGACGCCGAAGGTCTTGCCAGCATGACGCGCTCCATTGAGGCGCGCCGCAAAGAAGTGAATGACGTCGAGCAGGAAACCCGCGTCCAGATCGAAACCAAAAACCTGGAAGCCGAGCGCCAGCGCCTGGAGATTGAAAAAGAAAAACGCTACGCACATCTCGAGCAACAGCGCGAACTGGAAAACCGCGAAGCCGCACAAAAGGCCGACATCGCGCGTGAAACCGCTGCCCAGGAACGAGCGGCTCGCCAGGCAGAAATCGAAGCGGAGCGCGAGATTGATCAGTCCCGCATTGCCGCCGAGCAGGCCACCCGCCTGCTGGAAATCGAGAAGGAAAAGCGTCTGCAGGAGCAGGAGATCGAGCGCGAGCGTGTGCTGGATGAGCAGCGTATTTCCAAAACCAAATCGGTGGAAATTGCCGAGCAGGAGCGCGCCATCGCGGTCGCGGAAAAATCCAAAGAACAGTCCCTGGCCGATCAGCAGGCCAATGTGGCGCGTGCTGAAGCGGTGAAAGCAGAAGAGCAGGTGCGCACCGCCAAAGACGTCGAAGTGGCCGAGCGTGACAAGCGCATCGAGATTATCGAAGCGCAGAAGGAAGCCGAGCGTCAAGCAACCTCCATCAAGGTCGCCGCAGAAGCGGAAAAAGCCGCGGCGGAAGACAAGGCCGAAGCCCTGCGCCTGCAGGCGAGCGCTGAAGCGGAAGCGGTGCGTATCAAGGTGGAAGCGGATCGCGAGAAATACGCGGTGGACGCAGAAGGTCAGCGCCTGATGAATGAAGCCATGAACAGCCTGAGCGAAGCGCAGATTGCTCTCAAGCGCGTACTCAGCCTGCACGAAAATCTGCCCAGCATCGTGCGTGAGAGCGTACGTCCGCTGGAGAAGATCGAGGGTATGAAGATCATCTCCGTGGAAGGCCTGAACGGCGTTGGCGGCCGCGCTGGTGGCGGTATTGGCGATGGCGAATCCCAGAGCCAGAGCCTGCCGGAAGCCCTGGTGGGCAGTGCGCTGAAACACCGCGCCATGGCACCACTGGTAGATTCCCTGCTGAAAGAGGCCGGGGTGGGTGACCTTGCCAAGGTGACCGAGCCGGAACTCTAGTTCGCACCTGTCTCCGGGCCCTTTGTGGCCCGGAAGTCTACCGTTCTCTACGCCTTCCCTCAGTTTTTCATCGCGGCCTTTATCTGGCCATTTTTGGCACTAGAATCCATTATTCAGTCACGAATTTCCCACCCAAACCCGCCCCCCGGATCTATCACTAGTTGAGCCTTCACTTCTACTCTCGAGCAGAGGTCTCCCCGGATGCTTGACATTAGTTACACGCGTAACTAAATTCGTTGCACCTGAAACCAAGCGGACCACCGTGGCCACAAGCCGCGTTACCGGTCTCGATAACGATTCCAATCATAAAATGGAGGATCACATGGCCGATTTATTTGAGAACCCCATGGGCCTGGACGGCTTTGAATTCGTGGAATTCACCGCGCCGGAGAAAGGCATCCTGGAAACCGTGTTCGAGGCCATGGGCTTCACCAAGGTGGCTCGCCATCGCACCAAAGACGTGGAGCTGTGGCGCCAGGGCGATATCAACTTCATCACCAACTACGAAAAAGGCAGTCACGCGGACTACTACGCGCGCGAGCACGGCCCCTCCGCCTGTGGCCTGGCGTTCCGAGTGAAAGATGCCACCTTTGCCTACAACGAAGCCATCAAGAAAGGTGCTCAGCCGGTGAACGTGGAAACTGGCCCCATGGAACTGCGCCTGCCGGCGATCAAGGGCATCGGTGGTGCCACCCTGTATCTGATCGACCGCTATAAGGAAGGCGAGAGCATCTACGATATCGACTTTCACTGGTTGGAAGGCGTGGACCGTCATCCGCAAGGCTGCGGTTTCCATACCCTGGATCACCTGACCCACAATGTATATCGCGGCCGTATGGACTACTGGGCAAAGTATTACGAAGACCTGTTCAACTTCCGCGAGATCCGCTACTTCGATATCAAGGGTGAATACACCGGTCTGCTGTCCAAGGCGATGACCGCACCGGACGGCAAGATCCGCATCCCGCTGAACGAAGAGGCCGCCGGTGGCGGCGGCCAGATCGAAGAATTTTTGATGAAATACAACGGTGAAGGTATCCAGCACATCGCCTTTGCCTGCGACGACCTGCTGGCCTGCTGGGACCGCCTCAAGGCGCAGGGCATGCAGTTTATGACTCCGCCCCCGGACACCTATTACGAAATGCTGGAAGAGCGTCTGCCGGGCCACGGTGAACCTACCGAGGAATTCCAGAAACGCGGCATCCTGCTGGACGGTACTACCGAAGGCGGCCAGCCCCGTCTGCTACTGCAGATCTTCTCCGCGAATATGCTGGGCCCAGTGTTTTTTGAGTTTATTCAGCGCAAGGAAGACGAAGGCTTCGGCGAAGGCAACTTCAAAGCTCTGTTCGAATCCATCGAGCGCGATCAGCTTCAGCGCGGTGTGATCGGTGGTGATAAAGGTAAGGAAGACGCGGCGTAATCGCAGCGTCTAACCCCGGAGGCCGTTTATGGCAATTCAACGCATTCATCACGTGGCCTACCGTTGCCGCGATGCCAAGGAGACCGTGGAGTTTTACCGCGATCTTCTCGGCATGGAATTCCAGCTGGCCATCGCCGAAGACCGGGTGCCCTCTACCGGGGCTCCGGACCCATACATGCACGTGTTTCTCGACGCGGGGCAGGGCAATGTACTGGCGTTTTTCGAGCTGCCCAATTCACCGGATATGGGCCGCGATGAAAACACCCCGCAGTGGGTGCAGCATATCGCGATGGAAGTGGAGAGCATGGACGAGCTGCTGGCGATGAAACAGAAGCTCGAAGATGCCGGTGTCGATGTACTCGGTCCCACCGACCACACCATTTTCAAATCCATCTATTTCTTCGATCCAAATGGCCACCGCATCGAGCTCGCCGCCAATACTGCCAAGCCCGGTATGCACAAAGAGCTGAAGCGAGTGGCCGAAGATATGCTGGAAGAGTGGTCGCGTACCAAGAAAGCGCCACATCACGCCGCCTGGATGCACGGCGAAGAAGAGTTCAAGGCGGTTGATCCGTAAATTCATTTGTTCAAAGAGGAAGGCACAGTGAAGTTAGCCAGCCTGAAAAGCGGTCGCGACGGCAAACTCGTCGTGGTCAGCGATGACCTGGCCCGCATGGCGGACGCCAGTGAAATTGCCCCAATGTTGCAAAATGCCCTGGATAACTGGGCAAGCGTTTCTCCGCAACTGGAAGATCTGCAAAAACAGCTCAACAATGGCGAAACCGCAGGGACCCCATTCGACCAGACCCAATGTCACTCACCTCTGCCGCGGGCTTACCACTGGGCGGATGGCTCTGCCTATGTCAATCACGTGGAGCTGGTGCGCAAGGCGCGCAACGCGGAAATGCCGGAAAGCTTCTGGACCGACCCACTGATGTATCAGGGCGGTTCCGACACCTTCCTCGCACCCCGCGAGCCGGTCAAAATGCCGCAGTCCGAAGGCTTCGGTATCGACTTTGAAGCCGAGATCGCAGTGATTACCGACGACGTACCCATGGGTGTTTCGCCGGGCGATGCGCTGAAGCACATCAAACTGGTGATGCTGGTCAACGACGTTTCCCTGCGCGGTCTGATTCCCAACGAATTATCCAAGGGCTTCGGTTTTTATCAGTCCAAACCTTCCAGCGCTTTTTCGCCGGTGTGTGTCACCCCCGAGCAGCTGGGTGACCACTGGAAAGACGGCAAGCTCCATCTGCCGCTGATTTCTGAACTGAACGGTGAAAAATTTGGCGAGCCCAACGCGGGTATCGATATGACCTTCCATTTCGGTCAACTGATCGCCCACGCCGCCAAAACCCGCCCCCTGGGAGCCGGCACCATCATCGGTTCCGGAACCGTATCGAACAAGCTCGACGGCGGCCCGGGTAAACCGGTAAAAGAGGGTGGTGTGGGTTATAGCTGTATCGCCGAGATCCGCATGATCGAAACCATCCAGAACGGCAAACCGAGCACGGCGTTTATGCAGTTCGGTGACAGGGTTGCCATCGAAATGCTGGATGAGCGCGGCCAGTCGATTTTCGGTCGTATCGAGCAGGTTGTAGAACAGCAATAACCTGTGTAATTGGCGCAAATTAAAAAAGGCCATCCTGTGATGGCCTTTTTTTGTGCGTGCAACCCATGTTGATCTCTTTACAGCTTATTGCAACAACTGCTGAAGTACTCCCCTGAATGCGCCGACTTCTTGTGCACCACTGATTACGTGTTCGCCATTGAAGATAAAAAGAGGCACACCGCGCACACCCTTATCGACAATAGCCTGTTCCAGCTGACGCACTTCGTCTGCATAAGTCTGCTTTGCCAACACGTCGCGGGCGGCATAGGTGTTGAGTCCCACCTTGTCTGCGGCGGCAATCAGTACATCAAAACTGCTGACGTCTTTGCGCTGGCTAAAAAATGCCTCGAAAAGCTGCAGGCTTAACGCGTTCTGCTTTCCTTCGTTTGCTGCCCAGTGCAGTAATCGATGCGCATGGAATGTGTTGACCATACGCATATCGTCAAAGTAGTCGAAGGTGAAACCCACATCGGCGCCGAGGGCCGTGATCTGCTGACGGGCTGCGATGCTCTCTTCTGGTGTCGTGCCGTATTTTTCGGCGATGTGCTCCCGTAGATTCTGCCCTTCGGCGGGCATATCTGGATTCAGTTCGAAGGGTAGCCAGTTGATGGTCGGTTCTATGGTGTCCGTGAAGTCATCCAGTGCTTTCTGCAACCGGTAATAGCCGATGACACACCAGGGACAAACGACATCGGAAACAATATCGATACGCAGGGAGAGTTTTTTTTGCATGGAAGATCGCCTTTCATCGGGTGTCTTGCGCTATGGAGTGGGGCGTGACCGCAATAGCATGGCCGGTTGGTCCAACAATCGCGTTGCAAACCAGTGGCCGGTAATCTGGCCATCTGGCCTTGATTGTAGGGGCGCAGACGGGGTTTTTCACAGGCGCCGCATGGACAGCAGCGGCATATTCCGGCGTACTTTTTCAAGGAGTGTGCTACTCAGGGTAGCAGTAATGACCGCTTCCCCTTCGCCTGCTTCCGCCAGAACATCCCCCCAAGGATCGATAATTACCGAGTGGCCCCAGGTGCGACGTTTGCGTGAGTGCTGCCCTCCCTGGTTGGCCGCGATCAAGTAACAGCCGTTTTCGATAGCACGCGCTTTTAGCAGGCTCAGCCAGTGGGCCTGCCCGGTAGTATGGGTAAAGGCGGCGGGGACCACGAGCACTTCGGCACCTCCTATGGCAAGCGCTCGATAGAGCTCGGGAAAACGAAGATCAAAGCAGATGCTGAGACCCAACTTCAGCCAAGGTGTGTCCGCAATGCAGATTTGATCTCCAGGCTCAATACTACGAGATTCCCGATAACTACCGGCGGCATCTTCAACGTCTACGTCGAACAGATGCATTTTATCGTAGCGCGCGCGCACTTGGCCGGTTCCGTCATAGACCAGACACGCAGAGCGACTGCGCTGCCCCTCTGTCGAATTTCCATCGGGTCTGTCGAGGAGCGGCGTCGCACCGGCGATCAGCCAGACCCCCAGTTCTGCGGACCAGCGCTGTAATGCGTGCTGTATAGGTTGTTTACGGGGGCAGGCGCGCCCCCTGGCAAAGGCTTCTGCCGCCGAGTAGCTACCGCTATCGGCGAGGTGGGCAAAGTTTTCCGGCAGCAGGACCATCTGCGCGCCAGCGCCTGCGGCTTTCTGTGCCAGACGGAAACCTTGAGCAAGGTTTGCCTCAACGTCTTCTCCACTGACCATTTGCAGTGCTGCAACCGTCAAATTTTTCAATGAACAATTTCCATGTCTGGTAAATAGGCACCCTGACGACACAGGCTTTCATCGAACCTGGCATGACCCTGTTTTCGGGCAAGAGTGCGCATGTTCTATGCTGTTCTGGTTCGACTTTTATAGTACAGGGTAATTTATCTTGTTGCGAAAGCTGCCATATTTACGGAAAGTCTTCATTCTGCTGTGCCTCGCGGCCGCCAATGCATACGGCCAGGGAACCGCTGAGCCCAGGTCAATCAATGTGGGTATCTATCTGAGCCCGCCTTTTGTAATGGAAGAGGGCGAAAGGCTATCCGGTATGTCGGTGGAGCTGTGGGAAAACATCGCTCAAAAGCAGAATCTTGCATCCAAATATCGTGTGTATTCGGATATTAAAAGTCTGGTAGATGGCGTGCACAGGGGTGAAGTGGATGTGGCAGTTACCAATCTGACCATTACAGAAGCCCGCGCGCGAAAAATCGACTTTACACAACCGTGGTTTGATGCGGGGTTGCGGGTAATGGTCGGTAAAAAGCGAAGAACCAGTATTTCCGATATTGTGCAAGGGCTAAAAAAAACCGGCATGTTCGCCAGCTACCTGTGGATTCTCGCGGTTATTATTCTGGCCACGCTCGCATTCACGCTTTTTGATCGGAAGTTTGACGCGGAGTTTCCCCGGCGCTGGCGTGATGGCCTGGCCGAGAGTTTTTACTCTGTCATGTCTATCGCCACATCCGGCAATGCCCATCGCAAGAATCTGTTTGGCTGGGTTGGAAAAATCTGGGCGGGTATCTGGCTTGTGTGTGGTGTTGCGGTTGTTTCTTTTATTACCGCGTCCATCACCAGTGTGATGACTTCACTGGCACTTACCTCACAGGTAAATGGGCTGCGGGACCTTCCGGGAAAGACAGTCGGTGTGCTTTCCGGTAGTGTCGCCGAGGAGTATGCCCAGGAAAATGGTATCAGTACCCGTGCCTATGAAAGTACGGAGCAGACGGTCTCCGCACTGCGCGCAGGAGAGATTGACGCGATTGTCGGAGATAGCCCGGTGCTCGCCTACTTTGCATTTCAAAACCCTGAGCTGGGGCTGCGCTTGGTAGGGAAACTGTTCAATCCGGATAAGTATGCGTTCGCCGTACCAAAGGATAGCCCACTTGGGCGCCCCCTAAGCGTGGAGATTATCGCCGCCCATGAACAGGGAACGATCATGGATCTCCGAGAAGAATACTTCGGTACCTTGAAATAGCCGTGCAGACGCTGGCGGAATGCGACGGGTCTACGGATCAGCCGGGTAACCTGTCGTCGTGACGCTGCGATACCGTGATATGGTTACCGCCTATCCAACTGCAAAGTATTACTGCTCGGGAGATCCTCGATGGCAAGATATTCGACCGCTATTCCTGTGCGAAACAGGCGTGGGTTAACCTTCTTTCTGATGACCTGCCTCTGGGTGCTGGTCTCGCCAGGGTGGGCGGCCGCTCCCAGCGAGCAACTACAACGGGTCATTGATGACCACTGGCAATTCTACCTGCAGGAAAATCCCACTACGGCCAGCCGTATGGGCGACAAGCGTTATAACAACCGGTTGCCCGGCGTTTCCGGGCAAGATCGCGCCCGTCGTCTGAAAGCAGAAAAACAATTTATTAAGCGGCTTGAAAATATTGATCGTGACAAATTGGATGCCGATGCCCAGGTGAATCGGGATCTGTTGTTGTGGGTGCTGAAAAACTCCGCTGAATCCAATGCGCTTTATCTGGAACGGATACCGGTCAATACGTTCTACAGTTTCTGGAATACTGCACTGAGTGCCAGTCGTGGACTGAGTATGTCACAGGTTTCGGACTACGAGGATTACATACAACGGATTGAGGATACCGGCCGTTTTTTTGACGAGAACATCGCGAATATGCGCGCAGGTATAGACGATGGTTTCGTGCTGCCTAAGATCGTTGTGAAAGGTATTGCACCCACCGTGCGCGCGCAGGTCTACGATGAACCGACCAGAAGTAGTCTGTACGAGCCGTTTGAAAAGTTTCCCGAAAGCTTTTCGGAAGCGGACAGGAAGCGGCTACAAGAGCAGGCAGCGCGGGCGATCCGCGAGCACGCAATGCCGGCGTTCGACCGAGTGGCCACCTTCTTGGACGGCGAATATATGAATGCCGCCACCGACAGTCTCGGTGCGGAGCAGCTGCCTGGAGGTAAGGCATACTACCGCCACGCCATTCGCACTTACGTCACCATGGATATGGACCCTGGGGAGATTCATAAAATCGGCCTCGCCGAGGTCAAACGTATCCGCGGTGAAATGCAACAATTGATCGAAGACAGCGGCTTTGACGGCAGCTTTGAGGAGTTCACCGAATTCCTCCGTACCGACCCGCAGTTTTATGCCAAAACGCCGGATGAGTTGCTGAAAGAAGCGTCCTATATCGCGAAGAAAATTGATTACCGCCTGCCGGAGTTCTTCGGCAAACTGCCGCGCCTGCCCTACGGTGTGGTTCCGGTACCCGATGAAATCGCGCCCAATTACACCACCGCTTCCTACAACCCCGCTGCTATTGGCGGAACCCGCGGTGGCGCCTACTGGGTAAATACCTATGCACTGGATCAGCGCCCGCTATACGAACTGGTTGCGCTGACGCTCCACGAAGCGGTGCCCGGCCATCATCTGCAGGGGGCACTTTCACTGGAACTGGAGAATGTGCCGGAGTTTCGTAAAAACCTGTACCTGAGTGCTTTTGGTGAAGGTTGGGCTCTGTACACCGAGCGCCTGGGTGTGGAGATGGGGGTATACGATACCCCCTATCAGCAGTTCGGCCGCCTGAGCTATGAAATGTGGCGCGCAGCGCGACTGGTGATCGATACCGGCATTCACTCCCAGGGCTGGACTCGCCAACAGGCGCTGGATTATCTCGCGGAAAATACATCGCTGTCGGAAGCGAATGTTCGTGCAGAAGTAGACCGCTATATCTCCTGGCCGGGGCAGGCGCTGTCTTACAAGATGGGTGAAATCAAAATCCGAGAGCTGCGCAAAAAAGCCGAGCAGCAGTTGGGCGACAGGTTTGACCTGCGTGCTTTCCACGATGCGGTACTGGCAAACGGTGCTGTGCCTATGGAAATGCTGGAGGTGCAGATGGATCGGTTTGTTGCGGAAAGTGATGCGGAAAGCAAACGATAATCCATATTCACTCTGTCGAGTGACAGATCTGATATGGAAATAATCAGCAGTAGCCCCCTGTTCTGGGGGTTGGCAATCATCGGTGTGATATTCACCGGCATTTCCAAATCCGGTTTTGCCGGTGGCGCCGGTGTGGTTGCGGTGCCGCTGCTGGCGCTGGTGGTCCCGGTGGAGACAGCGGTGGCGTTGATGCTGCCAATTCTGCTGGTGATGGATTTGCGCACCATCACCTACTACTGGCAACACCGCAGCGGGCTCGAGCTCAAAAAACTGCTGCCCGCGGCCCTGATCGGTATAGCGCTGGGCGGCTGGCTGCTGGCCTGGGTTTCGCCCTTTGCGCTGACCCTGTCCCTGGGCATTCTCAGCCTGCTGTTTGCCTTCTGGCAGAACCTTGCGCCGCTGGTGGCGCGGTTGCCGGGCAGCGCCTGGCTGTGGGGCGCGATGTCCGGTGTCACCAGTACACTGATCCACGCCGGCGGGCCACCGCTGAACATGTATCTGATCGGGCGCGGCCTGCCAAAGCTCGCCTGGCTCGCCACCGCCGGGGTGGTGTTCGGGGTAATGAACCTGATCAAACTGGTGCCCTATACCCTGGCCGGCTTCTGGAACCGGGAGTTGCTGGTGACCGCACTGATCCTGGTGCCGGCGGCTTACCTCGGTGTCTACCTCGGCTACCGACTGCAGTATTACTTCAATGAGTGGGTATTTCTGCTGAGCTGCCGATGGCTATTGGCCCTATCTGGTTTGGCCCTGCTGGGCAAAGCAGTCTCCGGCTGAGCCGGGGCTGTACTCTCCTGAAAGTTCTTTCCACCGCCGACGGAATAGCTGGCTCAGCAGTCAGAGTTGCGCGCGGCCATTTCATGTAATAATGTAAGTTACATGAAAAGAGACAGCAGATTGAGCGGAGTGCTGCACGTGCTCCTGCATATGGCGGAGTTTGACGGCCCGCTTACCTCCGATGCCCTGGCGGGCATGATGCAGACCAACCCCGTGGTGATCCGCCGCATCCTGGCAGGGCTCCGCAAGGAGGGGCTGGTGCACTCGGAAAAAGGCCACGGCGGTGGCTGGCGACTGGCCAAAGACCTGGAAAGCGTCACCCTCTACGACATCCATCTGGCGCTGGGCGCACCCGGTGTTCTGGCCCTCGGGCACCGCACCGAAGCCCCCGGTTGTCTGGTGGAGCAGGCGGTGAACAGTGCCATGGGGGAAGCGTTTGATGCGGCCGAGGCACTGCTGTTGTCGCAGTTTCAGCAAATCACCCTGGCGTCACTGAGCCGGGATTTTCACCAGCGACTGGATCAGCGCGGCATTACCCAGCAGGCACTGAGCGAGGCCGCCCATATGAGGAACTGTAGTGATGGCGACGATTGATGGGACTGAGTTTGATGTAGCGATTGTCGGCGGCAGCTACGCCGGCATGAGTGCAGCCATGCAACTGGCGCGCGGGCACCGCAAGGTGCTGGTGGTGGATGGCGGTCAGCGACGCAATCGCTTTGCCGCTCATGCGCACGGGGTACTCGGTCAGGATGGTCGCGCACCGGCGGATATCGCCGAAGATGGCCGCGCGGAATTGTGGGAGTACCCCACCGTCAGCTGGGCGGAGGCAACGGTGGAGTCCGTTAACAAAGCGGGTGACGGTTTTCATCTGGTCACCCATGCAGGCAAGCGCTACCAGGCGGCGCGCTTGATTCTCGCCACCGGGGTGCGCGATGTGTTACCCGACGTGCCCGGATTACTCGAGCGCTGGGGCACCTCGGTTTTTCACTGTCCCTATTGCCACGGCTATGAACTGCAACGGCAACCCATCGGTGTGCTGGCGGTTGGTGAAGTATCCATGCATCACGCGCTGATGTTGCCGGACTGGGGGCCAACGGTATTTTTCATCAATGAGTCGTTTGAACCGGACGCGGAACAGCTTCGTCAACTCGCCAGACGCAATGTGTGTATCGAACGCACGCCCGTATCAAAAATTGCCGGGGAACGAGCAGTCGTACACCTCACGGATGGGCGCAAGTTTGATTTGGCCGGACTGTTTGTCGCCTCGCGACTGGAGCACCCGATGCCGCTGGCGGAACAGCTGGGTTGTGCCTTCGAGGAGACGCCAGTCGGTGAGGTGATCCAGACCGACGCCATGCAGGCGACAACGGTTGAAGGTGTCTTCGCTTGTGGTGATGTCGCGCGCGGCGCGGGCAATGTGACATTCGCCATGGCGGATGGTGCTATGGCCGGTATCGCGGCACACCGATCGCTGATGTTTGATGGCCTCTGACAAAATCGACTGCAGCAAGTGAATAGTGGCGGGGTAGGCGGAATGCAACGGGAAAGAATACGAAATCTGTTCGAGCAACAGGCAGCGAACTACGATACCCAGTGGGAAAGACTTGCACCGTTGAATGATGCGTTGCATTTGTTGATGCAGAGCCTATTGGCAGGGCTTCCACAAGAAGCGAACTTCCTGTGTGTCGGCGCGGGCACCGGCGCGGAGCTGCGCTTTCTTGCCCGCCAGTTTCCCGGTTGGCGCTTCAGCGTGGTGGAGCCCGCAGAAACCATGATTGAAATCTGCCGGCAGCATGCCAACGTAGAGGGCTTTGCGTCACGTTGCGAGTTTCATCAGGGTTATGTGGAATCACTGCCAGAAAAGGAAAGGTTTCACGGCGCAAGTGCATTTCTGGTGTCACAGTTTATTCTAGAACGCACCGAGCGAACCGATTTCTTTGCCGACATCGCACGGCGATTGCGCCCTGCGGGTAAGCTGGTGAGCACGGATCTGTGCGCGGAGGAACATTCCACAGAGCAGGATCAGCTGCTCGATCTCTGGATACGGGTTATGCGGGGTGGAGAAGCATCCATTGAGGATGTGCAACGGATGCGCGAGGTCTACGACCGTGACGTTGCGGTGCTGACACCGCAGGTATTGCAGGCAATCATTCAGTCCGCCGGCTTTGAGCCTGTCGTTCCGTTTTATCAGGTGGGAATGATTCGCGGCTGGTTCTCTACACGGATTGGATAAGTGCGCGCCCCAGTGCGGAAAAATACCGGCGGAAGGCCGCGTTGATCCGCTCCCGCTGTACCCCGCTGGGGTAAAGCCCCATCTTCGCCTCTTCCGTTGCTTTGGTCCCCGCCACTAGAAAATTATTGGAGATACTCGCGTCCTGCACAAAGGCCTCGAAGGCGCGCGCGCACATTTCCGCCGGGTCCGCGTAGTAGATAGTGCCGTTGGCCTTGTCTGCGGCCTTGGATGCGCGAAACAGTTCGCTGGGGTTTTCCCCGCTTTCATCCAGCATCACCGCGCGGAAGCAGGCAAACAGCAGATCGTTGATCGGGTGGGGAATGGGCGTGGCATCGCGCAGCCAGGCTTCGGAAGCGAACATATTGCCGGGCGCGTCGCTGAAGGCCTTGTCGGCCAGGTAGTGATCCAGCGCGTGAAACCACTCGTGGGCAATGGCGCCGGGGCCCGCATTTTTAGCTAGGGCAAAGGTGCGCGAGCCGATTTCATAGTGGGCGGAAATACCCGGGCGACCACCGCTGCCGTACTGAAACGCGAGGGTGCCGCGCAGGGATACCAGCAGTTCCGGCCCCTGCAAAATGATCATCAGGTCCATCAGCGCATCGTAAAACAACCCTGCGGCACGGGTCTTTTCCGCCTCGGTTACCCAGCGCCCGATCTTGATGCCGCGAAAATCGAAACGCTTGCGCACATCGACAAAGCTCACGCGTTGCCCGCTATCCTGCTCGGTGCGCTGGTGGGGGCTGCGGCGATAAAACTTGCGGTCTAATACCATGGCGGATTAACGGGTTTCCCAGAATTGTTTGAGTGCGGCACCGAGTGTTTCGCCATTGTCGCAGATCCGGGGTTGCCAGTGTTGTGGATACAGGCTGCGATAAAACGGATCGGTAAAACGGTAGTCGGCCAGAATCACCACGCCGCGGTCACTCTCGCTGCGGATCACCCGCCCGGCAGTTTGCAGCACGCGGGTCAGGCCCGGGTAGCGGTAGGCGATATCAAAACCGTTTTCTCCGCGCGCGGCACTGGCACTGCGCAACAGTTCCTGTTCCTCGTTGACCTGGGGCAGGCCGGTGCCCACCACGATGGTCCCCACCAGCTGTTCACCCACGTAATCAATACCCTCACCAAAAATACCGCCCATAATCGCAAAGCCCAAGCTTTCTCTACCGGGTTGAAAAAACTCGAGGAAACGGGCGCGCTGCTGTTCGGAACTGCCGGACTCCTGTTGTACCAGCGCAATTTCCGGAAAGCGCTCGGCGAAAGACTTGGCGACCTGCTGTAAAAAGCGATAGGAGGGTAAAAAGACCAGATAATTGCCGGGCCGGCTGTGAAAAGTGCGCGCAATCATATCCACCAGGGCACTGGTCGCGCTCTGGCGCGCGCGGTAGCGGGTATCCACGTAGGGACACACAAACAGCCCCATTTGCTCCGGATGAAACGGCGACGGCAGTTGCAGGTACGGCGAATCCGCCTGCAGACCAAGCTGCCGGTACACAAAGTGCGCGGGGCGCAGTGTGGCGGAAAATAAAATTGCGCTGTGGAAAAGTCGGTAAGCCTGCTGCAGATATTCTGCGGCATTCAGGCACAGCAATTCGATTTCCTGTTCGTGCCAGCGGCTCTCGGGATTGCTGGAGCGCTGTGCGCGGGTGATATAGCGGTGTTCTTCACCTGCCAGTTGTTCGATCGCCTGGAAGCGGAACAGGTTTTTCAGCCAGTCGGCAATGGCGTCCGGCGGCGGTTGTGCGGCCTCCCACAGCTGGTTGGCCACGGTCAGCACTTTCTGTATCGCGGTGTTGACGGCCTGTGGCGTCTCGTCACCGGGCTGACTTATCCACAGCTCTGATTTTGCGGGCACTGGCTCGGTCGGGTGGTTTTGACTTGTCCGCGACTCCCGCTGCTCTACAACCCATTTATCCAGCGCTCGTACCAGCGACTGGATCGCGCGGCGTAGGCTCGGATGCGAACTTTTGCACTCGGCCGCCGCACGGCGGCTGTCACTGCGCGTGAGTTTTGCGCTGTACATACCGCGCGCGCGATCCCCCAGATTGTGCGCCTCGTCCACCAGCAATGCGCGCTGCCGCAGTGTGTCCCGCAGGTTGTGCATTTGCACCAGAGGGTCGAATACATAATTGAAATCACACACCACCAGATCCGCCCAGGGCAGCATCTGCAGCGAGAGTTCGAACGGACACAGCTGCAACCGGTCCGCTTCCTGCGCGATTATCTCGGGTGTGAGTAACGGTTGCGCGAGCAAAGCTTGGCGGGCCGGCGGCAGGCGATCATAGAATCCCCTGGTGCGCGGGCAGATACCGTCTTCATCGCGGCTACAGAGCCCGAGGCTGCAGGCACAGGTTTTGTCGCGGGCCTGCAGCTCCAGCACGGAAAGTCTCAGCCCCAGTTCGTGCAGGCTCGTTGTGGTTTCCCGCACCACCTGGCGGCCGGAATTTTTTGCGGTGAGATATATCACCTGATCGAGGCCGGTTTCTCCCATGGCCTTTACCGCCGGGAACAGGGTGCTGATGGTTTTGCCGATACCGGTGGGCGCCTCGGCCACCAGTTCACCGCCGTCGCGCAGGCAGCGGTAGGCCGCCACCGCAAGTTGCCGCTGGCCATCGCGATAGCGGCCGAATGGAAATTCCAGAGCCTGTGCCGATACGCGCACTGCGTGTTTATGTGCCTGCCAGCGATGATGCCACTGCACATACTGTGCAAGTGCCTCCCGGGAAAATTGTTCCAGCTCGCGCCAGGAAAATTCCTGTAACTCCGGATAGGTTTTTTTCTCTTTGAGGTTGTGCCAGAGCATTTGCAGCGCGACCGGTGTATCCGCGGAAAACTGCTGCTGCAGCCCATAGCAGAAACCGTAAATTTTCAGTTGCGCCCAGTGCAGCGCGCGGGTGGATTCCGGCAACTTGTGCGGCGGCACATAGGTGGTCTTGATTTCATCCAGTTGCACCGGCCGGTGCAGGTCACTTTGCGGGTGGAGAATATCCACACGACCGCTGAGCACTACAGACTGCGCCTCCTGCTCGATTTCCACCTGCAGGTAATATTCCGCCTCACTATCCGCGGGGCGTTTTTTCTGCAGTTTCTGGTGCGCGCGAATCCCTTCCAGGGCAGTGGGGCCGCCGGAAATATTCGAGACCAGGTCGCCGCTGCGGCAGGCGAACGCCACCAGCTCGCCAACGGAGATCTGAATATTGTCCTGCATTTTTTCACTCAAGGCTGCGTCATCACCGCTCAAGGCTGTTTTGTGTTCGCTCAAGGCTGCCACTCCACATGCAGCACCCGGTGGGGAATCTGGTGTTTGGCAAAAAAGGTCAGCCAGCGCTGCTGGTTCTGTTGCAGGCGATCTCCGGGGCCCTTGACTTCCACCAGTTCGTAACCTGCGGACGCGGGAAACAGAATCAGGTCCGGCAGGCCGCTGCGGTGGTTGGCAATATCGCCGAGCAGGCGACGAAAGATGGCCAGCCAGTGTTCTGTGGGAATCCGTTCCAGCGCCAGCTCTAGCAGAGCCTCCGGCAGGCCTTCCCAGAATACCAGCGGGTTGGCGATACTGCGCTTTTCACGAAAATGTCGCCACACCCATTTATCCAGGTCGCCATTTTCAAGTTCGGCGAGCCGTTGTTCGAAGGCGGCGCAACGCTGTGGATAGAAATCCGCGGTGCGGAAATCGCTAGGGGCAATTTGAAAGGGATTGAAAAAGGCACCGGGAATCGGTGCGAACAAAATATCCCAGATGGCGAGGCCGAGCACACCGTTAAACAGGGTGTTTTCCACGTAGTGGCACTGGTCGCCGGTAGACGGCGCTGCAAGGTGGCTTGCCGCGAGCATTTCCACCCGCTCTTCGGAAGGCGCGAGCATTACTGTTTCCGTCACCGGTTTGTGTTTTTTCGGTGCTGGCCAGGCTCTAGCACTTTCGGTTTTCTTTGCGGTGCGGTGGGCAAACGCCTCCGCAAAGGTGGCCTCCGCTTCGTTGTACGGGGCAGTGAGAATTTCCGCACACAGTGCCAGGCCGCCCTGGATATCGCCACGGCTCACTGCAATCCGTGCGCGCCGCTCCCGTGCCGGTGGGCGACGGCACTGCCGGTATAGCTGCTCGGCTTCCTCCAGTGCGTCTAACCGCTCCAGCTGGCGCGCCAGCGTCAGACGCAGCCTGTCCAGGCGCCGCTGCAGGGTGCCGTCACCATCTATCCCCTGAGGTAATTCGCCTGCAATGGTAGTGATGGCCTCTGTATCTGCCGCCAGTGCGGCCTCGGCCTCCTGCAGGCACTGGTAATAGCGCAGGTGCTGTTCAACTTGCGCTCGTGTCTGGAATGGCAGTTGCTCCCGTTCCAGCGGGTAGTGTTCATAGCGGAAAAGTCCCAGGTCGCGCAACACATAGTCGGTTAGATCCTGGTTGAGGTTGCCGAAAAATAACAGCTTGAAGGTGTCAAAGTGCTCCGCCGCTTGCGCCGCCAGCAGAGGCTCACTGGTCAATCTACATTGAATTGTCGACGCGTCCTGCTTGCACAGCGCCTGCTCCACCGCCGGGCGCTTCAGAGATTTTGTAAGCGGCTCAAGACTGTGGGCGAGCAGTTCGTTTTTGGTAAACAGTGGCAGCAGTTCCCGCAACGGCAAAACCGGATTGCGCAGCAGCAGGCCGGCTTCAATCAATTCTTCGACGGCTGCGTCCAAATCACCGATCTCGCTGTAGGCAAGCTTGCGCTGCCTGAACAGCGCACCGGACGAGGAAGGCACACCCTTGCGGGACAGCAACCGCACATAGAGTCGCTGGCTATCCGGCTGCAGCCGTCGGAAAGTCTGGTAAAACCAACGCTCCTGCGCTGACAACAATTGCCCGTAGCGCGACACCACAAACTCCACCAGCGAGCGGAAATTGTCGAGGTAATAATCGGGTGTCAGTTCGGCAGGTTCGGCCATAGCGGAAGTGGGGTACTCGGCGGGGTTTTGCGTAATGCTGTATGGTTATACAGCATCGGCAGTGACGGGACAAACGTGGATGCGACCGTCTGGACATTCACCGCCTGGTGGCGCAAATACCGATTGCCCGGTAGGCTGACCGGCGGCCGAAAAGCAGGATTACACATGGCACAGACCGCTGAACAAGACATGATAAAAAGAAAGGTATGGCGCACGGATAAGGCCGGGGCCATCAGCCGCCTGACCCTGCGGGAAGAGCCGCTGGGCCCGATACAGGGTGAGCATATCCGTGTCGCGGTGCGTGCGGTGGGCCTCAATTTTGCCGATATCTTTGCCCTGACCGGTCTCTATTCCGCAACCCCGGAGGGCAGCTTTATTCCCGGGCTGGAGTTTGCCGGTGTTGTCATCGCGGTCGGCGACAGGGTGCAAACAGGGTTGCAGGTGGGAGATCGTGTTTACGGCTGTACCCGTTTTGGTGGCTACGCCACGGTGGTGGATGTCCCTCCGCAGCACTGCCGCCACATGCCAGATGAGTGGAGCTTTGCTGAGGGGGCCGCCTTTCCTGCACAGAGTCTGACCGCCTACTACGCGCTGACCAGTCTGGGCGCGGTGAAACCCGGGCAGCAGGTGCTGGTACAGAGTGCCGCCGGTGGCGTTGGTTTGCAGGCCATGCGTATGGCGGTGAGCATGGGGGCAAATCCCATTGGCACCGTGAGCTCGGAAAGTAAACGGCAGTTTCTCGCCGAACAGGGATTCAATGAAATCATCGTGCGCGGCAGTAACTTCGCCGGCCAGTTAAAGCAGCAATTAAATGATCGGCCATTGCACTGCGTGCTCGACGGCATCGGTGGGGAAATTCAGAAGCAATCGTTCGCCGCACTCGCGCCCACCGGCCGACTGGTAGTGTTCGGTGCAGCAGAATTTACCCCGGGTGACAAACCCAACTGGTTAAAAGCCGCCTGGCTGTATCTGAAGCGCCCCCGTTATGATGTCATGGATATGATCAGCAGCAACAGATCCGTATTGGCTTTCAACCTGATCTGGTTGTGGCAGGAACAGGCACTTTTTAGCGAGCTTTTAAATGGTTGTGCTGCGCTCGGATTATCTGCACCCCATATAGGTCACGAATTCGCGTTTACCCAGGCCCATGCCGCAATCGAACAGCTGCGCAGTGGCCGCTCCGTGGGCAAGGTGATATTGAATGTCGGCAAATAATTCTGGCATCCGGATGCGGTTGCCATTTAATTTTTCCTTTTCTGTCATAAAGTCACGCTAGGCTGGTGGGCCAGATTTCATCACCAGGGAGCCGTCACCGTGACCAATCTCAAACGCCGCAGTTTTATCAAAGCTGCGTTAGCCACTACCGGCAGTGTCGCCGTATCCACACCGCTGCAGGCCATGAGCCGGCCGGAGTTACCCTCCAATGTCTCCTTTGATTACGGCGTGGCCAGTGGTGATCCCCTGCAGGACGCGGTGATTTTATGGACGCGGGCGACACCGCTGGACGCCAATCCCACCGGCCCGGTAAAAATTTCCTGGGAACTGGCCGAAGACGCGGGCTTTACCCGCGTACTGCGTGCCGGCACCGTGGAAACCGACCTGGCCCGGGACTATACCTCCAAGGTGGATGTGCGCGGCCTGAAGCCGAATACCCGTTATTACTATCGCTTTAGCGGTGCCAATGAGCAGAGCCCGGTCGGTCGTACCAAAACCTTGCCAGAGGATGAGGTTGACCAGATAAAACTGGCGATTTTCTCCTGCTCCAATTATCCCGCGGGCTATTTCAATGTGTATCAGCTGGCCGCCCAGGCGGATGACTGGGATGCGGTACTGCACCTTGGTGATTACATCTACGAATACGGCGATGGCGGCTACGCCACGCAGAACGCCGCAAAGATCGGCCGCGCGCTGCCGCAAGACAACAGCGGCGAGATCCTGACGCTGACGGATTACCGCAAACGCTACGCACTCTACCGCACCGATGCGGGCCTGCAGGCACTGCACGCCGCCGCGCCGTTTATTGCAGTGTGGGACGACCACGAGGTGACCAACGACACCTGGAAAGACGGTGCCGAAAACCACAGTGCCGATGAAGGGGATTTCTATTCCCGCCGCGCCGCCGCGGTGCAGGCGTACTACGAGTGGTTGCCCATCCGCCCACCCATGGGTGAGACCAATCCCCAGATTTACCGCAGCTTCCAGTTTGGTGATCTGCTGGATCTGCATATGCTGGACACCCGGGTAATCGGTCGCGATCAGCAACTGCAGTTTGCCAACTACATGGACGAGAAAGGGAATTTTGATACCCGCGCATTCAGTCTGGATGTGGCGAGCCCAAGCCGCACCCTGTTGGGAGAGGAGCAGCGCAAATGGCTGCGCAAGACGCTGGCCCGCTCCAAGGGGCAGTGGCAGGTACTGGGCCAGCAGGTACTGATGGGCCGTATGCACTTGCCCGTGGAGCTGATGACCAGCTTCTACCGGGGCGGAGACAAAAATCTGACCTCGGAACTGATTGGCCTGAAAGCCGCAAGCCTGCGCGGTGGGCAGCTCAGCGAACAGCAGCTACAGCGTTTACAGAATGCGGTACCTTATAACCTCGATGCCTGGGACGGTTATGCGGTGGAGCGGGAAACCCTGTATCAGGAAGTGCGCGAGCAGGGTAAGAATCTGGTAGTGGTAGCGGGAGATACCCACAATGCCTGGTATAACCACCTCAAAGACAACGATGGCCGCATGGTGGGCCTCGAGTTCGGAACCCCCAGCGTGACCTCGCCGGGTATGGAAACCTACCTGAAACTGGATGAACGGTCCGCGAAAGAGCTGGCGCGGGGCATGTCGGTGCTGGTGGATGATCTGCAGTACTGCAACCTGCACCAGCGGGGTTTTATGGCGCTCACCTTCCGCCGCGATGGCATCGAAGCGGAGTGGAAATATATCGACAATATCGACAGCACCGAGTTTGCCGAGGTCGACAGCCACCGGGTGACACACAAACTGGTGTAGTTCCTCAATCGGCAATTTATTCTGTCGCAAACGAAAAAAGCCAGCACCGGGGTGCTGGCTTTTTTGTGGTCTGGCGTCTGGACTGCCGCCAGGCAGGGAATCAGAATGCGCCGAAACGCTTGTTGAATTCCACACTGACCATACGCGGTGCACCCTCGATGTAGGTGGGGAAGCCGAAGGCGCCGCCGGTATTACCCGCATCCATGATGTACTCCTCGTCCAGCAGATTGCTGGCTGCCAGGGTAAGTGCCCAGTTGCGATCACTGGCGGCAATGCCCGCGCGCAGACTCAGCAGATCCACCGCATCTTCTTCGTACTGGTTGGCGATATCGAAGTACACGGAAGAGCGATAACTCCAGTTGCCGCTGCTGGTGAACAGCAGTGCGCCGTTGATCGGTGTTTCATAAATGTAACCCAGTGCGGCGGTCAGTTCCGGCTGCAGGCGGAACTGGTTGCCGGCATAGCTGCCGTTGCCGGAATCGTCGTCGATACCCGCATCAATCCAGGCGGCGTTGGCCAGGATCTGCAGCTGTTCTGTGGGATACCAGCGCAGTTCCGCTTCCAGACCGGTGTTGGTAGCGGAGCCCGCATTTTCCGTGCGGCTCTGGCCGCTTTCCTGATCCACCACATTGACCTGGAAATTTTCGTAATTCTGGTAGAAAGCCGCCAGGGTGTAATCCAGCGGTGTATCGCCCAGGCGCCCCTTGATACCCAGCTCGTAGTTGTCGATCTCCTCTGAAGGCAGAATGCTTTCGCTACCGGAGGACATATCCACAATTTCAGAGCGCTCGCCGCGGGACACGGTGCCGTAAACATTTATGTTATCGCTGACGCTGTAGAGCAGGTTGAAGCGCGGCAGCACGGCGGAGTTGTCGGTATCCCCCTGAATGAGGATGCCATCGGTGTTGGGCAGCAGGCCGAAGAAAAGGTCGCTGTCGATGCCCAGAGCTGCGAGCAGCATGGAATTGGGCAGGGTGCTGACATAGCCGGACTCGCGTTCTTCCTGCACCAGTCGTACGCCGGCGGTGGCCTCGAGACGTGAGCTGATCTGATAGGCGACGTCCGCGAACAGGTTGAGGTTGCTGTTGTCGGCGGTATTGGTGAACTCGCTTTCATACAGCAGCTCAGATACTGCGCCACCAGTGAGCAGGGCAGTGGTATCGACATTACAGCCGGCAATACCAGCCGCGGCGAGACCGCCGGAGCAGCTCAGGAAGGTGCCTTCGTCACTGGCGTAACCCACCGATTGCTGCGCGCTTTCTGCGAAATAGCTGGCGCCGACAAAGCCGTTGATCTTGTCACCGCTGAAATTCAGGCGCAGTTCGTGGCTGGTCTGGTCACCGGTGGCGTCTTCGGAAAAGTTCAGCATCTCAAACCCGGTGCCGTCAGCGTCGAAGGCTTCCAGAGAGTCGTAATCGCGCTGTGCGCCGATATAGGTGAGCGCGAGCTGGTCGTTCAGGTCCCAGCTGACCGTCGCATTGAAATCGCTTACGGTGCGGTCCACACCCACGTCGTTCATGCCCAGTACGTTATTGTCCGGAACACTGAGGGCGGCGTTGTCGGTGAACAGCAGTTCGCGGCTGACAAACGCCGTGCCGGGATCGGTGGCTTCATCGTGGTTGTATACCAGGTCAATGGTCAGATCGTCGCTGGGGGTGATGCGCAGGCTCGGGCGAAACGCCTGGCGTTCATAGCCGTTCAGATCCGCCTCGCCGCTGGTATTTTCCACGTAGCCGGCGCGCTCGCGACTGGTAAAGGCCACGCGCCCCTGCACTATGTCATTACCGCCGGTCACCATGCCCTCGACTTTCTGCATATCGAAGTTGCCCGCTGCCACCGTCAGGGACGAGGCAAATTCCTGCTGGGGCTTTGCGGTGATAAAACTCATGGCGCCGATGGAGGCTGCGGTGCCAAACAGGGTGGCCTGCGGTCCTTTCACCACCTCGATACGCTCCATGTCGTACACCTCGAAATAGGAGGCGCGCGAGCGCGATACATCGGTGCCGTTCAGATAGACCGAAACCCGCGCAGCGCCCGGCGCGCTGCCATCGTCCGAGGTGAGACCGCGGATCACATAGCCGTTGTTGTTGACGCTCTGCTGCTGCACCACCAGGCCGGGTACCATATCCGACAGGGTGTCGAAGCGGTCGATACCCAGCACTTCCAGGGTATCGCCATCCAGGCTGCTGATGGTTACCGGCACGTCCACTATGGACTGGGAGCGCTTTTGCGCGGTGACAATCACTTCCTCGATGTCTTCCGGCGCGGTCTGCGCCACTGCAGGCGCGGCAGAGGCCGCGATCAGGGTAGCGAGGATGGAAACGGGAAATTTCCCCCGGAAAAGATGATTCATGGTAACTCCAGCGTTGATGGTCTGTGCAAAAAGCCGGATGTTAGAGAGCAAATGCGTCGGGGCTGTGACTGGAATATGACATTCGTTCGCAACAGCCTTTTGCCAGACGATATTGGCTGGCGTTATTTTGATCGCCGCGCCCATGGCGATGACCCCGCTGGGCTGGTGAGAGATATCCAGCAGATATTCACAGGTCTACCCCGGGAAACTGTGGGGAACTTCATTGTGGATAACCGTGTGCGCAGACGGGGATATATCCACATCGACTTTAAATAAGCCGTATCTTCAGTCTGCTTGACCGGCGTGATGGGAAAACCACTGAGCAACTTGTCGACAGTCGCTGCAGCCAGGTGGCCGTAAGCGCATTGAAAGGCTACAACGCTGTGTAGGGGAGTCGATACCCTGAGGAGGCCGAAAGAATGCAGGTTGAAACGTGTCGCATATACGAAGACGGGACTACCGGAGGCTATCGCGTGCTGGTAGACCGCTTGTGGCCGCGCGGGATCTCCAAGGACGAGGCGAATCTGGATGATCACTGGAAGAGCCTGGCGCCCAGCGATGAACTCCGACAGTGGTTCGACCATGATCCCGAGAAATGGGGAAGCTTTCGGAAAAAATATCTCTCTGAATTAAAAGAGAATAAAGACGAAGTAAAAGCGCAGCTGGAAGAAGTTTCCGGTGAACCGCTGGTACTGCTCTACGGTGCCAAGGATGAAGAGCATAATCAGGCGCGTGTTCTGAAAGAGTATATAGAGAAGCTTAAATTAGAATAAGTGAAGCTGGCGCTAGTGGAGGAGGGGTCCGTTTTGAATATTGAGCTGTCCGCGCCGGTTTTCCGCTGTAGAGAGGAGGAGGCTATTTTTTACGAGCGGCTATCGGCGCTTGCGGGCTGCGAGAAAGTTGTGGTCTGTACCCAATGTGTCGCGGTAACGATAGGGGATGATTGTGCAGCTAGGGCACTGGATGAACTTGGGGAGATTTGTGCTATCTGGAATCTGAGTTTTGAAAGGGTCAGTGGGCGGGAGGATTAGCGCTGGCTTGGAGCGCCTGCGGGTCGAACCTGGGAATTGGGCGAAGCCCTAGGGCTTGGGGTGGCATAAACGCAATGCCCCCGAGAGGATTAGCTCCCTGCGGTCGCTGCTCTCCGGCGCTATGCGCCTCCGGGTCGAACCTGGGAATTGGGCGAAGCCCTAGGGCTTGGGACGATATAAAAGAAAGGCCACCCGTTGGGTGGCCTTTCTTTTATATGGCCCGCCCGAGAGGATTCGAACCTCTGACCTTCGCCTCCGGAGGGCGACGCTCTATCCAGCTGAGCTACGGGCGGAAAACTCTGATTTTTTACATTCGCGCCGTGCCTGAGTCAGGGCGGGAAGCCTGCGGCTTCCGGCGACGCTCCCCTCGCGTTGCTCGGGACCGGCCACCCATCATAGATGGGTGTCGTTCGGCTGCGCGCAAGGCGATGCCTTGCAAGCGCTTGCCTCACCCAGCTGAGCTACGGGCGGAATACACTGGCCTTCACAGCCAAATCGGCGCCAAATCAAGGGGTTAGAGAACCCTAGCGCGGGGGCGGATTATACAGAAGGGCTGTGGCAGGGCAAAGGAAATTGGGGGATTGGTCCAGTTATGGTGCACGGGCCTTCGCAGGGGCGGGCGCTATGCTTATAATGCGCGGCTGTTTGGTAGAGGTTTATGGCGATAGCGCCGAAATCTACGGGCCGGCTTGGGCCTTTAGGGGGAATGGATGAAAGGTGTTTTGAGTTTTATCGCGGCGCTGGCCGTAGCGGCTGGCGCGGCAGTAGCTGTGGCCCAGTCTTCTGTAGACGAAGAGATTGCAGAGCGCATCGCGCCGGCAGGCGAGACCTGCATGAAGGGTGACGAGTGTGCAGCGGCAGCGCCTGCAGCAGCCGCCTCATCTGGTGGAGCCCGTAGCGGCAGCGACGTATACAGTGCCCACTGTGCGGCCTGTCACGCAACAGGCGCTGCTGGTGCGCCGAAAATGGGTGATGCCGGTGCCTGGGGCCCGCGTGTAGCAAAAGGTATGGACACGCTCTACACCCACGCCATCAACGGTTTTAACGCCATGCCGGCGAAGGGTCTGTGTATGACCTGTTCCGACGATGAAGTGAAGGCTGCCGTTGATCATATGGTGGAAGGCAGCAAGTAAGCGACTGCTCGCTTACTGAATGAAAAAGCCGCTCACTGAGCGGCTTTTTTTGTGCGTGAATTTTGGCGTTTTCGGTTCCCCCGCTACCGTTACACCGGCGCAGGCCGGTGTCCAGGGGCTGGATGCCGGATCGAGTCCGGCATGACGAAGAAGAGGCTTTTCGGTGAGTGCTTAGTCACTCGGGCCGTCCCTGGTCGGTGTGCCGCATCACCTCGCCCTTCGGGCAGCCTTCGGCTGTGCTAAACGGCGTTCCGACCGCTCCAGGTACTCACGGCGCCTTCGGCCCTGCCGTTTAGTCAAACATGCTGAGCAGCGACCCCAGCGTCTCCGCCCCTTTGGCCTGATTCTGCTCAGGGGTCGCCTTGCCAAACCCTTCAAAAATACAGTCCTCCTCCGGCAGCTCTTCGAGAAAGCGGCTGGGGGTGGTGTCCTGGTTTTCGCCGAACATCTTGCGCTTGCCCGCCAGGGTCATGGTCAGGGTTTTCTGGGCGCGGGTGATACCCACATAGGTGAGGCGGCGCTCTTCTTCGATATTGTCGTCTTCAATGCTGTTGCGGTGGGGCAGCAGGTTTTCTTCCATGCCGATCATGAACACATGGGGGTATTCCAGGCCCTTGGAGGCGTGCAGGGTCATCAGGCTGACCTTGTCGGTGGCTTCCTCTTCTTCCTGGCGGTCAAGCATGTCGCGCAGGATCAGTTTGGAGATGGCCTGTTCCAGGCGTACGTCCTGCTCCAGCTCGTCGTCGGTGCCTTCCATGGTTTTCATCAGGCTGTCGAGCAGCCAGTAGACGTTTTCCATGCGCTTCTCGGCGACCTTCTCACTGCTGGCGTTTTGCGACAGCCAGCCGGCGTAGTCGATATCGTCGAGCATTTCTCGCAGTGCGGACTCCGGGCTGTTGTCGCGGCAGTTGCGCGCCACTCCTTCCAGCCAGTGGGCGAAGCGGTTGAGGCGCTCGTAGCCCGCTTCGGTAATGTGCTCCTTGAAGCCCAGCTCTGAACAGGCGCTCAGCATGGAGATCTCACGGCCCTTGGCGTAGTTGCCCAGCGCTTCCAGGCTGCTGGTGCCGATCTGGCGGCGCGGGGTGTTGATGATACGCAGGAAGGCGTTGTCGTCGTCCGGGTTGACCAGCAGGCGCAGGTAGGACATGACGTCCTTGATCTCGGCGCGGGCGAAGAAGCTGGTGCCGCCGGAGAGCTGGTAGGGGATCTGGTTTTCCTGCAGCTTCATCTCGATCAGGCGCGCCTGATGGTTGCCCCGGTAGAGCACGGCGAAGTCCTTGAACTGGCAACCGCGGCGGGCCTTCTGCAGGAAGATTTCGTTGGCGACGCGCTCGGCTTCCTCGTTCTCGTTGGCCACCTTCAGCACACGGATTTCGTCGCCGAGGCCGCGGTCGGACCACAGGGCCTTGTCGAACTCGTGCGGGTTGTGGGCGATCAGGTGGTTGGCCACCTTGAGGATACGGCTGGTGGAGCGGTAGTTCTGTTCCAGCTTGATCAGGCGCAGGTTGGGATAATCCTGCTTCAGCTGGCTCATATTCTCCGGGCGCGCCCCGCGCCAGGCGTAGATGGACTGGTCGTCGTCACCCACCACGGTGAGGCCGCCGCCGCTGCCCACCAGCATTTTCACCAGCAGGTACTGGGAGCTGTTGGTGTCCTGGTATTCGTCCACCAGCAGGTAGCGGATCTTGCGGCGCCAGCGCTGCAGCAGTTCGGGGTCGGTGTCGAACAGCTGCACCGGGATCATGATCAGGTCGTCGAAGTCGACGGAGTTGTAGGCCTTGAGGGCGTCGCAGTAGCGCCCGTAGGCCACCGCCATGGCCTGTTCGCCCGGGCTCTGGGCGGTTTCCAGGGCCTTTTTCGGGGGCAGCATGTCGTTCTTCCAGTTGGAAATCTGGTTCTGCACCCGGTCCAGCAGGTCGGTGTCCAGATCGCCGTCGCGCAGCATCAGTTCCTTGATCAGACCACGGGCGTCTTCTGAGTCGAAGATCGAGAAGCCGGGCTTGAAGCCGGCGGCGCGGTATTCCTTGCGCAGAATATTCAGGCCCAGATTGTGGAAGGTGGACACGGTGAGACCGTGGGAGGCCTTGGATTTCTTGCCGTCGGGACCGGTGATCAGCTTGCCGACCCGCTCTTTCATTTCCCGCGCGGCCTTGTTGGTAAACGTCAGGGCCGCGATATTTCGTGCCTGATAGCCGCACTGTTCGATCAGATAGGCGATTTTCCGTGTGATTACGCTGGTCTTGCCGGAGCCGGCGCCGGCCAATACCAGGCAGGGACCATCGATGTATTTGACTGCTTCCGCCTGGCGCGGATTGAGTTTGGTCATGGGTACAACTGCAGTGGAAGAGACGGAAAAGGACGAAGGGCGGATTCTATCAGCCGCAATGGAAATTGGCTGCGTCGCGCTGTGGGATAATATTGACCGCACCGTCGATCGGCGCTCGCAATACAGGAGGCTTTACCCCATGCGGCAGGCCATTACCGGTTATCATCGGGATGAAGAACACCACTGGGTGGCGCAGCTGGCCTGCGGTCACAACCAGCACGTGCGCCACGACCCACCCTGGCAGAACCGTCCCTGGGTGACCACGGTGGAAGGGCGCCGGGAAATGCTGGGTTTCGAGCTCGACTGCAAAAAATGTGACCAGGGTGCGCCCGCTGACCATCAACCGCCCTCACTATCGAGAGAGTCCGATTAATGCCAAAAATCTGGGTGGATGCTGATGCCTGCCCCACGGTCATCAAAGAAATCCTGTTCCGCGCCGCCGAGCGCACCGAAACTGAATTGACCCTCGTTGCTAATCAGCCTGTGCGGGTACCCCCGTCGAAGTTTATTCGTGCGTTGCAGGTTTCCTCAGGCTTCGACGTTGCCGACAATGAGATCGTACAGCGCTGTAGTGAGGGGGATCTGATCATTACCGCGGATATTCCCCTCGCGTCAGAGGTGATCGACAAGGGCGCCACCGCGCTCAACCCCCGCGGAGAAAAATACTCCAAAGCCAATATCCGCGCGCGTCTGAACATGCGCGACTTTATGGAGACCCTGCGCTCCAGCGGTGTGCATACTGGTGGGCCGCCGCCACTGGGGCAGCAGGAGCGCAAGGCGTTTGCGGATCAGCTGGATCGGTGGTTAATGCAGGCGAAAAAGCGCTGAGGCCAGAATCTCGCGGGCTCCCGCAGAGTACAGTGCTAGGCCGGCACGATAGGTTTACGATCCAGGTTGCGATAGGCCAGGGCTTCGGCGATCTGGCCTGTGCCAATCTCTTTCTGCTGATTCAAATCCGCTAGGGTGCGTGCAACTTTCAATACGCGGTGGTAGCTCCGCGCAGACAGGCCGAGTTTTTCCACCGACGCACGAAGTAAAGCACTTTCTGTTTTACCCAGCCGGCAGTGTTCATCCAGTTCGCGGCCCTGCAGTTCTCCGTTAATTTTCCCCTGGCGCTGCTGCTGGATTGCCCGCGCCGTGCGCACCCGCTCCCGCACCACCGCTGACTTCTCCCCGGCCGGGGCTTCCTGCAACTGTGCCGCGCTCATACTTGCCACTTCCACCTGCATATCAATGCGATCCAATAGCGGCCCGGACAGTTTGTTGCGGTAGCGGTCGATCTGATCCGGAGTGCAGCGACAGCGGGATTCGCCCAGATAGCCACAGGGGCAGGGGTTCATCGCGGCCACTAGTTGGAAGTCCGCAGGGAAGGTGACCTGGGCGCGTGCACGGGAAATGCGTACCTCGCCGTTCTCCAGCGGTTCCCGCAAAATTTCCAAAGCAGAGCGGGGAAATTCTGGCATTTCATCGAGAAACAGCACGCCGCGGTGCGCCAGGCTGATCTCCCCCGGGCGAGGGTTGCTGCCGCCGCCCACCAGAGCGGTGGGGGAGGCGGAGTGGTGGGGCGCGCGAAATGGGCGCTGGCGAATGCGGCTAAGCCCGGCGCTGGAATAGAGCGCGGCTACTTCAATCAGCTCACGCTCCGTCAATGGCGGCAGGATGCCCGGTAGGCGGCTGGCGAGCATGGTCTTTCCTGTTCCCGGTGGACCGTAAAAAAGCAGATTGTGGCTACCTGCGGCGGCGACCTCCAGCGCCCGCCGCGCCTTGAGCTGGCCGCGCACGTCCGCCAGATCGGCACAGAGCACTTCATCCTGGGTATCGTCCACCAGGGCGTCGGGCAGCGGTTCGCGCCCGTGTAGCTGGGCGCACACCTGCAACAGGCTGGACGCGGCTTTTACTGGCGCCTTGATCAGCGCCGCCTCGGCGGCGGACTCGGACGCGATCACCAGGGTGCGTCCGCTGTCGCCACAGGCGATGGCCGCGGGCAGGGCGCCGGGAATGGGGCGCAGGCTGCCCGAAAGCGCCAGTTCACCAATAAATTCAAACTGCTCGAGGGTTTCCCCCGGGATTTGGCCGGAGGCGGCCAGCACACCGAGGGCTATGGCGAGATCGTAGCGTCCGCCGGCCTTGGGTAAGTCTGCCGGGGCCAGATTGACGGTGATTCGCCGCTGCGGAAATTCGAAGTGGCTGTTGATGATGGCGCTGCGCACCCGGTCGCGGCTCTCGCGCACTGCGGCTTCCGGCAGGCCGACGATATTGAACGCGGGCAAACCGTTGGCCAGGTGGATTTCAACGGTTACCAGTGGCGCTTCCACGCCAAGTTGGGCGCGGGCAAAGGTAATGGATAGGCTCACTTTTTCTTCCCTGAAAAATAGTCTTCCGTGATGTGTTGTTTTTCACGCGTTGTCGCGCGCTCGCGGTCAGTCGCCGAGCCTGACTTCCAGTTCGCGCACTTGCGCTTCCAGCAGCGCGAGCTTCTCTTCTGCCCGGGCGAGCTTGGCCGCTTGGGTGTCGAATTCCCGCTGGCTTACCAGGGGCAATTTGCCCAGCGCCACTTCCAGGGCATCCCGCAGATCTGAGGTGATAACTGCCCCTTGTTGTTGCAGTTCATCGAGTAACTGTTGCAATTTTTCCGCTGCCAAGCGCAATTCTCCACTACGAAAACCCATTTCAATAGCGGTAAATAGTACCGCAGCCGGGTTTGACCACCAAGGCGTGAACAGTGTGCGCTGTATTGGTTCGCGCCTAGGTGGGCCTCACCACAAAAGTGCCCGCTTGCGGTGCAGGTTCCAAATTGGTGCGCACTGTAATCGGGCAGGGGCGCCGGTGACAGTCTTGGCAAGCCCGTGAATTCCCCTTCGAAACCCGCCTAAGTCGTTGAATTCCCGACGCCTTTTCAAAGTTGGCACCATCTCTGCAAGTACCCCTGTGCAAATCGCCCTGGCAATGCAGGCAGGGGATAGGTCTTCAGTGAAGTGCCTGGGCGAGTGCGGCGAGTGCCGTATCCCCGGCGAAGTCGAAGCCGCAATAAATAAAAAAAACCAAGACGAGTACTTCACACAGAGATCTAGGAGAACCAAAAAGTGGATTTTAATTTCAATAAAAAAGTTGCAGCGATCGTTTCCGGTAGCGTGCTGGCGATGGCTATTTCCAGTGCGGCTACTGCGGAAGATTCTGGCCCCAGTTTCAGTGCAAACGTTGGCGTGGTAAGTGACTATCGCTTCCGCGGTATTTCCCAAACCGACACTGGTCCGGCCATTCAGGGCGGTGTGGACCTCGACCTGGGCAACGGTGTGTACCTGGGTACCTGGGCTTCTCAGGTTGACTTTGCCTACGGCGCTGATGAAACCAAATTTGAGCAGGATTTCTACGGCGGTTACGCCGGAGAAACTGCTGGTGGCGTTGGCTATGACGTTGGCTACATCTATTACGCCTACCACGGCAGTGACTGGGATGAAGACTACCAGGAAGTTTACGGCAGCCTGAGCTTCGGCGATGCCTCCGTAGGCTTTGCCTACTCTGACGACTACTGGCTGCAAAGCGGTGCTTTTTACTATCTGAGTGCCGGCTACTCCTTCGCCCTGGCCAACGATATTTCTCTGGACCTGAGCGCCGGCCTCAACCTGTTTGACGAAGAAGTTTTCCTGGATGGATCTGATTCCTACATCGACTACTCCGTCTCTGTCGGCAAGGAGTTTGGCGGTCTCGCGCTGAGTGCTTCTCTGGTCGGAACCGATGTAAGCGACAAGGAGTGTTTCTACACCGACTGGTGTGAGCCAACCGTACTGGCTGGTGCTTCTTACAGCTGGTAACAGCAAAACGCATTGAGCCCACCTTTGTGTGGGCTCTCATATTTAGGGGGGAGACCATGAAACTGGTAACCGCAGTCATCAAACCATTCAAGCTCGACGCAGTGCGCGATGCGCTGGCAGAAGCCGGCGTCAGTGGTATTACCGTGAGCGAAGTCAAAGGTTTTGGGCGGCAGAAAGGGCATACCGAGCTCTATCGCGGAGCGGAGTATGTGGTGGATTTTCTGCCCAAAACCATGTTGCAGATCGCCGTTGAAGACAGCCAGGTCGACGCCGTGCTGGAAGCCATCGGCACTGCAGCGCAAAGCGGCAAGATCGGCGACGGCAAGATTTTTGTTGCAAACCTTGAGCAGGCAATCCGTATTCGCACCGGTGAGACCGGCGCGGAAGCGATCTAATTAATAGAACAGATTGCCAGAACGATTCTTTGATCAATAGACAATAACTGCCGGGGCGACTCGGGATAGTTTGGGTTAAACGGAGCGAAAAATGGAAAATCAAATTTTTCAATTGCAGTACGCAATTGATACATTTTATTTCCTAGTGTGTGGTGCACTGGTCATGTGGATGGCGGCAGGCTTTGCCATGCTGGAAGCTGGCCTGGTGCGTTCTAAAAACACCACAGAAATTCTTACTAAAAACGTAGCGCTGTTTGCGATCGCGTGCACCATGTATCTGGTCTGCGGCTACGCCATCATGTACGACGGCGGCTGGTTGCTGAGCGGCATCGAAGCCTTCGACCTCGAGGGTGTTCTCACTGCATCCGCAGAAAACGGTTTCGAAGGTGACTCCGTTTACTCCGGTGCTTCCGACTTCTTCTTCCAGGTTGTGTTTGTCGCCACCGCAATGTCCATCGTTTCCGGTGCCGTTGCCGAGCGTATGCGCCTGTGGAGCTTCCTGGTGTTTGCCGTTGTGATGACTGGCTTCATCTACCCGATGGAAGGTTCCTGGACTTGGGGCGGTGCGGAAGTATTCGGCCTGTACAACCTGGGCGACCTGGGCTTCTCCGACTTTGCCGGTTCCGGCATCGTGCACATGGCGGGTGCTGCTGCCGCTCTGGCTGGCGTTCTGCTGCTGGGCGCACGTAAAGGCAAATACGGCCCGAACGGCGAAATCTACGCCATCCCCGGTGCCAATCTGCCGCTGGCGACGCTGGGTACCTTCATCCTGTGGATGGGCTGGTTCGGCTTCAACGGCGGTTCCGTGCTGAAACTGGGCGATGCAGCCAACGCGCACTCTGTTGCCATGGTATTCCTGAACACCAACGCCGCTGCCGCGGGTGGTGCTGTCGCCGCTCTGATTACCGGCCGTATCCTGTTCGGCAAAGCCG
The DNA here is from genome assembly GCF_000708675.1 of Microbulbifer sp. HZ11. Taxonomy (GTDB): domain Bacteria; phylum Pseudomonadota; class Gammaproteobacteria; order Pseudomonadales; family Cellvibrionaceae; genus Microbulbifer. The sequence continues at coordinate 1,292,926 of NZ_JELR01000002.1, read as the reverse complement.
ACCTGACCATGCTGCTGAACGGCGCACTGGCTGGCCTGGTAGCGATCACCGCTGAGCCTTCTACCCCGACTGCCCTGCAGGCAACCCTGTTCGGCGCCCTGGGTGGCATCCTGGTGGTCTTCTCCATCCTCACTCTGGACAAGCTGAAGATCGACGATCCTGTTGGCGCCATCTCCGTGCACGGTGTGGTTGGTCTGCTGGGTCTGCTGCTGGTACCGGTGACCAACGACGGCTCCTCTTTCAGCGGTCAGCTGATCGGCGCAGCCACCATCTTCGTGTGGGTATTCGCCGCCTCCTTCGCGGTCTGGTATGCCCTGAAGCTCATCACCGGTATCCGTGTTACCGAAGAAGAAGAGCAGCAAGGTGTTGACTTGGCCGAGTGCGGAATGGAAGCTTATCCGGAATTTATGAGCAAATAAGCGCTCATAGGTAGCCGCCAGTGTCGGGACCACTCCCCGCTGGCGGTAAAATAATCTTCCGGTACCGGTTTTCGGGCCGGTACCCGCAAGAACCATAATCAGGGGATAAGCGAATGAAATTGATTACGGCTGTGGTTAAGCCATTCAAACTGGACGACGTGCGCACCGCACTGTCCGAAGTCGGCGTGCAGGGCATGACCGTGACCGAGGTGAAGGGCTTCGGCCGTCAGAAGGGTCACACCGAACTGTACCGTGGCGCCGAATACGTGGTGGATTTTCTGCCCAAGGTAAAACTGGAACTGGCGGTGGACGACAGCATGGTCGACAGCGCCGTTGAAGCCATTACCAAAGCGGCACAGACCGGTAAAATCGGTGACGGTAAAATCTTTATCACTGCGCTCGAAGAAGTTATCCGTATTCGTACCGGGGAAACCGGCAGCGAAGCGGTCTGATCAAAGAATCGGACACAGTGTTTTCTAAGCCCCGCTCTGCGGGGCTTTTTTGTGCCCGGAATAAATCGCTCGGTGGACTCAGGTTTCAAGGCGTGAAAAGGCTCTCTATCTCGAGTGTGACGTCAAAAGTGTGGCGCCCAAAAAAGCATAACCAACAGCAATAAATCGGGTAAAAACCGCACAAAAAAACTCTACCGGAAATGGGAACCTTTTCTGGCAGCCTGGTTGGACACTGCCTATAAATATTTCGCCGCAGGAAATCTTCTGCCCGGCGGATTTTATTTGCCGTTTTCTCGGTGGCTGATGTTTTAGCGACTGTGAAAAGTGAATGGGCCGCCGGTGGAACAGGATGTTCGTTAGAGACTTGCTGCGGCAGCAGGGGTATTCCCTCTGTAACAAGGGGTATCAAGTTACAGGGTAAATGACATGAAAGACGACCAGTCCAGTGCTCGAGTGAAAGACACCGAGGATTTTGCAGAAGAGCGCACGCTTTCCTCCCGCCAGCGGGCCCGCAGCCAACTGAGTGCCGAAGTCGAGGCTTTCCTCGCCAGAGGCGGCGCCATCGATGAGGTGGCACCGGATGTAACTGCAGACCCTCCGCGCAAGCCGCAGCCGAAGTACGGTAGCCGGCCTATCTAGTCTTGAGCGACTAGGCGCGCTGAACGAAGGAAAACACTGGGTGCCGGCACCGCCGGCAGGACGAGGGAATCGAACGGTAGTGTTCCACCAGGAAAGCCACCCGTAGATCGAATGCGTCACCCCGGCAAATGCCGGGGTCCAGTTCCCCTCCGCCCCCGCCACGCCCGATACCCGGGCATCTTCAAAAAAACCGAGCGGCAATGATCAATGGAGATCAGCTGCGTGCCAGCAGATCCGGTAGCAGTCGTTCGAGTACTTCTCCGATATACGACAGGAACATGGTGCCGAGGCTGGAGCGGTAATGATTGGGGTCACTGGAGCCGACCGCCAGGATACCCAGCTGGTCCGCCAGCGGGACCACCGCCGCAGAGGCCACCTTGTCCGCCCCGTCGCCGAACAGATAAGCGGTCTCTGAAGGACGCAGGGTGCCGCACACGGTGCGACCGTTGCGCAGAATGGAACCTATGGCGCTTTCCGCGCTGGTGCGTGAACTGCTGCGTACGGCACCGAGCTTGCTGCTGGAACCGGGCAGGGGGCCGAACAGGGTGAGGGCGGTAGTCTCGACCTGAAAATCTTCTTTAAAGCTTTTTAACAGTGCGTTGCCGGCTTCAGCAACGGTGCGCGCTTCCAGCAGTGCCAACACCAGCTGGCGGCTGTGGGTAAACAGCTGATCATTTTCCCGTGCGGCCTGCAGCAGCTGGTCGAGGCGCTGGCGCATCTCTATGTTGCGCTCGCGCAGCAGGTTGGTCTGGTGGGTCATCAGCGACACGGTCTTACCGGATTCCCTGGGAAGCTGGATGGTTTCCAGCAGCTCCATGTTCTCGGCAAAGAAGGTGGGGTTCTGGATCAGGTAGCGGGCCACCTGTCGCGAAAGCAGCTTCTTGTTGCGCTGGTTTTCGCTGTCGGCGGCTTCCTGGCGGTCCAAGTTGGCCTCGACTTCGCTATCGAGCAGGGGGGCATCGCTGTGATCGGTCATGGTCCGGGTCGTTATCTGGTTATCTGGGTGCGCTCGGTCGGCTGTTGCTAAGCAGAGCCTCAGAGCACGATCTGTCCGTGATATACCGCCGCAGTGGGCCCGGTCATGGTAACCGGCTCGCCGGGTCCCGGCCAGTGGATCGTCAGGGTGCCACCGGGGAGGGTGATCTGCAGCTCCTCGTCCACCAGGCCGCGCAGGCGCGCAGAGACCATGGCGGCACAGGCACCGGTGCCGCAGGCACGGGTCTCACCCACGCCCCGTTCAAATACCCGAAGGCACGCTTTGCCGCGATCCTCGATCTGCAGGAAGCCCACGTTCACCCTGGCGGGAAAGCGCGGGTGGCACTCGATGGCGGCGCCAAGGGTTTCCACCGGCGCCTTGGTGACATCTTCCACCAGCAGTACCGCGTGGGGGTTGCCCATGGACACGGCGCCGACGTTGTACATCTCGCCGTCGACTTCCAGCGGGTAGCTTTCGGCCTGAATGTCCGCCTGAAAGGGTACTTTGGCGGGCTCCAGAATCGGCTCACCCATATCCACGCTCACCTGGTCTTTCTCGCCCACTTTCAGCTCAAGAATACCGGCAGCGGTTTCCACCAGGATCTGCTCCTTGCTGGTCAGGCGGCGGTCGCGCACAAAGCGCGCAAAACAGCGGGCGCCGTTACCGCAGTTCTCCACTTCGCTGCCGTCCGCGTTGTAGATGCGGTAACGGAAGTCGACGTCCGGATTACGCGGGGCTTCCACCAGCAACAGCTGATCGCACCCGATGCCGGTGTGGCGGTCGGCGATCTGGCGAACCTTCTCCGGTGACAGCTTCACCCGCTGGGTGATGCCGTCGACCATGACAAAGTCGTTGCCGAGGCCGTGCATTTTGGTGAATTTAAGCCGCATTCTGTTTCTCTTGTTGGTGGATGCGCTTGCGCTTATCCACCCTACACCTAATTCCAAGCCATCCCGCAGGGTGGATCCGCAAAGCGCATCCACCAAACGAGCTCAATCCTTTTCTGTCAGTCCCTGGCCGGTACCGTAGTCTCGCCGCGCACCAGGTCCGCCAGGGTCTCCCGCGCGCGCACCAGGTAGGTCTTGTCCCCGTCCACCAGTACTTCCGCGGCGCGAGTGCGGGAGTTGTAGTTGGAGCTCATGGTAAACCCGTAGGCGCCAGCGGATAACATGGCCAGTAGCTGACCCTGCTCCAGTGCCAGCGGGCGGTGTTTGCCGAGGAAATCGCCGGTCTCGCACACCGGGCCGACAATATCCCAGCTCTCAGTGTCGCCATTGGACGGGGTGACCGCAACGATATCCTGCCACGCCTGGTATAGCGCCGGGCGCAGGTTGTCGTTCATGGCGGCGTCGACGATGGCAAAGTTGTGCTCGTCGGTGCGCTTCAGGTATTCCACCCGGGTCAGCAGGGCACCGCCGTTGGCGGCGATGGAGCGGCCCGGTTCCAGCACTAGGGCCAGATCGCGGCCGGCAAGTTTTTCCTTCACCGCGCCGAGGTAGTCGCTCACTTCCGGCGGTTCTTCACCGCGGTAGCGCACACCGAGACCGCCGCCCAGGTCCAGGTGCTTGAGTTTGGTGCCATCTTCGGCCAGCTCGTCGATCAGCGCCAGCAGGCGGTCGAGGGCGTCGAGGAAAGGGGAGATCTCGGTGAGCTGGGAGCCGATATGGCAGTCCACACCCACCGCATTGAGGCTCTCGGAAGCGGCAATGCGTGCGTACACCGCGCGGGCACGCTCGATGGCGATGCCGAACTTGTTCTCTTTCAGGCCTGTGGAAATATACGGGTGGGTCATGGCGTCCACATCCGGGTTCACCCGCAGGGATACCGGTGCGGTGACGCCCATCTCGGCGGCCACTGCTTCCAGCCGGTCGAGCTCGCCTTCGGATTCCACATTGAAACAATGCACGCCGACAGACAGCGCGCGGCGCATTTCATCGGCGGTCTTGCCCACGCCGGAAAATACGACTTTGCTGGGATCACCGCCGGCCATCAGTACCCGTTCCAGCTCACCGGCGGAGACGATATCGAAACCGGCACCCAGCTGTGCCAGCACCGACAGGATGCCGAGGTTGCTGTTGGCCTTGATGGCGTAGCAGATCAGGCCAGGATGATCGCCCAGGGCGTCGGCATAGGCCTGGTACTGGCGCTCGTAGTGGGCGCGGCTGTAGACGTAAGTGGGGGTGCCGAACTGCTCGGCAATCTGTTCCAGGCTTACGCCCTCGGCCCACAGGCTTCCCTGCTGGTAGGAGAATTCGCTCATTTGGTTACTGCTTCTGCTTCCGTGTGTTGCTCGGTTTGCTGTTCGGATTCCGTTTCGTCCTGACTGCTTTGTGGTGTCTGCACCGCCCCGGGTTGGCCGTGGCTGTGGATGCCGCTGGTGCTTGAACTCGTTGAGGGTGATGCGGGATCCTGAGGCAGGTAGAGAGGGCCCTTCTGGCCACAGGCGACTAACATCAAGGCGGCGGAGAGGGCGGCCATAAGAGTGACCTGTGAGATCATGGGTGTGCGCATCGGGGACTGCCTTGGCTATATCTGCCGCATTCAAGCGGGACGAGAAGACCGGAAAAGCCTGCTAGTATAGCGACCCGAGCTTCCCAACAACACAGTAACAGTAGTAACGACCCATGACCCAGGCCGATTCCCAGCCCGCATACAATGCCGCTATCGAAGAAACCCTGATTGCCGTCGAGGATGCCCTCGACAACTGCGATGTGGATATGGATTACGAGCGATCGGACTCGGTGTTGACCATCACGCTTGAAGATAATGGCACCCAGGTAATCCTGTCCCGCCAGAGTGCGGTGCAAGAGTTATGGGTCGCTGCGCGTTCTGGTGGTTATCACCTGAAATTCGAGATGCCTGGCTGGAAATGTACAACCACCGGTGAAGACCTGCCGACCCTGTTGGATCGGGTGTTGAGCGAGCAGCAGGGAGCGGCCGTTTCTCTCGGCCTATAAGTCTTAATTGTCATCCCGGAGTTGAGCCGGGCGTTGCCCGGCCTAATCCACGAAAACTTAGCGCGAAGCAATCAGCTTGCGGGCACGCTCGCAGGCAGCCCGCACCTGAGTCGGCGCAGTGCCGCCAATATGATCCCGGGCGGCGACGGAGCCTTCCAGGGTCAGCACGTCGAATACATCCTCCCCGATCACATCGGAAAACTTCTGCAATTCTTCCAGACTGAGATCCGCCAGATCGCAGTCCTTTTCAATGGCAAATGCCACGGACTGGCCAACAATCTCGTGGGCATCGCGGAAGGCCACGCCTTTGCGCACCAGGTAATCCGCCAGGTCGGTGGCGGTGGAGAAGCCCTTGCCGGCGGCAGCGAGCATATTTTCTTTCTTCGGCTTCAGTGCCGGCGCCATATCCGCGAAGGCGCGCAGGCAGTCCAGTACGGTATCGGCGGCGTCGAACAGCGGTTCTTTGTCTTCCTGGTTGTCCTTGTTGTAGGCCAGCGGCTGGCTCTTCATCAGGGTCAGCAGGGCAATCAGGTGGCCATTCACGCGGCCGGTCTTGCCGCGGACCAGTTCCGGCACGTCCGGGTTTTTCTTCTGCGGCATGATGGAGGAGCCGGTGCAGAAGCGATCGGGCAGGTCGATAAAGTCGAACTGGCTGGAGGTCCACAGCACCAGTTCTTCACTGGCGCGGCTCAGGTGCGTCAGCAGCAGGGCGCTGAAGGCGCAGAATTCGATGGCGAAGTCGCGGTCGCTGACGGAATCCAGGGAGTTCTCGGTGGGGGCGTCAAAGCCCAGCAGCTCGGCGGTGCGCGCGCGATTGATCGGGTAGCTGGTGCCGGCCAGCGCGGCGGCACCTAATGGCGAGCGATTAACGCGCTTGCGGCAGTCCATCAGGCGTTCGTAATCCCGGGTCAGCATCTCGTTCCAGGCCAGCAGGTGATGGCCGAAGGTGACCGGCTGCGCGGATTGCAGGTGGGTGAAACCCGGCATGATGGTATCCGCTTCCCGCTCGGCCAGGTCTACCAGGCCGGTCTGCAGGCGGGTTAGCTCAGAGGCTATCTGGTCGATGCGGTTGCGCAGCCACAGGCGGATATCGGTGGCCACCTGATCGTTGCGGGAGCGGCCGGTGTGCAGCTTCTTGCCGGTGGCACCGATGCGGTCGGTCAGCCGCGCCTCGATGTTCATATGCACGTCTTCCAGCGCTACGGACCAGGGGAATTCACCGGCCTTGATCTCCTCGGCGATGTCCTTGAGGCCACCCTCGATCTGCTTGAACTCGTCCCCGGTCAGTACACCCACTTCCGACAGCATCTGCGCGTGGGCCAGAGAGCCCTGTATGTCTTCCAGTGCCATGCGTTGGTCAAACATCACCGAGGCAGTAAAGCGCTCCACGAACGCATCGGTGGCTTCACTGAAGCGGCCGCCCCACAGCTTGGCTGCGGGGTTCTGTGCGGTATTTGCGGAGGAGTTATCGTTGCTCATGCTGCCTCTGGTCGAATGTGACTGGGTTTGTGAATGGTGATGTGGAAGTCGATCCGGGATGGCGGTATCTTCTTTGCCTAGTTGGCAGGTCCAGAATAAAGATAACGTGGTATGACATCTTCCCGGCCCGCGCAAGCGGCGGGCATTATAGCGCAGCAAATTCGCGAAATTGCCCCCAATGGCAAAGATTCTGCGCGTCTGGGCTCCGGGAACTCCCTCATCGAGGATGCTCATCACGACTCTCCTCACTTCCTCCCGGACCTGTGCAGCGTGACCGGTGTGGCTGCGCTAGTGTTGATGGGTGAATTGCTGGCGCTGGTGCTGGTGCTTGCCACCGACGGACTGGCGCCGTTTAACTGGCAGCGTCTGGGACTGGTATCCCTCACCGTGCAGTGGGCGGTACTGCCGTCTGCCGCGATCCTGTGCCGTATGCGTCCCATTCTGGCGCGTCTTTCCCACAAGGTTGCGGCGGCGCTCAGCTATTCCACGGTGCTCGCGGTCTTGCTTGGGGTGCTTGTAGCTCAGCACTGGTGGGCTGCGGATATGACCGGTATGCCGATCGCCTGGCTGTCGCTATTGGCCAACTTCCTGGTCGGCGCAATCTGTGCGGGAGTGGTACTGCGTTACGCCTATGTGCAGCAGCAGTTGCACAACCAGCAGCAGGCGGAGCTCGGCGCCCGTATCGAAGCCCTGCAATCCCGTATCCGCCCGCACTTTCTGTTCAACAGTATGAACAGCCTCGCCAGCCTGATCGCGGTGGATCCGGAGCGCGCGGAAAAACTGGTGGAAGATCTCTGCGTATTGTTTCGCGCATCCCTGGCAGACTCCAAAATGGTACCGCTGGAGCAGGAAATTTCGCTGGCGAAACATTACCTGGAAATTGAGTCCCTGCGACTCGGTGATCGCCTGCAGCAATCCTGGCAGGTGGATGATTTTTCCGGGCCTGCGGAGTTGCCTTCAATGCTATTGCAGCCATTGCTGGAAAATGCGGTGCTGCACGGTGTCGCGCGTTTGCGTCGCGGTGGCACCATTGAAGTTTCCATCCGTGAAAATATTGTCCCGAGTAAATTCGGTCGTCGTCAAAATGTCATTGGCAGAGAGTCCCGCGAACTGCTATTGTCGATTCATAATCCTATTGCAGAGTCTGACGGAAAAACTGGGACGGAAAACAACCGTAATGTCCATGTGGACCATGTTCATTCGGGAAATGGAATGGCGATGGAAAATATTCGCCAGCGTCTCAGTGCGTTTTACGGTGAGCGCTTCCACTTTATTGCGGAAAAGCGTGAAGAAAAATATGTCGTAGAAATACGGCTACCGTTAAACGCCCGTGCAGAAGCCAGAACAACTGAGCCAGTCGCAGTGCGTTCAGTGGAGGTGGTTGGATGAGTACTCTCGATGGTTCCCTTGAGAGTACCGCTGAACGTCCGCTGGGTGTTCTGATCGTCGATGACGAGCCGCTGGCGCGGGCCAGATTGGCCCGACAGTTGCAAACTATTCATGGTTGCCAACTGCTGGGAGAAGCTGCCGATGGGGAAAGCGCGTTACAACAGCTGGATTCACTCGACCCGGACCTGTTGTTACTGGATATCGAAATGCCCGGAGAAAACGGGCTCCAACTCGCCACCCAAATCACCAACCGACCCAACCCGCCTGCGATCATATTCTGCACCGCCCACGATGAGTTTGCGCTCCCTGCCTTTGCGGTTGCTCCATCGGGTTACCTGCTCAAGCCCGTCAATGTGGAACAACTGGCACAGGCGATTGCCCAGGCGCGAAGACTGAGCAAACCACAACTGCTGCAAGCCGAACCGAAATCATCACCTGCCAGCGGCGGCCGCCGCCAGATAAAAGCGGTGAGCCGCCGCGGTGTGCAATTGATTGACGTGGAAGATATCCGCTGCTTTATCGCCGAAGACAAATACGTCATCGCCCATCACTCTGGTGGCGAAACGGTGCTGGATGAATCCCTCAAGGAACTGGAAGCAGAATTCGGCGAGCGCTTTGTGCGTGTACATCGCGGCGCGATTGTTGCAGTGGAGTATATTACCGGCCTGCGCAAGCAGGCATCGGGGACGGTGGTCACGCTCGGTGGTACCGAGCAGACGCCTCCGGTATCCCGTCGTCTGCTTGGGCAGGTGAAAGCCTTGCTGGAAGAATTGGCCTGATATAAATGGAGGCCATCGCTATCGGTTTACAGGCTGCGCAAAACCATCCACAGGCCACTACCCACCAGTAACGCCCCGCCCACCTTATTGAGCGCTTCTCCTGCGCCGCGCTGCTGTACGCGAGAGTGTGCGTGCACCGTAATCCACGCGTATATCAGCATCACACCAACCACACTGACTGTCGTGATGGCAAAAATGATCACCATGTCAGTAAGCGTGATTTCCGCCAGTGGCAGAAACGCGGGGAAGAAACTGAGGTAGAAAAGAATCGCTTTGGGATTCCCGAGGGTGATGGTCAGTCCGATCAACACACTGGAGGTCAGTGAATTTGTCGACGTGGGTGCGACCTTGGTCTTCGTAGACTGCGCCCGCAACAGGCTGATCCCCAGCCAGATCAGGTAGGCCGCGCCGAGATACTGGATGGTGGTAAATACACTCCCCATCATATCCGCGACATAGGCGAGGCCCGAAAGGCACAGGGCGATAAAAATATAATCACCGAAAACGATGCCAATCGACGTAGCCACACCATGCGGCATGCCACCACTGGCCGAGCGCGCCATCACCGCAAAGATCCCGGGGCCGGGAATGGCAGCCAGCACGACCATGGCGCTGAACAGGGCGAGGGCACTCAGTAGTGTCAAAGCGGTACCTCTTCGGGGGAACGATCAATAGATCTGCGGGCCGCTGCCAGTATCGGTGTCGCTGGCGAGGCTCAGTCCGTCGGCGGCGCTGTTGAGGTACTCGGCGTCGGATTCGGATTTGAGCTTGATCATCAGGCGCAGGTCGTTGGCAGAGTCCGCGTGGGCGAGGGCGTCTTCGTAGGTGATTTCGCCGCGGTCGTAGAGCTCGTACAGGGCCTGGTCGAAGGTCTGCATGCCCTGCTCGGTGGAGCGCTTCATCAACTCTTTCATTTTGTGCACCTCGCCCTTGCGGATCAGGTCCGACATCAGCGGGGTGTTGATCATGATCTCGAGACAGGCGCGGCGGCCGTCGCCGTCCGGGGTGGGTACCAGCTGCTGGGCGACCATGGCCTGCAGGTTCAGCGACAGGTCCATCCACAGCTGCTGGTGACGGTCGGCCGGGAAGAAGTGGATGATCCGGTCCAGCGCCTGGTTGGCGTTGTTGGCGTGCAGGGTGCAAAGGCACAGGTGGCCGGTTTCGGCGAAGGCGATAGCGTGGTCCATGGTTTCCCGCGAGCGCACCTCACCAATCAGGATTACGTCCGGCGCCTGACGCAGGGTGTTTTTCAGGGCGGTCTCGAACGAGTCGGTATCCAGGCCCACTTCGCGTTGGGTAACGATGCAGCCGCGGTGCTGGTGGATAAATTCGATGGGGTCCTCGATGGAGATGATGTGTCCCTTCGAGTTCTCGTTGCGGTGGCCGATCATGGACGCCAGTGAGGTGGATTTACCGGTACCGGTCGCACCCACAAAGATGATCAGGCCGCGCTTGGTCATGGCCAGCTCTTTGAGCTGCTCCGGCAGGCCGAGGCCGTCGATGGTGGGGATCTTGGTTTCGATACGACGCAGCACCATACCCACCAGGTTGCGCTGGAAGAAGGCGGATACCCGGAAGCGGCCGACGTTGCGCAGGGAGATGGCGAAGTTGAGTTCTTTGCTCTCTGCGAATTCTTTTTTCTGGCGGTCGTTCATGATACCCACGACCATTTCCCGGGCTTTTTCCGGGGTCAGGGGGGTGGAGGTCACCGGGACGATTTTGCCGTGCAGTTTGATGGACGCGGGTACACCGGCGGTGATGAACAGGTCAGACGCGCCTTTTTCGGTGACCAGTTGTAGGAGTCGTTCGATTTCCATTTTTATTACCGCCTGGGGTAGTCGTTTTCTTCGAATCGTATGTGTTTACTTCGTAGCACTGGATCCCGGATCGAGTCCGGGATGACCAGGCTTTGTCATCCCGGCCTTGAGCCGGGATCCAGCTTGCGGAGGTTTAGAAATTCTCCGGCATTTTCGCTTTTTCGCGCGCGACTTCGCGGCTGATGATGCGCTTCTCGACCAGGTCCTGCAGGCACTGGTCCATGGTCTGCATGCCCACGTTGGCACCGGTCTGGATGGCGGAGTACATCTGCGCGATTTTATCTTCGCGAATCAGGTTACGAATCGCCGGGGTGCCGCGCATGATCTCGTGGGCGGCGACACGGCCGCCGCCGTTGCGTTTGAGCAGGGTCTGGGAGATTACTGCCTGCAGGGACTCCGACAGCATGGAACGCACCATAGCTTTTTCTTCCGCGGGGAACACGTCCACAACACGGTCGATGGTTTTGGCCGCGGAGGTGGTGTGCAGGGTGCCGAATACCAGGTGGCCGGTTTCCGCGGCGGTGAGCGCCAGGCGGATGGTCTCGAGGTCCCGCATCTCACCCACGAGGATGATGTCCGGGTCTTCACGCAGTGCCGAGCGCAGGGCTTCAGAGAAGCCGTGAGTGTCGCGGTGTACTTCCCGTTGGTTCACCAGACACTTTTTGGATTCGTGCACGAATTCGATGGGGTCCTCTACGGTGAGGATGTGCTCGTACTTATTGTCGTTGATGTAGTCGATCATGGCCGCGAGTGAGGTGGACTTACCGGAGCCGGTAGGGCCCGTCACCAGCACCAGGCCGCGCGGGGTGTCGGAGATCTGCTTGAACACCTGGCCCATGCCCAGGTCTTCCATGGTGAGAACCTTGGAGGGAATGGTCCGGAATACCGCACCGGCACCGCGGTTGTGGTTGAACGCGTTCACACGGAAGCGGGCCACACCGGGCACCTCGAAGGAGAAGTCGGTCTCCAGGAACTCTTCGTAGTCCTTGCGCTGCTTGTCGTTCATGATCTCGTAGATCAGACCGTGCACCTGCTTGTGCTCCATGGGCGGCAGGTTGATACGGCGCACGTCGCCGTCCACCCGGATCATCGGCGGCAGGCCCGCGGAGAGGTGCAAGTCGGAGGCGTTCTGTTTGGCGCTGAAGGCGAGGAGTTCTGTAATGTCCATACTGCTACCCTTTATTCTTCTCTTACGCTGCTCTCGTTGTGATATGACCGTCGATATGACGTGCGGGCAATGAGCGCATAGAATGCCCGCCGAGCAAAAGTTGGGTCCCAGTATATGCGCAAAGGGTCAATCCCCGAAAACCTCAATTCCGTCACTGAGCGGATCGTCACAGCCTGCAGTAGTTGTGACCGGCAGGCCGATACTGTCACTCTGCTGGCGGTGTCCAAAACCCGCCCCGCGGAAGACCTGCGAGTGGCCTACAACGCCGGCCAGCGCCACTTTGGCGAGAATTACCTGCAGGAGGCGCTGGAGAAACAGGAGGCGCTGGAAGACTGCGAGATCACCTGGCACTTCATTGGCCCGCTGCAATCCAACAAAACCCGCGATGTGGCGGAGCACTTTCACTGGCTGCACTCCCTGGAGCGGTTAAAAATCGCACGGCGATTATCTGAGCAGCGCCCGGCACATCTGCCGCCGCTGAATGTGTGCCTGCAGGTGAATATTGACGGTGAGGACAGCAAGTCCGGGGTCAGCCCGGAAAAGTTGCCGGAACTGGCGGCTGCGGTGGCGGCACTGCCCAACCTGCAGCTGCGCGGTTTGATGGCGATCCCCGCCCCCCGCAGCGCTCTGGACGACCAGCGCACGCCTTTTATACAGCTGGCAGGCTTGCTGGAAGATCTCAGGGCGCAGCTGCCGGAGCGGCCGCTGGACACCCTGTCCATGGGCATGTCCGGGGATATGGAGGCGGCGATCTTCAGTGGTGCCACCATTGTCCGTATTGGCACCGATATTTTTGGGGCACGGAAATAATTCAGAGGAGCTTATGGCTGACCAACAAAACGCATCTGATCACAAAATGGTCTTTATCGGCGGCGCCGGCAATATGGCGGGTGCGGTGATCGGTGGCATGGTGGCCAGTGGCTACCCCGCCGACAAGATTGTCGCCACCGGCCGCAACGAGCAGAAGCTGAAAGACTTCTGCAAGCGCACCGGCGTCCACGGCAGCACCGACAATCTGGCGGCGATTGAGGGCGCCGATGTGGTGGTGCTGTCGGTCAAGCCACAGGTGATGAAGGAAATGTGCGAGGCGCTTGCGGAAAAAGTAAGTGTTCACAAACCCCTGGTGATCACCCTGGCGGCTGGAATCCCACTGGCGGCCTATCAGCGCTGGCTGGGTGCCGGTGTGCCGATCGTGCGCGCCATGCCGAACACCCCGGCGCTGGTGGGCACCGGTGTGACCGGCCTGTATGCCGGAGATGGTGTCACCGATGAGCACAAGTCCGTGGTCACCCAGATGGCCGATGCGGTGGGTATTGCCCTGTGGGTGGAGCAGGAATCCGGCATCGATCAGGTTATCGCGGTGTCCGGTTCCGGCCCCGCGTACTATTTTCAGTTTATGGAATCCATGATCGACGCGGCGGAGAAAGCCGGCATGGACCGCGCGGATGCCGAGCGCCTTACCTTGCAAACCGCACTGGGCGCGGCGAAACTTGCGGTGGCCGCGGATGTGGATGTGGCGCAGTTAAAGCGCAACGTCATGTCGCCGAATGGGACCACCGAGCGCGCGGTAAAACGTTTTCAGGAGGGTGGCCTGCCACAACTGGTGGAGCAGGCCATGAGCGATTGCGCGGCGCGTGCCGCGGAAATGGCGAAAGAACTCGACAAATAACAGGCTGCAAAGAAAGGACGTTTGATGGTCAACACCTTCAGCAATATCGGCGTATTTATTCTCGCCACTATCGGGATTCTGTTTCTGTTTGCGGTGCTGCTGCGCTTTATGCTGCAGCTGGCGCGGGCGGATTTCTACAATCCGATTTCCCAGGGCATCGTCAAGGTCACCAATCCATTACTGCGTCCACTTCGCAAAATCGTACCGGGGTTGTTTGGCATTGATATGGCCTCCCTGGTGCTGGCGCTGCTGGTTGCCTGGGTGATGATTATCGGTGCGGGTTTCCTCGCCGGTGCCGGTATGCTCAACCCGCTGAGCGCACTGTTGTGGGCATTCCTCGGTGTGCTGATGACGCTGATCGCCATCCTGTTTGTGGGCATGCTGATCTCCATCGTGGTCAGCTGGATTGCCCCGCAGAGCTCTCATCCCGCGCTGATGTTGCTGCGCCAGCTGCTGGAGCCGGTTTACGCGCCGGTGCGCAAGGTGATCCCGCCGCTGGGGGTGATCGATATCAGCCCGATTTTTGTCTTTATCCTGCTGACGGTTGTGGATAAGTTGCTGGTTGGGTTCGCGCAAAGCGCGAATATGCCGCAGCTGGTGTACAACCTGTTCTGGCACATCCCCTTCTAAGAATCACCGCAGAGCTACTGCGCAAGCCTGTGGCGAATCCGGCGGTGCTATTGGTGCTCATGTACTGCGTGTACATTCCGCTCAATGCGCTCCGACGAATCCACCACAGGCTTGCTCGCTACGCTCTGCAGCGATTCTTATTGCACTCCTCAGAACTGTCTTAACTGTCACCTTTTTCGCTTCCCGCTCACTCCCCTTCTTTATTTCTTCTTTCTCTGTCTATCCAGTTCGCGAAATTGCGGTGTCAGGCTTTAACTCCATGGCGGCTTGCTGGAAAATGGCTGTCAAATCCGTAAGTAGTACCAACAAGAACTTATAAACATGGAAGATGCGACCTTGCGCCAGCACATTGCCGATTACGACCGTTGGAAGAAGGGGCTTGATACCCAGTTCAACCGGTTCAGCCACTGGTTGGAAGAACACTTCCCCAACTCCGCCGGCGCCCGGCAGGTGGTTCAGCAGGCGCGCCAGTTGCTGGTGGAAGATCAGTTTACCGTGGCGCTCGTGGGCGAGTTCTCCCGTGGCAAGACCGAGCTGATCAACGCGCTGTTGTCACACACTTACGGCAAGCGCCTGCTGCCCTCGCGCCCCGGTCGCACCACCATGTGCCCTACGGAAATCTTCAGCGATGGCACCGAACAGGCCTCCGTGCGCCTGCTACCCATCGAAACTCTGGCGACCAATACCAGCCTCGAGAGTTTCCGCCGCATCCCGCAGAAGTGGGTCAATTTCGACTTTGACCCGGACGACGCCGATGCCACCCGCGACGCGTTGATGAAGGTCGCCGCCACCAAAGCGGTAACCCCGGAAGAGGCCGCCCGCTACGGTTTCGATCGCCGCCATCTCGATGGCAACGGCAACCTGGTACAGATTCCCGCCTGGCGCTACGCGCTGATTTCACTGCCGCACCCGCTGTTGGCCCAGGGCCTGCGGATTATCGACACCCCCGGGCTGAATGCCCTTGGCAACGAGCCGGAACTGACCCTGTCCACCCTGCCAGGTTCTCAGGCGGTGGCCTTCCTGCTCTCCGCGGACGCCGGTGTCAGCGGTACCGACCTGAATATGTGGGAAACCCACCTGGTGCCACTGAAAGAACACCGCGGTACCGCGGTCATGGCGCTGCTGAACAAAATTGATGTGCTGTGGGATGACCCGGACGAAGATGCGGACCAGATGCTGCGCAAAATGCGTGCGGAAGTGAGCAAGCTCCTCGCGCTGCCGCAGGAAAATGTAGTGGGGGTCTCTGCGAAAAAAGCCCTGCTGGCGCGCGCCGAACGGGATCCGGTGATGCTGCAGCAAAGCCGTTTCGGCGACTTTGAAAAACTGCTGGTGCAGCGCCTGATGGAGCATCGCGACAAGGTCGCCAACCATCGCTCCCTGCACCAGGCCCTGACCCTGATGGCGGATACCCGCGATCTGCTCAAGCGCCGCCTCAACAGTGGCCGCGCAACTCTCGAGCACCTTAAGCGCCACGGTGCCACCAGTCCGGATCAGGTCGAAGAGCTGAAACAGCTGCATTCCACCGCCAAGGAGCAGCACAAATACTGTCACCAGGAACTGCTGACCCTGAAATCCAGTCAGCGCATGCTCGCCCGCCAGCGCGCCTCTCTGCTGGCTCCGGTTTCCAGTCAGCAGCTACAGCAATTGATCGATGAAACCCGCAGAGCGCTCAACGAGCGCTGGTCTCCCCTCGGTCTCGCCCGCGCCATCGACGGCTTTATGGGTGGCGTGGAACACCAGCTGGGCAATCTCGAGCGTGAAGTGGATCAGGCCAACCGCCTCGTCGACGCCATCTACGACCGCTCCACTCTGAGCAATATCATCTCCGCCGAACAGCATTTCGACATCGCCGGCTTCCGTGCCGCCCTGCGCGGCCTGCACCGCCAGGCGGCGCAGCTGCGTCGCTCGCCACAATTGCTGCTGGCCCGCCGCAATCGCCTCACCGAGCGCTTTGTGGCAACTCTCGCCAATGAGGTGGGCCGCATGTATAGCCAGATGATCTCGTCTGTGGATGGTTGGCTCGAACAGGTTCTGGAACCATTGAAACAGCATGTTCAGTACCAGAAGCACCTGCTCAACCGCCACTTGATCAAGCTCACCGAGCTTAAACAGAAAACCCAGAGCAAACGCACCGACCTGCGTGCACTGGAAGAAGAGCTGGTACGCAACCACAGTGCACTCGGTGCGCTGGAAGACCTGCTCAAGCACACCCACGCAGCCCCCCAGCCAATTCCACCGGCACCGGTTGCGAACAACGTGACTCCACTGAAAGCCCCGGCGACCACCTAAGTGCGTCTGTAGTAATACGGATGGGCGGTGTACTACCGCCCCCAGCTTTCGTAAACTTGGCGCCCCGCCCAGTAACCACATGCGAAAGATTTTGACCACGGAAGCGCACACTCCCCAAGCAGGAAAACCGGCAGGATTGCCCGCAAACTCTGTCGGCATCGTCGAGCCGAAAAGCCACACCTTCCCCGGCCCGTTCAAACTGGCCTGTGGCCGTGTACTCGATGAATACACTCTGGTGTATGAAACCTATGGCACCCTCAACGCCGATAAAAGCAACGGCGTACTGATCTGCCACGCGCTCTCCGGCCACCATCACGCCGCCGGTTACCACAGCGAAAGCGACAAGCGCCCCGGCTGGTGGGATCACTATATCGGCCCCGGCAAGCCCATCGACACCAACAAATTCTTTGTGGTCGCGGTCAACAACCTCGGCGGCTGCCATGGTTCCACCGGCCCGTCTTCCGTCAATCCGCAAACCGGTAAACCTTGGGGTCCGGATTTCCCGCCACTGCGTGCGCGGGACTGGGTCCACAGTCAGGCACAGCTGGCGGATTTGCTCGGCATCCAGCAGTGGGCCGCAGTGGTCGGCGGCAGCCTCGGTGGGATGCAGGCCATGCGCTGGTCCCTGGAGTACCCGGACCGGTTGCGTCACTGTGTGGTAATCGCCTCGGCGATGAAGCTGTCCGCACAGAATATTGCGTTCAACGAAACCGCCCGTCAGGCCATCACCTCGGACCCGGATTTTCGCGATGGCCGCTATCTGGAAGAGGAAACTCTGCCACGCCACGGTCTCTCGGTGGCGCGGATGATCGGGCATATCACTTATCTGTCCGACGACGGGTTGGGGAAAAAATTTGGCCGCGAGCTGCGCTCCGGTACTTTTGAGCAGGGCGTGGAAGAACTGGTGGAATTTCAGGTGCAAAGTTATCTGCGCTATCAGGGCGATACCTTTTCCGGTAGCTTCGATCCGAACACCTACATTCTGATGACCCGCGCACTGGATTATTTTGACCTGGCGCGGGAATACAACGACGACCCGGTGGAAGCGTTTTCCCACGCACGCTGCAAATTCATGCTGGTTTCGTTCACCTCGGACTGGCGTTTCGCCCCCGAGCGCTCGCGGGAGATTGTCGATGCGCTGATGCACGCAAATATTCCCGTGACTTACGCAGAGGTGGAATCTCCCATGGGGCACGACGCCTTTCTGCTACCCAATGAGCGCTACGAAAAGTTTTTCTCGGCCTATATGAATAATGTCGCCCGCGAACACAGTGCAGAGATTACCAGTGGGGTGGCCAAATGATTCGTCAGGACCTGGATATCATCTACGACTGGGTACCGGAACAATCCCGCGTGCTCGACCTTGGTTGTGGCGATGGCACCCTGCTTGAGCGGTTGACCAGAGAAAAACAGGTCAGCGGTTACGGCCTAGAAATTGATCCGAAGCAGATTCAGAAGTGCGTCGAGCGCGGTGTGAATGTGGTGGAGCAAAACCTGGACAACGGCCTGAAAAATTTTGCCGACCACAGTTTCGATACCGTGGTGATGACCCAGGCACTGCAGACCCTGCGTTTCCCACACCTGGTAGTGGAGGAAATGCTGCGGGTAGGGCGGGAGTGTATTATCACCTTCCCGAACTTCGGCCAGTGGAAGGCGCGCTGGCACCTGGCGGTGTCCGGTCGTATGCCAGTGTCGGACTTATTACCCTACGAATGGTACGACACGCCCAATATTCACTTTTGTACTTTCAAAGATTTTGAAGTGCTCTGTCGGGAGCACCGCTGGAAAATACTGCACCGGCAGGTGGTCTCAGAATCCCCAGTATCCGGGGTTTTGAAGGATTTTTTGCCGAATCTCTTCGGTGAAACAGCGATTTACCATCTGACTCGCTAATATTGGTAGCAGAAGGTTGTTTCTGGCGCCGCCGAGAAACCAAAGAAACCGATCTACAGGAGAACGCCGTGAAACGTTATTTTGCAGCATTTATTTCCATAGCGCTGTTGCTTTGGGCTACAGCCGCCGCGGCCCAGGGTGCGAAAACCATCGAGAACCACAAGGTCTTTGGCGATTACCGGGTTTCCTACTCGGTATTCAACAGTGACTTTATTTCCCCGGAAATTGCCCAGCACTACAAACTGGTACGCGCCCGGGACCGCGCCTTTGTCAACATCTCCGTCAGCAAGATTGATGAGACCAAAGGGAGCAGTGTTGGCGTGTCCGGAAATGCAACCAATCTGATTCAACAGTCCCGCCCGCTGGAATTTAAGGAAATTCGCGATCAGGGCGCGGTGTATTATCTGGCGCCCTTCCGCTTCGAGCACGAAGAGAGCCTTACGTTTAATATCGACCTGGTTATGCCCGATGGCAGTACCCAGGAACTGACTTTCCGTCGTCAGCTGCACAAGAACTGATGCACACCCGCCGGATTGCGCCGGAACAGTAGAATTTTCATGGATAAAATTGTTCTCGCCAGCGGAAACGCCGGCAAGCTGAAAGAGTTTTCCCAGCTGTTTTCCGGCTGGCAGATTGCGGTGTTTCCGCAGTCGGATTTTTTGCAGGAAGAGGCGGCGGAAACCGGCCTCAGCTTTATCGAGAACGCCCTGATCAAGGCTCGTCACGCCAGTAGAGCCAGTGGCCTGCCGGCGCTGGCGGACGACTCGGGCCTGGCGGTGGATGCCCTCGGTGGTGCACCGGGTATTTATTCTGCCCGTTATGCCGGTGCGGGCGCCTCCGATGCGGACAACAACCAGAAACTACTGCAGGCGTTGGAGGGCGTGCCCATGGAAAAGCGCGGTGCCAGCTTCCATTGCGCCCTGGCCTTCGTGCGCTCCGCCGAGGACCCGATACCCCTGGTCTGTACCGCGCGCTGGGCGGGCCATATTCTCAAGCGCCCGGCAGGTGATCAGGGGTTTGGGTACGACCCGCTGTTTTACGTCGAATCTGAACAGCTCACCTCCGCACAGCTGCCCAGGGAGGTGAAAAACCGGCTCAGCCACCGCGCCCTGGCGGTGCGGAAGTTCGAGCAACTGTGGCACGAAGAGATGGTGCTGCCACAGCAGCGCCGGCCCGACACCGGCAAGACACTGTTCTGACCTGTTTTGAAAACAACTCCACAGGCCACCGGGCTGGCAATGCAACTTCCTCCTCTGAGTCTCTATGTGCATATCCCCTGGTGTGTGCGCAAATGCCCCTATTGTGATTTCAACAGTCATGAATTCGCTGCGGGCGCTCACCAGATCACTGCGGGCGCGATCGAGCATGCCGAGGGGGCGACTGCCGGTGATCGGCAATTGCCGGAAGCCGAGTATGTGGACCAGCTGGAGCGGGATCTTCGCAGTCAATTGCCCTGGGTCCAGGGACGCAAGCTGGGTTCAATCTTTTTTGGTGGGGGCACTCCGAGCCTGTTCTCACCACTTGCCATAGACCGGATTCTGGATCTCGCCGAGTCCCTGACGGGCTTTGAAGAGGGGATCGAAATCACTCTCGAGGCCAACCCCGGCACCTTCGAGCAGGCCAAGTTCGCCGGCTATCGCGCCGCCGGGGTCAACCGCCTGTCGATCGGCGTGCAGAGCTTCGACCCGCTGCAACTGCAGAACCTGGGCCGGATCCACACCGGCGATGAGGCGCAGATCGCCGCCAGTCAGGCCCGGGCGGCGGGTTTCGACAATATCAATATCGACCTGATGCACGGCCTGCCGGGGCAGGGGGAGCAGGATGCGCTGAAGGATCTGGAGCGAGCGGTGGCGCTGGGCGTCGAGCATATTTCCTGGTACCAGCTCACCATCGAACCCAACACCGCCTTTTATTCCGCGCCACCGGTGACCCCGGGCTCGGAACAGATTGCCGCGATCCAGCGGGCAGGGCGGGCCTATCTGGCGGGCGAGGGCTACCAGCGCTATGAGATATCCGCCTATGGCCGAGCCGGGCTCGCCTCCCGTCACAACCTGAATTACTGGTCTTATGCGGACTATATCGGCATCGGTGCCGGCGCCCACGGCAAGTTCACACTTCCCGAGAGTGGCCGCATCATCCGCACCCAGCGCACCCGGGCGCCCAAGCACTACCTGGCCCTTGGCTGCGAGACCGGAGAGCGGGGTATCGCGTTCCCCCAGCCAAAAATCAAGGAAGTCACCGCGAAGGAGCGCCCGCTGGAGTTTCTGATGAACGCCCTGCGCCTGGAAGAGGGCGTGCCGTCGGGGACATATCCCGGCTACACCGGATTGCCACTGGAGGGGCTGGGCAAGGAGTGGCGCCACCTGGAAGCCATGGAGCTGGTGCGGCCACTGGGGCCCACCATCGCCACCACGCCCTTCGGCTATGACTACGTAGACGAGATCCTGCAACGCTTTCTGTCAGATGACTGATGCGGGCGATCGATATGGGAGCCCCACCCCTTGAAAAGGTGGCTGCGGCCCTCATATAGGGCGCAATGCCAATCTGTTGTAATGACGAGCCCGTACAATGGGACGAATTGCCAGTGGCGACGAGACCATATGCCTTGCGGGGCCAGCGTGCGGTACTTATGATGACTTCCGGCGCGGCCGCTGTATGTCTGCCGGCACAGCCGCTGGGCCCAAAGAAATTGAATCACAGGAAAGCACTATGAGCGCGAACATCGTCAACGTAACCGATGCAGAATTTGAAGCCGAAGTACTCAAGGCCGAGGGCCCGGTACTGGTGGACTTCTGGGCACAGTGGTGTGGCCCCTGCAAGATGATCGCCCCGGTACTGGAAGATCTGGCGGGCCACTACGGCGAAAAGCTGAAAATCGTCAAAGTGGACGTAGATGCCAACAAGGAAGCCGCTGCCAAGTACAATGTGCGTGGTATCCCTACCCTATTGCTGTTCAAAGGCGGCAATGTGGAAGGCACCAAGGTAGGCGCCCTGTCCCGCGCCCAGCTGACCGAGTTTATCGACAGCCAGATCTGATCCCTGCGAGCGGGGCGCCTTGGGCGCCCCGCCTGCCGTTTTATGGGCCGGAACGTATAAGAATTAGGCCTTGCAGGATGCCGAACTGCGGTTATACTGCCTAGTAATCAAATTAACTGTTCAGTCCAGACCTGAGCCAAGTCGCCAACCCCGCTGCTGACGCAGCCTCTCCGGCGCAAACTCCTCAAGTTGAACGATCCCCGCCTGGCACTTCTGCCGCATCCGGTGTGCCCTTGCGAGTGGTCATTCGTATTTAGCGAGTCGTTGAGTTCGTGACGAGTCGTTTAATCTGTGAAGAGTTGCGTGCGGTCAGTCAAACCGTCGGCATGTCGAACCGGGCAATATCACCATCGAAACTTCAGCTCCCTCCGCAGAAACGTCCGGCGCGTCCGCGCCAACCGACAGAAGAAACCGTAATAAAGCAATTGGTATGAACCTTTCTGAATTAAAAACCAAACCCATTGAAGAACTGATTGAAATTGCCAAGGGCATGGGGCTCGAAAACCTCGCCCGCTCGCGCAAACAGGACATTATTTTCAATATCCTGAAACGCCACGCCAAAAGCGGCGAAGATATTTACGGCGAAGGTGTATTGGAAATCCTTCAGGATGGCTTTGGTTTCCTGCGGTCTGCGGACTCCTCCTATCTGGCCGGCCCCGACGATATTTACGTATCTCCCAGCCAGATCCGACGCTTTAACCTGCGTACCGGTGACTCCATTTCCGGCAAGATCCGTCCCCCTAAAGAAGGTGAGCGCTACTTTGCCCTACTAAAAGTCAGCGAGATCAACTTCGACAAGCCGGAAAACGCCCGCAACAAGATTCTTTTCGAAAACCTCACCCCGCTGTTCCCCAATGACCGCCTCGGTCTTGAGTGTGGTAACGGCTCCTCCGAAGACCTCATCGGCCGCATCATTGACCTGGTTGCCCCTATCGGCAAAGGCCAGCGCGGATTGATCGTGGCGCCGCCCAAAGCCGGTAAAACCATCATGTTGCAGAACATGGCCCAGGCCATCACGCGCAACAACCCCGAGTGCCACCTGATCGTGTTGTTGATCGACGAGCGCCCGGAAGAGGTTACCGAGATGCAGCGCTCGGTGCGCGGTGAAGTGGTTGCCTCCACTTTTGACGAGCCGCCGGCGCGCCACGTGCAGGTCGCGGAAATGGTGATCGAAAAGGCCAAGCGCCTGGTTGAGCACAAAAAAGACGTGGTAATCCTTCTGGACTCCATTACCCGCTTGGCACGTGCGTACAACACCACCGTGCCGAGTTCCGGTAAAGTGCTCACTGGTGGTGTGGATGCCCACGCCCTGGAACGCCCCAAGCGCTTCTTTGGTGCAGCGCGGAACATCGAAGAAGGTGGCAGCCTCTCCATCATCGCTACCGCCTTGGTTGATACCGGCTCGAAGATGGATGAAGTGATCTTCGAAGAGTTCAAGGGCACCGGCAACATGGAACTACAGCTGGACCGCAAGATCGCTGAAAAACGTGTATATCCCGCAATCAATGTGCGCCGTTCCGGCACCCGCCGCGAAGAGCTGCTGATGCCGGAAGGTGAACTGCAGCGCGTGTGGATCCTACGCAAGCTACTGCACGATATGGAAGATCTCGCCGCCACCGAATTCCTGATCGACAAGCTCAAGGACTTCAAAACCAATGACGAATTCTTCCTGTCCATGAAACGGAAATAATTCCAATACAGAATAAAGGCCTGCGCAATATGCAGGCCTTTTTTGCATGGAATGAACAATTTTTGCAATGCGATAAAACAGGCGTGAAATTACGCCGAATTCAGTTGAAAAGGCATTGCGATAGGCATATAAAGGCCAACAACGAAGTGTTGAACAGTATTTCAACACTGACCGAATTGATCCCGCGCGGCTGGGAAGTCGAGCGACTCTGGATCAATCTCAAATGGTGAACTCGGTGGAGCTGGTTGCCATTTGTGTATTGCTCGACAGCCCACTGACTCTAGTGAGACTTTTTTGTGAATATCTATATCGGAAATCTGGCCTACGGCGTAACCTCTGACGAACTGCACGAAGCATTTGGTGCGTTCGGTGAAATCTCCCGGGCTACTGTAATCACTGACCGGGAAACTGGCCGTTCTAAAGGTTTTGGTTTCGTAGAAATGCCGAACGACGACGAAGCGCGTAAGGCTATCGAAGAAATGAATGATCAGCCGCTGTCTGGCCGTAACATCCGTGTTAACGAAGCCAAGCCGCGCGAAGACCGTCCGCGTCGCCCCCGCTTCTAAGACCTCTTAGAAGTTCGGCAGCCCGCAGCACACCCGCTGCGGGTTGTTCTCCTCCCCCCGTTTTCCCTCCGCCTTATACAAGCGCGGCGTTATTTTTTGCCCTGTCTGTTTTACACTGGCCGCTGCTTACAGTCATCGACCGGTAAAACATGAAATACAAAGACCTGCGCGACTTTATCCAACTACTGGAAAAGCGCGGCCTGCTCAAGCGTATCAAGCACCCCGTCAGCCCTGTGCTGGAAATGACAGAGATTGCCGACCGCGTTCTGCGTGCCGGTGGCCCCGCCCTCCTGTTTGAAAACCCCACTGGCTACGACACGCCGGTTCTCGCCAACCTGTTTGGCACACCCGAGCGCGTGGCCCTTGGTATGGGTAAAGAGTCCGTCAGTGAGTTGCGGCAAGTCGGTGAGCTGCTCGCTTTCCTGAAAGAGCCGCAACCCCCGGAAGGCTTCAAAGACGCCTGGCAAAAGCTACCCATTTTCAAGCAGGTCATGAACATGGGGCCGAAAGTGGTAAACAAGGCGGATTCTCAGCAATTTGAAATCGACACAGGGGGTATCGATCTCAACCGACTGCCGATACAAACCTGCTGGCCCGGCGATGCCGCCCCGCTAGTTACCTGGCCGCTTGTGATCACCCGTGGTCCGGAAAAAAAACGCCAGAACCTGGGCATCTACCGTATGCAATTGATCGGTAAAAACCGCCTGATCATGCGATGGCTGTCTCACCGCGGCGGCGCCCTGGACTTCCGCGAGTGGCAGCAACAGCACCCGGGGGAGCCCTTCCCGGTCGCCGTCGCTCTGGGTGCCGACCCTGCCACTATCCTGGGTGCGGTTACCCCGGTGCCGGATACCCTCTCCGAATACGCCTTTGCCGGACTCTTGCGCGGCAGTAAAACCGAAGTTGCCGACGCCAGGCTCAGTAACCTGCAGGTGCCGGCCAGTGCCGAATACGTGCTCGAAGGTTACATCTACCCCAACGATATGGCCGACGAAGGTCCCTATGGCGACCACACCGGCTACTACAACGAGGTTGATCGCTTCCCGGTATTCACGGTGGAGAAGATCACCCACCGCAAAGATCCCATCTACCACAGTACCTACACCGGCCGTCCGCCAGATGAGCCCGCGGTACTGGGGGAGGCATTAAATGAAGTGTTTGTACCAATACTGCGTAAACAGTTCCCGGAAATTGTGGATTTCTATTTACCACCGGAAGGCTGCTCTTACCGGCTTGCAGTCGTCACAATGAAAAAGCAGTACGCCGGTCATGCTAAACGGGTGATGATGGGGGTCTGGTCATTCCTGCGGCAGTTTATGTACACCAAATTTGTTATCGTCACCGATGACGACGTCAACGCACGGGATTGGAAAGACGTGATCTGGGCCATGACCACCAGAATGGACCCGGCCCGGGATACAGTGATGGTGGAGAACACACCCATCGATTACCTGGATTTCGCCTCGCCAGTCTCCGGCCTCGGTTCAAAAATCGGGTTCGACGCTACCAACAAATGGGAAGGAGAGACCACGCGGGAATGGGGGCGGCCCATCGAAAAAGATCCGGATATCACCCGAAAAATTGATGAAATCTGGGGTGAACTCGGCCTTTGAGAAAGAGATCATGACAACGCCAGGGAGGGCGTATGGAAATTATAAAAACAATCAAACCGGGAGATGATGGCAGCAAACGCTATCACGATAAATATGGCGAGCAACTGTGCGCGGTACGGTACCGGCGATCGCCATGTAAGAAAACCGTATACACCACGGTAGAAATCATCGTCGCACAGCGCGAGGCTTACCAAAAAAATCAATCCAAACGCATCGACAAAACCCACCCCCCACATACCAGCGAATGGGTGGCGGTAAAAGTTGCCTACGATGAGGCTGAGCTACGCGCAGCAGTCCGGAGAATGGGCGGCCGCTGGAGCAACCGCGCCAAAGCGTGGGTGGTAAAACGTAGCATGGCGACGCGTCGAAATATAAGCCACCGAATCGTCGAAGGCCTGATTGACGAATGCCTAGATATAGACATATAAACCGGTAAAGGAAATGTCTAAATATAGCCATACTGGGTATATCTAGACATGTCATGCCTATATGTAGACATTATGTCTATATCTGGGGCTATTGAATAAAACTGTTATAGCTAAAGAGAGTTATGGATTACTTATCACTATTCAGAATGCCAACCCCGATGAAAATCACGGGGCGGTCTTCAAGCATCACGAATTCATTTATTAACTCAATTATCCCAATAATTGTTCCAACAAATGAGCAAGTGAAGGAAGCATTGGAAATTCTTGGCATGGATCACGATAGTTTCCAATGCTCCTATTGTGGTGCCACTGCTTCGGAGTGGGATCACTTGCGACCTTTGGTTCTTAATAAAAAGCCAACGGGGTATATTTCAGAAATCCATAATTTGGTTCCAGCTTGTGGAAAATGCAATCAATCAAAGGGCAACAAGCCTTGGCATACTTGGATTACAAGTTCAGCAAAGTTATCGCCAAAATCTAGAGGCGTGCCAGACCTTAACCAACGCATTGATAAATTGCATAAATACGAGGCTTGGCTAGAGCCAACTAAAGTTGATTTTGAGGCAGTTGTCGGTAAAGAAAAGTGGGCGCAGCATTGGGCAAACTGGGAGTCGGTGCAAAATACTATGCGCCAGGCTCAAACGCTCGCAACTGAAATTAACCAAACAATAGCAAGAGAATATGCAAAGCTATAACAAGGCAATCAACTACGCGCCTGCGGCGCCGGACGCTCGTACCTCGCGCCGGTTATTGCGGCGTTAAGCGTCAGTAAGAGTCAAAATGATAAGGCAAGCTGAAAAATCGGATGCAGCTAACATTGCTGAAATCTATAACTACTACGTGTTGAATACATGCATCACGTTTGAAGTGGAACCGGTAACAGAAGAGGAAATGACCCTTCGTATATTGGAGTGCCAAGAGAATGGTCTGCCGTGGCTTGTCGCGGAGTATGAAGGTGAAGTTGTCGGTTACTCTTACGCAAGTAAGTGGAAGGGCCGTTGTGCTTATCGGCATTCTGTTGAAGCTACGGTATATCTAGATCGCACTGCTGTATCCAAAGGGTGGGGGTCAAAACTGTATTCAGATCTATTTTCAAAATTAGCTAAAAGTGGCGTGCATGCGGTAATCTCGGGTATCGCATTACCAAATGATGCCAGTGTTTCATTGCATGAAAAATTTGGAATGGAGAAAGTAGCTCATTTTAAAGAGGTCGGGCGTAAGTTTGATAATTGGGTGGACGTTGGTTACTGGCAGTGCCTGGTCCGCGCTTAACAAGGTGCTGCAGCTGACGTCTTACTTTATGCACGTTTCGCGCAGTCGCTACGCTCCTATTTTCGCGCAAAACGCGCACAAAGTAAGCCGCCGCTGAGCACGGCGTTAAGTGATTAGATGCAAAAAGAAAGTGCTAGCGTTAAAGAGACGTTGTCAGGGATTTTCTCAATGATCGGTGGCAGCGCGGCTGCAATTGCGCCTGTTCTAATTTGGGGGTCTGGGAAGTCCGTACTTGTAATCGGAATAATATTAGCTCTATTAGCTACTTCAGTTCTTCTGTATGCAATAGAGTATGGATATAAAGTTGCGCTGTATTTTTCGCTTTGTGTAGCTGCATACTCTGCGGGATTTGGGTTCGTCGTATTTATACCTTTATCCTTGTTTCGTGTTGACTATCCGGTTCCAATAGAGGTGTATCTGATCAGTATATTGATTGGTATAGTTGTTATTCTTGCCGGCTATTTTATCGGGCAAAGATTTAAATCACTTAACAAATCGCTGCAGGCCGACGTCTAACTTTGTGCACTTTATGCGCGGTCGCTTCGCTCTCATGTTCGCGCATAAAGCGCCCAAAGTTAGCCGCGGCTGAGCGCGGCGTTAACTGCTGAGGAAATCACTACATGAGTACAGTTGAAGTAGTCACATTGATAAAAGATATTATTCTCGCAGTTGCGGCAGCTACGACGGCATTCATAGCCTATAGGGGAGTAGCGCGGTGGCAGGAGGAGCTGAAGGGCAAAGCTAGTTTTGAGACGGCAAGATCCCTCATTAGAGCTACTTACAAACTGAGAGATGAAATTGATTACTGCCGATCTCCCTTTATTCCTGCCAGTGAGTTTCCGGAAAATTATAGCCCTTTGGGTGATCGCGACCCGAAAATAGAAGGTGATGCCTACTTACATATTTACCGGAATCGCTGGCAGCCTGTTTCAGACGCGGTACAAGAGTTCGAGGCTAGCATTCTTGAAGCAGAGGCATTATGGGGATCAGAGCTAAAAGAAAAATCAGAAATGTTAAGAACCTGTGTTCGTGATTTGAAATCAGCTATTCAAACTGTGATCGAAGATAAGTACTCTGGCGGAGAAGAATTCAAAGATATCGAGTTTCGCAAGGAAACTATGGCAAAAGTATCTGGTAGAAAAAGTGGGGACAATCTGCTGTCAAATAATATCGCAGCCGCGATTGAGGAACTTGAACTACGAGTGCGACCGCACTTGGGCCGCAGTTAACAAAGCAATGCAGCCGACGTCTTACTTTATGTACTTTTTGCACGGTCGCTGCGCTCTCATTTTCGTGCAAAAAGCACACAAAGTAAGCCGCGACTGATTGCGGCGTTAAGTTTCGATCAGTCATATGAAGAAATATATTCTGACAATTTTTGTTCTGGCTGCTACATCTTTAGCACATGGGTCCCTCCCGCCACCTTGCGGCTGGGAAATCATGAATATTCATGAAAAGAATCCTGGGCTAGAGGGGTTTGCAATTCAGCAATACCCAGATTGGGACAAGGATAAAAAGGTTTATAGAGACGGCCATCCCTATATTGTCTTCTTCAAGTTTAAGAGCGGTATGGATCACATCGTTTTCTATTCTGCTTCCGGTCAAGTAATGGGCGGTGAATGGACAAAACTACCTGATAGCCATTGGGAAGAGTATAAATTACGGGGTGTTGCTGACCTTTATCATGAATGCCGAGGCCATCATTCATTGGGCGCGGCGAGTAAAACTTAACAAGCAGCGGCAGTGCGACAGCCAACGCTACGCACCTTTTGTGTTACTCGCTGGCGCTCAAACATTAACACAAAAGCTGCTCCGCGCTGGCTGCGCCTGCGCTGGGCGTTAACTTTCTCAGGAGAAATCGTGGAATTCCCGAAATTTAAATATCATCCAGACCCGATTTCGACGGGTGCTATCAAAGAAAGTGATGAAACTTGTGAATGCTGTGGTGAAGCTAGAGGTTACATATATACCTCTAATCTATATGCTGAAGAAGAAATTGAGTTTATCTGCCCTTGGTGCATAGCCGATGGCTCAGCTGCTAAAAAATTCGATGGTATGTTCTCTGATGATTATCCGCTGCAAGAAGCAGGAGTGTCTGAAGAGGTAATCTCTGAAGTATGTGAGAGAACACCGGGTTATAACTCTTGGCAGCAAGAGGTATGGCAGGCCCACTGTGGAACCGCTTGTGAATTTCACGGCGACGCCGAGAAAGAGGAGCTGACTAATCTAAAAGGTGAAGCGCTAGAGATGTTCCTCCGAACAGAAATGATAAAACCAGATGTATGGCAAAATATCCTCGAGCATTATGAGAAAGGCGGTAATCCAGCAGTCTACAAGTTCAAGTGCACTGACTGTTCAGAAGTCATTTATACAATGGATTTTACATAGTGCCAAAAGTTAACAAGCGCATGTTGTCGGACTGGTTTTCCGCTGCGCTCCAAACCAGCCGCAAATGCGGGCGTTAAGCGTCAATACATGTCGAAAATTAAGATTCTAGTAAATTTGGGTTTGATCTGTATTGCTGTAGCGGCATTTTTATGGATCGATAATCTATTTTTCCGAGATAATTTCTCTGTAAGAGTGACAGATAACTCGGGTTGTAAACTTGAAAGATATGAAATATCTCTTCCGGAAAAAACTGTAGTTGTCAATGAAGAGCAGGCTATAAAAGGTACGATTGGAGCTCTCGGAAAAATTGATACCTTGATTCATGTATACGGTAGGGAAGATAGAGATGGAAAAATTTCTTACGTACTGAGGGCTAGGTACTCAGATTGTGATGATATCGTGGGTGAAAGAAGGGCTGTGAAAAAAGGGTATCTTTTGTATGAATATATAAAAGATGGAAAAGTACATTTTCAAGTGAGGTCCACGTAAGTGGACACGCTTAACAAACAGTGGCAGAGCGACAGCCAACGCTACGCACCTTTTGCGTTACTCGCTGGCGCTCAAACATTAACACAAAAAGTGCTCCGCGTTGGCTGCGCCTGCGCTGGGCGTTATGTGCAGTAAGGAGAATAATTTGAAGTCATCAGAGAAGAGACCGATTTTAGTCTGGCTAATATTTTTATGGTTCGTAGTGACTGGGATATCTGGCCTTTATCAGTTGTACGCGCTTTATTCAGGAGATATAGAAATTCCTGCAGGCATGGAAAAGCCTGAGGGCGTACTTTACTACTTCAAAGGAATTTTTGGCGTAGTTCTTGCTGTGCTCGCTGCAACTCTACTGTTCCTGAGAAAGCCAGCGTCACGATGGCTGTTTCTAGGATTGTTTATTTTCACTGTCCTTTCAGGAGTTTTTACACTTTTCACTCATGACTTTCCAGAAAGTCAATTCACTCTGTTAAAGTATATTTCCGTAATTACTTGGATAATTTACGGACTTATTGTGTGGTATGTTTTCACACTTGAGGAAAGGGGCTACTTCGTAGGGAGCCGCACATAACAAACAGCGGCAAAGCGACAGCCAACACTACGCGCCTTTTGTGTTACTCGCTATCGCTCAAACATTAACACAAAAGGCGCTCCGCGTTGGCTGCGCCTGCGCTGGGCGTTACATGTCCTATGGAATCTGAGATCATCAAATTCGTATCAGAATTTACAGCGATAAAAACGGAAAGAATTTCCAGAGATACTCTAGTTAATTTTGATCTAGGTATAGATGGTGATGATGGGGTCGAGTTTCTCGAGGAATACGCAAAGAATTTTCACGTAGATATAAGTGGAATTAATGAATCGTATTTTGGCTCTGAAGGCCTTCCTATATCATGGCCATACCATTTTTTGCGTTTGCTGGTTGGCTATAGGCCAAGAAACTTAGTGCCACTATCCGTCTCCAGGCTAATAAAGTCTGCGGAGGCCGGAAAGTGGGTCAACATGTAACAAGGCCGGGCAATTCGCTCCGGGCCTGCGGCCCTCCGCGGGACAGCTTACCTTGTGCGCGTTTTGCACGGGTCGCTTCGCTCCCATTTTTGCGCAAAACGCGCACAAGGTAAGCTGCCCCTGCCGGCGGCGTTAATGTTCAGATTCATCATGCCGCCGCCTAAAATTTTCAGTGTGCTTGATGAGCCATTTGGCGGCTTATGTCGTTGTAGAAGCTGCATCGCTAGCAGGGATTGACGGTTGATATAAATAGCCAGCAGTGGCTTCCCTTCGTTAAGGTATTTACTGGCGGCGGAAGAAATTTTGTAGGGTTTTCCTTTTGGGCGTATAAGCCGCTCCAGGGAAAGCGTGGTAGGGTACAGCCAATCGTGCCACCCGTAGTTCGCTGGTAGTTAGCGAGTTCAGGATTGGCGGTTTTTAAGTTGGTAAGTCACTTTCAGGCCTCCAACATTAACAATCACGGGCAGTGATGCTCCGGCCCTTCGGGCCTCCGCGGGACGGCTTACCTTATGCACGTTTTACGCGGGTCGCTTCGCTCCCATTTTCGCGTAAATCGCGCATAAGGCAAGCCGCCCCTGCCGTTAACGTGCTGAGGCAAGAAAGTAGTTCGTGGTTTGGCGGAGAGAAATTGGAGTTAAAAATTTAGAATAGTGGGCTTTGGTTAAATCCACGTTTGCATAGAAAGAACGCTGGTTCTTCGGGATTTTAGCTGCTATCTGAAATTACAGAGAGCGGCAGAGTTCGCTTAAAATTTCTGGCTTCAAGTTAGGTGGCTCGGTTCAACTAGCGTTTTAAAATCCAGGTTTGTTGTAAGGTGCTGAGAGATTTGTGCTAATTTTAACCCTTGCTAAAGGGTGCGTGTGGTAAGTCTCAAGCAAAAAATTTAGTCCGTGGCGGCCCGAAGGGCGGTGCACGTTAACAAGGTGCTGCAGCCGACATCTTACTTTGAGCACTTTGTTGCGCAGTCGCTACGCTCCTATTTTCGCGCAATAAAGCGCTCAAAGTAAGCTGCGGCTGAGCGCGGCGTTAGAATTTTATGAGACTAGTTGGCATAGAGAAAAATATAGTGCTTTTAGGAGCTGCCACTATTTTTGTTTTGGTGGCCTGGATCTACTTTGAAATTACGAAGAGTGAGGTCCAAATTGCGCAATATTCCGAACCCTCGACATCTCTCCTTCGCGGTGAAGCTGAAGCAGAAGAAGACTTCAGAAAAGGGCGGTGGGAATTTAAGATGGCTCGTAATGAGAGGGAAAAGCTTACCTTTCTCGGCGTTGAAGATTCAATAATTAAAGAACAATTTGACGTTGAGCCGTCGGCCTTTGCATACCTATGGTGTGTGGTTGTTACTGAGGGCTATGAATCTTGGAACGTGCCTGAGGATTACAAGCATAACCAGTTTTACGTTGTTGGTTACAATAGAAGATTGTTTGAGCTTCTGACCAAGTAGAATTCTAACAATCACGGGCAGTGAAGCTCCGGCCCTTCGGGCCTCCGCGGGACGGCTTACCTTATGCACGTTTTGCGCGGGTCGCTTCGCTCCCATTTTCGCGCAAATCGCGCATAAGGTAATCCGCCCCTGCCGTGGGCGTTATGAGTCGAATCATGATTAGAGCGATATCAATAGCCTTCATTCTTGCTAGCGCGAACGCATTTTCATGGGAACCTCATTTCCATGAGCTAATTGAGGCTAAATTGACCGCGGAAGTTGGGCGGGATTTAGGGCGAGCTTCTGTAGAAATGGTGCTGAATGAGCCAAATGGAAAAATTGAGAGCGTAGTTATTCGGTCAAACTACGGAGAAACAACCCTAGATGCGTCACAATTCATCGGAGTTGAAATCGTGAGGTTGAGTCAGCTAAGTATTGTTTCTTTTGATCTCGGTATCGAAGATATGGAGCCATCATTCTCTGCGTGTGTGCCATATGGTAAAGGAAAGTTTGTTGAGAAAGATGGCGAGAAAAAATTATTAATGCCTGTATTGGGTATCCGTACTACGGCACAAGGCAGCAACATATTCAAACTGCCGCTACCAGAAGATGGTGTCCGGCATGAAGACCGCGATGGTTGCTTCTACCTTTCGGAGCAGTAACTCATAACAATGCGCTGCAGACCGACAGCTTACTTTGCGCACCTTTTGCGCGGTCGCTGCGCTCCCATTTTCGCGCAAAAGGCGCACAAGGTAAGCTGCGGCTGAGCGCGGCGTTATGCAAAGACAGATGACTTGAAAGTATGATTTCAGAATCAGATTGGAAGAAATTCAAGAAGATAAAAGAGGCTGCTCTAGAGAGGTTCTGCAGTCGCATCTTGAAAGATGTCGAAGATGGACTGGATAGTGAAAAGATTGATACGAGCCATGGTAGGTATTTGTATATTTACAAGTTGATAGAAAACTATGATAAACAGATTGGTTTGCTTTTTAACGATCATAGTCGGTCCAAAGCAGTGATTCAGCTTATGATGTTGCGCGGGGAGGGTATGGTATTGGCTGAAGAGCTAGAATCTCTATCTGCCCAAATTATTGAAGATACAAATCCAAATAAGTATGCATAACAAGTGGCTTTTGGTAGCCGCACAAAATACGTGCGGTGGGACGGCTCCGCTGTCGCTCCGCCGCCCCAAAGCCAGGCGTTATGTGGCATGGAGATAAATTGAAAATCTCAAGGATAGTCAAGTACACATTCATCATGTTTGTAGCGCTCACGGCATTAAGTGCATTCACGACTATGGTAATAGGCGTTCTCGATACAGCTGCGCTGTCGATTGGCAAGGTTTCAATATATCTATTACTTCCGTCATTTGCATTAGCAGTCGCCATATATGCACTGATGGCCAAACGAGACGTAGCAAGAGCATGGAGCTATGCTGCCAGTGTGTATTTGTGTAATTTTTTATTGGGAACTATAAGCATTTCACTGCTAATGCAAGATCTACATATCCCAACAACATGGGTCGTAGATCTGCCTTTATCTTTAGTCTCAGCAGTTGTCGGCACTATAATTGGCTTGAAGTTGGGTGTAGAAAATGCGATTACCACATAACAAACGCAAGCATCCGACTCGCTACGCTCCCGGCTGTTGCGGGCGTTATGAGAATAGTTAGGGCCAAATATGAATTATACCCTTTACTCAATTTCTAAAAATAATATAGACGTAGTTCTCAACGATCACCTTGCAATGGCTTTAGTAATCGAGCCAGATGATAAGTCAATGTATCTTGATGCTTTAGAAGGGAAAGGAGCAAAAAAATCTGCTTTAGAAAAGGTACTTTCTATTTTTTCTAGAAGACACATTCCTAGTGTAGATAATGACCAAGAGAAGAGGTTCTCGTATCAGTTAGAATGGGAGTATCTTCCAATGCAGTATTGTTTCGAGAAAGAAAGCAAAGAAAAGAATACTCCATTTGATTTCATTGTTTCTGGTGGTCAAAGAATAGGTTATGAAATTGGTTGGGACAAAGTTAGAGTTTTTGCGCCATCTGAAGTTTCAAGTCTCATTAGAGAAGTGTCCGAAGTAGACAGTGAATTTATCGAGAAAAACTTCGATGCAGAAGATATGCTGAGTAGAGATCTCTTTTCTAGAAAATGGAAGATGGAGTACGCTGAGGATACAAAGTTGGATCTTAAGAGAGGCATTAAAGATCTGGGCAACTTTCTTGAACGCTGTAAAGTTAAGGGCTGCGGGTTTTATGTGGTTTTGAGCTAGCCCCGCTCATAACAATCAGCGGCAGAGCGACAGCCAACGCTACGCACCTTTTGTGTTACTCGCTGTCGCTCAAACATTAACACAAAAGGAGCTCCGCGCTGGCTGCGCCTGCGCTGGGCGTTATGCAATCAAGTAGAAACTTCACAAGGAGAATGTGATGCCAAAACTATATCAATACCTCGGAATTACTCTTTTCTTCTATAGCAATGAGCATGAACCTATTCACGTCCATGCAAAATATGAAGGAAAAGAAAGTAAGGCGGAAATTCATTTCTTCCACGGAAAAATCAGCAAGATTATCATCAAGGATAAAGGGCAGGGTTTAGATCCTAAGAAGAGAAAAGAGTTTGAAGAATTTGTCAACGTATATGCTGATGAAATCGTTGAGAAGTGGGTTTCATACTTCGTGAGAAAGCAGCCTATTGCTCCTAAAGTAATCACGCAGAGAGTTAAAAATGTCAGAAATTTTGGTTGAGTCTGTCCGTCACCTAAAATCTCACATTCTTGAAATAACTTTCAATGATGGCCACAAGCAGATCGTAGATTTTGCACCATTCATATTTTCTGTGGGTCATCCAGACTATGAACAGTATAAGTCTGAAAGAAAGTTTCTTGAGTATGAGATAGTGGATGGGAACCTAAATTGGGATGATTACACAATGATTTTCCCTGTAGAGGATCTCTACGCTAACAAAATACTCCGAAGTGCATAACAATCATCGGCAGAGCGACAGCCAACGCTACGCACCTTTTGTGTTACTCGCTGGCGCTCAAACATTAACACAAAATGCGCTCCGCGCTGGCTGCGCCTGCGCTGGGCGTTAAGCCACTACAAGAATGAGATACGTGGAATCAAACTGTTGGAGAATCATGGTATTAGTGCTGTCAGTTACGACAGTTCTAATATTTTTCCGATTCCATATTTACATGACAGTAACTCCATTTGAATGTTGGAGTATCGAAGACGTATGGGATTATCGCCCTGATACTTTGAATCCATTTTGGATGTATGCTTTGGTGTTCTTGTTGCTCGCAATCTGGTCATTTATTGAGCTTTTGATCGGTATATCCGCAAAAAATCTACGGTTTGTACCGTTCGTTTCGTTATTTTTAATGATCTCTGTTTTGTTTGGCCATTTACACTTTTGGCAGTCTTTCAAAATTTTGCGTGGCGAAGAGGAGTTCAATTACTTTACGCTTAAGCTGGTCCACTTTGTAGTGCCAGAACCAGCAGTAAGACTTTCGGGGTCTCCGCCTAGCTGGCAAGAATACCTGATTCAAAATAGGTGTAATAAAGGACTGGCAATTTCTAATATGTCAGAGCAAGAATACGCAGAGCTTCGCAATAGCTTCTTGGAGCTCTGGGAGTAAAGGCTTAACAATCAGCGGCAGAGCGACAGCCAACGCTACGCACCTTTTGTGTTACTCGCTGTCGCTCAAACATTAACACAAAATGCGCTCCGCGCTGGCTGCGCCTGCGCTGGGCGTTAATGTTCCGGTTCATCATGCCGGCGCCATCGAGAGTTGTGAGGCAATTTACTAGTGATTCGGCGGCTGTCGGCCTTGTTGCGGCGTAATCGCTGGCAGGATTTTACGGTTGATTTTAATCGACAGCAGTGGCTTCCATTCTTTGCATTTATTGGTGGCGCCGGAAGTAGAGTAGGGGAGCAGTCCTGTTTGGCTCATTAGCCGCTCCAGGGAAAGCGTGGCATGGTACAGCCAATTGTGCCGTTTGTAGTATGTTAGCCTTTGCTGGCTTCAGGTTTGGTGATTTAAAGAGGCAAAGTCACTTTAAGTTTCCCAACATTAACAATCACGGGCAGTGATGCTCCGGCCCTTCGGGCCTCCGCGGGACGGCTTACCTTATGCACGTTTTACGCGGGTCGCTTCGCTCCCATTTTCGCGTAAATCGCGCATAAGGTAATCCGCCCCTGCCGTGGGCGTTCAGGCTGTAGARAAACTCTAAAACCTAGTAGATTTTGATAAAATCTGCGGGCCCGGTTCCGAGATCCCGTCATGCCCAACTTCAAGCCCTATAATTACAGCCAGGACACAATGGTTGTAATCAATTTCGAAGATCAATTGCAGCCGAATACCTTCGAGTACACGCTGCATCACCTGATCGATAACCGTATCAATCTTTCCGCTTTCTACGACAAGTACAAGAATGAAGGTGGTGGGCGGTCTGCATACGATCCGGCTATTCTCTTGAAGATTATCCTGTTCGCTTACTCCAAAGGCATCACGTCTAGCCGGGAGATCCAATGGCAGTGTGAGCATAATATACTGTTCAAAGCTCTGTCCTGTGACAGCGTGCCGCACTTCACCAGCATTGCCAGCTTTGTCAGTAGTTATCCCGATGCCATACAGTCTGTCTTTGAGCAGGTGCTGATGGTTTGCGACCAGGAAGGTCTTTTGGGTAATGAACTCTTTGCCATTGATGGCTGCAAGATGTCGTCGAATGCCAGCAAGTCACACTCTGGAACTTTTAAAGAGCTCGAGCAAAAGCAGGCGAAGATCCGCAAGAAGATCCGTCATTGTCTCTCAGAGCATAAGAAGCTGGATGGAAGGAAGCCCGCCGAACGGGAGCGAAAGCAGCGTCTCGAGCAGGCGCAGAAGACCTTGGAGAAGCACTTTGAAAAGATCGACAACTTCCTAAAGACGCAAGCCCCAAGGATGGGGCAGGGCAAGAAACCGAAAGAAGTAAAAAGTAACATCACCGACAACGAGTCGGCCAAGATGAAGACTAGTAAAGGCACCATCCAGGGCTATAACGGAATTGCGGCGGTCGACAAGAAACATCAGATTGTCGTGGAGGCGCAAGCCTTCGGGGAAGGGCAGGAAGCGCATACCTTAAAGCCGATTCTTGACGGCATTAACACGCGTTATCGGAACGCAGGTATCGCCGAGGATATTCTTTCGGACCAGGTCATTGTTACCGCAGATACCGGATTCTCAAGTGAATCTAATAACGAGATGCTGAGAAGTGAAGGTGTCAATGCCTTCATTCCCGACAACCAGTTCCGTTCCCGCGACAAGGCGTTTGCCAAGCAAAAAGAAAAACACGGTAAGCGTCACCAAGATACGGTAAAGGGCGTTAAGCAGGTTCTGCCCGCTAGCGAGTTCAGACTCAATAAAAGAAGTAAGACCTGTATCTGCCCCGCCGGCAATGAAATGTTGCTCTACCGAGATGAGCGCGTCAGCGAGGGGAAGCAAAAACTTCACTTTGAAGGGCGACTCACAGACTGTCGACACTGCCCGCTAAAAAGCCAATGTATGCGCAATCCCGAATCGGCGGATACCCGGGATGGCCACGGACGACAAGTCTCTTTTACTTGGACGAATGGTAAAACAGCAACGGACTGGATGAAAAGACGGGTCGATAGCGTGGAAGGCAAGACAATTTACAGTCATCGCATGTCGGTGGTCGAGCCAGTCTTCGGTAATATTGGCACAAACAAGCGACTGAGTCGCTTCTCGTTGCGTGGAAAACACAAGGTGCAGGGACAGTGGCAGATGTTCTGCTTGGTGCATAATATCGAAAAGTTGATGCGATACGGCGCAGTACATTAATTCCTAGGGGCTTCTGCATTAATTTTGGGGCGATATGGTGAAAATACGCGCATGCGTGAGTAAGTGAAATTAGTGTGGTTAAATGGCGGTCAGTATGTAAACGAGAAAAGAGCCTTGAGGCGACGACTGCTGGGAGTTGTTTTTCTACAGGCTCGTTAATGTTTTTTAGAGCTGTGGAAGGGGTTTTAGATTCAAGGTTCCTAGGGTTTGGAAAAGTGGTAGCGGATGCTTCTGTGGTAATAGGCCGTTACGTGAAAACGTGGAACCAGCATTTGACTTCTGCTGCCGGGCTTCGTCATGCTTTTCAATTGCCCCATTTGTGCCGTGCCGCTGGTAGGTTCATCGTCGGCTTCGCCCACGATCGGTAATCTGAAATTCTGTGCCAAGTAGGGCGGCACCGCACGTTAGTTTTAAAGGTGTCCGCAAATGTTAATATTGGTAAGCGCTCAATAAACCCCATCTAAAACTCGGCAACCCTGCCCGGTACGCTTCTGATTTTTAACGATCAGGAGATCCACATGACCACCCAAAGTAAAACCGATTTCTGGCAGCAGCATATTGCGGACTGGCATGCTAGTGGTTTATCTCAGGCTGCCTACTGTGACCAGCACAATCTAAAGCTCAGCACCTTCACCTACTGGCGCAGCAAGCAGAGCAAGCCCCGGCCGAAATTGATCCCGGTATCTATGCCGACAACCTCCGATCTGGCTGAGCTCTCACTGCCGGGCGGGATTCAGCTTCAGCTTCCGGTCACCGCTCTTGAGCAAACGCTGCCGATACTGTGGCGCCTGCTGCGAGAGCAGCGTACATATTAAGGCCGGCACAGTCCGCCCAAGTTTACCTGTACATGGAGCCGGTGGACATGCGCAAGTCCATCGACGGCCTCGCGGCACTGGTGGAGCTGGAGATGGAGCTGTCGCCAGCGCTCGAGGCCATCTTCGTGTTCTGCAATCGCGGGCGCGACAAAATCAAGCTACTCTACTGGGAACGTAACGGCTTCGTGGTCTGGTACAAGCGCTTAGAGAAACAGCGCTTCCAGTGGCTGCGCGATGCGGACTTTGTCTATCAACTGCGCACTGGCCGCGATCTGAACCAGCTCCTCGACGGACTCAATATCTGGAGCCAAAAACCCCACCGATCTATCCAGTTCGACTCGGTTACCTGAGCCCGCGCTGCGATACAATGGCGGTCATGAAGAAGCTGACCGC
The DNA here is from genome assembly GCF_000708675.1 of Microbulbifer sp. HZ11. GTDB lineage: Bacteria > Pseudomonadota > Gammaproteobacteria > Pseudomonadales > Cellvibrionaceae > Microbulbifer. The sequence continues at coordinate 1,253,402 of NZ_JELR01000002.1, read as the reverse complement.
CGAACAACTCCCAGATGATATCGATGCGCTGAAAGCGCTTCTGGTTCAGCAGCAATCTCAGTTGCTGCAGAAGCAGCAGCGTATCGACCTGCTCGAAGAGCAGATTCTACTGATGCGGGACACGCACTTTGCCCGCAGCAGTGAACAGTCCCCGGATCAGTACGGCTTCTTTGATGAGGCTGAAGTCGAATCGGAAACGCCTGCGCCGGATCTTGCCGCAGAACCCCCTTCTGAAAACGCCACAAAACCTCAGTCGAGAAAGACCTCCGGTCGCCGCGCCTTGCCGGCGGAACTTCCACGTGTCCGCCGTGAGCACGATCTGCCGGAGGAGCAAAAGAGCTGTACTTGCGGCTGCCAGCTCCAGGCTATTGGCGAAGAGATCAGCGAACAACTCGACATCATCCCGGCCAAAATCCAGGTCATCCAGCACGTACGCAAGAAGTACGGCTGCAAGACCTGCGAGTCCAATGTCAAAACGGCGCCACTACCGGCCCAGCCCATCCCGAAAAGCAATGCCAGTCCCGGCCTGCTGGCCCAGGTCACCGTTGCCAAATACCAAGATGCACTGCCGCTGGCCCGACAGGAGAAGATCTTCGCCCGATATGGCGTAGATCTCCCACGTAACACTCTGGCCAACTGGATTATCCGCTGCGGTGAGCTGGTACAGCCACTGCTGAACCTGATGGAAGACCGATTACGATCAGGTCCCATCATTCAGTGCGATGAAACACCAGTGCAGGTACTCAAGGAGCCCGACAAGCCACCGGAGAGCAAATCCTATATGTGGGTACGCCTCGGCGGCCTCCCGGATGAGCAAGTCGTACTCTACGACTACCACGCCAGCCGCAGTGGCGACGTGGCCGGCCGCCTATTGTCCGGCTACACCGGCTATCTACAGACCGACGACTATGCCGGTTACCACGCCGTGGGTAGTGAAAACACCATCACGCACATCGGTTGCTGGGCCCACGCGCGGCGGAAATTTATCGAGGCACAAAAGGTTACCGGCGGCAAAGATAAAAAGAGCAAAAGCAAATCGAAATCGCCCAGTAAAGCCGATATTGCATTGAATTACATCGGCCACCTCTATGGCATCGAGCGGCAAGCTAAAACGTGTACTGCGGAAGAGCGCTATCAGATCCGCCAGGCGAAAAGCCTGCCCGTACTGGACAAGCTGCGCGGGTGGCTCGATAAAAACCTACCGAAAATACTACCCAAGAGCACACTTGGCAAAGCAATGTCGTACCTCGATAAGAACTGGACGAAGCTCTACCGGTATACGGAAGATGGCCGCCTAAGAATCGACAACAACGCCGCTGAGAATGCTATCCGTCCGTTCGTAATCGGCCGCAAGAACTGGCTCTTCAGTGATACGCCAAAAGGTGCCAAAGCCAGTGCAGCACTGTATAGTCTGATTGAAACGGCTAAGCTGAATGGCCTGGAGCCGCACAAATATCTGGCTGCGGTATACAGCCGTCTGCCACAAGCCGAATCAGTGGAGGCCACCGAGGCATTGCTACCGTGGAAGATCAGAGCTGCTGGGCTACCTGAAAGCAATACTCGCGTCGAGGGCGGGGAAGACTGATCGTTTACTAATATTGTTCGTTCTATTCGGTGGCCGGCTCAAGCCCAGGTAAAATATAGCGGGTCAAAATTTGGCCCAACATTAACAAGCGCAAGCAAGAGTGCTCCGGCCCTTCGGGCCTGCGCGGGACGCCCAACGCTGTGCACCTTGTGCGCGGTCGCTGCGCTCCCATTATTGCGCAAAAGGCGCACAACATTGGGCGCCCATGTTGCGGGCGTTAATTCAATAGAAGCGAAGTATGGAAGAAATATACATAGAGAATTGGTCAGAAATTCTTGATTTGGAAGTTGAGTTTCCTCTCGACTATTTCCGAGGTCAATCTTGCGCAGATTGGCCTATTTCTTCTGCGTTACAAAGGTTACTCTCCGGTTCAGACTATGAGGATGATCCATGTAATCTTGAATATTGGATGCTAAGAGAATTTAAGCGTGGAGCCGGGCGATACCTTGAAGAAACGCCACCAAAAGAAGACTTGGTAACGTGGTTTTCCCTTATGCAGCATTATGGGGCTCCAACGCGATTGGTGGATTTCACTAGCTCATTCTATGTGGCATGTTATTTTGCTCTATCAGGTGCAAAATCAGATGCTGCAATCTGGTCTATTAATCCATTTCTCGGTTTCGATATAGTATCAGAGGTGTTTGGAACATCGCCGCACAATGAGCTGCGAGATAAATGGGATGACCATTCAACTCAATGTGGGAATGATTATTTAAATTCCGTTTTAGAATCTGCAAGCACCGCTTCACAAGCGGATCAAAAATTAGGGGTTATTGCAGTTGAACCGTATGAGCAGCATACAAGAATTGGCATTCAGCAAGGTATATTTTTGATGCCTTTAGATATTTCCGTTTCATTTATGGAAAATATAACGCCCTACCTTAAGGATGGAGATGGCAGATTAAAGAAAATAATTATTCGTGAAAATGTAATAGAAACTGGGCTGGCTCATTTAAAGGCTATGAATATCACTTCGGAGACCCTTTTCCCCGGCATTGAAGGTTTTGCAAAATCTATCGCCCATAAGTGCCTAAACAAGAATTAACAAGCGCAAGCAGTATGCTACGGCCCTGCGGGCCTCCGCGGAACGCCCAACGCTATGCACATTTCGTGCGGGTCCCTATGTGTCAGGGTAGTTGTCGCCTGAACTTTTCAGAGGACAACCATGCCCCACTATTCACCTGAACGTAAAGAGGCCATCCTCAAGAAGATGGCGCCGCCTCACAGCATGACCGTTGCCGAACTGGCGAGCCAGGAAGGCATCAGTACCGCTACCCTGTACAATTGGCGTAAAGCCGCCAGACAACGAGGTGCTGTTTTGCCTTCCAACTCTGCTACTCCCGATAATTGGAGTAGCGAAGAAAAATTCAAAGTCGTCCTTGAAACTGCCCCAATGACTGAGGCGGAGCTCAGTGAATACTGCCGCAAGAAAGGCCTTTACCCCGAGCAGATTGAGGCCTGGAAAACGGCCTGCATGTCAGCCAATGCTGTATCTGACGAGCAGTCTAAACGCAACCAAAAGGCCAGTAAGGCCGAGAAAAAGCGTATCAAAAAGCTTGAGGCAGAGCTGCGACGTAAGGAGAAGGCGCTCGCTGAAACCGCTGCGCTCCTCACACTGTCAAAAAAAGCCGAGGCGATCTGGGGCCACAAAGACGAGGACGAATGACCAGCCTCCCAGATCGCCAGCAGATCGTTGCTCTGATTGCCGAAGCCAATCGCAGCGGAGCCCGGCTGGCCAAGGCCTGTGCCTTGCTGAACTTGAGCGTACGCACCTATCAACGCTGGGTCACTGACGAGGTTGTCAGGGAAGATCAGAGGCCCGTGGTGCCGAGGCCGGAGCCATCGAACAAACTGACGGCTAAGGAGCGTCAAGCCGTAATAGCCCTGTGTAATCAACCTGAATACCGAAGCTGCCCTCCAGCATTTATTGTTGCTGACCAGCTGGATCAGGGCCATTATCTCGCCTCTGAATCAACGCTCTACCGGGTTTTACATGAATACAATCAAGTCCACCGTAGAGGCCGCCAGAAGGCGCCGGAGCGGAAGCGAGCAGCGACCACACACAAAGCATCAGAACCAAACTGTCTGTGGTCGTGGGATATCTCGTGGCTACCAGGACCAGCATGCGGAACCTGGTATTACCTTTACTTGGTTATGGATGTTTACAGCCGGAAAATTGTCGGCCATGAGGTGTATGAGCGTGAGACCGGAGAGTTGGCTTGTGAGTTTATCGAGAAAGCCTGCTGGCGTGAGCGCCTGACGGCGAAGAGCAAGCCGCTTGTACTGCACTCCGATAATGGTAGCCCCATGAAGGCGGCGACATTCCTGGAGAAACTGTATGACCTTGGTATAACCCCCTCGAACAGCCGTCCCCGAGTGAGCAACGACAATGCCTACTCTGAGTCATTGTTCAAGACGCTGAAGTTCCGACCGGGCTTCCCGGCAAGTGGCTTCAAAACGATCAATGAAGCTCGGAACTGGGTGCTGGCGTTTGTGCGATGGTACAACACCGAGCATCGCCACAGTGGCTTGAACTACGTAACACCTGAGCAACGCCATAATGGAGAGGCTCACGAGATACTGATTCAGCGCAAAGTTGTGCTTGAGGCTGCGAAGGCCAAGAACCCTCGACGCTGGTCAGGAGAAACCAGAAACCTCAGCTTGCCGGAGTCAGTAATGCTGAACCCGGACAAGGCGGTAAATTGTTAAAGAGCTGATACCTTAAACGCGACAACTACGTTGACAGATACCGGGCGACGACTGCCGGGAGTTGTTTTTCTACAGGCTCGTTAGGCGTCCGAGTTACTCATAAGTATTGTCATGAAATATTGTCTTATATTGGTAAGTATTTTTTTCATCGCCGGCTGTTTAGGATCTAAATACGAGTCAGCTTCAGGGGTGGTTGTGCAGACGCCTGATCCATTAATTAATACCTCCAAAGATGAAATCGAGTTAGCTTCTTGTATGGCTTCTCTTAAAAATAGGGCTTTATCAATTAAACTTGGCTCCCAGTCACGTGTGAAAGATCTATTTTATAAGCCCGATCTAGAAGAGGTGATTGGGTATCCGACTACTCTCGAGCGTTATATGAGTAGAGGTGTGGTATCAATTAATTACGCAGAGATAGAAAGTTTAGGTTTTGTGCCAATACCAAATGTAAGAGATGAAGTAGAGGCGTCCTATTACTTTGAATTTAATTTTATGGGGGATGAGTTCCCTGGATCTTTGTTAGTATGGGCTGGGAGCACCTCAGGGAAATGCTATTTTCTTGAAACCAAGTAGCCCGGTGCGCCTAACGAATAAGGATAGATCGCGCGCAGCCGCGATCTCATCCAGTTGTTGGACAAGCCCGGGCTTTCCGGAAAGTTCTTTATATAAGCAAATATATTTTTTTGGCGTGGTGGGTGTTTCGCACAAGCTGTGTTATTAATTTTTTGAAGGCGAGCGAGAGCCTTGGCCTTTTCCTGCAGCCAATATGATCGACATCAGTTGCTCATAGGTTGGTTTTCTCCTCGCTTATGACTGTCGGTGTTTAATACGATCCTGAAGGGTTATCCGGATAGCCAGCCAGGCCTGAAGGCCTGAACAAACTGCAGTGGTGCCGTGCATCTCGGGCAAGGCAATACAGGCTTTTCCTGTGCCTTGAATGAGTCAATGACCACTTTCAATGTCATTTGCACGAGCTGCAGCAATCGCTTGGCATTGCCGTGCAGGAACCCGTAATCGCGTACGCGCCGAAAGCCCTTGGGGAGTACATGCTGCAGTACCAGCCACAAGAAGTCGGCGCCAGGTAATGTTCGCGTTTTGGGGTTGCCGCTTTTGCTTTCGATATAGCGGAAGGTTACTTCGCCGTTTCGGTCAGTGAGAATTTGTTTCTCGCTGATTACACCGCGATAAAGGTATTTTGATAAATATTCCAGAGCGGGTTGTCCTCTGCCGACTGATTGGCACTGAACGATCCACTTTATTGGAGTGTCGGGTACTGGCAGTCCAGCCTCTTGCAGGGCCTGGAGCATCCTTGCACGGAAGACTTTGGCAAGTGCTTGGCCGTTGAACAGGTATTTACCCTTTACCTTCTTCCACTGCCGTCTACTTCGGTTCACCACACCGCCGGGAATCACGATATGGCAGTGCGGGTGGTAATCCAGACGTCGGCTATGGCTGTGGAGTACGCTGGTCATGCCGATCTCGCCGCTGAGCTGATCGTCGTTGAGGGCGAAGGTTTTGAGAATCCCGGCGGCAGCGGCCATTAACAGGTCATAGACTTTTTTTTGATGGCGCCAGGTCAGTGTACGAAGCTCCGCCGGGAGGGTAAAAGTTACCATGAAGTACTCCACCGGCAACAGCTTGCGGCGCTGCCGTGCCAGCCACTGGGTGACCTCGTGATTCTGGCACCGGGGGCAACTCCGGTGCCCACAGGGGCGCGGGTTCAACAGAGAGTGATTGCAATCGTTACATTGCCATAGTATCTCGCCAGCAGCGCTGGTACGGCAGCGTAGGATCGCCGCTATCGCCCGTCGCTGTTCCGGTAGCAGGCGCCCAGCATACTTTTGTAAGAGCGCCTCTTGATAGCGCTCAATCAGGTCGGCCAGATGCATTACGGCCTCCATAGATCGACATGCAGGGTGTTAACCAGCGCATTGATGGTGGCGGCAGTGTCCTGTTGGCTGAGCTCGGTAAGATGTTGTGTGGACTGGCGCCAAAAGATGCGGAGTTATTTCGAACAATGCGGTCTATGACTTGGCAGGTGTTTCTGAGCTCTTTGGGGTGACGGAGTGAGCTAGTTTCAGCTAACACGTAATTCGTGTCACCATCAAATTGAATAATCGCTTGAAAGAGGAGTAACTGTAATGCGTGCGCTTAAGTTCACTGTATTCAGCATGTTGCTGGTGGCGGCATTCGCGGCCAATGCCAGTGGTTCTTTTCGGCTGCCCAATGGAAAGCTCATTCAGGAAGGGAAGAGTAAGCAGGAGGTCATTTACCTTGCAGGGGCGCCGCTTTATTCCGAGGTGGAAACGATCGCGGTCGACGAGGGAAACGGCGGTACTCCGATTAAGCGGGAAGTTCTCACTTATCGCCTCCCTAGCTCACTCGGTGGTATGTCTCTCGTGGTTGTTACTGTCGAGAACAATACGGTGGTTGCCGTGGATTCGAAGCAAGAGAGCCGGATGTAGCAGAGATTGCGCCTGTACTGGAGGCACGCTTGGCAGCGTGAAAGTGGAAGATTCTGCCGCCCGTTTTGCGGTGATTCGTCAACTTTTTCTGGTTTGCCCGGATAAGGGCGTGAGTATGCGGGTACGATTCTATACTCTGAATTCTGCTTTGGTGGCGGTGCTGCCATCCTTAACACTTCGTTCGGGAGGATTCTGAAATGGAAGGTATCTTAGGGCTTATTATTCTGATTGCTGATATCTACGCGATCATCAAGATATTGCAGAGCTCGGCAAGCGGTCTCAAGAAGTTGATTTGGGTAATTGTAGTGTTGGTGCTGCCGGTTATCGGCTTGATTGCCTGGTTTCTTGCCGGCCCGGGAGGTAAGGCCGGCTAACGTACTTTTTACCCGGCTAAGATGTTTTTATCGCGGGGTCGCGACTCCCGGTTGCTGGGGATGCACCCGGGAGCCTGTTCGTCGAGTGGGGTAGTTGCCTGTCAGGACGTGCGTGTCGACAGTGCGCTGGTATGCTGTCCCGGTAGTGGCAGTTGCGGGAGTGACGACACCGCCTGGAGCAGGCCCTGTTCGTAAAGCCGTGCTGCTTGCTCTTTTTCACCGAGTGCAAACAGCAGGCGTGCGAGCTCCGCGGAGGTGACCGGGTCCGAGCGCAGCAGTAGGCTTTTTTCAAAGTGCTGGCGCGCTTTGCCCCAAATCTCGTTGCGCAGGCAGAGTCTGCCGAGGCAAGTCAGCAAGTCGGCATTTTCCCCGTATTCTTTCTGCCAGCCATCGGCAACGGACAGTTGCTGGCTGGCATCTGCACCGGTGAGGTGGCCGTACAGGCGCACGGTATCGGCGCGCCATTCGCGATTCAATATCCAGCGCAGATGCTTTTCCGCCTCTACATCTTCTCCCACTTGGTGAAGCATTTCGCCATACAGGTTGCGCAGCTCGATATTGCGCTGCCAACGGCCACTCAGGCTCTGCCAGGTTTCCCGCAGCTTTTCTTTGTCTTTACGGCTTGCCGCTTCCCGCATCAGGTTCTGATAGACCTCGAGTTCCAGCTGTTGTAGTTGGGACTCGGGCATGGTGCCGTGTTTTTCCAGGCGCGGGAGTAGTTCGCGCAGACCGTGCCATTCGCCGATGTGGTAGTACGCCTGGCGCAACAGTTGTAGCAGTGCTGGGTGGTTGGGCTCTTCCTGCATGGCCCGCTGTAAGCTGGCGATACACTGTTCGTAGTGCTTATCCAATAACTGCATGCGCGCCTGGCTGATGGCGACGGCCAGCTGGGTGTCGTCACCGGTGGCTTCCGCTTTGGCGAGCAACTCGTTGGCCTCGTCTCGGTAGCCGAGCTCGAAGGCGCTGCGTGCTGCGGCCAGGTAATTGATGATCGGGGCGTCGGAACGTGCGGCGCTTTTCAGAAGCAGGCGGCGGGCGCGTGCCCAGTTGCCCTCCATGTATTCCACCAGGCCGTTGGTCAGGCGCCGGCGCGCCATTCGGCTGCGGCCAAAGCGAATGCGGCTGACGCTGCCGCCGATGGCGCGGGCTAGGCTGCGTAACAGCCAGATAAACAGAAATACAGCGAGTAGGGTGAGTGCCAGGCCGCCGACCGCAACCCACAGGTTCATTTCAATACGTTTGCCGCTGTCGCCGCCGACCATTAACAGCAGGTAACCGGGGTAAGACCGCATGGCTTCTGCCAGTAGCGCGCCTCCGAGAAGCAGGACCAGGGTAAAAAAGAGGAAGCGTTTCACCAGTTGCTACCTCCGTTGTCATCATCGTTAGTCTGTCCGGAGGAGACCTTGTGCATTTTGTCGATAAAGTTGCGCAACGCGCTTTGTGATGCGCTGAGATCCGGCAGTTCTGTCTGGATTTTTTCCTGGCCGAGTGCATCCAACTCCCGCAGGATGACCTGTCTCTGTTGATTCTCTACGCCGTAGTCCAGCAACAATTGGCGGGCGTGATTGATCGCATCCTTGTAGACGGTGTCGTCTGCACGCAGTACGGCAAGCTCTGCCTGTTCCATATTCAGGCGCAGGCTCTGGCGGAATCGGGTTTCACTCTGCGGTGATAGCAGTACGGGGTCGACCTCGCCGTCGCGAATGCGCACGGATTCTTTGATAAAACTGACGAAATTTTGCCAGCTGGAGCGGAAGTGGGCTTCGCCAACGTCGGCGTTGTCTGCCTGATCTTGCGCTGTGGCGGCATCGCGTTTGGCGAGGTCAAACTGGGGCTGAATGTTGAGTTTTACCATTTGCTCTTCCAGTGCGCGCAGGCGTAGGTAGAGCCCTTCCCGGTCCACGGTTTCCACCAGCTTGAGTGCGGTAATATCGCGGGCGATCTGCTGGCGCACCCCGTAGAGGTCCGGCATATCTACGTTGCGAATGATTTTGTCGACTTCCTGTAGCAGGCCGAGGGCGGCGCGGCTGTCCTGTTCCAGCATCAGGCGCTGGTTGGCGAGGCGCAGCAGGTAATCGGCCTCTGCGAGTTGCCAGTCTTCGCGGCTGGCGTTCCCCAGTTGGCTCAATCGGTTGCCCTGGGCGGTGACATTGCGCTGCAGGCCGGCGATCTGTTGCTGTAGCTGCGCGATGGTCTGGTTGAGCTGTTCCACGGTCTGGTTTTGGGTGGCCAGTTGTTGGCGCAGGTTATTGATCTGCTCCTGATTCTGGTGTTGTGGTGGCTCTGGGGAGGTGGCGGATGGCTGGCTCGGTTGCGGTTCAACCGTTTGCCCCGTTGGTTGTTGCGGTACTGGGGTTGGCACCTGGGAGTCGTAGCCATCGCTGGGGACGGTACGGTCTGCTGTGGTCGCTGCGTCGGGTAGCCCTGTGTTATCGCGGCTGGTTTCGCTATTGCCGTTGGTGGGCGCGGTGTCGCTGATGGCCTTTGGGTTGGTTGCCGTATTGGCGGTGCTGTTGCTGCGCTGCACCCCGGCAGGATTGACCGTAGAAAAATGTCGGCCAATGAGCGGGAGATCCTGCAGGTGCGCGTTTACCTGAGTGCGTACGGTAGGGATGAAATACCAGGCGGCCAACGCAAGTGCGATCAATGCGATAACGAGCAGCCAGAACCAGAGCCAGCCGTGTCCTTTTTTGGTTACGCTTTTTTTGGTGGCGGCGCTGGCTTTGCTTTTTGTCTTGTCGCTACCTGTGCGGCTTCCGGCAGCCTTGGCGAAGTTGCTTTTGGGCTCCGCTTTTTCGGTCACCATCGGCACGTCTTTGTGATCGTCGCTCTGGGGGCCGTCTTGGTTGGAGGAAGCTGGGGCTTTTTTATCGCTCATGGGCTCGCTTGCTCAGGGTGAGTGCGTTTGGGGCATGGACCGCTAGCGGTAGTCAGGTCGATCGCGGGTGCGGCTACCGATAGAAAATTTGTCGCCAAATTATAGCGACTGCAGCCGCTCTTTATACGAAGTCTGGCGCGGAATTAAAATTTTTTACTGTTGTAGGCGTCAATTCAATAATCGTGGGCGGATAGTGCGCCCCGCAGCGCGGTGAGCATGGCACTGTCCCCGGCATTGGTGGCGGCAGACGCACCGGTAAAACCGAGGGTGCGGGCGTGATTGGCCACGCGCAGGCTGGGGAGAATGACCGGTTGCGCCATCAATGCGTGGCGCTTTTCGGCGTCGAGGGCGCTTAGCGCCCTGTGGAAATTTTCCAGAGTCTCGCCGCTGTGCAGGGTTATGGCGTCGGGAATATGGCGGTAATCACGCAGTTGCTGCTCGGCCTGCGGGGGCAGCAGGCGCTGGTACAGTTCGCAGTAATCGAGGCGTGCGCCGCGCTGTGCCAGTGTATCGCCCATAAGCGGGCGCCCGCCCTGACCGCGAAAGATGATCACCCGCTCGCCCTGGGGATTCTGCAATGACGCAAGGGAGAGCAGGGCCTCGGAATCCATGGTGTCGCCAGCGCAGGCCTCGGGCACGGCGCCACGCCGGCGGATGGCGCGGGCGGTGGCGGCGCCTACGGCGTAGTAGCGGGGTCCCTGTGGCAGTTGTGGCCAGTAGTCATCCAGCCAGTCGAACGCCTGCTGTACGGCGTTCTGGGATACGAAGATGGCGTGGTCGAACTGATCAAAGTCCATGATCAGGTTTTTAATCCCCTGCTTTGCTGCCGGGTCTTGCACGGGGGCGATTTGCAGCAGCGGTATGCTGTCTACGCGGGCACCCTGAGCTTCAAGTAACTGTTGCCAGCTCGCGCTTTGCTGTGCGGGGCGGGTGATAAGAATGCGCTTGCCGGCAAGTTCGTGAGTGTCTGGCTGGTGCATGCTGGTGTTCCAAACGCGAGGCCGCAGCCTCAATCAGATATCCGCGAGAATCTTGTCGGCACCGGCCTGTAGCAGCTGTTCGGCGAGCCCAATACCCAGCGCTTCCGCTTCCTCGATGCCGCCGTGTACCTCGGCGTTCAGCATGGTTCCGCCATCCGGGCTGCCTACCAGCCCGCGCAGATGCAGTTGGGTTTTTGCCGCGTCGGTAAACACCGCGTAGCAGCCAATGGGCACCTGGCAGCCGCCGTTCAGGCGTTTCACCATGGCGCGTTCGGCCACCAGCCGATGGCTGGTATCGGTGTGATGCAGGGGGGCGAGGAGGTCTTCCAGTGCCGGGTCGCGGCGGCACTCAATGCCCACCGCACCCTGGCCACCCGCCGGCAGCAGAACTTCGGGTTCAATATACTCCGCGATGCGCTCGCGCATCTCCAGGCGCAACAGGCCCGCGGCGGCAAGGATGATGGCGTCATATTCGCCGGCATCCATTTTTGCCAGACGGGTATTCACATTGCCGCGCAGGAACTTCACTTCAAGGTCCGGACGGGCGGCCAGCAACTGGCACTGGCGGCGCAGGCTGGAAGTGCCGACCACGGCGCCCTGAGGTAGGTCTTTGATGGAGGCGTAGTGATTGCTTACAAACGCGTCGCGGGGGTCTTCCCGCTCACAGATGACCGGCAGGTGCAGACCTTCGGGAAATTCCATGGGCACGTCTTTCATGGAGTGCACGGCGATGTCCGCGCGGCCTTCGAGCATGGCTTTTTCCAGCTCCTTCACGAACAGGCCTTTGCCGCCCACTTTGTTCAGGGGAATGTCCAGCAGCTGGTCGCCGCGACTGGTCAGTGGCAGTAGCTCGACGGTCAGTTGCGGGTGGTGGTGCTCAAGTTGCTGCTTGACGAAATTGGCCTGCCACAGGGCGAGAGCGCTCTCGCGGGTGGCGATACGGACAGTGGAAATGGGCGCTGAAGCGCTAGTGGAAGTTTGAGACATGCGAGGAACGAGACCGGCTTGAATTTCGCGCAAGTCTACCAGTTTGCCCTACGGATTAGCGAACCTGGCAGCACGGCTGGTGGCTACTTTTGGTTGGAATAGGTGCGCAGCCAGTCTTCGAGAAAGATGCGTGCGGCAATGGAATCCACTGGCTGATTGGCGTAGTCCCCGCGGTGTCCCCGTTCACGGGCCTCATCTTTGGCGGCGCGGGTGCTAAGGCGCTCGTCGGCGTACGCCACCGGCAGGCCCAGGCGGCCGTGCAGCCGCTGGCCAAACTTGCGCGCGCGGGCGCCAAAATCGCTTTCGCTGCCGTCCATATTCAGCGGTAGCCCGACCACGAGAATCTTGGGTTTCCACTCATCAATGATGCGCTGCACCCGGTCCCAGTCCGGTTTACCGTCTTTAGCCGGTAGCGGGTCCAGTTCGCGGGCACTGCCGGTCAGACTCTGGCCATAGGCGAGCCCAATGGATGAGGTACCGAAGTCGAAGGCGAGGGCGGAGATGGGCTTCATGGTGACGGCTCAGGCGTGACCGGATTGGGAACCCATCCCGGATAAATCGATGCCATGGCGGGCGGCGGCGGATTGCCAGCGGCTTTCCCAGGGGGTAGCAAACAGGATTTCCGGCTCCGCCGGCAGTGTCAGCCAGGCATTTTCGGCGATTTCCTGTTCCAGTTGCCCGGGCCCCCAGCCTGCGTAGCCCAGGGCCAGCAGTACGTCGTCGGGGCCGCGTCCGGCGGCGAGGGATTCGATGATGTCCTTGGAGGCGGTCAGGCTGATGTCGTCGGAGACTTCGGCGGTGGAGGCAAACTGCATCCCGCGGCCGTGCAGCACGAAGCCCTGCTCCTGTGCCACGGGGCCGCCAATGAGCACCGGTTCTTCGCCGCGCAGGCTGGCATCTTCCAGGTCCAGCTGTGAGAAGACTTCTTTCCAGGTCACCTTACTGGGTGCGTTGATCACCACACCCATGGTGCCCTCGGCGCTGTGCTCACAGATAAACGTAACCGCGTGTACGAAGCGCGGGTCTTGCATACCGGGCATGGCGATCAGCAGTTGCCCGCGCAGGCTGTTATGGGTGAGGTCGCTATCGATTGCGGAGGGGCTGTTTGATTGCATGGCTCTAGTTTAGGACCTGTCAGCCGCGACTGGGAGATTTACCAGCGGCGGTAGAGAACCCGGTCATTTCAAAACGCCAGGTGCGAATGATTTCCAGGCGGTCCGCCTGCTGGCGGATCTCTGCGGGAAAGGGCGCAAAGGGGGCCGCGAGGCGCACAATCTGTTGCGCGGCGTCGTCGAGAATGCGTTCGCCGGAGGATTCCAGAATGACCACTTCTTCCACTGCGCCAGTGGGCAGTAGCCGCACCATCATGCGCAGGTCACCGGTGATCTGGCGGGCGAGGGCTTCCTCGGGGAAGTTGTCGTTGCCGACGGCTTCCACCTTTTGACGCCAGTCGTGCAGGTAGGCGGCGTCGGCAGAGGCCTTGGTAGCAACGGAGGTCAGGCGTCGGACCCGCGGGCGCTGGGCGATGGTCTGGCGTATTTTGTCGAGACGCGCCTGTAGGCTGGCAATCTCCGGATTGCTGGGGGGCAGATCAGTGGGGGCGTCGCCGCGCTTCTCTTCCGAGCGCTTGTCTTCGGCCGGCAGCTCCGGGGCCTGGGTCGGGCTATCGCCAATCGTCGTGATCAACTGTCGCAATTGCTCCGCAGGGCGTGCGGCCTGCTGCTGGGGCAGCGGATTGACCTGGCGGATACTGGTATCGGCAATCTCCGCCTGGCGGTCGGTGGAGAGTTCCTTGGGGGTCTCGGCGGTGCCGCTGGCCTGCTGATTGTGTTGCGCCAGGTAGTCCGCGTCTTCCGGTGCATCGACGGATTTGTGCTGAGCGAGGGTGACCTCAAGCGTGGGTGGGGCCTCTCTGGCCTCGGGCGCGGTAAAGGCAACACCAAAAATAAGCAGCGCGTGCAGCGCGCAGGCCAAAAACAGGGCAAAGGTGAAGCGGTCTCCCGAAGAGGGCTGGCTGCCCGGGAATGACGCGGGTGCCGGTGGGAGGCTCTGTGATTGGCTGGCGACTGCGTTCATTGTGCTTATTGTTGTGATACGGCTTGTTTTGCTGCGGTTTCTGTTGGTGCGGCCTGTGCCTGCACACTTTGGGGTGGCTCCAGCCTGTTCTGGAGCCGCAGAAAAATTTCGAGGCGCCAGTTTATCCCTTTTTCGCCAATCGGTCTGTGATGGCGTGCATCAGCAGGTCGCCAATATTGGTTCCAAAGGCGGCGTCGATTTCCCGTACACAAGTGGGGCTGGTGACGTTTACTTCGGTGAGGTAGTCGCCGATTACGTCCAGTCCCACAAACAGCAGGCCTTTCTCTTTGAGGGTGGGGCCGACACGGCGGGCGATTTCAAGGTCGCGCTCGTTCAGGGGGCGGGCCTCGCCGCGGCCGCCGGCCGCCAGGTTGCCGCGGGTTTCACCACCCTGGGGAATGCGCGCCAGACAGTAGGGAACAGGTTCTCCGTCCACCATCAGGATACGTTTGTCGCCATCCATGATTTCGGGAATATAGCGCTGGCCCATGATCTGGCGTTTGCCATTGTCGGTCAGGGTTTCCAGGATAGCGCCAATATTCCCGCCGTCGGGCTTCACATGAAAGATCCCCGCGCCGCCCATACCGTCGAGGGGCTTGAAGATCACATCCCTGTGCTCGCTATGAAATGCGCGCAGTTGCTGCATATCGCGGCTGACGATCAGCGGTGGAATGCAATCGGCAAAGTGCGTGGCGAAAATTTTCTCGTTGCAGTCGCGCAGGGACTGAGGCTTGTTGGCGACCAGGGTGCCGGCGCGTTCCGCCGCTTCCAGAATGTACGTGGAATAGATGTACTCATTGTCGAAAGGTGGGTCTACACGCATCAACAGTACATCCAGGTCACCCAGGCTCACCGGGGCGCGCTCGCCCAGCGTGAACCAGTTTTGCGGGTCGTCGAATACCTGTAGGGGTGCGCCGTTCCCCATGGGGGTACCGCCATCCAGATAGAGGTCGCTCTGCAAAAAGTAGTGTAAGTCAAACCCGGCGCGCTGAGCCGCCAGTAGTAGCGCCAGGGTGGTGTCTTTCTTGAAGCTGATATTGGCGATGGGGTCCATGACCACGCCGAGAGTCTGGCTCATAGGATTTCCGTAACTCTGAATGTTGATTCGGATCTGTGCCGGGTGGGGCGGCGGGCCTGGGGCCTGCGCAAAGTGGGTAAGGTAAGAGGCTGCGACCCGCTTCGCAAGATGCGGTTTGAAAACGCGCGTCCAACAAAGTGCGGCACCGCTCACAAAATGACCATTGGGTGCAGCCCGGCTTGTACGTCGCTAGATTCACTCTGGTATCTGTGATACAAGTTTGCATCTGATCTGCGCCCGCCGGTCACCGGGTTTGTGAGATGGCTCGAAACCCGCCCCAGGTGGCTATCCGCAGCGACGATCGGACCCCGTAATGAGGTTGCACAGACAGGCCCGGCGCATTTTGCCGGTAAGCCTGAAAATAAGTAAAAGGGGATTTGGGAACACACTATGGAGCTCAACTGGGAAAGTCTCACCGTGATGGTGATCGACGACAGTAAAACCATTCGTCGCACCGCGGAAACGCTATTGCAGAAAGCGGGTTGCGCGGTGGTGACTGCCACCGATGGATTCGACGCCCTGGCAAAAATTGCCGATTCGCGTCCGGATATCATTTTTGTAGACATCATGATGCCGCGTCTCGACGGCTATCAGACCTGTGCACTGATCAAGAACAACAGCGAGTTCCGCAGTACGCCGGTGGTCATGCTGTCCAGTAAGGACGGCCTGTTCGATAAAGCCAAGGGGCGCGTGGTTGGCTGCGATCAATATCTGACCAAGCCGTTCAGCAAGAGTGAATTGCTTGGCGCTATTTCCGCTCACGCCAAGCCGCATCACGCCGCCTGAGAATAAGTTCTCAAGCTGGGCGTGAAACCCGTGGCAAAAATGGCGTAGACTATGGCGTCCTGCGTGGCTGAATGCGCGTGCCGCCTCTGATTGGGGTGGGTGGTGCAGAATCGCCGTACGCCGTACAGCCGCAGCAACGTAACGTATAACAAAGCGTAAGGTCGCGCTTCCCAGTGAGGGGCGATCGGTGCCGACAACATTCACCCGGCGAAATTGCGATGGCCGGAGTGGACAACACTATCTCGGGGGACAAGATGGCCAGAGTGCTAATCGTCGATGATTCACCAACCGAAACCCACAAGCTGACCACCATTCTGGAGAAGAATGGTCACGCTGTTATTACCGCCACCAATGGCGAAAATGGCGTGGATGTGGCGCGCGAACAGCGTCCCGACGTCATTTTGATGGACATCGTTATGCCGGGCCTGAACGGCTTTCAGGCGACTCGCCAGCTGAGCAAGGGCGACCAGACAGCGGGCATTCCGATTGTGATTGTAACCACTAAGGATCAGGATACCGATCGTGTGTGGGGCATGCGCCAGGGCGCGCGCGCTTACCTGACCAAGCCTGTCGATGAAGGCAAGCTGCTGGGAACCATCGAGGAGGTGTTGGCCTGAGGCCGACGTTGAGTCTCTGTGCAACCGACACTAACCCCCTACCTCGCACTCGTCGATATAGCCAAGCGCGCCAAGGCGCAGGCTAAGGGGCTGCCTGCCCGTCAGGAAGTCAAACCTTACTGGACGGGGATTGGATTCTCTTTGCTGGGGCATCGATTCGTGGCCGCCATGGAAGACGTGGTGGAACTGCTTGAAGTGCCCCAGTACACCTTTGTTCCAGGCTGTCAGCCCTGGGTGCGCGGTGTCGCCAATGTGCGCGGCCGGTTGCTGCCGCTGTTTGATATGGCGGCATTCTTCGGTGGGCACCTTGTCAGCCCGCGTCAGCGTCGCCGGGTGCTGGTGCTGGAACACGAAAAAATCTATGCCGGTCTGATCGTCGATGAACTGCACGGGATGCAGCATTTGGCGTTGGAGTACGGCCAGATGCCGCCGTCGGATCTGTCGGAGCCGTTCGCGCCGATGGTGGGTGGTCAGTTTGTGCTGCAGCAGGATCGCTGGCTGGTGTTCGATCTGCAGGCGTTGATTCACGATTTTCAATTTGCGGATGCCGCGGCTCACTGAGCTGCGGCATTCTGCGTTCAGGCGTGGGCTCCTCAGTCCGCGCCGGCCTGCCTCGGCGGGCCGCTGAGGGGAGGCGCGCTTTGTGCGTCAAACCAGTGTCCGGTAACGCGATTGTCCGTTGGGCTTGCGCGGATGCCGGGCGCAACCGTAGTCGGCAGTCGCCGGTTTGGGGGTGCCCACCCAGTGGGCAGACGGGGATCTGAGGCCGCAGTGCCTCAACAGTGGTGATAACAAGAATTGGCCTGAGGGACAGGTCCGCCAGGAGTAAATTATGAAAACAGGCTCCCAGAGTTCATTCTCCGCGCTGCGCAGTAACCCTGCCGCGCTGTTTATGGGTTTCTTGGTACTCGCCACACTGGCGGGGCTGATTGTCAGCATCTATTTGGTGCAGAGCCACGCTGATCGGGATCAGCAGTACCTGGAAGACGTAGCGGAACTGCGTGCACTGTCCTATCAGATGGTGTCTTACGCACCGGCGGCCACCGCGGGTGACGAGCAGGCGTTCGCAGACCTTGAACAGGTGGTGAACCAGATGGCGGCTACCTGGAGCGAGTTGCAGGGCATGGACCCGGGCAGCCGCCGTGCGCTGGAAGAGGAGCTGGCGGTGTATGGCCAGGTCTGGCGCCAGATGCGCGAACAGGCCGACACCATTATCGGTAACAAGGATTCCATTATCTTCCTGAACGACGTGGCGAGTACCCTGAATGACTCGCTGCCGGAATTGCAGGCGGAGCACAACAACATCGTGGAAATCCTGCTCTCCAACAACGCCCCGGCGAACCAGGTAGAGCAGGCCCAGCTGCAGGTGTGGCGTGCGGAGCGTATCGGCCGGAACATCGATAAGATGCTGCAGGGCGGTGACGACGCGGAAGCCGCAGCAGACCAGTTTAATACCGATGCCAGCCTGTTCGGTAAAGTGGTAGAGGGTATGAAAGGCGGTGACGTGGTGATGGGTATCTCCCGCGTAACCGACAGTGAGGCCCGTGAGTCCCTGGAAGAAATTACCGAGCTGTTCGAATTCGTAAGTTCCTCCGTACGGGAAATCTTCGAAGCGACTCCGGCACTGTTTGCTACCCGTCAGGCAGCGGATGGTATCTCCATATCTTCTCCGCAGCTGCTGGAAGCTCTGTCGACACTGAATGACCGCATCAGCGGCCTGTCCAGTGAGCGTCAGCCAAACAACCAGACCATCGCCATCGTTGCCGCTATTTTCGTACTGTTGATCTTCGGCATGATGGTTACCGCATTCTCCGGTACCCGCCGTAACCTGCGGGAAGAGACGGAAACCAACGAGCGTAACCAGCAGGCGATTATGCAGCTGCTGGACGAGCTGGCCGACCTTGCAGATGGTGACCTGACAACCTCCGCGACGGTAACCGAGGCCTTCACCGGTGCGATCGCGGACTCCATCAACTACACCATTGACCAGCTGCGGGTACTGGTAAGCCGAATCAACGGCGCGGCACAGGAAGTGTCTTCCCTGTCCCAGGAAACCCAGCAGACCGCTCTGCATCTGGCCGAGGCCTCTGAGCACCAGGCGCAGGAAATTGCCGGGGCATCTGCGGCGGTCAACGAAATGGCCGTGACCATTGACCAGGTATCTGCGAACGCCGCGGAATCTGCCCAGGTAGCAGAACGCTCGGTACAGATCGCGAGCAACGGTGCCAAGGTGGTACAGAACACCATCAAGGGCATGGACACGATCCGCGAACAGATTCAGGACACTTCCAAGCGAATCAAGCGACTGGGTGAATCCTCCCAGGAGATTGGTGACATCGTAAGCCTGATTAACGACATTGCCGACCAGACCAACATTCTGGCACTTAACGCTGCGATCCAGGCCTCCATGGCCGGTGACGCAGGCCGGGGCTTCGCGGTGGTTGCGGACGAGGTACAGCGCCTCGCAGAACGTTCCGCAGCGGCAACCAAGCAGATTGAAGGCCTGGTAAAAGCGATTCAGTCGGATACCAACGAAGCGGTAGTTTCGATGGAGTCCACCACCACCGAGGTAGTGCGCGGTGCCCGCCTTGCTCAGGACGCGGGTGTTGCACTGGAAGAGATCGAGACGGTATCCACCAACCTCGCATCCTTGATTCAGAACATTTCTAACGCGGCACGCCAGCAGGCCTCTTCCGCGGGTCACATTTCCAACACGATGAACGTGATTCAGGAAATTACCTCGCAGACTTCTGCGGGTACCCAGGCTACCGCACAGTCCATTGGTAACTTGGCACAGACCGCTTCCGCACTGCGCGACTCCGTTGCCGGCTTCAAGCTGCCGCAGGAAGACGATGTGGAAACCGAAAGCGAACTGTACGATGGCGATCTGGCGGACCTTTCCGAAGAGTTCCCAATGCTGGAAGACGAAACCGTGGAAAGTGTGGCGGCTGAAGAAGACAGCTTGGCTGCGTTGTCTAACGAAGAGCGCGAAGAGCGGGCGATGGCCTGATTTACCGCAGATATTCATAACGACAAATAGCGGGCATTCTCAACGCCTGTCGGTGAGTGGTTTACCGGCAGGTGCGTAGTGGGAATGAAAAGCAGCCCACCGGCGGCGGTCAGCGCGGTCGTGGCTCGTGGGCGGGCAAACTGAATTACTGAGGACTTGGCGTGCGTCACGACAATCCCAACTTTGTGGCCCTGGACTGGCTGATTGGTGAAATCAACGAAACGTTGGCCCAGGCGCGCCAGCAGTTGGAAACTTTTGCCTCGGATTCCTCTTCGTCGGATGCCACCAGCGGTGCCGCAGGTAATGATGCGGACAACCTGCTGAAAAACTGTCTCAACCTGATCCACCAGGTGCACGGCAGTCTGCATATGGCTGAGCTCACTGGCGCCGCCATGCTCGCCGAAGAAATGGAGCAGCTGGTTCACGCCCTCGCAAGCGGCGAAGTGGAAAACAGCGATGAAACGCGCGAATTTCTCATGCGCGCGTTGCTGGAACTCCCCCTCTACCTCGAAAAAATTGCTTTCCAGCGTCGCGATAATGCGGTGTTGTTGCTTCCCCTATTGAACGATCTGCGCGCGGTTCGCCGCGAGCGACTGATTACGGAAGGCGCTCTGTTTGCGCCGGATCTGTCTGCACTGGAACACGCCAGTGGAAATCGTCAGCCCCTGCTCGCCAACAACGCCAAGCTGCAGGAGCTGGTGGGCAAGCTGCGCAAGATGTACCACGTGGCGGCCGCCTCGCTGATTCGGGATGTAAACAGTGGTGAAAGTCTCGCTTACCTGAACAAGGTCAGCGAAAAAATGGCGCTGTTGTACAGCGGCAGCCAGCGTCAGCACCTGTGGGAAATTCTGCAGGGGCTGCTCGAGGGGATTGCCGATCATCGCGTCAATGTATTGCCCGCCTTGCGCCAGTTGCTGCGCCGTATCGATGTGGAATTCCGTCTGCTTTCTGGCCAGGGTGCGCGGGTGCTGGATGCGCGCCCGGATCGCGACCTGATTCGCAATCTGCTGTTCTATGTGTACCTGTGTGGACCCAATGGGCCGCGCACCACTGCGCTGTATCAGAAATACGCCCTCGATCAGGCGGTGCCGGGTACGCCGCGACCTGATACCGAAGATGCTCTGGCCATGGGGCCGGAAGCCATGGGCACCGCCGTCACTGCTCTGCGTGAAGAGCTTGCCAGTGTGCGCGAGTCCCTCGATCCCAGTATCAGTACCAGTGAGCGGGCGCCGCTGTCTGACACGGCGGTCGTTGCCAAGCGTATCGCCGATACCCTCGGCGTGCTTGGCCTGGAAAACCAGCGCACCCGTGCGCGCAGTATTTACGAATACCTCCGCGATGCGTCCCGCAGCGAGGCGCCGGATGACCTGCTGATGCAGGCCGCTGCCGAACTAGTTCAGCTGGACTCCGGGCTGGCCGCTGCGGCCGAACGGGATCGCAAGATCGATAGTGAATCGCCGCTGATGGGCGAAGCCACCGAGCAGGTGCTCCGTGAAGCGCGCATCGGTCTCGAGACCGTCAAGGAAGCAGTGGTCGAGTATATCGCCAGCCACTGGGATGCCGGTCACCTGTCGCAGGTACCCAAGCGATTGCAGGAAGTCTGCGGCGGCCTGGATATGGTGGGCTATCAGCGCGCCGGTGAGATTGTCGGCGCCTGCCGTAATTACATTGAAGAGCGGCTGATCAATGCCGGTGATCAGCCCGACTGGAAACTGCTGGATACCCTGGCGGACGCAGTGACCAGTGTCGAGTATTACCTCGAGCGTCGCGCCGATGGCATCGAAGATGCCGATATGCTGCTTGCATTGGCGGAAGAAAGTGTCGCGACACTGGGCTATGCGGTGGCCAATGGCGAGGGTGCGCTAGAATCGACCGCACAAGAAGAGAGCTCGCCCACTACCGCCACTGAGTTTGATACTACCGATGCTCTGGACGGCATCGAGCTGTTTGAGGAATGTGAGCAGCAGGCGCCCGTTGCAGAGGTGGAAGAAGAACAGCAGGCGCTGGACAGTTTTGAGTTTACGCTTGATCTCGATGAGGAGAGCGATAGCCCTGCTCCCATAGAGCCTGCCGATCCGCTGGCCGGTCTCTCTCTAACGGATTCCGAAAAGCCCGTTGAGGCTTCCCCTGAAGAGCCGGTTGCCGAGATAACCACTCAGCCTGTGGCGGATAGCGCTGCGGAAGAGCCCTCGCTTATCGAGGAGAGCTGGTTTGCGGAAGATGCAGCAGGTACCAGCGAAGCTGTCTCCGAAGAGCCCGCATCCCCCAGCGAAGAAATTTCGACTGCGGCGGTAACCCCAGCGGTTCTCGAGGAAGATGACGACACCAGTATCATCGACGACGAAATCGTGGAGATATTCCTCGAGGAGGCTGGCGAGGTCCTGGAGACCATCAATCACTATTTCCCGCAGTGGGCCTCGAATTTCGCTGATCGCGATGCGCTGGTGGAATTCCGTCGTGGCTTTCACACCCTCAAGGGCTCTGGCCGTATGGTCGAAGCACTGGAAGTGGGTGAGCTAGCCTGGGCGGTGGAAAATATGCTCAACCGGGTACTGGACGAAACCGTCTCTCCGGTGCGTGCGCACGTGCTGCTGATTGAGCAGGTGCTGGCGAAGTTGCCGTCGATGATCGATGGCTTCCGCACTCGCACAGGTGATCCTGACCCCGCGCGTACCGTGGAGCTGGAAGGCTGGGCGAAACAGCTTTCTCACGGCGAAGTACCCGATGCTCTCGCGCAGTCTGCGCCCGCCGAGGCCGCCGCGCCGGCGGAATATACTGCGGACGAAAGCCTGGTCGATGCAGATGACAATGCGCAGTTGTGGGAAATCTTCGCACAGGAAGCGGAAACCCACCTGGCTACCGTGGCCGAATTCCTCGCAGAGATGGACCGGCTTGCTCCCGTCTACGGTGTTCCATCGGACCCGCTGCACCGCGCCCTGCACACCCTAAAAGGCTCCGCGCATATGGCGGAAGTCACTCAGGTGGCCGAGCTGATGGCGCCGCTGGAGCGTTTTGCCAAGGAACTACGCACCTATCAGGTCGCTATCGACAGCGATATCTATGACCTGATCGCCGATGGTGCCAGCTATGTTCACGCGGTTCTCCAGCAGATCTATCGCAATGAGCCCCTGAGCGTCGAGCGCAGTGATCAGTTTCTGGCGCGCGTAGCCGAACTGCAGGAGCGCGCGGTTGGCCATCTGATCCGTGAGCGCGAGGCCAATGAACCAAAAGCGGTAGATCCTCAGCTGCTGGCGGTCATTATGGCCGACGGCATGAAAGTGCTGCTGGATGCCGACCAGATGCTGAACCAGTGGCGTGCACATCCGGGTGATAAATCCATTTTATTGCCGGTTGCGGAAGAGCTGGATGTGCTGCAGCAGGCCGCCGGTCAGGCGCAACTGCCGACGCTGCAGGAATTGTCTCAGTTGTTATTGGCGGTCTATCGCCAGGTGATTGACGGTCACCTGGAAGAGGAGCCCGCCTTGTGGGCGGCACTGGAGCAGGGCCACAACGAACTCCTGGATCTTGTGGATGCGGTCGCTGCATCTACGGATCTGCCTCAGGTCAGTGATGCCGTCGGCGAAGCCCTGCGCACACTGGCTCAGGGTGATGACAGTGTCGATGACGAAGATATCGACCTGTCCGAATACGGTATCGACAGCAGCGAGTTCAGCTTCGCCGATGTGGAAGAGGTCTCCGCGGAGCCGGTTGCCGAAGTTGCAGATGCGGGCGTCGAGGACGGCGTGCTGGCGGGTCTTGGGTTCGATGACCTGGTTGCCGAGGAGACTGCGGCGGATCAGGTTACCGCACTATCTGGCGGCGATAGCGACGGCTTTGGCGATATGGCCGGCGAGACAGAGCAGACAGCGCCTGCGGTTTCAGAGCCCGCGGAAGAAATCGCCCCTGGCATCAATGCAGAAGTGGACGACGAGCCGGAGCTCACCGTCGAATGGCTGGAGGCAGAGCTCTCCGCCACCAATACCGTTAGCGAGGAGGCAGAACTGGCGCCCGCAATGCCAGCTGTCGAATCGGCCACAAATATCGAGACCGTCGCCCCGGCGCCTGAAGAGCCTGCGCAGCACCGCGAGGCGCCAGCTGCCACCCCAGTGGCTGCCGGCGCCCCTGTGACATTGTCTGACGATGACATCAGCGATGTGCAGCGTGCACTGCTCGCGGACATCGACCCGGATGTGGTCGAGGTGTTCCTGGAAGAGGCGGTGGACCTGATCGACGAGCTGGAAGAGCTGATCCAGAACTGGGAGCAGGCGCCCGATGACCATGCCATGCCCGAGGCGCTGAAACGCGTGCTGCACACCTTCAAGGGTGGTGCGCGTATGGCGGCTCTGATGGGCCTGGGTGAGGTGGCACACCGCTTTGAAACCGATATCGAAAACATGCAGAGCGGAAGCGCTCCGTCGAGTTCCTTCTTCGCCGATGCTCACGGTATTTACGACCGCATGGCTGCAGGTGTCGAAACCGTGCGCGCCTGGATGGGCGGTGATGAATTGCCGGCCTTCTGTGCATTACTGGAAACTCAGTGGGCGGATGTGGCGGCAACCGACGTAAGTGCGCCCGCAGATTCGACACCGGCGACAGAAGGGATTGCTCTCGATATGCCTGTGGTCGAGGAGATTGTACAGGCCGACGTGGAAGCGCAGCCGCCCGCGCCGACCGAGCCGGAGCCCCAAGCGCCTGCGGAAGTTATCCCCGCTGCCGACAACAGTAATGTTCTGCCGTTTATACGCAAGGGAAAAAACGTTTCCGACCGCGACGGCGGCCAGCCGCGCAATCAGCCCCAGGAAATGGTCCGGGTTGCATCGGAGTTGCTGGAAGAGCTGGTAAACCTGGCCGGTGAGACCTCGATTTCCCGTGGTCGACTGGAAGAGCAGGTGAGTGAATTCGGACTGGCGCTGGACGAGATGGACTCTACCCTGTCCCGTCTGAACGAGCAGTTGCGCCGTCTCGACAAGGAAACCGAAGCACAGATCCAGTTCCGCCAGGAACAGCTGGCGGAACAGGATGTGGACTTTGACCCGCTGGAGATGGACCGCTATTCGTCTTTCCAGCAGCTGTCCCGCTCCCTGCTGGAGTCCACATCGGACTTGCTGGAGCTGCGACAGACTCTGGGCAATAAGGCTCGGGATACCGAAACATTGTTGCTGCAGCAATCGCGGGTAAATACCGAGCTGCAGGAAGGCCTGATGCGCAGCCGCATGGTTCCTTTCTCCCGACTGGTGCCGCGACTGCGCCGTATCGTGCGTCAGGTCAGTGCGGAGCTTGGCAAGCAGGTGGACCTGGTGTTCTCCAACGTGGAGGGCGAACTGGATCGCTCCATGCTGGAGCGCATGGTTGCGCCGTTGGAGCATATGCTGCGGAATGCGGTGGACCACGGTATTGAGTCCCCGGAAAAACGTCGCGAAGCGGGTAAACCCGAGCGTGGCCGCATCGCCGTGGCTGTGGCGCGGGAAGGCAGTGAGGTAGTACTGACCATCAGTGATGATGGTGCCGGTATCAACCTGATGCGCGTACGCGAGAAGGCCATCGAAAGCGGCTTGATGCGCCCGGACGCGGAACTGTCCAACAGCGAAATTATGCAGTTTATTCTGCAGGCGGGCTTCAGTACCGCCGACCAGGTAACGCAGATTTCCGGTCGTGGTGTGGGAATGGACGTGGTATCTGCGGAGATCAAGCAGATCGGCGGCTCCGTCTCCATTGATTCCCAGGCCGGTGCGGGTACGGAATTTGTGGTGCGTCTGCCATTCACGGTGTCGGTAAACCGCGCGTTGATGGTGCGGGTGGGAGACGATCTGTTCGCCCTGCCACTGAATACCATTGAGGGTATTGTGCGCCTGAGCCCGTTCGAGCTGGAGCACTATTACCGCTCCCCGGAAGCACGTTTTGAATACGCCGGCGAGCCCTATCAGGTGAACTACTTCGGCAGCCTGCTGCAGTCTTCGGCCCAGCCACGACTGGCGGTGGAGGATATGCAGATGCCGGTGCTGCTGGTGCGCTCCGACAATACGGCGATGGCACTTCAGGTGGATGCCATCATGGGCAGTCGCGAGATCGTAGTGAAGAGCCTCGGGCCCCAGTTTGCGACGGTACAGGGGGTCTCCGGTGCTACGGTTACCGGTGACGGTACGGTGGTTGTGATCCTGGATGCCCACGCATTGCTGCGCAAACACTCGGCGCTGCTGGCGCGTCCAGAAACGCCATTGCTGCAGGAGATGCCGGAGGTCAGCACGCGCGAGGAACCGGAAGCCCAGAAACTGGTTATGGTGGTGGATGATTCGGTTACCGTACGCAAGGTGACTACGCGCTTCCTCGAGCGGGAAGGTTTCCGCGTGATCACCGCCAAAGATGGTCAGGACGCCATTATCCAGCTGCAGGACGTGATTCCGGATGTGATGCTGCTGGACATCGAAATGCCGCGCATGGACGGCTTCGAGGTGGCGCGGAATATTCGCTCCAGTAGCCGGCTGCGGGATATCCCGATCATCATGATCACCTCACGAACCGGTAAGAAGCACCGCGATCACGCGCTGTCGCTCGGGGTCAACCACTACCTCGGTAAGCCCTACCAGGAAGAGGTATTGCTGGAAGCCATCCATGATTTCACCCTCGCGGAGTCAGACGCGTGATGGCAATGGGTAACAACAACATCGAGACGCCAGCAAGCGGCGGAGAGCACACAGCATGAGCGGAAATGGCATAGAAGCCCTGCCAACCACCGAAATGCCCCAGGAAGTCAGCAGTCTGCTGTTGCCACTGGCCGACGGCCAGCTGCTGGTGCCGGTGGATACTCTGTCGGAAATTATCGCGCTGCAAAGCCCGGTTTCGGCATTTGACGCGCCGGACTGGTATATGGGGGAGTTGCACTGGCGCGAGTTGCGTCTGCCACTGGTTTCTTTTGAGGTGATGCGTGGTAACGCCATGCCGACTCTGCGCAGTAACTGCCGTATCGCGGTACTGAGCAGTGGCAATCCCGATGGTGATCTGCCGTTTTTTGCGGTTGTGCTTCAGGGGACGCCAAGACTGGTGCGGGTGACACCTGAAGAGCTTGCCGGTCGTGAAGGCGCATGCGCCATGGGTGAATTGATGCACGTGGCCCTGTCCGGGGAGGCGGCGGTGATCCCGGATCTGGGGACCATGGAAGAGGCCTGTCTCGCGTACCGCAGCTCCCGCTGACCACGGCCCCAAACACCATAAACAAAAACGCCGCCCTCAGGGGCGGCGTTTTTGTTTATGGGACAACGCTGAATTAGAACAGCTCTTCCGGCAGAGATTCCTGCGCCTGCTCATTGCTGCTGTCCGGCGTATCCGGGCTGTCGGAGTAGATCGATGGATAGTTGCTGTAGGTCTCGCGGCCGGGTACCCGATCGGCGCGGAAAATCTCAAAAATACCACCGCGGGAAGTGCGCAACCCGGTGCGCGGGTTGATGCGCATGGTCACTATGCCGTCCGGTTGTGGCAGGTGGCGCTCCGGCAAGCCGTCCAGGGCGACGGTCATAAAGTCGATCCAGATCGGTAGCGCCGCGGTGCCGCCATATTCATTGCGTCCGAGGGGGGTGTTGGCATCAAAGCCGACCCACGCACTGGTGGCCAGGTGCGGACTGTAGCCGGAGAACCAGGAGTCGCGAGGGCCATTGGTGGTACCGGTCTTACCGGCGATATCACCCCGGTTCATCGCCAGCGCCTTGCGGCCGGTGCCGCGCTTGACCACGTCTTTCAGCATGGAATCCATGATAAAGGCGGTTTCCGCAGACATGGCGCGGGGCGCGCGCGGGCGCGCCTGCTCGTCGGCACTGAGGGGGGCTACGGGCAGAGTGCGTAGCTCCAGTGGCTCTTCTTCATGGGCGTTGGCAACGGCTTCATGCTGCACCGACTGCAGGTCAATGGGTTCTGGCGCCGGGCCGCGGTCCTCGCCCATCTCCGGGCAGTCCCGGCAAACGGTCAACGGTAGTGCCTGATAGACCGTATCCCCGTGTACGTCCAGAACCTGATCCAGCAGGTAGGGCTCCACTCGGAAGCCGCCATTGGCGAAGGCGGCGTAGCCACGCACCATTTCCAGCGGTGTCAGTGCGGAGCTGCCGAGAGCGATAGACAGGTTGCGTGCCAGTTTAGCGCGCTCGAAACCGAAGCCTTCGGCGAATGCCAGTGCACGATCCAGCCCGAGGGACTGCAGCAGGCGAATCGAGACCATGTTGCGCGACATATACAGCGCCTTGCGCAGGCGGGTCGGGCCGAGGAAGGTGCCGCCATCGTTTTCCGGGCGCCACACATCTTCCAGGTTGGTCTGCTCGAAGATAATCGGGGCATCATTGATGATACTGGCGGCGGTATAACCGTTCTCAAGCGCCGCCGAGTAGATGAACGGCTTAAAGCTGGAGCCCGGTTGGCGCGCGGCCTGGGTCACACGATTGAAGTGGCTTTGACGGAAATCGTAGCCCCCCACCAGCGCGCGAATGGCACCGTCTTCCGGCTCCAGGGATACCAGCGCACCCTGCGCCTCTGGGACCTGGGCGAGGTGCCACTCTTCCCGCGCCTGGGGCTGCTCCT
This sequence comes from Microbulbifer sp. HZ11, assembly GCF_000708675.1. Lineage (GTDB taxonomy): Bacteria > Pseudomonadota > Gammaproteobacteria > Pseudomonadales > Cellvibrionaceae > Microbulbifer. The sequence goes on along the minus strand of NZ_JELR01000002.1, from coordinate 1,225,298 downwards.
GTGCCTCTTCCTCGTCAAGGCCTTCTGGACTGGAGAACGGGTCTTCGGTCACCTCGGTGTTTGCCAGCTGGTCTGCGGCGGATGCCAGCTCGGCCTCGCGGGCAGACTTCTGTTCTTCTGCCACCTGCTCCGCACTGATCAGTACCCGGCGCAGGCGCACTACGTCACCGGGTGCGAACATCTCGTCGGCGGACTTGAGGCGCGCGCCGCGGGCATTCTCGGAAATATAGGGGCGGATACTGCTAAGCCCATTCTCCCAGGGAATCTCGACCACCCGGCGGTCACGCAGCTGCACCCTGAGGCTTTGTGGGTTTACCGCGGTCACCACCGCTGGTTGCAGGCCGCCGAGTACCGGGATTTCCTGCAGCAGGTCCACCAGCTGATCGTTGTCCGCCAACAGCTCCGTATCCAGGCGCTGCTCCGGACCGCGATAACCGTGGCGGCCATCGTAGGTTTCGAGGCCGTGTTGCAGGGCTTTGCGGGCTGCGTCCTGTAACTTGCTGTCGACGGTGGTAATGACCTGATAGCCGTCGGTGTAGGCGGCATCGCCAAACAGGTCCACCGCCTCCTTGCGCGCCATTTCAGCCACATAGGGGGCGCTGAGGTCCAGGTCGCGGCCATGATAGCGGGCGGTGACCGGTGCGGTAATCGAGTTCTTATATTCGTCCTGGTCGATGTGACCCAGGTCCAGCATGCGTTTCAGAATCCAGTTGCGACGCACCAGCGCCCGGGATGGATTGGCGATCGGATTGTAGGTGGAAGGTGCCTTGGGGAGGCCCGCCATCATTGCCCATTGGGCAAGGTTCAGCTCGTTGATGTCCTTGCCGTAATAGACGTGAGCGGCCGCCTGGAAGCCGTAGGCGCGATTACCGAGGAAGATTTTGTTGATGTAGAGGGCGAGAATTTCGTCTTTGCTGAGTTCCTGCTCTATCTGCAGGGACAGTAGAATCTCGTTGAACTTGCGGATAAAGCGCTGTTCGCGGCTCAAAAAGAAATTTCGCGCCACCTGCATGGTCAGCGTACTGCCGCCGGACTGGATTGAGCCACTGGCCACCAGCTGACGTACCGCGCGCATCAGACCTTTGATGGAAACCCCGCTGTGGGAGTAGAAGCCATCGTCCTCCGCGGCCAGAATGGCCTTGATGAACATGTCCGGAGTCTGTTCGATGGTGATGGGGCTTCGGCGCTTCTCGCCGAATTCGCCGATAAGCTTCATGTCCCGCGAATAGATCCGCAGCGGGGTCTGCAGGCGGATATCGCGCAGACTCTCGACCGAGGGCAGGCCCGGTTTCAGGTACAGGTAGATGCTGGAAAACGCCATGGCACCGGCGGCGGCGCCGGCCAGAGCCAGCCACAGCAGAGACAGCAGGCGGTTGCGGGCTTTTTCGGTCATTGAAATGCTTCTGTATACGTCTTGATCAAAATTATCGGCACTGTTCGACAATTATACGAATAATGTGCACTGATACCTATGCAAAAGGCGGTTGCGACGGTAATTTAAAGTGCTATACCATCAAACCTCCATAACCCACGGAAAAGATAAGAAAAATGGGGATGCTCCCTTTTCTCAACAAGGGCCCGAAAGCCATGCTTGGGCTCGATATTAGCTCCACCTCGGTCAAGTTGCTCGAACTGAGTCGCAGTGGCGAAAAATACCGCGTGGAAAGCTATGCAACCGAGCCTCTGCCACCCAATGCGGTGGTGGATAAAAATATCAATGACGTGGGAGCGATTGCCGAGGCGATACGCAAGGTGGTTCGCCGGTCCAAGACTCGGCTGCGTCAGGCGGCGGTGGCGGTTTCCGGCTCTGCGGTCATCACCAAGACCCTGGATATGCCTGCGGACCTCTCTGACGATGCGCTGGAAGCCCAGATCGCGCTGGAGGCGGATCAGTACATCCCCTACCCGCTGGATGAGGTCAACCTGGACTTTGAAGTGCAGGGGCCGTCCGAAAAGGGTGAGGGGCAAGTTGAGGTGTTGCTGGCAGCCTGCCGCAGTGAGAATGTGGAGCAGCGCATCTCTGCGCTGACGGAAGCGGATCTGCAACCGGGGGTCGTTGACGTAGAGGCCTACGCTATCGAGCGCGCCTATACCCTGCTGGATAACCAGTTCCCCGCCCAGGAGCAGCTGGTGGTTGCGGTCATCGATATCGGCGCCACCATGAGTGCTCTCTCCGTGATGGTAGATGGGCGCACGGTCTACACCCGCGAGCAGCTGTTCGGTGGCCGCCAGCTTACCGACGAGATCCAGCGCCGCTACGGCCTGTCCGCTGAAGAAGCCACACTGGCCAAGCGTCAGGGTGGCAGCGGTCTGCCGGACGACTACTACCCGGAAGTGCTCGAGCCCTTCCGCGATGCGGTGGTTCAGCAGGTGACCCGTTCGCTGCAATTTTTCTATTCCTCAACCTCCTATAGCGACGTCGATTACATCCTGTTGGGTGGCGGCGTTGCCGCGATGGAGGGGCTCGCCGAGCTGGTGGGCGAAAAGCTAAACAAGCCCACGCTGGTAGCCAATCCCTTCCGGGATATGAGTGTCGCATCCCGGGTCAACCGTCAGGCGCTGGCGAGTGAAGCGCCGTCGCTGATGATCGCCGCCGGCCTCGCCATGCGCGAAAGGGAGTTCTGATCAATGGCAAAAATTAACCTACTCCCCTGGCGCCAGGAATTCCGGGCACAGAAGCAGAAAGAGTTTCAGCAGGTTGCGGTGCTTGTGGTGATCGCTGCCGGCTTCTCGGTATTTATGTGGATGAAGACGGTGGATGCGCAGATTGCCAATCAGAATGAGCGCAATCAGCTGCTGAATACCGAGATCACTGCGTTGAACAAACAGGTCCGCGAGATCAAGGATCTGAAGAAGCGTCGTCAGGAGCTGATCGACCGCATGCGCGTGATTCAGGAGCTGCAGGGCAACCGTCCGCTGGCGGTGCGCTACTTCGATGAGATGGTTCGCGCTGCGCCGGAGGGGCTGTGGTTGACCAGCCTCAAGCGTTCCGGCCGCACCCTGCAGATCTCCGGCGTTGCGGAATCCAATAACCGGGTTTCCTCGTTTATGCGCAGCCTGGACCAGTCAGAGTGGTTTCAGTCACCGAACCTCACCGGTGTGACAGCCAAGCCTGAATTTGGTGAGCAGGCCAGCGCATTTGAAATGACGGTCAGTGTCAGCGGCCGCAAAAAAGAAGAGGGCGCTGACGGCGCCAATAGTGGAGCGTAATCGTGGCGCTTGAAGATACTCTCAAACAGCTCAATGAGCTGGATATCAACGATATCGATTTCTCCCGGGTCGGTGTCTGGCCGCTTGCCGGGCGAATCGCATTGCTGGTTATTATTGCTGCGGCGCTTATTGGCGGTGGCTATTTTTTCATGATCAAAGATCGCTACGGTCAGCTGGACTTTGCCGCAAATAAAGAGCGTGAGCTGTTTGCCCAGTTCGAGCGCAAGTCTTTTGAGGCGGCCAACCTGGACGCCTATCGCGAACAGCTGGCGGAAATGGAAGAGACTTTCGGGGCACTGCTCAAGCAGCTGCCCAAGGACACTGAAGTGCCCGGTCTGCTGGAAGATATCGACGAATTCGGCCGCGGTAGCGGCCTTACCATCCAGAAGGTGGCGCTGGAAGGGGAGCAGGTAGGTGAGTTCTACGTGGAGCTGCCCATCCGCATTGAGGTGCAGGGCGGTTATCACGAGTTCGGTGCGTTTATTTCCGGTATTGCGGGGATGCCGCGGATCGTGACTCTGCACGATTTTGATATCAACACCAGTAAGGATGGCAAGGCGCTACTGAATATGGTGGTGAACGCCAAAACCTATCGCTATAAGGATCAGGGAGAAGAAGGATGAAAAAATACTTCGCTCTGACCGCGGCACTGCTGGCGATGACCGGCTGTAGTCTGGATGGTAGTCACAGTGATCTGCGTCAGAAGATGGCGGCGGTGAAGCACAAGCCCAAGGGGCAGATCGAGCCGATTCCCACATTTACTCCTTACAGCCCCTATGTATACAGCGCGGCCGCCATGCGCAGCCCGTTCATCCGTCCGGTTCTGGAGGCGGATCAGCGTCTTGTGGGGCGCAAGCTGGATGTGGCACCGGATATGAATCGGCAGAAAGAACTGCTGGAACGATACTCGTTTGATGCATTGTCTATGGTTGGTACCCTCTCGCGGGGCGGACAGCTTTGGGCGCTGGTGAATGATGGCGACGGGGGGATCCATCGCATCACCATCGGCAACTATATGGGTAAAAATCACGGGCGTGTGGTCAACGCCTCATCGTCACAACTTGATGTATTGGAAATTGTGCCGGACGGCACCGGCGGCTGGATAGAACGGCCGCGGGCTCTGACTTTGGAAGACAAGGACAACTAAAAATGATCACCAAGCAACTCGCCAGTGTATTGGCATGGGGAGCCAATAGGCTGCCGCGCGCGAAAGCGTTGCTGCTGGGCCTGATGATTCTGCCCCTGGCTGCGCCGTCTCTGGCAAGCCAATTGAATGACATCCAGTTCTCCGAGCTGCCGGGAAGCCGTCTGCAGCTGCGCCTCACGTTCAGTGATGTGCCTCCGGAGCCCACCGGCTACACCATTGAACAGCCCGCGCGTATCGTGATGGATTTTGCCGGCGTCGAGAGTGTACTGCCGCAGAAAAAATACAGCATGGATATCGGCGCCGCGCGCAGTGCGGTGATTGTGTCCGGTGAGGACCGTACGCGCCTCATCCTGAACCTGGACGAGCTGCCGGTGTACACCAGTGAGCGCGTTGGCAATCAGGTGGTGCTGGAGGTGGGTGCCGATACTGCGACTACCGCAGCGGTTACCACCGCGCCGGTACATAGCAGCACCAATATCGGCGGCAATGCCCAGTTCAAGCCTGCGGGCAATGTGGGTATCGACAACGTGGACTTCCGTCGCGGCGAGGGTGGCGAAGGCAAGGTCATCGTCAGTCTGAGCGATCCGGCGGTGAACATCGATGTTGAGCGCACCCGCGGCAAGATTGTGTTGACCTTTCTTGGCGCCGAGTTGCCGCCATCCCTGCGCCAGCGTCTGGATGTAACCGACTTCGCTACGCCGGTGAATGCCATCAGCGTCGATTACGACGGTCGCAATACCGTAATCACCGTAGACCCTCACGATGGCGAGTACGATTATCTCGCCTATCAGGCAGACACCGAGTACGTTCTGAGCGTCAAGCCTCTCACTGTGGCACAGGTGCGCGAGAAGCAGAAAGAATTCGCGTTTACCGGCGAGAAGCTGTCCTTGAATTTTCAGGACATCGAAGTGCGTTCGGTGCTGCAGTTGATCGCAGACTTTACCGATCTCAATCTGGTAGCCAGTGATACCGTGCAGGGCCGTATTACTCTGCGTCTGGACGGCGTCCCCTGGGACCAGGCTCTGGAGCTGATCCTGAAGGCCAAAGGGCTGGATAAGCGTCAGGAGGGTAACGTGATCATGGTGGCACCGGCGGCAGAGATTGCCGAGCGCGAGCGCCGTGAGCTGGAAACCCGTAAACAGCTGGAAGAACTGGCGCCGCTGCGCACCGAGTATATCCAGATCCGTTATGCGGATGCCCGTGAGCTGTTTACCCTGTTTGCCGGTAATCAGGGCGGCCAGGGTGGCGGCTTTGGACAGGGCAGCTTTGCTGGCGGTCAGGAGCAGCAGGACGGGCGCAGCATCCTGTCATCCCGCGGCAGCGCTATTGTCGATGAGCGCACTAATACCATTATCCTGACTGACACCGAAGAGAAAATTGCCCAGTTCCGCGACCTGATCGGCGCCATCGATATTCCGATTCGCCAGGTAATGATCGAGGCACGCATCGTGACCGCGAATACCGATTTCGAGAAGAGCCTCGGGGTGCGCTGGAGCTACCTGGAAGATCACAATATCAGCGATGATTCGATCGGTATTGGTTCCGGTTCAATGCTGCCGGGAATTTCTGATGGCGACGGCAATGGTCCGGACCTGTCTGCGCCGGAAACCTCCCATGATCCCATGTTGGTGGATCTGGGCCTGAGCAACCCGGCCGGCAGCGTCGCTTATGCCATCCTCAAGGAAGACTTCCTGCTGGGTCTGGAGTTGTCTGCACTGGAAGATGTGGGCAAAGCGGAAATCGTGTCCCAGCCCAAGGTGGTCACCGGGGACAAGCAGGAAGCGAGCATTCGCTCCGGTGTGGAAATTCCCTACCTGGAAGCGACGTCCTCCGGTGCGGCATCTGTGACCTTTAAAGAAGCGGTGTTGCTGCTGAACGTGACCCCGCAGATCACGCCGGATGACAATATCATCATGAATCTGAATATCGACCAGAACAGTGTCGGTGAGTTGTTCACCAACGTGATTACTGGGGCGCAGATTCCGGCAATCAATGTGAACTCGCTACAGACCAAAGTCTTGGTCGCTAACGGTGAAACCATCGTGCTCGGTGGTATTTTCGAGGCGCAAGCCATCGAAGGTGAGGTGAAGGTGCCAGTGCTTGGTGATATTCCCTTCCTGGGCCACCTGTTCAAAACCACCACCAAGCAGGAAGACAAGCGCGAACTGCTGATCTTTATCACCCCGCGCATCATGCAGGACGAGTTCCTCTCCTTCAGCAAGTGATTACCCAACCCATCTTCCTTGTCGGTCCCATGGGGGCCGGCAAGTCCACTATCGGCAAATTACTGGCAGCCCAACTCGGGCTGCCTTTTGCCGATTCGGATAAAGTACTTGAAGACCGCACCGGCGCCGATATTCCCTGGATCTTTGATGTGGAAGGGGAGGCCGGTTTCCGCCGTCGTGAGAGCGAGGTTTTGGCGGATCTGTGCAATGGCGAAACGCAGGTGGTCGCCACCGGTGGTGGTATAGTCCTGATGCCGGAAAACCGGGCGCTGCTGAAAGGGCAGGGCTTCGTGGTGTATCTGCGGGCCAGTCTTGATCAGCTGGTGGAGCGCACTTCCAAAAACAGCAACCGCCCGTTACTGCAAGTGGATGATCCGCGGGCCAAGCTCGCCGAAATTCTCAAGCAGCGCGAGGCGTTTTACGCGGAAGTTGCGGATCTGGTATGTGATACCGACCACTGCACCCCCAAGCAAGCTGCGCAAATGGTCGCGGACCGCTTGCAGGGCGAAGCCCCCGGTTGACCCCGGTTTTCCGACTCGAATTCTTCTTGCTTCTAGAATTCCCTTATTTTTATTCCGTGCACGTTAGGGAGTAACCATGCACCGTCTGAATGTCGACCTGGGCGAGCGCAGCTATCCGATTCTGATTGGTTCCGCGCTGTTGGATAACCCGTCTTATTTTGAGCAGGCCATTCGCGGCAAACAGGTACTCGTCGTCACCAACGAGACCATTGCGCCGCTGTATCTGGAAAAAATACTCGAGGGGCTGAGGAGGTTTGGCAAGGTCGATTCGGTCCAGCTACCCGATGGTGAGGCATTCAAGACTCTGGATACCCTGAACCGGGTGTTTGATACCCTGCTGGAAAAGCGCCACGATCGCTCCACCACAATTGTTGCCCTCGGCGGCGGTGTGGTTGGCGATATGAGCGGTTTTGCTGCCGCCTGCTACCAGCGCGGTGTGGATTTCGTGCAGGTGCCTACTACCCTGTTGTCCCAGGTGGATTCGTCGGTGGGAGGCAAGACCGGTGTCAATCACCCGCTCGGCAAAAATATGATCGGTGCTTTCTATCAGCCGCAGCTGGTGCTGATCGATATTGATACCCTGAATACGCTCCCCGATCGCGAACTTTCAGCCGGCATCGCCGAGGTCATCAAATACGGCATGATCTGCGATAAGCCATTTTTCCAGTGGCTGGAACAGAATATGCACAAGTTATTGGCGCGGGATCCGGAAGCGCTCGCTTACGCGGTGAAGCGAAGCTGTGAGGACAAGGCGGCAGTGGTCGCCGAAGATGAGCGCGAATCCGGCCGCCGTGCCATTCTCAATTTCGGTCATACCTTCGGTCACGCCATTGAAGCGGTTCAGGGCTACGGCAAATGGTTGCACGGCGAGGCGGTGGCCGCCGGTATGGTGATGGCTGCGGAGCTGTCGCGCCTGCGGGGCTGGATTGGTGAAGATGAGGTTTTACGCCTGCGCACCCTGCTAACTCAGGCGAATTTGCCGCAACAATCTCCTGAGGATATGGCTGTCGACGACTATCTGACGGCAATGTCTGTGGATAAAAAGGTGCAGGATGGCAAATTACGCTTGGTACTACTTCACGGGCTGGGTGATGCGCAGATTATCGACGATACGCCCAAAGAGCAGCTGATGGAGGCTTTGCGCGCCTGCGGCGCTCGGTGACAGTTTTGTAGTTTTACTACCAACCTGAGGATTCTTTGACGATAAGTGGTCGCAAAAGAAGATAAATCGGTTAAACCTGCTGCCAACAGCGAAAAAAACTGGCGAATCTTGCAATTGCAGGGGGGCGCGAGTAATATTGCGCGCCCCCTCGGTGAAAGCCGGGAATAGGAGCCGATAACAACAAACGCAGGCTTGCAATGTGCAGGCGACCCCAAGCCCCTCACGCGGGCTTTTTTTGTCATTGGGGAACACAAATCTCAGTGAAATCTGCGGCACCTTTGGCTCGAGAGTAGATAAATATACCCCCAGGGGCAGTCTATGGACTGTGAACTGATGGCCACTGTGAATTATCCAGGGCCGTCAGGGCGTAGGGGGTAGCGATAACACTTTGAGGAATTCTATGGGTAGCGGTCTGTATCGATTGGATGAGTTCAAAGATAACTGTGGCTTTGGACTCATCGCCCACCTGAAGGGCCAAACCAGTCACAAGTTACTGCAGACAGCGATCGAATCGCTGACCTGTATGACTCACCGCGGTGGTATTGCCGCCGATGGCAAAACCGGTGACGGCTGCGGCCTTCTGCTGCAGAAGCCGGACAGCTTTTTGCGCACTGTGGCCAAGGAGCAGTTTGGCCAGGACCTGACCGACCTGTACGCGGTTGGCTCTATCATGTTGCCGCTGGACGAGGCGGAAGCCGCCGGCGCCCGAAACATTCTCGAGTCAGCGGTGCATGAACAGGGGCTGCGCGTGGCGGGTTGGCGTGTCGTGCCCACCAATGAAGATTGCCTGGGCCCTATTGCCAAGGAGTCACTGCCACGTTTCGAGCACCTGCTGATCAACAACGCAGAGACTGCACTGGAGCAGCAGCAGTTCAATGCGCGCCTGTTTGTTGCTCGCCGTAAAGCCGAACAGCAGCTCACCGACGCCACTTATATCGGCAGCCTTTCCACATCCGTACTTTCCTATAAAGGCCTGATGATGCCGGCGGACCTGCCGGCGTTTTTCCCGGATCTGGCAGACCCGCGCCTGGAAACCGCCATCTGTGTATTCCACCAGCGCTTCTCCACCAACACCATGCCGCGCTGGCCACTGGCGCAGCCATTCCGCATGCTTGCGCACAACGGTGAGATCAACACCATTACCGGCAACCGCAACTGGTCTGTGGCGCGTACCAACAAATTCATTACCGAGCTGGTGCCGGAGCTGTCCGAGCTGACACCGCTGGTGAACCGCGTGGGTTCCGACTCCTCCAGCCTGGATAATATGCTGGAACTGCTCACCGTGGGTGGCATCGATATGCACCGCGCCATCCGCATGCTGGTTCCGCCGGCGTGGCAGAACGTGGACACTATGGACTCGGATCTGCGTGCCTTCTATGAATACAACTCCATGCATATGGAGCCCTGGGATGGCCCCGCCGGCCTGGTACTGACCGACGGCCGCCACGCTGTGTGTACCCTGGACCGCAACGGCCTGCGTCCGTCCCGCTGGGTGATTACCAAAGACGATTTCATCACCGTTGCTTCCGAGGTGGGTACTTATCAGTACGACCCCGCGGACGTGGTTGCCAAGGGCCGTCTCGGTCCGGGCCAGATCTTGTCTGTAGATACCCTGAAAGGTGAACTGCGCCACACCGCCGAGGTGGATGGCGAGCTGAAAAAAGCCCAGCCTTATAAAAAGTGGCTGAAGGAAAAGGCCCGCCGTATTCGTTCCACTCTGGTCACGGCGCCGGTGGACAACAATTTTTCTTTCGAGCAGTTCAAGGTTTACCAGAAGCTGTTCAGCTCCTCTCTGGAAGAGCGCGACCAGGTGATACGCCCGCTGGCGGAAGCCGGTCAGGAAGCCGTGGGTTCCATGGGCGACGATACGCCGATGGCGGTGCTGTCCGAGGGTAACCGCTGCCTGTACGACTACTTCCGTCAGCAGTTTGCACAGGTGACCAACCCGCCCATCGACCCGCTGCGGGAAACTATCGTCATGTCCCTGGAAACCTGCCTGGGCCGTGAAAAATCCGTATTTGAGGAGACCGTCGAACACGCCGACCGCGTGATTCTGTCCTCCCCGGTACTGTCGCACATGAAGTACACCGCGCTGCTGGATCTCGGCCGCGAGGAGTTCACCGCGAAAGTATTCGACCTGAATTACGATCCCGCGCAGCTGGACCTGAAGAGCGCCATCGAAAAGCTGTGCAGCGATGTCGCGGATTCCGTGCGCAAAGACGGTACCGTGATCGTGGTGCTGTCGGACCGTGAAATCGAAGAGGGCAAACTGCCCATCGACGCGCTGATGGCCACCGGTGCGGTGCACCACCACCTGGTGCACAACGGTCTGCGCTGTGACTCGAATATCGTGGTGGATACCGCCACCGCGCGCGACTCGCACCAGCTGGCGTGCCTGATCGGCGTGGGCGCCACTGCGGTACACCCGTATTTCTCCTACAGCATCATCAATCACCTAATCGAAACCGGTGAGCTGCTGCTGGACGCCGCCACCGCGCAGAAGAATTACCGCAACGGCATTATCAAGGGCCTGCTGAAGATCCTGTCGAAGATGGGTATCTCCACCATCGCCTCCTACCGCGGTGCGCTGTTGTACGAACTGGTGGGCCTGTCCCAGGACGTGATCGACCTGTGCTTCCCGGAAGCGCCCGCCCGGGTTCTGGGTGCGGGCTTTAAAGAACTGGAAGACGATATGCGCGCGCGCGCGCAGCTTGCGTGGAAACCGCGCAAGAAGGTTTCCCCCGGCGGTCTGCACAAATTTGTATACGGCCAGGAATACCACGCGTTCAACCCGGACGTGGTCAAGGCGCTGCAGGAAGCGGTGCGCACTGGCGATTACGGTGCCTGGCGCGACTACGCGACCCTGATCAACCAGCGCCCGGTGGCCACCCTGCGCGACCTGCTGGGTCTGAAAAAAGACGTACAGCCGATTCCTTTGGAAGAAGTGGAGCCCGCGGAAAATATCCTGCGCCGCTTCGACTCCGCTGCCATGTCCCTCGGCGCTCTGTCGCCGGAAGCCCACGAGGCATTGGCCCAAGCCATGAACCGACTGGGTGGCCGCTCCAACAGCGGTGAAGGTGGTGAGGACCCGGTGCGTTTCGGTACCGACAAGGTATCCAAGATCAAGCAGATCGCCTCCGGCCGTTTTGGGGTGACCCCGCACTATCTGGTAAATGCCGAGGTGTTGCAGATCAAGGTTGCCCAGGGTGCCAAGCCCGGTGAAGGCGGCCAGCTGCCCGGCGGCAAGGTGAACGAACTGATCGCGCGCCTGCGCTACTCCGTGCCTGGCGTGACCCTGATCTCGCCACCGCCGCACCACGATATCTACTCCATTGAGGATCTGGCGCAGCTGATCTACGACCTGAAACAGGTTAATCCGGATGCGCTGGTGTCGGTGAAACTGGTATCCCGTCCCGGTGTCGGCACCATTGCCGCGGGTGTGGCCAAGGCCTACGCGGACCTGATCACCATCTCCGGTTACGACGGCGGTACCGCGGCGAGCCCGATTACCTCCATCCGCTATGCCGGTTCCCCCTGGGAGCTGGGCCTGGCGGAAACCCACCAGACCCTGCGGGCCAACGACCTGCGCGGCAATGTACGGGTGCAGACCGACGGTGGTCTGAAGTCTGGTCTGGATGTGGTCAAGGCGGCCATGCTGGGTGCCGAGAGCTTCGGTTTCGGCACCGCGCCCATGGTGGCGCTGGGCTGTAAATACCTACGCATCTGTCACCTGAATAACTGCGCCACCGGCGTCGCCACCCAGAACAAGGACCTGCGCGACGAGCACTACATCGGCACCGTGGAAATGGCGATGAACTTCTTCAAGTTCGTGGCCGAGGAAACCCGCGAGTGGATGGCGAGCCTGGGTGTGCGCACCATGGACGAACTGGTGGGCCGCGTGGACCTGCTGGAGACTCTGGAAGGCCGCACTGCCAAGCAGAAGACTCTGGACCTGTCGCCGCTGCTGCATACCGATGCGCTGCTCGACAGCAAGCCCCAGACCTGCCAGCAGGCCAAGAACGAGCCCTGGGACAAAGGTCTGCTTGCGGAGCGCATGGTGAAAGAAACGCTACCGGCGATCGAAAACCTGGCCGGTGGCGAGTTCAGCTTCAAGCTGACCAACTGCGACCGCTCCATTGGCGCGCGCCTGTCCGGGGAGATCGCCAAGCGCCACGGTAATCAGGGCATGGCGGATGCGCCGATCAAGCTGCGCCTCACCGGCGTTGCCGGTCAGTCCTTCGGTGTGTGGAACGCCGGTGGTCTGGAAATGTATCTGGAAGGCGACGCCAACGACTATGTGGGCAAGGGTATGGCCGGCGGCAAGCTGGTGATCCGTCCGCCTCAGGGTAGCGAATTCGCTTCTCAGGAAACCAGTATCGTCGGCAACACCTGTCTGTACGGTGCTACCGGTGGCAAGCTGTTCGCCTCCGGCTGTGCAGGCGAGCGTTTCGGCGTGCGCAACTCCGGCGCCTTCGCGGTGGTCGAGGGTGCGGGTGATCACTGCTGTGAATATATGACCGGCGGCATGATCGCGGTACTGGGCAAGACCGGCGTCAACTTCGGTGCCGGTATGACCGGTGGCTTTGCCTACGTGCTGGATATGGATCGGGACTTCTTCGACAAGTGCAACCACGAGCTGATCGAGCTGCGCCGTATCAGCAGTGAGGCCCTGGAGGAGTACCAGAGCCACCTGCGCGAGGTGATTGAAGAGTTCGTCGCCGAGACCGGCAGTGCCTGGGGTGAGGAGTTGCTGGACAACTTCGACGACTACCTCAACAAATTCTGGTTGGTGAAGCCGAAGGCTGCCAGCCTCGCCGGACTGCTGTCCGATGTACGCAAGCGCGGCGAATAAGGGGGATATTTACTTATGTCACAGCGTCTCAACAACGATTTCCAGTTTGTCGACGTGGGCCGAGTGGACCCCGCCAAGAAAGACATCATCACGCGTACCAACCAGTTCGTGGAGATCTACCAGCCGTACACCCAGAAGCAGGTGGCCAGCCAGGCGCACCGCTGCCTGGATTGCGGTAACCCTTACTGCGAATGGAAGTGCCCGGTACACAACTACATTCCGAACTGGCTGCGCCTGATCAGCGAAGGCAACATCATGGAAGCGGCGGAGTTGAGTCACCAGACCAACTCCCTGCCGGAAGTGTGCGGTCGCGTATGCCCGCAGGATCGCCTGTGTGAAGGGGCCTGTACCCTGAACGACGGTTTCGGTGCGGTGACCATCGGCAACGCCGAGAAATACATCACCGATACCGCCTTCGCCCTGGGCTGGCGCCCGGACCTGAGCGCGGTGAAGAAGACCGACAAACGCGTCGCCGTGGTCGGCGCCGGCCCCGCGGGCCTGGCCTGTGCGGACGTGCTGGTGCGCAATGGTGTACAGCCGGTGGTATTCGACAAGTACCCGGAAATCGGCGGCCTGCTGACCTTCGGTATTCCGGAGTTCAAACTGGAAAAATCCGTGATGCAGCAGCGTCGCGCGATCTTTACCGAGATGGGCGTGGAGTTCTGTCTGGAAACCGAGATCGGCAAGGACATCACCTTTGACCAGCTGATGGCCGACTACGATGCGGTGTTCCTGGCGATGGGTACCTACAACTACATGAAAGGTGGGTTCCCGGGTGAAGACCTGCCGGGAGTGTACGATGCACTGCCGTTCCTGGTGGCCAATGTGAATCGCAACTTGGGCTTTGAGAAGAGCCCGGAAGATTTCATTTCGGTGGAAGACAAGCGCGTTGTGGTCCTCGGTGGTGGTGATACCGCGATGGACTGTAACCGTACCTCCATCCGGCAGGGCGCCAAGCGCGTGACTTGTGCTTACCGCCGTGACGAGGAGAACATGCCGGGTTCCCGCCGCGAGGTGGCGAATGCGAAGGAAGAGGGCGTACGCTTCCTGTTCAATCGCCAGCCGGTTGAGATTGTCGGTGACGGCAAGGTGGAAGGCGTTAAGGTGGTAACCACCAAGCTCGGCGAGCCCGATGAAAACGGCCGTCGCCGCCCGGAAGTGGTACCCGGCTCCGAGGAAATCATCCCCGCAGATATCGTACTGGTAGCCTTCGGTTTCCGCCCGAGCCCTGCTGAGTGGTTCGGTGACCACAATATCGAAGTGGCCGACTGGGGTGGCGTTGTTGCGCCTGAGAAGCAGGAATACAAATTCCAGACTTCCAACGAAAAAGTCTTTGCCGGTGGCGATATGGTTCGTGGCTCTGACCTCGTTGTTACTGCTATCTGGGAAGGCCGCCAGGCTGCTGAAGGTATTCTCGACTTCCTCGAGGTTTAATCTCCTCGTTTATTTTGCCTCCGTGGTACCGCTAGCTGGCTCAGTGGCGGTACTGCTGCCGGTAAACGTTTGCCAGACTCGAGCTAGGCGCCCCCCAGATAACCCATCCATGGGGGCTCTTCTAAAACGTCCCTGTTTTAGAAGGTCTGGCAAACGTTTACCGGCATCAGCGCCTTCTCATCGTATTTCAGTGCTGAGCCGGAACCTCGGACGGGGTTCTCCATGGTTCCGGACTTCTCATCGGCCTGATGCGCAGGCTTTGATAGCGGGTGCACCTACGCGGGACCGTCTGCGGCCTGGACGGCCGCAGCCGAGCCCCCTGGGAAGGGTTCACGGCGTGTCCCGCGTAGGTGCACCCGGTAGCAAAGCCGCCACCGTCCTGCCCAAGTGGGTACCACGGATGCCCAAAACCGGGGCCAAAATACAGATCCATAGCTCGCCCCAATCAACCACATAAATCCTGAGTCAGGCGAGTCTCTGTCCTAATAGAGACCTCGAGAGTACAATGGCCGGCCATTTACCCAGCCCTTGTGATCATGTCTGATACCCAGTTCGCCCCCCTTCAAAACGACCGTTTCCTCCGCGCCTTACTGCGCCAGCCCGTCGATCGCACACCCATGTGGATGATGCGTCAGGCCGGTCGCTACCTGCCCGAATACCGTGCCACCCGCGCCAAGGCCGGCAGCTTTATGGACCTGTGCCGCAATACCGAACTGGCCTGCGAAGTGACCCTGCAACCGCTGGAGCGCTACCCCCTGGATGCTGCCATCCTCTTCTCCGACATCCTCACCATCCCCGACGCCATGGGCCTCGGGCTGTACTTTGAGGAAGGCGAAGGCCCCAAATTCAAAAAGCCCGTGCGCACCAGTGCCGATATCGCTGCCTTGCAAGTGGTGAATACTGCCAAGGACCTGAGTTACGTCACCGACGCCGTCACCACCATTCGCCGGGAGCTGAACGGCCGGGTGCCCCTGATCGGTTTTTCCGGCAGTCCCTGGACTCTGGCCACTTACATGATTGAGGGGGGCTCCAGCCGGGATTTCGCCCGCGCCAAAGAGATGCTCTACAACCGCCCGCAGGATATGCACCAGCTGCTCACCGTCCTGGCAGACTCGGTGATTGATTACCTGAACGCTCAGATCCGTGCCGGTGCCCAGGCGGTGCAGATCTTCGATACCTGGGGAGGGGCATTGAGCCACAGTGCTTACAAAGAGTTCTCGCTGGATTACATGGCCCGCATTGTGCAGGGCCTGACCAAGGAGCACGATGGCCGCCAGGTGCCGGTTATCCTGTTTACCAAAGGTGGTGGGCAATGGCTGGAGGCGATGGCGGATACCGGCGCTACCGCGCTCGGTCTGGACTGGACCACGGATATCAGCAAGGCCCGCGCCCGGGTCGGTGATAAGGTGGCGCTGCAGGGCAATATGGATCCGTCCATCCTGCTGGCGAGCCCCGAGCGGATTCGCGAAGAAGTAAAAACCATTCTCGCGGCGTACGGCAAGGGCAGCGGACATATCTTCAATCTCGGCCACGGGGTTACCCCGAAGGTCGACCCCGCCCATGCCGGTGCCATGTTTGATGCGGTGGTGGAGTTTTCCGGGCAGTATCACAGCGAATAATCCCCGGCGAAAAAGGTCTATTCAGGGGGGGGCGAATATCCGGGCGTTGAATGTGGCGCCAGAAGAGGCGCCTGATCGAATAAAGTTCCCCACTGGCTGCTATTTGTTCAGCGGTGCGTGATGCGTGTCACAATTAAAGTGTCTACTGGGGAGTAGACTTGTGTGACAATTCACCCCGCCCGGGCTTTACTGGGTGGGGTAGGGTCTGTGCCCGGCAAGCATGGACACGGTTGTGAAGAATATTTAAAACAAAAACCATACGGTTAACTCGGCACTTATCTGGTGGCAATCCAACAGGCGAAGGTATTCGTTGAAGACCTGCAGCGAGGCATGTTTGTGTCTCGCCTGGATCGTCCGTGGACGCGCACCCCGTTTGCGTTACAGGGTTTCTATATCCGCGACCTGGAAGAGATCCGCCAATTGCAGAAGTACTGCCGATTTGTGTATGTGGACGTGATCAAAACTGTGGGTGATGTGGGCGTCAAGCTGCGTCAGATAACCCGTGCCGCTGCCGAATCCACGGCAAAAGATCCCCTCAACAAAAGTGTTCCTCGTCGTATACCGGTCGCCATCAACTGCAAGCCGGTCCAGGTTCGCCATAACAGCTATGCCGCCCCCGAGTCGGTGCGCAAAGAGGCGCCCAAAGCACGGCAGCTGCACCAGCGTATTATCGAAGGAATGCATCAGGTGATGGTGCAGTTACAATCCAATCAGCCGCTGCCGACGGCCCAGGTGAATCAAACTGTCTCGCGAATGGTCGACAGTGTGTTGCGCAGCCCGGATGCTTTCTCCTGGCTGGCGCGGGTGCGCGAGAAAGACGAACAGACCTACAGCCACTCGGTACGCGCCAGTGTGTGGGCGGTGGTATTTGGCCGGCATATCGGTTTGCGGCGGCAGGAATTGGTACAGCTGGGAGTTGCCACCCTGCTGAAGGACGTGGGTAAACTTTACCTGGCAGATGCGGTGTTGAAGGCTGAAAAACGGGATCCGCGTGCGGAGCTGGAATACCGGAAGTTTGTCGATTACAGCGTAAAGTTGCTCTCCAGTGACCCGAATATCGACCGCAATGTGTTGACCATCGTTCAGTGCCATAAAGAACAGTACGACGGTAGTGGCTACCCGAAGGGTTTGCGAGGGGGGCAAATCCCGGTGCTGGCCCGTATGTGCGGCATCGTGACTTTCTACGATGAAGCCACCAATCCCCGCGGAGCCGAATTCCCCGTACCCCCTTCCAAGGCGGTGGCGCAGCTTTACGATCTGCGTAATTCGGCTTTCCAGGAGCAGTTGGTGGTGGAATTTATCCAGTCTATCGGCCTCTACCCGACGGGCACACAGGTGGAACTGTCCACCGGTGAGATCGCTGTGGTGGTGGAGCAGAGTCACCAGCGCCGTTTGAAACCCAAGGTAATGCTGGTGACTGACGCGCAGAAAAAGTTGCTCCCCAAGCCGCGCCTGTTCGATATGGCTGCGGACGACGATCGCAAGTTGGCGCGGGTGAAAAAGGGTAAAAAATCCCTTGCCGAGGCGGGGCTGATTACCATCGTTCAGGATATGGATCCCAGCCGTTACCCGGCGATCGATGTAGCGCGGATACGCGATCAATATCTGTACGAACAACGTCTACCAGCATTTGTTGCGCGTTTTCTGCCAGCACGTCTGTCCAGCTGATATCTTATCTCGATCTATTTTTTTGCTGTGCGGTCAGCGGAGCGGCAAGTGTCAGCAGGCTTGCCAGCAGCACAATAAGCGCAAGCGATAGCGCCACACCCATCACATTTACTCCCCGATCCAGCATCATTCCGATCAGCAGCGGCGAAGCTGCCGTTGAAAACACCATGCTCGCCTGCGAAACCGACCGAATTGCCCCCAGATGCGTGCTGCCATAGCGCTCAGGCCACAGTGCACTGCCGGCGGTACCCGTACCCGCCTGGGCGATGCCAATCAGGGCCAGGTAAACATATGGCACCCATGGGGCATCACTGAATGCCAGCAGCACCAGTGCGGTAATCATTGGTATCAGCGCAATAGGCAAGCTGCGCTGTGCACCAAAGCGATCAACCAGGTTGCCTGCGAAAAACAGCGCAAGCAGGTGTCCTGCCGCATAGCCCCCAAAGGCACCGGCCAAAACCGACATTGACCAGTCCCGCTCATCGGCAATGGCGCCCTGGTGAAACAGCACGGCGGTGACCACAAACGGTGTCATCAGCGCGGCGGGCAGCAGGCACCAGAACCCGCGATCGCGGAGTACCTGTGCGCGGGTGTAGTCGCCTTCATTCTGCGAAATTGCTTGAGATGATTGCGGGCTATCCTCTCCGGCATTGCCGGCGAGCCAGAGCAGTGTGGGTAGAATTGCGAGCAGTAACAGTCCCGCAGACAGCAGCCATACACTGCGCCAGCCACTGTGTTGGATGATCAACGAGCCACTGGTTGGCAGCAACGCTTCGGCGATGGGAAATCCCAGTGCGGCCAGTGCAATCACCTTGCCGCGATTGGCGGTGAAGTATCGCCCCGCGGTTGTCATTCCCATATGGGTCATAAAGCCCTGGCCGGCGAAGCGCAGCAGGAAAAATCCCGGCAGCAGCATCCAGGCGGATTGTGCGAACGCCAGTACTAGGCAGCCTCCACACAGCAGCAAAACACCGAGCGCGGCCACGCGCTTCAGTGGCCAGCGATCCACCAGTGTGCCTGCGCCTAACAGAACGAATGCCGATAACAGTGTGGCACCGCTGTAGCTGGCGCCGTACCAGCTGTTGCTCAGATTAAATTCTTCCCGCAGTGCACCGCCAAAAATCGCGATAAAAAATGTCTGACCGAAGCCGGAGGCGGCGACGGCAAGCAAAGCGAAAAACGCGAGTTTTGGGTTGCTGCGGATAAAGGCGGGAACTGGAGGCATGGACACTTGCGAATGTGTTGGTGGTACGCGTGATCGACGTTATGTGGCGGTGCCGCTACCGGGTAGGTGTTTGCGAGACACGCCGTGAACCCATCCATGGGGGCTCTTCTAAAACGTCCCTGTTTTAGAAGGTCTCGCAAACACCTACCCGGTATCGACACCTTAGCGCTGGCTTATGCTCTTCGCGTCGGGGATTGGGGACGCGAATGTCCCTTAAGTAAGGTCTCCAAAATACTCGCCCATTTTCACCGGGGTTTCCGCAGCGAGGCTTTCGAGCCAATTTACCTTATCGGCACCAAATAGCAGCACCACGGTTGAGCCGAGTTTAAAGCGACCCATTTCCTCGCCTTTTTTCAGCGCGATGGGTTTCTGTTCGTCGTAGCGGGTGGTGCGGATCTGGCGTTTGATCGGCGCAACCTGTCCCGCCCAGACGGTTTCGATGGCGGCGACGATCATGGCGCCGACGAGGACCATGGCCATGGGGCCGGCGGCGGTGTCGAAGATACACACGAGACGTTCATTGCGGGCGAACAGGCGCGGGACATTTTCTGCAGTGGTGGTGTTTACCGAAAAGAGTTCGCCGGGGACGTAGATCATGCGCTGCAGTACGCCATCTAAAGGCATATGCACGCGGTGGTAGTCTTTTGGTGACAGGTAAACGGTTGCGAATTTGCCGCCGGTAAATTGTGCGGCCACTTCGGGGTCGCCGCCCACCAGTTCGAGCAGGCTGTAGTTCTGGCCTTTGGCCTGGAAGATTCTGCCATTGTGAATTTCGCCCAGCTGGCTGATGGCGCCATCGGCGCAGCCGGCGATGGTGTTTTCACCTTCGACGATGGGGCGGGCGCCGTCTTTTAGCGCGCGGGTGAAGAAGTCGTTGAAGCAGGTGTAGGCGGTGTAGTCTTCTTCGAGTGCTTCACTCATGTCGACTTGGTATTTTTCCACAAACCATTTGGTGAATGGGTTTTTGATACCGCCGATGCGGGTTTCTGCGAGCCAGCCAGCCGCGCGCGAGAGCAGGTGCTGGGGGGTGATGTATTGCAGGAAGATAAACAGTTTCGGGTGCATTTGGGTTTGGTGGTCCCGTTTATTTGAGTTTGGTGCCAGGCCCTTTGGGAGCTCTGGATATGTCGTGTGGCGGTCAGGCACCTGCCCTTCGCATCTAATCGTTTTACTTCGTTAGAAGGTATGAATCCGTCATTCCCGCGAAAGCGGGAATCCAGTGAACAGTGGCACTGAATCAACTCTCAACCGGCGTATCCGGTAAATTACCCCACTCACTCCAAGACCCAGGGTAGGCCTTGATCGGAAAGCCGAGTGATTTTCCCACCAGCCAGGTAAACGCCGAGCGGTGGTGACTCTGGCAGTGGGTGGCAATTTCTTTCTCACCATTGATGCCGAGTGCGGAGAGAAATTCTTTCGCATCGGTGCGAATACGCAAATCCCGCTGCGGGTCCATCAACTGCGTCCATTCACAATTAATCGCGCCCGGAATATGCCCGCCGCGCATGGCGACGATACGCTCGCCGGTATATTCCGCCGGTGAACGTGCATCCCAGACTTGCAGATCGTTTTGATTCAGGCGCTGCTGAATCTGTTCCGCGTCGATCATCGGCGCATCGTCGGCGATCTGAACGTTAATGTTACTGGGCGTGATAGTTGCGTCTTCGGTGGTCAGCGGCAGGCCGGCATTTTTCCACGCGATCATGCCGCCGTTGAGGTAACTGTACTTCTTGTGGCCGATCACTTCGAGGGTCCACAGCAATCGCCCAGCCCAGCCGCCGCCTTCGTCGTCGCAGGCGACGATGTGGGTTTCCGGGGAGAGACCGATGGCGCGCATGACTTCGGTGAGGCGCTCTACCGAGGGCAGTTTGCCCGGCGCGGGCGGGGTGCCGGCCATGAGGGCCTGGAACGGGAGGCCGATGGCGCCGGGGATGTGGCCGGCGTGGTAGTTGGCTGGGGCGCTCAGGTCGATTACGCGGATTTCCTCGTATTCGAGGAGGGGGGCCAGTTGCTCCGGTTCCAGGATCAGGGGGATTTGGCTCACTGGGGGTTCCTAATGTTCTGTGGCGGTTGCTTATTCACTTTCCAGGCTGTTGCGCAGGTGCAGGAAGCTGTCCATACGCCGCTGGCTGATGTCGCCACGCTCCAAGGCTTGCTGGATGGCGCAGCCGGGTTCGCCCTGGTGGTTGCAGTCGCGGAAGCGGCAGTGGCCGATAAACGGGCGGAATTCCACGTAGCCTTCCAGAAGCTCCTGTTCGCTCATGTGCCAGATGCCGAACTCGCGGATACCGGGGGAGTCTATCAGATCGCCGCCGCTGGGCAGATGAAACAGTTCCGCGGCGGTGGTGGTGTGGGTGCCTTTGCCGGTGGCTTCCGAAAGTGCGCCGGTGCGAGCGTCGGTGCCCGGTAGCAGGCCATTGATCAGGGAGGACTTGCCGACGCCGGATTGACCGACAAATACGCTGGTGCCCTGAGCGAGGGTTTCCAGTAGTCCGTCCAGGCCTTCGCCGGTCTTTGTGGATAACTCCAGTACTGGATAGCCCAAGTCGGGATAGGGGGCGAGCAGTTCCTCGAGCGCTGCACGATTGCTGTCGTCGATCAAGTCGATTTTGTTCAACAACAGCAGCGGCTGGATGCCGGTGGTTTCCGCGGCCACCAGGTAGCGATCGATGGCGTTGGCGAAGGGCTCGGGGTAGGGGGCGATAACGATCAGGATGCGGTCGATATTGGCGGCGACGGTCTTCATGTCACCGTAGCGGTCCGGGCGCTGCAGCTCGGAATGGCGCGGCAGGCGCGCGCCGACGACACCGAGGCCGCCGGTGGATTCGCCGGTGGCGGGGTTCCACGCGACCTTATCGCCGGTGACCAGTGTGTCGATATTGGCGCGAATATGGCAGCGCTGTCGCAACTCGCTGTCGGCATCGCTCTCTACAAGTACTTGGCTGCCGTAATTGGCGATGACCAGCCCGGTTTGCTCTGGCCCCAGGTCGCCCTCTTCGGCGGCCTGGTCGAGATTCTCTTCCCGTTTGCGCGCGCGAGCCTCCCGCTCCTGCTGGATTTTGGCGATACGCCACTGCTGGCGGCGGTTGAGTTTGCGCTTGCTCATGAGGGTTCGGTTTGTGGAAAGCGGCGGATTATAACTTGCATCGATAGGTGGTTGCGGTACCTTCCCCGCTATCCTCACTTTTACTCGTCATTCAAATGGCATTTCACCGCGAACAGCGGCTGTTAAGGAGACTATTGTGGATCAGAATAATCTGATCTGGATCGATCTGGAAATGACCGGCCTCGATCCCGAGAAGGAGCGCATCATCGAGATCGCGACGGTGGTGACGGATTCCCGCCTGAATGTGCTGGCGGAGGGGCCGGTAATGGCGATCCACCAGAGCGACGCGCTGCTGAATGCGATGGATGACTGGAATACGGAACAGCACGGCGGTTCTGGGCTGGTGGCCCGGGTGAAGGAGTCTAAGATCAGTGAGCACCAGGCGGAGCGGGAGACGATTGAGTTTCTCGGCCAGTGGGTGCCGGAGGGCGCCTCACCTATGTGTGGCAACTCCATCGGCCAGGATCGTCGTTTCCTGGTGAAATACATGCCGTTGCTGGAGCGCTACTTTCACTACCGTAATCTGGATGTGAGCTCGGTCAAGGAGTTGGCTCGGCGTTGGCGCCCGGATGTGCTGGATGGGGTGAAGAAGACTTCATCGCATCTGGCGCTGGATGATATTCACGATTCGATTAATGAGCTTAAGCACTATCGTGAGCACTTTTTTCGTATGAGTTGAGGTTTGGTGGTTTCTTAGTGCTCTGTTTTTGCTTTGGTGGCGGCGGAGCGCCGGGGATCTGTTTTCAAAACCGCTGCAAGTACATCCATGTAAGCTGTGTCGGCGACGTTCCTGTCGCCGACGCTTTTGAAAACAGATCCCCGTCACTCCACCTGCAATTCAAGTTTTTAGCTCAGTAAGCTTTTACGGAATCCCGCGCCGATATTCCTTGCGAAGCTTTGCAGCGAGATATGAAGGACAGGTGCCGGGGGCGGGTTTTCAGGAGCGTCGCAAACAGGATGTTTGCGCCGCAGCGCCCAGGGATGGGTTCACAGCGGTCCTGAAACCCCGCCCCCGGTGCCTGGCCGCCACCAAAGCAAAAACAGAGCACCCAATACCACCGAACCAGAAAGTTACTAAGAAGCCCGTTTGATCTTCCGTTTTCGCCGCCGCCCACTACGCAGGCGCTCCAAGGCCCACTCAATGTGTTCTGCGACCAGCGGCGTTGCAGATTCAATCGAACTCTCCAAAACCTCGAAAATCTCCGGCGCCGGATCGGCATTGCCCAAAGCAACGGCCAGATTCCGTTGCCAGCGCTCAAACCCGATCCGCCGAATCGCCGAACCTTCCGTTTTCTTTAGGAATTCTTCCTCGGTCCAGCGGAATAAATGCACAAGCGCACCGCTATCCAGCCCGTGTCGGGGGTGAAAATCCTGTTCGCTGGTGGGGGTGGCGAACTTGTTCCAGGGGCAGATGATCTGGCAGTCATCACAGCCGAACACCCGGTTGCCCATGGCCTCGCGGAATTCTTCCGGGATCGGGCCCTTGTTCTCAATGGTCAGGTAAGAAATACAACGGCGCGCATCCAGGGTGTAGGCATCGACAAAGGCATCGGTGGGGCAGACTTTCAGGCAGGCGGTACACTCGCCACATTGATTGGGCTGCTCGCTCACATCCACCGGCAGTGGCAGATTGGTGTAGATTTCACCGAGGAAAAACCAGCTGCCCGCCTGGCTGTTGATCACCATACAGTTCTTGCCAATCCAGCCAAGCCCCGCCTTTTCCGCCAGTGCGCGCTCCATCACCGGCGCGCTGTCGGTAAAGGCGCGACCCTTCGATGCGATACCGCGCTCCTCGCAATAGCGGTCAATCTGTTGCGCCAGTTGCGCGAGGCGCTTGCGAATCAATTTGTGGTAATCGCGGCCGTTGGCGTAGCGGGAGACGTACGCCTTGTTCGAGTCTTTCAGTACCTGCACCGGCTGGGTATCCGGTGGTAAATAGTCCAGGCGTGCGCTGATCACCCGAATAGTGCCTTCTTCCAGCAGCTCCGGTCGCCAGCGCTTTTCCCCGTGGGTGCCCATCCACTCCATATCTCCCTGATAACCCGCATCCAGCCAGGCCTGCAGGCGCTCGCCGTGCCGGGTCAATTCACAGTCGGTGATGCCCACCTGCTGAAAACCCAGTTCCCGCCCCCACTGGCGGATCTGCCCGACGAGATCGGCCATGGCTTCTTGGGAAGACTGTGAGTGGTCGGGATTGGTCATGGAGTGGTGCTTGTGCCGGGGTAATGTGAAATTGGCGGGGCCGCGTGCGGCGGTTCCGGGGTTGAGGCGGTATAATTGCCGGTATTTTGCCACAGTTTAAAATTTGACCACAGTCGGAAGCAGTACGGATTTATGGATAGCCAAAACTCTATCACCGCGGAAGGTGCGCGCGCGCAGAAACCCTCGCAGAAGTTAGCGCAGAAACTCTACAGCGCCGCGGCCGTGCGCCAGCTGGATCAGTTGGTGATCAGCCAGCAGCAGATCCCCGCTATTGCGCTGATGAAACGCGCCGGTCGCGCGGCCTTCGATTGCCTGCGCAGCCGCTGGCCGGAGGTGAGCGCGATTCAGGTGTTCTGTGGCGGTGGCAATAACGGTGGCGATGGCTATGTGATTGCCGGGCTGGCCGCCCAGCGTCAGATTCCGGTCACGGTGTTTGTGGGGGTGCCCGCGGACAAGCTCAAGGGCGAGGCCCTGGAAGCCTACGGATTTGCCGAGCGCGAGGGCGCGAAATTGGTGAACAGCCTGAATGAAATGCCCGCAGCGGAGAAAAACACCGTGTTGGTGGATGCCCTGCTGGGCACCGGTTTCAGCGGCGCGCTGCGCGCACCCATGGACGCGGCGGTTGCACATATCAATGGCTCCGGTGCGCCGGTGCTGGCGGTGGATCTGCCTTCCGGCCTGAATGCGGACAGCGGATTTGTCGAAAGTGACGATTGTGCGGTGCATGCGGACGCCACCGTTACCTTTATCGGCCGCAAGGCGGGCCTGTTCCTGGGGCGCGGCCCGGCGCTGACCGGAGAGGTGGTTTTTGAAGGCCTGGGTGCGGCCGCAGAGATTTATTCACAGGTGCCGTCCCTGCTCACTCGCCACACGGGCGAGAGCCTGAAGCGGCTGCCCGCGCGTGCGGTGGACAGTTACAAGAATCAGTTCGGCCATGTAATGATCGTCGGTGGCGACCACGGTTTTGGTGGCGCGGCGATGATGGCGGCGGAGGCGGCCGCTCGCGCTGGCAGTGGCCTCATCTCTCTGGCCACGCGTCCGGAACATGTAATGGCGTCGCTGACCCGCCGCCCGGAGGTGATGGCACACCCGGTAGTGTCCGGACAGGAGCTGGAGCCACTGCTGGAAACCCCGGATGTGATCGCCGTGGGCCCGGGCCTCGGTCAATCCCCGTGGAGCGAGCAGCTGCTGGCCCGCGCCGGTCGCGCCAAAGCTGCGCTGGTAGTGGACGCCGATGCACTGAATATCCTCGCCGGTGGCCGCGTGCTCGCCGGTGTTAAACGCGATGACTGGGTGTTGACCCCGCATATTGGCGAGGCCGCGCGATTGTTGGGTATTTCCAATGCCGAGGTCAGTGCTGACCCGGTGGCGGCAGCGGGTGCGATTCAGGAAAAATTCAGCGGTGTGGTGATATTAAAAGGCGCAGGCACCGTGATTGCCCACGCCGATGGGGTGGATGTGATCAACACCGGTAACCCGGGCATGGCATCCGGTGGTATGGGTGATTTGCTCACCGGGGTGATCGCCTCACTGATTGGCCAGGGTATGGATTTGCCGGCAGCGGCGCGTCTTGGTGTCTGGTTGCACGGCGAAGCTGGCAACCGCGCTGCAGCGGATGGCCTGCGCGGATTGCTGGCCACAGACCTGTTGCCGCATATTCGCGCCCTCGTCGATTGAGGGGGCGGCAGTGAACAACCAGCCTGTGGAAACAACACTGTACCTGGCCGACGAGGCGGCTACCGTCGCCGCCGGTGAGGCGCTGGGGCAGGCGTGCCTGGATACCGGTATGGCCGATGGCCTGGTATTTTTTCTCGGTGGCCAGCTGGGCGCTGGAAAAACCACCCTCAGCCGCGGTGTATTGCGTGCATTTGGGCATCGCGGCGCGGTAAAGAGCCCCACCTATACGCTGGTGGAACCCTACGAGTTTTCCACAGAGCGGGTGTATCACTTCGACCTGTACCGTCTGGGCGATGCGGAAGAACTGGAATACATGGGGGTGCGGGATTATTTCGGCCCCGGTAGCCTGAGCCTGGTGGAGTGGTCGGAGCGAGGTGCGGGCGTGTTGCCGGCGCCGGATCTGCAGATTGAGATTCGGCTGCAGGACACGGGTCGCGCGCTAAAATTGATTGCAGTCAGTGAGGCCGGTGTCTCGGTGCTGAGCAAGGCGGTGTTTGCAGAGAGCTGATCGCTGCACCAGGACTGAAACCAGGTCAGAATAAAACCGAAAGCGTGCAGACGATTTACAGGGCAATAAAAATGATCGGAGCAGGGTTGCCGGTGGGACACAAGCAGTATCTATTTTTATTCTCGCTGCTGGCGATGCTGGTTGTAATACCGGCAGTCGGCGCGGAAGTCGAGGGGGTACGCCTGTGGCGCGCCCCGGATCACACCCGCTTGGTGTTCGACCTGGACGGACCGGCGGAACACAAGCTGTTCACTTTACAGAACCCGGACCGGGTGGTTATTGACGTGAGTGGCGCCACGCTTTCTGCTGCTGTGGATAACTTACCGCTGACCGATACTCCTATTGCCGGCGTGCGCCACGCCACCAAAAACAAACGCGACCTGCGCGTGGTGCTGGATCTCAAACAGCCGGTCAACCCCCGCAGCTTTGCCCTGCGCCGCCACGAGGCCCTGCCTGACCGCCTGGTAATCGACCTGCACGATCGCGACAAGGTGGAAGAGAAAACCATCGAGCAGGTACAGGTCAGCGGCCAGAAAGACATCGTCATCGCCATCGATGCCGGTCACGGCGGCGAAGACCCCGGCGCCCTCGGTCCAGGTGGATTGCGGGAAAAAGATGTGGTGCTGGCGATCTCCAAATATCTGCAGAAATCCATCGACAGTAATCCGGGCTTTTCCGCCAAGCTGGTACGTACCGGTGACTACTACATTCCCCTGCGCGACCGCGTGAAAAAGGGCCGCCAGTTGCGCGCCGACCTGTTTGTTTCCATCCACGCGGATGCGTTCACGCGCAAAGACGCCCGCGGTGCCGGTGTCTATGCGGTCTCTTCCCGCGGCGCCACCAGTGAAACCGCGCGTTTCCTGGCCCAGCGGGAAAATGAGTCGGATCTGATTGGTGGTGCGGGTGACCTGAGTCTTAGTGACAAGGACGATACCCTGGCGGGGGTGTTACTGGATCTGGCGATGACGGCGACGATGAACGCGAGCCTGGATATCGGCACCAGTGTATTGAGTTCGTTGGGCAGTTTTACGCATCTGCACAAGAAGAAGGTGGAGCAGGCGAACTTCTCGGTACTGCGCAACCCGGATGTACCGTCGATTTTGGTGGAGACCGGCTTTATCACCAACCCCCAGGAAGCCCGTCGCCTGCGTGACCCGATGTTCCAGCGACGCATGGCGGAGAAGCTCAGCGAAGGTATCGTAGCCCACTTCACCTCCCGCCCACCGGCAGGCAGTTGGCTGGCGGCGAATGCCAGCCGTATCGATCGCAAGCACACCATTGCCCGAGGTGATACCCTGTCTGGCATTGCTGCTCGTTACAACATTTCCGTTGCAGATCTGAAGAAGGCCAATGGCATGCAGACTTCGATGATTCGGGTGGGGCAGACTTTGACTATCCCTTCGGGTTGAGCACCGTGGTCCCGGCCTGCAGTAGCTTTGCTTTAAAGGTCCTCCGGAGGCGCCAAAACACTGGGTATGGGTTTTCAAAACCGCTGTGAATACGTCCATGTACGCTGCGTCGGCGACGTCCCTGTCGCCGACGCTTTTGAAAACCCATCCCCAGCATTTTGGCTTCGCATATGCCCCGCAGGTAGCTTCATCCTTCCGCTAACGAAGTAGTGAGATTCGAATTTAGCGGGAGTGCCGGGGTGTTGTTTTTGGAAGCGTCGCAAACAGGATGTTTGCGACGCAGCGCCCAGGGATGGGTTCACAGGGGGGCGCCTAGCTCGGTTCCAAAAACAACACCCCGGTGCTCCGGCGCCACAAACTCCAATAGAACCCCGAAGAATGTGGCAAAGGGGTTAGCCGAAACACCAAGATCCAATGCCAGAAAATATCCAATTACTTTCCCCAAGACTTGCTAACCAGATCGCCGCCGGTGAGGTGGTGGAGCGGCCCGCGTCGGTGATTAAAGAGCTGTTGGAAAACAGCCTCGACGCCGGTGCAACACGGCTGGAAGTGGATCTGGATGCGGGGGGCACCAAGCGCATTATGGTGCGGGACAACGGCAAGGGGATTGAGAAAGACGATCTGCACCTGGCCCTGGCCCGCCACGCCACCTCGAAAATCCACGCCCTCGAAGACCTGGAAGCGGTAGCGACCCTGGGCTTCCGCGGCGAGGCCCTCGCCAGTATTTCATCCGTCGCCCGCCTCACATTGACCAGCAGCCGCGAGGAAAGCGGCAAGGGCTGGGTAGTGTCTGCAGAAGGCCGCGAGATGGAAACCCAGCTGGCGCCGGCCGCGCATCCCCGCGGAACCACGGTAGAAGTGCGGGACCTGTTTTTTAACACCCCCGCGCGGCGAAAATTTTTGCGCACGGAAAAAACCGAATTCAATCGCGTCGACGAAACCATCAAGCGCCTCGCACTCTCCCGTTTCGATGTTTCCATCAGCCTGCGCCACAACGGCAAGGGCGTGCACAACCTGCGCGGCGGGGCCAGCCGTGCAGAAATGGAGCGTCGCGTTGCGCAGTTGTGTGGTCCGGCGTTTATGCAGAATGCGCTGCATATCGAAATGGAGCGCAGCGGCCTGCGCCTGTGGGGGTGGGTGGCGGAGCCGGCGTTTTCCCGCTCCCAGGCTGATCTGCAGTTTTTCTATGTGAACGGCCGCGCGATTCGCGACCGGGTGGTGAGCCATGCGGTGCGCCGGGCGTTTGCCGATGTGCTGTACCACGGTCGCCATCCGGCGTTTGTACTCTATCTCGAACTGGATCCGGCCTCGGTGGATGTGAATGTCCACCCCACCAAGCACGAGGTGCGCTTCCGCGACAGCCGTCTGGTGCACGACTTTCTGTTCGGCTCCCTGCACCGGGCGCTGGCGGATGTGCGCCCGGGCGCCCGCGAAGAGGGCGAGGAGCAGGTTGCTTCGCCACAGGTTTCCGGCGTGGCCGCGGGAGAGTTCTCTGGGCAGGAGCGGATGCCATTATCCTCGGCGCCGCCCCAGCCAGCTCAGCAAGCTGGCGGGTTTTCTGGTCAGGGGTACGGTTCGCAATCGTCACCGCAGCGTATCCAGCAACAGATGCAGGGTTACGGTGAACTGCACAAGCCGTTCGAAGGGGGTGTGCAGGAAGCGCCGGCAACTGCCCCGGCCGCAGGTGCCTGGTCGCAACAGCTGCCCGCAGAGTCCGAAAGCGAAGCGCCACCGCTGGGTTTCGCCATCGCCCAGCTCCACGGCATCTATATTCTGTCCCAAAACGAGCACGGCATGGTGGTGGTGGATATGCACGCGGCCCACGAGCGTATCGTCTACGAAAAAATGAAAACCGCACACGCCGCTGGCGGCATTCAGGCACAGCCGCTGCTGGTGCCGGTAAGTCTGGCGGTGAGCGAGCGCGAGGCGGACTGCTTTGAAGAGCGCGAGGAAGTGTTCACTTCCCTCGGTTTTGTACTGCAGCGCGCGGGCCCGGAAACCCTGATGGTGCGCCAGGTGCCTACCATGCTGCACGGTGCCCCGGTGGAACAGCTGGTGCGGGATGTGCTCAGCGACCTGTTGGCGGAAGGCAGCAGTGACCGCATCGGCAACCAGATCAACGAGATTCTCTCTACCATGGCCTGTCACGGCTCCGTGCGCGCCAACCGCAAACTGACCATTCCGGAAATGAACGGCCTGCTGCGGGATATGGAGCGCACCGAGCGCAGCGGCCAGTGCAACCACGGCCGTCCCACATGGACTCAAATCAAATTAGGGGATATGGACAAGTGGTTTATGCGAGGTCAGTAAGTTGAACGCTTCGGCTGAACGCCGCCCCCGTGCCATTTTCCTGATGGGCCCGACCGCTTCCGGCAAGACCGATCTGGCCATGGCGATCAGTGATCAATTGCCGGTGGAGTTGATCAGTGTGGATTCCGCGCTGGTGTACCAGGGGCTGGACATCGGCTCCGCCAAGCCCACGCCGGAAGAATTGACCCGTTACCCTCACCGGCTGATCGATATTTGCGATCCCGCCGAGAGCTATTCTGCGGGTCGCTTTCGCGGCGACGCGCTGGCGGCGATGGAGGAAATCAGTGGACGCGGAAAAATTCCGCTGCTGGTTGGCGGAACCATGCTCTATTTCAAGGCTCTATTGCAGGGCATGGCGGAAATGCCGGAGGCCGATCCGCAGTTTCGTGCGGAGATAGAAGCGCGCGCTGCGCGCGAGGGCTGGCCGGCGCTGCATGCGGAATTGCAGCAGGTCGATCCAGAGCTTGCCGCCGAGTTGCACCCGAATCACTCGGTGCGAATCGAGCGCGCACTGGAGGTGTATCACCTGACCGGCAAGACCATGACCCAACTGCGCGTGGAGCAGGAGCAGACCTCGCCGGTGGCGCACTTCGATGTGCAACAGCTGGCGATCGTGCCGGAGGATCGCAGTATCCTGCACCGGCGCATTGCCGAGCGCTTCGAGCGCATGCTGGAGAATGGCTTTATCGACGAGGTGAAAGCACTGCGTGCTCGCGGTGATCTGCACAAGGACCTGCCGGCGATTCGCGCGGTGGGCTACCGCCAGGTATGGGAGTACCTGGATGGCGATACCGATTACGATAAGATGGTGGCGGCGGGTGTCGCAGCCACCCGGCAGCTGGCCAAGCGTCAGTTGACCTGGTTGCGGCGCTGGCCCGACTTGAACCGGATCGGCGCCCAGGAGCCTGGCGGGAAAGTCCGCAAAATCGATGAAATGTTGCCAGAGGCCTTGAAATTTCTTGGTTGAGCAGCCATAACGTGAGTGGGCCGGTGTATCCGTCCCAAATCAGTCAGTTATTCACAGAGCCTTGTTAATTTTTGGCTCTTTTTTATACGCCTCATTACCATGGCCGTTTCTTCAGTCCGCGGGATTCGCGGACGCGATCGTGCGTCATCTGGCGACTTATCTTTTGGCAAGGAGAACAAAGATGTCAAAAGGGCACAGCTTACAAGACCCTTACCTGAACGTTTTGCGTAAAGAGCGTATCCCGGTTTCTATCTATCTGGTCAACGGCATCAAGCTGCAGGGCCAGATCGAATCTTTTGACCAGTTCGTAGTACTGTTGAAAAACACCGTAAGCCAGATGGTTTACAAACATGCAATTTCCACCGTTGTTCCCTCCCGTGCCGTGCGTGTGCCGCTGATGAATCCGGCAGGCCAGGGTGGTGAAGGTGGTGCCCCGGAGGGCGGTGAGCGAGACAGCTTCGGCGGTTAATCCGTCAGTTGTTGAGATGCAATGTTCTGAAGAGCGCCGCGGTCAGCGGTGTCGGCTACAGTGCCTGCCATCCCGCAAAATTGCGTAAAGTTGTATTCAGCGCCCCGGCTCGTCCGGGGCGTCTGTTGTTCGGCGCCGGTGCATCCATCACCATGTGCGGCCCCAACTATTGATTCCAAGAGAATAATCCTTGTTTTTTGATCGCCCGGAATCCGGAGAGCTGGCTGTGCTGGTGCATCTGGAGCTTTCTGCTATCGACAGCCCCGACGACCCACGGGAGTTTGAAGAGCTGGCACTGTCTGCCGGTGCCGACCCGGTGGCATTCATCTTTGGCCAGCGGGCCACTCCCGACCCCAAGACATTTGTCGGCCGCGGCAAGCTTGAAGAGATCCGTGAGACGGTCACCAAGCACGACGCTGCGCTGGTGATTTTCGATCACACACTCTCTCCCAGTCAGGAGCGGAACATCGAGCGCGAGCTCAAATGCCGGGTGCTCGACCGCACCGGGCTGATTCTGGATATCTTCGCCCAGCGCGCGCGCACCCATGAAGGTAAGCTGCAGGTCGAGCTGGCGCAGCTGCGTCATATGTCCACTCGCCTGGTGCGGGGCTGGACCCACCTTGAGCGCCAGAAGGGCGGTATCGGTTTGCGCGGTCCCGGTGAGACCCAGCTGGAAACCGACCGCCGGCTGTTGCGTGCGCGTATCGACTCCATTGAGAAGCGCCTGGACAAGGTGCGTCGTCAGCGCGACCAGGGGCGCCGCGCCCGCTCCCGTGCAGAAGTGGCTACGGTCTCACTGGTGGGTTACACCAACGCCGGCAAATCCACCCTGTTCAATCGCATCACCGATGCGGATGTGTATGTGCAGGATCAGCTGTTCGCGACCCTGGACCCGACCATGCGCCGGGTGGACCTGCCAAATGTCGGCGCGATGATCCTCGCCGACACCGTAGGTTTCGTATCACACCTGCCACACCGGCTGGTAGAAGCCTTCCGCGCCACCCTGGAAGAGGCGGCCAATGCCACCCTGTTGTTGCACGTAGTGGATGCTGCGGCAGAGAACCGCCTGCATTTGATTGAAGAGGTTCAGACGGTACTCGAGGAAATTGGCGCGGCGGATTTGCCCCATCTGCTGGTGTACAACAAACTGGATCTACTGGCGGATGCCGAACCGCGTATCGATCGCGACGATCAGGGGGTGCCCCGTGCGGTTTGGCTGTCGGCAGTCACCGGTGCTGGTTGTGATTTACTGGTCGAGGCCATTGCCGAGCGGCTCGGTGAACAGATGGTGAGTGGCGCCATCGTTATTCCACCGCAGCACGCGCGCCTGCGCGCGCAGTTGTTTGAAGGGAACGCGGTTCAGGAAGAAAACTACCGCGATAATGGCGACGTAGAATTACAGGTACTGCTGCCGCGCGCGGAGTTGCAGCGCCTGATGGCACCTTTCCGCGAGGTGTCCAATCCACCCCAGTGGCTACCGGAAAAACCGGAAGATGAGCCAAAGCCAGAAGATTGGGAAGTGGACTGAACGGATCCCGCTGCTCGGCGCGACCTAGGCAATCAATGCTAGAATTTGCGTCAGCTAATGATTAATAAATTGCAGAGTTGGAGTTGATAAATGGCCTGGAACGAACCGGGTGGTAATAACAAGGACCCTTGGGGTGGCGGCAATCGCAACAACGATGGCCCGCCGGATCTGGATGAAGTGCTGCGTAAGATGCAGCAGAAGCTGAACGGCCTGTTCGGCGGCAAACCTTCCGGGGACGACGGTCGTCCCGGTGGCAGTGCCAGCTTCCCGTGGTCACTGGTACTGATTGTACTGGCCGTGGTCTACGGCCTGTGGGGTTTCTACCAGGTGGATGCGAATGAATCTGCGGTGGTCTTGCGCCTGGGTAAATACCACAGCACCGAAACCGCCGGTCTGCACTGGAACCCGCCGCTGATTGATAATGTCACCAAGGTCAACATGACCGAGGTGCGTACCGAGCGCACCAATGGTCAGATGCTCACCGAAGACGCGAGTATTGTCGATGTGGTGCTGCAGGTGCAGTGGCATATCGACGACGCCGAATCCTTCGTGCTGCGTGGAGCGGACCCGCTGAAAAGCCTGCAGGAAGCCACCGACAGCGCCCTGCGCCACGTGGTGGGTTCGCAGACTCTGAACGGGGTTATCTCCCAGAATCGTACTCAGGTGGCCGCCGACACCCAGGCGCGCCTGCAGGATTACCTGGATCTGTATAAAACCGGTATTCGCGTCGATGTGGTCAACCTCACCGATGCCAAGGCACCGCGGGAAGTGCAGGACGCGTTTGATGATGTGGTGCGTGCCCGCGAAGACGAGGTGCGCCTGCAGAATGAAGCCCAGGCCTATGCCAATCAGGTGATCCCGGTAGCTCGCGGTCAGGCCCAGCGGATGCTGGAAGAAGCGGAAGCCTACAAGTCCCGTGTGGTGGAAAGCGCCCGTGGTGAGGCTTCCCGTTTTACCGCGCTGTTGGCTGAATTCGAGCGTGCGCCGGAGGTGACTCGCGAGCGTATGTATCTGGACGCGGTGCAGGAAGTGATGCAGAACACCTCCAAAGTGATGGTGGATGTCGAGGGTGGCAACAATATGATGTACCTGCCACTGGACAAGCTGGCCGAAGGTAGCGCCACCAGTGCCAGCCAGCGTCCGCAGATCTCTCCCCAGGTGATCGACGAGATCTCCCAGCGGGTAATCAACCAGTTGCGCACTGAAGTGGCCAACAGCCGCCGCAGCCGTGAAGTGCGATAAGGAGAGAAACCATGAATAGCAACAAGTCTCTTTTTGTTATCGCCCTGGTGCTGCTGGCCGTGCTCGCGGTTTCCAGTAGTGCGTTTGTGGTAAAAGAAACCGAGAAGGCCGTATTACTGCGCTTCGGTGAAGTGGTGCGCACGGACTATAAGCCGGGCCTGTATTTCAAGATTCCACTGGTGAACGAGCTGCGCAAGTTCGATGCCCGTATCCAGACTGTGGACTCGCAACCGGTGCGGATGCTGAACAGCGAAAACAAGTTCATGATGGTGGACTCCTACGCGAAGTTCCGTATTGTTGATGTGGGTCGCTTTTACGTCGCAACGCGCGGCGATGAGCGCAACGCGGTGCGACTGCTGGCAGAGCAGATCAATAACCGCCTGCGTAACCAGTTTGGTGTGCGGGATCTGCACGAGGTGGTCAGTGGTGAGCGCGATGAGTTGATGGGCGATATCACGCGAAACCTGAACCAGACCGCGCAGAAAGATCTGGGTGTGGAAATCGTTGATGTGCGCGTCAAGCGCATCGACCTGCCACCGGAAGTGTCCGAGTCGGTATTCCAGCGTATGCGCGCCGGCCGTGAGCTGGAAGCCCGGGATCACCGTGCGAAAGGTCAGGAAGCTAGCGAGCGCATCCGCGCCAATGCCGACCGACAGAAGGTGGTGATTGAGTCGGAAGCCTACCGCAAGGCGGAAGAGTTGCGTGGTGAAGGGGATGCGGAAGCGGCCAAGATTTACGCCCAGGCCTTCAGCAAGGATCCGGAGTTCTATCGCTTCTCCCGCAGCCTTACCGCCTACAAGGAGTCCTTCAAGGACAAGAGCGACATTCTGCTGGTGGAGCCGGACAGCGAGTTCTTCCGTTACCTGAAGGATTCTTCAGGTAAGTAACGGCTATTTAGTGGCCACGGTGGTGGCCACACTTCCACAAATTAGTGGTAAAATCCTCGAAACCGGGCCGGCGCCCGGTTTTTTTGTGCCGGCCTGTTTGCTGGAATTGTAGGAACGCTGCTGGAGCCGCTACCGTGTGGGACGAGCTGGTCCGGGCCATTGGCCTGGTGCTGATCATCGAAGGCATATTGCCTTTTCTCTACCCCAAGCGCTGGCGCGCACTGGTGCAGCAGCTGGCATCTGTGGATAATCGCAGCCTGCGCACGGCGGGGCTGGTATCCATGCTCGCCGGCACAGCCCTGCTGATGCTCTTTGCATGATCTCCAGGACTGAGAATTCTTCCGGCCACTGCGGCCGCACTGTTAACTGTCGAATGCCCACATCATGACCCAAGCCGAACGCTGGATGCTACCGGATGGCATCGCCGAGATTTTGCCCGCGGACGCCAAGCGGGTGGAAACCCTGCGCAGAGATCTGCTGGACCTGTACCACCGCTGGGGCTACGAGATGATCATCCCACCGATGGTGGAATTCACCGATTCTCTGCTGATTGGTATGGGCCGCGATGTGGACCTGAGCACTTTCCGGGTGACCGACCAGTTGTCCGGGCGCAGCCTGGGCATCCGCGCGGATATCACCCCCCAGGCCGCGCGTATCGATTCCCACAGTTTCCCCAGAAGCGGTGCCAACCGCCTGTGTTACGCCGGCCAGGTGCTCTACACCCGACCGCGTGCGCCCATGGGCCCGCGGGCACCGATTCAGATTGGCGCTGAGCTGTACGGCGTCGAGAGTCTGCAGGGGGACATCGAGGTCATCAGCCTGATGGTGGAGACCCTGCGCACCGCGGGAATTCGCGAGATCCACCTGGATCTCGGCCATGTGGCAATTTTCCGCAGCCTGGCGGACGCCGCGCAGCTGAACGCGGATCAGCAGAGTGCACTGACCACGCTGTTACAGAGCAAGGCGGTGGCAGATATCGAGCGCTGGGTGGAAGCGAACATTGAAAACGCCCAAGCGGCGAAATGGCTGCGTAGTCTGCCTCGCCTTGCCGGGGGCAGTGAATGCCTGTCCCGCGCCAGCGAACTGTTTGCGGGCGGCCCCAAAGCACTGCTCAATGCGCTGGATGAATTACAGCGGGTGGCGGATGCGATCGCACGCCGTTATCCGCAGGTTGAGTTGTTTTTTGATCTCGGCGAAATGCGCGGTTACGACTACGAAACCGGGCTGGTTTTCGCCGCTTACTCTCCCGGCCATGGTCAGGCACTGGCCAATGGTGGCCGCTACAACGGCATCGGCGCCGTGTTTGGTCGCGACCGGGCGGCCACCGGCTTCAGTACCGACTTGGTAGCGATCAATACCCTGGGACAGAGCGCCAGTGACGAAGCCGGCGCTATCCTGGCTCCGGCCAGTGACAGTGAGCAGCTTTGGCAACTGATTGCCAGCCTGCGTGGGGATGGTGAGATAGTCATCAGCGCGATGCCCGAGGAGGGCAGCGACGATACCGAGACCCTGGCACGCTGCGACCGCGAACTGGTGCGCGAGGGCGACCAGTGGGTGGTGAAGGCGCGGGATTGAACCCTAAGCTATCCGATTGAATCGGACTTTTTATCGCAGTTTGTGTATTGCACTTGTTGGCCGCAGGACGGGCGCGGCCAGCAAATCCCTTCCGCCCGTCTAACGTTGAACTGACGACACGAGATTTACGCACATGGGCAAGAACGTAGTGGTGCTGGGCACCCAGTGGGGCGACGAAGGCAAGGGCAAGATTGTCGATCTGTTGACCGAGAAAGTCGCACTGGTAGTCCGCTTTCAGGGCGGTCACAACGCCGGCCACACCCTGGTGATCAATGGTGAGAAGACCGTACTGCACCTGATCCCTTCCGGTGTTCTGCGCCCGGACGTCACCTGCCTGATCGGTAACGGCGTGGTGCTGTCCCCGGAAGCCCTTGAGAAGGAAATGGGTGAGCTGGAAGCCGCTGGCGTTCCCGTACGCAAGCGCCTGCGTCTGTCGCCCGCCTGCCCGCTGATTCTGCCGGTGCACGTGGCCCTGGATCAGGCCCGCGAGAAAGCCCGAGGCGCCAAGGCCATCGGCACCACCGGTCGCGGCATCGGCCCGGCCTATGAAGACAAGGTCGCGCGTCGCGGTCTGCGTCTCGGCGATCTGTGCAATTGGGATAACTTCTGCGCGCAACTGAAAGAGTTGCTGGAATACCACAACTTCGCTCTGACCGAGTACTACAAGGCTGACCCGGTGAGCTATGAGGAAACCCTCAAGCTGGCGGAAACCTGGCGCAAGGACCTGGTGCCGATGATCGCGGATGTGGCGGATATCCTGCACAACGCCCGCGAAAATGGCGAGCACATCCTGTTCGAGGGTGCCCAGGGTTCCCTGCTGGATATCGATCACGGCACTTATCCGTATGTGACCTCTTCCAACACCACCGCCGGCGGTACCGCCACCGGCTCCGGTTTCGGCCCCCTGTACCTGGACTATGTACTGGGTATCACCAAGGCCTACACCACCCGTGTGGGCGGCGGTCCTTTCCCCACCGAGCTGGGCTGTGATGTGGGCCGACACCTGGGTGAAAAAGGCCACGAATTCGGTGCCACCACCGGCCGCCAACGCCGTACCGGCTGGTTCGATGCGGTAGCCGTGCGCCATGCGATCCGCATCAACAGCATCTCCGGCCTGTGTCTGACCAAGCTGGACGTGCTGGATGGCCTGGAAGAAGTGAAGATCTGTGTGGGCTACCGCAACAGCGCCGGCGAAGATGTGCCTGTACCGTTTGATGCCACAGGCTGGGAAGGCGTGGAGCCGGTGTACGAATCCATGCCCGGCTGGAGCGAAACCACCTTTGGCGTCGCCCGCGAAGCGGAGCTACCCAAGGCGGCCCGCGACTACATCGCGCGTATCGAAGAGCTGGTGGGTGCGCCCATCGATATCATCTCCACCGGTCCGGACCGCGTGCAGACTATTGTGCGCGAGTCCTCTGCCCTGTGCGAAATGGGCATTCACAACGCCAGCGTGTGATATCGCATAATTGAAGCCTAATGAGACCGGCGGTACCCGCCGGTCTCAAACAGCGCTTGCCTCATCCAGTGCATTTTCCGATCATGAGACCGCAATTAAATTTGTAGTCACATTTCTCTGCCATACTGGCAGGCAAACCTGGTCCACGGAAAACCGCACTACGGGTAAGCGCCATGTCCAATAGCCTGACCGCCAAGGTCGCCACTCGCTACAGCTTTGCCGAAGAAATCGCCAACAGCATCACCCACGGGGTGGGCGCGTTACTGGCTATTGCCGGGCTGGGGGTACTGTGTGCCTTTGCGGCACTGCGCGGAGATGCCTGGCATATTGTCAGCAGTAGTATCTACGCGGCGACTCTGATCCTGTGCTTCTCCGCCTCCACGCTGTATCACAGTGTCACGCACCCCACCGCCAAGCAGGTGCTGCGCACGCTGGACCACTCGGCAATTTTTCTGTTGATAGCGGGCACTTACACACCTTTTACCCTGGTTACCCTGCGCGGGCCCTGGGGATGGTCCCTGTTCGGGGTGATCTGGGGGTTGGCGTTGATCGGCCTGATTATTCAGTTCACGCCGCTGAAAAAAATTCGCGCTCTGTCGATTACCCTGAGTGCGCTGATGGGCTGGGTGGTGATTGCGGCGATCAAGCCGCTGATGGATAACCTGGCGCCCGGTGGCCTGTTGCTGCTGGTGCTGGGCGGCCTCTGTTACACCGGCGGTATCGCGTTTTACCTGTGGCGCAGCCTGCGCTTCCACCACGCCATCTGGCATCTGTTTGTGCTGGCGGGCGGCGTGCTGCATTTCTTTGCGGTGCTGTTCTACGTGATCCCTCCGGCGAGCTAGCCGTTTCCTCTAATTGATTAGAGCCTTCAGCGTATAGAGCAGAGCTTTAGCGTGCCTAGCTGAGCCCTCAGCACGTGGAATATAGTGTCGGGCCAGTCACAGCCTGAGTGACTGGCGTCAATCCTCCCTTTCCGTTGCCTGTCTTCCGTTCTACCCTTGTGCGAGCTGTTATTTGCCAAGGAGCTGTTATGGGCCAGGTTGCCTTTTTCCCGGTGCGTCGTGCCGGTCTTGTTTCCATTCTGTTTGCTTTTTTCTGTGCACTTCCCATGTTCGCGGGGGCTGCGGCCGATCCGGGCTTTGAAAAGTGGAAAAAAGAGTTCCGCGCGAAAGCGATGAAAGAAGGGATCACCGCGGAGACGTTTGATCGCGCTTTCAAGGGTATCGACTCTCCGGACCAGTGGGTGCTGGACAAGGCCAGCTACCAGCCGGAGTTCAAGGCACCGGTGTGGCAGTACTTCGACAACCGCATCACCAAGTTTGCGGTGCAGCGCGGTAAGGCGAAAAAGAAGGAGCTAAAGCCGTGGCTGGACAAGATCGAGCAGCAGTCCGGTGTGAACCCGAATATCCTGCTGGCGATCTGGTCGATGGAATCGAGCTTTGGGGCGATTCTGGACAACAAGACGGTGATGCGCAGTGTGGTGCGTTCGCTGGCGACGCTGGCCTATGCGGACCCGAAGCGTAAGAAGTTCGGCACCAGTCAGCTGTTGGCGGCGCTTAAAATTTTACAGAGTGGTGATATCGATGAGAGTCACCTGACCGGCTCCTGGGCGGGTGCGATGGGGCATACGCAGTTTATTCCTACCAGTTACCAGGCTTATGCGGTGGATATGGATGGCGACGGTAAGCGCGACATTTGGAATTCGGTGCCGGATGCGTTGGCGACGGCGGCGAATCTATTGAAGAAAAATGGTTGGGTCAGCGGGCAGACCTGGGGTTATGAGGTGACGATTCCGGAACGCAAGCTTCCTGGTGGAAAGCTGAAGATTTCGGAGTGGGAGAAGCTGGGTGTCAAGCGTGTTGGCGGCAAGAGTTTTCCACGCCCGGATGATATGGCGGAACTGAAGGTGCTGGCGGGCCGCAAGGGGCCGGCGTTCCTGATGCTGAAGAATTTCTTTGTGATCAAGCGCTACAATAATTCGGATCGCTATGCGGCGGCGGTGGGTATTCTGGCGGATCAGATTGGTGGTGCGGCACCGCTGAGTAAAGACTGGAAGCGTCCGTTTACCAAGCTGGAGGCCGATGAGGTAATGGAGCTGCAGACCAAGCTGAAGGAGAAGGGCTTCTACGATGGGGAGATCGACGGCAAGGCCGGTGGTGGTACCCGCAAGGCGATTCTGAAGTTTGAGGAAGAGGCTGGGGTTGAGTTGCAGGGCTTCCCGAGCAAAGAGGTTTTGGAGCTCCTGCGTAAAAACTGAGAATAGTGGTCCTGTTTGATCTCTCCCGGTGGCGGAAAGCTACCGGGTGGGAATTTTCAGGACCGAGCTAGGCGCCCCCCTGTGAACCCATCCCTGGGCGCTGCGGCGCAAACATCCTGTTTGCGACGCTCCTGAAAATTCCCACCCGCCATCTTTCCTTCTCATCAGGTTTTGAACTTCGTTAGGAACGAAGGAACACCTAGAAATTCTCTTCCGGTAGCAGCGTATCCTGCAATAACTCCAGATTTTCCAGTACCTCATTCGGCTCCTGAAAATAAGCCACGTGGTACATCGCCTCACCTTCCTGCACCAACGGAATATTCTGCTTTCCGATAATGATGCCATCGGCATCCGCCAGTACCTTGTCCAGTTCGTTGCCGTATAGATCGGCAATGGTGGCGAGGATTTCTCCTTTTTTTACGTGATCCCCAAGCTGTTTTTTGTGGTTGACGATGCCGCTGTCGCCGGCGCGCAACCAGCCGCTGCGTCGGGCCACAAAGGGTTCGATGCCCTGGCGGCCGCGTTTGACCGGAATCATTTCCAGTTTGCGCATGACGTTGAGTACGCCGCGCACGCCGGCGCGGATGCAGAGTTCATCGAAGCGGAGGGCTTCGCCGGCTTCGTATAAGAGTATGCGTACGCCGAGGTCGGCGGCGGCCTGGCGCAGGGAGCCGTCTCGCAGTGTGGCATTCAGCAGGACCGGGACGCCGAAGGCGGCGGCCATTTCTCGGGTTTGTTGGTCGTCGAGGTTGGCGCGGATTTGGGGAAGGTTGCTGCGGTGGATGGCGCCGGTGTGGAGGTCGATACCGTAGTCGCATTTGGCGACGATTTCTTCGAGGAAGATGTGTGC
Organism: Microbulbifer sp. HZ11; assembly: GCF_000708675.1. Classification (GTDB taxonomy): domain Bacteria; phylum Pseudomonadota; class Gammaproteobacteria; order Pseudomonadales; family Cellvibrionaceae; genus Microbulbifer. The sequence continues at coordinate 1,183,792 of NZ_JELR01000002.1, read as the reverse complement.
CATGCGCGCGGCGAGGGAGCCGCGGGCGGAGCCGGGGAAGGAGCGGTTGAGGTCGCGGCGGTCGGGTAGGTAGCGGGACTGGTGCAGTACGCCGTAGACGTTGACCACGGGTACGGCGATCAGGGTGCCGCGCAGGGACTTGAGCGCTTTGCTATTGATCAGGCGGCTGATGATTTCGATGCCGTTCAGTTCGTCGCCGTGAATGGCGGCGCTGACGAACATGGTGGGGCCGGGTTTTTTGCCGCGATGTACGTAAACCGGGATGGCCATTTCGGTGTCGGTGTACAGGCGTACGATGGGCAGTTCGATTTTTTTGGTTTCGCCCCGGGCGACGGTGACACCGGCGATGACGAAGGGCTCTTGTGCGTTGTGTGGCATGGAATCGGGTTCGGTAAAAAATGACTTGTCGGTTATTGTAGTTGTGACCCTGCGATTGGTGGAAGTCAGTTCTTGTCGGTGACTATTTGGGCTTGGACTGACACAAACGGCTGTTAGAATCAGCGCAGGTTCGGGCATTCATTCGTCCGGCAATTTTTCCGGATATCGATATTTATGAAACCCGATTTATTGAAGATGGCACTGATCCTGGGCTTGCTCAGTTGCGTTGGACCATTTGCCATTGATATGTACCTGCCTGCCATGCCAGCGATGGCTGAGGATTATGGTGTGCCGGCGGCCGTGTCCCAGTACACGCTGATTTCCTTTTTTATCGCCTTCGGTGTCTGCCAGCTGTTTTACGGGCCGGCGGCGGATATGTTCGGGCGCAAGCCGCCACTGTATTTCGGCCTGGTGCTGTTTCTGTTCGCCTCCATCGGCTGTGCCCTGGCACCGACCATCGAGTGGCTGATCGCGCTGCGTTTTGTGCAGGGGGTGGGCGCGGCATCGGTAATGTCGATTCCGCGGGCGATCATTCGCGATCGTTACACCGGTACTGAGGCGACCCGCCTGATGACTACTGTGATGCTGGTGATTTCCATTTCGCCGATGCTGGCACCGCTGGCGGGCAGTCTGCTGATGGCGCCGTTCGGCTGGCCATCGGTGTTTTATGCGGTGGCGGCGGCAACGGTGGTCAGTCTGCTGTTGATCCGTTTCGCACTTCCGGAGACTCTGAGCGAGGAGAGTCGAGTGCCGCTCAAAGTCGGTGCCATGTTCGATGCGTTCAGGGTGCTGTTCCGGGATCCAACATTCATGGGGATGACCCTGATTGGCGGCATGGGTATGGCCAGCTTCTTCTCTTTCCTTTCTATCGCCGCGTTTTTGTATACGGACTACTACGGGCTGACACCGACTCAGTTCAGTCTTGCCTTTGCGCTGAATGCGCTGGGTTTTTTTGTGGCCAGCCAGTTTGCCGCGAATCTGTGTGAGCGGTTTGGCGGCGTCGCGGTGGTGAAGTGGGCGGTGAGCGGCTTTGCCCTGGTTGCCGGGTTTAATCTGATGCTGAACCTGGCGGGCGTGGATGACTTTGTGGTGCTGGTGGCTCTGCTGTTAATTGCCAACGCATTCCTGGGGCTGGTGGTACCGACCACCATGGTGCTGTCGCTGGATGATCACGGTCCCATTGCGGGAACGGCTGCGGCCCTTGGCGGCACTCTGCAGATGATGCTGGGCGCTGCGGCAATCGCTATTGTCAGTGCAGTGTTCGATGGTTCTCCGCTCACCCTGGTCGCAGCCATTGCTACCTGTGGAGGGATAGCGACGCTGTTGTTTATGTTTACGCTGCGTCAGTCGCCCCACTCTGTCGCAACCTGAGTTAGAAATTAAAAAGCCCGGCATTGCCGGGCTTTTTTGTGGATGGAAAGTTCGGGGTATTCAGAGTTGTGTCCAGGCGTCGGACCAGTTCGAGCCGCTACCGGGCGCATAGTGGTAGGCACTGTTGATATTGCACCATTGCCCCTCAGGGAAGGGGCGGCACAGATAGCGGTTGTTGTCGCTGCCGAGCACTATTGTTTCTCCGGGCACATAATTGCCGATGCCATCGGGATACACGTAATCGTAGTCGTCGCCACCGGTGGATTGCGGGTTGTGCTGAATATTGACGACAGCACTACTGCTCGCCTGCCCATCGTTTACGGTCAGCTGCACAGTGACTGTCTGAGCCTGTGTGGGTTCGCTCAGGCTCAGGGCCACATCCACACTGTCCGTACTGCTAAAGGTCGCTCCGTCGCCAGCAAGAAGGGTCCAGGCGTAGGTCAGCGGGTCGGAATCCGGGTCGCTCGACTGACTGGCGGACAGATTGATCACACCGGCACCAGTGAGGCTCTCCGGCGACAGGGTTATCACCGCAGTCGGGTCGCCGTTGCCTCCTGCCGGCTGGATATCCACCTCGTGGCTCAGGTTGAGATCCGCCTGGGTGTAGACGCGGTTTTCCGAGGCGCTCACTACCGGAGTGACAGTGTCGTTTGCCGGATCAAGCACGCCGATACGGGCATACTGGGACTGACTGTTGATGGCATTGGCAAAGTCAAAGGCCCAGTCGGCGGCACTGGCATCCTGGCCCAGGGTGTAGCCGACCGTTTCCAGATCATTGCCGCTACTGTTGAACAGGCGCAGGGTAACCTGACTGCCGGCTGCGAGATCCGAATAGGCTTGCAGCGCGCCCTCATCTGCCCATTGGCTCGGTGTGCCACCATCCCCAAGAATCACATCGGTACAGGTGTAGAAGGCCTCCGGGCTATCAGCCCGTTGCCAGGTCGTGTAAATCACGTGCTTACCGGTCAGCTGCGGCAGGGGGCAGTTGAGGGTATAGCGTTTGTCTGCCCCCACCGGCACATTGCCCAGCCGACAGAACTCAAACATGTCACTCCATTTCAGAGGCTCGGAGCCGGTGTAACCGGATCGGGTGATGTAAAACACCCAGTCATCGGTAGCGTGGGGTGCGGTGCCCCAGAAAATAAAGTCGAAAGTGCCATCGGCCTTTGGAGTAATCGGTGTGGCCTGCCAATCGCTGCGGGCCAGGTTCATGCCCGCATATTTACTGCGGCCACCGGCACAGAGCTCGCCATCTGGTACCAGTGCGCGGTGATTACCTGCGGCGTTGGCCTGATTGATTTCATTCCAGTCGTAAAAGGGTTGGGTGCCTCCCACCGCTTTGGCCGCTGCGCACGCCGGATCAGAGGGATTTTCGGGGTTATTGAGAAAACAGTTGTAGATACGACTCTCTGGTACCTCCATGGTGCCGTGACTATGGGCGTCGATTGCGGTCAGGGTAGTGAGTGTCAGTATCAGACTAGTGACTCCCTTGCGGGTGGTGTGATTCATTGCCATTTCCTTGAATTATTGTTGGTTGTCTCAAGTGCAAAGGTGCGGCTGTCACAGCTGCAGGCGGTAAATTCGCGCCGAGATGACAGCGTTGTCTTGCATGGCTCATGCTATAGGATCAGGCGAGCAGGCGAAGGCAAATGGGCGCCGACGGGTTTAGTGCGGCGACAGTGTCGCCGCAGTTTGTGAACCGTTACTCCGTAGTCCGCTCCGATGCGACGGGATGGGCGCGGTCGGAGCAGGCAATATCGTTGTTGGTTCGCCTGAGATAGGGTGGGTGCTGATAGCCAACGTCCAGAGGTGGCAGTGGCGGCTCATCAGGTAATTCCATGGCGGTAACATGGAAATAGTGGCCGTTGCGATAGATCAGACGGGTTTCCACATCAAAGATCCCTCGATGCCCCTGATAGCTGCCTGGGCACCATTCTGACGATTGCCCATCGAAGGTCCACAGTACGGGATCAGCCGTTGCTGCAGCGGTATTCTCGCCGAGCAGCGCGATCAGGTGGCCGTGCTGCTCGCTCAGGAAAAACTCTCTCTGCCCCTGGTCTGGACTGATACCGCATTGAGACGAGGGTGAAGCTTCGCTATCCAGAGACAGGCGTGCAACCGCGATTCCTTCGGTGGGATCATGCAGGTAGTGCGTGGCCCGGACAAGGGGGCCTACCTGGTGGCTCTCGTTCCAGAGGCCGGTGGCACACCAGTGACTGGCAACACGCCTTTGCCGGCGCGAGCGACGGTGGATGCTCGATTTGCTCAGCCGGCGACCAAACGGGTCGTAGCGCAACCAGGTTTTGAAGTCGCCACATTCGACACATTGCAGGAGTCCCCAGCCGTCGTACTGGTATTGGTAGCGGGCAATGCCATTGTCTGCCGCGCGCTGCTCAGAAATCAGGTTACCGCGGCTGTCCCATTGACCTTCTGTCGCTGCAGGGGCTGCAATCAGTGCTGCCGTAAAGCCGGTTGCGGATTTAGTGCGTTTCCACAGCGGCGCCTCGTTTCTGTGAATACTGACAAGTATGCCATTCTGGTAGCTGTGCTGCAGTTGATGGTTGCCCAGAGAAATAATTTTTCCCGTGAGAAGGTCCCCACTACGTTGTGCATCAATGCGCAGCACCATAGAGCCATTGGCATCAATACCATAGAGGCTGCCCGCGGCGGAAAACGTATAGGCAATATTCAGCTGATCGGAGGCGGAGCGTTTGAGCCATCCACGTTTGTCGTGACTGTGATTCACGCTAAGGCTGTTGTCACCAACAGAGCCTTGATTTCCGTCGCCGGCTTCGCTGTTGAGATCCTGGTGCTCGGCAACGAGCAGACCCCGAGCATCGTATCGGTAGCGTAGAGTGCAATGCTCATTGGCAGCCTGAACCAGTTGGCCCAGTGTATCGAAATGAAAACTGCACAGTTGACCGCTGTTATTGCGGATCTGGGCCAACTGACCCTGATCGTTATAATGTAGATACCAGTGGCTGTCGCTGTCGTGAAACTCAGAGAGACGGCCACACTGATCGTACAGCCACTCCCTTTGTGTATCTTTTCCTGTACCGAAAGCTGTCAGTTGTCCGTGACCGTTGTAGTGCCAGGAGTAGTAGATTGGACTGTGGGTACTGCACTCGATCTGGAGCGAGGTTAGATGACCGCGCAGCGTATAGTTGAGGCTCTGGCGATTACCCGCACAGTCCTGCAGGTGGCGAACCCGGCTATAGCCATCGTACTGCCACTGCAGCAGTGGTTCGTCATTTGCGTGAATCCCACACAGGCGACCGTATTCGTCGCGACTGAGTAAATAAGAGTGCTGAGCAACCGAGGCTTCGCTGAGTTTTCCATCGCTATGGTATTGCCAGCTTCTCGGCGCTATTTCAGAACCTTTACAGGCAGTAATACGACCTGCTGTATCGTACTCCCAGCTGTAGACATCGTCACCACGGCTCAGGCGGACGAGTTGCCCGTGGGCATCCCAGTCGAGACAAAGTACACCGCCTTCGGGGTCGGTTAGCCGGCGAAGCTGGCCTCGATCGTCATGTTCGCATTGCCAGCAGTGTCCAGCTGGATCCACAACTTCTTTCGGGTAACTGTTACCGTTCTGGTAGCGATAATGCCAGTGCTGGACGTTACAGGGTGTATCCGTGCTGTTGCCGGAAGATTGATTTGGGTTTTCAAAAATCGACCCCGCCGCGATAAGGCGACCGTTCTCGTCGTAAATGTATCGGTGGGTCAAGTCACCACAGGTCCGGCGCAGCAGCCGACCAAAGGTATCGTGGCGAAATAATGTTTCGACGCCTTGTTGGTCCACATGCCGACACAGGTTACGGTAATGATCATAGCGTCGGGTAGAAGTACGTGTACCCTGGCGGATCTCTAGCAGATCGCCTCGCTTATCAAACTGCCAGTGCAGGTCGTGTTGGTCCGGAGTGGATAGGGTGCAGTTCAGCCTGCCGTTGTAAGTACCGGTTTTCCATCGCAGCCGGTAGTACATCGAGGGCGCAGACGCCTGTCCCTGGACTTCCGGACATGATTGTCCCGCGGGCGTCGGGTCTTCGAGTACGCGAATGTGGTCGACCCGCTGCAGCGAATCATAGTTCAGCAAAATGTGGCCCAGTGTCAGGCTGGTAATACTGGCCATCATCCCGTCATCATAAAAGCCATAACGTTCCTGCTGCTGGCTGTTGCGGCAATCGTTGAGCCGGCCTGATGCATCAAAACCGTATTCACACAGGTGCGATGCATCGCCCTGGGAATGGTTAATTCGCACCAATTTTCCCTCTTGATAATCAAGCTCAAGAGTGCGACCCCATGACGTCACAACTTTTACCGGTTTTCCATCCCGATAATCCACACTCAGTGTATTGCCACTGGTATCGCGCATTTCACTGAGAGGGACAGAGACTCCGGTTCCGTCAGCACGAAATACTTTGTCTGGTTGGTCGAAAGAGATCAGACGGAAACTGTGCAGGCTCTGGCGTAAGAGAAAAAGGCGCTCGCAACGATTAAAGCAACCGTGACCAATCGCGGGAAGGTCAAAAACGATTACGCGGCCTTCCGCTGTATGTAGCAATACTTTTTTTTCGACGCCGCCCTGAGGATCGGGCAACTGCAGGCTTTCGCTCAAACTATGGCGCCAGCCAGGGCCAAGGCCGCAATCAGCGTACTCATCCTCATCCTTCAGAAGTGATTGGCGATAAAAGCGTTGCCACCGAAAGAAAAAGGGGCCGGACAGCTCAAAATCCGTGCGTGAGAAAGCCAGCTCTCCGTTACTGGCGATGACATGCCCTGCCACTTGTTGGCATCGCGGCAGCTCGGGTAACAGATCGCCCGCGCGGTTGTAGCCCGGGTAATTACAAAAATTTACTGGCACCGAGGCCGGCGTAAAAATCTGTGGGGGGCGTTGCGCGGTTACGATGCTGTAGGTGTTCGCATTAATAGTTGGTAGCGTCGGCCAGATATCTGCGGGAAAACGGCTGCCAACAGGCTCAAATTGCGGCGCGAAAGATAGATCGCTATTCTCGCGGACGGTGGACTCAAACCATTTGCAAATTGCTATGGCGTCAGCCGATGAGCAGGGCATTTTGTGCGGGTGCAATTTGGCGAGGGTCGAGGGGATAAACTCGACCAGACGATCCGGTGTCATGTCGCGTACTCGGGATAGGTTTGGCAGGAATTTTGTGTAGTTAGAAAGATTCGCAACGTTAACGCTGTGATTTTCGCACAGTAATATCCTCTTCCACCTTAACCTTGGGTTGCAGGGTGATCGGGTCACCGGAAAATTCCACCACGGCATCGGTGCGATGGCAGAATTCGATTATTCCAGCACTGATATTGTCGCGTCCTCCGCACTGGTTTGCATCGTCGATGAAGTGGTAGACGCTTTCCAGTGCCGGGCGGTATGTGGCCAGCACCCGCTCGATAGTATGGTCGTCCAGATATTCGGTAAGGCCGTCGCTGCAGAGCAGCAACAGCGCGCTTTCCTTCAGCGTCCAGCTATTGACTGTTGCCTCTACTGGTTCGGAAATTCCCAGTGCGCGGGTTATATGATTTCTTACTTGGGACGATTGTGCCTGTTCTGCGGTCAGCTGCCCGGAGTCAATCATTTCCTGTACAACACTGTGATCTTTGGTCAGACGTTGCAGGCCATAGTTGTTCCAGAGGTAAGCGCGCGAATCACCAATGTGTGCAACGATCAGAAAGTCTCGCCAGATAGCGGCCACCACCAGCGTGGTACCCATCTGAGAAAATTGCGGGCGCGATTGTTTTGTGTGAAGTATCTCCCGATTCGCCACACCAATACCTTCAACCAGCGTGGCGCGTAACATCAACTGTTGTTGTGCGGGAGAGCATGACAGGAAGGTCGAATTCAACAGGCCCTCGAACTGGTTCTGCAGGGTATCTGCGGCGATACGGCTGGCTGTAGCCCCGCCGCTGTATCCGCCCATACCATCAGCCACCACCACATAGGCAAACGGGTGGTCGGGGCTACTGTGACAGCGAATGCTGTCTTCGTTTTCTTCCCGCACCTGTCCGATATCGGTGCGGCCATTGACTGCCAGCCTGATTGGCTCCATGTCAGTCACAGCTCCATGACAATTTCCTGAAAGTAGCGGAACCGAAACCCATGCAGCGGTTCCCTCTCCATGACTTTCTTCCGTTTTAGCGCAGCAATGTTAACTTGCTTGTGCATCAGGTTTGAATTTTTTTTCAATCATTTGCCATAATGCCAACCCCTTCCGCTTAGTGGATGCGCAGTTGGTACGCCTGTGCAAGTTAAAAAGGATTTTTTGGCACGATGCCCCGTCTTCCGAGACTTAATCTAATCGACATTCCGCAACATATTGTGCAGGTGGGCCACAATAACCTGCCGTGCTTTTTTGACGATGAAGATTACCAGTTTTATCTGGATAGTCTGCGCAATGCCGCGGATCAGTACCGGGTCGATGTACATGCGTATGTGCTGCTGCCTAATATGATCCAGATCATTGCGACGCCAAGAGTGCCGGAAGGTATTCCATCCATGATGCAATCTCTCGGGCGTCGTTATGTACAGTTTATCAATCACCGTTACCGTCGCTCCGGAACGCTCTGGGCCGGGCGCTACAAATCCAGCCTGATCGACTCTGATGCCTACCTGCTGACCTGCTATCGCTACGTGGAGTCACGGCCGATCTATCTGGGGTTGGCTGACTCGATGGCTGACTACGCCTGGTCCAGTTTTCAGCATCACGCCAATCTCGCGCTCAGCACGGTCATCAAGGATCACCGCTTGTATATGGCCCTGGGGGATACTGCTGCTGCGCGCGCGGATGCGTATAGAGAGCTTTTTCGCTACCGCTTCGACAGGCGCCTGCTTGAGTATATTGCGGAGACCATCAAGCTCGGGCAGATCCTTGGTGGCGACGTATTCAAAGACAAGATTGAGCAGATTTCCAATCAGCGAGTGCGGCCGCTTAAGCGCGGGCGTCCACGCAAATCTGCGGAGAAAAAATCGGTAGCCAAGCCCGCGGTCAAGGGGCACGACAAATCGTCATCTGGTAATCAAGCGGTCAAAACCCTTTGTGATGCTTCGAATGAAAGCGCGACGGATAAACACACCACCACCCTGGAGACAGGAGTATGAGTAGAGCGAGCATGCAAACCGGCGCTGCCATTTTTTCCCCAGGGAAGGAGTCCGGAAATAATCGCAATCGGCACCATGGTGCCACTTACAGGGTGGCAATCGTCGGCGATTTCAGTGGTCGCAGCAGTCGCTCGGTAAGCGAGCCCGACACTCTGGCGCAGCGCCAGGCATTTCGGCTGGGGAAGGATAATTTCGAGCAGCTGTTCGAACGACTTCAGGTGGGAATCAGAATTCCGGGTATGGATGATCCATTACAGTTACTGGAATTTGACGATCTGCATCCGGATTTTCTGTATCAGCGTGTACCACTGTTCAAGCAGTTCATTGAACTCGAAAAGCAGCTGTTGAGTGCGAAAGGTTATGCCAGTGCCGTGGATGAAATCCGGCAATGGGGTACGGAAGTCCCGTCTCCTGGTGCTGGTGCATCCGCCCCGACGAGTTTAGAGGCCTGTGATGGCGGGCAATCCATGCTAGACCGGATACTCTCCGGTGAGCACTATCAGGCTGTGTATCAGGAGCATGTGCGTAATTCGGCGGCGGGGCAGGTTGACCTGTTGATTAAGGATATCGTCGCGCCCTATATGCAGAAAAAGCCCGATAAAAATCAGGCTGCGTATCTTGATGCGGTGACTGAGGCGGCCTCAGAAGCCATGCGAAAAATCATGCACCACAGTGATTTCCGCCAACTGGAGGCCAGTTGGCGAAGCCTGCACATGTTGCTGCGCCGGCTGGAAGATCACCCGGGGCTGGAGTTGCATCTACTCGATATCAGCAAGGAAGAAATACTTGCCGACCTTGCCCGCGCCCAGGATGATCTTGAAGAGGCCGGGATATTCAAGTGCCTTGTAGAGCGGCACACCGTTGCAGGAAGTAAACCCTACGACCTGGTTGTGGGAGATTTTTTCGTCTCTGACGAAGAGAGAGACCTGCACATGTTGATTGATCTGGCGACGATCGCTGAGGCAGCGGGTAGCACATTACTGCTGGGTGGCGATTGTCGACTGGCCGGCTGCCCGAGCATGGCAGGTTCCATGGATCCTGATGACTGGTGTTATCCGCTGTCGGAGGCGTTTTCCGATGGTTGGCGGGCACTGCGTGCCTACCCCGCCTGTGAGCACGTCGCGTTGGCCGCACCGCGCTTTCTTCTGCGCATGCCGTTTGGTGCCGACGCCTCCCGCACGGAGACCTTTGCGTTCGAAGAGCTGAGTCCGGAGCTTGGCCACCGGTATTACCTGTGGGGTAACAGTGCTTACCTGCTAGCGCTGTCGATCTGTTCTGCGTTTTCGGCCCAAGGTGCGCCCACCGCAGTGCCCGCCGACCAGTACACCGGGTTGCCTGTGCATCTGCGTAAGTTGCCACACGGTGAATGGCTCACTCCCTGTGCGGAGGCCTGGATGACCGATAGGGCGGCCGCACGATTCACTGCGGCCGGCTTGAGCGCGCTGCGATCTGTACAGGGGCGTGATGAAATCCTATTGCCACGACTGCAGTCACTGGCGGGTACCGCTCTGCGAGGCGCTTGGCAATGATACCTGGTCTGTTCTGTGCTGGTTTTGCCGCGCACCTTTCCGCTGGCATTCCTCATTCTCAAGCATTGCGGCAGTGCAAACAGCCGTGGTTAACCAACCTGCGAGCCTGAACGTCATGGATCTTTTGCTTTCTGTTGTCGCCGACCCCGAAGGGGCCAACATGCTCAAGCACACCAAGTTGTTCACCCGCGAGGGTGGCAGTTTCGGTCGTGCAGACAGTAATGATTGGGTGCTGCCCGATCCGCAGCGTGTTGTTTCCTCCCGTCACGGTGAAATCCAGTTTGCAGACAACCGCTATTTCCTGGTTGACCAGAGCACAAACGGAACCTACCACAATCAATCTGCGGATCCTCTCGGCAAGGGTAATCGGACTCCCCTGGCGGATGGCGATGTGATCAGTCTGGGAGACTACCAGCTGAAAGTCTCTGTACGGCAGCCCAAGCCGGACAGCAGTCTGCCGAAAGGTCTCGGTGACGCGGATTTTCTGGATAACGCAGACCGCACCACTTTCAGCCCCGCCGCTGCGGCAAAAATGCAAAGCAACAAGGAAGCCGAGGAGCTGGACAGTTGGCTGGAGCCCGGTGCCAGCGCGCAGAGCAATCAGAGCGGTGAATGGGGATACCTGACAGGCGCAGGTACGGATACGCCGGCTAGTGGGCTTGGTGGCGACGGATTTGATAGCCTTCTCGGGCAAAACACACCGACCGATCCGCTCCAAGTACTTAACCGCGGCAATAGCAGCGCTGCGGATGGTTTGACCGGTGGTATCAGTAACAATGGCTTCGACCCGTTAAGTGACTTTGCGGCTTCGCCGAGTCCGGCGCCAGCCAGTCAATGGGGTGACGACGACGCCTGGTGGAAAGACGGCAGCGAACAGGATCATGCTCCTGCACACAGTCATGCCATGCAGTTCCCTGCGCAGCAGGAGGCAGTGCAAGCCCCTCAGTCGCCGCCATCACGGGAACGGATAGCCCCGCAGCCTGCGCGGCCAGTGCCGCAGCGGGCACCGGAAAGCGTGCCGCAGGTCCCCGTACCGCCGGCGCAACCGCCCGCGGACAACCCCTTCGCCGAATCCTTTTCGGAGGTAGCCGGAGATCAGGTGAGCGGCGCTCCCGGTTTCGGTGGTCTGGACACTGCCCCGGTATCTGTTGCCGCAGCTAACCCGCAACATGCACCGCCCGATTTCCCGGGGCTGGAGGTGGCTGGCGCTACGCCGGTGCCGCCGACACACGGCTTTGCCCAGGGCTCGCAGCAATTCAGTCAGCCGGCGGTTGCCCCTGCCGCGACGACGCCTGGTGGCGCTATCGCTCCAGCTGCTCCGCAGGCCCAGTCGACACAGGCAACCACGGCCTCCTCTTTGGCGCAGCAACTGGGATTGCAATTACAGGGGGAGCAGCTGGCGCAATTGGATGCGCAGGCGGCGGCGATTGTCGAAGAGTCTGTGGCGCGGCTTATCGATCTATTGCGTGCGCGCACCAGTATCAAAAATGAGCTGCGCGTACAGCGCACCATGATTCAGACTGAAGCAAATAACCCGCTGAAATTCAGTGCCACCGCAAAAGATGCTCTGGGGGCCATGTTTACGGGCACCGGTGCCTTTATGACTCCGGTGGAAGCCGTGCGCGATAGTTTTGATGATCTGTCCGATCACCAGGTGGCGGTACTTTCAGGAATGCGAGCGGGTTACGAAGCCATGCTGAAATATTTCAGCCCGGAAAATATCGAGCGCCGGGGTGGCAAACAGAGTGGTGTTTTTTCGAGTAAAAGCGCCCGCAACTGGGAAAATTATGTCGACGCATATCGTCAGCTGGTCGGCGACCCCGAGAACTGTTACCGGCGCTTGTTCGGCGAAGAGTTTGCCTCGACCTATGAAAGCCAGCTCTCCGAACTGAAGAATGCGCGGAGCCTCAATAAATAACTTTATTTCAACTGAAGTATCTGTTGTCGATATATGTCGGGAAGCGATATTCCCGGAAAATTTTTGCGAAAAAAAACGGAGTAAGCCGTGAAAGCCCAGAAAATCATACAGTTTTTGCTAGTGGCTCTGCTTGCAGTAGCAGTGTCTTCCTGTCAAACCACTCGTCGCACCCTGAATTTCGATACCAGTGTCGCTCTAAATCTGGATGTACAGTCTGACGTCAATCCGGATAGCGATGGTCGCGCGTCACCTGTGGTGGTGCGTGTGTTTATGCTCGCGGATGATCGCCAGTTCTCTCGGGAGGAATTTCTGAACCTGTATGAGAGCGCGGAGTCCCGTCTCGGCAAGGACCTGATTGATACCGTTATTCTCAAAGAGTTCGCACCCGGTGAGCAGCGTATTGAGGAGCTGCCTCTCACGCCGGAGGTCAAGTACGTGGGTCTGCTTGCCGAGTTTGTCCAATACCAGCGTGCGGACGCTCTGATGCTATTGCCGATTACCGATCACCGTAAAAACGATTATGCGATTACCCTTGCCGGAACAAGCATCGCATCAACGGAAGCACTGAATATGCGCCAGCGCGCCGCTGCCAGCCGGGACGAAAAAGGAAAGACCGTAACCATCTCCAGCGCGGAGTACGAAAAGCTGCGGGAATTACAGCAGTCAGGCAAGCGTTGATTTTTTTAATTGATCATATCGCGAGGCACACGCTTCGCGCCGCAACAGGGAAAATGTATGTCGGCGAATAATAAGGTGATCTGGAGCGAGGGGATGTTTCTGCGTCCCCAGCACTTCCAGCAACAGGACCGCTACCTGGAACAGATGCTGGAAGCGCGTACCAGTGCCCTGGGCCCTTATACCTGGGGTCTGATTGAACTGGCGATTGATAGCGAGCCTATGGCGATGGGCAAGTTGTCACTGTCCCGTGTCAGCGCGATTTTCCCGGATGGTACGCCGATGCTGGCGCCAGAGAATGAGCACCTACCCGATGTACTGGATGTTCCGGTCAATACGCGGGACGAAGTGGTTTATCTGTGTATTCCATTGAAGCGGCCAGGTAGCCAGGAGTCTGTGAGAGATCAGGAGGATTTTCCTCAAGCCCGCTATCAGGCCTGTAACTTCGATGCACGTAACAGCGCCTCTACTTCCGGTGAGGCTGCGCGTATTCAGGTGGGCAAGTTGCGTACCTGTCTCAAGCTCGGCAGTGAAGATCTGAGTGGCTATGCGGCGATTGGTATTGCGCGCATTCGCGAGCGACAGCCGGAAAAACCGGTAGAGCTGGATGCGGAATATATCCCGCCGCTTTTGAATGCCGATGCATCCCCAGTGATCAAAGCGTATATCGAAGAAGTAAAAGGCCTCCTGGACCATCGGGGAAGCGCTCTGGGGCATCGCTTAAGCGACAGTGGGCGCAGTGGGTCTGCCGAGATCGCTGACTACCTGCTGCTGCAGGTGATCAACCGCTTTGAGCCGTTGTTGAAACAGATTACCGGGCAGCCGCGCCTACACCCACACACGTTATTTCTGGAGCTGCTACAGCTGGCTGGCGAGCTTTCCACCTTTACCGCTGGTAATAAACGCCCGCCGGAAATTCCCCGCTACCTGCACGACAATCTGCAGCAGAGTTATACCGGTCTTTTTTCCGCATTGCGTCAGTCCCTTTCCACTGTATTGGAACAAACCGCCATCCCCATGGACCTGGTGCAGCGCAAGTTTGGTATTTATGTAGCGCCAATCACCGATCCGTCACTGGTGAAGACGGCAAGCTTTATTCTCGCAGCCAAGGCAGATATGCCCGGAGACCTATTGCGCAGTCGTTTCCCGGGGCAGGCCAAAGTGGCTCCCGTGGAGGCCATTCGCGAGTTGATCTCGGCACAGCTGCCGGGGCTCACCGTGCGTGCGCTCCCGGTGGCACCGCGCCAGATTCCGTACCATGCGGGTTTTACCTACTTTGAACTGGAACGTACCGGTGAGCTCTGGCAGACAATGCAGCGCTCCGGCGGTTTTGCGGTACACCTGGGGGCGGAATTCCCAGGCATGACCATGGAACTCTGGGCAATCAGGAATAACTGACATGAGTAACGACGCTTATTCAACCCCCGGTGCTGCTGATCGTACGGTAATGGTCCCCACGCCAGGTGCCGCTGCTCCCGCCAGCCCCCGTCCGCGCGCGCAAGACTTTTCCGCTGCAGACGCGCCTGCGGACCTGCGTATCCGCAATAGTCTCAATCCGCTGATTTCGGCAGCGTCGAAACTTCTCGGTGCAATCATCAGATTGCGCACCACCATGAATCACAACAATGTGCCGGATCTGCACAAACGTCTGACGCGGGAGATTCAGTCGTTTGAGCGAGAGGCAAAACAGCTGTCGTTGCCGCAGGAGACCGTGCTCACCGCCCGCTACCTGTTATGTACCGTGGTGGATGAAGTGGTACTGACAACACCCTGGGGTACCGCCAGTGGCTGGAGCCAGCACTCGTTGCTCAGCCTGTTTCACAAAGAGACTTTTGGTGGCGAGAAATGTTTTCTGATCTTGCAGCGCACGCTGGAAACACCGGGATCGCATATCGAGCTGCTGGAATTGTTTTACCTCTGCCTGAGCCTTGGTTTTCAGGGTAAATACCGTCTTGCTCCCCGTGGCTATGAACAGCTCGATCAGATTCGCGACAATCTGTATCGCACTATCGAGAGTCACCGTCCCCCCATGGAGCGTGACCTTTCTCCCCGCTGGCAGGGATGCGTTGAGCGCAAGACGCGGCTGATCCAGTACGTTCCGCTGTGGGTGATTGCCAGTGTGGTGCTCGGTGCGCTCGCGGTCACCTTCAGTGGTTACCGCTGGTGGCTGTATCAGAGTGCAACGCCGGTGGCTGTAGAAATACAGGCGCTGACTTCGGACACCACGGCATCGCCGTTGATTGAGCAGAAATAAGGAAAGCTGGAAATTACCATGAAACGTCTGGCCAATTTTTTTGCCAATAAATGGGTGCTCGGCCTGATCGGCCTTATCGCGCTGTCTCTATTGATCTGGTTTGGTGCGGAATACATCAAGTTCGGTAGTGAAAACGCGACCCTGTCAAAAGGTGTGCGCATTGCCATTATCGTCTTTATGTTCGCGCTCTGGATCGTGTGGAATCTGGCCCAGTGGCTGGTTGAGCGGCGTCAGAATCAGGCGCTGATCGAGGGTATCGAAGCGTCGCAGGACGAGGCTCCTGGCGATCCGGACCAGGAGCGCAGTCAGGAGGAGCTGCAGGCACTCTCCGAACGTTTTCGTGACGCCATGCAGGTGCTGCGCAAAGCACGATTCCGTTCGGCTCAGGGTCAGGTCTCTCTGTATCAATTGCCTTGGTACATCATTATCGGGCCGCCGGGGTCCGGTAAAACCACTGCGTTGGTGAATTCCGGCCTGGAGTTCCCCCTGGCTCAGAGTCACGGCAAAGAGGCTCTTGGCGGTGTGGGGGGCACCCGGAATTGCGATTGGTGGTTTACCAATGATGCCGTGTTGATCGACACCGCTGGCCGTTACACTACACAGGATAGTCATCGGGTATATGACAACAGCGCCTGGCAGGCATTTCTGAGTCTGCTGCAGAAGTATCGTCGTCGCCGCCCGATTAACGGTGTGCTGGTTGCAATCAGTCTGCAGGACCTGATGGTGCAGACTGCGGAACAGCGTACGCATCAGGCGAAAACCATTCGAGCCCGAGTTAACGAATTACAGCAGCAGCTGGGAGTTCGCTTTCCCATTTATCTGACCTTTACCAAGTGCGACCTTGTGGCGGGTTTCAGTGAATTTTTTGACAACCTGTCGCAGGCGGAGCGTGAGCAGGTCTGGGGCATCAGTTTTCCGGAAGAAGCCCGCGTAGGCGACGGAGCGCCGCTGGACGAGTTTGTCGGTGAGTTCCGCGCATTGATTGGCCGGCTCAATCAGCGTGTCTTGTGGCGTGTGAATCAGGAGCGCAATATTGAAAAGCGTGCACTGTTGCAAGGGTTTCCCGCGCGTATGGAAAGCCTGCAGAGCGTGCTCTCGGACTTTGTGCGCCAGGCATTCAGCCCCAATCGTTACGACACCGTACCGTTGGTGCGCGGAATTTACTTTACCAGTGGCACTCAGGAAGGTAGCCCGATTGACCGTATGATGGCCTCGGTCAGTGCTGACTTTGGTCTGGAGCGAGATGTAGGGCAGAAACATCAGGGTAATGGTAAGAGCTACTTTCTGCATCGCCTGCTGAAAGATGTTGTTTTTCCGGAGGCGGAGCTTGTCGGGGTAAACCGGAAGTTCGAGCGTGCTACCCGCTGGTTACGGGGGGCAGTTTATGTCGGTTCAGCCGCGGTATTTATCGGTGCACTATTTTTATGGACCGGCAGCGTCGCTCAGAACAAGCTGTATATGAATGAGGTACGGAACCATATTCGCAGTTTTGAAACGCTGCAGGCCGAAACGCGCGGTCGCCGTCTTTCACCAGCGGAAGCGCTGGACCAGCTGGAGCATCTCCATTCAGCTTCCCGCGTATATCAGAAAGAAGAGCACCCTTGGTTGAATAACCTGGGCCTGTATGACGATCGCGTAGATCACGCCGCGGATCTACTGTATGAACAGCAGCTGGATACCCTTTTCCTGCCCGCACTGAAGACCGCCATTGAACGTGACTTGTCACGGATGGATAGTACCGACCCGGCTCTGGTATCGACCCTGAAAACCTATCTGATGTTCTTTGAGAAAGACAAGCGCGATATAGAAACGCTGAAGGGGTATTTCTCTGAGGATTGGTCAAAGCGTATGAGTGGCGAGGCGGCCAAACAGGAACAGTTGCTTGCCCACCTTGAACGCCTGTTTTCCCGTCCGCTGCCGGAAGGACGAGCACCGAACGAGCGTGTCGTCGCCAGTGCCCGGCAGCAACTGCGCCGGATTCCGGTGCCTCAGCGCCTCTACGGTCAGCTGCAGCGCAGTGATCTGGGGCAGGCGCGGGTTGACCTGTACGGGGAAGTCGGTGGGGATACCCGGCAATTATTTGGTGTCGATCCGGCGGACCCCCGGTTCCAGATTCCCTATCTGTATACCAAGGCTGGGTACAAGGAAGTGGATTTCAGTGCGGACTCCCCATTGCTGCAGAAGCTGGCAGAAGAGCGGTGGATCTACGGAAGTGACCTGGACGGTGAAGACTTCAGTGAAGAAGACCGTGAACAACTCGGTGAGGATGTAAAACGCATTTATCTTGCGGAGTACCAACAGCGCTGGCAGCAATTTCTGACCGGGTTCTCGCTGACGGGCTTCAGCTCCACCTCTCAGGCTTTTGACGTTCTGTCCAAGCTCGCTGATCCGGTGTACTCGCCGTTGCTCGCAGTCTCTGAGATTACCGCGGACAATACTCGACTGACGTTGCGTCCGGAGCTGCCGGCGGATGCCAATGGCGTGCCATTGCCAGTATCGAGCACTACACGCCGGTTGGGTGGTGCCGCGGTTAGCGGCGCCGCAAATGCGATTGCGGAACAGTATCAGCCCACGGTCGTTGATATACGTTTTGAGGAGCTGCACAGGCTTACCCGCAGTGAGAAGGGCCGCCCGGCGAGGGTTCAGGAATACCTTACTGCAATCGGTAAAGTGCAGGAGTATCTCGCTGAAATCGACGGCGGTGTGGACGCCAATGAAGTGGCCTTCAACAAGGCCAAAGCGCGTTTTTCCGGTGCGAGTGACGCGATCAAGCAATTGCGCATCAAGGCCACCAATGCGCCGGCGCCCTTCGACCGCTGGCTGACACAGGTAGCCGACAATACCTGGGCACTGGTTATGGCAAAGGCAAAAGGTCATGTCGATCGTGCCTGGCGTGAGCAGGTTTACACTGTATATAGCCGCAGCCTTGCCAACCGCTTCCCATTGCAAAGTCGCAGTGAACAGGAAGTGCCAGTGTTGCTGTTTAATGAGTACTTCAAACCCGGCGGCATCGAGCAACAGTTTGTTCAGCAGTATCTGAAACCCTTTATTGATACGCGCAACTGGAAGGCGCGCGCTCTGGAAGGGCGTACGCTTGGTATTTCCTCGAGTTCTCTTACTCAGTTGAAACGCGCGGAGATTATCCGCAAAACCCTGTTTGCTCAGGGGGAGCAGGCTGGTTACGGATTCCGCATAGAGCCGACAAAGCTCGACTCCGGTGTGCGCCTGTTCGCACTCGAGTTGGGCGATCAGCGGGTGCCGTACTCGCATGGCCCGCGTACCAGTCGCAATCTTGACTGGCGCGGTGGTGAGTCCAATCGTGTGCGTATTATTTTCGAAGATCTGAATCAGACGATACATCGGCAGCACTTCGAAGGGGATTGGGCCTGGTATCGTCTGCTGGGTAATTCGGAGATGATTCGTGGGCGCAGTAGTAATGAGTATCTGCTTACCTTTAGCGAAGAAGGGCGCTCGGCGCAATTCCGGGTGCGATCGTCCAGTGCCTATAACCCATTTGATAAAAACCTGTTGGCGGCTTATCGCTGCCCGCAGGTCCTGTAAGCGCGGGTTTCGTTTATGGCGAATAGAGGCATATTCGGCAAACTGCCTGCGCACGGCGACTTCGTACAGAGGGATCTACCTGGCTCTTTTGTGACGCCGTGGGACGAATGGCTTCAGCGGGCGGTACATGGCGCTCGGGAAATAATCGGCGAGGGTTGGCTGGATTATTATCTTACCAGCCCGATCTGGCGCTTCGCATTTTCACCGGGTGTGCTCGACGGCCACAGCTGGGTCGGCGTTCTGGTTCCGAGTGTCGACAGTGTGGGGCGTTACTTCCCCCTCACTTTGGCGGCTGCGCAACCCAGTTCGGTGAACCCTTTTACATTGATGACGGATGATCACGCCTGGTTTCAGGCGTTATCGGATCTTTCTGTCGACGCGCTTCAGAATGGACTTCTCGTGGATCAGGTTCTCGAGGGTTTTCCCGTCTGGTCTGGAGAAAGTGTCTCGCAGGCCCACGGGGGTATTACGTTGCAATCCTCTGGTGACAGCCAAGGGTTGATTTCAGTGAGCGGTGGCAATGATGTTGAGGACAGCTATCCCCTGCTTCTGGAAACCCTGATGAAATCCCATGCCAGCAGTTATAGCCTGTGGTGGTGTGCGGGCTCACAGCACCTGAATACTACTTCCATGTTATGCGCCGGTTTGCCCGACCCGTCTACCTACTGCTCGATGCTGGGGGCGCCCGAGTATCACTGGTAGGAAGCGCGTGGGGGTAAAGTTGCCGAGTGGGGAGAGCGTTCTGATAAGGATCCACTTGGCAGCAAATGTAATCAATCGCGGTAAATTACACCGATGAAATATCGTGTAATTATGCGCCGCACAAAAACTGAAGTAATTTTTGCATTACTTGGTATGAGCGTACCAATATAAATGCGCATTTTCGGGAAATTGCTTTCCCGATGCGCTTCTTTGCCGATTCAATTTCGATAGAATAATGGTTTGTAATTTACTTAATCGGTACGTGTGTACCGACTGGCCTGGCCCCGATTTTCTGGGCTCAGGTTGCTGCATTCGCTGCGGTAATTCCTGGCTGGGTTGAGAGCCGCCGCATTTGTATAGCCTCCATGGACTGGGAGGCAAAAACTCAGGGAAGAGAAATGTCAGTAAATGACTTTCAGGTTGTGTTTACCGGGCGCCTGCTTGACGGCTATTCCCGACGTGAGGGCATAGCGCACCTGGCCAGCCGGTTTGGTCTCGAATTTCATCAGATCAAACGTTTACTTTCCGCCGGGGTATCGGTGGTAAAGCGGTACGAGCATTCGGTGGATGCCGAGCGACTCGCGAAAGCCTTTGCCGCCGCCGGCTGGCATGCAGAAGTTCGTGGCACTGAACAGCAGGACGGCAATACCAGTCACGCAGTGGCAGGTGTGGAAAATTCCAGCGAGTGGGCCGCTGGCGTAACGGGAGAGAAGCTGGCTGCCAGTGATGGTAGTTGTTCACTGCAGTTGCCAGCCCATTGGCAGGCCCTGCCGGGCCTTAATCAGAGTGCGGTAATTGAAGCCGGGAATCTCGAAAATAACGAGTTTTGTGTGGTGCTCTGGCAGTCTGTGCAGCAATTTGATTCCTCTGCTGCAATGAAAGATTACTGTAGTGCACAACTGCAACAATGCGCACGTCAGATTATTTGTGGAAAAGTGATTCGTCCCGCGGCGCCGTTTGCGCAAGGTCGGTTTGAGGGATTTGTAGGCGAGATCAGCGCACGCATCGATGCGATTCCGGTGCGTTACCTGGTGGCTTGCAGTCGGTGCGATGGCCGGGTGTTTACACAGTTTTTCTGGTGTGAAGCGCAAAAGTTCGAGGAAAAGCGCTCCTTGATTGTGAGTGTTTTGGGCAGCTTCAACACTGTCAGATCGTCCGCGAGACCTGCAGAAAGGGTGGGTCGGATGTCACGCCGTAAGCGGCGTATGCGGGCATGATTGTGCCTTCAACTGAATATTGAGTTTTCTTTGATCTGCGCCTATCTGGCCAGATTGGGTATTGCGAGAAAAGGGAATTTCTATGGCATTCGCCAATGTGATCGAAATTGACGGTTTACTGCAGGAGATCAGTGTAGACAGCCCGCAAGGGGAGGATATCCGTGAGGATCGCTCACCCACTTCCGATTACTACACCATCAAAGATGCGCGCAATAGCGCCCGGGCGGCCGAACGCTCGGCAATGTTTGATGACAGCGATACCGACCTGCTGGCACCGTGGCGGGATGTCGCCAGAACCGCAGAAAAGATTTTGCGAGAAAAAAGCAAAGATCTCGAAGTGGCAAGTTGGTACACCGAGGCACTCATCCGTTTGCACGGGTTTGCCGGCCTGCGCGATGGTGTGGTGTTGATCAGTGGCCTGGTAGAGCAGTTTTGGGATGGCCTCTATCCCGAGCCCGATGAAGATGGTCTTGAAACCAAGGTTGCTCCGCTGACCGGCCTGAATGGCGATGGCGCGGACGGTACGCTCTTGCTACCTATCCGTAGTGCGGAAATTACCCCGGAAGGGGATTTCGGTGGTTTCTCATTCTTCCAGTATCAACAGGCAAGAGACGCGGACAAGATCGCCGATCCGGATGCAAAAGCGGCCCGCGTTGAAACGCTTGGTTACGGTCTCGGGGAATTTGAACAGTGCTCGAAAAGCGCTGCCCCCCAGTGGGCTCAGGATCTGGTGGAGACACTGGAAGAAACGCTGACAACCTACAAACAGATCAATGAAACATTGCGTGGGCACTGTGCCCACGATGCGCCCCCCTTTTCCAACATCAGCAGCCTGCTGGATGAGGTGCTGCGTACAACGCGCTTCATCTATCAGGAACAGCTGGAATCCCTGGCGGCGGTTGCCGAAGCCGCGGAGATTCCTGATGGTGAAGCACCACAGGAGCCGGGAATGCAGCAAGTGACCGCGATGGTGCAGCAGATCGCGGCGCCTAACGGCGCCATTACTTCTCGTGAAGATGCACTGGTGCTGCTGGAGAAGGCCGCCCGTTATTTTCGCACCTACGAACCCCACACGCCCCTGGCCCCCGGGCTTGAGCGGTTAATCAACTGGGGGCGCATGACGGTGGCCGAGTTGATGACCGAACTTCTTCCGGATGACCAGTCCCGTGCGATCTATTCACAGCTGACCGGCGTCATGTTGGATGGCAGTGACAGCCAGCGTTACGTTGCGCCTCCGGCAGCAGCGGTGCGCTCCGATCAGGCGGCGGCGCCTGAGGAGCAAGCGCCGGCCCCTGACAGTCAGAGTGGCGATAGCTGGTCCGACCAATCTGAATCTGAGCCGGCTTCTACCGGCGCCCCAAGCTGGTAACCCCGACTAATCCCACGATTTCCAAATTGAGGAAAGGAGACCCCGATGTCCGAGAGCATTCACAACAAACTCAAGCGTGTGCGCAAGCCGCGTGTCCATATTACCTACGATGTGGAGACCAATGGCGCGGAGGTAAAAAAAGAGCTTCCATTCGTCACCGGGGTGATGGGGGACTATTCCGGTGATAACACCGAAAATCGTCGACCACTGAAAGAGCGTAAGTTTGTTCAGATTGACCGCGATAATTTCAATGACGTCATGGCCAAGGTGAATCCAAAGCTGAATCTTCAGGTTGAAAACACGCTTGCTGGCGACGGCAGCAAGATGGCAGTAGACCTGGATTTCAACCATATGGATGACTTCTCCCCGGAGCAGATCGTCGACCAGGTTGAACCTCTGAAACAGCTTCTGGAAGCACGCAGCAAACTGCGTGACCTGCTGAGCAAGGCCGATCGCTCAGAGGAGTTAGAGAAAGTCCTTGAGGATATTCTGAAGAGCACAGACAACGTCAGCGCTATCTCTGAGCAGCTTGGCCTCGGTGAAGAAAAAGGAGAGGATGCGTAATGAGCACCGAAGTTGAAAACGTAGCAGAACAGGAAGTTGAAGAGCAGTCCGTCAGTCTGCTGGAGCAAGCCATTTCGGCCACCAAGCAGACCCAGCCGGATGAAGCTCAGGACCTGATTGCCAACCTCACCAAGCAGGCATTGCAGGGCACCCTGACCTGGGATCGCAACCTGACCCAGACCATCAATAAGGCTGTGCAGGCAATTGATCAGGCGATGTCGCGCCAGCTTTCCGCTATTCTTCATGATGAGAAATTCCAGAAACTGGAAGGCTCCTGGCGTGGTCTCAACCACTTGGTGATGAATTCTGAAACCGGTGCAACGTTGAAAATCCGGATGATGAATATCAGCAAGCGCGAACTGTTTCGCGACCTGGACAAGGCTGTGGAGTTCGATCAGAGCCAGACTTTCAAAAAAATCTATGAAGAAGAGTTTGGTACTGCAGGTGGTGAGCCGTTCGGTTGTATGATCGGTGATTTCGAATTCACCAGTCACCCGGAAGATATCGAGTTACTCAGCAAGATGTCTAACGTGGCAGCTGCTGGTTTCTGTCCGTTTATTTCTGCTGCCGGTGCCGGCATGTTTGGCTTTAACGATTTTACCGAGTTGTCGAAACCCCGTGATCTCGGTGGTATCTTCGAGTCCGGTGAATACATCAAATGGCGCAGCTTCCGCGACAGTGACGACTCCCGCTTTGTCACCCTGGTGATGCCCCGTACTCTGGCTCGTACCCCTTACGGCGCGAACACCAAGCCTGTGGAATCCTTCAACTTTGAAGAATTTGAAGTGGACGAAACGGGTCTTTCAAAACCGGCGGAGCACGACCAGTACTGCTGGATGAACGCGTCCTATGTCATGGGTACCACCATGACAAAAGCATTTGCAGAGAACTCCTGGTGTACTGCGATTCGCGGTGCAGAAGGGGGTGGTAAGGTAGAAGGCTTGCCGACCCACGTGTTCAAAAGCGATGACGGCGATCTCGATCAAAAGTGCCCGACGGAAATTGGGATTACCGACCGCCGTGAAGCTGAACTCAGTGCCCAGGGCTTCCTGCCGCTGTGCCACTACAAGAATACCGACTACTCCGTTTTCTTCGGTTCCCAGAGTGCACAGAAGCCTAAGGTCTTCGACAATCCGGATGCCACTGCGAATGCATCCATTTCCGCCCGTCTGCCATATCTCATGGCGACTTCCCGTATCGCTCACTACCTGAAAGTGATGGCACGGGATAAGGTCGGCTCCTTCATGGAAGCCGGTGACTGCGAGCGCTGGTTGAACAAGTGGATTTCTCAATACACCAATTCCAACCCGGATGCGAGTGCTGAGATGAAGGCCAAGTATCCGCTGGCGGAAGCCCGTGTTGAAGTGAAGGAAATCCCCGGACAGCCTGGTTGCTACAGCGCTGTGGCCTATCTGAAACCGTGGCTGCAGATGGAAGAGCTCACCACTTCCATGCGCATGGTCGCCAATATCCCTTCAGCGGGCTAAAGGTAGGGGGCCGGCATTTCTGCCGGCCCTGCTGTGCCCGTTCGGCGTGTTTGTTTTTTGTCAATTCTGTCCCAAGGATCCCGGGGAGCTCTCGCCTTGTCTGCCGTCAATTCCAGCCCAACTACCGGCAGCGCGTCCGTACATTGCAATGAAAGTGCGCTTGAGGCCAACTGGCTAAAGGAGTTTCTTGACGAACCTGATGATCTTTTTGCTTTCGAGCTGTGGGTAAGTGCCCGTGGTGCCGGTGATACACAGCGCAGCACCAGTGTTCGGCAATGGATCAGTGGCGTCATCAGTGAGCTGGATATGCTGATCAGTGATCAGCTCAACCACATTATCCATGCGCCGAAATTCCAGCGGCTTGAAGCGAGCTGGAGAGGGCTTTCCCTGCTAATCCAGCAGACGCCGAGTGCTGACAATATCAAGATCAAACTGCTGGATCTGAGTTGGAAAGATTTGTCACGGGATATCGAGCGCGCACCGGATTTTGATCAGTCGGGCTTCTTCCATCTTATCTACAACGAAGAATTCGGTACGCCGGGTGGAGAGCCTTATGGGCTGTTGCTGGGTGACTACTATATTTCTCATCGTCCGTTTGACGGTCACCCCTACGATGATGTTTTCACGCTACAGGGAATCGCCCATACAGCGGCTGCCGCCTTCGCGCCGTTTATCTGCAGCGCCACGCCGCAGCTGTTTGGTGTGGATAGCTATGACGATCTTGCGAAACCCATGGATTACGGCGAGATTTTCCGTGAAAAACAGTACATCCGCTGGAACAGTTTACGCGATCTTGAGGATAGCCGCTTTATCGGGATCACCCTACCGCAGGTGCTGATACGGGAACCGCACACTGAGGGCTTTTCCGCATACCGCGGGCTGCGTTTTCGGGAGGATGTAGCGGCGACAGATAGTAAAAACTATCTATGGGGAAATAGTGTCTTCGCGCTCGGTGCTGTGCTGGTGCGGGAATTTGATGAGGTAGGTTGGTTCTCCCATATTCGGGGTGTCGCTCGGGATCACCTGGGGGGCGGTCTGGTGACCCAGCTGCCGGCTCTTGGCTACGGAGTGGACAGTCAACCACAGTTCCTCAAGATGTCGACCTCGATTCTGGTTACGGATTTCGTTGAGCGTGAACTGAGTGATCTCGGCTTTATATGCCTGTGTCACTGCTACGACACACCTTATAGCGCCTTTAACAGTGTACCTTCACTACAGAAGACCAAGCAGTACAGTTCCAAAGCTGCTCAGGCTAACGCTCGGATAAGCAGTATGCTACAGCAGATACTCTGTGCCTCCCGGTTTGCGCACTACATCAAAGTCATGATTCGCGACAAGGTTGGAGCCTATATGAACGCTGCCGATTGCGAGCGTCAGCTGCAACACTGGATGGATCGATATACCACGGGCCGCGAAGACCTGTCCTGGGAGATGCTTGCTCGCTACCCATTGAGAGAAGCCCGTGTGCGGGTGGTCGATGAGCCGGGCAAGGCGGGGAGCTATCAAAGTATTATTCACCTGAAGAGCCATTATACCGTCGACCACCTTGTATCCGAGTTGAAATTGACCACCGCACTTTCGCAAATCGGCGTGGGGGCTGCGAATTGATGGCCAGAGAAAAGCGCCTGATTGCGCCACTGCTGGACCGGTTGTTGGAGTCCTCGGAGCGGGTAGATCTGCATCGTCCCCATCAGGTGCTACGTCAGTTGCGCGAAGGGGTGAGACGGGATCTTGAATACCTGTTCAATACCCGGTATCGCTGCATTTCAGCCCCGGAAGAGCACGAACATCTGGAGGCATCGAATATCAATTATGGTTTGCCGGACCTCTCTACGGTAAACCTGACCTCTGCAGACAGCCGTAAACGATTCTGCCGGGACATTGAGCGCACGATACTCGATTTCGAGCCACGTATTCGCTCGGTCAAGGTATCCACTCAGGAAAAGATCGATGTGGAAGACCCCAGTATCCGCTTTCGTGTAGAAGCCGTATTGCATGTAAATCCCGCTGCCGAGGTGATCGTGTTCGACTCCACGCTGAACCCGGTAACCCAACTCGTGGATGTTTCGGAGATCCTGTAGTGAGTGAAAAGCTGATTGATTTATACGAGCGGGAACTGGCATTTGTACAGCAGAGTGCCGGTGAATTTGCGCGCCTGCACCCCGCCGCCGCTTCCCGACTGCAGCTCGATGCGGAAACAGTCGACGATCCCTTGGTCGGTCGGTTGCTGTCCGGATTCGCCTATATGAACGCGCGGGTGCAGCAAAAGCTCAACGACGATTTCCCTGAACTTACCGATGCAGTACTGGAAACCCTTTATCCACATTATCTGCGCCCAATACCCTCCTGTGCCATCGTCCAGTTTGAGGCAGAACCGGACCTGGATGCCATCGTGCATCTGGAAAAGGAGCTGGTGTTAGAAACAGAGAGCTTCCAGGGGCAGACCTGTCGTTTTAGCAGTTGCTATCCGGTTGATGTATCGCCGTTTCGCGTTGAATCTGCAACCTTGATGCCGCGGCCATTTATCGCGCCGGGGTGCAATGATATCCAGGGTGCCAACGGTGTTCTCAAGCTATCCCTGAAAACGTTTAGCAGCGAAGTGCATTTTTCCGAACTTGCGCCGGACTCGTTGCGCTTTTTTCTGCGGGGACTTCCCAGCCATATCTGCGAGCTCTATGACCTGCTGCTGACGAAGTGCGTTAAATTGGTGGTCGCAAATGGGGAAGGTGATCCCTCGCCGGTAATGCTTGAGGCCAACCGAATTGAACAGGTTGGGCTCGATAGCGATGAAGGATTGCTGCCTTATCCGGAAACCGCCTTCCTGGGCTATCGCCTGCTAACGGAATATTTCACCTTTCCGGAGAAATTCCAGTTTATTGATATCACCGGCGTGGCGGACGCCATTGATAGTCGCTATGGCGATACCCTGAACCTGTATTTCTATTTGTCGGAAACCCACGACGAACTGGAAAAACAGATGACCCAGGAGATGTTCGCGCTTGGCTGCACACCCGTCATCAATCTGTTTGAACAAAGTGCGGATCCGATCCCCGTGGATCACCGCCAGTACCAGTACCATGTGGTTGCGGATGTCCGCCGTACCGACGGTCTGGAAATTTATTCCATTGATGAGGTCAATGGCACTGATACCTCTGGGAATACAACGCGCTATCGCCCTTTCTACGGACTACAGCACAGCCAGTCGGGTAGTGCACAAAGTGCGTTCTGGTACGCGCGGCGTCGCGATGTGATTGAAGGGGAACACGGGAACGAACTGGCATCTGAGCTTGATATCAGCCTCGTGGATCTTGATTTCCGCCCTCTTGAGACCGCTGGCCAGACGCTGGATCTGAAGCTCACCTGCAGCAACCGAAACCTGCCAAAAAAGCTACCTACCGGCAATGCCCAGCCCTATCTAACCATTGTGGATGGCGATGCGCCAGCGCAACGGATCAGCTGTGTGGTGCCGCCTAGTGAAACCCTTCGACCACCGCGACGGGAGCGTAGCTATTGGCGTCTGATTTCGCACCTGAATCTCAATCATCTATCGCTGAGTGGAGAGGGTGGTTGCGACGCCTTCAAGGAAATACTTCGGCTTTACGATTTCCGCAATAGCGGAAGTACACGCAATCTGATTGAAGCTCTGCTTAAGATGGAAACCCGGCCGATTACCGCGCCCATACAGATTGATGGCAGCGTCGTGCTCTGTCGAGGCACAGAGGTCACGATTGTTCTGGATTCCATGATGCTCAAGGGTACCAGTGCGTTACTGTTTGCCAGTGTGATTGAACGATTCCTTGGACTTTACTGTTCGATTAATTCATTTACCCGGTTGATTGCAAAATTGAGTGGCCGGGATGGAGAGCTTAAGAGATGGCCACCGCGCGCAGGCGACAAAGCACTGGTGTAATAGAGCAGCTGCGCTCCGAACCTTACCGATTCGAGTTTTATCAGGCGGTGCGGCTTCTCGAGTCTGCGATTCTCGCACCGGGTAAGGATTCACCCTACGGCTCTGGTCGGCTTGGTACAGCCACACCACCTTCACGAGAATTTCTGCGCTTCAAGTCGCAGTCATCACTGTCTTTTATCAGTGCCGATATTCTGAAGCTACATCGTCGATCGGCGTCGGGTGGTGCAAAGGGTAGTGATACCGACGCTGAAAAGTGGGAGATGGAAGTCGGTTTTACGGGCCTGATCGGCAGTCAGGGCGTACTGCCGTACTTTATGACCGAGGTAGTGCAGCAGGAGTTAAAAGAGAAGAATGCTGCTCTAAAAGATTTTCTCGATATCTTCAATCATCGACATGTGTCGCTGCTATATCGTGCCTGGCAGAAATATCAGCTGCCCGTGAACTACGAGCAATCGCGCCTGCGGCGTGACAAAGAGCCGGATCTGTTCTCTCAGGTCATCGCGTCGGTTGCGGGCCTGGGTACCAGTGAAATGCGGTACCGTCTGCCTATTCCAGACGACGCACTGCTGGGCCTGGCCGGACACTTGGGCCGTCAACAGTGTTCCGCCACGGGGCTTGCGCAGATGATACGGCAGTTTTTTGCTCTCAATGTGTCCATCGAGCAGTTCCAGGGGCAATGGGATGAGTTACCCGAGGATGTACTTACGCGACTGCCGTGTGCGGAGCAACCTCTTGGGGTTAATAACCGCCTGGGTGTTGATACCATCATGGGGACACGCTGTTTCCAGGCGCAGAATAAATTTCGTGTAGTGATCGAACCGATGGATTACGACACGCACATGGCCATGGCTCCCGGTGGGCGTAAGCTGGAAGCGTTGAAGTCTTTCATCCAGCTAAGTGCAGGCGTAGAGATGGATTTTGAAATCTCTGCGACCCTATTCACCGACGATGTCGCACCGGTGCAGTTGTCCGATCAGGCGGCAACACAGCCTCTGCTCGGCTGGAATACACATATGTCCACAGAGCCCGAGACCAGTGAGCCGGTATATATCAGTTTGAGTGCCGATCAGATGTCGCCTGATGAAGCGCTGCCGTCGGCATGATTCATAGCTGTTTGTAGTCAGTACATCCAAGTCTGAAAGGAAACCGCCGTTACGCAGAAGCGTGATTACTTGTCGCTTTCGAAACGGATTACCAAAAAAGGGAAAACTCTATGATCAACATCGATCTTAAGCGCCTGGTAGAAACCATGACGCCGCACATGCGCGAGTCGCTGGAAGGAGCGGCTGGTCTTTGCCTGGCGCAAAGCCAATACAACGTGGAAATCGAGCATTGGTTGTTGAAGTTGCTGGATCAATCCGACACCGATCTGTTTCACCTACTCGAAAAGCACGATGTAAATCCTTCCCAGTTCGCCAAACAATTGGCAACTGCTATTGCAGCCTTCAAATCCGGAAGCAGTCGCCCCGCAGCACTTTCTCCCGCGATCGTTGAAGCTGCGAAAAACAGCTGGATGCTCGCATCTATTGATTTCGGGCACCGGGTGGTGAGTTCCGGGCATCTGCTGGCTGCGCTGCTACTGGAGGAAACGGCCCGTCGCCAGGTGCTGGAAAGTTGTCCGGTACTGAAAAGCATCGCACCAGAGTCAATTCGCGAGACCGCCCGTGCGATGTTCGGACAGAGCGCTGAATCCCATCACCTGAGTGTCGCCGCAGAAGGCGGTGAAGCGGCTGCAGCGGCGGTTATGGCCAGCAAAGCGCCGGCCCTGGATAAATATACCGTCAACCTCACCGAGCGCGCGCGCAACGGCGAAATTGATCCGGTATTGGGGCGTGACGAAGAGATACGTCAGTGTGTCGATGTCCTGACTCGCCGCCGGCAAAACAACCCGATCCTCACTGGCGAGGCCGGTGTCGGAAAGACCGCAGTGGTCGAGGGCTTCGCCCTGCGTATTGCCAATGGTGATGTGCCAACACCGCTGCGTGATGTTGCAGTGCGCACCCTGGACCTGGGTCTGTTACAGGCTGGCGCCAGTGTAAAAGGCGAGTTTGAAAATCGCCTGAAGTCCGTGATTGAAGAAGTGCGCGCGTCAACCACCCCGATTATTCTGTTTATCGATGAAGCACACACCATGATCGGTGCGGGCGGCAAGGAGGGGCAGGGGGATGCAGCCAATCTGTTGAAGCCTGCATTGGCGCGGGGTGAACTGCGCACCATCGCGGCAACAACCTGGGCCGAGTACAAGAAGTACTTCGAGCGGGATCCGGCGTTAACCCGTCGATTCCAGGTCGTAAAGGTGGAAGAGCCAGACGAAATCAAGGCTATCGATATGATGCGGGGCATTGCGTCCAGCTTGGAGTCCCACCATAAAGTCCGAATTCTGGATGAGGCAATTGTTGCGTCGGTAAAATTGTCTCACCGTTATATTCCGGGCCGACAGTTGCCAGACAAATCCGTCAGCCTGCTGGATACCGCTTGTGCGCGGGTTGCGCTGAGCCAGTCGGCAACACCGGGCGCTATCGAGGATGCTCAACGAATTATCGCTGGCGCCGAGCGCACTATGGAAAAGCTGCGTCGGGAAAATGCCGCCACTGGTAGCCATGAAGATTCATTGGCCGCGCTGCAGGCAGATAAAGAAGCGGCAGAGCAGCGTCTTGCGCAGCTCCAGAATCAACATCAGCAGGAACTAGAGCTGATCACGCAGATCCGCGCCCTGCGGGACCAGATTGACGAAGCGTTTGCTGTGGAGGCCACATCAGATGAATCGCTGCTTGCCGATCTCAAACAGCAGCTGCAGGAGCTGACAGCCCAGTTACAGAGTATTCAGGGCGACACGCCTTTGATGCAGCCGGAGGTCGATGAACAGGCTATTGCCGCGGTAATCGCCAACTGGACCGGAATTCCCGTCGGGAAAATGGTCGCCGATGAAATTCACGCAGTACAGAGCCTGGCAGAGCGTTTGAATCAACGTGTCATCGGTCAGCCACACGCGCTGGAAGCTGTCGCGCAAGCGATCCGAACATCCCGCGCCGGACTCACCGACCCGCGCAAGCCGGTCGGTGTCTTTCTGTTCTGTGGTACCAGTGGTGTGGGAAAAACCGAAACCGCCCTGGCGCTCGCGGATACACTGTTTGGGGGCGAGCAGAATATTACTACCATCAATATGTCTGAGTTTAAGGAAGAGCACAAAGTATCCATGTTGCTCGGCTCTCCTCCCGGTTATGTGGGGTATGGCGAGGGTGGTGTCCTGACAGAAGCAGCGCGGCGTAAACCCTACTCCGTGATCCTTTTGGATGAGATGGAAAAAGCACATCCCGGTGTGCAGGATATCTTTTATAACCTGTTCGATAAGGGCACCATTAAAGATGGTGAAGGGCGTGATATCGATTTTAAAAACACCGTCATCATCATGACTTCCAATGCCGGAGAAGACGCAATTCGCGCGATCTTTAATCAGGTGGAAGAAAAACCGGAGCCTGAGGTGCTGCTGGATAATATCCGGCCGCACTTATTGCAGAAATTCAAACCGGCATTTCTTGGGCGAACCAATGTCATCGCATACTATCCGCTGGATGACGAGAACCTGGTGGAAATCTGCAAAATCAATATGCGTCGTATCGAGAACCGTGTGAAAGAACACTATGGGGCGGAGTTCAGCTACGAAGACGATGTGCTAATCAGCATTGTTGCCCGTTGCCAGGAGGCAGACACCGGGGCGCGGAATATTGAAGTCATACTCAATCGCACCGTGTTGCCGGCGCTGGCGAGCGAGTGCCTGGATCGAATGGCCCGTGGTGAGGACGTCAAACGGATACATATCGGTGCAACGGAAGAGGGCGAATTTGAATATCAGGTGAGCTAGGAAGCTGTTTGAGCATGTAATCATTCAGGTGTTGAGCAGCTCCCCGGTCTGGTACCGGGGTCTTGCCTGAAGTCGAAAAGGCCGTGCATCATCCCTGGGATGGACACGGCCTTCTTTTTACTCTCTTAACCGCCCACCAGAACGGTAGGGCAGCCTATGACAATCTTGCCGCCGTGACTGGTCGAGTCGCCCATGCGGGCTGCCGGCTTGTTGGCGATCAGTACGGTGGTGCTGCCCATGACAATGTTGTCTGGTGGCCCGACGCAGGTACAGGTACTGCCCATCGTTGCGGCAGGCATACCGCCAATCAGCACGGTGGGGCTCCCTGGTGAGACGATTGGCCCTCCGACATGGGGAACTGTGCCGGTTACCATGGGGCAAACGTGCATGTCTGTGAGACGTGAAGCGGGCTTTCCCATTGTTGAATACTCCTGGCTACTTGGTTAGCCGGCTTTTCCGTTACCGCCGCGGGCGAGATCGAGGCCCTGCTGTAGATAGCGCTCGAAGGGTTGTTCGGGGTTCACGGGATCAAGCATCACCGCTGCCAAGGAAACACTACCCGCGACAGCATGGGCATACAGGTGTTCCGGTGCTTCCACCACGGGCTCATCGGGTCCTGCCATGCTCCCATGGCACCAGCTGGCCGCGGTGGCGGCCCAGCTCGCCGGTGTCTTGTATTTGGTGGCTTCCCCCATCTGTTTGCAAATCAGGCGCCGTTCTTCGCTGGGTTTCTTGACCCAGTTTTCTGCGGCCATCAGCGCTTTGCGATTATTTTCATCGGTCTCCGGTGTCTCGATATCGCGGGTGCACAGGCAGGCCCACCAGACGGCTTCCCGTTTCGGAAGGCCACGGGCAAG
Organism: Microbulbifer sp. HZ11; assembly: GCF_000708675.1. GTDB lineage: Bacteria > Pseudomonadota > Gammaproteobacteria > Pseudomonadales > Cellvibrionaceae > Microbulbifer. The sequence goes on along the minus strand of NZ_JELR01000002.1, from coordinate 1,151,018 downwards.
CAGTTTGACTGCATCGCCATAGCATGCCGCTTCCATCAGGCGCAGGATGCTGATCTCCGGTGCGGTATCCAGAACCAGGTGCGGCTGCCCTTCTTCACTGATTTCAATGTCCTGTAACAACTCTTGCGCGGTTGTTGCCTGAACTTTCACCAGGTCAGTCATAATGTGTTCCGTCAGTTAATCTTGGTGACGCCGCCTTTGAGTGTCAGTATCCCACCGGCCTTCATTTCCGCCATGGAGTCGCCCTTGCAGGTTAGCATGGTGCCTTTGATCTCAATACCCGATGGTTTGATGGAAATACTGTTGCCGCCCACTTTCAGGTCGATGGATGTCTTGGAGGTGATTTTAATGGCTCCCATCACATCAATGGTCTGTTTCCCACTTTTCACCTTGAGGGTGTGATCGCCGGAATTGAGAGTCACTGACTGACTGCCCTCGATATCCGTCTTCTGATCGCCCTTGCCGAGCGTAATTGTTTCATTACCTTCGGTTATGGTAATGGTGCGGTTATTTTTGATTTCCAGCGTCTGATCATTATCAATCTTTCCTGTTTGATCATTATTGATCAGAAAATTGTGATCCTTGCCGGCTTCCATATAGATTTCTTCGCTGTTCTTTTTGTCGTCGAAGCGAAGTTCGTTGAATTTGCTGTCCTTGATCTGTGTTTTCCAGCCGCTCTGAGTAGCGGTGTACTGGGGGCCAGGATTATTGCTGTTGAACACTGCGCCTGTCACCAGTGGTCGATCAAGGTTGCCGTTGATATAGCTCACCACCACTTCCTGACCGACCCGGGGGACAAAACTGGCTCCCCAGTTCTTTCCTGAAAAAGACTGCAACACCCGAATCCAGCAGCTATTTTGCTTGGAGTTCCAGGGAAATTTTACTTTGAGTTGAGTGTATTCGTCCGCAGAACCGGAGGAGTCTGTGGCCTTCACCTCAACTACGGTGGCCACCTGTGGTGCATGGGACCTGTTCAGGTTGCCGAAAGGTACCGGCCGCGGCATGACCTTCTCGGGGATACAGGTGAATGTATTGCTGAACTGGGAGTCTTCGCTGTTACTGTCTTTCGCTGATAGCCGCAACGAGGTGATGAGATACTTGCCTTTTTCACTTTTCAGCGAATGTGCCAGCTCAAATCTACCCCCAGCGCAGAGTTCGCCGCAGTCACTGGTGCCGCGCGCTATATCAAAGCCCGCTTCCAGTGACTCGACCGCATGCTCGGTGAGCGTTTTGTGGTGGCTGTCTTGAAATACGTGGGTTCCATCTGATTTCGGTTCGAAGTGATTTCGACCGTACAGGCTCTGGATATAACCTTTTACGTTATTCAGTTTGCTCGCCGTTGATACATTCTGGCTATTGTCTTTGTCAGGAGTATATTCGTTGTAATCTTTAAACTCGAAACCACCACCGTGGTAATTGAACTCGCGCTGCCAGCTACGTACGGAATGCATGGTTGGATGGCTGCCGCCTCCATCGTACTCAAGTTTTTCGGTGCGACAGTCGTAAAAGTGCTTGCTGTCGTCACAAAGAACAAGCTCGTGTTTGCCGTCAGATTGCAGGAAGTAATAGGCAATTCCTTCTTCAGAGAGGAGTCGGCTGATAAACTGAAAATCGCTTTCATTGTGTTGTACACAATATTCGCGTTTCAGAAAATTTTTGTTGCACTTGCTGCTGAACGTGACCACTCCGGCGTGCTCTTTGAGCACTTCCTTGACGATAGTGAGTGCGCATTTGCTCTCGAAGATACGATTCTGCCCAGCCAGTGTAGTGAACCAGAGGCCTGGTTGAATGACTGCGGTATATTCCCGCAGCCCCTCTGCGTTCACGTCGAGCATGGAAAAATGTGTCACGTAGCCGTTGATGTATTTTTCCGCATCACCGTGTTGGATCGTGGCGGTAAATAACTTTCCGACGATCTTGTCCTGGGTGATTTCGTGGTCGTCCGACATCAGACGGAGCTGGTAGCGATAGGTATTGGAGATATGCTCTTCGCCAGAAATGGCGGTGGCGATAAATACATCTTTTCCGATCGGACAATCCGTCCGGATCATGCGATTGTCTTGATTGATTGAAGACATATCAGCCCCAAGTCCTTGTCGGCGCCGGGGTTCTCATGCTGGAGCCCCTGAAGCGAAATTCCCTGTGATTACGACCCTGTTACCTGGAAATCGCCGGTATCTTGGCGCCCTCAGGACGTATTCGAGAAAGGTTGTATAGCAAAGTCAAATATCAGTAAAACAGAAAAGCCGGGCTTGACAGCCCTCTGCTGCTAAGCCCGGCTCTTCGCGCCGACCGCTGAACGAAATGTCGCAGTCTGCGATTGACCAGATTACAGCGGAGTTGCAGTAGTAAGGTCGTATCCAACACGCATGTTTTTCGGGTTTTTGTTGGTTTTGTCCGCGTGGTTGAGGTCCGCTTCGATCTTGGCGAAACTCAGAGAGATGGACTCAGCGGGTGCACCACCTGCGGCAGCAGAGATGCTGTAAGAAGAGATCAGTACATCTTCCAGAGTATAAACAGCGAACTTCTCTACAGAGTTGGCGCCGGTCTGAACTACATGGATCTCGACTTTGACACCTTCGTCGCCGGTAACGGAAGACTTGAACAGACCGCCGGAAGCAGCATCAATACGCTTGGTCACGGTAACTTCGCTCAGGCTTGGGCGAGTGGCTTCACGGTTGGCTACTGCGCCTGCTTCCATGGAGATACCACGGCCTACACCGAAGTTGAAGCTGTCAACTTCAATCCAGTCTTCATAACCTTTTGCAGTTACGTTACCGGCTGGCGCCTTGTTATTGAAGTTCATGTAGATAGCCATTTTTAATCCCTCAATATGGTATGGATCGTTGGTGGGGTTTCCTTTTCCACCGCGACAGCAGCAGTTCAAGGAGCGCCGAAATTGGCGGGCGAGTTGGATTTAAGCAGAGCCAAAATCAAAATAAAACCTTCTTTATCAATTATTAAATCGACTCTGGCACTAATTTTCTGCGCATTCTATACGACCTCCACAGTACCGGCTGAGCGCTCCAATTTGACTCTGGCACGAATAAATGTGCTCGTGAAACGGAAAAATCTGCTTTGGATGGCCGCTGGATTGGATGGTGTATCGCCTCCCCGGATTGGTACTTTCGTACCGCTCACCTCCAGCATTGTTGGTACGATGGTTTTAGTTGGGGTCAAATTGGTATCGACTCACCAGTTATGTAACGAATTGTAATAGGAAATCGGGTAAAACCTTGCTGCATTCAATTGTTGGCGCATGAGCCCTTCGATATACTTTGCGGCCTTCGGGCATGGCCCCACTTCTATGTTTGCGCTCCCGGAAATCACTAGGCGCGATGCAGGTTATCGGTAAAACGTGGGCGATGAAAAATTATACCGGCGAGAGGATCTGCCGCTGAGTTTACACCAGGGAGATGGTTGTGAATGACAAGACCCGCATAATCCAGAAAGCTGCGGAAAACCTGTCGGCCTGTGACGATTCAGATGTCACAGTATTTGTTGGCAATGAAAATACGGGTGCCAACGACCATCCGCCCATTGGTGGGAATCCTGGTCTGGTACCCGCAAGTGCTGGCGATATAACTGGCGAGGTAACTTTGGCGACAAAAGGCATCGCTGGAGCCCTGGACGGACTCGATGCTACTGTGATTGTCGATTCTGGAGGTGTGCCGGATGCGCTTCCCCGTCCGCGGGAGGCGGTGCACTTCGAACCGTCCACATCCCGTGAAGGTGCAGTAACCAAAACGATCATCAAAGGCCGTTTCGAGCTGGATAAATTGCTTGGTGTGGGTGGTATGGGCGCCGTTTACAAAGCCCTTGACCGCCGCAAGCTGGAGGCGAGCGACAGCGACCCTTATGTTGCGATCAAGCTCCTTAACGAAGATTTTCAGAAGCATCCCGATGCGTTTATTTCGCTGCAGCGCGAGGCACGAAAATCCCAGACCCTCGCTCACCCCAATATCGTAACCGTTTACGACTTCGATCGCGAAGGCGACCGCGTCTTCATGACGATGGAGTTTCTTGAGGGGGCTCCCCTCGACAAGTTGCTCCGAGAGCATGCGGATGTGGGTCTGGAGAAAGAGCGCGCAGAGGCTATCCTGCGCGATGTTTCCCAGGCGCTGATCTATGCGCATTCCCATCGCATCGTGCACTCGGACTTCAAGCCCGGCAACATTTTCGTTACCACAAAAAAGGGTGCGAAGGTGATTGACTTTGGTATTGCGCGAGCGGTATCCGAAGGTGGAATTGCAAGTAAGGCCGGTGAAAAGACTATTTTTGATGCGGGTACTCTGGGGGCGCTAACACCTGCTTATGCAAGTCTGGAGATGCTCAAGGGTGGGGAGCCCAAACCCAGTGACGATGTCTTTGCGCTCGGCTGTGTCGCCTATGAGTTGTTTTCCGGTAGACATCCCTACAACAAAATACCTGCGGATAAGGCCTTTGAGCAAAAGCTCAGGCCCAAACGTATTCGCTCCCTCACCCGTCGTCAGTGGCGTGCTCTAGAATCTGCGCTCGCTTTTCATCGCGAGGACCGTACGGATACTGTCGAACGGTTTGTTCAAGCGTTTTATGGGAAAACAGGGTGGAAGTGGGCTTTCGGCACACTGTTTGCGGCAACACTGGTCGCAGGCGGTATCGGATACAACCATCTTGAGCAGGAAAACGCCGCCGAACAGCAGCGCGTGAAGGTCGAGCTTGAGAAAAAGCTGGAGCAGGAACTGTTGCAGCGCCGGATCGCGGACAAGAAAGAAGCTGTTAAGCGCCTGCTCGGTCTCAGTGTGCTTACTCCAACCTGGGAGCGCGATTTGCGCACCGAGCTTCAGGAATACACCAAGCTGAATCCTGCCGATGAGGACTTTGGTGAAACGGTACACCGCGCTGTATCTGACCTGTTTATCGCTGCGGCGACGGGGCAGTTGAATCTCGGCAATCTCGAGCCTGCGGAAGAGATGTTGGGGCGCGCTGCAAACTGGAATGAGAATGTTGCGGGTGCCGAGACCATTCGTGCCCAATTGAATCAGGAGCGTGAGGAATTGCGCCGCAAGCTGGAAGAAGAGCGGTTGGCGGCGGAGCGTGAGGAAGAGCGTTTGCGTCGTGAAGCACTACGCGCAGAGCAATTGCGCATCGCTGAGGAGAAGCAACGACAAATCGATATAGTACTTGATGATATGGAAAGCACGTTGAAGTGTGATTTCAATATCAACCTCCCTCTGATCGGCGATACTCTGACCCGCCTTGCCTCAATTGACCCTACCAAAGCTCAACTACTGCGCCCTGTAGTGGGTGAAGAGCTCGCAGGCTGTTTTGGGCAGCTTGCGTTGAAGAGCCCAGCAAACACAGCTGCTTTGCTTGAAGATGCCCGCGCCATGTTGCCCAAGCAGGAAGTGCTCGCGAGTCTCGATATTGACTACTGTGCACATCTGCGGCCCGGAAGTGGTGCCCGTGGCGATCGCTATAGCTGCGCAGACCCTATGGCATCAGGTGGTCAAGGCCCTGAAATGGTGGTGGTTAACGGAGGCTCCGGCCGCCCGCTCGCGGTAGGTAAGTTTGAGGTAAGTGGTGGCGAATTCTCGGCATTCTGTGTCGCCACTGGAAGCTGTTTGCCCGTGCCGGCGAACGATGCGCAGCTTCCCGCACATAACCTCGAGTTGAGCCAGGTAGAGGCATATCTCAACTGGCTGAGTCAGGAAACCGGACGTCACTACCGCCTTCCTACTGAGCGGGAGTGGTTTGCGGCGGCAAGTGCCAACGGGGAGCCGGAAGTTGCTGATCGCAATTGCTACCTGCGCTATGGCGGAATCGAGAAAGGCGCTGAGTTAGTTCCTGTGCACACCGGGACAGCGAATCCCTTCGGTATTGTCAATGCGGTGGGTAATGTGCAGGAGTGGGTGTTCGATATGGATGACAATCTGATCGCCGCCGGCGGCAGTCGTCAAGACCCCATGAGTCGTTGCCTTGCCACCTCGAAAATGTTCCACGCTGGTGGTGCTGACCAGATCACGGGATTCCGCGTTGTGCGTGATCTAACCCGGTAGTGCTACCGGGGTGGAAAAGGTTGTCTTCAGTTAATTAAACAAAACGAATAATAGCAGTGCGCAGTTTCACCTTGGCGCTGCAGGATTTTGCGAAAGGAATTCCGGGGGGATCCGTGTCTTCATTAAACAAGGAATGGTTATGCGCTGCATTGGCAGGTGTAATGGCAGTTGCATCACATGTGGAAGCACAACAAAGCGACTCCAGCTTTCGCAGTCGTGTGCGACAGGCCTTCGAGCAGGATGTGCCCCACGTCAACGATGAAGATGTCGCTCGGGAATTTGAGCGCCGTGCACAGGAAGCCCGCGACCCCAATCTGGATACGGATATACCTGAAGTTTCGGGCCGGGAAATCGGTCCCAGAATTTCTGTCAAGGAGTTCCGCTTTCACCGGCTGGAGGAGTATCCGGAATTTGGTATTGACCGTGAAACCGTCGAGGCCAAGGCGGAAGCGTTACGTGTCAAATACATGAAAGAGGATAAGATCGTCGCTGCGGGTTATACCGTCGATAACCTTAAGGAAATTGCGTTGCTTCTCGACGGCATGGGCGCACGTTTTGCGCCAGAGAACTTGGGGCCGCGGGAGCTGCGCAAGCTTGTTAATACATTGGAAAGGCAAAACGCGCAGCGTGGTCTGAGCTACGTCGATCTGGAGGACATCGCCGCCGAACTGACCCGGTTTTACCGACAGCAGGGGCTGTTTTTGGCGCAGGTCCAGATTCCGGCGCAGGAAGTGCAAGATGGCGTGGTGACCTTTTCGGTACAGGAGGGGGTGCTCGGCCAGGTATCCGTGCACGACAATCAGAAATATGGCGAGAAGCAGCTTGCTGCAGCTTTTTCCTCGCAAAAGGGTGAGTTGGTTAATCATGAGAGCATTGAAGAGTCTCTTTATCTGCTAAACGACCTGCCGGCATTGAACGTCACCGGTTACTTCAGCCCTGGCGATAACCCGGGTGAGACTCGGCTAAATCTCAAAGTGAGGGATGAGAGTGACTGGCGCCTGGTAACCCGTATGGATAACCATGGTTCTACCTTTACCGGTGATAACCGAATTTTTACGTCGGTGGACTGGTTCAACCCCCTGGGGATTGGTGATGAACTCACCGTGGGTTACTTGAAGTCCTCCGGTATTGATGAGTTTGATTCTGGCTTTGGTTCAAACCTGGGTCAGCTTAAATACAGCCTACCCTTATTGAACCCTCGAACACGAGTGCAGCTGTCTGCAGATTACAATAAATTCAAGATTTATAATCCCGAAGATGAAAATGACTTTATTAATCTGCTCGAGCTGGAAGGTATTAATGAAAATTATGGTTTGAATTTCGAGCATAAGTTTCGGCGCTCACGGGACTTCAATATTACCGGCAACGTAGCGGTTACTGACAAGAAAACTGAAATCCTTGCGGCGACGCCAATCCTTGAACGTTGGGATCATGCACTTGGAGGAGAGGTCGGTATCTATCTGGATCGGCTCTCTGGTGGCAGCATCCCGATGCTGAACGTAATCAATGCAAAAGTACAGTACGGTGAGCTCACCAGTTACTCTGGCGAGACGGACCTGGAAACTGATTCCGAGTTTGAAAAGTTTGCTGCGGAAACCAGTTCCTTACTGTTTTTGCCAATGCCACTGACCGACTCACAGTCTCGCCTGATCATAAAGAGTCGCTGGCAGTATAGCGAAAATACGCTGCCGTCATTTGAGCAGTTATCTCTTGGTGGTGCCAACGGCGTGCGCGCTTTTGATGTGCGCGATTTTTCAGCCGATCAGGCTGCATTACTTTCTGCCGAATGGTATCCATCCTTCCCTGATGTGATTAACCCAATAATTTTTGGTAATCGCCTGAACGATATGCTGCAAGTGGCGGTTATTGCTGATGCTGGTTACGGCGTGGTGAATAATTTTGAATCTGACTTGAACAACGATTGGGCAGCTCTCGCAGGAGCTGGTTTCCTGTTTAAGTTCAGCTGGAGTGAAAGCTGGGTTAGCCAGTTGTCAGTGGCGTGGCCAACAACTTCAAAATCTTCGGTAGACGGCACTGGAGACAATGCCGATACGCCAACCTTATACGCAGACTTCTCCTACTTCCTGCAATAAACAACATTCAAATTTAATGGTATCGGCAGCGCTACAGCGCCGCCATGGAGCTAAGTGGCAAGAATCATGAATATGAAAAGAAATTTGCTGTCTGTTGCGGTGAGTCTGGCGGGGCTGATGAGTGCCACCGTGGCGCATTCTGTAGAAGTTGGAAATATTGGAGACTTCACCACTGACGACGCTGTTACCTTCGACGACAGCGATAAACATCAGGTGGACGACGAAAGTTTTTCCAAAATTAGTATTGACGGCAAGTTTGCCAAACTCGACTGGGAAACATTCAATATTGCTCAGTCGGAAGGGCTGTATTTTGACTTCACCGCTGTTGCAGATGGAAGTTTTGATGCGTCTTCCGTGGTGATCAATAAGGTGCAGAATGGTACCACCAGCATTGCGGGTTGGTTGGGCTCAGACGGTCATGTGGTATTGATCAATCCCAGGGGCGTTCTGTTCGGACAGGGGGCTTCCGTTAATGTGGCTGCACTGACGGCCGCGGCTATGGAAGGCGATATTGACAGTGGCTCTGGCGATTTCGCTTTCAATTTGATAGATCCATCGAGTATATCCAGTGAAGATGGCGAGTCCAGATCAGTAACTGTTGAGGCTGGCAGTGTGATCAGGGCCGGTCGGGGTATCACACTCATTGGTGAGAGCGTTAAGAATTCAGGTCTGTTGTCTACTGCACAAGATCAGGGCGAGTTGGTTGGCGGTAATATCAATATTCATACCGGCGGTCGCGTCACGCTGAGCCTGGGTGGCGATGGGCTGATCGGTGTAGAAGTAGAAAAAGAGGCTCTTGATGATGAGTTTGATGCCGCTTACGAGATTCTGAATTCCGGCACGGTGGATGCTGTACAGGTAGTAATGAAGGCTGGCGCTGCTGATGGTATCTACAGCGCAGCTGTGAATAACACCGGTATTGTTCAGGCAACGGGTATCGAGACCTCCGGTGGGAAAATCACTCTCGGAGCCTTCGCTGGTGATTCGATATCCGCAAGCGTTTCCAATAAAACCGGAGATACGGCTGAGGAAGTTGGAAAGCTTCAAGTTAGTAATGGCACGGTAGAAAAAGCGAATGCTGGTACTATTGATATTGTCGCGAAAACTATCGAACTGGGTGATGGTAGTGCGTTGTTAGCAGATGCCAAAGCCATTACCGATCCGGGTACCGGTGATGCGATCGCTGTCAACGGCGGCGATATCACGGTCGCGGCAACCGAAAGCCTTGCCGTTGATGGAACCATCAATGCTTCCGGAAGTGACTCGGGAAGTACTGGCGGAACCGTCAAAACTACTTCCGAATCGACTATTTCTATTGCCTCTACCACATCCGTCGATACTGTCAGTGATGACGGACTATCTCAGGGTGGCGAGTGGTTGATCGAAGCATCAAGCGTGACGCTCGACACTTCAGCTTCAAGCGTTGTAGGTACGGCACTCGAAAATAATAAGTCAGTTACAGTTGCAACGTTTTTTGGAGCGCTCAACGTCGACGGTAGTGTGGGCTGGTCCTCTGACTCATCGCTGAATCTTGTGTCTGAAGACATCGTAGGGCTGGCCACGGCACAAACAGTAACAGCTAGTAACGGCACCTTGAACGTAATAGCTGCTAGTGGTTTTACCAATAACGCAGCTGTTAGTGTCAATGATTTTTCGTTGGAAGTGGGGGCGTTTGGAGCTGAAGAGCTGGATTCTCCTACGGTTAGCGTTCTCGGAAATATCCAGTCTGTAAACCCATTCACTATAACGAACTCCGGTGGTAATCATTACTTTAATGTCAGCGCAATTTCCTCATTTTCAGAAATTGAATCGAGCGGCGGTGTAACAAGCCTTAAAAGTGACTCGGCGAGTGTTGCAACGATCACAAATGCTGATGGTGTGGTGGTCGGTGCAGGGGTCACACTCTTTGGGAATAATGGAACTGATGGTATTGACGACGATGTGTTTTTCCTAAATGGCTCTGGGAATATCGAATACAGTGGAGTGATTTTTGAAAACCTCGATACGGTGGATGGTCTCGGGGGCAAGGATGCTATTAACGCTAGTACCTTCAGTGGGGGAATCGGTCTGACCGACACCACCGGCCAGCTGGACGCCGGTGGTCTAGTCATTACCAGAATCACCGAGATCACGACCGAAACATTGACCGGCACCACAGGCCAGGAAGTTTTCGACCTGGCTGCCGGAAACACCCTGACCGTCGACACTTACGACGGGTTTAACTTCCTCGGTGTTGCGAAACTGAACGGCAACGGTGGCTCCGACAGGTTTAACAGCACTGCCGGTGGGGACTGGGTGCTGGCAGAAAATCTGGCTAGCGTTACCCACGATCACGAAGTAGATAGTGACCTTAACATTGTTGGCGTCGAGACATTTACCGGCGGTTCAGGAAACGTTATCGGTGATGTTAATAGCTATTTCTTCGATGTGGACAGTGGAACCTCCGTTACCGTTGCCAATAACGCGGAGTTTGATGGCACTCAATTGATATTCAGTGGCATCAGCAAAGTAGAGTCTAATGGTGAATTGAATGCGCTGGATCTATCGGAAGTCTATCTTAAAAAAGATGATGGCGATGTTGCGGCAGATGTATTTGTCGACACCGCTAGTGACGATAGCGGGATCAAGTTTATTGGCCTATCTGGCGTTGAAGTCGCACAGATAGATACGAGACAGGCCGGCGGTATCGCCTTGTCAGTGACCGGTAATGGGGTGGCAGAGTTTACGGATATAAATCTGGAAGCCAGCAGTCTTACCGGTGTGATCGGGGCTTCCGGAAATAAGCTCTACTCGACCGGTGATTGGACCGTAATTGACGATGGTGCGAATAATAATGGTATTGATTTCACCGGTATCTGGGAAGTTGAGTCGCTCGGTGCGGATCTAACGGCCGGAAAGGATATCGAAAATAATTTCTCAATCAGTAGCGATGGTTATGTCGGTATCCATGGGATGCTGTTTAAAGATTTGGCGAAGGTATCCCCCGGCGCTGGATCGAGCAGTAGTCATCTGAGTGCCTCTGATTACGAATATGGAGTTGTAATTGGAGCTGCGAACGACAGTGTTGCGCTGTTGACAGATGCAGCAGCTAGTACTGGGACAGTATTCTTCGGATTAAGTACGGTTACCACTGATGTGCTCTCGGCACGCAATGCGGTCGGTACTGCCATATTCACTATTAAAAATGGTGGTTCGAAGGGTGATTACTTTGACGTCAGCACTAGTAATATCGAGTTTTATGCTTTAAAAACAGTTCAGGGTACCGAAAACGGAACAGAGGTTATAGGTTGGGGCGATAGCTGGACCCTGAATAGATCTGAGCAAGCTGAGCTTTTCTTCTCAAGTGGCTCCGGCGTGGATGTTTACGATTTCGATACCATCAATACTGACCGCGGTACGCTGGAGTTCAATATTGGTGAGCGTTTCACGCTTGAGTCCGATGGCGACGTTGTTGTCGCAAATACGACTTTCAGTGATCTTGCCTTTTTGCAGAGAGGTTCGGGTTTTGTCGTTGGCACTGCAGGTAATCCTTCTCTGGACGCCAGTGCCTACTCAAATGGATTGGTGCTCACCGATACCGAACTGGAAGTGGTTGCCGGCACCCTGGAAATTTCCGACATCTCCAGTATTACTGCCAATAAGTTGACCGCGTCTACAACAGCGGAAACACAACACGACTTCGTGATCGGCTCCAGTGCCGGTTCGCAGACGGTAACAGTCAACAAAATGGATTTCAGTGCGCTGCAGGAGGTGATCTCCGATGGAAACGACAGTTTCTCTGAAAAAGCCTCCGGGTTGGCGGTATTGTATCTCGATGATGCGAGCGGCAGCGGAATCTACTCGCATCTCGCCGGGGCAGAAGACGAACCAGATTTCTCCGTCAGCAGCGGTATTCTTTTTTCTGACTTCGCGTCTACCAGTGTTGCCTCGGTTAATACTAATGGTCAGAGTGTCTCCCTGGATATAAATTCTTCGAACAATGCGGATCTCGCGAGGGATGCATTCACATTTACGGGGCTGTCGACTATCGCCGGGTCCGGGAATGACCAGGTCACAGGTTCCGGTATCTGGGCCCTGGGTGGCGATCATGTTCGCAATTCATTGATTGATTTCACTGGTGCATGGGAGGTTGTTGCCAGCGGCGGTCAACTGAAGGGCAGTACTGCTCAGGAAGTCTTTACCTTGCAGAGTGACGGAACTCTGACTGTTTCCGGATATACTGGATTTGAATTCAGTGATTTGGCGCTGGTTACTAAAGGGGCGAGTAGCGATAGTGTATCCAGTACCAGCGGTATCAACTGGGCACTGCTGGATGCAGATTCCGTAGAAAGCAGCAACGGCATCACCTTCGATGGCTTTGAGAACTTCAACACCATTGCAGCCACGCTGAGCGGTACCACAGGGGACGATGCTTTTACGCTGACCGGCAGTGCCGACGACGGCGCAACCGTGTCCTATGAAAATATGGCGTTTACCGGCCTGGTCGGTGTTGTCGGCAATGGCTCAACCTATGATGCCGTAAGCAACCCCGGCGTTGCCGGTGACCAGCTGGATGCCAGCGGCTACAGCGATGCACTGGCCCTGACTGGCACCGATGGCGAATTGCAGGTGGCCGGTACTCTGACCTTCAAAGGGCTGAATTCCGCGATCCTTGACCAGCTGACCGCAACCGATAGCGCCGACGTTTTTGAGGCTAGCGGTTCAGGTGCGCTGACAGCTGCCGCCATCAATCTTTCCGGGCTTTCCCGTGTGAACGGCGGTGGTGGCAACGACAAGCTGGTTGCCCAAGACACACCGACCATGGAAGACGGCTATGTTCGCAGCAGCGGTATAGACTTCTATGATCTGGGGGTTATTGATGCGAATGAAACCGCCACCCTGAACGCCACCAACAACAATGACATTATTGCCTTCGATGACCTGGGCAAGCTGACCGTTAATGGTATCGCCATTGAAAATGTCACAACCATTGATGCGCGCGGCGGTACCGACGACCGTGTCACCGGCATGTCGGGTCAGGACTGGCAGCTGCTGAGTGGCACCAGTGCCAAAAACAACGGCATCACCTTTCTCAACGCCGAAACCCTGGCAGCAGTCAGCGGTGGTCTGCTGGGCACCACCGGTCCCGACCGCTTCACGCTGAACACGGATGACAGTATCGATTTTGGCAGCATGACCATTTCCGGGATGACTTCCCTGAACGGCAATGGCGATGCGGATAGACTGGATGCCAGTGCCTTCGGTGCGGGTATCAGTCTCACTACCACCACTGGCCAGCTGAAAGCCGGTGAGCTGACCATCACCGGTATCACAGACATCACCACTGGCAAATTGACCGGCACCACAGATAAAGAAGTCTTCGATCTGGCTACCGGCAACATCCTGACCGTCGACACTTATACCGGGTTTATCTTCCGCGGTGTTGCGAACCTGGATGGCAACGGTGGCTCCGACAGTTTTAACAGCACTGCCGGTGGCGACTGGCAACTGGCAGAAAACCTGGCCAGCGTTACCCTCGATCGCGAATCGGATAGTGACCTCACTATTGCAGGTGTCGAAGTCTTCACCGGTGGCGCCGGGGTGATCAAAGGGCACAGCAGCGGGCACGACTTTGTGGTGACTGCTGACAGCGCGGTGACCGTTGATGGCACGCACCAGTTCAGTGGCATCAGTAGTGTGGATGCCGGTACCGGCGCGGATGACGTAGAAGCCATCGCCGGTGTTACCCTGGCTGGGACCGACGGTGCCTTTAATAGCAGTGAGATCGACTTTACCGGTATTGACAGTGCCACCGCGTCCGCGCTGCAAGGCAGCACCAATGCGGAAGTCTATACCCTGCAAGGCAGTGGTGCCGTCGAGGTTGCGGATATTGACTTCACCGGCGTGAGCAGTGTCGATGCCGGCACCGGTGTGGATCAAGGTGACCGGGTGGATTCCCGTGGAGGTCAGGGCTTTACCCTGAATGCGGACAATTCGGTGTTGCACGACGGTATCACCTTCAGCAATGTCGAGCATTTCACGGCCCCGAATGATGCCAACCTCAATGCCAGCGCCTTTGGTGCGGGCCTGGTGCTTACCGGCAGTGCGCGGGAAGTTACCGCAGGCAGCATCACCTTCAGTGGACTCACTTCCGCCAATACCGCGTCGCTCACCGGTAGCACGCAGAGTGATGTGTTTACTCTTACCAGTGACAGTATCACCGCCCGCCTGATCGAGTTCGACGGTGTTACCAGCGTGACCGCCGGTGGCACCGGCAATAGCGTTGATAGTGCCAGTGGTATCAACTGGGCGCTGCTGGATGCAGATTCCGTAGAAAGCAGCAACGGCATCACCTTCGATGGCTTTGAGAACTTCAACACCACTGCAGCCACGCTGACCGGTACCACAGGGGATGATGCTTTTACGCTGACCGGCAGTGCCGACGACGGCGCAACCGTGTCCTATGAAAGTATGGCGTTTACCGGCCTGGCCAGTGTTGTCGGCAATGGCTCAACCTATGATGCCGTAAGCAACCCCGGCGTTGCCGGTGACCAGCTGGATGCCAGCGGCTACAGCGATGCGCTGGCCCTGACTGGCACCGATGGCGAGTTGCAGGTGGCCGGTACTCTGACCTTTGCCGCACTGAACTCGGCTGTGCTGGCTGAGCTGGACGGGTCGGCAGGGGATGAAACTTTCGAGGTGACCGGTGCGGGCGCAATTACCGTGGCGGATCTTAATCTGACGGGGCTGAATCGGGTGAATGGTAACGATGGTACCAATACTCTGCGCTCCGCCGGTACGATAGATCTGAATGAGACCAACGATTTTGTCTTCGCGGAGGGTATCGAGTTTTACGATATCAAACAGCTCGACGTGGGCGCAGTTGGAGCTACCGACGATAGTGATGAAATCTGGTTCAACGCTGATGGCAATGTGATCGTCAATGGATTTGAGATAGTTTCCGAATCCACTCAGATAGACGGAAAAGGTGGTGTTGATACGGTTACCGGGTTCGATGGCGCAGACTGGACGATCGTCGGTGGCAGCAGTGCTGAAAATAACGGTATCACCTTCCTGAATGTAGAGATTCTCAACGCCTTGAGTGGTGGTGTGTTTGGTACAGACGGGGTAGATGCATTTGTTCTGAACAGTGCTGACAGTATTTCTGTAGGCGGATTGACCATCAACGACATGACATTTGTGGATGGTGTTTCTGCCGATAACTCTCTGGATGCCAGCGCCTACAATGGTGGGCTGACATTGTCTGATACTGCTGGAGAGGTGTTTGCGGGCTCGCTTAGCCTCAAGGGTATCAAACAGGCGACCACTGACACCCTGACAGGTAGCGCGGGAGCAGATAGTTTCGCGCTCGCCAGCGACGGCTCGATCGAGGTCGCCGGGATAGCGTTTCAGGGTGTGACAAAACTTGCTGGTGGCGCTGAGGGGGATAGCTTGAGCAGTTCCATCGGCGCGGACTGGCAGTTGGCGGAAGAGGTTGCGAGCCTGCAGCACGGTGACTTGTTGATCTCAGGTATCGAGCGGTTCGCCGGGGGCTCTGGTCGCATTGTCGGAAATGACAGCGGGCATACCTTTGCGGTCATCGATAACGGTGCTCTGACTGTAGATGGCATTCAATTCTCCAATGTAACCGCTGTCGATGGCGGTATTGGAAGCGACGATGTCACTGCGATCTCCAGCGTGCAGCTGGCGGGGGTGGACGGTGCGTTCACAAGCAGTGAGATGGCGTTTACCGGAATTGAAAGTGTGAGCGCCTCGGAGCTGGTTGGCAGTGCCACCACTGAAAGGTTCGTGCTGAGCGATGGCGGTATCACCGTCGCGGGTATGGGATTCAGTGGTGTAGAGAGCGTCGATGCCGGCGGAGGCACAGATGTTGTCACCGGGGATGATGTTCTCTGGCGTTCGCTCGAGCGCGATGCTGCACTCGTTGAGGGTGCTGCAGTTGCCACTGTCGACTCCCTCACGGTGCTGTTCGAAAACCTAGAACAGGTGGAAGCTACTGGCGCTTACACCGGCCCGTCATTCGGCGCGGACTATTTCATGACCGGTCCGCAGAATCTGCAGATGGGTGGGGTGAGCTTCGCCGGAGTGGATTCCATCACCGCGGGCAGCGGCAGCGATACTCTCCACGGTTTTGACGCCGATATGAGTTGGACTCTGGGCGCCAGCGGTGGCAGTGTTTCGGATGCGCAGGCTTCGGTGAGCTTCAGTGGGTTCGAGCAGATTGTCGCCGGTGGTGGCAACGACGCTTTCCAACTGGATGGGGGAAGTTTGGTATCCCTGGATACTGGTGCTGGGGATGACACTGTGGTCATGGGCGGCACACTACTGGATAACCTGCTGTTGGGCGCCGGCGACGATGTTTTGCAGATAATGGCCGGTAGCCAGCCCACGCAACTGGCCGGGGGATCTGGTAGCGACCAGTTGGTGATGCAGTTAGCCGCGCAGCAGCAGTGGCAGATTCGCGGTAACTCGGATGCACAACACCTGGTGGGAGACTTTGTCTTTACAGGGTTTGAGTCTCTGCAGGATACCGCGGGAGGCCTGAACCTGGTTTCCAGTCAGCAAATGGACTTCACCAACGTTAGTGGTGCTGCGGGCATCGAGTTTAATGGCGGTGATATGGCGCTGGAATACGGCGCTGCAGGCGATGTGGTCCTCGTCAGCAGTACCACAGAAACCATTGGTGGCTTCCTTAAGGCTGGCGGCGCCGACCTTACCCTGGCCGGTGATTTGGATATTGAATCTGATCTCGAGTCGCTGTCATTGCGCTCAAGCGGGGGCGATATCGATGTGTCGATTGTGGAGAGCGATGATCTGGTGATCGGAAAGCTCGATGTGGGGCGCGGCAACCTATCCTTGGCCAGCGCCAATTTTGGCTTGCTGACCGCCGAGAGTTTCCGCGATACGCACATTACAGCCGGAACCGCGGTTATTGGTACCGAGCAGCAACGCTGGGGCAATATCGGTACGGTAATCAACCCCTTGCGATTCAATGTCACCGAGTCTGTGGATATCGTCGCGCTGTTTTATTATGAGCCGGCGTTCGAGGGGCATATGCCACTGTTTACCGCGATCGGTAACAAGGGCGTCTCCATCGCTAGTACCGAGACCACTCAGGGACTGAAGTCGGCGGTGCAGAACCCGGTAGACGACATCGCGCAACTGGACCCGGGCATTTTCAGCGAGGTGGCTCCCTACAGCCTGGGTATCGACGTATTGAACCTGCCGGAGGTACGCCTGCACGGTGGCGAGCTGCAGCCGTTGGATGGCTCGGATGACGACGAGGAAGAGCGGGAGGAGAGTGCGCAGGTAACGGGTGGCGCGGTGTTGGAAAGCGCCATGCTGGAGCCTCTTCCGGTCGCTGTTGGTGGCCGCTAAATAAAGCGGGGAGGGCGTCTTTTGATGCCCTCGGTTGACCTGCCGGCAGCGGTGGTGGGGCTGCGGGCTCCGCAAAATAAAAAGGCCGACTCGTAAGAGTCGGCCTTTTTGCGTAAAGATGGTGCCCAGGAGAAGACTTGAACTTCCACGACCGTAAGGCCACTAGCACCTGAAGCTAGCGCGTCTACCAATTCCGCCACCTGGGCAAGCAGCGCTGTGCGCTGTTGAGGTTGCGCACTATAGCCATTTTCAGCGGCGTGTCAATTGTCCAATGTGACTGATAAAACCGCTGGAGAGTCCGCACCGTAAATTACCGTGGTCGCTTGTTTTATAAGCAATATTTTTGTAGTTTTTTTACAGGAATCCGGTTGCGGGCATCAAAATCGGGCCGGAAATATGTGAAAATGGCGCCCATAAGTAATCCAGAAGGGGGAATAAATCCGTGGATCAAGATCAGAATGCACCCTTGAGGGAAGATGTTCGCCTGTTGGGCGAAGAGCTTGGAACCGTATTGCGCGGGCAGGCCGGCGACGCATTGTTCGATACCGTGGAGACTATTCGCCAGGTCGCGGTGGAGAGTCGTGGTCACGGTGAGATGCCTGTAGGTAAACTACGGGAGCTGTTGGACCCGTTAGATGACGCGACACTCCTGGAGGTGGCGCGCGCCTTCAGTCAGTTCCTGAATCTGGCAAATATCGCCGAGCAGCGCCACCGCGAGCGCCTGCGCCGACAGCACGAACGCTTCCCGGGTGATCCGGATACCGACCGTGGCCTGCGTCAGGTACTGGAAGAGCTGAAAAAGGCCAAGGTGGATCCGGCAGAGATTCGTCAGGTGCTCTCCGATCTCTCTGTGGAGCTGGTACTCACCGCTCATCCCACCGAGGTCACCCGCCGAACCCTGATCCGCAAATACGACCAGATGGCCGACCTGCTGACCGGTCTTGATCGTCCGGACTGCACCCCGGAAGAGGCGGAGCGCCTGCGGCGCCTGTTGCGCGAGCAGATCCTGTCTGCCTGGTGTACCGATGAAATCCGCCGCGAGCGCCCGACCCCGGTCGACGAGGCCAAGTGGGGTTTTGCCACCATTGAGCAGTCTCTGTGGGAAGCGGTGCCCCAGGGCATGCGCGAGATAGAGAGCGAGCTGGCACTGGCGGGGTTGGATCCGCTGCCGGCGGACTGGGTGCCGATCCGCTTTGCCTCATGGATGGGGGGCGACCGCGACGGCAACCCGAATGTGACCGCCAAGGTGACCCGTCAGGTGCTGACCCTGGCCCGCTGGATGGCCGCCGACCTGTATCTGCGGGATGTGGAAAACCTACTTGCCGATCTGTCGATGCACCGCGCCAGCGACGAGCTGCTGGCCCGCACCGGCCCCAGTCAGGAACCCTATCGCCTGCTGCTGCGGGAGCTGCGAGATCGACTGCGTAACACCCGCGCACTGATGGAAGCTCGTGTAAACGGGGCTGCCGAGCCGGAAGGAGCGGTGTACACCACCGGCAGCGAGCTGTACCAGGAATTGAGTCTGATTGACCGTTCCCTGCGCGAAGTAGGCCTAGCCGCAATCGCCGACGGCCAGTTGAAAGATACGCTGCGTCGCCTCAACGGTTTCGGGATCACCCTGCTGAAGTTGGATATCCGCCAGGAGTCCACCCGCCACGCCATGGTGATCGACGCCATCACCCGCTTCCTGGACCTCGGCAGCTACGCCGAGTGGGGCGAAAAGGTGAAGCAGAAGTTCCTGCTGGCGGAGCTGGAAAGCCGTCGTCCGCTGATCAACGGCGCCTTCTATCGCAGCGAATTCTGTACCGACGAAGTGCGCGAAGTGCTGGATACCTGCAAGGTGATCGCCGAGCAGGGTCCGGAAGGTCTCGGTGCCTACGTGATCTCCATGGCCCGCACCTCGTCCGATGTGCTGGCGGTGATGCTGCTGCAGAAAATTGCCGGTGTGCGTGAGCCCATGCGCGTGGTGCCGTTGTTCGAGACTCTGGACGACCTGAACAACGCCTTCGATACCATGAGCGCGCTGCTGGAAATCCCCTTCTACCGCGAGCGGGTCAAGGGTGGTCAGGAGGTGATGATTGGCTACTCCGACTCCGCCAAGGATGCCGGTTTCCTCGGCGCCGCCTGGGCCCAGTTCCGCGCCCAAGAGGCACTGACCGGCATCTTCAAAGAGCACCGTATACCGCTGACCCTGTTCCACGGCCGCGGTGGCTCCATCTCCCGCGGTGGCTCGCCCACCCGCATGGCGTTGATGTCCCAGCCTCCGGGCTCTGTGGCCGGCCGCATTCGTGTGACCGAGCAGGGCGAAATGATCCGCTTCAAATACGGCCGCCCCTCCGTGGCCGCCTACAACCTGGAGCAGTACATCGCTGCGACCCTGGAGGCGACTCTGTTGCCACCGGCGGAGCCGCGTCCGGAGTGGCGCGCAGAAATGGATCGCCTGACCCAGGCCTCCGTGCGCGCCTACCGCGAAGTGGTGCGGGATGACCCGGCACTGGTGTCATACTTGCGCACCGTCACCCCGGAAACCGAACTGAGCCGTCTGGCCCTGGGCAGCCGTCCCGCGCGCCGCAAGCCCGGTGGTGGTGTGGAAACCCTGCGCGCCATTCCGTGGGTATTCGCCTGGACCCAGATGCGCCTGATGCTGCCCGCCTGGCTCGGCACCGGCGCAGCCCTGGAAACCGGACTGGAAAATGCCCCGGACACCCTGCGCGCCATGAGTGAGCAGTGGCCTTTCTTCCAGACCGTGGTGGATATGCTGGAAATGGTATTGGCCAAATCCGACCCCCGCGTCGCCCTCTGGTACGAAGAGCGCCTCACGGACGATGCCGAACTGCAGCGCCTGGGCGTCGAACTGCGCAGCCGCCTCGCTCGCACCGTTGCCGCACTGAGCGAGCTGACCGGACGTGAAAGCCTGCTGGATAACAACCCGGTAATGCGCTGGTCCATCCGCGTGCGCGATCCATACACCGATCCCCTGCACCTGCTGCAGGCGGAACTGATGGCGCGTCTGCGCACCCGCGAAGAAGATCCGGTGCTGGAAAGCGCTCTGATGGTGACGATTGCGGGTATTGCGGCGGGTATGCGGAATACGGGGTAAGCCTTCGAGCTGGCTCGGTGGCGGTGACGCTGCCGGGCGTGGCTTTGCGAGACACGCCGTGAACCCATCCATGGGGGCTCTTCCGCGAGGTCCCTCTCGCAGAAGGTCTCGCAAAGCCACGCCCGGCATCGCCACCTTCGTCCGCACAGCAGCGTATCCTCCAAACTAAATTGGGATGCCGTTCGTAGTCAGGGGGTAAAACAAAAAGGGGCCGACTCTTGCGAGTCGGCCCCTTTTTTAAAGATGGTGCCCAGGAGAAGACTTGAACTTCCACGACCGTAAGGCCACTAGCACCTGAAGCTAGCGCGTCTACCAATTCCGCCACCTGGGCAATTCAACGGTGTGCTCCGTTGAGGACGCGCACTATAGTGATTCCCCCCGGGGGTGTCAACGCTTTTAGGGCGCAGTTGTTGTCAAATTTTGTCAGCCAATCAACAGCTTGCGTGTCTTTTCCGTGCCTTTCCTGGGCGCAAAGCGTAAATCAACGCGGGAATCAGGTCGTAAATCGCTTATACTCGCGTCAATGTGCAACAAAACCAGTGGCCAAAGCCACTTCTGGCACTCGCCACTCCAACCGCTCGCCCCGGCTTTTGCCAACCCAAATAGCCCGGGCCTGACCGTTGCACCCATTCACACCCCCTGCGCCGGACGAACCCCGGGGCTGCGCGGACCGCGCGGTCAATTGCAGAACAATGGAAGCAGTTTTGAATCAGGAAAAAGACAACCCCTCCGCCACTGAAAAAGACCCTCACGCCGAGCGCGAAGCGGAGAAGTACGAAAAACCCGTTCCCAGTCGCGAGTTTCTGCTCGACCTGCTGGAACAGCAACCGGGCCCGGTAGCCTGGGAGGCGGTGGCCGATCTTCTGTCCATCGATGACGAAGACCGCCGCGAGGGCGTGCGCCGTCGCCTGATCGCCATGAGCCGTGACGGTCAGATCGCCAGCAATCGTGCCGGGGACTTCGGCGTGCTTGACAAAATGAGCCTGGTGCGTGGCCGCGTGATCGGTCACCGGGATGGCTTTGGCTTTGTCTCCCCCGGCGATGGCAGCGACGACCTGTTCCTGTCCCACCGCCAGATGCGCAAGGTTTTCGATGGCGACGAGGTGCTGGTGCGGGAAACCCCCGGCGGCTTCCGCGGTAAGCGCGAAGGCGCGGTGGTGCGGGTGATCAAACACAATACCCAGCAGCTGGCCGGACGCCTATATCGCGAAGACGGCATCTGTTTTGTGCGGCCGGACAATCCCCGCCTCACCCTCGACGTACTGGTGCCCGAAGGCAAGTGTGCCGATGCCCAGAGCGGCCAGTATGTGGTGGTGGATATCACCACTCAACCCGGTCGCAATAATCTGCCCCAGGGTGAAGTGGCGGAAGTGCTCGGTGATCACTTGGCGCCGGGTATGGAGATTGATGTCGCCATCCGCAACTACGGAATTCCCCACACCTGGCCCGCTGCGGTGCTCGCGCAGGTGGAGGGCATCGCCGACGAGGTACTGGAAGAAGACAAGACCGCGCGCATCGACCTGCGCCAGCTGCCGCTGGTCACCATTGACGGTGAAGACGCGCGGGACTTTGATGACGCGGTATTCTGCGAAGTGCTGCCGGACGGTAACTGGAAGCTGCTGGTGGCCATTGCCGACGTATCCCACTACGTGCAGGTAAATACGCCGCTGGATGTGGAGGCGCACCAGCGTGGCAACTCCGTGTACTTCCCGGATTTTGTCGTACCGATGTTGCCTGAGAAGCTCTCAAACGGCCTCTGCTCCCTGAACCCGGAAGTGGATCGCCTGTGTATGGTGTGCGAAATGCATATCGACCAGTCCGGCAATATCCAGAGCTACCAGTTCCTGGAGGGCGTGATGCGCAGCCACGCGCGCTTCACCTATACCCAGGTGGGGGAAATCGTTGCCGAGCGGGACGATCGCAACAGCGGTATTCGCAAGCAGTTTGCTGCGCTGACGCCGCACATCGACAACCTGCACGATCTGTACACCGCCCTGCGTGGAGCCCGCGACCGCCGCGGCGCCATCGACTTCGAGACTACCGAAACGCGGATTATTTTTGACGCCGCGCGCAAGATCGAGCGCATTGTGCCGGTGCAGCGCAACGACGCGCACAAGATGATC
The DNA here is from genome assembly GCF_000708675.1 of Microbulbifer sp. HZ11. Lineage (GTDB taxonomy): Bacteria > Pseudomonadota > Gammaproteobacteria > Pseudomonadales > Cellvibrionaceae > Microbulbifer. Next base: position 1,128,286 of record NZ_JELR01000002.1, on the reverse strand, counting down.
GAGGAGTGCATGCTTGCCGCCAACGTGTGTGCGGCGGAGCTAATGGAGCTGGCGGAGCTTCCGGCCCTGTACCGGGTGCACGATATTCCCAAGGCCGAACGTCTGGAGAACCTGCGTGAATACCTGGGCGAACTGGGTCTGCGTCTTGAAGGTGGCAGTGAGCCGCAGCCGAGTGATTACCAGGCGTTGCTCTCGCAGGTCGAAGGGCGTCCGGATTTTCACATCATCCAGACCATGCTGTTGCGCTCTATGAACCAGGCGGTGTACCAGCCGGAAAACCGCGGCCACTTCGGCCTGGATTACCGTGCCTATGCCCATTTCACTTCGCCGATTCGCCGCTATCCGGACCTGTTGTTGCATCGCGGACTGCGCTGGCTGATCCGCAACGGCAGCGCCAATCCGCCAGCGGTCGCAAAAAAGGTGCGTCAGGCACCCGGTGCCCGCGCGTTGGAGCGAGAAGAAATTCTGCCCTACAGCACCGTTGCCATGGTGGAGCTGGGTGAGCACTGCTCCATGACCGAGCGGCGCGCCGACGACGCTACCCGCGACGTTGTCAGCTGGCTCAAGTGCGAATATCTACAGGATCATGTGGGCGAGGTATATCGCGGTGTGATCAGCGCGGTGACCGGGTTTGGGCTCTTTGTGGAGTTGGACGACCTCTACGTGGAAGGCTTGATTCACGTCACCGCACTGCCCAAGGATTACTACCACTTTGAGCAAGCGCAGCAGCGCCTGGTCGGCGAACGCGCCGGTACCCGTTTCCACCTGGGTGATGGGGTCACCGTGCAGGTGGCGCGGGTGGATCTGGAAGAGCGCAAGGTGGATTTCACCTTTGTGGATTTGCACCCGCGCCCCAGTTACCAGACCCCGAAATACCGAAAGCCTAAAGCCGAAAAAAAGTCCGCCGGAAAAGGCGACAGCAAGAGAGAAAAGACATCCATGAGTGCCAGTAGTACCCAGAGCACTGCCCCCGACGCGCAAACGCAAGAGTCGGCGAAAGAAAAGCCCGCGAAAAAATCCCGCGCCGGCGAGGAATCAACCCAGGTCAGCGGCCGCGCCATGGAAATGGCGGTGGAGTTCCAGCAGGAGCGCAAGCGCCGGGGCAAATCCGATTTCAGTTCGGAGGAGCAGAAGGCCAATCCCTGGGGTGGTGGCCTGAAGAAAAAGGCTGCGGAGGATGGCGCAGACGAACCGCGCCCGATTCGCAAGCGCAAGGTAGGTAGCGATACCGCAGAAGTGGTGCCGCCCTCCAAAGAACGCCCGTCCGAACTGGAAGATGAGAATCCGGCCGGTGAAGATGCCGTCGGCGAAGAGGGTGCACCGAGAAAACGCAAGCCGAAGAAAACACCGCCGAGAAAAGGTGGCAAGCGCCCGGCGGTCGCCGCGCGCAAGGCCGCGCAGAAGGCCGATAAAGCGGAAGCCAAAAACCGCGCGGCGAAAAAGGCTGCAAAGAAAAAGCTCAAGAAAAAACTGGCGAAGAAGTCGGACGGGAAAAATAAGCGGTGACACAACAATTGGTATACGGCTTGCACGCGGTGCAGGCCCTGTTGAAGAGCTCGCCCCAGCAGGTGCAGGAATTGCTGCTCTTGCGCGGGCGCCGCGACCAGAAACTGCAGAAGATCATCCGCCAGGCGGAGCAGAACGAGATCACCATTCGCTATGTCGACCGCAAGGCGCTGGATGAAAAGGTCGGCGACGACGGCAATCATCAGGGTGCCCTGGCCATCTGCGCTGGTGACACCCGGGTCTATGACGAGCAATTCCTGAAGTCCCTGCTCAAAGAGCTGGATGGCAAGGGTGAGGCACCTTTCCTGCTGATCCTCGATGGTGTGACCGACCCACACAACCTCGGAGCCTGTCTGCGCTCGGCGGAGGCCGCCGGCGTACACGCGGTGATTGCACCCAAGGACAAAGCCGCAGGCCTGACGCCCACCGCGCGCAAGGTTGCCTGTGGTGCCGCTGAGGTATTGCCGTTTGTCACGGTCACTAATCTGGCGCGCACTTTGCAAATGCTGCAACAGGCGGGCGTGTGGATTTTCGGTGCGGCTGGCGAGGCCGATCAGGATCTGTATCAGTCATCCCTTACCGGACCAGTGGCGCTGGTGATGGGTGCAGAGGGTCCGGGCCTGCGCCGTCTGACCAGGGAAAATTGCGATCATCTGATCAAGATCCCCATGGCCGGTGAGGTCAGCAGTCTGAATGTTTCGGTGGCCACCGGTGTGTGCCTGTTTGAAGCGGTGCGCCAGCGGTCAGGCTAAGCCGCCAGGTCGGGTCGTTCAATCCGGTATATAAGAGCCGGCTGGATGTTCCAGTCGGCTTTTTTATGCCTTGCCCTTTGGGCGGGCAGGTGCTGGGGAGACGCGCAAGAGTGGGCCCATCAGCGTGGAAATGCGTGGCATCTTACCCGAGGGAGCCAGCGGCGGTATGGGGGATTTGGGTGCTCTGCTGGGATCCCTGCGGGGTAACAATACAGCAGCTACCGCCTCACCCAGCGCTTCGGTCTCGGGGTCAGTTACGTGTTTTGATCGGGTGAGGGGAAAAGAGAAAGGCAAAAAATGGAGGGGCTTGAGGGCCCCCCTACGGTGTTGTCCCGTTTGTTATTCTTCGGTCCCTGGAGATTATTGTTATTGTCACTGGGTATCGATTCTGGGTATTTATTCTTGGTTCGCTTCTTGGCTAGTGCCTTGGTCGTTGCCGCGGCTTATGTCTGTATAACGTTCTGGCGCCCAATCCCCTCAAGCCAATTTTCAATTATTTTTACAACCGGCTCGGCTGCTTTATCCAGCTCAGGTGAGGATTGCCCTGTGGGAATGTCGGCGCAATTTCGCGCACCTCGCCGTGCACCAGTTGTGCCAGGCGGCGCGTGGCGTTGATCGGAGCAAACGGGTCGCCGGAGATGCACAGCAGCGGCCGTTAGGGTAGCGGGGCTGCAGTGGGAATACTGCCCTCCGGGGCAAAGCGCCCTTTCAATATGCCGCTCCCCCCAATCACGCATCAGCGTGTCCGCTTCCCGGCCCCCCCGAGTGCCGGTGCGACCAGTGCCAGGGGGCTGTAGTGGGATTTGCCACCGGGGAGGAGCCGGGTGAAGGCGAAGATTCAAGGGCACGGTGAATCCACGAAGCTGGAGCGGGTGGACCTGCGACTGTAGATGACCGGGCTTGCCTACCTCCGGCGGATGGGCGTGATATTGGGATTGGTTGTGAGCTGGTGGACCGAAGTCCCCACTTTAGTCAAACCTTACCTGGGTCCGTTGACCGATTCGGCCGCTCTGGTTTACCGGTGGGGCGACTCAGACCTCTGAGTGAGTGGCCACTTACCGGCGCCCGTGGTCAGCCCGCGGTGGCCAACCCATTGTTCAACTTGCAACCACTTCCGTGGGCGCATAGAATACGCCGCCCGCGATAGCCCCGTTCGGTCAGCTGTTGCGTACTCCTTGCCTCACTGGGCGGCGGCGGTCCTGATACCGTGGCAAGCCGGGAGGCTGTGTTAACCCGTAAGGAGCTAAAATGCGTCATTACGAAATTGTATTCCTGGTTCACCCGGACCAGAGCGAGCAGGTCGCCGGCATGGTCGAGCGTTACACTGCGACCATCAAAGAAAGCGGTGGCGACGTTCACCGTCTGGAAGACTGGGGCCGCCGCCGTCTGGCTTACCCGATCAACAAGATCCACAAGGCTCACTACATTCTGATGAATGTTGAGTGTACTGAAGAAGCGCTGGCCGAACTGACCACCAACTTCAAGTACAACGATGCCGTGCTGCGCAATCTGGTGATCCGTGAAGACGAAGCCATCACCGAAGAAAGCCCAATCATGAAGGCCGAGAAAGAGTCCCGCGAGCGCAAAGCTGCGCGCGCAGAACGCTCTGAGCGTCGCGAGCGCACCGAACGTGAAGATTCTTCTTCCGAAGGCGCCGAGGAAGCTGCGTCTTCCGACACCACTGAAGACGAAGAGTAAGGGGATAGTCAGATGGCACGTTTTTTCCGTCGTCGTAAGTTCTGCCGTTTCACCGCCGAAGGCGTCAAGCGTATCGACTACAAAGATCTCGATACCCTGAAAGCCTACGTTTCTGAAACTGGCAAAATCGTACCGAGCCGTATCACTGGCACCAAAGCCAAGTATCAGCGTCAGCTGGCCACCGCGGTCAAGCGCGCGCGTTACATCGCGCTGCTGCCGTACACGGACAGCCACGAAGCCTAAGCTGCGCTTTGCTTCGTACGAATCGTTGTAAAAGAGAAGCTATCTAGTGCGCGCCATCGCTGAATTTGCCATGCGATCGCGCGTGCGTGCGGTGATCCTCACCCTGGTGGGTATCCCGTTGATCAGCCCCGCGGTGCTCGCACTGGTGGGGTTGCGCCGCGGTAATAGCGACGGCCTGTTTGTTCTGGCCTGGGCGCTGTTGCCGATTGTCGCCGCCGCTGGTGCCGGCTATATGTCGCCACTGATGGCCGGCATGGCCATTACCCACTTTGTGGGGGTGCTGGCCGGCGCAATGGTGCTGCGTACTACCCGCACCTGGAATTGGGCGCTGGTGGCGCTCACCGCCGTAACGGCAGCGGGCATCCTGGTTACCTCGCAGGTGACCGGGGGTGTGCTGGGGAACCTGATCGCTGCGGTCAATGAGGCCGCTGGCGGCGCCAGTACCCCAGAGGCCCAGCAGCTGAGCAAGGCATTTGCCAGCGAAGCGCAGGCCACCGGCTACCTGACCTGGGTATCGTTGATCAGCGCCATGCTGTCACTGTTGCTCGGTCGCTGGTGGCAGGCACTGTTGTACAACCCCGGGGGTTTGCGGGAAGAGATGCACGGGCTGCGAATGCCCCTGCCGATTGCCGCGGCCGGTATGCTGTTGTGGATTTACTGCCTCGTCAGCGAACACTTTGTGTTCTGGGGCGCGGTAGCCGCTTTCCCCATCATGGTGGCGGGCATCTGCCTGATCCACTGGCTGGTAGCCCAGAAGGGCTGGGGGCGCGGTCCACTGATCGCCATGTACGTTATGTTGGTGATCGCGGCGCTGCCGTTGGCTGGTTTCCTGTGTGGACTGGCCCTGATCGATAGCTGGATTGATATTCGCGCGCGCTCAAGCAATAAACGCTGAGCGGCGCACAAGAACTGAAACTGAGGGTTCCGAGATGGAAGTTATTCTGCTCGACAAAGTAGGCAAACTGGGCAACGTGGGCGACCGCGTTGAAGTCAAAGCCGGTTTCGGCCGCAACTTCCTGCTGCCTACCGGTAAAGCCGTACTGGCCAACGCAGCAAACGTTGCTGAGTTCGAAGCCAAGCGCGCTGAACTGGAAGCAGCTGCCGCTGCGAAAGTAAGCGAAGCTGAAAGCCGCGCTGCCAAACTGGCTGACCTGGTTGTGACCATCGCTGCCAATGCTGGTGACGAAGGCAAGCTGTTCGGCTCCATCGGCACACGCGACATCGCTGAAGCAATCACCGCTGCTGGCGTTGAAGTTGCCAAAGCGGAAGTGAAACTGCCGGAAGGTGCACTGCGCGAAGTGGGCGAGTACGACGTAGACGTACAGCTGCACGCCGACGTGATCAGCACCGTTAAGGTTGTTGTAGAAGCCGAATAAGCTTCTGCCGACGCTGAAACGCCTAGTGCGCTGGGTGGGAAACGGGATTGCCCGTTCCCGGTCCAGCCGCGCTACAATCAGGCGCTGGATTCTCTCTGTCGATCAATCGGTCGACACAGAGGGTCCAGCGCCTGATTTGTTTTTAGCCCGATAAAAGGGCCCGTTCTGCGGGACCTATCCGGGCCATCGAATATAAAGCCGAAGATGAACGAATACGCTCCCCACGAAGAAGAAGCCCAGGAAACCACTGCCAGCTCGCCGCTGCCGCACTCGGTAGAGGCGGAACAGTCGGTACTGGGTGGCCTGATGCTCGATGCCAGCCGCCTGGATGCGGTGGCGGAGCAGCTGAGTGCGGAAGACTTCTTTGTCGCCAGCCACCGCATTATCTTTGGCGTCATGCTGGAACTGTCCAGCGGCGAGCAGCCGCTGGATATCGTCACCCTCGCCGAGGGCCTTGCCACCCGCGATCTGCTGGCGGATGTGGGCGGCCCGGCGTATCTCGCGGAACTCGCCGAAAATACCCCGTCTGCTGCGAATATCGTCGCCTACGCCAAGATCGTGCGCGAGCGCTCCATGCTGCGCCAGCTGATCGCCGCCGCCGGTGAAATCAGTCGCACCAGTTTCAATCCGGGTGGTTTAGGCTCCGCCGACCTGCTGCAGATGGCCGAGCGTCGTGTTGCGGAAATCGCCGAGGGCCGCGCCAAAGAGGGCGGCTTTGTCGGTGTCGATACGCTGCTGAAGAAAACCGTCGAGCGCATTGATGAACTGTTCAAATCCGAGGGCGACCTCACCGGTCTCAGCACCGGGCTCACCGAGCTGGATCAGCGAACTTCCGGTTGGCAGCCCGGTGAACTCATCATCCTCGCCGCACGTCCCTCCATGGGTAAGACCGCGCTGGCACTGAACTTCGTCGAAGCGGCAATGCTCAGTCAGGAGAAGCCGACCCTTGTGTTCAGTATGGAGATGCCCTCTGACAGTCTGGTAATGCGGATGTTGTCGTCTATCGGCAAGATCGATCAAGGGCGTATCCGTAACGGCAAGTTGCAGGAAGAGGACTGGCCAAAGCTGTCCAGCGCGGTGCAGAAGATGAAGGGCAAGGGGCTGTATATCGACGATACCCCGGGTCTTTCCCCTTCAGAGGTGCGGGCGCGGGTGAAACGCACGGTGCGCGACCATACCAACAAGTTGATGCAGGCGGACCCGAAGTTGTCCCGCGAGGAGGCAGAGCGCCGCGCGATGCCGGCGATGGTGATGGTGGATTACCTGCAGTTGATGCAGGTGAAGGGCAGTACCGAGGGGCGTACTCAGGAAATCTCCGAGATTTCGCGCTCTTTGAAGGCGTTGGCGAAGGAATACGAGTGCCCGGTGATTGCGCTGTCGCAGTTGAACCGTGGTGTGGAGCAGCGCCCGAACAAGCGGCCGATGAACTCGGACCTTCGGGAATCCGGGGCGATCGAGCAGGATGCGGATGTGATTCTGTTTATTTACCGGGATGAGTATTACAACGAGGACAGTCCGGATAAGGGCCTGGCGGAGCTGATTATCGGTAAGCAGCGTAACGGTGAGATTGGTACTTGCCGGGCGGCGTTTGTGGGTAAGTACACGCGCTTTGATGATCTGGCGCCAGAGTATTACCAGGAAGAGCACTGAGACTGAAGATCGAGTCGCAGAAGTCAAAAGTTAAGGTGAATTGCTGGGGGCGGGTTTTCAGGATCGTCACAAACAGGATGTTTGTGCCGAAGCGCCCAGGGATGGGTTCACAGCGGTCCTGAAAACCCTCACCCAGTGATTCGCTGCCACGATGGTGGTTCGGAGCACTGATCTCCGACGCGGTGGCGGCCGAGCGCTGGGGCAAGTTTTTCGAATCGCTGCGAGTACATCCATGTACGCTCCGGCGCCGCCATCCATGGCGACGACGGTTCGAAAAACTTGCCCCAGCCCCCGGCCTTCAATTCAAGATTCTCTACGCTGTGGCCAGAGAAATTTACGGAAAGATCTCGATCGGCGTTCCGGTATCCACCATCGCCCAGATCTCGTCCATTTCCGGGTTGGTTACCGCAATACAGCCGTCGGTCCAGTTCATTTTGGTCAGGTACTGTTCGATGCCTTTCCAGTGGGGCTTCTGGCCGTGGATCATGATGGAACCACCGGGACTGCGGCCCAATTTTTTTGCCCGGGCGCGGTCCTGCGCATTGGGGTAGGACACCTGGATCGCGCGGTAATAGGTGCTGTTCTTCTTTTTCCAGTTCAGCGTATAGCGGCCTTCCGGGGTGCGGGAGTCACCTTCGTACTGTTTGTGGCCCACCGGATTTTTACCGAATACCACCTTGTAGCTCTTCACAATCTTGCCGTTGCGCTTCAGCTGCATCAGGTGTTTGGATTTGTAGACCACCACTTCATCCACAGGCTTGATCTTGGCAATGGCCAGGGTGGGAATCAGGAGTAAGGCAATCAGACTCAATTTCAGGTATCGCATGGCTCTCGTCGGTATAAATGGCATTGTTTGTTATGTCATTCCGGGGCTGTAAATCAGCTTCCGTACTTTCGCACTTCCACATCCCTGCCGTTTGCGGGGAGACTCGGCGTGCAGGCGGGAGTAGTCCGCCGGTGGCTGAGCAATGTGGTTGCGCGGTGCGACTTGGTGGCGCAATAGCGTCATGACAGCGCTGTCCTAGGCTGTCACCCCATGCCAGAGGCGGGGGTCTTCGTTAGGCAATTATCCTAACCCCAACCATGTTTGGCGAAGTGGGTTGTACGATTACTGCTCTACGTGGTCAATTTATCAGCAAGTAGATCATGTTTAAAGGGGCGTCAACATAAAAGATTTCTATAAGAGAGGTAAGTTTCCGTGACCCGTACGTTTTTTGTGACCGGCACCAATACCGAAGTCGGAAAGACCTATACAAGTGCGGCGTTACTGCATGCCGCAGCCACACAGGGGCTGAAAACCGCAGCGGTGAAACCGGTGGCGTCCGGCTGCGAGCAGACCCCCGACGGGTTGCGCAATCGTGACGCGCTGACGCTGATGGAAGCGATGACCGAAGAGTTGCCCTACGAGCAGGTCAACCCCATTGCACTGGAGCCGGCGATCGCTCCCCATATTGCCGCTATGGAAGCGGGTAAACGGCTGGATGTATCGCGTCTTGTGGGCATCTGTCGCGGGGTAATGAGCACTAAAACCGACCTGGTGCTGATCGAGGGCGCGGGGGGGTGGCGCGTGCCATTGGCGCCGCGGCAGTTCCTGTCGGATCTGCCGCGGGAGCTGGAGCTGCCGGTGGTTCTGGTGGTGAGCCTGGAGTTGGGGTGTATCAACCACGCGCTGCTGACCGCCGAAGCCATTCATCGCGACGGCCTCAAGTTGGCCGGCTGGGTGGCCAATTTTGCGCGCGCGCCCAAGTCCGAAATGCCCCGCGCGCAGGAAAACCTGATGACACTTGGTGCCATACTGCCAGCCCCCTGCCTGGGAGCACTCGACTTTGATGAATCTGGCGACTACCGCAATGGCGCCGCCCACCTCGACCTCTCCCCGCTGCTATCTTCTTCCAACTAATCCCTTCGTGAACTCCCCCTGCTGTGGCCGGGGGGTGACGGATTCGCACAGGCCGGGCTCCCCCGTTCGGCTTGACTTGGGATGCGCTTGGCCCTAGATTTCAAACATGTGTTTGAAACAAATATTTGAAACAATCGATTGATCGACTTCATGAGCTGTCCGATCAGTCATTGCGTAAATACCGATAACGAGTCAAAACCGATTCAGCGAGGCGAGACCATGGCCGATTACAAGGCGCCACTGCGCGAGATGAACTTCCTGCTGCACGAGGTATTCGAAGCGGACAAATTGTGGGCGCGCCTGCCTGCGTTGGCGGAAACCGCAGACCGCGAAACCGCCGACGCCATTCTGGAAGAGATGGGCAAGCTGGCCGCCAATACCCTGGACCCGCTCAACCGCAGCGGTGATGAGGAAGGCTGTCACTGGAATGACGGCGTGGTAACCACCCCGAAAGGCTTCCCGGAAGCCTACGCCACCTATTGCGAAGGCGGCTGGGGTGCGCTGGTGGGTAACCCGGAGTTCGGCGGTATGGGCATGCCCAAGATGCTGGGTGTGCAGGTGGAAGAAATGTTGTGTTCGGCGAACATCTCCTTCGCCCTCTACCCGGTACTTACCAACGGCGCCTGCCTGGCCATCGATGCCCACGGCAGCGACGAGTTGAAAGAAAAATACCTCCCCAACATGTATGCGGGTACCTGGGCCGGGGCCATGGATCTGACCGAGCCCCATGCCGGTACCGACCTCGGCATCATCCGCACCAAGGCGGAGCCTCAGGACGACGGCAGCTACCGTATTACCGGCAGCAAGATTTTTATCACCGGCGGAGACCATGACCTGTCGGAAAACATCATCCACCTGGTGCTGGCCAAACTGCCGGATGCGCCCAAGGGCCCGAAAGGTATCTCCCTGTTCCTGGTGCCGAAGATCCTGGTGAACGAAGACGGCAGCCTGGGCGAGCGCAATGGTGTGAGCTGTGGCTCCATTGAGCACAAGATGGGGATCAAGGCGTCTGCTACCTGCGCGATGAACTTCGACGGTGCCAAGGGCTGGCTGGTGGGTGAGGTGAACAAGGGCCTCGCCGCCATGTTCACCATGATGAACTACGAGCGCCTGGGTGTGGGTATTCAGGGCCTCGGCGCTTCCGAGCGCTCCTATCAGAGTGCCATTGAATACGCCCGCGATCGCGTGCAGAGCCGCTCCCCGGAAGGCGCCAAGCAACCGGAGAAAGCCGCCGACCCGATCATCGTGCACCCGGATGTACGCCGTATGCTGCTGACCCAGAAGGCCTATATCGGTGGCGCCCGTGCCCTGTCCACATATGTGGCCAAGTGGCTGGATCTGTCCAAATACGGTGAAGGGGAAGAGAAGCAGCACGCGGAAGCCATGGTGGCGCTGCTGACCCCGGTGGCCAAGGCCTTCTTCACTGACAAGGGCCTGGAGTGCACCGTGCTCGGCCAGCAGGTGTTCGGCGGCCACGGCTATATTCGCGAGTGGGGCCAGGAGCAGCTGGTGCGCGACGTGCGCATTACCCAGATCTATGAAGGCACCAACGGTATCCAGGCCCTGGACCTGATCGGCCGTAAGACTGTGGCCAACGGCGGCGCCTTCTTCGAACTGTTCGCCGCCGACGTGCAGCAGTTTATCGACGCCAATGCCGCGAACGATGCTCTGTCTGAATTCATCGTGCCGCTGGCGGCCGAGCTGCAACGCCTGAAGGACGTGACTGCCGCGGTGATCGAAGCCGCCAAGAGCGACCCCAACGCACCGGGTGCGGCTTCGGTGGAATATCTGCACCAGTTCGGCTTCGTTGCCTACGCCTATATGTGGGCCAAGGTCGCCAGCGTTGCTGTGGGGCAGAGCGACGATTTCTATCGCAGCCAAATCAAGACCGCGCGCTTCTTCTTCGCCCGTCTGCTGCCGCAGACCAAGGCACTGGCGGCGAGCGTGCTGGCCGGTAGTGAGACCCTGATGGATCTGGAAGAAGAGTTGTTCTGACCCCGGTTGCTGGATGCCGGATGTTTTTGTCATGCCGGACTCGATCCGGTACCGGCATGACTGGGATTCGGCGTAATCCGCTTTGCCTCGTCATCCCGGACTCGATCCGGGATCCAGGTCCTTCGGACGATCAAAGCCCCGCACCCGCGGGGCTTTTTTCATTTCGGCGAATCTCCTAAACTCGGGACATCACAATAAAAAAGATCCCGAGTTACCTATGTCCAGTTCCGATTCGCCCACTCCAGACTTCGAAACCACCATCCCGCCGAAAAAACTCTCCGACGAAGACCAGGCCAAGGTCGATCGTTACCTGAAAAGTGGCCACAACGATGTGGAGCGCAAACCGTTTCGTCCTTTTCTGTTGCTCGGCATTATTCTCGTGGTGCTGACCGTATTATCTCTACTCAGCCTGTTTATCGCGCGCACCAAAGGTGTCGTTTAGGCTCCGAGTTTCAATAGCAGTCGCCATTCGCTCTCGCTTACTGGCTGAATCGACAACCGCCCCTGCCTCACCAGTACCATCTCTGCCAGCGCCCGGTTCTGCTTGATCTCTTTCAGTGGCAGCGGGCGGGCAAATTCGCTCTGCCAGCGGATATCCACACAGAACCAGCGCGGCTTGTCTGCGGTGGCCTTGGGGTCGAAGTATTTACTCTCTGCATCGAACTGAGCGGGATCCGGGTAGGCGGCTCGTACCACTTGCGCCGTGCCGACTATGGCCGGCACCTTGCAAGCGCTATGATAGAAGAGCACCCCGTCGCCTTCTGCAACCTTGTCCCTCAGAAAGTTGCGCGCTTGGTAATTGCGGATACCATCCCAACGGCCGGTGTGACCAGGTTCGCTTTTCAGGTCATCAAGGCTATATTCATCTGGTTCCGACTTGAACAGCCAGTAATTCATCGCTCTGTCTCCCCATACCGCGAATTCTGCGGCAGTCCGTCCGATTGCTGCGTTTGGTGGTATTTCACCCACAGGCGGCGTCAATTAGGCTATTTTCCCAGATTGGCGCCGTACGTGCGCGCTTTTGGAGATTTATGGGTACTTCTGTTTTCAACTGGCTGTCCGACTGGCTGGCGACCGAGCGCAACCAGTACTGGGCGCTGCAAATCAGCGGCTGGGCCGGCTACACACTGCTGACGTTTATTGGCGGCTTCTTCTGGGTGGAGAACCACTGGCTGTATACCGGCTATCTGGCGGTGGCCACGGCGTCTGGTATTGCCCTCTCCGAGGGGATGCGCCGCGGTTTCCAGCGTTTATGGGACAAGCCGCCGGCAACCCGCCTGAGTGGCACTCTGGGGGTGATTATCATCGCGGCCGCCCTGTGGGCGGCAATCAAGTTTGGCGGCTCCCTGTGGCTATACGGCAAGGACAGTGACGAACACCCCATGGTGATGGCGGTTTACTGGTTCTCGTATTCTTTTCTGATATACATGACCTGGACGGCTCTCTACTACGGTATCAAGTACTATCAGACTTCCCTGCAGCAGCAGGAGAAGGCGCTCAAAGCCGAGTCTATCGCCCACCAGTCTCAGCTCAAGATGCTGCGCTACCAGCTCAACCCGCATTTCCTGTTCAATACCCTGAATGCGATTTCCACCCTGATCCTGGATCAGGACGGCAAAACGGCAAACAGCATGGTCACCCGGCTGTCCCAGTTCCTGCGCCACTCGCTGGATAACGACCCGATGCAGAAGGTGACTCTGGCGAAAGAAGTGGAAGCGTTGATGCTCTATCTGGATATTGAGAAGGTGCGCTTCGCGGATCGCCTGCAGATCAATGTGGATCTGGACGGCGAGGCAACGCAGGCGCTGGTACCCAGTCTGCTGCTGCAACCAATTGTGGAAAATGCCATCAAATACGGTATTTCCCAGCGGGAGTGGGGTGGTGAGATCACGATTAAAGCGCGCGTATTCGCCGGCGAACTGCTGGTCGAGATCAGTGACAATGGCCCCGGGGTGCGCGAGGAGGATCTCGCAGGCCTGGGCCAGGGTGCCGGTGTGGGAATTCGCAATACCTGCGAACGCCTGCGAGCGCTGTACGGTGTAGAGCAGAAAACCCGGTTCTGTAACCGGCCTGAAGGTGGGTTGGCAGTGCACCTGCGCATTCCGTTCGAACAGGAATAATACCGGGGTGGAATAAATACGGCCCGCACGAGGGCAATCCGGAGAAAAGCGACCAGTGAGTAACGAAACCCTGAACGTCATCATCGTGGACGATGAACCTCTTGCCCGGCGCGGCCTGCGACTGCGCCTGGAAAACCTGGGCGGAATCGAGGTGGTGGCCGAATGCGGCAATGGCCGCGACGCGCGGGAGCAGATTCTGGAATTGAAGCCGGATGTAGCTTTTCTGGATATCCAGATGCCGGGTGTCAGTGGGCTGGAGCTGGTGCAGCTGCTTCCGAAGGACGATATTCCTCAGGTCGTATTTGTGACCGCCTACGATCAGTACGCGGTAGAGGCGTTCGAGGTCAATGCGGTGGATTATGTACTGAAGCCAATCGAGGAAGACCGTCTGGCGCTGGCCTTGCAGCGGGTGCGGGCAAAACTGGGCAGTGAAAACCTGGTTGCCCAGCGCGAGCAGTTGTTGGAGGCGGTAGCGGACCTGACTCAGGAATCACCGGAGGCACTGGAGCAGAAACTGGCAGCCGGTGAGCTGGGGGGGAATCGTTACCCGGACAAGATCGCCATCAAGGACTCTGGAAAAATCACCCTGGTACCGGCGCGAGACATCGACTGGATCGACGCAGCCGGCGATTATATGTGTGTGCACGCCAACGGCGAAACCCACGTAATGCGCATCACTATGAAGGAACTGGAGCAGCAGCTGGATCCGAAAGTATTTCAGCGTATTCACCGTTCGACTATCGTCAATCTCAAGCGGGTGCGCGAGATCTGTGCGCACATCAATGGTGAGTACCACCTGGTGCTCAACAATGGCGAGCGACTGAAAATGAGTCGCAGTTATAAAAACAAGGTCCAGCACTTTATCTGACACCGGCTGCGCCTGAAAAAAATAATCTCGTTTTTCGCTTTCCCGGAGATTAAAACTCCGGCTTGACGGTGATCCCGCATCGGGGCACCCATAGTCAGGAGGCGCCCATGGCACCCGAAAGTGACTCTCAAGTATCTCTGTCTTCCCGCCCATTACTGCGCGCCATGGCCGATAACTGGTGGGTGGCGCTGCTGCGTGGTCTGTTCGCCATAGCATTTGGCGTGCTCACGTTTATCTGGCCGGGTATCTCCCTGCTTAGTCTGGTGTTTCTATTCGCGATTTATACCTTGATTGACGGCGTGGTGGCACTTTACGGCGCGATCAAGGGGCGCGGCCAGGTGGAGCGTTCGTCCCTTTGGTGGCTATTGTTTGTGGGTATCACCGGTATTGCCGCAGGGATTCTCACCTTCGTTTATCCACAGGTGACCGCGCTGGTGCTGGTGATTTTTATTGGTGCCTGGGCACTGGTGCGCGGTATCTTCGAGATCGTTGGTGCCCTACGCCTGCGCAAGGAAATTGAACACGAGTGGCTGTTGATTTTTGCGGGCTTCCTGTCGGTAATCTTTGGCCTGGTCCTGTTGCTCAAGCCCGGTGCCGGCGCCCTCGCACTACTCTGGCTGATCGGCAGTTACGCTATCGTGTTCGGCATCATCCTGGTGTGGTTGGCATTTCGCTTGAAAAAGTTGGCACGCAATACGCATACTGGCTGACTACCTGGGGAAGGCTGGAAAAGTCTTTCGCGGACGGGCTCTCTGATGTTCGGGGGCCCGGTATCGCGGAGGTACGCCGGCTTGAATCTGGACTGGGCGCCGTGCACACTGCGGGCAACCTCCAGAATACGCACCAGGCCAAAACAAATATAACGAGCCGTTCATGAGCGAAGCACTGATCGTTCTCGATCCCGCTGCGGATAAAAGTCTGCAGCAGCAAATCCGTGAAAAACTGATCCAGGGGATTCTGTCTGGCAGCATTCCCGCGGGGCATAAAATGCCCTCATCGCGGCGAATGGCCGAGCAGCTTGGTGTTGCCCGCAATACGGTGGTGCTTGCCTATCAACAGCTGGTGGATGATGGTTTTCTGGTAACCCGTGAGCGCAGTGGTTTCTATGTCAGCGAAACCGTGTCGCAGCAGGGGGTGATCAGTCACAATGCCGGTGAACCGCAGCGGGATGAGGACGACCGACAATTCTGGCGCACTCACTGCAACCCCGTTTCCGTCAGCCGCCGGGCTCTGCAAAACCGCCCCGCCAACTGGCTTCAGTATCCTTATCCATTTGTCAGCAACGAGTATGATCCGCGGCTCTACCCCAGCACCGAATGGCGGGAGTGCACCCGGGATATTTTTACCGCGCGGGAAGTCGCGCAGTGGGCCACACTCGGCAATAACGAGGACGACCGCCACCTGGTGGAACAGATCTGCACCCGCCTGCTACCGCGCCGGGGAATCTATGTGGAACCTGGGCAGATATTGCTGACCAGCGGTATAGAGCAGGCCTGCTATCTGCTGGGGGAACTGCTGCTGGGTAACCAGCGCAGGCTTGCGCTGGTCAAACCTGCCGGCGGTGAAACCGGTGAGATTTTTCGACGCTCAGGAGCCCAGATACAGTCACTTTCACAGGATGCCGATGGTCCGCTACTGGATGAGAGTTTCCAGACGTCTCAGTGCATTTACCTGCAGCCCAATGTGCACAATCCCACCGCCGTTACCACCAGCCTGGAGCGTCGCCGACAGCTGCTAAAGCAGGCGCGGGAGCAGCAGGCCGTGGTTATCGAAAACGACTGTGATCATGATTTCTGTTACCACGGCAATCCATTGCCACCGCTGAAAAGTATGGAGGGTGGCAGTTCGGTTATCTATCTCTATCAATTTCCAAAGATCATCGACCCCGGGATGCAGCTTGCCTTTGTGGTTGCCCCGAAGCCGGTGATTCAGCGACTGCGCGCGCTGCGCTACACCCTGCGCGAGCGGGTACCCGCACTCAATCAGCGTTTGCTGGCCAAGTTTGTGGCGGCCGGTCATCTGGATGCGGCGCTGTTCAAAATCACCCAGCAGCTGAAGGAGCGCTGGATCGCACTGGGCGAAGCCCTGATGTACCACCTGCCCAAGTTAAAGGTGCGCCGTGCCAGCTGCGGCACTGCCTGCTGGCTGGAGTTACCACCACATGTGGATGGTGCCCAGCTGCAGATCAGTGCTGAACAGAACGGCTTGTTGCTGGAGACCGTGGGGGACGGCAGCGCCGTGCGACTTGGCTTTTCCGCGATCGATGCAGATAAAATCGAGGGTGGTGTGCGAGTGCTTGCGCAATTGATCAATGGCGAGTTGCAGGCGGAAGAGGAGTCACTGGATGTGGCTTCTGGCCGACGCCTTAGCGCGGAAGATTTGCAGCGGGAAATGCCGGGAGCCATATTCCTCGGCACCAACACCCTGGGCGAGTCCTATCGTATCGAGCTGAAGCCGGACGGCACCATGCTCGGCTATTCCCGCAACGATGTGGAGATGGACGAGACCGACACTGGCCGCTGGTGGCTCGACGGCGACCAGTGGGTGCGCCAGTGGCGCACCTGGTCCTACGGCCGCAAGGCAAGTTTCTACGTGGTGACCGATGGCCACCGCATCAAGTGGTTCAATGAAACCGGCAAACTGATTGATGCGGCGATTATCGCCAATGAGTAACGCGCGTGCCCGTCAGTTCCCCGGAGCGCGATCGAGCCGCGCTGCCGCGGGTACCGCAATCAGACAGATTGCCAATACTGCAACGGTAAGAATGATCAGCTGGGTATAGCTGCCACCACCGGTAATAAAGTAACCCGCAAACAGTGGCCCACAGGCCAGCCCCAGCTTCGACGCGAAGCCACCAAACGCACCCATCTGCCCGGCACTGTCAAAACGTGATGCCATGGTCAGGAAATAGGGTACGCAGAACGCCCAGGTAATTCCGGTAACCACATTGGCCAGAATAAATAGCGGGCGAATATCACTGAACACAAACAGCAGCAGGCCGAGTAGGGTAATGATCAGTGCCGCAGCCAGGGGTTTGGCCAGGGGATATTTCTGGCCGGTCACCGCCGCCAGCGCGGCGCCACCAATGGCAATCAGGTTTGCCCAGAACAGGGTCTGGCTGATAAAACCCAGGGGCAATCCAAAGGTTTTGCCCAGGTCGAAAATGAAAGCGAACAGCGCCATGTTTGCGAACTGGAAGCAGAACAGCGCAATCAGAGTGATGATGATGGGCGCCAGTGGCAGCGGCGCTGCGCTTTCCGCGTGCGCGCGACTCTCAGCTTCCGTTGGTAGCGGGTAATCGGCAATCAGCGGCAGCATCAGCAGTGTGATGACGCTGAAGGTAATCAGCGCAAAGAAAGGCACATAGGTGCCGTGTTCCACCACCAGCGCAGGCAGAAATCCCACCCCGATGGCCCCGCCGGTGTATTGCACCAACAGCACCATGCTGTAACTGCGCCCGGCAATACCGCTGCGGGCAATGACCGCAAACCCCAACCCTACCAGGGCGCCGCCGAGAATCCCGTGCACCAGTCGCAACGGAATCAGCAGGTCCAGATTGGCTAGCTGAATGGTCAGCACATCCATGCCGATAGAGCAGCACAGTAGTATCGCCGCAGCGCGCTTCCAGCGCGGAATGTACCGGATCAGCCAGGAAACCGTAAATGCTCCGATCACCGCGCCCATGGTGTTGGCAAAGGTGATCTGCCCCGCCTGTTCGGCACTTAACCCCGCACCCGCCATCAGTGCGTCCACAATGACCGGAAAGATGTTCACATAGTAAAGGCCCGCAGACGAAAGAAACGCGAGAAAGATGCTCGCGATCCAGCCGTTGCTGACTAAAAGACTATTTCCAGCGGCCGCATCGGGAATTCTTTTTCCGGAATAGCCTGATTCTGGGGCATCTGTTGCTGCAGACTGGGGGGGATTTTCCATGGGTACTCCGGCGATTGTGGCAATTTGTTATCTGTCTTATCCCTTGAACCGACGTCCGTTCAGCGGTTGTCGCGGTCGGTTCCTGTGCCGGACCAAAGCTAACTTATTACAGCGCGTGTGATAGTGCCAGATCCGGCTCGCAGTTGGGTCCAAATCCGCCATTCCGCGACCTCCTCGGCTTTGGACTCATGTATCCCGCCCATCTGGCCCTATAGCCGCGTCTCGCTCTGCGCCAGTATTAATCCAGCTGGCCAACGCTGCCCGGAAAGCACCGGCAAGGCGGCGGCAACAACAAAAATCAATAATCCAGAACCAGGAACCGGTGTGATGAGTAGCAACCGCAGGTCTTTCGGAATAGCAGCACTGCAATTGAAACTGGATGAGGCAGACAATCTGGAGCTGCTGCTGCAGAAAATCCAGCGCACCAAGTTGCGCTACCCCTGGGTCAAAATGATCGTACTGAGCGAGTTGGCTCTGCGTGGTGTCGGCGCGCAACACGCCCGCGAGCTGCCCTCTGCGGAAGAGGAAGCTTTCTGCCGTACCGCAAGGGAACTGGGAATCTGGCTGATTCCGGGATCCATGTATGAAAAGTGCGGCAGCGCCGTGTTCAACACCACGCCGGTGATCAATCCAGCCGGTGAGGTCATCGCCCGCTATCGCAAGATCTACCCCTTCCTGCCTTACGAAAAAGGCGTCACCGCGGGAGATCAGTTTGTTGTATTTGATGTGCCCGAGGTGGGGCGCTTTGGGGTCTCCATCTGCTACGACATGTGGTTCCCCGAAACCACCCGAGCCATGGCCTGGATGGGTGCAGAAGTGATTATCCACCCCACCAAAACCGACACCATCGATCGCAAAGACGAGCTTTCCATGGTGCGCGCCAGTGCGGTGATGAACCAGTGTTACATCGTCGATGTAAACGGAGCCGGCGAGCAGGGCAACGGCCGCTCGATCATTGTCGGACCAGAAGGCGATACCCTGCATGAGGCCTCTATTGAGGAAGAAATTATCGCTCTGTTTATTGATGTAGAAAAAGTTGCTCAGGTACGTGAGCGCGGCATGAAAGGTCTGGGACAAACCCTGAAAAGTTTCCGCGATGGCAAGGTGCACTATCCACAGTACGAGCGGGGTGCGGTATCCCCTGCGCTGGAGCAGCTTGGCGAGCTGAAAGTGCCGGAATAAGACCGGCGAAGCAAAAGTTCATTTCTCACAGGATGGCTTTTAACAACCACAACAAACTGGACCAGTCGTTGTAGACTAACTGGCACTAGGTATAGGCCAGGGTCCAGTTATACAAAAGAATCACAATAAAAGCCGGCGCAGTTTGGCCAGCGGCGAAAACTCAAAATAAGAGATCCAAACCTAGCAGAGGGCATCATGAAACAACCAAACAAGCAGGGTTTCAGCAAATCCACACTGGCAACCGCCGTCGCGGCAGTATCCGCGGGTACACTGCTATCCGTTCCGCAGCTGGCGAGTGCGCAAGAATCACTGATTGAGGAAGTGATTGTGACTGCTACCCGCCGTGCGGAGAGTGTTCAGGATATTCCATACAACATTTCTGCTGTAAGCGGGGATGAGCTCGAAGCAGGGCAGATCACCGATGCGGCAGAAATGATGCGCAGTGTTCCGGGGCTGACCGTCGTTGACCGGGGCTACCGCAATTCGGGCACCGTCAATGGTGTCATTATCCGTGGTATGAATGTCGACAGCGGTGCGAACGGTGATGTTCCTCTTTCCGCTGTACCGACCGTTGCCACTTACGTTGATGACACGCCTCTGTACGGAAACTTTATTCTTAAGGATATTGAACGCGTGGAAGTGCTGCGTGGCCCGCAGGGTACGCTGTATGGATCAGGCTCTCTGGCGGGTACCGTTCGCTACATCATGGCCAAACCCTCTACCGATGGGTTTGAAGCGAAAGTGGGTAGCAGCATCAGCCAGACTGAGGGCTCTGGTGGCACCAACTTCAGTGCCGACGCACTGGTCAATATTCCCCTGGGTGAAAAAATGGCGCTGCGCGCTTCCGCGGGTATGATCGACAACGATGGTATTGTTGACTACACCAACGTTTACGAGCTTGATTCCCAGGGCGCTCCGGTTGCGGCCGGCGGTGACATTGCCAATGGGGCACCGGTATTCCGTAGTGTAGAGGATGCGGATACCGTAGAGATTACCTATGCACGTGCGTCGTTGCTGATTGAGCCGAATGATGAACTGAGTGTGCAGCTTTCTCACCAGATGCAGAGCGATGAAATTGGCGGGCGCCGCCAGGTCACCCGCGGCAGCAACTGGGTGAGTGGTGAAGAAGAGTTTTACGATGATTACGAAAATGGCGCGGTGACTCTGGAGCCGTCCGAGCGGGACGTGTCTCTTACCGCGCTGGAGATCTCGCTGGATATGGGTTTTGCAACCTTTACCTCCAGTACCTCTAACTATTCCCACGACGGTATTGCCATCAGTGACAACTCCGGTTTCTACGCGCAGAACGACTGGTTTGGCGCTTACTACGGTGGTTCGCCAAGACCGTTGGCACAGGCGGAGCGCTTCTATGACGACAGCGCCTTGGTACAGGAAATCCGTCTGGTATCCAATGGTGATCAGTTTGTCGACTGGGTCGCTGGCTTCTTCTATATGGATCAGGAGAGCAACGCGGGTCAGAACAGCTATATGCCGGGTTGGGCAGCGTGGGCCGCAGAAGCACCCGCAGTGTGGACTCCCGGGCTTTCCTTCGCTGAAGAATTTGCGAGCTGGGGTGCAAACGTCCAGGACCAGGATTTCTACTTCCGCCGTAACCAGAGCTTTACCGATGCGGCCATTTTCGGTGAAACCACGTTCAATTTCTCCGACACTTTCCGTATGACCCTTGGCCTGCGTCACTTCGATAACAAGCTGACCAATGACAGTGTACTGCAGCTGCCGATCTGGCCCGAGCCGGAAGAAGACACCAAAGCCAGCTTTACTACCGAGGAGAGCGATACCCTGCTGAAGGCCAATGTCTCCTGGGATATGAGTGCGGACACCATGCTGTACGCTACCGTTTCCGAAGGCTATCGCCGTGGCGGCGCCAATGCAGTGCCTCTGGTCGGCGGCTTTGCCGAGAGCCCGGATTACCTGCAGTATGGATCCGACCAGGTGATGAACTACGAGCTGGGTGTGAAAGGCACCACTGACTCTCTACGTTACACCGTGTCTCTCTTCCGTATGGACTGGAGTGACCCCCAGCTGAATACATCGACGGCAAACTGGGGCTTCTTTGCTGCGGTCAATGGGGATGAAGCCAGAACCCAGGGACTTGAAGTTGAGCTTCAGGGGGACCTGACTGAGAGCATCGGCTACAACCTAGGTTACGCATTTGTGGATGCTGAACTGACTGCAGATTTCTATCAGCCCTACGGTAACTTCCAGGGCAGTGGTGTCACTGGGGAATACATTGTTGCAGAGTCAGGTGCTAGTTTGCCGGGCACCGCCGAGCATACTCTGTCGGTAGCAATGGACCACACCGCTACCCTGGGCGCATTCACGCTGGTTAGTCGCTTGAATGGTTATTATCAATCAGAAACCTCAAACTCCATCGGCACCGGTAAGACATCTGCAGAGTTCGATGGATTCCAGTTGTGGAACCTGAGCAGTACCCTCGTGGCAGACGACTGGGACGTCACCCTTTATGCCAAGAACCTTTTCAACGAAGATGGTGTAACCGGGGCACTGACCGAAGCTCATATGGGTACCGATCCGGCGGAGAGTTTCTACGGTAATTCCTCTAAAGACTACATCAGCCTGCCGCGTACTTTAGGTGTTTCTGGTCGCTATCACTTCTAAACATCCATTGTTGTTTTCCTAGATCTTATTTAGCCGGCCATTTGGCCGGCTTTTTTATATCCGGGAAACGGGTACACTGCTCTGTGTAAATCAGCCAGGTCGGAAACATGTCTTTGAGTGCCGAGCCAAGTAATGAAGTAAAGCAAGCCTATACCAAAGCCAGAAAGCTTTTTCAGTCCGGTAATCTGCAGGAGGCTGAAAGAGTGATTCGTAAAGTGATTGAGCTGTCACCAGAGTTTGCCAGTGGTAGACGGCTGTGTGCGGATATTCTGATTGGACGGCAGCAGTTTTCAGCAGCGAGAAGCCAGCTTCAGCAAGCTTTGGCCCTGTACTCGGATAATTTTCCAAGGCGTCGCCCGATACTTCTCCATATGGCCTCCAGCTATCTACGGGAGGGAGATATTGCGGGCGCTATAGCGGTGCTTCAATCGGCGGAATTTGAGAATGCAGAATCCCTGGATACGTCAACGCTTTCTCAATTGGGTTACCTGTTAACTGTCTGTGAGTGCCATCAGCGTGCACTTTCGGTGTTCGAGTTGGCGATGTCCAAGCAGCCCGATGAGCCAATGCTATTGTTCAACTGTGCCGCGGCCAATCGTGCCATGGGTAACCTGGAGCGAGCAGAAACCTTGTATAACCAGGTCATCGCCCTTAAGCCGGACGACTGGGAGGCTTATAAAAATCGATCGGATTTGCGCAAGCAGACTGCCGATCGCAATCACATCTCTGAGTTATGTGTGCTGGCTGAAAGCGAGGGGTTGCCAGAGGTTGCGGAAGTTCAATTAAATTTCGCGCTGGCAAAAGAGTTTGAGGATCTGGGAGATTTTAAGGCCAGTTTTGCGGCGTTGCAGAAAGGTGCTCAGTCGCGGCGGAAGAATATTGACTATCAAGTAGATCGTGATGTTTCCGTAATGGCCGAGATCGAAGATGTTTTTGATCAGGATTTCCTGTCGGGTAAAGAAGTTCCTGAAGATCAGGGGCGGGATATTATTTTTGTACTTGGAATGCCGCGTACGGGCTCGACACTTCTCGACCGCATTTTATGTGCTTCCGGTGAGGTCACCTCTGCAGGAGAGCCGGACACTTTTGCGCGTTTGTTACTTCAATCTGCCAGTGAGAGTGGTCGATACAACAAGGGCGGCAATATCATTCTGAATGCAGGCGATCATCTTGATATCACAGGTGTTGGACGTGCATATGTCGATCAGATGAGGGCCCGTGCCGAATTGGCCGGAGTGAAGCGGATCATTGATAAAAATCCGATGAATTTCCTCTATCTGGGATGGATTGCCAGGGCACTGCCTGCGGCCAAGATTGTGCACCTGGATCGGAACCCGATGGATACCTGCTATGCGATCTATAAAACCCTGTTCAAGAGTGCATACCCCTTCTCCTATGATCAGAAAGAATTGGCCGCTTACTACTGTTCTTATCGACAGCTAATGGCGCACTGGCAAAAGGTATTTTCGCAGCGGGTTATCGATGTGCGCTATGAAGATCTGGTCGGTGATTTGCCGTCGGAGAGCCGCGCCTTGTACAAAGCGTGTGGTGTTCCGTGGAGTGACCGGGTTTTGGAAACCTACTTTGCTCAGGACGGGGGAACGGCTACGGCGAGCGCGGCACAGGTTCGGCAACCGGTGTACCGGTCATCGGTGAACAAGTGGCAGCAGCTGCGTGAGCAACTGAAGCCGCTTCAGTCTGTGCTCGCGGAGGCCGGAATACCCTTCGAATAAGGGCTGCGTCCCGTAAAATTGGTGGCTAGCGCACTCATTTTTACGGGAACACCTGGAGGTTTGCTAATCGAGGCTGGATACCAATGCCTGCCCATTCTGTTTAAGCGCGAGACACAGATTAATCCCTTCTTCCGTCTGAGCCAGTGCGCGCTGATAGCCGGGAACCAGTTTTTGCTGCTGGGTAAACAGCAGCTGTACCTGTTTTAAGTACTGCTGGTCGCAGAAATTTGCTCCGAAGCGGGGTGTGTTGCGCCGCCACTGCTCCGGGATTTTTGCTACCACTTCGGCAAAGTTGTCCCGCAGCCATTGCCAGTTTCTAGCCTGGAGCTCCGGTTCGATCAGGGCATTCTGAATCAGCCCGAACGCTTCGCGTGCACCCATGTTGTCGCTGAGCGCCAGCTGATGAATAGTGTCGAGCTGTAATGGATCGATGACGCGGCCCATAGCGTTGGCACTGGCGCTTTCAAACAGCGGGTCGTCCAGTTCACTGCGCACTTTGATCAGGTGGTCGAGGAAATCCTTGCCGGAATCCTGAATGGCTACGGTCAGCGCGCTTTCATACAGATCGGAATCCAGTGCCGTGGGATCGCGCTCGCGATTGAAACCGGTAAAGAGTTCGGCCTGCTGTTGCAATTGTTTGCGGGTGTCCTTGTCTTTGCCTTCCAGCGCAAGAAAGCCGAGCAGGCGGCTGCGTAGCAGTTTGCTTTCCGAGTCCGTATTGTCTGCGAGGTCCTGTGCTTTTTTACCGTACTGTTCTTTCAGGAATGCCTGCCAGCGGGCTGCATTGGCATCTTCTATATAGTGGTCGGCATACTTGGCCAGGTAACCCAGAGGTGCTTCCACAACCTGGCGTTTGTCTGAGGTGGCCGAGAGGCGCACCACTTCCAGCAGGGTGCCTGGCTTGAGTTTGCCGCTTTCGAAAGCGGCGAAGGCGCTGTCGATCAGTGACAGGCGCTCTGTGGGGTTGAGGTTGTCGAACTCACCGAGCAGGGCCTGCCAGTACTTTTCATCCATGTTGAAGCGGTAGTAGCCGCTACCGTTCACGTTGGGCATGACCCACTTGGGGCAGGCACCGCCGGAAACGGCGATCTCCTGCTGGCTGTCGCTGAGGAATTCGCACTGGGCAACGCCGGTGTTGGTGCGCATGCAGAATGGAATACTCCACTGCTGGCCGGTCTCAGAAATCGGGGAGCCGAGCGGTTTGTAGCGCTGCTGTTGAACAATTACCGAGGCTTCACCATCGGTATTGCAGTTCATGGTCAGTGACAGCAGCGGCACGCCTTTCTGCTCCACAAAGGTACGGAAGGTTTCGGTGAGCTGCGGGCTTTCGGTTTCATCACCGATGACCTTGTAAAAGTCCGGTGAATCGGCCACGCCGTCGGCAAACTTTTCTATATAGCGTCCCAGTGCCGGTCGGAAGGTATCGGCTCCAAAATATTCATCCACCATGTGGATAACACCGAGGCTTTTGGAGTAGGTGATGGCGTCGTAGGCGTTGCGGATATTGTTGTTGTCGGTGATTGGCTCGCGGATGGCGCGGGTGCTGGCGAGGGAATCCAGCTTCATCGCACTGATGGCGCGCACCGCGGCATTCAGGTCGTGGCCGCCGTCCGGTTCCATGATGGTAAGAGCCAGCGGGGTGCCCCAGGTGGCGAAGCCTTCTTTCAGCCACAGGTCGTCCCACCAGGGCGGGGTGACCAGATTGCCGAACCACATATGTGCGATTTCGTGGGCGTGTACGCCGAGCAGGGCCAGGCGCAGGCCGGGGGCGGGTTCGTCACCTTCCACCAGAATACGCTGTTCGCGGTAGGTGATGGCGGCGGACAGTTCGGTAGCGCCACTGGGCCACTGGGGCGCGGCAATAATGTCGAGCTTACGGAAGGGGTAGGGGCGCTGCAATTGCTCCTCAAAAATACGCAGCATTTCCGGGGTTTTATCCAGCACGTACGCCATATCCTTGCCGCGACCTTTGCGGGCGAAGCCGCGCAGGGGCAGTGGCTCCTTGCGGTATTTGTTGGCGGGAATATCCGGGCGCTCGACCACGTCGAAGGGCCCCACGGCGAGGGACAGCAGATAGGTGGGCATGGGGCGGGTCTGGGCGAAGGTGACCTTTTCCATGCCGTTACCCGCGTCTACACGTTCGGTTTCGAGGCCGTTGCTGATGGCTTTGTAGCCCTTGGGAATGGTGAGGCTGATGTCATAGGTGGCTTTCAGGCCGGGTTCGTCGAAGCCGGGCAGGAAGCGGCGCGCCTGGATGGATTCGGATTTGGCCAGCGCGTAGGCATCGCCTTTTTCTTCGACCTTGAACAGGCCGGCGAGGTTTTTATCGAACGGGGCGCTGTATCGGGTATGCAGGGTAATTTTGCCGGCGGGGATACCACCGGCGAAGTCCACACGCACCACGCCGCTGTCGAGCATCTGGCGGTAGTGGGCGGCGACTTCTTTTTCTTTCTCATCGCCTTGCGCGGGCACGATGGCTTTGATGTCGGCGACGTCGATGTTGTTGCCGTGCATCCAGATGTGGTCGGTGGCTTTGTCCACTTCTATGTCAATTTCCACCTGGCCGTGGAAGGTATCCTGGCGGGGATCGAGGGTGAGGTCGAGGCGATAGGCGGTGGGGCGGACGCCGTCGGGGAGTTTGCCGGCGGGTGCTTGTTCTTCGACGCTGGGTTTGGCCTCAGCGTTTTTTGTCTCCACTGTCTGCTCGCTGGCGGTGGTTTGCGGGCTCGCCTTTTCCCGGTCGGGGTCGCTGGTGGTTTTGTTGTCGGTTCCGCAGGCGGTGAGCACGATTAGTCCGGCCAGAAGGGCCGGAAGGGTAAGAATTCGCATGGTAAATCTTTGCTTTGGAATGGTTGGTTCGCTGGTTGTTCCTATTGTAGCGGGTTGGGGCGGCTGGTTTGCAGGGGGGCGCGATGGATTGAGCTTGTTACCAGATCCGCGGAGAGCTTCGGGTAAGGTCCGGTGGCGGCGCCGCTAGCGGGTACGGCCTTCTGAGACACGCCGTGAACCCATCCATGGGGGCTCTGCAAAAACATCCTGTTTTTGAAGGTCTCAAAAGGCCGTACCCGCTATCGGCGCCTGCGTATCAGGCTTTTGTCACCTGAATCATAAATGCGGAATCGTCAGCACTGACTGCCGGCTGCTGCGATAGGGCACCTCAATCTCATAGTTTGTATCTTCCGGCTTTTGATAAATCGCGCCTTCGGTATCAATCGCGAGGGTCACCACGTGCCCCGGTGGTACGTCGTAGGCGGTGGTGAAGAGTTCCATGGAGATCTTCTGCGCCTTGCCGACCTGTGCGTTGTGCAGGGTGAGTGGGGCGTGGGTGATGAGTCGGCCGAGGCCCAGGGGGCCGGTGTCGTAGAGGTGTACCTGCAGTTGCACTTCGGGCTTGCTGGGTTTTATCCACATTTCGAGGCTTGGGGTGCCGCGGATTTTGAAGGTGCTCCAGTGTACTGGTGAGTTGTATTCGATGGCGTAGTAGCCGTTGATGCCGGTCATGTTGGTGTAGACGGGGATGCCGAAGCCTTCGAGAGCGTCGGAGACGACGGGGATGCCGGTGCCGGCTTTGGTGTCTGAGCCGCCGTGGAAGTCGTTGCTCCAGCCCCAGCCGCTGTAGGGGCGGGTTTTCATGCTGGCGTTGTTGAAGTAGGTGAACCTGGGGTGCAGGTGGTAGCGGGTGGTTTTGTCGGTTACGGGAAAGTCGTCGAACTGCTCGAGTCTGTTGCTGATGCGCACGGTCATGTCCACTTTGGGCTCGTGATCAATGCCGTTGGGTTGGTCTTTGAGGTAGCGGTCGAACCAGCGGAAGGCGGTGGCCCAGATGTGGCCGTTGTTGCCACCAAGGGTTTCGGTGACGGCGTGGGTGCCGGGGTTTAACAGCAGTTTCTTGGGGCCGTCCAACAGGCTGTAGAGCTGGGTCATGCTGGTGGGTTTGAACAGGTAATCCGCGAAGTTGTTGGACATAAGCACGGCGGTGCCGTTGCTGTTCAGTTCTGGCACGTAGGAGAGCGCGGAGCGGGGCGCGGCAAATTCGTCGACGCCCTGGATGTTTTCCGTGGCGCGGAGGTTGGCCCAGATGGCGTCGACTTCGGGGTCGAGATTGAGGGCGGTGGTGGTGAGGATGGTGCCCCACACCAGGTTGACGGTGTTGCCGGGGTAGAGTCCTTCGATCACGTCGGACCAGCCGGAGAGGGCGGCGACGGCGTCCACGCGGGGGTCCTGGGCGGCGGTGATCAGGGAGATCCCGGCGCCGTAGGAGATACCCGCCATCCCCAGTTTGCCGACCGGGTAGTGGGCTTCGAGCCAGTCGATCAGCACGCTGGCATCGGTGATGGAGTTTTCGCCGGCCACATCCACCAGTCCTCCGGAGGTGCCAAAGCCGCGGGTGGAGTAGCTCATTACCAGGTAGCCGTTGTCGGCGAGCTCGGCGGCCTGCAGTAGGTACTGGTGCTTGTCGAGCATCCAGCTGTTGGTGAACAGTACCGTGGGGTAGCCGCCGGCG
This sequence comes from Microbulbifer sp. HZ11, assembly GCF_000708675.1. GTDB lineage: Bacteria > Pseudomonadota > Gammaproteobacteria > Pseudomonadales > Cellvibrionaceae > Microbulbifer. The sequence continues at coordinate 1,100,186 of NZ_JELR01000002.1, read as the reverse complement.
GGCGCGGGGGTCTCTGGAATAAACAGGTTGGCGTCCAGTTCCGTGCCGTCGAAGGTGGTGATATCCAGGTCGGCAATAAAGGTGGGGGCGGCCTGAGAGGCAGGGGTAAAAGCGGCGCACAGGGCACCGGCCAGCAGCGCCGGCAGGGCGAGTGTTTTCATGCTCTTCTCTCTCTGTATTTATTTCTTTTGTTACAGCGTCATCGCTCCGGCCGGGACCCGCTTTCCGCAGGGGCCAGTGGTTCGGTATGGATTACCGGAGCCGGCCAGAAACTGGAGTCTATGGGGAGGACCCGGGCAGCGAAGATGGAATTTCTGTGACTGTGATCTGGTTATCAGTCAGTGACGTGTGGCTATACGTAGAACTTAGGGGTCATTTTGTGACTGCATACGACCCGCTGGTCCGTGACCGGCTTATGCTCAGGATGAATTACAGGTTCTCGTTTAAGATTGTTCTTTTTTTAAACAGTGAAAACAGGTATTGTGGAATTTCGCGCAACGTCGTTCAAAAAGTGAACAGTTGCTTCTATTTGAGAAGATCTAGCGAAAACTCCGGGTGGTCAGAATATGTTTTCAAGAATGCTCGCATACTTGGTCGTTTTTTCCGGCGCATGGCTGTTTACCAGCGATGTAATGGCGGACAACCTGGCGAAAGACACCTGGTACGAAATTGACAGCGCTAACTTCAAGATCATCACCAACGGTGAGCCGGGCTCGGTGCGTCGCCTGGCGGAGGATCTGGAGCGCTACCGTGCGGTTGCGTTGGATTTGCTGGGTGCGAAAGACGATGGCGCCAAACTGACCATCTACGCCGCAGCGGATCGCGAAAGTTATGCCGGCCTGGTGGGGGAAGATCTTTCCGAGCTGACCAATGGTCTGTTCGATACCACCGCCGAGGGCAGCTACGCCCTGGTGAACCTGGATGGCCGCACCGGTGAGCGCCAGCTGGAAGCCCGGGAGTTCCTGTTTCACGAGTACACCCACTTCCTGAGCTACAACGGTACCACTACCCATTACCCCTACTGGTACAGTGAAGGCTTCGCCGAGTTCATGTCCACCATGACCTTTGGCCCGGGTAATACCTACGATATCGGCGCCATTCCCGGCGAGCGCGCCATGACCCTGCTGTATACAGCACCGGTGCCCCTGCAGGAGCTGCTGCGCGCTACCGTGTACAACACGCCGGATGAAGAGAAAGGGCGTGTGTACGCCAGTGGCTGGATGCTGGCCCACTGGATCGTGATGGAAAGTGGCAAGACCGAGGAGTTCAAGCAGTTCGTTGTGGACTACAACAACGGCGCCGATCCGGTTGAGGCGTTGACGAAAAACCTGGGTATGTCCATCGGTGAGATCGAGGATATCTACAACGAGAAGTTTCAAGATGGCCGTTTCAAGCTGGCGCGCGGCAAGGTGCCGGCGAACTTTACGCCGGAGCGCCCGAAACTGACGGTACTCAGCGGGCAGGAAACGGTAGTTGAGCTGGCACGCTTCCTGGTGAAATCCGGCTATAACCCTCACGGGATCCACGACCTGGTGAAGTATGCCGAGCGCGCGAACCTCTACTCACCGGAGCTGACCGCGGTGCGCGCCGACGCGGCGACCCGCGAGGGTGATTTTGACCAGGCCGCACGTCTGTTGGCCCAGGTAGCCCCTTCGGATCGCGAACACTTCTGGTATCAGAAGGCTCAGGCCTGGTTGTGGCTTAATCGTGAGATCAGCACCATGGGTGGCGATCGCAGCAAGGAAATGTTGAAAGGAGCCCGGGACAAGTTCGTCAAGCTGGTCAACAACCAGTCCAGTGAAGCGATGAACTGGTACGGCCTGGCGATCACCATGCAGATGATGGGGTACCCGAAAAAGCAGTATGTGGAAATGCTCGAACAGGCTTACCTGCGCGCGCCCCGCGAACTGCATATCGCCCAGTGGATGGCCCAGGAGTTGTACGATCGCAAAGATGCGGAGTATTTCGCCGAGGTGGCCCAACCGCTGATGCTGGAGCTTACCAATGAGGCCGAGTACAACCAGATGAAGATGATGCTGGCGGAGATGAAGCCGGCCATTGCGGACAAAGGCAATAACCAAAGTCAGATTCAGGGTAAGGCGTCGGTAAAAGACAAAAAAGCCAGCGGCGCTGGTGGTGCCACCAAGGCTACCCCCTGATACGGAGTATTTATCCGCTGAAGATAAACTGGCGGGGCGAAGCGTTAGCGCGGTCACGCTTCGCCCCGTTTTCTATTTGCGCACAGATTTACTGTTCGTAGAGTTCGAGCGGTAGCCCATCCGGGTCACTGAAGAATGTGAAGCGCTTGCCGGTGTACTCGTCCAACCGCACCGGCTCTACCTCTACACCGCGCGACTCCAGGCGGGCTTTCACCTCGTCAATGGATTCCACCACAAACGCCAGGTGGCGCAGTCCTCGGGCCTCGGGGTAACTGGGTCGCGCTGGTGCATCGGGAAATGAAAACAGTTCAATCTGGCCGCCGTTTGCAAGACGCAGATCCAGCTTCCATGAATCGCGCTGTGCGCGGTAGTTTTCCGCAATGATTTCCAGCCCGAGAACCTCCGTGTAAAAGTATTTCGATCGTCGATAATCCGAGCAGATTATTGCGGCGTGATGGATGGTGTTCAGCATGACTCGATTGGGGGCTCCCACCGTTGGATGGCATCAGCCATCTCTGATTTCTGCTCCGCTCGCAATGCTTCCACCACACTTTGTCGGTCTTCTGTGGATCGGTTCTGACTTAGTTTGTACTTTCCCTGAATGTCGGAAATTTCTATTTCCACACCGGTAATTGCACGCAGTAGTTTGGGTGAGTACTCCGGTTGCCAGGGTTTTTCTGCTCCGGACTCATACTTTTGAGAAAGCTGATCAACCAGTGTCATCAGCCGCTCCGCATCATTAAATGTGCGCGCTGTTCCGTAGACATGCACGGACTGATAGTTCCAGGTCGGTACACTGGCAGACTGGTACCAGCGCGGCGAAATGTAGGCATGGGGGCCGTTAAAAATCACAAGTACCTGCTGGCCGTCTAATTTCTCCAGTTGTGGGTTCTGGCGGGCCAGGTGGCAGGTCAGCCGCTCACCATCCGCCGATAAGAGAAAAGGCAAATGGGAGGCTTCGGGACGATGATTGTGATTTGAGATCAATTGGCCAAATGCATTGTTGCGGATGAAGTGTGACAGCTCTTGGCGGTCGGATACGGAAAAGTGTTTTGGGGTATACATGACTAGTGTTTCTTCCAGCTGGCGATAAAAGCCATTGGCGGACTGAGTGGCGAGCTGGCCAGATCGCCACAATAATTTCCGATGTTGGATCGAGACTCCTCGAATGTCTGCAGCTGCAGGCCACTGGCGATCGCTGCGGAGAGTATGTCACTTAACGTGTGCTGGAAGTAATAATTGGGCTCTGCGTCGTACTTTTCACCAGAGAAATAATCCAGCCCGTGGGTATCAATCTGTGCCTCCCGGTTAAAGTAGGAATAGGCAATGTATGAGGGGTTTCCTTCTTCATACATATTGAGCACCGGGTGCATTTCTTCCATCAGCATGAAGCCGCCGGGTTTGAGAAGGCGGCTACAAACCGTAAAGAACTTTGCGAGGTCCGGCATCCAGTTCAGTACGCCTACGGTGATAGCGACAATATCGAATTTCCCGTGGTGATGCTCCGGCATTTCGTAAACATTGTGTGTTTCAAAATTTACATCTGAGTAGTGCGGATGGTTTGCAAGAGCGCGCGCTTGCTCGATGAACTTACTTGAGCCATCAATTCCCAGGCAGTATCCCGCCCCTTTGTTCTTTATCGACAGCAGGTCTTTTCCGTTATTGCAGCAAATCTGTGCGACGGATGAATCTGCTACAAGCCTGGAGTCAACAAGGCGATTAAATTCCTCGTGTAGAGCGTTGAAATCCGGCGCTTTGGTTTGGGCTGCCAGACCGGGGTTTCTGCGGTGGTGGATTTCCGCAGCCTGATCCCATGACTTCAGCGTTTGCTCTGTATAAAACTTGGTTTTCATGGCTTTACGTGGCTGTCGTGTATGCGTATGGAAGTGGTGAACAACTGCACCGCCGGCTGTTTCACCGCGCTGCTTTTACAGGTAATCGCATTCTGGATCTGGTAGCAGAAGCGCTCTGGCCTCAGTGCGGCCAGCTGCTCATTTCTAACATATTCCTCCGCCAGATAGGTGGGCAGGAAGCCGATAAATTTTCCCGACAGGATCATCGCCAGGCGCGCGGCCATATGGTTGGCGATGCTTTTGTTGGGGAACAGTCGGTACAGGTGCGCGGCACCGGACAGAACCGCGTGGTCCGGGGCGGCGAGCTCCTGTTGGGTAATCCGTTCATCATCGGTATCGACGACTGTGCACGGATGACCGGCGGCTGCGTAGAGCAGGGACTGGTGACTGAAAAGTGGCTGATAGCTGAGACCGGGGCGGCGCGAGTGCAGCGGGTTGATGCCCACGTCCGCGCGGCCAGCGAGGATTTCCAGTTCCAGCTCGTGGGGTGCTGCCAGCTGGATATCCAGTTGCAATTGCGGCGCCCGCTCGCGCAGGCGCGCAATGGTGGCGGGCAGATCCAGCTGGGGCATGGCCAGGGCATCGTCCGGCAAGATCACCCGCAGTTTGCCGGTGAGCTGTGACTGGATGGCGTTGACCTGACTCTTGAAGGTGGCCAGGTGCCCGTCCAGTTCGAGGATGGCCTGGTACAGGGACTCGCCCTCGGGGGTGAGCTTGAAGTCCGCGCGCCCTCGGGAGCGGATACACAACTGCATGCCGAGGCGAGTCTCCAGGTCCGACAGGTGCACACTGATGGTGGAGCGGTTGATGTTGAGCGCGACCTCCGCAGGCGCCAGGCCGCCGGCCTGCACCACTTCGCGAAAGACCCGAAGTAGCCGCAGGTCCATATCACTGAGGCGGCCGGAAAGGGATTGGGTGCTTTTTGCCATGGTTGGGCTATCCGCGTTTGGGGTCTTCAGCGTGATGGTTTAGCAAAGTTTGATGGATCTAAATTTTAGTTGCAAAGATCTTACTATTCGCCATCAGACTCACGGGCCAGAATCCATGAGAAGCTTATATACCGGCTGATCAGGGAGTATTCGATGAAATTGAATAATAGCCAGTTATTGAAGACCCAGAACTACATCAATGGCCAGTGGTGCGAGGGCACCGGTAAGTTGGCGGTTACTGACCCGGCGACTGGAGAGTTGCTGGCAGAGATTGCCGATGGCAGCGCTGCCGACGCCAAGCGCGCGGTGGGCGCGGCCCACGACGCCTTCCCGGAATGGAGCCGCAAGACCGCGGCCGAGCGCGCAGCCGTACTGAAGCGCTGGTACCAGCTGATCGCTGAGAACCGAGAGGATCTGGCCCGCCTGCTGACCCTGGAGCAGGGCAAGCCACTGGCGGAGGCCATGGGTGAGATTGACTACGGCGCTTCCTATATCGAGTGGTACGCGGAGGAGTGTCGTCGCGCCTATGGCCAGACGATTCCCACGCACAACCCGGCCATGCGCCTGCACACCATCCGTCAGCCGGTGGGTGTGGTGAGCTGCATTACCCCGTGGAATTTCCCCAATGCGATGATTACCCGCAAGGCGGCGCCGGCGCTGGCGGCTGGCTGTACGGTGGTGATCAAGCCGGCGTCGGAAACGCCACTGTCTGCGCTGGCCCTGTGTGCACTGGCGGAGGAGGCCGGGTTGCCGGCGGGCACCCTGAATGTGGTGGTTGGCACCGACTCTGCGGCTATTGGCAAGGTGCTGACCCAGGACCCGAGGGTAGCGAAGTTTACTTTCACCGGTTCTACCCCGGTGGGCAAGCTGCTGATGGCCCAGTGTGCGAGCACCATCAAGAAGATGTCCATGGAGCTGGGCGGCAATGCGCCGTTTATCGTGTTTGACGATGCGGATATCGATGTGGCGGTGACCGCCTGTATGGCGACGAAGATGCGCAATGCGGGCCAGACCTGTGTGTCTACCAATCGAATTTATGTACACGAGTCGGTGCACGATGAGTTTGTGGATAAGTTGCGTGGGCAGATGGAGAAGCTGCAGGTGGGCCACGGCCTGGATGCGGGTACGACGTTCGGGCCGCTGATTTTCCGCCGGGCGGTGGATCGGGTGCATGGTCTTGTTGAAGAAGCGGTGGCGAATGGGGCGCGCCTTTTGTTGGGCGGGGATTTTCTGCCAAACGGGGAGAACTATTATGCGCCTACGTTGTTGACGGAGGTGCACGATGAGATGCGAATTGCGCGCGAGGAGATTTTTGGGCCGCTGGCGGTGGTGCAGAAATTCCGTGATGAGGATGATGTGATTCAGCGCGCCAATGATACGCCGTTCGGGTTGGCGGCCTATGTGATGAGTGAAAACATTCACCGGGCGAACCGGGTGGTGGAGGCGCTGGAGTACGGGATGGTGGCCTGCAACGCGGGTGTTTTCTCGACCACGGTGGCGCCGTTTGGTGGCTGCAAGGAATCCGGTATTGGCCGCGAGGGTGGTGTCGAGGGTATGGCCGAATTCTACGAGACCAAGTACTGCTGCTACGGAGTGTGAACTCCGTTGTAGATATTGAAACTTTTAACTTGTTGTAGTGGCGGCAAAGCACCGGGTATCTGTTTTCAGAACCAAACTAGGCGTCCCCCTGTGAACCCATCCATGGGCGTTGCGGCGCAAACTTCCTGTTTGCGACGCTCCTGAAAACCTGTACCCGGCACTTTGCCTTCGCGTCGATATTTTTACTACGTTAGAGACACGTAAAAATTTTAATCGGAGAACATCATGTCCGAACTGAATACCAACGCATTCTGGATGCCGTTTACTCCCAACCGCACCTTCAAGGCGGCGCCGCGTATTGTGGAGCGCGCTGAGGGGATTTACCTGTTTGAGAAGTCTGGTCGCAAGATCATCGACGCCACTGCGGGCCTGTGGTGCTCCAATGCGGGTCACTGCCGCAGTGAGATTGCCGACGCGATTCATCAGCAGGCGATGAAGCTGGATTACAGCTCTATTTTCAATTTCGGCCACGAGCTGAGTTTTGAGTATGCGGAGCGCCTGGTGCAGTACACGCCGGAGCCGCTGAACCATGTGTTCTTCGGCAACTCCGGTTCCGAGGCGGTGGAGTCGGCGTTGAAGATTGCGCTACAGTATCAGCGCGCACGGGGCAAGGGTTCACGCACGATGTTTATCGGCCGTGAAAAGGGTTACCACGGGGTGAACTTTGGTGGCATTTCTGTGGGTGGTATTGCGCCGAACTATCAGAGCTTTGGTCAGCCGGTGAAGGCGAACCATATGCGCCACACGCTGGATATTGAACGCAATGCGTTCAGCAAGGGCCTGCCCGAGCACGGTGTGGAGCTGGCGGAGGATCTGGAGCGTCTGGTGGCATTCCACGGCGCGGACCAGATTGCGGCGGTGATTGTGGAGCCGTTCTCCGGTGCCGGTGGTGTGGTGTTGCCGCCGAAGGGGTATCTGCAGCGCTTGCGCGAGATCTGTGACAAGCACGATCTGCTACTGATTTTTGATGAGGTGATTTCCGGCTGGGGCCGTACCGGTTCTCCGTTTGCCTCGGAAGAGTTCGGCGTGACCCCGGATATGCTCACGTCCGCAAAGGGTATCACCAACGCCGCGGTACCACTGGGTGCGGTGTTTGTGAGTGACAAGATTTACAACACGGTGATGGATGCGGCGGCGGAAGGCATGGTGGAGCTGTTCCACGGCTACACCTATTCCGCGCACCCGGTGGCCTGTGCGGCGGGCATGGCGACACTGGATATTTACGAGCGCGAGGGCCTGTTGACCCGCGCGGGTGGCGATATCGGCAAGCACTGGGAAAATGCCCTGCACAGTCTGGCGGACCTGGAGAATGTAATCGATGTGCGCAACTACGGTCTTGTGGGCGCCATCGAGTTGCGCGCGCCGGATAACCTGAAAGGGAAGTTTGGGGCCAAGGCGTCGGCACTGGCCTGGGAGGCGGGTGTGATGGCGCGAGGAATTGGCGATGCGCTGTGCATGTCTCCGCCGCTGATTATCGAGGCCCATGAGATCGACGATATTGTCGGAAAACTGCGCGAAGTGATTTCCGGCCTGGCATAGCGCCCCCTTTCCCAAAAACTACCGATACGGGCGTGAACCATTAGCGCGGCTCTTCCGAGGAGCGCTAGTGGTTCACGCCCGTTTTTTGTCTGTGCGCTGCGCGCGCTCCAGGTGACCGGTACCCAGGTGACTATGGCGTTCTTCGCTACTTGATGGGGGTTATTCACCAGCGAAACTACACTGAATAAGTAGTCGGCCGAGCGGCAGGAATGGCGAAGCCGCTAGGTTTGTGCTCTCTGCCGCGATCGCCGGTCACCCAGGGAGAGCGGCGCCTCCGGCTACTATGCGTGCGCGATCTTCCGCCGCCAGCCTTTCACGGTGGCGGGAGGTCGCGTGCTGCTGTTTCAGGTCGCATCGGTTGTTTCAGAAAGCGGCGAGACGCGGTAGTTGCTCGCCGTTTTCGTTGGTTTGCGCGAGGTTGTTGCTGGTGAATGTCTTCACATCGATTGGTTCTGCCCAAATCACTGCCACGCGGCGTTCCCGCTCGCTGGCGCTGTTCCCGCTCCCTGTCGCGAGTCTGTTTGCGCTGAGTCTGCTTGTACTGAGTTTATTTGCGCCGGAGGACGCGCAGGCGCAGAGCGGGGGGCAGGTACCCCCCGCAGGTCAATCCAGTGGCGAGTCTGCCGAAGAGTATGCGCGGGACCCGAATCGCCAGAAGCAGCTGCCCGCGGATGCCGTCCGGCTCACCCTGAGCGGAAACATCTATTTCTATCAGGGTGGTTATTTTTACCGCCAGGAAGATGACGGCTACCTGCGGGTGGAGCCACCACTGGGTGCAGAACTGACCTTCCTGCCGTATGGCAGTCAGGGGTTCGAAATTGATGGCCGCCAGTTTTTTCTGAGTGGTACAGGGACCTTTTACCGGTATGAACCGCGCCGTCGCAGTTATGTGGTGACCACGCCTCCCTATGAGTGGAGAAGGTACTATAACGGTGATCTGGTCGGCGCTTATGAAGACCGCCTCTATGGCTATCCCGACGCCGACCTCGAAGACCTGCGCGACCGCTCTGGTATTCCGCGCGCCTATCCGCCGCGCACTGCCCGTCCCGATGGGCTCGGTGATGAAGGTATCCCCCTGTCTGAAGTGGAAGGTTACCGCGACCCGCGTCGCAGTGATTCCCGCCCTTACGCCAATGTGCGCCCGCCCTACGATGCCAATGGCGAGCGCTACGACAACCGCGCTCTGGCGGAGTCCCTGTGTCGCCAGGATGCCACCAGTGCCGCGCGCCGTGGCAGCAGCCTCGACAGCCAGCGACTGCGTATTTACCAGCGGGAATATCGAGACTGTATTCAGCGCTACGATCGTCAGCGCTAGCCGGCGCCAGTCCCGCGGCGCGGCTCATCTACACTGAAACAGATACGCGGTATACGGTGTCCTGCCGTGTGCCCGCGGTTGTGGTCTCAAGCGGTACAGGGAAGTTCCGGCATGGTCGCCAGTGACGCCCATAGCAAACAATCTTCACTGGCAGGATTCTGGCGGCTGCCGCTGCTGTGTCTGTGCTTTCTCGCGTTGCTGATTCCCCCGCCGGCCAGCGCCCAGCTCCCCTCCACCAAACCCAAAGAGTTCTCACCGGTTGTTCCCGACTTCAATGCGCTCGCCGCCGACTGGTGGACCCAGTGGCCGGAGGCGACACAGGAACAGAAGCAGCAGTGGTTAACGGATGTAGAAGGTGCCTGGAAGGAGTGGAGCAATAACCTGCCGGAAGAAGCGAAGCTGGATGAAAGGGTCAAACAGGTAAACCAGCGCTTTGCCGGTATCCGCAAAACCTGGGAAAAAAGTGAAAACCTGAAAACCGTGCAGATACTGCCGGATGTGCAGTTTCCCGCGGAGCCGACGGTGTTGCAGTGGGCGGAGTCGGATGCGGCGGTCGCGCGTGGCCAGCAGCGCTATCTCGGGTTGCAGCTGGAAAAAAATCAACTGGATGACGGCGTAGCGCTGTCTCTCAGTCGGCTGCGGGAGCGGGTGGTGGCGCTGCGGGATATTAACCGCAACGACCCCAAGTATCTGAGTGCCACCCTGAATGTATTCCTTGCCCAGATTACCCATCTCCAGGTTCTCGAAGAACAGCGACTGCTGAAGGAGCAGTTGGCAGCCTGGAATGAAGAGCTCACTTTCGCCCGCACCGAGCTGGAGCGCATGCTCAAGCAACTACAGTACAGTAGCGCAGTGGCGGAAAAACTGGCAGCCGCGCGCACAGAGGAGAAAACCAATCTACAGGAGCTGGCAAGAGAGCGCAGCGATTCCCAACACCTGATCTTTGAAAGCTCCGATGCCGCGGTGACCCTGGAGCAGCAGATCAAGATGCTGGTATTCAGTGTGGATGCACTGGAAAACCGTCTGCAGATTCGCAAGCAGGAGCTACTGCAGGCGATCAACAGTGTGCTGGCACCGGACGGTGAGGACGAGAAACTGTCCATCGACAAGGACCTGGTGGAGAATGCGGAGAAGGCGCAGGCCAACCTTTCGCGACAGCTCAATGTGCGCCAGCGCCAGATCGTCGCCTGGGTGGGTGAAGACGCCGAGGGTATGCAGAAATGGTGGCGCCAGTTCGAAAAAATCGACAGCGCGCTGGGGCGCACCAATGACCTGATTGATGATGTAAAACGTTACGAGAGCGCACAGCTGTATGTGTATCAACGCCAGCAGGGCTGGTGGAAAACGCTTGGCGAACGCTTCGTGCATCAACTGAAGGAAATACGCACGGGCTGGCGCAATCTCGCCAACTACAAGTTGTTCGCGATCAGTGAGCAGGCGATTACCCTGAAAGACATCGCGCAGATGGCCCTGGTGATCATCGGGGCCTGGGCCTGCTCGCGCCTGCTCAATATCATCTTGCGGCGTATGGTGCATAAGAGTCGTACCACCGAACAGTCTGCCTACACCCTGTGGCGGATTCTCAATTACTGCATCGTCCTGATCACCTTTATCATCATCCTCACCATGGTGGGGCTGGATACCTCGAAGCTCACGTTGATTGCCGGTGCCCTGTCGGTGGGCATCGGTTTCGGGATGCAGGCGATTTTCTCCAATTTTATCTCCGGAATTATCCTGCTGTTCGAGCAGCCGTTAAGAGTGGGTGACCTGGTGGAGCTGGAGTCCGGCGTGTTCGGGCGTATCCGCGATATCAATGTGCGCTCCACTCGCATCACCACCCGCGATAATGTGGATATTCTTGTTCCCAATTCCGAGTTCGTCACCGGTCGGGTAACTAACCACACGCTGGAAGATCCGGTGCGTCGAATACACGTGATATTCGGCGTCGCTTACGGCACTGATCCAGAGCTGGTACGGGAGGCCGCCATGGCGGCGGCGGAGCGGGTACCGGTGACCTTTACCAACTGGCAGCGTAAAACCGAGGTATGGCTCACCGGTTTCGGTGACAGCGCGCTGGACTTCAAGCTGGTGGTCTGGGTCAACAGCAATGCGGTTTCTTCCCTTGGCGACTTGACGGCGCTGTACAACATCGAGCTGCTGCGCGAGTTCAAAGATCGGGGCATCGAGATTCCCTTTCCGCAACGGGACCTGCATGTTCGCAGTTGGGGAGAGGGGGTGCCGTTGGTTCCGCCCGACGGAGGAGATGGGTTGTCGGAGGTGTCTGCACACACGCAGAAACCGATTGAGCGGCGAGGTTCCGCGGGATCTGAGGACTGGCCGGATATCTCTGACGATGGCCCGAACGACGGGGGTGATGACGGAGGCTCCCCGTCCGGTCATTGATTCCGCATGTGCCAGCGGCGTGAAATGCCGCATTGTGTCCAGTCGGGCAGAATCCGGGGCTGACCTTAGTTACCAGCCCCTGTATTCTGGTGCCTTCTGATAACAATGGCCCACTGCCCAACCCACACAGGCCCGCCCTTGCTGATTATCCCCATCCAGAACAAACCCGACTGGCGCCGGCCACCACTGGTGTGTTTTGCGCTGATCCTCGTCAATCTATTGGTGTTCGTGCTGTATCAGAGCGGCGACGAAGACCGCTGGCGGGTGGCGGAAGAGTTCTACTTCTCCAGCGAGCTGCCGGTGCTGGACGAGGGGCGCTTCTATGAATTTGTCGATTCGGAAAAACCCGAATGGCGTACCCAGGCGCAGGGTGCCGGCGAAGAGTTTATTTACCAGCAACTGCTGTGGAGCCGGGAGTTCCACAACTGGCTAGTGATCCGGCTTGAACAGGAGGGCGCACAAGAGTGGCTGGCACAGCGGCAGGAATTTGCCGCGCGGCGCGACAGCCTGTCCAGTTTTGCCTTTGGGTTGATACCCGCGGAGCCGACTCTCAAGGGGCTGATTGGCCACATGTTCCTGCACGGGGGCTGGGACCACCTGCTGGGGAATATGGTATTCCTGCTGTTGTTTGGCCTGTCGGTGGAGCTGGCGTTGGGTGCCGCCTGGTTTATCGGTCTCTATCTGCTGGGCGGCCTTGCCGCTGCCGGACTGCATATGGGGGTGGAAGCGGGCAGCATGATGCCGATGATCGGTGCCTCCGGCGCTGTCTCTGCGGTAATGGGGATGTTTGTGGCGGTCTATGGTATTCGCCGCCTGCGCTTCTTTTATACCCTCGGCTTTGCCTTTGGCGAATTTACCGCACCGGCGCTCATGGTATTGCCCCTCTGGTTGGGCAAGGAAGTGTTCGGGTATTTCTTCGGCAGTGAGAATATCGCCTATTGGGCACATTTCGGCGGTCTACTGGCGGGCTTCGCCTGCACCATGGCCCTGATCCGCGTGCGCCCCAGTCGCGAGATACATGTGGAAGAAGATCTGCCGCCGACACCAGAGCAGCTGGCGCTGGCGCGCATTGAATCCCTGCACAACAGCGGCAAACTACTGGAGGCGGGTCAGGCCGCCGCCAGCGCGGTGCGTCAGCACCCGCAGTCCCTGGCACTTATCCACAAATCCATTGAATTGACCGCGCTGGCGCCGGAGAGTGAAGCTCATCACCGCGCCTGGCTGGCGTTGTTTGCCCTGGCGAAAAATCCGGAGCAGGCATTTGCCCCTGTGGCGGAAGGGTTACAGCGCTACCTCGCCGATACCCGTGAGCCCCGTGCATTGAACTCTGGGGTTTGCCTGGTGCTGGCTCAGCGCGCAGCGGGGGATAAACAGTGGGAACTGGTGGAAGTACTGCTGCAGCGCCTGCAGCAAAAGCAGCAGCGCCACCCGCTGATGGCGCGCCTGGCCAATGGCCTGGTGGAGCATTACCGCCGTTGCGGCGATGAAGAGCGGGCGCGCAAGGCGCTGGATTTTGCGCGTACCTTACAGCCGGCGACGGTTTAGAGCTCTACCCTTTGATGCGAAGGCGCCGATGCCGGGTAAAGCCTCGCGAGACCTTCAAAAACAGGATGTTTTTGCAGAGCCCCCATGGATGGGTTCACGGCGTGTCTCGCGAGGCTTTACCCGGTAGCGGTGCCGCCACGAAGCCTCTTTTATGCTGGCTGCGCGCTCTCCGCGGCGAGAATCGCCTCCAGCTGTTTCACTTCCCCAAGCACCGCACTTTTTGGAAACTTGCCGCGCACAAACGCCAACAGCTTGCGGCTGTTGTCCGTGCGGTTGAATCCATCCATGTAGATCTTTGCCAGCAGCAGGTATGCGCTATCCAAGCGGGTGTAGTGGGGGTCTTCTTTGTGCAGGTTGTTAACCAGCGCCAGTGCCGGTTTGAAGTGACGCTGGCGGTAGAGTGCCTCGGCGATCTGGTGGCGCAACAGAGATTTATCAATGGCAGGAGCACCCTGGGATTGCAGCGTAGCCATATACAACTCGGCGGCCTTGTGGGGCTGGTTCAGGGTAACGAACCGCTCCAGCAGATGTGGCCCCAGCTCTCGCAATGCTTTCTTGTCATCGGTGGCCAGTAGCAGGCGATAGTAGCGTTCGTTCAGGGCAATATCATTGGGCTGCTGACGCAAAACCGTGACCAGAGTTTTGCGCGCTTCTTCATATCGCCCTTCGCGCAGGAAGATATTTGCATCTGCAAGTCCCTTGCGCCGGTCAAACTCCCGCTCCTCGAGATAGTCCTGGTCGTCCACCTGGGAGGTGACGCCCAGCTTCTTCTGCCGGGTGAGACAGATATACCCCATCATGGCACTGGTGACGATCGAGAAATAGCTGGTAGCAAATGCCAGCAGGGGCAGCAACATCCATACGGGCAGTGTGCCGGCAACAATTGGCAGCAGGAATCCTGGTGCGGCAGAGACCGCACTGGTAGAGAGCCATAGCAGCCAGTAGGGCCAGCCGATAATCAGGGTAAAGTGCAGCAGCTTGAGGGGATTTACCGCCGCCCGCAGACTGTGTTGCAGGGCCAGCACGATCATTGCCGCGGGGCCGAGCAGCGACAGCGCGATGGAGTACGCCTGTGTGGCGCCTGCACCGAAGGTGTTCATAACCAGTGCGCCTCCACCACCGGCAACCAGGATCATGCCGATTACCCGCGCAAACACTGCTGCACTACGCCCGTCCTGAGCGTCGCCGAATGTGGGGGCTTGCAAGTCGCCACTGGCCAGTTTTTCGATCACCAGCAGGTTGTAGCGGATCACCACCGCCAGCATGGCCACCAATACCAGTACAGAAAGCCAGCCAAGTCCACTGATGGCCAGCGCTGCCACGGCGCAAATAGCGGAAACCGTCAGCGGTCCGGAGGTGATGGCATAGCGGAAGTAGAAGGGCGCCATCTGCCAAAAGGGTTTGGCCTTGTTACTCGCGCCGACATTTTCCAGTCGGTTATTACACAGAACGCATTTGGGGGTGGACTGATAGTAGTTATCCACAGACCCGGGAATGCAGTCGCCGCAGTATTCCTTGCTGCAGCCCATGCAGTGCCAGACGGCATCGGCACTGGAGTGGTAGTGGCAGGCATCGGCCATAAGTCACATCCTTGTTGTTATTTTTTGCCTGTGAAGTTTATCGGCACTTTCCATGGCGGCGCAAACCGCCCTTGCAAGGCTGCTAGAATGACCCAATACAGTGTCACAGACACAGGCAGCCTTTAGGCTGCCCATCATTCTATTTCTCGAAATCAAGCAAGGTGTGAAGATGACAACGGCGATGCAGGTAAAGCTGGAAACAACTGCGGCGGCAGAGCACTGGGGGAAAAATGCACTGCTGAGCTTTGCGGAATCCGAAGCGCGTATTCATGCCACGGATGCAACCGGCGGTCTTCTGGTGGCAGTACAGCGCGCTGCGCGCCGTCTGGATGGTATGGGCATTACCGACATCACTCTTGCCGGTGACAGCTGGGACCTGGAGAGTCGCTGGGCATTCTGGGCGGGTTACTACAACCCTAACCGCAAGAGCACCCTGGATTGGGGGCTGGCAGAGGGCGAGGAGCGCAAGGAGTTGGACGCGCGCAAAGCGGCCGGCTTGTGGGTGCGTGAAATCACAAACGGATCTCCGGAAAATATCTTCCCCCGGGCACTGGCCGAAAGCGCTGCGGATATGTTGCAGAAACTTGCCCCGGACGCGGTGAGCTACCGCATCGTCGACGGTGACGCGCTGCTGGATGAAGGCTTTATGGGCATCTACAACGTGGGCCGTGGCAGTGTGCGTGGCGGCGCCATGCTGCAGCTTGACTACAACCCGACCGGCAATAGCGATGCAGAAGTGGATATCTGTCTGGTGGGCAAGGGCATTACCTTTGATTCCGGTGGCTACAGTATTAAGCCGTCCGCCGGTATGGCACACATGAAATCTGATATGGGCGGCGCTGCCATGGTGAGCGGCGGCCTGGCGCTGGCTATCGCCCGTGGATTACAAAAGCGCGTCAAGCTGTACCTGTGTTGTGCGGAGAACCTGATCTCCGGAACCGCTTTCAAACTGGGTGATGTGATCACCTACAGAAATGGTGTGACCGCGGAAATTCTGAATACCGATGCGGAAGGGCGCTTGGTGCTGGCGGACGGTCTGCTGGAAGCCAGTGACCAGAACCCGAAGTATATTCTCGACGCAGCAACCCTGACTGGTGCCGCGAAAATGGCAGTAGGGCGGGACTACAACTCGGTACTGAGCCTGGAAGATACCATGGCGGACAAGGTGCTGAGTGCAGCAAAAGCAGAAAATGAAAAAGCCTGGCGCCTGCCCCTGGAAAAATTTCATCTGGAGCAGATCCCTTCGGGGTTTGCAGAAATTGCCAACGTCGGGATGGATGGTACCCCGGGCGCATCCACTGCTGCTGCATTTCTCGCGAAATTCGTGCGTGATGAAGGGCGCGGCTGGGTGCATATGGATCTTTCCGGCTCCTACCTTCCCGGCGCCAACGATCAGTGGGCGCAAGGTGCCAAGGGGCACGGTTTCCGCACTATTGCCCGTTTCCTGCAGGACAGCTAACGCTGCCTGATTTTTTTACGGTTAAAGCCACCACGTTCAAGGAGTCCGCCGCATGGAAGAGTATCAGGTCATGATCCAGTCGCGAGAGTGGCTGGTTGGCTGGGGAACGCTGTCTCTGATTAATGCGGGGCTTGCCCAGGGAAAAAATCGCAGTGGGCTTTTCTGGTGGATAATCAGTTTGCTGTTCGGTCCACTGGCTACGTTGATTATTGTACTGCTGAGTAAAGCACCCGAACGTTCCTGACCCGCAATGGTGCCCGCAGGCATCCATTGCCGTCGCCACGGTGCATGGAAACCGAATAAAAATTCGATAGGTCGTTTTTACCGGTCATTCGTTCAATACCGTAAAAACCTGATAAAAAAGGCACGAGACTCGTGCCTTTTTTATTTCTACGACCAGGGGTTGATGCAAAATTGGCAGACTTAATGCAACAATTTAGTCGGACCTGGTTCTCACTGAAGGGAGATAATCTAAATCGCTTGCTGATTTCGGGATAATTTTTATTATTATCCTGTTGTCTCATCGTGTATTTAGCAAGCATGTGGGGACGTAAATAATAACAATCAATATACATGGAGGTATAAATGCGCGTACTGCTACTGTGCAGTGCTTTCAATGGTTTGAGTCAGCGCGTGCACCGCGAACTGTCTCGATCCGGGTGTGAACTGTTGGTGCAACTAGCTACCAGTGACACCGAGATGGAAGCAGCGGTCGAGCGCTTTCGCCCGAATTTGATCATCTGTCCGTTTTTAAAACATAAAATTCCCGATGCGATATGGCAGCAGCTGCCCTGTCTGGTGGTGCATCCCGGCATCGAAGGCGATCGCGGGCCTTCGTCGCTGGACTGGGCCATCCACCAGGAGCAGCCCCGCTGGGGTGTCACCCTGTTGCAGGCCAATGACACCATGGATGCCGGGGATATCTGGGGTACACAAAACTTTCCACTGCGTCCCGGCGCCTCTAAATCCAGCCTTTATCGCCGCGAAGTTACCACCACCGCTGTGGCATTGGTAAAGCAGGCGATCCAGTCTTTTATGGAAAATGATTTCGTGCCGCGCCCGCTGGATGAAGCCCGTGCGCCCGGTTGTCTGTTACCTACCATGACGCAGAAGGACCGCGCCATTGACTGGCAGCAGGACACCACCGCGGTAGTGCTGAAAAAACTGCGCGCCGCGGATAGCCTGCCCGGTATTCGGGAAGAAATCGGCGGGGTCACCGTTAACCTGTTCGGCGGCGTGGCCGCGCAGGAATTTACCGGCACACCGGGGGCGTATCTGGTCAGTGCCGGTGGCCGCATCTGTCGGGCAACGGTAGATGGTGCGGTGTGGCTTTCTCACGCCAAAGTCGCCGGTAGCTTCAAACTACCGGCGGCAGACGTGATTCCGCCATTGCTGGATTACCCGGTGGATGCGCTTCCGGAGGCACCGCCTGCGGTGCAGGATATCTGGGTCGAGTACACCGATAATGTGGCCTATCTATTCTGGTCCTTCCACGGCGGTGCCATGTCCACCGGGCAGTGCAAAGCATTGCTGACTCAATACCGCGAGCTGGCGGCTTCCGATGTGAAGGTGATTGTGCTTATGGGCGGGGATGAGTTCTGGAGCAATGGTATCCATCTCAATACCATTGAAGCGGCGGATGACCCGGCCGAGGAGTCCTGGGAAAACATTAACGCCATCGATGATTTTGTTGCAGAGGTGATCCATACCCAGGGCAAGATCACGGTTTCCGCGGTGCGCTCCAATGCCGGTGCTGGCGGGGCCATGATGGCGCTGGCGTCAGACCTGGTCATCGTGCGCGATGGGGTTGTGATCAACCCCCATTATCAGACCATGGGCCTATACGGTTCCGAGTACTGGACCTACCTGTTGCCGCGCCGGGTTGGTGGCGAGATGGCGAAGCGCTACACCACATCCTGTATGCCGGTGCTTGCCTCGGAGGCGCTGGAGGACGGTTATGCAGACCTGCTGTTTTCGGAAGATCCGCTGGCCTTTAACCGTAAGTTGCGAGATTACTGCACTGCTCTGGCCGCACCGGAAAGCGTCAGCCTGTTGTTGACGGAGAAACGGGAGCGTCGCGCCGAGGATGAGCGGATCAAGCCCCTGGCAGCCTATCGTCGTGAGGAGCTGGAGATTATGCGGCGCACTTTCTTTGATCCGCAGGCAGAATATCACCGCGCACGTAAAGCCTTTGTCTACAAGCAATGTCCCAAGTGCACGCCTGCCTATCTGCAGTCGGCGCTGGTGGATTTTCCACGGGAGCTGGAAACGGCCTGATTACTGCCGTTTGCCCATCGATGGCCACAAAAAAAACCGGCATCTGATGCCGGTTTTTTTGTGGCGGACTGGATGGCATCACACCACCGCGCCGATATGCCAGGGTGCAAATTCATTGTCGCCGTAGTCCAGCCTTTCACTGGCACTCTGCTCGCCGGAAGCGATTGCCAGAATATGTTGAAATATCATCTCGCCGCACTCGGCGACGGTGAACCGTTTATCCAGTATACCGCCGCAGTCGATATCCATATCTTCACGCATACGCTCAAACAGGTTCGAATTGCTCGCCAGTTTGATACTCGGCACCGGTTTGCCACCAAATGCCGAGCCGCGCCCGGTGGTGAAGCACACGATGTTCGCCCCACTCGCCACCTGCCCGGTGACGGATACCGGGTCGAACCCCGGGCTGTCCATAAACACCAGCCCTTTTTCGCGCACCTGCTCACCATACAGGTAAACGTCCTGTAGTGCGGTAGTGCCGCCTTTTGCCTGTGCGCCCAGTGATTTTTCGGCAATAGTCGTCAGGCCGCCCGCTTTATTGCCCGGGGATGGGTTATTGTTCAGTTCCACACCATTGATTGCGGTGTAATGCTCCCACCATTTAATCCGCTCCACCAGTTTTTGCGCGACGTGCGGAGAGCAGGCACGGCGAGTGAGCAAATGTTCCGCCCCATAAATCTCCGGGGTTTCTGAATAGATCACGGTGCCCCCCTGACGCACCAGAATATCTGCAGCAGCGCCGAGGCCGGCGTTGGCGGTAATTCCTGAGTAGGCATCACTGCCGCCACACTGAACCGCCAGGGTCAGTTCGGATGCCGGGATGACCTCGCGCTCGCAAGCATTGGCAGCCGGCAGCATTTCAGTCAGGCGCTCGATGCCAGACTCGATCGCCGCGCGAGTACCCCCCTGTTGCTGGATCGTCATCACCTGGAAGTTGTCGCCTTCCTGAAGACCGGTTTCCCGCATCAGGCTACCGATCTGCATGGCCTCGCAACCCAAGCCAACCAGTAGAACGCCGGCAAAATTCGGGTGTGCGATATAGCCGTGGAGGGTGCGCAATAAGGTCTGGTAGCCTTCGCCGGAAGTGGACATGCCGCAGCCACTGTCGTGGCCCAGAGCAACAATACCGTCCACATTGGGGAAATCACGCAGCTTGCTACTATCGCGAAAATGCGCGGCGATTGCCCGGGACACCGTCACCGAACAATTTACCGTGGAAACCACGGCGAGATAATTGCGGGTGCCGGCTTTGCCTGTGGGGCGCCGGTATCCCATAAATGTGGCGCGCAGCTCTGGCGCGACGTATTCCGTCGGCACATAGTCCCGGCAGAAGTCGTGCTCCACCTGATGGTCGCCCGCCTGCATATTGAATTCGTGCACATGGGTGCCGGGAGCAATGTCCTCCCGCGCAAAGCCGATAACTTGGCCGTACTTGATTACGGGCTGGCCCGCTGCAATCGGGCGCACGCAGACCTTGTGCATGGCGGGTACATCGGTCACCAGCGGCATCATACTGCCGTGCCAGTTGACCAGCGTGCCGGCGGGCAGAGGCGCCTTGCTGACGGCGACGTTATCGTCGGTATGTATATGAATGAGATCCATCTTGTCCTGACTCCGCTGAAAAGGACTTGCGGTCAGTTGTCGTTATGATTGGTTGCAATCTAACACTATATTGGTAAGGCCGCAATCGGAAGGGTAGACCAATTTGGTAAGACTGTGCTGGCTATTTCTGTATTGTGGTGGTTAAACCCCATCTGCTAGAATCCGTGCAATATTTCCGCAACTTATATATATGCACCGATTCGTTCGAAAGCCTTCGGTTCAAGGGGCTTGCGACCTGGTAAGGCGGGGCTGTTGGCGGGTCCGGATGGGTCAGGCAGGTTTGTCTGAATTCGGCTCAAACGGGATTACCATTTACGAGTAGCGGCTGGAGAGCGGCCGGTGGCACGCGACCGGAGAGCCACGGGCTGCGCCGGCGTTGCCCCGAGTTTTGTGCGCCCGGAACGCGAATCCAACAAGAACAGATGCAGCCAATAGTGCAGGAGAGAAGTTAGATGCAGGGTGCCAGACTTTATCAACAGGTGGCCGAAAAACTGGCCGCTGCCATTGCCGCCGGTGATTACCCGGCCGGTACCCGTCTGCCCGCGGAGCGCAAGCTGGCGGAGCGTTTTGAGGTCAGTCGCCCCACCGTCCGCGAGGCCATTATCGCCCTTGAGTTGGCGGGCTGCGTGGAGGTCAAAGGTGGATCCGGTGTGTATGTGACTGACACGGAAGCCAGTGCATTTTCTGCCGGAGAGAGCGATATCGGTGCGTTCGAGATCCTGCAGGCGCGGATGATGTTCGAAGGTGAGGCCGCGGGCTTGGCCGCACGCGAGATGACCGATGAGGAAGTGCAGCAGCTGGAGTCCATCCTGGAAGAAATGGTCGCGGAGAATGCGACTGAATCCAGTGCTGAAGTAGCGGATGAGAAGTTTCACCTGCACATTGCGCAGTGCACCCACAATGACGCTGTGGTTTCCGTGTGTGAGCATCTGTGGAAGTTGCGCAACAGTTCATCGGTTTCCGCCCGCATCCTGGAGAAAGTGCGTCAGGCTGGCTCCAAACCTCGTATTGAGGAGCACCGTCGAATTCTGGAAGCGATCAAGAGTCGCGACCCGGACGGCGCGCGCAATGCCATGCGCGATCACCTCCAGCGGGTTGTTCAGCAGTTGCTCGACGCCACCGAAGCTGAGGCACTGGAGCAGGCGCGCCGTGAAATGAGCGCGGCGCGACAGCGCTTTGCACTGCCTTAACGCTCTTCTCTCTCCGAAAAAGCCGGCTCAGTGCCGGCTTTTTTTTGCCTGAAGAATTGTCTTTGGCCCGGTTGCCCTGGGGTTCCCGCTGCTGAATACACGCGCATAGTGAACGCTGGCGTAACCAGCTGGTTGTTGCCCCGGAAAAATTGGTATGACAATATTGGGGCGATTTTCACACTGGTCTTGCCATTTTTGTGAGGCCCGACAGTGATGAACCCCGATTCTACATCTGCAAAACAATAACGCCCGGGAGGTATTTATGACCGGACTCAATCGTCGAGTCTTTCTGCAATCACTGGCCGCCGCCGCGGCGCTACCCGCCATACCCGGGCTTTTGCCTCAGGCGGTTGCCATGAGCCGGCCACCGCGAGCGGAGTATTCCGGTCCCTGGGCCCCAGTGCCGAAAATCCTGTCAGACATCAAATTGCCGGCAATCCCCGCGCGGGATTTCAATCTGCGGGAACTCGGTGCCAAGGGGGAGGGCGAGGATGCCAGCGAAATCTTTGCTGCCGCGGTGGAGGCGAGTCGTAAGGCGGGTGGTGGACGCATTGTGGTACCCGCGGGCAAATACCGCACCGGCCCCATCCACCTGGTTTCCAATACCGAACTGCACCTGCAGGAAGGGGCGGAAATCCATTTCATTCCCGAGCCCGAGCGCTATCTGCCTGCAGTAAAAACCCGCTGGGAGGGTATGGAGATGATGGGGTATTCCCCGCTGATCTACGCCCACAAGTGCCAAAACATTGCCCTGACCGGCAAGGGGCTGATCGACGGCGGTGCCGACTGCAACACCTGGTGGCCTTGGAAGGGCGAGAACACCAAGTGCGACAACAGCACCAACGAAGGCGATACCCAGCACGGTCCGCGGGATGCACTGATGAGAGATGTTGAGGCTGGCGTACCGGTGGCCGAGCGCATGTATGCCGAAGGTTCCTTCCTGCGTCCGCCTCTGGTGCAGTTCTACGAGTGCGACAGTGTGCTGATCGAGGGCGTCACCCTGGAGAACTCGCCTTTCTGGGTGATTCATCCGGTACTCTGCAACGGCCTTACCGTGCGCGGTGTAACCACGAGAAGCCATGGCCCCAACTCCGACGGCTGCGATCCGGAGTCCTGTCGCAATGTGCTGATCGAGGACTGTCTGTTTGATAACGGCGACGACTGTATCGCGATCAAGTCGGGTCGCAATGCGGATGGCCGTCGGGTCAATGTGCCGACCGAGAACGTGGTGGTGCGGAACTGTCAGATGCGCGATGGGCACGGCGGCCTGGTGCTGGGCAGCGAGATCTCCGGCGGTGTGCGCAATGTCTTCCTGGAGGACTGTGTGATGAGCAGCCCGCACCTGGAGCGCGGCCTGCGTATCAAGACCAACTCGGTGCGTGGCGGCGAGATCCATGACATCTACGTGCGCAACCTGACCATCGGAGAGGTCAAGGACGTTATCGTTATCAACTTCTATTACGAAGAGGGTGATAAAGGCGCCTTCGATCCCGCTGTCTACAACATTCAGGTGGAAAACCTGGTGTGCAAGGAAGCCAAGCGCGCCTTCCAGATTCGAGGCTTTAAGCGGGCGCCGATCCGCGATCTGCAAATTTCCAACAGCCGCATTGATCACGCCGATTCTCTTGGTGTGATCGAAGAGGTAACTGGCCTGACCGTGAACAATGTGGCGATTAATGGTCAGCCATTCCAGCCCGGCTAATTTGTCCCTCTGGCCCGTCCAGATCTTCCCTTATTAAGTCGTCCAGCGCGGCCCCTTCCGCGCTGGATCTGTCGAATATGGCGCGCTATTCTTCGTGTCGATTAAATATCGAGCGGAAACAAACATAAATTGGTCTGCCAAAAGTTGATAGTTGGTAATCCGTGTGAGACTATCGACCTGCATTGATAATAAGCGGTATTACCAAAAAAGGTTTTACCAAAATAACGACGATAAGCGGAGATGAGAGTCATGAAGACCTTCGAGCTGAAACCACTCACTCTTGCGATGGCCATGATCGCGGTACCGGCCTTTGCACAGGAAGCAAATACCTCTGGCGATGCAGCCCTGGAAGAGATCACGGTAACCGGTAGTTACCGTGCCAGCCTCGCGAAAGCCCTCGACCAGAAACGCGATGCCGTAGGCAGCAAAGACACCATTTTGGCGGAGGACATCGCCGATTTCCCTGACCTCAACCTGGCGGAATCCCTGCAACGTATTCCCGGCGTAGCCATTACCCGCGACGCGGGTGAAGGCCGTAACATCGCCGTTCGTGGTCTGGGTTCCCAGTTCACTCGTGTGCGCATCAACGGCTTGGAAGCGATTTCCACTACCGGCGGTGCCGATTCCTCCGGCGGCGCGAACCGCGATCGTACCTTTGACTTCAACACCTTTGCTTCCGAGCTGTTCTCCAATCTGACCGTTCACAAAACCATGGCGGCTGATCTCGACGAGGGTTCCCTGGGTGCAACCGTTGACCTGGGTACCGGCCGACCGCTGGACATGGCTGATGAATTTACTTTCGCGGCCAATATGCAGTACGGCTATAACAGCCAGTCACAGGAAGCGAATCCGCGTACCTCCTTCCTGGTAGGCGGCAAGAACGAAGCCGAGACGTTCGGCTGGATGGCTTCTTACTCCTATTCCGATCGCAATATTCTGGAGGAAGGTTTCTCCACAGTGCGCTGGACTGCCAGTGAAGAAATTGCCAATTGCTCTGCCTGTGCGGATGACAGTGAGCTGGCAGCACTGAACGAAGGTTTCTTCCCACGTATTCCGCGCTACGGCAAGTTTACCCACGAGCAGGAGCGCCAGGGCTTTACCGGTACTCTGCAGTTCCGTCCCACCGAAAGCACCGAAATTCTGGTTGATTATCTGACCTCTCGGTTCGACGCTACTCGTGAAGAAGAGTTTGTATCTGTTAGCTTGAAGGATGGCGGCAACTACCCGGAATACGATGTGACGGATTACACCATGGACAGTAATGGAACCATTACTTCCATGACGGTAGATAATTACGATCTACGTGTTGAGCATCGTTTCGATGAGTTGGAAACCAAATTCGACCAAGTATCAATCCGTGCATCTCACGAGTTTACCGATCGTCTGCGCGGTGATGTCCTTTGGGGTACATCCGAGTCCAACTACAGCAACCCGATGCAGACCACTGCCATCGTTGATGCAATCAATGTGCAGAACAGTTTTACCTACAACGCCACCACCTCCGGCGGTAGCATTGATTTTGCGGACTTTGATACTTCCGACCCGTCCAATTTTGACTTCGTTGAATTGCGTCATCGTCCAAACACTGTGGATAACAGCTTTGACACCGCGGCGTTCAATCTGGAGTTTGATCTGAACGACACCATGACGGTGAAAGGTGGCGTGTCTCAGAAAAGCTTTGAGTTCGATGTGGCTGAAATGCGCTCTGGTCCGAAGTTCAGCGGTATTTCCGCAACTGAACTCGCGGGTAGCACAACCAGTATGAAGGGTATCAGCTGGTTCTCCCCCGATGTGCATTCCACCCTGGCCACTTATGCTGACGAAGTTGCGACCGGTATGGCACCACGTGCGCAAGATATCCGCAACGTGAAAGAAGATAGCCTTGGCTACTTTGTGCAGCTGGATTGGAGCTCTGAAGTTGCGGGTCTGCCGCTGCGCGGAAATGTGGGTGTGCGTCAGGTAACTACTGAAGTGGAATCCGCAGGTCTCGCCGACATTGGTGGCAACCTGGTTGGCGTCACTGCCGAAAACGAGTATGACGATACCCTGCCATCTCTGAATCTGGCGCTGGACGTTCATGAAGACATGGTCGTGCGCTTCTCCGTGGCCGACGTCATGGCGCGACCGTCTCTGGGTACCCTGACTCCGGGCGGTAAGATTGACCAGTTTAACGGCAGCATCAGCTACGGTAACCCGAAACTGGATCCGTTCCGTGCCCGCGCTTATGACGTGTCTTACGAGTGGTACTTCTCTGATGAGGCGGTATTCGCAGCAGCCTATTTCTATAAGGATATCGATTCCTTCATTACCCGTCAGACCGACTCCGGTATTTCCTGGGCTGAAACTGGCCTGGACGCGTCTGCGCTTGCCGATGAAGGTAGTTATGACGAAACCAGTATCTGGGATGTTTCTCGTAACGTAAACGGTGAAGGTGGTGAGCTGAGCGGTATCGAGCTGCAGTATCAGCAAATGTTCTTCGACAACTACGGCCTTATCCTGAATTACACCTATGTAGATTCCGAGATGAATTACGGCACCAAAGAAGACCCGATGTACGACGTGTTGACCGGTATGTCCAAAAATACCTACAACGCCACTGTTTATTACGAAAACGAAGATTGGAGCGCACGTGTTTCCTACGCCAAGCGTAGCGACTACCTGACTCAATCTCCGGCGGCTGTGCGTAACGGTAACGACACCGAGTACACCGAAGGTACTGGCAACATCGACTTCGTAGCCAGCTACGACGTGAATGACAACTGGAAGCTGAGCTTCGAAGGTATCAACCTGACCAACGAAGCCAACCGTCAGATGATCGACAGCTCCGGTCGTATCGTGGTTGACCACACTACCGGTCGTCAGTACTACGTAGGTGCTCAGTACAAGTTCTAATCCGAACTTTTAATTAAAAAGTAACGATTAAGAGCTCGATGCAGTACTGAATAGAGCGGCCGGGTGCAGGGATTCTGCCGGTGGAAATACCGGTGTTTAGAATTCGAAGTCGCACCCGGCCGTTTTTCGATTTACCGCCGTTCTTTTTTCGAATGGCAAACAACAGAATAAAACCCGAATTTGTGGAGATGTCTGTGAAACTGTTTGATCCGTCCCAAAGCAAGCGGGGTCTGAATGCCCTTGCGTTCGCGCTCACCGCGGCGACCCTGACTGCCTGTGGCGAAAAGGCCGCGCAGTTCCCGGAAGAGGCTGCGGCTCCGGCTGCAGAAAAGCCCAGCGCTATCGCCAATCTGGAACTTTCCAACCCGTCAGATTTCCCGCGCCTGGACGAAGCGGTTTATCTCAGCTTCTACGAACTCGGACTTGAAGCCGGTTTTACCTCTCCGATTGCGGTGTGGAATCAGGCTGAACGGATTCCCGTGCAGACCATCGACAAAGATGCCGATGGCAGCAAAGACGGCATCCTCTTCACTGTAGATGTTGCCGTCGATGAAACTCTGAAACTGCGTATCGCCGAAGCCGATGCGCCGGCAGAAGGCGAGAAACGCACCCAGGCCGAAATTTCCCACAAGGTGGGTGGAGAGTGGGTTGAGCGTGAATATAAAGGCGGCAGCTTCCAGAACGTAAGCTCCCTCGATGTGCCTGAAGAGCACACCGACCATTCCTACTTTATCCGCTACGAAGGTCCCGGTATTGAATCCGACCTGGTGGGTTACCGCGTGTACCTCGACTGGCGCAATGGCTTTGATATTTTCGGCAAGAAAGTGCGGACCCCGGTACTGCAGGGCGTAGGCCAGGACGGTTTTGACTCCTACCATGAACCGGCCGACTGGGGCATGGACGTGCTGAAAGTGGGCAGCTCCGTGGGCGTCGGCGGCTACGGCTACTGGGACGGCGAAAAAGTGATTCGCGTGAGTGACGTACAGGACTGGCAAGTAGACATCGCCGAAAACGGCGAGCTCTACTCCTCGTTTAAAGTGCAGTACAAAGGCTGGAAACCCACCGCCGACCAGCAGACAGACCTGACCGCCGTACTGTCCATGCACGCCGGCAGTCGTCTGGTGGAAGTGAATGCAAAAACCAGTGAAGAACTGGACAACCTTGTGGCGGGTATCGTAAACCACGAAGGGACCGAATTGATTTTAGGTGATACCGATATTACCGGCCACGCCTACACCTATATCGGAACCTACGGCCCCCAGAGCCTCGACGGCGCCAACCTCGGTATGGCAGTGATCGCCAAGAACAAGTTGATCAAGGAAACCACCACCGACGCGCACAACCAGGTGGCGATTCTGAAACCGGCAGGCAATGAGGTGCAGTACTACTTCCTCGCCGCCTGGGCCAACGAAGCAGAAAGCAGGCACGGCCCCATCACCACCAAGGCCGAGTTTGAAACTTACCTGAAGCAGGAAGCGGAAAAACTCACCATGCCGCTGCGTCAGCGCCTGACCACTGCGGCGAGCGTTGCCGAAACCGACAAGCCCCTGACCGCCGAAGTGGCCCTGGAATGGAGCAAAAAGCTGGCGGACTCCGAACTTGAGCGCAAAACCCTGGACTACCGCTTCGGTGGCTTCGACCACATCCGCAAGCGCCCGTCCTACTTCGAGTACACCACCGGTATGGTGATGCAGGCCTATGATGAGTTGAACCAGGTCGCGCCGGAAGCCCGCTACGCGGACGCCGTGGAAACCGTGATGGGTTCCTTCGTCAACGAAGATGGCAGCATCAACGGCTACGTACAGGAAAAATACAATATCGACAGCATCCGCGCCGGCACCATGCTGCTGCGCATGTACGAGCGCAACCAGAATCCTGCCTACAAAAAAGCCGTCGATACCCTGTTTGAGCAACTGGAGCACCACCCACGCACCAGCGCCGGTGCCTTCTGGCACAAGAAAATCTACCCGCATCAGGTTTGGCTGGATGGCGTCTACATGGGCATTCCGTTCCTGGCCCAGTATGAGCAGCTGATGCACGAAGAGCCCAACGTGGAAGAGGTGCTGGCTGAGTTCAAACTGGTTAACGAAATCCTGAAAGACCCGGAAACCGGTCTGTTCTATCACGCGTGGGATGAAAAGCGTCAGCAGGTATGGGCTGATAAGGAAACCGGACTTTCAGGCTACCACTGGGCTCGGGGTATGGGCTGGCTGGCCATGGCGCTGGTGGACGTGCTGGACTTTATCCCTGAGGAGAACACCGAAGAGCGCCAGTACCTGCTGAATATGATTGCTGAGATTGCACCGGTGATCGAAAAATACCAGGACGAGGAAACCGGTACCTGGTGGCAGATCATCGACATGCCGGGCAAGCGTGGGAACTACCTGGAATCCACCGCCAGCACCATGTTCACCTACTTCTACGCCAAGGCGCTGAACCAGGGTTACTTGCCGAAAGACAAGTACCTGGCCACGGCGAAAAAAGCCTACCAGGGGCTGCTGGATGAGTTTGTACAGGTACACGCCGACGGCACCATCAGCATCACCGATATGTGCCAGGTGGCGGGCCTCGGTTTTGGTCGCGACGGCAGCTACGAATACTACATGAGCGAGCCGATTTACGACGACGACCCCAAAGGCACCGCGCCGTTTATCACCTCCGGCGTCGAGATGTACAAGCTGCTGAAGTCAGATTCTTAAGTCTTAAAAGTTACTATTTGAAACCAAACGTTGTTAAAAAGAGTTCCGGGAAAGTTTCATGACCACCGTATTTGATGAGCGCTACGCCAGTCACCCCAGTGACTATGTGAACTACGATACCGACCGCCTGCGTAAAGAGTTTCTGGTACCGAAACTTTTCGAGGCGGATACCGTGCGCCTTACCTACACCCATGTAGATCGCATGATCGTTGGCGGCATCATGCCGGTGGAGAAAACCGTACAACTGGAAACCGTCGAGGAGCTGCGCTCCGAGTATTTCCTCGAGCGCCGCGAGATCGGATTCATCAATATTGGTGGCGCCGGCACTGTGGAAGTCGATGGCACGGTACACGAGATCGGTCACAAGGAAGCTCTCTACGTGGGGCGTGGTTCCGTCGAAGTGAAACTGAATAGTGCGGACAAATCCAATCCGGCCAAGTTCTACCTGAACTCCGCGCCGGCACACCGTGCCTATCCAACGGTAAAAATAAGCAAAGCCGACGCGAACGTCATGGAGCGGGGCGCCAGTGAAACCTGCAACCAGCGGGTGATCAACCAGCTGCTGGTACACGGTGTCATCGAGACCTGCCAATTGCAGATGGGTATGACCGAGCTGGCGCCGGGCAGTGTCTGGAATACCATGCCGGCCCATACCCACAGTCGGCGCATGGAAGCCTACATGTATTTCAATGTTCCGGAAGGTCAGGCGGTATGTCATTTCATGGGCCCGCCCCAGCAGACCCGTACCATCTGGATGCACAACGAGCAGGCGGTGATCTCTCCCACCTGGTCACTGCACTCCGGCGTAGGTACCGCCAATTACACCTTTATCTGGGGTATGGCGGGTGAAAACCTGGATTACGACGATATGGATTTTGTGCAGCCCCACGAGTTGCGTTGATCCTTTTCCCACTTGGATCCCGGATCAAGTCCTGGATGACGAAGAATTATTTTCGGCGTCATACCGGCGAAGGCCGGTATCCAGAAGTCCGTAGGGTAGATAAGCGCAGCGCATCTACCAAAAGAATTGGAGTTAAAGAATGTCCAAGTCACTGTTTGACTTAACCGGAAAACTCGCCCTGGTAACCGGCGCTACCCACGGCCTCGGCATGGCCATGGCGGAAG
Source organism: Microbulbifer sp. HZ11 (assembly GCF_000708675.1). Classification (GTDB taxonomy): domain Bacteria; phylum Pseudomonadota; class Gammaproteobacteria; order Pseudomonadales; family Cellvibrionaceae; genus Microbulbifer. The sequence goes on along the minus strand of NZ_JELR01000002.1, from coordinate 1,070,318 downwards.
GCCTCGGCAACGCCGGTGCCAAGCTGGTGATCACCGGTCACTCCTCCCAGGAGAAACTCGATGGCGCCGTCGCGCAACTGCGTGAAAAAGGCTACGACGCCCACGGCTACCTGTTCAACGTCACCAACGAAGACGAAGTGAACGAAATGGTGCCAGTGATCGAACAGGAGCAGGGCCCGATTCATGTGCTGGTCAACAACGCCGGTATTATCCGCCGCGTACCGCTGTTGGAAATGGAACTGTCCGAATGGAACAAGGTTCTGGAAACCAACCTGACCGGTGTGATGGTGATGAGCCGCCCGGTGGTGCGCCGTATGATCGAGCGCGGCGCGGGCAAGATCATCAATATTTGCTCCATGATGAGTGAACTGGGTCGCGATAGCGTTTCCGCTTACGCAGCCTCCAAGGGCGGCCTGAAAATGCTGACCCAGAATATGGCCACCGAGTGGGCACGCCACAATATCCAGGTGAACGGTATTGGCCCCGGCTACTTCGCCACCAGCCAGACCGCTCCGATCCGTGTCGACGGCCACCCGTTTAACGATTTTATTATCGGCCGTACCCCGGCCGGCCGCTGGGGCAACCCGGAAGACCTGCAGGGTGCGGCGGTGTTCCTGTCCAGTGACGCGAGCAATTTCGTCAACGGTCAGGTGGTTTACGTGGATGGGGGTATTCTGGCAACAATAGGTAAACCGTCGAACGAGTGATGGTTTTTTATTTCGGATGGCATAAAAAATCCCGCAGCCCAGGCTGCGGGATTAAAGGCGACAAACTTTTTGATTCCTGAAGGAAAGGCCGGCATGGCTTTAGTCGAATCGAAAACCGCCACCGGCAGATAGATCACAAAAACTTACAGTCTTACAGGCTCGCGAACGCTTCTTCCACACAGGCCAGTGTGCCCTGTGCATCCAGTTTGTTCAGCCAATTCACCACTGCCTCCTGCAGGGTTGCACTCTGTTTCAGATCGTCACCGAACACCGGGGTAAATGCGAGGAAGTTCGCGGCCAGTGCTTCATTTCCTTGCGGCTTGTACTGATCGCAGATTGCTTTCAGTTCCGCCGCCAGCGGGTCGGAAACCTCAATGGCATTGCCTTTCTCGTCCACCGCGGATACGTAACGGATCCAGTTGGCCAGCGCAAAGCTCAGCACCTCGATGGGGCCGTTGTTCGCCAGTTGGTGGCGCAGGGTGCCGAGCCAGCGCTGCGGAATCTTCTGCGAACCGTCCATGGCGATCTGCCAGGTGCGGTGACGAAGGGCGCGGTTCTCGAAGCGCTCGATCAGTTGTGCCTGGTAAGCGGCAATATCAAACTCGGCGGGTACGCCGATAGAGGTAGTGGCTTCGGACTGCATAAAGTGCAGCACCAGCTTGTTGAAGGCCGGCACCGCCATCACATCCGCTACCGTCTCGCAGCCCGCCAGATAGCCGCTGTAGGCCAGCAGGGAGTGACTGCCATTCAGCAGACGCAGCTTGATCAGCTCGTAGACTTCCACATCGTCCACAAAGGTCGCGCCGGCCTTGTCCCACGCCGGGCGGCCGCGCAGGAAATTGTCTTCCACCACCCACTGCGCAAAAGGCTCCGCCATCACCGCCGCCTCGTCGCGACAGCCGATCAGCGCTTCCAGCTCTGCGCGATCCACGTCGGTCGTGGCCGGCACGATGCGGTCCACCATGGTGGAGGGGGTGGTGGTGTTTTCCGCAATCCACACCGCCAGTTCGCTGTCGACTTTCTCCGCGAACTGTCCCAGCACATTGCCCAGCAGCTTGCCGTTGGACGGCAGGTTGTCGCAGGTCAGCACGGTAAAGCCCGGCAGACCGCGCTCCTTGCGCAGGGCTAGGGCACCGACGATGTAACCCAGCGCAGACTTGGGAGCCTGCGGGTTGGCCAGATCGTGAATCACGTCCGGGTGCTGCGGGTTCAGGTCGCCGCTCGCCGGATCGTGGCAGTAGCCTTTCTCGGTGATGGTCAGGGAAACGATGCGCACGCTTTTCTGGGCCAGTAATTCCATCAGTTGCTGCGGGCTTTCCGGGCCCACCAGCACATCGCTCACCGCGCCTACGATCTGCACCTTGGTGCCCGCGTTGGATTTTTCCACCACGGAATAAAGGCCGTTCTGCGGCACCAGCTGATCGCGTACACCGGCAGAGCGCAGGCTCGCGCCCACAATGCCCCAGTCCTTTTCACCGGCGGTAATGCGGTTTTCCGTAAACCACGCCTGGTGCGCGCGGTGGAAAGCACCGATGCCCAGGTGCACGATGCCGGTAGTGACTTCGTTGCGGTCGTAAGCCGGCTTGATCACCTCGGCGGGGAGGTTTTCCAGAATATTGTTGTTGAGTCTTTCTTGGCTCATTTCTTTCTACCTATCAAAGCTTGTACGCTTTCTTCGCCAGGTTGTAGGCGAGGTCTGCAGCCAGTTCGAAGGCTTCGTCTTCCTGCAGGCGGTGGTCGCTGACCAGTTGCGCCAGCCATACACAATCCATGCGGCGCGCCACATCGTGACGGGCAGGGATGGACAGGAACGCGCGGGTGTCATCGTTAAAGCCCACGGTATTGTAGAAACCGGCAGTCTCGGTCACCTGCTCGCGGAAGCGTCGCATACCTTCAGGGCTATCGTGGAACCACCAGCTCGGGCCCAGTTTCAGCGCCGGGTAGTGGCCCGCCAGCGGTGCCAGTTCGCGGCTGTAGCTGGTCTCGTCCAGGGTGAACAGAATAATGCTCAGCTCCGGCTCGTTGCCCACCGCTTCCAGCAGCGGCTGCAGCGCGTGCACGTAATCGGTCTGGGAAGGAATATCGCAGCCCTTGTCGCGACCGAAGCGCTCGAACACCACCTTGTTGTGGTTGCGGAAAGAGCCCGGGTGGATCTGCATGACCAGACCGTCCTCGATGCTCATGCGCGCCATCTCGGTCAGCATTTGGCCACGGAACAGTTCGGCATCCTCTGCGCTACAGTTACCCGCACTCACCTCTCTACAAACGCGCAGGAACAGCGCCTCGGCTTCCGCCGCAGACAGGTTCGCGGTGGTCGCGGTGGGGTGACCGTGGTCGGTGGAGGTCGCGCCCATCTGCTTGAAAAACTCGCGACGGTTGCGCAGTGCCGCCAAGTAACCGGACCAGGTGGAAGTGTCTTCACCGGTGATCTCGGCCAGCTGCGCCAGGTTATCGGTAAAGCCCTCGAAGTCCGGATCCAGCACCGGGTCCGGGCGGAAGGCGGTGATCACACGGCCTTTCCAGCTGCTGTCCAGAATCTTCCGGTGGTGACGCAGATCGTCCAGCGGGGATTCGGTGGTCGCAATCACTTCGATATTGAAACGCTCGAACAGCGCGCGCGGCAGGAACTCCGGCTTTTTCAGTTCGCTGTCGATACGCTCGTAGTACAGCTCGGCAGTCTCACTGTTCAGCTGAACGTCCAGCCCGAACACATCGTGGAAAACCGTATCCAGCCAGGTGCGCGATGGAGTGCCTCGGAACAGGTGGTAGTTGTCCGCCAGCAGTTGCCAGATCTTGCGTGGATCCTGTTCGACTGGGGTGCCGTCCTGGGTGCGGATGCCCAGGCTCTCCAGGGGGATGCCCTGGGAATAGAGCATGCGGAACACATAGTGATCCGGACGGATCAGCAGGTCCGCCGGGTTGCCGAAGGGCTGGTTCTCGGCGAACCAGGACGGATCGGTGTGACCGTGCGGGCTGATGATCGGCAGGTCTTTCACGCTCTGGTAAAGATTGCGCGCGATATCCCGGCTTACTTGGTCGGCCGGAAACAGACGGTCGGGGTGCAGAATCAGAGGGCGTGTCATGTGGATGCTTCCAGATTTCGGGTTTGCCATTGGGAACCGGCGGCTCGCACTTCGCGCATTGATGGCGGTCGTCGGAGGCCGAATCCATTTATTGTTGTGTGGTTGTACCAGCGCCGGGAATTCATTTGGGCCAGATAGGAACCTAAATAGAGCCACAAAAAGAAAAGAGCCCGGCTCACCGCCCAGCAAGGGGCTGCGGCGGGAGCGGGCGGCATGCGCAAAATAAAGGCCAAGGGGTCCAAACCAGCCCCCTCATGCCCGGTGCGCCAGGCGATGGAGAAAACCTCGATGCTCACTAGATCTCGATATTGCGAGTCTGGGCTGAGCAGCGATTGCTGCCATACTGGCAAAATTGGCTTTACCAGTCAATATGTTTGGTAAGGCATTGCAGTTGCAGACTGCCTGAGTATGGGAGCGACTTGCGCGTTACACGTTTACATTCTGTACTGAACACCGAAGAAGTAGCGGGTTCCGCTAAACTCCACGCGGCTGTAGCCACCTTCGGCAACGCGGTACTCGGTATAGGGTTCATTGGTGAGGTTGATGGCCTGGAGTTTCAGCTGCAGGTTCTCGTTCAGACGGTAAGACAGTGACAGGTCGAGCGAGCTGGTATCGTCCACAAACCGGTTTGTCTGACCGAAATCACTGCCGAAGGGTTTCAGGTAGTCTGAGCGGTACTTGTACGACAGTCGGCTGGCGATACCGTAGTTTTCCCAGAAGACTTCTGCGTTGTAGCTTTTTTTGGAGAAGCCCGGCAGATTCGCCGCAGCGATGGTGACGTCTTCGGTGATGTCTGAGCCGTTTTCGAAATAATCGAAGTCGGTGTCGGCAATGTTCAGGCCGGCCATCACACCCAGGCCGTCGAGGGGCTCGGGCAGATTGCTGAACGCGTGTTGCGCGGTGAGCTCCACGCCGGTAATGGTGGAGGACTCATCGCTGTTCTGGATCAGCCCGTCGATATTCATCGCCAGCATCTCGCCGTTGATGTCGAAGGACTCCTGAACTTCCTCAGCGTCGGCGACTTCCAGTCCGGCCTTGAAGGTCTTGTGATAGTACGCTGCGGATACCATGGACTCGTCCGCGGGATACCAGGCCAGAGAAATGTCGAAATTGCGTGACTCGATCGCTTCCAGATTGGGGTTGCCTAGTGCGGTAACCGATCCGCTTTCAATGGCGGACTCGACACTGTCAAACTCTTCTTCGCCATCCCCCAGGTCCAGATCGCGACCGGCACCCATCCACCACATGTCTGGCCGTGAAATCGCACTGTAGGCGGCAGCGCGCAGCTGCAGGGTTTCACTCAGCCCGAGGTTGACGTTTACGCTGGGCAGAATGTTCAGATAGCGATTGGTGTAGACCTCACGGGTCAGAGAGTCCGGAATTTCGGTAATTAAAATACTATCGTCAGAAAGGTCACCCGGTGTGCCGGCATCGTTGTTGTTAACCGCATAACTCTGGCGGTATCCGACCGATTCAATCTCTGTCTGTACCGCGCGCAGGCCGACATTACCGGACAGGTACAGGTTGCCAAGTTCGGTGTAGTAATTGAGTTTCACGAAGGCGGACTGCACCTGTTCGGTCAGGTTGACGTCCCCGGCACTGGGCGCCTCCGGTGACAGTGCCCAATCCTCATCGCCCATCATCAGGTCGAACGCGCACAGCGTATCGTAGGTGGCCCACTCGCCGAAGCTGCTGCCGGCATCACTGCCAAAATTCTGCTGGGGGTAATCGGTGGCGCACTCCTGGGCAATGGTGGAGATATCGGCATTCGCCGTATCGGTGAATTCAGTGCGGTCTTCACCGTAGTTGTTGTGGTCGTGGGAAGACAGACGCACCCCGGCCTCGACGGACTGAATCACATCACCTTCCAGCTCGAATACGCCGCTGAATGCCACCGCGGCGATCTCGTCCTTGAGTTCCATCTCACCATAGCGCGCGCGCTGGTTCGCGCTGTAAAAGCCGTAGTCGTTGAGTGTATCGGCCGTTAGCGCGGTTTCCACGGGATTGTCCGGGTCCTGATAAATATCCACGCTGGCCCAGCTGTCACCGCCGGTGCCACGGGTATCGAAGTCGTACCAGACGCGGTCGGAGCGGAAGCGGGTCTGCCAGGTTTCCTGATAGCGTGTAGTACCGGAGTAGGAGAGGTCCGCATTCAGTGTCAGGCGGTCACTGGCGGCCCACTCGAAATTGAGACCACCGCCGGCATAGTCCTCGTCGCGCTCGCGGAACTCGCCGTAGGTGCTGACCCGCGATTCGCCGGTATAAGACGTGAGCGCATGGGCATCGTTGGTGGTCCAGTTGCTGATGCGACGTCTGCCGTCATCAAAGTAGAGGTCGTGGCGGTCTTCGTAATAGAAACGATTGGACCACTGCGCATCGGCGGTGATGTTCCAGTCGTCATTCGGTTGCCACTGAAGCGTCGTCATGACCGCATCGCGTGTCTCTTCGGACTCCATCTGCCGGAAATAAAACGCGTTGGGAATGAAGTAATAGTCGCCATCCGCCGCGGCGCCACCGTTTGCCGCCGCATTGTCGTCACTCCAGGAGCAGTTGCTGCCACCGTCGACAGATTGGTCCGAGTTGCAGTTTCTTAGGGTGGAGCTGGTGTTGAAACTCTCTTCCGGGGTGGAAGAGTCGTGCCCGGCGTAACCGATGGCAAAACCTACGGTACCAATATCGGTGTCGAACACATCGGTATAGGAGATGGAGTTGCGGTAGCCCAGGCCGTTGTCACCGTTGAGCTTGGCATCGTAATCGTTGTAGTTGCCTTTTACTTCCGCCTGGAAGCGGCGTTTTCCGTAGTCAATCGGGCGAATACTCTGCAGGTCGATCAGCCCGGCGACGCCGCCTTCCAGCAGGTCGGCGGACTGGGATTTGTACACCATGGCGCCGTTGACCAGTTCCGAGGGGAACTGGGAGAAGGCGACTGAGCGGTTGCCACTGCCGGAAGAAATTTCACGGCCGTTATAGGTGGAGTAGCCAAGAAATGGTCCCAGGCCGCGCACGGAAATCTCACTGGCGTTGCCTTTGAAGCGGTCACCGGTCACACCCACGATACGCTCCAGGGTTTCCGCTACGGAGAGGTCGGGGAGGCTACCCATTTCTGCCGCGGAAATGACATCGACGATGGTCTCGGCATCTCGTTTGATATCAATGGAGTTGCGCAGTGTGTCGCGGATACTTCCGGTTACTACGATTTCCTCTAGCGCGCTCTGTTCGCTGTTTTCCTGTGCTTGTGCGGCGGAGGTCTGCAAGGCGACGGATGCGATGGTCAGTGCCAGCAGGCTCTTGGAAAACCCCGGGCGCGACTTGGGCTGTGTAGGCTGATTGCTCATCTTTGCTCCTGATTCTTATTTTCTCTCTCGACGCTTGATCCACGCTCTCACACTCCGGAGGTGCCGCTCTTGGGTGGTGGCGTGATATCTGGTGTCAGTATGAAGCAGATGAGGCTGATGGTAAAGTGGTATGACCATCATGCCGGTTGGTTTTATGCCGGTGCCGCGCAGGGCCTGATCGGAGGTTCCCTAGTTATCGTGCACGGTTTGTTGCACCCACTTCCTCAGATCCAGCGTCCAGTCTTTGTCGACCACCTTGCGGTCCAGTCCAAAGGTGTGGCCGCCGCGTTCCAGTTGAACGGTTGTGACTGGCACCCCGTGTTTCTCTATCTGAGATGCGTACAGCAAACTGTTCTGATACGGGACCGATGTGTCATCGGTCGCGTAAACAAGAAAGGTGGGCGGCGTTCTGGAAGTGACCTGATGCTCCAGGGAAAATAAATGCATCAGATCCTTGTCGCTGGCGCGATCGCCCAGAAGTCTGTGGTAGGAACCCTCGTGCCGGTACGGATCGGTAAACGTGATAACGGGAACCCGCAGTATCGAAAACGAATGCGCAAGTTCCTCTGGCAGTATGCCCGGGGCGAGTATTTCACCAGAAAGGTTGCTCAGGCTGGCAGCAAGGTGGCCACCGGCCGATGCACCCATCACGCCGATTTTTTCGCGGTCGATTTGCCACGAGGAAGCGTTCCTGTGCAGTGTCGCCAGCGCCTGCTGGGCGTCCAGTAGCGGGACTTTATGCTGATGCTCGACTATGCGTGTGTCGGGCAGGCGATATTTCAGTACCGCTACGGTTGTAAATCCCATACTGAAAAATAGATTTGCCCACTCTTTTCCGCGGTCCCGGCCGATTGAGACATTCGCATAGCCACCCCCGGGAATGTAGAGTAACGCTGGCCCGGGTTTGCGCACGTCACTTTTTCTGAATAGAAAAATACTGGGAACAGATATTTGACGGAATCGTTTCTGCTCCTCATCCAGGGTTTCGTCCAGTGTGATCACCGGCTTGTTGAGGGGGGCGGAATCCGGCCAGATCTCTATTTCGTCTACCGCGTAATTTTCACAATGCGCACGGACGCCGCCGAGGGTGACGAACAGCAGGAAGAGCAGTCGAGTGATGATCATCTTGTTGCCTATTTGACAGGTAACAGCCGTGGGTCGCGGTCTGGTGAGGGAGCTTGCGAGAGCGTCTGCCAGGCTCGCTGGAACAGGGGCTCATCGTAGTGGCGCTGGGCGGTGTACAGGGTGTTTCTGGCCACCTGGAGATCCAGCCCGTAAAGCTCTTTGTGGGGCCAGCTGTCGGGGTCCAGTACGGTTTCCGCGATCAGCGCATAGCCTTGTTTCAGGGCGTGCCCATCGACGCTGTAATTCCATACATCAACCCCCGCAATGTCGCCGAAGCGCCCCAACAGGTTGTAGGCTTCCAGATTGAAGTTGGCATAGTGCCAGGGGCGGGTGCGCTCAAACTCCGCGTGCTGGTTACCGTGGCGATCAAACTGGCTGCCGATACGCCGCATCTGGGTAATGCGCAGGCGCCGTTTGGCGGTGGCCATATCCCCGGTGAAGAGGGCAAAGGCCACCACCTGGGCATCAAACCAGGTGCCGTGGTTGTTGTGCCAGTTGTCTTCTTCAAAGCCGTTGTCACTGGTTTGCAGCCAGTGATTGAATTGCGCAAACCACTGGCGCAACTGATCCTGCTCTTCGGCGCGCAGTTGTGGGCCCAACAGGTGGATCGCATCGAGCAGGGGGATTAAAAAGCGCGCTTCGATAATCCCGATACCGCGCCCGTCGTTGCGGCCCGGGATAGCCTGGGCGTGCTGGAAGTTCGGGTTCATACGCGTGTCGGGATCGAGAAACCAGCTGTGCAGTTGCGCGCGGGCTTTTTCCGCGTAGCTGGTATCGCCGGTGAAGTGGTAGGCCAGTGCCAGTGTGCTGACATCCCGGCTCAATTTAACCAGGCGCAGGTTGTCGCCGGCCAGCTGATTGATCTGTGGATTGCGTTTGCCGTCGCGGCGGATATAGGGCAATCCGTTTTCGGTATTCGGGTTTGGCCACCAGTAGGGCCCCAGGCTGTAGTAGTCGTGGGGATCGCCGCTGGCAGGCACCGCCTCTTTGTGGGTGACGGAATACAGCGGGCTGGAAAGCGCTTGCCGTGCGCGCTCCTGCAGACCTGCCAGGGTTTCTGGCTCCTGTTTTACCGCATTCAGTGCCTCCCGGTCATACACAAGCAGCGATTCTGTAGCTGCAGAGGCGCAGACCTGAAGCGTGCTAGCGAGGAGGGCGAGCATTGCTGCTACCCGGGGCAATAAACGAAGCATGATGGATTACCGTAGTGCGTGTACATTGGGAAAAACGTTCGGGAAAAAAAGGGACCCTGATGGGTCCCTTTTGCATCCTGTGAACACAGTGCTGTTTACTTCTAGTGAATGACTTAGAAGAAGTTGTACTTCGCCTGCAGCACAAAGATGCGACCGTCGAAGTGCGTGGCGCGAGGCTGGAATTCCGTATCCTGGTATTCCTCGTACAGAGCTTCGGTGAGGTTGTAGCCCTTGAAGGACAGGGTGAAGTTGTCGGTTACGTTGTAGTAGGCCGACAGATCCAGACGGCCGGCAGCCTTCACGTTTTTATTTCCTTCACCGTTAAAGGTGCCAACACTTTCCAGCTCGTATTCACTGCGGTAGTTGTACGCGAGGCGCACACCGAAGGGGCCATCTTCCCAGTAGCCGATCACGTTGTAGGTGTCATCGGAAATACCGGGGATACGCGCTTCCAGCGGGGAATCCTGCGAGGTACTGGAATAGTTCACGATGCCGCCGAAGCCGCTCCAGGGATAGGGCAGGAAGCTCAGGTTCTGCTGTACGGAAACTTCGTAGCCGCGTACTTCGATCTGCTCATCCACGTTCTGGATCTTGGTGATGCTGACCTGATCGCCCGCCATGATGTAGTCGGCATCGATCACATCGTAAGCGTCCACGCCGTTGGTGATGCAGTTGTCACCGGCAACGGACAGGCTGCCCACATTCACGTTGTACTCAGACAGCAGGCCCGCGTCACAGCTGGCCACTGCGGTGAAGAAGTTGTCGATGTCTTTTTGGAAAGCGGCGATGGTGATGGCGCTGCCCTCGCGGTTGTACCACTCCAGGGAGATGTCGTAGGAGCGTGCGGAGAATGGCTCCACGTCGGCACCGGGCAGGTTGATGCTGACTTCACCGGGACGCGAGGAAATGGTGGTGGCGGGCGTGGCTGCGCGCACGTTGGGGCGGGAAATGGATTCACCGTAGCCGAGTCGCAGCATCAGGTCTTCACGCAGGTCCACCGCCAGGTTCACGCTCGGCAGCAGGAAATCGTAGTCACTATCCACCGCGCGCTGTTCCGGATTATTGATATCGGTAGCGCCGAAGGCGTAGTAGGGCGAAGACGCGGTCTGCTCGGAGCTGACGTAGCGCACACCCACATTACCGGATACCGGCAGGTCGGCAACCATAAACTCCAGGTCGGTCATCAGGTACAGAGCGGAAGTGTCCAGCTCGACATCGTAGATCAGGCCGGCGCTCTGCTGGCCGCCGCGGGCGATCAGACCTGTGGTCGGTACACGCACCGGAATTTCGCCGGTGACCGGGTCCGGTGCCACATCGCCGATGGAGGCCGCGGCCAGTGCGTTGAGGGCGTCCACATCCAGTGCAAACCAGCCGCCGCCAGCGCCGGCAAAGCCCGGGGCGTCGCCACCGAAGAAGCTGCCCTGGTCAACATAGGCCGGGTTGCCGATGGCCGCGTTGTTCAGAATACCGTTCAGGTCCACACCGGTGGGCGAGCTGCGCAGGCGGTCGGAGTCCTGGGTCTGATTGGAGAAGCGGTAACCGAAGGAAACCGCAGAAACCACCGGCAGTTCCAGCGCGCGCTTGGCATTGATCTCGAAGGAGTTGGCTTCGGTTTCCAGGGTTTCGTAGGTACCGGTAATCAGTGCCTGGATTTTGGGGTTGTCGACCAGGGTAGTGACACCGGAACTGCTCAGAGTGTCTTTTACCAGCCACTCCCCGTCGAGGTTGACGTTTTCCAGCCCGCTGAACTCGGTCACGAAGTTGCCAATATCGCCCTCGCCGGTGTACAGGCGGCCGGAGATACCGCTGGAACCCGCCTGGAAAATCGGTGTGTAGAAGAGTTCGTTCCAGTTGTTTTCGGCTGATGACAGGGACACAAGTCCGTCCACGGTCCAATCATCGTTGGCCCACTCCGCGTCCATCAGCACCGCCTGGGATTGCTCGTAGGTATCCCAGATACGCGAGGTGTTGCGGTAGTCCACTTGGTCAAACAGGATGTCGGAGACCACAAAAATCGGGTTGCCGTTGTCGTCCACCTTACCGGTGTTCCGCGGTGCACTGTTGGGGGTGATGATGGTGCCGCCGCTGCGGGTGCGCAGATCCAGTTCCTGCTGGCCGTTCTCATTCATATCGCGCTCGGTGTAGAGCACGTTCAGGCCGAGTTTGAGGTTGTCGTTGGCCTGGAATTCGATACCGCCAGAGAAGGAGGTACGGGAGCCTTCGTTTAGCTCGGAGCCCTGGCGCAGTTCGCCGGGCATTTTTACCACGGCGTTGTCCGGCAGGTTGTTGTCCGCGGCCCAGGTAGCGTAGTCCTCGCCATCGGCACCGACAAAATTGCCATTGCTGGGAATATTATCGTAGCGGTTGATCTTCACGGTATCGCGGCGGAAGGTCTGCTCGGATGTGGCCAGGGTGGCGGTTACCGCGAGGCGGTCGGTGATCAGGTGTTTGGAGCCGGACAGAACCATCTCGGTATCCAGTGCGTCCGCCAGCTGCTCGCTGCGGCCAGCCACAGATAGACTCAGTTTGCCGTCGTCTTTATCCAAAGCGCGCGGCAGTACCAGATCCACGGTACCGGCGATGCCGCCTTCCTGCATGGCCGCGGTCTGGGTCTTGATCACGTTGGTGCCGTTGAATACCGCCGGATCAAAAGCGCCGAACGGGTTGGGTGCGCCGAACGCCTTGGTGCTGCGCGCCGGGCTGGCAAAGGTCTGGCCGTTGGCGGTGGTCTGTACAAAACCGGAGGGCATACCGCGCAGGTTAATACTGGATTCGCGGCGCTCGCCTTCGCGGTTGAGCTGTACACCGGCGACGGCCTGCAGGGCTTCGCCCATATCCAGTGCCGGCAGGGTGCCGATATCGTCGGCGGAGATGCCGTCCACAATGGTGGAGGCGTTGCGCTTCACGTCCAGTGCGTTGTCCAGGTTGCGCTGGAACTGTGCGGTTACCACGACTTCTTCCAGGGTGTCACCTTCCTGCGCCAGGGCCGGTGCCGCGGCCAGGGCAATAACGGTGCTCAATAGGGTTTTGGTGAACGTGGGACGAATTCGATTGCTTGTCATGATCAGGCCCTCAGAGGTCTGTTTGTTATTTTCATATGTTGTCTGACGGTGCCGCTGTCAGAACCTACCATCGCTAAATCTTGGACAGGTTGTGTCATGGTCAAGCAAAAATGACAGATCGTCAAGTGGCCTTACCATCTATCCATTCGATGTTTGAGGTGACTGAATGCTCATTGTGACGAAATTTCCGCCAAAATGGCAGTTAACAGGGGTCGCTGGGGGACAACGAGGCTTGTGGGGGCGGTAGTGGAGGGCCTGGAGAGTGAGATTGAGGAGAGATGGCCGGTGGCTGACCGGTATCGGTCAAGGCCCCCGCACAGTGTGACTGCGCGGGGGCCTTGAGGGGGGCGCCTCTCGCTGGGGTGGGATTGGATGATCAGCGGTCTTCCGCCGCGGGAAGCTCGACATAGGCGCCCTTGGTGTTCTGGGTGCGGAATTCCACGATCGCCGGTCGATTTCCAGGTTTGAACCGTATGGTGGCAAGGCCATTGGCCATTTCGATGATGGATGAGCCGACGTAGGTGCCCTGGTTTTCCACCAGTTCCCCGCCGCCATTGAGTACCGAGAAATAGGCGCGCTCGCTGAAATCGATTGCGCGTCTGCCCTGTTTGTCCTGGGCTTCTGCGGTAACCAGGTAGTCGCCGCTGGCGTCGCGTGTTGCGCTAAGTACAACTTTCTCCGTCTTGCCCGGCTCTCCTATGTGGTATGTGAGACCGTATTCGTCCTCGGCGACCTTGTTGCCGGTGGTATTTGTGCCCACGGCGCGCAGCGTGTTTTCTCCTTCCATGAAGGGTACCTGCCATACCAGGCCATGGGCGGGAAACTGCCCTGGCTTGCGCTTTTTCCTGCCCAGGCTTTTTCCGTTCAGGAAGAGCTCGGCGGAATCGGTATTGCAGTACACCTTGACTGGCCGCCCGCTCTCCGGCCCAAAGCGCACGGTCCAGGTGTGGGATTCAATCCAGCAAAAAGGTGTATCGGCCCAGTAGCTCGCGAAAACGTAGTAGGCATCCTTGGGGTTGCCGGCGCGGTCTACCAGCCCCTTCTGGTTGATATAGGGCACGGGATTCTCCGGGCGCAGCGGGGTACCGAAATCCTTGAAAGCCCACTGTGCATTGCCGGCGAAATTTTCGGTGCCTTCGCTCACCGACAGGTGCCAGTCGAACAGGTCCACCATGTAGTTTTCGTTCCAGTCGCTGTCCTTGGCCACGCTTTTTACTACCGCCTGATTCATGGCTTCGGTGACGGATACCTGGGCATCGGGGATACCGTTTTTATCGATGGGCGTTTCCGTATGCCTGCCGCGGTGGCTGGAGCCACCGTATTCCATATGCAGGAAGGCGGGGTATTTACCCATCGCGTCTTCCAGCGCTGCTCCATACTGGCCGTAGGCACCGCCATACCATCCCGCCCAGATGGAGGGGGAGAAGGCATCCACCACTTCCGCACCCGGATAGTACTTGCGGATGGTGGTCATGCGCTGCGGATCCAGTTCCTTGGCGACCTTGTTCAAGTGCTTGAGATAGGGCAGCACTACCGCATCGTCGCCACCACCGGGGAAGTCCTCTTCCCAGTAAATCTCGTTGCCCAGGGACCAGAAGGCGATGCTCGGATGATTGAAGTTCTGCTCGATCTGCTGCCGCAGCAGCCGCTCGGTATTCTCTTTCCACATCTCGCCGCCCATACCGCCGCGACACCAGGGTAGTTCATCCCACAGGATCAGCCCGAGTTCGTCTGCAGCGCGGTAGATTTCCGGGTCCTGGGGGTAGTGCGCGAGGCGCACAAAATTGGCCCCCATCTGTTTGATCTGTTGCATATCCGCACGGTGCTGGTCATTGCTCATGGCGGCACCGATTCCTGCGTGCTCTTCATGGCGGTGGGTGCCGCGAATCAGCACCCGCTCCCCGTTGACGAAGAAGCCCTGGTTCGGGCGCATCTCAAACCAGCGGTAGCCGAAACGCTCGCGATGCTGGTGCAGGGTTTTACCGTTGGCGTTCTGCAGCTCGGTAACCAATGTGTACAGCGCCGGTGAACCCGAGGACCAGAGTTGCGGTCGTTGCAACAGTGGCAGCTCGGCCTCCGCCTGCTCGCCGTCAATCTCGGTTTCGCTGCTGCTTACGGGTTTTCCCGCAGGGTCCAACAGTGTCAACTGCAGGCGCGCTGCCTTGTCGTTGGTGCTGGCTGCGGACGATTTTTCCAGGGTGATCCGCACCTTTGTCTGCGCCGATTCATGACTGACATTGGGGGTGGTGATCGCTACAGACTGAATGTGTTCTGCAGGTAACTGCTGCAGCCATACATCGCGGGTCAGGCCGCCGTGAATAAAAAAGTCGGCCTTTTGTGAAGGAATCAGGTTGCGATCGTATTCATTGGATACGCGCACCTGCACCAGGTTGTCGGCATCGGGCTGCAGGTGTTCGGTAAGCTCGACGGTAAAGCCCAGGTAGCCGCCAATATGTTCGCCGATCATGCGCCCATTCAGGTAAACCCGCGCCTTCTGATTGGCGCCCTCAAAGTAGAGCTTGTGGCGTGTGCCGTTGGGCAGATTATCCGCGATACGAAATCGCTTGCTATACCAGCCCGCACCGCGTCGGTAACCGGGCTGTGCATCCACGGTATCGGTGGCGTTCCAGGTGTGAGGCAGTGTCACGTCCATTGCACCCGCCGCATTGAGCGGCGGTGGCGATAGCCGTTCGTCCTGCAGGTATTCCCAGTCGCTATTGAACAACTGCTGTTCCTGTAGCGCTGAAGCCCAGGCTGTGGAAAACAACAGGTAAAAAAAAGCACCGCAAAAAAACAGTGCGGTGCCTGAGGGTGAGGATGATTCCTCTACGCGTTGCATGGTTGGCTCCGTAAATTTTTATCGAAATAGTTTCTCGGATTTGCCTAAATCAATTTTCTAAAAGTATTGCGAATGCCGAGAAAATGTAGCGAGCGGGTGTCTGGTGGTGACCGCCTGCGCACAGACCGCGGAGCGTACACTAGTACGTGAGCAGCGACCGGGCTGGCGCACCAGCACAGTCGGGCGTCGTCAGACGTACGCGCAGTAATTTTCCCGGTATTCGCTAGCGGGCCATCCAGCCGCCGTCTACTAAGAGAATATGGCCATTCATATAGTTGGCGGCGGGAGAGGCCAAGAACACCGCGGCACCGGCCAGATCTTCCGGATTACCCCAGCGCCCCGCGGGAATACGCGCGCTGATCGCCGCATTGCGCTCGGCGTCCGCGCGCAGGTTGGCGGTGTTGTCGGTGGCGAAATAGCCCGGTGCAATGGCATTGACCTGAATATTGTTTACCGCCCACTCGTTGGCCAG
The DNA here is from genome assembly GCF_000708675.1 of Microbulbifer sp. HZ11. Classification (GTDB taxonomy): domain Bacteria; phylum Pseudomonadota; class Gammaproteobacteria; order Pseudomonadales; family Cellvibrionaceae; genus Microbulbifer. The sequence continues at coordinate 1,054,502 of NZ_JELR01000002.1, read as the reverse complement.
TGCCTTGGTGAGCTGGGATACCGCGCCTTTACTGGCAGCGTAGGCGGGCACAGTAATACCGCCGGAGAAGCTGAGCAGCGAGGCAATATTGATAATCTTGCCGGAACCCTGCTTCAGCATCATCGCGCCGGCGGCGCGGCACATTCTGAATACGCCGTTGATGTTGGTGTCCATCACCGCGTTCCAGTCGTCATCGGAATAATCCACCGCGGGTGCGCGGCGGATTGTGCCCGCGTTGTTCACCAGAATGTCCAGGCGGCCAAAGCGGGATTCCACTTCGCGGAACAGCGCGTCGATTTGTGCCGGCTGAGACTGGTCGCAACCCAGTGCGATGGTGTCGATGCCTTCGGTGCTCAGTTCCTGTTGCGCATTCTCGGCGCTGGCGGGTGTAGAACCCACCACCACTACCCGTGCTCCGGCGCGGCCAAGGGCCATGGCCATCGCTTTGCCGAGGCCGCGGCTGGCACCGGTCACCATGGCGACTTTGCCCTCAAGGCCAAACTGCTGCTGCAGATAATCGCTCATTGTGCATCTCCCTTGTGTCCGTCCAGCTGAATCACTTCAGAGGCGGCCAGCAACAATGCGCCGGTGCCGTACAGTTGGGTATCTTCCGCGGTGGCGGAGCCCGGTGCAAAGGCGACCTGCTGAACCCAGCCCAGCTTGCCGTTCGGCTGTACGCTGTCAACCAGCGATGCCCAGCCTTTGTGTACCGCGTCTACGTATTTTTCTTCTTTCAGCAGGCCGCTGTTGACACCCCAGGCCAGCGCATACACCAGCAGGCCGGTGCCGCTGGATTCCGGTGGCGACTGCTCTTCAATTTCCAGCAGTGATGACGGCCAGCTGCCGTCTTTCTGTTGCAGGTCTACCAGGCGCTCACTCATTTCCACAAACAGGGTTTCATAGCGCTCTTTTTCTGCAAAGTGATCCGGTAGTGCCTTGAGCGTGCGCGCGATGCCGGCGAGTACCCAGCCGTTACCGCGGCCCCAGTAAATCAGGCGGCCCTTGCTGTCTTTGCGCTCAAAATAGCGGCTGTCGCGCAGGTAGAGTTTTTCGTCTTTGTTGTACAGGTAATCGGTGGTGACCCAGAATTCCTTGTCCATAAAGTCCAGGTATTTCTGCGAGCCGGTAATACGGGCCAGCTCGGCCCATACCGGCGGTGCCATAAAGATGGCGTCGGCCCAGCACCAGCGGATGGTGCAGGCAGGGTCGTCGAAATTGCGGTGGGCAAGGTCCTGATGAAACTTGTCATCGTCATCAAAATAGAGGCTGGTATCTGGTTGGTCTGCCAGCACCTTGTCGAACTGCTGTTTCAGATGGGCGATTTTCTCCTCGCCACCCATGCGCTTGTACAGATCCAGGTACACCGCGCCCATCGCATGGTCATCGGCGTGGTGTACGCGCGGACCGAGCCTCCACAAGTTCACCTCAGAATTATTGATCACCGCCTGCTCATAGGGGAGCTGCTTGCTGACCTTGGCCCATTCCAGCAGGCCAATCTGCCAGGTGGCGTACATCCAGCCCTGGGGAAGTCCACTGGCGCGGCCTTCCGGTCGCATCATGTTGCTGCGCAGGTCGTACTGGCTGAGCTGCCAGTCTGCCACGCGGTTGGCGGCGGCGGTAATGTCCGCCTGGGTGAGCGCGGGAGAGAGTTTGTCGGCGTAGGCCGGAACCTCGGCAGTCGGAGCCTGCCAGGCGATTGGTTCCGGCCAGTACTCTGCCTGGGCGGCACCGCTGGCGCTGGCGAAAGCGTTGGCTGAAGTGTGGATGCTGGTGCAGAGACTGCCGATCAGCAGTCCCAGCCCGAGTTGCAGGCTTCGGTTCAGGGTCATGATGCCACCTTTATTACTGTTATCCGTTGTACTGGTTGCGTCAACCAATTGGCACGATCGTATCAAATGCCAGGGTTCACTGTGGGCACGCATAGGCGGGTCGCTATTCCCCCGCCGCCACATTCATTTATTTGGTCATGTGGTAATACCAGTTGCAGTAGTGTATGTTGGCCTTACCATAAAGTCTAGGTGGGGAAACAATAATGTTGGATTTCACGCACAAAGCGGCGCTGGCCGCCACCATCACCCTAATTGCCGCCAGTGGCTGTGCCGATCATCGTGGTGGAGACGCCGCCGCAAAGTCCGAAACCGACCAGGTGGCGATGGCTGCGCCGAACCCCGAATCTGGTGACCCGGCGCCCGTGGAGCAATCCGCTGTGCGCGGCGCCTACGCAGAACTGGCGGTACGTCGCGGTGGCGTAGCGGGAGAGGACGGCAGGCTGCAGGGCGGTGAATACGTGCCTGTGGATTATATGCAGCTGCCGGATGACCACCAGATCGGCAACCGTCTGTTCAAGTATGAAGGCCCAGGCTGGGAATCGGAACAGGTGGCCTACCGGCTGTATTTCGATGAGCGCGCGGCCATCGATATTTTCGGCAAGACGCAGCCGCAACTGGTGCTGCCGCAAGTGGGCCAGGACGGCACCGACTATCACGCACTGGCCGACTGGGGTATGGACGTCCTGAAAGTCGGCCCGTCCCTCGGTCTTGGCGGTGTCGGTGTCTGGCACCAGGGCAAACTTGACGGTGTGCGGGATTTCGCTGGTGCATCCGTAAAAATATTTAACGAAACGGAAGTTTCCGGTGTGCGCGTGCGCTACGCCGGTTGGCAGTCCGCGGGGACCGAGCGCGACCTCGAGATGACACTGCGAATCGAGCCAGGCTCGCGGCTGACTCAGGTGCACGCCCGGGCCGACGCACCTGCGGAAACCTGGGCCACCGGCATCGTGCGCCACGGCCTGGAACCACTGCTTTCGGAACCGGGTAGTGGCGAGTGGGGCTATCTCGCCACCTGGGGCAAGCAGAGCCTGGCCGACGACAATCTCGGCATGGCGATTTTCTTCCGCAACGAAGATCTGCAGCAGATTACCGACGATGAATACAACCACCTGGTACTGCTAAACGGCGGCAGCGAAGCGCGCTATCAATTCGCGGCAGTGTGGCGGGATGACGATGTGCAGAACCGCGCGCAGTTTGTGGAGTACTTGAAGACGACCGCACAGGCGCTGGAAAGTGATCGTGCGGCAAGTGTCGAGAAAGAATAACCGTCGCCAAAAATGACGCTGCATCGCAATGGCCGGGCCTAGGTATTGCTTCTTCCTGGAGAGAGCAATACCGGGCAGGCTCTTGGTCAGACCTCAACAAAAGACCATTTTTCAAGGAGTTTTTCCATGCGCTGCATCCACTGCAGACATCGAAGCAAGTCCCGACTAAAACGGGGGTTGCTGCCCCTCTTTACCTTGGCAGGTCTGCTGTCTCCGGCGGTTTATGCGGATATTGAATTTGAAAGTCAATATAGGGTGGCTGATAACGGGCTCTACTTTAATGGGAAGAAAGTCGGTTACGAAACGCCGGACAACGGCAATAGCGAGGTATACGACTACAAATTTGGTCCGCGCATTTCCGCCCACGGAGATGCAATAAAAGTTTTCGACCAGTTCATCTTTACCACCTGGTACAAGGGTGGCAAGGATGCGCGCAACCTGATGCTGTCCCGCTACAACACCCAGACCGAAACGGTGAAAACCATTGAGTTTCCCCATCGGCATACCGGGCTACGGGGGGACTGGTGGATCGGGGAGTCACACAATACGGCGGCGATTGGCATCAGCCCCAAGGATGGCAAACTGCACATCCTTTACGACATGCACTCCTATTCGAGTAGTCAATTTCCTGATGACTATTTTCGTTATGCCTTCACAACTGTAGATGCCGCAACCGTTCCTGATGACGAGTTTACGCTCGATTTATTTGTGCAAGACCAGCCGGGTGACTACGGCCATGTGAGCCTGAATGGTGTGGCCGACCCCGCCCAGTTTCAGGACCTCACCTACCCGACTTTCTTTCTGAATGAGAACAATGACCTGATGTTCTTTATGCGCACAGGTGGAAACGACAACGGTGGCTACGTATTTACGAAATATGATGCAGCAACAGAGACCTGGGATAGCTTCACCCAGTTCAACCATCTGAATCAGGCCGCGAAAAGCCCGGACCTCGACCACAATTGGGGACTGTATGGCGATATGAAGTTTGTGAATGGAAAGCTGCGAACGGCGTTCCAGACACGAAGCGGTAACAAGAATGACAAGTTTCTGTATCAGAACGGCATCTTCTACGCCTATTCTGATGACCAGAACGGAAAAAATCAGTGGAAAACCCACCGGGGGGAAGAATTCGCGATCCCCCTGGTGGATCCGCAGCCATTAAAAGTCTATGAACCCGGTGATCTGGTTGAGGCGACCGGAAAAGACGAAGTGTATATCGTCAGCGGTTTTGATTTTACCGTAACGGATCGTGGTGATGTGCATATCATCAGCAAAGTCAAAGATCAGGTCGTCAATAAAACCGTCTATCTGCACTCCTATAAGCCCTCTGGAAGCAGTGAATTTATTCACTCTACGGAGTTTGCCGGTGCTGACAAGCTGTACACCTCCGGCGACAAGGTTTACATCATCGGACTGAAAAGTGGTCGCCCTTGGGTTCAGGCCACCGACGGCGGCACCAATGATTTTCAGACGGTATATGAAACCGGTAGTGGCTCGGCCTTTGGCCACGGAGTTCCGCATATTTATAACGGGAAACTCTACTACTACCTTCAGGAAAAGGGCGATAGCACCAGCCTGCCGTTGCACGTACAGGTGATCGATCTCGACTTGCCACAGGCGGACAGTGGACCGGAAGGGTTCACCTTCGCGGCCAGGGAGGGGGAAACCGTTACCGTTACGGGGGTGCAGGATGTCGCCTATGGTGCAAAAGGCAGCTTCTTCTATCTGTATAACCAGACGGCCGATGTACAGTGCGCGTCCGACGTTTTTGGTGATCCGCAGCCAGGGGCTGCCAAGAACTGCTACGTAAGGGCCTCCGGCGACGCCGCAGAAACTGATTCGGATGACGAATACTGTGCGGTGGCAGATCACACCTTTTCTGCCGCGCAGGAAAAGTTTGCCGATGCCTGTGCAGATTTTGCTTTCGAACGATGTGAAGCTATCACCGTAGATTCGATACAGTGGGTGATCTGCAGCAGCGTCACGAATACGCTGGATGTCCTGCAGGTGGTCAATGGAAGTCAGAAAACCCGGGTCGAAGCCGAAGACTACTCCAGAGCCAGCGATGCCTCCCCGGTTAACAAAGGTGGAGAGTATCGTTCCGGTGTTGTGGATATAGAAGCTACCACCGACAGCGACGGAGATTTTCATGTGGGCTGGATTTCCAGTGAGGATCTTCTGCACTACGACATTCTTATTACCCAGGCGGGCCCTTACCATATGCAGATGCGTGCAGCGATTCCGCTGGACGAGATCACCCTGGATGTTCGAGTCGACGATCAGCTGGTGGTAACCGAACAGGCGCTTGCGAGTACTGGAAGCGAAGGCAGCTTTACGACATTCGATATCGAACTGGGTCACCTCGAAACTGGCTCGCAGGTCCTCACTTTGCAGTTTAGCAATGATTTGAACCTGAACTGGTTCTCCCTCGAATATCAGGAAACGACCGACGCCGGGGACTCTGGAGATTCCGGAGATTCCGGAGATTCCGGAGATTCCGGAGATTCCGGGGATTCCGGGGATTCCGGGGGACCGGACGAGACAATTGATAATTCCGATGCTTCAAGTAATCAGAATGCCGGGGGAGCGGGTAGTAAGGGTGGCGCGATCGAGCCGCAATTTCTCATTCTGTTGGCCATGATCCTCTTTGTATATCGCCGTTCCCAGTGGCGGTACAGGTCTAACCCCCTGTGAAATTATTCGCTTTTTGTGAAAAGCACGAAAGCGTCAAGATAAATATCCACGTGTTAAGGAGTCACAATGCAATTTCTACATAGTGCGGACAGTGTGCGCTATCAGCGCATGACCAATGCAGAGTTACGCGAATCTTTTTGCATGGAGTCGCTGTTTGAGCGTGGCGCTCTGAATCTCACTTATACGGATGTGGACCGCGCCGTAGTGGGCGCGGCAGTACCTACCGTGCAGCAGCCACTTTCACTGCCCACTCACAAAGAGCTCGCCAGTGCGTATTTTTGCGAGCGACGCGAGTTGGGTGTAGTGAATATCGGCGGTACCGGTGTTGTCGTGGTGGACGGCAAAGAATACCCGATGGAAAAATTCGACAGCCTGTATGTGGCGCGCGGAAGCCAAACAGTAACCTTCACCAGCGCAGACGACAGTGCGCCGGCGGAATTCTATCTGGTTAGCTACCCGGCGCACCGCGCAACGGAAACCGTGCATATCCCGCTGGACAAAGCCAACCGTGTAGAGCTCGGCAGTATCGATGGCAGTAACGAGCGGGTGATCTGTCAATCTATCTGCCCCGGTGTGGTGGACAGTTGTCAGCTGGTGATGGGTATTACCCGGCTGGCCAGTGGCAGTGTGTGGAATACCAAGCCACCGCACACTCACCGTCGCCGCACCGAGGTGTATCTGTATTTTGATTTCCCCCAGGACGAGCGGGTATTCCATTTTATGGGGCAGCCCCATGAAACCCGCTCACTGCCGCTCGCGCCAAAGACCGCGATTGCCTCTCCGCACTGGTCCATCCACAGTGGTGCCGGCAGCTGCAATTACAGTTTTGTATGGGCTATGGGTGGCGAAAACCAGCAGTTCGACGATATGGATCACCTCAAACTTGGTGACCTCGGCTAGCAGATATCTTCCTCTCTCCGCCAACATTGCAGCCCCACCTCGAGTGGGGCTTTTTTTAGGGCAAAAAAAGCGGCGCCGGGCGCCGCTCCTCTGACAGCAGGCCGGATCAGTAGGCCCGTGTTTTTACATATACACAGCCGTTGCTCGGCTGGAACTTCAGAACAGTTCCGCTGAAGCCATTCGAAGATGCGTAGTTGCTGTTGACTGACAGTGAACCGCTGCCGTTGACAGAGGTAATACTGCCGCGGAAATTACAGCTGCCATTGGCATCGCTGTCCCAGACCTGCAGGCTCTCCCCGGCGAGATCGCGATCGAAACGTACACAGCTGCCACTACTGCTCAGGGTGATTTCTTCGCGGCTGTCCCACGGCAGGTCGATATAGCTGCTGCAGCTGCCGCTGCCACCACTGGAGCTGGAACTTCCCCCGGACGAGCTGCCGGAGCTACTGCTGCCGCCAGAGCTACTACTGGAAGAGCTGGAACTGCTCGACGAACTACTGGATGAGCTGCTCGATGAACTGGATCCACCGCTGGAACTACCACCGGTATACACCCCCGATAACGGCATCTGGGCGTGCACATCTTCCGCGTAGCTCTGGTTCCAGGTAGTCACCGGCGTGCCGCTCACATTCAGATGCATGAACTGGCTACCATCCCAGGCAAACGCATAGCTGACTCCCGGCGTGTCAAACAGACCCCAGGGTGCAATAGGTGCGCCGGCGCTGGTCGCCTTGGAGAAGTTGTTATTCAGGAATACATTGTTCGGCCCAGTGGGGCCCGACCAGTTACTGGCGTGATCTCCGGAGCCATACCAGATGGGTTGCCAGGTGCCGGAGTCGGGTGCGCCGTTGCTCCAGTTTCGGTGCTCGAAGGGTACCGCCACGGTATTGTTGCGGATCAGATTGTTGCGCTCCCAGCCACCGTGCAGGTTGATATCGCTGTCGAGGGTATTGTTCTCGACGATATTGCCGGTGGCAGACCACTGCAGGGTGAGATGGCGCAAACGCGACAGAGTGTTGCCCTGAATCAGGCTGTTATAGAGTTTGGAACCGCGGAAGTAGCCATTGCCACCGGCGCCCTTGTTCCAGGAGCCGTGGAAATAGTTGTCCTTGAACGTCATATGGCGGGCGAATTCGGTCACCAGTGGATGCGAACCCATCATTTCCATGCGCACATTCTCCACCCAACCGTCGGCCGCCCATTTGAAAACGATGCCGTGGATGGCATCTTCCGGGCACAAGTTCACATACTTGAGGCCGACACCTGCGGGGTTTGAAGCGGAGTAATCGTCGCCGTTATAGCCCGCGCAGTTGGTACCGGTGGTGGACATCTCCAGATAAAAGTCGCGGAAGCCCACGTCTTTAACCGCCGTCACCGGCATCACACGGCTCTTGTAGCCGCTGCTATTGTTGATGGGAATATCAAATTCCAGCGGAGCATCCAGAGTGACGGTATCGTTACTGGTATTGCGCGCGGTGACGGTGAAAATCTGCGTGCGCATATGCCCGGTTTTCAGGTGCGACTTTGAGCGCTTGCTGCTCGGTACCTGACCCAGGTCCAGGAACGCGGTATCGGTGGCGGCCCCCACATAGATCAGGTCGCCCACGGAAAATTTGCTCGCACCGTTGTTTTCCAGGTGCAGTACCGTATCGCCGAGAGAGGCGGTCTGGTCGAACTCGATACTGTGCTTCCAGTGGAAATTGATACTGCCTTCGTAGTTCTGCTCACCGGAATGCTTGATGCGGGTTTCCACGCGGAAGGCACCAAAACCCGGCCAGTACTTTTTGTCGAAATCCGGCGCCCCGCTGGAATCGGCCCCGTAGGGTTGCCAGCTGCGCACGGTGATCTTGGTACCGGTAGAGGGGTTGTTGCCCGCGCCGAGAATCACCACGCCGGAGCGGTCCACATGCACTTCATCATCCAGGTGAATCTCCCCGGCAGGCAACTGAATGGCCACGCGGTTGGATGGCGAATTGCCCAGGGGAATCATGCTGTCGATGATGTTCTGCAGCGCCGCGGCATCGTCCATGCCGTCGTTGGCAATAACACCGTAGTCGGCGGCATTGATGGTCTGGCTGAAGCTGGTAGGGAGGGGCTGGCCGCCCTTGTAGCCGGGCCCTGCCAGTGAGGGCGCGCTCAGTGTGGCGCTCAGTGCTGTGGTTGCGGTGACTATCATGGGGAGTAAGGACTTGCCATTTATCCTTCTCATTAATCGCTGTTGTTTATTCATTATTATCTCCGGAAAAAATTCCAGGTTTGGGTGGCTGGTACACGCGTTTAATACGCGGCATCAGAGTGTTTGGTGGGCCGGCAACCAAATAACCACCGCGGCGTACCGACCCCCGCTGGCGCGAACACAACCCCATCGGCCAGCAAGGAAAATGTAAGCAGCTTTATCTGGCCTTACAATCATGCCACTAGACTTTTTAACGGAAACGCAATAAATCACTCATAATTGGCGTGAAATCACCCGCTTCAGGGGCGCGGGGTGATCAAAAGGTGATCAATTGACCTTGGTGTTATGTAAAACCGGCGCTTTGCCGATACTGACTCTTGTTATTTGCGGTAAAACTGAGTTTAATTGGTCCGGTGGTCTTACCAGTTGTGTGTGTCATCACGCTGGGTCTGTCGCTAGAGCTGAAGCTCGCGCAGGCAAGGCCGCTGAAGTCGAACGAACAGGAATAGTCCGATGCAAGAGACATGGCGCTGGTTTGGACCAGACGACGGAATCACCCTGCGGCATATTGCCCAGGCGGGAGCAACGGGAATCGTAAGTGCATTGCACGAGATTCCAGCGGGCGAATTGTGGCCGGAAGAAGCGATCCAGCAGCGCAAGGCGATGATCGAGGCGGAAGGTCTCAGCTGGTCCGTCATCGAAAGCATCCCGGTCCACAATGATATCAAGGCGCGCACCGGCGACTTCGAGCGAATGATCGAAAACTACCGCCAGTCCGTCATCAATGCCGGCAAAGCCGGGGTAACCACCGTCTGCTACAACTTTATGCCGGTGGTGGACTGGACCCGCACTAACCTGAACTACACCCTGCCCAACGGCAGCCAGGCCCTGCGTTTTGAGATGGCAGACTTTGCCGCCTACGACATTCATGTATTAAAGCGCCCGGGTGCAGAGGGGGACTACCCACCGGAGGTTCTGGCTCGTGCACAGACCTACCTGCAAACGAAAACCAGCGATGAATTGGCACAGCTGGAGCGCAACATTATCGCCGGCTTGCCAGGCGGTGAAGGCTCGCACGACCGCGATAGTATCCGACGCTCCATCGAGCTGTTTAACGCACTGGGTACCGATCGCTATCGGGAAAACCTGTTCCTCTTTTTGCAGGAGATCATTCCCGTAGCAGAATCGGCGGGTGTGAAAATGTGTATTCACCCGGACGATCCGCCCTTTTCCCTGTTCGGCCTGCCGCGAGTGGTGTCGACGGCGGAAGATGCGCGGGCTTTGCTGGCGGCCTACCCTAGCCCATCCAATGGATTGACCATGTGTGCGGGTTCCTTTGGCGCGCGTGCGGATAACGACCTGGTTTCCATGACTCGGGAATTTGCCGAGCGCATTTACTTCGTGCATTTGCGCAATGTTATTCGGGAAGCGGATGGTTCTTTTTATGAGTCTGATCATCTCGCCGGTGACAATGACATGGTCGGGTTGATTCGTGCACTGCTGGAAGAAGAGGCGCGTCGCCGCAACTCAGGTGCGGGGTGCGATATTCCGATGCGGCCGGATCATGGCCACCTGATGGCCGACGAGTTACAGGAAGGATCGTCGAAACCTGGATACTCGTATATGGGCCGTCTCAAAGGGTTGGCGGAGCTGCGCGGTGTAATCCACACACTGAATGCCATTGGTTAGGGGGCGTAATGCCTGTCTTGTCGAAGCAAGCGTCCTTACCCGCTAAGCTGTACCTGCAGTTTCTCAAGTCGGTCTCTGAGAAACGGAATACCCTTGGCAGCGGTGTCGCCATGCCCGGTTACAATCCTGCCGATCACGGGTGTGGGATTGTGCATATAGGAATTGGCAATTTTCATCGCGCCCACCAGGCCGTATACGTGGATGACCTGCTGCGCAAGTGCGGTGGTAACTGGCGCATCACTGCGGTAAGCCTGCGCAATCCGGATGTGCGCGACCGCATGAAGTCCCAGAACTGTCTCTACACCCTGTGCGAGCGCGCTTCGGCTGCAGAAAGTTTACGAGTAGTGGGTTCGGTGGCAAAGGTGCTGGTGGCACCGGAGAGTCCCGCTGCGGTGATTGACGCCCTGGCTTCAGAGTCGACTCATGTGGTGACGGTGACAGTAACCGAGAAAGGGTATTGCCTGAAGCCTGGCGGTCGCGAGCTGAATCTTTCACACCCGGATATTGAGCACGATGTGCTGCACCCGCAGTCACCGAAAACCATGGTGGGATTTCTGCTGGCAGCCTGCCGGCTGCGGCACGAACGCGGCCTCGCGGGGTTCAACCTGCTGAGCTGCGACAACCTGCCAGACAATGGCGCCCTGTTGCGCGACTCTCTGCTGGCAGCGGCGCGGATACAGGACAGCGGCCTCGCCACCTGGATGGCCCGCGAAATTGGCTTTTGCAGCACCATGGTGGACTGCATGGTCCCCGCCACCAGCGATGGTATTGCCGAGAGTATTCAGAATGCCGCAGGCTACCGGGACACCGGCTGCCTGCTGAGTGAGAATTTTCGTCAGTGGGTGATTGAAGATAACTTTATTGCGCCGACGCCAGACTGGCGCTCGGTGGGTGTCAGCGTGGTGCGCGATGTCGCCCCCTACGAGCGGATGAAGCTGGGGCTGCTAAATGGCAGTCACTCGGCGCTGGCATTTCTCGGGGCGCTCAGTGGCTATTCCTATATTTACGAAGCCGCTGCCGACACACAAATCAGAAAGTTTGTGCAGGTGATGATGCAGCGGGAGCTGCGGCCTACCTTGCAGCCGTTGCCCGATGTTGACCTGGATGAGTACTGCGCAACGCTGCTTAACCGATTTTCCAACCCGTCCGTTCCCTATACCTGCCGTCAGGTCGCCTCCGACAGTAGTCAAAAATTACCCCAGCGTATTTTGGCGCCGATCGCGGAGCGGTTCGAGCGCGGTGAACCAAGCTCGTTTTTGATCAGCATTGTTGCGGCGTGGGTCGCCTATATTTTCCAGAGTACATCTTCCTCTCAGGGCTTCCCGCTTCAGGATCCCGCGGCCCAGCCATTGGTAGAAATGCTGAAAAGGCAAGAATCCCAGAGCAGTTTTCCTACGCGAGATCATGTCGTCGCTCTGCTGACCCATTCCGGCATAGTGCCGGTGGGGTTGCTACAGCGTGAAGACTTCGTGGTGAAATTGTGGGATCAGCTGGCAAGGATGATTGAAAGCGGTGTGCAGCCGATGCTGGCCGAGTCCCTGCCTGACATTCCCTAGCGCGCCCGCCGGTGGCGAAAGCGCGCTGCCGAATGTGTTTTCTTTTTACTGATATTGGATCAGGAGCGGGCCGATCAGGCAGGCTCCTGCTCAAAATAGGTCGCCGCGGCTGCGGTGGCATTGTCGATATGATTGCGCATGGCCGCGCGCGCCTTTTCCGGGTTACGCTGTTCCAGTGCCAGAATAATCTTGCGGTGATCTTCGATTGATGGATGAACACCCTCTGCACGCAGTCGCTCCATAAAGCCGGTACTGAGTTCCGACTGGTTGCGCAACTCCCACAGCCAGTTGACGATACCGATGATCGCGGTGTTCTGGGAAGCCTCGGCAATAATGCTGTGGAATTTCCAGTCCGCTTTCTCGGATGCGTCCGCGCGGGTCTCCTCCTCTTCCATTTCCTTGACCGCCTGCTTCAGTTCACGGATTTGTTCGCTGCTGATGCGGGCCGCGGCCAGTGCGCAGGCTTCCGACTCAATAATGAAACGGGTTTCCAGAATCTCGAACGGGCCCACGCCTTTATCGCCAATTTCCGGTTGTGACTGCTGATACTGTTTCTGTGTGGCGTAGATGCCGGAGCCGGTGCGGATTTCAATGACGCCGGAAATTTCCAGGGCAATCATTGCTTCGCGGATAGTGGGGCGACTGACCCCTAGCTTGTCCGCCAGTACCCGCTCCGAGGGCAGGCGTTCTCCGGGTTTGATCGAACCGCTGGTGATCAGTCCCGAAAGTTGCTCGGCAACTTTTAAATAGAGTCGTTCGGCTTTTACGGCTTGCAGTTCCACGATTATCGCGCCTCGATATTTGTATCAATTCTAAATTGGCCGGCATCGCGGCCTGTGGGCAGTCTGTGTGGTGGTTGGTGTGTGATGCCGTTGCAACTTGTCTGACCACCAGTCCCACTATCCTGGCGATTCTAGCGAATTCCTGTCAGCCATAGAAGTTATTCCACGTGTTTGTTTGCTGACGTATTGCAATCCAGTGAAAAACCTGAATAATCTGGTAAGGTGGCATTACCAGTTGGCGAGGCGTGAATACGGCGTTTCGTCTGCGGTGCTGCGGTTGCCTTGCGCATTAAAATTGGTTATACCTGTGCGCTGTTTTGGTAAGGCCTTGTTGCGCAGCTAGCGCGAACAGGGGCCGCCGAGAATAAATACAATTTAGGTGGACGAGAGGTGGACGCCGTGAAACTGGCAGCACTGGGAGAAGTTATGGTGGAACTGGCGCCGCAGGCGTCGGTTCAGGAGCAGTCCGGTGGCAGCAAGCCGCTGCTGGCGCAGTCGTATGCCGGTGATACCTACAACACCGCGGTGTATATCGCCCGCGGTGGAGTCAGTGTCAGCTACGTGACCCTCTTGGGAGATGACCCCTACAGTGAGGAAGTGCTCACCAGGTTGGCCGGCGAGTCCATTGACACCAGTGCTATCGCACGCCTGCCGGGCCGCTGCCCTGGCCTCTACATGATTCAGAACACCCCGGATGGCGAGCGCTACTTCACCTATTGGCGCGGCCAGGCACCTGCGCGGGAGCTGTTTGCGGATCCCGACCGCCGTGAGGCCCTGAAAGCCCATCTGCGCACCATGGACTGCCTGTATCTGTCCGGTATCACGCTCGCGATTATGAGTGCCGAGGCTCGCGCAGAGCTGTTGGCCTTTCTCGAGGAGTACCGCGCTGCGGGCGGCCGCCTGGCCTTCGACAGTAACTATCGTCCGCGCCTGTGGGATTCGGCCGCGGCGGCGAGACAAGTCGTCAGCGAGTTCCTGCAGCACACCGATATGGCCCTGTTGACCTTTGAGGACGAGCAGGCCCTGTGGGGCGACAAGCGTGCCGGTCAGTGCGTGAAACGCAACTGTGGCTTTGGCGTATCCGAGCTGGTGATCAAGCGCGGTGCGGAACCGGTTCTGCTGCAGTACGAAGGCGAGCTGACCGCCATTGACGTGCCCCCGGTCAGCAGCGTGGTGGACACCACCGGTGCCGGTGACTCTTTCAACGCCGGTTACCTGGCGGCGCGCCTGCAGGGCGCAAGTCCCGAGGCCTCCACTGCCGCGGGCAACCGCTGTGCGGCACGGGTGATTGGCCACCGGGGTGCAATCATTCCGACAGCGGAATATACGGACGAGTCGCAAATTCAGGATTGCATACCGAGTCCACAAGTTGCTACGATGGTATGACCAATCTGGTCTGCCGGATGGGTGTTTATTCCCCATTGGGTGACAAACCAGAAAACCTGTGCTCGATAAAAAATAAATAACAGGTCACAACGATGATAATGAGAAGATTCTGGCGGCAGCTGCGCGCTGCGGCCCTGGCTGGCGGCACATTATTCCTGGCCAGTTGCGGCTTTCAGGAAGACCAGGTGGCCCTCAAACTGGCCCACACCCTGGACCAGCAGCACTCCGTACACCGCGCCATGGTGTTTATGGACGAGCGCCTGCGGGCGCTGTCCGGCGATACCATGCGGATCGACATCTATTCCGGCGGCCAGCTGGGCAGCGAGCGCGAGCTGATCGAGCTGCTGCAGATCGGCAGCCTGGCCATGACCAAGGTCTCCGCCAGCCCCATGGAGGGCTTCGTGCCGGAGATGAAGGTCTTCAACCTTCCCTACGTATTCCGCGATTCCGAACATTTCTGGAGTGTGCTGCAGAGCCCCATCGGCAAAGATCTGCTGGTGGCCTGTGAGCGCGCGCGCCTGCGCGGCCTGGGTTACCTGGATGCGGGCAGCCGCTCCTTCTACATGAACGATATCGCCGTGCAGTCCCCGAAAGACCTGAACGGCCAGAAGATCCGCGTTCAGAACAGCCAGACCGCGATCAAGATGGTCAACACCCTGGGCGGTGCCGCTACCCCGGTGAGCTGGGGCGAGCTGTACACCGCGCTGCAGCAGGGCGTGGTCAACGGTGCCGAGAACAACCCGCCGAGCTTCTACCTCTCCAAACACTACGAAGTGTCCAAGTACTACACCCTGGACGAGCACACCTACGTGCCCGACCTGCTGCTGATCAGCACCGAGGTGTGGAATAAGCTGGAGCCGCAGCAGCAGGAATGGCTGAACAAGGCGGTCGATGAAGCCGTGGCCTACCAGCGCAAACTGTGGCAGGAATCCACCGAGGAATCCCTGGCTGCAGTGAAGGCCGCCGGTGTGGAAGTGATCTACCCGGACAAGCAGCCCTTCATCGACGCGGTGAAGCCGCTGCACGATAGCTACAAAGGCACCGACGTTGGCGATCTGCTGGATCAGATAAAAGCCGTTAATTAATTCCTGAAAAAAAGCCCACTAAAAAAATAAAAGTGGAAGGCAAAGATGATGCAGAAAATTGAAAAGGCCCTGGGCTTTGTGCTCGGTACGCTGCTGGCACTGATGGTGCTGGACGTGACCTGGCAGATCCTCACCCGCTTCCTGCCCATGCAGCCAAGCTCCTATACCGAAGAGGTGGCGCGCTACCTGCTGGTGTGGATTGGTCTGCTGGGTGGCGCCTACGCCTATCGTAAAAAATCCCACCTGGGTATCGACCTGCTGAGCAATGCGTTGCACGGTGCCAAGCGCCGCGCGCTGCAGATTTTTGTGGTGTTGGTGTGCTTTGCCTTCGCCGCGCTGGCGATGGTTTACGGCGGTGCCAAGCTGATGCTGCTCACCTTCGAGCTGGAGCAGACCTCCGCGGCGCTGAACCTGCCCATGGGTTACGTGTACAGCGTGCTGCCTTTGTCCGGCCTGCTGATCTGTCTCTTCTCCATCGATCATCTGACCGAGCTGGTCACTGCAAAAGAAGAGTTGCCCTGCGAGTTTGATTCCGAAGTGCATTCTTATATGGAAGGTACAGATGGCACCGACGACGCAAACGCTTCTGTAGCCGATGCAGAAACCAAACAAAAACAAAAGCAGCCCGAAGCTGCCGTCGAAGCTTAAGCGAGGAGAGTCATCGTGGAAGTCGCAGTTCTGGTATTGCTGGTCAGTTTTCTGATCCTTCTCGCGCTTAATGTTCCCATTTCCATCAGTATTGGCGCGGCCACTGTGCTCACCATGCTGTGCACCATCGATTTTGATCCGGCCATGATTACCATGGCCCAGCGTATGGCCAGCGGCATCGACAGTTTCGCGCTGCTCGCCATTCCGTTCTTTATTTTCTCCGGTATGTTGATGGGCAGCGGCGGTATCGCCCGGCGCATTATCGACTTCGCCAAGGTATTGGTGGGTATGCTGCCCGGCGGCCTAGCGTTCGTGAACATCATCAGCTGCACCCTGTTCGGTTCCATCTCCGGTTCTGCGGTGGCGGCCACTTCGGCCATCGGCGGTTTTATGATTCCGTCCATGACCAAGGCGGGTTACGACAAGAACTTCAATACAGCGGTGACCGTGGCTTCGTCCACCACCGGCCTGTTGATTCCGCCGAGTAATATTCTCATCGTCTTTTCCCTGGCCTCCGGTGGTGTGTCCATCGCCGCGCTGTTTATCGCCGGTTACCTGCCGGGTCTGTTACTGGCACTTGGCCTGATGATGGTGTGCGGGCTGTGGGCGAAAGCCAAAGGCTACCCGGTGGGTGAAAAACCTACCCTGAAAGAAGCGGTACAGAAAACCGTGGATGCGGTGCCCAGCCTGTTCCTGATCTTTATCGTGATCGGCGGCATTATCAGCGGCTTCTTCACTGCGACTGAGGCCAGTGCCATCGCGGTGCTTTACTCCCTGCTGCTGTCCTGTGTGGTGTACAAGGAAGTGAAGCTGGACCAGCTGCCCGCGTTGCTGACCAAGTCCGTTGAGACCACCGCGATTGTGATGTTCCTGATCGCTGCGTCTTCGGCCATGTCCTGGATCATGTCTTACCAGAATATTCCGCAGACCATCAGCCAGGCGCTGATCACCCTGAGTGACAACCCGCTGCTGATCCTGCTGACCATCAACCTGATTCTTCTCGCTGTGGGTGCCTTTATGGATATGACCCCGGCGGTACTGATCTTTACCCCCATCTTCCTGCCGGTAGTGATGGAACTGGGTATGTCCCCGCTGCAGTTCGGTATCGTGATGATCCTGAACCTGTGTATCGGCCTGTGCACCCCGCCGGTGGGCAGTGTGCTGTTTGTCGGGGCAAGTATTAGCAAAACATCGATCACAGCGTTGATACGCCCGCTGTTGCCCATGTACCTGATGATGTTCCTGGTACTGGCGCTGGTTACTCTGGTGCCGGCAATCAGCGAGTTCCTGCCGCGGGCGCTGGGATTGATCGAGTAACTTCAGTGGTGAGGTTCTCCTCACCTGTTACTCAATTTAAGTAGGCGGCATTTTGTTTCATTGATTTCCTCGCATCATCATCAGGATGGCATTGCCGGGCTTTTTAGCCCGGCTTTTTTTTGCCTGCCGGTACCCTGTGGCCTCGCCGACGACTTGCGATAGTGCACATTTTCGCGAATTGGTCTAACAGGTTTCTGGGTGGGCTTTACAGTATTAAATACTGTGGTAACCTCGGTGTTGATATTTGGTATTGCCAATTAATAAGAATATAGAGCTTTGGCTAAACAAGCCGATTTGGCCAAATATCGGGCGGCCCCCGCAGTTTCTGCCGCCCACAGCGATGATGATTGGTCCATCCCTCCCTGCTCGCAGTATCCCCGGGGCTCACTCTGTGACCGATCGTCTTGATCAACAGTAAAAATAACAATGGAAGGTCACATGCAAATCAAGCTGAAGAGAGCAGCAATGTTGAGTACATTGCTGGGCACCTTTGCGGCCGCGGATGTCTCCGCTCAGGCCACGGGGTATGCCACATTAAATGGCGGCACTACTGGCGGTGCCGGTGGCAATATAGTGTATGCCACTACCGGTACCCAGATTCACGAGGCCCTGTGTAACCGGGCATCCGACGACACCCCCGTCATCATTCACGTCGAAGGCACCATCAATCACGGCAACACCAGCAAGGTGTCCGGCGATAGCTGTAACACCGCCGACGACAAGATTGAAATCAAGGACGTCAGTAATATCTCCATCATCGGTGTTGGCAACGGCGCGCTGTTCGATGAGCTGGGAATTCACCTGCGCAACGCATCCAACATCATTCTGCAGAACCTCCATGTGCGGAATGTGAAAAAATCCGGTTCTCCCACCTCCAACGGTGGTGATGCCATTGGTATGGAAAGTGGCGTTTACAATGTTTGGGCGGATCACCTGACCCTCGAGGCGCAGGGTGGCGAGAGTGATGGTTACGATGCTCTGTTCGATATGAAAGCGGACACAAAATACGTGACCCTTTCTTACAGTATTCTGCGGAATTCTGGTCGCGGTGGTCTCGTTGGTTCCAGCGATGGCGATACCAATAATGGCCCGGTTACCTTCCACCACAATCTCTACCAGAACATTGATTCCCGTACCCCGTTGTTACGCGGCGCAACTGCGCATGCCTATAACAATCACTATGTGGGCATCAATAAATCCGGTATGAACCCTCGTATCGGCGGCAAAATAAAAGCAGAAAATAATTACTTCGAGGACTCGAAGGATCCGCTCGGTACTTTCTACACCAATGATATGGGTTACTGGGAAGTCAGTGGCAACATCTGGTCCAATATTACCTGGACGGAAGACGGCGATGACAACCACCCGGCCGGCCCGAATCCGACGTCCACCACCTCCATCAACATTCCATACAGTTATCAACTATGTAATGGCAACCTGGTGCCGCAAGTGGTTGCCTCTACTGCGGGCGCGAACAAAGGGAACCAGGTAGCGGACAGCAGCTGTTCGGTCAGCTCCTCCAGTTCCAGCAGCTCCAGCTCTTCCGGTGGCAGCGGCTCCGGCTCCAGTTCTGGTGGTAGCTCGTCATCATCTAGCAGTAGTTCCTCTTCGTCTGGCGGCAGCGGGTCCAGCTCCGGTGGCGGAGATCTGGGGCCAAACCTCGCATTCTCGGGCGACGCCGACGGGTCCAGTAAAGGCGGTGGCAGCAGCTACGGTAACGCCGTGGACGGCGATCTGGGCAGCTACTGGCAACCGAGCTCCACAAGTGGCGAGCGAATCTCGGTGAAAAACTTCGGCGGTGATTTCAATACGGTCGTGATCCGCGAAATCGGTAGCAATGTGCAGCGTTGGCGTCTGGTAAATAACGATACCGGTGCTGAGCTTGCGTCCGGAAATGGCATTGGTTCCGCGCTGCAGGTTTATGTTGGCGATGTCAGCATGGATAAAGTCAACTTAATGATTGATAGTGCCAGCAGTGCACCGCAGATTGCCGAGTTTGAAGTCTATAACGCGAGCGGCAGCGGCTCGTCCTCTGGTGGCGGCAGCTCGTCTTCCTCCTCTTCTTCATCAAGCTCTTCCGGGGGCGGCGGTATACCATCTACGTTAGTTCTGCAGGAATCTGAAGCGGGCTATTGTGCTGTGGACGGCGCGGTGGAATCCGAACACAGCGGCTATACCGGTAGCGGCTATGCCAACACCGACAACGAAAGCGGAATGGGTGTCGACTGGTCCGTGGTGGTGCCGGCAGCGGGTAACTACACCCTGCAGTGGCGTTACGCCAATGGCAGTAGTGACCGCCCGGGATCTGTGCTGGTGAATAACGGTGCGCAGACTAACGTCAGTCTGCCAGGCACCGGTGCCTGGGGTAACTACGCTGACAGCGGTTCCGTGACCGTGTGGCTGAATGCGGGCTACAACGAAATCCGCCTGCAAGCGACCGGTAGCAGTGGCCTCGCGAATATCGACAGCCTTTCCATTTCTGGTGCCGCCCCGAGTGCAGGCGACTGTAATGGTGGCGGCAGCTCCTCATCCGGTGGTGGCGGCTCCAGCAGTTCTTCTTCAAGCTCTTCTTCCGGTGGTAGCGGTTCCGGCTCTTCCGGCGGTAGCAGTTCCTCGTCTAGTAGCTCCAGTAGCAGCTCAGGCAGTGGTTCTGGTTCCGGATCCGGCGGGTCGTCCTCCGGTGGCATCAGCAACGCGTGCTATACGCTAGCGACCGACCCGAACGTAAACTGGCGCGATTCTTCCGTGCTGGATACCGATCAGAAGATTGTGCAGTGTCTGTATGAAACCCTTGGTCGTCCGGTGGGTTACGGTGAAAACGCGATGGGTGGTTACGATCCCAACGGCAACAGCAAGCTGACGGTAATCACCAAGAACAGCAGTGTTCCGGTTGAGCAGCAGATTCTCGACGCCATCACCGGCGACGAGCACAACTGGATCGTGTTCGACAAATTTGATTTTGCCAACGAAACCGAAATCTCCATGCATCGCAATTTCTGTGGCGACTCTTCCGTGCAGTCTGCGATCAACGGCAGCGAAGCCCAGTGTCGCGATTTCCGCAGCTGGTGTTCCAGCAATGGTCTATCCGGTGATTCCTGTCTGTCGGAGTTTTTCAACAACCGTCTGGACGACAAGGATCTGCCCATCCGCAATGCGAAGATCGGCTCCAATAAAACACTCGACGGACGTTTCAGTAACGGTTACTTCCGCTTCAACGGTTTTGCCATCGGTTCCGACAGCAGCGGTCAGCCGGTGGAAACCGAGCAGAGCGTGATCCTGACTCACCTGGATTTCCGCGGTGCCGGTCACGTTGAGGACCACGGCCTCGACCCGGACATGATCCGCAATACCGGTGCGTCCCACGACATCTGGATTCACAAGAACACCTTCGACACCACCGGTGACGCGGCGTTTGATGTGAAAGTGGGTGCCTACGACATCACCATTTCCTTCAACAAGCTGATCAACGTGAAGCGCGCTTCTCTGCACGGTTCCAGTGACTCTCGGACCATCAACGAGCAGATCACCACCACCATGCATCACAACGCGTTTATCACCACCGACGATCACTACAACAGCCTGGGTAACACCCTGCGTCGTATCCCGCTGATCCGTCGCGGCACCTCACACATGTTTGATAACTTCTTTATGAACTATCGCAAGGACATCCTGAGTGTGCGTGTGGGTGCGACGGTGCTGTGGGAAGACAACACCTTCATGATGAATCGCGACTTCCAGGAAAAGGATGACGTGGTACAGGCGTTGAATGAGCGCGGCGAGCAGCTGGCCCGCGATGTGGACGGTGGAAACTTCCGCAGCGAAGGCAGCAAGGTGTGGTTCTCCGATGCCGCGTGTAACCTGGATTCGTCTCTGGTGTACACCATCAGTGACAGCTCCGGTTCCGTATCGGATCTTTCGCAGAACTACTCACAGGCCTCTCGCAATGTGATCGCTGCACAAGGTCGCCCGGCGGGCCAGGCGCAGGCGGATTACATTATTGCCACCGCAGGTAAAGACGGACATATCCCGTTCAACTCTCCGCTGGCCAATGATCAGAATTATGTGATCGGTCTCGGTGGTGCAAGTTGCCAGTAAGGGCGCCGATGTAACTCCATCACACAGAACCAAAACCCATCCGCTCTTCAGGGCGGGTGGGTTTTTCTGTTTAGCGGTACAGAGAAAGTCAGCTTCAATCAACTAAAGAATGGCGAAATGGCTACCTTTTTGGACAAGCCAATTCTCAGGTTCCAGGTCGCCATTGCGTCTATTAACCACCCAATTTGCGGTAGGTGTGAAAACTCCTGTACCCGTTAACCCGTCAGATTTGCTCAAAAAACATTCGCTATTGCGCCAAATTCTTCCGGTCAGGCAGATGTGTCAATAACTGCAGCGCTTAGTTGGTACAAATGGTTGTATATGCCTAACCAATCTGGTTTCATTGTCTAACCAATAAGTATCTGGCTGGGTCTGGGTGGCTACCGCGCACAACAATTCTAACGGCGCGGCATCCGACTGAAGTATCCGGACTCATAAGAATAACGACGACAATGAGAGAGAAGGGGTGAGCATGAAACCTTTACCTTGGGCAAAGTCCGCACTCGCGCTGTGCATTATGGGGACACTGACCGCCTGTGGCGGCGGTGGTAGCAGTTCTGCAGGGGAGGGCGATATCGCCGACCTGCCTGAACCACCACCGGTGGTGGTTGTACCGCCGGAAGAGAGCGGAATCAGCAACACGCCGCTTCCGCTTGTGGAAAACTTTGGTGAATACACCGGGTTTGATCAGAGCGACACCATCGATTTCTTCAGTCCCAACTACAAGGCGCTGGCCACTGCTGATAGCAGTGAATACGAAGATGCGCGTCCCGCTCTCTACTATCCCACCTGCTGTTTCTTCGACCAGGACGATCCCAGCATGGAGATCACGGTCGATAGCAAAGAACGCCTGGGGATCGTCAGCGATGCTGGCGATGCCTCCCTGCTGATCAGCAACGCGCGTTTCAGTATTGGCCAGACTCTGTCTGATATGGCTGCAGATGGGAAAGATCCCAAGAAAGACTCCACTCCTGGTTCCGACGGCGGCTCAGGCTGGGGTGAACTGGACCTTTCCGAGCCCTACCGCATTTCTTTCTGTGTGGCATCTGCCAGCGGATCGGGCTCCAAAACCCAGATCTACGTAGATAACAACACCAGTTCCGAGGCTGACTCCATTCACGGTGGTGGCTCACTGGGCTCGCGTATTTTCGATGTAGAGACCGGCTCTCTTGTTCCTGGCGAGCGTGTGGTGATCAATATTCCTGGAGAAACTTACCTGCAGGCCGGTGGCGATGTTGTCGATATCAAGGACGCTGTGATCGGTACCCAGAATTCTTTCCTGCAGCTGCGTGTATCCAGTGGCGGTACCGCAATTATCGATGACCTTCTGATCGAGAAGCAGAGCGAAGATGGCCAGGCTGACCTGCCAGCCTGTACCGTATTTGAGCCCGCCGTGGCTCCAGATGCGCCGAAAGCGCCGACCACCTTTGCCACCGACGCCCAAATGGCGGTGAGCTGGGGCTCTGTGCTGGGAGCGGCAAGTTATGATCTCGCCTATGGCACTACTGACGATGTGTCTGCTGCGGAAGTAATGTCTGGCCTGACCGAGACCTCGACCACTCTGACCGAGCTGGAAAACGGTACCACCTACTACGTGTGGGTACGCGGTGTAAACAACGTTGGCCCGAGCGAATGGAGTGCCTCTGCGACCGGAACTCCGGAAGCTCCGGTTGGCGACAACTGTACTCCGACCACCTCTGTTGATCCTTCCGCAACCAACGCCATTATCTGGAGTGTTTACGACGGTTGTACTCACCCGGGTGACCTTGGAGCAGTTGTAATCAACGGCAGCGAGCAGACCAATTTCTCCTTCGCGGATGAAGAATTGAAATGGTTCGAAGTGAGCCCACAGGGGATCATGGAGCTGGATACCCTCGATGGCGACAGCGAAACCAAGCCAGTGGGTGACCTGGATGGCATCGTCGCCGATGGCGCCTATCCGAAGCACTTTACCTGGATTGCGCGCATCGATAATGCCAAGGCCGAAAGTCAGGGTGCGCGCGGTTTCGAAATCGAAACGCACATTGACGACCGTCGCATGAAGGCAATTCTGCGTCCGGACTCCGGAAAACTTCAGATCGAGAAATTCCTCCCCGATGAAGAAACCGCAGAGGTGAGTGATCTGGATTTCACCGATGGCTACCACACCTACCAGATCAACTTCACCGTGAATGATCCGGCAGCGGGCGCTGACAACATCAATGCCGTTGTTTATCGCGATGGTGTCGAAGTGGGTAACTTCACTGGCCCGGGTCGCTCTGGCGGCTCTGCAAGCCTGTTCCGTATTGGTGAAGGATCCGGTAGTGCCTTCCATGCCAACCTTGACTGGCTGGTTTGGAGTGACAATGGGGCGGCGGCAGTCGCGGCGGATCAGCTGGTCGGCGAACTGCCTGGCGGAATCGGTGAGCTGGATGTGTACGCCGGTGCCGATGCTTCCGCTGCATTCGAAGAAAACTTCAACGGTGTAGGTCTGGTTGAAGACTCCGATACCGAGGATACCAACTTCTTCGACGCGGCCTATCGTGCCCAGTCTGGCGACGCCAGCAAGCCGATGTTCAATGTAACCAGTGGCGGTTCTCGGATCACTGTTGCCGGCGGCACCCTCGCGCTGCACAACGCACGCTTCTCCATTGGTGATGCCCTGCACGGTACCGATACTGCGGAAACTGATACCGCAGGCCGTGGCGACCTGGACTTGAGCAAACCTTACGTAATCAGCTTCGACGTGGTGGAAAACCCCAACGTGTCACTGGATAGCGGTAAGTGCCAGGTGTATGTGGACAACAACACCTCCAGCTCTGGCAAGTCCGTGCATGGTGGTGACTCTAAAGTGTTTGAAGCATACGCCGCCGTGATGGCCGATGGCGACCAGCCTGAAGGCACTGTCACCATTGCCAGCGATCCGGATGCGCATATCGGTACAGCCAATTCCTTCCTGCAAATTCGCTGCGACAGCGGCACGGAAGACAAGGCTGTTGTCATCGATAACTTCAAGGTGAGCTACCAGTAATCCAACAGGGGAACTCGCGGGCCGCAGGTTTGATGCGGCCCGCGATAAAAAACATCGAACGGTCTGAGCGTAAAAACCAGCAGGCCGCATAAAACCGATGGGAGAGTCAAAATGACTTATAAAAAACAGATTCTCGCCGTGGCCATCGCCATGGCAGCTTCCACCAGCCTGATGGCTCAAGAAGCAAATCAGCAAGTGGAAGAAAGCAAGGCAGAAGTTCCTTCAGATTTTTCAATTGAAGAAGTCTATGTCGAAGGTGTTAAGAGCGCTGAGCTCAATGCCCGTCAGGCGGAGCGCAATAAAGACGTATTTAGTTCCGTCATTACCCAGGACGATTCCGGTAATTTCGCCGACCAGAATGTGGCGGAATCCTTGCAACGTCTGCCGGGTATTACCCTGCAGAGCTCCGAGGGTGAAGGTAAATTTATCAACCTGCGTGGTCTCGGCCCGGGCTTCGTATCCGTACAGATGAACGGTTCTGAAATGGCCAATAGCGGCGGTGGTGCCGCGGATAGTGAGAGCCGCGGCTTTTCCCTTGATGCCTTGCCCGCAGATGTACTGCAGTCCATCGAAGTGCTCAAGTCCCTCACTCCGGATATGGATCTGAACTCTATCGGTGGTAGTGTAAACGTCACCACGATTTCAGCCTTGGACCGTGGCGAAGACACCATTAAGCTGCGCGCTCAGGGTGCCTTCCAGGAGCAGAGCGGAGAGTCCTCCCCCAAGCTGACCCTGCAGGGCACTAATATATTTGCCGACGAAACCATTGGTTTCAGCTACTCCCTGTCCTACGAGAACCGCGTGACGGAAGGCTACGAATCGCGGGCACACGATACCAGCCTGCCGCGTTACATCACTTTGGATGGCGCTGATAGCCCGATGCTGATTCCGTTCGAATTACAGAATCGCCAGGAAAATGCCGAGCGCGAGCGTATCGCTGGTATATTCGATCTCGAGTACCGTCCAAACGATAACAGTAAGTACTACGCGCGCTTCAGTAATACCGTCTACACCGACGAAGATACCGCACTGCGCGAGTACTACCGTTGGGGTCAGGCGAGCGATGACGAAGTTGTTTATCTCGACCCGGATAACAATGTGTTTGGTACCGGTGGTATGGATCTGCAGCAACAGTTCTTTATTCAGGAATCCGAGAGCGATACCAAGGTATTCTCCCTCGGAGGCGAAAACCTGTTTGGGGATAACTGGACCGTGGACTATGAGTTGTCCCATTCCAACGCCACTCAGGATTCTCCCGATGGCCGCCGCGTACAGTTCCGCGCGCGTAAACTCAGTGCCCTCGGCACTACCGGCGAAGATTACCTGAACGGCCAGATCGTCCACCCGGATCAGTTGAGTGATCTCGCCGGTGGTGTGGAAGTGCCAGACGTAGGTGGTTTTGGTCCGTCCGGTTACCAGTATGGTGAAACTGTGCAGCCCTATATGCTGTACGACAACCTGTTTATGGAGGACAGCTTCCGCGAGGACACCATCGATCAGGCCATGGCCAACCTGCGTAAAGATTTTGATATGGGCCCGGTGAACTACATCAAGACCGGTTTCCGTATCAAAAACCGCGAACGCAACCGCGATAAAAACCGCGTAAGTATTGTGCCCAACGACAAGCGTGTGGCTGGTTGTGCCGGCGATGAAGTCTGCCTTGAAAACGCTGGTGCGCGTCTCGGTGACTTCGAAACCTTTATGTCGGATAACCCCCTGTTCGACCACGAGTTCATTACCGAAGCGGAAGCGGAGCGTCTGATCGCCGCCACTCGCCAGATTGCGGACAGTTACGACCCGGAGCAGCGCGAGCTGGAAAGCACCCGCAACGACTACGAGATCACTGAAGATACCGCAGCGGCCTACATCATGGGTGAGTTCCAGGTGACGGAAACTGGGGCGCTGATTGCCGGTGTGCGTTACGAAAAAACCGATTTCAACTCCACCGGTTACCTCTCTATCCGCAACGACCGCGAAGAGAGTGCCGATCAGCTGGAATCTTTCGATATCGCTGTACCGCTGGATGATACCTCCAACTCCTACGACGGCTTCTTCCCCAGCCTGCACTATCGTGACGAGCTACGTGAAGACCTGCTGCTGCGCGCTTCTATCTGGACCTCGTTCACTCGTCCGTCCTTCGATGAAGCACGTGCATACGCACAGGTTCGTGACCGCGTAATTTTCTGTAACTACGATGCGGCGGCCAACCTGGGTGACGACAACTGTTCCGACCGCCCGGCGGATCTGCAGGGTGAAATCGCCGATGCCGAATTCACCGATGCGTACAAATCCCAGAACATGACAATGTCTGCGGACAACGTACTGGAAATCGGTAACCCGAAGCTGGATGCGATGACCGCGACTAACTTCGACGTGTCATTGGGCTGGTACGCCAGTGAAAACCTGTTTATTCAGGGCGCAGCGTTCTACAAGCAGATTGATGACTTTATCGTTGAAGTTGCCGGTGCCAACCTGAACCTGGCAGACCTGCCGTACACCCTGCCGGTGGATCAGGTCACTATGTTTAACATCCCATCCGACCTGCAACTGACCAATGCCCAGACTTACTTGAATGGTGACAGAGCAGAGGTTTACGGCCTGGAAGTGACCTACAACCAGTACTTTGTTGAAGGTCTGCTGGCAAACTTCTTCATCCAGTCCAACTTCACTCTGCTGCACTCCGAGGCAGACGTGGGTGACTCCGTGCGTGCAGAAAGCATCCGCATGCCGGAGCAGGCGGACGTGACCGTCAACACCACGCTGGGTTGGGAGAACAACGACTTCTCCGTGCGTTTCATCACCAACTACCGCAGCGAAATCCTCAAGCGCATCGGTTCCTGTACCGCTGACGATATTGCTGCGGACGCGGCTCTGGGCTATTCCCAGAACTGCGCGGCCTGGTCTGATGTTTATCAGGATGCCGGTATTACCTACGACATCAAGGCGACCTACAACGTCAATGACAACGTAAAACTGTACCTCGACGCGGTGAATATCACCGATGAGAGCAACATTCAGTATTTTGAGGGCAACGAATATTCCAACGGAAACATGATGTTCCTGAGCGAGACGTATGGCCCCACTTACCAGCTGGGTGTAAACGTACAGTTCTAAAGATCCTCTCAATCAATTTGCCATTATTGCCCCGCTTACGGGGCTTTTTTTGCCGTGGGTACTGGGATTACCACTACCCGCTGGTTTTAAAGGTGAATCCATGCCAATGAAAATTTTCTTCCCTGCCGCGGCGATGGCCCTATCGCTTATGTTGAGCGCCTGCGGTGGCGGCAGCAGTGGTTCCGATGCGGATCCACCGGTGTTCAATTCCTCCAGTAGCTCGTCATCGAGCTCCGGTTCTTCTTCCAGTTCTTCTGGTGGCAACGCATCCAGTGGCTCCTCCTCTGGCGGCGAAGCACCGATGCTGCCGCAATCCGGCAACCCGATTTACGGTGAGTTGGACAATTACAAATCCTGGTTGGGGAGCAGTCTTTCAGCGGACGAGGCTCGGGCAGAGCATATTCTCACCTGGCAGATGGACCACGGCGGCTTTTACAAAAATGATGCGTCTACCTACGATGCACCCTGGAATGGCAGTAGCCCACGCTCTGGCTGGACCGGCGCCGGTGGTATTGAGTTGGGCACCATCGATAACGATGCCACGGTAACCGAGTTGATGTTCCTCGCTGATGTCTATCAGCGTAGTGGCGACAGTCAGTATCGCGATGGAGCGCGCAAGGCGCTGGAATTTCTGTTGACCATGCAGTACGAGAGCGGTGGCTGGCCGCAGGTATACCCCGCGCGTACCGGCACCACCTATTCCAACCACGTAACCTTCAACGACGGGGCTATGGCACGAGTTCTCATCCTGCTCGACCACGCTGTTCGTGAGGAAGCGCCACTGAACGGCGATCTGTTTACTGACGAGCAGCGTGTGCGTATGGAGGCGGCAATTGCAAAAGGAGTGGAGTTTATTCTGAGGGCGCAGATCGCCCAGGCGGATGCAAAAACCGTATGGTGTGCCCAGCACGACCCGGTGACCTTTGAGCCCCGCGGTGCGCGGGATTACGAACTGCCCTCCAAGAGCGGCAAGGAATCCATGCTGGTGACGGCCTTCCTGATGTCGCAGCCGCAGACCGAACAAGTGGAAGCCGCCGTGCGCGCCGCACTGGCCTGGTACCGCAGCCCGGTGGTACAGGTTGCGGATACCGCTTATGTCAAACGCCCCAGCGGTAGCGACGATGATAACTACAACCCTATTCAGAGTAGAAGCGGCAGCACCATGTGGTACCGGTTTTACGACCTGGGTCAGGATGTGGGTTTCTTCGCTGATCGCTCGGGTATCAAGCAATACGACATTATGGCGATCGACGCGGAGCGTCGGTACGGTTACGAGTGGGGTGGTAACTACGGTAGCGAACTGATCCGCTATGCCGACACAGTCGGCTATTTCTGAAACGGCAGTGGGGAATTTTCTGGGTACAGCAAACTACCTGACGGCTTCTACTCTTATCCTGTTTCTGGCAGTGGCGACACCGTGATGAGGGCGTTAAGGTATGGCAGTACCGATTGGTCATTCTAATCAGGACTATGGATCTGGTTGTATTTTAAAAATAGGAATCGTTCTCAATAATAGGCATATTGGTTGTTCTGGTTAAAAATTAATCAGCCTGAGTTGAGGATGGTTCCTATGAAAAAGACCTGTAGCTTCGCGATCGTGCATATGCTTGTTGCCTTCACCGTTGGTTTTGTACTTACTGGTGACTTCTGGGTCGGCAGTGCGCTGGCGCTGGTGGAACCTGCCTGTAATACCGTGGCCTACTATTTCCATGAGAAGTGGTGGAATCGCGGCGACCGCCGTGATGAGCAGCAGGTGCCGGTGACAGTCTGACTCCGAGACTCGCCTGCAACGGTCAATCACCGGTTTGAGCAGGAGCATGGATGGAACTCTTCAAGGACGTCGACTGGCTACTGGTACTGGACCACATCATCTATATGGCGGTGGCCTACCTGCTGGCTTTACCCATTGGCTGGGACAGGGAAAAGCATGAGCGCACCGCGGGCCTGCGAACTTTCCCTTTGGTGGCCGTCGCGGCTTGCGGTTACACCCTGGTGGGTTTTGATGTTTTGACCTCCACCGATGCCGAAGGCCGCGTAATTGAGGGGCTAATTACCGGCATGGGATTTATCGGCGGGGGTGCGATTCTTAAAAGTGTCTCCGATGGTGGGAAAGTCGGGCGGGTGCAAGGGACGGCCACGGCAGCGAGCCTGTGGGCCACCGGTGCTATCGGGCTTGCCGTGGCGACCGACCGTCTGGAGGTGGCGATTGTGATCAGCCTGCTCACTTTCTTTACCCTGCGGGTGATGCACTCCGCCAAGTCCCATTTGGATGGCATGGGAAAGGACGACGAAGGGTAGGTCGAGACCGAAATTTTAATTTGTTACGCGGATCCGGCGGGCCCACTGATCCAATGCCTGCACCAGGTTGCCAATAAACTTCCGCGTGTCCCCATCTGTCAGTGCGCCATTCTCATCAAATTTCTTGTGGGCAAAGCTGATCATCACTTCTGGTCTATTTACAAAGTGCGCATCCAGATAAATCAGGATTCGGCGCAGGTCATACTGTGCCCGCGCGCCGCCCAAGGCGCTCATGCTCGCACTCATCACCGCCACTGGTTTGTCGGCAAACGGCTGTGGGTCCACCCGCGACAGCCAGTCGATGGCGTTTTTCAGTACGCCGGACACCGAGTAATTGTATTCGGGGGTGGAAAAAAGAATGGCATCCGCTTCCAGTACCTGCTGCTGCAGAGTCTCTACGGCCTCCGGCACACCCAGGTCGCGTAGATCCTGATCGTAAAGGGGGATACCAGCGAGGTTGGCAAAGGTGAACTCGGCCCTTTCGCCGGCAATTTCGGCGGCGGTTTCCAGTGCGGCACTGTTGAACGAGCTTTTACGCAGGCTGCCGGAAATGGCGAGGATCTTCAGAGGGATTGCGGCCATGGCTGCTCCTTTCGGTCAGAGGGTGACCTTCAAGATAGCAGCCCATTCGGAGAGTCGCGGTGGCGATGTTGCCCCGGATCAGTTGTTGCCAAGCACAAAACTATGCTCCAGCTCTTTCGGGTACCGAAGGCTGAGGTTATCGATGCTTTTGCCGATCTTGGCCGGAGAGCTCTGCCGCGCAACTTCAGCCTTGTGCTGGGTAGTCAGCATGGCGGATTTACGGGAACTCTGGGGTTTTACCGGCAAGTGCGTATTCATGGTGGCGACCTCAATCTGCGTTATACGCTGCGTCTCTTCCCTGCTGCGTGATACAGGCCCCGGGCAGGGCCGGGGCGGGATAGTTACCATTTAACTGTAGTGTAAAACGCAGTAAATCCACCGTACTTAGTGCACTTTTCGCGATATTCCCAATCAGCATGGGACGCAGTGCCGGTTTTCTGTGTGAGAGCGCTCCGTTGGCGTGTCTCAAGTGTCTTTCATCTGGTCTGACCCTGGTCGGGGTCGATTTCCAGATTGGTTATGGGCGCTTTCCCCGTTCAGAGTCGTCCATAGCTATTTGCAATCAGGGTTAGAGATTTGTTTGCTTTGTGCTATACGTGGTCCTGGCGCTATTCTTCTCCCGTTCTCATTAAACAGTCCGGGAGAAATAGTATGAACGTCTTCTTAACCGCTTCCGTCGTGGAGTGCGAGTGCAATTACAGCGACAACTATTACGGTGATCAGGTATGTGTTTTGAAAAAGTCTTGACCTCCGTTGTCACCAGCGTCCTGCTCAGGGCGCTGGAAGTGCATGAACGGGAGGCTGAAGCCTGAGCCGGGAGCGTGCCCCCGGTGTCATCAAACCGTTACAAAACGTTCGCGAAAAATTCGCTTCGGATTGTCATTCTCTGGTCTACGCAACCTGCAAGAATGGCGAAAATGAACTTCTTAAATCCCTTCATAAAGAAATACACCTTTCGGCGCACTTTTTGTGGCGGTCTGATAGCGCTGCTGGCCGGCTGCAGTGATAACCACAGCGGTGCCACCTCGCCATTTTCCGAGGTGGACGGTGAAACAGTGCAGGTGGATCTGCGCCTGATGGAAACCACCGATATCCATGCCCATGTGATGGGGTACAACTACTACCGCGACGCCGAGGATCCCAAGGTGGGGTTGGTGCGCACGGCCAGCCTGATCCGCCGCGCCCGCGCAGAACTGGAATATCCACAGAACAGCGCGTTGGTGGACAACGGCGACCTGATTCAGGGCAGCCCCATGGGCGACTGGCGTCAGTCGGATGGCATCACCGAAGGCGAGGTGCACCCGGTTTTTAAAGTCATGAATGCCCTGCAGTACGACGTGGCCAATTACGGCAACCACGAGTTCAACTACGGATTGGAATTTCTCGCGGAAAGCGTCAACGATGCAAACTTCCCCTATATCAGCGCCAATATCTTTGTTGACGATGGAGATACGGACGACGGAAATGATCGCCTGTATTTCGAGCCCTACCGGCTGATCGAGAAAACCCTGCGGGACCGCAATGGCAAAGCGCGCCAGATCACCATCGGCTTTATTGGTTTTGTTCCGCCGCAGATTATGCAGTGGGATAAAAGCAAGCTGGAAGGGCGGGTGAAGACTCGGGATATCCGCGCCATGGCTGAACGCTTCGTGCCGGAAATGCGCGCGCAGGGTGCTGACATCGTGGTGGCTATTCCCCACTCCGGCATCAGCACCCGAGTGTATGACGCGCGCAATCTCGAGGCGAACAGCAGCTGGCACCTGGCGGAGGTGCCGGGGATTGATGCCATCCTGTTTGGCCACAGCCATCTGCTGTTCCCCTCGCAGCAGTTTGCCGGGGTACCCGGGGTTGATATTGAAGCGGGTACCATCAAAGGCGTGCCGGCAGTCATGCCCGGTTACTGGGGGAGTCACCTGGGGGTGGTTGATCTGGTGCTGGATTACGATATTGCTGCGGATACCTGGATGGTAGCGGGAAGTGCTGTATCCACACCCGCAATCTTTGTCGAAGGCGCGCCAGCGGTTGAGCCCGACGGAGATCTGCAGACATTGGTGTCACAGGATCACCGCGCCACCATCGACTACATGAACCAACCCATTGGTGAATCCACCGACGATATTTTCAGTTTTCTGGCCCTGGTCAAGGACGACCCGACAATTCAGATCGTGAATGACGCACAGCGCTGGTATGTGGAACAGCTGATTCGTGGCGACGTGAACCTGCAGCACCTGCCGGTGCTCTCCGCTGCAGCGCCATTCAAGGTGTGTGACCGCGATGGTATCTGTGCGGAGGAGGGCAGCTTTACGGTGGTGCCGAAAGGAACGGTAAAAGTAAAGAATGCCGCCGACCTCTACGTGTATCCAAATACGCTGGTGGCGGTCAAAGTATCGGGGGCGGAGCTTACGCAGTGGCTGGAGTGTGCGGCATCGCAATTCAATCAGATCGACACCGCTTCCAGCACGCGGCAGGAGCTGGTGAATTTTGCCGGGTTCCCCAGCTTCAACTTCGATGTCATTGACGGGGTAAGCTACCAGATCGACGTGACGCAGCCGGCGCGTTACAGCCGCAGCTGTGTTCAGGTGAGTGATGGTGAGCGCATCGTCAACCTGCAATACCAGGGACGGGATGTATCGGCTGACGATCAATTTCTGGTTGCCACCAATAATTATCGCGCGGGCGGTGGCATGTTTGCCGGTACCGGGGAGGAGCATATTGTGATCGAGTCTCCGGATACCAACCGCCAGGTGCTGGCCAACTATATCCGCGCGAACAGTCCGGTTACCCCGGCCGCGGATGGCAACTGGTCCTTCGTACCGGTAGCGGACAACGGGAATCTTGAGGTCGTCTTCCGCGCTCCGGATACCGAGCGCGTAGCGCAATTCATCGCGGCACAGTTGCCGAAGGCGCGACTGCTGGAAGTAAACCCGCGCGGGGAGGCGGTGTATCGGATGGATCTCAGCGTTGCTTCCGGGGAGGAGTAAACGGTCTCATTTGCCGGTCGCTGAGGGAATTGCCAAGTAATGGCTTTTCACCCATAGTGCGCCCAGACCTGTTACACCACGCAGGTAACGTCTGCGCACAAGGGAGAGACCTGAGATAGACCGAGCAACCCTGGCCGGCAGTATCGGCGGCCCTGTACTGATACTGATACTCTGCGCTCTGCTGCAGTATCTGCAGTCCCTGCATCCCGACTGGTTTATGTATGACCGCGCCCTGCTGGCTTCCGGCCAGTGGTGGCGTCTGCTGTCCGGGCATCTGGTGCATACGAACCTCGCGCACCTGATGCTCAATGGCGCCGCCGTGGTAGCGCTGTGGTTTGTGTTTGGGCAGAGCGCTTTGCTTGGGCGGCGCCCGGTCGCCGCGTACCTGGGTTTGACGGCACTGTTGGCCGTATTGATCAGCCTTGGGCTGTGGACTTGCTATCCGGGCGTGGAAATCTATTACGGTCTTTCCGGGGTTCTGCACGGACTCTTCTGTTTTGGCGCGCTGAGTGATCTGTATCAGCGCCGCTGGTCCGGGGCACTGCTACTGATCGGTTGCTGGGCGAAAGTGGCGTGGGAATTGACCGCGGGTCCCAGTGCTGCCACCGGGGAGATAATTGGTGCAGAAGTAGCGGTATCCAGCCATTTATTGGGAACCGTTTTCGGTTCATTGAGTGGTGCCATTGTCTGGCTTTGGAAAGCGCGCCAGTGAGGTGATCGCAGTCACCTGACCGGTTTATTGACCGGCGCATCTGTCTACCCGAGTTTCTGGAGCTTCGGCACCGCTTTCCTAAAATCCATGCGTGAAAAAGAAAACGCGAAACGGATTTTCGCTGCAGTGGCAGTCAGGTATCCAATGGATGGGTGCTGCTTTACTCGCCGCCGGTAGCACCACAGCCACTGCGGGCACTATTGCTCTGCAGCTGGAAAATGATTCTTTCGGACGCGTCAACGACGCCGACTATACCCAGGGACTCAGGCTTTCCTATACCGCCGATAACCCTCCCGGCTGGATGCAATCTCTGCTGCCCGGCCGCTATCAAAACCGCGAATTAAACGCGCAGTTTTTTATCGGCCAGGCGATTTTTACTCCCTTTGAGATTTTTGAAACCGAGCTACTGGAATACGATCGCCCTTACGCGGGTTGGTTGTATCTCGGTGGTGCCCTGCAAGCGGTGGACCTGATTCCCGGTGGTGCGTTAAACACCGCTGATCGCTTGGATTTTTCACTGGGTATTGTGGGGCCGTCGTCTGGAGCGGAGCAGGCACAGCGCTCTACCCATCAATTGCTTCGCACCTATGATATTCACGGCTGGAGCAACCAGCTGCACGACGAAGCCACACTGCAGTTGAGCTATGCGCGCAAATGGGCGCACGTTGAAACGGTGGCTGAGAATGGCCTGCAGTTTGAAATTTCGGGTACCCTCGGCGGTCATCTGGGCAACGTGAATACCTCCCTGATTTCCGCAGCTGGGGTGCGCCTGGGACGGGACCTCTATTCCAGTTTCGGAGTAAGTGCATTTGCCCCCTACATCAGCGGCCCGGAAAACAGCCTGCGTTCAGGCGGTGGCTGGTATCTGTATTCCGATGTGCAGTTGCGGCTGGTGCATCAGGATATATTTCTCGACGGCAATACATTCAAAGACAGCCACAGCGTAGAAAAAGAACCCCACGTGGTGGAGTGGCAGGCCGGATGGGTGCTGCCCATCGGCCGCTACCGCTGGAGCGCCTACTATGCGCGGCGCTCGCAGGAATTTATCGATCAGTATGCACAGGTCGACTTTTTTGGTATTGGCTTGAGTGCTTCTTTCTAGCATGCCTTTCCAGCACACCTTTCTAACACGCTTTCTATTGGTCTCCGGATAGCAGTGACAGCAGCGCCTCTTT
Source organism: Microbulbifer sp. HZ11 (assembly GCF_000708675.1). GTDB lineage: Bacteria > Pseudomonadota > Gammaproteobacteria > Pseudomonadales > Cellvibrionaceae > Microbulbifer. The sequence continues at coordinate 1,019,205 of NZ_JELR01000002.1, read as the reverse complement.
GCTTGTCGGCAGGGCACTGCTGCCCGCGGCATCAAACAACGCATCCGCCAGTGCCTGCTTCTGTTGCTGCATCTGGTGAATGCGCTCCTCCACGGTATTTTCCGCCACCAGCTTGTACACAAATACCGGCTTCTCCTGACCGATGCGATGGGCGCGGTCGGTGGCCTGGTTTTCCACAGCGGGGTTCCACCAGGGGTCTACGTGGATCACCACATCGGCGGCGGTGAGGTTGAGGCCGGCACCGCCGGCCTTGAGGCTGATCAGAAATACCCGCACCTCGCCGTTCTGGAAACGGTCGATGGCCTGCTGACGCTTCCGGGTCTGGCCGGTGAGTTTGGTGTAATCAATCTTCTGTGTATTCAGCTGCTCTTCGATCAGCTTCAGTACCTGGGTGAACTGCGAGAAGATCAGGATGCTGCGGCCTTCTTCGAGTAATTGCGGCAGGTTTTCCTCTAGCCAGTTGAGCTTGGCACTTTCCTGGATGCCGGCGGCTTTCTCCAGTTTTACCAGGCGCGGGTCGATACAGGTCTGGCGCAGCTTCAGCAGGGCGTCGAGAAACTCGATATGGCTTTTGCCCATGCCTTGGCGCTCCACCAGGTCGCGAATGCGTTTCTCCATGCTGATACGCACGCTTTCGTAGAGTGCACGTTGTTTACTGCCCAGTTCTACATACTGGATGGATTCGGTTTTAGGCGGCAGCTCGGAAACCACTTCCGCTTTTGTCCTTCGCAGCATAAACGGGCGCACCTTGCGGGCCAGCTCCTGCTGCCGATCGTGATTGCCATGGGACTCGATAGGTGTACGATACGTTTGCTGAAAAGTTTTGCTTCCGCCCAGTAACCCCGGCAGGGCGAAGTCCATCAGTGACCACAACTCCCCCAGATGATTTTCCAGCGGTGTGCCAGACAGGCACAGCCGAGTCTCACTATTGATCAGGCGCACGCACTCGGCAATTTTGGTGGTGGGGTTCTTGATGGCCTGGGCCTCGTCCAGGGTGAGCAGACTGAATTTCCGGTTGCGATAGCGCGTCTGGTCTCTTGCCAGCAGAGGATAGGTGGTGATGACCAGGTCGCTGTGTTTGATCTGGTCAAATGCGCTATCCCGGTCTGGGCCGTGAATCAGAGTGGCTTTTAAGTGGGGTGTGAATTGCGCTGCTTCGTGCATCCAGTTGCCGGTAAGGCTGGTGGGCGCTACAACCAGAGCAGGCTTGTCCAGTGCGCCGGTCTCTTTCATATGCTGGATAAGCGCCAGGGTTTGCAGGGTTTTACCCAGGCCCATATCGTCTGCCAGAATACCACCAAAGCGATAGCGTTGAAGAAACCCCAGCCAGTTGAGGCCATCCTGTTGATAGGGCCGCAGGGTGGCATTGAGCTGTTTCGGTATGGGAACCGCTTGCAGACCAGAGAAATCCTGTAGGTCTTCCATCAGCTTCTGAGTGACGGGAGCGTGGCGGTGATTGAGGTCTTCGATATCTGAAAACTGTGCCGCCTGGAATGCCGGAAGACGTACGGGCTTGCCGAGTTTTTTCTCTTTTAACAGGTCCAGCAGCAGGCCGCGAATGCTCTGCAGTGGCGTGGTATCCACACTGATCCAGTCACCATCGGCAATAATACTGAGTTGCTCCGGCGCATCCTGTTCCAGCCACTGCTCAATTAGATCAACAATCGGCCACTGCTGTCCGTTGGGCAGTGTCAGATCCAGACCGAGCTCAAACCAGTTATTGGCCGTATCGGTTAGCTCTACAGATATTTCCGCGCGAGAAATATCAAATCGATAACTGGGGTCGGTGTCGATTACCCAACCCTGGGCCTGCCATTCAGGAATCTGATCGCGCAGCAGTGCACTCCAGTGCTCGAATATCTTTTCTGGCTTGGTGGCATCGAGTACCCAGACTTCTTCCTGCCCACCGAGTTGCTCGGGGATCAAATACAGTCCTTGATCATAGATCTGATCGCAACACTGATGTTCGTGTTCGCTGTCGCGGACGATATGGAAATAGTTTCCATCCTGCTCCCGGGTCATTTCCGGACCCTGATAGTCAATACTGTAGGGAGCGGCGAGAGCAAAGCCACCGTAGTCGAAGTGCAGTTTAAGCGCAGGAAGTTTGTAGTGATCAAAGTCACAGCCCACCAGTGTAATGTGCGGAGTAAAACTGTCGATACGGGTGAGCTTTGGCTCGACGGGAAGTGGAAGCTGTGGCTGTGGGATTCGCTGGCGGAGCTCCACAGACATCAGGCCAACGTCATCGGCGGAGACGGCCGGCATGTTTAGTAAGTGAATCAGCTGGCCGGTGGGCAATGGTGAGGCAATGTCCCCAAGTGCCGCATTTTCCGTGTCGAGATAGCAGGGGGGGCTGACCGGCAACAGTTGCCAGTTATTTGCGTCATCTGCACCGTCGAGTTGCGCCTGCAGCTGTTGGCGGCCATCGTCATTTTCGCGCCAGTGCCAGCGGAGTTCCCGTGCGGGGGCGCGGCGGATCAGTTCATCTTCAAAATAAAATCGGTTGCTGTCGAGCAGGTAGCTAAGCGCGCGTCGTCCCTCCTCACCCACTAATCCCAAGCGGCCACTGGCGTTGATGCGCGGCAACAGCTGCAGGATGGTGACATCTTCGTCCAGCAGATGGCTGGGGCGATTCCAGCCGAGGCGGGTACTCTCCTGATTAAAGGGCCGCAGTTGACTCCAGCTGCCATCTTTCTTCAGGTAGCCCTTCTTCGTGGAAAGCTGTAGTTGTCCCTGGGTATTTAACTCAAGTACGTAAAGCAAATAATGTTGCCCATGAAGTAGGGGCAGGACTTCGCTTCGCGGTGCCGGGGGTAACTGTTCAAGCCACTGTTGCCAGGCTGGAAGGGATGGCTGTTCGGGAATTTCGGGGGGCGCGGAAGCCGGAGCCGCGTCGTCTTCCAGTAACGCCAATGCCGTGGCGACCGCGTGTTTGCAGTTCAGGCCCACAGGACAGGAGCAGAGGCCCACAAGGCGACCGCGGTCAACATCCAACTCCACCCGGTAAACAAAGCGGGCCGATCCCTTGACCCGCCCATGAAACGTCTCGGTTTCCGGGTCGTAATAGGCCTCAAGTACCCGCCCACGTGCGAAGTAGTCTTCGCCGCGGGCAAAGCTGCCTCCGTCGGCCATTTGCTGGATGTTCTTGTGGGTAAAAGTGATCAAGCCAAAGCTCCGGAGTTGCTGTGTTTTGACTGGTCGCGCCAACCTAACCGCACACCTTAACATGATAAAGTCGCTTGCGAGAGAGGGCGTGGCTACTTATGCTCATTGCAGGCTTCCCTCATCACACCAGCACGGAGAATGTATGTTGTATGAATGTCTGCCGCTGAAAGCGCGCGCTCGCGGGACGTTGATTATGGCGCTTACCCTGGCACTCATCCTGGGTGGCTGCGAGCAGGGGAAAGAGCGGGACAAGTCTCGTGCGCCAGCCACACTGGCGTCCCAGGTGGAATCGCTGGAAATGTTTGAGCCCAATTGTGCGTCGCCAGATAAATGCGCGTCTGTGGCAATTCAGAGGGAAGTGTTTTCGGATCAGGCATCACTGAACGATGCGGTCTACCGTCAGCTGCTTACCCAGCTGCAGGGCTTTGGTGAATCGTCCGAGGCGCCGCTGGATTCCCTGGAAAAGGTGGCGCAAAAATTCCTCGACGATGCCGCCGCCGTCACCATTCCATCCGCAGCCCAATGGCAGCTGACCGGCAATGCGAAGAAACTTTCGCGTCGCGACGATGTGGTGACCATTGAGATTGACAGTTACCTCTATACCGGCGGCGCCCACGGCATGCCCGTCAGTCGCTGGCTGAACTGGGATCTCGCAAACGAGTCGCAACTGGCGCTGAATGATGTGCTGGTGCCTGGCCAGGAAGACGCTTTCTGGAAGTTGGCGGAAGCCGCACATGATGAATGGCTGAAATCACAGCAGGTAAATGAAGACTTCCGGCAGAATTGGCCATTTAGTCGTACGGAGGATTTTCGTCTGACCAACGATGGCCTGGTTTTGCGCTACGGAGTGTATACGCTGGCACCCTATTCCATGGGTGAGATTGAACTGACCATACCCCCGGCGAAATTGAAAGCGGTTTTGCGTGAGCGCTTCCAGTAACTACCGGTGATCGGCCCCATCCTTCGAGAGACTTATATTGAGAGCCCATGATGCAAACCGCGAGTTCGGCAACTGATGAAGCGGCTCCGCTCGCGAGCGCGCGGGTTCAACGCAGTAATACCTGGCGACTGGCCATTGCTCAGGCCCTCGCCGGAGCCAATTCGATTGTGCCCTACGCTGTCGGCGGAATTGTTGGCTACACCCTGGCGCCAGCTCCCATTCTTGCCACTCTACCGCTGACGCTGTTTGTTATCGGCATGACGCTGTGCACCCTGCCGGCCGGCGCAATTGCCGGGCGTTATGGGCGCCGCGCGGCATTTCTCACGGGCTCCGGTGCCGGGGTACTGGCTGGCCTGGTGGCGGTGGTTGCCGTTATGGCCGGTGGGGTCACTGGATTCTGGTTGTACTGCCTTTCCACTCTGCTGGGTGGTGCCTATGCCGCGGTGGTGCTCTCATTCCGGTTTGCCGCCGCTGACGGTGTGGCACCCGCGCGCAAGGCGCAGGCGCTTTCGCTGGTGATGGCCGGCGGCGTGGCTGCGGGGGTGGTTGGACCGCAGCTGGTCAACTGGACCATGCATCTGGTTCCTGAACCAATGTATATCGCTACTTTTTACGCGCAGGCCGGTGTCGCAGCCCTGTGCGCGATCATTCTTCTCGGTGTGCAACTGCCGCGACCAGATGACCGGGTGCGCCATGGTGGGCGACCGCTGTGGATTATTCTGAAGCAGCCGAAATTTATCGCGGCAATCGCCTGTGGTGCCATCTCTTACACCCTGATGAACTTCCTGATGACCGCGGCGCCTCTTGCGATGCATATGCATGGACACTCTACCGAATCGTCAAATCTTGGCCTGCAGTGGCATGTTATCGCTATGTTCGCGCCGAGCTTTTTTACCGGCAAAGTGATCGCGCGCTTTGGGGCCGAGCGGGTGATGCTGGTCGGGTTGGTGCTGATTGGAATTTCCGCGGCGGTGGGACTTGGCGGAATGAATGTATCCCATTTCTGGTGGACACTGATCTTGCTCGGACTTGGCTGGAATTTCGGTTTTCTGGGTGCCTCGGCACTGGTGCTGCAATGCCATACCGATGCGGAGAAAACACGTGTCCAGTCGGTGAATGATTTTATTGTATTCAGTCTGATGGCTCTGGGCTCATTCGCCTCGGGAGGAATCCTCAGTACCTATGGCTGGGATACCGTTCTGTGGACCTCCTTTCCTCCACTCGCGATTACCCTGATCGCGCTTGTGACACTCATGCAACGGGAGCGACCGGTAAATTAGTTTTATCTGCCGGGCATTAACATGATTTTTCGCTTCAATCTGTATGAAGTTGTCCAGATTGTTATTAAAAAAATTCATCTAACGGAAGCCAAACCTTCACCTTAATCGGATTCAATACGGCGCGATCTACTCGGAAGCCTGCGCTTCCCGAGATGCTAATAATTTGAAACAAAGTGGGGGTTAACGTGTTGAAATCAAAAATTGCCCTGCCGGCAATGGTGCTGGTGGTGCTCTTTACCAATCTGCTGTCCGGTTGCGACTCGGACAGTGGCAATTCTACCGCGCCGATTATTCCTGAAGAGGTCAATGAGCAACCGGAGAATGAGGCCGAGCCCGATGACGAGGAATCGGCAGAACAAGAGACTACGCCGGCACCGGTATTCCGCATAGGTCTATTGCCGGACACTCAGGGTGGAACCGATAGTGAAGGTCAGGCGCATGTGTCGATGCACCCGATGAGTGAAGTTTTGAAGCACCAGAAAGCGAATGGTGTGGATATGGTGCTCGCGCTCGGTGATCTCACAGACCACGGTTCTGAAATCGAATTTGCAGAGTGGCGCTCCATCGCCGACGAATATGCGGAGCAGGGCGTCGAGTTCCTGCCGGTAATGGGAAATCACGAAACCAGCTATGCCTATACCGTCGAATGGATCGAGAACATGCGCGATTTCATTCCGGCCGATGCGGTGCATATGCCCGGGTACGAATGGGTTAACTATTATGTAGTACGTGAGAATGTACTGGTCATTGGTCTCGCCTATTACAACCTGCCGATCGCGTTTGAGTGGATCAAACAGGTGGTCTATACGCAGCGGGAAAATGTAGATCACATTGTCGTTGCCAGCCACGATGGCCTGATTGGTGCCAAGTATGGGCAAACCCGCGAGCAGATTGTCGAGGGCACCAAAGACGATAACTGGGTCTATCAGGTGCAGCCTCAGATCCGCGAGTTTTTTGCCGATCACGATGTGATTTATGTGCAGGGGCACGAGCACCAATACCAGCGCTCGCTGATTTCTGCCAAGACTGCACTCAACACCCTGCCGTCCAGCTCGACCCCTGCCAGCGGTAATTACCGTATGGACGTATATACGCAGATCATGGCTGGTAACGCGTCGTACAAAGGCTATGAATTCCGCTATGGTGAGCGCGATCTGGTACAGATGATCGTGTCCCAGAAAAACGCGACCTATTCCAGTGGTTCCGAGGCTTACGATGTAAACTCTTCCATCCTCACTTTCCAGGGGCCGCGGGTAGATTACGTATCTTACTATGCGCCACATACTGCCAAGAGTAATGACGCGTCTTACGCCTTTGACGCAGACTGGAAACTGGGGGATCGGTTCTCTCGCAGCACCGATCGCTGTGAGACCGTCATCTATCCGGACGCGATTCCCGAGGGGACGCGATCTGCAATGGTGCTCCAGCCGGAGTACCGCACCAATGAGTGTCTGGCGCCGCAGGGTGGTTATGCGAAGTTGATGGGTGGCCGCAATCAGACCTTCAACCGCACCGACACCCGCACCCGGGATATGGGTTTTACGCCGGGACTGTCGCGTGCGGAATCTCTCAACGATCTGATGCGCCTTGCCTATCAGTGGCTGTACCAGTATCACGAAAACTGGACCCCCAATCTGAATAGCCCGCTGCGCGCCGCGCCGGACTACGAAAATGACGAGCTGATCATTGCGGAAACCACCATCGACCTGAAAGAACATGTCACTCTGAGCTGGCTGGTCGCCACGGACGAAACGGTTTCGGACATCCTGATCGTCAGCGGCACGCAGAATCAGACCGGGATCTACCAGGACGATTACGGGGTATTGAAAGATATCGAAGTGGACAGCGGACTGCCCATGAGCCGCCCGGATGGTGGTGAGAAGCCTCCGGTGGTACTGCCGGAAACCGCCAGCAAGTCCTGGGATCTCGGCACTGCCGTATCTGACCGCTATGTGCTGGCTTTCACCGGCCCGGAAACTGCCGATGAAAGCCTGATCCTGTCCATGCGCACTGGCACCGAATGGTTGCCCCTGGCCGAGCCCATGTGTGTAGTGGAGGCTTCCTGGCAGGACAGCTTCCTCGACAGCGCACCGGAGCGTGTCGCGGGTTGTGAAGAGCAGCCCCTGGTGGGCATCGACCCGGCGGCGCCGAACCAGTGGTGGGCCGTGCTGCAGCAGGATGCGGAACTGGCTCTGGTTGCACGCCCGCTGTAAACCGCTTGCTGTAGCAGTAAGCGGGTAACCTGAAAATCCTGTGCCGGCCTAGCGACGCAGGATTTTTTCCATCGCCTTGCCTTTGGCGAGCTCATCAATCAGCTTGTCCAGGTAGCGGATTTTCCGCATCAGTGGATCCTCTACCTCCTCCACACGAACGCCGCATACCACGCCCTTGATTAGCGCAATATTCGGATGCATTGCCGGCGCCTCGGCGAAGAAGGTTTTGAAATCATTTTCCTGATCGACCTGTTGCTGCAGACCAGCGGTGTCGTAACCGGTCAGCCAGCAGATAATCTCATCCACCTCCGCCTTGGTGCGCCCCTTGCGTTCGGCTTTCTGGACGTACATGGGGTAGACCTTGGCGAAGGGCATGGAAAAGATTTTATGCTCGGTCATTGGGCTGGCCCCGCTGTGTCTTTGAATACTTTCGAGAGATAGTAATCTCAATTTGCGTGAGCGAGATAGATGGTAAGCGCAGGATAGAAGGGGGAAAGTAAGAAAAATGGTGGGCCTTCCGGGACTTGAACCCAGGACCTGCCCGGTTTTCGGGTAGAGAGATGAGTCGGCATCTGACGGGTTCGAAGTAATGGACTTTGGGGGAAGATGGTGGGCCTTCCGGGACTTGAACCCAGGACCTGCCCGGTTTTCGGGGAGAGAGATGAGTCGGCATCCGACGGGTTCGAAGTGATGGGCTTTGGGGGAAGATGGTGGGCCTGCCGGGACTTGAACCCAGGACCTGCCCGGTTTTCGGGGAGAGAGATGAGTCGGCATCCGACGGGTTCGAAGTGATGGGCTTTGGGGGAAGATGGTGGGCCTTCCGGGACTTGAACCCAGGACCTGCCGATTATGAGTCGGATGCTCTAACCAACTGAGCTAAAGGCCCCCACAGACGCTCGCAGGGTCCTGCGAGCGGGATGGCAAAGTACTCGATTTTTTCCGTGAAATCAACGCTCTGTCGCGCCTGTAGCGGCGTGCCGCCTGCCTTACCAGGCCCAGTTGAAGCCCAGGTTGGCATTGGCGCCGGACCAGTCCAGGTTGTCCAGGGAGCGCTGGTAGCCAATGTTCAGGAAGGCGCTGCCATACTGGCTTTCCAGTAGCACAATGCCCCCACCGAGCTCTCCCCAGGTGGCCTGGCGATCCAGGTTGGTTTGCACGTTTAGATCAAACAGCAGCTCGTCATTACCGCCAAGTGTGTGCCAGAGGTTGCCGAACAGGTAAAAACGCAGATTGCCGTCCAGCCAGCGACTGTCCAGATTGTAGCCGCGGATACCGGCGCGGAAGTTCGCTTCCGGGGTCATATCCGGCTCCACTCTGGAGACGCCATCCTGATATGCGCTCAGGTTGCTGTAGTTCACTACGGCCTGTAGTTGCGGCTCAATATTGAAGGCCTCGGTGGCTTGCCAGGTAAACCCCTTTTCGATCGACAGGGTCACCTGGGGGCCGGTAATGGTGTCGCCGATACCCCGTGAGGATTCACTCTCAAGCTTCAGATAGGCGACCTTGGCAGTGAAATCAAAGTAGCCCATGTCCGGGCGGTAGTCATTGAAGTAATAGCCGATGTGGTGACTGGTCAGCTGGTTGTGGCCAGCGCTGTAATCGATAAATCCGCGAGCAAAACCGGTGACATCGCCACTCGCCCGTGTTGACCCTACAAACAGGCCCATTTCCCGCGCGCCGCCGGTGCAGGTGGGCGCGGACCAGAGGTTGGTTCCCAACTGAAAACCACTGATGTCGCCGTCGAAGCGGTTGTCGATGTCGCCGTGCCAGTCGTAGTCGGCGCGCATATGGTGCACGCGAATCCAGTCTTCGTTTATCCCGTCAAACCAGCTGCGCTGCTCGCCGCGCCTTTTGTGGTAGCTGCCGATTTCCTGCAGGGATGTCAGGCGTGCCAGAGATTTCGCCTGGGCGTAGAGGGGGATTTCCGGGCGGTAGATGCGAACCGGGGTATTGCCTGATTGGGCCGCCAGGGTGTTGATGGCACTGATCTCGGCGGGGGCGGCCGGGCTCTCGCTGCCGGTGGAAATACTGTCGGTGCCGGTAAAGGCCAGAACGTCGTAGGGCTCTTCGATCCCCTGAGATGGGGAGGGGGCATCACCGGGGAGTATGGTGGAGCGCAGGTACCAGTTGTCTGCGTCTTCCGGGGAGGTGGCGCCGCGGAACAGGAAGTATTCATAGGGGCCGGCGGATACCGAGCCGTTCATGGAAAATGCGTTATGGCTGGTGGTGGCGCCGTTCAGGGCTTCTACCACAAGGATACCGTCCTGGGTTTCCGCGCCGTGGCCGGCGAGACGATTGAATATCAGCCGGGTTTGGCCACCGGCATGGCCGCCATGCAGTACCAGTCTGTCGGCGAGGCTGTCATCGCCCTCCGCCACCATATCCATGTAAATGGTACCGCTACCCCAATAGTCTCCATGGATCGTCAATCGATTGGCGGTGCTGCCGCGCATGTCGATAACCCCCCGATTGGTAAGGGTTAACGGCTGTCCATTGTATGGTGTGAGTGCGCTACTGAAGTAGGGGAGTAACAGGGCGCTGGTGCTATCGAGATGCAGGTGGCCCGGGTGCCCGCCGGCGTCTCCGAGTACCAGTGGGGTATCCAGTGTCAGTTGCGCGCGGTTCCGCAGCCGTATTGACTCCCAGTGTTGCAGGCGCGAGGGATTGTCGAGGGAAATGTTGTGTAGGGTCAGGGTGTCGACCCCCGGCCCGCCGTCGATCAGTGCGCTACCGTGGCGACTGGCACTGTGCCTGTTGGTCAGGGTATACGTGTCGTTGTCGCTACCCAGCAGTACCTGGCTGTGGAGGCCGGGCGAGAATAGCGCGCTGGTGAGCGCCAGTGGGGTCATCAATGAGGGTTTGGCGCCGGCGAAAATGCCGCGAGCCAGTCGCAGAGTCGACATGCTTCCGTCCCTGAATCTTATGGCTGAGCGCAGATCCGTTGCACTCTTTTGGGGAAGTATCTAGTGGTACGTCGGTACCAATAGTTTAGGTCGGAGAAGGGCTGTCTGTCGGGGCTTGCGGCTATTGGTCGCGAATATTGACGGGCAAACCAGCGTCGTCACCCGCCTGTAACCAAGGCTGTGGCCGCAGGCGGTTTTTCGTGTTCCGTGGTATTCAGGTAAGCCAGTGGGGGAGCAGGATACAGGCCCAGGTAGTTATCCACAGCAGCAGGGAGATGGAGACCGCGGCGGAACCGGTATCCTTGGCGATTTTGGATAGCGGGTGTTTCTCCGGGCCTACGCGATCCACCACCGCTTCCACGGCACTGTTCAACAGTTCGACAATCATCACCAGCAGGGTGACGCCGATCAGCAGTGCGCGCTCAACGCCGGTTTCGCCGAGCCACAGTGCAGCGGGTATCAGGAAAATAGCGAGGGAAACCTCCTGGCGGAAGGCGGCCTCGTTGCGCCAGGTGGCGATCAGGCCCTGGCGGGAGTACTCGGTAGCATCGATCAGGCGGGAAATACCGGTTTTTCCGGGCTTATTCACAAACTGTTCTTCCATTGCTCTGCAAAAATCTCCATCGGTTTATGTGTGGTCACTGGACGTTGCCGGGCTTCATCGGTTTGCAATAATTCCGACATCCACAAAAAAGCCCGGCGAGCCGGGCTTTTTCATTATAGACCGAGTAACAAGGCTTACTCGTCGAGGAAGCTGCGCAGGTGCTCGGAACGCGAGGGGTGGCGCAGTTTGCGCAACGCCTTGGCTTCGATCTGACGGATACGTTCCCGGGTAACGTCGAACTGTTTGCCCACTTCCTCGAGGGTGTGGTCGGTGTTCATATCGATACCGAAACGCATGCGCAGTACCTTGGCTTCCCGCGCGGTCAGCCCGGACAGCACGGAGCGGGTGGCATCGTGCAGGCCGGTGGACGTTGCGGTGTCGATCGGGGAAGACTGGTTCTGGTCTTCGATAAAATCGCCCAGGTGGGAGTCTTCATCGTCGCCGATCGGCGTTTCCATGGAAATCGGCTCTTTGGCGATCTTCAGGACTTTGCGCACTTTGTCTTCCGGCATTTCCATGCGCTCGCCCAGTTCTTCCGGAGTAGGCTCACGGCCCATTTCCTGCAGCATCTGGCGGCTGATCCGATTGAGCTTGTTGATGGTCTCAATCATGTGCACCGGAATTCGGATGGTGCGCGCCTGGTCGGCGATCGAGCGAGTGATCGCCTGACGAATCCACCAGGTAGCGTAAGTGGAGAACTTGTAACCGCGACGGTATTCAAACTTGTCCACTGCTTTCATCAGGCCGATGTTGCCTTCCTGAATCAGATCCAGGAATTGCAGGCCACGGTTGGTGTATTTCTTCGCGATAGAAATTACCAGACGTAGGTTGGCCTCAACCATTTCTTTCTTGGCGCGGCGGGAGCGGGCTTCGCCGATGGACATGCGGCGGTTGATCTCTTTGATCTGACCGACATCCAGTTGGGCTTTGTCTTGCGCCTGCTGTAGTTTGCGCTGAGCGCGCTGAATCTCGTCGACGACCTGACGCAGTGCGTCGGAGTAATCGCGCTTTTTCTTGATGATCGCGGGGATCCAGTCAAGATTGGTTTCGTTGCCGGGGAACTCCTTGATGAAGGTCTTGCGCGGCATGCGGGCACGCTTGATGCACAGGTTCATGATCAGGCGTTCTTGCGCGCGCACGTCATCGAGGATGCTGCGTACGGCGTTGTACAGCGGGTCGAACTGGCGCGGTGCCAGTTTGAAGAAGCGGAACACTTCACCCACGGCTTCCATGGCCTCGCCGGCCTCTTTGGAATCGCGGCCGTGCTTCTTGACGGCAGCATCTGCTTTCTTCTGTGCGGCGATCAGCGCGTTCATGCGCTCAGCCAGTTCTTCCGGATCGATGCCGCCGACGTTTTCCTCTTCCTCGGTAGAGTCGTCATTGTCGTCATCGTCGCCGTCGGACTCGTTATCGTCGTCCTTGTCGTCGGGCTTGTTGGCTTCTGCGGCCTGGCCAGCCTGGGCACCCGGGGGGACTTCGTCGGCGGGGTCGAGCCAGCCGGCGATGACGTCGGGGATGCGGCGCTCTTCTTTCTCGATCAGCGCATATTCGTCGATGATCTGCTGTACCGCGCCTGGCCAGTAGGCGAGTGCAGCCATCAGCTCACGCAGGCCTTCTTCGATGCGCTTGGCAATGGCGATTTCGCCTTCCCGGGTAAGCAGCTCTACGGTACCCATTTCGCGCATGTACATGCGCACGGGGTCGGTGGTGCGGCCTACGTCGGATTCTACGGCGGCAAGTGCGGCGGCGGCTTCGGCGGCGGCGATTTCGTCAGCGGAGCTATCGCCTTCGGCCATCAACAGTTCTTCGGCATCCGGTGCTTGTTCAAACACCTTGATACCCATGTCGTTGATCATGCCGATGATGTCTTCCACCTGATCGGGATCGGAGATGTCCTCCGGCAGGTGGTCATTCACTTCCGCATAGGTGAGATAGCCCTGCTCTTTGCCGCGGGCAATCAGTTCGCGAATGCGGGAGGTGGTTTTTTGCTGCTGGGTTTTGTCGGTCATGCACAACCCTGAATTCTGGGGATTGATAGTCGGGACTTTTGTCTGGACAAAGACGCGGGATTATAGCGTATTTGCGATAGCAATAACCACTGTGACTGTCAAGGCAGAAGGCGTGGTTCAGGGTGTCCGGGCGCGCTTGTCTTTGGCTTCCCGCCGCTTTGGGCGGCGGGTCAGTCTATATGGTGATGGCGCCTTGAAATTCAAGGGGTAGATTTGAATTGCTTTTGTGGCGGTGCCGCTACCGGGTATGCCTTTGTGCGACACGCCGTGAACCCGTCCCTGGGGGCTCTGCACCGCCATCCATGGCGGTGAAGGTCTCACAAAGGCATACCCGGTATCAGCACCTTCGCTTCGGCTTTAGTCTTTCTTCGGGCGAAACTGCGCCAGTAGCGCCAGTTGCTCGGCGCTCAGCTGGTTGCCGTTGGTCTTGAGCTGGCCGAGCAGTTCCCGCTTGCGCTGGCGCTCCGCGGCGAGCTCCAGGGTGCGCAGGCAGTCACTGAACTCGGTGTGGGGGTCGTATTCCAGCACCTGGCCCTGGCCGCCGATGATCGGGTGGCTCATGGCGAGGCGGGGCAGCAGTTCGCGGGCTTCCTTGCTTTCCAGGTTCATCAGGCGACCGAACAGCTGGTTGCTGTTGAGCGCCGGGTTTTTGTGCAGTACCTGAAGAATTTCCCCAAACAGCTGCAAATCCGCGTCATCACTGTTCTGGAAGCGGCTGCTGTCGTCAATCAGCTCCGCCAGCTGGGGGTGGTGCAGCAGCAGGGCGATCAGCATGCGCTCGGCGGGCAGGCGGTACTGTCCGCTGCGCCGGCGGGGCGTGTTGCCCGGGCCGCGGTCGTCCGGGTAGTCCGGTGGCGGCGCGGTATATTCGTCTTCAATCGGGGGGCCGTCGTAGGCTTCCGCGGGGGGTATTTCTTCGCCGAAATGGGGGGCGGTGGGTTCGCCGGGCTGCGCCATCGCGGCGGGCCCGGGGGCCTGCTTCTGCGCCGGTTTTGGCGCGGGCTGGGCCTGGCGGGCGAGCTCCGCACTGCGGGCTTTTTCCGCAGCGATGATTTCTTCCAGCATGTCCTGTTCGAGGCCGGTACGCCGCGCCAGTTGCTGGAACATCAGTTGGCGGTAGACGCCTTTGGGCAGGAGGTCGAGCAGCGGCGCGGCGGCTTTCGACAGGCGTGCGCGGCCGTCCATGGTCTGGATATTGATGCCCTCACCCAGCAGGTCGAACAGGAAGTCCTCCAGGGGGCGGCCCTGTTCGTCGATCAGTTTGTCGAAGCGCTCGCCGCCAATCTGGCGCACCAGGGTGTCCGGGTCTTCCCCTTCCGGCAGTAACAGGAAGCGCAGGCTGCGGCCGTCCTGCATATGCGGTAGTGCAGCTTCTAAGGCGCGGCGGGCGGCGGTGCGGCCGGCCTTGTCGCCGTCGAAGCAGAACACCAGTTCCTGGGTATGACGGAAGGCCAGTTGGATATGGTCTTCGCCGCAGGCGGTGCCTAGGGTGGCCACAGCGCAGCGGATATCGAACTGGGCCAGGGCCACCACGTCCATATAGCCTTCCACCACGATCAGTCGCTTCAGCTCGCGGTTGGCCTGGCGCGCTTCCCACAGGCCGTAGAGCTCACGGCCCTTGTGGAAGATCGGGGTTTCCGGGGAGTTCAGGTATTTCGGCTTATCGTCCCCCAGCACCCGGCCGCCGAAGGCGATGGTGCGTCCCCGCTGGTCGCGGATGGGGAACATGATGCGGTTGCGGAAGCGGTCGTAGTGGTGGCGCTTGCCCGGTTCCGTCTTGCCATCACTGTCCTGGCGGCGGATAGCGAGGCCGGCCAGCTCCAGCTGCTCCGCTTTCTCCGAACTGGTGCCCAGCTGGTTGAGCAGATTGTCCCACCCGGGCGGGGCCAGGCCGATGCCGAATTCCTTGCACACAGCGCCGGAAAGACCGCGGTTTTTCAGGTAAGTGATGGCCGGGGTGGAGACCTTGTGGTCCCGGAGTTTTTCCCGGTAGAAGTCGGCGGCTTTCTCGGTGAGTTGATAGAGAGACTGGCTCTCCTGCTGGCGTTTGATCTGGCCTGCATCGAGTTTTTCCCGCGGGACTTCCAGGCCCAGGCTCGCCGCGAGTTTTTCGACCGCTTCCGGGAAGGGCAGGCGGTCGTACTCCATCAGGAAGCCGACCGCATTGCCGCTGGCACCGCAGCCGAAGCAGTAGTAGAACTGTTTGTCCGGGCTTACGGTGAAAGAAGGTGTTTTTTCGTCGTGAAACGGGCAGCAGGCGGAATAGTTTTTTCCGGTCTTGCGCAGTTTGACCCGGCTATCGACCACCGGAACTATGTCGGCGCGGGCCAACAGGTCGTCGATAAAGTACTGCGGGATCTTGCCTGCCATAAATAATTACTAGCCTATTTAAACC
This sequence comes from Microbulbifer sp. HZ11, assembly GCF_000708675.1. GTDB lineage: Bacteria > Pseudomonadota > Gammaproteobacteria > Pseudomonadales > Cellvibrionaceae > Microbulbifer. Next base: position 1,003,696 of record NZ_JELR01000002.1, on the reverse strand, counting down.
ACTGAGAATCGCTGCAAAACGTAGCGAGCGGGTGGCTGGCGGTGGCCGCCGGAGCGCAGGAAGCGGAGTGTACAAGTAGTACATGAGCATTCCGAGCACCGCCGGACGCCGTCAGGCGCCCGCGCAGTAGTTTTGCTGTGATTCTCAAAAGGCGGCTTTGACGAGCTTACTCACCGCACCCATATCGGCGCGGCCCTGCACCTGGGGTTTAACCAGTGCCATCACCTTGCCCATATCCGCCATGCTGCTGGCACCGGTTTCCTGGACAGCGGCGGTGACGATTTGCTGGATTTCCGCTTCGGACAGCTGCTCCGGCAGGAAGTCCTGGATCACGTCGATTTCCTGCTGCTCCACTTCCGCGAGCTCCGGGCGGCCCGCTTTCTCGTACTGGGTGATGGAGTCGCGACGCTGCTTGGTCATCTTATCCAGCAGGGCCAGGATGCGCGCGTCGTCCAGCTCGATACGCTCGTCCACTTCTACCCGCTTGATCTCCGCATTGATCAGGCGCAGGGTCGCCAGGCGCGCTTTGTCGCGGTTCTTCATGGCGTCTTTGGTGGCGGTGGAGAGGGTTTCCTTGAGTGTGCTCATCGGGTGTCGTCCGTTCTGGTTGCGGAAGTAAGAATTCGGGTTCAGGCGGCTAAGCATAGCGCCTGTGGAGGTGCTGCTGAAGTGGCAGCGTTTTGGAGGGGGCTCCAGAAATAGAAAACGGCGCGCGAGGTAGCCTCGGGCGCCGTTTCAGATCGCGAACCGCGTTCGCGTCAGCGTGCTGTGAGCGAGAGACCGGACTCAAGTCCGGTAAAACTCAGTAGAGACGCTGGAACTTGCGGTTTTCGCGCTGCAGTTTTTTGGCGTGACGCTTAACAGCGGCAGCAGCCTTGCGCTTGCGAACGGAAGTGGGCTTCTCGTAAAACTCACGACGACGTACTTCGGAGAGTACACCGGCTTTCTCGCAGGAGCGCTTGAAGCGGCGCAGAGCGATGTCAAATGGCTCGTTGTCTTTGATGCGTACTGATGGCATTAGATTACCTGTAAAATTGTTTCTCTCGGCCAAAATCCATAGAGCATGGCTCGTGTGGATCTGGCGGGGCCTATCCGGCTAACGTTGATCTCGCAGATCAGGCCGGAGGCCGGTTCACAGCGAGGGCGCAAATTCTATACAGATGATTTGGCCTTCGCAAGCCTTGTGGACCTAAACCCGTCAATCAAGTGTGACCCGTTGAAACATGCCGGCCATAGGGCACCGGGGTCGGTGGAGGGTTGCTGGAAAGGCAGGTAAATATAGTCCTGATTTCCCCCGCCCGCCGGGCCGTACGGCGGATTTCTGGTCCATCTGAGAGTATGATAGCGCCCCCGCAACCGGGTCCGAATCGGCAAAATGTCCGTTTTTGTGGTCCGCTCGGTTAATTTTCAATTTTTGAGGAAATATCCGGCACCGTGCGAGTACTCGGCATAGAAACTTCCTGTGATGAAACCGGCGTCGCCCTGTACGACAGTGAGCAGGGTCTGCTCGGTCACACTCTTTATAGTCAGGTGAAACTGCACGCCGATTACGGCGGCGTTGTGCCGGAACTGGCCAGTCGTGACCATGTGCGCAAACTGCTGCCGCTGGTGCGCGAGGTGATGGCGCAAAGCAACACCAGGCCGGAACAGATCGACGGTGTCGCTTATACCGCCGGCCCCGGCCTGATCGGCGCGCTGATGGTGGGCGCCTGTGCCGGCCGCGCCATTGCCTACGGCTGGGATGTGCCGGCCATCGGTGTGCACCATATGGAAGGCCACCTGCTCGCGCCCATGCTGGAAGAGAATCCGCCGGAATTTCCATTCGTGGCGCTGCTGGTTTCCGGTGGCCATACCCAGCTGGTGGACGTACAGGGGTTGGGCCAGTACGAATTGCTGGGCGAATCTCTGGATGATGCGGCCGGCGAAGCCTTCGATAAGGCCGCGAAGATGCTGGACCTCGATTACCCCGGTGGCCCGCGCCTTGCCGCACTGGCGGAAAAGGGCGATCCGCTGCGTTTTACCTTTCCGCGCCCCATGACCGATCGCCCGGGGCTCGATTTCAGCTTTTCCGGTCTGAAAACCTACACGCTCACCACCGTGCAACAGCACGCACTGGAGGACGGGCTGCCGGATGAGCAGACCTGCGCGGATATCGCTGCGGCATTCCAGGAGGCGGTGGTGGACACTCTGGTCATCAAGTGTCGTCGTGCACTCAAGCAGTCAAAGCGCAAAACCCTGGTAATTGCCGGTGGCGTATCCGCGAATAAGTTACTGCGCCAGCGCCTGGAAGCGCGCCTCGCCGAAGATGGCTGCAGCGTGTACTACCCGCGTCAGGAATTCTGTACCGACAATGGTGCCATGATTGCCTACGCCGGCTGTTTGCGACTGCAGGCCGGGCAGCAAAGTGACCTTGCGATCGATGTGCGCCCCCGCTGGCCACTGACTGAATTGACCGGCGCCCTCGACGCAACCTCGAAACACAATAAATAGCAGCGGAATAAAAGGAGACAGCTTTTGGACATCGTTTATATCCGCGATCTCAAGGTCGACACCATTATTGGCATCTACGATTGGGAGCGGGAAGTTCGCCAGACCGTCAGCCTGGACCTGGAAATGGCCTTCGATATCCGTGAGGCCGCCCGCACCGACAATATCGAGCACACTCTCAACTACAAGGCCGTAGCCAAACGCCTGATTGCGTTTATCGAGGGAAGCGAATTTCTACTGGTGGAAACCATGGCCGAGCAGGCCGCGGACATTGTGCGTAAAGAATTCAAGGTAAGCTGGTTGCGCCTGCGTCTTTCCAAGCCCGGCGCCGTACGCGGCGCCCGCGATGTGGGTGTGGTAATAGAGCGCGGGGGATCCAGTGACCGTGGTAGCAAACAAAGTGCGGAGGCCTGAATCATGGCGACCGTCTACCTGAGTCTCGGCAGTAATATCGATCGTGAAAAACACCTGAGCGCCGGTCTCGACGCGCTGGTGGAAGCGTTTGGTGATCTGAAAATGTCGCAGGTGTACGAAAGTGAAGCGGTAGGCTTCGACGGCGACAACTTCTATAACCTGGTCGCCGCCATTGAAACCGAATTGTCGGTGGGCGGGCTGGCATCAAAGCTACGTGATATCGAGGATGCCAACGGCCGCCTGCGCAGTGGTCCGAAGTTCAGCGCGCGCACACTGGATATCGATATCCTGACTTTTGATGATCTCACCGGCGAAGTGGATGGTGTTAAGTTGCCGCGGGGCGAGATTCTCAAGAATGCGTTTGTGTTACTGCCTTTATCCGAACTGGCTCCGGATACCGAGCACCCGCTCGAAGGGAAAACCTATCAGCAATTGTGGGAAGCTTACGATCAGACTTCGCAAAATTTGTGGCCGGTGGAGTTTGACTGGCCAGTGCAATAAAGTGCCGATTATTATCGTGCTCTTATCGTGTGTTCGTAGGAGCCTGTTTGCAGGCGAGTAGTTCGAGGTGTTCGATCGTTCGCCTGCAGGGCAGGCTCCTACAGAATGCGTGGTAGAAAGTGCGCTGTAGTGTGGATAAGCGCAGCGCATCCACCACTCGGATTTGAACGACTCAGCTCAAGCTCGCCAGCGCCTCCTTGGTAAACGGCACAATCTCCTCTTCGCGCCCATCTTTCACCTTCTGCAGCCAGTTTGGATCCTGCAGCAGCGCGCGGCCTACGGCGATCATGTCGAACTCGCTGTTATCCATCCGGCGTACCAGCTCGTCCAGGCCGGTGGGGTTGGCGGTACCGCCCATGCCCTGGTTGTTGCCGCCGATAAAGTCGTCATCCAGGCCAACGCTGCCCACGGAGATGACCGGCTTGCCGGTGAGCTCCTTGGTCCAGCCCGCCAGGTTCATATCGGAACCTTCAAATTCCGGCACCCAGAAACGTCTTGTGGAGGCGTGGAAGATGTCCACACCGGCATTCACCAGCGGCTTCAGGAAGCGCTCCAGTTCCTGCGGGGTACGGGCGAGGCGCGCTTCGTAATCCTGCTGTTTCCACTGGGAGTAGCGCAGCACGATGGCGAAGTCCTCACCCACGGCATCGCGCACGGCTTCCACGATTTCCACCGCGAAACGGGTGCGGTTTTCCAGTGAGCCACCGTACTCGTCGTCGCGCACATTGGTGCCTTCCCAGAAAAACTGGTCTACCAGATAGCCGTGGGCGCCGTGAATCTCGACACCATCGAAGCCAGCCTGCTTGGCGGCAAGGGCGGAATCGGCGAAGGCTTTGATAGTGTCCTGGATATCCTGTTTGCCCATCGCCTGTCCGTTAGGCTTGCCCGGTTTGAACAGACCGGAAGGGGAATGGGCGGGGAAGGATTTATCCGGGCCTGTACCTTCCTTGCGTACCGCGCCCACATGCCACAGTTGCGGAATAATCTGGCCGCCCGCTGTGTGTACTTCATCCACGACTTTTTTCCAGCCGGCCATGGCTTCATCGCCGTAAATGGCCGGCACATTTTCGTAACCGTTGGCAGCGGGGTGGCCGACAAAAGTGCCTTCGGTAATGATCAGGCCCACCTCGCCCTCGGCGCGGCGGCGGTAGTAGCCGGCTACCTGGTCATTGGGTACATAGCCCGGCGAGGCGGTGCGGGTCATGGGGGCCATGGCGACGCGGTTGCGCAGCTTGAGAGATTTGTGCTCGAAGGGACGCAGCAGGCTATCGAGGGAATGGCTCATGATTGGCTCCGGTTGATGCAATACAGTCGGGGCACTGTAGCGCGTACCGCAGCGTCACGGGATTATCGTAAGCGTAAAGGGCGTTGATATTTCCGCTCTCGCGATAGTTTTTGATACCACTTGAGATAGAGGCCTGCTTTGCAGGCGAACGGCGCGGAGTGCTCGAAAGTTCGCCTGCAGGGCGCGAGTTTTGTAGGGTGGATAAGCGCAGCGCATCCACCAACAATCAACCGCCGTTCTTGAGTCTGCGCAGCAGCGCCTCGTGCTTGCGCAGCTCCGGCTTGTTTTCGAGGATTTCTTTCTCGCTCAAACCCTGCAGCTCGTGGGGGAACACCAGCCATTGATCGGTCTCGTGCAGGTAGTAGTGCGGCTCCATTTCTGTCTGGTTGCGGCTGGGTTTGAAGTAGGGGCAGGCGATGCGGATTTCCGGTGTGTTCTTTTTGCAGGCTTTCTGCATATCTTTGATCGCCTGCTGGATACTCAGCCCGGTATCGTACACGTCGTCCACGATCAGCATTTTCTCATGGGATTCGACCTGCTTGATCAGATAAGTGAGGCCGTGCACCTTCACGTCTTTCTGGCGTTGATCGACACCGTAGTAAGACGATGTGCGGATAGCGATATGGTCGGCGTGAAAACCGAGAAAGTCGAACATCTCCTGAACCGCAATACCAATGGGGGCGCCGCCGCGCCAGACGCCGACGATGTAGTCCGGCCGAAAGCCGCTTTCCACGACTTTCAGAGCCAGGGTATAGGAATCGTCCAGCAGGGACTGGGCAGAAATAAACTGTTTTTCGCTCACTGAAATACCTCGGGCGCTAAACGTGTAAACAACTCAAATATTCAGGCTGCGACCGCCATCGACGGCAATCACCTGACCAGTGATGTAGGGGGCGTCAGCGACCAGAAAGCGCACGGTTCGGGCGATGTCTGTCGGGTCACCGCTGCGCTGCATTGGGATGCGCGCCAGTATCTGTTCCTTGTTATAGCCTTCACCCTCCTGTTCTGGCCACAGAATTGCCCCGGGCGCCACCGCATTCACACGTACCCTCGGTGCCAGTTCTCGTGCCAGGCTCTTGGTCAACATCACTAGGCCGGCCTTGGCCGAGCTGTAAATTGGGTGGCTGGGCATGGGCTTGTCCGCGTGGATATCCGCAAGATTGACGATGCAGCCACTCTGTTCCGCCAGCGCGGGAGCCAGCGCCTGGCTGAGAAAGAACGGGGCCTTGAGGTTGCTGCCCATCAGCTCTTCCCACTGCTGTTCGGTGGCGTCGCCAATGGGGGTGGGATAGAACGCAGAGGCATTGTTGACCAGTGCGGTAATCTCGCCAAAGCAGGCCAGGGCGGAATCCGCCAGCTGCTGGCAGTCCTCTGCTCCGGCGAGACGGCTTTGAACCGCGGCGGCGGAACCGGCACGGCGCTGATTCAGTGTGTCTACCAGCGCCAGGGCGGCCCGGGCGGATTGCCGATAATGAATGATGACCTGGTGGTCCCGGTGCAGCTCTTCGGCAATGGCGCGGCCGAGGCGGGCGGCGGCGCCGGTGATCAGGACTGTGGCCATTGTGATGCTCCTTGGATGGATTGCCGGGGGCGGGGGTTAAACCTGAGGGGCGCCGTAGCTACCCTTTAGGTGCGCAAGTGCCTGCAGGCGCGCGCGGTCCAGTGCTTTACCCAGTTCGGCCCCGGCGAAGCCTTCGGCGATCAGGGCCTGAGGGTCCACGTTGGCGGCGGCTTTCCGGGCGGCACGCAGGTAGTCCACCTGGGGGTATTCGCGGTCTTCCAGTCCGAGCCGGCCGCGGGCATCTGCCTCACAGCTTTCCAGAAACTGCTCGAAGCGCTCGGGTTTGCGCAGGGCATCCAGTGCGCGCAGCAACTTGAGCAGGGTCTGCGGGCGCAATTCAAATGCCTTGTGGCAGTGAAGGTGGTACTCACATACACCGAGAGCGAGCGCGGTGATCGGGTTGGGCACGCGCAACCGCTGGCACACCGCTTTTACCAGCGGCAGGCCGGCGGCCTCGTGGCCGCGATGGCTTGGCAGGACCTCCTGGGGAGTAATGCCTTTGCCCAGGTCGTGTACCAGCACCGCAAATCGCACGGGCAGGGTCGCCGGCGCCTGGCGCAGTGCGCGCAATATATGGTCCCCGGTATCGATTTCCGGGTGGTGCAATGCCGGCTGCGGTACCCCGAACAGGCGATCGACCTCCGGTAGCAGTATCTCCAGGGCACCGCAGGCACGCAGTGTGCTGATAAAGATGTCGGGGCGCGGCTCGGTCAGGGCCCGGCTCACTTCCTTCCACACCCGCTCCGCTACCAGGTGCTCCACCTCCCCTGCATCCACCATGGTGCGCATTAGTGTCAGTGTTTCATCAGCGACGGTAAAACCCAGTGGTGCGTAGCGCGCGGCAAAGCGGGCTACACGGAGAATTCTCAGGGGATCTTCGCTGAACGCGTCGGAAACGTGGCGTAACTTACGGGCTGCCAGGTCGGCTTGTCCGCCGTAAGGGTCGACGATCACTCCGTCCTCGGTCTCTGCCATGGCGTTGACGGTGAGGTCGCGGCGTTGCAGATCCTGCTCGAGGGTCACCTCGGGGCTGGCGTAGACGGTAAAGCCGCCGTAGCCGTGGCCGCTCTTGCGTTCGGTGCGGGCCAGGGCGTACTCCTCATCGGTGTCCGGGTGCAGGAATACTGGGAAGTCCTTGCCTACCGGGCGAAAACCACGCTCGCGCATCTCGGTTTCGGTGGCGCCGACCACGACCCAGTCGCGCTCGTGAATAGGGCGCTCAAGGAGTTTGTCGCGGACCGCGCCGCCAACCAGGTAGATCTTCATCGGCGGAATCTCGGAGAACTGGGCGAAATGACCTCGGTGATCGAGGCAAATGGCCGGAAGCGAAGGGAAAAGGCGAAAAGTGCCATAAATGCCGCTAAACCTGAGATAAAACGCGCCAGAAACGGCGTCGACTCAGGTAAATACTAGGAAATTGGAGGGTCGGGAAGATAAAAAAAAGGCCCCGAAATTACAAGGGGGCCCAGGGTCTTAGGGTATTCGTGAAGAGAGAATCCCAACAAGCTCGTTTGCGCCAAAATAACCCGACTAAAAGGAGTAGCCCGAAATTCGTTACAAAAGGCTACAGGATCGAGGTAGATGGCGCCTGTTGTCGCTGGTTAAATGACCTGTAACAACATATGGTCCATTCTATTTAACCTGTCATAACTGTCAACCGTGGCTATCAAACTTTTATTGAGGGATATGTCTGTTGGTTCGTTAAATATATATAGGCATAGAATTAACGCCTGTTTATTTGGTTTAATTCAGCATAATTAATAACTAAATGCGCGATTCGTGGGGGATAGTAATAAAATGAGCGAAGTGCATGTTCTTACCACCGGGGAAGCGGCCCGGTACTGTGGGGTAAATTTCCGTACGGTTATCCGCTGGATTGAGCGTGGCCAGCTGAAGGCCTACAAGCTTCCGGGGCGCGGTGACCACCGCATCTGTGTGGAGGATTTTGTCGGTTTCCTGCGCGATAACGCTATGCCGGTGCCTGCGGAACTGGGTAGTGCCACACGCAAGGTTCTACTGGTGTCCGATTCGCCGGAAATGATTGCCGGTCGCCAGCAGCTGCAGCAGGCCGGGTGTGACGTGGATCTGGCCAGCGACTCCTTCAGCGCGGGTGCCATGCTTGCCTGCGGCAAGCCCGCAATGCTGGTGCTGGATTGCAATCTCGAAGGTGTAAATGGTTTTCAGATACTGGATATGCTGCGCTCGCGCAGCGAATTCTCTTCTTTGAGTGTTCTGCTGATTGCACCGGAAGGTGATACGAATCAGCAGCGCTGGCTGGATGCCGGTGCGGATGCTGTGGTTGCGGCCACTTGCGACCGCGGCGAGCTGGTGGGACGCATCAATCTGTTGCTCGACGCCTGATCACCGGCGGGGTTCCCCCCGCACCGCCTTTCAGGCGTTCAAAATAGTAGTCCACAAGCCGATCTCAGATCGGCTTGGGTACCAGCATGGATTCTTCCTCTTCCGAGCGGTCTCTTCCCATTTCCGGACAGTGGTAACTTGCGGTGATCTCATCACCGTTGAGGCTGTGCAGGTGCACGTCAAATCCCCATAGACGGTGCAGATGCTTGAGGACTTCGCTGGTATCTTTGCCCAGTGGCCGGCGCTGGTGTTGGGTGTGATGCAGGGTGATGGAGCGGTCACCGCGTGTATCCACGGAATACACCTGGATGTTCGGCTCGCGGTTGCCCAGATTGTACTGACCCGCCAGCTTTGCCCGCAGTTCACGATAGCCATCCTCATTGTGAATGGCACCGACCTCGATTTCCTTCTCCCGATCGTCATCGGAAATGCAGAACAATTTCATATCCCGCATTACTTTGGGTGACAGGAACTGCAGAATAAAGCTCTCGTCTTTGAAGTCGCGCATGGCGAACTGCAGGGTTTCCTTCCAGTTGGTGCCGGCGATATCCGGGAACCAGGCCCGGTCTTCATCGGTGGGGTTCTCGCAGATACGACGCAGGTCGGTAAAAATGTTGAAGCCCAACGCGTAGGGGTTGATACCGTTGTAGTAGGGGCTGTCGTAGGGTGGCTGATAGATGACGCTTGTGTGGCTGGTGAGGAACTCCATCATAAAGCCATCGGTCACTTTGCCACGGGCATGCAGCTCGTTCAGCAGAGTGTAGTGCCAGAAAGTGGCCCAGCCTTCGTTCATCACCTGGGTCTGGCGCTGTGGATAGAAGTACTGCGCCATTTTGCGCACAATACGTACCAGTTCCCGTTGCCAGTTTTCCAGTAGCGGCGCATTCTTTTCGATGAAATACAGGATGTTTTCCTGCGGCTCGTCGGGGAAGCGCCGTACCGGCGCCTCCTCGTCACCAGCACCCAGCTTGGGAATGGTGCGCCAGAGATCATTCAGCTGGCGCTGACGATATTCCTCGCGCTCTTTCTGGCGGCGCTCTTCCTCGTGGGCAGAAATCGGGTAGGGGCGTTTGTAGCGGTCTACACCGTAATTCATGAGCGCGTGACAGCTGTCCAGCAGGGATTCCACTTCATCCACACCGTAGCGCTCTTCGCAGCGGGCGATATAGTTTTTTGCAAACAGCAGGTAATCGATAATGCTGCTGGCATCGGTCCAGGTGCGGAACAGGTAGTTTCCTTTGAAGAAAGAGTTGTGACCGTAGCTGGCGTGGGCAATCACCAGCGCCTGCATGGTCATGGTGTTCTCTTCCATCAGGTAGGCAATACATGGATTGGAGTTGATCACAATCTCGTAGGCCAGCCCCATACGGCCGCGCTGGTAATTGTTTTCCACGCTAATGAACTGCTTACCGAAGGACCAGTGGTTGTAACCTACTGGCATACCTACGGAGGAGTAAGCGTCCATCATCTGTTCGGAACTGATGACTTCTATCTGATTGGGATAGGTGTCGAGGCCAAACTCCTTGGCCAGCAGCGCAATTTCCCGGTCGTACTCCTGAATGAGTTCGAAGGTCCACTCGGAAGTGGTGGAGATGGGCTGCTTGGTAGTGACTGCTGTATCGAGCATCAGGTGGCAACCTTCTGAGTAAATAATTGGCGGAATACCGGGTAGATGTCCCCGACATCGATAATCTGTTCCATGGCAAAGTGATCCGGGAACACATGGGCCACACTCTGGTATTCATCCCACAGAGCCTGGTGGTCTCGCGGAGTGATTTCCACGTAGGAGTAGTACTGCACGTGGGGCATGATGTCGTCGATCAAAATCTTGTGGCAGGTGCTGGAGTCGTCATTCCAGTTGTCGCCGTCGGATGCCTGGGCACCGTAGATGTTCCACTCGCTGGCGGGATAGCGCTCGCGCATAATGTCGCGCATCATTTTCAGGGCGCTGGATACGATGGTGCCGCCGGTTTCGCGGGAGTAGAAGAATTCCTGTTCGTCCACTTCCTTGGCGCTGGTGTGGTGGCGGATAAAAACCACCTCGGTGTATTCGTAACTGCGCTGTAGAAATAGATACAGCAGCAGGAAAAACCGCTTCGCCATATCCTTGGTGGCCTGGTTCATGGAGCCTGATACATCCATCAGGCAGAACATCACGGCCTTTGAGCTGGGGCGTGGTTGCTTCACCAGCAGGTTGTACTTCAGGTCAAAGTCGTCGAGGAAAGGAATGCGTTTTACCCGCGCTCTCAATTCTTCAATTTTCAGGCGCAGTCCATCCACCTTGCGCTGATCCCGCAGCGCCGGATCCTTGTTCTCTTCGACCTCAAGCTCTTGCTCCAGTAATTTGAGATTGCGGCGCTTGCCTCCGCTGAGTGCTATACGCCGCGCATTGGCTGCGCGCATGGAGCGCACCACGTTCAGACGGCCGGGTGTACCCTCGTTACTGATACCGGCGCGCACCACCTGGAAGGAATCATTCCCGGCGAGCTTTCGCTTGACCATATTGGGCAGCTCCAGGCCTTCGAACATAAATTCAAGGAACTCTTCCTGGGAAATCTGGAAGGCAAATTCATCCATGCCTTCACCGCTGTCACTGGCGCCACTGCCTCCGCTCCCCTGTCCCTGGCCTTGGCCGGGACGAGGGATGCGGTCGCCGGTAACAAATTCCTTATTACCCGGAAGTACCTGTTCCATATGGCCGCCACGGCCATTGGAAAAAATGGGCTCGTTGAGGTCGCGGGTGGGAATGCTGATCTTTTCACCGGCGCCCATATCGGTAATGGAGCGGCTGTTCATGGCTTCGCCGACGGCTTTCTTGATATGGGATTTATAGCGCCGCAAAAAGCGTTGGCGATTGACGGTGCTTTTCTTCTTGCCATTCAGGCGACGGTCGATGATGTAGCTCATAGTACTGCCTCGGACCCGGAATCTTCAGGCCTTGAGTGGCGGTGCTGCCACCGGCAGCAGCACCTTCACAATTAACTTCTGCGCACTGTCCTGTTTTCAATAAACAAAAATCAGCCTTGCAGAGTAGGGTGGGACGAAAATGGCACCTGCACCGCCACTAAATATCGCCGGAACCACCTGCTTCGGTTACTGAGACTTGCGTACCCGCAGATACCACTCGGAAAGCAGGCGAACCTGTTTCTCGGTGTAGCCGCGCTCAACCATGCGCGCCACAAAGTCTGCGTGTTTTTTCTGGTCGTCTGCAGAGGCCTTGGTGTTGAAAGAGATAACCGGCAGCAGATCTTCGGTGTTGGAAAACATCTTCTTCTCGATCACCGCTTTCAGCTTCTCGTAAGATCTCCAGTCCGGGTTTTTGCCCTGGTTACCCGCACGGGCGCGCAGCACAAAATTGACGATCTCGTTGCGGAAATCTTTCGGGTTGGAAATGCCTGCCGGCTTCTCGGTTTTTTCCAGCTCTTCATTCAGGGCCGCGCGATCGAGAATCTCGCCGGTTTCCGGATCGCGGTACTCCTGATCCTGAATCCAGAAATCTGCGTAGGTTACATAGCGGTCAAACAGGTTCTGGCCGTATTCCGCGTAGGATTCCAGATATGCGGTCTGGATTTCCTTGCCGATAAAGTCCACATAGCGCGGCGCCAGGTATTCCTTGATAAAGCCCAGGTAATTTTCCTGAATCTCCGGCGGGAACTGCTCCTGCTCGATCTGCTGCTCCAGTACATACAGAAGGTGTACCGGGTTGGCCGCTACCTCGGTAGCATCGAAGTTGAATACTTTGGACAGGATCTTGAATGCGAAACGGGTGGACAGTCCGTTCATACCCTCATCCACACCCGCGTTGTCGCGGTATTCCTGGATGGTTTTCGCTTTCGGGTCGGTGTCTTTCAGGTTTTCGCCATCGTAAACCCGCATCTTGGAAAAGACGCTGGAGTTTTCCGGGTTCTTGATGCGCGACAATACCGAGAACTGCGCCAGCATGCGCAGGGTATCCGGCGCGCAGGGCGCTTTTGATAGAGAACTGTGTTCCAGCAACTTGTCGTAGATCTTGATTTCTTCCTGAACCCGCAGGCAGTAGGGCACCTTGACGATATAGATGCGGTCAAGGAACGCCTCGTTATTGCGGTTGTTGCGGAAGGACTGCCACTCGGATTCGTTGGAGTGGGCAAGGATCACACCGTTGAATGGAATCGCGCCCAGGCCTTCGGTACTGTTGTAGTTGCCTTCCTGAGTGGCGGTCAGCAGCGGGTGCAGCACCTTGATCGGCGCCTTGAACATTTCCACAAATTCCATCATGCCCTGGTTGGCACGGCACAGGCTGCCGGAAAAGCTGTAGGCATCCGGATCGTTTTGCGGGAAATCTTCCAGTTTGCGGATATCCACCTTGCCCACCAGTGCGGAGATATCCTGGTTGTTTTCGTCACCAGGTTCCGTTTTCGCAATGGAGATCTGGTCGAGAATGGACGGGCGCAGTTTCACGACCTTGAATTTGCTGATATCCCCCTGGTACTCGTGCAGGCGTTTTACCGCCCACGGTGACATGATGGTATTCACGTAGCGGCGCGGGATACCGTAATCTTCCTCCAGGATCTGTCCGTCTTCGGACGGGGAGAAAAGTGCCAGCGGTGATTCAAATACCGGAGAGCCCTTGATGGCATAGATGGGGATCTGCTCCATCAGGGCCTTCAGGCGCTCTGCCAGAGAAGATTTACCACCGCCCACCGGGCCCAGCAGATACAGAATCTGCTTTTTCTCTTCCAGGCCCTGGGCCGCGTGGCGGAAGAAGGAAACGATCTGCTCGATGGCTTCCTCCATTCCATAGAATTCGCCGAACGCCTTATAGCGCTTGATCACTTTGTTGGAGAAGATGCGTGAGAGTCGCGGGTCGCGGGAGGTGTCCACCAGCTCGGCCTCGCCGATGGCCATCAGCATGCGCTCGGCGGGCGAGGCGTAGGCGCTGCGGTCGTTTTTACACAGCTCCAGGTATTCCTGGATGGTGAGTTCTTCTTCCTGAATCGCCTCATAGCGTTCCAGGTAGTGATTGAATATCGACATGGTTTACGACTCCCTGTAGCGTACCGCGTCAGTAAACGGTCTCCTGCCGTGGAGTACCTACTGCGCTGCAGCGTGTGATGACCGCGAAAACATCTCGCAACGAATGCTTAAGAGCGCTGACGCGCGAGAACGCTATCTTTATTACCTATTGATTGCGCGACGATGCAGCTGTCGCAACAGGGGGCCTGCTATCAGGTCCCGCACTTTCAGGATAGTCAGCGCTGTGGCCTTGAAAGGTGGATAGGGCCAAGATGGGTAGAATCTGGTGTCAGTTTTGCGAGGCGGGTTAAGCGCGTAAAATAGCGCTCACAAACACGGGTTAGTATTCTGGCCCACCGGGACCGGTCGCACCGAGTGTGGGATACCAGTCCGGAGAACCTGAAATAAGGAAGTCTATGAAGATTTTGGTAACCGGGGGCGCCGGCTACATCGGTAGTCACACATGTGTAGAACTGATTGAGGCGGGTTTTGAGCCCGTGGTGGTCGACAACCTGTGTAACAGCAGTGAAGAAGCGCTGCGCCGCGTAGAGGCGATTACCGGCCGCTCTGTGCCCTTCCACAATGTGGATATTACCGATGCCAATGCCCTGGGTGAGGTTTTCCGCGCGTACGAGGTGCAGGCGGTAATTCATTTTGCCGGCCTCAAGGCTGTCGGCGAATCAGTTTCCCAGCCTTTGCGCTATTACCAGAACAATGTTGCTGGCACCCTCACTCTTTGTGAGGTGATGGCGCAGGCTGGCGTGCATCAATTGATCTTCAGTTCCTCTGCCACCGTCTACGGCGATCCGGCAACGGTGCCCATTCGCGAGGATTTCCCTACTGGTGCCACCAATCCCTACGGTGCCAGTAAGCTGATGGTGGAAGATATTCTACGGGATCTGAGCAACGCGCCGGGCAGCCAGTGGAAGATCAGCCTGCTGCGCTACTTCAATCCCATTGGCGCCCACGAGAGCGGCACCATTGGTGAAGATCCGGCGGGTATTCCCAACAACCTGTTGCCCTATGTGGCCCAGGTGGCCGTTGGCCGCCTGCCGCATTTACAGGTTTTTGGCGACGACTACGCCACTCCGGACGGCACCGGCGTGCGCGACTATATCCACGTGGTCGACCTCGCCCGCGGCCACTTGGCGGCGTTGAACAAGCTGAACAAGGAAGACACCGATACCGGTTGTTACACCTATAACCTGGGCACCGGTCGCGGCAGCTCGGTACTGGAGATCGTGCGCGCATTTGCCGATGCCGCGGACAAGGAAATTCCCTACCAGATAGTGCCTCGCCGCCCCGGTGATATTGCCGAGTGCTATGCGGACCCGACCTATGCGGAAAAAGAGCTGGGCTGGAAAGCGGAGTTTGATCTGAAGCGCATGGTGGAAGATACCTGGCGCTGGCAGTCGCAGAACCCGCAGGGCTATTTGAAGTAATCGCGAACGAATCGGAATAAAAAACCCGGCAAATTGCCGGGTTTTTTATTCTTGAGAATGTGACTTTTGGTTTAGATCCGGCGACGACGCAACAGCGCAGCGGCGAGCAATGCCAGCAGCGCAAAACCGGTAGCGCCACCGCTGGAGTCATTGCCTGGATTTTCCGGCTGTTCGAATTCTTCCTCTTCCTCCTCCTCCGGAATAGAGCTGTCATCTGCCCGTGCCAGAGTGAACACTGCGGTGGTGCGCGCAGGTACGCTGAATACACCGGCCGCTACCGCCGCATCCATCAGTGCTGTATCCGCAGAATTCTGTTGTACCGGGTGCAGCGCGAACGGCAGTTCTGCCGCAGATTCCAGGGTGAATTCCTGAGCCTCTGAGCCACCGTTGAACAACACCAGAATCTGCGAGGTCTCTTCATCGAAGTCGCCCGCCGGGTCGTTCAGGTGCATGGCGATCAGGCCTGGGATCTGTTCCGGTCCGGTATTGGCGAAGGACACCACCGATTGCACCGCCTCTTTGGTGGGCAAACGGAACAGGCCGCTGCTGCGACGGATCTGCAACCACTCCTTGAATACCGCCAGCGCGAACTCGCGGTCGGATTGCTGCGGTGCGATATCCGGGTTGGCCAGCAGCGGTGCCATCAGCCCCCAGTTGTCCTCGTTCTTGTCCGCAATCGGCAGGCCGGCACCCCAGTTATCGGTGGCGAGAGAGAAGTCGATGGCATTGAACCAGTCACCGGAGTTGTAGCTGTCGCGGTCCATGGATTTCGAGCGCAGGATTTCCTGGCCGGCGTGGATAAACGGCACACCCTGGGCAAGCATCACCAGGGAGGTGCTGAAGTTCTGCAGGCGCACGCGGTCGGCAACACTGGTGGTGCTGTTGGCCTTGATCTGAATGCCGTCGAACAGGGTTTCGTTATCGTGAGCGGCAACGTAGTTGATCGACTCCTGCGGGTCGGCGGTGTAGCCGGTGGGTTGGCCGTTGTAGACCAGCTCGGCGCCGGTCATCTCGGTGCCGTCTGAAGTTTCCAGCACATAATCCGCCAGGTTGCCGGCGAGAGTGATGCGCACTTTATCGGCCAGTGTCAGCAGGGTTGCGCGCTCATCGTCGCCACCGAATTTGCCGTTGCTGTCGGTAAACAGGCCGGTGCCGAAGCCCTGTTCCTCGAAGCCACCAAACGGATTGCCGCCACGCACGGAGTCGCGGATGCGGTCGTTGAAGGTGCCGACCCCGGTGCCTGCCATATTGCCTTGGCGGGCCTGTACGAAGCGCGCATCGTCCACCACTTCACCGAAGTTCCAGCCCTCGCCGTAAAGGTAAATGGAAGACCCATCTACGCCGTCGGCTTCCGTGGTGAGTGCCTGCAGATCGCTGGCGATATTCTGGATATTTTCCTTGGTGTGATGGCCCATGAGGTCAAAGCGGAAGCTGTCGACCTTATAGGCGGTGGCCCAGGTCATCATGGAATCACGCATGAGCTTTTCCATCATGGTGTGCTCGCTGGCGGTGTTGGCGCAGCAGCTGCTCATTTCCACAAAGCCCTCGCCATTGCGGCGGTGGTAATAGCCGGGAACGATCTTGTCGAGAATGGAATTGTCGTACTGGGCAAAGGAGCTGGTGTGGTTGTACACCACGTCCATCACTACCCGCAGGCCCATTTCGCTCAGGGACTGCACCATCTCGCGGAATTCAATAATCCGCTGCACACCATTCGGGTTGGTGGAATAACTGCCCTCCGGCACGGTGAAATGCAGCGGGTCGTAACCCCAGTTGAAACCGTCTTCATCGCGGATGGCATTCACCGCCGCCTGCTGCTCGGTACTGTCGGGGGCGTAGACGCTGAGGTCTTCGGTGGTTTTCTGTGCGCTGCGATCCTCGTTCACGGTGGCGAAGTCGAACGCGGGCAGCAGGTGCACATGGGTAAGTCCGGCTGCGGCCAGCTCCGCCAGGTGCAGGCTGCCGCGACCGTCTTCGGCAAAGGCGGCAAAAGTACCGCGTGCCGCTTCGCTGACCATGTCATCTTTGATACTGAAGTCGCGCACGTGCAGCTCGTAAATGGAAATATCTTCCGGCGCCGTCAGCGCCGGTTTGATCAATGAGTCCCAGCCTTCCGGTTTCAGGTCGACGTCATTCAGGTTGACGATCTGGGACTTGTGGGAATTAGTGGACAGACTCAGGGAGTAGGGGTCGGTGACCCAGTTGGTTTCGATTTCGCGGGTTGCGTAGGAGTAGACCTCCACCTCGTACAGATAGAACTTGCGATTCCAGTCGATGCTGGTGGACGCCGTCCACACTCCGTTGCTTTCGCTCATCACAATATGGGCGCTGGGGTCGAACTGCCCTGCGGTATCGAACAGATGTACCTTCACCGATTTGGCCGTGGGTGCCCAGAGCGCAAATTCGATGGCTGTGTCTCCTACGGTGGCGCCGAGGGTGCCGTCGTAAGCAAAGGCCGCATCGAGAAGACCCGGAGTCTGAATACCGGTGGCATCGACGATGGCGCCATCCGCGTCAAAAATGGCAACCGCGAGCTGACCTTTGATCAGGTCGGCAATATCCACCGTAGCCGGTACCGTGAAAGCGGTGCTGTTACTCAAGTGCGGAAATTTGGCCGCAGTTGCTTCGGAGGCACCGTCGGTGTTCAGAGCCAGCGCAACTTCGCTATCACCGGCTACACCATCGGGGCCGAGCGTAAGCGCGGCGTCGGCACTACTCACCAGTTTGGCACTGCCGCCCTCCGGCAGGTTAACCGGCCACAGAATGGTGGTGGTATCGACCCAGTGTGCCTTGTCCGTACTCAGGTCGCCACGGGGTACGCCATCGGTGCTTACCACCACTTTCTTGGTATTACTATCGAAGGCGAAGTAAACCTCTTTGCCGTCTTCTACCGTGAAGGCGATGTTGCCGCCGTCCTGCCCGTAGCTCTCATCCCAGCCTTCGTGCAGGGCCGCTTTCATCTGGTAGTCCCCTGCGGGAATGGCATCGGTAATCAGGGTGTAAACACCGTCGCCATCTACATCCTGCATCAGGCTCTGCAAGCACTGGGGTTGCCAGTCGTCGGGGCACCCCAGTTCGCTCTGGAAATCGCCGGTGGCGGTCACGATAGTGTGGCGGACATTGTCGGCGATCCAGTTGCTCTCGTGATCGTAAATAAACTTTACTTCCCGCTCCTCGGTGATACCGAGCACGATATTACCGCCGCCCGCGTCGCCATTGGCTCCGTAGTTTTCATCCCAGCCGCCATTGAGTGCCACCTTGTACTCATAGCCTCCCGCGGGCAACGTAAAGGTGCCCTGCCAAAGGTCGTCTTCCGCATCGTAGGTCAGCTGGGATGCTTCACAGGAGGGATCCCAATCGCTAGCGCAACCTACTGCGCTCTGGAGGGTGCCCGGAATATTGACCGAGGAAACTTCTGAGTTGGGGGTCGCCTGTGCGGCACCGGCAATTGCCAGCGCCAGGAGCGAGATCATGTGTGGACGTTTGTGCGTACTGATTGAACAGGCGCGGCTGCGGCGCCCCTGTGACGGAGAGTTAGCTTGCATGCTCTAGAACCTTATTGTTTCTTTTATTGAATTTCTGTCAGCGGGTGCTGTGGAACCCACTGCTTCATCATCGCTGATGCATTCTCGATACATGCGTCCCCTCAAACCGACGGTGACTGAATGCATGTATAAAATCGCAAGCTCGATTAGAGGTCAGCCATCGGTAAACAGCATCCCACCCGCGGGGGGCGGAGGAAAAAGTAACCAGGGTTGATGGGGGCGGAGAGTAGCAACTCACCGCCGGGGTAAGCTACACGGAGGGTCTGCGAAAAAGCGGCCGGGGCTTGCCGCAAGACAAGCCTCACAGCAAGGCTCAGGGGTAGGAGTTGGGGGCGGAAGCGATTTGCGCCGTTGACGTAGCACCGCGATTCGTTCGGGAGGATCGCGTTTTGGTGAAGCGTTACCGGGAGCCGGCGGCAAGCGCCGGCTCATGTTCGCTCACCATCAAAAACGCATGGATGTCGCCTGACGTGATTGTCGGCCGCTGTTATCGGTAGTCGTCGATTTTTTTCGCGATATCGGGATTCATCGCTACGGCGCGGGCAATCGTGTTGTATTCCTGCCGTGTCAGCCCGGCTTCTTCTACCTGGGCCAGCATTTCTTTGTTTGCCTGTTCCCGCAACGCCATTGCCTCCTGAGGGTCCTGGGTATTCTGGAGTTTTGTGGTCATTTCCACGCGGGTTTCATCTACGTTTTCCTGTGCTCTGGCGAAAGCTTCAAGTTTTTCATCTGGAAGGTCTTCTGCATTGATCGATGACTGAGGCGTTGCCGAATAGGTGTGGGCTTCCTTCGCCTCCTGTTGTGTATCCTGGGACGCCCACGCGCTTCCCGAAATCAGTCCGAGCGCAAGCAGTGTACTGGTGGCCGTCGCAGAAAGAGTGATGGCAAGGCGATTTTTTTTCGGAGTTTGCATATTCATGGTTCGATTTTCCTCTTCGGTGAATGGAACACTGTTACAAACAGGTCAGCAGCGGGGAACTTCTTAGGGTGAAGTGTTCCTGTGCTGGCCGTTCGTGAAATAGAACAGCCGAGAAGATGGTGCTGTTGCCGGTAACTTGCGAAAACGTGATGGAATTCTCGATCACGGGGATCCGCGGCACTGCTTTGGAACTAAACCCGGTGCCGGCTTGTTCACTAGTAAAGGCCGACAAAGTCCGTTCATCTTGAAGGTGTTTGTATGCCAGTAAGATGGTGAGCGCGCGGCCGAGACCAGTGGAGAAAAGCAGCCTATGAAGTTCGAACAGAAGGTGTGTGAGCACATTCCCGGTTTGACCCGTTACGCGTTAGCACTGTGTGCTGAAAAGTCTCAGGCGGAAGATCTGGTACAGGACTGCATGGAGCGCGCATTGCGCAAAAGACACCTGTGGCGCCCTGCAAGCACCTTGAAACCTTGGCTTTTTCGAATGCTATATCGGATTTATCTGAACCAACGCAGCTCCGCGCGGGCGCGCAAAGAATCTCTGGTGGAGAACGCGGGAGAGGATGTGGCGATATCGTCGGGGCATGAAGCCGCACTGGATTGTCGGGATGCCATGTCAGCGATACAGCGACTGCCGGAAGAGCAGCGCTCAGCGTTGCTGCTGATTGTGCTTGAGAATCCCAGTTACCGGGAAGCTGCGGATATTCTGGGAGTAAATGCTGGGACTTTGCGTAGCCGTGTGTCCCGAGCCCGTGAATCTGTTCGCAAGGCCTGCGCGGAGAATGTTCCGGACACGGGTGGCTCGCTCACTTGCGAGCGGACAACCGCTAATGGAACCATTTTGCAGAGAGTGAAATAGTGTTGAAGTTTGCAGCAGCCTACTTGTGGAGTTCTGATCATGTCACTGCACCGTAATGATGATCGCTCGAACAGTGTGTCTATGGAAGAAATTTCCGCCTTTGCCGATGGCGCACTGCCAACTCAGCGTGCACGACAGGTGGCCCGTTATCTGCGGCTGAACCCTGAGGCGGCGAAAACGGTTTTTGACACTTGGCGTTTTGAAGGCGAGCTGCTGGGGGAGTTGAACGCAATAAGCAGCGATAAGTATAGAGGTGATACGACGAACGCCTCCGTTCGCCCTTTACCCTGGTTAAGTGGTGTCGCTACAGGTGCAGTTCTGGTTCTGGGGGTGTGGGCACTAAGCCTGGAGCTGCGCACCGAGCAGTCCTATGGGACCCTGACCGCAGGCGCGCGCGCTGCCCAGGTCCGCCCGCTATCCGATCAACCGGGAGGGGCTGCGCTCGTTCAGGTTTCAGCGGCGCCAGCAATGGCTGTTCCAGATCTGGAAATAACGGCGCAACAAGGTGCCAGCCAGGTGTCATCGGAGAAGGGGCCTGGCACTGACTTGAATGGCGGTGGCGTTGCCAAGGCTCCGTCAACTCAACAGCTGCTTCCGGAGAGTCCCGCTCTGGCAGGAGACAATTTTCGCCTGAATTTCCACGGTGTGGACGGTACCCTGCTGACACTGGAAAGTTACTCTCTACAGACCCCGCCACAAGCGACATTTCACGAAGGTGTGCCCGATACAAAAGGAAGCGAAGGCATACTGGACGGAGGTGGGATAAACGAAGAGGTAAACCAGGGGCGGGTGCACTGGGTAACCAGTGAAACACTGTATGTGCTGACGGGAAATCTCGATGCGGCAGAGCTTATGGCCCTGGCAATACGCTTGCATAAACAGCAGGATTTGCAGCGGGCTTTGGTGGCGCCTCGCGCTACGGAAGCTATTGGTGACCGGGGCGCTTCGGGCATACTAAATCCCGCATCCGATGAGGCCGCTCCCGGGTTTAGCAAAATGTAAACTCGCTATTTTCCGTATGGCGGGTTTAGAGTGTGCAGTCCGCGCAATAAAAGGATTCGTCTTCCAGCTTTAGTGCGGTGAGGTAACCACCCCACACACAGCCGGTATCCAGAGCGTATACATTTTTTGTATTCGCCTCTCCTTCCAATGCCGCCCAGTGGCCAAAAATAATTCGGTCGTTTTTAGTCTTGCGATTACTGAAACTGAACCAGGGGCGGTAGTCGTGATGCGCTGCCAGCGGCCCCTGTTTGGTGACCAGATCCAGAGTGCCGTCCTCCTTGCAGAAGCGCATGCGGGTAAAGTAGTTGGTGATGGAGCGCAATCGCTCCACACCGATCAGATGATCGCTCCACTTGTGCGGCTCGTTGCCATACATACCGAAGAAATAGGCCTCCGCCATGGCGGGATCCTGCAGTGCCTGATGTACTTCACCTGCCAGCTCCAGGGCTTTGCTCATACTCCATATGGGGGGGATGCCCGCGTGTACCATGGAGAAATATTTGCCCTTGACCTTTTTGTGCACCATAAGCGGCTGCTTTTGCAGCCACTCCAGAAGTTGGTCGGCATCTTTGGCTCGCAATACTTCGGCGAGATCGTGTTCTTTATCGGTCAGTCGTTTGGCGCCGTGAGCAATGGCCAGCAGGTGCAGGTCGTGGTTGCCAAGCACCGCGGTAATCTGGCTGCGGTGCTGGTAAAGAAAGCGCAGTGTGCCGAGGCTGTCGGGGCCGCGGTGCACCATGTCGCCCGCCAGCCACAGTTTGTCTTTGTCTGGGTTGAAACGGACTTTCTTTAGCAGTCTTTGCAGTGGTTCCAGGCAGCCCTGGATATCGCCGATTGCGTAAGTGGCCATAATTCTCTCCGGTTATTCTGGTGGATGCGCTTCGCTTATCCACCCTACGGGGAGGGGGCAATTAGGTTTGAGCAGAAATTTGCCAGGTCAACGTACTCTTTTACGCTGAGGGTTTCCGGGCGGCGGCTGGTGTCCACCGGCAGCTGTTCGGGATTCAGATCCGGAAACAGCGGCTTCAGGGCATTGCGTAACGTTTTACGACGCTGCTGGAAAGCGACGCTGACGATGCGTTCCAGCAGGGCTTCATCGTCTGCCGGGTGCGGCAGCGTCTGGTGTGGCACCAGACGCACGATGGCGGAATCCACTTTCGGCGCAGGGCGGAAGGATTGCGGCGGTACCGGGAAGAGTCCCTGCACGCGGCAGTAGTACTGGGTCATTACGCTCAAACGGCCGAAGGCTTTAACCCCTGGCACCGCACTCAGGCGATCCACCACCTCTTTCTGCAACATAAAGTGCATGTCCTGCACCTTGCCGCGAAAGCTCAGTAGGTGAAACAGCAGCGGAGTGGAGATGTTATAGGGCAGATTGCCGACGATACGCAGCTGCTCGCCTTCCTCGACCATGCTGCCGAAATCAAATTTCAGTGCGTCTTTTTCAATGATGGTGAAGTCGGGATAGCTGCGGAACTTGAATTCCAGCATTGGGATCAGATCCCGGTCCAGTTCTACTGCGGTCAACGAAGGGCACTTGTCCAGCAGCAGCGCGGTGATGGCGCCCTGGCCGGGGCCGATCTCCACCAGTTTATCGGTTTCTTTGGGGCCGATGGCGCGCACGATGCGCTCGATAATGTTCTCGTCGACGAGAAAGTTCTGGCCGAAACGCTTGCGCGCCTTGTGTTGGAAAAAATTGTCCATGAATGTGTTCGTTTGAATGAGGTTTGCGCGCGGGACGCAGGGTTAAATTTGGCGCAGCTGGACCAGTTCTATGGCCTGGTGCATGGCGGCGAGAAGGCTGCCGGTATCGGCAATACCCTGGCCGGCAATGTTGAGCGCGGTGCCGTGATCCACCGAAGTGCGGATATATGGCAACCCGAGGGTGATATTGATCGCGCGCCCGAATCCCTTGAATTTTAACACCGGCAGACCCTGGTCGTGGTACATGGCCAGTACAGCGTCGCAGCGGGCCAGTTGTGGCGGGGTAAACAGGGTGTCTGCGGGTAAGGGGCCGATCAGGTTCAGTCCGAGGGCGCGCAGGGTATCCAGCGCCGGCTCGATGGTGTCGATTTCCTCACGTCCCAGGTGCCCGCCTTCACCGGCGTGAGGGTTGAGGCCACACACGCCAATGCGCGGGCTTTCGATGCGGAACTGGTCGCGCAGACTGCGATGCAGAATGGTGAGTACCTGTTGCAGGGATTCGCCGCTGATCGCTGCACTGACATCTTTCAATGGCAGGTGGGTGGTGGCGAGTGCCACGCGCAGGTCGTCGGCGGCGAGCATCATCACCACCTTTTTCACGCCGGCGTTTTCCGCGAAGAACTCGGTGTGTCCGCTAAAAGGGACGCCCGCATCGTTGATCACGCCCTTGTGCACCGGGCCGGTCACCACCGCATCGAAGGTGCGGTCTTTGCAGCCCTCGGCGGCGATGCGGAGGGCTTCCAGTACATAGGCGCCGTTGGCGGGATTGAGCCGGCCCGGCTGCGTGGCTTGCGCCAGTGCGACTGCCTGTATGTGCAGGCTATTGGCCGGGGTTACTTCCGCCGGTTTATTCGCGTCAAATGGAATCAGTCGCAGGCTTTTGCCCTGGCGTGTGGCTTCCTGTCGCAGCAGGTCCGGGTCGGCGATGGCAACAATCTGGGCGAGGGAAATGGGGTTGGGGCGGTCGGAGCAGGCGAGTTTGACCGCCAGCTCCGGGCCAATCCCGGCGGGTTCGCCGGGAGTGAAGGCTATGCGTGGGGTCATTCCGTTACTGGCTTTCGCCCTCGCTGGTGTCGCCGGCAGCGGACTCTTCCGCGGGTTCTTTGGCTTCTGGCAGCTTGATTTCCACATAGGCCTGGTCGCGGATTTCCTGGCGCCAGTTCTGTAATTCTTCCTCGTAACGGCGGTTGCGCAGCAGGTTGGCGGCCTGGTTGCGGATGTACTGGTCCGTCATGTCCTGCTGACGGCGGCCTTCCACCTGCAGAATATGCCAGCCAAACTGGCTGCGGAAGGGCATGCTGATCTCGCCCACCGGGGTGTTGTCCATGGCCTGGGTGAATTCCGGTACAAACTGGCCGGGGTTGGACCAGCCCAGGTCACCGCCCTGCAGCATGGTGCCGATATCTTCTGAATTGTCTTTGGCCGCGTCTTCAAACTTGAGTTCGCCGGCCTGGATCTTTTGGCGCAGGTCGGTCAGCAGGTTGTAGGCGGCGTCATCGTCGCGGATCGCGGAGGTTTTCACCAGGATATGACGCACCTTGGTCTGCTCTACTACCTGCTCGGTGGCACCGCGTTGCTCATGGATCTTCAGCAGGTGGAAACCGGCGTCGCTGCGGAACGGCTTGGTGGTTTCACCGACGCTGATCCCGTCCAGGGCATCGGCGAACAGGGTGGGCAGCTCCACGGTTTTGCGCCAGCCCAGATCACCGCCCTGCAGGGCGTTCTGGCCCGCTGAGCTGGAGATGGCCAGGGCGCGGAAGTCTTCGCCGCCCATGGTTTTCTCATAGATGGAATCTGCTTTGGCGCGGGCTGCGGTCACTTCCTCCGCCGGTGCGCTGGAGCTGACCGGAATCAGGATATGACCCAACAGGTACTGGGGCGACTTCCAGAACTCACCCTCTTTGGAGCGCAGGAAGTTGTTGATGTCCTGATCGGTAATCTGGATGCGGCGGCTGACGCTGCCCTGTTCCACCCGGCGAATAATCAGCTCCTGGCGGATCTGCTGGCGGAAGGCGTTGTTGGAGAGGCCATCCGCTTCCAGTTTCTGCTGGAACTGGGCCGGGGACATGTTCATGTTCTGCTGCACCCGGGCAATGGCCTGATCCAGCTCTTCCTCCGCGATGGTGACACCGGCGCGGGCACCCATTTGCAGCTGCAGGCGCTCGATAATCAGCTGTTCCAGTACCTGGCGGCGCAGTACGTCTACCGGCGGTGCCTGCACGTTCTGAGCGGCGATCTGCTGTGTGATGGTTTGCATACGCTGATGCAGTTCACTGGCCATCACCACATCGTCGTCCACCACGGCCACCACGCGGTCCAGCTGTTGTACCTGGGCCCAGGCGGGGAGCGCAATGGCGCTGGCTGCGGCCAGAGTCAAAAGACCGCGGCGAAGAGAGGTGAACATCTGCATTATTGTCATCACTGTTTCAGTACTTCTCGTTGTTCAAAGTTGGCAATGCCCTGGGTGAGTATGCGCGTGACCGAGCCGCCAATGCCAGCCAGGCCCTTCAACTGCAGTTCAATATAGACGCCTTCGTCGAATTCCAGCTCCTCCGGCGGGACGACGTCGGCCAGGTCATTGTCCAGTTCACGGCGCCACAGCAGGCGGGTGCGGTAGCAGCAGGTGTCGTATTCGATCCCTGCCAGGTACTCCAGTTCCCTTTCAAAGGTCAAATCGTAGTTGGCCCGTGCCAGGAGTGAAAGCCGGTCATTCACCGGCCACGCGGCGGAAAGGTCGATCTGCTTGACCGGGCCCTGGATCAGATAGGTGTCAGTGCTGTCGTACACCTCCTCCTTGCGCAGGTAGCGGTAACTGGCGTTGATCAGACGGAAATTGTCGTCCAGGTAGCGCAGGGTGACGTTGCCGCGGTTAATGGTGTGGTCGGTATCGTGGTAGATAACCTCACTGCTGATGCGCAGGGCGTCGCTGGGCCGGCTCTCCAGTCGCGCGGCGAACTCCGAGCGCGGTACATCCTCGATAAAGTCTCTCAGCTCGATACGACTGGCTTCCGAATAGAAGATCTGCCCGGCGCTGGCGGCGAATAGGTCGCGGCCGCTGCGCGGGTCGATAAACCGGGTTGTGAGGCCAAACGAGGCGCGATCGGCATCATCAATGCGGTCGTGACCGTTGAAGCGGCTGTCGCGGAACAACTGGTCGTAACTGAAGGTGAACAGTGAGGTGTCGTACAGCAGATCGTTACCCCCGTCGCTGGAGCTGTTGCTCACATTGAGGAAATCCGACTGGTCCGCGTCGGTGCTGGCCATCAGGAACAGGCGCGGCTCCAGCGTCTGCACATACTCCTGCTGGAACAGGTTGCCGTAGCGTTCGAAAAACAGGCCGCTGTCGATGGATATCTGGGCGGCGGAAGCCTCCGGGGTGTTCATGTCCGGGTCGGCGAGGAATGTCTCCGCCAGTTCGTAGCCCAGGTAGATGCCGTTGATCTGCGGGTTGAAGAAGCCCCACAGCCACTGTTTGTCCCAGCCAAAGCTGTAGTTGGCGTAGGCGCGGGTGGCGTTGACGAAGTCGCGGGTGCTGGTAGTGACACTGTCCGGGTCATCCACATCCGCGATGTACTGAATCGTCTGGGTATCCTCGTGATCGAAGGTGGTGATTTCGTGTTCCAGCAGTAACTGCCAGTCATCCCACTTGTAGTTGCCGTTTACGTTGAGTCGCGGCAACTGGCTGTAGGTATCGAAGCGGTCCTTCACCAGCTGCTGGTATTCCTGCGCGCGGAGACTGGCAAACCAGTGCTCGGTGGTGAGGCTGGCCTGCGCGGACTGGCCCAGGCTGGTCATGGCGCGAGCGCTGACGTTTTGCGGCACCTTGATCTCCGCGTTGTCCAGGTCGCGGAAATAATCCGGGTCGCTGACCTTGGTGTAATCGATCTTGGTGCGCCACAGGCCACCGGTACCACCGAGCTGGTTCAGGTTGGCATACCAGCGGTCTTCCCCTTTTGCCGGCAGCACCAGGTCTTCCGGAAAACCCTCGTTGATCAGACGGCGGGCATCTTCATCATTGCCGCCCTCGTCGTCCGGCAGCCCGGCCAACCGTACCTCGGTGCTGAAGGCCGGGCTCAGGTGCCGCCCCTCCAGTTCCAGGCCGGTACCCCGGTACTGCACATAGCGGGGGGCGATAGTGGCGTCCAGCTGCGGCGCGATATTCCAGTAGTAGGGCACTGCGATGTCCCAGCCGTTCTCATCGCTGTTGCTGATGCTCGGAAACAGGAACCCGGAAAGGCGCTCATCCCCCACCGGAAATCGCAGATAAGGGAAATAGAAGACCGGCACATCGGCAATCTCCAGGCGCACATTGCGCGCGGTGCCCTGGCGCTCCACATTGTCGATGGCGATCTCGCCACCAATCATGCGCCAGAAAACGTCGTCCGGTTCACAGCGTGTGTAATTGCCTTCCGTCAGAATCAGCTCCCCGCTGGCCTCGCGGGATGCGAAACGGGCAGAGCCGTGGGCGGCGTCCTCATGCACTACGTAGGTAGCATCTTCGATAGAGGCCGCCTTGCTGTCCGTGTGGACCTCGGCGGCCTTGCCGCGCACCAGCATGCCCGGTTCACGCATTTCGATGGCGCCACTCAGGTAGGCGGTGTTTTCCTCGCGGTTGACGTCGACCTGGTCGGCAAACAGCTGGCGGTACCCCTGAGTAATGTGCACGTTGCCACGCAATTGGGCGGTGCCATTTTCCAGCCAGTCGGAGCTGTCGGCGGTGGCGCGCAGGGGTGATTCTTCCGGCAGCTTGTCCGAATCGGGGTATGCTCGCAGCGGTTCCACAAACATGCCGCCACAGATCGGGGAAACCTGATTGCGCAACGTGGGGTCCAGCTGACTCTTGGGGAACCAGTCCAGGTACAGGTAGGGGTTTTCCACGGGCTCGGGCGCGGATTCCGTTTCGGCCGTTGCGGTGAGCGGCCACAGAGAGTGGGCGGCGAGCAGGCCGAAAGCGAGGGAGCGGGGGCGTGACAATTGTCCAATGGCCAGCGCAAGACGGCGCCAGCGGGAAGCTTCCAGCATCGAGTGATTGGTTCCAGCTATCTTTAGAGTCTGTCTTGTAATCCGGCCATGGAGTGTGGCCCTGATTTGGCCTTGGGCGAGACCGCGCGCGTGGCGCCGAAAAGCGCGATTCCGGCAAAGACGGAGCCGGCGCGCAAAAATCAGCGGTCGATTCTACTTGAATGGCCGTAACCATGGAAACCGCCCGTGCGTCGACTCGGCCAGATTAGCGGGTGAACCCGACCGCCGCTGCCGCTACAATGCACAGCTTTTAGGCGATAAAGCCCGCGGTGAAAAAGTGCCTCCGGGTATTTTCCGCCAATCGGTCGCCGCAGACCGTAAATGAACGTTTCGATAATGACAGGTGGTGGATGAACGAGTGTGTATCCCAGGTCCAGGATGAGCGCAGAGATCAGCTGCGCCAGTGGGCTGTCCGCGCCCTCCAGGCCGGCCACGAACCGCTGCAATTACCCCCCCTGGAAAACACCCTCCACCTGCAGCCCCTCTCGGGAGACGCCGGTTTCCGGCGCTATTTCCGTACCGATACCACCCCCAGCCTGATCGCGGTGGATTCCCCGCCGGGAAAAACCAACGTCAGCCGTTTTGTCGCCCTGGCGGATTACCTGCGCCGCAATGGTATCCACACTCCCCTGGTGATCTCCGCGGATATCGAACACGGCTACATGCTGCTGGAAGACCTTGGGGATACCCAGCTGCTCCGAGAGCTGGATGACGACAGCGTCTCTGGTCTCTACGCGGAAGTCATGAGCGAACTCCTGTGCCTGCAGCAGATCAGCCGCCAGGAGGGATTATTCCCGCCCTACAATCGCGAACTACTGCATATGGAGATGCGCCTGCTGCCCGAGTGGCTGGTGGGCAAACTGTTGCAGCGGGAGCTGAGCGAGGAGGAAAACCAGCTGCTGGAGCGCACCTTCGCGCACCTGCTCGACAGTGCCAGCAGCCAGCCCCAGGTGCTGGTGCACCGGGACTACCACAGCCGCAACCTGATGATCCGCGACGGCGAACGCCCCGGCGTGGTCGATTTCCAGGACGCTGTCTGGGGTCCGGTTACCTACGACCTCGCGTCACTGCTGCGCGACTGTTACATCCGCTGGCCTCGGGAGCAGGTGGAAAACTGGGCGCTCGCTTACGCCTCCACCGCCATGGACGCCGGGGTGATACCCCAGGTTAACGGCAAAACCTTCCTGCGCTGGTTCGACTGGATCGGCCTGCAGCGCCACTTCAAAGTCCTGGGACTCTTCCCGCGCCTGTATCTGCGCGACGGCAAACACGGCTACCTGCCGGATCTGCCCCTTGTCATACGTTACACCCTGGAAGTGTGTGATAAATACGAAGAAATGCAGCCGTTCGCCCAGTGGTTCCGGACCGAGTTGTTGCCGCTGATCGAGCAGCAGGACTGGTACCGCGACTACCGCACCGCCGGCGATCGCCGCAATGTAGAAACCGAATCCTCCTGATCAACGCGCGAAAAAGCCACCAGATGACAGCCAAAACCTCAAAGGCACCCACCGCCATGCTTCTTGCCGCCGGATTCGGCAAGCGCATGCGCCCGCTTACCGATCACACCCCAAAACCGCTCATCCCGGTGCTGGGCAAACCCCTGATCGAATACGCCATCGAGCGCCTGGCCAAAGCCGGTGTCACCAACCTCGTCATCAACCTCGCCCACCTCGGCGAGCAGATCCGCGAGCACCTGGGCAGTGGCGAGCGCTTCGGGGCAAGCATCCAGTATTCCGAAGAAAACGAACCCCTGGAAACCGCCGGCGGCATCACCAAAGCCCTGCCGCTGCTGGGGGATGCGCCTTTCCTGGTGGTCAACGGCGATGTCTGGTGTGATTTCGATTTCTTGGGCTGGGTCAACAACCCCCTACCGGAAAACTGCCCCGGCCGCCTTCTCATGGTGCCCAACCCGCCGCATAACCCCGAGGGGGATTTTGGCATCGACGACGGTCTTCTATCCGGCACTACCAAACCCAGATTTACCTTCGCCGGCATCAGCTACCTGCGCCCGGAAATTCTCACCAGCTACCCCAAAGCCCGCGAGCGCTACGGCCTGGGTGAAGTGTTCGCGTATAACGAAGACAAAATGCAGGCGGAAGTTTACGAAGGCGACTGGTGCGATGTGGGAACCCCAGAAAGGCTGAATAAGCTGGAAGAAAGACTAAGAGCGAGTTAACCCACCCGCTTACGAAGTACAAAAGTACAAATCGAAGGCCGGGTGCCGGGTGGGGCTTTTCAGGATCGTCGCAAACAGGATGTTTGCGCCGAAACTCCCAGGGATGGGTTCACCGTGGTCCTGAAAAGCCCCACCCGGTGCCCGGCCGCCACCGGCGGTCGTAAAAGCACCAAAGACCCTGGAGCTATAACCAAAGCACCGAGATGAGAAAATGCCAGACTACAAAATTGCACCCTCCATCCTCTCCGCCAACTTCGCCCGCCTGGGCGAAGAAGTCGACAACGTCCTCGCCGCCGGCGCCGACTGGGTGCACTTCGACGTAATGGACAACCACTACGTCCCCAACCTCACCATCGGCCCCATGGTCTGCAAGGCCCTGCGCAACCACGGCGTAACCGCTCCCATCGACGTTCACCTCATGGTCGAACCCGTCGATGACATGATCCGCATGTTCGCCGACGCCGGCGCCACCTACATCACCTTCCACCCGGAAGCTAGCAAACATGTCGACCGCTCCCTGCAACTGATCCAATCCCTCGGCTGCAAGGCAGGCCTCGTTTTCAACCCCGCCTCCAGCCTCGACGCCGCCAAATACGTACTCGATAAACTCGACATGATTCTCCTCATGTCCGTAAACCCCGGCTTCGGCGGCCAGAAATTTATTCCCGCCACCCTCGGCAAACTGAAGGAAGCCCGCAAACTCATCGACGACTCCGGCCTCGATATCCGCCTCGAGATCGACGGCGGTGTCACCAAAGACAACATCCGCGAAATCGCCCAGGCCGGCGCTGACAGCTTCGTCGCCGGCTCCGCCATCTTCAATGCGGATGACTATGCGGAAGTGATCAAGGTGATGCGTTCGGAGCTGGCGCAGGCCTGAGGGCCGCTTCGTAGCCTTGGGAGCTTTGTAGTGGACACCGTGGCGGCCAGATGCCGGGTGGAGCTTTTCGGGACCGCTGTGAATACGTCCCTGTACGCTTCGTCGGCAACATCCCTGTTGCCGACGATCCCGAAAAGCTCCACCCGGCACCCCGCCTTCGCATCATATTTCAGCGTTCTTAAGTACCATACGAAGCTGGAGTGCCGGGTAAAGGTTTTTGAAAGCGTCGCAAACAGGATGTTTGCGCCGCAGCGCCCAGGGATGGGTTCACAGCGGTTTCAAAAACCTTTACCCGGTGCTCCGGCGCCACAAAAGGTTATAAAGGACTTAATCAGGGCTGTTAAGAACCACGAAATCCCAAGCTTGCCGCCTCTACCAGAGATTTGTACACTTGCTCGCCGGAATACAGGGAAGCAACTCGACGCTGCGAGATTCTGACATTGAACTGCACTGCCCCCCACATCAACAGCTGGCGATGGCGCCA
Source organism: Microbulbifer sp. HZ11 (assembly GCF_000708675.1). Classification (GTDB taxonomy): domain Bacteria; phylum Pseudomonadota; class Gammaproteobacteria; order Pseudomonadales; family Cellvibrionaceae; genus Microbulbifer. The sequence continues at coordinate 972,059 of NZ_JELR01000002.1, read as the reverse complement.
CTGATCCTTAAAGCCTGAAGACCAGGAACTGGTCCGACGGGCGCCTCTCTCGCGGGTAGGATTTCACAACTCATGCGCAATCCAGACCCGAATACAAAACTCAACGCATTGCATACACCGGAGTCGCCATGACCCCCAGCGAATACGCCCAACTTGCGTCTAAAGGATTTAACCGCATACCTCTGGTCCGCCGCGTACTGGCAGACATAGAGACCCCGCTCACCACCTACATGAAGCTCGCCGCCCGCGATGGCGGTCGCTACAGCTACCTGCTGGAGTCCGTGCAGGGCGGGGAAAAGTGGGGGCGCTACTCCATTATCGGCCTGCCCGCGCGCACCGTACTGAAAGTGACCGGCTACGATATTGTGGTCGAGCGCGATGGAAAAATCGTCGAGCAACACACCGTCGAAGATCCACTCGCCTTTGTCGAGGAGTTCCGCGGGCGCTACAAAGTGCCGGAAATCGCCGGCCTGCCGCGCTTCAACGGCGGTCTCGTCGGCTACTTTGGCTACGACGTGGTGCGCTATATCGAGCCCAAGCTCGCCGACAGCTGCCCGCCGGATACCCTGGGTAACCCGGATATCCTGCTGATGGTCAGCGACGAGCTGGTGGTGTTCGACAACCTCGCCGGTGCCGTGCTGTTTATCGTGCACGCCGATCCGGAGCAGGGGGATGCCTTTGAAATCGCCCAGCGCCGCCTGGATCAGCTGGTGGGGCAGCTGTCGCAGCCGCTCGAGAGCGTCGAGCCGCTGGGGATCGACGGCGATCACACCGCCGAAGACACCTTTACGTCCCATTTCGGCGAAGAAGCATTCAAACAGGGCGTACATAAGGTCAAGGATTACATCCTCGCCGGCGACGTGATGCAGGTAGTGCCGTCCCAGCGCCTGTCGGCCCCCTTCACCGTTCCGCCGCTGAACCTGTACCGCGCCTTGCGCAGCCTGAATCCGTCTCCATATATGTACTTCCTCGATCTGGGGGATCACCAGGTGGTGGGTTCCAGTCCAGAGATTCTGGTGCACCTGGAGGACGGCGATATGACCGTGCGCCCGATCGCCGGTACCCGCCGCCGTGGCGCCACCGAGGAACAGGATCTGGCGCTGGAGAAAGATCTGCTGGCGGACCCGAAAGAAATTGCCGAGCACCTGATGCTGATTGACCTCGGCCGCAACGACGTGGGCCGGGTTGCGCAGACCGGTACCGTGCAGGTCACCGAAAAAATGGTGGTGGAGCGGTACTCCCACGTGATGCACATCGTCTCCAATGTGACCGGAAAAATTAAACCGGAGCTGCACGCCATCGACGCCCTGCGTGCGGCCCACCCGGCAGGTACCCTGTCCGGCGCGCCCAAGATTCGCGCCATGGAAATCATTGACGAACTGGAGCCGGAAAAACGCGGTGTCTACGGCGGTGCCGTGGGTTACCTGGCGTGGAACGGCAACATGGATACCGCCATCGCGATTCGCACCGCGGTGATCAAGGATGAAAAAGTGTACGTACAGGCCGGTGCCGGCCTGGTCGCAGATTCCGATCCGCAATCCGAGTGGGACGAGACCATGAACAAGGCGCGGGCGCTGTTCCGCGCCGTGGCCATCGCCACCGGGCAATAACTTATTTTTCTTGATCCATTGGAAGCAGTTGAACCGATGAATAGTGAAATTTCAGTAGGGCAGAAGCGTAGTTTTGCTGAACAGTGTCGCCGCCTGGTCGATACACCGATTTTCAATCAGGTGATTATCGCCCTGATCTCGGTGAATGCCGTGGTGGTGGGGCTGGAAACCTCCACCTGGGTGCTGGAGCGTTTCAGCGGTGCCCTGCACGGCATCAACCAGCTGATCCTGGGCGCGTTTATGGTGGAGGCGGCAATCAAGATGGCCGCCCACGGCAACCGCCCCTGGCGCTATTTTGCCAATGGCTGGAACTGCTTCGATTTCTCCATCATCGTGCTGAGCCTGATTCCGGCGGCGGGACCTATGGCCACGCTGGCGCGCCTGGTGCGGGTGCTACGGGTGTTGCGCCTTGTCTCCGCGTTCCCGGAACTGCGCCTGCTGGTAGACACACTGCTGCGCAGTCTGCCGAGCATGTTCCATATCAGTCTGCTGATGGGGATCATTTTTTATATATACGGGGTGGCCGGTTATTTCCTGTTTCACGAAATCGACCCCACCCACTGGCGCAACCTGCCTATCGCCCTGCTGAGCCTGTTCCGCATTGTCACCTTTGAGGACTGGACCGACATCATGTACACGGCGATGGAATCCATGCCTTACAGCTGGATTTATTTCCTCAGCTTTGTGGTGATGGGCGCGTTTGTGATGATCAACCTGTTTATCGGGGTGGTGCTGAACAATCTGGAAGAGGCCAAACTGCGCCGCCTGGACGAACTGGCAATGCCGCCGAGCCAGACCGAAATTCTGCGCGAACTCCGCGCAACCCAGGAGTCCCTCGCTCGCTTGCAGAAGCGGTTGGGAGACATGGGAGATGAGAAAGGAAGCGAATCATGATCCTGATGATCGACAATTACGACTCTTTCACCTTCAACATCGTGCAGTATCTGGCGGAGTTGGGCGCGGAGGTCGTGGTCAAACGCAACGATGAAATCACCGTAGCGGATATCGAAAAGTTGCACCCGGAGAAAATCGTAATCTCCCCGGGCCCCTGTACGCCGAACGAAGCGGGTATCTCCATGGAGACCATCCGCACCTATGCGGGCAAGCTGCCCATTCTGGGTATTTGTTTGGGACACCAGAGTATCGGTCAGGTGTTCGGTGGTCGCGTGGTGCGCGCCGGGGAAGTGATGCACGGCAAGACCTCGCCGATCATTCACAACAATGTCGGCGTATTTAATGGGCTGTCCAATCCGTTCGAGGCGACCCGCTATCATTCGCTGGTTGTGGAGAAGGGCAGTCTGCCGGATTGTCTGGAAGTTACTGCCTGGACCGAGACCGAAGACGGTGAGATCGACGAGATCATGGGCATCCGTCATCGCGAATTGCCGATCGAGGGGGTGCAGTTTCATCCGGAGTCGATTTTGACTCAGCACGGGCACGATATGCTGCGGAATTTTTTGGAGTCTTGAGGTATTGGTGCGGCGCTCCGTAGGTGGCCTGGTGGCGGCGCTGCTACCGGTATCCGTTTGCGAGACACGCCGTGAACCCATCCATGGGGGCTCTTCCGCGAGGTCCCTCTCGCGGAAGGTCTCGCAAACGGATCCCGGCATCAGCACCTTAGCTTTGGATGCCGGAGACATAGCGAACCCCGGGAAACGAAAATCTTAGGGAAGGGGAAGAATAATGAATATCCAACAGGCCATTGGAAAACTGGTCGAGGGTGAACATCTAACCCGTGGGGAAATGCGCGAGGCCATGGGCCAGATTATGCGTGGGGAAGCGGAAGACGCGCAGATAGGTGCATTTCTGGTGGCCCTGCGCATGGGTGGTGAATCCGTGGAGGAAATCACCGGTGCCGTAGAGGTGATGCGCCAATTGTGCACCAAGGTCGAGATCGATCAGACCAACGCGGTGGATATCGTCGGTACCGGCGGCGATGGTGCCAACCTGTTTAATGTCTCCAGCGCTTCCAGTTTTGTCGCCGCTGCCGCCGGCGCCAAGGTGGCCAAACATGGCAACCGCTCGGTTTCTTCCTCCTCCGGCTCAGCAGACCTGCTGGAAAAAGCCGGTATCTACCTTCCCCTGACCCCGGAGCAGGTCGCCCGCTGTATCGACGGTGTGGGAGTGGGCTTTATGTTTGCACCCAGTTATCACAGCGCCATGCGTCACGCCATTGGCCCGCGCAAGGCACTGGGCCTACGCACCATTTTCAATCTGCTGGGCCCGCTCACCAACCCCGCCGGCGTGAAGCGCCAGGTGATTGGAGTGTACGATCCGCACTACAGCCGTATGCTGGCGGAAGTATTGCAGACCCTTGGTTCCGAGCATGTGCTGGTGCTGCACAGCGATGATGGACTGGACGAGGTGAGCCTCGCTGCGGATACCCGCGGCTGGGAGTTGAAGAACGGTGAACTGAAAAAAGTCACTATTTCTCCGGAAGATTTTGGCATCGAGCGACAGAACCTGGACGGATTGTGCGTGGACGGCTCTGAAGAGTCACTGGCGCTGATCCGCGATGCCCTCGGCAAGCGCGAAACCGCCGCGGGAGACAAGGCAGCTGATATCATTGCCATGAATGCCGGCATGGCCATCTACGTGAGTGGTGTGGCGGCGAGCCGGGCAGAAGGGGTGAGCATGGCGCAGGACGCCATCTATAGTGGCCTCGCCGGAGAGAAGATTAACGAGCTGGCCGCCTTTACCAGCGCATTCAAAGAGTGAAGTAATGAATACCCCAACGATTCTGAAGACCATCGTCGAGCGCAAATGGGAAGAAGTGGCCGAGCGCAAGAAGCTGGTCAGTCAGGATGAAATGCAGCAGCGTGCGCTCAGGCAGCCAACCTGCCGCGGATTTGTCCAGGCCATCGAGGCCAAGCGCAACGCCGGTGAAGCGGCGGTGATCGCCGAGATCAAGAAGGCCTCCCCCAGCAAGGGCGTGATCCGCGAAGATTTTATTCCCGCAGAAATTGCCACCAGCTATGAGAAGGGCGGAGCCGCCTGCCTGTCTGTGCTGACCGATGTGGACTTTTTCCAGGGTGCCGATGAATACCTGCAGCAGGCCCGCAATGCGGTGCGCCTGCCGGTAATCCGCAAGGACTTTATTGTCGATCCGTATCAGGTGTACGAGGCCCGCGCCATCGGCGCCGACTGCATTCTGCTGATCGCGGCCTGCCTGGATGATGCACAGCTCACCGGCCTGAATGATCTGGCATTGGAACTGGGTCTGGATGTGCTGGTGGAGGTGCACGATCGCGCTGAGCTGGAGCGCGCACTGAAGCTGCCCAATCGCCTGATCGGTATCAACAACCGCAACCTGCACACTTTTGAAGTGCAGTTGGAAACCACCTTCGGCCTGCTGGAGCTGATTCCGGAAGATCGCATTGTGGTCACCGAAAGCGGTATTCACACTACCGACGACGTGGCGGCCATGCGCGGCCACAATGTGGATACCTTCCTGGTGGGTGAAGCCTTTATGCGTGAGGAAGAACCGGGCCGTCGCCTGATGGAGCTGTTCAACTAAAACGTCACCCCGGACTAGACCCGTGATCCGGCACTGCAGAGTGCGTAGCCCGAGGCCGGGTTAAATCAACCCGGCCTTCGCAAAGATTTCGATGGCCGGCTGCAACTCTTTTTCATACTTTCGCCAGCGTGCCACCGCACTGCGGTAGATGGGCTGGCGTACCTGTACGCTGCTCGCCGTGGAAACTGCCGCATCGGACTGGTGGAACTCCAGGCAGGCCTCCTCCCAAGGCAATCCCAGATAGTCCATCAATGCGTGGGCTTCCCTCCGCGGGTTCTCGGTAATTTGCTCATAACTTACCGTGTGGATCCTGTCTCTGAAAATTGTCTGCCAGTGATCGATCAGGTCCCGGTAGGCACAGATATAGCGCGCGGTGTCTTCCAGACTGTAGTGGTAGTGGTAGTAGCGAAAGTTGAAAGAAAACAGCTGGCGAAAATTGCTCAGGCACACATCCAGTGGATGCCGGTCGAGTACCACGATTTTCGCATTCGGCAGGCTGCGCAGAATAAACCCGAGATAGAGAAAATTCATTGGCAGCTTGTCGATCAGGTATGCGGCACTTCTGCCCCGTGCGCGGCAACGGGTTTCGTAGTCCTGCCCGATAGCTGCGGGGGCCACATTCATTGCTTCGGCAATGACGTCCAAATCCAGTGTGTGCGAAGAACCGGTGTTTGAGTGTCGCTTGATCGCCAGTGGAAACTCGTGAAGTTCACCCAGCGATTCGATTTGTGAGTGGCTGGCGAGAATACGCTCTACCAGTGTGGTGCCGGAGCGGGGCATGCCCACGATAAACAGAGATTGGTTGCCGAGCCCTGTTGCGCTATCCGGCGCAGTCGATGAGAACGCGGATTTCAGCCCGTCAAACAGTGCCGCGTCCTGGGCAAAGGAATAACCGATCTTTTCCCGGTAGCGATGCTTGGCTGTATTCAGACATTCGAAAGCCTGTGCGTAGTCGCCGCTGCGCTCACAATCACGCGCCAGCGCGTGGCTCAAGTAGAGCCGGTCCTCGGCGCTCAGTTGTGGTAGCTGTAGTCGTTTTTTCAATTCGGCGGTATTTTCTATACTCGCGTTGTTCTTTCCCAGTTCCGACAGTGCCCAGCGCGCGCGGGCGAAATCCGGCTGCAGCGCAATGGCTTTTTCATAGGCTGCGCGCGCTGCATCCATATTGCCGAGGAACTGCTCGGTAGAGGCGAGATTAAATTGAAATTGCGGATTTTCCGGTGCCAGTGACACGGCGCGGCGCAGGGGGTTGATGGCCTTGTGGTGTTCGTCGAATCGTGCGTATATCACACCCAGTGTATCGAGAATCAACGGCCTCTCGGGGTTTGCCGCGAGTGCCAAGTCTGCCGCCTGAAGTGCCCGGTCGTAGTCATTCAGTTGCGCATAGTAACGCGCCTTTTGCGCGAGATACTCAGGATTATCCGGGCTGCCAGCCAGTGCCCGTTCGACCATCTCGACTGCCTTGTAGAGATGGCCCGCCGCTGCCGCTGCGATACTGGCGAGAAACCAGGCATCGCTGTGCGCCGGGTCGCCCTGCAAGATCTGACGGCAGTAGTGGTGGAGTGCGCGCATGTCGCCCCGGTTGAGGGCCTGCTCTGCAGCACTGTGCAATTGCGCAATGGAGGGAGTCTGCATAGATGGCAATAAAGTAAGGATCAACAAATAAAAAAGCCGGCCGGGACAGTGTATCCCAGACCGGCTTGATGGAAAGCCTACAGGTGTCAGAAGCTGTAGGTGAAGCGGGCACCAATGGTGCGCGGTGTGCCCACGTACTGGCCGTAGGAACGCTGGGTAAAGCCGTTGCCCCACTCGATACCCGGACCGTTGTTTTCGTCCTGCAGGTTGCGGCGGCTGGTGCGGGTTCCAGTGATGTAATACTTGTCCCACAGGTTGTCTGCGAATGCCTGCACGGTCCAGTTGTCTAGGCTCAGGGTTGCGGACAGGTGGTGTACCGCATAACCCGGAATGGCTTCGCCGCCGCGGTCACCCGCAGTAATGCTGCCATCTTCCTCGACCATGTACAGCGGGTCTTCGGGGCCACCAACCATGTTGTACACATCGCTGGCGAACACGAGCCCGTAGTTCAGAGCCAGGTCATAGTTGCCCAATACCGTGGTGGAGTAGTTCAGGTTGAGAGAGCCCTGGTGTTCGGCGTGTCCCGGCAGGCGGGCGCCCGCATAGACATCGTAGGGGCCGACCAGACCCGGGGCATCCTCGGTGAGCTCGGCGTCGGTGTACGCGTAGGTGAAAGCCAGATCCAGACTGTCACTGATCAGCCAGCTTCCCTGGAGCTCAAAGCCCTGGCTGATGGCGGCGCTGCCGTTGCCGGTAATGGGCAGAGAGCCATTGGTGGTGGTGGTGGCAACCTGCAGGTCGCTCCAGTCGATGTAGTACAGCGCGGTGCTGATATTCAGGCGCTCGCCGACCAGGCCTTTGTAGCCGATTTCGTAGTTGTCGATTTTGTCCGGGTCAATCAGTACTTCTTCCGGCAGTGCGCACAGCTGCTGATTATCGCTGGCGATTTGCTCCGGGGTACATTCCGGTACGGAGTTGACGCCGCCGTTGCGGTAGCCCTGGGAGTAAGTGAAATACACCATGCCGGAATCGGTCGCATCCCACGCCAGGTTGAACTTGAACAGATCTCCCTCGTCTTCCCCCTGATTGGTACCCAGGTCTACGTTGATGGCGTCCTGAGGCGCTCCGAGGAACACGGTATCGTACAGAGGCAGTCCGAATCCGCCGGTAATATCGGTTTCAAAACTGTAACGACGGTAACCGCCGGTGACCGCGAGTGTGTCGCTCAGGCTATAGGTCAGTTCACCGTAAAAGGCGGATTCTTTTTCGTCGATATCCGTAAGCTGAATGTATTCCAGGCTGTCTGGGCGAAGCTGCACGGCATCCCAGTTATCCACAGCGAACTGGTCAAAGAAGGGGGTAAACTCTTCACTGATCGCGTCGGAGACATACTCGTTCTGGAAGTAACCGGCGACCCATTTGAAAGGACCTTCATGCTGTGAAGACATGCGCAGTTCAAAGGTGTCGGCTTTGTCTTTTACTTGTTCGCGTGTATAGGCCGAGAACGACGGGAAGGAATCGTAACCGTAGTCCAGATCGAGCAGCAGGTCGGTCTGATCGCGCTGGCCCAGCTCCTCATATTCGGATTGGCCGTAAACCATGGTGGCCTGGGCAAAACCGAGGTCACCGATCAGCTCGATACTGGTGAGTTTATTGGTGTAGTGATTGGGCTCTTCATAGCGCATGCCGGATTCGTAGGGTCCGGTACCAAATGAGAGCTGGTTGGCCAGTTGGCGACCCTCTGCCTTGGTATCCTGGTAGTAGTGCCACAGGTTGGCTTCCAGCCAGTCGTTTGCTAGCCAGCGCACATTGATACGGCCGGACTTGGTGTCTTCACCGTTGGCATCTTTGACTTTGCGCAGGTTCGCGGCGACATCGTCGGGATCATTGAAATCCGGATCCGGGTTGGAGACACCGGATTCACGCACCACATAGTTGTAATCGATAAAGCCGGGGTCCTGTACGCTGTCGGCGTTTACCCGAATGGCCAGGGTATCGGTCAGGGCGAAATTCAAAGTGGCGCCGTACTCCTGACCGATGCCGGAGCTTTCATTTGTGCTGCTTGCACTACCGCGGAAACTGGCACTGTAGCCCGATGGATCCGCTTTCGCCGGGATATAGCGGATGGCGCCGCCCATGGTGCCCTGTCCGTAAAGGGTGCCCTGAGGGCCGATAAGTACCTCCACCCGCTCGAGGTCAACGGGCTTCAGGTCCACCTGCAGGGGGATATCCCCCAGGTACATGGCCACGGTGCTGCTGCTGAAGCCCGGGCCCAGGCCACCGGTGTTGAGTCCGCGTACCATCATATCCGGTACTTCGTCCCGCGGGCCGCGGTCCACTACCGTCAGCCCCGGGGTGTAGTAAGCAATTTTGGCGATGCTGGTGAGGCGCAGGTCTTCAATCTTCTCTCCGCCCACCGCCGAAATATTGATGGGAATATCCATCACATTTTCTTCGCGCCGCGAGCCGGTCACCACAACTTCTTCGAAAGCGGGTTTGCTTTCGCTTTCCGTATTCTGTGCCGTGGCGAACTGCGGCAACGGCATCGCCGCGCACGAGATGGCCAGGGCCAGGTGGGATTTTTTGAGTGAGAGGTAGTTGTTGTTGTCCCTCATTGGATCTCCCTAAGACTATTTATTTATGTGTTGAGTTGGCTGTAACCAACGTACCAGTGCCGGGGAGAATAATTTGCTAAATGTGCGCGCTCAGCAGTGTTTAATTTTGCAGTATTGCTTTATTTTGGTTCTTTAGGCCGATATTTGTTCGTATTGTGCGTCATTTTGGTGCTTTCGCCAGTATAAAATGCTGGTCGGTCGTCCAGTGCCCTGATGGTTACTGGGATACCGGATGGGGCGGCACCTGATGGGTTGGTGAGAGGCGGTGTTGCACCTGGTTGAGGTCAATATCGCCGCTGGCGACGTTGGTGTAGGCGTGATACAGGTGGCTGATCTTGCGTACGTATTGGACTGGCTCCGCACCGCGGACATAGCCGTAGCGGGCTTTGGTGAAGTATTGGGGTTCGGACAGTTTGAGCATGGCCTGCTCCACATTGCCGAACCAGACATCCGGGTTGAGACCGAGCTCCCGGGCCAGTCGGCGCGCATCCAGTAAATGCCCGTAACCGGCATTGTAGGAGGCGAGAATAAACCAGAGTCTTTCCACCGCCGGCAGTGTGGGTTCAAACCGGTCGCGTACCCAGTTGAGGTATTTGAGTCCCGCCTGAATATTGCGGTCCGGCTCGAACAGCGGAGGCGGGAAGCCCATATCTTCCGCAGTGGCGGGCATTACCTGTAACAGCCCCTGGGCACCCACCGGAGATACAGCTTTCGGGTTGAAGTTACTTTCCTGCCACATCTGCGCCACCACCAGGCGCCAGTCGAAGCCGTATTCCAGCGATGAGTGTTTTACCAGGGTGTCGTAGGGGGAGAGGTCTTTCCCTGGAATAACACGCGCAGCGACGTGCTGGGTAAAGCGCTTGTTCGGCTCGAAATAAGCCGCGATTTTTTTCGGGTAGGCCTCGCTCTTGCGATACTTGGCGAGAAAGATATCGAGCTTTTTCAGCAGCTGTTTGTTTTGCGGCATGACCATCCACCCCTGTGGACGCGGGTCACTGACCAGGGTGCCGGGGGACAACTCGGGGTGCAGGGAGGCTGCCATCATCACATCATCGTTATCCACGATGGTGGCATCCAGTTCGCCCTCCGCGATTCGGTCGATAAGTTCGGCGATAGAAATATCCGCCGGGGCGACTTCTACGGCAACATCAATACCGCTGCGTTTCAGTGTGCGCGCGGTGGTGGTAAAGGGAGAGTTGGCCCTGACCGTCAGGGTGCGTCCGGCAAGATCCTGAATCTGTTTGATCTCCGGTTTGTTCCGGTTGCTGACAACCTGCTCCGGGGTTTCACGATAGGAGCGTGTGAAGGCAATCCCCTGGTCGATGCGTTCCTGGGTGATATTTTTTACGGCACCGGCGAAATCGCCTTTCCCGGCTTTCAGCCAGTCAATCAGGGTTTCATCGTAGGGCACCACAATCACTTGCAGCTGCAGGTCGTGCTTTTCTGCAAAGGCTTTCGCGAGGTCGTAGTCAAAGCCCATAAGCACGCCTTTCCACAGGTAGTAAACGGATGGGCGGTTGTAGGTGAGGAAGCGGATAACGCCGGACTGTTTGATTGCTTTCCAGTCGCTAATGCGTTCGCCCGGCGCTTTGACCAGGTTGCCGGTTAGATAGTTGTTAACCCTGGTGAGCAGCTTTTTTGAACCTTTGCGTACCGCCCAGGCAATATTCTCTCTCTCCGAAACCGCCGCGCCCACTCGAATATCCTTGCGGTAGCTGAGCATGTTATCCGCGATATAGTCATCGAGGATGGCCACGCGATTTCTCTTTTCTTTGAGCAGGTCGACCAGGGCATCCCGGTCCTCGTAGACTACGGCCTGCTTTATCGAAAGGTTGGCATCCGGATTCTGTGCAATCAGGCGCTCGGCGGTCTGTATGTAGACGGAGCCTGTTTGCGCGATTAACTCGGCGTCGCGTAGTTGTTCTGGATCACGGATGTCCGGACCGTCCAGACTGGTCACCAGCTTCTGCCGGGTCTGCAGCAGCGGTACCGTAAAATCGACGAGCTCGCGACGGGCTTCGGTGTCGGTCAGCGAGTAGGCTGCAATGTCCGCTTTCCCCGCCTGCACCATCTCGATGGCTTCCTGCGGGGTACGCGCCACAATCCATACGGTTTCAAGCTTCAGTTTTTCCGCTAGCTTGTTCGCCAGGGTGATGTGTTTCAGCGTGACGATGCTGTCCCTAGGTAGCCGGTCGAGTTCGGACCCGCCGAGATTGACGAAGCGGATAACGCCGCGGTCGCGAATTGCCGCCAGGTCACCGGTTTCGATATATGGGGGAATTGCCTGCGCCGCTGTGGCGCTGGCGTTGACTGGGGTCTCGCGGGGTGGCTGATTCCGTTCCACCGCGCCTCTGTCGCAGGCTGTTACCAGCAAGACCAATATGGTCGAAATTAACAGCGTAAATGCTGCGAGGTGGGCAGAGTTGTGACTGTTTCCCATTCCTGGCTCCCCGGGGTGCATGACCCCTGCGACTTACCGAATAGTAATGTCGCGGGTCCTTTCCTGCGCACGTTGCGGTAGCTGCCGGAAAAATTTTCTGAAAAGTTGGGCTTTGTGGGGTTGGGATGGCCTGAATGGCGACGGAAGGGGGTAGAGTTGCCGCTTGCCAACCTGTAGGGATGAACGGACGGTCGTATGATTGTGGGCGGGGCGACGCGTGGGAGGGGTGCGTTGCTGGCATTGGGCCCCGGCGCCTGGGGCCCATACCGAAGGTGGATCAGCGGGTCCCGTAGACCACCATGGTTTTACCTTTTACCGATACCAGGCCCTGTTCTTCCAGGGTCTTCAGTACCCGGCCCACCATTTCGCGGGAGCAGCCGACAATGCGGCCAATTTCCTGGCGGGTAATCTTGATCTGCATACCTTCCGGGTGGGTCATCGCATCCGGCTCGTTACACAGGTCCAGCAGGGTACGGGCCACACGACCGGTCACGTCGAGGAACGCAAGGTCACCCACCTTGCGGGTGGTGTTGCGCAGGCGGCCTGCCATCTGGGTGGCCAGGTTGAACAGGAATTCCGGGTGCTGACGGGTCAGCTCCTGGAACTTGGTGTAGGAGATTTCCGCAACTTCACACTCGGTCTTGGTGCGCACCCAGGCACTGCGGGTGTCCTGGTCGAACAGGCCCATCTCACCGAAGAAATCGCCGTCGTTCAGGTAGGCCACGATCATTTCGCGGCCCTCGTCGTCCTCGATCAGTACGGTGACGGAACCGCGCATGATGAAGTACAGGGACTCACAGCGGTCGCCAGCGTAGATGATGGTGCTCTTGGCCGGGTAGCGGCGGCGATGGCAGTGGGCGAGAAAGTCTTCGATGTTGCCAGTAGTCAGAGTGTCTTCGGTAGCGACCGTCACGGATCTACTCCTTTTCTTGAAATTTTTGTGCCTGATCCCGGGTAAGTGGATGATTATCCCGCTAAAACCCCGATGCCAACAGGGGGCATCTCAGGTTAATGCTCCGCAATGTGATCTGGGCCACTTTTTGCCCAGCTTAGGGGCAGGGTGTTGTTTATAGCGGTTGTCGGCAGCGGTGACAACCGTCGTTAGTGAAGGCTTACTCTGCAGAGCCTGCCGCCAGGGGATAATGTCTCCCGGGTCACTGGGGTCTCGACACGCTGCGGATTCCGGCGACTGTTGTGATAAGCTCCCGGCCCCCATCCAATCTGAAGGAGAGAGTTCCATGGCGGGCGTAATGCAGGGTCAGGTGACCTGGGTGAATGGTGTCACCTTTATCGGTGAGTCGGGCAGTGGCAATTCGGTTGTGATGGAAGGCGGCCAGAAGAATAACGGCATTCGCCCCATGGAAATGATACTGCTGGGTGTCGGTGGCTGCGCCTCCTACGATGTGGTGGGTATCCTGCAGAAGACCCGTCAGGACGTGGCCAGCTGCCATGTGGAACTGAAGGGCCACCGCCCGGACGCGGTACCGGCGCCGTTCGAGAAGATCGAGATGGAGTTCGTGGTGCGCGGGCGCAATATCAAGGAGTCCCAGGTGGCGCGCGCGGTGGAGCTGTCGGCAGAGAAGTACTGCTCCGCGTCCATCATGCTGGGCAAGGCCGGGGTGGAGATTGTGCACTCCTATCGGATCGAAGAAGTCTGAGCCGCCAACTTTGTTGTTGTAAGCCCGCAGCGTGCGGCTGCGGGTGACTGTCCCTAACGCTACAATTGTCTCGTTCTCCCGTGCCCACTAATATGCGCACATTTGTACTCATTCAGCGGGAAAAACGATGACAGATCTCAACCACAAGACCACCATCCGCATCCTCACCACCGGTGGCACCATTGAAAAGAGTTATTGTGAATCCGAGGGCACTCTCAAGAACCGCGCGTCCATCATTCGCGAGGGCCTGATCAGCAGCCTGCGTCTGCCCTATACCCATCTGGAACTGGAGAGCATCCTCAACAAGGACTCCCTGGAGATGGACAACAGCGATCGCGACCAGATCTGCGCCGCTATCGCCAGCACCGCACAGCAGGGCGACCCCATCGTTATCCTGCACGGTACCGACACCATGTCGATCACTGCGGAATACTGCTACGAAAAAATGGGGACCCCCGCTGTCCCTGTGGTGTTCACCGGTGCCATGCGCCCCATGGGCTTTATCGATTCCGATGCCCGCCAGAATGTCACCGAAGCCCTGCTCACCGCGCGCCTGATGCAACCCGGCTTCTATATCGCCTTCCACAACCGGGTGTTCCCCATCCCCGGTGCGCGCAAGAACCTGCAAACCGGTACCTTCGAAGCGATTTAACCTGAGCCATTTGACCCTGTTACACTGCGCCCTTTGATTTGTGATCACATTTTAGGTATAAACTGAACAATCCTTCAGTTTTACTGGCTGCCAACTTTCATATTGAAGACCGAGGTGTCCATGACCGATCAGCAGAAACCGCAATCCACCCCGCAATCCCTGCAGGAGTGGCTCGCCATGGCCGACACTCTCACCATCGAGGGGCGCGCCTTTATCAACGGCGAATATGTGGATGCCCGCAGTGGCCAGACCCGCCCCTGTACCAGCCCGGCGGACGGCCGCGAGCTGGCGCAGGTCGCCAACTGTGGTCCGGAAGATGCCGAGGTGGCGGTCAAGATTGCTCGCGACACTTTTGAATCCGGTGTCTGGTCCCATATGCCGCCTATGGATCGCAAGAAGATCCTGGTGCGTTTTGCCGAGCTGATCGAAGCCAACCGCGAGGAAATCGCCCTGCTGGAAAGCCTCGATGCGGGCAAGCCCATCAGCGATACCATGAATGTGGATGTGCCCAGCGCGGTGACTACCATCCGCTGGAATGCCGAGGCCATCGACAAGATCTACGACGAGATCGCCCCCACAGGCCCCACGGAGATAGGCCTGATTACCCGTATGCCCCTGGGGGTGGTCGCGGCGATTGTGCCTTGGAACTTCCCTCTCTCCACTACCGCGTGGAAACTGGGCCCGGCACTGGCCACCGGTAACAGCGTGATTCTGAAGCCCGCTTCCAACACCCCGCTCACCGCCATCAAACTGGCCGGCCTGGCAAAAGAAGCAGGCCTGCCGGATGGCGTACTGAACGTACTGCCGGGACCGGGCAGCAGCCTCGGCAAGGCCCTCGGCCTGCACATGGATATCGACGGCCTGACCTTCACCGGTTCCACCGAGGTGGGCAAGACGCTGACCGAATACTCCGGCCAGTCCAACCTCAAGCGCACCTTCCTCGAGCTGGGCGGCAAGAGCCCTAACATTGTTTTTGCCGATGCGGATCTGGACAAGGCGGCGGAAGCGGCGGCGCTGGCAGTGTTCTACAACCAGGGTGAAACCTGTACCGCGGGCACCCGTCTGCTGGTGGAAAAAGGCATCGCCGATACCTTTATCGAAAAGGTGAAAAAGGCCTCCGAGCGCTTCAAGCCGGGTCATCCGCAGGATCCGAACTCGGTGATGGGTGCACTGATCGACCAGAGCCAATTCGACACCGTCGAGTTCTACGTGGCCAAGGGCCTGGAGCAGGGCGCCAGCCTGGTGTGCGGCGGCAAGCCCGCGCAAGCGGTAGAGGGTGGCCACTACTACGAGCCCACCATTTTCCGCGGCGTAAGTGGCGACATGACCATTGCCCGCGAGGAAATCTTCGGTCCGGTGCTGTCCATCATCGAGTTCGAGACCGAAGAGGAAGCGCTGAAAATCGCCAACGACTCCATCTACGGCCTCGCTTCCGGCGTCTGGACCAAAGACATCAGCCGCGCCCACCGTATGGCTCGCGATATCCGTGCCGGATCTGTGTGGGTGAATAACTATTTTGGTGGCGATATCACCGTGCCGTTCGGCGGCTTTAAACAATCCGGTAACGGCCGCGATAAGTCCCTGCATGCGCTGGACAAGTACTGCGAGCTTAAGTCCACCTGGATCGATATCAGCTGAGGGATTGCCGAGTTATTGAAAACGAACGACTCCGTTGGGCCGCTTTTGCGGCCCTTTTTTTGTATGGGGTCCCACTACTGACAAATTGATCCTTTTGTTTCGCCGGCTGCTCGAGGCTATACCTCGTTATTGGCACTAGTAAACGGCCTATAGGGAGATGTGCTCATGAGCGATTATCACCACGGCTTTTCTGTCAGTATCGAACGCACCGGAAATCAGCGGGTACTTTTGACCTTGCACGCGCGCGGCAAGCTGGAGCACGAAGACTACGAAACCCTGGTGCCCATGCTCGAGTCCGCAATTGCGGGGATGGAACATCCCAAGATTGATGTACTGATGGACATGCGCGAACTGGAAGGTTGGGAAATCCGAGCCGCCTGGGATGACCTCAAGCTGGGTGTAAAGCACGGTCGGCAGTTCAACAAGGTGGCCATGGTGGGCAACAGGGCCTGGCAGGAAACCGCGGCCAAAATCGGTACCTGGTTTATCGGAGGCGAAGCCCGTTATTTTGAAGACAAGGCACCCGCCTTGGCGTGGCTGGACGAAACCCCGTAAACTCCTCCCGTTTACCTTCCGCACCGTTGCGAGTTGTGCTCAACGGAGCGCGACCGATCACTATGACAATAAATTGACAGGAACCGCCGCATGTTCGAATGGATTGCCAGTCCCGAAGCATGGATTGCCCTGGCCACCCTGGCCGCGCTGGAAATCGTGCTGGGCATCGACAACATCATCTTTATTTCCATCCTCGTAGGCCGCTTGCCGGAAAAACAGCGGGAGTCCGCGCGTTTTATCGGTCTGGCCCTGGCGATGATCACCCGCCTGGGGCTGCTGTTCTCCATCGCCTGGATCATGGGACTGACTGAGCCCTGGTTTACCGTGTTTGGGGAGGAAATCTCCGGACGGGATGTGATTTTGATTGGCGGTGGCCTGTTCCTGCTGTTCAAGGCCACCCACGAAATTCACAACAGCCTGGAAGGCGTCGATGGCGAGGCCACCTCGACCAAGACCGCCACCTACGGCATGGTACTGGCGCAGATTGCGATTCTGGATATTGTATTCTCACTGGACTCGGTTATTACCGCGGTGGGGCTGGTGGACCATATCTCCATTATGGCGATTGCCATCATTCTTGCAGTGGCGGTGATGCTGCTGGCGGCCAAGCCTATTGGCGATTTTGTCGACCGCCATCCCACCATCAAGATGCTGGCGCTGTCGTTCCTGATTCTTGTAGGGGTCACCCTGATTATCGAAGGCTTTGAGGTACACGTACCCAAAGGCTACATCTACTTTGCCATGGCGTTCTCGGTGGCGGTGGAAATGCTCAATATCCGCATGCGCAGCAAGAAGGCGAAAGTGGTCGAAGCGGTAGAATTACGCAAGCCAATCCGGGAGGCGGAGTAGGGGATACACGGAAACATCCATAAAAAAGGGGCGCTGGTGGAAAGCCAGCGCCCCTTTTTCATTTCTGTCTGCCGGTGGTGAATTACTGGCAGAGGCTGCGGATAGCGTGCGCTTCCTGTGCCGCATCCATCCACAGATACTCGTCGTCATCACCAAAATAGTAATAGACCGAGTTGTTGGGCAGGATCAGCACAGAAATACCGCCATAGCCCGACATAAACGGCAGCCAAAGAGGATTGCTGCATCCGCTCATATCGCTGCTGACTTCGTGGGCCCAGAAGCCGTTGTTGTATTTGTAGTCGGTGAGCGGTTCCAGACCGCGGTCACTGCTATCCCGCTGCAGGGCCGCATCCAGCTGCCCCTGGTGCAGTATGGACTGGTTATCGTCCGCCAGGAACGCGCCGATTTTCGCCACATCATCCCGTAACCACATCAGCCCCCAGCCGGCGAAAGGCTGTTGCACGCTGTCATAGGTGCGACGGGTAAATTCTGCGGTGGGGCTGACCCCCAGCGGCGCCAATACTTCGTCGAGGAGAATATCGGTGAAGATATCGCTGCTGCTGCCCTCAATACCCTGTAGGTAGGCGTTCATCGCGGTACCCAGAATGTAGGTGTCCGAGGTGTGATATACCCACTTGGTACCCGGAGTCGCCTTGCGTGGGTACTCGGTACAGCTGTAATTGATTTTGCTGGCGTGGTCTTCCGGCAGGAACAGGTCGTTGGTATGGCTGGCGCCTTCGTCGCTCATATAGCTGGCGAGTTTATAGTTGCCGGTACCCATATCCAGTGCATTGCCAAAGGTCACGTCATTCCAGTTGCCGTTGGTATTGCATTCGCTGATATAGCTGCCGATGGACTGGTTGAAGGTGCCCGGATATTTCTGTTCCAGTCGCATCAGCGCGCCACCGGCAAATACCGACTTGGCGCTGGAGTAGGACGGAACCACCAGGGATTCACAGTATGGGTAAGTACCCTGGCGAGTGCTGCAGCCACCGACATAGTGGGTGCCGTCGATCACTAAGCCCACCAGGGAAATTGCCAGCGGGTCCTTGCCGTTGGGGGTGGCGAAGGCGGTGTAATCCGTGCCCGGGTAGTCCTGTGCCAGTGCGCTTAGCGGCTTGCTTGGCATACGCGCTGCAACTTCCGCCTGGTAGTCACTGACCAGAGCCGCGCTGTTGCCGACGGACTGTGGCGTGTAGCTGGCGGAGAGCTGCCCCCACATATCAAACTGATAATACAGGCAGGTTTCACTGGCGATCTGATAGGCCACATCGGAAACGGAGCCGTCGTCCTTGAACAGGAAGCTCATCACCCCATTGTGCATGCAGTTGGCGTTTTTCTGTTGCAGGGCAAAGGGCAGGGCAACCCGGCTGTAGCCCGCATCGCCGTTTTCATTCCACACCCGTCCCGGTGTCAGTACATATTCCCATTCCGGGTGGCTGCTGGGAATGGAGCCCCGCTGCCTGGGTACGATATGACTGCCCGTCTGCACAAATTCAAAATCGAATTCCGGCAGGTGTTTACGTGTTGCATCCTGGGATCCGGTGTAGCGGAAGGTATCCTTGTGCTCATCAAAGGCACCGCCGCTGGCTTCGCCGAACAGCTCCAGAGAACCTTCAAACTGATTGGTGGGCATGGCTGCGTCGGCTGGCAGTGCATAGTGGGAAAAATTCACCAGGCTGCCGGGATCGCTGCCGTTGATCAGAGTGGTCATGGTAAGTGCGGAGCGGGAAACATTTCCGCTGCCGGTGAGCGGGTCAAAATCTTCCACACTGCCACCGCCCTCACTGGAAGAGCCGCTCAGGTTGATGGTGAGGCTGGATTCATCCGGGTCGTTGGAGGTCAGGGTAATGGCACTGCCAAAGCTGCCTTCGCTGGACGGCGAAAATGTCGCTGAAATTGCACAGCTGCTGCCTGCGGCAACGGTGCCGCAATTATTGCTGGTAATACTGAATGGCGCGGTGGGTGAGCTGGTGTTGCTGATCACCAGTGGGGCAGAACCCTGGTTGGATACGGTAATTACCTGGGAGCTGGTATTGCCCGGGGCAACATTTGAAAAGCTGACACTTGCCGGCGCGCTGATATCGGGATCGGTGGGCGCGCCGCCGGTGCCGGTGACCAGAGCCTGGTGACCGTAGCAGTAATCACCTGTGGTGGAGCCGGTTCCGCGGAAGCGGAGTTGCACGTCGGTATTGTTGTCGATCCCGGTCGGTGAGCTGCTGCTATTGAACTGGGTGCCATTGTCGTCACCATTGGCGACGGTGACCGCGGTGATCCAACTGCTGCCGCCATCGGTGGAAATTTCCCCGTAGCAGAATTCATTGTTCTCCAGTGAGCCCGCGGACATGGTCAGCGATACAGAAACCGCGGAATAACCGGCGGTCGATAACGTGTGGGTTGCACTGGATCCACCGCGCAAGCGCAAGGTGCCATTATGCGCATCCACAGTACCGGTTGCGCTCCAGTCGCTGATATTGCCGCTGCTGAAACTGTCGGAATATATAGTTTCCGCCTGAGCGCTGGCTGAGCCCGCCGCACTCAATAGCAGAATGGCCGTCGCGAGTCCTGCCCGCGATCGCTGGTCACTCGATTTCATATTCACACCTTGATTATTTTTATGAGCTGGGACTGCCGCTGCATGGGCGCGACGCGCGTACAGTGGCATGGACATAACATGGGCTTTCTGCAGTTAAATCTGTAGGGCCAGCTCTCTTGGGGTTGTAGTGCCAGTGGTGAACTGTCGTGAAATAAATCATCAGGCAGAAAAAAGGCGGACCCGCAGTCGGGTCCGCCGAAGCGCGATTGCGCAGGAGTCAAACGGTTACTGGCAGGCGCTCTGGATCTGGTGTGCTTCCTGAACCGCTTCCAGCCAGTAGTAAGTGTCGTTGTCGCTAAAGTAGTAATAAACACTGTCGTTCGGCAACAGAACCACAGTAATGCCGCCGTAGCCGGACAGGAAAGGAATCCACTGTGGGCCACTGCAGCCATTTAAATTACCGGCCACATTGTGTGCCCAGAAGCCGTTGTTGTAGCGGTAGTCGGCGAGCGGTACCGTGCCTGTATCGCCGCTGTTGCGCTGCAGGGCGGCATCGAGCTGATTGCTGTCGAGCATTTCCTGCCCGTTGATCTCGCCACCGTCGATACCTACAAAACTCGCGATTTTTGCCACATCGTCCGGCAGCCACATCAGGCCCCAGCCAGCGAATGGTTGCTCAACAGAATCGTAAGTGCGGCGGGTGTACTGGCCGGTAGGACTGACGCCAATCGGCTGCCACAGGTCGGCGACAATAGTGTCATCGAAGATATCGGCGTTGCTGCCCTGCTGATCCTTCAGATAATCGTTCATATGAGTGCCGGCGATGTAGGTGTCCGAGGTGTGGTACACCCACTGGCTGCCTGGTGTTGTCTTGCGTGAATACTGCGTACAGCTGTAACTGATCTTGCTGCTGTGGCTGTCGGTCAGGAACAGGTTGTCGGTATGGGAGGCGCCTTCATCTTCCATATAGGTAGCATTGCCGTAATTACCCGTCGCCATATCGAGAAGATTGTTCAGTGTCACATCAGACCAATTGCCGTTGCTGTTACATGCGGGAACGTGGCTTGCCACAGAGGTGTTGCGCACGCCCGGGTACAGCTTTTCCAGTCGCATCATCGCCACGCCGCCAAAAAACGATTTGGCGGAAGAGTAAGACGGTACCACCATGGAGTCGCAGTAGGGGTAGTTGCCATAGCGGGTAACACAATCGCCGCGGTAGTGGACACCACCGTAGATAAATCCAGCGGTGGAAACATGGCTGGCATCGGTACTGTTCGGTGCTTCGAAGGCGGAAGGGTCAGTACCCGGATAGTCCGTGCTGAGTGCGGACAGTGGTTTGGTCGGCATGCGCCCGGCGATCTCGGCCTGGTAGTCCTGGATCAGCTGGCTCTGATTGGCGATGGTTTCCGGGGTGTAGCTGGCGTCGAGCAGTCCCCACCAGTCAGCCTTGAAGTACAGGCAGGTCTCGCTGCTGATCTGATACGCCACCTTGGATGTCGAGCCATCCTCTTTGAACAGGAAAGTCATCACGCCGTTGTGCATGCAATTGGCGTTGCGCTGCTGCAGGGCAAAAGGTATTGCTGCGCGGGTGTAGCCGCTGTCGCTGTTTTCCTGCCATACACGTCCAGGGGTCAACACGTATTCCCAGTTGGGGTGCGCGCTGCCGATGGAGCCGCGTTGTAGCGGGAATATATGGCTGCCGGTCTGGACAAACTGGAAAGAAAATTCCGGCAGGTGTTTGCGGGTGTTATCGCCACTACCGGTGTAGTTGTAAGTATCCTTGACCTCCGAGAAACTTCCCCCTGAGGCTTCGCCACTGAGCGTCAGGGTTCCGGCAAAAGCATTCAGCGGGTGAGCCGCATTCTGTGGCACCGCGTAAGCGGAAAGATTCACCCGGCTGCCCGGGTCGCTTCCGTTCATCAGCGTGTTGTAAGTCAGCAGGCTGCGGGAAACATTTCCTGAACCGCTCAATTCATCGTAGTAATCGTCGTTACTTCCGCCGCCACTACTGCTGCCCCCGCCGCTATCCACGTCACCGGTGACGAGAATGTTGTCGCCGTAACAGTAATCGTAGTAGTCGTTGCCGCCATTGCGATAGCGAATCATCAACTGGGACTTGTTGTCCGCATCAATGGCCACACTGCTTGCGGTGTAAAGGGCGCTGTTATCCTGCCCGTTGGACAGGGTGAGCGCGTTTACCCAGGAACTGCCGCCATTATTCGATACTTCCGCGATACAGCTTTCACCGTACTCAAGGGAGTGCGCGGAGATGTCCAGGGAAATATTGACGTTTACATATCCGGATGTGGACAGGGTATAGGTCGCACTGGCGGTGCCGCCACGTAAACCGATGGAATAGTTTCCGTAATAGGCGTTTGCATAGACAGTGCCGGTCGTATTCCAGCCGGCGATATTTCCATCCTGGAAGTCTTCGTCCAGAAGGGTTGCCGCGCTCAAGCCTGGAGATGCACAGGCGCTGAGCAGAGCGGCGATCGTGAGATGTCGAATTATTTTCATGGTTTTATCGCATATGTCGTTTGCAGTTTTCTCAGGAGCTTGCGCGACCTGAACAGGCCGATTCAGGTTCTCGCAATCCTGAACCCGGCCATAGCGCCACTTGATGGCCGGTGATAGGACCAGCGCCCTGCGGATTGTTCAATAAGTGAGCGGAATCGAAATGTGTCACAGTTTGTGAGACATTTATTCCCCATGCGGAAGTGAATTACTCAGCAGAATTTAGAGGTATGCGGGAGATGGCAATTAAGCCTGATAGGGGACGTCGGCAGTTAATAGGGGTGGATGCAGTGCGCTGGGCCTGCAGTCTGCTGGTCATTCTGTTGCTTGCTGCCTGTGGCGCGGACCGCGATGTCCCCGCCCGGGCACAGGCGCCGGAAGCCGACCTGGAGCCACTGGTGGTGGACGAGGTCGAAGAGGAAGTGCTGCCGCCAACATTCGACAACTATATCGAGCGCGGCGACCTCGAAGCGATTACCGCACGGGGCACCTTGCGGCTGCTGGCTCCCCAGGGCCTGGAGGAGGAGTCGCTGCCGCGTGACGGGCTGCCCACCGGCGAGTGGCGTGAACTTGCGGAAAAGTTCGCCCGCCAGCGCGGGCTCGAGCCGCAATGGATCTATGTGGAAGACTTTGCACAACTGATTCCCGCCCTTATCGACGGGCGCGGTGACCTGATTGCGGTCAACTTTTCCCGCACCCCGGAGCGCGCCAGACAGGTCGCCTTCACCCGGCCCCTGGAGTACGTGCAGGAGCAGCTGATTACCCGTCGCGACCGTCAGCAACAGACGGCGGAGCTGGAAGTCGCACTGCGCAACGGCAGTGCCTTTGTTGCCACTCTCGCGCAACAATCCAGCGAAGAGCGGGTACTGATTCCCCGGGTACTGGAAGGACCCGTCACCCAGGATGAACTGCTCGATGGCGTAGCCGAAGGTGAATACGACGGTACCGTGATCGACAGCAATCTCGCCGAGGTCATGCTTGCGGATTACCCGACGCTGCAGGCGGAAAACCTGCGGGATAGCCGCCGCGCCATCGCCTGGGCCGTGCGCAGAAACAGTGCGCAACTGGAGCAGGCGCTGAATGAATATTTTACCGAGGAGCATCTGATTGCGGCCCAGCGCCGCGCCAGCGCCCTGCGTGACTGGGAGCAGATCAAACAGACCAAAACCCTGCGGGTGCTGACCCGCAACCATCCTGCGTCCTACTTTATGTGGCGCGGTGAGCTGATGGGGTTTGACTACGATTTACTGAAACGCTTTGCCAAGGATAACGGCCTGCGCCTCAGTATGGTGGTGCCCGGCCCCGAGGTGGATCTTGCGGATGCACTGGCTGAGGGAATGGGCGATGTTATCGCCGCGTCACTGACCATCACCGAGGCGCGCCAACAGCAGGGCCTGGTGTTTACCCGTCCCTATATGCAGGTGACCGAACAGTTGATTGCCGCGGTGGACAGCAGTGCGCAGCTGGATATGGCGGTACCCGTGGCTGAGCGTTTACAGGGGCAGTCGGTGGCGGTGAACCCGCTGAGCAGTTATTACTCCAGCCTGCAGCTGCTGCAGGCCTCCGTGAGCGGGGACGCGACGCTGGATATTCGCGCGGTGCAGGGGGCAACCACCGAGCAGCTGATTGATGCGGTGGCCGAAGGGCGCTATGACTACACCGTGGCGGACTCCCACCTGGTGCAGATCGAGCAGACCTACCGCGACGATTTTATGGTGGTGGGCAATCTTTCTGGCGAACAGGATATCGCCTGGGCGGTACGCGGGGATCAGCCGCAGTTGCTCGACAAGCTGAACGGCTTCCTCAATCAGTATTACCGCGGCCTGTTTTTCAATGTCACCTACAACAAATACTTCAGGGAAGAGAAGCGCATCCGCGGTAAGCACCGGGAGCGGCTGCGGGATACCTCGGAACTGTCTCCCTACGATCCACTGGTGCGCAAGCACGCGGTACCCGCAGACAGGGACTGGCGCATGGTGGTGTCGCAGATGTATCAGGAGAGCCGCTTCAATCCCAAGGCGCGCTCCTTTGCCGGTGCCCGTGGCCTGATGCAGGTGATGCCGCGTACCGGTCAGCAATTGGGCATTTCCGATTTATATCAGCCGGAAAACGGAATTCGCGCGGGTATCTCCTATCTCGGCTGGCTGGAAGAGCGCTTCCCGAGAGCCCTGCCATTTGACCAGAAAATTTATTTCACCCTCGCCGCGTATAACGCGGGCCACGGGCACGTGCGGGATGCGCGGGTGCTCGCGGAAAGGTTGGGGAAAGACCCGAACCGCTGGTTCGGCAATGTGGAAGAGGCCATGTTGCTGCTGTCACAGCCAGAGCACTATAAAAAAGCCCGCTTTGGTTACGTGCGGGGGCGTGAGCCTGTGAACTATGTGCGGGAAATTCGCGACCGCTATTTTGGCTACCTGTCGGTGGCGCAAAACGAGCGGGCGTCAGAGCGTTAATTCCGTGTGAATGCGGAAGGACCAGGCGATCCTTCCGTAATTTACCATTCAGGTGACCGGAGCAGGTGACCGGATCAGGTGACCGGATCAAATCCGCGCGGTGACCTGAATTTCAATCTTCATTGCATCGTCCAGCAGTCGCGCTTCAAAAACGGTGGCGGCAGGGCGCACCTCGCCCAGCCACTTCTGAAATACCGGCCAGCAAGGCTGGAAGTCATCCCGGTTCGGCAGGATATAGGTAACCCGCGCAATGCGCTCGATACTGCTGCCGGCTTCCTTCAACGCCTGCTCGATATTGGCGAAACACTGGTCTGCCTGCTCGGCTACATCGCCGCTGATACTGTTGGTAGCGTAATTGAAGCCGGTGGTGCCGGAGACAAAAACATAGTCGCCATCCACCACTGCGCGGGAGTAACCAATCTTGCTCTCAAACTCCGATCCGCTGGAAATCAGCTTTCTGCTCATTCTGTGTATTCCTTTCGTTGATTGGCTTCCCTGAAACAGATCTGGCCGGTGGTCACCCGCTCGGGCTTTTCTGCTCTGGTTGGCCGGTTTTTTGGCGCGCGGATGATGACACAGGGCAGCGTTTTCTCCTACGGCAAGAGAGCGTCGTCGTTAGCCCCTTTTACTCATGCAATGACACTTCTGGGTGGAATGTCACCACTTTGCTCGCAGGGCAATCAATGAGGGCCACAAAAATGATTAAAAGGGGCTATTGAGGCGCCAAACATCCACCGGCATCATTTTCCGCCTGTGACGAAGTGAGATACGCGTCACAGTTTTTGGGCGACTGCTTGGGGGCAGCCCGAAAAGGAGAGGTGGGCACAGAATGATCCAGTCAATGGGTGGTGTCCCGAGTTTTTCAAACGGTTATCGACAAGGAAGCACTCCAGCAGGAGTGAAGGGGAAAGCATGTATAAACAACTCGCACTGGCCATTGCGGTCACTGCACTCACAGCCTGCGGCGGCGGTGGCAGTTCTTCAGACAACGGAGGCTCCAGTAGCTCGAGCTCAAGCAGTTCGAGCTCAAGCAGTTCAAGCTCCAGTTCCAGTAGCTCGAGCGGTGGTAGCTCCAGCTCCAGTTCCAGCTCTGGATCCAGTAGCGGTGGTACAGGCAGCTCCATTCCCGTTGGCGGTACGGCCGCCAAGGGCATCATCGCCGGTGCACTTGTCGAGGCCTATGGCGCGGACAATACCCTGCTGGGCTCGGCCACCACTGGCGCTGACGGCAGCTATTCCATTGATCTCGCCGATTACACCGGCGCGGTAAAACTGGTACTGAAAAACCCGGCAGACAGTGTCGCCATGGTGACCTGTGATACCGCCGTGTGTCGCACCGCCGGCGACAGCGACGATGACACCGATAAAGATGGCAGCATCGGTTTCGGGGAAAAATACGCACTGGATTACCAGTTGAGCTCGGTGACTTTTGTTGATGCCAGCGCAACCAGTGTTTCCTCTAGCATTACCGCACTGACCACGCTGGTGGCTGAAAAAGCCGGCCCTGCACCCACCCAGGCATCCATCAACGCTGCCAACCAGTTTGTCAAAGATACCTTTGGTCTGGATGCAAACCCGAGCACCATCGCTCCGGTTGACCTGACCAGTGCCACGGAAGCCGGAGAGCAGGAACTGCGTTTCGCCCTGCTGAACGCGGCGGTAGAAGCCGCGGCTTCCGGTGACGTGGCTGCACAACTCGTCAGCCTCAGTGCCGGCTTCGATGCCAATACCGTTGATGCGGAAGCGGTGAAAGCGATCAGCGCTGCGTTGGAAGAAGTGGCCACTGCCACCAGCAAAAACAACGAAAGCCTAGCCGGTGTGGCCGACGCAGCCAGCGCAGCCCAGAGTGACGCCGACGAGGCCGTCGAAGAAAACTGTGGCGATCGCGCCAGCTGTACCCCACCGGTAGAAGTAGACTCCGAACTGGCAGATAACCTGCAGGCGGCAAAAAACCTGATTGCGACCGCGCGTAAAGTTTCCATAGAAGCGGTTGAAGCGATCCAGAATGAGCTGGATGGCGAATCGGATGGCTACAACGAGGAAAATATCGTTGTAAAACTGCAATCTGCAGAAGCCCTGCTGGACTCGGATGCTCAGGAAGTGATTGCCGGTTTCCGCGAGGTCAGTGATGTCCTGCTGAACCAGATCTCGGCAGTAGAGTTTGCCGCTGAACCAGCACTGGAAGCACCTTACACAAGTGTAACCGACGCAGCGGGCTACCTTTGGGACAAGTATCAGGAAGACACCGACTACGATTCCCGTGCCGATGCCCTGAGCCATTTCCCCGCGGGTACCATTTCTCGCAGCGGGACCGTCTGGACCCTGGCCGGAGGTATCTATGATATCGATGGTGACTCCTCTACCACTGCCGATCAGGTTGCGGTCAATATGGAAATCACGCTGCCAGTTCTTACTGGTGAGCCGGGCTCCCTGGCGTTGGCGGCGGCCGAGCATATATTCACGATCGAAGGTAGTGCGGGCCGTGATGATGTAAGCCTTTCTCTGAGCGACGCCTCCCAGGTGAAATTGAATCTTGCAGAGTCGTTCGGAGAAGAGTCGGAAGATGCGCCCGATATCAATAGCCTCTGGCTGATGATCAACGGTGGACTGGAAAATACTGAATACGCTTTCGAAGGCACCATTGAATTTGGCATTCGCAAATCTGCCGCACTACTCGCAGCTCAACCAGAAAATGATCACCTGGGTCTGTTGCCGGAAAAACTGCTGTTGAGCGGCGCCTTCTCTGATAAGGCAAATGAAACTTCTGTAGAAGCGCTGGTTTCACTCACTCTCGATAATATCGCCGAGTACAGTTTCACTCCGGAAGGCTACGAGCGCGATGACCTGACTTCCTATGCCTACAGCGCCGAAAACAACACGCTGACCGTGGTACATGGGAAAGTGGGCAACCAGGCTACCGTGGTTTATTCCTATCGCTACTCGGAAGAAAGCTATCAGCACTTTATCGACCTGAGCTGCAGTGTCGAGGGCGATGCACAGTGCCCGTGGGTAGGTGAGAGTTATGAATTCTGGGGGGTAAACGAACTGCTTGAAGGTGTCACCAGCCAGTACGAGTGTGAAAACGAACCCGTCTGGGGATTCTGGAACTGGGACACCAGCGGGTGTGTTAGCGGTGTGGCGGCTGGCCAGACTGATATCGCACAGGATATTCGCATCGCTTTCACCGCTGATCATCAGGACCTGATTAATGGCCTGGAAGCAACGGTGGCCGCCGAAGGTATATACACTGCGGGTCCGGAAGACTGGTGGGACGCAGGGCTGTGGACCACTTCGCTCTTTACCGGCAGCGATAGCGGCAGCCTCGTCGCAGTTCTGGATAACGCGGAAATGGACTTCGACGCAGAAGGCCGTTACCTGAAAGCGACCGCGCGCCTGCGCGCTGCGGGCAAGCTCTCTACGAATCTGCCAACCATGGATGTCGAGCTGGTGGTAAAACGCACCGGCTACGATATTGCCGAGGCGGTGCTAACCCTGTCCTGGGGCGCCGACCTGTTGCGTATCGACATCGACTACGCAGATGAAGCGGTGACCGAGGTGGTCCTGAGCGAGGGTGAGGGTACGTCCTTTATGCTGGAGTTCACGGAATCCGAAAATGATGAAACCCTGCGCGGTTACATCAGCAAAGACGGCACCGTTTACGGTACCCTTAGCAAAGAAAACGATATTTACCTGATCACCTGGATCGACAATGCGATTGAAACTCTGCTCTAAGCAGGGAGATATTCGCAGAAATGGATCGGGCCACCTCTGGTGGCCCTTTCTGTTTCTGGGGTTGATGAATGTGCCGCTACAGTCAGTCGCACTACCTAGCCCGGAAGTCTCTCTCGATTTTTACAGCCGCACCATCAGTGAAGCGCTGCCCATCAGTGAATTTGCCGGCAAATGGAAGCAGGCCCCGGGCCGCGGCGAGAATTCCTGGACCAGAAATCGCCTGGATACTGGTGTCTGGCTTGGTGACTGGGGGCTGTCTTACACGGTCCGTTACGATTACCAGTTGACCTATAACCGCGCCACGGCCGATCTCTACTATCGCGACGAGCAGGACCTCACTCCGCCTGAGGGTGCGGTGCCGGTATATCTGAACGCGCTGCAATTACTGGCCGACGGTATTCGCCTCAAGCGCCGCTGGAACCTGGACAGCGGCCTGTTCTTTCAGGCGGATGTCAGCCTGCTGAAAGCGCGGGAATTTCAGGATGGCACTATCGATGGGCTGTTGAGCAGCGACGAGCAGTTTTTTGCCGGTAATGCGTCTCTGGACTACCGCTATTCCGAAGATCTGTTGCTCGCGCACGATTTCGAAAAGCCCGAAGGTGAGGGGCTTACCCTGGATCTGGTGGCCGGGTACCAGAACAACCAGCGCAAAATGTTTGTGCGGGTGGAGGATGCCTACAGCCTGATTCGCTGGGAGCGGGCACCCTATACCTACGGTAAATTCGATACCGCCGACCGCGATGTAGAAGACGAGGTGCAGCTCGCCCCGGTATTTTCCGGTTGGCGCGAACTCGAGGACCATGAGTTCACCATGCCGGTGTACGCCACTGGCCGCTACGTCGAGCAGATGAGCGGCTATCAGCTTTCACTGGATGTAGAGTATTTCGCCGACACTGTGCGCTATCGCCCGGGAATCCGCTGGGGCAATTTACCCGGCAATCCGTATGTGGGTGTGGATGGTGAGGAGGGCCAATGGCTGTTCGCCCTGAGTGACGACAGTGCCCGGGTCAAATTCCAGTTGGGTTTTGACAACCCCAGCCTGGACAAATCCCACAGCCTGACCGTGGCCGTGGCCTGGTCGGCGCAGTTGTAATTCCGCACTCCAACGAAAAAACGCCCGCAGTATTGGCTGCGGGCGTTTTTTACTGGGCGGAAATTAATTGCTGGGGAAGGAGAACTGTGCTCCCTCACGTACACCGCTGGAAGGCCAGCGCTGGGTAATGGTTTTGCGCTTGGTGTAGAAGCGCACACCGTCCGGACCGTAAGTGCCGAGGTCACCGAACAGGGAGCGTTTCCAGCCGCCGAAGCTGTGGTAGGCCACGGGTACGGGCAGCGGCACGTTGATACCGACCATGCCTACCAGAATATTGTCACTGAAGTAGCGCGCCGCTTCGCCATCGCGGGTAAAGATGCAGGTGCCGTTGCCGTACTCGTGATCGTTGATCATCTGCATGGCCTGCTCCATGGAGTCCGCGCGCACCACCAGCAGTACCGGGCCGAAGATTTCCTCTTCGTAACAGGCCATGCCCGCTTTCACATTATCGATCAGGGTGCCGCCGACAAAGAAGCCGTTTTCAAATCCGGCGACTTTCGGGTTGCGGCCGTCCACCACAATGGTGGCGCCCTGCTCGGCGGCACTGGCGATATAACCGTTGACCTTGTTCATGTGCGCCTCGGTGATGACCGGGCCAAAGTCGTTGCTGCTGTCGCTGTAGGCACCCACTTTCAGGTCCTGCATGGCGGTGGACATCTTGTCGATAAACCTATCCGCCGCTTCGTCGCCCACGCAAACCGCTACCGACAGGGCCATACAGCGCTCGCCGGAGGAGCCAAAGGCCGCACCGGTCAGTGCTGCGACGGCATTGTCCATATCCGCATCCGGCATGATGATCGCGTGGTTTTTGGCTCCGCCCAGAGCCTGGCAGCGTTTACCGTGCGCGGTGGCGGTTGCGTAAACGTATTCGGCAATGGGGGTGGAGCCCACAAAACTGACCGCTTCCACGCGCGGATCCGTAAGCAGGGTGTCCACCGCCACTTTATCGCCATTGACCACATTGAATACGCCGTCCGGCAGGCCGGCTTCCTGCAGCAGTTGTGCCAGCAGCAGGGAGCAGGAAGGGTCGCGTTCGGAAGGTTTCAGTACAAAGGTGTTGCCGCACACAATGGCCAGCGGAAACATCCACAGGGGTACCATGGCTGGGAAGTTGAATGGGGTAATACCGGCAACCACGCCCAGCGGCTGCATCTCGCTCCAGGAATCGATATCCGGGCCCACATTGCGGCTGTGCTCACCCTTCAGCATCTGCGGCGCGCCACAGGCAAATTCCACATTGTCGATTCCGCGGGTCAGTTCGCCCATGGCGTCGTGAGAAATTTTGCCGTGCTCCTCGCCGATCAGCGCGCAGATTTTTTCCGCATTGTCTTCCAGTAATTGCCTGAACTTGAACATGATGCGGGCGCGCTTGGCGGGCTGGGTGTTGCGCCAGCTTTTATAGGCTTCCTGTGCTGCGGCAACGGCTTCTTCCACGGTGGCCTTGCCGGCAATCGCAACCTGCTTGGACACGGTGCCGGTGGCCGGATTGAAAACATCCTGGGTGCGCTCGGCGGCTTCGGTGGTACTGCCGTTAATAAAATGGCCTACGGTGTTCATGCTGTTTCCTCTCGAAAATATTTAATTGTTTTGTTCCCGTCATCCCGGGCTTGGTCCGGGGTCCAGCGCTACGAAGCTGGATAGTGCCACGTACACTGGATGCCGGATCAGGTCCGGCATGACGAACCGGGTCATCCCGGGCTTGACCCGGGATCCAGCGCTAGGAAGCTGGATGGTGCCACGCCCACTGGATGCCGGATCAGGTCCGGCATGACGAGCTATGTCATCCCGGGCTCGATCCGGGATCCAGCGCAACGAAGCTGGATGGTGCCGCGTCCACTGGATGCCGGATCGAGTCCGGCATGACGAACCGGGTCATCCCGGGCTTGACCCGGGATCCAGCGCTAGGAAGCTGGATGGTGCCGCGTCCACTGGATGCCGGATCAACTCCGGCATGACGATGATTGTTAACCCGCAGCAACCTCATTGATTGCATCGCCAAGCGCACTTACCAGCGTATCCACTTCCTCCGCCTCCGCCACAAATGGCAGGCCCAGCTGGATGGTGTCGCCACCGTAGCGCACGTAAAAGCCTTTCTCCCACATTTTCATTGCGATCTGGTAAGGGCGCAGTAGCGGTTCGCCCGGCGTCGGTTCGATAGTGAGGCCCGCGGCCACGCCGCAGTTGCGGATATCGGAAATCAGCGGTGTGCCCTTCAGCTGGTGCACCCGGTCTTCCAGAATCACTGCCAGCTCCGCTGCGCGGTTGAACAGGTTTTCATTTTCCAGGATATCCAGTGACGCCAACGCCGCAGCACAGGACACCGGATGGGCGGAATAGGTATAGCCGTGGGGCAATTCCAGCAGGTACTCCGGGCCACCCTGATCCATAAAGGTGTCGTAGATTTCCTGCTTGGCGATCACCGCGCCCATGGGCACTGCGCCGTTGGTGAGTTGTTTGGCGGTGTTGAGGATATCCGGGGTTACGCCGAACGCCTCCGCACCGGTGGCCGCACCCATGCGGCCGAAGGCGGTGATCACCTCATCGAAAATCAGCAGGATGTTGTGCTGGTCACAGATCTCGCGCAGGCGTTGCAGGTAGCCCACCGGTGGTGGCAGCACGCCGGCGGAACCGGCCATGGGCTCCACAATCACCGCCGCGATATTGGAGGCGTCGTGCAGGGCGATCATCTCCAGCAGTTCGTCCGCCAGGTGCGCTCCTTCCTCCGGCATGCCTTTGCAGAACCTGTTCTGTGGCAGCACCGTGTGGGGCAGGTGGTCGGCGTCTACCGCGGTGCCGTACAGGGCCCGATTGGCGCCGATACCGCCAACACTGATGCCGCCAAAGTTCACCCCGTGGTAGCCCTTGGCGCGGCCGATCAGTTTGGTCTTGGAGGGCATGCCCTTTTTGCGCCAGTAGGCGCGGGCAATCTTCAGGGAGGTTTCCGCCGACTCGGAACCGGAACCGGTGAAGAACACCCGGTTCAGTCCTTGCGGCATAAACTGGGTGATGCGCTCCGCCAGCTGGAATGCCTTGGGGTGGCCAAACTGGAAGGCCGGTGCGTAATCCAGGGTACGCAACTGCTCACTTACCGCATCGGCAATTTCCACCCGGTTGTGCCCGGCACCGCAGGTCCACAGGCCGGACAGTCCATCGAAAATCCGGCGTTCATCGGCGTCGGTGTAGTAGCAGCCCTCCGCCCCGGTGATGATCCGTGGGTCCTGCTTGAACTGGCGGTTGCCCGTGTAGGGCATCCAGTAGGCATCCAGCTGAGACTGGCTGAGCCCGGCAAACTTGTCGCTCACTCTTATTCTCCATTTGGCCGGGTATCCGGCGCGATTGACCGATGGGTTGCGACAAATGTAGAAGAGCTTTAATGTTTCATAAACTGCTGTTTATCGATGTTTAGTTTCACAATTATGAAACTAATGCTCCTGCAGGTAGAGTTCCCGGAGGATTAGCCGAATGGCCCGCAAACAAACCGCCCTGCTGGGCCAGCTCAGCGATATCGACCTGCGCTTGTTGAGAGTGTTTCGCGCGGTCGCCGAGGCCGGCGGTTTCTCGGCAGCCGAGCTGGAATTGAACGTGGGGCGCTCCACCATCAGCCGGCATATCAAGGACCTGGAGGTGCGTCTCGGGGTCACTCTGTGCCAGCGGGGGCGCGGCGGCTTTGCCCTGACCAGCGAGGGGCGCCAGATCTACCAGGCCACCCTGCGACTGCTGGGCTCCCTGGATACCTTTCGCGGTGAGGTGGCGGACGTCCACCGGCGCATGACCGGCCACATCTCCATCGCCCTGTTCGACAAAATGGTTACCAACCCCGCCGCCCACATCAGTGAGGCCCTGCGGCGCTTTGACGACCTGGCGCCAGAGGTGAGCCTGGATATCCATATCGAGCCGATCAATGAAATCGAGCGCGGAGTAATGGAGGGGCGCTTCCAGCTCGGCGTGGTACCCGCACACCGCACCTCGCCAAGCCTCGAGTACCAGCATCTGTTTTACGAGCAGATGTACCTTTACTGTGGCTACCGCCACCCGCTGTTTGGCACCGCGGATATTTCCATCGACGACGATGCCATTCGCGAGAGTAAATACGCGGGCCTCGGCTACCACTCGCCGAATATGGAAGTGGGCAACCGGTTGGGACTGGAGCGGGACATTACCGTCAACGACCAGGAAGCCATCGTCCACTGCCTGCAGACCGGGCGCTATATCGGTTACCTGCCGGACCACTATGCGGAGACGTTTTTGAAGAAAGGCGAGATCCGCGCAATCCACCCGCAGCGCTACCAGTACGAATGTGATTTCGTCGCGATCCAGCGGCTCTCGCCGCGGCCGTCGAGAATCGTGCAGACCCTGTGGGACTGCCTGGCCGAGGCGCATGCGGACTGATTGGTATTTCGGTCGATGTCTTGTTTGGAGAATTGTTTGGCGTATTGGTTGAAGTGTTGCCTGGTGTTTCCGGCACATCTGTCTCCGGACGATCCCGGTGATAATATGCCTGCCCAGAGAACGGACGGAAAGGAAAGTACATGCAGGACGTATTTATCACCGGCAGCGGCAGCTTTCTGCCCGGTGTACCGCTGGACAACCGCGAAATGGAATCGCGCATCGGGTTTCTGGGCGAGCACAGCCGCAAGCTCAAGGCGTTGACCCTGCGCCAGAACGGCATCCGCCATCGCCACTACGCCCTGGATGCTGAGGGCACCCCACTATTTACCAATGCCGAGATGGCTGCGTGTGCTGTGGAAGCCGCCTGTGATGCGGCACGCCGGGACCCTGTACAGTTGCAGTATCTCGCCTGCGGCACTACCCAGGCTGATTTGCTGGTACCGGGTATCGGCAGTGCGGTGCATGGCGAGCTGGGCGGTAGCAGCATGGAAATCAGCTCGCACCAGAGTGTCTGCGGCAGCAGCATGATGGCGATCAAATCCGCCTGGCTGAACATCCGCGCCGGCCAGCATCGTATTGCCGCCGCCAGTGGCAGTGAATTTTCCAGCCGCTGGTTTCAGCCTGATTTTTACCGCGCGATCGACTTCACCTCCATGAGCACGCAGCAGGCAATGCAGTACGAGTTTCTGCGCTGGACCCTGTCCGACGGCGCCGGCGCGCTGGTGATGGAGGCCGAGCCGGACCCGCAGCGCCCCAGTTTGAAAATTGATTGGATCGAACAGAAATCGTTTGCCGATCGTTTCCCCACCTGTATGTACGCCGGCACCCGCAGCAATGGTATGGAAGATTACCGACCCTGGGCGCACTATGGTTCTCCCGGTATCGCCTATGACCAGGGCGCCATCGTGTTGCGACAGGATTTCGAACTGCTGGACCAGATGTTTCCGGTCTGGATGGGGTACTTTCTCGAAGTACTGGACAAGCACCGACTGTCGCCGGGGGATGTCCGCTATTTTCTGCCGCATTACTCCGCGCGCGCACTGGGTGAAAAAATGAAAACATTGCTCACCCACTCTGCAGCCATGATTCCAGAGGAACGTTGGCGCAACCACCAGCAGGAGGTAGGCAACGTGGGCTCCGCGTCTATTTTCCTGTTGATTGACCGGCTGCTGCGGGAGGAGAAGCTGGAACGCGGTGATCGCATACTCTGTTTTGTGCCGGAGAGTGGCCGCTGCCTGGCGTCGTTTATGTGTCTGACCGCGGTGTAATGGAGAATAAAATGGAAGTTCTTGAAAACGAGCCGGCATTGATCATTCGCGAGCTGGGAAAAATCTGGGCGGATTTCGAGGGGCGCCTGGTCAAGGTGCCGATTGTCGCCCGCGCCCTGCGCGGCGCACTGCGACTGGAGGACTACCGGCTGCTGGTGCACGACCACTACCAACAGGTGCTGGATGGATCCCGCTGGATTGCCTGTGCGGTATCCTCCATCGGGCGGGAACATCTGGAGTTGCGCTCACGCTTTCTCGAGCATGCGCGCACTGAGCATCGCGACTATGAAATGCTGCAGCGGGATTACCAGGCCGTGGGCGGAGATGTAGCGACGTTGCGCAGCGGCAGGCAGAATATCGGTTCCCGTGCTCTGTCCGCATGGATGTTCCAGCGCGCAGGCAGCGCCGATCCGCTGGATCTGCTCGGCGCCATGTTTATTATCGAGGGGCTGGGCAAGCACTTTGCCGGGCTTTTTGCCCGCGCCCTGCAGCAACATCTGCAACTCGAACCTCATCAAGTCTCTTTTTATCGATACCACGCCGAGCACGACGAGGATCACCTGCAGGAACTGCAGGAAGTGCTGGAATCCGGTGTCCTGAAGGTCGACGGTCTGGCGGAGCGGATACTGGAAACGGCGCGCGTGACCGGACGCCTTTATCTGTTGCAGCTGGAAGAGCTGGGCCACTATTAAAAGCCCATGAATAAAAGACCGCGGTGAATAGGCCACTATTCAAAGGCTGCGGTTCAAAGGGAGAAACCATGAGCTGGAACAGCGACTTCGCACAGGAACGTATCGACCGGAGCGACCCCAACCCCTGGCTGGCGCTCTACCTGGATCGCAGCCTGCCTATCCACGAGCCGGCCAAGAAGGCGCTGCTGGCCGGCAACAATACCTGGTCGCGACGCCTGCTGTTACCGGTGGTGCGGCCACTGGCGCGGCTCAGCATCGTACTGGTGCAGCTGTTGCGAATAGTGATTCCGGAGCGCTGGAACTCATCCCGGCTGTTGCACAAAACCATTTACTGGGGGCTCAAATATTTTGTCCGCGGCGATGCCAACTACCTGATATTGCGTCATTTCAATATCGGCACCGAACTGCTGCAGTTTATTGCGGATAACGTCGGCGATGTGCGCATTGAAAGTACCCGCCCGCTGCGTCCGAAGAATTTGCGGGATCTGCTTGACGATACATTCCTGGTTCACGATCTGAATATCTACAACTTTATCGCCGAGTTGAATGAACAGCTGCGCCGTGACAATCGCGATATCGGCGCAGCCGAGCGGTTGGACTTTTCAGCAATCACCGATGGTGAATTTGATCTGCAACCGGGGGGGGATCACGCCACCAATGTGCTGGATCTGCAGACCGCTATCGAGATGTACACGCCACTGTATGCGCTGTTCCTCTCCGATCACGATTTCTGGCGCGCGAGTAACTCCCTGCAGCTGGACGAAACCATCTCGATCTATATCGGCAAGTTGCTGAACGACAGCATGGCCCTGTCCCTGGTCAGTAATCGCCACCCTATGGTGCCCCATTCGACACTGCAGGCGGGGTTCCGGCTGATGCTGCACGGGCTGGATGCGGAGCTGCTGCACGGATACCTGCGCAGTCTGAAACGGGCTGCGCTACCGCAGGCTGATGCCGTGGCACTGGAAAGCGAAGCCTGAAAAGGTTGGCCGTCACCGGCAGACAGTTACCGATAGATAGTTACCGATAGATAGTTACCGATAGATAGTTACCGATAGATGGCTGCCAGCGTATCACCCTGTACATTCAATCTATTCCCATAAGCGGATACACGTGAGTTCTGAGAAAAATACTTCACCGGCGGACTCCACCTCGACCCTGAGCGCGCGGCAAATGCTTATCGCACTCTGGCAATTCATGCGCCCCCACAAGGCGGTACTGCTGGGGGCGGCGATTGCGCTGGTGTTTACCGCTCTGGTGACCCTGTCCATCGGGCAGGGTGTGCGACAGCTGGTGGACCGGGGATTGTCCGGCAGCTCCAGCGAGGCCCTCACCCATACGGTTCTGGTATTGCTGGTGCTGGCGGGTCTGATGGCGCTGGGCACCTATGCACGCCACTACCTGATTTCATGGCTGGGTGAACGCGTGGTGGCGGATCTGCGCAAGGCGGTGTTCGATCATATCGTGACGCTGCATCCCAGCTATTTCGAGACCAATCGCAGCGGCGAGATCATGTCTCGTCTCACCACCGACACCACGCTGCTACAGCACATTATCGGGACCTCGTTTTCGATGGCGCTGCGCAGTGCACTGATGTTTGTCGGTGCGTTGATTCTGTTGCTGATCACCAACCTGAAATTGAGCCTGATGGTACTCGTCGGTGTGCCCGCTGTGCTGCTGCCGATTGTTTTGTACGGGCGGCGGGTGCGGAAACTCTCCAAGGCCAGCCAGGATTCCATCGCCGATGTGGGCAGCTACGCCGGGGAAATCATCCAGAACATTAAAACGGTGCAGAGTTACACCCGCGAAAACTATGAGAAGCAGGCGTTTGCCGGAGAAGTGGAGGCTGCATTTGATATTGCCCGGCGGCGAATACGCCAGCGTTCACTGCTGATTGCAGTGGTGATACTGCTGATGTTTGGCGCGGTCAGTGCGCTGCTGTGGGTGGGCGGCAACGACATGATTGCCGGGCGCATGACGAGCGGTGATCTGGCCGCATTTGTGTTTTATGCCTTCCTGATGGGTTCTGCGGTGGCGACCATTTCCGAGGTGTACGGTGAGCTGCAGCGGGCCACCGGCGCCACCGAGCGGCTGATGGACCTACTGGGTGTCGAGTCTGATATTCCCGCCCCGGCAGATAATGACGCTGCCGCAGCCGTCGCCGCGGCTCTGAACAGGACCCAACCTCAATCCCAGGATCAATCCCAAAATCATTCCCCGGCCCACGCCGACCCCCGGTACGATCTGCCCGTACAGATCGATTTCGAAGCGGTTGAATTCAATTATCCGTCGCGCCCGGATCAGCCGGCCCTGCACCAGTTGAGCTTGCATGTGGCGGCGGGCAAAAGTCTGGCGCTGGTGGGGCCCTCAGGTGCGGGAAAATCCACAATCCTGGAATTGCTGCAGCGGTTTTATGATCCACAGGGCGGGCGCATTACCCTGGATGGCGTGGATATTCGCGCGCTGGACACCGGTACCCTGCGCAGGCAAATAGCCGTTGTGCCGCAACAGCCCGCGCTGTTTACCGCCGATGTCTGGTACAACATCCGCTACGGCAAACCGGATGCCACTGAAGCCGAGGTCATTGCCGCCGCCAAAGCCGCCCATGCCCACGAATTTATCGAGCAATTGCCAGAGGGCTACAACAGTCACCTGGGTGAGCAGGGCACACGTCTGTCCGGTGGTCAGAAGCAGCGGCTCGCCATCGCCCGTGCCATTCTGAAAGACCCGAAAATCCTGCTGCTGGATGAGGCAACCAGCGCGCTGGATGCGGAAAGCGAATACCACGTACAGCAGGCGCTACAGGCTCTGATGAAAAACCGCACCACCATTGTGATTGCCCACCGCCTGGCAACCATCCTGCATTCGGACAGTATCGCCGTTCTCGAGCGCGGGCGGCTGGTCGCGCAGGGCAGTCACCGGGAGCTGGTGGCGTCATCGCCGCTGTATCAGCGCCTGGCGGAACTGCAGTTTCAGGACGGGGAACCGGGGAGCGGGGATATCCGTCAAGCCAGCGACGACTGAGTCCCGCAGACCCGCATCTGCTACCCTGCTTAACAGGTTATTGCGGCGTGGCGGTGATCAATCGCGCGCCGAGCCGGTTACAAAATCTGAGCGGGGATTTCTGGTGAAGGCATCTGACTTATTCGTGCGCGCCCTTGAAGCGGAGGGCGTGGAATTTGTTTTCGGCATTCCGGGGGAAGAAAACCTCGATCTATTGGAGTCCCTGCGCGGCTCCAAAATCAAACTGGTGATTGGTCGCCACGAGCAGGCCGCCGGTTTTATGGCGGCCACCTACGGCCGCCTGACCGGGAATGCCGGGGTGTGTCTCTCCACCTTGGGCCCCGGTGCCACCAACCTGGTGACGGCGGCCGCTTACGCGCAGCTGGGCGCCATGCCCATGGTAATGGTCACCGGGCAAAAACCCATCAAGAGCTCCAAGCAGGGGCAGTTTCAGATCATCGATATTGTCGACATGATGCAGCCGCTGACCAAGTTCACCAAGGTGATTGTCAGCGGTGACAATGTGCCGGCCCACGTGCGCGAGGCGTTCCGCCACGCGGAAGAGGAGCGCCCCGGTGCGACCCATATCGAACTGCCGGAAGATATAGCCCGCGAACACTCCACCATGCCGGTGCTGGAACCCAGTTATACCCGCCGGCCCATCGCCGAGGAAAAAGCCGTGTGTCAGGCCGCGCAGGCGATTGCCGCCGCGCGCAAACCTCTTTTACTGATCGGCGCTGGTGCCAATCGCAAGCTCACCGCGAAAATGCTGCGGGAACTGGTTATGAAACTGGGTATTCCCGTGGTGACCACGCAGATGGGGAAGGGGGTAATCGATGAAGCGAGCGCGCATTTTATTGGCAACACCGCGCTGTCCGATGGGGATTTCGTGCACCGCGCCATCGATCAGGCAGATCTCATCATCAACGTGGGTCACGATGTTGTGGAAAAACCACCATTCTTTATGCGGCCCGGTGGCCCGGCGGTGGTGCATATCAATTTCAGTTCCGCGCAGGTGGACCCGGTATATTTTCCACAGATCGAGGTGGTGGGGGATATTGCCAACAGTCTTTGGCAATTGAAGGAAGAACTGGAGCCCCAGGAGCACTGGAGCTTCGCCGATGCCCACCGTATTCGCAATGCCCTGCAGGCGCATATCCTCGAAGGCGCGCAGGAAGACAGTTTCCCCATAAAGCCCCAGCGGCTGGTGAAAGAGGTGCGCGATGCCGTACCCGAAGACGGCATCATCGCGCTCGACAATGGTATGTACAAAATCTGGTTTGCGCGCAACTATCAGGCGCACGAACCGAATACGGTTTTACTCGACAATGCGCTGGCCACCATGGGGGCAGGGCTGCCCTCGGCCATGGCTGCAAAGCTGGTGCACCCGGAACGCAAGGTGCTGGCCATCTGTGGCGACGGGGGTTTTATGATGAATTCCCAGGAGCTGGAAACCGCGGTGCGCCTCAAGCTCGATCTGGTCATTCTGGTACTGCGCGACGACGGCTACGGCATGATCAAATGGAAGCAGGCGCAGATGGACTTTCACGATTTCGGACTGGATTTTGGCAACCCGGACTTTGTGACTTACGCGCAGGCTTACGGTGCTTCGGGCCATCGCATAGAGAAAACCGCGGAGTTACAGCCCACCATCGAGCAATGTATGCAACAAGGTGGTGTGCACCTGATCGATATTCCGATGGACTACAGCGACAATGACCGGATCCTGAACCGGGAGATCCGCGAGTTATCTCGCAAGCTGTAAGCAAGTACATTAACCGCAATCAGCTCTCCTGGTCGGCATCGTTGGCAGTATCCGACAGCGATAGTGCCTGCTGGCTCTGCAGTGCGTAGACGCGCTTGAGATTATTCTTTGCCGCAGTATTTTTTTCGTCCAGCGACAGCGCCTGGGTATAGCTCAGCTCCGCCAGTTCCAGTTTTCCCTGCTGACGATACAGATAGCCCAGGGTATTCCAGAGGATGCTGGAGTCCGGTGTCAGCGTGAGCGCTTCACGCAACAGTGGCAGCGCTTCAGAAGTTCGCCCCGCGCGGGCCTTATCCATGGCCAGGTTGTTCAGATAGAGTGACTGTACTTCGGCGTCCGCAATCGCCACATGCCGGTGCAGGCTGCGCGGTTCGAAGTTCAGCTCGATAATTTGCGTACTCCAGCCAAATGAAACCTCCGCATTAATGTGCAGAATGTTCTGCACCAGCACGCGCCCGTCCGCACCGCGGGTCGCCCGCCGCGCCCGGGGCGCCTCGACCCGATTGAAATGTGCCGGCACACCCACTTCCCGCGCCAGAACCACGATCAATGCAGCGAACGAAATGCAGTTGCCGCGCCGGCTGGTAAACGCCTCTGCCGCGGTTGCGGTGGTATCCAGGTCGTACTCCAGATAAAAGCGATCCTGTTTCAGGGTGCGCAGAATCCGCCGGAACCGCTGCTTCGGTGACAGGCCTGGGCCGATGCCGTCTACAAAGTGTTTCATCTCCGGCGACAGTGCCAGCAGCCCCGGCGCGAGGTCTGAGGCTGGGGCGAGGGGCGTGTCTGAGGGCCACAGCTGATCGAGCTGCGCCAGGGCCAGCGCACTGCTGCCCGAACCATCGCTGGCCGGCACCGAGTAAGGCGCGTTCGCCCTCGCACTATCCGCTGACTGGGGGCCGCTGGCACAGCTGGCCAGCAGCACGCAGGTAAAAATCGCCATCCATTGCATTGGTCAATACTCCTGAAATTTGGATTATTGACGCACACAAGTTCTGTGCTGGATGCGCTGTGTCGATAAAAGTGCTGTTTTTGGCGGTGAGTGGAATGGGCTTGTGCCCTGTATCGGTACCGCGAGTATTGGGCGGGGATCAGCGGTGCGGTGAGCGGAGCCACAGGAAGGGTGACTGGGTGTGAAGGTCGGTTTCTATTGATCGCCGCCGTCGATCACCCGGAAGCGATTGCGGCGCGCAGATGCTATTTCAGCGCGCCTGCGCATCTGGCGTTCCAGTTTGATGCGGGCCTTCTCCTCATCCGAGGGCCAGCTGTCTGCCTCGGCCAGGGTGTGCCCAATCGCCTGCCAGATACGTGTGGGATTGAGACTGAGTGGGTTCTGGATGATCGGGTAGCGCTGCGCTTCATCGCAGACCTTGAGCCAGCCATGCCGCGGGTGAGAGACATGAAT
Organism: Microbulbifer sp. HZ11; assembly: GCF_000708675.1. Lineage (GTDB taxonomy): Bacteria > Pseudomonadota > Gammaproteobacteria > Pseudomonadales > Cellvibrionaceae > Microbulbifer. Next base: position 930,103 of record NZ_JELR01000002.1, on the reverse strand, counting down.
GGTCGCCCGGGTGCCGCTGGAAAAGGCGGAAAGCCGGATAAATGCCTCGTGAATACGTGCGCGCAGATTGCTTCGCCCCGCGGAAAAGGTGACCGTGTGATCGCGGAAGGTCAACCTGAGCTGGTACCACTGGCTGGGAAAGTTCATCTGACCACCCCGGTAGCGCTAGCGGAATGATACACACACAGCACTGCGCACTCTCAGAACGGACTCCTGCTGAAAGCGCCGCTTGTACGTGGTGGTGATCTCTTCAATAGCAGGCCCCACACCGGGCTCCTGGCGGTGCACCAGCGACAGTACGTGGCTGTCTTCGCGAATGATTTCGCCAGTGTCATCACGCCACTGCCCCTGCCCAGAGAGCACCGTCAGACCCGCGGGAAAATGCGGTGTCACAACACCTGCCAGAAATTCCGCCCACCGTGCATCGGTGACCCGGCCATCGGGTTTATCTGTACCGAAATAGATTAAATCATGAATCTGCGCCTGCTCCCCGGGTTGACAGGCCAGTGGGGCGGGGAAGGCGCAGCCTGTGACCGCTAACACGATTCCGGAGAGGGCTCCGGCGTACCCAATGCGGCAGGTGGCGGCGGAAAAAACTGTGGATGGGAAACCCCTGGGCCCTGATGTATTGTCCATGGTCAGGTACTTTATCCATTTAAGTCTTCATGAGCGGCAAATGCCCGGAGAACAGGTGCAGCAATTTATGAGGCGCCCACCGCCATTCTTTCTAAAGTCTGTGCTATCTAAAAAGCATTGCTTGCCGTAGTGGGTGGAATACTATCACCTTTGCGTTCAGGCACTGAGTAGGCGACTCCGCGGCACTCCATAAATGAGTAGCACCCAGGAATTGCTCCCGTTCCGCAGGCTTCTACCACCAATCCGTTGCCGCCGAGATTTTTGGTGCGCAGTTTCAGATCGCTTACCAGTTGCGATTTACTCGCCTTGCGTTCATCCATGCGTTCCTGACAGTAGCTGGCATCGACAAAACCGAGTGTCGTGGCATTGTACTGGTCGATTTCGGCGATGGAGTACTCGCGGACCATCTTGGTCTTGATGCGGTCTTCTACGTAGGGCTCCAAACTCGAATTGAATTGGATTCCACTGCACCCGGTAAGCGCGAGGCTGGCGGTCAAAATCGCAGGTACTGCGTGTTTGGTTGGCATGGTGATGGCCTCCGGTATTTATTTTTTGATCGAATATGGTGGCTAAGCCACCCATTACTTTAGAGTCGGAGATAGGCAAGATTGGACCCACAGTGGTGCAATAGGTTCTGATTATATCTGCGCCACAACAAAAACGGGCCCTATTGGGCCCGTTTTCGCAATCATTGAGATTTACATCGTTACGATGTTAAACCACTACGATGTTCTCAGCCTGAGGACCTTTTTTGCCCTGAGTTACGTTGAACTCTACGGCTTGGCCTTCGGTCAGGGTGCGGAAGCCGGTGCTGGCGATGGCGCTGAAGTGGGCGAAGACGTCCGGACCGGACTGCTGCTCAATAAAACCAAAGCCTTTTGCTTCGTCGAACCACTTAACGGTTCCAGTGACTGTATTTGACATATCAATATCCTGATGTAATTGAATTCATAAAAAGAGCCTTAAAAAGGCGGGTGTTGCTTGGAGTAAAGGCTCTTAAAACGACAGGACGAATAAATACGTCAAGTTCAGCATTAAAACGGTGTTCATAAAAGTCTTTCTTTCTAGCAGTTGATACTTTAGAGGTACAAAGCGCATCTGTCTATAAATTGTTCGGAATCTTGGCGTCAATCGTCGCAAAATTCCGGTTTAAGTGGGTATTCCCTCTTCCCCGGGGTGCCTCTCAGGCCGCCCGTGCCCCTTCCCGTGCCCGATCGGTCAGATATTCGTCATAGGTACCCTGGAAGTCCAGCAGACGCTGATCCTTGATCTCCAGGACCCGGGTGGCGAGGGATGACACAAACTGGCGGTCGTGACTGACGAAGATCAGGGTGCCCTCGTACTGGGAGAGCGCCTTGTTCAGGGCCTCGATAGACTCCATATCCAGGTGGTTGGTGGGCTCGTCCATGATGAGCACGTTGGTATCCATCATCATCAGCTTGCCGAACAGCAGGCGGTTCTTCTCGCCACCGGAACAGACCCGCGCTTTCTTGTTGGCGTCATCGGCGGTAAACAGCAGGCGGCCGAGCATACCGCGTACGGTCAGGTCATCGTGTTTGGGGGTGCGCCACTGGGACATCCACTCGAAGATGGTGAGGTCGTTGTCGAAGTCGGCGCTGGCGTCCTGGGGGCAATAGCCGATGGCGGCGTTCTCGGACCATTTCACCACGCCGTTGTTGGCCTGAATCTGGTCGACCAGGCAGCGCAGGAAGGTCGTTTTACCCACGCCGTTCTCGCCAATGACCGCCAGGCGTGCGCCCGCTTCCAGGATCATTTCGCCACCGGCAAACAGCGGTTCGCCGTCGAAGCCGTGGGCCAGGTCTTCCAGGGTCAGTGCCTGCCGGTGCAGCTTCTTGCATTGCTGGAAGGTGATGTAGGGTTTGACCCGGCTGGAAGGCTTTACCTCGTCCAGCTTGATCTTCTCCATTTTCTTCGCCCGCGAGCTGGCCTGCTTGGCCTTGGAGGCGTTGGCGGAGAAGCGGTTTACAAAGGATTGCAATTCTTCCAGTTCCGCGGACTTCTTTGCATTCTCCGCGTGCAGCTGTTCCTGGATCAGGGTGGACGCCGCCACAAAATCATCATAGTTACCCGGGAATACCCGCAGCTCGCCGTAATCGATATCCGCCATATGGGTGCACACCTGGTTCAGGAAGTGCCGGTCGTGGGAAATGATGATCATGGTGGATTTGCGTTGATTCAGCACTTCCGCCAGCCAGTGGATGGTGTGGATATCTAGGTTGTTGGTGGGCTCGTCCAGCAGCAGGATGTCCGGATCCGCAAACAGTGCCTGGGCCAGTAGCACACGCAGTTTCCAGCCCGGTGCAACCTGCTTCATCAGGCCAAAGTGGAGAGATTCCTCGATCCCGGCCTCCAGCAGAATTTCCCCTGCGCGGCTCTCGGCGGTATAGCCATCCAGCTCGGCAAACTGCACTTCCAGGTCTGCCACCCGCATGCCGTCTTCCTCGCTCATCTCCGCCAGTGAATAGATGCGGTCGCGTTCCTGCTTGATCGCCCACAGGCGCGTATCTCCCATGATCACAGCATCGATGACCGAGTATTCCTCAAACGCGAACTGGTCCTGGCTCAGAATGCCCAGAGTGCAACCGGGTGCCATGGAGACATTGCCGGAGGTGGGTGCCAGCTCCCCACTCAGGATCTTCATAAAGGTGGACTTTCCACAGCCATTGGCCCCGATCAGTCCATAGCGGTTGCCGTTACCAAATTTTGCGGAGATATTTTCAAACAGCGGCTGGGCACCAAACTGCATGGTGATGTTGGCGGTGGTGATCAAGAGCGTCTTCCCGGGGCTTATTGTGGTGAATCGTTTGCAGGTAAATGGATTGCAGTCGAAGGTCGGCGGTTTGCGGATGGCCGGCGTCGCCATAATCGAGAAAGATGGCGGGCCGCGCACTATACGGGGCTTGGGGTGGGGTGTCGAGAATATTGTCTGATTATTGAGCAGTTGGGTGCAGTAAGTCATGCAGTGGCCTCACCTTCCCCAGACCTTTCTGTGCGGATGCGACGCACGGTGGCCCCGGGCTTAGGTTTTTATACAGATGTGTACACAAACAGGGGGAACCCTGCGAGGAAACCGGTATTACCCCCACTGTGCAGCCAGGCCAACGCCATGAGATTTGCGGTAACCGTGAGCCAAAAGATCAGTCGGAATGGCTGCTTCCGGGTTTTGTGCCGCAGGTGCTGTTGTGCCACCAGCGCCCCGGGCCAACCGCCAAGTAGCGAAAGCAGGTGCAGGCTGTTCTCCTTGGTGCGCCGGCGGCCACTGCGGGCGGCCGATTTATCCAGGTAATAGACCAGGTAGGTCAGCAGACTCATTCCGGCATAGAACAATGGAATCACGGGTGGCAGCTGACCAATCAGTGTGAACACGGTAATCAGGCCAAAAAATATTCCTCCAATCGCTAGCGCGCGGGAGGTGCCGGCAGGGAGTCCGCCGGACTTGCGCTGACGGCGCTTCACGTCTAAAGCGCGTAGCGGGCTATGTAGTGCGCGATATCGATTAGTCGCGATTTGCCACTAAACTCAAAGCGAACCTTACCCAGGGACGAAAAGTGGAGTTCCAGCTCGCTGTCTATATCGAAGGTGCCGGAGGTCTCCACCGAATAGGCCACGATATTTTTATACGGCAGCGAGGTGAAATCTTTCTTACTGCCGGTAATACCCTGTACGTTGACCGCAATAATTCGTTTGCTGGTAAATACCACGCCGTCCCGCATGGATTTGAACGAATCGAGCACCTCCTCACCATCAATCAAAAGTGGCGCTACTTTTTCTGCAAAACCCGCGTTTTGCTTGAGCTTGAACAGGCTTTTATTTTCAAAATCGATCATGGGGGAGTTTCGCTGATTTCACTGGGTGAGTAGGTGGGATGTGCCGGTAGACTGCGACAATACTGCGGCTAAATCAACAGCCCTGATTGGCGATGTCGACGGGCTTCAACTATATGACTTTCTTGCCATGGAGAAATAATCAACAGTAATCGGCTCTGCTCAAGGATGCGTTCAGATGGGGTTCAAACTGACACATTGGGATTATCTGACCTTCCTCGTGATCGTGTGTGCGGGTATTGCGATCATGGCAATCCTGATCTGGATTGCCGGGCTTCCGGGGAAGATTGCCATCTCGCGCAAACATCCCGATGCGGAAGCGGTAAAGATTATGGGGTATGCCGGGTTTCTTGCGGTGGTGCCCTGGATCAACGCGTTTATCTGGGCATTCAAACCCACAGACACCATTGATATCCGTAACTTCCCCGAAGATGAAGCACGCGAAATCGAAGAGAAAATAGCCCGCCTGCGTGGCGAAGACGATAAGCCCGCGCCAAAAAACGGGCAGGACAAACAAGCGCCTGATAGCGATGCAACCAGTTAGGGAACCAGGCCATGCTGTTCGGATTTGTTCTCCTGTTTGTTTATGTGATTGCCGTCTGGCTCACTTTTTTCAAGTTCAAATGGATGAAGTTCAACATCGTCTGGGGCCTGGTTTCGGTCTCTGTTGGGCTGCATCTGCTGCTTATATTCATGATCGGGCTGCGATTCGTGACCCCGTACTCCACCAATGCCCGCCTGGTACAGCACACCATCCAGCTGACCCCACGTCTCAATGAACCCACTCTGGTGACAGACGTATTGGTGCAGCCCAATGTTCCGGTAAAGAAGGGGCAGCCCCTCTTTCAGTTTGACCGGCGCCCCTATGAACTCAAGGTAAAAGAGCTGCAGGCGGAACTGGCGAAGGCAACACAGAATGTCGAGGTGTTAGCCGCGGATGTACAGGTAGCGCGACAGCAGGTGGTCCGGCTTCAGAGTGAATTGGTGTACGCGCGTTACGAGCAGGAACTGTCGCAAAAGCTTGCCGGTCGCGGAGCCGGGCCCGAGGAAGATGTTCAAAAGTGGACGGCTAAGGTCGCCGCCAACGAGGCTTCGGTGCGGGAAGCCCAGGCCGAAGTGGCGCGGGCCGAACTTGAATACCACTCGGAAATCAACGGGGTAAACACCACCGTCGCCAGTATTCAGGCCAAACTCGATCTGGCCAGGTTTTATCTCGACAACACCCTGATGGTGGCGCCGGAAGATGGTTACCTGATCAATCTTCAGGTGCGCCCGGGTATGGTAGCAGGGGCTCTGCGGGTAGGAGCCATCGCCACGTTTATCTGTGACTCAGACCGCTATTTGCTGGCCAATTATTTTCAGGAAAATCTCAAGCACGTAAAAGAGGGGCAGGAAGTCGAGGTGGCGCTCGATCTTTATCCGGGACAGATATTTACCGGCAAGGTAGAGGCGATCTGGCGCGGCAGTGGCAGCGGGCAGATGCTGCCGAGCGGTCGCCTGCCGCATTTTGTCTATAAGCCCGAGGAGCTGCCGCAGGGACAGTTTGCGGTTGCCATCCGCATCGACGATAAAGATCAGTCCAAATTTCCTATTGGTACTCAGGGGCGCGCCGCTATCTACACCGATCCTTCCAGTGGTTTTGTGGTGCTGCGCAAGATTGGCATTCGCGCCTATTCCTGGTCCAACTGGCTCTATCCCTTCGCCGGATGATGTGTCGGAACTGGATCTTTCTCGCGGCCGTTGTCGTGACCATCGCAGGTTGTGCACTGAAGCCGCTTCCTGCACCCGAGGAAATACTCAACGAGGCGTTACCACCGCAGACAGGCATTCCTGAGCAGTGGGTGGCCGCCGCCTATTCGGCGCCGGTTCACAGTGGCTGGCTGCAATCGTTTAACGACCCGACGCTGGTCGCTTTAGTCAATGAGGCTCTAGCGAACAACCGAGACCTGCTAGAGGCCGCAGAGGCGGTTGCCATAGCCCGGGAGACGATAGCCGTGGTTGGTGCGCAGCTGTTGCCCCAGATTGGTGGTCAGCTGGGCGGCAAGCGCACCTATGACTATGGTGGTCGCGATGACGTAAAGCACTCGTTCACCCACACACTGATTGCGCTTGGCCTGAACTGGGAGCTGGATGTGTGGGGCAGACTGCGCGCGGAGCGTGCGGCGGCAGCAATCGACTACGAAGTGGCGGCACTGGACTACGCCTACGCACGCCAGTCCCTGGCCGCCACCGTGGCATTGAACTGGTATCTGGTGAGTGAGGCGCAACAGTTACTTTCTCTGGCAGAACGCGCCGTGGGAATTTACACGCGCCTTTACGACCTGGCGGACTTTCGCTACCAGAGCGGAAAAACCTCTCAACTGGATGTGGCGGACAGCCGCGCGCGGGTGGAGTCGGCGCAGGCCAATCTCCAGTCTGCGCGTATTGCGTTCGGGCGCGCAGTGCGCAGTCTGGAAGTCTTGCTGGGGCGATACCCGGCGGCGGAACTTGCCGCCGCCAGCCACTATCCCGCGGTTCCACCGGTGGTGGCCGCGGATACGCCCATCGCGCTGGTCAGCCGTCGGCCGGATATTCTTGCCGCCGAATACGCTGTACTCGCCGCCTTTCGCCGGCAGGAGGCCGCACGCCTTGCTTTGCGCCCAAGCTTTTCCCTTTCATTGACCGCAGAGCGTCTGGGGGATCATCTGCTGGAGCAGTTACACCTGAGCCAGGATCGCGCCTCTGCACAATTGGGTTCGATCATCCCAATCTATGAGGGCGGTGCCCTGTGCGCCTATGTACGCATCACTACGGCGCAGCAGGCACAGGCGGTGGCCAATTACGGCAGCAGTCTGCTGAGCGCCTTTCGCGAAGTGGAAAATGCGCTGGAAAGTGAACGGCTACTGGAGAAGCGACTCGGCTTTGCGCGGTCTTCATTAGCGGACAGAGATCGCGCAGTGGAAATTGCGATTGATCAATATCAGGCAGGGAAGCGGGATCTGCTATGGGTGGAAATTCTGCAGACTGAGCAACTGGTGGCACAGGCCGAAGTTATCAAGCTGGAAAACCAGCGTCTGGCGAATCGGATTCAGTTGCACCTCGCTCTGGGTGGAGACTTTTAACGCAGGATCAGACTATGCAGGTGTGGCTAGGGAATATCGCTTTCACCAATGGGAGCTTCAGTTGGATATAAGAATTGAAGTGCACCATTGGCGCCGAACATTTTTTCTCGCCATGTTGTTGGCGGCAGCCGTGTTTTTGTTCCACGCGATGGTTTTACTGGAAGCGACACGTCTGCTGAATGATATTCACAGCTGGCTAGCTGGACGGCACGGCCCGCAGAATGCAGGCAGAATCCTGATTCCTATGTGTTTCATCATCCTGTTTATTACACATGTTCTCGAGTCACTGGCCTGGGCGATTTTCATCTGGCGTAGAAAATTGATTGATACCCTGGGGGAGTCTCTCTATTACACCACTACATCCATCACCGCTCTGGGCTACGGCGACGTTGTGCAGCCACCGCCCTGGCGAATGCTGGGTCCGTTGGTGGCAATAAATGGAGTGTTGATGTTTGGTTGTTCCACCGCGTTTCTTTTTCTTGTTTTGCAAAAAGTATGGATGCATTTGTAAAGCTGCGGAAAAGAGCAGGAAAAAAGTACTATATTGAGGATGGTTAGCAGTGTTCAACTGGATGAATGGGTCTCATGGCCGACAAAGAATCAAGCGCGAGACCTGATCGGCCTGCCAATGGATCTAAAAAGTGGCTTCCCCTTTCAGAAAGTCGCTTCGGTCCTTTTCTGACCCGAAAAGTGTTTTTACTGCCGGGAAGTGTTCGAGTAATTTGGCGCTCGCGCGAACAGCGAAAATGTTACAACCGCTTGCAGGGGAAGAGTCTGCGCACGTGGTGGGCACCAACGGCGATCAGCTGGTGGATAGGTGTGCTGTTTGCAGTGGGCAGTACCGCATTCATGCTTGGCTCCGTATCTGTCTATGTGAAATGGGTTGGCGTGGCGACCGGGAATCTCACATTTTTTGTCGGATCGATATTTTTCACGTCAGCTGCGTTTCTTCAGTATCTCGAGGTTGCTGCCACAGCGTGGTCTCCGGGGGGGGGATTCATTGGTCAGGTATCACGGCGAAATTGGCAGCCGTTACGACTGGAATTGCGTCGCATTGATTGGTGGGCCGTAGTGATTCAGCTGATCGGAACCATATTTTTTAACGTGAGTACATACCAGGCTATGACGACCGGTATGGGTTCGGCTGAAGCCGATGTAAGAGTGTGGCGCCCGGATATGTGTGGCTCAGTCTGTTTTTTGCTCTCGAGTGGATTGGCGTGGATTGAAGTTTGCCATAAATGGATTGCGATTAAAGTACGACAGATTTCCTGGTGGATTGTTGCACTGAACCTGTCAGGTTCAGTGGCATTTGGTGTTTCTGCTGTCGCTTCGTATCAGCTTACAAATGGCACCATGGTGAGTGTGTCGTTGGATAATGCCGGAACGTTCACCGGCGCCCTGTGTTTTCTTGTCGGTGGGCTTCTCCTGCTGCCTGAGCGGGTTGCACTGTTGAAGCGGTCCGGGGTGGAAGCGGCCGGTCAGTAGATTTATGTGAAATCAACATTATTCCTTTTGGGAAAATTGATGTGAATGGATGCTAGTAGTGAACAGGTGGTTGCTTCTGACGCTGTTGGTCTGTTGCACCAGTGTGCGGGCTGAGCCAGCCTTTTATTCTGAGCCGTTAACATTCGCGAGCGCGGTACAGCACCTGCAGCAGAACCCACTGCTGGAGGCCGGTCGCGCACAACTCGCGGGTGCGCAGGCAAAAAGTAGTGCCGCCCGTGCATTGGCATTGCCCCAGTTGGGGGTTATATCCACTTACGGGAATTTCTCTGACGCGGTAGAAGTGGATCTCGGTTTTCTCAATCAGGTACTGGACTCGATTGATCCTGCCATACCGGAAATTCCCAACCCGATTCTGCAACCTCGCGACTTTGCTTTCACCATGGCAACGCTAACCTGGCCGGTATTCACCGGCGGGCGTACCAGCTCGCTGCGTCAAGCCAGCGCCATCGGGATTGAGGTGGCCAGTGCGGGGCAGGATGTCACGGAAAATACCCTGATGTTGGATCTCACCGCGCGTTATTTTGGTGTTTCTGTCAGTGAACGCGCGCTGCAGGTGCAGTCTGCGGTAGTGGGAAGCCTGCGTACACACCTGCAACATGCCCGCGCACTGGAAAATGAGGGGCAAATCGCCGCCGCAGACCGGATGCGCGCGGAAGTCGCCCTTGCCCAGGCCGAAGTGCTGGAGCAGGAGCGCAGGCACGCTCTGGAAAATACCCGTGCCGGGTTAAGCAGCCTGTTGGGACTGGAGAATAGGGCGGTCAGTGTGGCATCGGCGCCGCCCAGTCAACTGCCGTCGCCACAGGGCTTACCGCAGTTGCTCGCGGATGCGCAGCGCGCCAACCCCTTGATCCGGCAGTTGAATGCCACAGCACGACAGGCGGAACAGGTGGTTAGTGTAGCGCGCTCGGAATACTGGCCGGATGTGACCATCATCGGTGGGTTCGAATTACACAGCTATCAGCTGCCGGAATTGATTCCGGACTGGACGGTAACTGCCAATCTGACTTTCAAGATCTTCGACGGTGGTGCGCGCAGGGCGGGAGTATCACTGGCTCAGGAAGAGTGGCGGGCGACACGGGCACTGGCGAAGGAAGCGGAAGAGCGCGTGCAATTGAATGTGGAAACGCGCTATTCCGCATTTCTGGATGCCCAGAGTCGTGGGCAGGTCACCCGTAAAACGGAGCGGCTGGCAGCGGAAAGCTTGCGGATGCAGCGCGCCGCCTTTGCCGCAGGTGAAGGGCGCTCCATTGATGTGATCGATGCGGAAAATGCCTTGGCCGGAGCGCGCCTGCAACGGCTTGCGGCGGACTATGACAGCCTAATAGCCTGGACCAGCCTGATGCTGGCAAGCGGTCATGAAACGACAGTACTGGACGTACTTGCCCGACCGGGAGCGGTGCCCAATGTTAAATAAAGGTATCTACTTTCCCTTGGCAATCGTCCTGGGTATCGCCATCTTTACCGCGGGCTGCAGGCAGGAGAGTTATTTCGAGGGGCGTGTGGAAATGCGCGAACTCAACATTGCCACCAAATATCCGGGAAGGCTGGCCCGATTGAATGTTGAGGAGGGCCAGAAGGTTCGCAAGGGCGAACTGCTGGCGGAGATTCACGATCCGGAGGCACAGGCGCGTCTGGTGCAGGCCGACGCGATGGTGAAGGGCGCGTCCGCACAGCAATCGAAAGCCAATGAGGGCGCACGCCCGGAAGAGGTGGAGTCCGCTCACGCTGCCATGGAGGCCACCCTTGCGCAGGCGAAGCTGGCCAGGGTTACCGCAGGGCGGATGCAGCGTCTGTTTGATCAGGGTGTGGTGCCGCGCCAGCGACTCGATGAAGCGATGGCCGCGCAAAGCTCTACCTGGTCTGTGTATCAGGCATCGAAAGCCAATTACCAGCTGGTGGCCTCGGGGTTGCGCCCACAGGACAAGACAACAGCGGCTGCAGTGACCCGGGAAGCCGAAGGCGGACGGCAACTGGTGGAAACCGCCCTTGCCGAGCAACAGGTTGTGGCGCTGGCGGACGGTGAGATCACTGCAATCAACTTTCGCGAAGGAGAAATTGTCGCTGCGGGAATTCCCATCGCCACGCTGGCAAAAACCGACACTCCCTGGATCGCCTTTAACGTGCGTGAAGATCTGCTGAATGGTCTCAAGGTTGGCGACCGACTGACTGCGTCAATACCCGCCTTGGGGGAGCGGGGGGAATCGATTGCACTGCGTGTGTACCAGATTTCTGTGCTGGGTGACTTTGCCACCTGGACCTCGACTCGCGCTTTGGGAAGCTTTGATCTGCGTACTTTCGAAGTGCGCGCGCGGCCGCTGTCAGGCATTGCCGGGCTGCGCTCGGGTATGACTGTACTGGTTCCGGAGAGCGAACTGCGGTCGCAGCCATGAATGAATTTTCTGCGGCCATCCATCGCGAGCTGCAAAGCTGGCGCGTCGAAAAAACGACACACTGGTTAATACTGTGGCTTCCGATCATCGCGTGCATCCTGTTGATGAGTATTTTCAGTGAGCGCACTATTACCGGATTGCCGGTAACCGTTGTTGATCCGGACAATTCTGCGCTAACGCGCCAGATCCGGGCCGACCTGGACGCGGCCCCCGCGATCCGGGTTGTGCACACCACAACCTCAATGGACACCGCCAAGGCACAGCTGGAGCGGGGCGATAGTTACGGGATTATCGCGTTTCCCAGCGGTTTCAGCCGGGATATGGTGCGCGGCCAGCAGCCCACGGTTGCACTGCTGCTCAACGAGCAGTCCCTGGCCACCGCGGATGCCATAAGCAGCGATGTGCAGACAGTGCTGCTCACCGAGATGGGCGTGCAATCGGTGACCCAGCGTATGGCAGTGGGCGTGCCGATGCTGGAGGCAGAATCCCAGGCTCAGGCTCTGCGCACCCAGACCCACCCCCTGTTCAACCCCGGGCTCGATTACGCCGCATATCTCGGTATCGCCCTGATTGCGGCGAGTCTGCATTGCTTTGTGATTCTGCACGGTGCCCGCTGTATCGCCAGTGACAATCCCAAGTGGCTTTACGCCAACAACTGGAACCGACTTTGGGGAAAACTGGCAATCGCATTTGCGTGGTGGCTGTTCATCGGCATTGTGTTGCTGCAGTTGTGTTTTACCTGGTTGGACTTGCCACCCATGTCGGAGCCCCTGTGGTTTGTTATCGGGTGGGCGACAATGGTGGTGGCTTACCTGGGGCTGGGGTCCGCGCTGGCCATGGCGTTCCCTTCCCATGTAGCCTACTCCTGTGTGAGTGTTCTGGCGGGGCCCGCGGTGGCATTTTCCGGGGTTACGTTTCCGCAGGGCGCCATGCCTGTGGCGGCACGTCTATTCGGGGAGGCCCTGCCGGTAACCTGGTTTCTGCACCTGCAGACCCAGTTGGTTACCGAGCGGGTAAATATTCAATATGCGTTGCCTCAGGTGTATCACCTGTTTGGCTTTGCAGCAGTTTTTACCGTCTTTTCTCTCGGCGTTTTTCTGTGGCGTTCCCGCAGAAGCAACCGGGAGGCAGAATGAAAGCCCTGTTTGCCGGTGCCCGCTACGAAATTCGCGCATTGCTGTTGGCGCCGGCCACCCTGCTGATTCTCGGTGGCGCGGCACTGTTTTACAGCGCAATTTATCCCGGTCCCTATTCGCCCCAGGCTTATCGCGATATGCCGATCTATGCGCTGGATATGGATAACAGCGCGCTGTCGCGCCAGTTACTCGCACACATTGATGCCGCCGAGCTGTTGCATATTGTCGATCGGTCCGCCGACCCGCTGGCTGCCAAGCGCGCACTGGAGGCATCGGAAGTGCTGGGCATTGTCGAAATTCCCGCGGGACTACAGCGGGATCTGGTGCGGGGAGAATCACCGGTGGTAGGGCTATTGGCCAATGCGGGCTACCTGCTCGCCTATAGCCAGCTGGCCGATGCCGCTACGGACGCGGTACTTGAAGCCGGGGGAGAGCTGGGCGCGGTCGCATTTGCGGCAACTTCTGGAAAACCGGCATTGGCGGCGGTTACCCAGGCGCCATTTCAGTTAAAGGTTGTGGAACTGTTCAACCCTGGCGGTGGCTACGCCAGCTTTGTGGTGCCGGCGGTGGCCATGGTGATATTACAGCAGACCATGCTGATTGGGCTGGGCTTACTGTGCGATGCGCGGCGCCAGTTGAAAACGCCAATGCCGTCCACTCGGGGCGCGGCCATGGCATGGACCCTGGGGCGAAATCTCCCGTGGGTAGGAATCTACCTTCTACAGTTCCTGGTCATTCGCTGGATAATTTTTCCGGTCTACCATTTGCCCGCGGTGGGGCAGGCGGTGGAGCTGCTTCCATTTCTCGCGCTGTTTCTGCTGTCCGTTTCACTGCTCGGACTGCTGTTGGCTGAACTGTTCCAGAGTGCGGAGGATGTCATTCCGTTTTTGCTGTTTACCTCACTGCCCATCGTTTTCCTTTCGGGCTTTTCCTGGCCGCTGGAAAGCGTCCCGGCACCATTGCGGGCGCTGTCCTACCTAATTCCCAGCTCCGCAGGAGTACAGGGGTTTGTGCGACTCAACCAGTTGGGTGTCGGGGTTGAGTCAGTGGTTGTTCCACTGATTACCCTGACCGCGCAGTGCGTATTGTACGGCGGCATACTGTTTCTGCTTACACGCAGGCGCGAGCGCCTGCAAAGTCTGTCCACTCAGTCGGGGTTTTTTCGTCCGGAGTGACTGCTGGTCGGACGCGGTTCCGACGGCGTCGCCGGATGAGTAGAGAAATATTCGATGGCCCGGCGAATATCCTGCGCCAGCAGCGCGGCCATATCCCGGCTGACCCCGTGGCGGATCATAATGCGCTGGATTACCGTATCTTTGCGGTTGGACGGCAGAGGGTAGGAAGCGATTTGCCAGCCGCGCATGCGCAGGCGATCGGAAAGATCGTAGAGGTCAAACCCCCATTTGCCCGGCTTGAGAGAATAGCCGATGGCCGGTAAACCACCTCTTCCGTCGTAGAAAAGATCGAATGGGCCCATATCGGCCACCTGTTCACCGAGCCATACCGCGGTGTCCATACAGGCCTGCTGAATCTCCCTGTAACCTTCTATGCCCAGGCGTACGAAATTGTAGTACTGTGCAACAATCTCGCCGCCGGGCCGGCTGAAGTTCAGAGCAAATGTGGGCATATCTCCGCCGAGATAGTCCACATGGAAAATCAGCTCTTCCGGGAGTTCCGCAGCGTCGCGCCAGATGACCCAGCCGACCCCCAATGGTGCCAGACCGAATTTGTGCCCAGAGGTATTAATGGATTTGACCCGCTGTATGCGGAAATCCCATTTCAGGTCCGGCTGTACGAATGGTGCGATAAAGCCGCCGCTGGCCGCGTCTACATGAATGGGAATATCCAGCCCGGTTTCTTTTTCAATGGCATCAAGGACGCGGGCGATTTCTTCCACCGGCTCGTAGACACACGTAAACGTGACACCCAGCGTGGCGACTACGCCGATCGTGTTCTCATCCACATAATCTCGGATTTTTTCCGGGTTAAGGCACACCTCATTTCCGTCCAGCGGAACCTCGCGAATTTCCACATCGAAATAGCGAGCGAATTTATGCCAGCAAACCTGTACCGGGCCGCAGATCAGGTTCGGCTTATCGGTATTTTTCCCTTCCTGCTTCCGTCGCTTGCGCCACTGCCACTTTAATGCGAGACCACCCAGCATTGCGGCTTCGGATGAGCCCGTTGTCGAGCAGCCAGTGGAATCATCTTTGTCCTGCGCATTCCATAAATCCGCGAGCATATGTACACAGCGGGATTCGATCTCCGCAGTCTGCGGGTACTCATCCTTGTCGATCATGTTTTTATCGAAACAATCTGCCATCAGACGCTGTACTTCATCCTCCGCCCAGGTGGTACAGAAGGTTGCCAGGTTCTGTCGTGAGTTGCCGTCCAGATACAGTTCATCCCGCACCAGCTGGTAGCCGGTTCGCGCAGGCATGCTGTGCTTGGGCATTTTGTATCGGGGTACACTGTGATGTGCCGCATTTGCACTGAAAATATCTTCACCGATATAACCGGTTTGATGTCTGCGTTTGCTCTTCCGGTGTAAAGCCATTACGGAATACCTCTGTGCGAAAAACAGGGTGCGAAAAACAGGTCAGGCGGATAAGAACTTGAATGCGGGGGTTTCGATAAACCGGTCGGTAACATCACCCACCAGGCCGTCCTGACTCAGGTCGAGTTTACGGCTCTTAGTTAAGTCCATTTTGTTCAATTGCACCCACACAATGTCTGGACTGAAAGAGGACTCGAAGGCATAAACCCCGCGCTGCAAGTCGATCAGTGTGCGCCAGATCGTCATGGAAATGTTCGGGCGCGCCGGGTCTGGAACACCAAATGGTTGCGCGGCATTGCGCATTACGCTCAACAGCGCCGCGTAGGCCCGTTTGGGAGTGTCCGCTGGCGGCAACTTGGAGAGGTAATAGCTCGCCCGCACAAACCGGTCTGCGGCCTCAGTGGTTCCGGGTAACGGGAGATTACCACCGAACCCTTGGTACTGTTTGATGTGCTCCAACTGTTGCGCAAAGGGAGGGGAATTCGTCATCACGGTGAAGCTGCGATCGTGATGGATCTGGGTCTCACCATTGATGATTTCGATAACCGCAGAGTCACCGCTTGCGTCGCTGAGTGCCAGGTGCACCGTTGACCAGCGCCCGGATACCGGGTCACCCTGAGGGCGAACCTGGATGGGGTGTTTGCGGGTGTACTCGACACAGGCAGCGACACTGTCAAACTGGTCCAGATAAAACTGCGCCCAGAGTGACACCGATAAGCCGAGCTGGGATGTGTCGCGCTCACCGTAATCCGATTCCGCAAGCCACAGAATATGCGCCGCGAGCCCTTTTTCGTTCAAGCCATCGGCGGAGGCCAGGTCATAGGCGGTGGCTACAAGGCTGGCGTAGGTGGAGGTCCACTTGAGTGGATTACTGTCGTTTTCAATGCCGGTTCGCTCGGCGCCCGCAGGCAATATCCAGAGATTGGTGCCGAGGCTCTGTGCCCAGTCCATATTGCGCCCGGCAATGGGGCCTTGCCCGCTGTCCAGCCAGAGAGTTCTTGTGCACATAGTATCTACTCAAATAAATTCAAAGAGTTCGCAGAATTGAATTCAGAGGGAACAGGTATAGAGTGAAAATCTCGGTTTGGCAGTCCATTTTTAGACAGGAGTCGAACTTTCATCCTGCGGAAGTCTAGTGAGAGAACTTTTCGATCAGTAGGGCACCGGGACTGATATGCTCCCTGCACAATAATTCACTCGCAGAATGAAATGGTTACGAGCGTACCAATGATGGACAGTTTCAGCGCGCGCATTCAGGAAATTTATCAGCAGGAGTCCCGGCGGGTTCTCGCCACCCTGATACGACTACTTGGCAGCTTTGAACTGGCGGAAGAGGCGCTGCACGATGCCTTTGCCGCAGCGATGAATCAGTGGCCGGGGGAAGGTGTGCCGGATAACCCCCGTGCCTGGTTGGTCTCCGCCGGTCGCTTCAAGGCCATCGATCAATTGCGCCGCAAGGCGCGCTTCGATGTGTCCCTTGAAGAAGTCGCCGACCGGCTTGAAGCGGAACTGGCCTGTGAAGATGCGGCACCACAGGAGATTGAAGACGATCGCCTGCGGCTGATTTTTACCTGTTGTCACCCCGGTCTCGCGCCGGAAGCGCAACTGGCGCTGACCCTGCGCGAGGTGTGCGGCCTTACAACCGAGGAGATCGCCAGTGCTTTCCTCACCTCAACCCCAACCCTTGCCCAGCGCATCGTGCGCGCCAAAGCGAAAATTCGCGATGCCAATATTCCCTATGCGGTTCCGGAAGGCCAGGAGCTGCAGGAGCGGCTCGCCAGTGTGCTGCATGCGATTTACCTGATTTTCAATGAGGGCTATTCGGCTTCAGCGGGCGAAAGACTGATCCGTCAGGACCTGTGTGGCGAGGCCATCCGTCTGGCACGTCTTTTGTGTCAGCTGCTGCCGGAGCCGGAAGCCCGGGGGCTGCTGGCGTTGCTACTGCTTCAGGATGCACGTCGCAGTGCGCGGGTATCGGCGGACGGTAATCTGGTCCTGCTGGAAGATCAGGATCGCAGCCTGTGGAACCGGGAACAGATTCAAGAGGGAAGCAATCTGGTATTGCAGGCGCTCGCCAGCCGCCGCTTCGGCCCATATACCCTGCAGGCCGCCATTGCGGCGGTGCACTCGGACGCGGACAGCACGGAAACAACCGACTGGCCCCAGATTGTCGGCCTCTACGAGGCCTTACTGGGGCAAAGCCCCTCTCCGGTGATTGAGCTCAACCGCGCGGTGGCGGTAGCAATGCGCGATGGACCGGAGCGGGGATTGGCTTTGATTGACCACCTGCTCGCCGAGGGGCCGCTCAGTGACTACCACCTCGCCCACGCAGCGCGGGCTGACCTGCTCCGCCGTCTCGGTCAGAACAAACAGGCTCATGCCGCCTACAGGCGCGCTCTGGCGTTGTCGCAGCAGGGGCCGGAACAGCGTTTTCTGTTACGCCGACTGCATGAAATCGAGACCAGGTTGGCGACCGAAAAAAAATAAAAAATTTTTTCTTTATCTGTCGAATTCCCTTTCCCCCATTCGACTAACTCGTGAAACAGCCTCAATTGCTGTCACCTAAGGAGATCAAGATGAAGTACCTGGCACTGGTTTACTACGACGAAAAACTGATGGCGCAGAAAACCCAGCAGGAGTGGGATGCACTGAATCAGGAGTGTATTGCCTGTGTGGAAGGCCTGAGTGAAAGCGGTCACTTCATCACTGGAAGCCCGCTGATGCCCACCAGTGCTGCGACCACGGTACGTGTGCGGGACAAGCGCGTCACCGTGACCGACGGCCCGTTCGCGGAAACCAAGGAACAGCTGGCCGGCTTCTACATGCTGGAAGCGAAGGATCTCAACGAAGCCATTGCCCTGGCTGGAAAAATACCGCCGGCCCGTTACGGATCCATTGAGGTTCGCCCGGCGCGGGAGCTGGTGGCAGAGGGCAATCAGGCGGGCGGAGACGCCGGTTGAGACACTGAATCAACAGAAAATGCAGGGAGTAAACACATGCCTGGCACTGTAAAGCTGCATCGCGTACTGCGTGCACCCGCGGAGCGCGTCTATCGCGCATTTATCAACCCCCACGCCATGGCGAAATGGTCGCCGCCGGATGGCTTCTATGGCGTCTATGACGATCTGGAGGCCAGAGTAGGCGGTACCTACAAGGCTAAGTTCGTCAATTTCACTACTGGCGAGGAGCACGCTTTTGGTGGGGAGTATGTCGAGCTGGTAGAAAATGAACGTATCCGTTACACCGATCGCTTTGACGATCCTAATATGCCGGGTGAAATGTCCATGACGGTCACCTTGACACCCGTATCCTGTGGGACAGAGCTGACACTTCTACAGGAAGGTATACCGGATGTGATTCCGGTGGAAATGTGCCACCTCGGGTGGCAGGAATCGCTGGCCGCACTGGCGCGCCTTGTCGAGCCGGAAATCAATCAGTAACCAGTCTGTAAAGAAAAGGAATCGTCATGAAACACTATCTCGCCATGTATCTGGGCGCCCCCAAATCCATGAAAGGTTGGGAGCATCTTTCAGAACAACAGCGCGAACAGCGCATGCAGGAAGGTATGGCCGCCTGGGGCGGCTGGATGGAAAAGCACAGCGACATTCTTGTCGCCGCCGGCGGCCCGCTGGGGAAAACCAAGCGGATCGATCCCGAGGGTATCAGCGATACCAGTAACGACATGACCGGGTACGTGATTATCAAGGCCGAGACGCACGACGAGGCGGCGAAGCTGTTTGAGAACCACCCGCACTTCAGCATTTTCCCCGGCGATTGTGTGGAGGTCATGGAGTGCATGCCGATGCCAACGAAGTAATTCCTGATGAAATTGGTCTGGTAACTGGCGCGGGGTATAGCGTGATCCTTATCACGCTCCTGTGCCGAAGCCCCTATAAACCGAACAGGGTTTTTATTTCGCCATCCTCGGTCGATGAGTAGCCCATATCCTTCAGGGTTTTCTGTATTGCCCGCCAGATATACGGGTTGTTTTTCTCACTGCGCTGCTCCGCCTCGGGCCAGTTGGCGCGTTTAATACCGCGCTCTCTGGCTGCCACTTCGTCCATTTCCCGCAGCGTCTCCAGCAGGTGCCGGATAAAGGTTTTGCCGTGGGTGCCGTTATCCGCCCGTAGAATCAGCTCGTTCCAGAACTGGCTGGCATCGTAGGTTTTCTCGAACAGTGCCTCGCGCTGACCGCGACTTGCCGGCAGGAACCCTCCCTTACCCACACGCCCGCTCTGGATATTTTCGGACCAGCGCGCAGTACCTTCCGTGTACCAGCGGTTTTTAAAATAGGTGTAGCCATTCTGATAGATATGAAACAGCTCGTGTTCCGGGGTCTTGTTGCCCCAGTTGAGTGAATTAGATAGGTCAATCAGAAGTACGGGAACCGATTTCTGATGGGAAATACTGCGATCTAGTTTTGGCGTACCGTCGTAAGCGATGCCATTTCTGGGAATGTTCAGCAGGTTCACATCAATATAGTGCGCGTGACCCTTATAGCGCTCCCCGTCCAACGGTGAGGTCAGGCCCACTTCGTCGCGATAGAAGCGATCTGTCTGCAGGAAGCGCCGCCCCAGCTGGTCCACGTACTCCGGTATTCCGTCGTTATCATCATCTGCGCGGCGCGCAGGAGGGAGCGCGTCTTCCCCCGACAGGGAGTAGAAGATACGAAAGCGGTCGTAAACCGCCACTTGCTCCAGGTTTTCTCTGCGTTCAGCCAATGTCGTACCGCTAACAATGTCTGAGAAGATACAAATAACTACAAAGAGTACAGTTTTCACGCTCACCGTCGCTCAATTGGCTGTTGTAACGTCAATTTTAGTAAAAAAGAAGTAGGCGCCGTTCTCTGGCAGCCTGCTGAGCGGCAACTATCTTTTTAGCGACCCCAAAATCTGTCTCGCAACTCCTGCCCTCAACGCCGAAGGTATTCCCATGCAGAACTTGATCAAGTCTCTGGCGGTAGTGTGTGCGTCCACGCTACTGGTTGGCCCAGATCTCCTCCTAGCGCAGTCCGAAAGTGATATTCCAGCGTCCATAACAACGCCCGAGAAGGTGGAAACCCACCTGGGCACCCTGGAATTTGAGGACGGTATGCCAACGGAGGAAACCGTTGGCAAGATATATGACCATCTGGACCTCCATCATGCCTTCCGTACCTTCACCGAGTCTTTGCGCGGCGTGAGTATCCACGCCTTGCGCAAGGGGCTGGAAGATGTCGGGGTAAAGGACAACGAGGTCATCATCTTTTCCGAGTTGATGGATGCCAATTCCCTTTTTCTTACTGCCAATGCCGACACCATCTACCTGATTGGCGGGCTTGATTTGACCAAGGGTCCAATGGTGATCGAGGTGCCACCGGGTGTTCTCGGTACCGTACAGGACGCCTGGTTCCGCTGGGTCATCGATATGGGATTGCCGGGGCCGGATCGAGGCCGGGGCGGGCGTTATCTTATCGTGCCGCCGGACTACGAGGGCGCCCTGCCGGAGGGGGAATACAATGTGGCGCACTCTAAAACCCATTACGGTGTCTGGTTTGCCCGCGCCTTTCTGGAAAACAATGACCCGAAACCGGCGGTGGAGCGCATCCGAAAATTTACCAAAATCTACCCCTACCAGCCCGGCGGTCTCGGCACACCGATCGCGGAGTTCCTCGACGGCAAGTCAAAGCTCGCGAAGCTGGAAGCGGTGCCGGAGACGGTATTTCATGAGGGCAGCGGCAAGGTGATGAACACCATCCCACCCAACGACTGGCGCTTCTATGAAATGTTGAACGAAGTGGTGCAGCAGGAACCTGCGACCGCGCTTGATCCCGAGCTTATGGGACCCATTGCTGCGATTGGTATTGTCAAAGGCAAACCTTTCAAACCCGATGCGCGTATGAAGAAAATTCTCACCGATGCATTGCAGCTCGCCAATGCCACCGCCCGCAGCGTTTTTATGAGCCCCCGGGATCGCAGCTGGTACTACTACGAGGGAAGCAACTGGCAGAACATGCTGTTCGATACCGGCTATCAGTTTGAGACCCCGATTCCGGAAATTACCAAAGAAGGCGTCAAGCCATTCCCTGCCACCGGTTACCGCAAGCTGGACGCGAGAACCGCATTTTTCTACGGGGTAACCGGCATCACCCCGGCCATGGCCATGCGGCTTACCGGTATCGGATCCACCTATTTATGGACGATGGTTGATGCGGACAAAAATTACTTCGATGGTGCCAGGACCTACAAGGTGACCTTGCCGAAAGGCGTTCCAGCGGAGCGCTTCTGGTCATTTACCCTGTACGACACCCAGACTCGTTCGATGCTGAAAACGCCGCAGCGGTATCCCCGCGCCGGCAGCCAGAGTTATCCCTCTCCCGCAGCGGAACCCGGAACCGCAGGCTCCACAACAATATTCTTCGGCCCGGAGCAGCCTGCAGGGGTGGCACGGGGAAACTGGATACAGACCATTCCGGGCAAGAGCTACTTCCCGGTACTGCGCCTGTACAGCCCTCTGCAGCCGTTCTTCGATAAAAGTTGGCGGCCCACGGAAGTGGAACTGGTTAAATAAAAATGGTGTTTTGAGGGGTATCGGGTTCACTCCGCCGCCAGGGCCATCAGCCGTTCGGCCTGACGGCGGAGCTCCGCTTTGAGATTGGGCGGTGAGAGGATTTCGAAGCTGCAGGGCAACTGCATCAGCTGTGAGGAAAACCAGCCTAGGCAGCCCGTATGTGCCCGCCAGTGTACGGCGTTCCCCTGAGGTGTCAGTAGCCCCTCCTCGTGACCAAGCATGGCGCTGGCAGTGGCCAGGTTGGTGTGCAGTAGCAGTTCCACTTCCACGGCGGAATCCATCTGTGAGAAGCTCTGGTTGAGGTAGGACGCCGCATCAAAATCCCGCGGGCGTTCGAACGGGATATGCAGGCGCTGCAGCGCGCTCATACGGTCGAGGCGAAAGGTGCGCAATTCACCGCGCAGATGGCACTGGCCCACCGCGTACCAGCGGCCGCGGCGAAACACCAGGCCGTAGGAATCAAACTCCCGCCGCAAGGTGATCTCGGTGCCGGCTGCCTTGTCAGTGATGCTGGTGTACTCGAACACCGTGCGGCAGCGCTCCTGAGTGGCGGATGCCAGGGTAGCGAGAACCGAGCTGGCCGGTGCCGGGGAAGGTACAAAATCCAGGGTGATATTTTCATCCAGCGCGCGCAATTGTTGTTTCAGTTTCTGTGGCATCACCCGTTCGAGCTTGGCCTGGGCACTGGCCACCGCTGAGCCCATATCCCCCAGGTTCAGGCTGCGTGCCGCCAGCAGACCAAGGGAGATCGCCAGGGTCTCTTCATTGGTGAACATCATCGGCGGCAGTTTATAACCGGAGACCAGCCGATAGCCGCCGTAGCGCCCGCGCTCGCTGGTCAGCGGGATACCAATTTCCTCAAGGGTATTGATATAGCGCCGCAGGGTGCGCCCATCCACACCCAGCTTGCCGGCGAGTTCACTGCCCGTGGCGTTACCGTGCGACTGCAGCAGTTCCAGCAATGCCAGCACCCTTGTCGTTGGATTCGGCATCAATTGCATCCCGCTTGATTTTAATAGGGCGGAATATAGCCTAATTGCCCTTTACAGTCCTTTCAGGTTTTCAACAGACATCGACAACGGAACAACGGGAGATCCCCCATGACCAACGAAGTATTGCTCTACACCAACCCTCAATCCCGCGGGCGTACCGCGCGCTGGATGCTGGAAGAGCTGAATGTGCCTTACCAGGTGGAAGTGTTGGAGTACGAGAGCAGTATGAAAGCGCCCGCGTATCGGAAACTGAACCCCATGGGGAAAGTGCCGGCGATCGTGCATCAGGGCCAGGTGGTGACCGAGTGCTCCGCCATCTGCGCCTACCTCGCAGAGGCGTTTCCAGAGGCCGGGCTGGCCCCCACGCCGGAAGAGCGTGCCAGTTACTACCGCTGGTTGTTCTTCACTGCGGGGCCACTGGAAGCCGCAATCACCGACAGCAAGATACTGGGTATCGAGGTTGACGCCGAAAAGCAGCGCATGGTGGGTTACGGAAGCTATGCCGCAGTGCTGGATACACTGTCCAGCTGGTTTACGGAGCACACCTATGTCACCGGTGAACGCTTTACCGCCGCTGATGTCTATGTGGGTTCCCAGATCGCCTGGGGAGTACAGTTCGGCACCATCGAAAAACGTATCGAATTTATTGATTACGCAAAACGGGTCACCGGCCGCGATACCTACAAGCGCGCCAATGCCAAGGACGATGCACTCGCGGAGGCTGTCCAGTGAAAAAAACCTACAAAGGCAGCTGCCACTGCGGCGCGGTGGCGTTCGAAGCGGATATCGATCTGGCGGCGGGCACCGGCAAGTGCAACTGCTCCATCTGCACCAAAACCCGCGAGTGGGGGGCCATTATCAAACCAGCAGAGTTCCGCCTGCTGAAAGGCAGGGAGGCGCTGAGCGACTATCAGTTCGGCACCCTGCAGGCCCACCATCCATTCTGCAAACACTGCGGCGTGCGCAGCTTCGGCAATGGCGATGTGGAGGAGCTGGGTGGGGAGTTTGTCTCCGTCTATCTGTCGGCGCTGGACAACGTCACCCCAGAGGAGCTGCTCGAAGCGCCGGTGCAGTACTTCGACGGGCGCAATGACAACTGGATGAACGTGCCGGAAGAAACCCGGCACCTGTAAATTATTGGGCGGCCCGGGCCGCCCGACTCACATACGGTGCGTGGGCAGAGATTGCCTACTGTACTGCCGCCGGGTCCATCCACATGATTTCCCAGATATGCCCATCAAGATCCCGGAAGGCGCGGCCGTACATAAAGCCGTGATCCTGAGGTTCCCGATAGATGATGGGAAATCGACAGGTGGCGGCGAAATGATTGATGAGTTTTTGCGCTAATACTCTTCTGTGGGCTGTGTTGACCCCAGGGGGTTTTTCGCAAACCAGGACATAATCTGGGGCATATGCTGCTCAAAGCTACCCTTGGGAGCGTCTATCCATTCATCGCCCACCAGAAAACTCATGGTTCCTTCGAGATGACTTGATCAGAAGTTCCTTGGCACCTGACTTTTACGCTTCCGATTAAGCGGTAATCAATTCGGATTCCGGGGCATCTTTCGCCAGTTCGAAATTCCACTCTTTACGCGCGGCGTTGATGATTACGCCGATCACGAAGCGAATGGCGATGTATTCGGCCGCCTCTGGAATATAGGGGATTTCGATTTTCTTGTTGGCAAGAACCGACAGGCGGTTGATCAGGCGTGAGGCTTCGCTTTCGGTAATACCTTTGTCCAGACTTCTTACCAGGTCGTAAATCTCGTTGGGAAGATTGTCGTAGAGGAATGTATCTACTTTCAGAACAACCTTGATCAGGATTTTCTCTTCGGCAGTTTCCCACACGAGTGGAATATCCACCTTGTCATTCAGCCTTACAGCCAGCTCCCTGATTTCCTCTTCAGTCATTTTCTGTCGCTTCTCGGGCGGTGCAAAGTAATCGTCGAGAAGTTCTTTGAATTGAGTTTCGGTAAGTTCATTTATTGTCTTCATGGTGTGAATCCCGGTTTCTGAATTGAATATCTGATGTGTGCGTGACAGGAGAGAATTGAATTCTGCACAGAGAGTGTGACAAACAAATAAAGAAGCAGGCGTGTATGGCCGTCCAGCCGCCGCAGCGCCGCCTGACAGTGGCGCTGAAGCAGGTTCTTCAGGCGAGGTGGGGATTTTGTGTCGTGTTCGCGTCTTCCAGACTTTCTGCCAGTTGGGAGATATCCCCTGGCGGCAATAATACGCGCAAGTGGTAAACGCGCCCGGCCTCAACCGGGCTGATCAAGGGCTCCGCAAGCTGTTCGCCATCGGCGTACACCTGCAGCTCATCGCCGTGGACCCGACGCTCAAACTGAACATCAAACACCGCGCTCCGGAAACGGCGCTGCACCCGTGCCTGCGGCCAGTGGGAGGGTAGCTGCGGAGAAATGCGCAGGCCCTCGCCTTCACCTTTCAAGCCGAACAGCTCTTCGATAAGACAGCGGTAGATCCAGGCCGCGGTACCGGTATGCAGTAGCTGGCTGGAACGGCCGGCGTGTGCGGGGTACTGGTGCCATGCGCCGCGATAGTAATTGGGGATAAATACCGGTAGTTGTCCGCGCTGTACCAGATCCTCACGATCCGGGCCGGGAAGCATCTGCCGCAGCAAGCGCCAGGCCCGGTCACTCTCGCCGATGGTAAAGAGGCTATAGATATAAAACGCCGCCGCGTGGTTATACACAGAGCCATTTTCTGCCGAGCCGGGAAATTTCTGGGTAACACGGCCAACATCCTCGCGCATCCCCGTGTAAGCGGGAGCCAGCATCATCGGCCCAAAAGGCGTTGCCAGTTGCTGTTCCACCGCACGCAGCAGTCGCTTGCGCTGATTGTCATCGGCGGCACCGCTCAGCAGTGCCCAGCTCTGAGGATTGAGGAAGATACTTCCCTCCTGATCCTCGCTCACTCCGAAAACCTTGCCGTCATCGGTAATGCCGCGGGCGAACCAGTCGCCATCCCACAGGTGGCGATTGACCGCGCTGTTGAGCTCCGTGGCAACGCGGGCATATTTTTCCGCGGGCTCCAACTGTTTCTGCTGCCGGCAGATTTCCGCCCAGAGTTTCAGTGCATAGGCGGTGGCGAGGGAAAGCCAGCCGGATACGCCGCGCCCCCGGTAGCCCACCATATTCATCGGGTCACACCAATCCCCCTGACCGATATAACTGAGGCCTCGTTCGTCGCGGGCCGCTGCCAGCCAGTCCATGGCGCAGCTCACGCAGTGGAATACGCTTCGCTCATCACCTTCCATTTCACCTGCACTTTCGGTGATCACCCGCTCGTCGAGCAGTGTGTAATCGCCGGTTTCAGCGAGATACCCGTGCAGAAAAATCGACAGCCACACACAGTGATCCGTATGGGGGACCTGATTAATATATTTCAGCTCGGCGTCCGGGCTGAGCAGAATACCGTCGGGCAGGGAGCCATCCGGCTTCTGCTGACTGAGAGTACGCAACAGCGCGGCACGAGCCGTCTGTGGCCGGATATAGGCCATGCCCAGCTGATCCTGCAGGTAGTTGCGGGTTTGCGGGTCTGTGGTCAGGCGGTTGACGTCCCCGTGATAGAACACCTGCCGCGGCAGCCAGTGGTTGGCAAATGTATCCAGTGCCCGATCCGGGGTTTCGATCTGTAGACCACCGCGCCCTTGCGCCAAATAAACCTGATATTCGTGGGCGGCAGCGGCGAATCCGGTGGCGGACAGGTAGCGTTCGCGCAGCGCGGAAATTTCCTCGTCGTCCCGGGCCGGGCCGAACAGAAAGCGCAGAGTGCGCTCCTCCCCCGGAGCCAGTTGCATTTGGTATTGCAGCGCCGCCGTCGGCACGTGATAGCGGGCATCGCCGCAACCCAGCAACTGTTGACTTACCCCATCGGGGTTGTGCAGGCCACCCTCGCCCTCAAACACGGACTGGGCGGCCTCCCAGGCGTCCGGCGTAGTTTCATGCAGCAGGAAAGTTTTGTCTTTCAGATGGCGATTTTTGAAGTAATCGTCCACCTTCTGGTAGGGCGTGATACTGGAGCAGACGATACCGCCCAGGTCCGCGCGATATTCGCCGGACTGATTCATCCAGCTCATATAACCCACAGGAAAATAGGGGTAAGCGGAAATCCGTCGCGGCCTGGGGCCGTCATTGCGCAGGGTGCATTCCCACAATTCCACAGCGTCGTCCACAGGCAGGCGCAGCGTCATGGTCACGTCCACGCCGGCGTGATGCAGACGCCAGTTGATGTCACCACTGCCGACGGAAAAGCAGAACTGATCTGCGCTGGTGCGCACTGGCTCGTAAGGAGCGGAAAACAGCGCACCACTATCCTCGTCCTTTACATACAGAAACCGCCCCGGGTGGTGCGCATAGAACGGCTGCTCCGGCTGCATAAAGGTTTTGGCTTCGAGATTGGGAGCATGAGCGTAGGCGGCGGGCTCGGGTTGCATATGGCGCGCCACCACAAAGCCCCGGCAGTTTACCTGTACCAGCATGCGCCGGTTCCACAGAAAGGCGCTGGCTGTGGGCATGGCCGTGGGGCTTGTCAGCTCACAGCGTGCGCCATCTTCGCTATTGGCTACCAGCGGGGAATTACCGGTGGCGTTTTTCATACGGAAACTATCCTCACGATGTTGCGGTGCCCATGGATGGATTTTCCGGGGGCGGATTTTTTCCAGACGCTTGGGGGAATTCTTCTGTATCTGGCTGCGCGGTTGCGGTCCGCCTGCCCAGTTCCTGCTGAATACGCGCCAGGCGTGCATTGTCCAATGGATAGAAACTTGCCACTGCGGCTGCGAGCAGCGCGAAGACACCGGGTATGACCGTTTGCAGCAGGGCGATACCGGCTTGTGAGGCACCGCTCTGCGCCTCCCGTGCCACATAACCGATGGCCGCCAATACCCACAGCATCAATGCAGAGCC
The DNA here is from genome assembly GCF_000708675.1 of Microbulbifer sp. HZ11. Lineage (GTDB taxonomy): Bacteria > Pseudomonadota > Gammaproteobacteria > Pseudomonadales > Cellvibrionaceae > Microbulbifer. The sequence continues at coordinate 902,463 of NZ_JELR01000002.1, read as the reverse complement.
CATGGCTCCGCCCAATTTCATGGAGAAGGTGGCAGCGGAAAACGTCATCGCGGTGGCGCGGCGCCCGCTGCGCCACTCGGTGTAATCGGCGCAGTCGGCAAACATCGACCACGCCAGGGGAGATTTTGGCCCCAGCGCCAGGCTGATCAGAATGTTGAGGGTAAACATCAGCCACACCGCATCTTTCGGAACAAAATAAAAGGCCAGGGACAGTGTGCCGACCACCGCCATCAGAATCACGATCAAGCGGGCCTTGTCCACATAGCGGGTCAGCAGCGGCGTGATCGCCGCGCCGGCGGCCAGAGCAAGCGCCTGCACCGCCAGGTAGTTGGAAATCAGCTCCGGGCGCTCCACGTAGTACATCAGGTAGTAATAACTGGAACCGCCGCGCAGGGTAATGGTCAGCATGATGACCATCTGCAGCCCCACCAGAATCAGCCAGGGGCGATTGCGCAGGAGATCCTTTATGTCGTCCAGGGGTTTGGTTTTTTGTAATACCGGTGGCTCGATACGCTCGCGGGTAGCGAAAAAAGTCACTGTGAATATCACGCAAGCCAGGGCGCCGTACACCGTCATGGTGAGCTGCCAGCCAAGCTGCTCATCTCCCCGCCCCAACCATTCCACCAACGGCAAGGTGTATTTATTGACACAGGTCATACCGATAAAAGCGGCGATAAATCGCCAGCTGATCAAGGTGTTGCGCTCCTGCGCATGCGCGGTCATCACCCCGGAGAGCGATGCGTAGGGTGTGCTCAGCACGGTGTACCCCAACATCATCGCGCTGTAGGTGATAAAAGCGTAAATAATCTTGCCGGTTTCATTCAGATCCGGGGTGGTGAAGGTAAGCACCGAGGCCGCGGCCATGGGTAGGCCGGCAAACAGCAGGTAAGGGCGAAACTTTCCCCAGCGGGTACGGGTGCGATCTGCGATAGCCCCCATCAGCGGGTCTGTCACCGCATCAATAAGTTTGGTAACCAGCAGCAGGGTGCCGGCGATGGCCGCCGGCAGTCCAAAAACATCGGTATAGAAAACCGCAAGAAAAGAGGCAATACAGGTCCAGTAAAGATTGAAACCGAAATCACCGAGAGCGAAGCCGGCTTTCTCGCCCATCCCGAGCCGCGCGAGGCGAGGGTTAGGGTATTCGATCTGGGAGTTCTGTGAGTCAGGCGAAGGCATGGTTCGCTCCACTTTTATTGTTGTTATTGGGCAGTCAATTGGCGCTTCTACAGAGACATATTGATACCGTCGACAAGGGGTGCCAGGTTCAGTGGCGGAGACCGGTTATTATTTCGAGCGCTGATATTGAGTAGGCGTATCAGGTGGTCAAAAAGAACCGCTAGTCCGGAAAAAATGGCGGGAATTACATCTTCAGGGGCTGCCCAAGGCAAGTAGAGGGTCAGAGTGCGATGGCCAATACTGGCGGCTTGCGTTTCGTCGCCGGCACTTGACGCTGAAATGCGATGTAGAGCCGGGGGAGGTGTCATTGTCGATCTGCAAGAATTAAATCTGGCAGATAAAACATTCAAATCTTGCAAATAAGCCGTGGTTCTTCACGGAAAATTTAATTTCAAGCTGCTATATGCTTTTGTGCGCGTTCTCTCGGTGATAGATTCTCCCTCCGACTTTTATGGACATAACTTTTTCAGTCAAGGATTGGCATCATGATATATCTCTATTACCCATTTGATGACGGCACTGGCGTCGATACTTTAAAGAATCTCGTTCGTGGCGTCGGTCACAGAATGGTGCCCGCAGATGGCGACATACGGTCACCGGCGATTGGTGAGCTGTTTTGCGATAATGGCTCCTGCCCCGCCACATTGAATGCTGCGGGTGACGATGATGAAATCTATATTATTGGTCACTCATACAAAAGCTTTAAGGTACTGGGTGATGCCAATAAAGGGGTAATTGACCAATCGGAGATAGTTGATCGACTGAGAAGGTGTGGACTTCGGAAGGTAGCCAAATGCCGGATCAATGTTTACGCCTGCTATTCGGGAAGAACGGCTGATAACCAGCGTAGTCTCGCATCTTATATCGCCACATCCTTGCGGACCGAAGGGTATGCCTGCTGGGAAAATGTATATGGCTACACGAAAAAAGTATTGAATAAGACAAAGATGGTTGACGGAAACTTCGAGATCCACGTTGAAAGCGACAGAAATACATGGTCTCCATTAGCGTGGTTTCCATTTGTCTTTGTCGAGGCCCGGCCTCATATTGATTAACGCTCTCGATAACACTGTTTTCGAAGCGCGGCGGTGACCATTTTAATACGCGGCTCTGGCTCTGGCTCTGGCTCTGGATCCGGGGTAGGGCGGCAAAGCTGCGGAACACCATTTCCGCCATAGGAGTTTGCATCCAGTTCAAGGTTCAGTGAAGAACCCAGGTTACTGCCGATGCCCACACCTCCAGCCAGACCGCCGCTGTTCCTGCCCCCCAGAAAGCCCCGCCCTTGAATAGCAGACAGATATCGCCGGATGTGCGATAAGTGGCAAATAAACCACCAAAGGTCCCCACGGTATCTCTGGTGAATTTACCATGGACACCCTAGCCGAAGTCTTCTAGAAATTAACTGGACCGAAGCTCCATGCGCGCGGTTTTTAGTTGTGTCCCGGACTAAGGAGCCAGGTTTTCTCTCAGTGTGGTCATGAAATTCTTGTCTGAATTGTCGCGAAGCCGAAAAATCTTCAGGACTGGAGACAAGTAATTAAATGCATTTGGAAATGTCTGTCTGCATTGTGAATAGTATCCGGTGGTACATCAAGCAGTGTCTCAAGTGCTTCCATATTTTGTAGTCCGCCTGAGCGGGTTCTGGAATCTGAGTGATTTCTTGTAGGCCTTCAGGGGCGACTGTCTGGTGTTCGCCGCCAAACATTCAGCCCTGCATGTTCTCAGTTTCTACCACGAAAACCCCGAATCGCGATACGAAGATATGGTCTATGTTTCTGATATTCATATTCTGAAAGGCAGTGTCCCAAAGAATCGAAGTGTCTTATATCAGGGGTCGCCCCGGTATAGGCCTCGATCCGCCAATGGCGGCCGCGTGTTACTGGCGAGCCCATATTCGCCCGACTAAGATCCATGGGCGCAGAAGCTGATTGCCAAGGTGGATGCGCGCGTCCCCCAATGCCACAAACGTCGAGCTCACCAGCAGCGAATGACTACAGAGCAGCAAGAAGCACCAGAAACCACGCAATTGCCCCGGGAACTCGTTCATCGGCTGAAGCAACCCTTTGTGCGCTTCCTGCACATCGAATCCGCCGCTGGCGCGATGCTCCTGCTGTTTACCATTGCCGCCCTGGTTCTATCCAATTCACCCTGGGCCAATGCCTTCGAACATATCTGGGAGACATCGATCGGTCTCAAGATCGGTACGCTGGAGTTTGCGCGCGCGCTGCGGGAGTGGATAAACGATGGCCTGATGACACTGTTTTTCTTTGTGGTCGCACTGGAGCTCAAGCGCGAGCTGGTGCTTGGCGAACTCCACAACCCGCGCATGGCGGCGCTATCCATATCCGCCGCCCTCGGCGGTATGCTCGCGCCGGCGTTGATCTACCTGGCGCTGCAATCTGGTCAACCCGGCGAGCCGGGGTGGGGCACCGTTATGGCGACGGACACGGCGTTTGTCATCGGCTGTCTGGCACTACTCGGCTCACGCATACCGCTAAGCTTGCGCGTCTTTATGCTGTCACTGGCGATCGTTGACGACATCGGCGCCATCCTTGTGGTGGCCATTGGCTACAGTGGCGACCTTGTGTGGGGCTTCCTGGCGCTGGCCGTACTGGGCCTGATCATCATTCGCGCCATGGCAATGCTCGGTTTCCGCGGTTTTCCGCTGTATTTCGTGATGGGCGGGCTCACCTGGCTTGCGGTGGATGCCTCTGGCATTCACGCCACCGTCACCGGCGTGATACTGGGTTTGATGACTCCCGCGCGCCGCTGGGTGAGTGCCGAGCGCCTGTACGCGATACTGGGCCAGGTAGTGGCGCACCCAGGCATTACCCAGAGCAGTGCCGATACCGCCGATCGACACACGCTGCAAGCGGCAGAAGTTGCCGCGCGAGAAACCCTATCGCCACTGGAGCGGCTGGAGATGTGGCTGCACCCCTGGGTGGGCTTTTTCATCATGCCCCTGTTCGCCCTTGCCAATGCCGGGCTGACACTCAACTTCAGCGACTTTGGCAGTTCGGTCACGCTGGCCATTGTCGCCGGTTTTGTAATTGGCAAGCCGCTGGGAATCCTGCTGTTTAGCTGGCTGGCTTTGCGCACACGCATAGCGACCCGCCCCCCGGATCTCAGCTGGCAGTTAATGGTCGGTGGCAGTTTTCTCGCCGGCATTGGCTTCACCATGGCGCTGTTCATCGCCAATATGGCGTTCGATAAAACCCTGATCGACAGCGCCAAGCTGGGGATCGTCATCGCGTCCCTTTGTTCTGCAGCGGTCGGTCTCACCGTGTTGATGTGCTTGCCTGCCCGCGCGGTGGCGAAGGATCAATAACCGCGCAACCTCACCAATCTTGCCAACCCCGCGAGCAGCTCGGCATCAGCGCCAAGCGCTACCAGGCCATCCTGTTCGCCGGCTTCAGCAACGCGGAAGAAAAAGCGGTAGGCCTGACAGACGTAGTGCCCTGCCTGTGTTGAGATTTACACAGGCGGTCACCGGACTCTTTTGTATCGTCGGGAAGTAATACCCTGCAGAGGCGCAGTACATCGTGGTCTTGATATGTGGGTGTCCTATTGCCAGATGCCCGTACCGCGCAAGATTTGCGTCAGCTTGTCCGCAATTTCAAACTGCGGCGCTTTCGCCGCGTTGGTCAGTAACACCAAGCCATTGCGCTCCTGTGGATAACTGATCAGCAGCGATTTGTATCCGCGCACGCTGCCCGGGTGACGCGCGATAAACCGGCCATCTTTCTCATACACCCGCCACGCCAGTGCCACCTGGATGCCACTCCAGGGCGTTTTCTCACGTGGCTCCAGCATCTGTGTATAACTGGCATCGCTTATAATCCTGTCGTCGCGCTTGAGCGTGGCACTGTGCCACGGTCGCGGCTGTTGACCCTGCGTATGGGGCACAACTGGTTCATCCAGATGGCTTTAACGTGCAGCAGAAATAACCGGGATTACCGCAGTGGTGCCAGCACAGGTAGCTGGCGCTAAATCGGACTACTTTAAATCTAGGGCCTTCCGTAGCTACACAGCCTGCTGATTCTGGTGAATTTTACGCTTGAGAAGGCTATGACGTGACAGAAATGGATTTGCTCTCCCTGGTTGTTGGTGCTGACCCCATTTACTGCACCAATTTTTCCGTGCGAGATAACATGCGTAATAGTTACTGAAGAAAGTTTATTTTTTCTCTGCTCGATGTGGTCCGAGACTTCTTGTCCCTCTGCGAGGAGGTTATCTGAGCGTTCCCAGATAATTTCATCGTCCAGATACTCCTTCAGAAAGGAAAGATCACCTACCTCAATAGCGATAGCCACTTTCTCCACCAGCTGATTCTTGGGAGAATTTCCGCAGTCTTTACTTCCGCTTATTTTTACCATCCTGGATACTCCGAACAGAAACTATCATACGAATGAGCGTGCTCAGCTGATCGCCCATGCGAGGAGCGATAGAGCGAGCGCCGCAAGCAGGAAAAACAGGCCCTTGATCATCAGTGATTTCGGGTATTCGGCTTCGTTGTAGATCAGGGAGTATGGAAATCCCGTTATCGGGCCGAGAACAAGCGACGATAGCCCCCAACCCCAGCGGTTGTTACCCAGCGCCGTCAGCGCTGCCATCAGCCCACCGAACCAGAAGAGCGTAATGCCGATTACCAGGATGATGAATATCGGTATGGTGAGCCACTGGTTGGCCAGGAATATTCTGAGAATTTCATGTTCCATTACTTTTTCCGGTCCATATTTGGTGAAGATTGTATCTGGGGAGCCTTCGCCGCATTGTTCAGTAGCGGCCGCCTCTGTCTAATAAGTGCATGTAAAGCCCTACTCATCATCGCGACTGATACACAGATCTTCTCTTGCGGCCGTATGGCGGAATTTTACTCCGGTCCTAGATGTTTGCCGCATTGCAAGTGCTGTCGTCGGTGATATTGACGATGACTTCGTTGATCGGGTTTTCCCCTTCATGGGCATCATTCAAAATCTCCCGAAAAAAGGATGAAAGGGATTTTTTAACGGACTCCTGAACGGTGGTATTTTCAAGGTAGCGAGACGCAGTGTCTTTCATTTTTTTGTTTGCCGTTTCTACCATCCATTCCTGCGCGGCAACCTGGGTGGCCTTGAAACCGCCATTGAAGATTTTCTCTGCCTTCGGCGATGCATCAGACCTGTTGAGTTGCGTGATCTTTGGTGCATTGATAGAGATGACACCTTCTTCCTGGTCTACATTAATACACCAGTCCCAGTTGTCTTCGATCTTGTAACCAAAATTGAACGGGTAGCTCCATGTATAAAGAGCTTCCCACTTTCCATTTTTGGGGCCGATGTTTTTTTCCTTCATATAATATGTAAACTGGTTTTCCACTTTCATAAAGGTAAACTCAGTGGCCTTGGAGAGCATCGTGGAGTCAATAGAAATTTTGCCGCGTTTGACTTCCTGTTCGAGATCCTGGTTCTTGTCCCAAAGTGAGTAGGAAAATACCGCGAGTACAGCAGTAATGACGCCTAAGATAATACGGTCCATGTAAATAGCCCTTTTCGTTATTGTTGATATTGTGCGCCGGACACCTGTCTCGGCAGGTGCAGGCGGTCGCATCAGCGTGCTGCCGGTGAAGGATGCTTGCCATTGTGAGAATGGCGCTGACAGCTATACGACTCAGACTATTCTATAGGGCAATGACAGACTTGTAACCACGTAACCCGATACTCACGGCCGGCAGTGAGAAAGTGAAATTCTAGAGATATGGTGGCGCATTGGTTCTCCGCGCTCCGAGTTTATAGTGAAGCGGGGCCTAGTGTTTTCCACCTGAAAAACCGGTTCTGAAAGGGATCAATTGGCAGCGAGCGTGCCCCTACATTTGGGAAATGACGAACAACCCCAGAACTGACTACCCGCATTCGGTCCCCGCTTGCTTGTCCGCTTGACCATTTTGCTGCCACATTTCGGACAGATCCGTTTGGCATCCGGATGGCTGCGGGCCTTTAGCTGTTCTACATGCTGCGTGTGGGTTTCCCGCGTGGGTGCGAGTCGCCCCGACTGAATCCTACCGATAACTATCTCGACTTCATCTTCAGTAAGAACCGGGGTGGTGAAGGATTTGATATAGCGGATATATCCGCCTTCCTTGCTGACATTGGCAGGCATCGGTGTTTTAAAGGTGCTGTTACCAGCAAAGACTACCACCGAGTGAATAACATCCGGTGTTACATCAAGCAGTGCCTCCAGCGCTTTAACGTGCTTGTAGTTCTGCCTGAGAGGGTTCTGGAACCTGAATGATTTCTTGTAGATCTTCTGGGTCCACTGCGCCTGGCGTTCACTGCCAAATATCCAGCCCTGCATATTCTTGGTTTCTATCACGAAAATACCAAAGCGGGACACGAAGATATGATCTATCTGTGTGGTGCCGTCTGGTGTGCATAGCGTTACGTCGTGCAGTCGCCGGTAAGTCCCGGATGGCAGTAGCAGCCAGCCGAAGAAATTGACCAGCGCCTCGCCCCAGAGACCTTTGAACCAAGGAGATTTTATGATCGCGGCGATCAGGGCGATGGGGATAAGCCATTGGGCTATTGAAAATGCTTGACTGATAAGTGGATCGAAGTTCATGGTTTTATACTGTTATGTCAAGATTTGACCTCTTGCCCTCGCACTAGCCCTTCGCAAGTGATTGATTTTTGCGCTGAATTTTCTCTTTGTTTAGAAGGAAGTACTTTCTGTCAAGGGATAATTGAAAAATTTTAACTGATGGGATTCTTTCTTCGACGAAGGCAATTACATCCTCTTTTATCGAGTCAGAAATTCTAGAGCCTAGGTAGATGTTTCTGATGGAGCTCTTGCTGAATTCATAAAGGCCTGGTCCTCCACTGTCAAGCAGGATCTGAAGTATTTCGTCTTCTTTTTCTGGGGATTCTTTGTAAATTCTCTTGTAATAATTGAGTTCATCTTCTTTCGCTTCACGCTTTACTATTCTCCACTCTTTTTCATATGACCAGTCTATAGACTTTGTTAAGAATGTTTTTTTTAGAGAGTTATCTGTTTTATTTTTGCCTGGATTAAAAGGCAAAGATGGTCGTATTTTTTCATAGGCAATCTTATTCGCCGAAGAGAAAAATTTTGAGCTCGAGTCAAACCCAATGCAAACCCCTCGATGAGAATCTCCATAGTGTGCCCACATTAATAAGTTGTTCGGTTCCTCTGTAAGGCATAAAATTCCAAATCGATTTAACCAATTTTCGGTGGCAAGAGAGGAGCTTTCTTTTAAAAACTCCTGGTTTGCCATGTTCGTAATAATTTCTTTTTGACTTTTGTTGAGTTTTATTGATCTGTCGTTTTCAAAATATTCATAAATCTCTCTGCTTTTCGGCATTGAGATATTTGGAGATAGTTCAAACGGATCGTTAAAGGTGTTGGGCGATGCAAGGAATATTTCGCCATTGAGGATTTTAAAAAACCTGTCTAGCTTGACTTTATTGTCTAATGACAAGTATTTATATAGGGTCTTTGACATGTCTGACGATTCGTTGTGTACTCATGATTGTTGACAAACTTAAAGTGCGCTCATGAATAGAGGGTGAAGTACAGTCTTCGTTAAATCTGTTATTTTATTTTCGGCGGATAAATTTAAACTAGACTTAAAATGCTTTTACTTGCGCTGGATGATTGGGTGTTCATCGATGTCCGGCTGATATGCTTTTTGATGTCGCTTTTTATAGCATGTTGGCTTGCGGCTAGCGAGGTGATGTAATTTGTTGTAATTTTATAAGCTTGTACTCACTTACTGTGTGCAATTTGGGTGCTTGAGCATAACTAGTTAGTGAGAGCTTTCGCGGTATGGGTTTTCTCGTCGGCTTTATAAATGCTCGTTAGCATTTATCTGGTGCGGTTTTATGGTCTTTCTAGACGAGGCCGCCCTAAAGCCATCCCTCCATCATCTGTACCCAATTTAACCTAAGCCCCGACACCCTGTCGCTCAAACTCACCACTCCTGCTATCTTCCTCTGTATAACCACGCAAAGGAATGCCCCATGCCCCGCAATCTGTCTGTTCCCCTGGCACTTGTGATCACACTTTCCATCGCGGCCCTATCAGGCTGCGACCGCTCGCAACCGGAACCCGAGCAAAAGGCGCAGTCGGCCAGCGAAACCGACACTCCCTCTAAAGACGTCCCAAAACCCGATTTCGCCATCGAGTACGAACAGTTCCAGCTCGACAACGGCCTCAACGTCCTCTTCCACATCGACCGCTCCGACCCGGTAGTGGCGGTGTCGCTCACTGCCCACGTAGGTTCGGCGCGGGAGAAGGAGGGCCGTACTGGCTTTGCCCATCTATTCGAGCACCTGCTGTTTCTCGAGTCGGAGAACCTGGGCAAGGGCGGGCTGGATGCGATGAGTGCGAGGATTGGCGGGGCGGGGGCGAATGGTTCTACGTCGCGGGATGTCACCAATTACTACCAGACGGTACCGAAGGATGCGCTGGAGAAGATGCTGTGGGCAGAGGCGGACAAGCTGGGCTGGTTTATCAATACGGTAACCGAGCCGGTGTTGGCGAAGGAAAAGCAGGTTGTTAAGAACGAGAAGCGCCAGGGTATGGATAACCGTCCCTATGGTCATACCCAGTATGTGATCGACAGCAATCTGTACCCCCAGGGGCACCCTTACAGCTGGCAGGTGATCGGTTCACTGGAGGATGTACAGAACGCCACGCTGGACGATGTGAAGACCTTTTTCCGCCGCTGGTATGTGCCCAACAATGTGACACTGGTGGTGGCGGGGGATTTCGATCCCAAGCAGGCGAAGGCGCTGGTGCATAAATACTTCGACGAGATCCCCGAAGGGGAGACGGTGGAGCGGGCGCCCAAACAGCCCGCCGAACTGAAGGAAACCAAGCGGCTGTATTACGAAGATAATTTCGCGCGCCTGCCGCAGCTGACCATGGCCTGGCCCACGGTGCCCCGGTATAGCGCAGACAGTTATCCACTGGCGGTGCTTTCGCAATACCTGGCCTACGGCAAGCGCGCGCCCCTGTACCGGGTACTGGTAGAGGATGAGCAGCTGACCGCGAGCGTATCCATGTATGCCTACGAATCGGAACTGGCCGGGCAGTTGCAGTTGTCGGTGCAGGCCTTTGCCGGTGGTGATCTGGACGCGGTGTACGCGGGTATCGAAAAAGGATTTGCGCTGTTTGAAAAAGAGGGTATCGCCGAGGAAGACCTGGAGCGTATCAAGGCCGGCCAGGAAGTGGCGTTTTACAACAGCCTGTCCAGTGTGCTGGGCAAGGGATTCCAGCTCGCCCAGTATCAGATTTATGCAAACGACCCGGGTTACGTGAGTCAGGATATTGACCGTCTGCTGGCGGTGACCGCCGAGGATGTAAAACGGGTCTACGACACCTACATCAAGGACAAGCCCTTCGTGGCGACGAGCTTTGTACCCAAGGGGGAGAAGGCTCTGGCGCTGTCGGATTCCACCGTCGCGGAAGTGGTGGAAGAGAAAATCGTGAGCGGTGCTGAGGGGCAGTTCGATGCCTCCGCCAGTGCCGATTATGAAAAGACACCATCGAGTTTTGACCGTTCAAAAGAACCTGACTACGGTGAGCCGGCCCAGACCACGGTGCCGGATGTATGGCAGGCGGCGCTGTCCAATGGCATCGAGGTTTTCGGTATCGAAAACAGCGAGGTGCCCACGGTGACATTCAGCTTGGTGATTGACGGTGGCCAGCTGCAGGAGCGTATCGATAAAACCGGCGTGGCCAATCTCACCGCTATGCTGATGGAGCGCGGTACCAAAAACCGCACACCGGAAGAACTGGAAACCGCGGTACAGAAGCTGGGTGCGAATATCAGTGTTTCCGCCGGGCAGGAATCTTTCCGCTTTGATGTGACTACTCTGGCGCGGAATTTCAGCGAGGTGTTTGCGCTGTTGCAGGAGATGTTGCTGGAGCCCCGCTGGGACGAGAAGGAACTGGTACTGGCGAAGAAGGGCGTTGTCAGCCAGATCAAGCGGGCGCAGGCAGAGCCCAATGCCATTGCCAGCCGCGTCTACGGAAAACTTCTGTACGGCAAGGACAGCATTCGCGCTTATAGCGGCCTGGGCACCGAGGCGTCCGTGGCGGCCATCACCATGGATGATCTCAAGGCTTACTACAAAGACTATCTGTCACCCTCGGTGGCGCGGGCACATGTGGTGGGGGATATTGCCGAGGGGGATTTTCTCGCGGTGGCGGAGCAGCTGGCGAAGAGCTGGCCGGCAAAGCCGGTAAGCATTCCCGATCCGAAATCCGAGCCCGCCAAGCCGGGTATTTACTTTGTGGATGTGCCCGGTTCCAAACAGTCGGTGTTGCGGATTGGTCGCCTGGCAATGCCGGTGGTATCGGAAGATTATTACCCGGCGGTGTTCACCAATTACATTCTCGGCGGTGGCGGCTTTGCCTCGCGCCTGACTCAGGAGCTGCGTGAGAGCAAGGGTTATACCTATGGCGTTCGCTCCAGTTTCAGTGGCGATAAGACCGTGGGGCAGTTTTCTATTGGCACCGGTGTGCGCGCCAACGTGACCGCCGAATCGGTGCAGCTGATCGGCGATATTCTCAAGCAGTACGGTCCGACTTATACGGAAAAAGACCTGGAGGTCTCGCGTTCGTATCTGGTGCGTGCCAACACCCGCGCCTTTGAGACCGCGCGTGCGAAACTGGGCTTGCTGGAAAATATGAGTGAGTTCGGCTGGCCGGCAGATTACGTGCGCGAGCGCGAGACTATCGCGAAAAATATGACGATCCCGAAAGTGCAGAAAATTGCCCAGTCGTACCTGCAACCGGGCTCTATGATCTGGGTGGTAGTCGGCGACCGCGCGACCCAATTGGCAGCGCTGGAGGCGCTGGAAATGGGGGAGGTCAAGCTGCTGGAAAATAGCGAATCCTGATCGCGCTCCTGCTCCCTGTGGCCAGGACATTGGGCTCGTCGGGAGCAGTTTTCTCCGTTAGGTGAACGTCGCTTACAGGTGGAACTGCCCCCCGCGCTGTTCTACAAAGCCTTTCAGTTCGGCGGCGGCGTGAATCATGCCGTCGATACTGTTGAGGTTGCGCAGGTCGGAAAATGCCGCCTGTAGATACTCGGTTATCTGATTGCGGGTCTGGCAGAAATAGCGGTCGTCTCCCTGGGCAGTCTGTTCCTCGTCAAATTCGATACCGAAGGCGAGCTTGAACAGTTCCCGATGCACCAGAGGGTTATTCAGGTAATTGTGCAGCTTGTGCGTATTGCCGTATTCATCTGTCACTTCGTCAAACTCAAGCAGCTTGTAGGCAATAAATTGCCAGTCGCCGCTGGATATCCAGCGCCCATCGTTCTTGGGGTTAAACGGCCTCGCCCAGGTAATGGGATCGTAGCGATGACGATATTCCCGATAGTTGTACATGCAGCCGCTGTTTGAAGGTTTTACCAGTGATTGGTTGACCTTTATCGAGGATTCCATCAAACGACTGATATTGGCGACCATATGCACACTGCCGAGTTTGTGGTGGCTGGTGTCGAGATTGCCGAGGTCCGCCAGGGTTGGTGGCGGGGTGTAGAGTTGGCTCAGGGTGTCGTGGAGTACCGCAGTGCCCAGGGAATGGGCCAGCACATGCACATTCTGTACTCCGCCGTGGATAGTGCGCGCGGCGTGGGCAATGGCACGGCCGAGGCGCTCCCTGGCGATCTGCCCGAGGCGGGTGTAGCGATACAGAAAGGCGTCGAGGCCGTGGGTTTTCAAAAGGGGGGTGTTGCTGTCATCTTTTTCCAGGGCACTGAACGCGGCCTCCGCGCCGGGAAGCAGTTGTGTGCGGATCTCGGGAATGGACTCGATGGCTTCGCGGAAGGACCCTGTTGAGGTGGCAACCGGCAGCCGGTAGTCGTCTACCAGGTCACTGTAAGTAACCGGGATTATCTCGACAAAATGTTCCGGTGAGGTTCCCCTAAATGCATCGTAGAGACTGAAGGCGGAGCGGCAACCCTCTACAAATTCCTCCTTGAAGCTGTCCGCGGTATGTTGACCCATACCGTGGATAATAATGAGTTTTGGTTTGAACACGGATTGATCCTGAACGTGAAGTAAGTGGTACCTTGGTACCATCATGGCCTGACTGATTTACTGGAATTGGTTGCAATTCGCATTGCGCGTTGTTTTACCAATAGGTACGTAGGGCGATCAAATGCTGTGCATCGGTTGGCAGTCAAAATGCAATGCATGTCTCAATTGTGTCGCGTAATTCATTCTTGGCGCACACTTTGTCACCCTATTACAAATCGCTTACAGCATTCTCCCGCCAGGGGAATAGTCGCCCACTGGCGTTGGAGTAATCGTGTGAGCAACCGTTTGAATTGGCTCTGGGTGGGCTGATATCGCTTAGTGCATGGGCACAAAAAAGGGGAGCCGGCGCTCCCCGCAATGTCTCACAGGATGGGTCCCGCAATGGGGACGGGCTGCCAGGTTAGAAGAAACCCAGCGGGTTGGTGTCGTAACTGACAAGCAGGTTTTTGGTTTGCTGGTAGTGCTCCAGTGCGCGCTTGTGGGTCTCGCGCCCGATACCGGATTTTTTGTAGCCGCCAAAGGCCGCGTGGGCCGGGTACTGGTGGTAGCAATTGGTCCACACCCGGCCCGCCTGGATATTGCGCCCCATGCGGTAGGCGAGGTTCATGTCCCGGGTCCAGACACCGGCGCCGAGACCGTATTCGGTATCGTTGGCGATGGCCAGCGCTTCCGCTTCGTCTTTAAAGGTGGTGACGCCCACCACCGGGCCGAAGATTTCCTCCTGGAAAATGCGCATCTGGTTGTGCCCCTTCAGCAGGGTGGGTTGCACATAGAAGCCTTTCTGCAGATCCCCGCCCAGATTCTCTGCCCCGCCGCCGAAGATGACTTCCGCCCCTTCGCGCTGACCGATCTCGATATAGGTCATGATCTTGTCGAACTGTTCCAGCGATGCCTGTGCGCCCACCTGGGTTTCCGTATCCAACGGGTTTCCGCGCACGATGGTGCGGGTGCGGGCGAGCACGTGCTGCATGAAATCGTCATAAATCGATTCCTGAATCAGTGCGCGGGACGGGCAGGTACACACTTCGCCCTGATTGAAGAAGGCCAGCACCAGGCCCTCGGCGCACTTGTTGATGTAGGCCTCTTCCTGCTGCATCACATCGGCAAAGTAGATATTGGGGGACTTGCCACCGAGCTCCACGGTGGAGGGGATCAGGTTGTCTGCGGCGCACTTGAGAATATGCCCGCCGACGGCGGTGGACCCGGTAAACGCGATCTTGGCGATGCGGGTACTGGTGGCGAGGGCCTGGCCCGCTTCGTCGCCCACACCGTTGACGATGTTGATCACGCCCGGGGGAATAAGATCGCTGATCATCTCCATCATGACCAGAATTGAAACCGGAGTCTGCTCGGCGGGTTTCAATACCACGCAGTTGCCGGCAGCGAGTGCCGGGGCCAGTTTCCACGCCGCCATTAGTATGGGGAAGTTCCACGGAATGATCTGGCCCACCACACCGAGGGGTTCGTGGATATGGTAGGCAACCGTGTGTTCGTCCAGCTCCGCCATGCTGCCTTCCTGGGCGCGCAGGCAGCCGGCAAAGTAGCGGAAGTGATCGACACAAAGCGGGATGTCCGCGGCGAGGGTTTCCCGCACCGCTTTGCCGTTGTCCCAGGTTTCCGCCACAGCGAGGGCTTCCAGGTTCTGTTCGATGCGGTCAGCAATCCTCAGCAGTAGGTTGGCGCGTTCTGCGGCGGGGGTTTTACCCCAGGCATCTTTGGCGGCGTGTGCGGCGTCCAGGGCCAATTCAATGTCGGCGGCACTGGATCGGGGTACTTCGCAGAAGGCTTCGCCGGTCACCGGCGAAACGTTTTCCATGTAGTCCCGTTCCACCGGGGCGACCCACTCTCCGCCGATAAAGTTTTCGTAACGGGGCTTAAAGTTGACAAGGGCGCCATCCTGTCCGGGCTGTGCATAGATCATCGCTGAATTCCTCATTGAGCTGGTTATTCTGTTCTCCGCCCCTGGCTGCGTTGTTATCTTGTGGTGCGGGGAGTAATCTAGAAAACCGGTGATTGATTCCGGTTGCTGATTCCTGTTTTTGTGTGATCGAGGAATGAAAATAGTGGCTCTGGCAGCGGTGTACTTTCTTCTGAGTACAGATCCGTTGATCCAGAATCCAGTGTCTGCAACACATCACAACGCGATAATAAAAATATGACTGAAGCGATGGTCCGCGGTCGGCAACAGCCCCGCGAGTTGATCGAGAACCGGGTATCCTTTGCTGGCCCCAGTTCTGAACTCAGTGTCTACGACACTTACCTTCCGGCGGAACGTGTTGGCCTGTCTGCCGGTGAACTTCTGTATTGCGGCATGATCACCGGCCGCAAAATCATGCATGCGCACAACAGTTATGATGCGGAATTCCTGCCTCGGGAATCGTTCGTAATGGCGCCGGGGGAGCATGTGGAAATCGATTTTCCCGATGCGCGCATGGAGTCGCCCACCTCTTGTCTCACCATCGAGATAGCCCGCGAACGAGTGGAGAGTATCTGTTCGAAGCTGAACAGTGTCGCCCCTGTCCAGCGGGAGTTTGAAGACTGGCGCTATCGCCCGGATTCGCTCATACACACCCAGCACAGCCACGCGACTCAGGAGCTGTTGCAGCGGCTGGTCACCACCTTCACGGAGAACACCGCCGATCGGGATTTTCTGGTAGACCTGGGGGTGAGTGAGCTGGTGGTGCGAATGTTGCGGGAACAGATGCGCACTTTCTTACTGAAGGTGTGCGAAAACAATCCAGAGGTAAACGGGTTGGGTGCGGCGGTTCATTATCTGCAGTCTCACCTGGATCTGCCGCTGGATATTGAGCAGCTCAGCAAGCTCGCCTGTATGAGCCGCAGCCGTTTTTACACGGAGTTCAAGCGGCACCTGGGGTGCACTCCGGCTGAATTTCAGCAACATTTACGCATGCAGTCGGCAAGAGACCGGCTCGCGCGCGGAGAGTCGGTGACCCGGGTCTGTTTCGATCTGGGATATCGCCACCTCAGTCACTTCAGCCGACGTTTCCATCAGCAGTTCGGTGTGAGTCCAAAGCAATACCGGGCTCAGAACGTCAACTGATACCCGCAGACTTGCGTTTGGTCAGGGTGTGAATAAATGCGACAGCGCCTCTGAGGCGTGCACCGATCGCTACCAGGCGTGCCTGCTTTGCGCTCAGCAGTTGTGGCTGGTGCTCCTGAATCAGGCGGTACAGATGGTAGCGTGCCACCAGCGTGGCGATTGGCCAGTCCGGCCGCCAGTAAGCGGGACGCAGTGTCGCCCGTTCAAAATCTACCAGTCCGAGCCGGCCCTTCTGGTCGACGACAATATCGCGCACCGGCATGGAATGTCGGGCAACCCCGGCATCCAGCATTTGCTCAACGATTCTGCCGAGTTGCCGCAGGTTATCCGGGTTTAACCGCTTCGTGGATTCGCCTGGCAGGCGCGACATTTCCAGGGTAAATAACCTGTCGTCGCTATGGAGTAAGCTGGGAATTGCCCGAATATGGCGCAGCCGGTTTAGCGCTTCTTTCTCGGTACAGTAGCGGCGCCGGTGGGTTTTGGAGCGGGTCTTGAAGCGCTTGACGACCCGGTCTTGCCCGATATTCAGCAGTACTTTGTTGGTTTCGTAGACGCCGTTGATGACTGCCTTGTGCGGAAGGCGCGGTGCAACGTCGATTCCCATGAAACGTCCCTGTTTCAGTGGTTGGAATGTAAGTCCTTTCTCCGTCAGGAGATTTCTGTTTCCGAATTATGACTGGAAAGTTAATTTTTTATAAAGAGTTCTGGGTTGTAACCGGCGCCAACATAGTGTGCGACGCGGTTTAAGGGGCGCACCTGGGTGCCATTCAGAATGCTGATGGCGCCCAGGGCCTCTTATTCTGAATCGACCTAACTTGTGGATTTTGCTGCCGTACACTGATGGGAGTGATTTGATGAATGCACGCCCTTTGCTGCCAGAAACCTGCGCGGCCGGTCGGGGCGAGCATTCGAGTGAGTCGAAGCTAGGCGAATCAGGCAAAGAGGTACACATGGCTGACAATATTCTGGATATGGCGATACGCCACCTGGGTTCATCCGGTCTCAGTGCGTTAGGCAATGCACTGGGGTTGCCCGATGGCAAATCCGAAACCGCTTTTTCTACCGGTGCCGCTTCGGTGCTCGCCGGTATGCTGAACAAGGCGGGCAGTGAAAGTGGTTTGGGTTCATTGCTTAATATGGCGACCAAAAGCACCAATATGGACCTGTCTGCTCCGGGAGATATCTTCACCGACCCGGATCGGATGAGCAGCCTGCAGGATGTTGGGGGCAATATTCTCGGCTCGCTGTTTGGTGACAAGAAGGACGGCATCTTCAATGTGATTTCCAATGCGCTTGGGATGGATAGCACCAAAAGCGGCAGCCTGATGCGGATTGCCGCACCGGTAGTGATGTCACTGGTGGGCAAGCTGGTTAAAAGCAAAGGCCTGAATATGGAGGGCCTGGCGGCACTGTTGCTGGGGCAAAAGGCGCACATCAAGGGGCATATACCACCGGGCCTGTTAAATGAACTCGGTGCTGATAGCCTGGATGAAATGGCGGAGCGCACCGTAGTGGAAACCACCCCGCGTCAGACGGCCCACGCCGCTCATACCTCGCCGCCGGCGCGCAAAAGTGGCATTGGCAAATGGCTGTGGCCCCTACTGATCGCCCTGGGGGTGCTCTGGGCACTCAATATGTGTGCGAAAAAAGAGAAAATGGATGACGGTACCGGTGGGGTGGTGATGGAGCAGGATGAGGTGGTCGTGGAAGAGGCACCTGCGGGTTCGGCCGATGACCCCATGACAACACCGGATACCCAGAAAGACATCCCGATGGATTCCGACAGCGGTGATTTCGCGACAGATTTTCGCGCCTACCTGGCTGATGCAACCCGTGAGCCCGGTAAGGAATTCCCTCTGCATATCGAGTTCCCCACTGACGGCAGTATGCCGAATGCAGATTCACTGCCAGACGTTCAGTCGCTGATCAAAGTGATGCAGGAAAATCCTGGGCTCAATATCGTGATTGAAGGTTACACCGATAGCGATGGCGATGCCGGTGCCAACCAGAAACTGTCCGAAGCGCGCGCTCAGGCGGTAATGCTGATGATTACCGGAGCCGGTGTAGACGCGAGCCGCATCAAGGCCGTCGGCATGGGGCCGGCCAACCCGGTGGCGGATAACAACACCGAGGAGGGCAAGCAGAAGAACCGCCGCATTGTGGTGAAGGTGGAGTCTTTTACCCAGTAATTTTTGTTGACGGTACCCCTCCAACAAAAAAACCGCGGCTTGCCGCGGTTTTTTTGTGTAAAGCGTAGAGTTATATACTCGCGCTTAGGCTCGGTTTCTATCCCCGGTATTTTTCCCGGTAGGCACCCGGAGCCAGCCCGGTCCATTTCTTGAAGGCCCGGTTGAAGGCGCTCGGTTCGGAAAAACCCAGGCGTTCGGCGATTTCCGCCACCGCAGTCTCCTGACCCTTGAGCTGATACATGGCCATATCCCGGCGCACCGAATCTTTGATGTCCTGCCAGCTGTTGCCCTCGTCTTTGAGGCGGCGGCGCAATGTCTGTGGCGAGGTGTACAGGCGCTCTGCCACATCGTCCAGTGACAGGTTTTCAATACTGTTGTCACTTTGCAGCATACGCCGGATGCGACCGGTGTAGCTGTTGTCGGACTTGTACTGGCTGAGCAGACATTCCGGCGCGCGTGACAGAAACTCGCTCAACTGTTGTGCGTCCCGCACCAGCGGCATGCTCAGGTAGCGGGTATTGAATACCAGGCAGGTTTCCTGCTGGTGGAAATAGTGCCGGCAGGGAAACATATCAGCATATTCTTCCGGGTAATCCGGCGGTGGGAATGCAAGGTGCACCCGCTCCAGCAGAATGGTGCGGTCGATCAGCCAGCTGAAAAAGCGCAGCCAGATGACTGACAGAGATTCGACAAAATTCTGGTTGGGCAGCTGCTTGCGATTTTCGTGGTGGAAGATAAGACGGGCTTCTTCGCCATCTTCCACCAACTTGATATGCAGGTCGTCACTCACCATGTCCACAAAGCGCGCCGAGCGCAGCAGGGCACGGCGCAGGCTGGGACAGGTGATGGTGGCATGGCCCATCATGGCGAAGGTTCCGGGCAACCAGGGGCGTGCCAGGTAGCCACTGGACTCGTCGCCGAGCTCATCCCACAGGCGGCGCAGCAGGCGTGCCAGTTGTTCACGGCCGATTCGGGCGTCGGGGGCCATTGCTGTGGGCAGGTCGATACCAGCGTGCAGCAGTAGTTGATCACAGTCCACACCGGCGGCGCGGGGGCCGGCCAGATGCGCAAACACGGCGGCGGCCAGAATGCCGGGTTCCTGGCGCTGCTCGACTTCTTGAGGCTTCTCTTCTGTCTCCACGGTCACGCTTCCCGCTGTCTGCTAATTGGATACCTGTGGCCGGATTATGCAAAAAGGTGCATAAAAAGTCGCGCCTGTTGGAAGAGTGGTGCATTTTGGTGCGTGGCTGAATGTGTGCTTTCGGTGTGCTACAAAGGGGGAGCGGGCAGCCGAATCCTGCCTTTCAATGCCAATACAAGGAAGTCTTATGTCCCAATCCCTGAACAGCGGCCTCAACCCCACCATCTGTCGCCGGTTACTGGTGGCCTACCTGATCGAGCGGCTGCCGCGGCCGAATAACCCTGCGCTGGAGGACATAACCGGCTGGCCTCGCCGGACGATTCAGGATGTGATTGCCAAGGGGCTGCCAGGGCACGGGACTCTGGTGGAATTTGTGCAGCAGGGGGTGCGCAATAACGATGGGTATTACGAACTGAAAGACTGGGGGTCGATCGACCGCCACTGGGTGCGGGGGAACCTCGTAGCAATTGCCGAGGTGCTGGCACTGGCGCCGGAGCAGATCCCGGCGCCGGATTGAGCCTGGTTGGCTCCGTCGTGCGTGTTACTGTGGGGTCGCGGCTTTCTGCAGAATCGCGTTTACTTTTTTCAGCAGTTCAGGGTCGTTGCGCAGCTGGGTGGCGATGCCCTGGTATTCTTCTTTGCTCAGACCCGCGCTCTGAACAGCGGCCACCATTTTGCTCTGGGCTTCCACATTGATCGCTTCGGCGGCGGCGGCATCGGCAGCGGCTTTGATCTTCGGCGCGTATTCCTGGCTCAGGGTCACAATGGAACGGTAGGCGTCGGCAAATTTCTGCAGCTGTGCTTCGGATATGGCGGTTTCCGCAAAGGCGCTGGATACAGCGAGAGCCAGGGCGAGAGCGGCGGAAAAGATGACGGTCGGCTTCATGAGCACCTCTCATTATCGGAAAGAAACGCATCTGTGCGGAGTTGCACGCCCAGCGTCGGGTGAGGGCTACAGGGCCTTGGCATCGATAAAGATCGAGGGTGTGCGGCAAAGCGCTGTCTGCAAAGGGTAGTTGGTATTCCGGGGCGGTTGGGAAATTCGCCGCCACTTCCTCCGCTAAACGGCCAATTTTCTCGGCTTGGTAATCATCGGGTCAAAACAGCCCCAGGAACTTTTTCCGTTTTTTCAGCGAGGCCTCGCAACTGTTGAGCTGCCGCTGGTAGGTCTGTGCCCGCGCCGATACCTTTTTGGCCACATTTTTTAGCCATTGTTTGTTGCGGAAAGTGCGGCGGTTAAACCCGCCTTGGCCCTCGTGGTAGGCGAGATAAAGATGATAGGTATCGTTGGGCTTGATACGGCACTGGCGCTGGCTGGTGTTGTGGTACCAGCCGACAAAATCGATGGCATCTTCAAAGTCGTCGCGATCCCCGCGGTAGTTGCCGGTGGAGCGCTGGTAGCCTTTCCAGGTGGTGCCCAGGGCCTGTGCATACCCGTAGGCATCGGAGGGGCGCGGGCCCGGGATTATCCACAAAATCTTGGTGCGCGGTGGCTTGGCGTCGTGCACAAAGCGGGATTCCTGGTGCAGGGTGGCCATCATGGTGGCGATGGGGGTGTTCCACTTGCGCGCGGATTCCGCGGCTTCGTGGTACCAATCATCCTTTTCGCGGAAAATTTCACACAGGTCGTCGGTATTGCTCGGGGGCGTGGTGGCACAGCCCGTTGCCAGCAGGATTGGCAGGGCGAGCAGTGCCATGGCACATTTTTTATTGTTGTGAATCATTCGTTCGCTAGTAACAGGTTTTCGGTCAGGGTCAGACCTTGGACTTTACCGTTTTGACGCCGTCGGCTGTGCCGAGCAACAGAACGTCCGCCGGGCGTGCGGCAAACAGCCCATTGGTGACGACACCAGTGATATTGTTGATGGCGTCTTCCAGCTCCAGAGGTTTGGCGATCTGCATATTGTGCACGTCGAGGATGACATTGCCATTGTCGGTGGTCACACCTTCGCGATACACCGGGTCGCCCCCCAGTTTGACGATTTCCCGCGCCACATAGGAGCGCGCCATGGGAATGACTTCCACCGGTAACGGAAAATTGCCCAATACTTCTACCCACTTGCTGTCGTCGGCGATGCACACGAACTCTTCGGAGCAGGCGGCAACGATCTTTTCCCGGGTGAGCGCAGCGCCGCCCCCCTTGATCAGTTGCAGCAGCGGGTTGGTCTCGTCGGCGCCGTCCACGTACACGCGGATAGTGTCTACCGCATTGAGGTCATACACCGGGATACCGTGGGATTTGAGACGCTCGGCGGAGGCCTCCGAGCTGGCAACGGTGCCGTCGAACAGCCCTTTCTTCTCGGCCAGATAGTCGATAAAGAAGTTGGCGGTGGAGCCGGTGCCGACGCCGACAATGGTGTCGGATTCCAGCATCGGGGTGATGTATTCCACGGCGGCGCGCGCGACTGCCTGCTTGAGTTGATCCTGATTCATAAGGAAATATGCGTCCTTGTGCAATTTTTGCCATCAAAATGCCCGCGAATGAAAATTTTTGCGCGCAAAAGTGGCTCGTTGGTGGCTTTGCTGCTGTGTAGCGATTAGACTGGCGGGCTTGTAAACACTCATCGGCTGCCGATTTCTGCCATGCCCAAGTCCTATATCAAGCGCATTTTAGACGCGCGCATTTACGATGTCGCCATCGAAACCCCGCTGGAGCCCATGCGTCAGCTCTCTCACCGCCTTGGCAACCGTATTCTGCTGAAGCGCGAAGACCTGCAACCAGTGTTCTCCTTCAAGATTCGTGGCGCTTACAACAAACTCCTGCAGCTTCCTCCCGAGCAGCGCGCCAAGGGCGTGATTGCAGCCTCTGCGGGCAACCATGCTCAGGGGTTGGCGCTGGGCGCGCAACAGCTCGGTGTACGCGCCACCATCGTGATGCCTTCCACCACGCCGGCGATCAAGGTGAATGCGGTGCGTATGCGCGGTGCGGAAGTGGTCCTGCACGGAGACACCTTCGATGAAGCCGCGGCACTGGCGAAACAGCTGGTGGAGGAGCGCGGTCTGGTGTTTATCCACCCCTACGACGATCCCGATGTGATCGCCGGCCAGGGCACCGTGGCGATGGAGCTGTTGCGCCAGCAGCCGGGCAATCTGGATGCGGTGTTCATCCCCGTGGGGGGCGGTGGCCTCGCCGCGGGTATGGCTGCCTATATCAAGTACGTGCGCCCCGAGATCAAGGTGTATGCGGTGGAGCCGGAAGACGCGGCCTGCCTGAAGCTCGCCATGGATCAGGGCAACCGCGACGGGCGTCTGCCCCAGGTCGGCCTGTTTGCCGACGGTGTGGCGGTGGCGCAGATTGGCGAGGAAACCTACCGGGTGCTGCGGGAGACCATCGACGGGGTGATCACGGTCACCACCGATGAGATCTGCGCGGCGATCAAGGACATTTTTGAAGATACCCGCTCCATTGCCGAGCCTGCCGGAGCCGTCGGTCTCGCGGGCCTGAAGAAATACGCAGAGCAGAGCGGCGAACAGAATCAGGCACTGGCGACAGTGTGCAGTGGCGCCAACACCAACTTTGACCGCCTGCGCTATATCAGCGAGCGCACCGAAATCGGTGAGAAGCGAGAAGCCGTACTGGCGGTGACCATCCCTGAAAAAGCGGGCAGTTACCTGCAGTTCTGCCGGGATCTGGGTGACCGCTCCATTACCGAGTTCAACTATCGCTACGCCAATTCTGGCGAGGCGCATATTTTCGTCGGTATGCAGGTCACCACTGATGCGGACCGCACGCAGTTGGTGCACCAGTTGGAGAGTGGCGGCTACCGGGTTACCGACCTTACCGACAATGAAATGGCCAAGTTGCATATTCGCCACCTGGTGGGTGGCCGCGCCCCTGGTGTGGATAACGAGGTGGTGTACCGCTTCGAGTTCCCGGAGCGCCCTGGCGCCCTGCGTAATTTTCTCGAGCAGCTGGCTGGGCGCTGGAACATCACTCTGTTCCATTACCGCAATCACGGGGCGGCTTATGGCCGCGTTTTGGTGGGGCTGGAGGTGGCCGATGACGAGCGCGCGGAGCTCGGTGGGTTACTCGACAAACTGCACTATCCCTTCTGGGATGAGACGGAGAATCCAGCATATCGTTTTTTCCTGGCGCAGAAGGACTGAGTGGGATGGTGAAATGTGCGCCTGTCGCCAGTTTTTGCGACGGGTAGATCACTGAACTGGCTCTGTCGAACTTGCAATCTGTAATTTGTGAGGGATCTCTCAAAAAAAAGCGCTTGACGGGTTACTATTTGGCCACTGATCGAGTATCTTTTGAGCGGTAATTGGCCCCTACTGGTCAGTTTCGGACAGTGAAATCAACGGTGCGATTTTTTGTGCCCTTGAGGAACTTTCCGGATGGTAATGGTCCAATTCACCACTGGTGGCGCAGATCACCAGGCGCGACAAGAAGATACCGAAAACAACAAGAATTCAGATCTACAGGATGGTCCCCATGAAACCCGATGCATTGACACTCGCAGTAGTTGTCTTTGTTGCGGGCGTACTGCTGAGCAGCAGTGGCTTGACCGAGGTGTTCTCTTCCGACCAGGAAGAGGCTGACGTCCCGGCGGCCCTTCAGCAGGGAGTTGTCACTCGCTGACCGCTCCGCCCGTAGGCCTTATGCCAAACAAAAAAGCCGGCCCCTGGAAACAGGGGCCGGCTTTTTTGTATCTGCTCGTTGGTCGCATGAAGGGTTGGTTGGGCCGCGGGCTGCTCAGCGACAGCGGTAAAGACGCTGATCCGTCGCCACCAGGGCCAGCGGTATATCCCAGCTCTCTGCCGGTAACTTCGGCACGCACTGCAGTTGATGTGCCACGCCGACCAGTTGCGGACCGCTGCCCGGGCGCAGGTGTTTGAAGGCAAAGGTGCGGTCGTAGTAGCCCGCACCCATTCCCAGCCGTGCCCCGCTCGGGTCGAAGGCCACCAGCGGCACCAGCACCATATCCAGCTTCTGTGGCGCGCGAACGGCGCCGCCCCCGATCACCGGTTCGGGAATTCCATAGCGGTTACGGTAGCGCAGAAGGGCTCCGGGCCAATGGATAAAGGTCATGGTGGTGCGCCCGGGGCGCGGTAGTGCCGGCAGGTAGAAATGTTTGCCGGGAAAGCGGGCCAACAGGGGGCGCGGGTCGATTTCGCCATCCATTGGCCAGTAGATGCCGATATGGCGTGCCCGCTGCATTTCGGGGCTGCGTGCCAAACGCTGGCAGAGCCGGCGGCTGGCCCTTCGCTGCTGATTGGTGGTCAGCCCCCGGCGAGCGGCGCGGATCTGTTTGCGCAATTGTGTTTTGGCGGGCAGAGCAGATGGCAATGTGGCGGAGTCTGACATGGGCGCGCTGCAATCACCGGCGGCTGATGCTCCATGCGGAAAGCCCGACTCCGCCGGTATGACAAGAATTAGGAGCCCCGAAGATGCGGCTGAAGACATAGCCTTGAACCGTAAGGCTCAAGGTGGGGGTTCCCGGAATGCATAAGGCTTTCCGCTACATGGCGGACTTGCACACCAACATCCGCTGGGAACCTCCAGGGTAGAATTATCGGCTCAGGACATAGTCAACTGGCCAACACTTCAGGGCGAGTAAGCAGTATACCTCTTGGCACCCATCTTGGCTAAACGCACTTTCGCGCCAAAAGGGTCTTTTTTGTAATCGTCAAGGGCAATAGGGAGGTGTAAGCGAAAGGAGTTCAAGTGATTCGAACCGCTGCGAACGGCATCGAAGGCAACAACCGTAATTGGTTATTTATACCGTTCAGAGGTTGTCGAATTTGCTCAGTGCCGCTTGAACTTTTTCGTGCAGGCGGTCGAGCATCTGCTCTTCAACCGGTTGGCGCGCCAACCCGGCTTTGGCCTGGATCAGTTCATGGGCAATATTCAGTGCCGCCATCACGGCAATACGCTCAGCGCCGATGACGGTACCGCCATTGCGGATTTTTGCCATGCGTTCATTAAGCAGTTTCGCCGACGCCTGCAGGCCGGCCTGCTCGTCTTCGGAGCAGGCTACCCGGTACTCTTTATCGAGTATCGTGACCGCGACGGACTGGTTCGGTTTACTGCTCATGCGTTTTCTTGGCTCAGGCCCTTCAGGCGATTGATCATGGTTTCAACGCGTGTGCGGGCAATTTCATTATTTTTTATCAGCCGTTGGCGCTCCTGCTGCCACTGGCCTTCCTGCTCGCGCAGGGCGCGGTTGTCGGCTGCCAGCTGTTGATACTGTTGGATCAGAGTATCCAGCTTGAGTTCTAACGCCTGTATCTTGTCCATAATTCCTGCGTATTCGGTGCACCGCCCGCTCCGTTAACCTGACAGAAACCTGACAGAGGTTCCCTAGCCGGGGGATTCCGCTACTATATTGCCGGTGAAATTTAGGGTCAATTACCTACTATTACGGTTTGTGCGTACTCAAGTTCGCGCTGGCCGTTGCCTAGCCAATATTCCACCAGTTTGGTGAAATATTCACACATTCGGTTGCTCTTGTCGGATTATCCCGTGAGACTAGCGCGAATTCTTGGCGGCCGTTCAAATTTTCGGCATATCGTCTGCCGTATCGTCTATGCATTTGGAGTATTTATGTCCGCTGGATCCGCAAAGTCCGTAACTAAGATCTCGTTTGATGATCTGGCAAACCAGATCGTCGCCGCCGGCGGCAGAATCGGTCCCAGTGAATTGCACGGATTTATTTGCGGTGTACTGGCGGCGGGCGCGCGCCCGGATAAGTCCCGTTGGCAGAAAGAGGCAGCGGAATTTCTCGATCTCGACGGGGTGCCCGCTGATCTGAACAGTAACGTGCAGACACTGGTAGAAAAAAGCCTGGCGGACTTCACCGATAAAGAGTTTTCTTTTCAGCCCCTGCTCAGTGACAGCGATGAGCTGGCCGAACGCGGCCAGACTCTGTGTCTCTGGTGCGAAGGTTTCCTGCACGGTTTCGGTGTCGGCAAGTACGCGGGTGAACTACTGCCCACGAGCAGTGAAGCGCTGAAAGATATGGCGGAAATTGCCCAGCTGGATGCAGAGGGAATGGAGAATGATGTTGAGCAGGAGCGCCAGTTGTTTGAGGTGCAGGAGTATGTGCGTATGGGGGCACTGAATATATTTGTGGAGTGCAACGGCGCTCCTGCTGCGGGCGGCGATTCTTCCTCCGGGCCCACACTGCACTGATGTATTTCTGACCCTGGCGCTACTGCTCACCAATGAATATTTCTAAAGCCGAATACGCGCGTCGCCGCCAGCGCCTGCTGGATGCCATGCCGGAAAACAGTGTGGCCATTGTGCCGTCTGCCCGCGAACAGCTGCGTTCCCGGGATACCTATTTTCCATTTCGCCAGGACAGCGACTTTCTCTACCTGAGCGGTTTCGACGAACCGGAGTCTCTGCTGGTGCTGGCCCCGGGACGCGAGCAGGGAGAAACACTGCTGTTTTGCCGTGAGCGCGATGAGGAAAAAGAAATGTGGGATGGCCCGCGGCTGGGGCCGGAGCGGGCTGCGGCACATTGCGGCCTGAGCGATGCATTCCCCATTGGTGACCTCGACGATATCCTCCCGGGCCTGCTGGAAGGGAAAGATTTCATCTGTTTCACCATGGGGCGTTTTCCACAGCTGGATCGGCGCCTGCAGTCGTATCTACAGACCATTGAGTGCGCCCCTGGGAGCAGTGGAGCACCGCAGATGCGGACGCTCGATCCGCTGTTACACGATTTACGTCTGTACAAGAGTGCGGCGGAGG
Source organism: Microbulbifer sp. HZ11 (assembly GCF_000708675.1). Lineage (GTDB taxonomy): Bacteria > Pseudomonadota > Gammaproteobacteria > Pseudomonadales > Cellvibrionaceae > Microbulbifer. The sequence continues at coordinate 875,144 of NZ_JELR01000002.1, read as the reverse complement.
TCCGCCTGATGGCGCGGGCTGCGGAAATCAGCGCGCAGGGGCATTGCCGTGCGATGCAGGTATGTCGCCCGGGCATGTTTGAGTATGAGCTGGAAGCGGAGTTACTGCATACCTTTACCAGTGCCGGCGCGCGACAGCCCGCCTATCCGAGTATCGTCGGCAGTGGGGGCAACGCACTGGTGATGCACTACATCGCCAATAATGCGCAACTGAAAAGCGGTGATCTGGTGCTGATTGATGCGGGCTGTGAGTTCCGCGGCTATGCCGCCGATATTACCCGTACGATTCCCGTCAATGGTCGCTTCAGTGGTGCGCAAAAAGCGGTGTATGAAATTGTGCTCGCCAGTCAGCTGGCGGCAATCGCCCAGTGTCTGCCGGGCAATGACTGGGATCAGCCTCACCTCGCCAGCGTGGAGATTATTGTGCAGGGGCTGAAAGATCTTGGTCTGCTCCAGGGGGAGGTTTCCGGCCTGATCGAATCGGGCGCCTATCGGCAATTCTATATGCATCGGGTCGGCCACTGGCTGGGGATGGATGTACACGATGTTGGCGACTATAAAGTGCATGGACAGTGGCGCCAGCTGGAAGCGGGTATGACCATGACAGTGGAGCCGGGAATCTATATTGCTGCAGATGCGCCCTCGGTGCCGGAAAAATTCCGCGGTATCGGTATTCGAATCGAGGACGACGTGGCCCTGACCAAAGATGGCAACAGGGTATTGTCTGCGGCAGCGCCGAAAACCATTGCCGATATCGAACATCTCATGAGCGCCGGAGATCTTGTACAGGAGGCTCTGCTGTGACGGAATCCATTCAGGATACGGATATCGCGATTGTTGGCGGCGGCATGGCCGGCGCCAGTCTCGCATTGCTGCTGGCCCATCATTGTCCCCAGCTGAACGTTGCCCTGCTGGAGCGTCAGTCCGTTTCCGCGGTGGAAACACCGCTCACTCTGCCGAGTTTTGATACCCGTGCCACCGCCATTGCAGCGGGCAGCCTGAGTATTTTTTCGCAACTGGGGCTGTGGCCGGCACTGCAGGAATTTGCCGAGCCGATCCGCCAGGTACAGGTGTCGGATCGTGGGCACAGCCTTGGTGCCAGTCTCGATGCGCGTCGGGAAAAAGCCGCGAGCTTCGACGGAATGCTCGGGGCCGTGATCGAGAATGCGGCCCTTGGACCCCTGCTGTATCGGGCACTGGAAAAGACTTCGGTGCAGCTACTGGATAACGCGCAGGTAACGGATGTGGAGATGCTGTCATCGGGCGCAAAATTGCATATTCAGCGCGCCGATAACATATCGTCCCTGCAAACCCGCCTGCTGGTGATTGCCGATGGTGCCGGCTCTGCATTGTGCAACCGGCTCGGCATCTTGACGTCAAAGGTGGATTATCAGCAGCAGGCGCTGGTAACGACCGTGGGCCTGCAACGGGATCATCGCGGCATCGCTTTCGAGCGCTTTACCGATACTGGGCCGATGGCGCTGCTGCCGCTGCCCAAACGGCACGGGGTGCATCGTGCTGCACTGGTGTGGACCTGTGAGGAAAGCGCGCAACCATCCCTGGCAGATTTGCCGGAGAGAGATTTTATCCGGCACCTGCAGCAGACCTTTGGCTGGCGCGCCGGTCGAATTATTCGCGCCGGTAAAGTCCATAGCTATCCGCTCACCCTGTCACTGGCCCGGGAACAGGTGCGCCGCGGTGTAGTGCTGGTTGGCAACAGCGCCCATTTCCTGCATCCCGTCGCCGGGCAGGGTTTTAATCTGACACTGCGGGACTGCGATGGTCTGGCCCGTACCATTGGTCGGACAGTGGCGGAGAAAGGACCGGATTTCGTCCGTACCGGTCCCGGCGAGCTAGACTTACTGGAGGCCTATTGGCGCGAACGTCAACATGACCAGCAGCTCACTATTGGCTTCAGTGACAAGATTCCGCCGCTGTTTGCCTCCCGCAACCTGTTGACCAGTGGGTTGCGTCAATTGGGGCTGCTGGGGCTGGCGCTGACGCCGGCCACGCGGACGGCATTTGCCCGCCAGGCGGCAGGAATTACTGCTTAGGCGCGCCGCACACTATAAAGGTTCGGATTCTAGGTACGACCGATGCAGCGGTCACTCGATACCTTCACAACTCTTCATTCCGGAGATTTTCTGCCTATGAACAGACAGCGAATGGACGTAACCATCGTCGGTGGTGGCATGGTGGGTATGGCGCAGGCCGCTTTGATGGCGGTGCGTTATCCACAGTTGCGGATTTCGCTGTTGGAAGCATCGTCGGTGGAACCACCGGTGCGGCCCGATACCTACGACGCCCGGGTTGTGGCCCTCACCGAGGCTTCGCGCGACCTGCTGGAGGAGACGGGCGCCTGGTCGCTGATTGCCGGCAAGCGCGAGTGCCCCTATACGCAGATGCGGGTGTGGGACGCCGAGGGCACCGGCTCGGTGTACTTTGATTGCCGCGATGTGAAGTTACCCAACCTGGGGCACATTGTGGAGAACAACGTGATTCTCCAGGCGCTGCGTCAGCGCATTGATGCGCTTCCCAATGTGGACATGGTCACCGGATTCAAGCTGGAAAGCTGGTGGCGCGACTGCGGTCTCTGGCATTTGCAGTCACGGGATCCGAACCGTGAGCAGGTAGAAGGGCTGGAGGAACAGGCTCCAGTGCTTACCACCCGATTGCTGGTGGGTGCCGATGGCGTGCGCTCGCGGGTGCGGGATCTGCTGCGCATTCGCACGCGGGATGTCGAGTACCAGCAGACCGCACTGGTATGCGTGGCGCGGTGTGAAAAATCGCATCAGAATACCGCCTGGCAGCGTTTCCTGGATAGCGGACCGCTGGCGTTTCTGCCGCTGTCTGGGCTGGGTGATGATCGTCACTGTGCGGTGGTGTGGTCCGCCGATGACAGCCTTGCCCGTGAATTGGTGATGCTGGATGACAAGGCATTCGCGCTGAACCTGGAAAAGGCGTTTGAAAGCCGTCTCGGCGGTATTGAATCGGTGGGCGAACGTTTTTCCTTTGCCCTGCGTGCCCGTCACGCGGAATCCTATTACGGCCCCGGTGCGGTACTGGTGGGGGATGCGGCTCACAGCATCCACCCCCTCGCAGGCCAGGGGGTCAACCTGGGCATGATGGACGCCCGGGTACTGGCGGAGGAGGTTGGACGGGCGCTCGAGCGCAATATTTCTCCGGCACACGCGTCAGTACTGTCCCGTTACCAGCGCCGCCGTCGCGGTGAAAATGCGTCCACCCTGAAGGCAATGAGCACCTTCAAGTCGCTGTTTGGCGCGGGTGATCTGCACTGGCGCTGGCTGCGCAATACGGGGCTGAGTATGGTGGATGCGAGTCCAATGTTGAAAAAACGCATCATCATGCGGGCCATGTCTGTGTGAATGGATCACGGATGATGAATCTCGAAAACGCGGCGCACCAGCCGCGTTTTTTGTTAGAGTCTGCCACTGATTTTCATGTGTATTCACCGAGTAGGGGCGCCGTTTGAGTAACTGGATAACTGTCTGCGATTTCCCGCTGGGCAAAGATCTGTCGCCATTGGCGGAATTTATTCGCCGCCATCAATTACCCCTGCGTATCACCGAGGAAAATAACACCCAGGTGGTAGCGAGCCTCGCACCGCAGCTGGTGGATCCCATGCGCCAGTTGCTGACACGCTGGCAGGAAGGCGGAGTTGATCTGGCAGAGGTGACTGTGCACGTACATGACCCTGGCGCGGAGTACCCGCAGGCGGGGGCGGCGGTGGATTCACAGGCGGGTACCGAAACGGTTGATGACGGGGGGCGGCAGGCGGCTGAAGTAGATACTGCACCTGGCACTGAAGAGCGCACCGGCGCGACAGATCCGGTGCAGCGACCCCCTGTGAGTGTGATTCCCCAGTGGCCACTGCAGCAGACCCCGGTGTCGCTGCTATTGATTGCGCTGTGTTTTATCGGCTGGTTTATGCTGCGCCAGGGCTGGGGGGAACCGTTACTTATTTTTCCGCAGCCGAGTGGCGATCTGGAATTGCCCGGCAGCACCCTGGGATTGCATCTGGCGCAGGGTGAGTACTGGCGGCTCTGGTCCCCCGCGATGGTGCATTTTTCAATTCCCCATGCACTGTTCAACAGTCTGGGAATCTGGATTGTCGGCCGCTCACTGGAAGCGCGAGCCGGGTCCCTGTGGTTTGCTTTACTGGCGCTGGTCAGTGCCCCCGCGGCCAACCTCGCACAGTATTATTCCTCTCCACAGAGCCTGTTTGGTGGTATGTCTGGTGTGGTATATGCACTGATCGGCTGTGCATTGGTGGTTCAGCGCTTCCAGCCCCAGTGGCGTGATGTGCCCGGCGCACTGCTCTGGTTATCGGTGGTGTGGCTGCTGGTGTGCATGCTTGGCGTGGTGGATTATTTCATTCCCGGGGGTATTGCCAACGCCGCCCATGTGGGTGGTTTTGTAGCGGGGCTTGCACTGGGACTGGTGTTCTGTCTGGCCGGTGGTAGCCGATACTTTGCGCCGCCGTCAAAAAAAAACGATGATGCGACTCACCATCGCCGGCAACCTTTCTGACAGACAATGCTATTACTGATTATCTACGTCCTCGTCGCTCTGGGATTTTCTTTTCTGTGTTCCATCGCAGAGTCGGTCATCCTGAGTGTCACCCGCCCTTATATTCAGCTGCTGGAGCGGGAAGGGCATGCCTCCGGGAAACTGTTGAGTGAGCTGAAAGCAGACATCAACGCCCCGCTGGCTGCCATTCTGACACTTAATACCGTCGCTCATACAGTCGGTGCCGCTGGTGCCGGGGCGCAGGCGGCTGCGGTGTTCGGCAATCAGTATCTCGGGATCGCGTCTGCGATTCTCACCCTGCTGATTCTGGTATTTTCCGAGATCATTCCCAAGACCCTGGGCGCGGTCTACTGGCGTCAGCTGGCACCGATCACCGCGTTTACCCTGCGTTACCTAGTGATGGTACTAAAGCCCTTCGTATGGTTGTCGGAATGGCTCACCCGCGGTCTCGCACACGGCACCACGCTGACAGGTTTCAGCCGCGAGGAGTTTGCGGTGATGGCGGAAATTGGCGAGGCGGAGGGCCAGCTGGAGAGTCGCGAGTCCAGTATTCTGCACAACCTGTTCTTCACCCTGCGCGATCACACGGTTCGTGAGGTGATGACGCCACGCACCGTGGTGTTCTCCCTGTCTCAGGACATGACCGTCGCCGAAGCCTATGAGCAAGTGGAGAAGAGTCGCTTTTCCCGTATTCCGGTATACGAGCAGGACGATCCCGACCTGGTGGTGGGCTTTGTGCTCAAGCAGGATTTACTACAGGCCTACGCACGGGGTGATCTTGAAGACACCCTGCGTAACCTGCGTCGCGATCTATTGATGCTGCCGGAGACCGCGCCCATTTATCAGGTTTTTCAAAAGATGCTGTCCCGTCGCGTGCAGATCAGTGCCGTTGTCGATGAGTACGGCAGTCTGGAGGGGTTGGTGGCGCTGGAGGATATTCTCGAAACCCTACTGGGTGAAGAAATCGTCGATGAAGCGGATAAAACCCCGGATCGCCAGCAGGTAGCCAAACGCCTGTGGCGGATCCGCGCCAAGCGCCATGGCCTGCGCGTGGATGAGGCTGCTCAGGAAGTGCAGGAAGACGATTGGCCACAGGAAAAACTCGAGCAGCAGGTGAAGTCCGAGGTTAACCAACTGAAGCAGCAGGTGTCACAAGCCGAAGGCTCTACCGCGAAGGATAGCGACACGGATGCGGTGTCAAAAAAACGAAAAAAATAAACCGTTCGTCGCAACTCCCCTTGAATAACAACCTGACAGGGCGCATAACGAGATTGAGAAAAACGTTAAGCCCATCTAGAGATCTGTAGCGTGCGTTTCGGAATTCTGCTGATACTGATGCAATCCTTGCTACTCTGCGCCGAAGGCCGCGCAGAGCCGGCGGGAGTACAGCTGGATTCCGCCGATAAGGTTGTCCGTGTCCTGTTGCAACGGGATGGTGAACCGCCACAGATTGAGAAAGATTCGGCTGCGGTTGCGCCTCAGGCCACCTTCGACACCGAGGGTCCGCTCGTCGCGCCTGCGAAAATTTTTGCATCCCCCATCTTGTCAGCAGCTCCTGCTGCACACACCATCCGCGGGCCACCCGTCCGGTAGTAATTTTCTTTTTATCCAATAAATCACTGGTGTTGGCCGCGCTTTTGTTGCGTTCAATACCTCACGCATTATCGGGCTACGAGCGCGCATTCTATTGTCCGCCCCGACAGCGGCAGCGTGCGCCCGAAAAAAGAGAAGTACTACTATGAAAAAACTGGATTTGGCTCCCCTGCAAGACCTGGACAAACTGGTATTCCCGGAAGAGTTTCACGAACTGAGCCTGGACTCGCCGGCACTGAAATTTGTCACCGATTTCAAAAAGCACCACCCCGCGGTTCTCACCGCTTCCGTCTCTGCTCTGGACGCGGCCCAGGTCCTGCGCACCGGCCATCTCGCCTGGGTACTGGTGATGGATCATCGCGGAGATTTTATCGGGCTGCTCACCGCCGAAGACGTCTCTTATCAGAGAGTCATGCAGCGGGTGGCGGCAGGACAGGTGCGCGGCGACCTGACCGTGGGCGATTTAATGCAGCGCCGGAACCAGTTGCAGCAAATGAAACTCGGCCAGTTACGCGGTGCAAAAATTCGCGATGTACTGCTTGCCATGCGCCAGAGTGGACAGCGTCACTGCCTGGTTGTGGATACCGACAACCACCACGTGCGCGGTGTGATCAGTGCGGAAGATGTGAGCGCGCGCCTGCATCTCGATTTCCCCATTGATCGCCCGGCGAATATGGCGGCTATGGTGCGGGAAGTGGCGGCGGTGCATTAATTTCACGAAAGCTGCCGAGAAGGCCCTGATGCCGGGACAACCTTCTGAGACGTTGATTCGGGCTAAGGCCCTCACCCTGCGGGCGCCTTCGGCGTCCAAAACTTCGTTTTGTCCGCGAGAGGGACCTCGTGGAAGAGCCCCCAGGGATGGGTTCACGGCGTGTCTCAGAAGGTTGTCCCGGCAGCAGGGCCGCCACATAAATAGATCGAGCCTCAGAGCTCAGCGGGCCGGATCAATATTCTCTCCAAGGCTGTTGTTCACCCGGAACCAGCCGGTAACGCTGTAGCGGGGGCGGTGGCTGGTGAGGACTTCGTGGGGGAATTCCTCGGAAAGGAAAATCACCATCTGGCCAAAACGCGGCGCCACCTTCTCGATCACCTCATCACTGTCAGGCGCATAGATCTGCAGCTCACCGCCATCCTGCGGCTGCCAGTTCGGCGTCAGGTAGAGCACCGTACTCACTACCCGGTTGGTGCTGCCCTTGAACGCATCCAGGTGCTTCTTGTAGAAACTCCCGCGATCGTAGCGCGCGTAGTGACATTCGTAATCGAACAGCCCCAGAAACAGCCGCTGGTTCAGTCCCAGTCGCAATGTTTCCGCCCAGCTCAGATACGCTGCCACCGCTGGATTCGAACGGTCCAGCCAGAAAATCTCATCGCTCCGTACAAACTGGTTCAGCTGGTGCTCCTGTTCCCGACCAATGCCCGCGGACTGAAAGCGTGTGCGGTCAATGGAGCGGAAATGCCGCAACATGGAGCCCAAAAGAGAGGGTGGCAGCGGAGCCGGCAGCACAATATAGCCGGTCTCACGCAGAGCGGACGCAATGCGGTCCAGTGGATCGTCGCCATCGGGGCCACGGCGCCGTTCGCGCTCGGTATCAGCCTGCGGGAGTAGCTCCGCAGTGGAAAATGCAGCGTTCAAACAGATCGGTTCCGCAAAAGCTGCGCAGGAAGGGGAGTTGGCATGGTGCCAGGCACAGCGGGTTGAACAGGGCGGACTTTATAACCCCGCCCGCACCACCGCGCCACAAATATTTGTGCCTGGATCGACCGCTCTGAAGATCAGCCCAATACCAGGTTCCAGTTGGTCAGCAATACCGTGATGGTCACGGCACCGACCAGTAGGTTCATGGGGATACCCACCTTCAGGTAATCGGAAAAACGGTAGCCACCAGGGCCGTATACCATCAGGTTGGTCTGGTACCCGAGTGGCGTGGCAAAGCTGGCAGATGCTGCCATCATCACTGCAAACATAAACGGCTCCGGGTTTAGCCCGGCGCTGGCAGTAATCTGCAGAACAATCGGCACCATGATGATGGCCGCCGCGTTGTTGGTCACCATCTCGGTGAGCAGAGAAACGCACAGGTATACCAGAATCAGCATCAACCAGGGGTGGCCGGAAGACAGAGAGATGACGCCTTCTGCCAACATCGCCGCCACGCCGGTTTTCTGCAGGGCAACGCCAAGGGCGAAGGAGGCAGCGATGGTGATCAGCACCGGAAGGTCGAGGCTTTTCTGTGCCTGGTTCACCGAGCAACAACGGGCTACCAGCATGGCGCCGGCGCCCATCAGCGAAGCATTCAGCATACTGACCACACCGGAAGCTGCTGCCAGCACGATGGCGATCAGGATCAGCCAGGCGGTGAGGCCTTTTTCATGGCGCGGGCTTTCCGCCTCCAGATCATTGATCAGCAGAAAGTCCTTGCTGTAGCGCTGGCGCAACACGAAACCGGGGCGCGCCTCCAGAAGTAATGTGTCACCGGCTTTCAGTTTCGTGCTGCCCAGATTGCCGGAAACACGTTCCCCCTGACGCGCCACCGCCAATACCGCGGCGCCGTAACGCTTGCGGAACTGGGCATCGCGGATGGTGCTGCCGATCACCTCGCAGTGCGGCGAAACCACCACCTCCACCAGACTGCGCTCCTCAAAGCCGCCCTTGAGCGCGGCTTCCTCGTGGTCGTGATCCGAGGGCACAATGCCGCGCATACGCAGCAGGTCGGAAATGGCTTCGGTGTCGCCGGCAAACACCAGACGATCGCCGCCGCGCAGCTTTTCTTCCGAACGCACCGGCGTAATCACCCGGTTGTCCCGATCAATTTCCACCAGATACACCCGACGCAGCCCCCGTAGCCCGGCCTCTTCCACGGTCTGGCCCACTAGCGGCCCTTTGCTGTCCACCGCCACTTCCAGAGTGAACTCCCGCAAATTGCCAAACGGCTGTTTTTCGCGGCGATCCGGCAGCCAGCGCGGGAAAAAGATCAGCATGAATGCGACGCCAACCAGTGCCGCGGGCAGGCCCACGGCGGCAATTGAGAACAGAGAGAAGCCCTCGTTGCCGGTGATCGACTGGTACTGGCCGTTGACCACCAGATTGGTACTGGTACCAATAAGCGTGAGGGTGCCACCGAGAATGGCGCCGTAGCTGAGCGGAATCATCAGCTTGGAGGGGGGCACATCGATACGCTTGGCCCAGGCGTTCAGGGCGGGAATCATGGTGGCCACCACCGGCGTGTTGTTGAGGTAGCCGGACAGGGCCACCACCGGCGCGAATACCCGCATCATGGCGGAGCGGGTGGTTTTGGGGCGCCCCAGCAGGTGTTTCACCATCATGTCGATCCCACCGGAGGCGTGGATGCCGGTGGCCACCACGAACATGGCGGCGACGGTAATCAGGCCGCTGTTGCTGAAACCGGACAGGGCCTCCTCGGGTGACAGAATACCGGTAACGCTCAGCAGGGTGAGCGCCGCCATCATCACCAGATACGCGTGGACGCGGGTAAAGATCAGTGTGGCCAGTACGGCGAAGACAAGAAAGAGTGAAAACCAGCCAGACCAATCCATAGCGGTGTATTTATTGAGTAGGTAACGGGTGAGAAGGCCTGAGAGGCCCATTTGACGGTTAAAGCTACTGTAAACCCCTTAGCGCCAAAAGTTCTTTTTTCGCATATTTATATAGCGAGTGCGTGATAACCCGCCCAGACAAGGTCCGGCCACAGGCGCGCGGAAAGCGGGCGGCGGCTGACATTGCGCTCCATAAGTCATGGCAAAGCATATTTTTCACTGCGGCTGCTAGTCTTTGCAGAGTATCGGCATCTGGTAAGCCCGGTAACACGGCCGTTAGAATACGCGGCTTTCAGGCAAATGCTCGACAGACAATAACCGACACGGGATTCAGCTCAGAATGGGAAACAAAACCGCGCTTTATGATGCCCACGTCGCCATGGGCGGCAAGATGGTGGACTTTGGTGGCTGGGATATGCCGCTGCACTACGGCTCACAGCTGGAAGAGCACCACAAGGTGCGCAAGTCCGCGGGCATGTTTGACGTTTCTCACATGACCGTGGTGGATGTCGATGGCGAAGGTGCTCGGGATTATCTGCGCATCCTGCTGGCCAATGACGTGGCCAAGCTGGATGGTAATGCGGGTAAGGCGCTGTATACCGGCATGCTGAATGAGAGTGGGGGCGTGGTGGACGACCTGATCGTGTATTTGCGCGATCCCGGCTACCGGGTTGTGGTGAACTGCGCTACCCGCGAGAAGGATCTGGCGTGGATGAGCGAGCAGGCCAAGGCTTTTGACGTAACCCTGACCGAACGCCCGCATCTGGCGATGGTGGCGATTCAGGGCCCGGAGGCCATCGCTAAGGTAAAGGAAGTACTGGGTATCGACTGGACGGCGACGATCGACGGTCTCAAGGTGTTCAACAGTGTGGCCCGTGGCGACTGGTTTGTGGCGCGCACCGGTTACACCGGTGAGGACGGTCTGGAAATCATGCTGAACAATGAAGATGCACCAGGCTTTTGGCACGCGCTGGCGGACGCTGGTGTGGCGCCCTGTGGTCTCGGCGCGCGGGATACCCTGCGGCTGGAAGCGGGTATGAACCTGTACGGCCATGAAATGGACGATGACACTTCCCCACTGCAGGCCAATATGGCCTGGACCATTGCCTGGGAACCGGCAGATCGTAAATTCATCGGTCGCGAGGCGCTGGAGCAGGAAAAAGCCGCCGGTGTGGAAAACAAGCTGGTGGGCCTGGTACTGGAGGAGCGCGGTGTTCTGCGTGCGGGCCAGCAGGTTGTGGTGGACGGCAGTGATCGCCGCGGTATCATCACCAGCGGCACTTTCTCTCCGACATTGGGCTTTTCCGTTGCGATGGCCCGGGTGCCGGTGAATGTAGGTGATTCTGCGCAGGTGGAGATCCGCAACAAGCTGATCCCGGTGCGGGTGGTTAAACCGAGTTTTGTGCGCAACGGCAAGTCGCTGGTGTGAGCACGGGGTTGGGCTTTTGGCCTGACAAATGGATAGACTGTTTACAGTATTTTTTGAGCTTATCTGAGGGAAGAACCCATGAGCGAGATTCGCAGCGAACTGAAATACGCTTCCAGCCACGAGTGGGCGCGCCTGGAAGAAGATGGCACTGTTACCGTAGGCATCAGCGATCACGCCCAGGATGCACTGGGTGATGTGGTTTACGTTGAAACTCCGGAAGTGGGCCAGACGGTGTCTGCCGGTGAAGAGGCGGGTGTGGTTGAGTCGGTGAAGGCGGCAAGCGATATCTACGCGCCGATTTCCGGTGAGGTGATTGCGATCAACGAAGCACTGGAAGACGAGCCGGAAACCGTGAACTCCAGCCCGTACGACGACGGTTGGTTCTTCAAGATCAAACCGAGCGATGAGAGCGAGCTGGAAAAGCTGCTGGACGCGGACGCGTACAAGGCAGAGAACGACGACTGATCCTTGTTGTCGACTCTGATGCAAAAACGCCGGGCAATGCCCGGCGTTTTTGTTTATAGATAAGTGGTAAATGGTGGATGCGCTGCGCTTATCCACCAGAAAACAGGCTCAGGAATCCGAACTCGCCTCCGCCTTCTGCGGCTGCAGCAGCCCACCAATCCCCAGGTCCTGTAAATACCCGTGCAGGCGTTCTTCAATCTGCTCCGGACACTCCATGGTCAACACCTGTTGGAGCAAGCGGTCAATGTCTGACTTGTTCACTTCCCGCAGCGCGGCCTTGACCCGCGGCAGGTTGGTGGCGTTCATGGAGAGGACGTCGTAGCCCATGGCCACCAGTAGCAGTGCGCCGCCCGGGTCTCCCGCCAGTTCACCACAAATACCCACCTTGGTGCTGGTCTCGTGACAGGCGGTGACTACCTGCAGCAGTGCCTGCAGTACCGAGGGGTGGAAGCTGTGGTAGATACTGGCCACGCGGCTGTTGTTGCGGTCGACGGCGAGCAGGTACTGGGTGAGGTCGTTGCTGCCCACGGACATGAAGTCGACGCGCTTGGCCAGTTCGCGGGCCTGGTACACCGCGGAGGGGACTTCGATCATGATGCCCAGCGGCGGGCGTTTGATGGCGTAGCCTTCGTCGATCAGTTCGTCGTAGGCGCGGTTGACCAGTTTGCGCGCGGCTTCCACTTCGCTGACGCCGGTGATCATCGGCAGCATGATGCGCAGGTTGTCGAGCCCGAGGCTCGCTTTCATCATGGCGCGCACTTGTCCCAAAAAAATTTCGGGGTGGTCGAGGGTGACACGGATGCCGCGCCAGCCGAGGAAGGGGTTGGTTTCCTCGATGGGGAAGTAGGTAAGGGCTTTGTCGCCGCCGATATCCAGGGTGCGCATGGTCACCGGGCGCGGGGCGAAGGCCTGTAACTGTTCACGGTAAATCTCCCGCTGCTCCTCTTCCGAGGGGAAGCGGTCGCGCAGCAGGAAGGGGACTTCGGTGCGATAGAGGCCGACACCTTCGGCGCCGCGCTCCAGGGAGCGCACGACATCAGCCATCAGGCCGGTGTTGACCCACAGACGCACCCGGTGGCCGTCGGCGGTTTCCCCGGGCAGCTTGGCGAGGTGGTCGAGGTTGCGCGCCAGTTCGCGCTCTTCGGCGACAATGGCTTCATAGTGGCGGCGGAGCTCGGGGCCCGGTTGCAGGTGCAGGTCGCCGCGGTAACCGTCGACGATCATGTCGACCCCATCGACCTGCTCCCAGGGCAGTTCCTGTGCGCCCATTACCGCGGGCACACCCATGGCGCGGGCGAGGATGGCGACGTGGCTGTTGGACGAGCCCTTTACCGAGACCAGGCCGGCGAGCTTTTCCCGCGGCACGTCGGCAAGTACCGATGCGGTCAGCTCCTCGCCAATAAGGATGGTGTTGGCGGGGTAATCCCGCTGGCTCTGTTCCTGCTGGCGCAGGTGCATCAGAACCCGCGCACCCAGGTCGCGCACATCGGCGGCGCGATCGCGGAAGTAGGAGTCGGACATGGCTTCGAAACGGCGCACATGTTCCAGCATGACCTCGGCCCAGGCGCGGCTGGCGGTGAGCTTCTGGCGGATGCGCTCGCACACCTCGACGGCGATGGAGCTGTCGTCGAGCATGCTGATATAGGCGTCGAAGAGGGCGCGCTCTTCTTTGTTCAGGTCGTTCTTGAGGCGCTCGCCCACTTCGCGGATTTCGCTGCGCGCTGCGGCCAGGGCCTGCTGGAACAGGGCCAGTTCCGCATCCACATCCATCGAACAGGCGAAGGGCACTGTGGCGAGGTTGGCTGGCGGCGCGACGATATGTGCACGGCCGATGGCAATGCCCGGGGAGGCGGCGAGACCGCTGAACTTGGCTTCATTGCGCTGCTGCCCCATGGTGGCCAGGGCGCCGGTGGCTTCGGCGTGGGCGATGACTCCGGCAAGCTGGGCCGACAGGGTGACCAGAAAGGCTTCTTCACCCTCGTCGAAACGGCGGCGCTCGGCCTGCTGTACCACGAGTACACCCAGGACATTGCGGTGGTGGATGATGGGGGTGCCGAGAAACGCGGAAAACCGTTCCTCCCCAGTGGCGGGAAAGTACTGATACGCGGGGTGGGCCTCGGCGTGTTCCAGGTTGATCGGCTCTTCGCGGGTGGCCACATTGCCCACCAGGCCTTCCCCGGGGGCCATATGTACCTGGCCCACGGAGTCCTGGTTGAGGCCCTCGGTGGCCATCAATACATAATTGCCGGAGTGCTTGTCGCGCAGATATACCGAGCAGACCTTGGTCTGCATAACGTCGCGCACCCGCCGGACAATAATATCCAGCGCCGAGGGCAGGTCCCGTGCGGTGTTAACTTCCTGAACAATACTGCGCAGTGATCCGAGCAAAATGGCTTTCCTCGCCGAAATCCGTGCCGGCCCGATGCCGGCGTCGTCGCTGCTGGGCGCGTTCCCGGGCGGGCCTGGCGTTCATCGCGGCACCGCCTGTGCGGGTTACTGGTCGCGTTTCAGCCAGCGTCTCTCCAATTGTATTTGCGTGGGCGCCAGCTCTGTAAGGGCGCGCCGGTAAACCTCCCGCTTGAAGGTCACCACTTTGGTCAGAGGGTGCCAGTAACTCACCCACCGCCAGTGATCAAATTCCGGTTTGTAACCGTTATTGAAACTGATGTTGCTTTCCTCGGCATTCAGCTGTAACAGAAACCATTTCTGCTTCTGGCCGATGCACAGAGGCTCCGAGCGGCGTCGCACCAGTCGGTGCGGCAGCCGGTAGCGCAGCCAGCCGCGGGTGCTGCCGAGCAGGGTCACCTGACTTCTGGTCAGCCCTACTTCTTCGTAGAGTTCCCGGTACAACGCCTGCTCCGGGGATTCGCCGGGGTTGATGCCCCCCTGCGGGAATTGCCACGCGTCCTTTCCGCCTACCCGGCGCGCCCAGAGAGCCTGGCCGCGCTCATTCAGAACAATGATACCGACGTTGGGACGGAAGCCCTCGCTGTCGATGTTGCTGTCGTTGCCCGAAGTTGTACCAGAGGTTTCCGCCGCGGCCTTGCGTTGGGGTTTACCGCCGTTGGGGCGGTCATTGCGCGCGGAAGATCTGGCGGGTCTGCGGCGGTGCTTTCGCCCGGCGGGTGTCTGCTTGCCGTCGCCCAAAATACCGTCCTCAATTTTGCCGGTGCGCAAATCGTCGAGGGGGAGTAACCCCAGCGCACCATAATGTCCTGCATTGTTCCACAGGGACTGGTTTACGGCAATTCAGTGAGGTGGTCGATGTAACGTATTGGCCAGCAAGGTAAAATCTCACGCCCTGAAAAAGGGACAGCAACCAACGGAAGTGGTACCTCCGTCCGCACCCGGGTGTGAGCGGGTCTGAATTCGGCGCAAAAAATTTCCCGGCAGGGCAACCTGTGCGCCACCGGTGCCCTATAGTCAACTAAGGAGATTTCTGTGCAGCTGGCGATTTTTGACCTGGACAACACGCTGATTGGTGGCGATAGCGACCACGCCTGGGGTGAATTCCTGGTAGCGCGTGATTGTGTGGATGGGGAGCGGTTCCGCAGCGAGAACGACCGCTTCTATCGGGACTACCAGCAGGGTTCCCTGGATATTTTTGCGTACCTCTCGTTCGCGCTGGAGCCGCTGGCCCAGTTATCCCGTGGCCAGCTGCAGAATTTGCAGCAGGAATTCATGCGGGAAGTGATCGGGGAAATCTGGCTGCCGCACGCGGAAACCCTGATCCAGAAGCACCGTGACGCTGGCCACCACATCATGATCATTACCGCCACTAACCGCTTTGTAGTGGAGCCGATCGTTGCACGCCTGGGGGTGGATACCCTGTTGGCGACGGAGCCGGAAGAGGTTGACGGCAAGTTCACTGGCCAGGTAGCGGGCGAGCCCTGCTTCCAGGAGGGCAAGGTGGTGCGTTTGCGCCAATGGCTCGAGGCGCACCCTCAGTACGCTGAGGGCGAAAAGTGGTTCTACAGTGACTCCATTAACGATCTGGCGTTATTGCAGCAGGTCGAGTATCCCATTGCGGTGGATCCGGATAACCGTCTGCGCGCGGAGGCGCAGGCTCGCGGGTGGAAAGTGATCAGCCTGCGTGGCGATGTGGAAGATTTTGCCAGCGCGCTGGAATGGTAGGCCGGGGCCGGCTATTCCGGACGTTACTTTAAATTGCAGTGTAAACACAGGGTCTTAGGGTTTGTTTGAACAGCGAAAAAACGCAGTATCCCGCAGCATGTCTCTGGTGCTCATGCTCAGCGGTTTTCTGGTGCTGGGTAGCGGGTGTGAGCGCAAGCCCACGCCCACCAGTGAAGAGGTGGAAACGGTGCCCGTACCTGCCCAGGCAGTGAATGAGGCGGCGGCCGAAGCTTATTCTGCCGAGTACTGGCAGGCGGGTCAGGCGCAGATTATCGATGCCCAGGCCGCGGCTCAGGCCCTGGAGCGGGCGGTGGCGCAGCTTTTGATGGCTCCCACCGAGGATCATCTGGAGTCTGCCAAGCTGGCCTGGCTGGATGCGCATCGGGAGTTTTCCGCGTCGATGCCATTTATCGAGGTGGCCTTTGCGCCGACGGAGTTGCAGCAGCAGGGCAAGGATCTGTTGCTCGCCTTGAACAGCTGGCCGGTGCAGGCTGGATATCTGGATACGGTACCGGGTTACTCCACCAGCGGCATTGTCAACGATACGGCCATCGAACTGACCCTGACCAATCTGCGCAAGCAGCACCGGCTTACCGCCCACGAGGAGGCGAGTACCGGCTTTCACGCCCTGGAAATTATGCTATGGGGCCCTACCAGTGAACGCTCCGCGGAGCAGTTCAGCGAGTCTAGCGGCGGTGAAGAGCCGAAGGCTCAGGCTTCCAACCGGCGTCGGGAACTGACGCGCCTTATTACCCAGGGGATCAGCGAAGACATGGCGCAGCTGGCCAATCGCTGGCCCGTGACCGCCAATGATCTGTCGCAGTCCTACCTGGCGCGAGACCCGGTGGCGCGGCTGCAGCGAATCCGCGCGGCACATATCGATCTGCTGCGCAATCAGGTGCTGCCGCGGATTCCCGAGAGCTCCGAGAGTGATGTGGAGAGCGGGTTGGCGGCAAATTCCAAACAGGCACTGCTGGCAATGTTGCGCAATGTGCAGGTGGCATGGTTGCCCGGCGAGGGCAGTGGGCTGGCGGATTTGCTGCTGGATCGCCATCAGACTGCGGCTCTAGCGGAAACCTTCGGTCTACTGGAAGAGCGTCTGTTGAAGATGGAGGACCCCATCGAACTGGCAGCGCCGGCCGAGCTGCAACGCAGCCGGCAGCAGGTCGAAAAGCTGCTGGGACTGATCTCCGGTGACACCAAAGTGCCCGCCCGGGAAGAGGAGATGACACCGGTGAGCGTAACCATTCCAGCGGCGGAATAAACTACTCCGCGGATACAGAAAACCCAGGCATTGCCTGGGTTTTCTGGTTTATGGCCAACCTGTTTACCGGTCGGGATCGCTGCGGATTACCAGCGGCGTACCGGGCCAGTGTCCACGTGTACGAAGTTACTCTTCGGATAGTAACCCACACCACCGGCCTTCAGATTGATGGCCGCCTGGCGCAGCTTGGACAGTGATACACCCGGCATGCGGATGTCCAGTGCCATACCACGGGTGTGGTAGCTGCGGCGTGCCACACCGCGACCCGCGGCGCGGAGCTTGGCGTTGGTCTTGGGCGAGCGGTATCCGGAGATAATCTCGATCTCGCCGTTGTAGTTCAGTTTTTCCTTGAGTTTGTACACGATGTCGAACAGTTTCGGGTCCATGCGTGTTACCTCATTGGCGCGGTGGTCGCGCAGCAGTCGGTTGAACTGCTTGAGGCCGCTGCTATCGTAGTCGCCATCCGCCCAGTAGGCGGTGTTCAGGCGTTCACCGGTGTGCAGGTTACGCATTTTCAGATTGCGCGACTTGCCCACTTTTGCCATAGCGGGGCCGGCCGAAACCGCCGCCGCGGTAGCTGCAGAAACTGCTAAAAACCTGCGTCTGGAAAGTTCTTTCATACCCTGTTACCGCCTTTGGTGTCTGAGTGAGTTGTGCCCTTAGGGGGCCTCTAGTCTTCGAGTTGCTTCCGGTGCCTCTCGCGATGTCTGCACTGTATAAAAAATAATCTTTGGTTACAAACCGATCAGCTCTGATAACAAATTGATCAAAAAATAACCTGGATATTTTTTTCTAATGCTCTAGGCCGCTCGAATTTATTTTGCCTACAGGGTCCAGTTATGTTCCGAAAATGTGGTGACAGCGTTGTCATAAGTGGGAAATTATTTTTCTGTGACTCGGTGGTTTCGGGTACAGGGTTTTCCGTTGGCAGAAGAACGCCTATCCGACGCCGCGCGTCGAAAGTCAGCAGTCAGGGTGATATCGGGGCGGGAAACGGGGTTTTCACCACCCGTTCCTGACGCGGGCCGGGTGACTACCAAAAGGCCTATAGCGCGGCGGGGAGGCACATTGGCCTCCCCGCAAACGCTGACTGACTGAGAGTTTCGGGTGCTGGTGTGGTTCAGTGATCCCGGTGATAGATGTCCGGGCGAAACTGGATCTGTCCCAGGGTATCGACCCAGGCGGTGAGATAGGCGATGAACAGCCGTGGCGGCTTGTCCACCTTAATGGTGACGGATTCGTCACCGGTGGTTGCCTGGGCAACCCGGGTCCGGTCCCAGCCCTGTTGGCCGAGCAGTGCATAGGCGAGTTCTTCCGGTTGCTGCAGGCGGATGCAGCCGTGGCTGAAGGCTCTGTGGCGCAGCTCAAACAGACTCTGGGCCTGGGTGTCGTGCAGGAAGATCGCCTGTTTGTTGGGGATCACGAACTTCACCCGCCCGAGGGTATTGCCGGGGCCGGCGATCTGGCGCAGGGTGGCCTTGCCGCGGGCGGCGCTCTCCAGGCTTTTCTCATTGATGGGGGTGGTGGTATTGGTGCCGTACTTCACCACCCGGTAGCCGCGCTTGTGCATGGCCTCGGGGAAGTTGCGTGCTTTCGGCAGCAGGTCCGTGAGCAGGATACTGCGGGGCACCGTCCAGGTGGGGTTGAACACCACGGAGACCACTTTGGTGGTCAGGTCCGGGGTGCGTTTACTGCTCTTGCCCACCACCGTTTTCATCGACAGTACCACGCGCTTCTGGTCGATCAGCTGTAGCTGGTAGTCGGGCACATTCACCAGGATGTAGCGGTCGCCGGGGTTCGCTGGCAGCTTCTCCCAGCGCTCCGCATTGATTTCCAGTTTGTCGGCCAGCTCACGGGGGGAGCGTGCGAGCGCATTCATCGTGGCGGTATCCACGCGGCCTGTGGCCTCCATACCGTGACGTCGCTGGTAGGACTCCACCGCTCGCTGAAGCCCGGCGTCATAGCGATCCGACACATCACTCTCCACAATGACCGGTCCGAGCGCGCCGCGATAGTCGCCGTACTGGCTCAGAATCTTGCGCAGTTGGGCAACCCTTGGGCCCTGGTCGCCCGGTCGCAGCGGGGCACCCTCGTCGATCGGTTGCCACTGGTCAGCAAGCTGGCGGTAGCGGGCGGCCTGCTCGCGCAGGGCAGCAGCCGTCGCGGTGAAGTCTATGGCTCTCTGTGCATCGTCGTGCCCGCGATCGGCTCTCTGTTGCGGTGCGAGAGTATGATCGCCACTTGCGTCACTCTCTGCGTGATTACTTGTGTCGCTACCTGCCCCCGCAGTCGAAGGTGTGTTTTGTGCGGGTTGCTGTTCGGTACTTAATCCCTGAATGGGCAGAATGGGTGCCGACTCTTCTTCGCTCTGCGCGGCGGCATAGAGGGGCAGTAGGGCGCAAAAGCCCACTACCGCCAGGGTGTGGCGAGGTGGTGCTGCGCAGCGTCGCTGCGCACTTTTCGGTTTTGTGTGGTCGATGTATTTGTCTTTACGCATGGCTACCCCCGGGTGTCATTCGGCCGCTTGTTGGTCGCGCTGGTATATATCGGGCCGGAAATTCAGCTCTCCCTCCTCGTCGACCCAAGCGGTCCAGTACACGATGTGCACTGGAATAGGCTGGTCCAGGGCGACGGAACGGGTACGGCTACCGGTGGTGTAACGGGCCAGGCGGTCGTGGTCCCATTTTCCGGGGCGGCCTTGCTGAGCGAGAACAATGCGTGCCAGCTCATCGGGTTTTTCCAGGCGTACGCAACCGTGGCTGAAGGCGCGCTGGCTGCGTCCGAACAGATTTTTTTTCTGCGTATCGTGGAGAAAGATGGCCTGTTGATTGGGGATCACAAACTTGAATCGGCCCAGAGCATTCCCCGCTCCACCACGCTGCTGTAGTGCCACACTGCCGAGGCGCAGGGCACGCAGGTTGGCGCCACTGAAGGGCACCGATTTGCCGCGGTTATTGACCAGCCGATAGCCGCCGGCGGACAGGTTGCCTGAGCCTTTCGGCAACAACTCGCGTACAGCGATATTGCGCGGCACTGTCCAGGTTGGATTGAACACCACCCGGGTCAGGCGTGTGCTCAGTTGAGGCGTCTGGGCATCGGTTTTTCCGACCACTACGCGCATGCGATATTGCTCTTTCTCCCCGTCCACCAGCCGCAGGGTGTACTCGGGAATATTGACCAGAAGATAACGGGGGCCCAGGTCTTTGGGCATCTGTTGCCAGCGCGCCAGGTTGGCCTGCAGAGTGGTCAGGCGCTTGGCGGGTGGGGTATTGAGTGCATTGCGGGTATGGGTGTTGACGATGCCGTCGGCGCGCAGGCCGTGACGACGCTGAAAGCGCTCCACAGCCTTGCGAACCTGTTGATCGTAGAGGTCGGCCGGATTCTTGCTTGCGGGTATCTTGTCGCCTCCGTTAGCGGGCGCGCCCTGGAGGCTGGCTTTGGCCATATCATCCACCAGTGCCAGGTCTCCATACTGCATCAGCAGGCTGCGCAGCACTCTGACCCGCTCGTCGCGCATACCCGGCGCCAGGGCCTGACCTGCGGGCAGTGGTTGCCAGTCATCCCCCTGGCTTAGTACCTGGTAGCGCGCGAGCTCTTCGCGCATCAGGGCATACTGCCGCCCATAGGGGGTGTAGGGGCTATAGGATGCCAAGGTGGTTGTGGCGTCACTTTTCGCGGGTGGCTGCTTCCCCTGATCGGTTTCGATTTGCGGTGACCCCGCGGGCTGTTCCTGTGCCGTATTTTTCTCATCATTCATTGCCAGTGTGTCGAGGGAGAGTGACAGAACCATCGCCGCTCCAAGACTGACTGGAAATCCCAACTTGCTACCCATCGCTGACCCCTGTCGCTATCGGGGCAAAGCACTCAGCCCCGTAAACCACTCAATCATCCGCACGCACCAGTGTGCGCAGTGTCTTAATTGGTAATTTGTGACTGGATTGGCGCCAAATACGATTGGGGTATGCGCTTGCGGGTTGTCGGGTTGATTCGGAATATGCCCTGTCTGCGGGGGCTGGGGACCGGAAATGGGGGTGGGGTAAAGAGTGCCGGGTGGAGGACCACCCGGCGAAGCCGTGGGCAGTGAGAGAAGTTCGGGGGAGGGCGGTGCCGGTTGTGGCACCGCCCGCGGCTGGCTGTGGAGCTAGAACTGGTTGGCGGCGAGGCCGTCTTTACCGTAGATATCCGGGCGGAAGTTCATGCGTCCTTCGCCGTCGACCCAGGCTGTCCAGTAAGTCAGGTATACCTTGACGTTTTTGCTCATGCGCACCTCGGTGGTGTCGTCTCCCGTGGTGAGCTGCTCTATGCGATAGCGGCTCCAGTCACCGGGCTCGTCCCGCAGCAGTACTTCGGCCAGCTGGCGGGGCTTCTCCAGGCGCACACAGCCGTGGCTGTAGTCCCTGTCGGTGAGGCTGAACAGACTCTTGGCCCGGGTGTCGTGCAGATAGATCTCATCCGAGTTGGGGATTTCGAACTTCACCCGCCCGAGGATGTTCTGCTCGCCGCCTTTCTGGCGCATCAGGAAGCCACCGGCCGCCGCGCGCTTCAGGTTCTGGCTGTTCAGGGGCAGATACTCGCCGCTGCCGTTGACCACCCGGTAACCCAGATTTTCCATGCCGTGGGGGTTGGCGCGGGCCTTGGGCAGAATCTCGTTTACCAGAATGCTGCGAGGTACTGTCCAGGTGGGATTGAACACCACGCGGGCCACCCGGGTATTGATCTCGGGGGTCTGGTGAACCTTTTTGCCCACCACCACGTTCATGGAAAGCTTGATGCGATCGTGTTCCACATAGTTGAGGCTATATCCGGGAATATTCACCTGAATGAAGCGGTCCCCCAGGTTGGCCGGCAGTTTTTCCCGACGGCGGATATTGGTCTCGATAATATGCGCACGTGCGGATGGGGAGATGTTCATGCGCTGACGGGTTTGCTTGCCGACGATGCCATCGGGTTTTAATCCGTGGCGTCGCTGGAAGCGCACTACCGCATCGTGCAGGCGCTGGTCAAAGCGGTTGCTGTTGGCCTCACCGCCGTAGCTGTAGTAGTCACCATAGACCGTCAGCAGGTTGCGCAGATGCGCCACATTGGGGTGCTTGGCTCCCAGCGTCATGGCGGGCCCTGCGGGCAGTGGGCGCCACTGGCCGGAAGCGGCCATGTTGCGATAGCGGACCAGCTGCTCGCGCAGGGCCTGGGCATCGCTGCCGAAGGGCGTGTTCTCCTCAATGTACATGCCCTCGCCATGAGACGGAGTCAGACCTGATCCCTCCTCGGACAGGTTGCGAAAGCGCGGCATGACGCGGGGGTAGGACTGTGGATAGCTGCGGGTCGAGTAGCGCGCGCTGTGGCTGGTGCCATAGCGGGAACCGCTACTGTACACCCGGCCCTGCTGGCCTTGAGAGGAGCGCTGGGTATAGTAGCGAGAGCGGTCTACGGACTGGGAGCCGCGATTGTAGCCGCGGAAATACTGGCGACCGCTGGTGCCGCTGTAATCATTGGCTGCAAGCTGCAGGCCTTCGAAGAGCTCGGCAGTATCGCCGAAGTCATCGGAGATCCGTGCACTGGCCATCTGAAACCCGCCCTCGGTCAGGTTCACCGGGGTGATGTCTTTCTTGCGCATACGCAGGCGCGGCTGTTGTCTGGGGGCCTGGGGGCGCAGCTTATCCAGCTGGGTGTCCTGGGCGTAGGAGATAAATGCATCGGTCAGCAACACGTCGAGTACCGCTGCCATCTGCAGGCGTTGCGGAGTGTCGCGCAGTGTGCGGTCGAAGTACCCGAGGTGGTAGCGGTAGTCCACCATGCTGCTCGGATTTCCGGAGCTCGACGCGGTGAGCTGCTTGAGCAGATCGTTCGCGGTGTCGCTCAGACTGTAGTTATCGAACCACAGCAACCGGTAGTCCGTGCGGCGATAGATACGGCGCACCGCCACCGGGTTGAAGATGGGGTCCTGAGCGGGCCAGGCGTCAGGGTTGTCCTCCAGCCAGTTCACCAGGTGTGGGCGCACGGCATTCTCCGGCAGAACCGGGACCGTTTTCTGATTGGCAGTGAAAGCGTAATAGAGGGCGAACACGCACAGACTGCCGAGAAAGATCAGCGGCAGCGGTGATTTGCGTTTGCGACGCTCTGGAATGAAATATGACATGGTACCTCAGCGATACTGCAGGGCGCCGGTTTACAGTGCGGAAGCCGGGGCCCGATCGTTCATACCTTCCCAACCATCGGCGCACCTATCCACATCAATCGCCGGAAAAAAATTCCAGCGACGGCGCACCTTAGCCGAGCATCCCGCGCGACCTTCCTTTTATAAAAGCGGGCACTGAGCACGTCGCCTTGCGCGTATCTCAACATCCGCCTGCCTGTGAATTTAAGTATGGCAACAAATGCGAAATTTGCTTGGCGCTGGAATCATTTAACTCTAGGAAGTTGGCGCATCTGGCCTTTGCGCCCGGCGGGTGGTTCAGAACGCAGGGGGATGGGCGCCAGTGTGGCGTGTTGAGCAACTGACGACCGGCGCTAAGGGAGTAGCGCTCAGCCGGCGGGCAGCTGGAAATACTGCGGCGGACCGCTGACCAGTCCGTCCGTGTAGCCCTGTTCCCAGAATTGCGCGCCGCCATCAGCATCGACCGCCACCAGTGAGCTTAGCCGGGTGCCGTAGCCTGCAGAAAGTGGGCTGTCGGGCATCGCATCGTCCGCAGTGATACGCACGAATATAGGGGACAGCGCGCTTTCCAGCGCCTCGCCCACACCGGTATCGGGCAGCTGTTCCGTGGCTGCCCGTCTGTGATCGGCGAGCAGCTTCAGGGCTGGAGTGACGAAATTATCCTGTCCGAGTGAGTCGGGCAGAGTTGCGGCTAACTCGGCCAGTGCCCGGCATCCGTGGGTGACCTTGGGCCAGGGGGCATCCGGCGCTCCGTTTGAGATACCGTGCACCCCCGCTGTAATGGCGAATGGCTGATGGCGATTGCCGGCGCAGACCAGTGATGCTGCCGCCCCACCGGCGAGGAGTCGGGCATCAAACAAGAGCGCATTGAAGCCGCGATAACGCTGACCGGCCAGCCCCTTTGCGAACGCCGCGGGAGACTCCTCTCCTTCGAGAAAACGCACCGGAATCTCGCCGCGAGACAGCGCGCCCTCAGGTTCCGGTACCTGTGGCTCGCGGATATTGGTGACCGCGGCCACCCGCCCGCCCGGGGTAATCCCCAGCCAGGTGCCTCCAGCCTGAAGGTCCCGCCCCGCGGTAATCGGACTGTTCGCCCATGGGTGGGCAGGCTCCGTGGGGCGCGCGTAAAACTCATCCCGATTCGCCAGAAGCAGCAGTGGAAACTTGGGGTGTTGCCGGTAGGCAATCAACAGCAGGCACATGTCAGCTCGCAATCGTCATTTTGTCAGTGCCATAATAACGCCCAATTTTACCAACCGCGGTTTCAGTATGCTGACGTACCCCGAGATCGATCCCGTTGCGGTGGCCATTGGGCCGCTCAAGATTCACTGGTATGGCCTGATGTACCTGGCCGGATTTGCCGCCGCCTGGTGGCTGGCGATGCGGCGCGCGCAGAAGCCCTGGTCGCCGGTGATCAAGTCGGAAGTCGAGGACCTGATCCTGTTCTGTGCCATCGGCGTGGTGGTGGGCGGTCGCCTCGGGTATATGTTCTTTTATAACTTCAGTGAATTGCTGGCCCATCCGCTGAGCCTGTTCAAGGTGTGGGAAGGGGGCATGAGTTTTCATGGCGGTCTGATCGGCGTGATGCTGGCGGCCACCATCTACGCGCGCAAGATCGGCACAACTTTCCCCGCTCTGATCGACTTTGTCGCACCCCTCGTTCCCATTGGCCTCGGTCTGGGTCGTATCGGTAACTTTATCGGCCAGGAGCTGTGGGGTCGCGAGACCGACGGTCCATGGGGCATGGTATTCCCCCGCGACCCGGAGCTTCTGGTGCGTCACCCATCCCAGCTCTATCAAGCCTTCCTCGAGGGTCTGGTACTGTTTGTGGTGCTGTGGATCTACTCCAGCAAGCCGCGCCCGCGTCTAGCGGTCGGTGGCCTGTTTGTTCTTTTATACGGTATCTTCCGCTTCCTGGTGGAGTTCGTCCGCCAGCCGGATGTAGGCGTCGAAGTCATGTTTGGATGGATGACCCGTGGCCAGTTGCTGTGCCTGCCGATGATCGTCGGTGGCATCCTGCTCCTGATCTGGAGCTACCGTACCCAACCCTTGCCGGAGGGGCGCAGTCAGGGTGAAGACCCTGAGCCCGAGGCGAAACCCAAAGCCAGCAAAAGCACCGGCAAACTGAAAAAGAGCGCGGCCAAGTAACGGCCCGCGCGCCCCCGAATTCAAGACGGTTTATACCTGCGTTCAAGACTGTATATAGATGAAGCAATACCTCGATTTGATGCGCCACGTGCGCGACAACGGCACTTTGAAAAGCGACCGTACCGGTACCGGCACCCGCAGTGTGTTCGGCTACCAGATGCGTTTTGACCTTGCCGAAGGCTTCCCGCTGATTACCACCAAGAAGTGCCATCTGCGCTCCATCATCCACGAGCTGCTGTGGTTCCTGCAGGGCGACACCAATATCGCCTATCTGAAGGAAAACGGTGTACGCATCTGGGACGAATGGGCAACAGAAGAGGGTGACCTTGGGCCTGTCTACGGTTATCAATGGCGCTCCTGGCCTACCGCCGATGGCCGTCATATTGACCAGATCAAAGAGCTGGTTCACCAGCTCAAGACCCGTCCGGATTCCCGCCGTCTGATTGTCAGCGCCTGGAATCCCTCGGACCTGCCGGATGAAGGCGTGTCACCCAGTGAGAATGCGCGGGCGGGCAAAATGGCTCTGGCACCGTGCCATGCGCTGTTTCAGTTTTACGTGGCGGACGGCAAATTGTCCTGCCAGCTGTATCAGCGCAGCGCGGATATCTTTCTGGGGGTGCCCTTCAATATCGCCTCGTACAGTCTGCTGACCCTGATGCTGGCGCAGGTCTGCGGTCTCAAGCCCGGCGACTTTGTGCATACCTTTGGTGATGCGCACCTCTATTCCAATCATGCCGAGCAGGTGGAAGAGCAGTTATCCCGCGAGCCGCTGCCCTTGCCGCAAATGGTGCTCAACCCAGAGATCAAGGATCTGTTCGATTTCCGGTTTGAGGACTTCGAGCTCCGCGGTTACGAAGCGCATCCACATATTCCGGCTCCGGTGGCCGTGTGATGACGGCCACCCACACACCCGTCGCCATGATTGTGGCGATGGCCCGCAATCGCGCAATCGGTCGCGGTAATGCCTTGCCGTGGAAGATTTCCGGCGACCTCCAGTTCTTCAAGCGCACCACCCTCGGCAAGCCCGTGATCATGGGGCGCAAAACCTTCGAATCCATCGGGCGCCCACTGCCCGGGCGTGTGAATATCGTTGTCACCCGCAATCCGGACTGGCAGGCGGAGGGTGTCGAAGTGGTGCCATCTCTGGAAGCTGCGCTGGAATTGGCGGACCGCCGCGCGCAGGCGGAAAGGATGGATGAGTTGATGGTGATCGGTGGTGCCGAGATTTATCGACAGGCGCTACCGCTGGCCACCCGCCTGTACATCACTGAAGTGGATGCTGAAGTGGAAGGTGACGCCTTCTTCCCGAAATTCGCCGAAGACTGGAAAGAGGTGGCCCGGGACTGTTACCCGGCCTCGGAGCGGGATGAATACAACTACTGCTTAGTCCAGTACGACAGGTTTATTTAAAAACAATTTGACCAAAAAATGCCCTTTCGGGTAGGGTTGGTCAAATGTTGCACAGTGTAGATCGCCGCAATTGTGTGCATGAACCCCGCAGGTGTTACCTCGGTGTTACCGTGCTACACAGGCGGGGCGGCGCAGTCAATCCGCATTTGAATAATCAAATCGGCTGTTTACAATGTGCGGCTCTTAGCTGTCTTCAAACCAAAAACTACCGCGTTGTGGCAGCTAATCCATCGCGACCATGTTGTGAAATATTGAACCCACTGGGGGGTCTAATGAAAACCAAGCGATTCATGGCTGTGGCGCTGACCACTGCGCTGTCTGCCGGCGCACTGTACGGTAGCGTAGCCACTGCGGACACACTCGACACCGTACTCAAGGTTGGTGAGCAGAAAACTGCTGCTGCCACTGCATCTCAAAAGCGCATCGACAAGATCGCTCAGGAAACCTCTGACCTGCTTCAGCAGTTCAAGGTAGTGAACAAAGAGATCGACGGTCTGCGTGTATACAACCGTCAGCTCGAAAAGCAGCTGGCTAACCAGCTGTCCGTGATCAAGGATCTCGACGAGTCCATCGATCAGGTGACCGTTATCGAGCGTCAGATCCAGCCGCTGATCCTGCGTATGCTGGATGGTCTGGAACAGTTCATCGAACTGGACGCCCCCTTCAAGCTGGCCGAGCGTAAGGCCAACCTGGAAGGTGTGAAGAACAATATGGACCGTTCCGATATCACAGTAGCGGAAAAATTCCGTCAGGTGCTGGAACTGTACAACTTCGAAGCTGAATACGCCCGTAAGATCGATACCTACGGCGACACCCTGAACGTAAACGGTCAGGATCGCGAAGTAAGCGTTCTGCAAATTGGTCGTATCGCGCTGGTTGCTCAGACCACCGACTCCAAAATCTCCCTGGCCTATGACAAAGAGCAGAAAGCCTGGGTTGAGATCGACTCCGGCGAATTCCGCCGCGCCATCATGCAGGGCCTGAAAATCGCCAAGAAACAGGCTACTACCGACATCATGACTATGCCGATCCCGGCTCCGGAGGCTGCGCAATGAAATCCTCTATCGCCAAAAGCGTTCTGGCCGTAGCGGCTGCTGGTCTGATCAGCGTTTCTGCTGTTGCCCAGGACAAAGCATCTTCCCTGGACCAGCTGCTGAAGATGGTTCAGAGCTCCAAAATCTCCGAGTCCGCCGAGCACAAAAAGCGCGAAGCTGACTTCCGTCGTCAAAAAGCCAACCAGGCTTCTCTGCTGAGTCAGGCAGAAAACACCCGTACCTCTGAAGAAGCCCGTTCCGCCGCCCTGGAGAAGAAGTACGAAGAGCAGGAACTGCTGGTTCAACAGAAGCGTCAGCAGCTGGACGAGCGCCTCGGCTCTCTGAAAGAACTGTTCGGCCACCTGACCTCCACCGCTGGTGACCTGCGCGCGAACCTCCAGACCTCTCTGGTTTCCGCTCAGTACCCGGGCCGCGCCGAGTTCCTCGATCAGCTGATCGACAAAATGAACTCTGCTACCAAACTGCCGACCATCCAGGAAATCGAGCGTCTGTGGTACGAGCTGCAGCGTGAGACTGTGGAATCCGGTAAGGTTGTGAAGTTCAACACCACTGTAATTCTGCCGGACGGTGAACAGGCTGAGCAGGAAGTTGTACGTGTTGGTAACTTCAACATCGTTTCCGATGGCAAGTACCTGGAAATGAACGACAACCAGAAGCTGGCCGAGCTTATTCGTCAGCCGGATGGCAAGTACCTGAGCATGGCTGCCGATCTGCAGTCTGCTACCAGCGGCTTCTCTCCGTTTGGTGTTGACCCCACTGGCCCGAGCGGTGGTTCTTACCTGAAAGCCATGATCGCGAGCCCGAGCATCGTTGAGCGCTGGCATCAGGGTGGCATCGTGGGCTACATCATCACCGGTGTTGGTGTGGTTGCGGTTCTGCTGGCCATCTGGCGTCTGCTGGTTCTGTCTGGTGTTAACGCCAAAGTGAACTCTCAGCTGCGTTCCTCTACTCCGAACACCAACAACCCGCTGGGTCGTGTTCTGGCAGTAGCCGAAGAGAACAAGGGTGTCGACGGCGAGACTCTGGAACTGAAGATGGAAGAAGCGGTGCTGAAAGAGCGTCCGGCCATCGAATCCGGTCTGAACCTGCTGAAGATCATCGCCATGGTAGCCCCGCTGCTGGGCCTGCTGGGTACCGTTACCGGTATGATCATCACCTTCCAGGCGATCACCATCTTCGGCGCGGGCGATCCTAAAGCAATGGCTGGCGGTATCTCCTCTGCACTGGTTACCACCGTTCTGGGTCTGTGTGTGGCTATCCCGACTGTACTGCTGCACACCATCGTGAACGGCCGTGCCAAGCGCATCCTGCACATCCTGGACGAACAGAGTGCCGGTATCGTTGCAGAAAACGCTGAGCGTAAATAAGAGGAGGCGGCAACATGCACGCATTAAATGACGCATGGGCCGCCGTCAACGCCTTTATGGCGTCGGGCGGGCCAGTACTACTCCTGATCGCCGGCCTGACCTTCTTTATGTGGACGCTGATTTTCGAGCGGTTCTTTTACTTCAAAGGTGGCCTGAAGAGTGATGTTCAGGGCGCTGTGGACACCTGGGAAGCGCGCCCCGAGCGCAAATCCTGGGGTGCCCACCAGATCCGCTACGCGCTGATTTCCCGGGTATCCGAGAAAATCGACAGCAACTTGGACATGATTCAGACCTGTGTAGCCCTGGCGCCGTTGTTCGGCCTGCTGGGTACCGTTTGGGGCATGATCAACGTGTTTGAGGTTCTCGCGATCACCGGTGGTGGTGATGCCAAGCAAATGGCCAGTGGTGTATCCATGGCGACCATCCCGACAATGGCGGGCATGGTAACCGCACTGTCTGGTGTATTTGCCAACACCTACATCACCCGTACCGCTCAGCGTGAGACCCAGCTGCTGGAAGACCATCTGACGATGGATCACTAAGGCACCACAAGTGTGCGTTGCCGGCGCAATCGACAGAGAGCGGCGGTAACCGAGAAGGTTTAGCCAACACGGAAGCTTCCACTCATCACCGCGTGTGGCGGTGGGGGCTTCAGGGCCAAATCTCGCTATTAGCATTTCGCTAGAGAGAGTTGCAATGAGCAGAAAACAGAATACGGCGGAAGAAGAAGGGCAAGCGATTGACCTCACGCCCATGCTGGACGTGGTGTTCATCATGCTGATCTTCTTCATCGTCACCGCGACCTTTATCAAGGAGCCGGGTGTCGATGTTCTGAAGCCGGAAGCGACTACCGCTGATCTCAAAGCCGCCTCTATTCTGGTAGCGATTAACGACAACAACGAAATCTGGATTGCCAAAGAGCAGGTAGATGACCGCCTGGTGAAAAACACCCTGGAGCGTCTCTACGCGGAAAACCCCAAGGGGTGGTTGGTTATTCAGCCCGATAAAAAGGCGAGTATCGAGAAGGTTGCCCTGATCGCAGACGCGGCCAGGAAGATCGGTATCGAGAAAGTGTCGGTCGCTACAGAGAAGAGTTAACAGCTATGAACCCGGTAAGACTAGTAGGGGCGGGTGCGCTGGCGGTAGCCACGACTTTTGCCCTGATCTTCACCATGCATGCGCTGATCGAGGCGAACCTGGGCGCTCCTGAAGAGGAGGAGCCAATCAAGGTTGCCGACATCGTAATGCCGGAACAGAAGATCGAAACGCAATACGATACCAGCAAACCGGATAAGCCCGATGAACCCGAGCAGCCGCCACCCGATATGCCGGAGCCGGAGTTTGACCAGCCGGACGTAGACAATGCCCTGAACATGTCTGCACCGACGGCCAACGCCGACCTGAATGTGGGTGGTATTGGTGGTTTTGCTTCCGAAGGTGACTACCTGCCTATCGTGAAGGTTCAGCCTCAGTACCCGCGCCGCGCATTGCAGCGGGGTATCGAGGGCTGGGTTGTTGTGGAATACACGGTAACCAAGAACGGTTCTGTACGTGATCCGCGTGTTGTGGAAGCCTTTACCAAAGATGGCAACCCCACCACCATCTTCAACCGCGCTGCTGTGAAGTCCGCGTTGAAGTACAAGTACAAGCCGCGGGTTGTTGACGGTGAACCGATTGAAGTACCTGGTGTAAAAACCAAGATCAGCTTCAATATGGCGCAATAAGATAGGGGACGCATATGAATATGACGACCGTGACGAAAGGCCTCTCCAGGCTCGTCCTGCGCACGTCCGTAGCGCTGCCCCTGGTCCTGGCGCCGGCAGTGAGTGTAACCGTGCTGGAGGCTGTGGGTGTTTCCACTTCTTTCGCTCAGGCGGAAGCCCAGAGCGAGCAGAAGACCCGCAAAACGCCTTCCATGCGCGAGAGTGCATTCAAGCACCTGGGTAAAGCCCAGGAAGCTGCCGATGCCCAGAACTGGCCGGCGGCCTTGGCGGCCCTGCGGGAAATGGAAGCGGGTAAAGACAAGCTGAACGGTTACGAAACCGCGCAGATGTACTACTTCTACGGCTTCGTTTACTACAGCATGGAGAAGTATCCGCAGGCGATTACCTACTACAAGAAGGTACTGGATCAGGGGGAACAGAACCTGCCGGTGGCTCTGGAGGTGGGTACGCTGTTGACCGTAGCCCAATTGTACTTCGTAACCGAAGACTACAAGCAGGCGGTCAACTACCTGAACCGCTGGTTCAAGGTGGCCGACAATATCAACGCGGACTCCTACGCCCTGCGCGCCCAGGCTTACTACCAGCTGGGTGACAACAACAAGGCACTGGCCGATATCAATCAGGCCGTGTCCATGTACGAAAAAGAAGGCAAGACCCCCAAGGAAAACTGGTTGGGCCTGCAGCGTTTCCTCTACTACGAGAAAAACGACTACAAGCAGGTGGCCAATATCCTGGAGAAGCTGGTCAAGTACTATCCGAAAGGTGAGTACTACAAGCAGCTGGCGGGTATGTACGGTGAGCTGAAGCGTGAAGACGATATGCTTCACATGATGGAAGCTGCCTACATTGCCGGTGCCCTGCAAAAAGAGAAAGAGCTGTTGAACATGGCTTATCTCTTTATGGGTGCGGAAATGCCGTACAAGGGCGCCAAGGTAATCGACAAGGGCATGAGTGAGAAGAAGATTGCCCGCAACTCCAAGAATCTGGAAACCCTGGCTCAGGCCTACCAGATGGCCCAGGAGCTGCAAAAGTCGATTCCCGAACTGGAAGCTGCTGCAAGCATGTCCGACAAGGGTGATCTTTACTCTCGTCTGGCCGGTATCTACCTGGACCTGGACAAGAACAAAGAAGCTCTGGATATGGGAAGCAAGGCACTGAAGAAGGGCGATATCAAACGCCCGGATCAGCTCTACATCGTGCTGGGTATGGCCAACGCCAATCTGAAGAAGTACGACGCTTCACTCAAGAACTTCAAGAAAGCCCTGGAAGACAAACGTTCCGAGAAGTTTGCCAAACAGTGGATCACTTTCGTAGAGGGTGAGCAGGAGCGAGAGAAACAACTGGCGATGTAATGCTTATACCGATCAGATGTTTTTCCAGAAAGAGACCGCACAATGTGCGGTCTTTTTTTTGCCTGTGAATGGTATGTGGCGTAATTTTGATCGATTAATGGGAATTATTTGCAATCTCGTTGAATTCAACTAGAACTGTAAGTAGCTGATCAGCTTTTTCCATCGCACCGATTCACCCTGTGCGTCAGTGCGTTTCAAACAACACCCAAAAATAAAAAGGAGAGGTGTTATGGAACTGGCTTATCCTCCCAATTCCTTATCAGCTTCATCGATCTTAAATTCTTCACCTTCCGGTCGGCCATCGACCGCCGTGGGAAGCCTGGCGATGGCCCTGGGGGTTACCGGCCTGCTGCTATTTGGTATGTCGCAGCTGATCGCCACCGACTTTGAAGCACCACTCGTGGAGCCTCCTCCAAAAGTTGCACCGATTCATATGCCGGATGTAAAGCCTACGGTGCACCGGCAGGAGACCGTTAGTAAGCCAAAGGAGTTACCGCCCCCGGTGGCACCGACTACAGTTGAGCGCACCGTGGAGCCTGGTTCTATTCCACTGGATATTCGCCCACCGGCGTCAACCCGGACCAAAGTGAATACCGCAATCATCAGCGCGGATCCACTACCCATTTACAAGCCGGCACCCCGCTACCCACGGCGTGCGATGGCCAGGGGAATAGAGGGCTACGTAGTGGTTGAATTCACCATCAGCAAGAACGGCAGTGTGAAGAATCCGCGGGTTGTGGGTGGTTACGATACCGCCGGGGCGCCGACGGATGTGTTTGATCACTCCGCGTTAAAGGCCGTTGAGCGCTTCAAGTACCGACCAACGGTGGTGGATGGTGAACCGGTTGAAAAGCACGGTGTACGCAACCGGATCTCTTACAAGCTGGCAGAGTAACGACTTCGTCAGTGCACTCCATTAATGGATAAAAAAATAGCGGGCAGTGCCCGCTATTTTTCTTACCGCTGGGTGACCCCAGGATCAGTCGATTTCTCGCACCGCGCCTTTATCGGCACTGGTTGCAAGCAATGCGTAGGCTTTCAGTGCGCGGCTTACCTTGCGCGGCCGAACCTTCGCCGGCTTCCAGCCTTCTTCACCTTTCGCGTTCATTGCGTCGCGGCGGCGTTGCAGTTCCTCTTCCGGAATATCGATTTCGATCAGACGCTTGGGAATGTCGATACGGACCAGGTCGCCATTTTGTACCAGAGCGATATTGCCGCCGCCGGCCGCTTCCGGTGATACGTGGCCGATTGAAAGGCCTGAAGTTCCACCTGAGAAGCGGCCGTCGGTAATCAGCGCGCAGGATTTACCCAGGCCTTTGGATTTCAGGTAACTGGTGGGGTAGAGCATTTCCTGCATGCCCGGGCCGCCTTTGGGGCCCTCATAGCGCACGATGACCGCCTCACCTTCCTTCACCTTGCCTTCAAGAATATGCGCAACGGCGTCTTCCTGGCTTTCGACGATGTGAGCGGGGCCTTCAAAGTGCCACAGCTCTT
The DNA here is from genome assembly GCF_000708675.1 of Microbulbifer sp. HZ11. Classification (GTDB taxonomy): domain Bacteria; phylum Pseudomonadota; class Gammaproteobacteria; order Pseudomonadales; family Cellvibrionaceae; genus Microbulbifer. The sequence continues at coordinate 841,453 of NZ_JELR01000002.1, read as the reverse complement.
CTTCCACCCCGGACGTTTTTACGACACAGCCGTTGGGAGCCAGGTTGCCAAACAGCACCGCAAGGCCGCCCTCGGAGGAATAGGCGTGCTCGACGGAGCGGATACAGCCCTGTTCGCGGTCGCCGTCCAGGTTGTTCCAGCGGCAGTCCTGGCTGAACGCGGTCTGTGTTGGAATGCCGGCTGGGCCCGCACGGAAAAACTTATGCACGTCGGGGTTGTCGGTACGACGAATATCCCACTCTTCCAGCGCTTCTTTAAAAGAGCTGCTATATACCGTCGGCAGACTCGCATCCAACAGGCCTCCGGCTTCCAGTTCGCCGAGGATGGCCATGACACCGCCGGCACGGTGCACATCTTCGATATGGTATTTCTGGGTATTGGGAGCCACTTTGCACAGCTGCGGAATTTTGCGCGACAGGCGGTCGATATCGGACAGGTCGAAGTCGATCTCGCCTTCCTGGGCCGCCGCCAGCAGGTGCAGAATGGTATTGGTGGAGCCGCCCATGGCGATATCCAGGGCCATCGCATTGCTGAACGCGGCGCGGTTGGCGATAGAGCGCGGCAATGCGGAAAGGTCGTCTTCTTCGTAGTAGCGCTTGGCCAGTGCCACGATTTCGCGGCCCGCGCGCAGGAACAGCTGCTCGCGGTCGGCGTGGGTAGCGAGCATGGTACCGTTACCGGGCAGCGACAGGCCCAGTGCCTCGGTCAGGCAGTTCATGGAGTTGGCGGTGAACATACCGGAGCAGGAGCCACAGGTGGGGCAGGCGGAGCGCTCGTACTCGGCTACCTTCTCGTCGCTGGCATCGTCGGTAGCGGCGATCACCATCGCGTCCACCAGGTCGAGCTTGTGGTCGGCAAGCTTGGTTTTGCCCGCTTCCATGGGCCCGCCGGAAACGAAGATGACCGGAATATTCAGGCGCAGGGCCGCCATCAGCATTCCGGGGGTTATCTTGTCGCAGTTGGAGATACACACCAGTGCGTCGGCACAGTGGGCGTTCACCATATATTCCACGGAGTCGGCGATGATCTCACGGCTGGGCAGGCTGTAGAGCATGCCGTCGTGGCCCATGGCGATACCGTCGTCCACGGCAATGGTATTGAACTCTTTGGCTACGCCGCCGGCTTTCTCGATTTCTCGTGCCACCAGTTGGCCCATATCCTTCAGGTGTACGTGCCCGGGCACGAACTGGGTGAAGGAGTTGGCCACGGCAATAATCGGCTTGTGGAAATCTTCATCCTTCATGCCGGTGGCGCGCCACAGGGCGCGGGCGCCGGCCATATTGCGGCCGGCGGTGGAAGTGCGAGAGCGGTACTGAGGCATAGCGGTACTTACTAAACGTGTAAACGTGGATCAGAATTTGGTGGTTTGCCCGAAGTTTGGGCGGGGCAGCAATGTACCCCGGGGACGCGACAGATTAGCAAAATGGAAGCGCTATTGCGCGGTTGCCAAAAGTAGGGGAATCCTGCGCAAGACCTGTCCGTCTCGGGCAGAGTTTCATGCAAGTCTATTGCGCTTTCAGCGGCTTGCGTAAAACGCGGGAATTTCGCTGAATGTTGTATAGAGACTTACGGCTGGTGGGCAGATCCGCGACATCCACCTGGGTAAAGCCGCGCTCAATAAACCAGTGTTCGGTCTGGGTGGTCAGTACATAGATGTCCGCCAGATCCAGCGCCCGTGCCTGGCGCTCCAGGTGATGCAGCAGCTTGGCGCCGCGGCCGCCGCCGCGAAACTCCGGATGAATGGCCACGCAGGCAATTTCTGCGGCGATAGTGTCGCCCTGATCGTCTAGGATCGGATACAGCGCCGCACAGGCCACCGGGGTGCCATCCACTTCCACCAGGGTAAAGTGGTCGATCTCCGACTCGAGCTTTTCCCGGGAGCGGCGTACCAGAATGCCCTGTTTCTCCAGTGGCCGGATCAGCCCGAGAATCCCGCCCACGTCGTTGATCCGCGCCCGCCGGATCACCTCGTAGCTATCCCGGTAGATCATGGTGCCGGCGCCCTCACGGCTGAGCAATTCCTGCAGCAGGGCGCCGTTGTCCGCGTAACTGAGCAGGTGCACTCGTTGCGTACCCGCATTACAGGCTTTGATGGCACAACTCAGTGTTTCGCTATCGAGGTGGTCGGCAACGTCTTCTGCCTGATGGATACTGAGGTCGTAAATCGTCTCGCCGTTTACTTCCAGTTGTGGCTGGTCGCGAAACAGGATCAGCTTTTCTGCCTGCAGTGCCTGAGCCGCCTCGGCGGCGAGATCCAGATAATTGAGATTGAACAGCTCGCCGGTCAGCGATGTGCCAAAGGGCGATAGCAGCACCAGCGAGTTTTCGTCCAGTGCACGGCCAATCGCCTGCACCTCCATCCGCCGCACCTGTCCGGTCCAGCGCATATCCACGCCATCGATAATGCCCACCGGACGTGCGGTGACAAAGTTACCAGACACCACCTTCAAGGCCGAGCGCGCCATGGGGGAATCCGGTAACCCTTGGGAAAATGCCGCTTCAATTTCAAAACGCAGCTTGCCCACGGCGGCCTTGATTACCTCCAGGGTTTCACGGTCGGTAATTCGGGTATTGCCCTGGAAGCGGCTTTCAATACCGGCGCTTTCCAAGGCGCGGTTTACCTGTGCACGGGCGCCGTGCACCAGCACCAGCTTTACGCCCAGGCTGATAAACAGGGTGAGGTCGTGTACCAGGTTGCGAAAGTTCTCGTGCTCAAACCCTTCCCCCGGAATCGCAACCACCAGGGTTCGCCCGCGCAGATCATTGATATAGGGCGCGGCGTTTCTGAACCAGTTGAGGGTGGTGGTTTCTGTATTCACGAGCTTTGATATTCTGCAGATTAATCGTAAGTCGGCTCAATATACCGTATTTTCTGCGGCAGCAGTGGTTAATGTTAAAGCGGGGATTTGTTCGGGCTGGATGGCGGTGCCGCTACCGGGTGCACTTTTGCGAAACACGTCGTGAACCCATCCATGGGGACTCTTCCGCGAGGTCCCTCTCGCGGAAGGTCTCGCAAAAGTGCACCCGGTATCGCCACCTTCTCTCGGACTTCTAAACGCTGTCAGAGGCAAAACTTCCCGATCATCCCTTTCAGCACGTCGATCATCGGATCGATCCGTTCAAGGCCGAGGTATTCATCCGGCTGGTGCGCCTGATCAATATCCCCGGGGCCGAGAACGATTGTCTGCATGCCGAGCTTTTGCAGGAAGGGCGCCTCGGTGGCGAAGGCCACGCTTTCGGCACTGTGCCCGGTCAGCTGTTCGGCTACCTGCACCAGCTCCGATTGCGCCGGCTCTTCGAAAGCCTCCACGCCGCCGATCAGGGATTCCATTTCCAGCTGGATCTTCTCGCCGCCTATTACGTTTTTCAGGCGCTGGTGCAGTTCCCCACGCAATTCGTCCATCGGCATGCCCGGCAATGGTCGCAGGTCAAATTGCAGTTCCGTGTGCCCGCAGATGCGGTTTGGATTATCGCCCCCGTGAATACAGCCGAGATTGAGTGTCGGCACCTGAACGGCGAACCCGGGATTGGTGTAGCGTTCCTGCCACTCTCCGCGCAGTTTCAGAATTTCTCCCATCGCGGTATGCATCGCCTCCAGCGCGCTGGCGCCATACGCGGGGTTGGAGGAGTGGCCGGCCTGGCCGGTGATGCGCAGCCGTTCCATCATCATGCCCTTGTGCATACGGATGGGCTTCAAGCCGGTGGGTTCGCCGATGATAGCGTAACGGGCCTTGGGCAAGCCGGCCTTTACCAGTGCGCGCGCCCCGGACATGGAGGTTTCCTCATCCGCGGTGGCAAGGATGATCAGTGGCTGCTGCAACGGCTTGTCGGCAAAGGCTTTCGCGGCTTCGATCGCCAGCGGAAAAAAACCTTTCATATCCGTGCTGCCGAGGCCGAAAAAACGGTTGTCGCGCTCGCTCAGTTTGAAAGGATCGGATTTCCAGCGGTTGTCGTCGTAGGGCACGGTATCGGTGTGCCCGGCAAGTACCAGCCCGCCATCGCCCCGGCCAAGGGTGGCGATCAGGTTGGCTTTATGGGGCTGGTCTTCCATGGGCATGATTTCAATCTTGAAGCCCAGGGTTTCCAACCAGGCGGCAAGCAGGTCGATAACGCCGCGATTACCCATATCCAGTTTGGGGTTGGTGGCGCTGACGCTGGGGCTGGCGACCAGCTGCTGCAGCTGTTGCTGAACTCCCGGCAGGTTGCGAGCGCTCATGGTGTACGTCCTTTTGTGGTTTTCGACTTATCTGTTCTTCAGCGATTTAATCAATTATTCGGCGCACTTTCGTCCGTGTCGTGTTCGGCGCGCCAACGGGCGGGGGACATCCCAAACTGGCTGGAAAACCAGCGAGTGAAAGAGCTTGCCACCGAGTAGCCGAGCATATCCGCAATTCTGCCAAGAGAATAGTTGGGGTTAGTCATGTAGTGCACCACCAGGTTGCGGCGCACTTCATTAATCAGGTCGGAAAAGGTTTCCCCACTTTCTTCCAGCTTGCGCTGCAGGGTGCGCACGTTTACCCCGAGGGCATGGGAGATCTGTTCTATATTGGCGCGCCCCATGGGCAGGAACAGATAAATCGCCTGGCGAACCTCGTACGAAAATGGCTGCTGTTTGGAGCCAGGCAGCGAGGCAATATAGGTTTCCGCATATTTCGCCATGGCTGGATCGGCGGATGGATTTGGACTGTCGAGATCCGCTGCCGGACAGACCATGCCGTTAAAGTCGGAGCCAAACTCGATTTTGCAATTAAAAATACGCTTGTGTACCTGCAGATCCGGCGGCGCACTGTGTGTGAAATTGACGCTGATCGGGTGCCATTGGCCGCTCAGTAGTGCGCCGCACAAACGAAACAGTACACCGATGGCGAGCTCGGTTGCCTGACGGGACGGGCGTGCGGAACTGGTTACAACTTCCTCGCGCACAATCACCACGTTACCGGCATCTTCCAGGTGCATGACCAGGGCATCGTTCATCAGATGCCGATATTTGATGGTGGTATTTAACGCATCGCGCAGAGTGCGCAGATGTGGCAGCAAAAGACTGATAGCACCGAAATCCGACAGTTGGCGAAATTCCGCCAGACGCAACCCGAACGTCGGGCACTGACTTTCTTCCGCGGAAAGTTCCAGCAGATTAACCACCGCATCTACCGGGATACGTGTATCCGCCTGCCCCAACACCGTCGGACGCAACCCGACATCGTGCATCAGACGCTGGTAGTTCAGACCCAGTTGCTGGGCCAGCTCGGCATAGTCATTCAGCGCCGCAGCGCGAATCTGACTCGTCATTTATCCATCCTCGGACGGTTTTTCTTTCATTTTAGTGTGTCATGAAAAGAAAAGTATATGTCGCTGGAAGTGAAGATGCGGAGAGGGGGAACCCATAGAGTAGATACCAGAAGTGAATATCAACCGAAAACGCGAAAGCACTACAGGAGGCCTGGGAATGGTCAAGGCTGTTCGATTTTATGAAACCGGGGGCCCCGAAGTCCTGCGTATCGAAAATGTCGACGTGGGTAAACCCGGACCCGGCGAAGTGCGTCTGCGCCACGTGGCGGTAGGTCTGAATTATGCGGATACCTATTTTCGCAATGGCACTTATCCCATCCCCATGCCCAATGGTATCGGTGTGGAAGCTGCCGGTGTGGTGATGGAAGTGGGTGCCGGTGTGACCAATGTCACCACAGGTGACCGTGTCACCTACACCGGTTTCCTCAACACCCTCGGTGCCTATTCGAGCGAGCGACTGATTCCCGCGGCGCCACTGATCAAACTGCCGGAAACCATTGCCTACGAAACCGCGGCGGCCATGACCATGCGTGGCCTGACGTCCGCCTATCTGATGCGCCGTATCCACGATTTCAAAGCAGGGGACACCATTTTGCTGCACGCCGCCGCCGGTGGTGTTGGCCTGATTGTTTCCCAATGGGCGAAGCTGCTCGGTCTGAATGTCATTGGCACAGTATCGTCGGAAGCCAAGGCAGAAGTGGCGCGGGCACATGGTTGCGATCACGTGATCAATTACAGCTGTGACGATGTGGTTACCAGCGTACGCGACCTGACCAGCGGCGTTGGCGTGGATGTGGTGTTTGACAGTGTTGGCAAGGACACCTTTATGGCGTCTCTCGATTCGCTGAAACGTCGCGGACTGATGGTTTGCGTCGGTACCGCATCGGGCACCATACCGCCTTTTGATCCACAGCTGCTGGCGATGAAAGGGTCGCTGTATATGACGCGCCCGGCACTTGCCGACTACATTGCGGACCCCGCAGAAAAAGAAGCACTGGCCGGCGAGCTGTTCGATCTGGTGGGTAGCGGCCGGTTGAAGATCGGTATCAATCAGCATTACGCACTGGAAGATGCAGTGCAGGCGCACCGGGATCTGGAAGCGCGCAAAACCACCGGCTCATCGATTTTCATTATCTGAGGTGTCGACCATGCGCATTGAACCGCTGACCTGCAGTATCGGCGCCGAACTGTCCGGGATCAATCTCGCCGACGCCGTTCACGACGATGGACTGTTCGAAACCATTCGACAGCTTCTCATCGAGCACAAGGCACTTTTTCTGCGCGACCAGAATTTTTCCCGCGCGGAGCATGTGGCGTTTGCCGAGCGATTTGGCGAGCTGGAGGATCATCCGGTTGCCGGGTCTGACCCTGAGTACCCGGGTCTGGTGCGGATTTATAAAAGTCCGGATCAGCCCGCAGACCGCTACGAAAATGCCTGGCATACCGATGCCACATGGCGCGAGGCGCCGCCGTTTGGTTGTGTGCTGCGCTGTATCGAATGTCCGCCGGTGGGCGGCGACACCATGTGGGTCAATATGGTGAAGGCCTATGAAATGCTGCCCGAGCATGTGAAAAAACAGATCGAAGGTTTGCGTGCACGCCATTCCATCGAGGCTTCTTTTGGCGCCGCCATGCCTATCGAAAAACGCCTTGCGCTGAAAGAACAGTTTCCCGATGCGGAACACCCAGTGGTACGCACACACCCGGACACCGGAGAAAAAATCCTGTTTGTGAATGCGTTCACCACGCACTTTACCAACTTCCATACCCCGGAGAATGTGCGCTTCGGTCAGGACGCGAACCCGGGTGGTGCAGACCTTCTGCGCTACCTGATTAGCCAGGCAACGATTCCCGAGTACCAGGTACGCTGGCGCTGGCAACCGCACAGCGTCGCCATCTGGGACAACCGCAGTACTCAACATTATGCCGTGATGGACTATCCGGCCTGCCACCGCAAGATGGAGCGCGCCGGCATCGTGGGCGACAAGCCTTACTAAATCACTATTCGAAAAAAAATAAATTGCGAAGGATGAGGAGTGAAGAATGCAGTTCCTAGATGATTCCCTGCACCCGCAGAACCAGGACAAAGTAGTCATTACCGTAGCGCCTTACGGACCTGAGTGGATGCCGGAAGATTTTCCGGAAGATATTCCGGTCACCATGGAGGAGCAGATTCAGAAAGCCGTCGACTGCTATGAGGCCGGCGCCACCGTATTGCACCTGCACGTACGAGAACTGGATGGCAAAGGCTCAAAGCGCTTATCCAAATTCAATGAACTGATTGCCGGTGTGCGCGAGGCGGTACCCGACATGATCATCCAGGTGGGTGGTTCCATTTCTTTTGCCCCGGAAGAAGGGCAGGAAGCCAAATGGTTGTCTGACGACACCCGCCATATGCTCGCGGAACTGACGCCGAAACCGGATCAGGTAACCGTGGCCATCAATACCGTGCAGATGAACATCACCGAGTTGATGCATGAAGAAGACGTTGCCGGTACCAGCATCTGCGACCCGGCCTATTGGGAAGCGTATCGCGAAATGACCGTGCCCGCAGGACCGGGCTGGGTGGAGGAGCACCTGAAGCGTTTACAGGCGGCCGAAATTCAGCCGCACTTCCAGCTGACCGGTATGCACTCGCTGGAAACTCTGGAGCGCCTGGTGCGGCGTGGTATTTACCGCGGTCCGCTGAACCTGACCTGGGTGGGTATTGCCGGTGGTTTCGACGGTCCCAACCCCTACAATTTTATGGAGTTTATCCGCCGCGCGCCGGACGGTGCCTGTCTCACTCTCGAATCTCTGATGAAAAATGTGTTGCCGATCAACACCATCGCCATGGCGCTGGGCCTGCATCCACGCTGTGGTATTGAAGACACCTTGATCGACCAACACGGCAATCGCATGACCTCGGTGGCGCAGATCCAGCAACTGGTGCGTCTGTCACACGAACTGGGGCGCGAAGTCGCCAACGGACAGGAAGCGCGAGAAATCTACCGCATTGGCACCTGGTATAAAGACGCCAATGAAACTCTGGCGGCCCATGGTATGGCGCCCAATCGCAAGCTCGGACAGAAAAATGTTCCGCTGCGCGGGTATTGATCCAGCAATCCCGATACGCAGCTGTTGAGCCTCGCACTGGCGGCCCTGTGCCACCAGTGACGATGCGACCGTGCACCTTCTGTACGCCGGCTTTCTGCGAGGAACCGCCATGGCCCACTATGCCGACAGCGATATCCCGGTCGTCTCCGTATCGCGCCGTTACGCCTGGATTATTTTCGCCCTTACCTTTGGCCTGCTGATTTCCGACTATATGTCGCGGCAGGTTCTCAACGCCGTATTTCCGCTGCTCAAACTCGAGTGGCAATTGAGTGACGCCCAGCTGGGTTCCCTTTCGGGTATTGTTGCCCTGATGGTCGGCCTGCTCACTATACCGCTCTCCCTTCTTGCCGACCGCTGGGGCAGAGTGAAAAGCCTGACCCTGATGGCGCTGCTGTGGAGTCTCGCCACCCTGATGTGCGCACTGTCCGACAGTTACGCGGAAATGTTTGCGGCGCGTTTTCTGGTGGGAATCGGTGAAGCTGCCTACGGCAGTGTCGGTATCGCACTGGTGATCTCTGTATTTCCACCGAGCCTGCGCGCGACTCTGGCGGGTGCCTTTATGGCCGGCGGTATGTTGGGGTCCGTGCTCGGTATGGCGCTGGGCGGGGTACTCGCGGAGCACCTCGGCTGGCGCTGGGCATTCGCCGGCATGGCCATTTTCGGCATCGTCCTTGCGCTGATCTATCCCGTCATCATTCGCGAACAACGCGTGACGCCGGCTACCTCTGTGGCTAGCGCGCAGCGCCCATCCCTGCGAGGCCTGGTCAACAACCCATCTGTGCTGTGTGCCTACATCGCCAGCGGCCTGCAACTGTTTGTCGCGGCGTCGCTGATGGCCTGGATTCCCAGCTTTATGAACCGCTATTACGATCTCGGAACCGACAAGGCCGGTATGGCCGCAGCGGTATTTGTTCTGATCAGCGGTGCCGGCATGGTGGTGTGCGGCAATCTGTGTGACCGGCTGTGCCGGAATCGCGCGGAGCGTAAAATTTCGCTCGCCATCATTTACTGCCTGTTGTGCTGCCTGTTTCTGGGCGTCGGGTTTCGCCTGGAGTCTGGGGTAGTGCAGCTGGTGCTGATCGGCCTCGGCATGTTCCTGGTAGCGGGGACCACCGGACCTGCCGGCGCCATGGTTGCAAATCTTACGCACGCCGCAATTCACGGAACCGCTTTTGCAACTCTGACGCTGGTTAACAATCTGCTTGGTCTGGCGCCGGGGCCGTTTGTTACCGGCATGTTGGCGGATGGGGTTGGACTCTCTCAGGCTCTGGCACTGGTGCCAATCATGAGCCTCGCATCGGCACTGGTTTTCTACTGCGCGAAGCGCCATTACCGGCGGGATATTGCCAGTGTGCGCGATCTATCCACACAGGGAGCGGTAGTCGCGGCATGAGTAATCTGAAAATTGAAGTTGCGTTTGATTTTATCTGCCACTGGTGTTTTATCGGCAAACGCAATCTGGAAATTGCCACGGCTTTGCTGCGTGAAAACCTGCCGGAATTGCATGTCGACGTATTCTGGGTGGGAGTGCAATTACTACCGGGGCTTCCTGTCGCTGGTGTTCCGTTCAAGGAGTTCTATCGCCAACGGTTGGGAAGCGATGAGGCGGTGCGTATTCGTCAGGAACAGGTCAGTCGCGCTGCGTTGAACGCCGGCATCTCCTTGCGCTTGCAAAATATTCCGATCATGCCGAATACGAAACTGGTTCATCGGATTTTTAATCGAGCGCAGCGGCTAGGCACTACTGCGCAGGCGGACGAGTTTCTCGAATGCCTGTTTCACGCGTACTTTATTCACGGGCGCGATATCGGCGATGCGGAAACCCTGCTCGACATTGCCGAGGCCTGTGCACTGGATAGCCGCATGCTGGCGGACGGTGCGGCTGTGGCTCCGAAGTCTTTTCACTCGGCTTCCGCGGTGGAGGGGGTGCCGAGTTATACCTTCAATCACCGAATGCGCCTGCACGGTGCGCAGCCGCCGGAACAATTATATGCCGCGCTTTGCCAGGCGCTTGACGAATTGTCTGTGTAGGGACGCGAACAGCGAGAGGTTGTCTCATGATTGCTGCTACCTGGGTTTCTGTGCGCTCGCGATCGCAGGTTCTGTTACCCGGAATGATTGCCAGTACCGTAGTGGCCGCTGCGGCGAGTTTTCTTTCCGAACATTACTCCGCGCCGGTGATGCTGTTTGCCCTGTTACTGGGAATGGCGATGAATTTCCTCGCAGCGGATGGACCCTGCAGGGAAGGTATTGAATTTACCGCGCGTACGATATTGCGTATCGGTGTCGCCCTGTTGGGTATGCGGATCACCTTTGACCAGGTCGCCTCCCTGGGGTGGGGGCCGATCATCCTGGTAATTGGCATCGTCACCGCGACCATTTGTGTTTCCGTGGTGCTCGCCCGGGCACTTGGTTTTCAGTCGCTGTTTGGCGTATTGACCGGCGGCGCCACCGCGATCTGCGGCGCTTCCGCGGCGATGGCGCTGTCCGCCGCCATGCCCGCACACCCGGCCAAGGAGCGCGCAACTCTGTTTACCGTGGTGGGGGTTTCCGCACTGTCGACCATGGCCATGATTGCCTATCCGATGGTGGTGCAGTGGTTTGGGCTGGGTGATGTGGAGGCGGGTATTTTTCTCGGCGGCACCATCCATGATGTGGCTCAGGTGGTCGGTGCCGGCTACAGTATTTCCCATGAAGCCGGTGACACCGCCACTATCGTCAAACTGATGCGCATTGCCATGTTGTTGCCGGTGATTCTGTGTGTCGTCATGATCGCCCGCGCCCGGGGTGCGCAGGATGGTGGCAAACGCCCACCGCTACTGCCGCTGTTTGCGGTGGTTTTTGTCTTGCTCGCCGCGGTCAACAGCACCGGCTGGGTACCACCGACGGTGCAGCAGTTTGGCAGCGACCTGTCGCGCTGGTGCCTGGTTATCGCGATCAGTGCGCTGGGCATGAAAACCCAGTTAAAAGAACTGGCCAAGGTCGGGTTCAAACCGATACTGCTGATGCTGATCGAAACCACGGTGCTCGCGGCGATGGTCCTGGCGGTTCTCTACTTCAGCTGACCGATCATATCTCTTTCCTGCTCTGCTTAATACCGCTGCATGCGGTGTGAGACCCTGCAAAAGTCGGTGTACTTTTGCGGGTTTTTTCTTTTTCTCGGACGTGCAAAAAACATGCAAAAAAGTTGCCGAGTGTCGTCAAATGAAAACTGCCTGTCGCCTCAAGAAAAGTCCAGATTATCGCCCTCTTTTAGAGTGACTCCGTGGCCGAGCGTTCCGGGCCACCCCACATGCTGACCGATGGCGATGTTTTATTTCGGTCAGTCACGCTTCAGTGCTGAGCATTGAAGTATTCTGAGGAGACAATAATGAAATTGATACGCACCAATCCTGATAAAGATAATTCCACTGGACTGGTACAGCCATCGCTGTTGGCCCTTGCTATTGGCCTGGCGATTCATCCGTTAAACGGGTTGGCTGAAACTGGCGATACGAGAGAATTGAAAATTGACGAAGTCACTGTCACCGCACAGAAGCGCAGCGAAAGCTTGCAGGATGTGCCCGTCGCAGTGGACGCCCTGACCGGGGATCAATTGGCCAAAGCGGGATTCCGCGATGTCGACGATGTCGCTGCACAGATTCCGTCACTGATCGTGACCAGTAACCTTTCCCCACTGAATGCCACCTTCCGCATTCGCCGTATCGGCAATGAGGGCAATATCCCCACCTTTGAACCGGATACCGCATTAATCATCGATGGTGCCTTCCGCTCCCGTTCCGGGGTGGGCCTGGGTGAACTCGTCGATGTGCAGTCGGTGGAGGTGCTTAAGGGACCCCAGAGCACGCTGTACGGAAAAAATGCCAGCGCCGGTGTCATCATCGTCAACACCGAAGCTCCGACCCCAGACTTTGCCGGTATGGCCGAATACGGTTTTGGCTCCGAGGGCTTGAGCCAGTTCAAGGGCTCCGTCAACGGCGCGATCGGTGACGGTGTCAACGGCCGTGTCAGCGTTTCCAGCACCCGCCGTGATCAGATGATCGAGAACACCCTCGGAGAAGGCGGTGACAGCCAGGACGGACAGGCGCTGCGCGTGCAGCTGAGCGCCGATCTCTCCGACCGGCTGACGTCCCGACTGATTCTGAGCCGTATGGAGCGGCACATGAACACCATGCTGGGGGATACCTGGTACAGCCCCACGGTCGTAACAGTGGCTGGCGCCATGTCCCAGTTTGGCGCCGGCAGTGCGGTGACCAATAACGATCCGTCGGATCGCATTATCGAGCAGGTCGGTACCAACGATTTCGACCAGCAGGTGACCGACGGCGTACTGCAGTTTGAGTTTTCCGGTGACGGATACCTGTTTAATGCCATTACCGGATTTGAGGATTACACGTCCAGCAACATCATGTACGGCGTGGAGCAGATGCCTTCGGATCTGCTGGTATTCAATGACATGCAGGAAGGACGCTCTTTCTCCCAGGAACTGCGCCTGATGTCGGATAACAGTGACAGCCTCGAATGGCTGCTGGGTGGCTTCTACTACAACAATGCCTTTACCCGCGGTGACAGCGATGGTGCGGAGTTTGAACTGCAGTCGGATATTGCAATGCTCGGCAATGTGGTCGGCTCGGTCCTCGGTGTACCCGAGCAATTTCGCCCGGCGCTGTTTGGCAGCGATGGCGATACCGGCGATGTTTTTGCCGAGCAGGACACCCGGAGCTATGGCATTTTCGGCACCCTCGGTTATCACTTCAATGAGAGCCTGAAACTGGACACCGGTTTGCGCTACTCAATGGATGCGAAAGACGGAAAAGTCGAGCAGCACACCACCACCGCGCTCGGGTGCGTGCTCAATAATCTTGCCTGTTCTCTCACGCCGGATGCCAGCGATTTCGAAGACAGCGACAGCTGGTCTGCGGTTACCGGCAATGTCACTTTGAGCTGGTTTGCCAATGAGGACACCATGCTGTACGGCACCTACTCCCGGGGCTTCAAGGCGGGTGGCTATAGCCTGCAGTGGGGAGACTTCAGTGAAGAAGCGCGGCCGTTCGACGAAGAGGATATTGATAACTTCGAGCTTGGCTGGAAAACCGAAACCTGGGGAAATCGCGCGCGCATCAATGGCAGCGTATTCCATACCGAGTACACCAATTTCCAGAATGCCACCTTTATCGGTCTCGCGTTTGCGGTCAACAACGCAGAGAAGGTTGTAGTTGATGGCATTGAACTGGACTCCACCTGGCTGCTCAGTGAAAACCTGACCGGGGTAGCAAACCTTGCCTATATCCAGGCCAGGTACGATACCTATACCGGTGGCCAGTGTTACTACGGACGCGCACCGGAAAATGCTCTGGGGCAGTGTGACCTGAGTGGGGAGACTCTACCGTTTGCACCGGAACTGACCGGCAACCTGGCGCTGGAGTGGGAGCAGCCCCTGGCCGGCGGGGACTTCTATTCCCGCGTGGATTATCGTTATACCGGACAAGCCAATTACAGTTCTGAGCGCGATCCCCGTCATCAGGAAGATGCCTACTGGGTGGGTAATCTGCGCGCGGGTTGGCGCAACGATACCTGGGATATTTCCACCTGGGTTCGCAACCTGCACGACGAGGTGTATTTCATCCAGAAAACCGCCTCGCCAATTGCATCAAAGCTGGATGGTGGCGCTTCCTATCAGGCGTATACCGGGACGCCGCGCATCTTCGGTTTGACTGCGCGTATGCATTTCTGAGGAATTTCCCGATATTTGGTTCAGTGGAAATTCACTGTTGGGGTGGATCAGTTATCTGTTCACGCCCCTTTTTTATAAGGTGAACAATGGAAACACAAGCGACTGTTTTGATCGTGCCCGGACTGCGGGATCACGTCGAAGAGCACTGGCAAACTCATCTGGAAAAAAGGCTACGGCGCGTGTGCAGCGTGCCACCGCTTACGGAACAAAAGCTCGATTGCAATGCTCGAATAGAAAACATTCAGAAGCAGGTTGAACGTATCCAGGGTGACATCATTCTGGTGGCGCACAGTGCCGGCTGCCTGATGGTGGCGCACTGGGCGGCGCGCTACACCCGTGAGATCAAGGGGGCGCTGTTGGTTGCACCGCCGGATTTGAATATCGACTGGCCGCCGCAATACCCGACACCGGATACCCTGCGCGAGCACGGTTGGGATCAGCCTGCGGCACAGCCGCTACCGTTTCCCAGCATTCTTGCGGCCAGTACCAATGACTACCTGGCTTCATTCGCCACGGCGGAAAAAATGGCGGCCGCCTGGGGTAGCAAACTGGTCAACCTCGGCGACGTTGGCCACCTCAATCCGGCGTCTGGCTTCGGGCCCTGGCCGATGGCGGAAGCCTTTATTGAAGAGCTGGACAACTGCCTGACTCCCTGCGCTCTGTAAACGCAAATTTTGACGAGAGGAAATTCTATGTACGGCCAGATGATGAACCTGCCGCTCACCATTACCAATATCATGCGATTTGCCGACAAGGTTTACGGTAGCAGCGAAATTGTGTCGGTGACTTCCGATAACCCATACCACCGCTATACCTACGGGGAAGCATTTGCCCGCGCACGCAAACTGGCCAATGCACTTAATCGGTTGGGCATCCAGCGCGGCGAATGTATCGGTACCCTGGCGTTAAACGATTACCGTCACCTCGAGTTGTACTACGGGATTTCCTGTTCGGGCATGGTGTGCCACACCATCAATCCACGTCTTTTCCCGGAACAGCTGGAGTACATCATCAACCACGCCGATGACCAGTATCTGTTTGTGGATGTGCTGTTTGTACCGGTACTGGAAAAGCTGGTGGAAAAGTTACCGCGGGTAAAAGGGTTTGTGGTACTGACCGATGAAGCGAATATGCCGGAACAATCTTGTCTGCCCAACCTGATCTGCTACGAGATACTGATTGCCGGAGAAAGTGACGAATTCGACTGGCCGGAGTTGGAGGAGAACACTGCAAGTTCCCTGTGTTACACCTCCGGTACCACCGGCAATCCTAAAGGCGTTCTCTACTCCCACCGCTCCACGGTTCTGCACTGCTACGGTTCAGCACTGCCGGATTCGTTCGGACTCTCCGGCCGGGATGTGGTGATGCCCATTGTGCCCATGTTCCATGTCAATGGCTGGGGGCTGGTGTACAGCGGTCCTATGGTGGGCGCCAAGCTGGTGATGCCGGGGCCCAAAATGGGAGACGGCGAAACCCTGTGCACACTGATCAATGAAGAAAAGGTGACCGCATCGGCTGGCGTACCGACGGTATGGCTGGCGCTGCTGGACTATCTGGAAAAATCCGGCCAGAAGGTGCCGAGTCTGCAGCGGCTCACCACTGGCGGTGCCGCCTGTCCGCAACCGATCTTTGACAAGTTCCGTGAACATTACGATGTGGAAGTTCAGCAAGCCTGGGGCATGACGGAAATGAGCCCACTGGGTACTTACAATACCCAGAAGCCACACATGGATCACTGGAGCGAAGAAGAGAAAACCCGGATTCGGCTCAAACAGGGGCGCCCCGTCTATGGCGTGGATATGAAAATCGTCGACGAGAATGATGCGGCCTTACCCTGGGATGGCAAGGCGTCCGGTGCGGTGAAAGTGCGCGGTTCCTGGGTGATCCAGCGCTACTTCAAGGCGGACACCGATGCCTGCGACGCAGATGGCTGGTTTGAAACCGGGGACGTGGCCACCATTGATGCCGATGGGTATATGCAGATTACCGACCGCACCAAAGACGTGATCAAGTCCGGCGGTGAGTGGATCTCTTCCATCGAGCTGGAGAACTGTGCCATGACCCATCCGCAGGTGGCGGAAGCGGCGGTGATCGGGGTGTACCACGAAAAGTGGACCGAGCGCCCGTTACTGGTGGTCGTTCCCAAAGAGGGCGAGTCACCGGACCCGGCAGAGTTGCTGGCGCACTTTACCGGTAAAGTGGCGCGCTGGTGGATTCCGGAAGCTTGCGAATTTGTCGCGGATATTCCACACACCGCAACCGGCAAGGTCAGCAAAAAGGATTTGCGGGTGCAGTTTGAAGGCTATCAATGGCCAAATGAAAAAGCACTATTGGCAGAGTAACTAAGGGGCCTGCACTCTTATCGCCGCGGAGGCAGGTCTTTCCGCTGACTTGGATTGACCTGCTCTCGAATAACGGTGGTAAACGCCCTGGCCAGGGCGGCGGTGGAAACGCCGATCATCAGGGCACCGTTAATGGCTTCCAGTGGACCGAGCAAGCGATGTTCGTTGGACATGACAACATCGCCGTAACCGAGGGTGGCGAAATTCACCGCCGAGTGATACAGCGCGGCCTCAAAATTATCGAATTCACCGAGGATCAAAAAAACGAGCGCCCAGATGCTCATCTGCGCCAGGCTACCGAGAATCAGAATGATCACCAGCCCGATAACGACTTTCTCTGCGTGCAAAAACGTTACCCGGAGCATGGATTCCCTATGGGAATAGTAGCGCAGGGCGGCGACCAGAGCGAGAGTCTGCAATACGAGGCACAGGGACGTCGTGGCGGTTCCAAGCAGCAGATCGCGCAGCATCACGTTGCCATCTGGTCAGGAATCACAAAGTAGGTAAGGGCCAGGATCAGATAAACCGTGAGTAATTGAACGCCCTTCAGCCAGTCAGATCGTCCATCGCCGGCGATCTGCCCGGTAATCAATACTGCCAGCAGCATGCTCAACACCAGCCCACCGGAAAATGCCAGGTCCATGGGGTGGGGGCCAATCACCAGACTCAGCAAAACCAGTAGCGGGGCGACAAACAGCGCAACCTGTACGCCGGAGCCGATGGCGATGGCGAGCGACAGATCCATGCGATTTTTCATTGCCACCGTAATTGCCGAGGCATGCTCGGCCGCATTGCCGAGAATCGCGACAATAAACA
Organism: Microbulbifer sp. HZ11; assembly: GCF_000708675.1. Classification (GTDB taxonomy): domain Bacteria; phylum Pseudomonadota; class Gammaproteobacteria; order Pseudomonadales; family Cellvibrionaceae; genus Microbulbifer. The sequence goes on along the minus strand of NZ_JELR01000002.1, from coordinate 824,176 downwards.
CACCCACAAAAATATTGCTAAGGCCCAGTTCCTCGGCGGCGGGCTCCACCGCGCCCACCAGAATTTCACTCATCCAGGCGATAAATACCGTGGCAACGGTGAGTACGGCCAGCGCCTTGCCGACAGACCATGGGTTCTTATGGTCGCCAGCCTCGGACACAGCGGCTGAACCTGTAAACAGTGCGCGATGGGTAATCAGGGAATAGACGAGAAACAGCACATAGACTGCCAGCAGCACTACGGAAATGGTGATACTGATAAATCCGAGCCCCCGTGGTACCTGCTCGGCGATCGAGAAGGAATAGGCCGCGGGCAATATCAGGCCGATCGTGGCAAGGGTGAGCATGGTGGCCTGGGAGCGCGCGCCTTCGGAACTGTATTGTTGCTGGTGGTGCTTCAGCCCCCCGGCAAGCATGGACGCGCCGAGCACCAGCAGAATATTGCCGATAATCGAGCCCGCGATGGAGGCCTTGACCACATCGTGCAACCCCGCCTTGAGTGCCACCAGCGCGATGATCAGTTCCGCGGCGTTGCCAAAAGTGGCGTTCAGCAGTCCGCCCACACCTTCACCGGCGTGTTCGGCGAGATTTTCTGTGGCGTGTCCGAGCCAGCCCGCCAGTGGCAAGATCGCCAGTGCCGAGGCGATAAAGATCAGCAGGTGCTGGTCCGCTGCAAGGTGCTCCAGGGCAACGGCGACAGGAATAAAAATCAGCAGCAGATTCAACAAGACGGCAACCTCGCACAAGTCTCCTTCAAGAATAGACGCGGAGTATTTTTCTCCGCGGCAACGGGTGCTAGGCACGGATCAAGCCTGCGCTTAAATCCTTTTGCAGAGGCCTCTTGATGAGACCACCGGGGCGAGCTGCCTTCAACAAAGTAATGGCGCACGGTCAGCGGCGGCCTCGCCACCACTCGAGCAGCTGCATGGCGACCAGGGCGTACACCGCCACCAGTAAAAATAGTGACATCCGCACCATAAATGCCTGATAGACATCCTTGCCGGCGGCGCTGTCCTGCACTGCCGCACCGAGCAGTATCAACATGTTCATCAGCGCGTTGCTCCAGAAACCGGGACTGAAGCGATTGCGGAAAACCTGGTAGCAGCCCGCCGCCACAAACAGGCTCACCAGCAGGATCCAGGCGCTGAAAAACCACAGCTCCACCGCGAAGCCAAGGCACCACCACACCGCAATGGCCAGCAAGCCGCCAGCCAGTGTGGAGCCCACCAGCTCCCGGCCTGCATGCCGCAACTGCAGTTCGCTGGCTTCCCGTCCCAACAGAATGCTTTTCACCAGAAAGGGTAAATTGGTGGTGGGGTTGGTCAGGGTAAACCCGAGCGCGGGCAGAACGATCAGGGTTGCGCGCAGCGACAGCCAGTGATCATCGACGGTTGTGGTTGACTGTGCCGGGGGCGCCGGCGCCGTATCTTCCGGAAAAAAAGGATATACAAGCCACAGACTGAAAATGGCGAGGGCCAGTCCCAATACCAGTGCTTCCACCAATGCGGAGGCGAGAGCCGAGCTCGCGACATCCGCCACGGGAATGACGGTAAAACCCAGGGCCAGCAAGGTACCGGGCAGCGCCTTGCCCCCGCTGATGGCGAGGCGGTTACTGAAATAGGTGCCGGCGGCGATGATCAGCAGTGCGGTGAACGGTGCCTGCTGCAGTAACGGGCCAATCAGAATGCCCACGGTAAGTGCGGCGGCCATAAACAGCAGCAGCCCGAACGCTCCGCGGACATCCGGTGGCGGCGTTGGCGCTGCTGCCACCAGCACAGCAAATACCGGCGCGACAAACGGAATACCAATATTGAGGCCATAGCACAGCGCCAGTGCAAGTGCGGTGGTAAAGGCGAGCCGGTAGCAGCGGCGGGCCGCCAGCGGTAATCGAGAGGAGGTTGAGGATGTGCGGTTGCGGGCAATCATAGAAATGCCCGGCGCTATTCCACTGCGTGGAGTGCGCGCATTTTGGGATAGGTTTCACGCATGAACAGCGCGATCAGCAAGGCAATCACAATGGCCAGTAGCAGTGGCCGCGCGGCAAATTGTGCGAGTTCGGCGGAGGCGGGCACCAGTCCCTCGGCCTGGCCAAGACCGATGCGCATACCCGGGCGGCTGATCATGATGCCGCCAACAATAAACATGACGCCGTTGACGATGGCCGCCGAGGTGCCGATGTTCTCCGGCTCCACCACATCGGAGGCCGCGCTGAATGCCAGCATATGTGCGGAGTTGCCAAAGCCGAATGCGAAACAGAGACACATGTCTGCCGCTGCTCCCATGGGCGGAGCAAATAAAATCAGCGTGAGCGCGAACAGCTGGATCACAATACCCACGATGGTGGGCAGCTTGCGCCGTTGCAGACAATCCGACAGCCACGGAGTGATAAAACAACCGGCGGCAAGTCCCAGCCACAAAAAGGACGCGGCAAGATTGGCTGTTGCCGGCTCAAGCCCGCGCACCATCATCAGCTTCGGCCCCCACACCACACCGAGGGCGAGCATTACTCCGAAGCAGAGTGCGCCGAATGCCGATGCCACCCACACCATGGGGACAGCCCCCACCTTCCTGAGCGCGCGGATGACACTGCGTAGAAACGGCCGTACACCGCGTGCGCCGGCAATCTCGACGGGCACGGGATCCCGCAAGCGTAAAACGGCAATAATAAGCAGGGCCAAGCCAAAACCGGCGGCCATGGTAAACAGCTCCCGCCACGGCCAGGATTCCAGTGCGCGGGTGAGCAGGTTCTGATTGAACGCGGAGAAAAGGGAAGCCGAAAACTGCACCAGACCGAACATCAGGCTGAACTTGGCCCAGCCAAACCAGGTGCCGCCAATATACCCTGCGCCCACAAACCCGGTGCAGGCGCCGAGCGCGATAAACACCTGGGAGAGCAACAGCATGGAAAAACTCTGCGCACGGGCAAACAGGAAGATACCGATGGTGACCAGAATAATCGCCGGCAACAGGACCTTGCGCGCTCCCAGTCGATCCAGCAGTGGGCCGGCGAGAAACTGAAAGATGGCGAACACCCAGGTGTAGAGCGCGGCGATAAAGCCTACCTGCGCGACACTCAGTCCCACATCTTCCTGCACCCGTGCGTTGACGATGGAATAGCCGGTCTGGAAACTGAAGTAGTACACCACAAAGGCGACCCCAATCAGCCACGCCCCCCAGGCGCGCCAGCCACCGAGAGGGGGTCTCTGCCCCGCGCCGGTACCCACGTCAGCTACTCCTCAGCCATGTCCCTGCTGTGGATAAGTTTCCCGCATAAACAGCGCGATCAGCAGAGCCAGCACGCCGGCAATAATCAGCGGAATACTGGCGTACTGCGCCAGTGCCAGTGACTCCGGTTGTATGCCCTTTTCCACGCCGACGCCGATACGGAACCCCGGGCGGCTGATCAGGATGCCGCCGAGGATAAACATGATGCCATTGACGATGGCCGCGGAAGTGCCGATCTGGTGCGGCTGCACAACATCGGCGGCGGTACTGAACGCGAGCATATGGGAGGCGTTGGCAAAACCGAGAATAAAGCACAGTGTCAGGGCCAGGCCGCTGCCAAGACCGGGAATAAACAGCAGCCCGAGCAGCGCCGCCAATTGAATGGCGCAGCCCACAACCATGGTGCGCTTACGGCGTTTGATGACGTCGGACCAGTGGGGGACCACCGCGCTGCCGGCGGCCAGCCCGAGCCACAGAAGCGAAGAACCGAGCGCTGCGGAAGAGGGGCTGAGTCCATGTACCATCAGGATTTTTGGCATCCACACCACCCCCAAAGCCAGTAGCATGCCAAATGACAGCGCGCCTACCAGTGCCGCCACCCACACGTGGCCAATCTTGGCGACGCTTGCCAGGCTTTTCAGGACGCCGACAAAAAAATTGTCCCCACTGCTGTCGGCCTCATGCACCACCGGTGTCGGATTGCGGATAAAGATCAGGCCCAGTACAAACAGCACCACACCGAAAATCGCGGTGGCATTAAACAGGGTGCGCCAGGTGGTTGTCTCCAGTGCCATGCTGATCAGGTTCACCGAGAAGGCGGACGTCAGCGCGGCCATGACCTGTACCAGGCCAAACATGAAACTGAACTTGGCCATACCGAACCACTGGCCGCCGATATAGCCTGCGCCGACAAACCCCACACAGGAGCCAACCGCCACCACTATCTGGGAGAGCAGCAGCATGGTGTAGCTCTCGGCATTGGCAAACAGGAAAATGCCGAGGGCAACCAGGGCAATGGCGATGGGCAATACCTTGCGCGAACCGAGCCGGTCCAACAGCGCACCGCCAAAAAATTGCGAGATGGCGAATGCCCAGGTGTATACCGCGGCGATACCGCCCACCTGCTTGATGGTCAGCCCCACGTCTTGCTGCACACTGGGGTTTACGATGGAGTAGCCGGTCTGGAAACTGAACAGATACACCACAAACATAACGGCGAGTGTCCACACCCACCAGGCCATGGCACCGCCAAGTTTGGGCGCACCGGCCGAGGTGTTTTCAACAGGATTGGCAGACATTACTGTCCTCCTTTAGTGAGTAAATCCCTGCGGAATTAGCGGCTGGTTGCCTGCTTGTACTGTAGTTTTCCGGCGACATAAGTCGCCTGTACCGCGCGGTCATCGCCGAGGGTCATCTGGATAAACAGCGCCTCATGAATGTCTTCCGCAAACTGCATGCGGTAGTCGATGATTGGTGTGGACTTCATATCGAGTACCACCAGATCCGCCTCCATACCCGGCGCAATACTGCCCACCTTGTCCTCGATATACATGGCGCGCGCGGTTCCTCGCGTTGCCAGGTAATAGGCATGGCCAGCGGTGAGAGCCTTCTTGTTCAGTTGCGCCGCCTTGTAGGCCTCGTTGAGGGTGGCGAGGATCGAAAACGAGGTGCCGGCACCGAGATCGGTGCCCAGCCCCACCCGTACCGGACGTTTAGCGTCAGTGACCTTGAATACATCCAGATAGCCACTGCCGAGGAAGAAATTGGACGTGGGGCAGTGGGAAATGGCGCAGCCGGTGTGGTGCATACACGACAGTTCATCGTCGGTCAGGTGAATGCCGTGGCCAAACACCGCGCGCGGGCGGCACAGGCCGCTGTGATCGTACACATCCAGATAGCCTTTGCGATCCGGGAATAATTCCTTGACCCAGGCCACTTCGTCCAGGTTTTCAGACACGTGGGTCTGCATATAGCAGTCCGGGAATTCGTCCCACAGTGCGCCGGCGGAATCCAGCTGATCCGCGCTGCTTGTGGGGGCAAAGCGCGGGGTGATGGCATACATCAGACGGCCGCGGTTGTGCCACTTGTTGATCAGTGCCTTGGAGTCGTCGTAACCACTCTGGGTGGTATCCAGCAGGTAGTCCGGTGCATTGCGGTTCATCAGTACCTTGCCGGCGGCCATGCGCATGCCGAGTCGCTCGGCTTCCTCGAATAGCGCATCGACGGATTGCGGAAACACCGTGCAGTAGACGCAGCTGGTGGTGATACCGTTTTTCAGGTTTTCTTCGAGAAAAACCTTGGCGACCGAGGCGGCGAAGGCCTTGTCCGCGTATTTTTTTTCCGTGGGGAAGGTGTATTTGTTCAGCCAGTCGAGCAGCTGCTCGCCAAATGCGGCAATCATGGGGGTTTGCGGAAAGTGCACATGGCTGTCGAGGAAGCCAGCGGAAATCAGCGCGTCGGGACCGTAGTTTTCGATCTCGATACCTTCGGGCAGTTGCGACTGTATCTGGTCGGCAGGGCCGAAATGGGTAATCACGCCACCGCCGAAAGCCACGATGGCATCGGGCTCGTACACCATGGTGTCCTCGACACCGGAGGCGAAGGGGTCGCCCGTAAACGTGAGTGCGGGACCGCGGATTGCTTTATCGGGTGCAGGGATTTTGGAAGTCATTGCCAATGTCCTGTTGTCGATACCGAGTCATCGAATAAGCGTGATTGATCAGAAAAGGTGATATTTGATTAGCAGGCTGATGGCTTGCTGATTGGTATCGAACCCGGAGGAGTTCGGGATCTGGTATTTGTTCCACCAGAGGTCGAGCTCGACACCAATAAATAATTTCTTGGGTTTGTCGTAGGCGGCGCCCAGATCCATGGTGATCTGTGGGTTGAGGTGGTAGCTCCACTCTTCATCACCGAGACCCAGCACCCAGTCGAAGTAGCCGTCGATCAGGAATTTGCTGGCGCCGATCTGTAGCGGGTAGCTGGCATTCATGGAGAGCTGGGCGTCATTGATCCCGCTCTCGGTGCCCTCGGTCAGTTCGGCGCGGCCGTAGAGGTTCAGTTGCACGTAGTTGAATTTATCGAGCCGGCCAAGGAGCCCGGCTTTGTGAATGTCGAGGTCAAAGCCGACGCCGATCAGTGCCGCTTCCGACAGGTCCGGATCCTCCCCGCGCTCGTACTGGGTAGCGAGGAGGACATCCTTGATTTCAAACAGGCTGCGCTCGAACAGAGTGCAGGAAATTTCCTTGTTGAATAGCTTGCCGAAACTCAGGCGAGGACCAATTTCGCCGTAAAAGGTGGCGGTATCCGCACCCTCGGGCTCACCGTGGTAATCGACGGCATCGATAAACATGAACAGGTCGCCGATTTTGGATTCGTGGGCGTGCTCCAAGGTAAAGGCGGATTGTTCCTTCGGATCGATTTCGAATCCGGTGCCATAGGGCAGGAGCGATAGGCTGGTATCGGTCCAGAGAAAAAAACCGGAATCTTCTTTTGGCGGTGAAGCCTGTTGGGCGCTCGCGGTGGTGCAATACAGTAGTGGTGCCAGATAGAGAGCCACAAGTGATAGGGCCAAGACCCGTGCGGATGACCAGAATCGCGGGCCGGTTCCTTTAATACCGATTGTGGTGTTCGAGCGATGCATACATCGGGATGACATGAAGGACGTCCAGAAATACTGAAGGAGCTACTCTAGTAGTTAAGCATCAATTTCCTTTTGTCGAGCTGAATTGAGGCGATATTGCTTTCGCTTTGGCGAAATATCAGTAATTTCTGGGTGTGTCTGCGGAGTCTATGAATGACCAAGTCCACGATGTCGTTTCTACGTGCGGAGCTGGCGGAAACACCGACCAATGCGCAGCGGTTGTTTCTGCTTTATTACAACGGTGTCCTGGTGGACCTGGTGGTGCTCAATCTGTTTGCGGAGTTTTCCAAGAACGTCGAAATTAAATCGTTCAGCATTTCCCTGCTGGCGGCGATACTGCTGCAGCTGCTGCTGAAACTGACCATTGCCGTGGAGCACCGGGTCGCAGAGTTTTTTAAACACTACTCCAGTGGCTTTGCCCGCTTTCTTCGGTACTTTTGCGCCTGGCTGGTGTTGTTTGGTTCGAAGTTTGTGATTCTGGAAGCGATCACTCTGGTATTCGATCAGGACGTGCGCTTTCACGGAATGTGGCACGGCGTGGTTACCCTGATTGTGGTGGTCGTGGTGATGCTGGTGGCGGAAGAGCTGGTGGTGCGTTTGTTTCGCCGGCTGCGCTTGCGCGATCAGGGCGTGGAAGCGAAGAAGAAATGAAACAATAAAAATAACAGAAGCTGCGGCCCTGGTGTCGCGCTGTGTAAATTTGTCCAACAGGGCGTGATCAGTAGGCGTAGGACAGATAGCTCATGACGCGGATATAGAGCTTCCCCAGCTGGCGCAGGATAAGGTGTTCGTCGCTGTAGGCGATCACCGAGGCCTGGCCACCTATGCGCAGTTGTGCGAGTACCTCTGGCGGCGGCGCTTCATCAAAGGTTACCCGCACCGGGAATCGCTGAGCCTGGCGCAGCCAGTCGCGATTGTTCTGAATTTCCGGCAGTGCGCCGGGGGTTGGGGTTCTGCCCGCATTTACCCCCGCGCCGATATCCAGTATTCGTCCCTTCAGTACTTTGCCCGGCAGGGCGTCCAGCAGGATTTCCACCGGCGTACCTTGTTGCAGGTGCCCCAGGTTGTTCTCGGTATAGTCCGCGGCGATCCAGAAATCCTCCCGGGAAATCAGCGTCAGTACCGCATTGCCGGTGCCCGCATAGCGCCCGACCTCGGCGCGCAGGTCGGTGATGATGCCATCCTTCTGGGCGATGACCGTCGTATTGTCCAGGTCGAGCTGCGCCTCGTTGACCGCCGCGCGGGCGACGTTCAACAGCGAATTATTGTGCTCGGAATCACCACCTTTCTGCTCGATGGCCTGTTGAATGGCCGCTTCTGCCGCGACGACCTTGGCGCGCGCCTGCTCGAGATTGGCGCGGGAGATTTCCAGGCGACGGACGGAGATGGTACCGGGGTCGCTGTCGCGCAGGTGTCGCATACGCGTGTAGTCCTGCTCTGCCTCAAGGCGCGCGGCAATGGCGGCGCGCAGGTTGGCGCGGGCCTGTTGCACCACCGCGTCTCCGGCCGCCACCTGCTGCCAGGCATTGTCCAGGTTCGCGCGGGCGGTTTGCAGCGCCAGCTCATACTGGGTGGCATCGATGGCGAACAGCCTGTCGCCCTGTTTGACGCGCTGGTTGTTCTCCACCCACACCTCGGTGATCACCCCGGCTACTTTGGGGGCAACCCCGACCACATAGCCCTGCACCCGCGCCTGCGAGGTATAGGGGGTGAAGCGGTCGGCGAGGAGGTAGAGGCACAGTGTGACGAAGATCAGCGCCAGCAGGATCTTTACACCCCGCCCGACGGCCTTTGCGGGTGTTTCTGTAGCTTCGGGTTCCGGGGATACCGTATCTGCCCCTGTTGCAGCGCGGTCGCCGGACGGCGTGGGTGGAGGTGCAGCTGGAGAGACGGGCGCGGACGATTCCCCACCGGCCGATTGTGCCGCGGCGATCTCGTCCAGGGTTTGCGGCCCCGGTTGTCTGTTACTGGCCTGTTCGCGTGGGTCCATTACGGGGTTGTGCCCGCGTCAGCGTCGGGCAGCGGCTCCTCAAGCAGATCTCCCCAATTGGTGCGCTCCAGCATCTGGTAGCGGGTGTCGCTGGGGATCAGGTCATCGACGGTGGCATCGCGCCAGCCGCCGCCGAGGGATCGGTACAGTTCAATAATGGCAGCTACATGGTCACCGCGGTTGATTACCACCAGGTCCGACTGGGCAAATACCGCGGCCTGGGCGTCCAGCACCCGCTGAAAATCGGAGTAACCTTCCTGGTAGCGGCGGCTGGCAATGTCCAGGGAGCGCTGCGCGGCCACCAGGGACTCATCGAGAATGCGCTGGCGTGCATCGGTCTGGGCGATACGGCTGGCGGCGTCGTCAATTTCCCGCGCGGCCTCGAGGACCGTGGCGCGGAACAGTTCCAGCAGCTGCTGCAGGCGCGCGTCCTGTACCCGCACGTTATTTTTCAACCGGCCGTAATTGAAAATATTCCAGCTGAGCGCCGGGCCCACCGCCAGTGTGGAGACATCCGGTAGCCCACTGAGACTGGTAGCCGCCCAGCCGAGGGTGCCGAACAGGGAGATGGCCGGGTAGAGGTCGCTCATGGCCACGCCGATCTGCGCCGACTGTGCCGCGGCATCCCAGGCGGCGGCACGCACATCCGGGCGACGCAGCAGCAGGTTCACCGGAGTCTGCCGAAGGGGAATCTGTTCGATATGGGGCAGTTGATCTGTCGCGCCGGCGAGTTCCGGCAGATCTCCCGGCGCCCGCCCCAGCAGCGCACTGAGGGCATTGCGTTGCAGTGTCTGTGTCAGTCGCAGGGTGGGGATGGTGGCGAGACTGGCGAGGTACTGGGTGCGCGCCTGCTGCAGGTCCAGTTCCGACTGCTGGCCGCTGGTAAACAGCTGACGGGTAATGTCCACATTGCGTTGCTGCAGTGCGATATTGCGCTGGGCGATATCGATGCGCTGCAGGGTGGTTTTGTAGCCGTAGTACAGCCTGGCCACTTCCGCGGCCAGCAGTACCTGGCCGTCGCGCTGGTTGGCGATGGAGGCAAAAAAGGCGGCATCTGCGGATTCTATGCCGCGGCGGAAGCGTCCCCAGAAGTCCATTTCCCACTGCAGGTTAAAGGCGATGTCGCCGGTGCGGTAGTCGCGGTGGTCGTCGTCCGGCCCACCGTGCAGGTACTCGGACACATAGGCGCCACTGCCGTCGATTCGCTGTACCTGTGGATATTTCAGACCAACGGCAATGCCCAGTGCCGCACGGCTTTCGAGAATGCGCAGCCCGGCAATCTGCAGGCTCGGGTTTTCACGGCGGGCAAGGGCAATCAGGTCGTTCAGGATGGGGTCGCCCAGGCGGTGCCACCACTGGCTGATATCCGTGGCAGCGGGATCCTGATAGGTCTGGCCGTAGAGATTCGGCTGCCAGGCGGACAGCCAGGTCACGTCCGGCTCGCGGAAATTGGGCCCGAGCGGGGCACAGGCAACCAGCCCCGTCAGAATGGCGACGAGTAACAGGTGATTGCAGCGTGGCCACAGGCGGGATGGTTCACTCGGTGGCATTGCTGCGAGGGCTTTCCGCTGCGTCCATCATTCACAATTCCTTGTGCGCGGTGAATGCGAAGAAATCCGGCGCTATCCCGCGCCCCGCATCCGGCAGCAATTATAGCAGCCGCCACTCCCGCTCAATGGGGCGCCCGGCTGCGCCATTCGCTGAGTGTCACCGCGGCGACGATGATGGCACCGCCGAGCGCCAGCCGTGGCAGATCCGCATCCCGGTTCCAGATCAGCAGGTTGACCAGCAGCCCGGCGGGAATCAGGGCGTTGTTCATGGCCGCGAGGGTGCCGGGAGATACCAGGGTGGCGCCCTTGTTCCACAGGAAGTAGCCAAGGCCCGAGGCCACTGCTCCCAACCACAGTAATATGCCCCATTGCACACCGCTGCTCGGGTACTGCGGCTGGCCGAGTATCAGCCAGGCGAGGGCGGCAACGATACTGGCACCGATAAAAAACCAGCCGAAGGTCTGCCGGGGTGGCAGTGTGTTCCCGCGGCTTTGCTGAGATTGCATAAACTGCTTGTAGGCCACCTGGCCGCTGGCAAAACAGAGATTGGCACCCTGGACCACAAGAAAGCCCGTCCAGTAGTCACCGCTGAGATTATTCCAGCGGATGATGGCGGCGCCGAATACTGCGATAGCGGCGATCAGCAGGTTCAAGGGAGAAAACCTTCGTGCCATCAGGTCGTAGATCAGTGAGATGTATACCGGGGTGAAGATGGTAAACAGCAGCACTTCGGGCACGCTGAGCAGCAGGAAGGACTGGTAGTAAAACAGGTACATCAATCCCAGCTGCACGGCGCCGATGGCCATTAGGGTGAGAGCGATACGTGGTGGAGTGCGCCAGTTGAGAAATGGCAGAAATACCAGGGCCGCCAGCAGTACCCGGGTGAGTACGGAAAAGTAGCTGTCCACCTGGCCGGCGAGGTAGACGCCGATCAGGCTGAAAGAGAAAGCCCACAGGAGGGTGATGAGGATCAACAGAATCATGAATAGGTGCGGTGTCCGGTGAATGCAGTGGTGGATTACAAAGCTTTGTCGAGGCTGGCGCAATTGGTTGAGCGGTTAAAGAAGGTGCGTGCGTTCAGTTTTAATGCCAGCAATGGACCCGGGTCGCAAACCAATTGGCGTGGGCACGGGCGCGGCGAGGTGGCGGTGACGGGTTTCGGTGCGCACATTCTGTTTGCGGAGCGGGCTGAGTTTACCGATGGCGACGGCCACAAGATCGATCTGCAGAACACTTACCGCTGGACGCGCTGTGTTGATTTTGTGCGCCTTGAGCATTTGCGGCGGGAAGAGCCCGTATTGTTATTCAATCTTGTTCCGGTGACGGAGCATGGGTTTCGTCATCAGTCTCCGCATTTATGTGGTGAAGATACCTATACCGCCGACTTGATTCTGCATCCGGATGAGATTGAGTTGATTTGGCAGATTGATGGGCCGCGGAAGAATGAGCGGCTGCATTATCACTATTGGTAGTGAAGCACTAGGAGCCCGCAGATTACGAATTGCTCGAACTAGCTAGAACTACTGCGGTTTGATGTAAAGGTGGCGATGCCGGGGGCAAACTTGTGAGACGTTGATTCGGGCTAAAGCCCTCACCCTGCGGGCGCCGCCGGCGTCCAAAGCTCACGCTTTGTCCGCGAGAGGGACCTCGCGGAAGAGCCCCCAGGGATGGGTTACCGGGGGGGCGCCTAGCTCGTGTCTCGCAAAAGCTTACCCGGTAGCGCCACCGCCACCGGGCCAAAGCAGAAAGGAACCACCGTAATTTTAAAGAGAGATCTGTCCACGCAAATAAGTTACCGCCTTGCCCTGCATAATCACCCGATCACCTTTCAATTCACAATCCAGCTCACCGCCACGGGGTGAAATCTGCTTTGCCTTGAGTGCAGTCTTGTCCAGCTTCTCCGCCCAGAAAGGAGTCATGTAAGTGTGGGCTGAGCCGGTTACCGGGTCTTCATCGATGCCGATGGCCGGGGCGAAAAAGCGGCTGACGAAGTCACAGTCAAAACCATCGCCCGGCGCGGTACAGATCAGCCCCTTGTAGGGCAGGTTGGCGACGGCGCGCATATCGGGATCGAGGGCGGCAATGACCTCTGAAGACGCAAACTCCACCAGCAGCTGGTCATTGGATCCGGCGACTTCCATGGCCGACAGCGGCTCGGCGCCGAGTGCATCGGAATATTCCTTGCCGAGTCCGACTGGCTGGATGTTCTGCGCAGGGAAATCCAGGGCCAGTAGTTCGCCGTCACGGCGCACGATCAGCTCGCCGCTGCGGGTAAAGAAGTGAATCTCGTCGTCGGTAAATCCCAGCTCGGTCCACAGCAGGTGCGCGGTGACCAGGGTGGCGTGGCCGCACAGGGGGACTTCTTCGCCAGGGGTGAACCAGCGCAGTTCAAAGCCGTTGCCGGCGGGGACGGTGTAGGCGGTTTCGGCGAGGTTGTTCTCGGCGGCGATCTGTTGCAGCAGTGCGTCGTCGAGCCAGCGGGTCAGCGGTACGTAAGCGGCGGGATTGCCTTTGAAGAGTTCCGAGGTGAAGGCGTCAGCCTGATAGATGGGCAGTTGCATGGAGGGATCCTTCTCACATTGCCAGTGCAGATTAAACACAAAAAAGGGAGAGCCAAATAGCTCTCCCTTTTTATCAAGTGCGCCAGGTAATTGCTATTACCGTTCCAGTATTACCAACCAAAGACGCCCTTGAAGAAGAAGAAGAACAGAATCGCCAGGCCGGCGCCTGCGGGCAGGGTGACGATCCAGGAGGCGGCGATGGTGGTGATCATGCGCAGGTTGAGTGCGCCGATACCGCGCGCCAGGCCAACCCCCAGGACCGCGCCCACCAGGGTGTGGGTGGTGGAGATGGGCAGGCCGGTGCCGGAGGCGAGTACCACGGTGGAGGCGGCGCCCAGTTCGGCGGCGAAGCCGCGGCTCGGGGTCAGCTCGGTAATCTTGCGGCCGATGGTGGCCATCACCTTGAAGCCGTAGGTGGCGAGGCCGACCACGATACCGGCACCACCCAGCAGCAGGATCCACGGCGGCATTACCGCCTTGGCGGTGACTGCGCCCTGTTGCACGGTGTTGACCACCGCGGCCAGCGGACCCACGGCGTTGGCCACGTCGTTGGAGCCGTGGGCAAAGGCCATGGCACAGGCGGTGAAGATCATCAGGATGGCGAAGACGCGCTCTACGTTGGCAAAACGGTTGTCCTTTTCCATGGCCGGGTCACGCTTGATGCGCTTCAGCAGCACGATGCCGATACCCATCACGACCAGGCCGATCACGCCGGCGATCAGCGCGTCCTGCCAGAAGGTCAGGGTGACACCGGCGTCCTTGAAGACGTGCTTCAGGCCCTTGGTGAGGGTCACCATGGCGATCATCCAGCCCACCGCGAACATGTAAATTGGGATGTAGCGTTTGGCGTTGGTGAACGGGTCTTCGGTGTTGAGGATCAGCCGTTGCACACTGCGGAACAGCAGGAAGGATATGGTGCCGGCGAGGACCGGGGAGACCACCCAGCTGGCGACAATGCTGGCCACCTTGCCCCAGGCCACCGCATCCACCGAGATGCCCACCGCAGAGAAGCCGACAATGGCTCCTACAATAGAGTGGGTGGTGGATACCGGCCAGCCGAGAATACTGGCGATCATCAGCCAGGTACCTGCGGCCAGCAGGGCGGAGAGCATGCCGTAGACCAGCAGTTCCGGGCTATCGTTGAACAGATCCGGGGCGATGATGCCCTTGCGGATGGTGGAGGTGACTTCGCCGCCGGCTAAATAGGCGCCGGCAAACTCGAAGATCATGGCGATAATGATCGCCTGTTTGATGGTCAGTGCGCGGGAGCCAACGGACGTGCCCATGGCGTTGGCTACGTCGTTGGCGCCCACCCCCCAGGCCATAAAGAATCCAAATACACAGGCCAGTATCAGAAAGATATGGCCGTACTGAGCAATGATATCCACGATTTCTCTCCCCGTTATCGCGCCAGCAACAGCTGCAATCGGTTGCCCACGCCGTGGGCCTCATCTGCCAGGTCACCGACCCACTCGATAATGCGGTAGAGGAAAATCACGTCTACCGGTGGCAGGTCTTTTTCTAATTTGAACAGTGCGGCGCGCACTTCCACTTCCAGCTCGTCGGACTTGCGCTCGAGGTCGTCCAGCTCTTCGGTCATACGGCGGGCAATATCCACTTCGCGCCCGGCAAAGCCGGATTCCAGCAGCTCGTCCAGCTCATTGATGGCAGTCAGGGCCTGGGCGGATGTGGCGACGGCGCTTTCCACGAAGGTGGCCATCATGGCGTGCATGCTTGCGGGGATCTGCATCTGGCGGCCGATCGCCAGGCCGGCGATGTCCTGAGCGGTGTTGGCTACCTTGTCCTGCACGTGCAGCAGTTCCAGCAGGTCGGTGCGGGAGACCGGCATAAACAGGCTGTCCGGCAGGTGCAGGCGCAGGTCTTTCTTTATGTCGTCGGCGCGGTTCTCACTGGCGGAGATGCGCTGCTGTACGGTTTTGGCAGTGCTGAAGTCGCCCTTCATAAGGGCTTCAAAGAAGGGCACCAGATCCGCTGACGCCTCGTGGGCAGTCGCCATGTGCTCCTTGATCGGCTTGATCGGCGAGCGGCCGAACAGGTTGGCGATATTGGACAGGGGCATGGTCTGTTCCTTTTTCCGGTCCTGACAGTTAACGAAAAGACCGCCTGGTGACGTGAGCAGCGGCCAAATTTGGCGGCATGGTACCCCAACCTGTGCGCAGGGCACAGTGACGTGACGGTTTCGTTACCAATGGGGGCAACCGGCGCACTGTTGCGGCTCGCCATAAGAGCTACAATGCGCCTTCACAATAAAGCGTAGACGGGTGACAGGGTATGGCTGTAAGCACTGGGACAAGAGGGGCGGACCGGGTTCTCGATCTGCCCGGATTGCTGGAAGACCTGGTGGGCCAGGGGTATGTGGCGCGTATGGACGCCAATCGCCTGATCGGCACCCCGCGCACCGCCGAGCAGGCGCAGATGCACCCGCTCACCTATATCGCCAGCTGTGAGCTGCCCAATCAGAAAAAGCCCGGTAAGACGCTCGACGCGGCCACACTTACCCAGTGGCTGGCGGATACTTCTTCCCACGGCCTTTACCATATCGACCCGCTCAAGGTGAATGTGGCGGAAGTGACCGAGGTGATGAGTTTCCAGTTCGCCAAGCGCCACCAGATCCTGTGCGTGGAAGCCTCAAAGGAAATGCTGCTGGTGGCCACCGCTCAGCCCTACACCTCGGGCTGGGAGGAGCAGCTGGAACACACCAGTGGCCGCACCGTACAGCGGGTGGTGGCGGACCCCGCCGACATCAAGCGCTACGGCACCGAGTTCTATTCCCTGGCCAATTCCATTTCCGGGGCCAGTGGTCTCAAGGGCAGCTCGGGTGCGGGGAACTTCGAGCAGCTGCTGGAGCTTGGTAACCTCAAGGACCCGGAAGCCAACGACCAGCACATCGTCAATATTGTGGACTGGCTGCTGCAGCACGCCTTTGACCAGCGCGCCAGTGACATTCATATCGAGCCAAGAAGGAACATCGGCCGCATCCGCTTTCGCATCGACGGGGTACTGCACCCGATCCACGAGCTGCCGGATCAGGTCAACGCTGCGGTCACCAGCCGCCTGAAGATCCTCGGCCGCATGAACGTGGCGGAGAAGCGTAAACCCCAGGACGGTCGTATCAAGACCAAGCGCCCGGACGGCAGCGAGGTGGAGTTGCGCCTTTCCACCCTACCCACCGCCTTTGGCGAAAAACTGGTGATGCGGATCTTCGATCCGGAAGTGCTGGCGCGCTCCTATACCGACCTCGGCCTCGCCGGCGATGATCTGGCACGCTGGCAGACCATGTTATCCCGCCCCAACGGAATCGTACTGGTCACCGGCCCTACCGGCTCCGGTAAAACCACCACCCTGTACACCGCGCTCAAGCAGCTCGCCTCCAGCGAGGTCAATGTGTCTACCATCGAAGATCCCATTGAAATGGTGGAGGACAGTTTTAATCAGACTCAGGTGCACCACAGCATCGGTCTGGACTTCGCTGCCGGCATCCGCACCCTGATGCGTCAGGATCCGGACATCATCATGGTGGGCGAGATCCGCGACCTGGAAACCGCGCAGATGGCGGTGCAGGCCGCGCTTACCGGCCACTTGGTGATTTCAACGCTGCATACCAACGACGCGCCTACCGCAGTGACCCGTCTGCTGGATCTGGGACTGCCTCATTACCTGCTGAAGTCCACGGTGCTGGGGGTGATGGCCCAGCGCCTGGTGCGCACCCTCTGTCCCAGCTGCAAGCGCAAGGCGCAAGTGAGCGACGAGGATTGGCAGGCGCTGGTCAAACCCTGGAAGGCGCCCAAGCCGGAGGTGGTGTATCAGCCGGAGGGCTGTCTCGATTGCCGCAATACCGGTTACCGCGGACGTCAGGGCATTTACGAAATCCTGCCGTTTACCGAGGCCATTCAGACGCTGGTCACCCACGACTGCGACCTGCAGCAGGTCCGCCGCCAGGGGATGCGTGAAGGTATGAATAGCCTGCGCTTATCAGGGGCGCGCAAAGTGGCCGCTGGCATCACCACCGTGCAGGAAGTGCTGCGCGTAGCGCCGCCACCGGATATCGCGTTCTGATTGCGCCCTTGCAAAAATTATCAGGTGGCGCATAGTCAGGGAAGGCAACAATAAAAAAAAGGATTTAATTATGGCGATTGAATATGTATTGCTGGATGTCTTTGCGGATGCACCCTTTCAGGGCACTCAGATTCCGGTGGTAAACCTGGCGGAACAACAACTGGACGAGCAGGCCAAAAAAGCCATCGCCAGTGAGTTTCAGCAGACCGAAACCGTGTTTATCGAACCGGATGCTTCCGTCCCTGCCAGTGTCTACAACAGCCACGGCCAGCAGCGCTTTGGTGCCCACACCATTCTCGCCGCCTCCTTTATGGCGTTTGAGCTGGGGCTGAGCAAAAGCGAAGGCAGTTTTGCCTCCTTCCTGCTAAAACAGGAAAGCGGCCTGATCGAAAGCTTTATCGATGACAAGGACGGTGTGCCGGGGAATATCCAGTTTGCCCGCGAGCTTTCCCCCACGGTGGATCGCTACACCCCGGATGCAGGCCGCCTGGCTGCGGCGCTGAATACCGAGGAAAAACACATCACCTTCAGCAAGTACAAACCGCTGGTGGTGAGCGTGGATACGCCGACCCTGATCGTTCCCTTTACCCGCCCCGAACATGTGCTGGCCGCGAGCCTCAATCACGATCACTGGGGCGCGCTGTTGGGAGAGATGTACACCTCGGAGCTTTTCCTGTTTGCGCCGGGCTCGATTACCGGCGGCACCGAGTTTCACGGCCGCCTGCTGAATCCCAATCTGGCAAAAGATGTGTTTCCGCCCATTGGCAATGTGATGCCGGAATTTATCGCCTACCTGGCCGAGCAGCAGGAAACCGCTGCGGGCACTCATACCTTTTCCGTGGATCGCGGCAGTGTGGACACCCGCAAAAGCGTGCTGCATGTGGAGTTTGATAAAAAGACCGGCAAGGAAGTGCGCTGTCGCATCGGCGGCAACGTGATCAAGATGGGGGAGGGCCAGCTGTTCTTTCCTGAAGGGTAATACTTCCGAAGCCCGTGCATAAAAAAACCGCGCAATGCGCGGTTTTTTTTATTAAGCGTTGTTTTCAGCTTTCCGTGCCTTCCTCCTCCGTTGAACTCGATTCCTGTTCCGCGGTCTGCTCTTCCTCATCCCGTTCGATGAGTACCAGATCCTGGTGGCGTTTATCCATCACCCGATCGAAATCGTATTTGGCGATTTCAAAGAACTGATCGCGGTCATCGCGGCGCACATAGTATTTGTCGTCCGCACTGGCGAAGTGGTAGCGGCGTTCATCGTCACCGCTGCGCACCACAAACTCCGTTGCCTCTACCTCTGGGGCCTCGTCAACCGCTTTGGTGATACGCAGTTTCTCCAGTGCCGCAGCCAGTTCGCGGGCCTTGCCCGGGTCGACCGCCGGTGTTTCTTCCCCGTTGTCTGCGGAAAACGCCCAGCCGTCCTCACCTTTTTCCAGGGTGTAGTCCGGGCCCTGGATGCGCGTGAGGTCACCGGCGGCCAGCAGGGTTTTGTCCAGCCAGCTGTCGGCGGTTGAAGGCAGGTCGAAGCTGTTTAATGCCACCGCATAGATGGCGTCGTCGCCGGCGCGGCGCACGTGCACCTTGCGGAAGCCGGGGGAGGTGCCCACAAACAGTTCCAGTGCCGGGTCATTCCCTTCCGCGGTATAGAGCTTCACGTGTTTGCGGAATTTGTTCTCCGCCACTTCAAAGCGCTCGCGGGCGCTGTTGCTGGTGGCGATGGGCCAGTTACTTTTGAGTGCAGTGAGCTTTTCCAGCAGGGTATCCAGTTTGTCGCTGTTTACCGGAAGGTTGTGGAGTTCGGGCAGTTGCCACTGCCCGTCTTTTCGCACCAGCGCAACGCTTTGGTCGTCACCGACAATTTCCAGCCGTTGCAGTGCATCGGTTTCTGCCTGCACCAACTGAGTCTGTTGCGTTTGTGCCTGTTGCCGCGAGTTGGACTCCCAGAACAGGCCGGCGGCCAGCACCAGCTGCAGTGCTAGCACGCCGCTCAAGGCCATTTGTAGATTTTTCATGCGCTATTTCTCCTATCCTCCTCAGCCGGCCAGCAGTTGTTGGTAGCGCTGCTGGCGGGCGCGGTTGCGCAGCTGTTGGATCAGGGCGACGATGCCCAGTGCCAGCAGTGCGGCGATATAGTTCAGTGATTCCCAGAACAGCCGGCTGTCCTGCTCCATGGGGGGCAGGGTGCGGTTGAAGTGGCTGCGGGCGCGGATGCTGAGCAGACCTGCATCTTCCAGAGACCAGTCCACACTGTTGGCCGCCAGTTGCAGGGTGTTGAGGTAGTCACCGCCGGCCGCGGCGCCGCTCATGCGCACCACCTGGTCCCGCAGGAAGTCGTTGGAGGCGAACAGGATGATGCGCGCAGATTCCGGCGATCGGCTGATCTGGCTGGGCAGGTTCTCCAGCTTGCTGGCGTCACTTGCGCTGTCGTTTTCACTCTCGCCTTCCGTCGTGTTTTCCGCGGCACTTTCTTCTTGCGCCAGTGGTGACGGATTATCGGCAAAGTAGGAGTCGAAGCGTCCGGCACTGACCACACCCAACAGGTGCGAGGCGGGTTCGCCCTCGGGGGTGAAGGCGCTGATCTGACCGTCCACGTAGCGCGGCATCACGTTGGTGTTACTAGACAGCCAGGCACTGTCGGAACTGCGCAGAAGCGGGGTAATGCTGCGTGCAGCAGACTTCTCTTCATCCACCTGAATGGGGGAGGCCCAGCTCACGGTGGCTTGGGGAAGATTGCCGGTGATGGGGTTGTCGGCATTGAGGCCGTCGCCGCGTACGTCGATAAAGTAGGGGTAATCCAGCATGCGCAGTTCCTGCAGTTGGAAACCGCCCACGTTGCGGGTGACCGGTACCGGGAAGGCGCTGTTTTGCGGATCCAGTACCAGCTTGTTGTCCACCTTCAGGCCCATGTGATCGAGCCATTTTTCCAGGCCGCTGTTGACCCGGTTCAGGCTCAGGCTGCGGTTCGACAGGTTGGCGCTATAGGGCGAGGTAGCGGCGATCACGGTGCCCCCCTGCATCAGGAACTGGTCTACCGCGTAGAGAGCTTTCTCACTCAGGTTGCGTGGTGCCAGCAACATCAGGATATCCGCGTTGCCGGATACGCGGCCGTCGCTGAGGTCCTCGCGCTCCACGTTCAGCTCGGCACCGAGCAGGGTTTCCAGCTGACTGAAGCGCGCACCGCCGCCCATGCCGTGGCTGAAATCGTCCGCCGGTGTCACCAGTGCCACGGTTTTGGTAAAGCCGCTGGCGAAGCGCTTGATACCTGCTTCCAGGTTGCGCTCGAAGGTATCCGCGCTTAGATCGTCCAGAGGAATTTGTACGATCTGGTCGTCGCGGGCGAGGGTCAGATAGAAATAGAAGGGGCGGCCGATCAGGCTCGCGGCCATGGGCTGGAAGCCATAGTCTTCCGCGATCTGCTTTGCCACCGCACCGCCGTCTGCTTGGGGATCGATAAATTCCACACTCAGTCGGTCGCCGGCGTCTCCCTGTATTTTTTCCACGCTTTCGCGGATGGACTGTTTGAACTCCGCCAGCTGCTCCGGTAATTGCTCGTCGGCGGAGACGTAGGCGGTAAACGCCAGTTTGCCCTGTACCGTGTCGAACAGATTGCCCTCGCTCTGGTAGCTCTGCAGTACTTTCTTCACCGCGCGGGTCAGGTCGTACTCCGGGTTGCGCAGTTGTACGTCCACGTCGGTTTCCCGCTCCGCGTTCACCTCGATCAGGTCGCGGAAACCCAGCACTTCGTACTCGTCGCCGTACTGCACCAGTACATCGAAGTAAGAACTGACGATGGACGCCTGGTAGCGGTCTGCCACCTGGAAGGGGACGGGCGCGATACCGTATTTACGGTTGGCCTCTTCTTCCAGTTCTGGCTCCTGAGTGGGATCGATGATTTCCACCCGTACCCGACCGTTACCCGCCACTTCGTATTCCCGCAGCAGGTCGCGCATCTGCGGCACCAGCGGCGCCAGCAGTGGGTGGGTTTTGCCGCTGAAATAGCCGCGGATCAGCAGGGGCTCCTGTAGCTGATTGAGGTATTGCTCGGTGGCCGGGGAAATGGAGTACAGATTGCCTTCGGTCACATCGGTGCGCAGGGACTTGAGCTGACCCAGCCATAAATTGGCGCCCAGGGCGTTCACCACCAGCAGGGCGGTGACCGTGTGCCAGGCTTGGCGGTGTTTGCGGTCGCCGCCATTGGCCCAGCGTTCGCGCTCCAGCACCAGTGTATTCAATGCCAGGAATACCGCGCACAGGCTCAGGTAATAGTAGAGGTCCGGCAGGTCGAGTACGCCGCGGGTAATGGCATCAAAGCGCGCACCGGTGCTCAGGTTGCGCAGCCATTCGCCGACGGTGTTGCCGAAAAAGTCGGTGAGCAGCGGTGTGCCTACCAGGTAGAACAGGCCGCAGAGTGCAGAGGCGACAATCAGGCTGACGATCTGATTACTGGCGCGGGCGGAGACAAACAGGCCGATACTCAGGTAGGCCGCACCCAGCAGGAAGGTCGCCAGGTAGCCTGCCCACACCGGGCCCCAGTCGAGATCGCCAATGATGGCCACGGTCACCGGTAGCGGCAGGGTGATGGCCAGGGCGATCCCGAGCAGTGCCAGGCAGGCGACAAACTTGCCCATCACAAATTGCCACAGGGGCGCGGGCTGGGTGAGGATATGCTCGAGGGTGCCCTTGCCGCGCTCGTCGCTCCACAGGCGCATGGTGAGCGCGCTGGTGAGGAAGATCAGTAGCAGCGGCATCCACTCGAACAGCGGGCGCACGTCGGCGATGTTGCGGGCAAAAAATGCTTCGCCCCAGAAAAATACGAACAGGCTCACCGCGGCAAAGGTGGCGAGGAACAGGTAGGCCACCGGCGAGGCGAAAAACAGCGTGAGCTCTTTGCCGGCCACGCGCTGGATCAGTCGTTTACCATTGATGGGAGGTGATGATTCAGGCCGCATTTTCCAGTGCCTCCGTGTTTTTTTCCTTGTGATTTTCTTTGTTGTTTTCGTTGACCTGACGGAACAGGCTTTCCAGATCCCGCTGCTCCGGTTGCAGGCGGTACAGCTCCCCACCGGCGGCGATCAGGGTGCGTGCAATGACGGCACTGATACTGCGTATATTGGTGCCTTCGGTGAGGGGGATGCGGAAGTGCCCCGCTTTACCCATGGGCTCGATGGCTGCGATACCTTCGTCTTCGCCGAGTCGGCCGAGTATTTCGCGGGCATCGGTGGCGGAGGTTTCCAGCCAGATGCTGTTGGCGTTGCGCAGGCGCTCGAGCTTTTCGTCCACTGCGAGGCGGCCGCCGTGGATGATCAGCACCCGGTCACACAGGGCTTCCACTTCCTGCATGATGTGGGTGGAGAGGATGACGGTGGCTTCGCAGGCGATTTCTTTGATCAGCGCGCGCATCTGCCGGGTCTGGGTGGGGTCGAGGCCGTTGGTGGGCTCATCCAGAATCAGCAGGCGTGGTCGGCCTAATATGGCCTGGGCGACGCCGACCCGTTGCTTGTAGCCGCGTGAAAGGGTGTGAATACGTGCGTTGAGTTTGTCACCCAACTGGGTGGCTTTGACGGCGCGGCGGATTTCGCTGACTTTGTCGTTGCCGTCCAGGCCTTTGAGAGAGGCGGCGTAATCGAGGTAGTCGGCGACGGTCATTTCACCGTATACGGGCAGGTTTTCCGGCAGATAGCCCAGTTGCCGCTGCAGGGTTTTGGGCTTGTCGGCCATTGATATGCCATCGATGGTGACGCTGCCGCTATCTGGTTCCAGGTAGCCGGAGAGCATTTTCATGATGGTGGTTTTGCCGGCGCCGTTGTGGCCGAGCAGGCCGACAATTTCGCCTTTCCCGATCTTGAAACTGACACTGTCGACGGCTTTGAAGTCGTCGTAGTAACGGCTGAGGTGGGTGACTTCCAGCACCTTGTCCTCCTTTTGGTTTGGTTGTCAGGGGGTGGTGGTAACGCTTTGGTTTTTTAATCGACGCCTTCGCGCGAAGTGATTTGGTATCTATTCGAGAGTGATTACGGCGGTGGACGCGAGATAGGCAGGTAGATGGGGACGCATCGCATGGCACGGCGACGGGTTGCCGCGGTCAGGGGACTGTGATGATTTGTGTAATCAGTCGAAATAGTCATGCTCGTAAAACGGGGCTGCCCGCAATAAAAACAAGGTTCAGACGAAAGATCGCGCTCAGTGGATCCTGGTTAGTTGAATGTTAAGCCTGAGTTAGATAGGGCCTGCCGGGGAAAGTTCAAGGCTGATAGCCGTGCGTTAGTGAGGAATCCGGTGACTGCCGGTGTACACTTTCGTTTTGAGTGTTCTGATTCCGCGATACCGGTTATAGATGGAGTTACCCATGTCAATGATGGATTTCTGCCCGCCACAGCATCAGGCGATATTCGCCAAGCGGTGGGAGGGTTGGTGCGCCACTGCTGGGGCGGAAGTTGTGGCGGAAGTGGAAGCTCTGCTTGATGAGCACCGGAGTCCGGCGCTGGCGCGCGTTTTTGTGGGATCGGATTTCTTTGTGCAGCAGTGCAGCCGGCACCCTTGGTGGCTTGCGAGCTTTCTGCGCGAAGAGGACTGCGGGCTGGTGGCGCCGGATCTGGAGGAAATCGAAACTGAGGAGCAGTTGGAGAAGGCGCTGCGGGATCTGCGCAACCGGGTGAATACCGAGGTGATCTATCGGGATTTTGCCGGTCAGTGGGATATCCCCACCACCTGTGCGCGATTGACCCGGTTGGCGGAAGTGTGCATTCAGACGGCGGTCGACTGGCACCGGGAAAAGATGGTGGCGCGCCACGGTGAACCGCGCAGCCGCGATGGGGATATCCAGCCGATGGTGGTGTTGGGGATGGGTAAGCTGGGGGCGCGGGAGCTGAATCTTTCCTCCGATATTGATCTGATTTTTGCCTACCCGAAGCCCGGTCAATCAGATGGCGAGAAGCCATTGGAAAACCAGGCCTGGTTCCAGCGCCTGGGCCAGCGGCTGATCAAGTCCCTCGATGCGGTTACCGCTGACGGTTTTGTGTTCCGCGTGGATATGCGCCTGCGTCCCTACGGTGACAGCGGCCCGTTGGTGAGCCATTACGCGGCACTGGAAGACTATTACCAGACCCAGGGGCGGGAGTGGGAACGCTACGCCATGATCAAGGCACGCCCGGTGGCGATGAGTGGAGCGAGCGCGGCAGAGGCGGCGGAGGAGCTGATGGAATTGCTGCGGCCGTTTACCTATCGCCGCTATATCGATTTCAGTGTAATCGACGCCCTGCGGGAGATGAAAACCCTGATTCAGCGCCAGGTGCGCGCCCGCGGTCTGATCGACAATATCAAGCTGGGTCGCGGTGGTATTCGCGAAGTGGAATTTATCGCCCAGGCATTTCAACTGATTCGCGGTGGGCGCGAGCCGGATCTGCGGGTGCGTAATATTCTGAAGGTGCTGCCTTTGCTGGAGGAGGGCGGTCATTTACCGGAAGGTGCTGCGGCCGAACTGCGCGATGCCTATTTATTGCTGCGTCGGGTCGAGCATGGACTGCAGGCGGAAAAGGATCACCAGACCCAGACGCTGCCGCCAGAAATTGAGCGCCGTGAGCAGTTGGCCTTCGCGCTCGGTTACGACAGCTGGGCAACATTGGAAAATGCACTGGTGCAGGCCCGCGCGGCCATCGAGCGTGAGTTCGACGAGGTGATCGCGCCGCCGGAAGAAAGCAGCGAGATAACCGACTCTGACCAGTGGGAATTTCTCTGGGCGGGGTGTGAACGCGCCGACGATCGCGACAGCTGGCTTGAGCAGTTGCATAACGCCGGCTTCCAGCCTGCCGCCAAAGCCTTGGAAGCGCTTTCCAGTCTGCATGGTGATCGCATCGTTGCCGCGTTGCCTGCCACGGGTCGTCAGCGTCTGGATCAGACAATGCCGTTGTTGCTGGCTGCAGCTTCCGAGGTGAGTGAGCCTTTACTTGCGCTGGGGCGGGTGCTGCCTTTGTTGCGCTCGATTCTGCGTCGCAGTGCGTATCTTGTCCTGATCAACGAAAATCCGCCGGTACTGAACCAGCTGCTGCGCCTGTGCAGTGCCTCCCCGTGGATCGCCGATCTGCTCGCGCGTCATCCCATTCTGCTGGATGAAATGCTTGACCAGCGTCGTCTGCTGCAGCCCTCCACCGCAGCGGATATCGCCGACGATCTGCGCCAGCATATGCTGCGGGTGGATGAAGACGACCTAGAAGCGCAGATGGAAGCCCTGCGCCATTTCAAGCAGGGCCAGAGCCTGCGTATTGCCGCCCAGGAAGTGACCGGCGCGCTGCCACTGATGAAGGTGAGTGACTCCCTGACCTGGCTTGCGGAAGCCATACTGCAGCAGTCGCTGACCCTCGCCTGGCAGCAGGTGGTGGAAAAGCACGGCGAGCCCAAGGACGCCAGCGCAGAGGATATGCGGTTTTCCATCGTCGCCTACGGCAAGCTCGGTGGCCTGGAGCTCGGGCACGGCTCCGATCTGGATATCGTGTTTGTACACGACGCCGACAGCGCCGGCTATACCAGCGGCGAACGGTCGCTGGACGCGCAAAGTTTTTACACCCGCCTGGCGCAGCGCCTGATCCATATCCTGCAGACCCGTACGCTCAGCGGCCCATTGTACGAAGTGGATACCCGCCTGCGGCCCTCGGGGAATTCCGGCCTGCTGGTGACGTCACTTTCTGCGTTTGAAAAATACCAGCGCGAGAGCGCCTGGACCTGGGAACACCAGGCACTGGTGCGCGCGCGCCCGGTTGCTGGCAGTCAGCGCCTCGGATTGGCGTTCGAAGATCTGCGCACCAGGTTGTTGTGCGAGGTGCGGGATGAACAGAAATTGCGTAAAGAGGTGGTGGAAATGCGCAATAAGATGCGTGCACACCTCGATAAGAGCAATGATCGACAATTCGATCTCAAGCACGGCCCAGGCGGTATTGTCGATATTGAATTTATGGTTCAATATGCCGCATTGGCCTGGGCGCAAGGCGCCCCTTCGATCGTGCGGTATACCGATAATATCCGCATACTTGAAAGCCTCTCCGAGGCGGGCCTGATGCCGGCCCACCAAGCCGCGCATTTGATCGACGCCTACAAAGCCTACCGATCAGAAGGTCATCGCCTGGCATTACAACAGCTGCCGGGGGTTGTATCCGGTGACCAATTCGAAGCGGAAAGAAAGACCGTTGAAACAACTTGGCAGCAGATGTTGGGCTGAATTCCCTTTTAAGGGATTTCTGTGCCTCGCCATTCCCGCTGCCCGCTTAAACTGTTTTTCACCTGGTTCTGTGCTGTAGGAGCCAGCCTGCTGGCGAACTGATTCGATCATCCCTTTTCAGGGCTCGACCATCCTCCCCCAGGCCTGAACTCCTACAGAGTGCGTAATAGAATTTTGTAGGAGATCCCCATGTCTTTTGCCGATCGAGACGGCGTTATCTGGTTTGATGGTGAGCTGGTTCCCTGGCGCGATGCCCGGGTTCATGTGCTTACCCACACCCTTCACTATGGAATGGGTGTTTTCGAAGGTGTGCGCGCCTACGAAACCGCCGATGGCGGCACCAGCATCTTCCGTCTGAACGAACACACCCGCCGCCTGTTCCGTTCCGCCAAGATCATGAACATGCCCATGCCGTTTGACGAAGAACAGCTCAACGAAGCGCAACGTCTGGTGGTGCGAGAGAACGGCCTAAAGGAGGCCTACCTGCGCCCGATGGTGTTTTACGGATCTGAGGGCATGGGACTGCGCGCGGATTCCCTGCAGACCCATGTGATTGTTGCCGCCTGGGAGTGGCCGAGCTACATGACCCCGGAGGCCCGCGAGCTGGGGATCAAGGTCAATACCTCTTCCTATACCCGCCACCATGTAAATATTGCCATGTGTAAGGCCAAAGCCAATGGCAATTACATCAACTCTATGCTGGCCCTGCAGGAAGCCATCCGCAATGGCTGTGAAGAAGCCCTGCTGCTGGACCCGGAAGGATATGTGGCCGAGGGCAGTGGCGAGAACTTCTTCCTGGTCAGCGATGGGGTCATATACACCCCGGAACTGACCTCCTGTCTGGATGGCATTACCCGCGCGTCGGTGATACAGCTAGCAGACGAGTGTGGCTACCAGGTGAAGGAAAAGCGCATCACCCGCGACGAGGTGTATATTGCCGACGAAGCCTTCTTCACCGGCACCGCCGCAGAAGTCCTGCCGATCCGCATGCTGGATGGCCGCACCATCGGTTCGGGCCGTCGCGGTCCGGTCACCAAGCGCCTGCAACAGATGTATTTCGATGCGGTACAGGGCAGGAGTCAGGCACATATGGGTTGGCTCAGTGATGTACATGAGACCTGTGAGGCGGTAGCCGCGTCGGCCTGATTTTTAGCTCGGCGGCAACGGAAAAAGGGCGGATACCCTTCGGGGATCCGCCCTTTTTTTGTGCGTTTTCCGGCTGATTGCTGTTTCATAGAGTCGTCTTCGCTTTACCCATACAATATTGCGTATCGAAAGAGAGGTGTTTCGGGAGAGAGAAATTGGCTGTGTGGGACAGAACGTATGTTTTCTAGTCTGTTGAAAGGGCGGCTTCGCAAGCACGACCGGGTGAATAACCGCAAGTTGGAGTCCGTGCTCCGGGTGCAGCTGTTACAGCAGCAGGTGCTTGGTTGTAGTGATATGGGGGTCGGAAACGATAAAGAGCACAGCATCGTTGTGTCTCTCACCTCATTCGATCGTCGCATCCATAATGTGGTGTACGCGGTGGAAAGCGTGTTTCAGCAGTGGCTGAAACCGGATGTGGTGGTACTGTGGTTGTCTCGAGAACAGTTCCCGGAGGGACAGTTACCCGAGAGTCTGATACGTCAGCAGAAGCGCGGGCTGCAGATTTTCTATGTCGAGGACCTCGGCCCCTATACCAAGTATTTCTACGCGTTTGAAAAATATCCGGACAGCCTGATCATCACCGTCGACGACGATACCCTGTACCCTCCGGACATGATCGATCAGCTATACCGCGCATGGCTTCGCAACCCGACCTGGATCCACTGCCATCGTGCCCACCTGATGCAGCTGGATAAGCGCGGCAAGCTGAAACCCTACAGCGACTGGTATGCTGACTGGCGCTGGCAGAATTGCGACGGCGAGTCTTCACCGTTGGTATTTCCGACCGGTGTCGGTGGTGTGCTGTATTTTCCCGGCTCGTTGCACGACGACGCTTTCGCCAAGGACAAATTCCTCACGTTGTGCCCCGGTGCGGACGATGTATGGCTGAAGGCCATGAGTCTACTGCAGGGTACGCCCTGCGCGAGATTGCCCGATACCCGGGACTGGTCCGGGCGCTTTTTGACGGTGGACGGGTCTCAAGAAGTGGCGCTGCAGCAGGAGAACTGGCGCTCCAGGGGGGGCAATGACTGTAAAATCCGCGCGGTATTTGAGAGCTACGATTTGTATCGGTTTTTAAACGAAGTGCCGTAACATTGAGGCGGGGCGTTTCGGCACAAATTTTGTGCCGTACTGCTCATCTGATTCTGCTGAAAAGGCATCGCACCTCCCGCCCCCTAGGTTGTTACTTTTGAGTATTGCGCAGCTGGCTCAGTACCAACAGTACGGCAAGCGGTATCCAGTAGAAAAACCACATGTAGTTCGGTTTGGTGAGCGGTTGCTGGGCATACACCAGCATGGCCAGTACGCCGAAACCGAACCAACCAATGTATACCGCTTTCAGCCAGTCAATCTGCCGATAGTTTTTCAGGACTGTCAGGCCCACTGCTGCCAATTGCCATAGGAAGGCGCTCAGACCGAGCACCCCACAGAAGCGCGCAATATCCACCAGGTAATTATGCGGGTGTGGTAATGTCGTGTGGAGATCGAGGAATACCTTGTGGGATAGGCCATTACCGATCCATGGCGACTGTGCGAAGCCTTCCAGCGCCTTGCTCCAGAGTTCAAGACGGATAGAGTAGGCGTTACTTCTTTGCAGAAGGGGAAGCTCGCCGAACATCAGTTGGTAGCCCAGTGGCACGGCGGCGATGATTACCAGAACAAGAATCCCCTTGGCGGCTTTGCTGCCAAGGGTACAGACCGCGAACAGCAGTGCCAGGATCGCCATGACGATCGGTATTTTGGTTTGGGAAAAGAAGATATAGGTACAGCTGGCGAATAGTGCGGCCGCTGAAATCAGTCGCCATTTACGTGATGTAAGCGTAAGACCATAGCAACAAAAGAGTGCGTGAAAGCCGTAGAGCATTCCCGTCTTGTCGATGTCGCCCTCAAGAGAAATGCCGCCAATTCGGCGGAAGTCAGTAAAGCCTCCGTCTTGCCCATACATGATCAGTGAGGCGATGGCGGAAACCAGGCCAACGGGGATCAGCCATAACAGCCAACGCTCAAGGGCGGCCTCGCCCTTCTGCTCCAGTACAAAGTAGAGGCAGCAATAGAAAAGGGCCAAATAGGCAACCAGCTTAAAGTAGTATCCCGGCTCACGGAAAACATCGGCTTGTGTCTTATCCGCCCATAGTGTTGATAGAGCCAGTAGCAACGGCGGCAACATGAAAGTAGCGAACTGCCAGGACCAGAGGAATTGGAAGTTTCGCCGCCAACATAACAAGAGCAGGGTTGTGGGGAGCAGTGTTATGTAGAAGGCGGTTTGCACCCGCGCAATCTTGGGGGCGAAGTAGTATGCACAGAGGATCAGGATCAGGGCGGCGCCGGCAAATGTGACAAGTGACGACAGCCAGCGGGAATCTTCTTGTCGGAACAGCATGTTCGTCGGGTTGTTGGGGACTGAAGGGGTACTGCTTGTTCCGAACATCTGGTCACCGATTGAGGTGGAGTTTACTGGCGGAGTCTGGGGCCCGGCCATTTTATAATGGGTCGAAATTATACTGCCGTGGGGGAGGGCTTCAATACTGCCCTGGTAACCTTTTAGTAATTTTCTGGCCGACGCAACTTAACGGGAGCTGTGTATGTTGGACTTCCTCCTGGGCGGCGGTTAGGCTCCGGCTCAGATCTGTGAGGTTTGGCCGTCTGGCCGGGAGTTTTAGTTGTCCAATCCGATACTCGATATCGCCATTTGTACCTATCGGCGCCCTCGGCAACTTGAGCATGTGCTCAGTAGTCTGTCTCAAATGGCGCTGCCGGATACTCTGGAAACCCAGATCTCCATTGTTGATAACGACCCGAACGGTAGCGCCGAATCTCTGATATCCAGCCTGTGCAATAGTTTCCCGTTGAGGCTGCGGTATTACTGCGAGGCCCGGCGGGGTATTCCATGTGCTCGCAATCGCGCGATCGAGGAGGCCCATAGGCACGGAGCCCGTTATCTGGTGTTTATCGATGATGATGAGTGGGTGGAGCGGTCCTGGCTGGTGAATCTCGTTAGCTGCGCCTTCAAATTGGGTGGGAATTGTGTGGTAAGCGGCCGTGTGTGCGCTCGGGTACCGGATGGTACCTCACCCGTAATGGCTGAATTCTACGAGCGGAATTGTTATATCACAGGAACGCGGCGGCAGTACTGTGCGACAAACAATGTACTGATTCCGATAGCGGTCACTCAGGATCTGGGGTTGCGATTTGATGAGTCCCGCCCGTTTGCCGGGGGGGAGGACACCCTTTTCTTTACCGAAGTGGTGAAGAGGGGTATTGAGATCGTGTTCTGTGCGGAAGCCGTGGTGTACGAAGTGATTCCGCGGGAACGGGTGAGTGTGCGCTGGCAGTCGCGGCGCAAGTACTCGGCGGGCACCACTCAGGCTGTTCAAAAAATGGCCTGTGGTCGCGGCCGGCTGCGTATTCTCCTCTCGGGCTTTTTTCAGTTGCTGGCGGCATTTATCAAAATTCCCTTTCTCCAACTGGGTGGCCGCCGGGATGACGCCTACCGCAGTTGGTTGAAGGTTTGTCGCTCAGCAGGCATCGTGACCGGCTCCATGGGAGCCCGATCGGATTTCTACCGCACGCACAGCTGAGCACACGCTCAGCCATCTAACCGTTTATGTTGCCGTTTATTTCTGGCCTGCCCACGCAATGATACTCAATTCCCGATTCTGCGACCTGTAGCGGGTCGTACAGATTGCGGCCGTCGAAAATGACAGGGCTTATCAGGCCGGAGGTCACTGCACCCACGTCAATCGCTTTGAACTGCTGCCACTCAGTTGCAATGATCAGCGCTTCGGCATTGGCAAGAGCACTTTCCTTGGTTCCACACAGCTGCAGGTCCGGACGGGCACCGTAGATTCTCTGGCACTCTTCCATCGCCTCCGGGTCGAACGCCTGGACACGCGCACCGCGCTGCCAGAGCTCTTCCATCAGCACCCGCGCAGGGGCTTCGCGCATGTCGTCGGTATTGGGCTTGAATGCCAGCCCCCACAGGGCAAAGGTTTTCCCGGAAAGGTCGTTGCCATATCGCTGCACGATCTTGTCCAGCAGATAGTGTTTCTGGCTGTGATTGCGCTCTTCGACCGCATTCAGGACCTTGGGCTCAATGCCCAGCTGCGCGGCAGTAGTCTTCAGGGCCTGAACGTCCTTCGGGAAGCAGGAGCCCCCGTAGCCGATACCCGGGTAGATAAAGTGATAGCCGATGCGAGGGTCGGAGCCGATACCCTGGCGGACAGCTTCGATATCCGCGCCCACACGGTCAGCAATCACCGCCATTTCATTCATAAAGCTGATCTTGGTGGCGAGCATACAGTTGGCGGCATACTTGGCCAGTTCCGCACTGCGCACATCCATCACAATCACCTTGTCGTGGTTGCGATTAAATGGTGCGTATAGCTGACGCATCTTCTGTTCTGAGGCATTCTCTGAGGTGCCGATAATAATACGGTCCGGCTTCATGCAGTCCGCTACCGCAGATCCTTCCTTGAGAAACTCTGGGTTTGAGATTACATCGAACTCGAGATTGAGTGCGTTGCGCTCTTTCAGAGTGCGAGTCACCTCTTCGCGCACTTTGTCCGCAGTGCCCACCGGTACCGTGGATTTATTGATGATGTACTTCTTGCCGTCCATGTGTTCGGCAATAGTGCGGGCCACAGTAAGTACATAGCGCAGATCCGCAGAGCCGTCTTCGTCTGGTGGGGTGCCGACCGCGATAAAAATAAGATCGCCGTGCGCTACACCGTCTGCGGCGCTGGTGGAGAAACTAAGGTTGCCAGATTCGTTGTTGCGTTTGACCAGTGGCGCCAGTCCCGGTTCGAAAATGGGGATGTGGCCCTGCTTCAGGCGTTCGATCTTGTCTTCGTCAATATCAATGCAGGCCACTCGATGGCCTGCCTCTGCCAGTACGGCCGCCTGTACCAGGCCAACGTAGCCGGTACCAAAAACGGTAACATTCATTCTTCTGTCTCCAGTTTCAAGGATATCTGCTTACGCAAAGCATTAGCGGCGCAGCGGCAAAAAATACAATTTTAGCGGTGAAGCGTGTCAATGGTGCTGCTTCACGGGATTACTGCGCCCAGACGTAGTCGTGGCTGAACCGGGCTCCTGTAGCTGCCTCGACAATGTACTGAGCATACAGGGTGTTGTTTATTTCCCGATGAAAGAAATCTCTGCATCTGCCCGCCCAATGGCGACGCTTGGCGTCGTCATGGTGAAATTCGGTTAGTTGGTCGAGTAAGGTATCTTCGCCGTCAAAGTAGGCGAGGGTCTCGCTCGGCATAAAGTCATCAAACTCGGCGGCTTTGTGCGTAAGAATCAACAAGCCATTGCCGGCCATCTGAGCG
This sequence comes from Microbulbifer sp. HZ11, assembly GCF_000708675.1. Classification (GTDB taxonomy): domain Bacteria; phylum Pseudomonadota; class Gammaproteobacteria; order Pseudomonadales; family Cellvibrionaceae; genus Microbulbifer. Next base: position 791,453 of record NZ_JELR01000002.1, on the reverse strand, counting down.
ATACGCGCGGAAGAGTACCACTGATAGCCTTCCTGCCGATTGAGATTCAATCCCATTTTGCTAGTGGCGAGTTTGCGTTCGTAATCTCGCCCCCAAAGGGTCGGCTGACCGAACATTCCGGGGGTATGGAAACGGAAATCGCCTGGGAGGGCCGTTTTCAATCTGGAAACCAGCTTTCCACGCTCGGTGTGACTTTCCGATTTGCTGCAAAAAAGCAAATCTGCCTGCAAGGTGGGATCAGTGCCTGCGAGGTTGCTGACATCAGCGGTTTCCTCGCTGGGATCAACGGGGTTCGGCATATGCCACAGTTTTGCCCGAATACCGCTGAATGGTGCTAGGTCCCTGATGCCTGTGGACACAAACATGGCGTCGGCGACGGCGCAGCGCGATTGGATATTGGTGGCGTTGCGGGGCACAAACAGCGGGTCGTTGTTGCACCCCGCGAGGATGATATCCGGGTGTCTGCGGCGTATCTCAAGAAAGGTCGCGTTATCGATCAGGTCACAATGGCCAAAGATGATCAGCTCGGGTTGAAATGCATCCACAGTCTGCATTAGGCGTATGTTGGTTTTTTTTCTACCGAGGTCGCGGATACCCAGTGGCGCTTCAAATTTTGCGACGTCGCGGTCACTGAATGCGAGCACATTGTATCCCGCACGGATCAGTCCGGTGTAAAGCTTCCGCGCCCAGCTGACCCGTAAGTGGCCGTACTTGCGGTACTGGTGGTGGTCGATATGAAGAATGCGCATAGGAAAAGCAAAACCAGGCAAGGCGGCAGGCCGGGCGCTGTGGCCCAGACGGGTTGTTGTGCAGCATTATACTGCTGTGAAAGCGGTGTTCAATTGGTGGAGGCGGCGTACCGCCATAGGTGATGCGGATGGGGAAAACTGTATTTTCACCTGCACCCTGGGGTAGCATTTCGGCCTGACTGCTACCTGTACACCCAATGACTGCCGCTTCCCTCGGTCTCGGCAGAGAGCTCGAATGAGGCTGACGTCTTGCTAACTATCTGGCGATTTCTCGACGGTAACCGGGCGCACGAGAAACAGAGTGCGGCACTGCTTCACGGAGTGAGTGAATTGGTGGGTTCTGACGGTGTGCAGTCATGCGATGTTAGCTGCGAGCAGTTACATCAGTGGCGGCCTGGAGCCCTACGCCGGGCGTTGGAGGTAGCGGGAGCGACGGAGCTCGGGCTGCCCAACTTCATTATTGGAGCTGGTCACCGGTGCCACTTGCCAATGATCGCAGCGCGACGGAGCTTTGGTGGCCGCAGCGTAGTGCTGATGAAGCCCAGTTTACCTGTTAGCCTGTTTGACTTTGCGGTAATCCCCGAGCACGACCGCCCACCACCTTTGCCGAACGTCCTGACTACATTGGGCGCACTGACCGGTCCACTGCCGAAGGCCCCGGCGCAACCGAATACCGGGCTTATTCTACTGGGAGGGCCAAGTCGGCACTTTGCCTGGGATTGTGTGGCGCTGGAGCGGGATATCAACCAGCTCGCGGCAAGTTCTGTGCGCTGGACCCTTGCCGATAGTCGTCGCTCGCCGGATTCCTCGCTGTTGCGGTTGGCGCAGCCTGAGTTCAATGTGGTTTCCTGGAGTGAGTGTGAGCCGGGCTGGCTGGAACAGCAGTTGGCTTCTGTGGAACAGGTGTGGGTTACGCGGGACAGCATCTCCATGGTGTTTGAAGCACTGCAGAGTGGCGCGCAAGTAGGGATACTCAACCTCCCATCGCGTCACCGCAAGAACAAGGTTTATTCGGCGGTGCAGCGCCTTGTGGACCTCGGCCTGGTGACCACCAGTCTCGACGATGCCGCAAAGTCCCCTGTTATCCGGCGAGAGCCTCTCAACCAATATCGACAGATAGCGAGCGCGTTACTCCGCCGCTGTAACCTGGATTTTTCTCAATGACAGAGCAACCTCCGCGCACCGTCTGCCACCTGTTTATGAGCAGTGAGTTTGGTGGTCTGGAGAAGCACGTGATGGAGTTGGCTGCTTGGCAGGCTGACCGTCAGGGCGTGAAAGTGTCGATTATTGCCCATCCGCGATACCAGAGACAGTGCCCCATCGGGGTACAGTTTATTCCACTGGATACCGATCGCAGCCGCCGGCACCCAGTATTGCTAGTCAGCCTGATAGGGATATGCCGGCAACGTGAATTTGATGTGCTGCACGGTCACGGGGGCAAAGCCGCCGGGGTAATGGCCATGTTGCGGCGGTGGATTCCCGGCCGCAAGGTGATCACGCGCCACAATATCACGCACCCCAAAGACCGGATAGCGGCCCAATTCCCACTGCGTATCGCTGTGAGCCGAAAAGCCATTGCCAGTTCTAGGCTCCGGTGGAGCGTGATACCCAATGGTACCCATACACCGGAAGCGGGATTGCCGCGGCCTCAGGCATGTGAACAAGGCGTGAGGGCCGTGCTCGCGGTAGCCCGCCTGGTGCCGGCAAAAGGGATAGACCTGCTGTTGCGTGCTTGGGCACGGGTGCGGCCGGAGAATACCCGCTTGTATCTGGTGGGCGACGGGCCTGATCGGCAGCAGCTGGAGTGTCTGGCGAAAGACCTACAACTCGCCGACAGCGTGCGCTTTGTGGGGTATTCCAGTGATGTCAATGCCTGGATGCAGGCTGCTGAATTTATGGTGGTGTCATCTCACAAGGAGGGCGCCCCTTATACCGTGGTCGAGGCATTGCTGAATCGATGTCCGGTTGTTTCCACGGATGTGGGCAGTAATCGGGAGTTATTGCCGCACGCTTTTATTGCCGAAAGCGTCTCCGTCGACGCGATTACCGCCTTGCTGGAAAAAGCTCTGGGTAATAGTCAAGAGTTGCAGGAAGTCTTCTCGCCAGTATTTCAGTATGCCCGGGAGCAACTGACAGTAGATGCAATGGCGCGCGCCACCTGGTCTGTATACCTGTCTTCTGAGGCGGCCTGTAAGTGAGCCGTTGCCGAGTATCACTTCATCGGAGGCTACAATTTCTCCGCGATTTTCCAGGGAATGCTTCGATCTGATAATTCCCAGTGAATGCGTTTCCACATGCGCTCAATACGTCGACTGATATACCGCTGACGAGAAACTTCAAAGTGTTCGGACAATGGCAGAGCGGCGGCACTCCCCAGGCCGTCGATCAGGTAAAGAGATAAGTTCCCAGATTTTGGAATCACTACGAAATTGTGTGGCAACAGGTTTTTGGTGAGTACGCCGGTCGCTCGCAGCCAGTCCGAAAATTGTTGCAACGCTTTTTCGATTCTCCCATCAAGGCCGTGATCCTGCAGGTAATTTTCCAGCGTGGGTGCGGGGGTCCCCTGTTGGTCCGTGAACAGTTCTGAGACAGAGCCGGGGCCAAGGGAAGTCTCATGGATTCCGTAGTAGCGGGGGAGGTGCTGCCAGACTGCGCTGTCAGGTCCCGCATGTCTTAGCGCTTTTTGTTGATACCCCGCCAGCTCGCGGGCGTTGTCATCAAAGTGGCTGTCTCGCACCAGGGATTTATACCAGGGCGCGCGAGCACGGAGTTCCGCAAGCCGGCCCGGCAGCATGACTTTGACACAGCGGTCCGGAAAGTCGGGGTGGCGGAAACAGTTGCGATTGCCTCCTTTTGCGAAAGGCTTACAGTTACTAAGGTCGATCAACGGGCAGTGTTCTCTCGTTCTTTCTGGGTGAGCAGCTTCTGGTATAGCGCGATTGTTTTTTGCGCCTGGGCGTGCAGAGTAAACTCTGGACTGAGCGTCGGTGACGGAGCCGCTGCAAGCAGCTCCCGTGTACGTGAAAGCAGTTGGTCGGGGTCGCCGTTCTGTATCAGTCCCTGTGGGTAGCAGATACGCAGCGATTCCGCCGGCCCGCCAATGCCATACCCAATCACCGGTGTTCCCATCGCCACGGCTTCGATCACCGTGCGCCCGAAGGGCTCGGGCTTTTTCGACAGGTTGTACACCAGGGTTGCGTGGCGGTACCACTCGCGTATATCGCTGCGGTGGCCGGTAAAAGTGATGCGATCGGCAATCCCGGCGCGTGCCGCCTGTGCTTGCAGCTCGTCAGCGAAATGCTGCTTGTTCTTTTCCGCTGCGCCGATAATCACGCCCTGGATATCGGCGTGATCCTTGGTCAGTCTCGCAACCATTTGGATAAAGTCCTGCTGGCCTTTCCAGCGGGTCAGGCGCCCGGGTAACAGTAGCCAGCGGCGATCGCGCAGCTGTGGAAATTCACTGAGTGTCTTCTCAAGCCAGTCGGCTGGAGGAGGAATATCCAGTGAGAATTCATCAGTGTCGACACCGCGATAGATGACCTCCGGCTCGGTTTGCAGTGCGGATGAATAGTTGTGCTTTAAATAATCGTTCACACATTCAGATATGGCGATCACCTGTTCAGCGCGCGCCATGATCGCACTGTAGCGATTGATGGAGTACAGGCCGTGGGCGGTACTCACCAGGCGCGGGCGGGTGTCCAGCGGCAACTTTTTCCAGGCCAGGTAGGTAAGCCAGGCAGGCATGCGTGAGCGCACATGCAGGATGTCGGCCTGCAGCTCGCGGAGCACCGAGCGAAGCGGCCGCACTTGCCGCAGGCTGAACAGGGATTTTTGATGAATTGGCAGGGTGATATGCCGGCTGCCCTCGCGCTCCAGCTGTTCTACCAAGCGGCCACCGCTGGATATCACGATGGACTCATGCCCCGCCTGTACCAGTGCCCGCGCGTGGTCCAGGGTACCCCGCTCGACGCCACCGGAATTGAGAGCGGGTAATAGCTGGACTACTTTCAACGTTGACTCCGTGGTCTGATAGGCGGCGCGACGGGAGTTCACAGTCCCGAGCGGGGTTGCACCAGCATGGCGCGAGATTGGGGTAGATATTGGGGTAGAATAGTGCCCTGAAAAGAATCCAATTGCACACCCCATGGCGCTGTGTCGCCGAACTTCGATATTGACCTGATGCGTTTTCTGTACACCTGGTTTTTCCGCCTCGCCCTGCCGCTGATGTTATTGCACCTATGGTGGCGCGGACGTGCGGATCCCGCCTATCGCAAGCGCTGGAGCGAGCGTTTTGGCCTGGTGCCTTCACGCCCGGGGGCGCGGCGACGCTGGCGCGAGCGCTTCGGGGTGGTACCGGATCGGGCGAGCCGGGCACCACTGATCTGGATTCACTCGGTCTCCGTGGGTGAGACCCTGGCGGCAATCCCGCTGATCGAGGAGCTGGCGGCACGTCATCATCACTGGCAATGGCTGGTGACCACCACCACGCCCACCGGATCACAGCGGGTGCACGATGCCCTCGACCCGATCCTCAATGGCCGGCTGCTGCATTACTACCTGCCATTCGATCTACCTGAGTGCCTTTCGCCATTTCTCGATGCATTGCGCCCCAATATGCTGGTCAGCATGGAGACGGAGCTCTGGCCGAACCTGCTGGCGCTGTGCGCCAAGCGGGATATGCCGGTGGCGTTGGTGAACGGTCGCCTGAGTGCGAAATCCGCGCGCGGCTACGGTCGGTTCGCCAGCCTGAGTCAGGAAATGCTCGGGCATGTTACCCGGGTGGTGGCTCAGTATCCGGCAGACGCGGAGCGCTTTATTACCCTTGGCGTGCCAGCAAAACGCGTGCTGACCGTGGGGAATATCAAGTTCGACCTGCAGATCGGCTCGGGCCTGGTGAGTGAGGCTCAGGCCCTGTCGCATCAATGGCGAGAGCCCGGGCGCCAGGATCTGCGCGGCCAGCGCCGTCCTGTGTGGCTGGCAGCGAGTACGCATGCCGGTGAAGATGAGGCGGTGCTGGACGCCTACGAAAAGCTGCGCAGCGCTTTTCCAGACCTGCTGCTGGTATTGGTGCCGCGTCACCCCACACGGTTTGACGGCGTGGCGCGACTGTGCCGGGATCGGGATCTGAATGTGGTTCGCCGCAGCGACGGCGTGAAGCCGGCGGCCTCGGACCAGGTTTTACTGGGCGATACCATGGGGGAGTTACTGCGCTTTTACGGAGCCTGTGATGTGGCATTCGTGGGGGGCAGTCTGGTGCCGGTGGGCGGCCACAATATGATTGAACCCGCTGCCTGGGGGGTGCCGGTGGTTACTGGTCCTCATCTGCATAACTTCAGTATGGTGTCTGACCTTCTGCGGGAGGTGGGTGGACTGAAAGTGGTGAAAGATGCCGAGCAGATGGCGGAAGAGGTCGGGAAATGGTTGGGGAGTCGGGATGAGCGTATTGCCGCTGGTGCGCGCGCGCGGGATGTGGCCGCTCAAAATAGCGGTGCCTTGGAGCGCACCATTGAAGTAGTGGAATTGCTGATGCGGCGAAGAGGAGGCTGAACCAGCTCTTCCCCGGGGCGCTGCGCAAAAAAAGCCGGGTGCGATCGCATCCGGCTTTTTTTGCGCGAGCTGTGTACGTAACCGAGGTGTCTCAGTGCTTGTCCGTGGCCTGCCGCACGCTGCTGCGGATCTGGGTGTTCAGCTTACTGCCGGTATAGCGCCCCTTGCTGATATGGCGAATCCGGTAGACACCGGGGATGGCCAGCGGGGTGCCCTGGGTGCCCAGCAGCCAGCGGAAAGCTCGGTCTTCGTGGGCCTTACACCAGCGTTCAGCGGGCTTCTGGTAATAGCGCAGGCAGTCACAGTAACCACCGGCGCGGGCCATATCACCGTGGGCAATCTGAAGCGGGCCGGTGGCGCGGTCGCGGGTCTGCTCGATAAAGCGGGAGTCATCGATGTCGGCGAGACTCAGATTGTCAGGGTCAAAGTTCAGCATCGGGTCGTCGTCCGCCAGCAGCGAGGTAATACGCTCGCGTTCTGGGAAAACCAGTGCGTCCTTGCGGCCCTGGAGCAGCTCAGCCAGCTGGTCGATGCAGTTTTCCCGGAACATCAGGTCGCAATCGGTAAACCAGATCCAGTCGGCTTTGGTGGCAAGGGCAGCCTGATTGCGGCCGATGGCGCGGCGGTACAGGGATTCCTTGGGGAGTTCACACCAGTTCCAGGTCACGCCGGGCACCTGCTGCCTGCGGAAAAAATCCAGCACGGCTGCGGTGCGGGTATCTTCGCGGTTGTAGTACACGGTCATGGTGACGGTGGCCCTGGTCGGTGGGAACAGGACCAGTGAGCTCAGCTGGTAAATCAGGAAGTGCGAGTATTGCCAGCAGTGGCTGACAATCTCGATATCCAGTACACCGGTACGCGCGGCGCGTTCACTCTCTGTTGGCAGGGGTTTCTGAAACAGTGAAGGCGGTACCAGGCCGCTGGCTGCGAGGCGCAGGAAGCGGCTGACGATGGGGTCGGACCAGTGCTTGTTGGTTGTCGGTGCACTCATTGAATTTGCTTCTGTTGACAGTGTGTTGGTGTGCGCTGGGAGCTACTGAGGTAGGTAGCCGGACTCGATAAGCTGGCGAATACCTTGAGGCGTTTCGACGATGCCCTCTTTGGCCACGCGCAAGCGAAGTGCCTTGTTACGCGCGACGATTTTCGGGTCTGCGTAGCCGCGGGGGTGATCCAGGTGAATACAGATCGCATCGAAACGTACGTGGCGAGGTCTGACACCAGCATTTTCCAGGCGCACACCAAATTCGCGATCGAGGCCACCCCAGGCCATGCGCTCGTCAAACCCGTTGACCTTGAGGCAGTCCTCTTTCCATGCCGAAGCGTTGGAGCCCTTCAGGTTGCAGGCAGTGGGGGTGAGGCGGTTGAGCAGCGGTGCCCAGCGCGGTGTGGCGCGCAGCTTGAGGGTTTTGCGCCGGGTGTTCAGGCCGTTTTTGCACAGCCATTTGAAATCGAAGCAGCGCCCGGACAGGATATCGTCGCGGTTGATGGTTTCGCTGGTGCTCATGGGCAGCTTGAAGTAACTACCGGAAAGAAAATACCCGCGCTCGGCGCGACGCTTGTGCACGGCGAGAAAGTCGGCCCGCGGAATACAGTCGCCATCGGTAAACACCAGGTAATCACCGCGCGCGCTGAGAATGGCCTTGTTGAGAATACGGCATTTGCGAAAGCCGTCGTCTTTCTGCCAGATATGACGAATATCCAGGCCCGTCTCCTGGCGCAGGCGCTCGATAAGCTGCCCCGTCTCCGGGCCGGAGCCATCGTCGGCCACAATCACCTCCAGTGGCTGCTCAGTCTGACAACTGTAGCCCCACAGTACTTTCTCTAACCATTCCGGCGAGTTGTAGGTGGTCATGATGACGGACAGGTTCATGACGGATTGATTCATTATTTCTCCGCGGAGGATACCGGTAATTCTGCGCGCGAATTGTACAGGTTTTTGCGGCTCACAGGTGGTACCCGTAACGCTTGGCAGCGGAGGCCAGATTGCTGCGGGTTTCCTCAGGCAGCAGGTTTAGGGTGATATCGTCACGCTTCTGTCCGCGGGTGTTCACATTGGTCGGTAGCTGGGAAAACACCTGCTCGACGGTATCCGGGTCATGGGGGAACTGGATCCAGGTAAGCATTTCATTCAGTTTGGCCAGATCGAAGTCCTCGATCCGGTAGCGCAGGTAGGACTTTCCTCGCGCTCGCTCTTCAACCAGTGCATTCCAGTCGATCCAGAATCTGGCCAGCCAGTCAGCCTGCTCCGGGAGGGGCAGTGCGGCAAAGCGCGCTTTATTCATGCGCGGGAAATGGGGCAGGTGGCGGCTGCGAAAGCGTCCGTGGACCCAACCTTTTTTCTGTCGCGAGCGGATAAACTCCAGGGGGTGGCGTAGCTGGTGCAGCACATGTGTATCGTCGGGCATCAAGGGCAGCCAGGGGGCGGCTTCCCAGGCAGCTTCACCGATAGTGGGTGACGACCAGCGCAGTTCGCGAGCGCCCAGGCGGGCCATCAGCTCAGTGCCGCGCCCCGGTCGGCTGCCGGTAAAAAACACTTCGTGATTGCATGGGCAGCCCAGTTCACTGAGCAGCCTGGCGATGTAGGTGGTTCCGGATCGGCCGCAGCCGGTAATGACAAAACGCTTGGTCATAGGGATCTCAAATAGCGGTGAAACGGCCAGATCCTTGGCTGTACGACGAAAAGCCTTCTCGGTAAAGCTCTCATCCGGTGAGTCTAGTCAGTTTAGGACCGCCGTTGCAGTAACCTGGTTCAAGGTTTGATAGGCTTTCCTTCTTAACTTTTTATGACGGCTTGTTGCAGACAAGCGCTGAATTGACGCCTCTCTGTAAGACAGAGATGGGAATATGGGCAGTTATATGCATATCTTTGTGTTTTCGTTCAATCGTGGTCGGTATCTGGAAAACTGCGTCAGTTCCATCGAGACCTGCGCACCCCAATGTCGGCTCACGATCATTGATGATGGGAGCGATGATCCGGAGACCCGCGAGGTGCTGGCGGCAGTGGCGAAGCGACACCGGGTGATCGATCGGACCGCGGAGTCCGGACACAAGCTGGGAGGGCTGTATGCCAATATGCAGGCCGCGTTTGAGATGGCATCCGATGACGAGTTGATGTGCTTTCTGCAGGACGATACCCAGATGGTGCGGCCGTTGTCCGAAGCCGATATTCAGGGGTTAAAAGAAAGCTTTGATGCTCAACCGGATCTCGGATTTATCTCCCCCGCGTTTGTGCGCGGTATTTCGCTGAAGAAATCCGCGGATCGGGATTTTCGCTTTGATGCAGAGCGCAACTTCTGGTTCTGGTATCCCCGCAAACGTTCTACGGGAACCTGGTTTTCCGCCCTGTTGATAGCCGACGTCGCCCGCCTGCGCAGTGTTGGCTGGGAATTTGAAGTGGGCGAGTCGGTGAATAATCGTCGCGCGGCGAAGATTTTTTGCCGCATGGCGAGAATGCGCGCGCCCTTCGCCATGTGGCTACCCAATGGTGGCGCTTATCGGGGCAAGCAGAAATCCCTCGCGCTGCGCTTTGGTGAGTGGGTGCGCAGCTGTGGGTTTTATCCGTTGCGCATGATGTCGGGAGAAGAGGTTGCAGTTCTGCAGGAGTCACAGCCACCGCGCCTGCCGGTTGCGGAGGAGTTTCTCTCTGCGGAGCGCCGGCTGAAAACCCCCTGGGCCTATGACCCCATGCAGGGTGCCGGCTGGCTGAAACTGCTGGACCGGCTGGAACGAAAGGTGCGAACACCGAGAAAACCCTGAGATCTACAGAAAAATATTCCCATTAAGTGGCCTATGGGGGATGGCAGTACTGTGGCGCGGCGGTCGCTACGGGTAGAATGTGTAAAAATTTCTAAAGCTCAGCCGCTACCCAGTGGCTGGGAACCTGGTGGTCCAGGCCCGAATCACCGGTCCGGGGCGTTTTTGGGGGCATTCTGTGGGGTATCAACAATTCACGCGCAAGCGCGTCTCGATCATTTTTGACGATGCGCTTGTCGGTGCCGACTGTGAAAAACTGTTTCGGCCCGATTGGCTGGCGCAGGCGAGCGGTGGCCGCCAGGTACAGCGCGGAACGGCGATCATGTTCGAATACAACGGCCTGGAGCTGGTATTCAAGCAGTATCACCGGGGAGGCCTGGCCGGACGGGTCGTCAAGAAAACCTATCTGCACAGTCCTCTCGCGGATACGCGGATGTGGCGGGAATTCAATATGCTGCGGGAAATGCGTGCACTGGGCTTGCCGGTACCGCGCCCGGTGGCGGCGCGCTGCGTGAGCCTGCCGCCGCTCGCCTATCGCGGTGCGTTGATAACCGAGCGGGTAGCGGATTCGCGGACGCTGGCCGAGGCTTTGTGTCAGGGGCCGCTAGATGAGGGGCTCTGGGAGGCGCTGGGCGGGCTGATTGCGCGCTTCCACCGGCACAACGTGTACCACGCTGACCTCAATGTACACAATATATTACTGACGGGTGCGGACTGGTATCTGATCGATTTCGACAAGGGGGCGATCCGCAGCCCGCTGTCCCGTCAGGATGCGGACGGTAACGTGTCGCGCCTGCGCCGCTCCCTGGACAAGGAAATGGGGCGTCTGCCAGGCTTCCAGTTCACGGAAGACAACTGGCGCAGGTTGCTGAGCGCCTATCGCGCGCAAATGGCGGCCTAGGATTCATTCGAATCATACCGAATAGTAGTTTCGGTACCACTCCACAAATTTCCCCACGCCCTCACGCACACTGGTATTCGGGCGGTAGTTCACCGCCTGCTGCAGCTTGCTGGTGTCCGCGTGGGTATCCAGAATATCGCCCGCCTGCATGGGTAGCATCTCGCGAATCGCCTTTTTCCCCAGTGCTTCTTCCAGCGCGTCGATATAGTCGACCAGCTGTGCGGGGTTGCCATTGCCGATGTTGAATACCCGGAAGGGCGCATTACTGGTGGATGGCACCGGTGCATCGCTGGACCAGTGCTGATCCGCCGTGGCGACCTGGTCGCTGGATTTGATCACACCCTCGACGATGTCGTCGATATAGGTGAAATCCCGCGTGTGATGGCCGTGGTTGAACACAGGGATGGGGCTGTCTTCGAGGATCAGGCGGGTGAACTTGAATAGAGCCATATCCGGGCGCCCCCAGGGGCCGTATACGGTAAAGAAGCGCAGCCCGGTGGTCGGTATCTGAAACAGGTGACTGTAGCTGTGGGCCATCAGCTCATTGGCGCGCTTGGTGGCGGCGTAAAACTGCAGTGGGTGGTCAACACCGTGGTCTTCACTGAATGGCATCTGGGTATTGCCGCCATAGACACTGCTGGTGCTGGCGTACGTGAGGTGTGGTGTGCTGGCGTAGCGGCACACCTCCAGCAGGTTGGAAAACCCCACCAGGTTGCTCTCTACATAGGATTCCGGGTGCTCGATCGAGTGACGCACGCCGGCCTGGGCGGCCAGGTGGATAACCCGGTCGAACTGGTGTTCGGCGAAGATCCTGTCCAGTGCTGCGCGATCGGCAATATTGGCCCGATCAAACTGGTAGGCGACGCCGTGCTGCTGTGCGGCGTGTTCCAGCTCGCGCAAGCGGGCTTCCTTGAGGCTGGTCTCGTAGTAGTCGTTGACGTTGTCGATGCCCACTACGGCATCGCCGCGGGCCATCAGCGCGCGGGCGACGTGGAAACCGATAAAGCCGGCATTGCCGGTGATCAGGTGCTTCATGGATAGTTGGATCGCAAATAAATCTTGGGTAGCGGCAATTGTAGCCAGTGGCCGCGCCAGTTTTCTCCAGACGGAAAAAAGGCCGGGACTATAGCAGTACCGGCCTTCAATTTCTGCGCTTCGCGCAAAAGTCGCGAAGCGCGTCAGGTTTCCCCCTCAATAGGGGAGCGGTTACTTGCTGAAGCTCGCTGCGCCGCTATCGAGGATATGGGCACGGGAAACCGGAGTGGCCGGATTCAAGCGCGTGTCCAGCTGCTGCAGGTCTTCCGGTGCCAGCAGGCCCGCCACCAGTTTCAGGTTCAGGGTGTTGAGGATGTAGTCGTAGAGCGCGTTGGCGTAGTCGGTCCGGGCCAGCGCGAGGGTGCGCTGAGCCAGCAGTACGTCCACGATATTGCGCGTACCTACCTCGTAACCCGCCTGAGTGGCGTCCAGCGCGCTTTTGGCGGAAATCACAGCCTGTTCGCGGGCCTCTACCCGGCTGGTATCGGTAGTGACCGCGCGGTGCAGGGTACGGGTGCTCTGAATGGTATTGCGCTCGGTCAGGTTGCGGATATCTTCCGCCTGGAAGGCCAGGTTGCGCGCCTCGCGACGGCTGGCGCTGAGGCCACCACCGGTATACAGCGGCATGTTGAAGGTGATCGCCGCATACTTGGTCTGGCTGTCTGTGGAAATGGGCAGGCGCTCGTCCAGCTCTCCCGGGACCGAGGTGGTGGAGGAACCGTCCTGGTGATAATCCTGATAATTCAGGGTGCCGGTCAGTGTGGGCAGATGCTCGGCCGCCGCCGCGCGAGCACCGTAGCGGGCGGCATCGGCGGCGAGGCGGGCCGCTTTCAGGCTGTAGTTGTTGACCAGGGCAAACTCTACCCAGGCGGCACGATCGGCGGGCTCCGGTGGGGCAACGGTAAAGTTGGGCTGCAGCGGGGCAACCACATCGTGATTGCGGCCGGTCAGCACCGAGAGAGCGTCAAAGTTGCTCAACAGGTCGTCCTGAGCGGTCAGGCGGCGGGCAACGGCACTGTCGTACGCAGAGCGGGAGTCGTAGACGTCGGTAATCGCGGTCAGGCCCACTTCAAAGCGCTGTTGCGTCTGCTCCAGCTGTTTGGCCAGGGCTTTCTCTTCTGCCAGTGCGGCCTCCAGTACATCGTGGGCGCGCAACACGTCAAAATAGGCGCTCGCGACACGCAGCATCATGTCCTGCTGGTTGGCGCTGAACTCCGCGGTAGATTGCTCGCTGGCGGTTTTGCCCTGCTTGTAGCCGAACCAAGCCGGCAAATCGAACAGCGCCTGGCTGAGGGTCGCCGAGTAAATGCGCTCGTCGGTATCGGTATCGCTGCGGTTGGGAACTACAACAACCTGATTTTCGGTAAAGGTGTAGTTGAATCGCGTGGCGTCAGTTTTGGTTCTGCTGGCTTCCGCGGAGGCGTTCACCTGAGGCAGCAGCGCCGAACGGCCGAGATTTTTGGCTTCGAGACCCGCGCGGTAGGCTGCGCGGTCCGCGGCCAGTTGTGGATCGTTATCCAGTGCCTGCAGGTACACCTCCCACAGAGTGTCCGCTTGCGCCTGAATGGCGCCAAGCCCGGTACCCAACCCCAAAACGGTCGCGGCGAGCAGAGATTTCATCGGGCGTCCCAGCTTGCGTGCGATGCGCCCTTTTGCACTTCTTGTCATTTCGTTTGATTTCCTGTGACAGCTGCGGTCTTCAAGTTTCCGGTGGCGTCTGTGGTATGCGAACCCCAACGCCCACTGCTTTCCTGTAAACCCCGCATTGCATTTCACTGCGCACTGTTCGTTATTTATGCGCGTGAAATGGTTCTGGAGCCAGTCTGTCGAGTGCTCTGAAGGCAATGCTGGCTTGGCCCCTTCTCGTTAGCATTTATTGCTGGCATCCGTTTACAAGACGGAGATCGGGCCCGCGGTCGCGAGAGTGTACCGTCCGCCCGCAGGAGCGTCGAGGCGACGGTTGGGGCAAATTGGTATATCTTCGTTAAACGGACGCGAATGCGCGTCCAGTGACAAATATTTGCCCGCCCATCGGCTTTCCGCCGTTCCCGCCCATCAGACGCGCCACTGGCGCCGAATGGATGCACGCAGGTGCGCGGCCGCGTGGAAGATGAAATTCCGGGGCTGGCAGGTGGGATTCACACCGGAAAAAGCGGATACACGGAGCGCGCAGACGATTTATGGGGCAGGGTTTGGATCAGACTTGCCGGCATACGCAAAACCCGGATACCGGGCCTGTTGCCTGGCAGCGGGCCTGCCACCAGTGCGACCTGCTGCTGACGCGCGCCCATGCCCCGGTGGGGCAGAGTCTGCTGTGCCCGCGCTGTGGCGCCTCCCTGCATCGCAATATGGACCGCAGTGTGGCGCAAACCGCGGCACTGAGCCTGTGTGGGTTGCTACTGTTCATCCCCACCGCAACCCTGCCGCTACTGGAGTTCTCGCTGTTTTCTTTTGGTGCCGAAAACACCCTGATGAACGGTGTGCAGGCACTTTTTGCCGCCGGCTATATCTGGCTGGCTTCCATCGTACTGTTCTGCAGTGTGCTGGCGCCGCTGGGGAAATTCCTGTTGCTGGGGTTTATCTGCTGGGGTAGCGGTTGGGCCAGCATGGCCGGGCCGGTCGCGCGCGCCCTGCGCTGGTATCACCACCTGCAGGAGTGGGGCATGCTGGATGTGTATATGCTCGGCATTCTGGTGGCACTGGTGAAAATGTCGGATCTGGGCAAGATGACTGTGGAGCCCGGTCTTTATTGCTTTGTTGCCATGATGGTGGTGGCCAGTGCCACTTCCGTGTCGTTTGACGCGGAAACCATCTGGGCAAGGCTGGCGCGTCGCCGCGCACAAAGTGACGCTGCGGAGCGCAACCAAGAAGAGGATACCGTGTGAACCGTCCGGCGCGCGCATTGTCTCACGGGTTCTGGACCTGCCTCGGTTGCCGCCAGCTGGTGCGGGTGTCGCCGCAGACGCAAAGCTGCCTGTGTCCGCGCTGCGGTGCGCGTATGCACGGGCGGATCGAATCCAGTCTGATGCTGACCTGGGCGCTGACAATTACCGGCGCGCTGCTGCTGATTCCGGCGAATATATTGCCGGTGATGACGGTCATCTATCTGGGGGCCGGTGAGCCAAGTACGATTATCGGCGGCGCCCTGGAGCTGTACCAGAATGGACTCTGGGGCATCGCGTTGATCGTGTTTGTGGCGAGTATCGCGGTGCCGGTGATGAAGCTGGTTGGGCTGGTGATTCTGTGCCTCATCGTACAGTGGCGCCTGAATGTGGCACCGCGTCAGGCCATGCGGGTCTACCGGGTGGTCAATGCTATCGGCCGCTGGTCTCTGCTGGACCTGTTTATGATCTCTATTCTTGTGGCGCTCGTGGATATGGGAGCCATTGCCGAAGTGGAGGCGGGCGCCGGCAGCACTGCCTTCGCTACCGTGGTGGTGGTGACCATGTTTGCGGTGCGCGCATTTGATCCGCGCCTGGTGTGGGACGTATACGAAGCCAGGCTGCAGGCGAGTACAGCGGTAAAGAATAAAACGCACAGGGAGACCGAATGAGCGAACCGCCATTGGATTACGACGCCCCGCCCGAAGGGGTGGCGCGCCGCAGTCGCGGGATTTCGCTGGTGTGGCTGCTGCCACTGATTGCCGCAGCCATCGCGGCCTGGCTGCTGTATGAAGATTTTACCCAGGGGGATATCAAGGCCACCATCCTGTTTTCCACCGGCGATGGCCTGGTAAAAGGCAAGACCGCGGTGAAGTACTCCGGGGTGGAAATCGGTGTGGTGGAGGACTTCCGTCTGGCGCCCAATGCCAAGGAGCTGGACGGGCAGGACGGCGTCGTCGCGGAGGTGCGCTTCAACCACAGCGCCGCCTATCTATTGACCCGCGGCAGTAAATTCTGGCTGGTGAAACCGGAAGTGTCGCTCACGGGCGTCCGCGGTCTGGAAGCACTGGTCTCTGGCAATTACATCGCCATCGAGCCCGGCAGTGGCCCGTCGCAGAAACACTTTGTGGCGGTAACGGAGGCCCCACCCAACGTACGGGGTGACGGCCTGCGTATCACCCTCAAGTCTCCGCGTCTGGCGTCGCTCAACCGCGGCTCGCCGGTGTATTACCGACAGCTGGAAGTGGGGCAGGTGGAGAGCTATCGCCTGACTGAAGATGCCAGTGAGGTGGAGATCAGCCTGTTTATCCGTCGCCCCTACGCCCATCTTGTACACCGCGGTAGCCGCTTCTGGAACACCTCCGGAGTGTCTATCCAGGGCGGGATCAGCGGAGTGAATGTCGAGCTGGAATCCTTGGCGTCACTGATCGCCGGGGGGGTCAGTTTCTACACACCCGAGTCTCAGCGCCATTCGCCCCAGGCGGAAGACGGCAACGCGTTCAAACTGTACAAAAATTTTGCCGAGGCCGACGCAGGTATTCCCATTACGCTGGATTTTGATCGCGGGGTCAGCCTGGCAGAGGGCTCCACTGAGGTGATCTACCAGGGTATCAAGGTGGGGGAGGTCAGCAGCGTCAAGGCCAATCGCAGCATCAATGGTATGTCGGTGAAGGTACTGATGGATCCCATCACCGACGACCTGCTCAGTGAAAATACCCGCTTCTGGCTGGCACCACCCACCCTGGATTTCACCTCTGGGGTAAACGACCTGCTGAAAGGCAATCGCATCGAGGTTGATCTGCGCAAAGGCAAGCGCTCGGTGCGCACCTTTGAGGCCGCGTCGAAACCGCCCCAGCGCGATCCGCGAGTGCCCGGGCTACACCTCACATTGACCGCGCGCAGTACCGGCTCTCTGCAGCGGGGGGCGTCGGTGTATTACCGCCAGATTGAAGTGGGGCGGGTACAGGGGATGGCGCTGTTACCCGATGGCTCCGGGGTAGAGGTGTACGTGGTGATCGATCCCCCCTACGCACATCTGGTCAATAGCGATAGCCGCTTCTGGAACGTCAGTGGCGTGCGCGCCAGCGCCAGTCTCGAGGGTATCGAGGTGGAAACCGACGCTTTGTTGTCCGTGGTGCGCGGTGGTATTGCCTTCGGTAGCGGACCCCATCACAGCAAGAACGCGGAAAGTGCGCGCACCGGTGACAGTTTCCGGTTGTATAGCAGCCGTGAAGAGGCGCAGGAAGAGGGGATCAATATCTATATCGACCTCAAGGGTGATGAGGGGTTGAAGGTGGGATCGGCACTGCGCTACCGGGGTATTCAGGTGGGTGAGATCACCCGTATGCGCCTCACCCTGGAAATGGACGGTGTGCGCGCCCGCGCCCGCCTGTACCGACGGGCGGAACGCTTCGCGCGCACGGGAACCCGGATGTGGGTAGTGGGGCCGAAGCTGGGCCTGGATGGCGTGGGCAATCTGGAAACACTGGTTACCGGACCCTATCTCGAGTTGGAGCCGGGCAGCGGCAACGACCCGCAGACCGAGTTTGTAGCCATGGCCGCCAAGCCGGAACCGGACCTTGCGGATACCATGATGATGCCCGGTCTGGCGTTGATTCTGGATGCACCGCGACGGGGTTCACTGAAACGCGGCAGCCCGGTGTATTACCGTCAGGTGCAGGTTGGGCGCGTGACCGGATACCAGCTTGGGGAACTGGCGGACCGGGTTTACATCTATGTTTATATTGAGCCCCAGTTTCGCACCCTGGTGCGGGAGCACACGCGCTTCTGGAATGCCAGCGGTGTGGACGTCAACTTTGGCCTGATGACTGGCCTCGATGTCCACACCGAATCAACGCAGGCACTGCTGGCCGGCGGCATTGCCTTCGCCACCCCGAACAACCCGGAAATGGGGCTTGAAGTAGAGTCCGGCAGCCATTATCCACTGTACGGGAAGCCGGAAGACGAGTGGTTGCTGTGGAGCCCGAAAATCGAGTTATATCCGGCTCTGGAAGACAGTTTCAAATAACACGAAGGAGTTTCGTTTGCGGAGCTCAGCGAATCGCCGCACCTTCGTCGCACCAAGGACCTAAGGAAGCTTTTATGGGAATTATGCACAAACCTGTTACCGCGCCTGTTGTCGCTATGATGCTCGCGCTGGGCGTCGCCCTCGGGCTCGCCGGCTGTGGGACACCGACAAAAATCGAGCGTATCCAGTCTCCCGGTGCTCCGGTCGCATTTCAAACCTATGCCTGGGGTACGGAAGCCCTGAGTGCGGATACCGGCGCACCGGCACAGCTGGTGGAGCTGGACACCGAGTTGCGTCAGGTGGTGGGTGGCCTGCTGCAGTCCCGCGGGTATCGCCAGGTGGCCAGCACCGACAGTGCGCAGATGGTGGTGGATTATCAGATCGCGGTGGTGGAAGAGGAGTTTGCCAGCGACGACAACAACGAAAGCTGGGATTCCCAGTTCGACAGCAACGCCCAGCGGGGTGTGGTTGAATTGCCGGATCGCAGCGGCGCGCCTAAAGTCACCCTCTCTGTGGGGATCGGCCCGCAAAATGCCATGCCCATCTGGGGCGGCAGTGCTACCAAATTGATTGCGCGCCCGGAAGACAAGCAAGAGCGCCAGCGGATTCTGAACAGTGCCGTGGGTGAGCTGCTGAAAGACCTGCCGCCGGCCTCATGATCGGAGGGAGTGATTAGGGATAGAATCCCTCTCACAAATAGGCCCACCATATTGTTCAGATATTTTACGCACAACAAATAACAGTTTCGGCAGGGACGCCGCGACTCTCAACGCACTACCGGGAGAAGTCATGGCTTCACTGCAACGACGTACACCGCTTGCCGCCGTTACTCTGGGGCTGCTCGCCGCCCTGCTGCTGGCCGGCTGCGCAGCCCCTAATCCGGTGGCGGTCGATTACGACCCCACCTACAAATTTGCCAACCTGCGCAGTTACTACCTGCTCGACACCCTCGCCAATGGGCCTGTCTCACCGTTTGAAAGCAAACGTGCGAGCCAGGCGGTGGATGACATTCTCAAAGGCAGCTACCAACCCGCCGCCAGCCGCGAACAAGCGGACTTTCTGGTGCGGGTACAGCTGTTCAGCGCCGATAAAGTCGCGGTCTACGAAGACCCGTTTTCCATTTACGGTGGCTACCGCTATTTCGGGTTCGGCTGGCGTGCGCCGTTGCGAGTGCGTGAATATCGTGAGTCGTCGCTGATAGTGGATGTTCTCTCGCCGGACGAGGCGCCCCTGTGGCGTGGGTCTATGCCCTCTGTAGCCGGTCGTTACGATGCGCCGGAGCAGCAGCTGTTTCAGCTGCGTCAGGAGGCCAGCCAGATTCTCGCCCGCTTCCCGCCTTACAATGATGTCGGCTTCGACTGAGCCCGGCGAGTTGGCCACACAGGAACGCGCGAATGAGTGAAAAAACGGATCTGCGCCCCCAGTTTACCCGCGGCGCGGTGGATATTATCCAGCGCCAGACCGTGTATGACGGTTTCTTCAAAATGCACAAACTGCGCCTGCGTCACCGCCTCTACCGCGGTGGTTGGGGGGAGGAAATGGAGCGGGAGCTGTTTGTGCGCGGCAACGCCGTGGGGGTGCTTCTGTACGACCCGCAGCACCAGCTGGTTGCATTGACCGAGCAGTTCCGCATCGGTGCCCTGGAGCGAGACCCGAGCCCCTGGTGTCTGGAAGTCGTCGCCGGGATGGTGGAAGACGGGGAATCCCTCGAGGAGGTCGCCCGTCGAGAGCTGCAGGAAGAGGCGGGCATACAGGTGCAGGACCTTCACTATATCCGCAGCTACCTGCCGAGCCCCGGCGGCTCCAGCGAGCGCATGCACCTTTTTTGTGCCTGTACCGACCTGCGGGGTACAGAGGGGGTATTTGGCCTGGCGGACGAGCATGAAGATATCTGTCTCAGAGTTTTCCCCCTGGATAGCGTGATCGCCGCTATGGAGAGCGGTGACGCAGCCATCGACAATGCCGCCAGCATCATCAGTCTGCAGTGGTTGCAGCTCAACCGGACGCAGCTGGACCAGGCTGCGGAGGCGCACCCCAATCTCTGATTGGATGGATCAGCCTATCTTGACCTTATCATTCCCCTGATAGTTACACTTTAATGGCAATCACCGCTGGATACTGCCAAGGTAGTGAACGGTTACTAGCGGTGTGTGCCTCCCAGCCCCTTGCTTCCAGGCTGCCAGTATCGGGCGATGACGCAGCTGCTGATTTGGTCGGTTTTTGTTCGTAAATTGGCAAGATGCGTCGAAATTTCACCGCGCCGCAGATATTTTGAGAGATCAGTCACGGCGTGAACTCAACAGGAGTGTCGATAATGGCGGTACCGGCAGACACAGGCCGAAACAAAACGGCATCGCCAGCGCGAGAGAGCTCTCGTGGCCCGGCGGCGGCTGGTAAGGACCGCTTTCGTGTGGACTTACCCACCTATCACGCCGATTGCGATGCGAACTACCTTCGCCTGTGCAAGTTGATGCCGGAGCTCGCAGATAATCAGAGCTGGCGCTACCAGATCCCTAACGGGACCCTGGAAGTCGCCGTGCTGGATCGTAGCAGGTACACCACCGAGGTGTGTCTTCAGGCCTCGGCCAGCGAATCCAGCGACAAGGACAAACACTGGCTGACCCCGCCGCCGATCACCGTACGCCTCTATCACGATGCACGGATGGCGGAAGTTGTCGCGGTGAACGGACAGGGCCCGGTAGGTGGTGATGGACTGAATTTCCGCTATCCCAATCCGGCCATGCACAATGAAGACGAGCGCCAACAGGTCAACCGCTATCTGAGTGAGTGGTTGGCCCACTGCCTGGCCAATGGTCGCGCCGAAGTTACTCTCCCCTTCGGAACTCAACCGCCGACCTGAATAGACCTGAGTAGTCGCCGGGCATCGTACAGGCGTACATGGATGTACCGGCAAGGTGAGAATGTGAGTAACAATCCAGCACAAGCAGCACATCGGCTGATCCAGTTTACCGACCCCCATATTGGCGGCCGGCCGGATTATCAGTTGCTGGGTCTCGACACCGGCCACACTCTGGATGAGGTGCTCGCCGCCCTGGAAAAAAACCCGGTGACGCCCGAGTTGATGGTAGTGACCGGCGACGTCTCAGCGAATGCCTCCGAAGCCTCTTACCGCCGCTTCCTGCACAAAATGCAGCGGGTACAGTCCCCCTGGTTCTGGCTGCCTGGCAATCACGATAACCCCCAGCGGATGGATCAACTGGCAGCAAAACGCCGCCCGGAAGTGGTCAATGTGGGCAACTGGCGGTTGTTGTTACTGGATACCAGTGTGCCCGGCCAGATCTGTGGTGGTTTTGATGAGGCCGAGCTCGCGCGCATTGCGCAGTTGCTTGAAAACTACGCCGATCATCCACTCATGCTAATGATGCATCACCAGCCGGTAGCCGTCGGCAGCCACTGGATTGACGGCCATATGCTGAAGGCGGGGCGCGACACGTTTATCGAGCTGGTGCAGAAAGCAGACAATGTGCGCGCCATCACCTGGGGGCACGTACACCAGCAGTTCGACAGCCACCTGGGCAATATCGGCCTGCACGCCACGCCATCCACTTCGGTACAGTTCACCCCCGGCAGCGGCCCATTCGCCGTAGACAGCGAAATGCCCGGTTACCGCTGGTTCGACCTACACGACGACGGTCACTACGAGACGGGCGTAGAGCGGGTCGTCATCGCCGAATACAGTGTCGATCTGGCATCTTCCGGATACTGATTCCACACGGCACCTTAAACGCAGATCAAAAATCCATTTGCATTTCTTAACCTGACTTACGTGACTTGTCGGCCGCCAATCTATTCTAAGATGGCACCTGAATTCGCGGTTTAGTGGTACCGGGTTCCTGCAGACCGCAGGCTGGCAGTTTGCCGGCGCCGGCTGCAACAACATTCGTGTTCATCAGGAAGTGAGGTCACCATGCAGAAAATCCCTAAAAACGTCCTGCCCCTGCTATTGCTTGCCACTACGTTTATCGCTGGCTGCGCCCAGCAGCTGGTGGCGACGCCTGAGGACCAGGCCGATGGCCTGATTCCCCGTGAAACCGGCCTGGACAGCGTCAGTGCCGCATATGCGTTCGATATGAGTGGTGCCAAGGTATATCTGGAACCGGTGGGTGTGGAGTACAGCAAGCGCTTCCCCACGGCCAGCTCACCACTGCGGGCCAAGGATTACGAGTTCCGCGATAAAGACCTGGTGAAGCTGCAGGAAGTGATGGGGGAAACCCTCAGTGAGCGCTTCCTTGCTCCGCGCCAGAGTCAGCTGGTAACGGACAAGGCGGAAGCCGACTACGTGATGCAGCTCGATCTGAGCCGCTTCGCCCTCGGCGCGCCGCTGGATCCGCAACCCTGGCTGTGGCGGGTCTACACCGACCAGAGTGCCTACGGCACCCTTTCCGGTGAGCTGACCGACCTCGAGGGCAACCCGCTAATGCGCTTCAGCGATCGCCGGGATATCGGAGAAAACTTCGGCAGCCTCGGCCCGGGTGGCCGCTTCGAGCGGTTTACCAGCGTCACCTTCTGGCGCGATATGAAAATTGATCTGCGCCGCGCATTCGCCAGCCTCGACGAGTCACTTCAGTAAGCGGACATAGAGAACATCCGCAATGCCGCCGGTACTTCTGCCGGCGGCATCGTTATAATCCCCAGCATGTCGCAACATGCCAACCCTCAACATCGCCCCCTGGCGCCTCAGGAGCGCCCACTGCTGGTCTACCTGCATGGTTTCCTGTCATCCCCGCAGTCCTTCAAGTGCCAGCAGCTCAAGGCGTGGTTACAACAGGCGCGCCCGGATATCGTGTTCTACGCACCACTGATCTCGCCCTATCCGGCAGAAGCCGCCATGGCACTGGGCAAGGCGCTGGCCGATTTCAAAAATACCCATCATGGCCCCATCGGCCTGGTGGGCAGCTCCATGGGCGGCTTCTGGAGTACCTGGCTGTCGGAGCAACACCGGCTTCCGGCGGTGCTGGTCAATCCCGCGGTCACCCCGTCACGGTTTATGCCGAATTATCTGGGGCAGGAGCTGAAGCCCTATAGTGGCGAGGACAATACCTATCGCCTGCGCCCCCAGGATGTGGATAACATGCGGCAGCTGGAATCCACCATTCCCGCGACGCTCAGTGGTCGCTACTGGCTACTGGCACAGCGCGGTGATGAAACTCTGGACTATCGCGAGGCGGAAGCCTTCTATCGCGGTCAGCAGCAAACCATCGAAGATGGTGGTGACCACAGCTTTCAGGAATTTGCCCGCCATATGCCCGCGCTGGTAGATTTCCTGTTTTCCAGTCAATAAATAACAACACCCAAGCAATAGGCGCCGGCCACGGCGAGCAGAACTCTATGGCTAATTATTCCGCAGAAGATATCGAGGTATTGACGGGCCTGGACCCGGTGAAAAAACGCCCGGGGATGTACACCGAAACCACGCGCCCCAATCACCTCGCCCAGGAAGTGATCGACAACAGCGTCGACGAAGCCCTCGCCGGGCACGCCAAGAAAATCGAAGTGGTGCTGCATAAAGACCACTCCATCTCCGTCAGTGATGACGGCCGTGGCATGCCAGTGGATATCCACCCGGAGCAGGGGCGCCCCGGAGTGGAAGTGATCCTCTCTACGCTCCATGCTGGCGGTAAGTTCTCCAACAACAACTACCAGTTTTCCGGTGGCCTGCACGGGGTCGGTGTTTCCGTAGTGAATGCCCTGTCCAAAGTACTGGAAGTGACCATCCAGCGGGATGGCAAGGTGCACCGCATCGGTTTCCAGGATGGTGAAAAAGCCTCCGACCTGGAAGTCGTCGGCGAATGTGGCAAACGCACTACTGGCACCAGCGTGCGCTTCCTGCCGGATCCCAAATATTTCGACTCGCATAAATTTTCCGTACCGCGCCTGCGCCACCTGCTGCGTGCCAAGGCGGTGCTCTGCCCCGGCCTCAACGTCACCTTTATCAATGAGCAGGATGGCGAGTCTGACCAGTGGTACTACGAAGATGGCCTCAAGGACTACCTCGCAGCCGCCAATCAGGGCTGGGAAGTGCTGCCCGCCGAGCCGTTTATCGGCAACTTCGCCGCGCAGACCGAAGCCGCAGACTGGGCCGTGCAATGGTTGCCGGAAGGCGGTGAGGTTACCGCCGAGTCCTACGTCAACCTGATCCCCACCGCCCAGGGCGGCACCCATGTGAATGGACTGCGCGCGGGACTGCTGGACGCTATGCGCGAGTACTGCGAGATCCGCAACCTGCTTCCGCGGGGCGTTAAACTCGGCCCGGAAGACATCTGGGGACAGTGCTCCTACGTGCTCTCCGCCAAACTCGCCGACCCGCAATTTTCCGGCCAGACCAAGGAGCGTCTCAGTTCCCGTGAAGCCACCGCCTTTATTTCCGGTGTGGCCAAAGATGCGTTCGGCCTTTGGCTCAATCAGCATACGGAAGACGGCGACAAACTTGCCGAGCTCTGCATCAGCAATGCACAAAAGCGCCTGCGCTCGGCCAAAAAAGTCGCGCGTAAAAAGGTCACCCAAGGCCCCGCATTACCCGGCAAACTTGCCGACTGCTCCAGTGCCGATGCCAGCCGCTCCGAACTCTTTCTGGTGGAAGGGGACTCCGCTGGTGGTTCCGCCAAGCAGGCGCGCGACCGCGAATTCCAGGCCATCATGCCCCTGCGCGGAAAGATTCTGAACACCTGGGAAGTAGATTCCAGCGAAATCCTCGCCAGCCAGGAAGTGCACGATATCGCCGTCGCCCTCGGCGTGGATCCCGGCAGCGGCAATCTGGAGGGGCTGCGCTACAACAAAATCTGTATTCTCGCCGACGCCGATTCTGACGGCCTGCACATTGCAACGCTCCTGTGTGCACTCTTCCTGCGCCACTTCCGCCCATTGATTACCGCCGGCCACGTGTACGTAGCCATGCCGCCGCTGTTCCGCATCGATATTGGCAAAGAGGTTTACTACGCACTGGATGACGCCGAGCGCCAGGGAATTCTTGACCGTATCAGTGCCGAGAAAAAGAAAGGCAAAATTCAGGTAACACGATTTAAAGGTCTGGGTGAAATGAACCCCTTGCAGCTGCGCGAAACCACCATGGATCCTAACACGCGGCGGCTGGTACAGCTGTATATAGACGCGGGTGACAACAGCAATCAGCTACTGGATATGCTCCTCGCCAAGAAGCGCGCGAGCGACCGCAAGCAGTGGCTGGAAAGCAAAGGCAACCTTGCCGAAGTCAGCTGATCATAAAGCCCCGCAATGCGGGGCTTTATTGTTCATACGGTGCGCAAAACTGCCTTAAAGCCGATTCGCATGGCGAGGGTCGAGTCGAATGAGGCGCCTTGGTAGTAGTCTGGGGCAGTGCATTTATGCCTAGATATAGACATGTGCGAGAAGAGGTGAAATGCCTATATATAGCCATTATGGGTATATATAGACATCTCATGCCCAGATGTAGACATTATGTCTATATCTGGGGCTATTGAATAAAACTGTTAGTAGCCAATTCGCGTCATAGCGTATTTTCAAGGAAGAAGAAAATGAATTTGGTATATTGCGGCTATTACGATGAAGAGGCAGAGCAAAATATTCCTGCGAAACCAACGATGGAAGAAGCCATTTGTCTCTATAAGAGCTTCCAGTGGGAAAACAAAGAAGAGGAATCTTCTCAGAAGTTACTCATCTTTCAAACTGGCGAATTCAATGAGTCGTCCTTGTCTATTTCAAAATTTGATGAAGGAGCGTGGTGTATATCAGCTTCTACATCGAGGCGTAGACGTTTCTTTGGTCCATTTTTCAAAATTAATACGTTTAGAGTTTTTATAGATAAAAACGTAGCTGAAGTTGAGAGAATATTGCGTTTGTTTTATGAGAGCTCTACGTCCGAGTTCGCGGAGTTTTTAAAAAGCAACGTGGAGTAAGCTACTAACAATCGCAGGCAGTTTGCTCCGGCCCTTCGGGCCTCCGCGGGACGGCTTACCTTGTGCACTTTTTGCGCGGGTCGCTTCGCTCCCATTTTCGCGCAAAATGCGCACAAGGTAAGCCGCCCCTGCTGCGGGCGTTAACGTGTAGAGCCAAAAAATTGTTCATTGGCCTACTGAGAAAAGTCGAGATTAAAAATTTTGGAATGGCGGATTGTGGTTGAATCCACACTCGCATAGAAGGAATGTTGGTTCGTCAGGCTTGGCACGGGCTTCCCAAGTTGTGGAGAGCCGCTGAGCCTGCTTAAAACAGCGGGCTGCAAGTTTTGCGCTCAGTTCGGATGGCGTTTTTAAATCCAGGTTTTTCGTAAAATGCTGAGAGATCTGTGGTTACTTTCACACTTGCAAAAGGGGGCGGGCGGTAAGTCTCATGTAAAAAATGTAATCCGTAGGGCCCCAAAAGGCATCGCACGTTAACAAAGCACTGCAGCCGACAGCTTACTTTGTGCACCTTTTGCGCGGTCGCTGTCGCTCCCATTTTCGCGCAAAATGCGCCCAAAGTAAGCTGCGGCTGAGCGCGGCGTTAGCATTCCAAAGAGAAACGAAGAATGAATTTCCCAGAAAATTTCCCAGCTCCAGATGAATACTTACTAGAATTGGGGAGAATAACTGCTCTTTGGGGGGCTTTGGAGTCAAGTGTAAATAATGCAATAAATTATCTTTCTGGCATAAACAGGGAAGATCACTGGAGGGTTTCTGTATTAACGGCTCATTCCAACTTCAAACAAAGAGTGGACATCATTAAAACTTTGTGTAATGAGCTTCAGGAGATGTTCCCTAATCTAAAAATGTATCAGGAAACTGCCAAGCTTATTGAGCAGGCTCAGAAACAAAGAAATCATTACTTGCATAATGGTCTTTTCTACAATGATTCTATCAATAAGGTTCAAACAACTAAGATAGAGGCAAGAGGTGTTTTAAAAACACAAGTAAGAAATGTATCTCTATCCGAGCTAAAAGAAGTCTCCGCAAAAATACATGTTGCACTATTATCACTGCATCAGTTAATAACACAGAAAAAGTATGACCCAGTTTGGGAGCGCGAAAAATGCTAACAAGGCGCTGCAGGCCGACGGCTAACTTTGAGCACTTTATGCGCGGTCGCTACGCTCCCATTATCGCGCATAAAGCGCCCAAAGTTAGCCGCGGCTGAGCGCGGCGTTAACGTGTAGAGGCAAGAACATAGTTCATTGGTCTACTGTGAAAAGCCGAGATTTAAAGTTTTAAAATTCGGATTGTGGTTGAATCCACGCTCGCATAGAAGGGATGTTGTTTCGTCAGGCTTGGCGCGGGCTTTCCAAGTTGTGGAGAGTCGCTGAGCCTACTTAAAACAGTGGGCTGCAAGTTTTGGGCTCAATTCGGATGGCGTTTTAAAGACCAGGATTTTCGTAAGATTCTGAGAGATCTGTGGTTACTTTTACCCTTGCTAAAGGGGTGCGGGCGGCAAGTCTCAAGTGAAAAGTTTAATCCGTAGTGCCTCAAAGGGCATCGCACGTTAACAAGGCACTGCAGCCGACAGCTTACTTTGTGCACCTTTTGCGCGGTCGCTGTCGCTCCCATTTTCGCGCAAAATGCGCACAAAGCAAGCTGCGGCTGAGCGCGGCGTTATGGCTTACACCTATCCCTTATCGATAAAAATAATCTGGCATGAATTTACTACAAAAAAGAAAGAAGACTAGCGAGCGTTGGAACTGCTTTTCTAAGGCGGACGTTCTTGGTTCATTTGACTTTATGACCCTAACTATATCGCTGGATTCACTCAATATTAATGATTTCAATCACCTAGGGGAATTGCTGTCGAGAGGTGATTACAAAGATGGGATATTAAATCGAAATCTTGAATATGATCTATATGAAGCTCTCAAAAAAATATACGGTCTTTCTTTTCATGAATACACCCACTTTGTTGATTCCACATCGACTGCTTGGGGGGCGAGTTTTTTACTTTGCTTAAATGAGGCATACCTGACTAATCACGACATATTTGGGGCAGAAGAAAGCGAGTATCATAAAGCTAAATATTTTTTTGATTTAGCTAAGTCTTTCAAACTTCCAGACTATTATACCGCAAAGACCCCGGGCGTAGATCCTTCTACTCCTTGGTCGTATCTGGTTACTTCAGGCAAAAGGTTCAAGAACAACGGAGAGCTCTCCGATGTTCCCATAACTTTTATCTCATTTGGGAACTCTAGTCAGGAGAGAATTGTAAGATCCCCTCTCTCGATGATTGCAGTTTTAGAGGTTTCAGCTATGGCGCAGGAAATTCTCTACAAGAGCTTTCTAGTGAATGCACTTCCAGAAGATACCCGCATAGTAGAAATTTCCCAGCTACAGAAAGAGTCTTTAAAATTCATATACAATCATGAGCTTACTGAGTACTCAGCATGCGCACACCTGGTAGCCAATATTCACGGATTTACTGATGTTATTATGGCTTATACAGTTTGCGAAAGAATCGCGACAGTTGTTCTTAATTTCACTGACAAGTGCTTTGACGATATTTCATTTTCTGATCTTGCCAGAAAGACACTTCATATTGACACGAACAAGCCACTAGAGGCAGTTTGTAAAAACTCAATAAAAAGCAGAGATAGAGGGTACGTCTTTTATTTGATCTGTCTTCTTATGCCAAAGAGTAAATACGAAAATGATGAAGAGATACGCAAAGGCATCTCAGCTTCATTGGAAGCTATGGGGATTAACTATCATGAAGTTATAA
The DNA here is from genome assembly GCF_000708675.1 of Microbulbifer sp. HZ11. GTDB lineage: Bacteria > Pseudomonadota > Gammaproteobacteria > Pseudomonadales > Cellvibrionaceae > Microbulbifer. The sequence continues at coordinate 762,866 of NZ_JELR01000002.1, read as the reverse complement.
TGGCTGCGAGACGCGAAGTTGAAGTTGCCTCACAAACTTTGTCAAACTCACCAATCAAATGCATAGCAGAGCTGTCTGGATCGCTCTTGAAAAACTTCGATAAAAAGTTAGCGGCCAAACAGGGGATGTATGACTTTTCATCTTTTGATCTACCTCCTGTTCTGCTTGGCGATTGTGAGATCGTTGCTGCAAGTCCAGGAGTCGATAATGCTTTAAAGAAATATGATATAGAAGAAGCATACAACGAGCTGGTGGAAGGTCAGCTATGGGTCGAGCGATTTTCAGAAGCCTGTGTTTAAATGCCATAACAATTCGCTCAAACACCGTTCCGGCCTTCGGCCTCCACTGGACGCCCAAAGCTCCGCTCGTTTGTGCATTTGCTTCGCAAATCTTCGCACAAACCAGCTCCACTTTGTGCGCCGTTTAGCTATGCGTTAGGCGGCTAGAGAGCTAGGTCCTGGTGAGAGTAAACGCTTTAGGTATCGTTTTTATATTGGCTGGAGTATTTCTGCTATATGAATCAGCCCCCAAAATTTTCTACTTGGGAATTTGGGGTGTAGAAGAAAAAGCCAAAATATTGAGCGTTTCCAAGTTCAGTGAAAGAAAGTGCAATCCTAGAGATCTTCTTTGTGATCTTCATGTAATCGATAGATATAGATCATTATATGAGCATGAATTGAGCGTTGATGGCAAAACTATGTATCTTGTCCATAAAGATGATCTTTCGGAAAAAGAAGTAGTTAAGGTTGTGTATTCACCTCAAAATCATGAATACATTCACTTAGTTGGTTCACCATATCGAAATATGTATGTAATGTTTGCTGGTGGCCTTGTATCATTTTTAGCAGGATTTCTCCTGCTCAGGGGGTTGCTGCGAGAGCGGCGCGCCTAACAAAGCGCAGCAAAGGGACGGCTTACTTTATGCACGTCTTGCGCTGGTCGCTGCGCTCCCATTTTTGCGCAAAACGCGCATAAAGTAAGCCGCCCCTGTGCGCGGCGTTAGTGTTTGGGTTCAAAGTGTCGCCGCCTCGAAAGTTAAAAGTATTCGGAAAGCATTCGGCGGCTCCGTGCTCCGTAGAGCTGAGTTCGCAAGCAGGGATTTTACGAGACGCTTTTAATGGCCTTCAGTGGCTTCCATTCTAAAAGTTGGTGAATGGCGGCGAGGCTAGTAAAGTGGTTAATTCCTTTTGGGCAATTTAGCCACTCAAGGATAAGCGTGGTGCGTACCTCCCAAACGTGCCGCTCAAAGTGAGTTGGTTACATCACAAGCGCGTTGCAAATTGTCGGTAAGTTACGTTTGGTGGCATCAACGTTCATCAACACTAACAAGGCCAGGCAGTTCGCTCCGGGCCTTCGGCCCTCCGCGGGACAGCTTACCTTGTGCACGTTTTGCGCAGGTCGCTGCGCTCCCAATTTTGCGCAAAACGCGCACAAGGTAAGCTGCCCCTGCTGGCGGCGTTATGCATCCTCAGGAAATTCGAGATTATGGTAGAAGTAAAAATTTCGGAAGATATCGTGAGCCATGTTGAAGGTCTCATTTCTTCTGGAGAAGAGGTTGTTCAAGTAATTAAATTTCGTCTTCTTGAAGGTGAAGAAGAGCAGTATGATGACGAGTTGATAGATTCGATAGTCCAAGAATTTTCTGAAAGTCTCAAGAGACTAGCGTCTGCACTCGATGAAAAATATGGTGAGCACAAATTCTCATCAAGTTTAGATGGTCTAGATGACGAAATCGAAGATGAATTCTATGTTCCGTGTTCTTATGTTTCCGCTGTTTGGGAGCGTGAAGACTATATCTTGTATTTAGCCGTATCCCAAGAAGATAGAGAGTATCCAATTGCCCTTGTGGTAGGGATCGAGCACTAAAAGTGCATAACAATCAGCGGCAGAGCGACAGCCAACGCTACGCACCTTTTGTGTTACTCGCTGGCGCTCAAACATTAACACAAAATGTGCTCCGCGCTGGCTGCGCCTGCGCTGGGCGTTAAGTAGCAAGGAGAGTTCGTGCAAAGCTCAGATCTTTTTAAGCACATCACGGTTGATGATATTGAGGCTAGAGAACTATTCTTAAATGACTTCAAGGTCGAGATTGAAGAGCTTTCAGAAATATTTTCAAAGGCGTTTTCTCTGTTAGAAAAATCACCTTGCTATAACGATGAATCTTATCGTGCTTCTTCAGTCTCAGGTTATATTTTCGTAGCTATTGAATCAGCTGTAACTGCGACTCAATTGTTATCTCTCGGGCATATAGCTCCCGCAGGTAATTCGATGCGAATTTCATATGAATCTTTGTGTTACTCCGCTTTACTTAAAAAAGAAATTAAATTACGTGTTGCCAATGGAAAGCATGAGTTCAACTTCTTTGAAGACTACAAAAAGAAGAGCAGTCACACTAGAGCTGACAAAGTAATTGAAATAGTTGTCAAAAATAAAGAGTTACTGGGGTTGAATCAAAACGGGGTCGAATTTCTAGTGCGCGCTAAAAATTTTTATAATGGCTATAGTCACGCCACCCATATGTTGCTTCATTCAAAAATTAAACCCTCGACTCGACAGCTTTATGTTGCTGGAGGTTACGATATAGAACGTAAGGAAATATTTAGTCGACAACTTGATTTTATCAAACGGTATAGTAAGAACTTTGGTGGCTGGATTCACGCAGTTGCATATAATGCTACTTAACAATCGCAGGCAGTTTGCTCCGGCCCTTCGGGCCTCCGCGGGACGCCCAACGCTATGCACATTTTGTGCGGGTCGCTGCGCTCCCAGTATCGCACAAAATGTGCATAGCGTTGGTCGCCTCTGCTGCGGGCGTTAACTCTTGAGAAGGATCGGATGGAAAAACAAAGAATAATCGAAAACTTGAATGTGTTCAGGGATAGACTTACTGGCGAAGTCCTACAGGCTTACGATACTCGTGGTCGAAATTTTGGCAGAGAAAGATTTGATGCTTGGCGTCGTAAGTTTGCTCAATTTTTAGATGATCACCTTCCAGGTGAAAGCTCCACTTTGAACTCAAAACTTATTCATAATGTATTTGTAGTTAGACGTGGAGAAAGTGATGCGGAAACATTTTGGCGGCAAGATGGAGAGACGATGTTATCGTACATAGACTCTCTTATTATCGACGTTAAAAATGATGAATATGACTTTCGTGAAAAAAATGAAGATGAAGATGTTTCTATAACAGTTAGCCAGAGTGAGAAACCAAAGAATAAGGTTTTCATAGTGCATGGTCATGATGGAGAGGCAAAAGAGCGAACGGCGAGATTTGTAGAAAAACTTGGTTTTGAAGCGATCATACTCCATGAGCAAGCAAGCCGAAGTATGACTATCATCGAAAAAATAGAAAATTATTCAAATGATGTAAGCTTCGGGATTGTTCTATATACCGCTGATGATATGGGTAATGTGAAAGATGAAGCTGAAAAAGGTGAGCTAAGATCCCGCGCGAGACAGAACGTGGTATTCGAGCATGGGTTTCTAATTGGAAAGCTCGGTCGTGAAAATGTGACGCCCTTAGTCGAAGGCGCAATAGAGCTGCCTAACGATATAAGCGGTATCGTTTATATAAGTGATAAAGATTGGCAGCTAGACATAGCCAAAGAAATGAAAGCGGCTGGCTATGAAATCGACTTTAACAGGCTAATTTGAAGTGAGTTAACAAAGCGCAGCAATGGGACGCCTTACCTTGCGCACTTTATGTGCATTCGCTTCGCTCAATTTTGCATATAAAGTGCGCAAGGTAAGCCGCCCCTGTGCGCGGCGTTCAGGCTGTAGAAAAACTCTAAAAACCTAGTAGATTTTGATAAAATCTGCGGGCCCGGTTCCGAGATCCCGTCATGCCCAACTTCAAGCCCTATAATTACAGCCAGGACACAATGGTTGTAATCAATTTCGAAGATCAATTGCAGCCGAATACCTTCGAGTACACGCTGCATCACCTGATCGATAACCGTATCAATCTTTCCGCTTTCTACGACAAGTACAAGAATGAAGGTGGTGGGCGGTCTGCATACGATCCGGCTATTCTCTTGAAGATTATCCTGTTCGCTTACTCCAAAGGCATCACGTCTAGCCGGGAGATCCAATGGCAGTGTGAGCATAATATACTGTTCAAAGCTCTGTCCTGTGACAGCGTGCCGCACTTCACCAGCATTGCCAGCTTTGTCAGTAGTTATCCCGATGCCATACAGTCTGTCTTTGAGCAGGTGCTGATGGTTTGCGACCAGGAAGGTCTTTTGGGTAATGAACTCTTTGCCATTGATGGCTGCAAGATGTCGTCGAATGCCAGCAAGTCACACTCTGGAACTTTTAAAGAGCTCGAGCAAAAGCAGGCGAAGATCCGCAAGAAGATCCGTCATTGTCTCTCAGAGCATAAGAAGCTGGATGGAAGGAAGCCCGCCGAACGGGAGCGAAAGCAGCGTCTCGAGCAGGCGCAGAAGACCTTGGAGAAGCACTTTGAAAAGATCGACAACTTCCTAAAGACGCAAGCCCCAAGGATGGGGCAGGGCAAGAAACCGAAAGAAGTAAAAAGTAACATCACCGACAACGAGTCGGCCAAGATGAAGACTAGTAAAGGCACCATCCAGGGCTATAACGGAATTGCGGCGGTCGACAAGAAACATCAGATTGTCGTGGAGGCGCAAGCCTTCGGGGAAGGGCAGGAAGCGCATACCTTAAAGCCGATTCTTGACGGCATTAACACGCGTTATCGGAACGCAGGTATCGCCGAGGATATTCTTTCGGACCAGGTCATTGTTACCGCAGATACCGGATTCTCAAGTGAATCTAATAACGAGATGCTGAGAAGTGAAGGTGTCAATGCCTTCATTCCCGACAACCAGTTCCGTTCCCGCGACAAGGCGTTTGCCAAGCAAAAAGAAAAACACGGTAAGCGTCACCAAGATACGGTAAAGGGCGTTAAGCAGGTTCTGCCCGCTAGCGAGTTCAGACTCAATAAAAGAAGTAAGACCTGTATCTGCCCCGCCGGCAATGAAATGTTGCTCTACCGAGATGAGCGCGTCAGCGAGGGGAAGCAAAAACTTCACTTTGAAGGGCGACTCACAGACTGTCGACACTGCCCGCTAAAAAGCCAATGTATGCGCAATCCCGAATCGGCGGATACCCGGGATGGCCACGGACGACAAGTCTCTTTTACTTGGACGAATGGTAAAACAGCAACGGACTGGATGAAAAGACGGGTCGATAGCGTGGAAGGCAAGACAATTTACAGTCATCGCATGTCGGTGGTCGAGCCAGTCTTCGGTAATATTGGCACAAACAAGCGACTGAGTCGCTTCTCGTTGCGTGGAAAACACAAGGTGCAGGGACAGTGGCAGATGTTCTGCTTGGTGCATAATATCGAAAAGTTGATGCGATACGGCGCAGTACATTAATTCCTAGGGGCTTCTGCATTAATTTTGGGGCGATATGGTGAAAATACGCGCATGCGTGAGTAAGTGAAATTAGTGTGGTTAAATGGCGGTCAGTATGTAAACGAGAAAAGAGCCTTGAGGCGACGACTGCTGGGAGTTGTTTTTCTACAGGCTCGTTAACCTATGAGCCAATCCAGCATATTTAAGGAGAAAAAATGCAACCGTCACACAAGGAAACGTTAGAACGGTATGACGTGTTTCGAGCGCAGGCAAGAGACATTGCAAAAGAGAGCTTGCCCTCAAATTTGAGGGGAGTTCTTAATATCGAGGGTATTGACCATAAGGCGTTGAACGCTTTTCAAGCTTGGAAAGATGTGGACAAGAGGAAAGTATCTTGGGACTGGGCGTTCTCTCGAAGCTACAAAGTTTTCTATCCAAAGTCATTTGATATGTCGGTATGGCTAGGGAATACCCTTTGCTCTATGTCTCTCGGGCGCCCTACATTTAGAGGCACTGAAATGCGATTGGATTTCATAGAGCGAGCCCCGAAAAATTGTCCGTATGCTGGTGAAATGTTCAATATATCTTTGCTGGCTTATGAAATTTATGGTGATCTGATTGGCGCCAAAAAGATCCGGATCATGGAGCCAATGAATGAAAAACTCATCAAATACTACATGTCGCACGGCGGTTTCAAGTTGGTGGGACCAAAGAAAGGTAATCCACATTACCTGGTGAGAGATTTATGAACGATAAAGAAAGATACGAGCAGGCTAAGAGAAAAGCCGAAGAGAGAGCAAAAGAGCTATTCAAACCTCTTCCTGAAGATGTCAAGGAAGAGCTTGAGAAAGATAGCACCCTTGGTTCCCCAGAAAACCTCATTGATCGTAGTGACGAGCAAGAATAGGTTAACAATCAGCGGCAGAGCGACAGCCAACGCTACGCACCTTTTGTGTTACTCGCTGCGCTCAAACATTAACACAAAATGCGCTCCGCGCTGGCTGCGCCTGCGCTGGGCGTTAAGCGATAAAGCCCATTAATAGTGTTGAAGAAGGTATGATCAAAGAAGAACTCAAAGAAATATTCCTAAACGCCCATGCGGGGCCTTTCTTGTTCGTCGGGTCAGGTTTTTCAAGGCGTTATCTCGGGTTGGAAGACTGGAATGGGTTACTATCCAAATTTTGCAACGGTCTTAGGCCATATGAATATTATCTTTCTAAGGCAAACGGAAATTTGCCTGCCGTAGCCAAGCTAATGAGTGAAGACTTCAACGAGTACTGGTGGTCAAGTGATGCATACGAGGGAAGTAGAAATAAAAATCAGGGCAAGGTTAAAGACATAACCTCTGCACTTAGAATAGAAATATGTGAATACTTAAAATCTGTGTCGGTTGGCAAGTACAAAGAGTCTGATTATTCAGATGAGTTGGATTTAATAAGTCAACTCAATGTTGACGGAATAATTACTACGAATTGGGACCAACTACTGGAGGAGCTTTTTCCCGATTATAAAGTCTATATTGGCCAAAAAGAATTACTTTTTTCCAATCCGCAATCCATTGGCGAAATATATAAAATACACGGTTGCAGTAGCAGGTCAAAAAGCTTGGTGTTGACCGATGAAGACTATTCGGAGTTTAATGAACGGAACGCATATTTAGCAGCAAAGTTGATAACTATATTTGTCGAACATCCCGTTCTATTTATCGGCTATTCCGTATCTGATGAAAATATTGCATCTCTTCTGCTGTCGGTTTCGAAATGCATCGGTGAAAGCGCGGGGGAGCAACTAAAGAACAACCTAATTTTTGTACAAAGATTAAGGGATAACGAAAAAGAAGGAGTTTCAGAGACGTTCTTAACAGTTGACGGAATAAGAATCCCTATTATCGTAGTTAAATCGAACTCCTTTGTATCCGTATATGAGGCCATTCACGAAACAAAACGTAAAATACCAGCTAGAGTTCTACGTTATTGCAAGGAGCAGCTATACGAAATCGTTAAGACACAAAGCCCCGAAGAAAAAATATGCGTAGTAGATATCGATCAAGTGGAGAATAAAGATGATATTGAATTTGTAGTTGGCGTGGGCGTAGTTAAAGAAAGGGAAGAGCAAGAGCAGCAGGCGGTAGCAAAGTATGGATATCAGGCAATTCAGGCGATAGACCTGTTTTCTGATTTACTTAGAAATGACGGAGGTTTTGACGCGACCAAAATAGTTGAGTCTACAATACCTAGCGTCGGTAAAGGCTCTTCTTATATTCCAGTATATAAGTATCTAAGCGAAATCGGTATTGACTCTCAAGCGAAGTATGATGAGTCGGGTTTGGACCTTTCCAAATGGCTGAATAGAAAAGAGGACGCATTTCATACGAAAACGCATGCAAGGTCCTTCGTAAAGAATCATAAGGAAAGCACCACGACTGAAATTATAGAGAGTTGTACTCCTGAGAATGCCGCAATTTTCTTGAGTTTCTTGAAACCTGAAAGGTTTGATGCCAATGCGGTTCGAGACTTTTTGATAGAAAACATAGATAAATTTGATTATAAAGTATGCTCAGCCTCCAGTTACTTTAGAAAACTTTCATGTTACTACGACCGAATTGTCTACGGCTGGTAGCGCGCTTAACAAGCGACTGTGATGTCAAGCTGCCAACTTGAGGTCGCTTTCTCCCCAGTAAGTTCCGTCTCTCACCATGGCATTTAGTATTACGATCATCTTCCGCATGCAGGCCGTGAGGGCGACTTTTTTATGTTTGCCCTGGTTCACGAGCCGTTTATAAAACTCTCGGATCATCGGATTGTGAATCGTCGATGAAAGGGTCGCCATATAGAGAATCGTTCGAACAGATGCTCTGCCACCTCTTATTCGACGCTTCCCCCTGAGTGATCCGCTGTCTCTATTAAATGGTGCTACGCCGACGAGTGCTGCGATCTCCTTGGGGCTCAGGTTACCCAGCTCCGGCAGTTCCGCTATTAGCGTAGTAGCCAGTAATTTGCCTACCCCAGGAACCGCGGTATCTGTCAACGTAGTTGTCGCGTTTAAGGTATCAGCTCTTTAACAATTTACCGCCTTGTCCGGGTTCAGCATTACTGACTCCGGCAAGCTGAGGTTTCTGGTTTCTCCTGACCAGCGTCGAGGGTTCTTGGCCTTCGCAGCCTCAAGCACAACTTTGCGCTGAATCAGTATCTCGTGAGCCTCTCCATTATGGCGTTGCTCAGGTGTTACGTAGTTCAAGCCACTGTGGCGATGCTCGGTGTTGTACCATCGCACAAACGCCAGCACCCAGTTCCGAGCTTCATTGATCGTTTTGAAGCCACTTGCCGGGAAGCCCGGTCGGAACTTCAGCGTCTTGAACAATGACTCAGAGTAGGCATTGTCGTTGCTCACTCGGGGGCGGCTGTTCGAGGGGGTTATACCAAGGTCATACAGTTTCTCCAGGAATGTCGCCGCCTTCATGGGGCTACCATTATCGGAGTGCAGTACAAGCGGCTTGCTCTTCGCCGTCAGGCGCTCACGCCAGCAGGCTTTCTCGATAAACTCACAAGCCAACTCTCCGGTCTCACGCTCATACACCTCATGGCCGACAATTTTCCGGCTGTAAACATCCATAACCAAGTAAAGGTAATACCAGGTTCCGCATGCTGGTCCTGGTAGCCACGAGATATCCCACGACCACAGACAGTTTGGTTCTGATGCTTTGTGTGTGGTCGCTGCTCGCTTCCGCTCCGGCGCCTTCTGGCGGCCTCTACGGTGGACTTGATTGTATTCATGTAAAACCCGGTAGAGCGTTGATTCAGAGGCGAGATAATGGCCCTGATCCAGCTGGTCAGCAACAATAAATGCTGGAGGGCAGCTTCGGTATTCAGGTTGATTACACAGGGCTATTACGGCTTGACGCTCCTTAGCCGTCAGTTTGTTCGATGGCTCCGGCCTCGGCACCACGGGCCTCTGATCTTCCCTGACAACCTCGTCAGTGACCCAGCGTTGATAGGTGCGTACGCTCAAGTTCAGCAAGGCACAGGCCTTGGCCAGCCGGGCTCCGCTGCGATTGGCTTCGGCAATCAGAGCAACGATCTGCTGGCGATCTGGGAGGCTGGTCATTCGTCCTCGTCTTTGTGGCCCCAGATCGCCTCGGCTTTTTTTGACAGTGTGAGGAGCGCAGCGGTTTCAGCGAGCGCCTTCTCCTTACGTCGCAGCTCTGCCTCAAGCTTTTTGATACGCTTTTTCTCGGCCTTACTGGCCTTTTGGTTGCGTTTAGACTGCTCGTCAGATACAGCATTGGCTGACATGCAGGCCGTTTTCCAGGCCTCAATCTGCTCGGGGTAAAGGCCTTTCTTGCGGCAGTATTCACTGAGCTCCGCCTCAGTCATTGGGGCAGTTTCAAGGACGACTTTGAATTTTTCTTCGCTACTCCAATTATCGGGAGTAGCAGAGTTGGAAGGCAAAACAGCACCTCGTTGTCTGGCGGCTTTACGCCAATTGTACAGGGTAGCGGTACTGATGCCTTCCTGGCTCGCCAGTTCGGCAACGGTCATGCTGTGAGGCGGCGCCATCTTCTTGAGGATGGCCTCTTTACGTTCAGGTGAATAGTGGGGCATGGTTGTCCTCTGAAAAGTTCAGGCGACAACTACCCTGACACATAGGGGAGGGTAAAAGTCACCATGAAGTACTCCACCGGCAACAGCTTGCGGCGCTGCCGTGCCAGCCACTGGGTGACCTCGTGATTCTGGCACCGGGGGCAACTCCGATGTCCACAGGAGCGCGGGTTCAACAGAGAGTGATTGCAATCGTTACATTGCCATAGTATCTCGCCAGCAGCGCTGGTACGGCAGCGTAGGATCGCCGCTATCGCCCGTCGCTGTTCCGGTAGCAGGCGCCCAGCATACTTTTGTAAGAGCGCCTCTTGATAGCGCTCAATCAGGTCGGCCAGATGCATTACGGCCTCCATAGATCGACATGCAGGGTGTTAACCAGCGCATTGATGGTGGCGGCAGTGTCCTGTTGGCTGAGCTCGGTAAGATGGATATAGCGGGCGGTGGTAGTGGGGCTAGCGTGCCCCAGCAGTGCTTGAATCTGGCGCAGACTCAGGCCGCGTTCCAGCAGGTGGGTAGTAAAGCTGTGACGCAGGGAATGTACCGAGGCTTTTTTTTATCCCGCATTGGTGCAGCAACGCCTTCATTGCTGTTTGGGCGCTGCTCCGGCCCATGGGTGTTCTGGCCAGCTGGATTTGTTCCATATCGCCCGATGCGTTGGGGAACAGCAGGCGCGGATGGCGGTGCCGACACCACAGCGCCTGCAGAGCGCGATAGGTAAGGTCTGGCAGCGGCACTCGGCGATCCTTGTGGCCCTTGCCGCGACGGATATGCACCTGTTTGCGGCCAGCGTCAATATCACCTACCTCTAGGGACAGCGTCTCACTCAAACGCAGCCCCATCGAATAGGTGGCGAGAATAAAGACCCGGTAGCGCAGCTTGCGCGCGGTGCTGATCAGTTGCTCGACCTCCTGAGGCGTGAGAATATCGGGCAGAGATTGGATTTTGGGTGCCCTGACGATATCCAGCCACTGCCAGTCCTGCTTGAGAATGTGTTTCCAGAAGAACTGCAGGCCATTGCGATCTACTTTGACCGTGCTCCATGAGTGGGAGTCCACCAGATCAGAAAAGTACTGCTCCAGTTGATCGGTCGAGAGGTTGTCGGGACAGGCGTCAAAGTGTGAAGAGAGGCGCTTCAGAAGAGGCTGGAAACGGTAATTTCTGAAGCCAAGCGATGACTCTAGGCAAAGCTGAAATTTAACAAGTCGCGTCGCTACGTTTTAATTTTTGCGAAAAACACGGGAAAGGTAATCCGCTCCTTCCGTGGGCGTTAGCCGTTAGCTTAAACTGAAATCTTACGGAGTTAGAAAATGGTAAGAAAAGTAATAATTTTATTTTCAATCACTATATCAATAATTAGTTGTAACCTTTATGCATCTAGTATCAACCTGGAGTACAAGAAGGAAGGATTTGTAGGCAAGTTTTACCCCCAGGAATCAAACGAGGAAAAGATTGGGGTGTTGGTTCTAGGAGGTGCAGAAGGGGGGATACCCTTTGAGTTGGCAAGCTCTATAGCGGAAGCGGGGTATCCCGCATTGGCGCTAGCGTATTTTAATGCGGAAGGTTTGCCCGAAGAGTTAGAGCAAATACCATTAGAGTATTTTTCTCCAGCTAAGTCATGGTTGAAAAGTCAGCAAGGTATAAGTTCAGACAAATTGATTGTCGTCGGCTGGTCCAAGGGTGCGGAGTTGGCGCTCATGCTTGCATCCAGGGATGAGCAGATATCACATGTAATAGCTATCGCACCAAGCTCTGTAGTTTGGGCGGGGATACTGAAAGATTGGACCAAAGTGCCTGCGTCAAGTTGGACCGAAAATGGGCAAGATTTAGTTTATGTGCCTTTTAGACCTTCGGGAGAAGTGAAAGGTTTGCATGATTTGTATTCTCAATCACTTCAAAATCGACATGACAGCGGTAAAGCAGACATTCCCGTCGAAGATATTCATGCGCAAGTCATACTCATGTCAGGTGGGGAAGATGAGATTTGGCCCGCATCTCAAATGGCAGCGGCTGTTTGCAACAAAATAAATGCAAAAACGCCAGGTAAATGTGAACATCTGAATTACAAAAATTCCAGTCATTTGCTGGGTGAAGAGTTTCTTCAGAAAAATACGGATATGAATAAGACGTTTGTTAGTAAACTGAAAGCGGCTAACCAGGCGCAGCGGTAGGACGACTAGCCCAGGAGTAGTCGTTAGACGGAAAGGAACGGAAATGTCGATGACTGGAATAGCGCTCGGTTCTTGTAATTGCGAATCGGCCAAGCTCTTTGGCTCGACAAGGGCTCGTCAGTAGTTGATGGAGCCCAATGTGCCATGTGGACCTTGATGTTATTTCAGATGCGTTTGCAGAAATTGGATCATATCGTCCAGAGTGTCCGGTGCATCATCATCAAAACAGTTGCCTAGATATTCGTTGCAGCCATTATCGAGAAAAGCATGATTTTTGTCTGCGTACTCTTTGAATAGTACTGCTTGCCCCGCCGTTTCCAGATGATCTGCAAACTTCTTAACGGCTGCTGGCGGTGTCGTTGTATCCATACTGCCGACGTGAGCAAATGTTGCGGGTAGCTTTCGGTCCTGTACATCAGGTATCAGATGAATTGGCGATACGGCCTGGTAGAGCTCGGGATGTGTGGCGACGCTAATATCGTTACCGAAAATGCTACGCGCTTTGGCGCCGCCCATTTGCCAAAAGCCGTTACCCGGAGACTCCAGACCTTCGCGGACTCGCTTTTCAAGATCAAACACACCGTAGCTCAGTACCGCCGCTTTTATCGGGCTCTGCTCCCGGTTTGCGATCTGTTCCGGTGTTTTTCCGGCGGGGATATAGGTAGGCCGGAATGAGAGGTTACCCGGGCCGAAAGGTCTACTGCTCAGATTAGTCGCAGCGAGCACGACCATGGCGCTCAAGTGGCCACCGGCGCTATCGCCGGTAACGGCAATACGGCCCGGATCACCGCCATACTTGGAAATATGCTCTTCTACCCACAGAAATCCGCCGAGCGCGTCCTCAATAATTTCGCCCATGGTTGTGGTGTTCTGGTTATCACCGAGCAGTCGGTAGTTCATGTTGGCGACCACAAACTCGCCATTTCGTGCGAGGTATCTGGCAGTGGATTCCATGATGCTGTTGTCGTTAATCAGCCAGCCGCCGCCGTGATAGATGATCACAACCGGATACCGTTGGCGGCCGGTGTTAGGTACATAAATGTCGGTGGTGAGGGTCTTGGCGCCGGCCTTTGCCCACGGGATATCCCGGTATTCGAGCTGGGGGCTCGTTATCTGCTCCGGCGTTGATTCGGCCGAAGCCGAGGTTGTGTAGCCTGCGAGTAGGAATAGCAGAGTGACGAGGGCAGAGCGAAGGGCGCTAGGTGAGCTTTTGAGGAGCATGGGTGGCCTCACATGTTGTGGTGAGGCCACTCTACGGGGCATTTCGAGTGAATGCCAGACGGGCTGTCGTTTAGCCGGCTTCGGCAGTACAGGTGCGCTCTTCGGCGCTTGCGGAGGTCGCTGAAGCCCTGGCGAGCCGGCGGCCGTATGCGGCAAGCAGGAACCCGATCGGGAACATGATGACGCCGTAGATGGCCGAGGGTACCGACATCTCATTGGATTGCAGCAGGGTGAGTGTCACCATCAATCCGAGTGTGCCGTTTTTGATACCCAGCTCGGTGGCGACCGCAAGGCGTTCGCGGCTTCCCAGGCCGGCAGCGCGGGTGCAGAGCAGGCCAATAGCGATACCCAGAATATTCAGGGCGACGGTAGCGGGGCCGGCCTGGATCAGCAGGTCGATAACGCGGTCGCGCATGCCGTAAATGATCCCGGCGATCAGCAACGCCAGCACCAGTCCACCAAATACACTCACCAGACCCTCAGCCCGCGCTGCCAGTTTCGGGCGCAGGGCTTTCAATCCCATGCCGATGGCGACCGGCAGCAGAACGATGGCGGAGAGCATCAACACGGTTTTGCCGAAGGGCAGGGTGATCTCCTGCTGGGTACCTGAGAACGCCTGCAGTGCGTAGTTGGCGAACAGGGGCAGGCTCATGATGGTGATCAGGCTGGCAGATACGGTGAGGACAATGGATAGAGCGACATTGCCCTTGGCCAGCAAGGTAAACAGGTTGGAGGTGGTACCCCCTGGGCAGGCGGCAATAATCACCAGCCCCACCGCCATGGCCGGCGGCAGCTGTAGCGCCCATGCCAGTGCAAAGGCGACCAGCGGCATGACGACAATCTGGGTGATGGTGCCGATGATCAGTCCGGCGGGCTTGACCGTGACCTGGTGAAAGTCCCGGGCGGAGAGGGTCATACCAATGCCGACCATGATGATAAACAGGGACAGGGGGAGGCCGATCGAGATAAGCGGGCTGGATTCCATGGGAAGCTCCGGATTTTTTATTTGCTCTTATTGGTATAGCCCAAAGTGCCGGAGCTTCCATTGCTTGGCAAGTTTTCTGAGGACATGGGTGCCGCACCGGGGAGGTGGCCGTGGCAACCGTCGCCTCGAGTAAGGCGTTGAAAATAAAACTGGGCAGTCTACCCCGCTGTGTTATAGTGCCGCGGCTGGCGTAACTGCCAGTTGCGTCATCTGTAGGCCGGATCGATTTTCGGCTCAATTCCGGAACACTGTTCTTAATCGTGTCTCTGAACCCATTTCTACTGAATGCCGCACCCAGCCGTTTGAGTAAATTCGGCTAACGCCTTTGGCGGCTACCAATCTCACTCCGTGGAACATCGGCCCTGCTAGGTAAGAGGGTGCGGCGGTTTGAGCATTTCTATTTTTGCCCGGAGCAACTGGCTCGGGCGCTACGCGAGCCGGCGTGATTGTTCCGCAGGCTGCTCTCAAGTAAGAAAATCTATGCTTTTTGAAGATCTCGGCCTTGTGCCGGAAATTGCCCGCGCCGTTGCGGAGCAGGGCTATACCAAACCCACCCCGATCCAGGAGCAGGCCATCCCTGTGGTGATGCGTGGTGGTGATGTGATGGCGGCGGCCCAGACGGGTACCGGTAAGACGGCCGGTTTTACCCTGCCGCTGCTGCACAAACTGAGCGCCGGTGAGCGTGCGCGCAACAACCAGGTGCGCGCCCTGGTGCTGACCCCTACCCGCGAACTGGCGGCGCAGGTGTTCGACAACGTACAGAGCTACAGCCAGTACCTGCCCATGCGTCACTCGGTGGTGTTTGGCGGGGTGAAGATCAACCCGCAGATGATGCGCCTGCGCGGTGGTGCGGACATTCTTGTCGCCACTCCGGGCCGTCTGCTGGACCTGTATAACCAGCGCGCGATCAAGTTCGACCAATTGGAAACCCTGGTGCTGGACGAAGCCGACCGCATGCTGGACATGGGCTTTATCCACGACATCAAGAAAATCCTGAAGGTACTGCCGGCCAAGCGTCAGAATCTACTGTTCTCAGCGACCTTCTCTCCGGAAATCCGCAGCCTGGCCAAGGGCCTGGTGAATGACCCGGTAGAAATCGACGTGGCGCCGCGCAACAGCACTACCAAGACCGTGCACCAGAAGCTGCACCCTGTGGATAAGTCCCGCAAGGCATCTCTGCTGTGTCACCTGATCAAGGAAAATGGCTGGCATCAGGCGCTGGTGTTCAGCCGTACCAAGCACGGTGCCAACCGTCTGGCCAAACAGCTGGAACAGAGCCGGATTCCGGCGGCAGCGATTCACGGCAATAAAAGCCAGAATGCGCGCACCAAGGCCCTGGCCGACTTTAAAGCCGGCAAGGTGCAGATTCTGGTGGCCACCGATATCGCCGCTCGCGGTATTGATATCGACCAACTGCCGCAGGTAGTGAACTTCGATCTGCCGAACGTGCCGGAAGATTACGTGCACCGCATTGGTCGTACCGGCCGTGCCGGTGCTTCCGGCCAGGCGGTGTCTCTGGTTTCAGCGGATGAAGCCAAGCAGCTGTGGGATATCGAAAAGCTGATCCAGAAGCCGATCGAGCGGGAAGAGATTGAAGGCTTTGAGCCGGATCACCAACTGCCGGCCTCCGGTGGCAAAGCGGGCAAAGGTAATCAGGTGCGTCGTGGTGGCGCCAAGCCGGCAGCGAGAAGTGGCGGCGGCAATAAAAGCGGTAACCGCAGCGGCAATGGCGGCCGCGGCGCCGCTTCTGGTAGTCGCTCCGGCGGTGCTGGCCGTGGTGAGGGCCGACGCGGTGATGGAAACCGTAGCGATGGAAATCGCAGTGACGGTAACCGCAGCGAAGGAAACCGTGGCAATGGCAACCGCCGCAACGGCAATGGCGGTAACCGCAGCCGGTCCGCGTCCGATAACGGTAATGGCAACAACAGTAGTAACAACAATGGCAACCGCGGTCGTCGCCCCCAGCGTCGCACGGAATCTGCGTAACACCACGATTTTCGCTTGCGCCAGCCGGTGTTCAACAACTGACGCCGGCGCGCTGTAAAATCGATCCGATACTGGCGACGACGGCCTGGCATTTTTCCGCATTCAATGCATCTATATGAGGTGCGGAAAAGGCGCCTTTGTCGTTGTCGAAATATTTCCCTGAGGCGCCCTCGAACTCACTGGAGAGGGCCGCACGGACAAGGATGTTCGCCCCTATCTGAATATCATTACCCGCCTGCCCGAATCCCT
This sequence comes from Microbulbifer sp. HZ11, assembly GCF_000708675.1. Taxonomy (GTDB): domain Bacteria; phylum Pseudomonadota; class Gammaproteobacteria; order Pseudomonadales; family Cellvibrionaceae; genus Microbulbifer. The sequence goes on along the minus strand of NZ_JELR01000002.1, from coordinate 746,281 downwards.
CTTTCACCATTTTGGTGGCGAGTAGGGAACCTGGATTCACCGCGACTATCAATGGGCCCTGACCCCCGTTCCGTCGAGCCTGGTGTGCGCTCCACATGGTCAGTGCCAGCTTGCTCTGGGCGTAAGCGTTAAAGGCGTCGGCGATAGGGCGCTGCCCTTCCAGTGCCTGGAGATCGACCGGTGACTGCGCGGCCGATGACAGGTTCACCACGCGCGCTTCCTCTGTGAGGGTTGACATCAATAACCGGGTAAGCAAAAAAGGCGCGAACGTATTTACTGCGAAACGGATATCGAGATTATCTGCAGTGCGTGTTTCCGCTGCCTGAAAGACACCCGCATTGTTAATGATGACGTCAATGGTGGCATGATCCCTGGCTACCGCTCGCGCGAAGGTTTTCACCTCTTTCAGTACCGATAAATCAGCGAGGTAACTATCAGCGGGGTCGAGGGGGGCGTCGCGATTCGCTGATGCCGTTTCATCGCTTCCCGCGATGGTATCCCGCACGGCGGCCAGCTTGGTGGCGCTACGACCGTGCAATAGAACCCGGTGCCCCTTGGCATACAGTGCTCGCGCCGTTGCCAGTCCGAGGCCATCGGTGGCTCCGGTGATAAGGATGGTTTTTTTGTTCGGATTCATGGGGCCTCCATTTGTGTTCACCGGTACACGGGCCTTACGCTTGATTATTCACGCGCAACGATCACTCAATACGGTATCGTCCGTTGGAGTTGATATAGAGCACCGTTTGACTGTCAGTTTTGATTCGGTGTTTGCCGTTCCCGTTCGAGCTGAAAAAGCTGCTTGGTGATAAAGCAGTCTTTGATTTCTCACTATTCCACTGATAGGTGGCATCACCACTCACCACGACGGCTTTAAGGCCTCGGTGACTTTCGATAGCACCGTTAAACCCTGCAGGTAATTTGACAAAGCTGCCATTGGCAGCCTCCGTTCTGCCCCAGAGGTAGGCCACCTGAGCATTGCCATTATCCAGCCAGGAAATATCGTTTGCGTCCAGCCAAACCAGGTTGCGTTCATCGATATTGATGGGGCGCTCGCCATTATCGAATGCTTTCTCCGCTGGCTGTACGAGATACGGACCGCTGTCGATTTCCAGGTAAATCAGATTGCTCTGCCCCTTGGCAGCGGTGATGTGTGTTTCACCCGCAGGCTGAGTCCAGAAAGAACCGGTTGAAAGCCACATCTTCTCGGCACCTGGGTCGTCATTGTGCATTTGCCCCTCGATTACCACGCCACGGTAACTGATGTTGTGGATATGCGGCGGCGAAGAGAAGCCTTTTTCGAATTTCACCAGCATACCGGTTGCCATATTTTTGGTGCGGTCCCCCCACAGGTCAGCGGCTTTGGGGCTGGCATCCCCTCTGAGCGGGTTTAGCAGGCCCCATTGGATACTGTCGGTGGCAATCACTTTGTGACTGTCTGCAACGCTCGGCAAAGCAAACAGGCTTACCGCGAGAGCTACAGCGGTTAATGCAAATTTTTTCATTTGGTTTTTCTCCCGATCATGAATAGCGCCCCGCCTTCGGAAGGGCGCTGAGACCTCGCGTGGGCTTGCGGGGTAGATCAATTTTCTACCACAACCTTGCCGACAGCTTTGCCCTGGGTGAGGTGATCCTGAGCGCGGCCGATGTCTTCCAGGCTAAAGTAGGTGTCATCCACTAAGGGTTTCAGTGCGCCGGTATCAATAATTTCTGCCAGCTCTTTCAGGATGGCGCCGTGGGTTTCCCGCTGCACGTTGTGCAGCATGGGGATCAGCATAAATACCACATGCAGTGATAATCCCTTGAAATGGGCCGGGCTCAGGTCCAGGTCGAGCAGTGCGACGGTGGTGGCGATTTCACCGTTGAGCGCTGCGGCCTCAAAGGAATTTGTCAGGTTCGTACCACCCACGGAGTCGAACACGATATCGAAGCCGGTCCCGCCGGTGTGTTTTTCCACATAGTCAGCGACCTTCTCTTTCTTGAAGTCGATGGCGGTGGCTCCGTACCCTTGGATAATCTCTAATTGCTCGCCGTGGCCGGTGGCGTATGTATCGGCACCGAAGTGTTGCGCCAGCTGGACTGCGACGTGGCCGACACCACCAGCACCGCCGTGGACCAGTACGCGTTTGCCTGCCTGTGCGCCGGCCCGTGTTAAGCCTTCGAAGGCGGTGATGCCAACCAGGGGGAGCGCAGCCGCTTCACGCATGGAGAGGGTTTTGGGTTTGTGCGCGACCAGGCGCGCGTCAGCCAACATGAACTCGGCGAGGCTGCCCTGCAGGTCTGCCAGCCCGCCGGCACAACCGTAGACTTCATCGCCGGGCTGGAAATCTCCGACACCTTCACCCACCTCTTCCACTGTGCCCGCAAAGTCCATGCCGAGGACTGCGGGCAGATCCGGTGACAGGGGTAGCTCCTTGCCCATCTGGCGGATCATGGTGTCGACAGTGTTTACGCTGGAGGCGGCGACGCGTACCAGCAGGTGGCCGGGTTTGACGTCCGGGCGCGGTAAGTCGGTGGCGTGAAAACTTGCGTTTGCGCCGTACTCATTGAGGATCATGGCTTTCATGGTGTACTCCTGTCGATGCCGGGACGCTGGATGAGCGGTCTCCACAGCAAATGGCTATTGAACGAAATCCGTCGAATAGCTCTACGATAGGCGTTTTATTTTTCGATAAAAACGGCCTAAATCGGAGTTCACTATTTGGTTTTTCTATATAAATGGCTTTGTAGCCAGATGGGTCGCTGGCCGATCCGGTCGAGCAGGAAGTCGATAAACACCCGGACCTTGGCGGTCAGGGCGTTGGATTGAGGGTAGACAAGCCACAGCGCCGCACGGGTTTCGGCCTGGTAGTCCGGGAGTACCTGGACCAGGGAGCCGGCATCCAGGTCCCGTTTGACACTCCATAGAGCGTTCAGGGAAATACCGGCGCCGGCGATGGTAGCAATGCGCTGGCTGGCGCCGTCGTCCATGGTCAGGCGCGAGCCAGCGGCACGGGGGGCGAACTCACCGCGGCGGCCATCTTCGGCGACAAGGGGCGTGGCCGCGAGTCCGCGAAAGGCGATCAGCTGGTGCTGATTCAGGGCCTCGGGGGTTTCTGGTATCCCGTAGCGGTCGAGGTATTCGGGGGACGCGCACAGCACCAGTACATCGTCCGCAAGCTTACGCCCTTTCAGGCTGCTGTCTGGCAGTGCCGCGTAGCGCAGTGCCAGATCAAAGCTCCCCTCGATCAGGTCGAACTCCATATCCGTGAGTCGCAGGTCCAGATGGATCTTGGGGTGGCGCTGCATAAATTCCGGCAGGATCGGCGCAATGTAAAGTTGCGCAAACGTACTCGGCGCGGTGAAGCGCAGGGTACCGGTGGCTTCGAGGTTGCCTTTACCGAGGGCTGCAAAAGCGGCGCTTTCCTGAGCGAGAATTTCGCGGGCAAAGGGCAGGAATTCGGCCCCCTCCAGAGAGAGGGCCACCTTGCGTGTCGAACGGTGCAACAAATCTGCCCCAAGGGACTTTTCCAGCTTGGCCAGTTTGGCGCTGGCCACTGCCGGTGCCATACCCAGCTCGCGCCCGGCGGCGCTGATATTCAGCATTTCTGCGGCCCGTACAAACAGGCGTATGGCTTCGGTATCCATCGGCAAGATTCATCTACTGTGAAATAAACGCGGCCGTTTGCCGCCGCGTTTGTGGAGCAATGGTTTCCGAATCAGTTTTTCTGGCTGTCGAAATAATCCAGCGCCAGCTGGGTAATCGCTTTGGTGCCGATGGCCAGTGCACTTTCATCCACATAAAAACGCGGTGAATGGTTGCTGGCGGCGGTGGCCGGGTCGGTGCCCTTCGGGGTGACGCCGAGGAAGTAGTAAAAACCCGGTACTTCATTGGCGAAGAAGGAAAAGTCCTCGGCGCCGGTAATTTTCGGGATCACCATGACCTTGTCATCACCGGCTGCCGCTTTCAGTACGGGGATGGCCGCTTCGGTGAGCTCGGGGTTGTTCACGGTTACCGGGTAGCCTTCGAGAATTTCCACTTCCGCTTCTGCGCCGCTGCTCTCGGCGATTTTCTCTGCGGTCACCTTGAGGCGTTTGAAAATTTCCTGGCGGTTGTCCATATCGAAATTGCGGATGGTGCCGTTCAGGTAGACGCTGTCGGGGATGATGTTATTGCGCACACCGCCGTCGATCACGCCGTAGGAAACCACCGCCGGCTCCTTGGTGATGTCGATCTGGCGGCTTACCAAGGTCTGGGTGCCCATCACGATCTGCGCCGCGGCGGTGATCGGGTCCACGCCTCCCCAGGGACGGGAGCCGTGGGTCTGGCGGCCTTTTACGTTGATACGAAATTCATCGGAACTCGCCATCAGCGGGCCGGAGCGGTAACCGATCACGCCCACCGGCAGGCTAGAGGTCACGTGCTGGCCAAACGCCACGTCCGGTTTGTATTTCTTGAACAGGCCTTCCTTCAGCATCAGTTCCGCACCGCCTTCCTCGCCATCCGGCGCGCCTTCTTCTGCGGGCTGGAAGATAAACAGCACATTGCCGGCCAGCTCATCGCGCATATCTGCCAGTACCTGGGCGGCGCCCATCAACATGGCGACGTGGGTGTCGTGGCCACAGGCGTGCATCACGCCCACTTCCTCACCGTTGTACTCGGTCTTGGCCTTGGAGGCGAAGGGAATATCCACCTGCTCGGTCACCGGCAATGCATCCATATCCGCGCGCAGCGCCACCGTGGGGCCGGGCTTGCCACCCTTGAGCAGAGCGACTACGCCGGTGTGGGCGATGCCGGTTTCCACTTCCATACCGAGGGCTTTCAGGTGCTCGGTGATGTACTTGGCGGTTTCGAATTCGCGGTTGCCGAGCTCCGGGTTCTGGTGCAGGTGGCGACGCCACTCGATGACCTTGGCTTCGGTCTGCTTCAGCTGTTTGTCCAGATCGGCGGCGTGTGCCGCAGGCACAAGGGCGAAGGCCGGGGAGAGGGATACGGCGAGTGCGAGGAGTGTCTTTTTGATCGGATTATTATTCACACGGATTTCCTGTGTTGCAGTGCATGGCCAACAATTAGGTAACCATGCGCTGCAGCAAGAATCAATCCTGATCGCCGAAGGCGGCTGTGACGGTTGCGCCGGGCAAAAAAAACCGCGCTCGGGGGCGCGGTTTCGGGAAGTCAGGAGGAGGTTGGGATTTACATATTGAAGTAAGTCGCCGCGCCCGGTCCCACCGGCATACCGGCCACAAACACCCACAGGAAGAACAGGGCGGTCCAGCCGATAAAGAAGAAAATGGAGTAGGGGATCATGGTGGAGATCAGCGTACCCATGCCCAGGTCTTTCTTGTAGCGGGTGGCGAAAGACACGATCAGGCCGAAGTAGCTCATCATCGGCGTGATGATATTGGTCACGGAGTCGCCGATCCGGTAGGCCGCCTGGATCACTTCCGGGGCATAGCCCAGCAGCATCAGCATCGGCACAAAGATCGGCGCGGTCACCGCCCACTGGGCCGACGCGCTGCCCAGGCTCAGGTTTACCACGCCACACATCATGATAAAGAACAGGAACAGAATCGGGCCGGTGAGGCCAATGCTCTGCAGCGCCTCGGCACCCAGCACCGCAAAGATGGTGCCCAGGTTGGTCATCTTGAAGAAGGCCACGAACTGCGCGGCGAAGAACACCAGCACGATGTACATGCCCATGGTGCCCATGCTCTTGGACATGGCGTCGATCACGTCGCGATCGTTCTTCATGGTGCCCACGGTCTTGCCGTAGACGAAGCCCGGGATCGCAAAGAACACCACGATCAGTGCCACGATGCCCTTCAGGAAGGGGGAGCCGGCCACGGCGCCAGTCTCCTGGTTACGCAGCACGCCCCACTCGGGAACGATGGTGAGTGCCAGCAAACCGCACACGCCCAGTACCGCGAGGCCAGCGAACTTCAGGCCGCGTTTTTCCTCGGCGGTCAGCTGGGTCATTTTGTCCTGGGACAGGTCCACGGAGGCTTCGCTGTTGTCGTATTTACCCAGTTTGGGCTCGACGATCGCCATGGTCACCCAGCTGCCCAGGGCGGTGATCAGGAAGGTACTGACGATCATGAAGTACCAGTTCACTTCCGGGCCAACTACATAGTTGGGGTCGATCATATGCGCGGCGGATTCGGTGATACCGGACAGCAGCGGGTCCACGGTGCCCAGCAACAGGTTGGCGCTGTAGCCACCGGAGACACCGGCAAAGGCCGCGGCCAGACCGGCCAGCGGGTGACGGCCGAGGGAGTGGAAGATCATCGCCGCCAGCGGGATCAGTACCACATAGCCCAGCTCAGACGCGGTATTGGAGATGATGCCGGCGAACACCACGATAATGGTGACGGTGCGCTTGGAGGCCTTCAGTACCATGCCGCGCACGGCGGCAGACAGCAGCCCGGAGTGTTCCGCAATGCCCACACCCAGCAGGGCCACCAGTACCGTGCCCAGCGGCGCAAAGCCGGTAAAGTTGGTGACCAGTGTTGTGACGATGGTTCTCAGTCCCTCGCCGGAGAGCAGGTTCACCACGTGGATCACCCCGTCTGCGGAGCGGCCCGCGGCGCCTTCCGGGCGCGGATCGATCACCGAGAGATCGAAGAAAGAGGCGATGCCGCTCAACACCACCACGCCCAGGGCGAACATGGCGAACAGGGTGATGGGGTGAGGGAGCAGGTTGCCCAGCCACTCGACCGTATCGAGGAAGCGGGTAAACGCGGTTTTCTTACCAGGCCCGGCAGGCTGGATGTCACTCGAGGAAGTGGATGTCGTCATTATTTCTCCTGTGGCTCGCCTGCCGGCTAAAAAATGATCAAATGGCGCGCAATCATACATGAAAAATGACAGCGATGCCTTTTGGCGCAGCGATACCGGTTTTTATTCTCTGGTTATGCAATTTTCGGGCAATGTTCCGCCCAATTGTCGGTTTATTAAAGGATATGCTGCCAGTTAATTGGCACACAATGCAATGTTTGTCAGGGACTGGCAGGGCTGAGTAGAACGGGGCAGTGCGATACGGCGGGCGCGGGCACCGGCGGTGCCCGCGTAATGGTATGGTCAGAATTTGTAGCCGAGACCGACGGAATACACCCAGGGGTCGATATCCACATCGGTGGTGATGCGGGTGTTGTAGCCCTGGTTGGTGCGGAAGTCGATTTTCGCCTTGGTATCGATGTCCAGATACCAGACGGCCGCGTTAAACAGCCAGTTGCTGTCGCGGCCGAACATGATGTCGATCCCCAGCTCGCCGGCCAGGCCCCAGGAATCGTCCAGTTTCAATTGGGCGTTGCTGCTGGCGTCGAGTACGTCCTCAAAGTATTCCTGGGCGACGTTGCTGATGTCCTCGTCCATAAAGGTGGTGAAATTCACACCGATACCCACATAGGGCTGCACCCAGGATTCCTTGCACACCGGGAACCACTGTACGGTGAGGGTGGGGGGAAGGTGCTCGATGCTGCCGAGATCGACTTTGCCCAGCAGGCCACCGTTTGGATCCGGCAGGCCAGCCACCGCGAGGTCGTGCTCAAATGGCAGGGCCGCCAGCAGCCCCAGAGCGAAGTGGTCGGCGAACAGCCAGCTGGCGGTAAAGGTTGCGCTGTCTCCATCGTCTACATAGACACGGGTATCGTCCAGGTAGATGCTATTGTCGATGCGCAGCAGGTCGGAGTCGTCATCCGGATCCACAAGGCCCCAGCCTATGCGGACAACAACGTCCCCCTGTTCATAATCCGCCAGGCAGTGATTGGCGCTCAGAGAGGCCGCTATTAGGGCGGCGGCGAGGCTGAGAGTTTTCATGAGGTCGCTCCTTGAACTACATGGCGTTGCAAAACATCGGGTTCCCGCAACACTCTGAGTCTAGACGGGCGTTGGTTTACGCAACCTTTTTGCGTCTTATCCGGTGCCAGCCTGTCAAAGGTTCCGTCTCCCGGTGCGCGCAGGGTTGTTAGAAGCGTGGCCTGGCGCAATAATGTGATCACAAATTCGGATCTCCGGCGTAATTTAGGTGAAGAGATGAAAATTGGTGTTCTGAAGACGGATGATGTGCGGCCACAGTTGGTGGATGAGTTTGGGGAGTACCCGGAGATGTTTGCGGCGCTGCTGCAGCGGGAGGATCCGTCTCTGGAGTTTGTGACCTATGAGGTGCAGCACGGGCAGTATCCGCAAGATATTGATGAGGTGGATGCCTATCTGATGACGGGCAGTAAAACTGGTGTCTACGATGATCAGCCGTGGATTGCGCCGTTGATGGCGTTTGTGCAGGAGCTGCACCGCCGGGAGAAGCCGACCCTGGGGATCTGTTTTGGCCACCAGCTGATTGCGCAGGCGCTGGGTGGCGAGGCGCGCAAGTCGGAGAAGGGCTGGGGTGTGGGTGTGCACAGTTATGAGGTGCAGGAGACGCCGGGCTGGATGTTGGAGCCGCAGGAGAACTTCAGTCTGTTGGTGAGCCATCAGGATCAGGTGGTGGCGTTGCCGCCGAAGACGAAGGTGATTGCGTCCAGTGATTTCTGTCCTTATGCGATGCTGCAGGTGGGTGAGCACATGCTTACGATGCAGGCGCACCCGGAGTTTACCAAGCCGTATTCGAAGGGCCTGATGGAGTTGCGGCAGGAGGTGTTCGGGGCGGATATGGTGGAGAAGGGTAAAGAGTCCTTGCACAACGATATCCATGCGAGTGCGGTGGCGCGCTGGATGCTGGCTTTTTTGAAGAGTGCTTCGTAGTCTCGGGCGAAAGATGCTATTTGAGTCCGGTGGCGGTGCCGCTACCGGGTACGGCCTTGCAAGACACGCCGTGAACCCATCCATGGGGGCTCTTCCGCGAGGTGGCCCGGCCGCTCCATGTATTCACGGCGCCTTCGGCCCCTCTCGCGGAAGGTTTCACAAACCTGTACCCGGCATCGCCCTCTTCGCATCTGACGCTGTGCTTCGTTAGCGATAGTGCTTTATTTCCACTTTATATTGCAGCCGATAGACGGCGTCTGATCTTCACTCGGTTTCTCGCCGGTTAGAACTTTATCCACAGCTTCCATTAAATCCTTTCCATTCACTGGCTCATCATTTCCCGGTCGACTGCCATCAAACTGGCCGCGATACGCCAGCTTTCCTTCCTGATCGAACAGAAAAAAGTCCGGGGTGCAGGCCGCGTCAAAGGCTTTGGCGATGGATTGATCCTCATCCACTAGATAGGCAAACGGGTATCCCCGCAGTGCAATTTCCTCGCGCATTTTTTCAGGGCTGTCTTCCGGGTAGCTGGTGAAGTCGTTGCTGTTGATGGCGACGATACCGAGGCCTTTGGGCATGGTCTGGTTGGCGAAGGCGGTGAGGGCGTCGGCAATATGTTTTACGAAGGGGCAGTGGTTGCAGATAAACATGACCAGTAGCGGTTTGCCGGCGTAGTCGGTGCTGCTGACGGTTTTGCCTTCCGCGTCGGGGAGGGTGAAGGCGGGCATGTTGGTGCCCAAAGGAATCATGGTGGAGGGAGTGAGGGCCATGGGGTGTTCCTTGCGGGTTCTATGGTGGCAGTTCCGCCGAGTGTACGGGGTTCAGAGGGCGAATGCAGCGGTGCGGGGCGCGGCGAGAGAACTACGTCAATTGACGCATACCGCCCCCGGGGGATTCTTGTTTTGATTGTCCTCAAATCCAACCAGTGACTTTGTGGCAGCGATTTGCCGTGCCACGCGACCTTTGATGAATCAGCTCGTTATTCCCGCTATTGCCAACACTCCCGACGCTACCAGTGCGACCCGCTGGCAGGCGGATCTGGAGTTGCGTTTTGAGCGCACGGTGCGGGGCTGTCGGTTGGCGCGGAATTACCACCGCGGGCCTTTGTATGTGCAGAAGCCGTTCTTTCCCGAGGGGCGGGATCTGGCCCATGTGTATCTGTTGCATCCGCCCGGGGGGCTGGTTTCCGGGGATCAGTTGGATATTCGGGTGGCGGTGGATGAAGGGGCGCAGGCGCTGGTGACGACGACCGGAGCGGGGCGGGTTTACCGGGCGCGGCCGGATGCGTTGCTGCAGTGTCAGAACACGTTTTTGCGGGTGGCGCGCGATGCCAGCCTGGAGTGGTTGCCGCTGGAGAATATTGCCTACCCCGGTGCCAATGGTGCCATGACCATGCGGGTGGATCTGGAGGCCGGGGCGCGGTTTGCCGGTTGGGAGGTGACCTCGCTGGGGTTGCCCGCCTGTGATGAGGATTTCAGCGGTGGCCGGTTGTTGCAGCGGCTGGAAATTTTCCGTGAAGGAAAACCGCTGCTGGTGGAGTCCCTGCGACTCGGTATCGCCTCTGGGGGCAATGGTGAGGACGGCAATATTTTACAGGCCGCGGCGGGGCTGCGGAGTTTTCCGGTGAACGGACTACTTGTGATGGGGCCGTTTACAAACGCCTTCTCCGAAGAGCTACTGGAGGATTGCCGTGCGCTGGTGGCGGATGCAGAAAAACGCTGTATCGGCGGCGTTACGCTGGTGGCCAATATGTTTGTGGTGCGGGTGCTCGGCCACTGTGCGTTTGAAGTGCGCGGGCTGCTGACCAAGCTCTGGGAAATTGTTCGCCCGGAACTGCTCGACCGGCCGGCCTGCGCGCCGCGTATCTGGCGCACGTGAATAACGAATCGCAGATTGTATTAAAAAGGTTTACCCATGGAATTGCTGCCGAGAGAAAAAGACAAGCTGCTGGTGTTTACCGCCGCGCTTTTGGCCGAGAGGCGCCTGGCGCGGGGCTTGAAGCTCAATTACCCGGAAGCGGTCGCGCTGATCACCATGGAAATTATCGAGGGCGCGCGGGATGGTAAAAGTGTTGCGGAACTGATGGGTTATGGCCGCGAAATTTTGAATGCCGACCAGGTGATGGATGGCGTGGCAGAGCTGATCCATGAGGTGCAGGTTGAGGCCACTTTTCCCGACGGCACCAAACTGGTGACCGTGCACAACCCCATCAGCTAAAGCGGAGACACGTTTATGATTCCCGGAGAAATCCAGGTCGCCGCAGACAGGGGCGATATTGAACTCAATCCCGGCCGTGAAACCCGCACCCTGCGGGTGGAAAACACCGGCGACCGCCCAGTGCAGGTGGGCTCCCACTATCATTTTTTTGAAGTGAATCCGGCGCTGCGTTTCGAGCGCGAACAGGCCCGAGGTTTTCACCTGAATATTGCCTCCGGCACCGCGGTGCGCTTCGAGCCTGGGCAGGGGCGCGAGGTGGAATTAGTGGCGTACGCGGGCGCGCGTGTGGTCTTTGGATTTCGCGGTGAAGTCATGGGACCGCTCGACGGCGAGGGAGCGGAAAAAGTATGAGCCGGAAGGATCGAGCCCATATGGACCGAGAGAGCTATGCGCAGATGTTTGGTCCCACCACCGGCGATCGTGTGCGCCTGGCGGACACCGAGCTGTGGTTGCAGGTAGAAAAAGATTTCACCCGCTACGGGGACGAAGTGAAATTCGGCGGCGGCAAGGTAATCCGCGATGGCATGGGCCAGAGCCAGCGCCCGTCTACGGAAACACCGGATCTGGTGATTACCAATGCGCTGATTCTCGATCACTGGGGCGTGGTCAAGGCCGATGTGGCGGTAAAGGACGGGCGTATTTCCGGCGTCGGCAAGGCGGGTAACCCCGATGTGCAGGAAGGGGTGGAAATTATTATCGGCCCGGGCACGGAGATTATTGCCGGTGAAGGTTCCATTCTTACCGCCGGTGCCATCGACGCGCATATTCATTTTATCTGTCCGCAGCAGGTAGAAGAGGCGCTGATGTCCGGCGTCACCACCATGATCGGCGGTGGCACCGGCCCGGCTACCGGTACCAACGCAACCACCTGCACACCGGGGCCGTGGAATATCGGCAAGATGCTGCAGGCCACCGACAGCCTGCCGATGAACTTTGGTTTTCTCGGCAAGGGCAATGCAAGTCTGCCGGAAGCGATCGAGGAACAACTGGAAGCCGGCGCCTGTGGCCTGAAACTGCACGAAGACTGGGGCACCACACCGGCATCCATCGACTGCTGCCTGACGGTGGCAGAAAAATACGATGTGCAGGTGGCTATTCATACGGACACCCTGAATGAATCCGGCTTTGTGGATGACACCTTGGGGGCCTTTAAAGGCCGCGCCATTCACACCTATCACACCGAAGGTGCCGGTGGCGGTCACGCGCCGGATATTATCAAGGCCTGTGCCTCGTCGAATGTATTGCCGTCGTCCACCAATCCCACGCGCCCTTACACCATCAATACCGTGGACGAGCATCTGGATATGCTGATGGTGTGCCACCACCTGGACACCAGTATTCCGGAAGACATTGCCTTTGCGGATTCCCGTATCCGCAAGGAAACCATCGCCGCGGAAGACCTGTTTCACGATCTCGGCGCCTTCAGCATGATCGCGTCCGATTCCCAGGCCATGGGACGGGTAGGGGAGGTGGTTACCCGCACCTGGCAGACAGCGCACAAAATGAAAGTGCAGCGCGGCACATTGGCCGAGGACAGCAGTGGTGATACTGCCGGTGCGGATAATTTTCGCGCGCGCCGTTATATCGCCAAGTACACCATCAACCCGGCCATTACCCACGGAATCGCCCACGAAGTGGGCTCTATCGAAGTGGGGAAACTTGCGGACCTGGTGCTGTGGAAGCCGGCCTTTTTCGGCATCAAACCGTCGCTGATCTTAAAGGGCGGCATGATTGCCGCCGCGCCCATGGGCGACCCGAATGCCTCGATTCCCACACCGCAGCCAGTGCACTACCGCCCCATGTTCGGTGCCCTCGGCATTGCCGCCGCAAAAACATCGCTGACCTTTGTGTCCCAGGCCGCCATGCAAAACAAGGTGGCGGAACAGCTAGGGCTATTGCGAACCCTCGCCCCCTGTAAAAACACCCGCACCATCAGCAAAAAAGACATGATCCTGAACGACTGGCAACCCGATGTCAGCGTCGATCCGCAGACCTACGAAGTGCGCGCTGATGGCGAGCTGCTCACCTGTGAGCCCGCCACCGAGTTACCGCTGGCACAGCGCTATTGTTTGTTTTGAATACCTGTTTTGATTGCTGTTGTTGTTTAGAAGAATAGGAGTAGACCGTGGCCCTGGAAATCTTTCAACGCCTCGGCGTCAAACCCGAGTTGAGCGCGGATTACCACGTAACCCTGGATCACCTGCAACGGGACCGCGGTCGTCTGCGCGTTTTTGCGAATGATGGCACCGAGGTTCGGATCTTTCTCGAACGCGGCAAGCCACTACTGGTTGGTGAAATTCTGCAAAGTGAATGTGGAAAAATCATCAAAGTGGTCGGCGCAGAAGAACCCGTGACCACCGCCCGCTGCGACGACTGGGTGACCTTCTCTCGCGCCTGCTATCATCTGGGCAACCGCCACGTAAAACTGCAGACTTCGGACAGCGCGGAAGATCGCTGGTTGCGCATTACTCCGGATCACGTACTGGAAGAAATGCTGGAATTACTGGGCCTGACGCTGACCCGAGAGCAGGCCGTACTTGTCCCCGAGTCCGGCGCCTACAGCGGCGGTCACAGTCATTCACACAGCCATTCGCACGGCCATGAAGAGAGCGGCCACGGACATCATCACCACCACGGCGAGCAGCATGAGCATCACCACCACTGATGCCGCCCTGCTGCGACTGCTGCAACTCTCCAGTGCCAGCCTGCCCGTGGGCGGCTATGCCTTTTCTCAAGGGCTGGAATATGCGGTGGAGGCCGGATGGATAAAAAATCTTGCGGATACGCAAGAGTGGCTGTCATTGCAGTTGGCAGAATCCTTCGCACAGGTGGACTGCCCGCTACTGCTGCGTTGCCATCGAGCCCTACAGGAAAACGATACCCAGCAACTGAATTACTGGAATGACTACAGCCTCGCCAGCAGGGAAACCAAAGAGCTGCGCCTCACCGACACCGCAACCGGTATTGCCCTGATGCGTCTGCTTTCTCAGCTGGACATTGAAACCCCGACGCTTGAAGGCGACAGCAGCTTTATCGCCGCCTTCGCCATCGCCGCCCACCACTGGCAGCTTAATGAAGAGGCCGCGGTGTTGGGGTTGGTCTGGTCCTGGCTGGAAAATCAGGTGGCCGCCGCCACCAAACTGGTGCCCCTGGGGCAGACCCAGGCCCAGCACTTGATCGGTGACATCCAGCAGCAGGTTCCGGCCGCCATCGCGCGGGCGCAAGCTATTCAGGATTTCGAAATCGGCGCAGGCCTGCCCGCACTCGCCATCGCCAGCGCCCGTCACGAAACCCAATACAGCCGGCTGTTCCGCTCTTAGGCGGAAGCCCCAAGAATTTTTTCAGAAACTCTTGCTGATAAAAATTTGTTGAATATAGAGGGAAACAAAAGAATGAGTACCGCAAAAAAACAGACCCTCCGAGTTGGTATCGGCGGCCCCGTCGGCTCCGGTAAAACCGCACTGCTGCGCGAACTCTGCGCCGCCATGCGCGACCACTACCATATCGCCGTCGTTACCAACGACATCTATACCCAGGAAGACGCCCAGTTCCTGACCCGCCACGAAGCGTTGGAAGCCGACCGCATCCTCGGCGTAGAAACCGGCGGCTGCCCCCACACCGCCATTCGCGAAGACGCCTCCATGAACCTCGCCGCCATCGACGAACTCATCGCCCGCCACGGCGAACTGGACGTCGTATTCGTAGAGAGCGGCGGCGACAACCTCAGCGCCACCTTCAGCCCCGAACTCTCCGACCTCACCATCTACGTCATCGACGTCTCCGCCGGCGACAAAATCCCCAGAAAAGGCGGCCCCGGCATCACCCGCTCCGACCTCCTGATCATCAACAAAATCGACCTCGCCCCACTGGTCGGCGCCTCCCTAGAAGTCATGGACCGCGACGCCAAAAAAATGCGCGGCGACCGCCCTTTCGTGTTCTCCAATTTGAAAGTACAGAAGGGCCTCAAGGACATCATCCAGTTCATCGTGCGCGAAGGCATGCTAGAAGAAAAAGCCATACCCGCAATCGCGTAAATTGATTACCAGAAAAGACCAGAAATAGAGACCATTATGAAACTGAAAAAACTAGCACTCGCACTGACCGCTTTACTCGCCACAACCCTAAGCCTGTTCTCCCAAGCCCACGAAGGCCACGCCCCGGCAGGCGTTGTACACGAATTACATCACATGCTGTGGGTGGTAATGGCGCTTGCAGTGAGTGCAGTAGCAGTATTCCTGATCCGGAATCACGGAAAGAAAAAAGAAAGTACAGAAGACTAATCGGCTACGTAGCAAGATATCCGATGAGAAGGGCGGGTGCCGGGTAAGGGTGTTCAGGAGCGTCGGCAACAGGGATGTTGCCGACGCAGCCTACAGGGACGTATTCACAGGGGGGCGCCTAGCTCGGTCCTGAACACCCTTACCCGGTGCCCGGCCGCCACTAAACGAAAAAAGAACGTATACCTCAGGAGTCCGGATTCAGTGCTCGAATCGCAATCCCCGCCGCAGCGGTCCGATTCTCAACCCCGAGCTTCGAAAAAACCCCCTCAAGATGTTTGTTCACCGTCCGAGGGCTGACATCAAGAATTTCACCAATCTCCCGATTCGTCTTCCCATTCCCAATCCAGAACAAAACCTCCGACTCCCGCCGAGTCAGTCCTAACTTTTCGCGAAGAACCTCCTCCCCAGCAGGCCCCCCATCATCCACCAATTTCAACAGACATGTCTGCGCATCCCGCCGCTCAACAAACACCACCGCCAGCGAACTCTGCAAACCCTCGAGCTTCAACTTGTGCCCCGCTCCCGGAGCGCGCGACAACCAAACCTGCAACGCCGCCCTCATCTTCCGCTGCTGTTGAGACTCCAACGCCCCCGCACTACTCAACAACGCATAGGTCTGCGGTGTAGCCCACTGCATTTGCCCCGACCCATCCACCGTAAACAGAAACTGCCCCGTAGAATCCAGAGCCTGATGGGCGCTCGACGTCAGACGCGCATTACTCAAATGCACCTTCATCCGCGCCAGCAGCTCACTGGGCTGAATCGGCTTGGTCAGATAGTCCACCCCACCGCTTTCCAGCCCGCGCACAATATCCGCCGAATCCGTCAGCCCCGTCATAAAAATAACCGGGATTGAAGCCAGCGCCGGATCGGCTTTCAGTAACCGGCAGGTCTCAAACCCATCCAGCCCCGGCATCACCGCATCCAACAGAATCATATCCGGGCGCAGGCGGCGGGCAATATTCAGTGCCTGGCTGCCATCCAGCGCCACCAGCACATCGATCCCCGCCTGTTCCAGGGTATCGTTAATCAGACTCAGGGTATCCGGGGAATCGTCCACCACCAGCACAATATCGCCCGTCTGAGAATCCATCCTGTTTCCCTGGGCGCTTGCTGATTGGGACTCGTCGCAAATCGTCATGGGTATTCCTTGCATTCAAGCGCTTCGCTCAATTGTTCGAAGCGCATGGTGTCTGCCAGCTGGCGAAATTTTTCGATGCGGTGTACGGGCACAACCGACTCGCTGGCCAACCGGTCCAGGGTGCGGTGCACACCGCTGCGATAGCCGATGCGGGAGTAGGCCAGCAGCTCTGCCAGTAGCGGGTGCTCCGGTAGTGGCCGTTCGTCGTCGTTTGCAGTGCGCGCCGGGTTGTTGGTGCTCTTCGGCGTATCGTCGTAGCGCCACTCCAGCTGCAGCAGTCCCGCGATGGTGTCGAACAGTTTCTGATTGACCAGGGGCTTCACCAGGTAGGCATCGTGGTGGGCGAGGGGTTTGTCACCGGGTTTCAGGTGGCGCTCCTTGGCGTCGGCGGAGAGCATCACAATGGGGGCATTGATTCCGAGTTCGCGCAGTTTTTCCGCCAGGGTCAGACCGTCCATACCGGGCATGGTGACATCCAGTAAAAACAGATCCGGCCGCTGCCGCTGTACCAGTGCCAGGCAGTCTTCCGCACTCTGCGCCTCCATCAGGGAGAACCCCATGGGTGTGAGCAGATCGCCGATCAGGCCGCGGTGAATGGGCTCGTCATCGACCACCATGACACTGCGGCGTGGGCCGTTATACCCGGTGATCTGGCGGGCCGGCGCCTCGACGCGCTGCTGCGAATCCACCCAGGACAACAGCAGGGAAACCGTAAACCGGCTGCCTTCACCGGGGGTGCTCTCCATTCGCAATTCGCCGCCCATGATCTCCGCCAGCAGGTAGGCAATGGTGAGACCGAGGCCGGTGCCGGTCACTGCGGGCGTCGCGCCATGGCGCACCCGTTCGAAGGGTTTCAGGATCCGCGCCTGGTCTTCCGGGTCGATGCCGACACCGGTATCGGCAATGGTGAACTCCGCTACCTGGTTGCGATAGCGAATATGGAAATCCACCTGGCCCTCACGGGTGTACTTGATCGCGTTCGACAGCAGGTTGATCAGTATCTGGCGCAGGCGTTTTTCATCGGCAATCACGGTGGAGGGCAGCGGGCTGTGGATATGACAGTGCAGCTGTATGCCCTTGGCTTCCGCCTGGGGGCGGAACATGTCGACCATTTGCTCAAGCAGTTCTGGCAAGCGCACATGGTTGCGATAAATATCCAGGCGGCCGGCCTCGATCTTGGAAATGTCCAGCAGGCCTTCAATTAGATCCGTCAGATATTCGCCGCTGCGCTTGATGATACGCAGGCCGTTGCGATGTTTTTCCGGAATATCCGGTTGCTGGTTCAGCAGCTGTGCATAACCGAGGATGGATTGTAATGGCGTGCGCAGTTCGTGGCTGATACCGGACAGATAGCGGCTCTTGGCACTGTTGGCACTCTCCGCTTCCTCCTTGGCATGTTGCAGGGCGCGGTCGGTTTCCTTGTGCGCTTCGATTTCGTTCAGTAACAGGCGGGTCTGGCGGTTGGATTCCATCTGCGCCACCACCCGGCTGTCGTGGGTGAGCAGGAACAGCCAGCCCAGTACACCGGCGATCAGCACCAGTATCACAAACAGGGTCCACAGGGTCTGCTGTAAAAGCTCCGCTTCTGCGGGTGTGGCCGGTGTCATCTGTCCGTAGATCAGTGACAGTATGCCGGCAATACAGGCACCGGCGCCGAGCAGTAATCCACTAAACCGTCCCAGGCGCGAGTCCACGCCGTTGACCACCCGCTCCGGGACCAGCATTTTCAGCAGGTTAAGCATCTGCTGGGAGAAGTGGGCTTCCGGTTTGCAGGCGTCCAGGCAGCGGGAATCCAGCGAGCAACACAGGGAGCAGATGGGTCCCTGATAGGCGGGGCAGTGGCTCATATCCGGTGCTTCGAAATCCTTTTCACAGATGCAGCAGGTCTTGGCGGTTTGAATGGTATCGACGGCCGCGGTGTCGTCGCCATTCAATGAGTTGCGGCGGCGCGCCAGATAAAAATGTCCGCGGGTCACAATGCCCAACAGTGGCACCGCGACAAAACAGATCGCCAGGCTGATAAAGCTGGCAAAGTTTTTTGCCCCGTCGCCAAAGTGCCCCAGATAACACAGGATGCCGATAATCGACGCCAGCAACATGGAGCCCACACCCACCGGGTTGAAGTCGTACAGGTGTGAGCGTTTGAATTCCACATAAGAGGGGCTGATCCCCAGCGGTTTGTTGATCATCAGGTCCGCCGCCAGGCAGCCCAGCCAGCTGATCGCCACCAGTGAAAATATTCCAAGCACACCTTCAAGCGCGCGATAAATTCCCAGCTCCATCAGAATCAGCGCGATGCTCACATTGAATACCAGCCACACCACCCGCCCGGGGTGGCTGCGGGTCAGCCGCGAGAAGAAATTCGACCAGGCAATGGAGCCCGCATAGGCGTTGGTCACATTGATCTTCATCTGTGAGATCACCACCATCACCCCGGCCAGAATCAGCGCCATGGTGGGAGACTGGGTGAGGTAGTTGAACACCATCTGATACATATACACCGGGTCCGCCGCCTGCACTGCTGAGGCGCCGCGGGTGATGGCGAGATAGGCGAGGAAGGAGCCAAACAGCATCTTGATCAGCCCGATCAGAATCCACCCGGGCCCCGCGAGAGTCAGCCAGAACCACCAGCGTGCGCGATTCTCGTGGGTCTTCTCCGGCATAAACCGCAGGTAATCCACCTGCTCACCGATCTGCGCCACCATGGCAAAAAACACCCCGCTGGCCGCACCAAACAGCATCCAGTTGAACTCGGCCCCCTGTGGATTGTGCTGCGGGGCGTACTGGGTCCAGTCCTGCACGCGGGAGATTTCAAACCAGGCGGCGATGCCCAGGGCCAGGCATTGCAGCAGTAGCCACAGGGGCTGGGTACCAATCTGGAATTTACTCACCGCGCGGATGCCGTGGGTCACGATGGGAATGACCGCGACCGCGCACAGGATGTAGCCGATCGCCGGTGGTATCCCCAGTAGGGCGTGCAGTGCGGAGGTGAGAATGGCGGCTTCGATGGCGAAGAAGATAAACGTGAAGCTGGCGTAGATCAGTGAGGTGATGGTGGAGCCGAGGTAGCCGAAGCCGGCGCCGCGGGTGAGCAGATCGATATCCAGGCCGTGTTTGGCGGCATAGTAGCTGATGGGGAAGCCGGTAATAAAGATCACGGCGGCCACGGCGAGCATGGCGGCGACGGTGTTGATAAAGCCGTAGTTGAGGGTGACGGAGGCGGCGATGGCTTCTAACGCGAGGAAGGCGGTGGCGCCGAGGGCGGTTTTGGCTACCTGTTCGATGGTAAAGCGGCGCCCGCGCACGGCGGTAAAGCGCAGTGCGAAGTCTTCGAGTGTTTCGTCTCCTACCCACTTGTTGTAGGTCCGCCGTACGCGGAATACCTGTTGTGCGGGTCGCATGGCCTGTTGTTCGTTGTCGTTATCGTTGCCCGTAAATATTCCAACCACCGGGTATCGCCTGTTACTGCTTGGTTCTCGTCATATTCTTTCTTTGCTTGCAACAAGAATACCGGAATTGCTTCTGTGCTCGCTGCATGAATTGTGGGAAATAGTTCAATACGCAGGTACCGATACCGGGTAAAGCCTTGCGAGACCTTCAAAAACAGGATGTTTTTGCAGAGCCCCCAGGGATGGGTTTACGGCGTGTCTCGCAAGGCTTTACCCGGTATCGGTACCGCCACTGAACCAGGTCCGGATCCGGCACCTTTAGTGTACGTCCATCCCTTCCCCTGAAAACCGTCAAATGACGTAGTCCTGTACCCCAATACGCGTATGGCTCCCCTGTCCGGTCGGTCGAATAATCGATAGCAACAAAAAATAACCAATCAGGGCCAAGACCAAGGGGAAACTTATGGAAAGGTTGTCAGGAGGTATGAGACTGGAAAGTGGTACCCAGTCGAATAAGTGGTATTTACGCAACGCGATTGCCGCGGCGGTAGTGGCTGGCAGTGCGGTGGCGACGCCGGCGCTGGCCAAGCAGTTTGAATCGGAAGGTGGGCAGACGTTCAGTATTGGGGCGGGGTTCCGCTCTCAGTTTCAGTCGGTGGAGGGGGATAGTGAATTTACCCTGCCGGATATCCGGGTGTATAGCTCGGGCCAGCTGAACGATACGGTGAAGTTTACTTTTAACCTGCAGCAGCGCGATAACGATACAGCGGATGTGCTGGATGCGATCGCTCAGTTTGAGTTTGCACCAGAGTTCAATATCTGGGTGGGGCGGATGTTGACGCCGGCGGACCGGATTGAGATGAGCGGCCCTTACTACGCGCTTTCCTGGAACCAGTATCGCCAGCCGCTCTACGCTTCCGACCAGGGTGGCCAGGCGGGGCTGATCGGGCGGGATGAGGGGATTACCTTCTGGGGTACCGCGGGCAAGTTTCAGTATGCGGCGGGCTCTTTTTACGGGGTGGACGGTTACAGCAACCAGGATGACAACCCGCTTTTTGCCGCGCGCTTTGCGTATAACTTCCTGAATATGGAATCCAACCCTGGCTACTACACCAGCTCTACCTACTACGGTGGCCTCGGTAATATTTTCACCCTGGCGCTTTCCCTGCAGAGCCAGGAAGACGGTGTGGGCTCTGAATTCGAAGCGAGGGATTTCTCCGGCTGGACCATCGACATGCTGTCGGAAACCGTACTCGGTGGCGGCGGTGTGGTGACCGTGGAAGCGGAATACAAAAGCTTCGATGCGGATTACACCCTGGCTTCCATGCCCACCACCGGAGACTGCTTCTGTCTGTTTGATGGCGAATCCGCTTTCGCCACTGCGGCCTACCTTTTCCCCAACGACGTTGGCCCGGGCAAGTTCCAGCCCTACCTGCGCCTGGTGGAAAACAGCCCTTCTGATGCCGCCAGTAGCAGCTCAACCGAGCTCGGCCTCAACTATGTGGTCAACGGCCACAACACCCGCCTCAATTTCAATTATGTCTCCGGCGATGCCAACGCCTCCGGCTACGCGGGCGCGGATGTGGATGTGTTAAGCCTCGGCATGCAGGTCCAGCTTTAAATCTACTGCGCGTGCGCCTGACGGCGTCCGGCGGTGCGCGGAATGCTCATGTATTAAAAATACACTCCGCTTCCTGTGCTCCGGCGGCCACCATCAGCCCCCCGCTCGCTACGATTTAAAAACCTTTAAAAGGAAAAGTTTATGAAACTCAAAAAATATTTTGCCGGTCTCGCCCTGGCCGCCGGTACCACTGTTATCAGCAGCGTGGCGCTGGCCGCGGAAACCATCAAGGTGGGAGTTCTGCACTCCCTCTCCGGCACCATGGCCATCAGTGAAACCACTCTGAAAGACACGGTACTGATGATGGTAGACGAGCAGAACCGCAAGGGCGGTCTGCTGGGCAAGAAACTGGAAGCAGTAGTGGTGGATCCAGCTTCAGACTGGCCACTGTTTGCAGAGAAAGCCCGCGAGCTGCTGACCAAAGAAAAAGTGGATGTGATCTTCGGTTGCTGGACTTCCGTATCCCGCAAATCTGTTCTGCCGGTGGTGGAAGAATTGAACGGACTGATGTTCTACCCGGTGCAGTACGAAGGCGAGGAGTCTTCCAGGAATGTGTTCTACACCGGTGCCTCTCCCAACCAGCAGGCGATCCCGGCGGTGGACTACCTGATGTCGGATCTGGAAGTGGAGCGCTGGGTGCTGGCGGGCACCGACTATGTGTATCCGCGTACCACCAACAAGATTCTGGAAGCCTATCTGGAAGCCTCCGGTGTGGCCAAGGAAGACATCATGATCAGCTACACCCCGTTTGGCCATTCCGACTGGCAGAGCATCGTGTCTGATATCAAGAAATTCGGCAGCGCCGGCAAGAAAACCGCGGTGGTCTCCACCATCAACGGCGATGCCAATGTGCCTTTCTACAAAGAGCTCGCCAACCAGGGCGTCAGTTCCGAAGACATTCCGGTAGTGGCTTTCTCCGTGGGTGAGGAAGAACTCTCCGGCATCGACACCGGCCCACTGGTAGGCCACCTGGCCGCTTGGAACTACTTTCAGGGCATTGATAGCGAAGCCAACGAGTACTTCGTACAGCAGTGGAAGAAATTCATTGGCGACGAAAAACGTGTAACCAACGATCCCATGGAAGCTACCTATATCGGTTTCAACATGTGGGCCAAGGCGGTGGAAAAAGCGGGTACCACCGATGTGGATTCCGTGGAGCAGGCGATGATCGGTATCGAGTTCCCGAACCTTACCGGTGGTGTGGCGAAGATGAACAAGAACCACCACCTGTCCAAGCCCGTATTTATCGGTGAGATTCAGGACGATGGCCAGTTCGAGGTGGTGTGGGAAACCGATGGCGTGGTTGCCGGCGATGCCTGGTCCGACTTCCTGCCGGGCTCCAAAGACCTGATTGCCGACTGGACGGCGCCGATCAAATGCGGCAACTACAACACCCAGTCCAAGGCCTGTAGCGGCCAGGCCCAGTAAGCTGAATGGCAAGCCGAACGGCAAGCTTACGGTTGAAACGTAAAAATGCGGAGAGTTTAGTGAAGGTTTTACTACTCAAGCTTTGGATGGCAGTAGCGGCGGTATTGCTGCTGCCAACCGGCAGTCCGCTGGCGCAACCCGAACCCACAGCACCCGCTGTGGGTTCTGTGCTCCAGCAGCTCCCAGGCGCCAGCCTGAAGAAAACCGGCGATCTGGTGCGACAGCTGGAGCAGGCCGGGGGTGCCGAGATGCGCCCTCTGTTTGAAGTGATGCTGGCCGGCGACCTCTATTATGTAAAAGAGAGCGGGCAGTTACTGCAGATTCAAAAAAACAGCGATGGTGCCCGCATGGGTATTTCG
Source organism: Microbulbifer sp. HZ11 (assembly GCF_000708675.1). Taxonomy (GTDB): domain Bacteria; phylum Pseudomonadota; class Gammaproteobacteria; order Pseudomonadales; family Cellvibrionaceae; genus Microbulbifer. Next base: position 723,130 of record NZ_JELR01000002.1, on the reverse strand, counting down.
CTGTTTGAAGGCAAAAGTCTCGGGGAATTCAATTCCCGCGATATCAAAAAAGTACGGGTAAACAACCGTTTGCGCAGTCAGCTGCGCGACGCCATTGCCCGCATCGAACTGTTGCACGGCGATGAGGCGGCTCAAATAGCGGCGGTGCTCGCCATGCTGGACGATTTGAATGAACAGAATTTACGCCTGTTGCAAACCGCGCAACAGGCGGGGGTAAGCGCCGAGGTGAGCACGCTGATCGAACTGGCCGAGGCCATGGTTCAGTTGCGCACCAGCACCGATACCGCCGATCGACTCGCGGCCATTGAGGTGATGCAGGGGCGATTGGAGACACCGGTGCGCAATCAGCTACAGCGCCTGGTAAACAGCGATTCCGAACAGGATGTCGCGGTGGTGGCCGCCGCGCAAAAAGCACTGGATAAAATTTCCGGGCGCATGGAGTTTTACGGGCAGATGGAACAGCTGTTCTTCGGCCTGAGCCTGGGCTCGGTACTACTGCTTGCTGCCATCGGTCTCGCCATCACCTTCGGGGTGATGGGGGTGATCAATATGGCCCACGGCGAAATGATTATGCTGGGGGCCTATACCACCTATGTGATTCAACAGCTAATGCCAAACGCCATCGGCTATTCGCTGCTGGTTGCGGTGCCTGCGGCCTTTCTGGTTTCTGGCAGTGTGGGCGTGCTGATCGAGCGCGGAGTCATCCGACATTTACAGGGACGACCGCTGGAAACCCTGCTCGCCACCTTCGGTATCAGCCTGATCCTGCAGCAGGCGGTGCGCAGTATTTTCTCGCCGCTGAATATGCAGGTGGTTACCCCGGAGTGGATGAGTGGATCGCTGGCAATTAACCCGGTGTTTTCCATTACCTATAACCGCCTGTATATCCTGCTGTTTTCCCTCGCAGTGTTCGCCGCACTGGTGGCCATTCTGAAAAAATCTTCCCTGGGGCTGAATGTGCGCGCGGTATCCCAGAACCGGGATATGGCCAAAGCCATGGGTGTAAGAACGGAAATGGTCGATGCCATGACCTTCGGGCTCGGCTCCGGTATTGCGGGCGTTGCCGGTGTGGCGCTGTCGCAGTTGACCAACGTGGGGCCGAACCTCGGCCAGTCCTACATCATCGACTCGTTTATGGTGGTGGTATTCGGCGGTGTGGGCAATATGCTCGGCACTTTGGTGGGGGGCTTCTCCCTCGGTGTAGCGAATAAATTCCTCGAGCCTGCCACCGGTGCGGTGCTGGCGAATATTATTGTGTTGGTGTGCCTGATCCTGTTTATCCAGAAGCGGCCGAAAGGGCTGTTTCCCCAGCGCGGGAGGGCAGCAGAATGAGCACAGTAAAAACTGCCGCGCAACCCCTGTATCGCTGGTTTGCAGAATTCCGTCAACCCGGTCGCGGAACCTCATGGCTGGTGGGCGTGCTGCTGGTGGTTACCCTGGCCATGTCCGCCGCCAACCTGCTGTTGCCGCCGGAGTCTCCGCTCTATGTGAGCACCTACACCATCACCCTGATGGGCAAATACCTGTGCTTCGCCATGCTCGCCATGGCAGTGGATATTATCTGGGGTTACTGCGGCATTCTCAGTCTGGGACACGGGGCATTTTTCGCCCTCGGTGGCTACGGTATGGGTATGTACCTGATGCGCCAGATTGGCGACCGCGGTGTCTACGGCAATCCGGATCTGCCGGACTTTATGGTGTTCCTCAACTGGCAGGAATTGCCCTGGTACTGGTTCGGCATGGACCAGTTCTGGTTCGCAGTATTGGTGGCACTGGCGATTCCGGGCTTGCTGGCCTTTGTGTTCGGATGGCTAGCATTCCGCTCGCGGGTGACCGGCGTCTATCTGTCGATCATGACCCAGGCGCTGACCTACGCGCTGATGCTGGCGTTTTTCCGCAATGAAATGGGCTTTGGCGGTAACAACGGCCTCACGGACTTCAAGGATATTCTCGGCTTTGACCTGCAGGCGGATAGCACCCGGGTGGCGCTGTTGCTGGTTACAACCCTATTGCTGGTAATTGCTTTTCTGACCAGCCGCGCCATTGTCCAGTCGCGTCTGGGCCGCGTAATCGTCGCGGTGCGCGACTCCGAGGCGCGCGCGCGCTTTCTCGGCTACCGCACCGAACGCTACAAGGTTTGGCTGTTTGTCTACTCTGCGCTGATCGCCGCCGTGGCCGGAATGCTGTATGTACCCCAGGTGGGCATTATCAATCCCGGTGAATTCTCCCCGCTCAATTCCATCGAGGTAGTGGTGTGGGTGGCCGTGGGTGGTCGCGGCACCTTGTACGGTGCGATTGTCGGCGCGCTGCTGGTGAACTACGCGAAAACCCGTTTTACCGCACTGATGCCGGATGCCTGGCTGTTCGCGCTCGGCGCCCTGTTTGTAGTGGTCACCGTATATCTGCCGCGCGGTCTGGCAGGTCTGTTTGATCGCTTTACCAGCAAGAACGCTGAAACGGCCTGGCCGGAGCGAGCGAAAGAAAGCAATGGCGGGTTATCCACAGCGGAGGTAAGCGCATGAACAGCCTGAATCAAATTACCGAACAGGCGCGGGAAGTGATGCGCCGGGATACCACCTGGCCGTTTCTGGTGCCGCGCAAGCGCTCGGTGAATGTGTCGAAAAATGTGATTCTCTATCTCGAGGGGCTGAATGTCAGCTTCGACGGTTTTCAGGCGCTGAATAATCTGAACCTGTATGTAAACGATGGCGAACTGCGCTGCCTGATCGGCGCCAACGGCGCCGGCAAAACCACCTTGATGGATGTGATTACCGGCAAGACTCAGTGCGATAGTGGCAGTGCCTGGTTCGGCCAGAACATCGACCTGCTGGCCCACGATGAAGCGGAGATTGCCCAGCTGGGTATCGGCCGCAAATTTCAGAAGCCCACGGTATTTGAAGCGCACACGGTATTTCACAACCTGGAGCTTTCGCTGCAGGGCGCCAAGGGCGTATGGCGTGCGCTGACCGCCACATTGTCTGGCAGTGAACGCGATCGCATAGATGAAGTACTGGAAATTATCGGACTGGAAAAATCCCGTCATCAGCTGGCCGGGGCACTGTCCCACGGTCAGAAGCAGTGGCTGGAAATCGGTATGTTGTTGGCCGCGGAGCCGCGCCTGCTACTGGTGGATGAACCCGTGGCGGGAATGACCGCCGAGGAAAGCGAACGCACCGCGGAGCTGCTCACTTCCCTTGCCGGCAAGCACACGGTCATCGTGGTGGAGCACGATATGGAGTTTGTGCGCAGTATTGCGCGCACTGTAACGGTACTGCACCAGGGTTCGGTGCTCGCCGAGGGCACCATGGATCAGGTACAGAATAACCGCGACGTTATTGAGGTTTATCTGGGAGAGGAAGCATGATCCGGATCGAAAAGCTCAACCAGAAATACGGCGGCACCCAGATCCTGTGGGATCTGGACCTGGATATCGCACAGGGTTCCTGTACCTGCATTATGGGGCGCAATGGCGCGGGGAAAACCACATTGTTGAAATGCCTGATGGGATTATTGCCGGCCAGCGATGGGCGTATTCTGTATGAAGGAAATCCCATCGAGGGCAGTCCTGCGCAGGCGCGGGCCAAACTGGGTATCGGCTATGTGCCCCAGGGGCGGGATATTTTTCCGCTGCTGACCGTGGAGGAAAATCTGCAGATCGGTTTGCCCGCGCGCAGGGATGGACTGAAAAAAATCCCGGAACGGATCTTTGAACTCTTCCCTGTATTGAAAGATATGCTGCATCGCCGCGGCGGTGACCTGTCCGGCGGTCAGCAACAGCAGCTCGCCATTGGCCGCGCGCTGGTGATCGCCCCCAAAGTACTGATCCTCGACGAACCCAATGAAGGTATCCAGCCCAACATCGTTCGTCAGATTGGCGAGGTGGTAACGAAGCTCAATGAGGAGGACGGGCTGACGGTGATTCTGGTGGAGCAGAAGCTGGGCTTTGCGCGCAGAGTCGGCAAGGAGTTTCGTTTGATGCAGAAGGGAGCTGTGGTTGCAGCGGATAAAATGGCGAACCTGAATGATGAATTGATTCGCCAGTACCTGGCCGTATAAATTCCGTTATCTCTATTTTACCTGAGTACCTGCAGGTACTCGCTTTTCCCGTAATAATGGAATTCTTCCAGCGCGCTGTACGCCAGCTTGATGACATGGTCGTCGTCACTGTGCAGCGCCTTTTCCACAATCTCCGTCTGGCGTTGTGAGATGGCGCTCACTTCACTCTTCTCTACGGGCTGAATGTTTTTCGGTCCGGTACTCAAATACGCAATCACCAGCCCCTGCCAGAAATAGCGCAGTGCCTCCTCGCGATTGTCGCAGTAGGGCAGGATCAAACGCAACGCGTGACAGCCGGTTACGCCGTGGAGCAGGGTAAAATCGCCGGTACCGAGATAAGCGTGTATGGCGACATCCGCAATATCCTCCAGCGCTATCGACTGTGGCTGGATAGGAGTATCCATCCAACCCGGTTGTCCGGTAACCGATTGCATATGGTCGGCGATATTGCCGGGAGCGAGGGGAATATCTGCAAATTTATTGCCAACCGATGTGAGTATTTCACTGGCTGAAGCCGCGACCTTTTCGTTGCTACTGCCCAGCTCGTGGTAATCCAGCGTCCAGTACGCGAGCCCCATGGCCACTTCTTCCAGGTGACGGGCGTCTACGCCGTAGGCGGTGCGGATCAGACCGTGAAAAGCGGCAGTAGAAATGGAGGGTAGCAGCGGTGGCAGTTCCTGCTGCAGGCACTTGGCAATACCTAATTGCCTGAGTTGCCGCTCGTAGTAATTGAGTACGCTGGGAAATAGATCCTCGCGATTGCGCCCCCGGGCGGGGTCTGCAATCTGCTCTACCGGGCTGGCCGGACGCGGTTGCAGGTGCGGTACGCTGCGATCAAAGGTGTACTTGAGCCGTAACGGAGCTGCACCCAGCCGGTCCAGTGCAATCAACACCATCGGCAGATGATTCGCTAGGTGATCGCCGTAACGCACGTGATACCGGCTACCGGCCTCCAGTAACTCCACGCAGTGTCGGGTGATGCTCACATTGTCTTCCTTCGGTCGAAATTTCGCCGTTCTCTGGATTTTCCTGCATTTTCAATAGTTTATGTTGGCGTGCTGCGCCTCTCCAAGTCTGTGGTTTGGATAAACTGTGATCTGGCAAACAATAATATTGTCCAACAAATAGAGTTTTGCTAGCGTATAGGCTCTTCGGGCCTAGATGTACGAAGAAAACAAAAATAAATGAATAAAAATGTGATGAGAGGGAAACGCCTTGAATATCAAGTACTTGATAGGCTTAGTCCTGCTCGCCAGTCTGGCGGGTTGCGACAATGGTTCCAGTAGCGATTCGGATACCAACCCACCTGATGTTGTGGTTCCTGAGCCAGAACCCGAACCCGAACCAGAACCCGAGCCAGAACCCGAGCCAGAACCCGAGCCAGAACCCGAGCCAGAACCAGAACCAGAGCCCGAACCCGAAACAGGCCCCAATTTCGCCCGCGGTAGCCTGGGTGATAACGACTCTGTTCCTGCCATCAATTGCGATACCACAGTAAACAGTACTTCCGAGCTGGAAGACGCGGTCAGTTATGACATGGCTGCAGGCACTACCGTATGTCTCGCTGCCGGTGAATACACCGGTCTTGAGCTGAGCTTCGGTGGTATGGGTACCGAAGAAGCCCCCATCACCGTTGCTGCAGCGGAGTCTGGTGCGGTCACCATCGGTGGTGAAGTCAGCGTCAACATGAGCGGTGAATATGTGGTGCTGCAGGGCTTCGTCTTCAAAGATGGCACTTCTGCAAATAGTGACCTGATCCAGACTCGTGGTAACAGCAATACCCCTTGCAACAATTGCCGAATCACCGAAATATCCATTGTCGATTTTGACGTGGATAGCGAGGATTCCGGCAAATGGGTGCATATCTACGGTGCCAATAACCGCGTGGATCACAGCTGGTTTGCCGGCAAAACCACCCGCGGCGCGCTGTTGGTGGTGGATCGCTGGCTGGATACCGAAGGCGGTATGACTGTGGAAACCATGGAGGTGGACCGCGCGACCATCGACCACAACTACTTTGGCGATCGTCCGCCGGTGAACGGTAAAGCTTATGCCGATAATGATGACAACGAATACGAAGCGATTCGTATCGGCACCAGTGACTCCCACAAAGGCGACTCATTCTCCACCGTAGAGTACAACTACTTCGAGCGTATTCAGGGCGAAGCGGAAGTCATTTCCAATAAGTCTGGCAATAACACCATTCGCAATAACACCGTGCGTGACAGCTATGGTTCCATCACCACTCGTCACGGTTCCAGTGCCACCATCAGCGGCAACTTTATTCTGGGCGACGATCACCCGTTTGCCGGAGGGCTGCGTGTTGTGGATGACGGTCATACCATCGTCAACAACTACATTCAGGGGGCGCGTTATCTGAGTACCTTGCACCACGGTGGCATTGTGCTGATGGGCTCCGACGGTAGTGAGACGAACGGCTATCAGCAGGTCGAAAATGTTTTCGTTGCCCACAATACCATTGTGGATAGCGTGAACAGCCTGAATGTCGATGGCGGCGGCAAGTCTGCGAACCCACAAAATATCTATCTGCACAACAACATTATTGTCGATGCCGTTGGTCCGGTGATTGTGCAGGCGGCCGACGGTATGCCGTCCAACTCAGTGATCGGTGGTAACGTCTTCTACGGTGGTGCTTTCTCCGATAGCGAGGCACTGTCGTCTGTTGAGGGTATTACCTTTGCCGACGCACAGTTGGCAGCCGACGCGCGCGGTATTTTCCGTCCGGACGGCAGCGTCAATCTGGCGGCCGTCAGCGGGCTGGAAAGTGGCGGCTTCGGAGCGGTGACCGTGGATATGGATGGTCAAATGCGCAGTGAAAGCACCCTCGCCGGTGCAGACGAAGTGTCTGATGGCGCTGTCACTACAGGTGTTCTGACTTATGAGGATGTGGGTCCGATCAACTACACCCCGCCCATGAGTCGCGGCTTTGTCAAACAGGTAGCACTCGCCAACCACGATTTCGACAACGGCCTCGACGGTTGGACCAACAACGGCGCAGTACTGGCCACTGACCCTGCGGAAGTATTCTCTCGTGGCAGCAGCATCAAGCTGGATTCCCCGTCAGCGAGTGTTTCCCAGACCGTCACTCTGGAACCCAATACCAACTACACCCTGTCTGCCTTTGTAAAAGGGCACGCGAAACTGCAGGTGGTGATGGGCGAGGAAACCGTCAGTGGCGACCTGAGTAGCACCGACCAGTACCGGTTCGCCAGCGTGACCTTTAATTCCGGCGATGCCACCAGTGCAGAAATCTTCGCATTGATTGACGACGATGTTGCGAGTGAAGCCGCGATCGTGAATCCGAACTTCGACAATGGACAGGATGGCTGGGACGTGTACGAAGGCACTGGAATCGGCCAGGTTCAGGATTCCAGCAATTCGGCCAGCGGTGCCGATGGCTCCATCAAGTTTAAGTACAACGCAGATGATTTTGGCACTCCGGCGGACCCGAGTATTTCGCAAACCGTCAGTGTCGTCGCCAATACCGATTACACCCTGTCCATGTACATTCTGGAAAAGAATGGCTATGACGCAAAAGTGAAATTCGGTGTGAAAGGTGCCGATGGCTCGACGGTTGTCGCAGAAAAAGTATCGGATTACAGCCTGCTGGATGAAGCGCTGGAGGGCGACGACAGTTTCCGTCCCGACACCATCCAGTTCAATAGCGGTAGCAACACCTCACTGACCATCTTTGCTGAATACCAGGGAGATGGAAGTGAAGTGCGTGTGGACGATTTCAAGCTGGCGTTTGAAGGCGCACCTGCGGCCGATGCTGTGGTTCTGTTTGACAGCTTCCGCCTGGTTTCTCACAAGAGCGGAGAGTAATAGGTTGGCCGCGGTCACCACCGTGATGGCAGCGGCCACATCACTGGATACACAATGCACCCTTGCTATCGGGAGCATCCAATGAATTTATGGAAGCGAGGTGAGCTGGATATTCTCTGGGTCTGGGGGGCGCTGTTGCTTGCGACCTCTGCCTGGGAAGCATTTCAGTAAAACCATCAAAAAAGCCGGCGTACGCCGGCTTTTTTTTTGGCCCCCGGGGGGATTATTCATTATTACCAAGGCGGTGTTTGTGGCTTTCCATTAGTGAGATGCTGGATTGCCGCGCTTTTTCTGCATCGCCAGCCATAATCGCTTCGTAAATCTGACGGTGCTCCTCGATACACACACCGCCCTCCTTGGATGAAAATTGAATAAACCACTTCAGCATAGCAGCCATCACATTGCCGAAGGGGATAAAAAAACTGTTTCCGGTGGCGAGAAAAATAATTCGGTGGAATTGGGTGTCGACCTCGGTCCAGAGGGTTTGGTCAAAGCGCTGTGCAATCGTATCCATCTGCCGGAAGACTGCTGTTAATTCTGCGCGGTGCTCAGGGGTCGCGCGAATTGCCGCGAGCGCAGTTGCCTGAGGCTCAATAGATCGCCGTAGTTCCAGAAACTGGCGGTACACATTTTCTGTAGTTTCTATGTCTGCGAGCCATTCAAGTAGCTGCGCATCGAGGAAATTCCACTGGGTCTCGTTACATACCCGGGTCCCCACTTTGGGCTTCGATTCCAGCATGCCCTTGGATTTGAGCAGTTTTATCGCCTCCCGTAGTACAGTGCGACTCACGCCAAACTGGGTACAAAGGTACACTTCACCAGGAATGATCTCACCCTGGGGAAGGTCACCGGAAAGGATTTTTTGCGCGATTTCCCTGGCAATCTGAATGTTCAGGCTGCGGCTGGTCTCGGTAATCAGCTGGAATTGCGCGGTCATCGGTCGCTCGTATCTGGTCGGGATATGGGCGAAGATTGTATAGACAATCTCGGGCGTAAGAAACTCAAGTGTGCGATTACGGCGTTGCGGTTCTGGGGTTGAACACGGATGCACTCCAGAATCCTTGGTCGTGCTCATCGAACAATAGCTCTGCCTCGGTATGAATGGGAAGAAGTGCGCGGTCAACGCACCTCCACCCGATCGCCCAAGTGTATGGTCGCCATGGGCTGGTCGGAAAATGCTGGTGCCAGGTTCATGCCGAAGTAAATCTGCCCGTCTTCCCCGCGTCGGTAACTGGCCAGTGTGCGCAGCGGTTCTTTCTGGGCGCGGCCAGTGAACGGGTGTAACCCGGGAATGGCGCAGCGGGCGCAGGGGTGAGTGCAATCGAATACCAGTGGTCCATCATGGGTATGAACGGTCAGTGTTTTCCAGTGATCTTCGGCAAAAGGCTCGCAACCACTTACCACCAGATTGGGGCGAAAACGCAGCATGGATACAGGCTCAGCCAGGCGACTGTTGAGATCGTCAAGCGACGCCTGGCTGATAACCAGTAAAGGCGCCGCATCCGCAAAGCCCACCTGGCGGTCCTGGCGAGGAACCTCCAGTGGCCGCCGGAACTCCTCTCCCATGGTCACTAAACGCACAGGTGACTGTAATTGCTCACTCAGCCACCGAGCGGCGTCCGCGCCCGCATCCCTTGCGACGACATCATCATTCCATACGGTCACCCTACAGCGTTCGGCATTTGAGCCAGGATGATCGACTTCAAAACGTTCTCCATGCATGTTTTCCAGCAGTAGGCCCTTGGTGGTGACCGTTGCCTTTAATTGGGCCATGGCGCGGGTGCGGCGCTGAGTGACGAACTGGTTGTCGGCATCGACCAGCATCCAGCGGCGATCGTTCACTGCGCCAAAGTTGTCCAGAGGAAGAGACTTGGTCTTGTGTCCCTGTAAGGATTTGACGGGAAAATGGTAGAGCGCGGATATTTCCACAGTGGGCTCCAGGTTAGGGGAAGCGAGCTTTCGATGGGCAGTAACTTGCCTGCTTTATCTTGCCGGCGTAATGGTACAAGCGGCGGCCACCAAGTCCTATCCGAAAGTGCCCACTCGCGCTGCACCGCCCGTCTGGCGCAGTGAGCGGTCCAGTGTGATCAGAGAAAAAGGTGGTAGTATCCCCTGTCATATACGAGAAGAATAAACGGGAGTCGAGACGGCGATGTCTTTGGCGAGGTGGATCTGGGGGGTAGCACTGGTTTGTGCCTCAGTTTGTGGCTGGGGAAAACCGCTCGTTGTCGGCAGTGAGCAACCGCTCCAGGCACTTGCTCCGCACCTTCGCATACTGGTTGATACGCAGCGCAGCCTGACATTTCCTGAGGTTGTGGGGCCGCAGTTCTCCGGGCAGTGGCAGAGCATTGACGGGGATGGAAACAACTTCGGGTTCAGCGACGCTGCTTACTGGGTGGCGGTCACCTTACACAATCCTACCGCGTCGCCGCTCGGGCTGATATTCCGCCAGGATTATCCACTCATCGACCACCTGGATTTCTGGCAGCCGGCCGGCAACGGCGACTGGTCACATACCGCAACCGGTGATCGCCGCAAGTTTGACTCCCGTCCGGTAAATCTGCGGGATTTCGTATTTCCCGTCACTGTGCCGGCCAACACCACCCAGACCTTCTATTTTCGCTATCAGACGGCGGGTTCGATGAATATCGGGCTCAGTATCAGCAGTGAAACCACCTTTCTGCCACAGCTTGCGAAAGAGCAGTTATTGCTTGGGATCTATTACGGTGGATTCCTGGTACTGGTTGTTTACAACCTGTTTCTATTTTTGGCTGTACGTGATCGCGCTTATGCTTTTTATATGGGGTATGCCATCTGCTACGGGCTTTATTTTGGGGTGCACAATGGGGTTTCCTATCAGTACCTATGGCCGGGAAATCCGTGGCTGGCTAACCAGAGCCTGGTGGCGCTGCTTGGTCTTACCCTGATTTTCGGTATCCAGTTTGTGCGCACCGTGTGCGCGGGCCCGCGACTGGCTCCGCGCACTGATGTTCTCGCGCGCGTTTTGCTGTACGCCCTTTTTCCGTTGACTGCCATATCGCCGTTTGTCAGCTACGGCCCCATGATTCTGACATTGGCGATTCTGACCCTAGTGCTTTCAATCCTGTTTATGGTGATGGGGGTAGTCAGTCTGCTGCGGGGTTCGGTGCCCGCGCGGTATTTTCTTGTGGGATGGGCAGCGTTACTGGTCAGCGTGGTTGTATATATGCTGAAAACATTCGGCCTGCTGCCGCACAACAGTATTACCCACAACGCGTTTCAGGTAGGCGCACTGGTTGAGATGGTATTGCTCTCTCTCGCCCTGGGTGCGAGAGTCGGCGAGATTCAGCGGCACGGTTATACCGATCAATTAACCACGCTGTTCAATCGCCGCTACTTCGACGAACAATTACCCAAAGAATTTGCATTCACCTCGCGTAACGGCACCTCATTGGCTCTTCTGATTATCGACCTGGATCACTTCAAGATGATTAATGACCGTTTAGGGCATGTGCGGGGTGATGCCGCTCTCGCCGCGGTAGGGCAGTTGATCAGAAAGCAGGTGCGGAAGCCGGTGGTGGCCTGTCGTTACGGCGGTGAAGAGTTTGCTATCCTCTTGCCGCGCACGAACCGGGAGCAGGCGGTGGAAGTAGCGGAGCGTTTGCGCCAGTCAGTAGCGGGCCTCAACCTGAAGGATATTTCACTGACCGTGAGTATTGGCGTAGCGGCCAGCGAGCAAGACAACTACGCGTCCGCCATTCAGTTGTTTGAGGCCGCAGACGGCGCTTTGTATCGTGCAAAGCATGCGGGCCGCAATCGTGTGGAACTGGCGCCACTCAACCCGGAAAACGGGGCAACGCAACCGGCTTTTGTCGCGGCGACTTCTTAGGTCGGGGCGTTTAGTCCGGTGTCGTTCCTGTTCAGTGCCTGTGTCGCTTGATTGTACAAGCGGGCCATCTCTCATTACCGGCAAGCGTCAGCGCAACAGGAGGCGTTCCCCAATCGGAAAAAACTGATTGGCCGCGCTGATGAGGGATGTCGATGTTTGCGGGGCAACGCCGTATACCTCCACAGTTTTTCCGCGCCCGGTTCGTAACGTCTCCACCAGCAGGTCAAAGTCCCCATCCCCGGAAACCAGTACGATCACATCGGCTGCGGCGCTCCGCTCCAGAGCATCGATGGTGATTCCCACATCCCAGTCGCCTTTGGCAGAACCATCGGAGCGCTGGATAAAAGGTTTCAGTTTCACCTCGAAGCCGATGGCTCTGAGAATATTCTGGAATTCCCGCTGCTTTTTATCCCCACGGTCGATAGCGTAGGCGGCGGCGTAGATCACCTCCCGCCCCTCGGTAGCCTGGGCCCAGAATGCGTTGTAATCAAAGTTGCGTTGAAATGCCTGGCGCGCGGTGTAATACACATTCTGGACATCAACAAAGATCGCGACTTTTTGCATGCCTGTGGCACCGTACCGGTTTGGAGAAATGGAGCATTCTGATTCTTTTGCAAGGAAATTGTTAGAGGCTATCGCGTTGATATCCGTGGACTATAAGCGGAGTAACTTTAATTGCTACTGTTTATTGGGGCAATAATAACATCCAATTTCAAGGTGATTGTGTGGGCCTATAGGATTCAGTTGTCCGATAGATTATGCCGTAAGGAACGCAATCCAATGCTCAAGAAATCCCTTTCACTGGCCGTCGCCCTGTCGACTGCCCTCTCTGTCAACGCGAACGCAGCACCTTCTGGCGAGCCGATGTCCAACCAGGACTGGTGGCCCAACCGCATTGACCTGCAACCTCTGCGAATGAATGCGGAAAAGTCGAACCCCATGGGCGCCGACTTCGACTACGCGGAAGCGTTCAGCAAGCTGGATCTCGATGCTGTCAAGAAAGACATCGAGCAGGTGCTCACCACATCTCAGGACTGGTGGCCGGCCGACTACGGTCACTATGGCCCTTTCTTCATTCGTATGGCCTGGCACAGTGCCGGGACCTACCGTGTGTACGATGGTCGCGGTGGTGCCGGCGGTGGTCAGCAGCGGTTTGAACCGCTGAATAGTTGGCCCGACAACGTCAGCCTGGATAAGGCTCGTCGTCTGCTGTGGCCGGTAAAGCAGAAATATGGCAACGCTATTTCCTGGGCCGACCTGATGGTGCTGGCCGGCAATGTGTCCCTGGAATCCATGGGTTTCGAGACGTTTGGTTACGCCGGTGGCCGTGAGGACGATTGGGAAGCCGATGTTGTCTACTGGGGTTCTGAGCGCGAGTGGTTGGGCAATGATAAGCGCTTTGATGGGGGCAAGCTGGAGAAGCCATTGGCGGCAGACCACATGGGGCTTATCTACGTCAACCCGGAAGGCCCCAACGGTAATCCAGACCCGGTTGCTGCGGGTCACCGTATTCGCGATACCTTTGCCCGCATGGCCATGAGTGATGAAGAAACCGTGGCTCTGATTGCCGGGGGGCATACCTTCGGCAAGGCGCACGGTGCGCACAAGCCGGAGAAGTGTATTGGTGCGGCGCCCGGTGATGCGCCTATCGAGCAGCAGGGGTTCGGCTGGGAAAATAAATGTGGCAAGGGCCACTCGGAAGACACGGTGACCTCAGGATTGGAGGGTGCCTGGTCAGCAAACCCGATCGCCTGGAGCTCCCAGTTTCTCGACAACCTGTTCGGATTTGAATGGGTGAAAACCAAGAGCCCGGCGGGCCACACCCAGTGGGAACCCGAAAATGCGGAACAGGTGAAATTTGTCCCCGATGCACACGTCGACGGCAAACGACATGCGCCAATGATGTTTACCACGGATCTCTCGATGCGTTTTGATCCGAAGTACAAAGAGATTGCCGAGCGTTTCCACAAGAATCCGGATGAGTTCCAGCAGGCCTTTGCCAAAGCCTGGTTCAAGCTCACTCACCGCGACCTGGGTCCGCGTGCGCGCTATCTGGGAGATGAGGTGCCGGCGGAAGTTCTGAGCTGGCAGGACCCGATCCCGGAAGTGGATTTCAAGCTGGTGGACGATCGTGATGTTCAGCGCCTGAAAGCGCAAGTACTGGATAGTGGTCTCACGGTTCCAGAGCTGGTACGCACTGCCTGGGCATCCGCATCTTCTTTCCGTATTACCGACATGCGTGGTGGCGCCAACGGTGCGCGTATTCGCCTTGCTCCGCAGAAGGATTGGGCGGTAAACAACCCACAGGAACTGGATAAGGTTTTGACTGGGTTGGAGGCTATTCAACAGGACTTTAACCGCAAGGCACGCGGCGGCAAAAAGATCTCAATGGCAGACATGATCGTGCTTGCAGGAGCGGCGGCGATCGAGCAGGCGGCGAAGCAGGCTGGCTATGAGGTGCGCGTACCGTTCAAGCCGGGCCGCAACGATGCCACCCAGGAAATGACCGATGTTCAGTCCTTCGGCTATCTGGAGCGCAAGGCAGACGGTTTCCGTAACTACTACAGCGAGGAAGCGCACCTTGCGCCGGTGGATATGCTGATCGATAACGCCAACCTGCTGGACCTGAGCGTGCCGGAGATGACCGTTCTGGTCGGTGGTATGCGTACCCTGGGGGCCAACTACAACGGCAGTAAGCACGGTGTGTTTACCGACAAGCCGGGCACCCTCAGCAACGACTTTTTCGTGAATCTGCTGAGCATGGACACCAAATGGTCCAAGTCTGACCGCGAGAAGGGGCTGTACGAGGGTAAGGATCGCAGCACCGGCGAACTCAAGTGGACTGCCACCCCGGTGGATCTGATTTTCGGGTCCAACTCCGAACTGCGGGCGGTCGCTGAAATGTACGCAACCAATGACAACGACGAAAAGTTTGTCAATGATTTCGTTCAAGCGTGGACCAAGGTAATGACACTTGACCGCTTCGATCTCAAGTAACCCAGACCCTCACAGGGTGAATCTGCACGGATAGCGTATCGCCACAATCAGGACGTGGCAATTGACAAGGGCAGCCATCGGCTGCCCTTTTTCGATGCATATGGAATGGCTGCGCTGTCATTTTGCAGGCCTGCAGGAAGGTTGTGATAGTATTTCTGAACCTGTTCAGCAGGCGTAGCAGAGCTGGTGGCAAGGCACAATAATGAAAAGTGTGGGCTGCTGCGGAAGATTTGATTTCACTGGGTTAGGTTTTCGGATGAAACTGATCGGTGCTCTCCTGTGCTGTACCCGCGCAATACTAATGTGCACAATGTGGCTTGCCGCGCCACTTCTCGCCCGCGCGGAAATCCTTGAGGTCGCTCCCGACCAACCTCCGCTCTCTCTTACTCCCTATATACAGCTGTATGTGGACCGGAAACATGTACTGCCGGCGGATTCCCTGAACGCCGCAGCACTTGCCGACAGATTAACCCCACTCGATCGAAGCGCCGCCAACTTCGGCTTCAGCGATGCAGCCTACTGGGTTGCCTTTACCTTAAAGAATTCCAGCGAAAATGACCTACCCCTGGTCATCCGCCAGGATTACCCCTTGATGGATCATCTGGATTTCTGGGCACCGACTGGCAATGGTGATTGGCACCATATACGCACCGGAGATCACCAGCCTTTTACCAGCCGTCCGCTGGCATTGCGGGATTACGTATTTCCCGTCACTTTGCCCGCGCACAGCCAGCAGACCTTTTATCTTCGTTTTGCTTCTGCCGGTAGCATCAACATCGGGCTATCGGTGAGCAGTCAGCAGGCATACCTGCCACGCCTGGGCCTTGAGCAACTGCTGTACGGGATATATTACGGCGGGTTTCTGGTGTTAGTGCTGTACAACCTGTTTTTATTCCTGGCTCTGCGAGACCCCGCCTACGCCTACTATATGGGGTACAGCATCTGCTGCGGCCTGTTTTTTGCGGTATTGAACGGCTTTACCTTTCAGTTTATCTGGCCCGAATACCCTTGGCTGGCAAATCGCGCGCTGTTACTTGCCCTCGGCTTGACCCTGACGTTCGCCATTCAGTTTGCGCGCCTGATCTGCAACGTAAAACAGCTGGCGCCACAGGTGGATAAGTTCTGCGGCCTGTTGCGTTATGGGACCATTGCTTTGACGGTGCTTGCGCCCCTCGGTGACTATGCAACCATGACAGAGATCTTCTCGGTCGCCGCCCTGATCGTTTCATTGACATCACTGTCGGTGGGAGCCGTCAGTGTCTGGCGTGGCTCCGTTTCTGCGCGCTACTTTCTGATTGCCTGGATCACCTTGATGTGGACGGTGGTCATGTACATTTTCAAGACGTTCGGCCTGTTGCCCCACAATGCCGTTACCCACAACGCTTTTCAGGTGGGAGCATTGATCGAGATGGTCTTATTGTCCCTTGCCCTGGGTGCACGGGTTGGTGAAATCCAGCGCCAGGGGCATACGGATCAGTTGACCGGGCTGTTCAATCGACGCCATTTCGATGAGCTGCTTGCCAAAGAGTTTTCACTGGCTGCACGTCAGGAAACACCACTCGCCTTGGTCGTACTGGATCTCGACCACTTCAAGGCCATCAATGATCAACTCGGGCACGCGCGGGGCGATGAGGCATTGCGGGCTGTCGGGCAACTGGCAAGCAAGCTGGTACGAAAGCCGGCGGTTGCGTGTCGGTATGGTGGTGAGGAATTCGCGGTACTGTTACCCGGCTGTGATAAACAGACCGCTAACAGAATCGCCGGGCGACTTTTGGATGCTGTAGGGAAAATGAACTGCGATGGTGTTCCCCTGAGTGTCAGTATCGGGGTGGCGAGTTACGAGAAGGGTAATTATCAATCCCCCATACAGTTGTTTGAGGCGGCGGACAGCGCCTTGTATCTGGCTAAAGAAGGAGGGCGAAACCAGGTTGTGATGAGTGGAGATAGCGAGCCTTCACCTCAGCAGGCCGGGCCTTTAGTCGAAGTGCATTGAATGAACCGCGGGCTTAGTCGGAGGTCACCCGATTGAGCCGTGTGACATGACTCTTGATCGTGGCGATGAGCTGTGGGAATGCGATTGGTTTTGTCAGGTAGGCATTCATGCCCGCTTCCATGGCCATATTCTGCTGGTCACTAAACGCCGCCGCCGAGAGTCCGATGATCGGGGTATCGCCTATTTCCGGATCCTCCCGAATCTGTCTGGTTGCCTCGATACCGCTGAGGCCAGGTAGTTGCACATCCATAAAGACCAGATCCGGTTGCAATACCCGGGCCTTCTCAATTCCCTCTCGACCATCCGCCACAAAGGTGGCGCAGAGCCCGACATCGTCACAAAACGCCTGCATCAGTGCCTGGTTTAACGGGTTGTCTTCAAACACGAGCACTTGCCGGCCGACAAGTTCCGTTGAACGTGAATCTCCTGTGATTACCTCCGCTGGAGCGGGGTTACCTTCTTGCAACGGTAATTCGACCTTGAAACTGGTGCCGGAACTACCATCACTGGTAAGGCTGATATTTCCGCCGAGCAGTTCTACCAGGCTGCGGGTGATGGGCAGGCCGAGGCCGCTACCCCGTGTTTGCCCCAGGTGAGATTTGTCCACCTGCTCGAAGGGCTCAAAAATAATCGCCTGCTGCTCTGGCGCAATACCAATGCCGCGGTCCCTTACCTCGATCACCAGTTGCGCGTTGTTGTGATTTTTCAGACGGAGCTCGACGGTACTGTTGGCGGGTGAGAACTTCACCGCATTGGCGATCAAGTTGATCAGGATCTGGGAGAGTTTCCCCCGGTCGCACTGGATGTATTCTGGCAGCGTCGGATCGATATCGCAGTGGATACGCACTCCCTGGCGTATAGCCTCGGGCTCGCAGGAAACCAGAATACACTGCAGTAGCCGCTGCAGAGGAAAGTCTTCATTGACCGCCTCGATCTTGCCCGCTTCAATGCGGGAAATATCCAGCACATCGTTGACCAGTTCCGCCAGTCGCTGACCGCTGATGGCGATTTTTTCCAGAAAGGAGTGAAAATCCCGGGGTAATTCAACGCCTGCACTACGGCTTTGCAGCACCTGACTGAACCCGACGATGGCGTTGAGTGGGGTGCGGATCTCATGACTCATATTGGTCAGGAAGCGGGTTTTCGAACGGCTGAAAAATTCCGCCTTTTCCTTTGCCGCCAGCAGATCGCGCTCCAGTTTTTTGCGCTCGGTAATATCCAGAATGACGCCGATCAATCCCCCAACGCGACCATCTTCCAGTGTGTAGGCCCCTTTGTTGAAGACCACATCGTGCAGTGTGCCGTCCGCGTAAACGACCTGGGATTCATACACCTGATGGCCACGCTGGTGCATCAACTCGAGGTCCTTTTCGTGATAGATCTTGGCCTGGGGGCCGGGGGATACACCAAATACGGAGCGGCCAATAATTTCGCTGCGGGGTTTACCGAGAAACTCCTCAAACGCCCGGTTGCAGCCGGTGTAGATCCCCTTGGCATCCTTGTAGAAAATTGGCGCAGGAATGGCGTCTGTAAGAACCTGCAGAAAGTGCAGTTGATCGGAAAGCGCCAACTCGGTGGCTTCCCGCTCCAGCAGTTCCCGCTGATAGCGTGCATTCAGCTTTTCCTGATGCTGCAGCAACTCCGTCAGTTGCCGGTTGAGCTTGCGCTGTCGGCGCAGCAGATAATGCCAGAGGGTGACCAGAAGGAGAGTGACGAAAACGATTCGAACGGTCAGACCGAGAGGGGCGCTACGCTGTGGAACCCAGGTATCCACCGCCCACTCACTGATGCCGATCAACGTTGCCGTGAGCACCGCAATAGGAAGCAATTTGTGCCCTGAGGGACGTTGGACACCTGTGGAGTTATTCATAGGCCGGTATTGATCGGGATTGTTTTTTTCACCACATTACGCAATTCAGTGAATACCGGCAATATTGCAATCTGGTTACGCGCCAATAAAAAAGCCCGCGGGTGCGGGCTTTAATTCTGCCACCTGGGGATGGCTCAGGTCTTCAGTTTCTTGTACTGCATCCGATGCGGTGTGGCATTCTCACCATTGCGGGCCACGAAGTCCTCGTGGTACTCGGTGTAGTTGCCCTCAAAGAACACCACATTGCTGTCGCCTTCGTAGGCCAGAATGTGGGTGGCCACCCGGTCCAGGAACCAGCGGTCGTGCGAGATCACCATGGCGCAACCGGGGAAGCTCAGCAGGGCTTCTTCCAGTGCGCGCAGGGTTTCGATGTCCAGGTCGTTGGACGGTTCGTCCAACAGCAGCACGTTGGCGCCCTGCTTCAGGGTGTAGGCCAGGTGCAGACGGCCGCGTTCACCACCGGACAGTTCGCCCACGCGTTTCTGCTGATCGGAACCCTTGAAGTTGAAGCGGCCGATGTAATTGCGCGACCCAACTTCGTAGTTGTTGATCTTGAGCATATCGTGTCCGTCGGACACGGCTTCCCACACGGTCTTGTTGTCATCCAGGTTTTCGCGGCTCTGGTCGACACTGGCAATCTGTACGGTTTCCCCGATCTTGATTTCACCGGAGTCCGGCTTTTCGGTACCGTTGATCATACGGAACAGGGTGGACTTACCCGCGCCGTTACCGCCAACGATGCCGACGATGGCGCCCTTGGGCACACGGAACGACAGGTTGTCGATCAGTACGCGGTCGCCGAAGGATTTACTCACGTTGACCAGCTCGATCACATTGTCACCCAGGCGCTCGCCCGGTGGAATGTAGATCTCGTTGGTCTCGTTGCGGGCCTGGAATTCCTGGGACTGCATTTCTTCCAGGCGGGACAGACGGGCCTTGTTTTTGGACTGGCGGCCTTTCGGGTTCTGACGGGCCCACTCCAGTTCTTTCTGCATGGCCTTGGCGCGGGCCTGCTCACCTTTCTGCTCCTGCTCCAGGCGCTTCTCTTTCTGTTCCAGCCAGGTGGTGTAGTTGCCTTCCCAGGGAATGCCGTGGCCGCGGTCCAGTTCCAGAATCCAGCCGGCGACATTGTCGAGGAAGTAGCGGTCGTGGGTAATGGCCACCACGGTGCCTTCGAAGTCGTGCAGGAAGCGCTCCAGCCAGTACACGGATTCCGCGTCCAGGTGGTTGGTGGGTTCGTCCAGCAGCAGCATGTCCGGGCGCGACAGAAGCAGACGGCACAGGGCCACACGGCGTTTCTCACCACCGGACAGGTTGTTCACGTCGGCGTCCCAGGGCGGCAGGCGCAGAGCGTCGGCGGCCACTTCCAGGCGATGCTCCAGGTTGTGGGCATCCCAGGCCTGGATCACGTCTTCGAACTGCTGTTGTTTCTTGGCCAGGGCGTCGAAGTCGGCGTCGGGTTCTGCGTAGTCGGCGTAGACCTGTTCCAGGCCGGCGAGGGCGTCGATGGCTTCGCGCATGCCGTCTTCGACGTTGCCGCGCACGTTTTTGGATGGGTCCAGTTGCGGTTCCTGGGGCAGGTAGCCGACGTTGATGCCGGGCATGGCGCGGGCTTCACCGTTATAGTCCTGATCGACCCCGGCCATGATGCGCAGCAGGGTGGATTTGCCGGCGCCGTTCAGGCCCAGTACGCCGATTTTGGCGCCGGGGAAGAAGGACAGGGAAATATCTTTCAGAATCTCACGCTTGGGCGGAACAACCTTGCCCACGCGGTTCATTGTGTATACGTATTCAGCCATTAGAGCTCTAATCCAGTCGGTCAGAATTTGCGCGCAAGTTATCAGTTTGTTGGAAAACTTCAACCTGCGCTTAGTGGTGCTTTTTTAATCGCCGGTAAGGTCACCTTTCGGGGAAGCCCCGGGTAATGCCACCATCACCCCAACTATGTTTAACTTTATCCCAAGTAAAACAGTTGGGAACCATTATGACCCAGGAATCACCCGTACTCGTTGAGCGCCAGGGCGCGCTTGGTAAATTGACGCTGAATCTGCCCAAAGCACTCAATGCCCTGAATCTCGATATGATCGATATTCTCGCCGCCCAGCTCGATGCCTGGGAGCAGGATGAGAGTGTTGGCTGTATCTGGATCGACGGGGCAGGGGAGAAGGCATTGTGCGCCGGTGGCGATGTGGTGGCGTTGCACCGGGAGTCCGGCAGCTACGGTGAGCAGGGTGCGAGCCGATTTGTGCAGGACTTTTTTACCCACGAGTACCGGCTCGACTACCGCATTCATACTTACTCCAAACCGATCGTGGTGTGGGGCAATGGCATCGTGATGGGTGGTGGTATCGGCATTATGAGTGGTGCCAGTCACCGCATCGTTACCGAGTCCACCCGCATGGCAATGCCGGAAATCACCATTGGCCTGTTTCCGGACGTGGGCGGCAGCTGGTTTCTGAACCGGATGCCCGGCCGCACTGGTCTGTTTCTCGGCCTCACCGGTGCCCAGTTCAACGGCACCGATGCGCTGTATTGCGGCATGGCGGACCGCCTGTTGCCGAGTGATGCGAAACAGGCGTTGATCGACAAACTGGCGGTGCTGGAATTTGCTGGGGGGGATCAGCAGGACCACGCCCGGGTCAGCCGCGCGGTGCAGTCCCTGGAATTGGACGCGGCGGATCACCCGGCGCCGAATCTGCGCGAACACTACGATGTGATCCAGCAGCTCACGGATGCAGCGACGCTGCCGGAGGTGTACCGGGATATCGTCGGCTACAGCGGGGAAGATCCCTGGCTGCAGCGTGCCGCCAAAACCCTGAAAGCAGGCTGCCCGCTTACCGCGTGGATCGTGTGGGAACAACTGCGCCGGGCCCGGCATATGTCTCTGGCGCAGGTGCTGCAGATGGAACTGGCGCTGGCAATGAATATGTGCAGCAATGGCCAGGTAAAAGAGGGCGTGCGCGCGCTGTTGATCGATAAGGATCGCAACCCGCAGTGGCAGCCCGCGCAGATAGATGAGGTTACCGCGGAGCAGGTTGAGGCTTGTTTTGTCGAGCCTTGGGAAGGAGAGAATCCACTGGCGAACCTTGAGTAAATCGGTGGATAAGCGCAGCGCATCCACGAGCTAAACTAGAAAAATAATAAATAAATGGAGAGGGAAACATGTACCCAATCAAAAACATCGCCTTTATCGGCCTCGGCAATATGGGCGGTCCCATGGCGGCGAACCTGGTAAAGCAAGGTTTCAGGGTAACTGCGTTTGATCTGTCGGCACCGATGCTGGACAGCGCGGTAGAAAACGGTTGTGCGAAAGCAGACAGCGCGCACGCGGCAATCGAAGGTGCCGATGCGGTGGTGTCCATGCTGCCGAGTGGTGAGGCGGTGCGCTCTTTATATCTCGGAGTACACGGCCTGTTGCAGGCGATGGATGCCAAGACCCTGCTGATCGATTGCTCCACTATCGCCGCCAACGATGCCCGCCAACTGATCGCCGCTGCCGGCGAGCGCGGTATTGATGCACTGGATGCGCCAGTATCCGGTGGCACCGCAGCGGCCACTGCCGGTACGCTTTCTTTTATGTGCGGTGGTGATGAAAGGTCCATCGAGCGGGCGCGGCCGGTGCTGGAAGCCATGGGGGCGAATATCTTTCACGCGGGGCCCGCAGGCTCCGGGCAGGTGGCGAAAATCTGCAACAACATGCTGCTCGCCATTCATATGATCGGTACCGCTGAAGCTCTGCAGCTGGGGGTGGATAACGGTCTGGACCCGGCGGTGCTGTCGGAAATCATGGGCGCCAGTTCCGGTGGCAACTGGTCGCTGGAGAAGTACAACCCCTATCCCGGCGTGATGGACAATGTGCCTGCTTCGCGGGAGTATCAGGGTGGTTTTTCCGTGGCGTTGATGCTGAAAGATCTGGGGCTGGCCATGGATACCGCGGCGGGTAGTGCCTCGTCTACGCCCTTGGGTGCCCTGGCGAAGAACCTCTATCAACTTCACGGTGGCGATCCCATCAATCGCGCTCTGGATTTTTCCTCCATTCAGAACCTGTTCCGTCGGCCAGCGGGAGACTGATAAAAGCAGCGGGGAATTTCCTGGGGATTGATTTGGATCAAGTACCAGGGCCCGCTACTGCGTAACGTACGCTGATCCAATTTCCAGAGAAAAAACGGATCAGAGGTATTTCCAGATGGCCGATGCAGACGGTTCTACAATGCCCCACCCGGGCAGGTCGAGCGACCTCACGGGTAACCAGGAGGGGAGTCCGGCAGCGGTCCTCAACACCGGGTTGCTCGAGCGCTATGCTGGCCCCTGTCCGCGCTATACCTCTTACCCGACCGCAGACCGGTTCCGTGCGCTGTGCGCAAACGATAGCGGCACACAACCCTGGGATGCGCTGAATTCTGTACAGGCGCTGTCGCTGTATGTACACATCCCGTTCTGTCGGTCCCTGTGTTATTTCTGCGCGTGCAACAAAGTCATCACTCAGCAGTACGGTCTCGCCTCGAGTTATCTCGACCATGTGCTGCGTGAAGCCGAGTGGTATCGCACACGTGTGGCGCGTGCGCCGGTTGTGCAGTTGCATCTGGGTGGCGGTACACCAACCTTTCTGAACGACGGTGACCTGCGCCGCCTGATGTTCGGTTTGGGGGACGTATTCGATTTGCGCAGTGGTGATCAAGTGGAATACAGCATCGAGGCGGACCCGCGGGTGCTGGAGTGCGAAACGTTGGAGACGTTGAGAGAGCTTGGATTCAACCGCCTGAGTCTCGGAATTCAGGATTTCAATCCGAGCGTGCAGCGCGCAATCAACCGCATCTGCAGTCCGGAACAGGTGCGCCTTCTGACCGAAGCGGCCCGCCAGTGCGGATTTGGGTCCATTTCCTATGACCTGATTTACGGTTTACCCGGGCAGGATGTGGCAAGCCTCGATAAAACACTGGATACGGTACTGGACCTGGCGCCAGACCGTATTGCGCTGTATCACTACGCGCATTTGCCGGACCGGTTTAAGGCGCAACGCCTGATCAACTCGGATTTAATGCCGCCGCCGTCGCATAAGATAGCCATGCAACTCGCGGCCAGCCAGCGCTTGACTGGGGCCGGCTACGTCTTTCTGGGGATGGATCACTTTGCGCGACCCGATGATGCGCTTGCCAGGGCCGCAGAAGAGAAGCGGCTGGCGCGGAATTTTCAGGGGTATACGCTGATGCCGGCGGATGCTCTGGTGGGGCTGGGAGCGTCGGCGATCAGTTACAGCCGCGATGGCTACTGGCAGAACCATCACAGTAACAAGGAATATGCGGCGGCTATCCAAGAGCGTGGAGAGGCCATCGCTCGAGGTTGGAATCTCAGTGATGACGATCGACTCCGCCAGTGGTTGATCATGGAGTTGATGTGCCATCTGCGAGTGAGCCGATCGGACATCCAGGCCAGAACCGGGCAGCCATTTGAGCATGCTTTTGCCGTGGAACTGGCGCGGTTACAGCCGATGTTTGCCGACGGGCTGCTGGGATTAAATAACCGTGACCTCTACGTCACCGAACGCGGGCGCTGGTTTTTGCGCAATGCGGCCGCTGCATTTGATACTTATCTGCATCGCCCGGACCAACACGCCCGATACTCGCGGGTGCTTTGACAGCATGCTGGGGATACAATTCATGCAGGCATTGGTGCCTGTCCATAAAATATAAAGTCCCGGTAACGAGATGAAAGAGACTTCTTCAGCCGTCAGTTGTGGCAACTGTTCCGTTCGACGCCTGTGCCTGCCCATGGGGCTGAGCGATGGGGATATCGAGCGCCTGGAGCAGGTGACCCGCAAGAAAAAAATCATCAAAGCCGGGGAGACTTTGTTCCGCGCGGGAGACCCTTTTACCAACCTTTACGCCATTCGCTCGGGCAGTTTCAAGTCCGCGGTCATTGGCGCCGGAGGCGATGTACAGGTTACGCACTTTGCGTTACCGGGCGAACTGCTGGGGCTCGATGCTTACAGCGGCAGTATTCACCCTGGGTATGCTGAAGCGCTGGAAGAAAGTAGTGTGTGCGTACTGCCGTTTACGCAGCTGGAAGGACTTGCGCAGCAAGTGCCCGCCTTGCAGAAGCAGATATACAGCATTTTTTCCGAGGAACTGAAACAGGAAAATGAAGCCCTGCTGCTTTTGGGCAAGCGCTCGGCGGAAAGTCGGCTGGCGGCTCTATTGATCAATATATCCAGCCGCTATTCCCGCCGCGGTTATTCCGCCAGCGAGTTTGTGCTCTCCATGTCGCGTATGGATATTGCCAACTACCTCGGTCTCACCGCGGAAACGGTCAGCCGCCTGATCAGCCGTTTTCAAAAACAGCAGCTGATCAGTGTGCAGGGACGGTCGGTGTCGATAAAGGATCTTATTGCCCTTAGTGAACTGGCGGGAACACACTGTAGTTACGAGGGCTAGTTTGTCTGTACCCCTATGGCAGGGGTACAGACGGGAGCTATCACGGACCGGCCACCACTGATGATCAGAAGTAGTAATCTTCCAGCTCGATCTCTTCCCAGTCATAGACCAGGTGGGCACCATCGGCGGTTATCAGGCTGACCTTGTCGGCCTCCAGACATTCGGACCAGTCAACTCTGTTTAAATCCACCATCTCTGCGCCACCGTGCACTTTTACCAGGGAATCCTCCCAGGCCTGGTGACAGTAGCGGGGTATTTCCCCCTGAACGATCAACTCCCGGCCGAGGTACTTTTCGTAATCCAGTTGTGGAACCGAATTCAGGTGATAGCGTTCTTCCGAGCCCATCAGATAGAACTTGCCGTTTTCCTCAACCAGCAGACCTGTCGCGGTCAGAGGCTGCGGAGCCTGATTTGTCGCGCATCCGGCAAGAAGCAACAGCGGAAGCAGGAAGCCTTTTCGAGAAGTCATAATTATTACTCTTTAGTTACTTGTTACTAAAAAGTAACAAACGACGATTGCAATAGCGTTGCAGTTTTGTTGCGCTACTTCAACCCTCGCCGGCAAGCCGGGTCAGGCCGCGTCGCTGTTCTTCTCCTTGTGGCCATCCTTCAGATGCAGGGCAACCTGCTTTTCCAGACCTTCCAGTGCGTACGCCTGACCGAAACCTTTCACGTAGCGGCCGGCGCTGGGTTTCAGTTCGAACAGATGGAAATCTTCCAGATCTTTCAGATGATCCATTACCGGGCCAAATTTTTCCCGTAGCTGCTCGATACGTTGCAACCACAGTTCCTCACCGCGGCCGACAATACTGGCTACCACATTGAAGGTGACACGCAGGCGGGCGAAGGCCTGTTTGGTGTCCGCTTCGTCGGCATTGAATATCACCGACGCCTTGCTGTTGGCCTTGAGGTTGGCACAGTGCTCGGACAGATCGGAGATGTACAGGTAGAAATTGCCATCGGCGGCCAGAAAGGGCGCGGTGCTGGCGTGGGGCTGGCCGTCTGCGGCGAGGCTGGCAAGGTTCAGCAGTTTGCGGGTGGCAATAAAGTCGCGAACTTCGGCCACCAGGTCGGCGCCGTCACTGGTTTTCTGCGCTGCTTGTTGTTCGTTGTGTTCGGTCATGTCCGAATCTCCCCTCAGGAATGTGCAGCACTGGCGCCTGCCAGTTGCTGTTTTAATTGTTTGAATCGCTCGACCTGCTCTGGAATGAGTTTGCGCTCGGCATCCCGGCCCAGGAATACTTTGAATACACAGTTGCCGCTGGGGGCGAGAAAGACCATGGAGTGACTTTCGGACCCGCGGTGGGGTTTGCTGACAAAGGCGACTTCGGCCAGCGCTTCGACCAGCAGGTGGCCGTGGAAGGGGTTTTTGTGGTGCATGAAGTTGTAGTAGCCGTGGGCAATGCTGCCTTTGGGAAACTCGCCTTTAAATTCAAACACGGAGCCTTCGTTCTGAACGATGGCGGTGACTTTGCCCCAGGTGGGCAGTTCTTCAATCAGTTGCCAGACGGCGTCGCTGCCGGCGAGGGATGCCATTTCGGTCGGCAGGTTGGCAATAATCTCGCGCACGCTGGTATCAAGCTGTTTCGCCATTTGCTCCAGAGTAAAGCCAGATTCACTGGCAAGCAGTTCCTGTACTTTGTCTTGCATAAGCAATACCAATAGATAATCCGTTTTAATCCGCTACCACACATATAGCCGAGTCAGTGGTGGCCATTGCGTAAACGATTGCCGATGAGGTTGTTTGCGCGGTGGCCACCACTGATTCGGCGGGCTACGGAGCTGTCGACTCCGCGAGCCGCGGCCTTCGGGGTACTTACTAGTCAAACAACCTAGCGGCAATCGTTTGCCAAGTAAGTCCCCCGGAGGTCGCTCGTTTGTGGTGGATTTCGATTTTGACTGTTTCGATCAGAAACGGTAGCTGGCAGACAGTTTAATGTTGCGGCCTGGCATATACAGTTCCTGGAAGGCTACTCGGTACTCTTCGTCCGTGAGGTTATCCAGGGCCAGGCCCAGCTTGATACCGTTCAGGCTGCCAGCGGCCGGTTCCCAGGTTACATAGGCATCGGCCAGGGTGTAGCTGTTGTACTCGTTGGTCACTTCTTCCGGCAGTTGGTCCTGGGCAGAAACTACAGAGGTGCGCAGGCCTGCTTTCAGGTCGCGCTGCAGGAAGTAGTGGCCTACATCCAGCACGAACTTGTCCGCGGGAATACTGCTCAGATAACTGTCGTCGGACAGGTCTTTACCTTCGGTCTGACCGTAGCTTACGCCCACCGCCAGGTCGTTCACCAGATAGTTGGTGCTCAGTTCAAAACCCTTCAGTTCCGCTTCGTCCACGTTCAGATACGTCGTATTCATCGGGAAACCGAAAACCGGGTGCGGGTTGATCACCACCTGCTCGATAAAGTTGTCCACTTTATTGCGGAACACAGATGCACTGGCGGTCAGCTGGTCGTTTTCGGTGGCGAGGCCGCTGAAGGCGAAGTCGGCGCGCAGCTCGGTGTTGGCGGCTTCTTCAGACTCCAGGTCCGGATTGGGGATAAACGTGTTGGCGAGAAAGCCCATACCCATGAAGCTGAAGTCGCCGTAGGCGTAGTGAGTGCCCTGGGTGTACATCTCCTCCACGCCCGGTGCGCGGAAAGCTTTGGCGTAGCTGGCGCTCAGGTTCAGCCAGTCGGTGGCTTTGACGGAGGCGGCGATGGATGGGGAGACGGCGGTGTCTTCGCGGGCGGATTCGCTCAGCTGCTGGCTTTCGGCTTCGAAGCGGTCGTAGCGCACGCCCGGGGTCAGGGTGAATAGGTCACCGAAGGTGAAGGCGGCCTGAGCATAGAGGCCGAGGACGTTTGTGTCGGCATTCAGGTTTTCGGGACGGTTGTCGCCGTCGCGCACGGTGGTGACGTCATCCTGGTACCAGTCGAGGCCGTAAACCCACTGGGCGTCGAGGCCTTCGGTGGCCCAGTTGGTGGAATTGGTCAACGCGAGGCCGGTGGTGGTGACTTCGGTGTTGTCGTTCTGCCCATCCTCACCCTGGGTGGGGCGGAATTCGTCGAACTGGGTGTCGTTGCGATAGAGGGTGAGCTTGGAGGTGTGTTTGCCTTCCAGTGCCTGTACCCAGTAATTTGCAGTGACGTTCTGATCGGTAATGTCGCGCTCAACCAGCGGGGAGCTGGTACCAACGTTGGTATTGGGGTTGGAGGGTACGCCTTCTTCGCGGTTGTTGTGGCGGAAGGACAGGTCGATGCGCTGGTTGTCGCTGATCTTGAAGCCGCCGCGAGCAAGCAGGGCGGTGTTTTCACTGGCGCTGTTTTCCAGCTCTTCGCCACTGCCGATTTCCACGTTGTCATGCTCGGATACGGAGCCGTTTACCAGATAATCGAAATCACCAGCCAGGCCGTAGACGGCGGCGGTGGTTTCGGTGGAATCACCGTTGCTGCCCAGTTCCTGTTTCAGATAGCCGCCCAGGGTGTCGCTGCTTTTCAGCAGGTCCGCAGAGCTCTTGGTGGACATGGCCACCACACCGCCGATGGCGCCGGAGCCCCACAGGCTGGAGGCGGGGCCTTTCTTCACTTCTACCTGTTTCAGCAGTTCCGGATCCAGCTGGTAGGTGCCGCGGTGGCCGGAATTGAAGTTCTGGCGGGCACCGTCGATGGTTTGTAGTACACGCACGCCGGACAGACCGCGGATATTCGGAGCCTGGTTGGAGTAACGAGGGCCGCCGATCACTTCGATATTGGGCTCGTATTTCAGGGCCTGGGCAATGGATTCCGGTTGCTGTTCTTCCAGTTGGGTGCGCTCAATCGCTACCGTACTGGCGTCTTTCTCCCGTGCTGCGGGGTTACGGTCTGCGGCGACCAGTATCTCGCCAAACCGGATTATCGGCTCTTCGCTATTAGTGGCGGTTGTCTGTGCCGCGGCGGTCCCCGAGCAGAGTGCCAGTAGTACTGCGGCAAGTGGATTTAATTGCAAACTCTTGAATTGGCCCATGGTGGTGTCCCCTTTTTTCATTCCCTGGTGATTACCGTTGTGGCGGTATGTCGCTGTTGCCAACTGGTACGGATGCGCCGCATCATATTCCTGGTAAATCATATTGTAAATGCAAACAATTATCGTTTGATGTTTTTTTGGCGAGTTGGTAGCCTTCGCGCTGCCGGGTGTTCAATCGGGACATCTGTACCGGTGAAGGGCGGGACGCCTTCAATCTTATCGGCAAACCGGAAGCGCAAATACAGGGCATCGGGAGTTGCGGGGCAGGTGGACAGAAAGTGCGGGGTATCACCGTGAAATGGCGCATGGTCACAATGATGGCCCTGTCCTTCATGCTGCATGGATGGCTGCTCTGGGCTGCGCCGGTACGGGAATTACAGGCGCCCTCGGGGGTAGTGGCACTGAAGCTGGGGCAGGTAAAGCTCGCCTCTGCGGTTGCGCCGGAGAGGGCAGTGGCACGATCGGAGAAAGTCGTCGAGCAACCACTGCCAGAAGCGCCTGAGCTCTCCAGGCCCCCAGTGAAACCGGCTAAAAAGAATCCGTTAGAAAAAAAAGTCGAGGCGGAAGAGGCAGACACGGAAAAGCCAGAGTTGGTTGAGCCACCCAAGCCCTCGTCGGTTGAGGGGGGCATTGCCGAGCCCGCGCTAAGCCAGTCATCCAGCGCACCGGCCCCGGCAAAGTTGCAGAGTGTCAGCGAAGAACCGGTACTCGTAGAGCGCCCGGCCTTTGCCAGCCCGCCCGGCGCGCCGGTCTATCCGGAACTGGCGCGGCAGCGCCGTCAGCAGGGTACGGTGGTGGTGGAAGTACAGCTGGATCACAACGGCGCGCAAGTGGTGCGACGCCTGTTGCGGTCTTCCGGCGTAGACAGCCTGGACGAAGCCGCACTGAAGGCGGTAGCGGGGTGGCGGTTCCTGCCCTACCGGGAAAATGGTCAGGCGCGGCTGTCGCGCGTGCAATTGCCCATTCGGTTTTCTTTGTAAGTCTTAATGGCAAACGTCGTAATGTCGTAATAAAGAACGAGAGCGATATGTTCGAGCATCAAACCTGGCGAGAACTTTTCCTTCAGCTTGGCCCCATGGGCTGGCCTTTATTGGTGGTGTCCGCGGTAGCGTTGGCGCTGCTCGGCGAGCGCCTGTGGTTCCTGCTGACCACCGGCCATCGGGGAATCAGTAGTTCTTTCCGGCGCTTGCAATGCGCCGGTGCTCACGAGCTGGATGCATTGAGCGGCCAGTGCGAACGGGAGCAGGCACTGGCCAGCCGCGCTATAGCGCTGCTACTAAAGCATCGGCAGGCGGAGAGGCCCCAGCGTGAAGAAATTGCCGCAGTGTGGCTGCAGGATCAGCGCCGACAGTTACACAGCGGCCTGCGTCTGTTGATGGTGATCGGGATTGTCAGCCCGTTGATGGGGCTGCTGGGCACGGTGTTGGGATTGATCGGTATGTTTGCCGGTCTCGCCGGCAGCAGCGATCCAGTTACCCCGGCGCTATTGGCGGACGGGTTGGGAATGGCACTGAGTACTACGGCCGCGGGCCTGATGGTCGCGCTGCCGGCCATTGCCGGCGCGCACTTGCTGGCGATCTGGAGCGACCGCGTGGTGGCCGACCTCGAACACCTGTTCAATCGCGGCAACCTGTGGCTGGAAGGTCTGGATCCATGCTGCAACACACCTGACGCCTGCGTACGTGAGGCGGACCGTCTTGCGGTGCCGGCGCAGTGATCAATATCAATCCGCCAGACAGGCGGGAGTACTCCCTAGCCAATCTGACACCAGACCTGACTCCGCTGCTGGATATTATCTTTATCGTATTGGTGTTTTTGTTACTCACCGCCAATGTGCGGCTGTCGTCATTACCCATGGATCTACCCGCCAGTGAGTATACGACGGCCATATTGCCCGCTGATCCCATTACGGTTTCCCTTACCAACCACGGGCCGAATCTGTGGGGTATCGGAGATCGCGGCTACAGTAATCAGACGGAGTTTGAACAGGCGTTACTCGCCGCTCTGGCCGCAGAGCCTGCGCGGCCGGTAGCTCTGGCCTCGGATCGCAATGTGCCGGTCCAACGTATGCTGGATTTATTCGCGCTGCTGCAGAAGCAGGGGGTGGACGTCGCGGAAATTGCCATGCAGCCCCCTGCGGTAGTGCCCTGAAACTGAAAACTACTGTTTGGGAAATGTGCTTCTAATCGATTGGACTCGAATGATGATTTTTTCAATAACCCGTCCTCTGAAACGTTCTTTCAATCATATCGTCGCTGCGGCCGCACTTCTTTGTATGGGCTCGGTGGCGGACGCCGCGCCGGAGCGGGTGATCAGTACCGGCCACTCCATCACTGAACTGGTGCTGGCCCTGGGGGCCGGTAACAGCCTCATCGCGGTGGATTCCTCCACACGTCTGCCGGCGGGTTTCAAAAAAGTACCGGTGATCGGTTACTACCGTCAGTTGCCGGTGGAAGGAATGCTGGCACAGAACCCGCAGCTTTTAATTGGTGGTGAACATATGGGCCCGGCAAACACCCTGACCCTGCTGGAAAATGCCGGTGTAAAAATTGTGAAACTGCCGGAAGCAGAGAATGGTGAGCAGCTGATTGCCAATATCGACCGACTGTCTAAAGTGCTGGAAAAGCCGGCTGCTGAGTTGACCAAAAATGTAGTGGCTCAGTTGCGTGAATTGAAACGTGCCCGTACCTCTCTATCTGAAGCACCGCGTATTTTATTTGTCCGCGCTCAAGAGGGCCGCGGTCTCAAAGCCGCCGGCACCGGCACCAGCCCGGATAGCCTGATCCGCATGGCGGGCGGTGCAAATGCGGTGGATTTTTCCGGTTACAAACAACTCTCTGACGAAGCGCTGATTGAGTTGCGCCCGGACTGGATTCTGTTTTCCAGCGATCAGGATGCACAGTTGCAAGGCGGCGCGGCATTGTTGGAATGGCAGCCGCTTTTAAAGCTGACCCCGGCCGGCAAAAACGGCGCTTTCTTTTCTGTAGATGGTTTTGCGCTGCTCGGCGGTATGGGGCTTGCCAGCCTGAAGGAGGCGAAAAAGTTGAACGAAAAGTTTTCCGGAAACTGATCTTGCTATGTAGCGTCACCTTCGCCCCAAAGTAATTTACATGGAGCCCCCACCCTTGGAATTTCGCCTGAGTGACAAAAGCCTGCTGCCAGCACTGATCGCGCTGTTGCTGTTGGGGAGTTGTATTTCCCTTGCGGTGGGCGCCATGACCATCGGCTGGCGGGATGTGCTCGCCGGGCTGATGCAGTGGAGCTGGCCGGGTATTCTGGATCAGGATGTGCCGGAACAGTACGCGCTGGTGCTGGGTGAAATCCGCCTACCGCGTTTACTGCTCGGGTTGATTGTCGGCGGCACCCTCAGCGTGTGCGGTGCGGTGATGCAGGGTATGTTCCGCAACCCATTGGCGGAGCCTGGCATTATCGGTATTTCCTCCGGCGCCGCCGTGGGCGCTGGCATCGTGCTGGTGTTTGGCGGTGTGCTGAGTGTTTGGCTGGGCGCATTTTACGAAAAGCTGCAATGGCTGCTGTTGCCCGCATTCGCCAGCACGGGAGCAATTATGGCCACCTGGCTAGTGTATATCCTCGGTGACCGCGGTCGCTCGGTGGTAATGATGCTGCTCGCCGGTATTGCCATTTCCGCGCTGGCCGGCGCGGCCCTGGGAATGTTCGCCTACGTGGCTACCGACACGGCGCTGCGGGATATGACCATGTGGCAGCTGGGTTCGCTGTCCGGGGCAACCTGGACCAGTGTGCTGGTGACAGGATTTATTTTTGCCATTAGCGCCGGCCTGTTGTGGGCGCGGGCGAATGATCTGAATGCGCTGCTGTTGGGTGAGTCCGACGCGCGGCATCTGGGCGTGGATGTGATCGGTCTGAAGCGGCAGATTATCGTGCTGAACGGTATCGCCGTGGGCGCTGCGGTTTCGGTATCGGGAATTATAGGCTTTGTGGGTTTGGTGGTGCCGCATATCGTGCGCCTGCTGCGCGGGCCGGATCACCGCTACCTGATTCCCTACAGTGCCCTGCTTGGCGGTCTGTTATTGACCGTGGCCGACACCATCGCGCGCAGCGTCTTCGCACCGGCGGAAATGCCGGTGGGGATTATTACCGCACTACTGGGTGCACCTTTCTTCCTGTTCCTGCTGTGGCAACAGCGCCAGCAGATTTTCTAAGGGGAGGTTGCCCTATGTTGATGAAAAGTTTGTTGGAAATTTCCGATCTCTCGATCCAGTACCCGCGCGCGGCATCGCCGTTGCTGGAGCATATATCCCTGGGTTTTGCCTGCGGTGAAGTCACCGCGCTCCTTGGCCCCAACGGCTGCGGCAAAACCTCGCTGCTGCGTGCCATCAGCGGTGAGCTGGATTATTCCGGTCGCATTCACCTGTTCGGCCGCCCACAGGCAGACTGGTATCGCTCTCAGAGCGAACACCGCGCCCTGGCGCGCCGCTACGGCCTGCTGGCCCAGCACTCCAACGTGAATTTCGCCTTTACCAGTCGCGAAGTGGTGCAGCTGGGTCTTGGCCCCGGCAGCCTGTCGCGGGTGGAGCAGGGCGATCGGGTAGAGCACTTTATGCAGCGCGCGGATGTATGGCATCTGCGTGACCGACTTTTCCCCAGCCTGTCCGGCGGTGAAAAACAACGGGTGCAGCTGGCACGGGTCCTGTCCCAGCTCAGCCTTGCGGAACCCGGTGAAGAAAAGATCCTGCTGCTGGACGAACCCACCTCCGCCCTCGACCTCAAGCATCAGCACCAGGTACTGGCGCTGGCAGGTGAAATCGCCGGTGAAAATACCGCCGTTGTCGCCGTGCTCCATGACCTCAATCTTGCCGCCCGTTATGCGGATCGCATGGTGATGCTGGCCAATGGCCAGGTTCAGGCGGACGGCACCCCCGCCGCGCTGCTGCAGCCGGACCTGGTGGAGCGGGTCTATGGCTACCGCGGGCAACTGGTGGATATGGCGGGCTACCGTGCGCTGCTGTAATGGCGTGTAATCCCGCTGGGCTGTTGGCGCCCAATTGATTCCAATAGAATGTCGCCTCCAATAACAAGGTAGAAACTTCTGGGGGTTCAAATGATGAAGAAAGCGTTGGCCGTTGCGGCCATGGTGTGCTGCTCGGCCACTGTTCAGGCGGCGGAAGGTGGCTACTGGGGTGCTGTTGGTGGTCTGATGAATGTCGATATCGACGGTGATAACCCGTTCAACGTCGGTGTGCGCGGCGGCTACAGCTGGGCGTCCGGTTGGGGTGTCGAGGGTGAGGTGACCACCTCTGCGGCCAAGGGCACCTTTGATTACGACTATTACTATTCCGCACGCGAAGTGGAGTATTCGCTGACCACTGTGGCGCTTTACGGCACATACCGCAGTCAGGGCGATGTGTACTTTAAGGGCAAGATCGGCTTTCTGAATGAGAATGTCGACGTTGATGGGTACGGTGCGGACGACAGTGGCCTGTCTCTGGGGGTGGGTGCGGGCTTCAATCTCAGTGAAAACCTGAACTTGGAAGCCGAGTACACCATCGTGGAAGAGGATGTAGGTTTCTTCTCCGGTTCGCTGGTGTTCCGCTTTTAAGTAGCGAACCCTGTACTCAAATATCAAAACGCGGCTTTTCAGCCGCGTTTTCTGTAAGTGGACCTTTGGGGGAGCTGGAACCACTGGGCGCTATGAAGCCTGTCGATAAACGCGTCAACTGGTACGCCCGCATCCGAGGATTCTGCCGGCGTCGCCAACATGAACCGAGTGGGGCGCTGAATTGAATTTGTTTCAAGTGCACCCTTTGCGCCGCAGTGCCTCCCTTGGTGTACAATGCGCCGCTTTCTGGGGGCGGGCCGGTCACAAACGGGTCGGGATTTGCCCTTGTCGAGATTATGCTTGCGCGATTCGCGCCTTATCATCCGAGGGAATACCATGTTTGATAAATCCGTCACCCTTTCTTCCTACGATCCCGATGTGTGGTCCGCCATTCAGGACGAAGACCGCCGCCAGGAAGAGCACATCGAGCTGATCGCCTCGGAGAACTACACCAGCCCGCAGGTGATGGAAGCCCAGGGCACCAGCCTTACCAACAAATACGCCGAAGGCTACCCGGGCAAGCGCTACTACGGCGGCTGTGAGTACGTCGACAAGGTAGAAGCCCTGGCCATCGAGCGCGCCAAGGAGCTGTTCGGTGCCGACTACGCCAACGTTCAGCCGCACTCCGGCTCCCAGGCCAACGCCGCGGTTTACCAGGCGTTGTGTGCACCCGGCGACACCGTACTGGGTATGAGCCTGGCCCACGGCGGCCATCTGACCCACGGTGCCAAGGTCAACTTCTCCGGCAAAATCTACAACGCAGTGCAGTACGGTCTGAATCCGGAAACCGGCGAAGTGGACTACGAAGAAGTCGAGCGCCTGGCCCTTGAGCACAAGCCGAAGATGATCGTGGCCGGCTTCTCCGCCTACAGCCGCATCATGGACTGGGCCAAGTTCCGCACCATCGCCGACAAGGTTGGCGCCTACCTGATGGTCGATATGGCGCATGTTGCCGGCCTGGTTGCCGCGGGCGAATACCCGTCTCCGGTACCCCACGCAGACGTGGTGACCTCCACCACCCACAAAACCCTGCGCGGCCCTCGCGGCGGTATCATCATTGCCAAGGCCAATGAAGAGATCGAGAAGAAGCTGAACAGCGCAGTATTCCCGGGCGGCCAGGGCGGCCCGCTGATGCATGTGATCGCAGCAAAAGCGGTTTCCTTCAAGGAAGCCATGAGCCCCGAGTACAAGGCCTACCAGAAGAAAGTGGTCGAAAACGCCCGCGCTATGGCCGAGACCTTCCTCGACCGCGGTATCAACATCGTTTCCGGCGGCACCGACGACCACCTGATGCTGGTGGACCTGATCGGCAAGGAATACACCGGTAAGGATGCGGACGAAGCCCTGGGCAATGCCAACATCACCGTGAACAAGAACGCCGTCCCCAACGACCCGCGCTCCCCGTTCATCACCAGCGGCCTGCGTGTGGGCACCCCGGCGATCACCACCCGCGGCTTCGGCGTGGAAGAGACCAAGCAGCTCACCCACTGGATCTGCGACGTGCTGGACGCGCTGGAGAAAGGCAGCCCCGAGGCGACCATTGCCGAAGTGAAGGCCAAGGTACTGGAGATCTGCGCGAAGTTCCCTGTCTATCAAGGGTAAGTGCTCCCAGCGAATCTTCGGCTCTGAGCCCAGGCGGCCCCATATGGGGCCGTTTTTGGTTGTGGGTGGCAGACCCCGGGGGGCGAAATGTTAGAATCCCGCTCAAAGCAGATGAGAGCATGTCCATGAACAAAAGACAGGTAGAGCAGATACTGAACCGGGCCGACGAGCGCTGTCGGGCCAAGGGCGTGCGCTTTACCGAAAAGCGGCAGAACATCCTGCGGGCGCTGCTGAAGTCGCCGGTGCCGCTTTCCGCCTACGAGATTGCCGATGTATACCGGGAAGCGACCGGTGAGACCATTCAGGCGATGTCGGTCTATCGCATGCTCGATTTCCTAGTGGAAAACAGCCTGGTGCACAAACTGGCATCCGCCAACAAGTTTGTAGCCTGCTCTCATATCGCCTGTAGTCACGACCATCAAACCCCACAGTTCCTGATCTGTGAACGCTGCGGTGCGGTGAAAGAGATTGGCATCAAGGGAGATGTCATCAAGTCCCTGCAGAAGGGCGCTTCCAGTGCAGGCTGGCAGTTGCTGAGCCCGGCGTTGGAGTTGCCCTGTCTTTGCGACCGGTGCGCCGCCTGAGCCTGTCCGTCCCGCCCGCTATGCAATTACCCCGGCGCGCAAGGCGTGGGCACTTCTGTGGTAAACTCCGCGCATTTTCCGAACGGGCCAAATCCTCATGCACTGTCCTTTCTGCAGCGCAGACGAAACCAAAGTCGTAGATTCCCGCCTGGTGGCCGATGGCGACCAGGTGCGGCGCCGTCGTGAGTGTCTGCAGTGCCACGAGCGCTTCACCACCTTTGAAACCGCCGAGCTGGTGCTTCCGCGGGTCGTCAAGCAGAACGGCCAGCGCGAACCCTTCAACGAAGACAAGCTGCGCGCGGGCATTCAGCGCGCGGTGGAGAAGCGCCCGGTGAGTACCGAGCGGGTTGAGGCTGCGGTGGCCCAGATTAAACACGCCCTGCAGGCCACCGGTGAGCGCGAGCTCCCCGCCATGCATATCGGCGAGCTGGTCATGGAACAGTTGCGCGAGCTGGACCAGGTCGCGTTCGTGCGCTTTGCCTCGGTGTACCGCCGGTTTGAAGATGTCAGTGATTTCAGCGATGAGATCGAGCGTCTGAATACGCCCAAGGGAGCGGATCAGTGATTATTACCCCCCGTGAACTGATGGCGCGCGCGGTCCAGTTGGCCGAGCGCGGCACCTACACCACCATGCCCAACCCGCGGGTGGGCTGCGTGATTGCCGATGCCGAGGGCAATATTGTCGGTGAGGGCTGGCACAAGCGCGCCGGCGAACCCCATGCGGAAATCGAGGCCCTGAACGACGCCGGTGAGAAGGCGAAAGGCAATATCGCCTATGTGACCCTGGAACCCTGCAGTCACACCGGCAAGACCGGTCCCTGTGCCGACGCCCTGATTGCCGCTGGCGTGGCCAAAGTGGTCTTCGGCATGGAAGACCCGAACCCCAGCGTCAGCGGGAAAGGGTTACAGAAACTGCGCGATGCGGGCATTGAAGTGGAAGGCCCGTTGCTGGAAGAATCCTGCCGGGCGCTGAATCCGGGCTTTATCAAGCGCATGACCCTGGGCCTGCCCCTGGTGCGGACCAAATCCGCCATGAGCATCGACGGCCGTACCGCCATGGCCAGTGGCGAATCCAAGTGGGTCACCGGCCCCGCCGCCCGCGCCGATGTGCAGAACCTGCGCGCGCGCAGCTGCGCCATCGTTACCGGCGTGGATTCGGTGCGTCACGACAACCCGAACATGAACGTGCGCCCGGAAGAAATGGCGCTGCCGGAGGCGGAAGCCGCCGCTGCGGCAGTGAAGCAGCCCCTGCGGGTGATCGTAGACAGCAAACTGCGCACCCCGGCCAAGGCCTTTATTTTGCAGGGTGACGCCCCCACATTGGTGGTCACCACCGAAGCGGCGGACAGCGAGCGCCGCGCACGGCTGGAAAAGACCGGCGCCGAGGTGCTGGTACTGCCTGCGGATAAAGAAGGCCGCGTACACCTGGGCGAACTGCTAAAAGAACTCGCCCGCCGCGAATGCAATGAGGTGCTGGTCGAGAGCGGTGCGACCCTCTCCGGCGCCTTTATGTACCAGGGCCATGTGGATGAAATCATCGTCTACGTGGCGCCCAAGATCCTCGGCTCCAGCGCCAGACCGCTGTTCGAGCTACCGATTGAGCGCATGGGGTCCATGCTGCCCATCACCATTACCGATATGCGCGCAGTCGGCCACGACTGGCGCATTACCGCGACAACCGATATTGAGCGGTAAGCGCGAGGGTGCTTCTAAAAAGCAGGATTTTCGCGCGAGGGCTAGGAAGCCCCGCGCACAGGACCGGAATGTATATAAATACATGAGGACCCGAGCACGGAGCTGACGACGCCCTCTCGTCAAAAGACAATTTTTAGGAGTGCCCGGATTGTTTACTGGAATTGTTGAAGCTGTAGGCGAAATTACCGCCCTGCAACCCAAGGGCGGCGACCTGCGTCTGCGGGTAAAAACCGGCAAGCTGGACCTGTCCGACGTCAAACTCGGTGACAGCATCGCCACCAACGGCGTCTGCCTGACGGTGGTGGACCTGCCCGGCGACGGCTACTGGGCCGACGTCTCCGCCGAGACCCTCGCGGTCGCCACATTGCAGGACTGGAAACTGGGTGACAGGGTCAACCTGGAAAAGGCCCTGACCCCGCAGACCCGCCTCGGCGGCCATATGGTCAGCGGCCACGTGGACGGCATCGGCGAAGTGGTGTGGCGCAAACAGACCGCCCGCGCCGAACAGTTTCGCCTGCGCGCCCCGGCCGAGCTGGCCAAGTACATCGCCCACAAGGGCTCCATCACCGTCGACGGCACCAGCCTTACGGTGAACGCGGTGGACGGCGCCGAATTTGAACTCACCATCGTGCCCCACACTATCGCCGAGACCGTGATCGGCGGATACCAGGCCGGTACCAAGGTGAACCTGGAAGTGGACCTGATAGCGCGCTACCTGGAACGGCTACTCTTGGGAGATGCCGCCGCCGAGCCCAGGAGCGAAGGGCTGACCATGGAATTTTTGGCGCAGCACGGGTTTTACAAGGCCTAAACGAGAGGGCCTGAAGGCTCCCACAACATTATTGAGAGAGTTATGGAACTGAATAGCGTTGAAGAACTGATCGACGATATCCGTCAGGGCAAAATGGTTATCCTGATGGATGACGAAGATCGCGAGAATGAAGGCGACCTCGTCATCGCCGCCGAGCAGGTGCGCCCGGAAGACATCAACTTCATGGCCACCCACGCCCGCGGCCTGATCTGCCTGACCCTGACCGGCGACCGCTGCGAGCAGCTCGACCTGCCGCTCATGTCCCGCGACAACGGCGCTCAGTTCAGCACCAACTTCACCGTCTCCATTGAAGCCGCCGAAGGCGTCACCACCGGCATCTCCGCCGCCGACCGCGCCCGCACCATTCGCGCCGCCGTCGCCCGCAATGCCAAGCCTTCCGACATCGTCCAGCCCGGCCACATCTTCCCGATCAAAGCCCAGCCCGGTGGCGTATTGAGCCGCGCCGGCCACACAGAAGCCGGCTGCGACCTCGCACGTTTGGCCGGCTTCGAGCCGGCCGCCGCCATCGTCGAAATCATGAACGAAGACGGCACCATGGCCCGCCGCCCGGACCTGGAAAAATTCGCCCAGCAGCACAACCTCAAGATCGGCACCATCGCCGACCTGATCAACTACCGTGCCCTGAACGAAAAAACCGTCGAGTGCGTCAACCAGCGCAATGTGCACACCGAATTCGGCGAATTCAAACTGCGCACCTACCTCGACAAAGCCCGCCGTGAACGCCACTTCGCGTTCAGCCTCGGCGACTTCCAACCAGAAGAGCCCACCCTGGTGCGCGTCCACGTCGCCAGCACCCTGCGCGACGTATTCTCCCTGCGCCGCGGCGACGAAAAATACGAACCCTGGACCTTCCGCAACGCCCTGAAAAAAGTCGCGGAAGAGGGCAAGGGGGTAGTGGTCGTGATCTGCCACAACGAAACCACCGAGGAAATCGAGGAAAGCATCGACTGGCTGATCAGCGGCAAGCAGCAGCGCCCGAGCCAGGACCTGGTGTACAAACAGGTCGGCACCGGCTCGCAGATTCTGCGAGATCTGAAAGTGCGCAAAATGCGCTTGATGAGTGCACCGTTTAGATTCAGCGCCATTTCCGGATTTGATCTGGAAGTGGAAGAGTATCTGAACGCGGAAGAAATCTAAGACAAATTACACTGGTGGGTAATACCACCAATGTACAACTTGAAGGTGGAGTGCCGGGTATCAGTTTTCAGGAGCGTCGCAAACAGGATGTTTGCGCCGCAGCGCCCAGGGATGGGTTCACAGCGGTCCTGAAAACTGATACCCGGTGCTCCACCGCCACTGCACCAGGACCCGAAGCATGAAAAGGGACCCGCAGGGAACTACCAGAAAACGGAAAAGACCATGAGCAATATCAAAGTAATCGAAGGGGATTTCGTAGGCAGCACCGGTAAATACGCGCTGCTGGTAAGCCGCTGGAACAGCTTCGTAGTAGAAAGCCTCAAAGACGGCGCCCTCGATACCCTGCGTCGCAAAGGCATCAAAGAAGAAGACATCACCATCTACTACGCACCGGGCGCCTTCGAATTCCCGCTCGCCGCGCAGAAGATTGCCGAAACCAAAAAGTTCGACGCCGTAATCGCACTGGGCGCCGTCATCCGCGGCGGCACCCCACACTTCGAATACGTCGCCGGCGAATGTACCAAAGGCCTCGCCCAGGTCTCCATGAACACCGGCATTCCTGTGACCTTCGGCGTCCTCACCGTAGACTCCATTGAACAGGCCATCGAACGCTCCGGTACCAAAGCCGGCAACAAAGGCTGCGAAGCCGCCGAGACCGCCCTCGAAATGGTCTCCCTGATCAGCAAAATCTGATTGAGAAATCACTGAAATGACCGTAACCGCATCCGCCCGCCGCAAGGCCCGCCACTACGCCATGCAGGCCCTGTACCAGTGGCAAATGGCAGGCTCCAGCCTGAACACCATTGAAGCCGAGTTTCATGCCGACAACGACATGAGCAAAACTGACGTGGCCTACTTTCGCGAACTCTTCCACGGTGTAGCGAAAAATCTCGACGAAGTCGAAGGCGCCTACAGCCAGTACCTCGATCGCGACGTCGAAGAACTGGACCCGGTATCCCGCGCCCTGTTGCGCATGTCCACCTATGAGATGAAAAACCGCGTCGACGTACCCTACAAGGTCGTCATCAACGAAGCCGTCGCCCTGGCGAAAAAATTCGGCCCCACCGACGCGTTTAAATTTATCAACGGCATCCTCGACAAAGTTGCGGCCAAAGAGCGCAGTGTCGAAGTAAAGGCCGACAAAGGCTAAACCGCCCATGCCCGGCCCCGGTGAATTTGAATTGATTCGGGAGTACTTCAGCTCCCGTTTTCAGACCGGAGCCCGGCCGGGCAGTGCGGCAAATACGGTGGTACTGGGGATCGGCGACGACTGCGCGCTATTGAATCCCCCTGCTGGCAAAACCCTCGCCACCAGCGTCGATACCCTGGTGGCAGATGTGCACTTTCCCGCAAACGCTGATCCATACCGTATTGCCAGCCGCGCACTGCGGGTCAATCTCTCCGACCTCGCCGCCATGAATGCCGAACCCCTGTGGTTCACCCTCGCACTGACGTTGCCGCAAAGCGATCCGCAGTGGCTGGCCCCCTTCGCCCGCGGTCTGGCGGAAACGGCAGACTTGTACGGAGTGACTCTGGTGGGAGGCGATACCACAAAAGGCCCGCTATCCATCACCATTCAGGTCACCGGCGCCTGTGAAAAACCACTGCGCCGCGACGGGGCCCGCGCCGGGGATACCGTTTTTGTCTCCAATCAGCTGGGCGCCGCCGCCGCGGCGCTGCCGATCGCGCTCGGTGAGATGGTAGGCACTGCTGAACAGCGTCAGCAGATGGAAGCCGCGTATTATTTTCCCGAGCCGCAGTTCGCCGTGGCCCGCGCCATTGGCAATTACGCCAGCGCCGCACTGGATATTTCCGACGGGCTGCTTGCGGATCTCTCGCATATCTGCGAAGCGAGCAAACTTGGCGCAGAGCTGGAATTGGAAGAGCTCCCGGTAGCCGGACTGGCGCAGTCGATGAATGCGGAATGCAATACGGAAAGCGCACTGGAAACCGCACTCACCGGCGGGGACGACTATCAACTGTGTTTCACCGTTCCCGAACAGCACCTGGATACTGTGGATAAGCTGAACCTGCCAATCACCGCCATTGGTCGCATGAGTGCAGAACCGGGTATCCGCTGTCGTTTGCATGGCAATCCTTGGCAGCCGCGCGGTTCCGGTTAC
Source organism: Microbulbifer sp. HZ11 (assembly GCF_000708675.1). Lineage (GTDB taxonomy): Bacteria > Pseudomonadota > Gammaproteobacteria > Pseudomonadales > Cellvibrionaceae > Microbulbifer. The sequence continues at coordinate 680,534 of NZ_JELR01000002.1, read as the reverse complement.
CGGCATTTTTGACGGTAAAGATTGATGGAAAAGAATGACGGGTAAACAAAACATAATGATGAGCGAGAAAAAGACCCCGCTGCCAACGCCGACATTTTCCGAGCTGCTTCGCAGCCCGGTCATGCTGCTGGCATTTGGTTTCGGCTCCGGCCTTGCCAGAAAAGCGCCGGGAACCTTCGGTACCCTGGCTGCAATTCCTTTCTGGTACGGCCTGCAGTTTCTGTCACCGGTCGCCTATATGGGCGTGATCCTGGTGACGTTTATTCTCGGCTGTTACCTGTGCGGCGCCTCCTCGAAAAAGCTCGGTGTGCACGATCACGGTGGTATCGTGTGGGACGAATTTGTCGGCTACTGGCTCACCATGTTTATGGCCCCCGCCGGCTGGCTGTGGGCCGTGTACGGCTTTGTACTGTTCCGGATTTTTGATATCGCAAAACCTCAGCCTATCGGCTGGGTCGATCGCCGGGTTCACGGTGGTCTGGGAATTATGCTCGACGATATACTGGCGGGCATCTATGCCGCGCTGGTGTTACAGGGCACGGCATACCTGATTCACATTCTCTGAGGCAGGACGCCCATGAAAATACACAACCTGTTGGTATCAATCGCTCTCGCGCTGTCACCGCTGGTTAGCAACGCACAGGACGTGCGCTTGCAGGCGATCTTCGGCACCAGTGCCATGTTTGAAATTGATGGCAAACAACGGTTGCTGAAGTCCGGGAAAACGTCGCCGGAAGGGGTCAGGCTGGTTTCGGTTACCAGCGATTACGCACTGGTGTTGATTGATGGCCGAGAGCAGAAGCTCACCCTGGCGGCACCGGTAGCGGCGAATTATCAGCAGGTGGAGCGGGCGGAGGTGCGCCTTAACGCAGACAGTCGTGGTCACTACAGCACCACCGCCTGGATCAATGGCCGCCGGGTGGATGTGATGGTGGATACCGGCGCGACCAGTATCGCGTTCAACTACCCCACCGCAAAGAGCCTAGGGTTGGATCTCGCCCGCGCGCGACCGATGACCGTCTCCACCGCCAGCGGTGTGGAGAAGGCCTATCGCCTGAATCTCGCCAGTGTCACTATTGGCGGTATTACCGTTCACAACGTGGATGCCACGGTGCTGGGAAGTGACTTTCCTCAGGTGACTCTGTTGGGCAACAGTTTTTTGAGCCGCGTGGATATGCAGCAACAGGATGGCCTGTTGTTGCTGCGCGCGCGCAATTGATCACGCATTTTGATGGATTACGAGGTATCAGTTTGACCATTCGTTTTGTGGAATCCTGCAAACTGCCCACTTCCTGGGGCATGTTCGAGATGCACGGTTTTGAAGAAGTGGAAACCGGCAAGGAACATGTGGTTCTGAGCATGGGGGATCTGGATACGGATGAGCCGGTGCTGGCCCGTATTCATTCCGAGTGCCTGACCGGGGATGGACTGTTTTCCCTGCGCTGTGATTGCGGTGCCCAGTTGCAGCACGCCATGCATCGCATTGCCACCGAGGGACGGGGTGTGGTTTTCTATCTGCGCCAGGAGGGCCGCGGGATCGGTCTGTTGAACAAGATCCGTGCCTACCACCTTCAGGATGCAGGGGCGGATACGGTGGAGGCCAATGAACAGCTGGGATTTGGCGCGGATATGCGCGACTACTCGATTCTGAAGCCGATGATCGAGCACCTGGGGATCCAGTCGATTCGCCTGATGACCAACAACCCCCGCAAGGTAAAGGCACTGCAGGATCTGGGTGTGGAGGTCAGTGAGCGCCTGCCACATCAGTCCGGTCGCAATCCCCACAATGTGAACTACCTGTCCACCAAAAAGGGCAAGCTGGGGCACCTGTTCGACGACGAGAGCGGTACCGAGGAGGGGTGAAGGTGGAAATGGTGACTGCGAGCCGCTTTCTCTGTCACAAACCTTTCATAAAACCGTCACGGTAAGGCAACGGGAAAACGCCAATCTATACGTGAGCAAGATGCAGAGCGCGAGAAATGCTCAGGAAGAGCAAATCAGTTACTCAGGGACAGCGTGCTCAGAAATTGTGTCTATACTCAAAGTTATCTGATCGTTGGCGGTCGAGAAAGGTGATGTACCTCCAGCGGTAAGATATAAGGGCCGGCGTTATGCCGGCTTTTGTTTTTGTGTTTTATGTGCCGTCGAGACAAATGACATCCATGTCATTTTTCTCTCCGACGCAATCGAAAACGCTGGCGCAGAGGCGTGGCTCTGCTGGGTTTTCGATTGCTCGCGCCGGCCTGCGGCCGCGGGCGCTACCTCCTGTAGCGCTGGGCACTTCGTAGCCCGTCTGTTTTTCTATCCTATTGCACAGGGGCGGCTGCCCTGCTAAATTGCGCGAAATTCCACCAGCGGAGGCTTGTTGATGAGTGTATCCAACCCCCGCCGGGCCAGCCGCGACTGACCGTAACCTAGTCAGCCACCTGCCCGGCAAGTTCCCTTTTTGTCGGGTTCCCTCGGAACCCCTGAAAAACTACTGCGCGTCTGCCTGGCGATTCCCGGCGGTGCTCGGAATGCTCATGTACTTAAGTACACTCCGCTTCCTGCGCTCCGGCGGTAACCACCAGACAACCGCTCGCTACGTTTTTCAGCGGTCCCGCCCGGAAACCCCATCCAATCGTGCCCCTGTCCAGAGTGTCTCTGGATATGAGGCTAGAATGATCTGTGCCTGACAGTCACAAAATCGTGTCAGGCACTCTTGAGGGTTTAGGACATTGAGTAAATCCCTGATTTCACGCCGCCCGGCATTTCGGCGCGGTGCCTCTCCGTGTACGGACAATAACCGTCAGGCCAGTATTTCGCCGCTTAACGCTCTTGGCTGGAAGCCGTTCTTTCAGCAACAGCTGAGCCTGGACGAGTTGAGCGAGTGCGAGCCGGTCAAGGTGATGGCGGTGCATCGCAGTCAGATTGAAGTGGCAGGTGACGCCGGTGACGAGGCGGTGCTGGTAAACGGCCCGCTGTTTGAAGGCGCGGCCGAGCGGCCCACGGTGGGCGACTGGCTGTTGCTGGAGCGGGAAACCCGCAGGCCGGTCCGCAGGCTCGACCGCGTCAGTCTGTTCAAGCGCATGGCGCCCGGGGCCAAGCAGGCGCAGCTGATCGCGGCGAATGTGGATAACGTGCTGATCGTTTCCTCGTGCAATCACGACTTCAACCTGTCGCGGGTAGAGCGCTACCTGGCTCTGGTGAAAGAAGCCGGTTGTCGCGCCTGTCTGGTGCTTACCAAGGCGGACCTGGACCAAGACCATGAACAGTATCGCAACGCCCTCAACGGGTATCGCGACCTGCCAGTGGTGTTAGTGAACGCGTTGGATGCCGAGAGTGTGGAGCCGCTGCGCGAATACTGCCGCAGTGGAGAAACCCTGGCACTGCTGGGCTCATCCGGTGTGGGTAAATCCACGCTGTTGAACAATCTCGCCGGCACCGAGCTGGCCGAGACCGGTGGTATCCGCGAGGACGACAGCAAGGGCCGGCACACCACCCGGCACCGTGCCCTCTACGCCATTCCCGGTGGTGGCTTGCTGCTGGACAGCCCGGGTATGCGTGAGCTTGGACTCGCCGATGTAAGCGAAGGGCTGGCGGCAACCTTTGCGGATATCAGTGCACTGGCCGCAAAATGCCGCTTTGCCGATTGCGCCCACCAGTCGGAACCCGGTTGTGCGGTGCAGGCGGCGGTCGATTCCGGCGAGCTGGACGAGCGGCGTCTGCGCAACTGGCGCAAGCTGGAACGGGAAGTGGCGCGCAACAGCAAGACGCTGGCGGAAACCCGTGCGGACGACCGTGCCCTCGGGCAGTTTTACCGCTCGGTGCAGAGCCACGCGCGGGCCCATAAAAAGCGTGTCGACTGACTGTTAACACCCGTGCAACGCGATAAACCCGCAAGCCATATGCCCACGTGGTATCTGGCTTGCGGGTTTTTTTGTGGGAGTTTTGATAGTCTGCCCGGCAAATAACCCATTCCCCCCGTACCGCTTCATGAACCCCGATCGCAATCTCTACCCCAATCCAGACGCTGCCAGCTGCCGTATTCTGATCGCCGAAGACGACGCCGAGCTCAATCAGCAGATCGCCTCCCTGATCCGCGATGCTGGCTATCAGACCGGCAGTTGCTGGGACGGGGAAGCGGTGTTGCAGGAGGTGGCGGCCCAACCCTATCAGCTGATCCTACTGGATCTGATGTTACCGAAACTGGATGGTCTTTCTGTACTGCGTCTGCTGCGCAAATCCAGTCAGGTTCCGGTCATTATCGTTACCGCCAAGGGCGCGGAAGAAGAGCGGATTACCGGGCTGCGTCACGGCGCCGACGACTATATTTCCAAGCCGTTCAACCAAGAGGAACTGCTGTTACGGGTTGAGGCACTTCTGCGCCGCGCGCAACCGCAGGTCGTGCAAAAGCGCGAATTCCTGGAAATCGATCAGTTGCGTCTGCGGTTGTCGGACCTGACGGTGCGGGTAGGGGCACGGGAGATGGAGCTCACCGCGATTCAGTTCAACCTGCTGTGGGAGCTGGCGGCAAATCGCGGAGAAGTCCTGAGCAAGGCCTATCTTTCGCGAGAAGTGCTCAATCGCCCCCTCGGCGCCTTTGACCGCAGCCTGGATATGCATCTGAGCCGGGTACGCCGCAAGCTCACCCAGGCCGGCTGGCGCGGTGAGCGCCTGCAAACGGTGCGCGGGCAGGGGTACTGTCTGAAATGAACCGACTTCTGCTGTGGAAACTGATTCTGCTGATCACCGCCGGTATCGTCGCCATGTTTTACCTGATCAATTATGTGACGGTGCGCGCTGAGGAGGAGATGAGCATGCTCAGCCAGGCGCACCGGAACGAGTTGCGCGGGTGGGGACGGGAGGCGGAAACGCGCTACCGCTCCGGGGATATGGCATCGCTGCAAGAGTGGTTGGAAAATTTGCAGTATCGGGAGGAAACCCTTGCGGCAGTCGTTGGCTACAGTATTCGCCACGTCGCCGGCAGCCGCGGCCTCGAAGATCGCTATAGCGGAAACAACCTGGGGCGGGACGTGGAGTGGAAGATTCACCTGTATTTTGAAAATAACCCGGTGATGGAGATTCCGTTTGAGAATTCCGATACCAGTTTCCTGGTACTGCTACCAGACCGGATGCGCCCCGGCAGCCACTGGCAGACCACCCGTCTTCTGCTGCAGATTTTCCTGCCGGCGCTGATCCTGGCCATAGTATCGATGCTGCTGTACCGACATATCATGAAGCCTCTCGGCAGTCTGCAACGGGCTACCCGGGACTTCAGTCGGGGCGATTTTTCTGTGCGGGTGCGCCCGCAACTGGGGCGGCGCAAAGACGAGTTCAGCGAGCTCGCTACCACCTTTGACCAGATGGCCGCGCGCATCGGTGAGCAGCTGGTGAATCAGCGCCAGTTGATCGCTGATTTTTCCCACGAACTGCGCACTCCGCTCACACGTCTGGAAATTGCCATCGAAAGTCTCGGCAAGCAGTACCCCGGGGATCCCGATGTTCAGCGCCTGTATCGGGAATCCCGGCATTTCCGCAAGCTGACGGAAGACACTCTGGCACTGGCGTGGCTCGATAACGAGCAACCGCAATTGAATCAGGAAACCCTGGATCTGGTGGATCTGATCGATGTGATTGTGGATGACGCCCGCTTCGAATTCCCGGACCGGAATATACACACCTGCCTGCCGGATTCCGCCGAGCTCAAAAACAGCAACCACCAGGCGGTGGGCCAGGCGCTGGAAAATATCCTGCGCAACGCCCTGCGCTATACCCCGACGGGTGAGGCGGTGGAGATAGCGCTGGGGGACTACCCGTTGGAGGGGGGTAAGGCGGGGTTTAGAGTCACGGTTCAAGATCGCGGCCCCGGCGTGCCTGAGGCACTGTTGGAGACCATATTCCGCCCCTTTTTCCAGGCGGACCCCTCGCGTAATACCGGCCAGTCAGGCAATGGTCGCTCCGGTGGGGTTGGGCTCGGGCTGGCACTTGCGCGCCGTCAGCTCAAGGCGGTGGGCGGAGAGGTCGATGCCAGCAACCGCCCGGGTGGCGGTCTGTGTATGACGATTATCTTGCCGGCGACCTAGCTGGTACCGGCGCTCAATGTAACAATTGCAACAGGGCTGTACTTTAAAAGGGCTAATAGGAATAATTCGCGTTTACGGTTAAGTGAAACTGCGAATCCACCTGATTCACCTGAAAAGGAAAGCCCAATGCCCAACAAATCCCTGCTCAACCACTGCGCGCTGCTGCCGCTACTCGCGACCGGCGCGCTTTCTACCAGCGCACTTACTGCGACTTCCGCTTTCGCTGCAGATGAGCAGGCAGAGCGGGAAAGCCTGGAAAGCGTCGTTGTGGTGGGTGTGGCCACTGATTCCGAAATCACTCCGGAGCAACTGGAGAAGCAGCAGGCCAATGATCTGGCGGATATCTTTCGTCATATCCCATCGGTGTCCGTGGGGGGCTCTATCGGTATTGCCCAGAAGGTCTATATCCGCGGTATGGAAGATACCCTGCTGAACGTTACCGTGGATGGCGCTCCGCAGACAGGTACCCTGTTCCACCATATCGGCCGTGTCTCCATCGAGCCGGAACTCCTGGACAAGGTGGAGGTGCAGTCCGGAGCCGGTGAAGCCACCAGCGGTCCCGGTGCCATTGGTGGTGCCATCCGCTTCAAGACCAAGGATGCCGATGATCTGCTGGCCAGCGACGAGCAGTTTGGCGCGCGGGTCAAGGGCGCTTACTTCAGTAACGACGGCAGCAAGGGCAGCGCTTCCGTGTACGGCAAGCTCAGTGAGAACTGGGGTGTGATCGGCTCATTTGTACAGGTCGAGCGCGACAACATGGAAGATGGCGATGGGAATGAAATTCTCGCAACCGCCGCCGACCAGAGCCTGGCCTTTGTAAAGGTCAGCGGTGACATTTCTGAAAACCAGAAACTGACCGTCAGCTATGAACAGCGTGAAGAGTCCGGCGAACTGGGTCGCCGACCAAACTGGTACGTGCGGGAAGGTGACACGCTGTATCCGATGGACGCCGAGCGCGAAACCCTGGTAGCCAATTACAGCGCCAGTCTGAGCGACGCGGTGAACCTGGAAGTTACCGCCTACGATACCAGTGCCGACATGGTTCAAGATGGCCCCTGGGGCCTGTACGGCGGCAATACCGCATCGATTGGTTTTGATATCCGCAACACCAGCAGTTTTGGCCCGCATACGCTGATTTATGGGGTTGAGCGGAGGAACCAGAAAGTGGTTGCCGGTGGGCGCGAGGTGGATTCGACATCTAGCATTTCTGAGACCGGGCGTGTGCAGGGAGTCTACATTCAGGACCACTGGCAGGTGAGCGAGCCTCTGATGCTCAGCTTCGGTGTGCGTTACGACAGTTACGAATTGACTCAGAACAATTTTGACGGTGAATTCAGCAGCGACGATGTCAGCCCGAATGTCGGTTTTTCCTATGCGCTGAACGATACCTGGACCCTTTCTGCAGGGCATGCCCAGGCCGTGCGCGGCAAGGAAATTGGCGATTCCTTTACCCTTGATATAGCCCAGATCGATCCGGACCTGAAGGCCGAATCCGTGGACAACAATGAGCTGGCTCTGGAATATGCCGGAGACGCCCTGGCACTGAAGGCTGCAGTCTATCAGAGCACCATTGACGATGTGATTTATGATGAGGACCTGTTCGAGAATATCGGAAAGCTGGAGTCGGATGGTTTCGAATTGAGTGCTGCGTACACCTACGATAAGTGGTATCTCTCTGCTGCATACAGTCACAATGACTCCACGTTGAATGGCAACGATATCGAGGGTTACGAGCACAACGGGCTGGGTAATACTCGAGGCGATACACTCACCCTCGCCGTGGATTACGCGCTTACTGATCGCCTGGACCTCGGCTGGAACCTGACCCATGTTCAGGGAATAGACGTTGATGTACTGCACCGCTCCGTGGAGCTGGGCTGGATTGATGAGCTACAGACCATTGATAAGCCGGGCTACCAGGTACACGACATTTACCTGCGTTGGCAGCCGCTGCAGGACGATAGTCTGGCGGTCAACTTTGCGGTACAGAACCTGTTCGACGAGCACTACCGTGATCACTCCAGCGTAGGGGATTACAGCGACATTCCAGGCTGGGAAATCGTATCCGGCCTGTACGAAGCCGGCCGCGATGTACGTTTGTCTGTAGATTATCGTTTCTGATTTCTGCTGTTAATGAACAAAAGGCGCGGTGTGTGAACACCGCGCCTTTTTATTTATCTTAGTCCTTCTTCACTGGCCTTAATCGCAGAATTTTTTTGTTGGCGTATAAGAAAATTCAATAACATCAAATAAAACTATGAAATCCAGAACTCGTTTACTGTGGATTAAACTCCACACTTATTTTTCCTGTTTCTTTCTTCCCCTGGCGGTGATGTATCTCGCCACCGGCATGCTGCATATGATGGATATCGACGGTGGAGTCCGCACCGAGAAGCAGTTTGAAGTTAGCCTGCCCAACGGCATTCCCAAGGACGAGGAAGCCGTGCGGGCAGTGATACTGCCGCTGATGCAGGAGAAAGGGCAGGATATGAAGTTACCTGCGGACTACTATTACGAGCCGAAAGAAAATTATATCGGTTGGTATGGCTACAAGGGGCAGGTGTTCTTCGAGCCGCTGGAAGACCCGAACAAGGCAATACTGCACGTTAAAAAGCACGATCTGTGGCACCAGTTTCTGTTGATTCACAAGGGGCACGCCGGGCCGGTATTCTGGGTGCTCGGTATCATGTTTGGTCTCAGCCTGCTCTTCAGTCTGGTCAGTGGCCTGGTTATCGCCATTGCGGTACCGATGTTCCGAAAAACCTCCATCGTATTTACTTTACTGGGAGCTGCCACCCTTGCGATCGGTATAGCGCTGAGTGTGTAGAGTTCTCATTTTTTGATTTTGGCGTGGATAACTCAAATAAAAGCGCGCCAAAATTTCATAATCTATCAGACCAATTTTTACCGGCAGTCGTGAAAAAAGTGCGACCCGCATCAAAATATTTTTTTCCTTCCGAAAGTATTCGGAACTTTTTTCGCGAAAAAATTCTTTTAGTTTCATTTGTCTACAGTGATTGGTTGACCAATAAGTCACTGTTTGGCGCGAAATTAAATATTGGTGTTGATTTCAATTTCGCTATTTTGTAGCCGGTTCATACGGTGTGCTTTCAGGAAAAAATTTTTCATTTGTTTTCATTGGTTTAGCGAATTTGGTTAACCAATTTTGCTGTTTCTGCAGATTTTTTATTGTTCGGTTTTCGGTGATATCTCTGAAAATTGACAGCCTGTTCCGGCGGACATTAGCCTTCCTCGCGCTTCGTGATTTCGTTTTTATTACAGATACCTTCTCTTTTTTTGGGGGATGTTTTTGTGTGTGGTTGGCAAGTGCGAAGCGCTATAGCGAGTAGATGTTCCGAAATAAAAATCAATAATCAGGTCTCTATGCGATGAGAAAATTCACACTGAAAAAAATCAGTCAGAAAATGGCGCAGTCCGCGCTTTATCTGGCGGTCGGCGTATCCACAGCGGTTGCGGCGACCATTGAAAACCCGGGTTTTGAATCCGGTTGGTCCGGTTGGGATGATTCCGATCCTTCCGCTATTTCCGGTGTTGCCCTCGGCGGCAGCAGCAGTGCAAAAATCACCGGCTCCGGTGGGGCTTTTTCCCAGCAGGTTGCGGTAGATCCGTATACGGATTACAGCCTGAGTGCCTGGTTGCGTGGTGCCGGTGGGATCGAGGTCACCGTCGGATCCGAAACCTACAGTGACGCCGATACTTATTCCGATTGGGGTGAGCTGGGGGTGACGTTCAATTCCGGCAGCCACAGCAGTGTGACGGTCACCGGTACCTATAACGGCGGCGAAGGTCGTTTTGACGACTTCTCCATCGTAGATGGCGGCGGTTCTAGTTCTGGCGGTGGCTCCAGTTCAAGTTCCAGCTCCAGTTCCGGATCGGGCTCCAGTTCCGGTTCCGGGGGGGGCGGCACTGACTTGTGTGAAATCCAGTCTTCCAGCGCCAGTTCCGATGACGGCAACGGGCCGGCCAATGCCCACGACGGCAACCTCGGTTCACGCTGGTCCGCCAATGGTGCCGGCGAATACATCACCTTCGATCTGGGTAGCAGTTGCATGGTCAGTGCACTGAATATTGCCTGGTACAAGGGCGACAGCCGTACGGCATCGTTTGAGGTTTACGTAGGCGATAACCAAAACAGCCTTACTTACGTCTACGGTGGCAACAGTTCCGGTAACAGCCTGCAACTGGAGGCGCACAATTTTGACGATTTCTCCGGTCGCTATGTGCGAGTGGTAGGCCTCGGGAATACGTCCAATAGCTGGAACAGTATGACCGAGATTGAAGTGGTGCGCGGCGAAGGCGGCCCGGGTAGCCCCAGTGCGGTGATCGATGTGCCGAGCAATGTAACCGTGGGTATTCCGTTTACTCTGGACGGCAGCGGTTCCTATAATTCCAATGGCGGGTCGCTGAATTACAGTTGGGATTTCGGTGACGGCGTTACCTCGCTGGATGAGAGCCCGGTACACACCTACAACAGCACCGGTGTGTACACGGTGAATCTGCAGGTCACCAACGCCGCTGGCATTACCGATAGTGCCAGTGCCGAAGTGACCGTGAGTGAACTTCCCTCCGAGTACCCGGTGGCCACCATCAGCGGCTCTACCACCACGCGGGTAAACACCAGCCTGAACCTGAGTGGTTCGTCTTCCTACGACCCGGACGGTGGCGACATTACTGCCTACGCGTGGGACTTTGGCGATGGCAGCGGCGGCAGTGGCGCCAATGTTTCGCACATCTACAGCGAGCAGGGCAGTTACACGGTTACCCTGACGGTTACCGATGATGAAGGCTTTGAATCCTCTACGACTGAAACCATTACCGTGGATAATGCGGCAGTGGAAGACCTGTGGCCGCTGGTCAACAACAGCTTTGAGCTGAGTTCGTCCACCGGCGGCTGGGAAGAGCGTGACCCGGCCAACGTGGTTTCCACTAATGGCACCTCCAATCCAATGCCGGTGGACGGTGGCCGTCTGCTGGTGATCAAGGGCGATGGCGGTCGTATGGAACAGGCGATCTACAAGCCGGCTGCGGGCAACCGCTATCAGGTGAGCGCCTGGGTTTACAATCACGGCACCATCGGTATTCAGGACCTGGGTTCGGATAACGTCTACGAGACCACGACCAATCACGGCGATGGCTGGCAGCAGGTTACCGTGGAGTATGTTTCTACCGGCTCACCGGCACTGGCCTATGCCCGCTACGGCGATGGCAGCGGCGATGCAATCTTCGACCTGTTCGAAGCGGAAAATGTCACCACCCAGGCGGACCTCGAAGTACCTCCACCGGCACCCATCATGCGCTACGCCTCTCAGGTGATTGACCTGTCCTGGTGGAAGCTGACCCTGCCGATTAACGGAGCCGAGGAACACTACACGCCGGACCTGTATACCTTCTCCAGTGACGAGTGGTTCAAACTGATCTTTGACGAAGAGGAACAGGAGTACGCGGTTCAGTTCCGGGCCAATCACCACGGGGATTCCACCAGTGGCTCCAGCAACCCGCGCAGTGAGCTTCGGGAGATGACCCAGAACTACCATTTCCAGAACTCGAAAAGTGCCGCAGCCTGGTCCAACACCGATGGCAAAAAGCACACTATGTGGATCAAGCAGAAGGTCACCAATCTGACTCATGTGAAGCCACACGTGGTAGTGGGACAGATTCACGACTCCGGCGACGATGTTGTAGTTTTCCGTATCGAAGGTCATAACGGCACCTGCCCGCCGGGCACCGATGACGACTGGGATAACTGCGGTACCGTGGGGAACCCGGACACTCACGCCAATTTGTGGATCACCAATGGCAACGACCGCCACGGCTACCTGGTGGATGGCAACTACGAGCTGGGTACCGTGTTTACCGTGAAGATGGAATCTTACGACGGGCAGACGCACTTCTACTACAACGAAGAAAAGGTGCCCTACGTACACGACGAAGCGATTTCCGGCTGCTACTTCAAGCTGGGTAATTACACCCAGTCCCACGATGGTACAGCGCCGGGAGAAAGCTACGATAACTATGCGGAAACCTATGTGTACGATTACTATGTGTCGCACGAGTAGGGTACAGCGAGTAGACTGAAGTCGATGTATTGGCTTCGCACATAAAATCAGGGCCGCGAGAGCGGCCCTGATTTTTTCTGAAACGAATATCGATTTTAATGAAGTGCCACCTGGCCACCGGCATCACTCACCGGGCTGGTAGCGCTGATCGCGCCGCCCTGTGATTCGATCCAGGTATTCATACGGCTTTCCAATACATTCAATGGCAGTGCGCCGGCGCCGAGTAGCGCGTCGTGGAACTGGCGAATATCAAAGTTTTTACCCAGTGCCTCTTCCGCGCGCGCGCGGATTTCCTTGATTTTTAACTGGCCTATCTTGTAAGCCAACGCCTGACCCGGCCACACCAGATAGCGGTCGATTTCCACTACGATGTCGTGCTCAGGTTTTGCGCTGTTATTCATAAAATACTGAATCGCCTCGTCCCGGCTCCAGCCCAATTGATGCATCCCAGTGTCCACCACCAATCGCACCGCTCGCCACATATCGTAGGTGAGTGCGCCGAATTCGTTATAGGGATCCTTGTACAGTCCCAGGTCGTACCCCAGGCTCTCGGAGTAGAGGCCCCAGCCTTCCACAAAGCCCGTGTACATTTTTGTGCGGCGCAGCGGGTGGATATTTTTCTGTTCCTGAGCGAGAGCAATCTGTAGGTGGTGTCCAGGCATCGCCTCGTGCACGGTCAGCGCTTCCATTTCCCAGGTTGGGCGGCTCTTCAGGTTGTAGGTATTGGCGAAGAAGACGCCCGCGCGGCCGGATTCCATGGAGCCCGGCTGGTAATAGGCGGTAGTCTGGGATTTTTCTGAGTAACTTGGAATCGGCTTGATGCCGTAGGGCAGGCGCGGCAGAGTACCGAACTGTGCCGGCAGTTCACCGTCGATGCGTTTGGCGATATCCCGGTAGTTTTTCAGCAGGTCTTCTTTGTTCTCGTAATAGAACTGCGGATCGTTGCGCAGGAAATCCGTAAACGCTTTGAAATCACCATCGAAACCGGTCTTCTTGATGATCGCATCCATTTCATTCCGAATACGGCGCACCTCAGCCAGACCGATGCGGTGGATTTCCTCCGGGCTCAGATCGGTGGTGGTTTCCTCTCGCACTTTATACGCGTACCAGCGGATACCGTCATCATGCTTGGTGAATGCGGTTTCGGTGTTCGCATTCGGAATATAATCCCGCTCAACATACTCGGCAAATCGCTTCCAGTTCTGCACCAGCGTTTTCTGATAAATGTTGACGGCACGGGTCCGCAATCTGTTTTGCTGCACCGCGGGAATGCTCGCGGGCATTTCAAAAAACGCCTTCAGCAGGGGGCTTTGTTTGGGGTCGGCGGGTATCAGTGCGCGGATCTGGCCGGGCAGGTCGCGTAGGGTGATTTGCGGCGGCGTCAGTTTCTGTGCGAGGCCTTTCTCCATCAGAATTCTGGTTTGCTCGATCAGGCCGGGCAGTTTGTCCAGGCGGGCGAGAATATCTTCGTAATCGGCAGCGGTACGTTTGGGCATGGCGTTCAGCACCGCAGGCACTCTGCGCTGGATGCCACTCATGTGATTGACGGGCATCAGGTGCTCGGGGAACTGGTAGCCGCGTACCTGCAGCAGCAGGTCCTGATACATCAGCTGGTAATCGAGCTTTTCACTGTCGCTGAGTTTGTCTTCGTCGAGGTGACGGCTGGCGGCGAGCAGTTCGCGGGTCTGGCCTTTGCGACGTTCGATGCCTTTGATGGATTGATCGGTCCAGTTCTGTTCTACGCCGGGGTAGCCTTCGTAGGTGGCGGCTTCGGGGTAGCTTTCCATAATCCAGCGGTAGCGGAGATCTTGCAGTGCTTTAAGTTTGTCACTGGCACCACTTTTCGGAATTTCACCCATGGCGTTGTCGAAGGCTTTATGATCCATGGCCTGTACATGCAGGCTGGCAGCCATAATGGCAATGGATACCCCGAGGCGTTTGGAGTTCAGGATTTGCTTAACGGAATGGGTAAAGGACATCGTACTTCCTGTCTCTGTTTATATTTTACTTTTAGCGAACTGGCTAAGTTGTGAAGCTGCCAGAATATAAGGCGGGGTACTGGGTAAAGCTTTTCGGAAGCATCGGCGACAGGGACGTCGCCGACGGAGCGTACATGGGTTAGGCAAACGTTTGCGAAGCATGGCTTCGCGTGCGGCCTAACGACGCCAATCTGTGATTGGCGGCCGGCCCCGCTTGCGGGTATTTACAGCGGTTCCGAAAAGCTTTACCCAGTGACCCGGCGCCACCGCAGCTCTTTCGGAGCTCGTCATTGGAGCTCTGTCCGGAGCGCGTGGCGGCCGGGCACCAGGGGCGGGTTTTCAGGACCGCTGTAAACCCATCCTTGGGAGCTTCGGCGCAAACATCCTGTTTGCGACGATCCTGAAAACCCGCCCCAGGCACCCGGCCTTAAGTTCGAGTACTCGGCTTCGTAAGTGTTATATTGCTGCAGCTTGTCCGTTGGATTGGGCCTGGTGCATTTGCGATTGGCGTTCGCGAATTTGTTCTTCGATACCAGAGGCATCGAGGCCGATTTCTGCAAGCAGTTTGGGGTGCTTGCCGTGTTCGATGATCTTGTCGGGCAAGCCCAGCTGCAACAGCGGTACCGGAACGATGCGCTGGTTCAGGTATTCTGAAACCGCACTGCCAGCACCGCCAGCAACCGTGTTTTCTTCCAAAGTGACCAGCAGCTCATGGCTGTCGGCCAAACGGTCTATCAACTCTTCGTCCAGGGGTTTTACCCAGCGCATATCAACCAGCGTCGTGCCGAGCTTTTCTGCGGCTTCGCGGGCCGGGGCCAACAGGGTGCCGAAACTCAAGATCGCAACGTTTTTGCCCTCCTGAATCACCCGTCCCTTGCCGATCGGCAGCTCCGTCATTGTTTTTTCGATTTCCACACCCGGGCCAGTACCGCGCGGGTAGCGCACCGCAGACGGGCCCTGGTGCTGGTAGGCGGTGTAGAGCAGCTGGCGGCACTCGTTTTCATCACTGGGTGCGGCGATGACCATATTGGGCAGGCAGCGCATAAAGGTCAGGTCGAAACTGCCCGCGTGGGTGGGGCCGTCTTCGCCGACGAGGCCGGCGCGGTCGATGGCGAAGGTGACGTCCAGGTTCTGGATGGCCACGTCGTGTACCAGCTGGTCGTAGCCGCGCTGCAGGAAGGTGGAGTAGATGGCAACCACCGGCTTCTGGTCTTCGCAGGCGAGGCCGGCGGCGAGGGTGACCGCGTGCTGCTCGGCGATGGCGACGTCGTGGTAGCGCTCGGGGAAGCGCTCGGCGAATTCGACCATACCGGAGCCTTCGCACATGGCCGGGGTGATGGCGACCAGTTTTTCATCCTGCTCCGCGGCATCGCACAGCCACTGGCCGAAAATATCCTGATATTTGGGGCCTTTCTTTTTCTGCTGTCCAGGCACTTCGGGGGGCGCGGCGACCTGAACCTTGGGTTCCGGCTCGAGTTTATTGAGCGCGTGGTAACCCACCGGGTCTTCTTCCGCTGGGCCAAAGCCCTTGCCCTTGGTGGTGACGATATGCAGCAGTTGCGGGCCGCGCTGATTGCGCAGGTTGCGCAGGGTGTGCACCAGGTCCTGCATATTGTGGCCATCGAGGGGGCCTACGTAATTGAAGCCCAGTTCCTCAAACAGAGTGCCCGGAGTGATCATGCCCTTCACGTGTTCTTCGGTGCGGCGCGCCAGCTGCCACGCCTTGGGGATGGCCGACAGGATCTTGCGGCTGCCTTCGCGCATATTCAGGTAGGTCTTGCTTGCCAGAATTCGCGCGAAGTAGGTGGCGAGGCCGCCCACGTTCTTGGAGATGGACATGCGGTTGTCGTTCAACACCACCAGCATGTCTTTGCCGGTGTGGGCAGCATGGTTCAGGGCCTCGAAGGCCATACCGGCGGTCATGGCACCGTCGCCGATGACGGCGACCACCTTGCGCTCATCCGGGGAGCCCAGGGCCATACCCAGGGCGGCACTGATGGAGGTGCTGGAATGGCCCACACCGAAGGTGTCGTAGGGGCTTTCGCTGCGCTTGGGGAAGCCGGACAGGCCGCCCTGCTGGCGCATGGTAAGCATCTGCTCGCGGCGGCCGGTAAGGATCTTGTGCGGGTAGGTCTGGTGGCCTACATCCCACACCAGGCGGTCTTCCGGGGTGTTGTAGATGTAGTGCAGGGCAATGGTGAGCTCTACCACGCCCAGACCGGCACCAAAGTGACCGCCGGTCTGGCCCACGCAGTAGAGCAGGTATTCACGCAGCTCGGTTGCCAGTTCCGGCAACTGTTTTTCCGACAGGGCGCGCAGTTGGGCCGGGTCATCGATCTGGTCGAGGAGCGGCGTGGATGGGCGCTGGCGGGGAATCTCGTCGAACATCAAGGGTCCTGAATCGGGCAGCCAGGGGCGTCGCGGTCGTTCAAAAACGGGGCGCGACGACCCAAGGTATCAATTGCAACTGATATAAGAAGCGAATTGTATGCCTCCAGCGGGGAGATTGCATCCCGCGCCGAACCTCGGCTTTCCGGTCATATTTGATGCCTGCCGGTTACAGCCATCCGAGCACCAGGTAGATCCCCAGTAACAGCACCACCCCGGCCACCATACTACCGGTGAGCCAGTTTCGGGCCATTACGCCCTCCGCACGGTGGTGGCTGGCAATGCCGTCCACAAGCCGCTCCACACCCGATAGCGTGGCGCTGCGCAGGCGGTTGTCGAGGGCGAACAGGCGCTCGAACAGGGCGCGCATGGCATCCGGTACCAGCCGGCGGTAGATCCAGTCCACATCCAGGTTCACCGATGGCAGCTCCGGTGGGTACAGGTGGCGCAGATTGAGCCATACGAACGCCAGAGCGGAGAAGAACAGCAGCTGCAACTGGGTCAGCACGTGGGTCACGTCGTAGGGGGTGTAGGACATCGAGTATGGCAGCAGGCTGTACAGCGCCTGTGGGTAGATGCCGATGACAAGACACAGGGCTGCGGCAATACTCATGGCGATCAGCATGTTCACCGGCGGCTCGCGGGCTGGCAGTTTGGCGTCGTGGGCAAAGAAGGCAAAGTAAGGAATCTTGATGCCGGCATGGTGAAATACCCCGGCGGAGGCGAACAGCAGGATCAGCCAGACCCCATCATAGCCGTTCTTGATCGCCGCACTCATCACCATGGACTTGCTGACAAATCCGCTGAACAGCGGGAAGGCGGAAATGGACGCCGCGCCAACAATACACAGCACTGTGGTCTTGGGCATCTTCTTGTAGAGCCCGCCCAGTTCCGAGCCGTTGATCTTGCCGGTCACGTGTAGCACCGCGCCCATGGACATAAACAGCAGCCCCTTGAAGATCACGTCGTTAAAGGCATGGGCCACGGCGCCGTTGATGGCCAGCGACGTGCCGATGCCAATGCCCACCACCATAAAGCCCAGCTGGTTGATCAGGCTGTAAGCCAGTACCCGGCGCAGGTCATTTTCGATGACCGCATAGAAGATGGGGAAGCAGGCCATGGTGGCACCGATATAGACCAGAAGCTCGGTGCCGGGAAAGGTCCGAGCCAATGCGTAGACGGCGACCTTGGTGGTAAATGCGCTGAGAAATACGGTGCCGGTAGGAGTGGACTCCGGGTAGGCATCGGTAAGCCAGCCATGGAAAAACGGAAACGCGCACTTGATGCCGAAGGCGAGAAAGATCATCCAGCTGTAGGCATTGTCGTCGAGACCAATCTCGCCGAAAGCGAGGGTGTTGTGGGTCTGACTGTAGAAAATAATCCCGGCGAGTAATAACAGGCCAGAGAGAATATGCAGGGTGAAATAGCGTAGCCCCGCCGCGTAAGCGCGACCGCTGCGGCGTGCCCACACCAGAAACACCGAGGTTAGCGCCAGCAGCTCCCAGAAGATAAACAGGGTGAGCAGGTCGCCGGCAAATACCGCACCCAGGGCACTGCCCGCGTAGAGCATACTGGCAACCTGTTGCAGGGTGTCGCGTACATGCAGGGCGTAAATTACCGAAATCAATGCGGCGATATGGAACAGGTAGCCAAACAGCAGGCTCAAGCGATCCGCTTTGAACAGCAGCAGGTTGAAGTCGAGAATGGCGTAGTGACCAAACTCAACGCCGGAACCACCGGCGCCCAGTTGCCATAGATTGGCGAGGCCGAGAACCGGTACGGCGATGAATAGAGCAGCGCGCGCCCAACCGCGCAGAAACAGGCCCAGTAGAGCGGCGAGAAAAAACGGAATAAACGGTGCAACGTCAAGCATGATCATGCCCTCCATTGCCCTTCCCGGTAGCCTTCAGGCTTGTGGACTCACCGCTATCGGTGCAATCAAAGTCGGTTAGCGCCCGCTTGTCGTAATAGTCTTCCGGGCGCATGAGGAAGGTACGCATCCACTTGGCTGCAAACACCAGAATCACGCAGCCCACAAACCCGTACATCGGGTAGAAACCTGGCAGCCCCTCCCAGCGGAACTCGGTATGCCGATGAATCACAAAATCCGCCGCAAACAACAGGGCGCAAATAGCGTAAAACACTCGCAGCATTTTGCGGATGTTATCGGGGTTGTCGAAGAAATCCTGCTTATCAGCACTCATGTTAAATCCCGGCCTCAATCAGTGCATAAAATGCATTGGGGAACAGCAGTAGATAAATGCAACCCGCCGCGGTAATCCCGAGGGCGATCAAAGACGGCAGTGGTGCTTCTCTGATGGCAGAAGCCTCACCGGCAGGGGCGCGGGCGTCAGCAGAATCCTGGGTGCTGCTGGAGAAGAACGCGCGCAGTGGAATTGGCAGCAGGTAGGCAATGCTTAACAGCGAGCTGATCATCAGCAGCACCATCAGTATCCACTGTTCCGCCTCGAAGGTGCCGAGCATCAGGTACCACTTACTCCAGGTGCCGCCAGTGGGTGGAATACCGATAATACACAGGCTGGCTACCAGAAACGCGCTCATGGTTACCGGCATCTGTCGACCCAGTCCGTACAGCTGGTTCACTTCGGTTTTGTGCGCAGCCACCAGAATGGCACCAGCACAGAAAAACAGGGTGATTTTGCCAAAGGCGTGCATCACGATATGCAGTGCGCTGCCAGTCATGCCCGCGCTGGTGGCGAGCAGGGCACCCAGGGTGATATAGCCCAGTTGACTCACCGTGGAATAGGCCAGTCGTTTTTTCAGATTCTGTTGTCGCAGGGCAATAATGGATGCGAGCAAAATCGAAATGCCGGCCAAGTAGAGCAGCCATTCGGTAGCCGGGATTGCCTGCAGGGTTTCGATACCGAAAATCAGCAGACAGATTTTCAGCAGCACAAATACACCGGCCTTCACCACCGCCACCGCGTGTAACAGTGCGCTCACCGGCGTCGGAGCCACCATGGCCGCAGGAAGCCAGCGGTGGAAGGGCATGATCGCGGCCTTGCCCACGCCGAACACAAACAGCCCCAGCAGAACAGACAGAAGCGCGAGAGAAGTACCCGGCGAGAAAACGCCCCCTTGCTGGAACGAAAGCGTACCGGCGAGCAGCCAGGTGGCGATAATCGCCAACAGGAAAAAGCCCACCGATGTGCCGAGCAGAATACCGAGGTAAATACGCCCTCCGGCGCGGGCCTTGTCGGTACCGGCATGGGTGACCAGTGGATAAGTACAAAGTGTCAGTACTTCGTAAAAGATAAACAGGGTAAACAGGTTTTCCGCAAAGGCGATGCCCATTACCGCGCCAATGGAAAGCGCGAACAGGCTGAAAAACCGTGTCTGGTTTTTCTCGCCGTGGCCACGCATATATCCGATCGCATAAAGGGTGGTGATAATCCACAGAAAGCTCGCCACCAGCGCAAACATCAGTCCCAGCGGCTCCACGCGGAACGCCAGAGCCAGTCCCGGCAGAATATCCAGCCAGTGTGCAGCGATCACGTCGCCATTCAGCATGGGTTGATAGAGTTGGGTGACGGTAAAAAACAGCGCACTGGCGGCAGTCAGTGAGACCGCTTCGCGGATATTTTCCCGACGTGCGGTGAGCTGAATACCGAGCAGTGCCAGCAGCGGAATCAACAGGGTCAGTTGTAACAGGTTGGATTCGTTCACTGCGCGGCCCCTCCAAGCAGGAATTGTGAGGCTGCCGCAGTCACTTCCACTGGCAGGCGGGTGTCAATCCCGAAATAGATATTGGCCGCGATCAGTAGCCAGGTCGGAAGCAGAATACCCAGCGGTGCTTCGTGTTTTTCCGCCGCACCCGCTTTATTCTGTGGCGCCTGGAAATAGGCAGCCTCCACCAGTTTCCAGATATAGGCCACGGCCAGCAGCGATCCCAGTACCACCAGCACCGCCACCCACCAGAGTCGCTGCTCGATAGCCGCAGCAATCAGATACCACTTGCTGACAAAGCCTACGGTAAGCGGCATGCCGATCAGGCTGACTCCGCCGACCACAATGGCGGCCATGGTCCAGGGCATGGTGCGGCCAAGATCGCGGAAGTGCTCAATACGGCAACCGCCCGTCTGATAGACCAATCCCGCCAATGCCAGGAATAGCCCACCCTTCATTAGCGCGTGATTGAACAGGTGCATCAATGTTGCCTGCAGCGCGGTCGCGGTGCCAATACCGATACCCACTACCATATAGCCAATCTGCGCCACACTGGAAAACGCCAGCATGCGTTTGATATTCGCCTGATAGATGGCAACGATGGATGCGGCAAACACACCCACCAACCCAAGGCCAATCAGCAGAATATCCAATGGCAGGTGTGACAGGGAGAAGTCCACACCAAATACGGTGAAGGTGAAGCGCAACAGTAAATACAGTGCGACCTTGGTAGCGGTTGCTGCGAGAAATGCAGTGACAATGGAGGGCGCACAGCTATAGGCATTCGGCAGCCAGAGGTGCAGGGGAAACAGTGCCAGTTTCAGGCAGATACCTACAAAAATAAATGCAAATGCCGCGAGTACCGTAGATGATTCGGCGAGCGGCGGAATACGCGCGGCCAGATCCGCCATATTCAATGTGCCGGTCATCATATACAGAAAGCCGATACCGATCAGGATAAAGGTGGCACCGATGGTGCCCATAATCAGGTACTGAAATGCTGCCCACAGCGCGCGGCGGTCTTTGCCCAGTGCAATCAGTGCATAGGTGGATAGAGAGGAAATTTCCAGGAATACGAATACATTAAACGCGTCCCCGGTGGCGACAATACCCAGCAGGCCGGCAAAGCACAGCAGATAAAGGGTATAGAAAACGGTTTGACGATTGGGCTCCAGCTCCTTCTGTACACTGGTATTGGCGGCAAGCAGTACCACGCTGCTGAGCGCGGAAACGATAAACAGTACCCAGGCGTTAAGGAGGTCGATACGGTATTCGATTCCCCAGGGCGCTTTCCAGCCGCCCAGTTCATAGGTGATGGGGCCTGTGGCATAAACCTGCTGCAACAGCAGAATGCTGACCACCAGTGCAGCCACACTGACCGCGAGAGTAAACAGCCATACCAGGGTGGTCTTACGAATCAACAGACAGGAGGGGGCCGCCATCAGCGGCAGAATGACCTGCAAAATAGGGAGGTGCGACAGCATGGTCTACGGCTCCTTTTCCACCGCGGGCTGGGGTTGTGACGAGGTGCGCTCCTGCTGCGCTTCCGCAGCCTGAATGTCCCGTTCTTCTATGGAGCCATAGGCGTGTTTAATGCGAATGGTCAGCGCCAGTGCCAGTGCGGTGGTCGCAATGCCCACAACAATCGCGGTAAGGATCAGCACATGGGGCAGCGGGTTGGAATAGAGAGTGTCGCCCTCATGCAGAATGGGCGCACTGCCGCCATCCACCTTGCCCACACTGATATAAAAAATGAAAACGGAGGTCTGGAAAATATTCAATCCGATGATTTTCTTCACCAGGTTGCCCTGGGCGATCACTATGTACAGGCCGATCATCATCAGCGCAATGACGATCCAGTAGTTGTAGTGCGATGCCAATAACATCCTAACCTGCCCCCCGTTCCAGTGTTTGTAGTGGGGACAGACCGCGACTGACCTCACCGCCGGTGGTGTCGTCTGCATAGGACGGTGTGCCCTTGATCGCGAGTTCAGCCTCCCGGTCGCGCAGCTGCGCCGAGAACAGATAGGAAATCATGATCATCACCGAGGCGACGGTGATCCCGACGCCGATTTCTATGGCGATAATGCCGATGTGTTGCCCGGTAACCGGGTCCCCGGCCAGTGCGCTGTAATCCAGAAAGTTTTTTCCATTGGCGAGACTCAACAGTCCTGTGCAGCCAAAAATCAGAACACCCATTGCCGCCAACAGCTGGACCAGCTCGTGGCTGGCGACCTTGCGCACTGCGTCCAGGCCAAACACCATGCTGTAGAGAATAAATCCCACCGCAAAGATCACCCCTGCCTGAAAGCCGCCACCGGGGCCGTACTCACCATGGAACTGCACGTACAGTGCGTAAAGCATGATCGGAGCAATCAACACTTTGGCGACAACCCGCAGAACGATATCCCGTGATGCCTGCTGTACCGGTGAAGGCTGCATAATCCGCAAAGGTTGTGCGGCATTGGTCATCAGCAGTGACAGTACCCCGAGTCCGGCGGTAAAGATCACCACCACCTCGCCAAAGGTATCGAAGCCCCGGTAACTGGCCAATACCGATGTGACGATATTGGGGATCCCGATTTCACGCATGGATTCCTGGATATAGTGAGGTGCCACATGCACCTGTGCTGGTGCATTGGCATCACCAAAGGATGGCATATCGACGGTAGCGGTAACCAGCAATGCGCCCACGGTGGCCACAAGCGCAATGGCGAGTCGCGCACGATTGCGGTCTGCGCGTTGGTAGCGGCCACAAAGTGCGAGTGTCAGCAAGATCAGTAGCGGTGAGATTCCGGCGCCCACCGCCGCTTCGGTAAATGCGACATCCACCGCGCCCATGGTCATGAAAAAGCCCGCCGACAGCAGACCGTAAATTCCCGCCAGCATGGCTGCGGCAAACAGGTCTTTGATCCAGGCGATGGAAATGGCGGTGACCAGCAACAGGGCCAGTAGCGCGATATCAAGTAGCAGGTTCATCGGTATCGACCCTCGATGGCTGCCGGTATTGTTTTGGTTGTCGTCATTGTGGTTGTCAATTTCCGAAATTGGCCCCGGTTGCCTGATACATGTGACGCTCAGACGCGGGTGCTGTCGGCGGCTTCAGGCTCGGCGTCTGGCGATGTATCCACAGGTTGTGAGTTAGTCATTTCTGTCGGTGCAGGCTCTGGCGCAATCTGCGGCAGGCGTAGTGCGCTGAGTTGCGCCGAGCGCGCGAGCGCGTGGCTGGCGGTGGGGCTGGTAAAGAAAATAAACAGCATGATCAGCGCCAGTTTAAAAAGCGCAAGACTCCAGCCGGCGGTGAGCATCAGGCCGCTGATAATCAGTAAGGTGGCGAGGGTGTCGGTAATACCCGCCGCATGCATGCGGGAGTAGAAATCGGGAAAGCGCAGCACACCCACGGCGCCGGTCAACATGAAAAAACAGCCCAGTAAAAGCAGGGTGCCACTGGCAAAAGATTGTACTGTTTCAATCACCGGTCACCTCCGGCGCGCCGTTACCATTGCGGGTGCGGAACTCAAAATACCGCAATACCCCGATTACACTCACAAAGTTGATGAGCGCGTAGACGATGGCAATATCGAGATATTCGGGTTCGCCAAAGGTAAAGCAGATAACGGCAATCAACAGAACGGTTTTTGTGCCGAACATATTCACTGCGAGAATACGATCGTGAATCGTCGGCCCCTTTATCGCGCGTATCAGCGCAAGCGTCATAACGACGAGCAGGGCAATCAATGTAGCGTTCAGCATTTTTAATCTGCCCTGTCAGAGTTCAGAAACGGGTGTGTCGTCGGTAAGAGCCGCAACCCGCCGTTCCATCTCGCCCCGCTTGAGATCATCCAGGCCGCTGCGGCGAAGCGCATGTACCAGCACCGAGTTATTATCGATGTCCACTGCTACTGTACCCGGGGTCAGGGTAATGGAATTGGCATAGAGAACCCGGCCGAGATCGGATGACAGGTCGACGGGGATACGTTCACTGCAGGGGGAGATGGTCGTGCGTCGGGAAACGATACCGCCCCACACACAGGCGGCCACTTCCAGATTGCTGACGATGATTTTGCGCAGTAGCCACAGATAGTAACCGGGTAACGTTGCCCACAATTGCAGCGGCAGGGATTCTCCATCCACCACTTTCATGCGCCGGGCAATGAGGATCACAAAGACCGTGGAAGCTAAGCCAAAAGCGAGAATCAGGGCAGTGTATTGCCCGGAGTTACTCAGCCATATAAATGCGAGAACGGCAAAAAGGCACAGGGTATAACGCATGAATAATCTACTACAGAAACCATATTAGAGTGCGAATAAGCCCGGTGTGGTGAGCGCTGGCCAAGTGGGGCAACGAAACCACATCAGGGGTTCGGTACATCTTTTTTACAGCGATAGTGATTTTCAAAAACTGTCAGCATCGCGGATTCCGCCGTTGCCTCTTCGGCAAAGGGCTGTGAAAGTTCTGAGACTTTGCCAATCAGGGTGTCAAGCGTTGCTGCCTCTGGCAGACAGTAGCGGCTGCTGAGCCGTTGGGCCGCGTCGTCGGAGAGGCGGCTGGCACGCGTGCGAATGGCGCGTGCGACAAATTCGGATGGGCGCTCGTCTGCGGCAACAATATCTCTGCTTGCAGACAGGTAGCCGTGGATAAATGCCCGGCAGCTGGTGGCTTGGGCGCTTTGCTGGTCAACCTGGTGGCTTTTGCAAGCCTCTATCAGCTCCGTTGCCGTGAGAGGTTCTGCAAGTACATCGCTTGTCAGGCCAATTGTCAATGCGGCGACGGCCGCGGGGGCAATCACTGAACGCAGTTGTTGCTTCATTCTCGTCACCTATTATTTTTATTTATGTTTTATTTCACCTGTACACACCCAGCACCCTCAGTGTTTTTCTATTTTTGCGGGGCGTGGGGCCTTTCCGTGTGCAGGCTTTGGTAAATCTTGCAGAGTTTTTGTTGTTCGTCAAATTGGTTCGGCTGCCAAGAACTGAGCTTGCCTTGGTATTTTTTGAAAGCGCACGGTTGTAATAAAGCACAGGAAAGCTCTGCGGTCGTGCCGGTATGCAATGTTTCACAAGTTTTGGAGGGGATTTGGGGCGCGGCGTATGGGTGCCGTTTTCGTGGCAGAGGGAGTAAGCCAATCATTTGGCGTTGAGGTCGGTACCGGCGGGAATACGCGAGCGAATAGGGGAAAGTGGCTGGGCGGATCCGCGCCTCTGCCAGGGTGTTGAAAGTGGCGCCTGGTGACGATCGGTCAGACCGATCAATAACGTCGTTTGACGATGTAATCGGCCAGTTGCTGAAGAATGTCGGTGTTGACGCTTTTGGCGCCAGTGGAAAGTTTCCCCAGGGCCAGGCTTGCTTCCCGGTGCAGCTCATCGGCTTTGGCCTGAGCCCCGTCCAGCCCCAGTAGCGAAACGTAGGTGGGTTTGTTGCGCGCTGCGTCAGCCCCCTGGGTTTTGCCGAGTACCTGGGTGTCTGCAGTCACATCCAGAATGTCATCCTGTACCTGAAATGCCAGGCCAATTGCCTCGGCATACTGGGTGATCGCGGCAAGTTGGGCATCATCCGCCCCGCCGATCAGGGCGCCGATGCGCGCACTGGCGACAATCAGCGCACCGGTTTTCAGACGGTGCATCTCTTTAAGTTGCGCCAGGGTCAGGGTGTGATCGACGGCGGCGAGGTCGATGGCCTGGCCGGCGACCATGCCTCGGGCGCCGGCAGCGCGCGCGAGCTCAGCAAGAACGGTCACCTTCAGCTCCGCCGGCAAGTGTGCGTTTACCAGTAACTCGAATGCCTGGCACTGCAGGGCGTCCCCGGCGAGGATCGCGGTGGCCTCATCAAACTGGATATGGCAGGTGGGGCGTCCGCGACGCAGGTCGTCGTCGTCCATGGCCGGCAGGTCGTCGTGTACCAGGGAGTAGGCGTGTATGCACTCCAGAGCGGCCGCCGCCGCGTGGCATTTTGCGGACGCTGATTCACCGGCTAGTGCCAATGCCGAGGCATAAACCAGTGCCGGGCGCAGGCGTTTACCGGGGCCGAGGGCGGCGTACTGCATGGCGGCAAACAGGGCTTCGGCGTCACTCTGGTCGGCCAGGGCGGCCTTGAGGGTCTGCTCGACCTGCTGACTGGAGGACTGCAGGAAGGCTTTCAGCTTGGCGGGCACGGGCGTGGCAGCCGGAGAAGAACTGCTCACTTACTCCGCGTCTCCGGAAAATTCATCGGCGGCGTCGAAGGGCAGCTCCTGCACCTTTCCGTTCTCTTCCATCAGCACCTTCACTTTCTGCTCGGCACTGGCCAGCTTCTGCTGGCATTCGCGGGTCAGTTTTACCCCGCGCTCAAAGTCCGAGAGGGCTTCATCCAGGGGCAGATCGCCACTTTCCAGCCGTTCTACCAGCTGCTCCAGCTCTTCCAGTGCGCTTTCGAATGTTGCGGCTCTCTTCTTCGCGGCCATGGGGTAATTCTCTGATAGGACATGCGGGTGCGGGCAACCTTAGCGGCAAGTGGAAAAGGGGTCAATGTCACACCACCTGCGACAATATGGCGCACTTGTGTCGCAGGCTTTTTCGGTAGCATTTATCCATTGGTAAAATCGCCGAACAAGGAAGTTACCGTGTCGCACTCTGCCCCCTATTTACTCCGCCCCCTCGCCCTGATCGCACTGATTCCCGCAACCCTCGCTGCCACGGAGACTGCCTCGCTGCCCGACAATGCACTCGAGCAGGTTATCGTC
Source organism: Microbulbifer sp. HZ11 (assembly GCF_000708675.1). Taxonomy (GTDB): domain Bacteria; phylum Pseudomonadota; class Gammaproteobacteria; order Pseudomonadales; family Cellvibrionaceae; genus Microbulbifer. Next base: position 653,619 of record NZ_JELR01000002.1, on the reverse strand, counting down.
ACCGCCACGCGCGAGGCCAAGACCCGCTCGGAGCTGGCGGAATCCGTCGGCGTGATCAGCGAGGAGGCACTGGAGCATATCGCGCCGGCGCATCCCGCAGATGCCCTCAACCGCGTGGCCGGGGTGCATGTGAATAACCTGGGCGGGGAAGGGCATATGACCTCGATTCGCCAGCCCATCTCCACCGCCGGGGTCTACCTGTTTCTGGAAGATGGCATTCCCACCCGTCCCACCGGCTTCTTCAACCACAACGGCCTGTACGAGATCAATGTGCCACAGAGCGCGCAGCTGGAGGTCACCAAGGGCCCCGCGTCGGCGCTATACGGCAGCGATGCTATCGGCGGGGTGATCAATGCGGTCACCAAGGCGGCACCGGACGCTGCCGAATTTTCCATCAATGGCGAACTGGGTGCGGACGGCTGGCAGCGCGCGCTGATCTCCGGCGGCAACAAGCTGGGGGAGAGCAGCGCCTTTCGCCTGGACCTGAACAGCACCGCCAGCGAAGGTTTCCGTGAGGAGGCCGACTACACCCGCACCTCCATGAGCGGCCGCCTGGACAGCCAGTTTGCCGAGGGCTGGGACAGCAAGACGGTGTTGTCTTACTCCACCATCGACCAGAGCGGTGTGTCCGGTCTTGAAGAAGAGGACTACCGCAACAATGTGCAGAAAAACCTGTACCACGGGGATATCGGCGGTCGGGATATCGAGGCCTTTCGCCTGTCTTCCGAGCTTTCCTACACCCCCGACGAGAAGAGCCTGATTACCGCCACCCCGTTTGTACGCCACAACACCTCGGCGATGATGCCCAGCTGGATGGTGACCTACGACCCGAATATCCGCGATACCGAATTCAGCTCCTACGGCCTGCTGCTGAAGTACCGCCGGGATTTCGACGGCGGCGAAGTGATTGTCGGAGTGGACGCGGACTACACCCCGTCGGAATACCGCGAGGAACGCATCACGGCCACACAGGACGGTGAATACTTTGTGGATTACACGCGCACCGGCGAGCTGACCTACCACTTTGAAGCGGAGCAGACCTCCGTTTCCCCGTATGTACACGCGGAATTCGCCCCCAGCGCAAACTGGCTGTTGAGTGCCGGCCTGCGCTACGACGTGTTCGAGGTGGACTACGAGGATCAGCTGGGTACGCCGAATACGGACCCCTCTCACTTCCGTCCGGCGTCCCAGTCCCGGGACTACGACAACCTGAGCCCCAAACTGGGGGCGGTGTACAAACTCAGCGACAGCCACCAGCTCTACGCCAGCTATCGCCACGCTTTCCGCGCGCCCACCGTGGGTACCCTGTTCCGTCCGGGTTCCTCAGAGGGCACCACCGAGCTGGAACCGGTGACCAGCGTCAGCCAGGAAATCGGCCTGCGCGGTATCGTCGCCGAGCGGGTGAATTACGAGGTGGCGGTGTATGACATGACCACCGAAAACGACATTGTCAGTTACATTTCCAACACAGACGAGGGCAATGATCGCAAGACCACCAACGCCGGTGAGACCAGCCACCAGGGGGTGGAGGTTTCCGTGCAGGCGCCAGTAGGGCAGCAGTGGCAGCTGGGGGTTTCCTATGCGGCCATGCGCCAGCAGTACGAGGACTACTCCTACGTATTCAGCCGGTTTGATCCCAGCTGTTTCTGCATGGTCAGCGAAAACCTGAACTTCGCCGGCAACGATATCAGCCGCGCGCCGGAGTCCCTCGCCAACGTCACTCTGGCCTATACGCCCGAGTGGCTCACCGGCCTGCGCATGGAGCTGGAGTGGTCGCACATGGGTGACTACTACACCGACGAAACCAACACCCAGCAATACGCCGGCCACGAACTGTTCAACCTGCGCGCCACCCACGACGTGGGTGAAGACCTGTCTGTCTACGCGCGCCTGTCGAATATTACCGACGAGCGCTACTCCACCTACACCTCCAACCAGGTGGGCGATGAAGACCTGAGTTACCGCCCGGGACTGCCGCGCTCGCTGTTTGCCGGTGTGCGCTACCGCTTCTGATTCCCTGATACACGGCGTAATAAAAACAACAATCAAAAGAGAACAGCATGAACCTGAAAAAGCAGTGGCTGGACTGGCACAACAAGCTCGGATGGTGGGCGCTGGCGGGTATCCTGATATGGGCCACTTCCGGTATCAGCCACCCGATGATGGCCTGGTTTGGGCCGTCGGCGGCCAAGTTCTTCCCGCCCTCGGTGAGCCTAGAGGCCTCTGAACTGGGCAAGCTGCCGGCGCTGCTGGCGGACGGGGAAAAGGTCAGCGGCGCGCGTGTTGTGAAGCTGGTGCCGAGCGTCGGAGCGCCGTTGCTGCAGGTGACCCATTCCGAAACCGAGCCGCGCCGTTATTACGACCTCGACAGCGGCCGTGAAGTGCTCGACGGCGACCTGCACCAAGCCCGCTGGCTGGCGGCCTATTACAGCGGCCGCCCGGCCGATGAGATTGCCGATGTGCAGGTGCAAACCCAGTTCGACAATACCTATCCCTCGGTCAATCGACTGCTTCCGGTGTACCGGATCCGGTTTGAAGGTGATGATGGCCTGACCCTGTTCGTGCACACGGAAACGGCGGCCCTGGCCTCCATGACCGACAGCACAAAAACCCTGATGCAGAGTGTGTTCCGCCAGCTGCACACCTTTGCCTGGCTGGACGATCTGGAATACGGCCGCCTGATCCTGATCGGCCTGCTGATGCTGACCCTGTTTGCTTTTGCGGCCACTGGGCTCGCACTGGTATTTGCCCTGAAGCACAGGAAAATCAAAGACGGCAAACGCCGCTATCACCGCCTGCTCGGCTATGTGCTGTGGCTGCCGCTACTGGGCTGGTCCGCGAGCGGTTTCTATCACCTGCTGCAGTCCTCTCTGGTGGAGTCGGTGCAGGGGCTGCGCCTCGGCGAAGCGGGGGAGTACCGAAACCTGAATACGGACTTTGCCTGGGTAAACGCGCTGGATGGCCGCGCCATCAACAGTCTGTCGCTGATTCGCGGCGCAGAGGGCATGCCGATGTACCGCGTGGGCCTGGCTCCGGCACAAAGTGCAGCGCCCGGCAATCGCAACCAGCGTTTTGATGGCCGCCCATCGGAAGCGGGATCCCTGTTTGTGGATGCGCGCAGTGGCCAGTTACTGACCGAATTTGGTGACCGCGAACAGGCCCAGCTGCTGGCTGCGCGGCTTGCCGGTATTCGGCCCGAGGATATCGCCGGTATGTCGCTGGTGACCCGCTACGGGCCGGGCTACGACTTTCGCAACAAGCGCCTGCCGGTGTGGCAGGTGGACGTCGCCAATGACGATAAGACCATGCTGTTTGTGGATCCGGTGACCGGGGTTCTGGTGGATCAGTCCCGTGGCGTCGATCGTGTCGAGAGCCTGTCTTTCTCCCTGTTGCACAAATGGAGCCACCTGACCCCGTTTACCGGTCGTCAGGTGCGGGATTACCTGATCGTCGCCACTCTGCTGGTGTTGATCGGCAGCAGTGTGATCGGCGGTGTGATGCTCGCGGGGCGCCGTAAAAAGGCGGTGCGCAAATCCCGGAGCGCGAGTACTGGCCCAATGCCCGCCCCCGCGACACAATAGCAATATACGTTTTACCGAGTAGATTGCCCGTGTCATCCCCAGTGCCGCCCTTGGGTGGAGACAAAACCATCATCACCAACCTGCGGCGTCTTACGGCGCTGCGGGCCATCGCGCTCTCGGCCTATATCGGTGTCAGCCTGTGGCTGGCGGATTCTCTCAGTGGCAGTGCACTGGTGTTTGTAGTACTGGGAGTGGTAACCACACTGATCAGCGGCTGGCGCGCGCGCGGAAGCGTTGCGGTGGGGCGGCGGGAGTTTTTCGGTCACCTGCTGATGGACTGGCTGTGGCTGCCGCCGTTGCTGGCCTTTAGCGGCGGCGCTGCCAATCCCTTCGTCACCTATCTGCTGGTTCCCCTGACTATCGCCGCGGCCACCCAGCCGCGCTTTTTTGCCTGGCTGATGGCCGCCATCAGTATCGCCATCTACACCGGGTTGATGGTGTTTTTTCCCGGTGTGGAGAGTGGGCACGGTGCTCACGCCGGCCACAACATGAGTCACGCCAGTGAGGGCAGTGATTTTTATCAACACCTGATCGGCATGTGGGCAACCTTCACCTTCTCTGCGCTGCTTATCGCCGGCTTCGTCAACAGCATGGCGGAGGCCCTGCGCAGCCGCGATCGCCACCTGCACAAGTTGCGACAGGAGCAGGCGCGGCGCGATCAGGTCCTTTCTCTGGGGACGCTGGCGGCGGGCACTGCCCACGAGTTGGCCTCGCCCCTGCAGACGATCGGGTTGCTGGTGGAGGAATTACAGGCGCAACAGCAGGACTTTTCCGAGCCGGTAAAAGACGATCTGGAATTGCTGCAGCAGCAGGTTAATCTGTGCAAGCAGGCCCTGGAGCAGCTGAAAAGCCGCGCGCGGGACCCTGCGGGCAGTGAAGAGCTGCAGTCGGTGGCGGCGTTTATCGAGCGCAGCCTAGAACGCTGGCAGCTGCTGCGCCCGGACGCGCGCTTCACACTGCAGCAGCGTGGTTCCAATCATCAACAGGCGCGCCTGCCGCTGACCCTGGAGCAGACCCTGATCAATATTCTGAACAATGCCCTGGATGCATCTCTGGCTGCAGATATTCCACAACCGGTGGCCCTCGATGTGGACTGGAGCAGAGATCGCCTGCGCATCGAAATTGCCGACAGTGGCCGCGGGCTCGAATCTGAGAACCCGAGTGCGGAATCCGGTGGTTTCGGTATCGGACTGATCCTGTGCAAAACCGCTCTTGCGCAGCTTGGCGGCAAGTTGACGCTGACCGCGCGCAAGGATGTTCCGGGTACGGTCGCCACCATCGAACTGCCACTGGAAAACGAACATGAGGAGGCCCTGTGAGTCGCTCCAGCCCACGACTACTCATCGTCGACGATGAATCCGGTACCCGCAATATGCTGGAGCGGGCCATGTCGCGCCGGGGCTTTGACACCCGGGTGGCAGAGTCGGTGGATGAAGCGCAGGGACTGGTCGCGCGGGAAAAATTTGATTGCGCACTACTGGATCTGAAAATTCACCGCGACAGTGGGCTGGAGCTGATAGCGCCACTGCGTTCGGCCAACCCGCGTGCGCGGATCATCGTACTGACCGGTTATTCCAGTATTCCAACCGCGGTGGCGGCCATCAAACTGGGGGCAGACGATTACCTGTGCAAACCGGCCGGAGGCGATCAACTGGTGGCGGCATTGACCGGCGAGCAGGGAGCAGCCGATGTTGTTCCGGAGCTACCGGAAATTGCCAGCGCACCACCGTCGGTCAACCGGCTGGCGTGGGAGCATATTCAGCGGGTGCTGGCGGAAAACGAAGGCAATATTTCCGCAACCGCCCGCGCCCTCGGGATGCACCGGCGGACCCTGCAGCGCAAATTGCAGAAACGGCCGAAAGGGCAGTAACTCTTTTCCCACTCCTCCGTCCAATCTCTCCATACCAGCCCCAGAGTCGGGATGATGAGATCCACCGTCATGCCGGACTTGATCCGGCATCCAGCCCGCAACCAGCCGAGTACTCCGCTTCCTAGATCCCGGCCTACACCGGGGTTACGTCGTTTTAAGGCAGAAAATGTTCCAGCTGCCGCCCGCCGCCCTTGATCTCCCGCTCCATCAAGTAGTGGGCTAGGGCACGCTTCTGGCTGTTACTGAAACCGTAATTGGGCATCGGCGGCGTGGGGGTGTCGAAGTAATCCGCGAGCTGCTTGATGGTATAGCGACGGCTCAGGTCTTTTAATGGAAGCTGCTGGTGGCAGCGTGTGCAATTGCGACGCTCGAAGATCTGCGCGCCCTGACGGGCGGCACTACTGTCGATAGCGAGTGGCTTTTTGGGGGCGCTGATGGGCGCGCGTTTATCCTCCGGCGCTGTATCTGCACCGGAGGCTGTCCCCGCACGCACGCGATAGATTGCACCGGCGTAGTCGTCGGAAATATAGATATTGCCCCGCACATCTTCGGCGATATCCACCGGTCGACCGTATACCGTTTCGCGATCTTCGCCTAAAAAGCCCCAGATAAAATCCTCCGCACGAATCTGTCCATCCTCACCCCAGTGCAGAGCCAGCACCTTGTAGCCGTCTTTCACATCCCGGTTCCAGGAGCCGTGCAGTGCCACCAGTGCAGCGTCGCGGAAGGCGGCCGGTTGCAGGGGGCTGCGTAAAAAGCGCATCCCCAGCGGTGCATTGTGCGCACGGAATTCAAATACCGGTGGAATGGACGTTTTGATTTTTTGCTGAATGCGCGCACTGCCGTTAATTCCCAGGTCCGGGTCTGGAATACGGTCGCCATTGGCGTAGGGCCAGCCGTAAAACCCGTCTTTCTGAATTCGGTTCAGTTCGCAGGGCGGGAAATCATTGCCGAGCCAGTCGCGGCCGTTGTCTGTAGCGTAGAGGGCGCCATCTTTGGGAGACCAGTCGAAACCGACGCTATTGCGCAGGCCGGTGGCGAATATCTCGAAATGGCTACCGTCCGGTCGAAAGCGCATGATCGTTGCGCGCTGCGGGTCTTCTTCTGCGCAGACATTGCAGGTAGAGCCGCTGGAAAGATACATCCAGCCATCCGGCCCCATGCCGATGGTTTTGGTCCAGTGATTTCCGGTATCGGCAAGGCCGCTCACGACCTTCTGGTAACTACCGGCGATACGGCCATCCGAGTGGTCGAACGGGACCCGGCCAACGCCGTCGCTCTCTGCGATGTACAGCCAGTCTTCAAACAGTGCCAGACCATGAGGGCGCTTGAGTCCGTCGATCAGCACCCGCTTGCCATCCGCCTTACCATCGCGGTTGCGGTCACTCAGAAGCAGGCTGACCTGACCGAGCTTGGGTTGTGATACCAATAGATCGCCATTGCGGGTAATCGTCATAAAACGCGCATTGGGTACCTCATCGTCAAACAGCTCCAGGTGAAACCCGTCAGCAACTTTTAGTTGATGCTGTACTGTGTCATCGCTGGTGCTGGCGCCGAACAATTGGCCCCAGGGTACATTCACCCCCGGCACCCACCCCAGTGACAGGGCTAAAACCAGCACAAACACCCCAATGGCGCCAAATGCAGCGAAAAGATAAAAAACTAGCGCTTTTTTCGACGTAGATCTCACAGTTGTCTTGATCTCGTAACAGAAGTAACTATAGTAAGCCGCTGAATGTCGCACAGACGTACCAGTTGCGATACGCGCCACGCGCCTCCCCCGGACCTGATCAGGTTTAATGTGACGACCGTCACTCGCTTGTAAGACATCTCTTACAACAAGTTCAGCACTTTCCCACTACCCTAATTTTCCCATTCGACCATCATAATGTATTTGCAAGGACGGAGAACGGATTGCAACGGCGGCAAGGACAGGTCACCAAGGATTGGAGACCGCGCTGCCAGCCCGAAAGGATTTGGGCACCATCCTGTGAGACGCACCGCTTGGGCCGGATTGCTCAAGCGGTGTTTTACATTCTGAGCCTGCAAAATTTCTTTCCTTCCTGAACTCGCCGTATGGTTCTTCTTGTTTTAACGCTTTCACATCTTGTCTATACAGGCTCGCTGCGGCTGTTTGGTAGATTTCTGCAGCGGATTGCCTCCACTGTCTGGAAATCGTAACAAACCTCCGCTTTAATCAGAGCAAGCCGGTCCAATTTTATGACTGGTGGGTATGAGGAGGATAACGAATTCAGTAATCAAATGCTGTACCCGTTCGTACCGCAACCACCCGCTCATCACTGGTGGTCTAGCCTCCATCGGCTCCAGAATTCGCTCCATTCCTCCCGCGCATCGAATTCTTCCTCTCTCTCCGCTTCTTTCTCCAAGTCTTCTGTCCACGTTTTCCCTGACAACTTTTTAAATTCCCCGAGCCTCGCCGGACTGTCCGCGGGGCTTTGTTGTTTATTGAATGGTTTCCTGAGCTCGCAAAAACGGGAGGTGAACTCATGCAAGCGCAAATCCTGAGGCTGAATCTCGCCGGCCAACCCCTCGAATGGCTGACCTGGGAAGAAGCCGCCTGTTTGTATGTGCGGGAACTGGTCACCTGGACTCTTGGTGGTGTTGTACAGACGGTACATGGGGGAATTAACCGCCTCGGTGAGCGCTCAACCCTTGACCTCGCCGCCATCATCGCCTGCGGTGGCGACCGCATGGCCCGCCCCCGAACCCGCCCGCCCCTCACCAACCGCGCCCTGTTCGCGCGGGATCAGCACCTGTGCCTGTACTGCGGTAACGGATTCCCCATCCGCGAACTCACCCGCGACCATATTCACCCCGTCTCCAAAGGCGGCCGTGATACCTGGGAAAACGTCGTCACCGCCTGCCGGCGCTGCAATCAGCACAAGGGCAACCGGCTGTTGGAAAATATCGACATGGAACTACTGGCGCTGCCATTTGTTCCCAATGCGGCGGAATACCTGGCACTTACCAACAGTGCGCGGATTCGTGGAGATCAGATGGAGTTTTTACGGGGGCAGTTTTCGAGAAAACGGCAGGAAGGGTGGCTGGAAAATGGGCTGCCGCAGGTCAGTTGAGTAGGTTTATTTGAAGGGAATTGTGAAGGTGACGATGCCGGGTGCAGCTTTGTAAGGCCTTCCGCGAGAGGGGCCGAAGGCGCCGTGAATCCGTGGAGCGGCCGGGCCACCTCGTGGAAGAGCCCCCATGGATGGGTTATCGGGGGGGCGCCTAGCTCGTGTCTTACAAAGCTGCACCCGGTAGCGTCACCGCCACCGGGATAAGTTACTGGACTGCACTTCGGATGAGAGTACCGAGATAAGATGAAAAATCATGCCCCTGGTTTTGCAGCATTTTCGGGAACATCGAAATAGAAGTCATCCCCGGAAAGGTATTTACCTCATTCAGATAAATCTCCCCGTCATCCGTCAGAAAGAAATCAATCCGCGAAAGGTCCTTTAACTGTAAACCCACAAACGCCCGCTTGGACGCCTCGCGAATCCATCCCAGCTGTGCATCCGACAAGCCCTCCGCCACCACATGGGTCCGCGCCCGGCTGGCCTCCGCGTACTTTTCCTCGTAACTATAAAATGTATCCTCCGGCGCACACACCTCACCCGGCGGCGTCACAACCAATTCGCCGTCATAGATGTAAGCCGCCACCTCCAGCTCCCGCACCTTAAGACACTTCTCCACCAGCACATAGGGCGACAGTTTGAACGCCTCCCGCAAAGCCCCATCCAGAGCCTCCGGATCGCTCACCTTGTAACAACCCACCGAAGACCCCTGGTTCGACGCCTTCACAAACACCGAACCCCATTGCTTCAATGCATCCTGCGCCTTCGCCGCCTCGTCTGCATTGTCCGCACACAGAAACTGATACGGGGTATTGTCGATCCCAAGGGCCGTCAGCCAAAGCTTGGTAGTGATCTTGTTAAAACAGATCTTGCTCGCCTCAGGCCCGCAGCCGAAATAGGGTAGTCCGAGAATTTCCAGCTGCGATTGCAGATCGCCGGTTTCCCCGGGGTAACCGTGAATCGCCGGGACTACATAATCCACCGGCTGCGCACTGCCGGAATTGCCGCCCGATGCGCTGTACAACAGCTTGTCTGAGCGTAACTCCCGTACCTGGTCATTCTCATCCACAAAGCGGCCATCGCCGTCCATGGTGACCCGGGTCAGCTGGACCGTCGGTGATTTCGCCAGTTCCCGTTGGATAAAATCCGCGGTGCGCAGGGAAACATCGTGCTCACTGCCGCCACCGCCGCAGATCAGCAAAACGTGAATGGTCCGTGATGGGGTGCTATTTGGGGCCTGTGTATTCATCTGGCTCTCATCAGTTGTTCGGCTCTGCCGGTGCCGTCAGTACCTGGGCGCACTGAGTGGGCATTTCTGGTTTCTTAGGCGGTTTTTCCGGCTTGGGTTTGGTGGGCGCGGTACCGTTTAGAATGGCGTAAAATTCATCGCTAAACCACCAGTCCAGGCCGCCGCCGCAGGGTTTGCCGCGTACCTTCGCCTGCGGCTTGCAATTTTTGTCCCCCGGCGGGCAGTTCAGACGTACATGAAAGTGGTAATTGTGTCCCCACCAGGGGCGCACCTTGCGCAACCATTCGTTATCGCTCCCTGCAATATTGCACATTTTTCGCTTGATGGTGGGGTGCACGAAGATTCGTGCGACGCGAGGATCTTCCGAGGCTAGACGCAGGATATTGGGAATACGCGGATCCCAGTTTTCCTCCAGCAGTACATGCTTGCGCTCGTCGGCCATGGGGATAGCGGAGATATTGTCCCGCTCCCAGGCTGTCAGCGGGCGCTCGGCGGCGCGCTTATCCTGGGAAAACCAGATATCCGCATCCAGCCCCTGCTGGTGGCTCTTGTGCCCGCTGCTAAACGGTCCGCCACGGGCCATGGACATATCACCGATCTGCAGCCGACCGAGGTTGTTTTCTTCCACGGCGTTGGAAAAATCCTTGAGAAACTCCACCAGATACGGATTGCCGTAGTGACGGTCGCGCCCGGTGCGCACCAGCTGAAAGCCTTCGCCGCGCAATGGCATCTGCTCCGCGCCGCTCAGACAGCCGTTGCTGTAGCTGCCGATGCTTTCGGGCAGCTGGTTCGACGGTTTCTTCACCGCTTCCCAGGGGTTTTTGGCGGAAGAGGTGCTCGCCAACAGAGCCAGTGTGGCGGCGGATAGGATTTGAAAGGCTTTCTTGATCTGAGGCGACATGGTTACTGCGGGTACGTCGATTTAGGGTTTGGTGGTCGAGAAATTATAGAGGTTCCGTCCGCTAGTTCTGTGGAAGTATCCGCTTTCGTGGTTTTTGGCGGTTGTCGGCTATTGAGGGGCGGCTTGGCTGGCCGGTGCTCTCTCGCTAGACACGCCGTGAACCCATCCCTGGGGGCTCTGCACCGCCGTCCATGGCGGTGAAGGTCTAGCGAGAGAGCCCCGGCCATCCAAGCCTTCAGAACTACCCAATCCCTTGCCAACTGGTTTGAGGGTGAAAAACTCTAGAGAGCTATAAAACTTCCCGACAAGCCGCCACCAGCGCCTGCATTTCCTCATCGGTTCCAATGCTGATACGCAAGTACTCACTAATCCGCGGCTTGTTGAAATAGCGCACGATGATATTGCGTTCGCGCAGGGCGTTGAACAGATCCTCTGCGGAAATTTTTTGGGGCTTGGCAAAGATAAAGTTGGCGGTGGAAGGGACGATATCGAAACCGATCTCGGTCAGCTCAGAGCAGGTCCACTCGCGGGTCGCGATCACCTTGGCGCAGTTGTCCGCCAGCCACTCCCGGTCGGCAATTGCCGCCGTCGCGACTTTCTGTGCAATACCGTCGATAGGGTAGGAGTTGAAGGAGTTCTTTGCCCGGTTCAGCCCCTCGATCAGGTGCGCCTGGCCCATGGCATAACCCAGGCGCAAACCCGCCAGGGCGTGGGATTTGGACAGGGTGTGAATCACCAGCAGGTTCGGGTAGCGGTCGATCAGGGCGACCGCACTCTCGCCACCAAAATCAATATAGGCCTCGTCGATCACCACCACCCGCTCCGGGTGCAATTGCAGCAGCTTCTCGATTTCTGCCAGCGGCAAATAGCGTCCGGTCGGGGCATTGGGGTTGGGGATAATCACGCCGCCGGCGTTATCGATGGCAAAGTCTTCTACCGCGATGGAGAAGTCGTCCCGCAGGGGCAGCTTTTGTGACTCGATGCCGTAAAACTGGCAGTAGACGGGATAAAAGCTGTAGGTGATGTCCGGGTACAGTAGCGGCTCCGGGCGCTGGAAGAAGCTGTAGAAAGCGTGCGCCAGTACCTCGTCGGAACCGTTGCCCACAAACACCTGCTCCGGTGACAGGTCAAACTGGGCGGCGATGGTCTCGCGCAGTTGGGTGGATTCCGGGTCCGGGTAGAGGCGCAGATGGGCAGCCAGGCCTTCTTCCTGCAGCACCGCCTGCGCCTTGGGAGAGGGTGGGTAGGGGCTCTCGTTGGTATTCAGCTTGATCAGGCGCGCGGTGGTCTTGGGCTGCTCGCCGGGGACATACGGCTGCAGCTTCGCCACCGCGGGGCTCCAGAAAAGGCTGTGATCTTTATTGGACTCGGTCATGACATTCACTCCTTGTGCGCGCCAGAAGGCAGCGGCGCGCGGAGATTTTATGCGTTCACGGCACAGAGTTCGACGGTTGGGCCAGATTAAGTGGGCATTTACTCGCCGCGTACCTCCAGATCCGATTCCGTCGCCTTGCTGGCGGTTTTTTTCTTGCCAGACTCCTGATCCAGTGGGATATCGAACAGCGCCGGCGTGGAGGCCAGGAACTCTTCCAGAGGCACCGGCTTGCGCCACAGCAGGCTTTTGGACTTCAGCTCCTTGGACACCTCAGGGGAGTCGCTGAACTCGTCCATCTTGCCAATCTCGACCGCCGCGGCAAAGCCCAGGAAGCACCAGGGCAGCAGTACCGAGGCCACCAGCCGCCAGTGTGGAGCGATATTCAGCGCGAGATAGGCCGCGCACCACAGCATCACCGGCAGGATTACCGCCAATGCCAGGATATTCAGCAGCGGCAGCGCCTGGTGCAGGTTGAAGTTGAAGTTGAGCAGGGAGCCAAACCACTGCCAGGCGGCATAGACCAGCGCCGCGGTGGCAGCGATGGAAAGGTGCGCGAGGAAGTGCGCCTCGTGCTTGACCACCTTGCCGATAAAGGCCCAGGCCGCGGCGTAAATCAGCAGCCCGATCACCGCGTCGGTGAGTACTTCCACCGCCCCGGTCCACTCGAATTCCATGGTGCTGCCGAGGTAGGCCAGCCACAGGCTGAGCCCTGCCACCAACAGGCACAGGGCGATGGCGACAATTGGCGTTGCCGCCCGGTCAAACACATTTTCCGCCGAGTGCAGGGGGACCGCCGGCGCCACGCTCATTTCAGCATCGATAAAACGCACCCGGCTTTTGCCGATCTGCACTTCGTCACCACACTGGATCTGGCGCTCACGCACGTCCGCCTGCTTGACGGATTTATCGCGAAAGTTGCGCATCAGGCGCATGCCGTTGAGGCTGTTCAGGTCGCGCAGTACATAGCAGCCGTCTTCATCCTGCACCACTTCCGCGTGTACCGGGTCTACGTGCGGGTCTTCCAGCATTACATCGTTGCTATAGCAGCGGCCCAGCGTGGCGCGCTCGCCGTTCATACGGAAGCGGTTGCACACCCGGTGGGCACGATTGATTTCTTCGATAATCAGTGCCATTGAACTTCGCTCGCAAACTTCTGGGTAAAGGCAGTGGCGGATTCCTGGGTGAACCCGGACAGGGTGAAGTGGCTCACCAGCGCACGGTTGTCGTGATCTACCGTGAGGCTCACATAGAAGACGTCGTACAGCTCCGGGTAATCCTTGTAGCGGCGCACGCAATAGGAAGTGCGTGCAATCACCGGCTCGCGGCTGCCGTTGGCCTTGGGCGGCGTTTGCGCCTCGTCGGTGGCATCTGCACCATTTTCACGCTTTTCCGCGTTATCACCACTCTGCGCCTGGCCGTTACGCGGGTGGGTGGTGAACTGCTGCTTGCAGTTAAAGTCGGTCACATCGTCCTCACCGGCGCTGTTGCCGGGAAAGAAGCCGCTCATATTTTCCTTGTAGGCCGCGTAGAAACGCGAAGACAGAAAGTCGTCTTCGGACTCGAGCCAGAAGAACTCATATTCCACCCGCCCGGTATCAAAGGTCTCAGATAGATACACCACATCCTGGCCGGTACAGCCCTTGGCCACCTGCTTCACCAGTTCGTCTTCGTCGTCGCTGGTATTTCCCCAGCACTGGATCGAGGGCACGATTTCCCCCACCACCATGGCATCGCCCAGGGGGCGCAGCTGCCATTTGGCGTCAAGGATCTGGTCGATGATGCGCTGCTGGTTTTTGTGCAACTGGCGGTTGATGACGGGTTGCAGTTCCAAGGCCCCGTTGCCTTCGCCGGCGTCTTTTTTATAGTCCAGCAGCAGGGCCACCAGCTTGTCCACCGGTACCAGGAAGCTGATCTGGTTGCCCGCAGTGGCTACGTTGATGCCCACCACCTGGCCATTGCGATTGATTACCGGGCCTCCGCTCATACCGGGGTTGATGGAGCCGGAGAAGTGGATGCGATCGTAAAAGCTGCCACCGGCGATGCCGTTGTAAGTGCCGGGGACGATGGTCATCCCCAGATCCAGCGGGTTACCCATGGAAACAATGGTTTCACCCTTGCTCGGTGCCTGACTGGCCAGCTGCAGGAAATCCGGGCCGGGCTTACCCTTTTGGCGCAGGATCGCCAGATCGTTGACCACGTCCACATCCAGCAGCTCAAGCTCGCCTTCCTTGCCATCCACCGACAGGTATTTAAGGACGTACTTGTCGGTATCGTGCACCGCCTCGGAGACTACGTGGTAATTGGTGGCGATCAGGCCGTCTTTGGAAATCTGGAAGCCGGAACCCAACCCCGCCTTGGAATTGGAAGAAAGCTCGATCAGGCGAATCTGATACAGGCTGCCGCGGTAATCGCTGTACAGCTGTTCATAACTCTGTGCCTGGGCGATGGATGCATAAAGCCACAGCGCGATAAAAGCCACAAAGGCGTGGGAAAAGGCGCGGTAATTCTGGCGCGAAAACATTCTCGTCATTGTGGACTCGTGCGTGTGGATAAGTCAGCGCTGATTAAATTATGGGCGAAATGACCGCCGATCTTACGGGATCCGCTGCGCACCAACAAGCAATCGTCCCGAAAGGCACAAACCTGTCTCGCACACAGGGTGTCGACTTCACAGTGTAGTGAAACCTCCGCAAAGCGTTGTGGCTTCACCGCAGGCCGGACTTGATCCGGCATCCAGCGCAGAACCACTTCCCCGTCATGCCGGACTTGATCCGGCATCCAGTACTGAGCCAACCAAGTACTCCGCCCTCGGGATCCGGTACCGGATCAAGTCTGGCATGACGCTCCTGCACCCGGATGACGGTGCCCCGCTGGCGGAAAAAACATCAGACTGAGGAATAAACCCCCACCCGTGTAATTGCGTGTAATGGCGTGTGATCGACCTGTAATGGCGAAATCCGTAAATTTCACCTCAAGGTTGAAGGGGACGCGATGCCCGGCCGTCACAGGAGCCGCGGCGCGGTGGATTGCAGACACCCTGGTACCGGTGCCCATCATGGAAGGTGGAACAAGGAAGGCGATGGAATTTGCTTTCCACACCGGCAGCAGCAACGCGATCTTCAGCCGGGCTTGCTCACACTAAATTCGATAGCCGCCCAGTGGGGGGCAACCGCAGGGACGAGATTGTCGAATTTAGTGTGGGCAAGCCCTCACCAAAGGATTGGTAGTTACCTGTCTCCGCAGAGCCTAGGCGGCAGGTAACCAGATCAGGAAGACTTCGGCGCAAGCCGAACCGTCAGGCCGGCCCGGTAACCACAGAGCCTAGGAAGCCGGGATCGTGGAAGGGCCTGACAGAGGCACGGATGCCTCATTTCGCTCTTGATAGTGTTGTTGTAACCGTAGATGGCTGGGACCATCTGATTATCACCGGCAGTAAGCTTGCTTACTGCCGGTTTTTTTTAATCAAAGTGTTCTGGAAACCCGCCAACCGGTTGCAGTAAGCTATGTGACGCAGTTCTCGTCCTGAGTCTGCGTCTGATTCAGATATTTTCCAAGACCATTGATCCCCTGGGTGGTTTGCAGGGCAGGTGAGCAATCGCTCGCTGATTACAATTATAGGGATGACAACATGAACAAAGCAGAAGTGGATAATTATTGCGACTCCTTGCCGGAGCTGGTGGTTGACGTGCCGGCGGAAGGCATGGAGATCGATATGATGCTGCGCCCGGTAGAGCCCGAAAATGGTACCGCACAGTACTGGCCTTTTTATGAGAAGTGCAATCCGAACGAACTGTTTGGCAATATGGACTTTAAATTTGGCGGTCGCGGGGGCAAGGTGGTGATCAACCTTACCCTCGATCTCTCCGCCGTGCCGGGGCGTGATCTGGAGTTTGCTCTGAGCACCAACCGTAAACTGGACGGTATCCTGGCGCTCAGTCCGGACTTCAAACACCAGTTCAAAACGACTGCCAAGCGGGTGAATGGGCGCTATACCGAGCTAAAAATCGTTATCAAGGATAAAGAGAATAAGCCGGATAACTTTAGTTTCCTATGGCTGTGTGAAGCCGTTGATGGTGGTATGCATTTTGTTTCTGGAGATCCTCAAGCTAGATTCGAGCCTCTCTAATTAGTCACAAATTGCACTTTTCACTGGCGTAGAAGCAAGGGGCTGAGTACAAAGTTGCTGGTGAGCTGGTAGCTTGAACCATGCGGTGCTCATGCCCTGAGCGAGTAACTCTGCTACGTAAACGCTTGCTGATCTCCATTCCTGCGCCAAAGCATAAATTTGGCTTGCGGCATGTTTGTGATATGTGTCGTCAGGAGCGACTCGAACTAAATCTGTAATTATGCTTATCGCTTCTTCAATGTTGCCTACATTTGCGTGTGCCAAAGCACGATAACGCCGGAGTTCTTGGTTTGATGTCCCGTTAGTTATTTCTATAACTTTAGTGAATATTTTCATGGCTTCTTTTTGATCCCCTAAAGCAAGCTTAACTTCGGCTAGTTGACCAAGAGTTGGAACATCATTTTCGGAAACCTGAAGTACTGCTCTAAATTGGCGATCCGCAGATTGATAATTTTTTCTCAGCATATATGCAACAGCTAGGTTCGATTTGGTTCTCCATCCCCTTAATGGTTCAGGTATCGACGTTATTGCTTTTTCTGCAGCTTCCAAGTTTCCAAGTTCTAATTCAATTACGCCCAATGCTGAAAAAGAGGACCAGTGTTTAGGGTGTTTCTCGGTTAGTTGCTTCAGAGTATTTCTGGACGCGTCGTAGTTGCCCATCGCTCCTTGCGATATTGCTGCAAGATAGAGCGACGCGGCAGATGGGTTTAGCTTGTAGGCGTTTAGTGAGCTATCCACTGCATCTGCATACTTTCCGCTACGATAGAAATAGCGTGCACGTTGATACATAAGTTCGGCAGCCGGCATCTTCATTTCTTCAAGCCGTTTAACTAGGTCCTGATATTGGTCTGAATAGTCACTCAAACTATATAGGAGTAGTTTCAAGCGATATGTAATGGACTTGTCTACTCCTTGTTCCTCGCCTCGATCCAGTGCTCGCAATGCAAGCTCTATGTGCTCTTTTTGGTTGTGGAGGACGAATAAACGAGCAGCTGTATCCGATAAGCCTTGGTAGATATATATATTGCGAGGGTAGCGATTGCTCAACGTGAATAAATCGTTGAGATCATTTTCACCGAGTTCCTTGGCCTCCATTCGACTCAGTACATCTAGATATCGCTTGTAGTCGTCATCGGACATTGTAGCTAGAGAGGGATCTCCGCGCTGGTAGGCCGGGGCGAATAACTTGGCAGCGCTGTTACTGGTTCGGTATTGCGCCTCTTGGGCTTTATCTGTAAGGAATGTAAAGCCTTGTTGCTGTTTGATATAGCTGTTTTGGGGCGCTAATCGTTGAATTTCAATATTACACCGAATCTCTGCACACTCGAGTTGCGCAAACAGGGCATCGGTAACCCCCTTGTCCTTCAGCTTTTGCAGCTGTGCCTCAAAGTCCATCCCCTCCTTAGGCTCAAAACTCACCAACGCACTCGCCTTCAATTGCGAGACCGAATTCATCAACGCCTGCCGCACCATAGTCTTGGTCAACGCCTTGGCATTCTCCTCCCCGCGAATCTCCCCATTAATCTCCACTGGCATCACCGCAATATACTGCGGTTCCAGTCGGGTGAATTCCTTCCAACCCCAGTAACCCCCGGTACTCAAAACCAGTGCGGCGGCAACAACCGCCAGCGCCCGCTGCCAGCGGCGGCGGCTTTTGACTTTGTGGTGGGTAAACAGGTCGGTCAGCGTCGCGGTGTAGTCTTCGCTTTCGGCCTCCAGCCCCTGTTTATGCAGCAGGGCAAAGCCCTGATACACAATCTGCGCACTCTGCGGGCGCATCGCCGGATCTTTCGCAAGCAGCTTGTCCAGCAGGATTGCCAGGGGTTCGGGGATACCGGCCCAGGCCTGTTGCGGCGGGGTGTGCGGGTCGTTGGTGACGCGGTGGGCCATAGCCAGGGCACCGGTGTCGTTTTTGCCGAAGGGGCGGCTGCCGGTGAGCAGCTCGTAGGCGATGGTGCCAAGGCTGAACAGGTCGCTGCGGGCATCCAGGGCTTTGCCGAGGATCTGTTCCGGCGACATGGCGGTGATGGTGCCGGCCAGCTGGTTTTCCGCAGTCAGGGTCTGCTCGTCCAGCTGCTGGGATTTGGCGATGCCGAAGTCGGTGATCTTGGCCACCGGTTCGCCCTTGGCGTTTTCCGCAATCAGGATATTGTCGGACTTCAGGTCCCGGTGAATGATGCCGAGGTCGTGGGCCTGCTGCAGTCCCTGGCAGATCTGCATCAGCAGGCTGAGTTTCTGTTGCAGGTTGGGGGTGCGCTCACGCATCCAGGCGCGCAGGGTCGTGCCCTCGATATATTCCATCACCAGGGCAACGCTGCGGCCGCCATTGTCCAGGGTGTCTTCCAGTACATCGTGCAGGGCGACAATATTGGGGTGGTTGAGCTGGGCGAGCAGGCGCGCTTCCTGCTGGATGCGCTGGTGGGCATTGTCGCTTGCGGCGTCGGCCTTGAGCCGCTTGACCGCCACCCGCCGGTGCAGCTTGCGGTCTTCCGCCAGGTAGACCACGCCCATGCCGCCGGCCCCGAGGGTGCTCAGGATCTGGTAGCGGTCGCTCAGCTGCGGCGTATCGGTTGCGGGAGATTGCGGTGCAACCTCGGAGTCGGCAATGTCCATCTGCGTGTGTTCTTGTTGTGATTGAGCCCGGACCCGTTACCGCTGGGCCCACATAGGAAACACGAACATCAAAAACGGGCGCGCCGGAGCGCAGAAGAGTGGATCGGTAATGCGATCAAAGCTTCGCGCTGGCTTCGCCACTGGCGGCGATCTGGGAATCACCGTCCGGCTTGTTCTTGTGTTCGCCGCCGCAGAGACCAGGGTATCGCAGCCGGAGGTCGTCGAAGGCGGTCAGACTGCAGATTTTGACAAACTGCGGTGTGCAATACCAGATGGGCGAGATGCCCAAATCCAGGGTGTTGCGGATGTGCACCTTGGCGGAAAGCAGGTCGCCGGTGGTGATATACACCTGGGCCTGGGCGTAATTGACGAAGAGATCATCCGGCGCGCTGCGGCGGATCTTCAGCAGGTTCTCCACCGCTTTTTCCGACTGGCCCAGCTCGGCCTGGGCGCGGGCTCGCATCAGCAGCGCTTCCCAGTCATCGCGGTCGGCGGTCAGGTCCACGGCGCGTTGGGCGAGTCGTCGGGCTTTTTCCGGCAGACCCATATCACTGGCAATTCTCGCCTGGTAAATCAGCGGGTCAGCGTTTCGGGGCGAGAGATCCGCCACCCGCTGGAAGCAATCATTGGCCTGAGAAAGTTGCTTGTTGATGTAATAGGCCTGGCACAGGTTGTATAGATCGAAGGGGCCTATTTTATCGCTGCCGACTTCGGTCAGAAGGCGAATGGTCTCATCGGGCTGGCCCATATCCAGCAGGTTGGCGGCAAGCAAGGAAATAGCATCGAGGTAATGTGGATTGAGGTCGAGTGCTTCTTTCAGTGTGCGGTTAGCACCGGGCATATCGCCATTTTGGGTCTGTGCACTCGCTTTCTGGGTGAGATAGATATAGCTGGTGCGCATTGCCAGCGCCTTGTCGATCTCCTGTATGGCCTCGGTGTACTTACCCTGACGGTGGTGATAGATCGCACTGAGGTAGTAGTAGGTGGCTTTGTTGGGCAGGGTCAGCTTGAGGCGCTCAAGTAGCTCGGCAGCGCGGGTGAAATCCTGAATGTGCGTAGCATGACGAAACTCACCTACGAGAATTTCCGGGGCGTCGGCCAGGGAGGCGGGCACTTTGCGCAGAAACCGAGTGAAGCGTTCTTCTGCTTCCGCAGTGCCAGTGTTGTAATCGCGGTCGATGACAATGTCTGCGTACAGTTCGTAGATCGGTGTAAATGTACTGGCACGCTGCTGCAGGGCTTCCAGTTGGTCCAGCAGCTCTGCCTGATGCAATTGGTCGTTGCGGCTCTCGTAGACTTTCAGGTACTGCTGGTAGTCACTGGCGCCAATTTTCAGAGATTGATCGCTGGCGCGCGATGGAAATTCTGCGAGCAGGTGGTCAAGTTGGTGCAGGGTGCGGGCGCGACTTTCCAGGCTTTCCTCGATTGACAGTCGGGTGCTGCGACTGCCTTTCACGGTGAGTGTTTCACTATCGAGCAGCTCCAGGGATAAGGCACAGTTGACGGTGTCGCAGTCCAGGTTGGGCACCAGCAGCAGGTCGGCACTGAGGCTTTTTGCCTGCACAGAGAAAGGTTGCCCGCGCAATCTGTGGGATTCCGAAAAGGAAATCAGGCTGAGCCCCTGGCGATTGGACAGTCCCTGCTTGAGCGCGCTGCGCACGTTGTCGGCAAGCAGGCGCTGCGCCCGGCTGGTGGTTTGTGCGCTCTCCCGGGGTTCCAGCACCGCGATATACCGGCTGTCTGCAGTCGCGTCCTGCGCTCCGGAGAAATGCTTGAGCCCGACGATCACGGCTGCGGTTGCCAGCAGACATAGGCCGAGGGTGCCTGTTATCAGCGTGAGGCGGTGTTTTCGTTTGGGCGCCTGGTAAAAATCCTCAGCCGTTACCGTGGCGGTCAGGCTGTGGGTGCGGGTAAAACTGGTATTGCTGCCGCGCAATTGTGTCAGCAGGACTTCAAGCTCGGTTGCGACGGCAGCCGCGTTCAGCGGGCGCTGTTCCGGTTGTTTGGCCAGTAGTCGGTCCAGCAGGTCGCTCAGGGCCGGGGGAAGTTCTGGGGCCAGTCTGAAAGCTGGGGGATGCGGACTTTTTACGATGCGATCAACGATGACATAGGGGCTGTTGTTGTCCCCAAACGGGTTCTGCCCACACAGTAGGTGGTACGCCAGCACGCCGAGGGAGAAGAGGTCGCTACGGTTGTCGAGGGGTTTACCCTGGGCCTGTTCCGGTGACATGGCGCCCCAGCTGCCCGCGACGTGCTGTTCGCGGGTGAGATCGCTGTCTTCCTGCCAGTGTTTGGCGATGCCGAAGTCGGTGATCTTGATGGTGCCACTGCCGTCCACCAGGATGTTTTCCGCTTTCAGATCGCGGTGGATGATGCCGGCGCTGTGAGCGCGGGTGAGTCCGGTGCAGATCTGTTTGAGCAGTTGCAGCTTCTGCAGCAGGTCCGGGGAGCGTTCCCGGTTCCAGCGGTCGAGGTTGCAACCATCGACGTACTCCATAACCAGTGCGATACCGCTGCTCTCATCGACAACATCGTAGATCTGCACAATGTTGTTGTGATTGAGTTGCGCGAGCAGCATAGCCTCACGGCGGATGCGTTCGTCAGCGTTGCCGCTGTTGGGATTGCGGAGCAGTTTCTTGATTGCAACCTGGCGGTTGAGGCGCTCATCGGTGGCCAGGTACACCACTCCCATGCCGCCGGAACCCAGTCTGGCGGTGGCGTGATAACGGCCGATATAAAACGGTAACTGCTCTGACTGCATGTTGCTGACTGCGGTAATTAAATCTACGGGAGAACCGCCGTCCGTGGATTCAGTTCTAGTCCTCTCCGGAGGCCGGTGTTATGCCGGCTCTCCTTCGATACTCGCATGCACCGGATACTCGCCGGTGGATGCTTCCAGTTCTTCTTTTTGCGAGCCTTTGAAAATATCCAGTTGCGTGCAGCCCAGGCGCATCTCATAAGAGCGGCGCTCCACCAGGCGCGAGGTATCGATGGCGTCTGGCAGGCTGTCGGCAATCTGTTTGCGGGCGCGGAAAATCTGGGTGTTCAGGTGGTTGACGGTAATGCCCAGTTCACGGGTGGCGAGGTCGATGGCGACCCAGCCCTGATCTGCCTCATCCACACCGCGCTGGATATCGCGGATACGCGCGCGCGCCAGGTACAGCAGCAGGTAATTGTGTGAGCGCGCAGCCAGGTCCAGCTTCATTTCGTCTTTGGCCAGCTGCAGCTGCACGTGCTCCTCGTGATGGCTTACGGTATAGCGCAGGCGAAAATCAGAGATGCACAGGTTCTTGAATGACAGCTCGGTAGTGGTGCTCTGGCTGTTGCCGAGGAACAGTTGCCAGCTGCTGCGGGCGCAATCGATGCGTGCGCCGTGGTTGACGACTCTGGCGCTGTCGCGGTTTTCCGCGCAATCGAGAATGTCGTAGATCCACACGCCGTTGACCGGGTTGAAGTGCAGGCTGGCAATAGGATCGTGTTCGTCCGGTAACAGGTGGTAGGACTCCAGCGGCATGCCTTCACCGGTTTCCATATCGATTAGCAGGTTTTCTGGGGGATCGAGGTTCTCCACCACCCATTCCGGGTTGGCGGCGCGGCCAAACGTCAGTCTGTCGCCCAGTTGCAGTTGCTGGTTTTTGGCGGGAATTAGCTGCTGACCATTGACCCAGGTACCGTTGCGGCTGAGGTCGCGGATAATCCAGTGGCTGCCGGTCCACTGGATGGCAGCGTGGATGCCGGAGATCTCCGGCAGTGTAATGCGCGTGTCGGCGACTCCCTGGCGGCGGCCGACGGTGTGGTGCGCCATCAGGTAGACCGGTTGATCGCGGTCAGGATGTTGCAAGCAGGCCATGTTCAGTCCATTCCCCAAAAAGCTGTCTGGAAATCCTGCGCTATGCCCGCTCAGTTCTGATACTCGCGGGGTCGGGATTCCATGCAGAAGTTGCAAGACAGGGCGGCCGGAGTGGCTTTTTGCCGAGCACGGCCATGTGCTCGGATGAAGAGAGGGCTATTGCCGCTCTCACCGGATTCTTGCCGGTAGGTTTCACCGGGGCGCGATCGCGGGTGTGGGGGTAGGCACCGTGCCTGCCAGAGATGACTCCTGCAGGGAATGCGTCCACCCATCGTTGGTTCTGGCCTTTAGGGGCCGTTTTGGTCTGCCGCGACAGTGCGGTGCGCCGCTGTCTTGAGTTGGTGCCCACTTACCGCTGGCCAGCCAGAAAACGGGTCGGGCAGCCGGCGAGGAGGCACCTCGTATTGTCGCCCCATTTATACCCGACTGCAGCCTGAATGCAATGATTGGATGAGAATTGTTACGAAATAGAACAAACCTTGCACTGGCGCGGGACTCAACGTGTGATTTTTGCGCCAGCTGTTCAGTTTTCGTGGTCGCTCTTTGTGGGTCTGGTGGTGTCCTGGGCGGGCAGATTGCGGCCATCTTTGCGGTCAAGGTCGCCCACGTCCAGTACCGGAGAGGCGTCGATGTGTTCCGCGTCCATCATCAGGGCCACTCGCTGCAGCGAGGAGATGATCATCGATTGCTCCCACTCTCGCAGATCGCGAAATTGTTTGACGAAATGCTCCTGTAGCGGGGTTGGCGCGTCGCGAATGATGTCGGCCCCCTTGTCGGTGAGGTAGGCGTGCACCTTGCGCTTGTCTTCCGATGAGCGCTCCCGGTACACCAGGCCGCGCCTTTCCAGTCGGTCCAGAATGGTGGTGACCGTGGCCTGGCTGAGGCTGATCTCCTTGGCCAGGGCGCCGATGGTGACCTGCCCCTGTTCCCGAATCGCCTGCAACAGGAGCAGTTGCGGAGCGGTCAATCCGGCGGTCTTCACCAGTTGTTTGGAGTGCAGGTCGGTGGCGCGGATCAGGCGGCGCAGGGTGATCAATACTTCTTCAATTTTATCCATCAGCAGCAGGCTCTTGAAATCGGGGTGGCTGGCGCGGCGGCTTATTTGCCCGCGGCCGATTTTGGATTCTGTGCCGCTTTTGTCAATTGCCGGGCCGTCGAAGACGGGCTGGAAATCGGATTTTGAATCATCGGTCGGTTCTCGCGTGGAACCTGGCGACACTTTTGCCCGGGGCTCTGGAGAGGGATTTTCGTGCCCGCCCATGGTGCGCCGGCCCTTTGCCTGCGCGGGTTTCGCCTGATTCTGGTGCTTTTTGCTGGCGCCGGAATTGGCTGTGTTCTGATCAAGTTGCATAAGGCTTGGCCTTGCACC
Organism: Microbulbifer sp. HZ11; assembly: GCF_000708675.1. Classification (GTDB taxonomy): domain Bacteria; phylum Pseudomonadota; class Gammaproteobacteria; order Pseudomonadales; family Cellvibrionaceae; genus Microbulbifer. Next base: position 629,593 of record NZ_JELR01000002.1, on the reverse strand, counting down.
CTCGCTAATATTTAGAGTACTATGGATTTAATTGTTTAGAGCAGTAAATAACTTTTTGCGAAAAAGGTCAAATTTCAAGCGGAACACGGTTTTAACGACGGGGTTCCGCTTTTTGCCAAGTGTGTTAAGGAAATTTGATATTGTTCTAACAATTTGATGACTAAAGAATTAAGCGAAAGGTATTGGTTTGAGCGCGACAAGCGAACAGAAAGAAGACGACTCAATCGACGACAAGGTACAGCTGGCGCAGCCGGCGGACACTCCCAGAGCTGGCGGTTCAGTCGAGCGGAGTGCCCAGGTTCAGCTGCGCCGCCCGGTCAGTGAGGATGGTGCCAATGTGCATCAGCTGATCGGGAACTGCCCGCCCCTGGATACCAATTCCCTCTACTGCAACCTACTGCAGGCCAGCCATTTTGCCGCCACCAGCGTGGCGTCCGAACTGAATGGCGAGCTGGTGGGTTTTATCTCCGGCTACATCATCCCCGAGCGCCCCGAGACCCTGTTTATCTGGCAGGTGGCGGTGGCGGAAAACGGTCGTGGGATGGGGCTGGCCAGCCGCATGCTGCGCGAGATTCTCGCGCGTCCCGCCTGCAAGCAGGTGACGCACCTGGAGACCACCATCACCCCGGATAACGACGCCTCCTGGGCGCTGTTCCGCAGCCTGGCGCGCAAGCTCGACGCCGGCCTTGCGGAATCGGTGATGTTCGATCGCGACCGCCACTTCAACGGCCAGCACGACAGTGAAATGTTGCTGCGCATTGGTCCGTTTGACGTGTCTGCGGCGCAGGCGGGCGGGGCCCGTTGAGCGGTAGCCGCTCTCTGCACACGCGTTAGTAAAAAGTCCCGATTTCCATATTTGTTTTTTGATTTTTTTCAGCCACTGAACAAGGGTTGCACAATGAAAGTATTTGATGAGATTGAATCTGAAGTAATGAGCTATGCCCGCGCTTTTCCGCGGGTTTTCAACAAGGCCCAGGGTGAATACCTGTACGACGAGGAGGGCAACCAGTACCTGGACTTCCTCGCCGGCGCCGGCACCCTGAATTACGGTCATAACAATCCGATCTTCAAGGAAGCGCTGCTGGAGTACATCCAGCAGGATGGCATCACCCACGGTCTGGATCTGCATACCAAGGCCAAGCGCGAATTTCTGGAAGCCTTCTACGAGAACATCCTGAAGCCGCGCGACCTGAGTTACGTGATGCAGTTTACCGGCCCCACCGGTACCAACGCGGTGGAAGCGGCACTGAAGATAGCCCGTAAATATAAAGGCCGCGAGAACATCATTTCCTTCACTAACGGTTTCCATGGCTGCAGCCTGGGGGCGCTGGCCGCAACTGGTAACTCCCACCACCGTGGTGCCTCCGGTGTGAGCATGAGCAGCGTGGCGCGTATGCCGTACGACGGCTACCTGGGTGATGAGTTCGATACCACCGCGTATCTCGACAAGGTCCTCAGCGATTCCTCCAGTGGTGTCGACCACCCCGCAGCAGTGCTGGTAGAAACCGTACAGGGCGAGGGTGGTATCAATGCTGCCAGCGTCGAGTGGCTGCGCAATCTGCAGGACGTGTGTAAGAAGCACGACGTGCTGCTGATCGTCGACGACATTCAGGCGGGCTGTGGTCGTACCGGCAGCTACTTCAGCTTTGAGGAAGCGGGCATTGTTCCGGACATCGTGACCCTGTCCAAATCTCTCAGTGGTTACGGACTGCCGTTCGCGGTAGTGCTGATGAAGCCGGAGCTGGACCAGTGGAAACCGGGCGAGCACAACGGCACCTTCCGCGGCAACAACCTGGCGTTTGTGACTGCCACTGCTGCCATCAAGCACTTCTGGAGCGATGACAAGTTTGCCAAGGAAGTACTGCGCAAGGGCGAGTACATCGAGAAGCGCCTGCAGGCCATTGTCGACAAATACGGCGACGGCAACATGACCACCCGCGGTCGCGGTATGTTCCGCGGTCTCAACTGCGTAAGCGGCGAGCTGGCCGACAAGATCACCACCGAAGCCTTCCGCAACGGGCTGGTGATCGAGACCAGTGGTGCCGACGACCACGTAGTGAAAACCCTGTGTCCGCTGACCATCAGCGATGAGAACCTGACCAAGGCGCTGGACATCGTGGAAGCGGCGGTCGCCAAAGTACTGAAAGGCGAAGACGTTCCGGAAGAGCACGACTTCTTTGCCGATGAATCAGATCAGCAAGACAACACCCTTGCCGGTGCCGCCTGATCCTCACTCGCTTTGTGAAAACCCGGCCGGCGTTTGTTATGCAGGCCGTTTTACAGCGCTCACGCTGAAGAGCGCACTGAAGACCTAATTTAGAAAGATTGAGTAAGAGTTAGCAATGATCGTAAGAAAACTGCAAGAAGCCGAAAAAACAGATCGTCGTATTGTATCTGAGGGCTGGGAGAGCACCCGCCTGCTGCTGAAAAACGACAATATGGGTTTCTCGTTTCACATCACCACCATTTATGAAGGTGCCGACCTGCACCTGCACTACCAGAACCACCTGGAGTCTGTGTACTGCATTTCCGGTGAAGGTTCCGTGATGGCGGAAGACGACGGCGTGGTTCACGAGATCACTCCGGGCACCATCTATATTCTGGACAAGAACGACAAGCACGTACTCAAAGCCAAGTCTGAAATGAAAATGGCCTGCGTATTCAACCCTCCTCTACACGGTAAAGAAGTGCACAACGCGGAAGGCGCCTACGAGCTGGATGCGGAAGAGGTACAGGACGAAAAATAAGCCGGTCGCCAACGTCATCGCAATGCACAACAAGGCAGCGGAGTTTTGGAGCACCACCCGGGAATATTTTGATACTGGCAACAGTCGCGGTGCTCCCAACTTGAAACTCGAAAACGGTCAACGCAAGGATTCCATGAAAGCACATACGGTTGAAAAGATCGGCGGTACGTCCATGAGTGACTATCGCGCGGTACGCGACAACATCATTCTCAAAAATGGCAAGGCGAAAGCGGAAGGCCTTTACCGCCGTGTTTTCGTTGTTTCTGCCTATGGCGGCATCACCGATATGCTGCTGGAACACAAAAAATCCGGTCGCCCGGGTATTTTTGCCCTGTTCGCGGGTGCCGATGACGAGCGCGAGTGGTCTGACGCCGTTGCCGGCCTGCGTGCGCGCATGGAAGAAGTGAACGCAGAGCTGTTTGACGATGAAGTGACCCTGGCCAAGGCCAATGGTTTTATCGGTGAGCGTCTGGACGACGCGGCCAATTGCCTGGCGGACCTTGAGCGGGTGTGTCAGCACGGCCACTTCGCCCTGGAGGGGCATCTGGACGTGGTCAGCGAAATGCTTGCCAGCCTTGGGGAAGCACACAGTGCCTGGAATATGGCGCAGCTGCTGAAGCAGGAAGGTATCAATGCGCGCTTTGTGGACCTGACCGGTTGGCGTGATGGCGAACACCTGACCCTGGATCAGCGCATCGAGCGCGCTTTTGCCGATGTGGATTTTGATACCGAACTGCCCATCGCCACCGGCTATGCGCACACCGCCGACGGCCTGATGAAAACCTTCGCCCGCGGCTACAGCGAGATGACCTTCAGCCGTATTGCGGTAATTACCGGCGCCAGCGAAGCGATCATTCACAAGGAATATCACCTGAGCAGTGCCGATCCGCGCCTGGTAGGTGAAGAGCAGGCGGTGCCCATCGGTCGCACCAACTACGATGTGGCGGATCAATTGGCCAACCTGGGTATGGAAGCCATTCACCCGCGTGCGGCAAAAGGTCTACGTCAGCAGGAGATCCCCCTGCGTGTGATGAATACCTTTGAGCCGGAACACCGGGGCACCCTGGTTACTGGCGACTATGTAAGCGACACACCGCGGGTGGAAATCATCGCGGGGCGTAAAAACATCTATGCTGTTGAATGTTTCGATCAGGACATGATGGGCAGCATGACCAGCTACGACCGGGCGATTAATGAAATCATTGCGCGCTTTAAAGGCAGCGTCGTGACCAAGGACACCAACGCCAATACCATTACGCACTACCTGAGCAACAATCTGAAAACCGTCAAGCGCATCAAAAAAGCCATTGGCGAGTTGTTCCCGGATTGTGACATTCAGGTGCGCAAGGTGGCAGTGGTTTCCGCCATTGGTAGCGACATGAAAGTCTCTGGCATGTTGTCCCGCGCGGTTGGCGCACTGGCCAACTCGGCGATCAGTATTCTGGCCGTGCACCAATCCATGCGTCAGGTGGACATGCAGTTTGTAATCGACGAGAGCGATTACGAAAGCGCCGTCAAAAGCCTGCACGCCGCACTGGTGGAAGTCCATGAACATGGCGAAGCCATATGCGCCGCGTAACCGCTAGCCTGTGCCCGAAACTGCCGTCAGCTTTGCTGGCGGCAGTGTTGGTTGTGGCCGGTGGTTTTTTCCCGGCTCACCTGGCTCTGGCGCAGCAAGATACGGATGTGCCACCGCCGGTCATCAGCGACGAGGAAAAAGAGGCAAATCAGAAGAAACTCGCAGAGCTTGAGCGGGTTGCCGAGGAAGCGGACAAACTCGATAAAGCACTGTACACGCCATTTATTGAACGCTACGTGCTGGATGAGCTGAAGCAGTTGCGTGTCGATATGGCTGCGCAGAAAGTCTCCCTGACCGAAAATATTGTCGATCGTCAGTTGAGCGCCGCCGACAAGGCGATCACCTATGCCACCGATACCATCACCTATTTCTTTTACCTGATCGCCGGATTCAGTTCCCTGCTGGTGATCATGGGCTGGACCTCTATCCGGGATGTGAAGGAAAAGGTACACACCCTTGCCAATCAGGAAATCTCCAGCCTGGTGGAGCAGTACGAGGCGCGTCTGCGTAGCATTGAAGAGCAACTGTCTGAAAAGACTCAGCATATCGAGGATAACCGGGACGAGATTGAGTTGACCCAGGAAATCCACTCCCTTTGGCTGCGCGCCGGCCGCGAACAGACGCCCACGGGTAAAATTGCGGTGTATGACCAGATCCTCAAGTTGCGTCAGGACGACGGCGAAGCCCTCACCTACAAGGCGGATGCAGTACTGGAGCTGGACGAGCCACAGTGGGCCATCAATCTGTGCCTGCAGGCGCTGCAGATCGACAGTCAGAACGGCAATGCCTATTACCAGTTAGCCTGTGCCTACGCCTATCTCGAGCAGTGGGAAGAGTCCATCAGCTATCTGCAGAAGGCTCTGGATATCTCCCCGGCCTATCGGGATGAGGCGCTGGAGGATTCAGCGTTAAATGGACTCTACGGCTCGGAAGAGTTCGCAGCGCTGCTCGGGATCCAGTCCGAGTCTGGCGGTAAGCCTGAGGAACCGCGTTAGCGCTGCAGGTAAATCCCGCGCCGAAAATAAAAACGATGTGGGCCGCTACGAAAAATTTCAATAACAAACAAACTGCTTAGGGGGAATGGACGTGCTGATCAGTTTCCTGTTTTTTCTTTCGCTATTCGCTGCGGTAGGAGTCAGCTCCTACCGCAAAAGCCGCGGCACCAAAAAAGACTACTATCTCGCGAGCCAGGATGTCTCGCCGATGCTGGTGGGGCTTTCTGCGGTGGCTACCAATAACAGCGGTTATATGTTTATCGGTGTGATTGGTTACACCTACGCCACCGGCCTCGCTTCCATCTGGCTGATGCTGGGGTGGATACTCGGGGATTTCCTCGGTTCCCTGTGGATGCACAAAAACCTGCGCGAGGCGGCCAGGCGCAGCGGCGAATCCAGCTACGCCGGCGTACTGGCCTGCTGGCAGGGCACGCGGTTCGGTCACTGGCAGAAGCTCGCCGGAATTCTCTCTCTTCTTTTTCTTCTTGCTTATGCCAGTGCCCAGTTGGTGGCCGGCAGTAAAGCGCTGTACGTAGTGCTGGACCTTCCGATCTGGAGCGGTGCGGTGATCGGTGGCGTGATTGTTGCGGCCTATTGTCTTGCCGGGGGGATTCGCGCGTCCATCTGGACCGATGCGGCCCAGTCGATGGTGATGGTGGTCGCCATGAGTATTCTACTGATTGTGGCGACGCAATCGGTGGGGGGGATCGGCGCTGCCTGGCAGCAGATGGGGCAGGTGGAGGGCTTCCTCAACTGGTATCCACAGGACCTGCTGTTACCCGGTGTTGCCGGCGGTGTGCTGTTTGCGTTGAGCTGGTTGTTCGCGGGTATCTCCGTGGTAGGCCAGCCCCATGTGATGGTGCGCTTTATGGCCCTGAATGATTCCGGGCGCATGCTACAGGCACGTTGCTGGTACTACCTATGGTTCACCATTTTTTACTTTATGGCGACCGGTGTTGGCATGTTGTCGCGAATCCTGCTGAATGATCCGGGCACTTTTGATGCAGAGCTGGCGCTGCCGATGATGGCAATGGAGTTGTTGTCGCCCGTCTTGGTAGGTCTGATTCTCGCCGGCATTTTTGCCGCGACCATGTCCACCGCGGATTCTCTGGTGCTGAGCTGTTCAGCGGCTCTGACCCACGATCTGTTGCCTCAGCGCACGGAAAATACTCGCCTGCTGAAGATCGCGACCCTAGGTATTACTGCAGCAGCAGTAGTCTGGGCGCTGGCGAATAAGCAGAGTGTTTTCAGCCTGGTGGTGATGAGCTGGTCGGCGCTCGCCTCGGCGTTTGCGCCGCTGTTAATGGTGCTGGCTGCTGGCGGTAAACCTTCCCAGAAACTGGCGGTTGTGATGAGTGTGCTCGGATTGGCTACAGCGTTAATCTGGCGCTGGCTCGGCTGGCATGCGCATATCTACGAAGGAATGCCGGGGATTCTGATGGGGCTTGTGGTTTACGCTGTGGGTTACTTTGTCGCTCGAGAGCCTGTTGGGCGTACCGTCAACGCATAGTGGCAAATCGGTGGATGCGCTGCGCTTATCCACCCTACGAATAAACTACGCGCCATACCCGTAGGGTGGATAAGCGCAGCGCATCCACCAATCCCATCCACCAGATCTTTTCCCAAAAACAAGAAACCCGGCACCAAGGCCGGGCTTCTTGTCCATCCTGTGAGACGGCAATCGAAGGCTTACTGACGGATGCCTTCCACATCCAGAATCATTTCCACGGTTTGGGAAGCCGGACCCAGGTCGTAGTCGATACCGAAGTCTTTCAGTTTGAATTCGGTCTTGCCGGTGAAGCCCTGACGGTAGCCGCCCCAGGGGTCCTTGCCGCCGCCGATTTCTTCAACGTCAATGGTGATTGGCTTGGTCACACCGTGCAGGGTCAGGTCGCCTTTCAGCAGTGCTTTACCATCGCCCTTGGGTTCAAAGCTGGTGCTTTTGAAGGTGGCGGTGGGGTACTTGGCCACGTTCAGGAAGTCGTCACCGCGCAGGTGCTTGTCGCGCTCCGCGTGGTTACTGTTCAGGCTGGCGGTGTCCACAGTGACCTGAACGGTGGAAGCCTCCGGCTTGGCTTCATCGTAGGTGAAGCTGCCGTCGAACTTGTCGAAGCGGCCGTACAGCCAGCTGTAGCCCAGGTGCTTGATCCGGAACTGGATAAACGCGTGGGCGCCCTTGGTGTCGAACTGGTAGTCGGCAGCCTGAACGGAAGTGCCGATGGTGCTGGCAACCAGTGCCGCGAACAGCAACGAAGCGAATTTTTTCATGGAGTATTTCCTTTGTGGGTTAACGGTATGTTGGTTAGTGACAGTAACGTTTTGGTATCAGCGGTTCAGTGAACCAGTTTTGGGCCCCAGCCCCAGCATTTTGCGCAGGGTATTGTCTTTGTTGACGAAGTGGTGCTTGAAGGCCGCAAGCCCGTGCAGCAGTACCAGCCCCATCAGCGTCCACGCCAGCCACTCATGGAGGGTGCCGGCAATATCCTCCTGATTTTCCAGCCCCTGAATCGTCGCCGGCACACGAAACCAATTGAACACTTCAATGGCTCGACCATCGGCGGTGGAAATCAGGTAGCCGGTGAGACATATGACAATCAGCAGCAAATAGAGGGCGCCATGGGCTGCACTTGCTGCGCGCTGTTGCCAGCGCGGCGCCGGTTCCGGATTTGGAGCGGTATTTACTGCACGCCACAGCAGGCGTGCCAACAGCAGTATCAGCAACAGAATGCCAACAGACTTGTGTATGTCTGGCCCCTGGCGATACCAGGGGTCGTAATACCCGAGCCCGACCATCCACCAGCCGAGAGCAAACATGCCGATGATGACCGGTGCCATCAGCCAGTGAAACGCGACGGCGACCCAGCCGTAATGGGAATTACTGTTTCGGGACTGCACGGGGGGGGCCTCCATCAGGGCAGACTCAGTTTTAATGGAAGGGGATTATAAAAATTTTCCCGGCAGGGACTAGCGCAAAAAGCTGTAAGAATTCTTCGAAAAAATCGCAAGAGCGCCTGCTGTTCGGGCGAGTACAGCTATCTGAGGGGCAGGGCGGGATTAGTGGTGGGTTGCGTGCTGGCGCTCAGCTGCGTTGAGAACCTTACCGAGTAGGCTCGGGTCGAGCTTGGTGCGGTCACTCAGTTGGTGGGTGAGCCAGTTCAGATCATGGGCAGATCCGCGGTTTGCTCCGTTTTCCATCGCCATCTGTTCCAACTGCCAGATCACATCCAGCAGCAGTTCTGGCTCCAGAGATTGCTCGTCTTCATCGCTGAAGAGTTGACCTTCCAGCCGGTCCAGATCGCGGCGTCGTACCACCAGTTCGGCGTAATTGGGGTACCAGCGTGCGCTGAAAGGCTCCGGACGATTGTTGAAATCGAAAGCGATACGCAGACGATTACCGTCGCCGTCTACCAGCGTGGGCGTGTCATTTTCTTCTGCGGGCAGCGCGGGGCGCTGGCGCAAAATGCCGACAATGGCGCGCCAATCACTGTTGTGTTCGGGGCACAGGCGCAGGGGCTGGGTGAGTTCGATGGTGCCCCAGCCGGGTTTGTCGAGGTAGGCCAGTTTCTGGCCGGGGCGGTACCAGTAGAGGTCGAGTTGATGATCTTCGGCGAGGCTGGCGAGGTCGTCGCTGGTGAGAGGGTCTTCAGAGAGCGCGCTCAGGTGATCGACTGCTTGCTGGATGCTGAGCCAGCGGCGCATATGGAAGGGTTTGGTGCTGGTTTTTCCTGGATTGTTGCCGTCCGACGTCGCCATTATTGCCCTGCTTCCCTGCAATGACCTTTATCCCGTTTTACCCATAAAGGTTAGCAGCTGGCGGTGAATTTGGTGGTCGCTTTGTAAAGGGTTGTGGCGGCGACGTTGCCGGGTAGGCCCCTGCAAGACACGAGCTAGGCGCCCCCCCGAAAACCCATCCATGGGGGCTCTTCTGCGAGGTCCCTCTCGCAGAAGGTCTTGCAGGGGCCTACCCGGCATCGCCGCCTTCGCATCTGAGAATTGTGATTATTTAGAGCCAGCCTTTCTTTTTGAAATAGAGATAAGGCGCCATACCCGCCATCAACATCAACAACAGCGCCCAGGGGTAGCCCAGCAGCCACTCGAGTTCCGGCATATGTTCGAAGTTCATGCCGTAAATACTCGCCACCATGGTGGGGGGCAGGAAGACGACGGCGGCGATGGAGAAAATTTTGATGATCTTGTTCTGCTCGATGCTGATAAAGCCCTGGGTGGAGTCCATCAGGAAGTTGATCTTTTCGAAAAGGAAGGTGGTGTGAGACATCAGTGTGTCGATGTCACGCAATATACCCCAGCAGTCTTCGCGCAGCTCCGGGTCGTCTTTCAGGTGGCGTTGCAGGAAGGCAATAGAGCGTTGGGTGTCCATCAGGCACAGGCGGATTTTACCATTGGAGTCTTCCAGCTTTGCCAGGTGATCGATGGCTTCTTCCAGGTCGGCTTCTTCATCTTCCAGCACCAGGTGGCTGACTTCACCCAGCTTGAGATAGTTGTCTTCCAGGGCGTCGGCGAGGTTTTCCACCTTCTGTTCAAACAGCAGGATCAGCAGTTCCTGGGCGTTATGTGCCTCTACCTGATTGCGGCGGGCGCGCATGCGCAGCAGGCGGAAGTCGGCCAGTTCGCTGTCGCGTACGGTGATCAGACGCTGGGGCTGCAGGATGAATGCCGCGGTCGCGGTGTCGTGGCGGCCTTCGCTCTGGGTCAGGTAGAGAGAGTGCACGTGAATACCGGCGGAATCGGTGAAAAAGCGCGCGGAGGATTCGATTTCGTCGACATCGTCAGATTCGGGTAACTCGGTGCGCAGTAGTTGTTCCAGCAGATCGCGTTCGTCTTCTTCCGGGTCCTGCAGGTCAATCCAGGCGGCGTCAGACAGCGGCTGGCTGTGGTAATCGCTACCGGCATAGGTCTCTTTGATCTTACCGCGCTGGATTTGGAACAGTCTCAGCATACCGCTTCCTTATTGATTGGGATCTTTTATGGAATCTGCTCAAGATGCCGGGCGTGTCACGGCCGGCTGCTCGAGGGGCATGGTCTCAGGGTGGGGGGGACAAATCAATTGGCGCGCCCGGCAGGGATGGCCGGGCGCGCAGGTGGGATTTAGACATGAAAAATACCGTCCGAAAACGGCACGGTGTCACAACCACATGGGTAGCTGCGCGCGAATCTCTTCCGCATCGCTGGTGGTGAGATTCTTGCGCGCCTCACCGGCGATGGTGGCCAGACACGGAGAGCTCATCGACAGGCGCAGGCTGCCGGCCATCGAAGGTTCCGCGACGATGTACAGTCGGTTGAACCGTCCTTCCTGGCGGCCTCGCTCTAGGGTGTGTGCAATATCTTTGGCGAACTTCTGTGCGCCCTGCTTCCGCAGGCTGGTGGGTTCGGCCATGGCGTGTCGACCTTGGCCCTGGCTGTCGAACGAGCGCCCGGGGGCGTCGCGACGCAGTTCCTCCCCTTTCATGCGCCCTTCCGGGTACACTAGGGATTCGATTTCAGTGAGAGTGCCCGCACGTTTTTCCGCTTCAAACACGCGAGCGTGAGTATGGTTGGCTACCAGAACCCAGGCTTTTGGCATGGCGGTTACCTCTCTTTTTCTGGGGATTCCGCTGAATGTTAGGACCGTTGTCTGAGGGTTCCTAACCGACATTGCACCAGGAGCCACGGGGCCAGCTTTACAGTGAATTGAAAAAAAGTGCGTCCCTGCACTCACTACGCCAGCCGGTGGGCGTATAACACCGGCTTGCTCCGGAATAGCAGATGCGGAGGTATTCCAGAGACAGTGCGTCCGTGCACTGCGTACTCAAGCGCGCTTACCGGAAACCGCCTGTGACCGGTCTCCCGCGCAAAAAAAACGTCGTCCGCAACGGGATGAGATGCCGAACTGAAGACTCTCCGTTCGCGAACTGTGACGGGAGCAGATGGTAACATCGTTAAATGCGAATTGTTAGCATTTGCGTGTATTGATGCCGATTTCTTTTTTGTCCCGGGTTGTCAGGCTGCCATGAATAACGGGGGATCCGCGGACTCGCAGTATCGGGTGGGTAGTGCCCCGCCGGGTAGGTGGGAGAGCCGTGGCACCACACAGACCGTTGCCGGTGGCACGTAATCGGTTTGTCATAAAACGTACATAGACTGCGAGGCTGAATCCACAACCTGCGTGTCGTGACACAACCGCAATGTCGCCGCTTTTCTTTGTCAGCCAACGTGTGTATGTCGCTACCCTGTGCATGATACTGGCACTTGGGGTGGGGGTGAGTCTGTGGCTGTCACAACAGGAAGCGGCGGCACCGGTACTGCGCGATTATCACGTCTATCAATGCGTCACCGGGGCCGAAGCCCGCGCGCCTGGCCAAAAAGGCGAGATCTTTAACCTGCTTACGGTATCTTCCATTTTTGCCCGGGAGATTGCCGATAACCTCTGTCGCTCCGCAGATATGGCGCGTCACTACCACGGCGTGCAGATCTCCTGGAAACCCCGCAGCCAGTTGCGCGCAGAGGAAGTGTTGAACGAGGATTATGACCTGATATGGAGCCGCACGCACAGTCTCAGTGGCTTGGTACCGGAATACTCCACTTATTACGAGCCTCTGTTGCGCTACGACCAGTACAAGGTGTACTGGTTCAGCCGCGACCAGAAACCCCGGCTGGAGCGCGACTACTTTCAGGGGAAAAAGATCGGGCTGTTGAATGACAAGCTCAGTCACACTTTCCACCTGCTGCCCCTGGCCTCACTGAAAGAAGTCGGTCTGGATATCTCCCAGCAGCAACTGTTTTATTTTGATGACGCTATCAGCCTGTACCGCGCGTTCAGAAGCGGAGATCTGGATCTGGTGAGTGGTGGACTGTTTCTCGAGCAGGATATGGACATTCCGCTTCAGCGTACTCTGATGGCCGACAATGTAACCGCCGCCACCTTATTTGTACGCCGCGCGCGTCCGGCCAATATCGATTGCGCGATCGCCGATGCGTTCGATCGTGCCAGCAGCGGCCTGTTCAGTGCGCACCGTGATTTTCCCGGCGCGCATAAATGCGTGGGAGTGGGCGGATGACACGCCACTTCTACCGCGGGCTTGTTGTGTGGTGTCTGCTGACCACGGTATTGAGTGGATTGGCTTTCTGGCATGCACAGCACAGTTTCCGCGCACACCTCAGCCAGTCGCTTCAGGAACAATTGCCCGAGCGTCTGCAACTGGCTCTGCAAAACCGTTTGTCCCATGGGGGCGCACAACCCTGGGTGACAGAGCGGCTCGAGCAGGATCTTGCTTCAATTGTCACGGCGGGCCGGCTGCCCGTGTTAGGGCCGTGTCGCGCCCATGTGATCCAGCTGCTGGATGACCACGGGAGCGCGGTCAACACCGGTACAGTGACGGCCAGCGCTGAGGTGATTGTGCCCTGGCGGTTCGGGGATAGCGAGATCTTCGAGCGCGCGCGGCTGGCGGTCGACTGTGAAACCAATATGCCTTTGCTCGTGGGCAGTCAGGGGCTGCTAGCGTTGCTACTGCTGGGTGGAATGGCTCTGCTGCCGCGGCCGCTGAACAGCAGTGCGCGGGCCCAGGTCCAGTCGCTGATGGCGTCCGGCACCGGTTACCGCGCCGCGCGGCGCCTGCAGCGGCAGCTTGCGCAATTAAACTCTGTACAGAGGCAGCTTTTCTCATATTTTAGTCAGGCGTCTCCCCTGGCACCTGCGGAAATTCTGCACCGTTTGTCCCAATCGGATATTGTCGTGCTGAGCGCACCGCAGCTGCCCTGGTTTCACCGCGCCCTGTCGGTGGACACCTTGCCCGCGCAAAAAGCGCCCTGGCTGGAAGCTATGGACACCGCGCTGGCTGTCGCCAATGCGCCGGATCAGCTGACGTTCGATTGCCGGCGGTTGCGGGTGTCTATTCACGGTATCCATATTGCCCTGTCCAAAACTCCGTTCTTCTATTACCTCTGGTATGCGCGCCTGCGAACACAGGGTGAGGGCTGGGTACTGAATCCCCCAGTCAATCGACCGGATCGGGAAAATGCCCAATCGCTGATCGAACTGATGGAGTTCCACGGCGGCCACGCCAAGTCTATTAACGATCTTCGTGAAAATGGCCTGCGGGCAAAAACGCTGGACCAGAACCGCAATAAAATCCGCGATGAGCTGGTCTCGGCACTGGGAGAAGATCTCGCCAGCGCCTATCTGTTTACTTCCGAGCGCGATTTCAAAAGTGGCCGCTACCGCTATCGGCTGGGGCTCGATGCCGCGTCCATCACCTTTATAACTCACTGATTTCAAAGAAAATTCCGTTTTAGGGATATCTCTTTTCTCGCTGTAAGCCTCTTTTTAACCCCCTTGTCATACGCAGTTTTGATCATGTGTCCCGAGCGGCCCGGCATCTCCACAGGGCCATTTTGCAAGACCTTACAGGCACAACTACCCGAACCGTTTTCGGAGCAAAACAATGATCAATTCGCGTAAAAATGATTGGCCGCGCAACCGCCTGGCGTTACTGATATCCCTTTCCCTCGCTGCGGCCGCCGCGCCGACGCTGGCTCAGCAGAGCGTGGATGCGGCACAACTGGAGGAAGTGGTGGTGATGGCATCTCCGATTCGAGACAGCCAGAAAGCGGCGATCGATGCCAAGCGCGATGCCGACAATACCGTCGATATTATCTCGGCAGATACCATCGGCCGCTTCCCGGATCAGAACCTGGCGGATTCGCTTGGCCGCGTTCCCGGTCTCGCCATTGAGCGCGACCAGGGCCAGGCCCGCTACATCAACTTCCGCGGTGCGCCTTTCCGTTACACCTCTCTGGCTATCGATGGCCTGAGCATTCCGGGTGCAGAAAATGGCCGCGTGCCGCGTTTTGACAGTTTCCCTTCAGTAATCACCAGCCGCATTGATTCCAACAAGGCGATCACGGCGGATATGCCGGGCAGTGCGGTGTCGGGTCATATCAATATCTCCACCTTCGACCCGTTTGTAAACGATGGCTGGGCCTTGTCCACAGATCTGGGGATGGGCAATCAGCAACTGGGTGATGGGGATATCGAGAAATTCGCGCTGCGTACTTCCTGGTCCAACGAAAACTTCGGCTTCTCCCTGTTTACCTCGGAAAATAGCCGCGAACAGATTACCGACAACCGCGAATACGATATCGCACGCGATGACAGTGGTGAGCTGCTGGTCAACGAGCTGGATTTCCGCAGCTACAAGGTCGTGCGTGAAGACCGCGCCTACGGTGGTCGTTTTGAGTTCCGTGGAGATGGTGCGCTGGAGCGTGTATTTGTCTCCACCCTGTATAACGAATTCCAGGACTTTGAAGAGCGCAACCAGTACGTATTCGACTTTGCCGGAGGTGCAGCTGCCGTTGGCGCACCCCAGGCGACCGGTGCTGTGGGAGAAAATCAGTTTGCACTGGTTGGACGCGCCCTTGAATACGGTCTTTACGAGAACTCTACCTTCACCAACACCCTGGGGATGGACCTGGCGCTGGGTAGTTGGGTGGTCGAATCCCGAATCAATTTCACCGAAACAGAAAATACCATGTTCCTGCCGCTGCCCCGCAGCGAAGGCGGTTTTGCGGTGGCCAGCTTCGACGTGAGCGATCTGCACGACCCGGCGGTTTACGGCCTGTTTGATCCCATCGCACAGACACCGATGGATGTCAGCGATATCAATTACGCCGTTGATCTCGGCATGCTGATCGGTACGGAAATGGCGATCGATGCCACCAAATTCAAGCTGGATGCCGAGCGTGACCTGACGCTGTTTGGCCGCGACGCCGTGGTAAAAACCGGTATCGAGTTTGACGCCCGCGAGGCGGAAGGTCTTGGTTTTGTACTTTCCTACGGCCTCTTTCCAGGCGATGTGAATATCGGTGATTTCGCCACAGACGAAGCCTGGGATACCCAGTTCAGAAACGGCATTGACGGTGCCACTTACTATGACAACAAGGGCTTGCGTGCGGCCTGGGATGCCGCTGTTGGCGGGCTGGAACTGAGCCCGAATGATTCCCAGGGGATCCGCCTGGAAGAGGACGTCAGCGCCGGTTACGCCATGGTGACCACACAGTATGACTGGGGCAACCTGGTATTGGGCATGCGCGTGGAGAATACCGATTACCTGAGCGAGGGCCCCACGGGTAACTTCGAAGACAGCTTTACCAACGTGCTGCCCAGTGCGCATCTGAATGTCGACTTGGCCGACGACGTCAAACTGCGTATGTCCGTTTCCACCGGTGTCAGCCGCCCGACCTACGCCGAATGGCGCGGTGACGACATGGTGGATTTTGTTCAGAGCAGCGTCACTGCGGGCAACCCCTCCCTGGAGGCGGAAGAGTCGATCGGCGCGGACCTTTCCCTCGAATGGTATGCCGGTGAGGCCAGTCTGATGAGCGCGGGCCTGTTTACCCGCAACATTGACAACGTGATCTATGCACAGAGTGATGTGATCGCCGGCAGCGCCTATATGCCGGAAGTGGGTGCCGACTATTGGGTATACACCCAATATCTGAATGGCAGTAACGGCAAGATGAGCGGAGCCGAATTCAATGTTATCGCCCAGGCGGCAGACTTCATGCCGGTACTGGACGGCTTCGGTATTAGCGCCAACCTCACTCTGCTCGACAGTGAGTTTGAAACGGTCGCTGGTGCGCGCCACAGCCTGCCGGGTACATCGGAGACCATTTTCAACGCGTCAGTGTTTTATGAAATGGAAGGCTTTTCCATTCGCTTAAATCACCAGTATCGGGACGACTGGCTCTCCACCACCGAAAACGTCGGCATGACCGATTACTGGGCGGCGCAGGAGCGCGTGGACCTGTCGGTGAGTTATGACCTGCCAATGGCGGTGTTCGGCTCCGACGTCACCCTGTACGCCAATGCCAACAACCTGACCGACGAGCAGGATGTGCGTTACACCGGGGACGAAAGCAATCCGAATCAGGTTGAGAGTTATGGCCGACGCTATCTCGCGGGCTTCCGCGTGAATTTCTGATCATTGATCTGGTTATCAAGAAAACATATTGAGGTGAACCATGAATAAACGGATAACGAATACGCTGGTTGCCGCGCTTGCGGCACTGGCACTGGGTGGCTGTGCTTCTTCTGACGTGATGCGCGGCAACGCACTGTCTCAGGTTAAAACCTTGCCAGCTGAGCAGGCTGCTGTCCCGGCAGCCATCGAGCACACCCGGGTACTGCCACTGGAAGGCGGGCGCAATTTCCGTGACCTCGGCGGTTATAAGACTGCCGATGGGAAAACCGTAAAGTGGGGCAAGCTTTACCGCTCCGGTGTGTTGACCAACCTCACCGAAGGGGACTACGAGTTTCTCTCGAATCGTGACATTGCCACCGTGGTGGATTTCCGTTCAAGTGAAGAGCGCTCGAGCGAGCCCACGCACTGGCAGGCCGGTGAAATCGATCATATGACCTGGGACTACCAGATGATGGCGGATTGGGAAGCAGAGTTCGGCAAGGTGCTGCGCAAGCCGGACTTCACCAGGCAGGATCTGGTGGCGCTGATGGACAAAGGCTACGTTGGCCTGGTCCGGCAACAGACACCGCACTACAAAGCCATGTTTCAGAAACTGATCGAGTCCGACGACGCGCTGTTATTCCACTGCTCTGCCGGTAAGGATCGCACGGGTATCGGTGCCGCATTGATTCTCACCGCTCTGGGGGTAGACCGCGCAACCATTGAGCAGGATTACCTGTTGACCAATGAAGTCATCAAAAACAGTAAGCACGACATCATGCAGCTGCCGGAAGATGCCAGCGGAAAACAGAGGCAGATGTATGCATTCTTTGCCCAGCTGCCGCCGGAAGTTCGCAATGTACTGGCCGGCGTGGAAGTATCCTGGCTGGAGTCCGCATTTGCCGAAATGGAGCGCCAGCACGGTTCCGTAGAAGGCTATATTCAGCACGCCCTGGATGTGGATGCTCAGGAGCTGGCCCTGCTCAAGGCGCGCTATCTTCAGTAGTGTCGACTCGTTCGCTCCCGGGGCCAGATTCTGAATCTGGCCCGCAGGTTGCAAGGGATAGTATTCGTGCAGCAAACTGGTATTTCGCCTACTGGCCGCACGATCTATTAACCCGAAGACCCGGGAGCGACACTATGCCCCTAGACACTATGCCCCTAAGATTACCCCTAAGCCATTTTCCCACGCCCGAATCTCACCCTGTTCACTCTCCGCGATCCAAAACCCTGCCGCTTGTCCTGGCGCTGATGCTGTCTTGTCTGACTGCCTGGTCCCCGGCGCTTTCTGCCAACACCGCAAGCGGCTGGTCCGGCTATACCGGCGGTGAGCCGGAATTCTGGCTGTCGGTAGCGCCTTCTGATATTCGTGTCGAAGCACCCACCCCGCTTACCGGCAGTAACCTGCAGATACTTTTGGCGCTGTCGGGCAGTAATAGTGGCCTGGGGGAAATGCGCAAGAAAGCCAATGATGCGTTTGCTGTGTACCTCAACCAGCAGGTTCAGCAGCAATTTGGTGAATTCTTTGACGATGAGCGGGTGCGTGTTGTGGATAGTGCCGCACCGCTGACGCTGCATACCGAATTTGATGTAACGGTGCGGCAGAAAATTCTCGATATATTCAGCAGCAGTGATTATGACGTGGAAAAGGGCACCATGACGGCCTATGGAAAATTTCACTACCAGCTACTGGGCTCGCAGGCCGGCGCACCAGCTCTGCGGGAAGGGAGTGTGGACATCGCCGACCTGAAACTGCAGGCCCGCTACCGTACCAAGGCCCCGAAAGATGGTGGTACCGTGGAAGATACCACCCGTGAGGCTACTGAGCGTCTGCTGGAGGAACTTGCCGAGGAAGTACTCGACGAGATGGAAGATATTCTGGAAGTGGATGCTCTGCAGGATCTGGCCCGCAAGTAACCAGGCGTTACCCCCCGGCACTCGCGGTCTGCCTGTTCCGTTTAACGGGAGGCAGGCGGTCAGCGGATCACGGGCTGGCCGCGATACATCCTGCGTGGCTGCGCTTGAGACCCCCGCCCATCGTGTAGCGCAAGTTCATCGCCATAAATCATTTCATAGATATCCTTGTGCGCGGATTCCCGTAAAACTTTCTGCCCGCGATACAGTCGTTCCGGTGGCTCTTGGCCGGTGAGGAACGGCCCTCCTTTCATGGCTTCCAGTTGTGCGATCAGAGTGAGCGACTCCGTATCTTTACTGCGGTGCTTGAGATCAGCCAGCTGCTGCTCAAAATTAAAATCGGAAAAACGCAGGTTGATGCCAAACTCGGCCTGAATACGTTTGCGCAGTTTCCGCAGTGAGTTGAGTGCCTGGGAGGTCATCAGCCATTGGTGGTCGGTCATCGTCATTGAGCCTTTTGTTGTCCTTTATCCATGGCGGAGCAAGGAATGGGCCAGCTCTGCGGAACCCGCCGGGCTCCGGTGTTATGGAGCCGAGTGGTGAATCTCCGGCACCAGGAAAGGGCGTGAGAATTGATCTCTGATGTAAAACAGTGCGACAGCGGCGGCGACCAGTGTATTAAAGACAGGCAGGCATGTTCTGATCTGTTAAGCTTTCTGCCCAAAGGGCCATCAGAACAAACAGGAGAGCTACATGTCAGCGGAGCCGATCAAGTGTAAAGCCGCGGTCGCCTGGAAAGCCGGCGCGCCACTGTCCATCGAAGAAGTGGAAGTTGCACCGCCCAAGGCGGGCGAGGTACGAATCAAACTGATGGCGACCGGTGTGTGTCACACCGATGCATTCACCCTGTCTGGCGATGATCCTGAGGGGGTATTCCCAGCCATTCTCGGCCATGAAGGCGGCGGTGTGGTGGAGTCCATCGGCGAGGGTGTCACCAGTGTCGCGGTGGGTGATCACGTGATTCCGCTGTACACCCCGGAGTGTGGCGAGTGTAAATTCTGCACCTCCGGCAAGACCAATCTGTGCCAGAAAATCCGCTCCACCCAGGGCCAGGGCCTGATGCCCGACGGTAGCACGCGCTTTTCCGTCAACGGTGAACCGATTTATCACTATATGGGCACCTCCACCTTCTCCGAATATACGGTACTGCCGGAAATTTCCGTGGCCAAGGTAAACAAGTCGGCCCCCCTGGAAGAGATCTGCCTGCTGGGGTGTGGTGTGACCACCGGAATGGGAGCGGTGGCAAACACGGCGAAGGTGGAAGAGGGCGCGAGCGTTGCCGTATTTGGCCTTGGCGGGATAGGTCTTGCCACCATTATCGGTGCGCGCCTGGCCAAAGCGGGCCGGATCATTGCCGTCGACATTAATGAAAGCAAGTTTGAGCTGGCGAAGAAGCTGGGAGCTACCGACTGCATCAACCCGAAAAATTTTGACAAGCCGATTCAGGAAGTCATCGTGGAGCTCACCGACGGTGGTGTGGATTATTCCTTCGAGTGTATCGGCAATGTGAATGTTATGCGCTCGGCCCTGGAGTGTTGTCACAAGGGGTGGGGCGAATCCGTGATTATCGGCGTTGCCGGAGCGGGCCAGGAAATTTCCACCCGGCCGTTTCAGCTGGTCACCGGGCGAGTGTGGCGCGGGACCGCGTTTGGCGGCGTGAAAGGGCGCTCCCAGCTGCCTGAATACGTGGAGCGCTACCTCGCCGGCGAGTTCCAGTTGGATGATTTTATCACCCACACCATGCCGCTGGAGCAGATCAACGAGGCGTTTGATCTGATGCATGAAGGCAAAAGTATTCGCAGCGTGATTCATTACAACCATAGTCACCACAACTGAGGTGCTTCCCGCATGCTAGAACTTGTCAGCAAGACCCAGAGCTTTGACGGCAACCAGTGCCAGTATCGCCATCGCTCGGATGCGCTCGATTGTGAAATGCAATTTTCCATTTTCCTGCCATCCCAGGCGGAAAAGAATCAGCGGTTTCCGGTGCTGTACTGGCTCTCAGGCCTTACCTGTACCGATGAGAACTTTTCCCAGAAAGCCGGCGCTCAGCGTATGGCGGCGGAGTTGGGTATTGCTCTGGTGATTCCGGATACCAGCCCCAGAGGTGACAGGGTAGCGGATGATGAGGCGTATGATCTCGGCAAGGGCGCTGGCTTTTATGTGAACGCCACCCAGGCGCCGTGGAAGCCGCACTATCAGATGTACGATTATGTGGTGAAAGAGTTACCGGCGCTGATTGAGGAAAATTTCCCGGTGAGTGATCGCCGTGCCATCAGCGGCCACTCCATGGGAGGGCACGGTGCGCTGACCATTGCGTTGAAAAACCCCGGCCGCTATACCTCGGTGTCTGCTTTCAGTCCCATCTGCAATCCCATGGCCTGTGCCTGGGGAGAGAAGGCCCTGGCGGCATACCTGGGGGCGGATAGATCCCTGTGGGAGGAATACGATGCGACCGCGCTACTGAGCCGCGCCACTGCGCAATTACCGATGTTGGTATCCCAGGGGGAAGAGGATCAGTTCCTGGATCAGCAGCTGAAGCCCAATGCCCTCAAGGCGGCGGCGGACGCGGCGGGTTATCCACTGAAACTGGAGTTTCACGCGGGCTACGACCACAGTTACTATTTTATTGCCACCTTTATCGAGCAGCACCTGCGTTTCCACGCAGACTATCTGCTGCATAACCCCTGAGTAAATTCAGCCGCCTCGGGGGTCAGTGCCCCCAGGGTGCCGGTGGGGCCTGTACGGGCTTGCTCAGATCAAACTGCACGCGGAATTCCCGCCCATTGGGGCGGGTTAATTCATAGATGAAATATCGGTCCGGGTGAATTTCCATGGCCCAGATATTCTCCAGTGACGCATTCAGTCCCTCACGCTTAAACGTCTCAATGGATTCCTGATCCACCGGAAATTCCTGGCGGTTTTCTGTTCCCGCACTGGCGGTATCGCCACCATACATGGTGACAGCATCCTCACTGCCGTCTTTGTGGCGATGATCGTGCTTGAGTCGAAGCCCGTTTTCCGTGCGTGTCAGAATCCAGGTGCGGGATCGATCGTCGCCCACGTGAAAGGGAATGTGAATTTCCTGTACCGGGTTCTCGCAGCCGCGCACATGCATGACCAGTTCCTCGCCTTCAAACGGGTCGGGTTTATCGGAGGGCGGCTCATTGGCGGTAATGTCTCCGGCAAAAGCCTGGCCGCAATGGGCTGCGATGTTTTTCAGAAATTGGTCGGCAGGATGTTCCTGTGCAGTTGGGTGAGACTTGGTGTCACAGCCTGACAGCCACAGCGCGCTGACAGACAGTGACAGGATGGCACTGGCCCGAATTTTCATTGATAACGCCCAGAGTTGGATTTATTCAGGCCAGTTTACGCTATCTCACGGAGAATCGTAGGGTCCTCAACGGGCTCGGCACTCTCCTTTAACCTCCACATTGCCCCGGTCTGCTGTTTTTTCGATAACAAACCACCCATGTGGGCAGTAGTTGGTTTCTGCGAGCACCAGGTCCAGACGTTCCATGGCGGCCTCGCTGGCGTTTTCGCGCATTTTGGCCGGCATCCCGCCCGCGCCGCCGCCTTTACCTCCACCCATGCCGCCGCCGGGGCCTCCGCCTCCCTTGCCACCTCGACCGCCGCCGCCCGGTTTTCGGCCACCTCCTGCATTTTCCATGCTCAGACTGGCGGTGTAGGTAAACAGATGGTTGCCCTGCGGGGTGATACTGGTAATGAAGGACTCGGAAAAAACCGGCGGCGCTTTCGGGGCGCTGGCGCATCCGGTCACCGTGGCAATGGCCGCGAAAGCGGCAGCGCTGTACAGACGTTTCATGGTGTCTCCTATGTGGTGTGCGCTGGTTGAGACAATCGCGGTCGCATTTTCGTTGAATTCCGTTGGGTAAAGATCCGTTAACGAGTGTTAACCGGGAGATGTCGAGGGGGGAGCCTGGCTTGTGAAAGTTTCTAACATTAATAAAATTTAATGTTGAAAGTTATTTTCCTGGTTGGTATGTTTTCCAGTATGCGCTGGTACCACCAGTCCATTTTTTAGATCTTCACCTTGTATCGCTCGCAGTCGGGGCTCGCTCTGGTACCACCGGGTTGGCCGGGGGAACCGGCTTAGAGAGTTCCCGGAGCTTTTTTTACCTCCTGCAATGATTGGAGTAGGGGCAGCGTCCAGGAGTTGTGTGTTGGGGGCGTTTATCGGGCCTTTTCAGGGGGAGTGGCAGGGTGCGCACGGGTGTAGAAAATGCCCAGGTGGCCGCGCAGATACTAATAATCAAACAAGCCGATACGAATAAAAAATAAACATCACCGAGGGTTCGCCATGCCAAGGAAATTCCATCCCACATTTAACAGAGTGTTCAACAGGAAACTGCTGAGTATCGCCGTATGCGGCGCGGTCTACGGCCTGTTGCCAGGACAGCTCGCTGCACAGGAAGCAGAACAAATCGACGATGCACTGGTAGAAGAGGTTGTGGTCTACGGTGATTTGCGTTCCAACCTGCAGTCCGCACAGGACCTGAAGCGGGATGCGGACACGGTAAAAGACGTGATTACCGCATCGGACATCGGCGCACTGCCAGACAAGTCCGTGACCGAGGCCCTGCAGCGGGTGTCGGGCGTGACCATCGAGCGCTTTGCCGCGTCCGACGACCCCAACCACTACGCCGATGAAGGCACCGGTGTGCTGGTGCGCGGTCTCGACCGGGTACGCAGTGAGATCAATGGTCGCGATGCCTTCAGTGCCAATCCCTGGGGTGGCCTGAACTACGAAGATATCTCCCCGGAACTGCTGGGCGCGGTAGAAGTGGTGAAGAACCAGACCGCGGACCTGACCGCCGGTGGTATCGCCGGCACGGTAAACCTGATTACCCGCAAGCCGCTGGACTCCGACGAGCAGATTCTGGCGTTTACCGCCAAAGCTAATTACGGCGATTTTCGTGAGGAGGCCACGCCGTCCTTTTCCGGACTGTTTTCCGATTCCTGGGAAACCGATATCGGTAAGATCGGCTTCCTGGTAGCGGGCTCCGGTTCCGAATACAAAACCCGCGGCGATGGCGTCGGCGTAGCCAACTACTATTCCCGCGGCGATGCATTTATTGGCGAAATGGCCTGGGGTGCGGTGGTTCGCCCGGCAGAGGACTCGCCGCTGGAAGGCCCGATGATTCCCGGTCAGGAACCCGGCAGTGTGGTGTATGCCCCTGGCCAGTTCTCCCTGCGCACCGCAGAAAATGATCGCACCCGCGAAGGCTTTGCCAGCTCCGTGCAGTGGCAGAGCAACGATGAAAGGATCACCGCTACCCTGGAACACATCAGTTCCAAGGCCGAGCTTGAGTGGGAAGAGCGTGTGATCGGTACCCAGGGGCAGGGCTTCCACCCCACCACCTGGTTTGCCGCCCACTGGCTGGAGGACGAGGCGCATCCCATCACTTTCGACGACGGTTACCTCACCAGCGGTATCATCCGCGCCGACGCCGAACTGCCGATGCTGGCTTCCTCCCGTTACAACCAGAACATCAACTCGGTGGAAGATACCTCCCTTAATGTGACCTTCCGGCCGACGGATCGCATGACGGTATCCGTGGACTACCAGCACGTCGAATCCGAAGAGATTGTGCACAACTATGGTATCAACGCCCGCGTTGCCCCAGGCTCCAGTGCCTCGGACGTATTCTTGGATCTGCGCGGCTCACTGCCCACCGTCGAGTTCCTGAACCCCACCTGGAACAACCCGGGTTACTGGTCAAACTGGGCCGGTGAAAACCAGACCCACTATATTGCCACCGCGCTGGATCACGAGGTCAACTCGGACGCCGAGGGCGATAGCTTCCGTCTCGATCTTGATTACGAGCTGGATGGCCTGTTCAACAAAATTCACACCGGTATGTATTACTCGGATAAAGCGTTGACCATGCGCAACACCGAGTACGCCAACTGGGGCTTCGTGAATGAAGGCTGGGTGAAGGCGCAGGTGGACAAGGCCGGTCCAGATGTCGCTCCGGAAGCCTGGGAGACCGTCGACTTCAGTGATTTTTACGATGGTCAGGTACTGCAGGGTGATATCACCAGCAACTTCTACTTCCCGCGTATGAGCCTGGTGAAGAATTTCAGTGAGGCCATGCGCAATGGTTGTGGCACCTGGAACAATGCGCCGTTCGGTTCCGCCGGGCAGCCCAATGCAGAGTGTTATTCGGGCTCCGAAGATCTCGCCGGCCGCGTCGATGGCCCATTCGCCGCCCACGATATTTCCAATACCGGGGAAGAGCGCCTTGAGGCATATATCCGCGCTGATTTCGCTATAGATGACAGCGTTGTCCCAGTGCGCGGTAATGTGGGCCTGCGCTATGTCAGCTACCAGCTGGACTCCGACGGCTACGTGGTACTGCCCGCGGCCATTTCCGGCAGCGACAGCCTGATCAGCGTCTTCCAGGAAACCTACCCGGACCTCTACGCGTTTGCCGATGGCACCGGTTCCGTGCAGAGTGTTGAGGGCACGGACTTCGATACCGTACTCCCCAGCCTGAACCTGGTGTTCAACCTGACTGACGATGTACTGCTGCGTTTCGGTGCCTCCCGCGGCTTGTATTTCCCGACGCTAGATCAGGCCCGCAGCACCAAAACCCTCGGCATCAGCTACACCGCGATACGCGAGAACCCGGGCTCCGACGACACCGACGACGCCAGCAACCCGGTGGTCGGTGTGACCGACGTTAACCTGTTTGGTACCTCGCTGAACCCGAACCTGGAGCCGGAGAAAGCCGACAACTTTGATCTGACAACGGAATGGTATTTCTCCGACGCAGGCTCGGTTTCCATGGGGCTGTTCTACAAGAAAATGCACGACATTATCCGCAATCGCAGTTTCGTCGAAACCGTGACCAATCCGGACAATGGCATTTCCCAGGAATTCAGCCTGACAGGCCCGGCGAATACCGGCTCTGGTTCCATTCAGGGTGTCGAGCTGTCCTACTCACAGTTCTACGACTTCCTGCCCGGTGCGCTGAGTGGTCTGGGACTGCAGCTCAACTACACCTACATCGATCAGAATGACCTGAACGATCCGGAGAGCGGCCTGGGTGCTCAGCGCTTCACTGCCGATGGACAACCCATCAGCGATCAGCGCGATACCTTCCGCAACTTCTCCGGGCTGCCGCTTGAGGGCTATTCCGATCAGAACTACAACATCGTGGGCATGTACGAGTACAACGACTTCTCCATGCGTCTCGCCTACACCTGGCGCTCGGATTACATGGTGACCCGCCGCGACTCCAACGAGTTCGCCCCCATCTACACGGAAGCTGCCGGCATGATGGATGCGAGCCTGTTCTATTCCCTGAACGACAACTGGCGAGTGGGACTGGAGATCGGCAACCTGCTGGATCTTGAAACCAAGACCCTGGCGCAGGTCAATCAGGAAGGCACCACCAAGGAGTCCCTGACCTTCAAGACCGACCGTCGCTATGGCCTGACGATCAGCGGTAATTTCTGATCGCGGGTTAATCCGACAAAGTTGTTCAACAAAAAGGTGTGCCACGCAAGTGGCACACCTTTTTTGTTTTATCTGCTTTTTCAGCGAGTGAGAGTCACGGACCTCAGATTTACTTCTAATTTTCTAGCGCAGTCAGTGAGGAATTGAGAAATACTCAATGGCACCGCGCTTCTGCATGGTCACGTACCCGATGCTTCCGTCGGCGCTCAAAGCGATATTGGTCGGGTGTTGTCCTTTCAGGCGGATCGTTGCAAGAATTTCACCGGTGGGAGAAACCTTGAGTACGGTGCCGGCGCCGTAGCGGGTGATGTACAGGTTTCCCTCTCTATCCGTCTGCATTCCGTCCAGCCCAAAGTCATCAAACGCGATCAGTAGCTGTTTGTTGGCTACATCGCCATTCTCCAGCACGTCGTAAACCCACACCCGACGCTGCACACTTTCATTGAGATACAGCTTCTTACCATCCGGGCTCAGCTCGATACCATTGGTGGTCCCCATGTCCTTTTCCAGTAGCGTAAATTCACCGTCTGGTGAGATACGCCACAGCTGCCCACTGTCGTTCGCCCAGTCCGGATCGCTCGCATACATGGTGCCGTCACCCGCAATAGTAATATCGTTCGGCTGGTGCATCTGCGGGTTGTGGAACCTGTGCTGGATCTCTTTATTGGCCGGGTCGATTTTCAGCACATTGTGGCCGGTGTAATCCGCTACATACAAAAAGCCTTGGTGAAAGCGCAGGCTGTTGCCGATACTGCCTTTGGGTAGCTTCAGCCAGACTTCGCCGGACTCTTTTGCTATGACGCGGCCGATGGTGCCTTGCTCTGAATAATTTACCGCATACAGGCTGCCATCGGGGCCGACCACAGGTCCCTCCACACCGCTGGTGAAGCTGCCCTCGGGCATCCAGTCGGTAGTGTCCGGTTTTTCGTTGATCTCTGTAGAAGCCGCGGCGTTTGCGGCAATCGCCAAGGCCAGCAGGGAGGTTGTTAAGGTCTTAACCATATTCAAGATATTGTCCGTTTACTTTGTTTGGCTCTTCGTTAAAGCGTACTGCAGCTGGTCCAGCAGCCGCTCCAGAATATAAACTGCAGGCAGAGTCACTTCTGCGTGCATTCCTTTAAGCGCTGCCAGTCGCGTGCGGATATTGATTTCCTCACTTTCCGAGAAGGTCTGTTGCTTCTGGTAGCGCTCGGTAATCAGCACGGTCAGTTCCAGCTGTTGTTGCACTTTTTCTGCCAGCTGCTGGACCTCAGGGGAAAGCTGACCTTTTTGATTCAGTAGAATCTCAGCGGCGGCACCTGCGCGTTGCATACTTTCGAGGCCGCTCAGCACCCGTGTGCGGGTGAAGTCGGATTCGGAATTTTCCGGCAGGCTATCCAGAAGCTGGCGATAATCTCGCAGGGCCATACTCTCAACCGGCAGGCTGTCGGCAAAGCGGTGCAGGGAATCCCGGCGGGAGTAGGTTTCATTGGCCGATTTTTCGTGGTGGCGGTGGTAGTAGTGGGCGGGCTCCAGTACGGCCGAGAATGCCAGCGCCTCTGCCTGCAGGTCTTTCGGGAATAGTTTTTCCTGCGCATCCGTTTGCTGGATGTTGTGTTGAAGCCCCAGCGCAGTTTCCGCCCATTGATCGATTCCACTTAGCCGTTGATAGAGAAAATCCTCGTACTTCAGCTCCTTGTCCGACCAGAGTCGCTCCGCGACCGCAAAAGTGCGGGGCCACAGGCGCAGGTCGATATTGTGTTCGTCCACCATCTCCGCCCAGAGTGCCGCTTCGCCACCCAGGATATTCTTTTTCTGTGCGTCGTTGAGCGCGGCAGTACCAGAAGAGCCGGAAGAAAACGTGGGGACTTTACTCTCCTGGCTGTTGCTGGCAATCAATTCACCCTTTGGGTGGTAGGGTGCGTTACCCACAATAAATTCACCGCGCAGAGTTTCGTTCTGCAGGTTCACTCGCGCGCGCAGCGGGCCCATCCAGGTGTCCAACCGGAAGTAGGTGTAGGGGCCGGTACGCCTGACCTGGTGCAGAATCGCGGGTTGTTTGCCATTGAATACCATCACCCCGCGCAGCTCGCCGCTAGAGGATTCCACAATGGTAAAAGATCCGGTAACCGCGCTGCCCCGTTTGCGCGGTGCTTCGAACTGCCAGGTCTGCCACTTCTCCCCGGGCTGAATGGCATCAAATTTCAGTGGCGCGGGGATAATGTTATTGCGGTAGTGGTAACTGGTGTACTGGGGCTGGTCCACATAGAAGCCTGTGGACAGAATGCCGTAGTGTCCGGCGCGGGCAATCTCACCCAGCGCATCCGGACCGCGCCAGGACTGTACCGCGGCCGTAGGTGCCAGATCCGGGTGCAGGGTTTCATCCCAGCCGATCATCTTGCGGTGGAGCCCTTTCAGAATCTCTGCCAGCCGGCTGTTGAAGTAATTGTGCAGTGCGTGGCTGTCGCCAAGTTCGTGTTCCTCCATGTAGCGCTGTATCTGCGGGTTCTGTTCCCAGTGCTCCGGGTCCACCTCGTCCCCGCCGATATGTACATATTCGAACGGAAACAGGTCGGCGACTTCCCCGAGAATTTTTTCAGCAAAGGTGTACACCGCCGGGTTGGCGGGATTGAGCAGCGGCTTGTGCACGCCCCAGCGGTCTTCCGGCTGGTAGGGCCCGGGCGCAGACATCAATTCCGGATAGGCGACGGCAATGGCACTGGCGTGGCCGGGCATATCGATTTCCGGTACTACAACGATGCCGCGCTCGGCGGCGTAGGCGACGATTTCCCGCACCTGTTCCCACGTATAGAAGTTGCCGCCGGGCGCTGTCTGGTGAAGTTTCGGATAGGCGCGACTTTCCAGGCGCCAGCCCTGATCGTCGGTCAGGTGCCAGTGGAAGACATTCAGCTTGGCCGCCGCCATGCCGTCCAGTTGGCGTTTGATGGTGTCGACCGAAAGGAAGTGGCGTGAGGAGTCCAGCAGCACTCCGCGCCAACGGAATCGCGGGTAGTCGACAATCTCGACGGCCGGCAAGCTAATGTCGTTTGTGCTCGATGCGGTCTCCCCGACGCCGCTCAATTGTGAGAGCGTTTGCAGGCCGTGAAGCAGTCCAGTGTCGCTGTGGGCACTCAGCCGCACCTTGTCCGCCTCAATGTGCAAGCGGTAAAACTCGCGGTTGACGTCGAGTGCCGCCAGCGTGTTTTCATCAATGCGTTGCGGTTTGCCTTCAAAGGCGATTTCGATCCGTGCCGCCGCGTTATTGTCCGCGATTTTTTTGCAGTCGACGGCAGCCTGCAATGCGATATTGCGCTGGCGCTGCAGCTGCGCGCGGAAACGCTCGGTGGCCGCGATCAGTTTAGGAGAGGCTGCGTGCGCAAAGCAGAGCTGGCTATTCGCATCCAGTTGCATCGGGTCGGCGGAAACTGGCTGGATCTGGCGGGGGTAGGGCATCAATGGCGTGAGTAGTTTGACTTCCCCGCGGCCTGTAGATTCAGCGCTACCAATCGGGGTGGCCAATGCGAGAGCCAGACCTGTCAGTGCGCTGACCTTGAACAATAGATTTCCCATATCTTTTTTTATTCTTGTTGTGATGATTAGAAACAGGTTTCCGCCGTTTCCAGCAGGTTGTAATCATCGTCGATGATCAGTACCTGGCGCCACTTGTCGAACGTGAGGCAGGGGTGCGAGGTGGAGAGCGCGAGTATATCGCCCACCTGAAGATCGGCGTCCCGGGGAATCTGCAGCATGGCGTGCTGGTCCATGATGTTGGTAAGCCGCCAGTCTTCCGTGATTGTATGCGGGGTTGTGTCCCGGCCCGGGCGAAAGTGCAATTCCGGCCGCGGCAATCCCGCGTCATAAGCGGCGTCGCGCTTGCCGAAATTTAGAATCGCCATGCCCCGTTCCGGCAGCGATTGCACATAGGCCCAGACTTCCAGGCTCGATTGCAAATCCCCGCTTGGGCAACAGTGCTCGCCCAGCCTCGCCATCACCGCGGCCTGTGCTTCCTCATAAATGCCCCGGTCATGGGTGAGGTAACAGCCCGGGCGCAGTACCGGCAGGATGCGCGGCGCCTTGTGATCGGTAAATACCTCGGCCACCAGATCGTACCAGGCGGAACCCGCTCCGCTCAGAATGACCGTTTCGGTGGCAAACTCTTCTCGCTTGAGCAGTGACAGGCAAATATCGCGCACCATTTTCAGGTGTTCGGTCACACGCGCTTCCGCGTTTTCTCCATGGATGAGTCCCTCGTAGGTTTCCACACCCGCCAGCTGCAACTGGGGCCAGCGTTTAAGCTCCTCACACAGCGCATTCACATCTTCGGTATTGCGGCAGCCGGTGCGCCCCCCGGGCACGCCGACTTCAATCAGTACTTTCAGTGGCTGCTTAGTGGAGCCGAAAAATTCTCCCAGCTGGCGGATATTGTTTGTGGAGTCCACCAGGCAATAGAAATCCAGCTGTGGGTAATCCCGCAGTAAGTCACTTGCCAGCTGCATATTTGCCCGGCCAACCAGCTGGTTGGCCATCAGTATCCGGGTTGCCCCGGCTTCTGCCGCTGCCCTTGCCTGCTGCGGGTTGGCAAGGGTCATACCCCAGGCACCTGCGGCCAGCTGCATGCGGAACAGTGCCGGGGTCATGGTGGTTTTGCCGTGGGGGGCCAGCTTTACCCCGCGCTGGTCGGCAAATGACTGCATCCACTGCAGGTTGTGCTCCAGGCGCGAGCGGTAGAGGACCGCTGCGGGCAGGGGGATTTCCTCACGCAGCAGGTTGGCAGCTGGGGAATATTGCTGATCTTTGGGTTCGGCGCTCATGGGCCAACTCCGTCTCAAAACAGTGAAGAATCTATGGTAGAAAGTATCACATATTTAAATGCAGTATTGAAAGTAACAAACACGATACATATACTGCACCGAGTTCAGTAACATCCCTATCCGTTTCAAATGGGGCGCATCAAAGAGTCGTTTCTAAGTGTCGCAGCGTGCGGCCTAAAGAACACCAGGAAAACAGGAACCCTGCCGTGAGTCACGAACCGGATATTGTTTCGAAGATCAACGCCCATTATGGCCAATTGCGCGATGCCGAGCAGAAGATCGCGCGCCTGGTGATGGACGATATCGGCTTTGCCGCCCACGCGAGTATCAGTGAGCTCGCGGATAAAGCGAGCGTGAGCGAGGCCACCATTACCCGCTTTGCCAAAGCGGTGGGCTGCAAGAATGTACGCGACCTGAAATTGCGTCTTGCCCAGGCGCTGGCGGTAGGGCAGCGGTTCTACACCGAGGTAAAGGCAGAGCCCGGTGCCAACTATGGCGTTTACGACGAGATCAAGGCGGCACTGGATCACAATGCGCGGCTGATTACCGAGGCGGTGATCGAGCCCGCGGTAGAGGCTCTGGTAAAGGCCCGTCAGATTCTGATTTTTGGGGTGGGTGGCGGCTCCACCGTGCTGGCTCAGGAATGTCAGCACCGGTTTTTCCGCCTGGGTTTTCCGGCCACTGCCTACTCGGATCCCATGCTGATGCGCATGGCGGCGTCCACCATCGACAACAACGATGTGGTGCTGTGTCTTTCCATGGGCGGTTACAGCCCGGATGTGCAGGAAGCGGCGGAGATTGCGCGGGAGTACGGCGCAACCACACTGGGCGTCACCGTTGCGGATTCGCCACTGGCGAAAATTCTGCACCACCTGGTGCCGATGGAACCTCTGGAAACCGATTACATTTTCAAACCGACCGCGGCGCGCTACGTGATGCTGGCCGCGATCGATGTGCTGGCCACCGAGCTGGCGGTTAAACAAAAACGCAAAAGCCGTGAGACGTTGCGGCGTCTCAAGCATACGCTCGACAGTCACAAGCACGGCGAGGATCGCTTGCCGCTGGGAGACTAGCAGCCTGCTGGGACCGAAAGGAAATGGAATGATGTACGATACGGTGATTCGCAAGGGCTCGGTTGTCGACGGCAGCGGTACTGCCATTTTTACCGCCGACATTGCCCTTGCCAATGGCCGTATCCAGCGCATCGCCGAGCCCGGCACTATCACAGACACTGCGCGAGAAATTATCGAGGCCGAAGGCCTGTACCTCGCTCCCGGTTTTATCGACGTCCACACCCACGACGACCTCGAAGTTATCCACAATCCGCAGGTGCCTGCCAAAATCAGCCAGGGGGTTACCACGGTGATCGTTGGCAACTGCGGCATCAGTGCCAGCCCCGTTACCCTGCAAAGCGATCCGCCCGATCCATTGAATCTGCTGGGCGATCGCAATCGCTTCGCCTACCCGCAGTTTTCCGATTACGCCCGCGCGGTGCAAAAATCCAGCCCCAATGTGAATGTGGCGGCACTGGTAGGCCATACCTCCCTGCGCAACAACCATATGGATGACCTGCAGCGCACCGCCACCGAATCAGAACTCACCGCCATGCGCGCGCAATTGCGCGGTGCCCTGCAGCAGGGCGCCATCGGACTCAGTTCCGGCCTCGCCTACGGCAGCGCCAAGTGTGCGGATACGGCCGAAGTTCTGGAAATGGTTGCGGAGCTCGCAGAGCAGGGCGGCGTGTACACCACCCATCTGCGCACCGAGTTCGATCGCATTCTGGAAGCGATGGACGAGGCATTGATGACTGCCCGGGAACATCGGGTACCACTGATTGTTTCCCACCTGAAATGCGCCGGGCGCGGTAACTGGGGGCGCAGCGAAGAAGTGCTGGGAACCCTGGAAGCTGCCGCCGAGTATCAGCAGGTTGCCTGCGACTGTTACCCCTACACCGCCAGCTCCAGCACCCTGGATCTGGCGCAGGTCACCGACGATGTGGAAGTGTTTATTACCTGGTCCGAGCCATTTCCCGAGCAGGGTGGCCGCTCGCTGGCGGAAATCGCACGTGAGTGGAATCTGTCCAACTTTGAGGCCGCGGAAAAGCTGATGCCCGCCGGTGCGGTGTATCACTGCATGAGCGATGAGGATGTAAAAAACATTCTCAAGCACCCCCTCACCATGGTCGGCTCCGACGGTCTCCCCAACGATCCCCATCCTCACCCACGTTTGTGGGGTGCCTTCCCGCGGGTGCTCGCCCACTACGGCCGCGATCTCGGCTTGTTCGACCTGCCACAGGCGGTGCACAAAATGAGCGGACTTTCCGCGACCAATTTTGGCCTGGCGAATCGCGGGTTTATTCGCGAAGGGTATTGCGCGGATCTGGTGCTGTTCGATTACGCCGCGCTGGAATCCATGGCGAGTTATGCACAACCGCAGCGTCCGGCGCAGGGAATATCCCGGGTGTGGGTAAACGGGGTTTGTGCCTACTCCGGCGGTGTTGTTCATGACAGCCGGAGTGGGGCCTTTTTGTTTCGCGATTAGTTGCGGTGGCTGGTTCGGACTCTGTGGTGCTCTGTTCTCGTGTGGTGGCGGCAGATCATCGGGTAGGGCTTTTTGAAACCGCTGTGAATACATCCCTGTTGCCGACGCTTTCAAAAAGCCCTACCCGACGCTCTGCCTAGAATTCGGAGCCCTGCACTTCGTAAGCTTGACCTTGCTTCCGCTTTCGAAGTGATTGGTTGGGCGTGAAGGTGGAGTACCGGGTGAAGACTTTTGGGAGCGTCGCAAACAGGATGTTTGCGCCGCAGCGCCCAGGGATGGGTTCACAGCGGTCCCGAAAGTCTTCACCCGGTAATCCACCGCCACTGAAATTGCTTTGACATGTACCACTAAATTTTCAACAAGGGTAGTAATCATGATTCAGAGATTCGGCGCCGAAGGTGGAACGGGCACGGGTGGCCAGCATTTGCCATTTTCCAGTGCGGTAGAGGCCGGTGGTTTTCTCTATGTGTCGGGCCAGACGCCGATGCGCGATGGGGAAGTGGTGGAAGGAGGGATTGTGGAGCAGTCCCAGCTCGCCATCGACAACTGCTTTGCGATTATGGACAAGGCTGGCTACAGCGCCGCGGATGTGATCCATGTGACGGTGATTCTTACCGACGCGAGATACTTTCAGTCTTTTAATAAAGTCTTCAAAGAAAATTTCGGAGATCATCCACCCGCGCGAATCTGCTCTGTATGCGACCTGGTAGTAGACTGCAAAGTAGAAGTTGGCATAGTGTGTTACAAACAGCCAAAACCCTGAGTTAAATATCAGGGTTGTCAAAGTAGTAAAAAAATAATCCAACAATTCGCGTTCAATAAAAATAATTTTTCAGTATGAATGCCAGTATTTTCCTGGGGGCCTTCGGCCTCTATATCGTTTTCCTGATCGCCGTTGGCTGGTTCGCCTCCCGGCGCAGCACTGATGAGGACGACTTCCTGCTCGCCGGTCGCAGCCTGCCGATCTTTCTGACCATCGGCACCACCGTTGCCACCATGGTCGGCACCGGTTCCTCCATGGGCGCGGTAGGCTTTGGCTATGCCAATGGCTGGGCCGGGGCCCTGTATGGTATCGGCGGTGCGGTGGGAATTCTGCTGCTTGGCTTGCTCTTCGCTCCTGCACGGGCCCGGGGCTTTTCCACCATGAGTGAAGAGCTGGCCTCCTATGTGGGTAATCACCCGCTGGTAAACAAGGTAGTAGCCCTATTGATTCTGCTGGCCTGCCTGGGCTGGCTCGGCGCGCATATCCTGGGGGGAAGCCTGTACCTTGCCTGGATTACCGGTATCGACCTGCAACTGGCAAAACTGCTGGTCGCCGCGGGCTTTGGAGTTTTTGTGATCGTGGGTGGTTACCACGCGGTGGTGTGGACCGATACCCTGCAGGCTCTGGTGCTGTTTGCCGGGTTCCTGCTGATGGGAGTGTTTGCGGTGCACACCGTGGGTGGTTGGGAAGTAGTTATGGAATCCCAGCGCGCCGTTGAACAAGCACAGCCGATGGCATTCCTGCCGGCACTTTCCCTGGTTACCGTTATTGCCGTTGGTGTGCTGGCCACACCATCTTTCCGTCAGCGTATTTATTCCGCACGCAGCGTCGGCTCGGTGCGCAAGTCGTTTTATATTTCCGGTGGTCTTTACCTGTTCTTTTCTCTGATACCGGCACTTATCGGTATCTGCGCCTTCGTACTGAATCCCGCCCTGGAAAATCGTAACTTCGCCTTCCCCTATCTCGCGATCGAAGTGCTTCCGCTGGGCATCGGTGTGGTGGTATTGCTGGCGGGTTTGTCGGCCACCATGTCCAGTGCTAGTTCCGATGCCATTGCCGGTGTAACCGTACTGGTACGCGACATAAGAAAGACTCCGCCGCAAGAAGCGAGTGGTGGGTTGCGACAGTCACGTATTGGATTGCTGGTTGTTATCGGTATTGCGTTGGCGCTGGCGATGATGTCCGATGACCTGATCGGATATATCAGTAAAATGATTTCTACAGTGATGGCGGGACTGTTCGCCTGCGGATTGCTGGGGCGCTTCTGGCCCCTATATAGCTGGCAGGGCGCCCTGGCATCCCTGTTGGCTGGCTCCATTGTCTCAATGTTGGTGCTGGCAACGGCTAATAGTTTTTGGGGGAATCCGATTATTCCGGCCGTAGCTGCAGCGCTGGTTTGCGGGGTTGTCACAAGCTATTTATGTTCGCGTAGCGAGAGGGAAGTGACTGAGGCAGCCGTTGCGCCTTCCGCAGAATAAAAAAGGGCCGGTGGGGAACCGGCCAACGGATGGTTGTGGCTTGGGGGAGCCACAATGTGTCTGCAGGAGATCCTGTGAGAAATGGGGTAGTCGTGCAGGTTAGCCGGAAACTTTCAGTTTGTTCTCCACCTTGTCCACATCATTGGTGTTGCGCGCAATCGCTTCTGCCAGATCTTTTTCCGCCCCGGATTGAACTAAGCCACGTAGAATGATGGTGCCGTTTTTCGAGGTAACATCGATATCCGTACCAGCTACTTCTCGATCCATCAGCAGTCGCGTCTTCACAACCGTGGCGATTTTTGCATCGACATACTCACGATTGATTTTTTCACCAATCGGTTCATTGTTGGCGATACTCAGTTTATTCTCCACGCTTTTCACACCGTCTACGCTGGAAATCAATTCTTCCGCAAGACGTCGGTCTACATTGCTCTCCACTTCACCAGTGAGTAACACTACGCCATCGGAGACGTCGGTGTTGATCGTGAAGTTGTTAAGATTTTCATTCAGCAACAGAACAGTTTCTGCTTTTCCGTCGAGCCAGGCATCACTCACAGCACTTTTTTCTGCACTGTCTTCTGCATGAGTTAACGCTGACATGCCCAGGGCTGCACCAGCGATGGCAGAGAACAGAGCGGATTTGGAAAAGTGAATATGACGTTGCATTTCTGAGATCCTTTTTTGCTGTTGACGACCGGATAATTGCAACCACCATGCCAATTTAAAATTTTCGCCTGTCACCGACTTAATTGTGCGCGGCAAAGGCGGCCATTCGATCTATGGTGACCTGTAACATCGCTGTCTGCGCGGAGATCGAAATCTTCAGCGACGCGTCACCCAGTTCTTCGAGTAACTCCCGGTGTAAGCGCTTCTGACGGCGTTCCGTGGTAACCAGGTAGTCAATCAGGTCCGGTCCGGGCTTGGGGACCAGTAGGGAAAGAGAGCGGTAGCGCAGAGCGATCTCCGTGGCTCTCGAGTCAGTCTCCAGGGACGATTTGTCTCGGCCTGAAGCGTGGTGTTGCGTATGTGCTCGTAACTCCGCGGATAGAATATTTTTCAGGTTGCCATGTAAATTTTTCAGGTTCTGGAAACATTTTCGTAGTGGATAGTCCAAGCTGGGGCTGAGCCGGGAACCGTAAAACCTGGCTGCATGGGTACTTGTGTGATGTAGTTCCGCCATTCTGCGGAAAATAACCGACGGATAATCGGATTTTAACGGGGAATTCGAAAATTTCTGGTTGGCCACAATGTCCTCCTGTTCGTCCTCGCTACCGAGTGAGGGTAGAGCGAGTGCGAAAACATTCGCGTTTACATGGTGATACAATTCAATCCCCGTGCCAGTGGGGCCTTGCGCTCTGGCGTTACTGTTGTTGAGCATTCATATGTTGACTTTATAAGGAACTGGGAATGAGCCGGAGACGTGTATTTCTGAGAATCAAGGACGCGGCCATCCGTGAGCGGGTAATCGGCTCACTGGAAAGCCCCCTCGCAAAAGATGACTTTAGCGATGACGACAAGTGGCTGGATGCATTGCTCGCCAATTGCTATGACCTGGCGGTTGTTGACACCGCTGAGTGCGATATTGATGCGCTGTGGCCGCTTGCGGAATCCCATACTCTGGCAGAGTGCGAATACCTCTTTCTCAGTGACGGTACCCCCAATGAGGCACTCGATAAGGCGACCTCGCGGTCTGGTGGCTTTCATTTCCGGCAGCCTTACGATGCGGAAGATATCGGAGAGGCAATCGCAGAGATCGTGTCTGAGCTGGATGTCGAGTCGGAGCCTCAGGAGAGACCGGTCAGCAGCCAACTGGATCAGTACGGTCTGTTGGTGGGGTCCGCACGCCCCATGCGCAAACTTTATCGGACTCTGCGGAAGGTGGCAGGTTCCGAGGCGAATGTCATGGTGG
The DNA here is from genome assembly GCF_000708675.1 of Microbulbifer sp. HZ11. Classification (GTDB taxonomy): domain Bacteria; phylum Pseudomonadota; class Gammaproteobacteria; order Pseudomonadales; family Cellvibrionaceae; genus Microbulbifer. Next base: position 592,436 of record NZ_JELR01000002.1, on the reverse strand, counting down.
TGGGGGAGAGCGGCGTCGGTAAAGAGCTGGTGGCCAATACACTGCACCAGGCCAGTGGTCGCTCGTTGGCTCCGTTTGTGGCTGTCAACTGTGGTGCCCTGAGCCCTGAACTGGTTGAGAGCGAGTTATTTGGCCATGCCAGAGGGGCATTTACCGGTGCCCATAAAGCCCACGATGGATTGTTCGCACAGGCCGAGGGAGGCACGCTGTTTCTTGATGAGGTGACAGAAATGTCACTCGAACATCAGGTCAAGTTACTTCGGGTGCTCGAGACCGGTGAGTATCGTCCTCTGGGCAGCAGCCAGCTGCGGAAAACCGACGTGCGCGTGGTCTCGGCGACAAACCGTGACCCCGAGGCGGCGGTCAATGAGGGCATTTTTCGCGAGGACCTCTATTTCAGACTTTGCCAGTTTCCTATTCGCGTCCCGCCGCTGCGCGATCGCGGTGACGATATTACGGGCCTGGCTCAACATTTCCTGGTGTATCGCAATAGTGAGGAAGACACTGCCAAGGTGTTCAGTGCGGAGGCTCTGAAACTGCTGGCACAACACCGGTGGCCCGGAAATGTGCGGGAGCTCAAATACTGTGTCGAGCGCGCATTTATTCTTGCCGAAAATGTCATAGAGCCTCAGCATATTATTCTTGGAGAGGTTGATGGGGAGCAGAGCCCGGCTTCGGTGACAACGCAGGTGCCCGCAGGTGTGCCGTTAGATGTGCTCGAACAGGTGGCAATTGAACGCACTCTTGAGCAGAACGATGGCAATAAAACGGAGACCGCAGAGCAGCTTGGGATCAGTGTGAAAACGCTGTACAACAAGCTGGAGAAATACGAGAAAGCTGGCAGCGACGCCAGTGCGCAATCGGTGATTGATTCATTGAATGGCGAGTAGCTTTGTTCAGCTCAGCCTTTTATCTCAACCTTAAAAAAGGGAGCGCAATGCGCTCCCTTTTTTCTGGCCGAAAATTGTTTTCGGGTCCAACGGTTAGCAGTCGGTATCTTCCGCATTTGCTTCCTCTTTCATATCTTCACAGGTGTCTTCAATCGCGTTTCCTGTATCAGTGACCGTCTCGTCGATGGTTTCTCCGATCGACTCCGCATCTTTCTCTTCACTGCAGGCTGCCAGGCTCATGGCTGCGGTAATGGCCAGTACCATAAAAAAAGCATTCTTGAAGATTTTCATAGGTTTGCTCCTTGGTTGAAATCAATAGTCAGATTTATAGGTCAAGAGTGCGGCCTGTTAAGGCTTCGGGCCCCGGCCGCGAATGGCGTTTGCGGCCAGTGCAATTAGCCACAGGACGATAAAGATAAAAAAGATGACCTTCGCAATACCGGCTGAGGCGCTGGCGATACCGGTAAATCCGAATAGCGCCGCTATCAGGGCAATAATGAGAAAGGCAATAGACCATCCAAGCATGTCGTATCTCCGTATGGGTGCAGTGCATGGCTGTGTGTCGATGGAGGTTTCGCAAACACCGTGCCAATTCTCGCCAGGCGGCAATGTGCCTTGCTTTGCGCAAAATTGCGGATAAATTTCTGTCTGTACCGGGAAAGGTCAGTGGTAGATTTTTCAGACCTGTGTGAAATTTTTACGTGAGCGTGACGCTGAACCTGCTGAATGCCGGTTTCATCGCCTCCTGGCTACTAATTCCCATGGATTTATGTCATTTTTACCGCCAGTTTTGGTGGATGGTTCACGTGGCGACCTTGATGATTATGAAACGATTAGCTGTTCCTCTGGTTTTGTCTGTTTTCTCGGGATTTTGCGCTGCCGAGCAGCTCACGATCGACCGAATCTTCTCCGATCCCGCCTTGAGCGGTATAAGCCCTCGCGCTTTGCAGTACTCCCCGGACGGCAGTCGGGTCACTTTTCTTAAAGGTCGCGAGGAAGATTACAACCGCTACGATCTGTGGGAGTACCGCCTGAGTGACGGTGAAACCCGTATGCTGGTGGATTCCGATACGCTTCACAGTGGCGAAGAAAATCTTTCCGATGAAGAAAAGGCACGGCGCGAGCGCCAGCGGATTTTTGGCAGCGGTATCATGGAGTACAGCTGGTCTAAAGATGGCCGGTCACTGTTATTTCCTCTGGCCGGTGATGTCTTTTATTACTCCCTGGATGCCGGGAAGTCCAGACGCCTGACGGAAACCGAAGCCTTTGAAACCGATGTGCGGGTGTCGCCCAAAGGTAATTTTGTTTCGTTTATACGCGACCAGAATATTTTTGTGGTAGACCTGGAGAGCGGTAAGGAACGTCAACTGACCAGTGATGGTAAGGGCCCGATCAAAAACGGAATGGCGGAATTCGTCGCCCAGGAAGAAATGGACCGCATGACCGGTTACTGGTGGTCGCCGGATGAAAGGCGCATCGCTTTCCTCCAGGTGGATGAGAGTCCGGTGGATGAAGTTACCCGCAGCGAGATCTATGCGGATCGCATCGATATGATCAAGCAGCGCTACCCTGCTGCCGGCCGCTCCAATGTAAAAATCAAACTGGGTGTGCTGGATCTCGCCAGCGGAAAAACCCAGTGGCTGGATCTCGGCAAAGACGAAGATATCTATATTGCGCGGGTGAAATGGGCGCGGGATAACCTGCTTTCCTACCAATGGCAGAACCGCAGCCAGAACAGACTGGAACTGCGCTTTGTGGATATCCCCAGCGGCAAGACCCGCAACGCACTGGTGGAAACCAGCGATACCTGGGTGAACCTGTTCCACGACCTGCGCTTTCTGAAAGACAGCGACCGCTTTATCTGGGCGTCGGAAAAGGACGGTTTCAAGCACCTTTACCTGTATGATTTTTCCGGCAAACAACTGGCGCAGCTAACTCGTGGTGACTGGGCTATCGACGAACTGGAAGCGCTGGACGAGAAATCCGGCAATGTCTATTTCTCCGGTCGCAAAGACACGCCGCTGGAGCGCCACCTGTATGTGACCGACCTGAACGGCAGCGGCAAGATTGAAAAAATCTCCTCCCGCGCCGGCATGCACAGCATCAAATTTGCCGCTGATGCCTCTGGCTATATCGATACCTACTCCAATCCAAGCACACCGGCTCAGGTTAGCCTGCACGGTACCGATGGCAAGCGCGTGACCTGGCTGCAGGAAAACAAGGTGGAGAAAGACCACCCGCTGTACCCGTATATGAGTGACTGGATCGAGCCGGAGTTTGGTCAAATTGAGGCACCGGAAGGGCACACGCTTTATTACCGCTTATACAAGCCCGCGGGCTTTGATCCCAAGAAGTCCTACCCGACCATGGTATTCCTGTACGGCGGCCCCCACGCGCAGCTGGTTACCAACAGCTGGGACAGGCCCTTCAACCAGTTTATGGCCCAGCAGGGTTATGTGGTTTTCACGCTGGATAACCGCGGTTCCGCGAATCGCGGCAAAAAATTTGAAGATCCCATCTTCAAAAAAATGGGCGGCGTGGAAGTGGAAGATCAGGTGACCGGGGTGAAATTCCTGCGCTCACTGCCGTTTGTAGATCCGGACCGCATTGGTGTTTACGGCCACAGCTATGGCGGCTATATGGCGCTGATGACCATGTTCAAGACCGGGGATTATTTTAAGGCCGGTATTTCTGGTGCGCCGGTGACCGACTGGGGGCTGTACGATACCCACTATACCGAGCGCTATATGGGCAACCCGAATCAGGTGCCGGAAGCCTATGAGGCAGCGTCGGTCTTTCCCTATGCCAAGGATCTGAAAGGCCCACTGCTGATTTATCACGGCATGGCGGATGACAATGTGCTGTTTACCAACACCACCAAACTGATCAAGCAGTTGCAGGACAACGGTCAGCAGTTTGAACTGATGACTTATCCCGGCAAAAAGCACAGCCTGCGCGGCAAGGAAACCCGTAAGCACTGGCATCAGATGATGAAGGACTTTTTTGATCGCACTCTGAAGGCATCGGAATAACACGCTTGTGGTGTAAAAAAGGGGGCTTCCGATCCGGAAGCCCCCTTTTTTATGAAAGGCGGAAAGCCATGCCGCAGATTAATTGCTACAGGTCGCTTCCAGTCGCAACAGCGGGCCCTGACCGGTCTCTTTGGAGGTCATATCCACACCGTTGCTGCCATTGTTAGGAGCAATTACCAGACCGGTATTGGCGCCGGCCAGCCAGGTTTCCACAATGCCGGAAGACAGCAGGTCAATCTGCCGGGTGCCGGTGGAGCTGGGCACGAAGGTGGTCAGCTGGTTACCGAGCATGGCGCTGCCGCCGACACTGTTCCAGGTGGCACTGCCTTCCTGCCAGTTGGATGCGGCGCGGTACACGCCATAGGTATTGCCGGAGCGGTCGGTGACATTCAGTTCCAGCATGGCCCGGGAGAAGTTGCTGCAGTTTTCCACGCCGCTCAGATCAAACTTGATCAGGGTATACAGTTCGCCGTAGTAGCGGTCGCTGCCATCAGCCAGAAGACCGTCGCTGTCGCCGTCATAATTGCTACCGCTACGGCCGGAACTTACAAATACGTCATCAGATGCCGCCTGCACGAACTGCTGGGTGCTGCCAGAGCCCGATGAGCTGCCCGAACCTGAACCAGAGCCCGATGAACTGCTGGAAGAGCTGCCGGAACCGCTGCACTCTGCGTTTACTGTCAGCACCGGGGCGACACCGGTCTCTTTCGAGTTCATGTCCACACCGTCGCTGCCACCGAGCGACGCAATCACCAGGCCGGTATTGTTGCCGCTCAACCAGCTCTCTACCGCACCGCCGGACAGGCTGATCTGGCGCAGACCGGTAGAAGAGGGAGTGAAGGTCGCGAGCTGGGTACCCTGAATGCCACTGCCGCCGATATTGCTCCAGGTTGCGGATTCTTCCTGCCAGTTGCTGTTGGCCAGGAATACGCCAAAGCTGCTGTTGGAATAATTGGTGACGTTCACTTCCAGAGTCAGGTTGCTGAAATTGCTGCAGCTGGCCACTTCGTCCAGGTCGAATTTCAGCAGCGTCATCATCTGCCCGTAAGTCGAGTCGGAACCGTCCGCGAGCAGACCTTCATTGCTGCCATCGTAATTGGTGCCGGTCTGGTTTGCGGTGACAAATACATCGTCGGTGACCGCCATGTTGATCGCATTGCCGCCGGAGCCGCCGCTCGATGAACTGCCCGACGAACTACTTGAGGAACTGCTTGATGAACTACCGCCGCTGATCACACTGCGATTGCTGCTATTGCGCACCAGGGTCATGGCTTCGCCTACCTGGTTGGCACTCCACCAGTTGACGTTGGCGGGCAGTGCCAGGGGATCGGCGGCACGGTCGGCGCGGCTCAGGGAGCCGGCGGAGGTATTGAACTGCGCAGTGCGCACGGTCAGTTCACTGGGGCTTACCTGAATCACCTTAAACTGCTGAATACTGGCGAGATCGATGGTCCAGGATTTGGGGTCGTTGGCGGAGCGCGCCGGTGCCCCCCAGCTGCCTTCACCTACATATACGGTGCCGCCGTTGGATGCGGTGGTAAAACCGTTACCGCTGGGCGCTACCGACTGGGTGAGTTTGGTCATATGAGTGTCGGACTCCACCACCAGGTTCATGGCGTAGTCGTAGAAGTTTTGCGCCCACCAGCTGTGCAGAATCACATTGTCGGATTTACCGGTGTAGTGGGGGAACATGGGTTTGTGGTACTGGGCAAAGCGCCATTGGGCGCTGCTGCCGTAGCTGGCGAGATCACTCTGCAGCCAGTTGTTCATGGCGGAGGCATAGGAAGACCAGCCGCTGTTTTTAAACTGGCTGTTCAGGGTATATACCCGCAGCAGTGGAGAAATCTGCACCGCGCCGTAGGTATCGCTGGGGTTACAGTTACCGTCGCCATTGAAGTCCGCTCCGAATACCTGACACAGGGTGGAGTAGTTATCGTCTTCGTGGTTGCCATGGGTGGGGATCAGTGGATAGATCCGTTTATAGCTTACTCCATCGATGGTGTCACTGGAGTAGGTGAGTTCCCAGTCTTCCAGAAAAGCGCTCATCTGTGAGGCGCTGTTGGCATCGGTGAAGTCACCACCGTGCATGACCGCAAGCGGGCGGATTTTTGCCAGCAGTTGGTTGCCCTGGCGACGGTTGGTGTGACCGGTGCGGGTGTCACCGCCGGCAATTACTACAAACGGGGAGTTATCGTTTGGGGCAGTCTTGAACCAGAAACGATCGCCACAGCCATCCTGGTCACACACGCGGAAGAACACATCGGAATCGGCGGAAAGATTTTCTAGGCGCACAAAGCTGCTGTCGATACTGCCATCGAAGGTGTAGCTGGCGTCCACAGCGGCACTGCTCCAGCTGCTTTCATTGGTGGAGTAGCCGTAACTCACATACGGATTCGTGCTGTTGCCATCGGGGGAGAAGCCAATCACCGCGCTGGTGCGGCCGTCGGTGTCCCAAACCAGACGGTGGTGTTTGGTGGCGGCACTGGCGTCTGCCGCGCACAGGGCCATCAGCAGGCTCGCGGAGCCAGCCAAGCGAATAGGGTTACTTCCCAGAAACTGTTTCATGGGTTTTCCTGTCCAGGTTTTTATAGAAAGAAAATAAATGGAAATCAGAAGAACGAAAAAATACAGCGCAGTCAGTGTGCAGGGGATTAGTGACAGCTTTTTGAATTGTCGGAAACGAGGCGCACAAAGGCTGCATTGCGGTGTGGAATTGTGATGGGTTGCCCATCCACAAAGCTGACCGCCACCGCGCCGGACTTCAAATAGTTGTAAACGGTCTGTAACGATTCATCTTGCTCGGAAGTCCAATAATCACCGCGTTTGGTTTTTGGAAAGAACGCAGTATCGATGGTGGGCTGGCCGGCTTTTGCATCTGTGTAGATTAGTGTTTGCAGTTCGGCAGCAGTGGGCAGTCGCCAGTCCTGAACGCCACATAATTTTTCTTCGCGGGTGCGCCGGATCAGGTCGGCGGTATCGCAGCGCTCTTCCTCAAAGTAACAGTCGCCGTTATTCGGGGTGCCGATGGTTGTGGGAGCCCCTCTGTGAGCAGCGGGCTGGGCAGTAAATTGATCGTTGTCAGGCACGTCAGCCCAGGAATTGTCGTACCAGGAGTAAGTCCAGAGGCCGTCGTGAATATTTTCGCTGTCGGTTTTCACTTCCCATAAAAGCCCGCTGCGGTGGTCGCACACACAAGACCAGGGGCCGGACCAGATCGGCAGCGGCCCACCGGAAGCATCAATTTTTGTGAAATGGTATGGGGCGGGCCTGGGATCTTGCGGCTGGTGCAGCGCGGTGGTCAGCAGTGCGCTGGAGGGCAGTAAAAGCAGAATCAGTGAGCGTTGCCAGATTTTCATTGGAGGGGCTCCGCGGAAAACTGCAGGCGGAGGGCGCGGGTATGACGGGTGTGGGCTATCTGGGAGCGGTCAAACGCCGAAACCCACAGACAGGTGCCCTCTGCAATGGGGGCATCCAGGGCCGAGCCGGTAACCCGTTTGCGCGCCATTTCCAGGTTCCAGTAGCCATCTTTCCATTCGCCGCGGGCACGTACATCGGCACGGTCGCCTTCGAAGCGGTTGGAGTTGTACATCACCGAAGGCATCCGGGTACCTTCGGGGAAGCGTGCATCCTGCGCGGCGGAGTATGGTTGGTAGTCAAACCAGGGGATCACCCATTCGGCCTTTTCTCTGAGGTTTTCTCTGTCATCGTTTTGCAGCGCTGCCAGTTGCATCGGATCTGCGGGCAGGCGTTTGGGAACGATGGTGGTGGGTTTGTACCACTGCCAGTTCATCACATAGGCGCCGGATTCTTTCCCGTCCTGCTGGTAACCGGCGGTGTAGCGGCGCTCTCCTGGGCGCATCTGGTCTGGCGGGCCGATAAAGTTATCGTCGGCGAGATACATATCGTTGGTGCGCACCGCTTTCCAGTGCCACAGGTCGTGCAGCTGCCCGTCGCTGCTGTAGTGGTAGCCTTTGCCGTGCCAGTTGGCGGGGCGATCGGATAGTGGCTTGCGACCCAGATGCGCGGTGCCGGCGGCGCCAAAGCTGCAGTTGGAAGAAAGCAGCACTGCAAATTTGTCTTCGTAATGGCGGGTTTCATCGAAATGGTGAAAACCCTGTTGCTGCACTTCCCAACCATTTGCTGTTTTCAATAACGGCAAATGCACTAGGCTGCGGGTGGCATCTTGCCAGCGCGCCGACAGAAAAAATTCTTCACCGTTGGTCAGGGCACGCAGCGTGATCTCGGTGGCGCCATCGTCAAAGTTGGCGCCGCCGTCGGTGTAAACGGTAATGGGCGCGGCCCGTTGCCACTGGGGTTCATTCGCGCGGCCGTCGATTTCGATGGGAGGGTGTTGCGGGTCAGTCAATGGTATCTGCGTGACAGGCAATGGCAGCTGGCTCTGGTCGACGGTAGCAATCCAGCCGGTGGTAAACAGTAACAGTGTGAGGGCGAGAGTCCCTGCGCCCGCAAGCAGGCGAGTGTGTGAGCGCTGCCCGCCCTGGGGGAGACAGATACGCAGCAGCGAATGTCGCCCCCAGCGGGCCAGGTAGAGCCCCGCGTGCAGTGCCAGGTAGCAGAGCATCGCCAGGGCACCCAGATAGTGCCAGTCGCGGAGATGCCACTGTGTGCCTATAAATAGCAGCCAGCCACTGGCCAGCGACAGCAGCAAGACGGGGTAGCCAGCGCGGATAATAGCCCGATGCCAGCCTGGCCAGCGCCAGGCACTGAGGGAGCGCAACCGGTAACTCAGGGTTGCGCCGTCGCGAAAAGCGGTGAGCAGACGGTGGCCGACATAGAGCGCGGCAGCGAGAGTGATCGCGAGGGCACTGAGGAAGTGCAGTCCCACTACTTCTCCCTGAGGCAACAGCTCTTCAAAGCGGGCGACTTCCGGGCGCGCGAGGCTCGCAATGCGCAAGCCGGTCAACAGGCTGCACAGTACCGCGATAGCGGCAATGCCGTGCAGCAGAACCCAGCGCAGGCTTTTGCGATCAGCTGCCACGTGATCCCCTTATTCCCTCAGCCAAAGGGCGGCAGAGTAAACCGGCCGGATGGCAATTCAATGACACAGGCCGTTCGACCTATTGAATGAACGTTTGCAGAAAAGTCTAAATGAGAATCTATTGCATTACGAGTTGTGGTTCTTTAGACTCGCGTTCCAAATTCAAGGGGTAGTTCCTGGGGACTCAATAATGCAATCAAATCAACGTATTTTCGCCGGCTCTCTGCTGGCTGTTGCACTGGCTGCGGCCAATAGCGCCATTGCGGCCGAGGAAGGCGAAGCGGCAACGTCGATCGAAGAAATGACCGTTGTTGGTGTGCGTGAAAAGCGTGTCAGTCGTGGTGCCACTGGCCTCGCGCTGGCCATCAAGGACACCCCCCAGTCCATCAGTATCGTCGATCAGCGCACGATGGAAGACTTTGGTGTCACCGGCGCCAACGATGCGCTGGAGCTGAGCACCGGGGTAAACGTCGATCAGTACGAGACCAACCGCGCCACCTACAACTCCCGCGGTTTCGAGATCCAGCTGACGCAGGTGGATGGTCTCGGGATGACCAATGACTTTGGCACCGTTGTGGGACAGCTGGATACCTTCCTGTTTGAAAAAATCGAGCTGATTCGCGGCGCCAACGGCCTGCTGACCGGTGTGGGCAACGCCTCCGGCACTATCAACTATGTGCGCAAGCGCCCTACCAATGAAACCGGTGGCATCGTCGATTTCCGTGGTGGCTCCTACGGCTACAAACGTGCCGCAGCAGATTACAACCAGGTGCTGACCGAAGATGGCAGCTGGGCCGGTCGTGTGGTTGTTGCCTACGAGGACAAAGATTCCCATATCCGCGACCAGCACGATGAGAAGCTGTCTGTATACGGTGTGGTTGACGGCCAGATTGGCACCAACGGTGTACTGACCGCGGGCCTGACCATCCGCGATGACAAGCAGGATTCTCCCATGTGGGGATCGTTGATCCTGTTCTACCCCGACGGCAGCATGGCGGACTTCGATACCTCCACGTCCACCGCGGCGGAATGGGCTTACTGGGATACCGAATCCAGAACCGCATTTGTTGAATATACCCACCAGCTGCCCGAGGGCTGGGAAGCCAAGTTCACCTACAACCGCCATGAGAACGAAACCCAGTCCAAACTCCTGTACGCCTGGGGCAGTTACATTAATGAAGATGGGACTGGTCCCCTCGGCTGGCCGTATCGCGGTGCTACTGACAGCACCAATGATCTGCTGGACGTGAACCTCTCCGGTGCCTTCACTGCCTTCGGTCAGGAGCACACGCTGATCACCGGCCTCAGCCACTCCATGCGCGAAACCGCTTCCGCATCGGCGGCATTTTCCGATGAATTTTTCTATCTGCCGTTGCCAATTCCACACGGTGGCAAAGACTACCCGGAACCCGACTGGGGAGATATGTCTCCCGCGTCTGCCGGTGAACAGGAGCTGACCCGACTGTACGCCGCCGCGCGCCTGAGCATCACCGACGCGCTCAACGCGATCGTGGGCGTGAACTCCATCAAGCTGGCGCGGGAAGGTAGCTCTATCTACGGCGGTGGTGTGTCCCAGACCTACTACCCGGATACCGAAGAGACCAGCCCGTATATGGGGCTGACCTACGATTTCACCGACAATATTCTCGGCTACGTTTCCTACTCCGATATTTTCCAGAATCAGGACCAGACCGATATCAACCGTGTCTATCTGGACCCGATGAAAGGTGTGAATATGGAAGCGGGTGTTAAGGCCGAGTGGTTCGACAACCGCCTGTTGACCACCGCCGCGGTATTCAGTGCAGAGCAGCAGGGCCTGGCGACTTACGCAGGCCAGATAGATGGTACTTCCTGGTACGCCCCCAAAGACGTCAAGTCGGAAGGCTTCGAGATCGAAGCGGTGGGGCAGGTCACCGACAATACCAACCTCACCGTGGGGCTGACCCATCTGGATCTGACCGGCCCCGATGGCAACGACATCTACGAGTGGGTACCGCGCACCACCGCCCTGGTACGTTTTGATACTCGCCTGGATGCCGTGCCGCAGCTGCGAGTGGGTGTGAACGGTCGCTGGCAGTCAGACATTGTCGGCAGCTACGCCGAGCAGGACGCCTTCTTCCGTGCGGATGCTTTTGCATCCTATGAAGTGAGCGAAGCGGCGACGGTGCGCCTCAATATCAACAACCTGTTTGATGAGAAGTACGTGGAAGGCCTTGCATACGGTGCCATTTACGGGGCTCCCCGTCACGGCCAGGTGTCTTTCCAGTACAGCTTCTGACACCTCCAGCCTGGTCTGATGATCCGCCAAGGGGCCGTGCAAACCAGAAGTTTGTCCGGCCCTTTTGTCTTTGGGCCAGCATATATTTTACGGCAGACTTCGATTGCGAGAAGCTAAATGAGAATGCGTTGTATTTGATTGGGTGGAGGGCTAGACTGCCGTCCAGGTTGATATCTACATATTGGTCAGCCCAGTGTGTCCTTCGCCGTTATTTAAATTGTGCGCAAGCGCCCGTTTAGAGCTCTAACACCAAGAATCATGAATAAAACCCTGTTCAAACTGCACAGCTGGATGGCACTGGCCGCCTTTGTCCCGCTGCTGGTTATCTGTATCACCGGTAGCATTCTGGTGTTCAAACACGAGATCGACACTATGCTCGCGCCAGACCTGGTGCGGGTGGATGCCGCCGGGCGCGAGCGCCTGAGCCTGGATGCGCTGGAAGCGTCCATGCACAAGAACTTCCCGGATTATGAGGTCACCGGCTGGGCGCTGTTCCAGGATCGGGACCGTGCGGATGTGGTCTACACCATGCAGTACGGTACCGACGAGTGGACCTTTGCGCTGATGGACCAGTACACCGGCGAGCCGCTGCGCGGCCCCACCGGCCTGACCGACGACCTCACCAACTGGCTGCTCGATCTGCACTACACCCTGCTGCTGGGTGACTGGGGTATGCTCATCAGCAGTGTCTTCTCCATCCTGCTGTGCGGGCTTGGAATTACCGGTTTTATTCTGTACCGCAAGTTCTGGAAGAACTTTTTCACCCTGCGCTGGAACGCGCGCATGATCGTGTACTTTTCCGACCTGCATAAAATGACCGGCATCATCGGTGCCCCCATCCTGCTGATTCTCGGCTTTACCGGTGCCTGGTGGAACATCACCCATTTTGCCCACGAGGTGGCAGAGCACGCGGACGGTCACGAGCACTACAAGATGGCCGAGCGTCTGTACAACGACGACCTCTCCCTGCAGGGGCTGATGGACGATACCGGTAACCGCATCCAGAATTTTGAGACCACTTATATCTCATTTCCCTGGGAGCCCGGTGCCAATTTCACCTTCTGGGGCGACGTTCACACCGGCAACCCGCTGATCAGCGAGTACGCGAGTAACGTCACCTATAACGCTCAGACCGGCGAGCATATGCTCAGCTACGATATCCGCGATGCGTCGGTAGGGGCGGTGATCGTGGACAGCTACCGTCGCCTGCACTTTGGCAACTTCGCCGGCTTGGTGAGCAAGATCCTGTGGTGCCTGGTGGGCCTGTCGCCATTGCTGCTGTCGATCACCGGTGTCTATATCTGGTACCAGCGCCGCGAGAAGCGCCGCAATGCGCGGGTCAAAAGACGGGCGAAGGCGGCGGCTCTGGCTGGGGCTACTGCCTGAATAGCAGTCTGAATAGCCAGGAAACCAATGCATTCTTTGAGCCGGGCCAGCCCCGGCTTTTTTGTGCCTGTTCCTTCCTTGCGGTGCTTTTGCTAACATTATTTGGCCTTACCAAATAATGGATTCCTGCCTGACAGGATCGATAGCGAGTCCTACTATGACCTTGCGACCAGTACCGCCTGCACGATGGACCGGCGCCGCCCGTCTGTTTTCCCTCAGTCTTGTGTTGTTGTTCTCCGGTGGGTGCAGTCCGGAAGTGGAAAATGCAGATGCGTACCAGCCCGCCCGCAATATGGAAGACTATCGTGCGCTCTCCCGTTTCTTCTCCGAGCTGGATCAGAAGGCTCTGGCCGCTGAGCGCAAGGCGGCAGGAATCAAAAAAAGTACCAAGCCCACCAAAGCCAGGCTGTTTGGTTTCGACGTCAAAAAAGCGCGTTACGATCGCGACTATATTGCCAGTGACGAAGGCCTCGCCCTTGCCGACAGTCTGCTTACTTACCAGACGCCTTCCGGCGGCTGGTCCAAGCGCACCGACATGCGCGAACCACGCCAGCCGGGGCAGTACTACGGCACCGAAAAAAAGTATATCCCCACATTTGATAACAACGCGACCAGTGTGCAGTTCTGGGTGATGGTGAACGCGTGTAATACCACCGGAGAGGCGCGCTATTGCGACTCCGCCAGCCGCGCTCTGCGCTACATTCTTCTGGCCCAGTACCCCAATGGGGGCTGGCCGCAAACGTTTCCCCTGCGTGGTGGTTACCACGATGACATTACGTTCAATGATGATGCCATTGCCAACCTGCTGGAAATAATCGGTGTGGTGGCGCAGGGGGATGCCCGTTTCGCGTTTTTACCGGAACAACTAAAAACCTGGGCCAGAGACAGTCTGCGCCGCGCTCTGGATATGCTGGTAGCGACGCAAGTAAAAGTGAACGGTGAGCCCACTATTTGGGGTGCCCAGCACCACCCGCTTACCCTGGAGCCCACGTCCGCGCGCGCCTTTGAGCCGGCTGCCCTGGCCACCAGTGAAAGTGCGGATCTGATGCTGTTTCTGATGACTCTCGAGAATCCGTCACCGCCGGTGCGCGACGCAATCGACAGCGCGGCTGGCTGGTTCGAGAAGCGCCGGATCGACGGCCTGCGTTACCGACGTGGCGAAGTGTTGCCGGCACTGATGCCGGATGAGAACGCCGATCCGCTGTGGGGGCGCTTTTACGATATCGACAGTAATCGCCCGGTTTTCGGCGACCGCGATGGCAGTATCCAGTTCGAGATTGAGAAAATATCCGCCGAGCGTCGTGAGGGCTACGCCTGGTACAGCGAGCGCCCCTACAAGGCGTTGAAAGAATACCGCAAGTGGAAGCAGTAGCTTCTCACCGGGAAAGCACCTTTCCTGCGGGAGCCTGCCCGCAGGTAAACCCAAAAAGCCCTGAAAAATCAGGGCTTTTCGTATCTGCGAAACCAACGACCTTCAATGGTAGTGCAACTCGGTCGCTTTCCCGCGAAACACCCGGTAAGAAAACGCCGTGTACAGCAGTATCACTGGAATCACGATTACGGCTCCCACCAGAATAAACTGCAGGGATTCCCGTGCACTGGCCGCCTCCCAGATATTCATCTGCCCGGGAACGATTTCCGGAAAAAAGCTGAATCCAATCCCGCTGAAACACAGGGTGAAAATCCCCACCACAATGGCGAAGGGCACGGCGCTGTGGCGATCATCGGCCTTGGGCAGACGCGCCAGCAGTATGTCGTTGCAGACAAACCCCAGGAAACACAGCGCCGGGATCAGCAGCACAAACATCACCAGTGGAAAGGTAAACCAGCGGTCGAAAACGCCGGGGTTCACCAGCGGGTTGATAGCGCACACGGCAATCACGCCCACCAGGGAGGCGCGGCCAGCCAGGCGGGCCCAGCGCACTGCCCGTGCCTGCAGGGTGCCTTCGGTTTTCAGTACCAGCCACGCGGCTCCAATATAGCTGTAAGCCGCGGTGACACCGAGTGCGGATACTCCGCAGAAAAGCAGTGACGGCAGGCTCTGGTCGAAGCCCATTACATATTGCCCGAGCATATAGCCCTGGGTAAGCGTGGTCAGAAGGGAGCCGATTTTGAAGGTTCGGTCCCAGGCCAGCTTGTGGTCCACTGCCGCCTTGGCGCGGAAGTCGAAGGCCACCCCGCGCATGATCAGACCGATCAACATGATTGCGACGGGAATATACAGGTGCATCAGGATCAGGCTGTGGGCCGCGGGGAAGGCAATCAGCAACAGCCCGATAGCCAGTACCAGCCAGGTTTCGTTGGCATCCCAGAACGGGCCGATGGAGGCAATCATGGTGTCCCGCTGCAGCTCGTCCTGTCCGCCCATTGGCAACAGGATACCCACGCCCAGGTCGTAGCCATCGAGAATCGCGTAGGCCAGTACCGCCACACCCATCAATGCGATAAAGACCACCGGCAACCAGTCGCCGCTGTGGTTGATCATCTCGTTCATGCTGTACCTCCACGAGTGTCGATGTGGGTTTGCGAGTGGGGCAGATTGGTCAGGCTGCCATCCGCTGCCGGCTCTGCGGTTTCAAATTCCTCCACGGTGACCGACTTGAGCGCCATACGTTTCAGCGTGTGGATATAGGCCCACATTAGAATCACATACACGGTCAGGTAGAGCGCGAGGGAAAGACCCACGTTGGCGGGTGCCACCGGGGTTACCGCATCCGCGGTTTTAAGAATCCCGGTAACCAGCCAGGGTTGCCGCCCTACCTCGGTGACGTACCAGCCTGCGAGAGTGGCGACCCAGCCAGAGAAGGTCATGGCTACCAGCAGCTTGAGAAAAATTGGTGGCAGCGATTTCTTGCGGCGCAGCAGATAGCAGCCGGTCCAGGCGGTGGCGAGCATCAGCAGGCCCATCCCCACCATAATGCGGAAGCCGAAAAACAGCGGTTTTACCGGTGGGTGATCGCCTTCAAATTCGTTGAGCCCGCGAATTTCGCCGTCCGGTTCATGGGTAAGGATCAGGCTGGCGAGACTGGGGATACCCACGGCAAAGTCGTTGCTGCGGGTTTCTTCATTGGGCACGGCGAATAGCAGCAGCGGTGCGCCGCGCTCGGTCTCCCACACACCTTCCATGGCAGCGATTTTCTGCGGCTGATGTTCAAAGGTATTCAGTCCGTGTAGGTCGCCCACAAAGGCCTGCAATGGCGCGAGTATGGCGGCCAGAATCAGGCCTGTTTTCAGTGCCAGCCGCGGCGCCTGCTTTCCGTCGCCCTTCAGAATCCGGTAGGCGGAAAGTCCGCAGACAAAAAATGCCGCAGTGAGGCCGGAGGCCAGCAGCATATGCGCCAGCCGGTAGGGGAAGGAGGGATTGAAGATCACCTCCAGCCAGCTGGTGGCATGCACAACACCATCGCGGATTTCATAGCCGGCCGGTGTCTGCATCCAGGAATTGAGCGCGAGAATCCAGAAGGCAGAAAGCGTTGTGCCGATGGCGACCATCAACGCGGCGAAAGTGTGTACCTTGCTGGGTACCCGCTTGATCCCGAACAACATGATGCCGAGAAAGGTCGCTTCGAGAAAAAATGCAGTCAGTACTTCATAGCCCAGCAAGGGCCCTGCAATATTGCCCACGGTTTCCATATATCCGGGCCAGTTGGTGCCGAACTGGAACGACATGGTGATACCACTTACCACGCCAAGGGCAAACGTCAGTGCGAAAATTTTTACCCAGAAGCGATAGGCTCGCATCCACACCGGGTTGTCGGTGAGATCGAAGCGCAATTTGAAAAAGAACAGAATCCAGCAGAGAGCAATGGTGATGGTAGGGAAGAGAATATGAAAGCTGATATTGGCAGCGAACTGTATGCGCGAAAGGATCAGAGTATCCAGCATGGGCACCTCTTTAAAACCGCCGCGGTCGGAGTGGCCGGGGCGTAAAACTGGGCGCGGCAGGATTTATCCCGGTGCCGCGGACCGGGGCGGTGTTGGCTGTAGAAAAAGCGTATAAGAAAGATTGGGCCGACTATTTGCGTGCTGGGGCTTTCTTCGCCCCGGCCTTACCCGCAGCCCCTGTCGCCCTGGATTTCAGTTCCAGCAGCTTGCTGAGTCCGGAGCCCAACTTCATCAGCTTGAGCAGGTCCTTTTCATCCAGCTTGCTCAGGGTATTGGCGAACTGGTCGAGCATTTCCAGCAGGCTGTAAACCTCCTGGATTTTCTTCTGCGCCTCGGCCTCCTGCTCGTCACCGGGCTCCGTCAGGAGCAACTGGCGCAATAGAGTAAGTGTCGGGTCCAGCTCGCGTTTGCGCCGCTCCTCGAATACGGTGCGCGCCAGGTCCCAGATAGAGCCTGCCGCGGTAAAGTAATCCTTGCGGTCACCCGGCTGGTGGTGCAGCTCAATCAGGCGCCAGGCCTGCAATTCCTTGAGCCCCATGCTCACGTTGCCGCGGCTGATCTTCAGCGCTTCCGCCAGTTGATCGGCGTTTACCGGCTCGCTGTGAATGGTCAGCAGTGCAAACATCTGCCCAACGGTCCGGTTGAATCCCCAGCGGCTACCCATTTCGCCGAAGTGCAGTACGAAGGCTTGCGCCTGACTGGAAAGTTTCATTAGTTTTGGTTTCTTCTTAACTTTCAGAAATTTCTGAAAATTGTAAAGCTGTTTTGATCTGTGTCAAGTAATTATCAGGTGCCGTGTCGGGCGCGGGTGAGCCAGTCCGAGGGCACCAGGAAGCCCCGGCTCAGTTCGCCGTGGTGATTGACCGCGGCTACACAGATGGGACCGCGAGTGAGATGTGCCTCTGCCACGGGGAAGGACGGCGGCGGCTGCTCAGGTTCGGCGGAGGCCAGCCAGCAGGTTTTAGGTAGCAGCCACCAGTCCCCCTGTCCGGACAGGCGGGTGTGGAAGCTGGCCAGATCCGCCCACCAGAAGCGCCCGGTTTGAGGGCTTTCGGCTGGGGACAGCGGGTGGAAAAGTCGGCCGGGCATCACCGCCCACTGCCTGTCGATGGATAGCCCCGAGGTGTCTAACCAGGCCGAGGCGATGGCACTGTGGGCGATCGGCAACTGGTGGTCGCGCATGCGTGCGAGTTTGATAGCCAGCCGGTCCCTGAGCCCGGGCCCCACCCAGTCATTGTCCACCTGCAGGTAAAATTTCAGCGCAACTTCCCAGTGCTCGAGCACATCGTCGGGCTTGTAGTGCACTACAAAATCCAGCTCGCCAAGGGTCCTGCCCTGGTCGCGAATGGGAAGGTTGTTGGCCTCCAGGGCGTAGTCCGGGTGGTGGGTAAACGCGAAGGCCCACAGGCGCTCAAAGTAGATTCCGAGGCGGTGGCTGTTGTGCTGCTCCAGTTGTGCGAGCAGGGCGGGTTCCAGTTGCGTCTTGATTTCAGGGCGGGAAAAGAACTGCGTGAGTGCCTGGTGCCGGTGTGGCGGCAGCCAAGGAAGGGAAAAATTAGGTGCGATATCCGGCGCACCCAGAGCCCACAGGAAATTGTGCCAGTGATTTGGCGTCCGTGTGGGGAGAGCGGCGAGGCGGTTGCGGGGGCCTGGGCTGGACATGGCCGGAGTATAGGGAATTACACTCGAGCCCGAAACAGCTGCGCTATCACTACATTACCCAGTACATTACCACTTGAAACGGAAGCCGAAGGTCAGTTGCACGCTATCGCTGTCACCGAGGTTTTCCACACTGCTGGCATAGTCCACTTCACCATAGACCGAACAGCGATCGCCGCACTGGTCGTAGGTAAAGCCCAGCCCCAGCTGCGCCCACCACTCGTCCCGCGCCTGATACAGAGAAGTGCCGGAGACGTTTACTTCCGTTTTATCATCGAAGTAGTAGTAGGTATTGGCAATGGCGTATAAGCCGATGCGCTCCAGCAGCAGATTGCCATACATATTGCGGTTGACGCGCTGGCTCACCCGTTGCTCAAACGCCAGTCCGAACCGGGCAAAACCTCCCTGATTTTCGGTATCCTCTAGGCGCACTCCGTAGGGGTCGTGATTATCGTCGATATCCTCAGCGGTATACGCCAACTGTATCTGTGGGGTCAGCGAATAAAAATCGCAGAGCTTGAAGCTGTGCCCGCCCTCCACGGAAAAATTGAATCCGATGGCGTCATTGCCGGTACCCAGATACCAGAGCTCTCTCGAGTAGAGGTCGGAGTCAAACCAGTTGAATTGCGCCTGTAGATCGATGTAGCTACTCTGGCTGCCGTACCAGGTCAGGGTGCTGCCGATACCCCAGTTGTAAGTATCGATATCTCCCTGGCCAAAGTAGCTGTCCAGCTCGGTACTCCCGTAACCGTACTGAGCAAAAATGCCGAGCATCAACCGCCCGCGGTATACCGAGGGGTCAAAGGAAAAATCCGAGCCGATCTGCACCTGTCCGAAGTCCTGCTGCCAGTGCGCGTTAGCAGTGGACTCTTCCGGGGCGTTGTCGTTGTAAACCGTGTTGACTCGCATCCACAGGCCGCCGCCATCGATGGTGCGCTCCACCGCATCGCCGTAACAGCAGATGCCGCGGTCTTTGAAGCTGGTGCCCGCCCAGAAGCGATTACCCACGCGCTTGCGCAGGGTAGTGGGCTGGTTCATCCGGCGCAGAGCCTGGGCGTAGGTTTCGTAGAGTACGGCCCCCGGCTGCCAGCGGGGGACCAGCTGACCGCTGTCGTTGAACGGGTCCGGCAGAGTGGAGCGCAAATACCAGTTTCCGTCCTCAGGATCGCTCTGGTCCCCATAGTGCAGGGTATAGCCATAGGCGCCGCCAACCGTGACGGGCTGGCCGTCATAGCCGATATACTCGCCGTCCAGGGTGAATGCATCCGGTGATGAGTTCCCCGCAACATCAATGATCTTGATGCCGTCGCCAGTGGTCTCGGCGCCATCACCAGCAAAATTGTAAATCCGCACAAACGTATGGCCGGCGGTATCTCCCGCCACCTTCAGCAGATCGGTGGGGCTGTCGTCGCCGGCAAGCGTGGTTTCCATCCATAGTCGGCCGTCGTCGCCGGTGTAATTGCCGAAGCGACCGTCGTCGTGAGGAGCGAGCGTAAGCTGGTTAAAGCGTCCATCGTTCATCCACAGGGTGCCGGCATTGACGACATCGCCGTGGATGGTAAACGCTCTGGGAATAAATTCGACCACACCACCCCGGCGGATGGTCAGCCCCAGGCGCTCGCCGTTGGCCGCGGTTCCACCGCCCACCGCGAGAGTGCCGAAAAAATCAATTTTCGAGCTGCCGTTGACGATCACCTGCTCCCAGTTTTGCAGCAGCCGGCCGTCCAGGTCGTGATCGAGAACGAATTTGATGCTGTCGATATAGCCATCGTCGGCAGTCAGATCGTCGCCGCCGTCGAACAGGGTGGTCGCGTCGTAGGCGAAAGAGTCCACGCGGGCGGTATCAGACCCGTCGCCACCGATAAAGTGCTCGATAACCCCTTCGTCGTAGTGAAAGGTGTCATCCCCGGCGCCCATGTCAGCGCGGTGAAAAATATACCCCTCGTCCAGTATCAGTGTGTCGTCGCCGTCGCCGGTCAGTACTTCAAACGCGACGCCATCGAGAATTTCGACGTAGTCGTTGCCCGCGCCGGTGTGGATACCGCCGGAAAAATAATTGCCAATTTTCGAGCTGCGTCCATCCACAATCACCGTGTCGTTTCCGGCACCGGTGGCGAGATTGGTATCGATCTCACCTTCGAAGATTTCCACCCTATCGTGGCCGGTACCCGTATCCACGGTGCCCAGGGTTACCGAATCAATGGCGACAGAATCACTTCCGCCGAGGGTACTGACATCCGCACCTTCGGGATCATTGTCCGGATCGCAAAGGATCTGGTCCGGTCCTTCTGTGCCGATATTGCCCGGTGTACAGTCCGCTCTTGCGCCAGCGGAAAATAGGGTGCTGAGGATAAACCCGATAGCCACTGGCAGCAGCGCGGCAGCCTGCGCCCGCCCACTAGAATTCATAGGTGATACCCAGATTCAGAGTCCATGGATTGACTTCAAAGTCCGAGTAGAGCCGTTGGTAGCCCGGGTTCGATGTGTAGGTGACGATCGTATCGGCGTTGGCATCGGTATAGATAACCGCTGCATTGATCAGCCAGGAACGGGCCATGCCGCGACCCAGGCGCCAGTCGATACCCAGTTGCGCACTGGCACCCCAGCTGTGGCTCATGCCGAAGTCGCTGGGGCCGGAGGCGATGTCGCTATCGATCAGGAAGTCCTGGAATTCCGTGGTGAGATCGCCGTCGTAAAAATCCGAGTAGTTGAGGCCAATACCCAGGTAGGGTTGGCCCAGACACTCCAGATCCATCATGTACCAGTTGATAAAGAGATTGGCGGAAGATGCGCTGAAGCGCCCGAAGTCGATGCGCTCGTATCCCGGGCGCCCTTTCAAGTGGTCCAGCCGCAGACTGAAATCCGCTCCGTCCGTATACATCAGCTCAACGCCGAAATAGGGTAGCGGGCGCCAGACCCCGGAAATATTCCAGCCCACATCATCCTCGATATGCCACTCCGTGCGATAGAGGTTCCAGTCCTGGAAGATGTGGTATTTCAGGGAGGTATTGTTGTCATCGGGGTAAATGAAACTGGCACCCACCCGTGCGTAAAAACGTTTGAGGTCCACATCGGAAACAGGAATCTGTGCGTGCGCCAAAAGCGGGAACAGGAATGTTATGCAAGCGGCCAGCCTGAGACTTTTCATTGTTAACTCCGTTTAACACCGATTAGCCCGGCTTATGCGTTATTGGCCAACGGTCTTTGTAACAGCTTGTGTGGCGCGGCATTTATTGAGCTGTGGGCTGCCAGAGGAATTTCTAGGGGCACCTGTAAAAGTAGCAGGAGGGGCGGAGGTTGCAGGGAAATTGGTGACCGGAGGTGGCGGCTCAGGCGCCATGAGAAAATGGCGCCAGGCAGTTAAAGTGAAGAGGGGAATAGCTGTGTGCTGGAACTAGGCAAGCGCAAATTCAATTTTCCGACGTTCCATATCCACCCGCATGACGCGTACTCGCACTACGTCGCCAATTCCGAAACCGGTTTTATTGCGCTCGCCGCGCAGGCGCTGCTGGCCGGCATCGAAGTGGTAGTAGTCTTTGGTCAGTGCCGAGATGTGAATAAGCCCCTCCACCCGGGTTTCTTCAATTTCCACAAACAGGCCGAAATTCATTACGCTGCTGACCACACCCTCAAAAGTCTCTCCAATAAAATCCTGCATATATTCACACTTGAGCCAGGCGTCCACATCCCAGCTGGCCTTATCAGCGCGTCGCGATGCCTGGGAGCAATGGGATGCGAGTGAAGTGACCACAGATTTCGGATAAGGATAAGCCGTCCCTGAATCCAGAACTGGCGCGCCCGCAAAGCGGCGAATGGAAATTGCGGTGCGACCTTTAAAGAGCTGCGCAAGGCGGCGTAGCAGAGGGCGACCTTTCTGTGACCGGATAACGGAGCGGATGGCCCTGTGCACAAGTAAGTCGGGGTAGCGACGGATTGGAGAGGTAAAGTGGGTATAGGCCGCATAAGCCAGGCCAAAATGCCCGCTGTTGGCCGCACTGTATTCCGCCTGGCTCAGAGAACGCAGTAGCATGGTACGTATGGTCTGGGCGTCTTTGCGTTCCGCGATGTTTTTGAGTATCTGGTCGTAGTGCGCAGGTGCAGGTTTATCGCCGCCACCAAGTTTCAGACCTCGGGAGGCGAGGAACTCACGCAACAGCGCCAGTTTCTTGTCACGGGGACCGTCGTGTACCCGGAAGAGTGACGGAATTTTCTCCCGCTTGAGGAAATCTGCAGTAGCCACATTGGCGCTTAGCATGAACTCTTCGATCATCTTATGTGCATCGTTTCGCACTACCGGGATAATCCGCTCAATTTTCCTATCCCCGGTAAATTCGAAGCGCACTTCCGTTTTTTCAAAATCCATTGCGCCACGCTTGTCCCGCGCTTTTTTCAGAACCCCATAGAGCTGATGCAGTGCGCGCACGGGAGTGGTCACGTCTTTGAGCGATTTGTCTGCGCCTTGCCCGTCGCTGGACAGGGGGGCGGTAATAAAAGTATTCACCTGCTGGTAGGTGAGCCGGGCGTGGGAGTGGATGATACCTTCGGAAAAGGTATAGCTTGCCAGCTTGCCGTGCTTGTCGATGGTCATCTCGCACACCATTACCAGTCTGTCTACCCGCGGGTTCAGTGAGCAGAGACCATTGGAGAGGGATTCCGGCAACATGGGCACCACACGCCCGGGAAAATAGACGGAGGTGGCGCGGTGTTGCGCCTCTTTGTCGAGAGAGCTGTCTGGCTTTACATAGTGGGATACATCGGCGATCGCCACGAAGAGGCGCCAGTGGCCCGCGTCTGTTTTTTCGCAGTAGACGGCATCGTCAAAGTCTCTGGCATCCTCACCGTCGATTGTGACAAAGGGCAGGTGGCGTAAATCTGCGCGATGCTGCTTGTCACTCTCGGGTACTCTGTCACCAAGCTGCAGCGCCTCCTGTGCCGCCGCCGCAGGCCAGATGTACGGTATGCCGTGGGTACGGATAGCGATATCGATCTCCATTCCGGGGGCCATGGCATCGCCGAGAACCTCGGTGACTCTGCCGAACGCATTGTAGCGATGGGTGGGAAAATCGATAATATCGACCGCGATGTATTGCCCCGGAGTGGCTCCCATCAACTGGCTGGCGTCGAGGTCAATTTCGTGGGTGATACGGCTGTTTTCCGGCTTGAGGTAATACTGGCCTTCCTCCTGTTGAAGGCGGCCAATCAGCCGTTGGGTATTGCGCTCCAGTACTCGTATAATTGCACCGGTTTTTCGGCCGCGGCGATCTTCGCCGCTGATACGCACCTGTACTTGGTCGCCATCAAATACCGTCAACATCTCGTCGTCCGGTAAAAACAGGTCTTCGCTGGAAGCGTCACTCTTTACAAAGCCAAAGCCGTCCGGGTGACCAATAACGTGACCGCTGATCAATTCGTCGGGATTTATCAGACTGTAGCCCTCGTGACGGTCCCACTGTACCTGGCCATCTCGCTCCATGGCACGCAGGCGACGACGGAGGGCCTCTTGTTGGTCAGGGTCGGAAAGCTGAAGGACCTGGGCCAATTGATCGCGGTTGAGCGCCTTCTGGTTTTTTTCCAGTAAGCTCATAATAAACGCGCGGGTGGGAATCGGGTTGCTGTACTTTTCTTTGTCGGCCGGATCAAACGCGGCCACTGGGGTCTTTCGCATAGTTTGCTCTCGTAGAAACCGCCAGGAAGATTGTGCTAGGTAAGAACTTGAAAATTGTGGGAGGTAGATCAGGTGTTACTTGGCAAGGCAGGTTGGCGGAAATCGCTCAACGGGAGTTGAGTCGGCAATTGTCGGTGACAACCAATCTATATCAATTATAGACGTCGTCGCTCAGGTTGGGGCACCGAAGAAAGTGCTCCCAACAGGCGCGGTCACGCCGCGCAGCAGCAACCCCGGAAGGGGCTGCTGGCACCAGAGGGCTCAGGCGCAAACGATATTTTCAGCTTGCGGGCCTTTCGGGCCCTGAGTTACGGAGAATTCGACCTTTTGGCCTTCGGTCAGTGTTTTGAATCCGGAGCTCGCAATCGCACTGAAATGTGCGAAGACGTCTGGGCCAGACTGCTGTTCGATAAAGCCAAAGCCTTTGGTCTCGTTAAACCATTTGACGGTGCCGGTAGTAGTGTTGGACATGATCATTCCTGTAAACAAAATAGGGTACGCCTTCATTAGGCATGAATAGCAAAAATAAAGACTTGAATTTAGATGCTACAGGACGAAGAAAACTGCTACGACGAAACTGAGGATTTAAACAGGAGGCTTACTTTTTAACTGACTCCACTGTAGGCCCGTCGGTGGAACAAGTCAAAGGATTTCGCGTTATCTGCGATTTAGTGAGTAAATACGGGGGGCCGCGGAAGCATCATTTTTTGACGCGGTAGTCAGGACTCTTCGATAGCGTCGTTTAAAACCACACACTTATGTACAGCACGTCTTTTACCCGCCTGCGAGAGCGAGAACTCGCAAAATCCACCAAACCCTTTCTTGCCAAAGGAAAAAGCGTTCGACGCTGCAGCAGCTGCCAGATGGGTGCGTTTGCCTGCATGTGTGCATGGCGACCGCCGGCCGGTGCAGTACAAGCCAGCGTGGAATTTGTGCTGTTGATCCACCGCAAGGAACTGTTCAAGCCGACCAATACCGGCCGCTTGATTGTGGACGCCTTTCCCGACACTCCGGTCTTCCTGTGGAGCCGACTTCAAGCGCCGCAGGAGTTAACGGGTATTCTGCAGGACCCCGCGCGTAACTGTTTCGTGGTGTTTCCCGCAGATGGTACAGAAAACTGTGCACGCGATGTGGTGCGCGAGATCCCGCGGAGCGAAAAGAAAACCACATTGATCCTGTTGGATGGTACCTGGAAGCAGTGCAGTCGAATGATCGGACTGAGCCGCTGGCTGGATGAGGTTCCCTGCCTGAGCCTGCCGGAATCGCTGGTGCGATCCTACGCGGTACGGGACTCGGGCAGAAATCATCGTTTTTCCACTGCGGAAGCGGCCATCAGTTGTCTGCTGTTGACCGGAGAAGAGAAGTCGGCGCTAACCCTGCAGAAGTATTTCGGAGTATTCAACCAACACTATCTGGCGACGCGCGGCTGCTATCCGCCAGAGCGTGGCGAATGCCATGAGCAATTGGAGAAACTTTTGGCGGGATAATCTATAAAAAGGGGAGAGCGGTTTGCTCTCCCCCTGTGGGGCTGACATTCAGAGCTGCCAGAAATTATCGATCAGAAGTTATAGGTCACCTTGCCGTAAATAAAACGGCCGCGGGGATCATGCTGACTGGATACGTATCCGTACAGATCCGAATCGCCGTCGCCAATGGCAAAAGGCGGCTCCTCGTCGAAGGCGTTATCTGCACCGAGGCTCAGCACCATATCCTCAAATCCCGTATAGCGGGCCTGAAGGTTGACCGTCATAAACGCATCCACCATACGGGACTTGTTGGTGTCGTAATCCAGCGTGCCATCGAAATCGATATCCGGGGTATCCTCAAACTCGCCCACATAATTCAGGCCCACGGTAAACGCGAATGTATCTCGCGCCCAGTCCGCAGATGCTGCCCAGCGGTGCTCGGGGTACTCGTATTCACCGGCCAGATCGCGGCTGATAAACGCATCGCCGGCAGAGTTGAGTTCCACCCGCTCGAATTCCGTCAGATAGGAGTAATCCAGACGCAGGCCGAGATCGCCACCGGCTACCGTGAGTGCGGAATACACCACACTCAGGTCAATACCGGAAACATTCTGTTCGCCAATATTGATAAAGCCGCTATTGATGGATTGCAGCGAACCGAGAGACTCGCCGGGAAGTGGTGCAGAACGCACACAGACGCTGCTGTTCTGATCGTTACAGAACTGGCTGTAAAGGTAACCAAACGGTACCTCATCAATCTTGCCTTCCTGGGTAATGCGCCAGATATCCAGTGACATCTGCATGCCTTCCAGTGGTTTCACCACCGCCCCCAGGTTGAAGGATTCGGACTTCTCCGCTTCCAGGTCCGGGTTGCCGGAGAACACAATGTTGTAATCGGTATTCGCACAGTAGGCATCGTTGATGGCGCAGCCGTAGGTGTCGGTGAAGAACTGCGACTCCTGCGACGGGCCCAGGCCGATTTGCGCGAGCGAGGGTGCACGGAACCCGGTGCCCCAGGAGGCGCGCAGAGATAATTGCTCATTGGCGGTCCATAACAGGTTGGCCATCGGATTGGTGGTGCTGCCGAAATCACTGTAATCGTCGTAGCGCCCCGCCAGGGTCAGATCCAGGCTGGCAGCCAGGGGGACGGCAAACTCCACAAATGCGGAGTTGATGTCGCGGCTGGCGGCCGCGGAGACCGACTCGGTACCGAAAATAAGACCGCGCTGGAACTGGTCATCGGGAATATCGGAAGCACTTTCCTCGCGCCGTTCGATCCCCGCCGCCATGGCCACGGCACCGTTGCTGGTATCGAACAGCTCGCCGTTTATGGTGAAGTCCATACCGCGCAGTTCCGACTTGCCCTGACGTACCAGGCTGGTGGTAATGGCATCAATGACAGACTGCGGGTTCTGCACACCGCCGAAGGGGTTGTAGCGCCCCGCATCGATTTCCTGCTGTAACAGGTCGGTGCGCACCCAGCCCTGAGAGCGGTCACCGGTCTGGGTGGATTCACTGCGCGAGCGCTGTACCGAAGCCTCCCAGTTCCAGTCTGCGAAATTACCGCGCAGACCGAACACGCCACGCAGATTGTCGGTCTCGATATCCCACTGCCGGGCACCGGCATCCACTGTACGGTAGCGGCCGATATCCACGTTGGTTGCACTGGTAAAGGGATTGTCCGGGTGTGTCACCGGTACGGTCAGACCGGCGTCTTCGTCCAGTGGCGTCGGCGCCCCCTGGGCTATGGATGTATTGTGCTGCACCGCAATTTCACTGAAGAACTCCACACTGTCGCTCAACTGCGCGTGGCCGAGCATCAGCACGCCGGTGCGCTCCGCCTCCGGTGTCAGCAGTGTCCAGGGGCCGTAGTCATACACACAGGTGGCACCGAAGGCGCTGTCTGCCGGGCAGTCGGGATCGATCGTGGTCTCACCATCCACAATAAAGCGGCCCGGATAACCCCGCGACGAACGGAAATCCATACCACCGCGCGGTGCCTGGTTTGCGGTATCCAGTCCGGGGCGCTCCACGCTGGCCAGTGTGGAATTCGAGCGGTGATCAAAAATCAGCGTCAGGTTGGAATCCTCACCGTTGACACCCCAGATCGCCGATACCGACTGCTCGTCATAGCCATCGGCGCCGCCAAAGTCGGCGGAAACCTCCGCGCCCTCAAAATCCTTGCGCAGCACCAGATTCACTACTCCCGCCACGGCATCGGATCCGTAAATCGCCGAAGCACCATCCTTCAATACTTCCACCCGCTCAACGGCGGCGATGGGAATACTGTTGATGTCGACAAAGTTGGTGGTGATGCTTTCGGCAAAGGCACTGATCGCCACCCGTTTCCCATTGACCAGTACCAGGGTCGCATCCGCCCCCATACCACGCAGGCTGACAGCCGCAGCCCCGTTGGCGGTGGAATCCTGGTTATTTCCCCGGGTCGAAAAGGTGCCGTTACCGGCCGCCGGGTTTTTCTCGAACATCTGTTGCAGATTGGTGTAGCCGGATTTTTCGATGGCATCGCGATCCATTACCTGAATAGGTGTCGCGGTCTCAAACTCCGCATTGCGCTGAATCCGCGAGCCCACAACCGCAACCTCCTCCATCGTGTTTGCGGTTTCCTCGGCGGCAGACAGCATTTGCGGAGCTGCTGATGTGGTAAGCGCGATGATGGCGCTCGAAAGAACATTGCGGCGTGATATTGCTTTTTCCATGGTTGTTACTCGTCCTGAATTATTTGTTATTTTGAGTGACCGAAACTGCATGGCCGTTCAATAGCACGAGCAACACTAACAATGGTGTAACAGTGTGGCAATTGGTCTGTAACGGGTTGGTGGGGTTTTATGTGATGGGTTGATATTGATTTTATTGATTGTGTGATGGGTGTTTTGTTTGGAGGGGGAGTTTGGCGACAGGGGTGAAGACGGTTGGAGTCCGGTCTGGTTCCCTCAATGACAATTGGCTTTGCTGTCCCAGAGTTTTATAGATTTCCTCCCGGTTATTGAACTTGCGCTGCCGTATAGGGCGTAAGCAATCGACGTAATCGTAACTGGTGATTCGCTCTTTACCATCCGGAACGCGGCTTAGTGGCACACTGCCAGCTTTTACGGTGGCCAGTGGAAGAGTTTGTATCTGGCAGGCCGCGCTCAGAAACTTTACCTTTATGCTGGGGAAAATAGGCGCAATTAAATAATTCGTGCCAGGAGATAGCGCATGACGCTTTAAAGTGGTAGAAAAATGGTGCTTTATGCTTCCTATGCAAAAAAGGGTGGTTTATAGTCCCTGTGCGCTTCTGTGGGATATTATGTGCTTTACCATTTTGTATGGGTGTCTGGATACAGTATTTTTCAAAATCGATTGAATCCATTACAAGGCCTCTCGTATTAATAACCCAATTGATTTCTCGCTCTTTAAACGTGAGATTTAATGCAGGCGTTTCTAGCCTGTATTTTTCCAGTGCGCAGCTGATCGAATTATTACAAGTGAACATAAGCTGAGCTTACGAATGCCATCTATGACAGAAAGTTCCAATCTCAACGTTGTTGTCGTCGATGACCATCAACTTTTTGCTGAGGCCATGGCCTCAGTCGCAGTTAAATTGGATGTAAAATCTTCTGTTTCGGTTTTTACAAATGCTCAAGACGCACTGAGCTTCATTAAGAAAGAAAAACCAGATTTATGCTTGGTTGATTTATGCATGCCAGAAATTGACGGTTTTTCCTTGATTCCTAAAATTCAACAAAGCTCTATGCTCAGCAGCATCATCATAGTTTCGGCTTCACTGGATCGCCACGATATGCGATATGCATTTGAGTTGGGAGCCGTTGGGTACATTCCAAAATCGGCCTCTCCAGAAATAATTAAAAGCGCGGTTCAACTTGTGTTAGCCGGTGGTGTGTACATTCCGCCACAACTTGTTGAACTTCAGCCCGTCAAGCGTCCAGGCAGAGCTGGAAAGTCTGCTGGCGTATTGGCAATTTTGACTCCCCGACAGCGCGAAGTTTTAGCTCTTGTCGACAAAGGCTTTTCAAATAAGGAGATTGCTCGAGGCCTAGGCTGCACAGAAGCGACGGTCAAAGCTCATGTTGCTGCGATACTGAAAGCCTTAAATGTTTCAAATCGGACTGAAGCTACACATGCTGTACGAGGGCTGGAATTGCAGGCTTATGTCCCGGCTGCCAAGGCTTGAACTTTTGCTCTTTTGGCCTGGTTTAATAGTGCCCGTAACTTTGCTAGATTGATTGGTTTGTGCAGTAATAATAAATTATTTGTCTCGACATCTTTTAGTGGGCCCGGCGCGGTATCACCGGTGATCACAGCGGATAGAACCGGGAGCTCAAATATTGCCTGAATAGCGTTTATCACCTCGATACCGGATACATAATCTGCCAAACGATAGTCTGCCAGTACAAGATCAGGCTTGTCTTTTTGTTGTTTAAGGTAGTTGATTGTACTTTCTTTATCCGAAAAAACATCTGTTGAGCAGCCCCAACTTTCTAATAGTAATTTCGTTCCCTCTCTTATCGATTTCTCATCATCAACCACTACAATATATAGTTCATCAAAACTCACTAGTGGCGTATTTGGGGGAGCTTTGTATTGATGCGCACGGCTCATTGGTATGGAGAAGTAAAAGAAGCTTCCCTCTCCTGGTGTTGATTCAAAATGTAATTCATAGTCCATTAGGCGGCACAAGCGGGATACAATCGCTAATCCCAAGCCTAATCCTCGTGATCTATCTCTTTCGGGGTTATTAAGTTGAACATACTCTTCAAAAATTTTTTCCTGGTCTGCCTTTGCAACACCGATTCCAGTATCTTTTACGCTTAATGACAGATTTCCGTCCTGCTCTTGGCCTCTTAATTCGACGCTGCCAGTGTTGGTGTACTTGAACGCGTTGGAAAGGAGATTTCTAATGATTCGGCGTAAAATTTCAATATCTACGTTAACCGACGTTTGTTCAATGTGCCAGGTGAAATCGATATTCTTTTCAATGGCTAAAGCTGAGAATTCATTCCACAAAGGTTCCAGTATTGCATCTAGCTCGGCATCCACTTTTTCAACACTAACAATCTCTGCGTCTAGCTTCGATATGTCCAGCAATCCGGAAAATAAGCCATTTAATGACTCGATTGATTTGCTGATGTTTTCTACTGCAGGTTCCGCTTGTGATGGCAGAGGCATATTTTTTAGTGCGCCACAGAACAAGTTGATGGCATGTAAGGGTTGCCGGAGATCATGACTCGTCGTTGCTAAGAACTGAGACTTAGAAAAGTTTGCTTTTTCTGCTTCAATGCGGCGTTCATTTAATTCATATTGTAGTTTTAAATTACTTTCAAATTCACTGCTCGTGTTATAGCAGAGTTTCGTAATTACCAGTGCATATAAAGGGTAAGCAATAGTCATGATTGTGTAAGCGGGGTGGTCTGACAATAACGTAAAGACAAAAATGGCTGCAGATATCGGCACAACGTAAGCTAAAACCGAAGGCATGTAAGCATACCCGGAGGATAAGGCTCCAACACAAAATCCAACCAGAATCATTTGCACAATGACTTGATAGGCAATGGGAACAGGGTGTGAAAATAGAGTTAGTCCGTAGCACCAGCTCAAAGCTGTCAAAAATATTCCGAGAGTGTAGAGGCGTACACATGCCATTTGATGATTTGCTGTAGCCTCCTTGGAAGCATATCTAAAATATAGAATCACACCCAGACGAAAGATTATCATCACTTGCAAGATCAAAAACCAGCACCACAAACTATCTCCTGAAATAACTTGTACACCGATAAAGTACACAGCACTACTAACGATGATATTTGATATCGTGCCAGTCGGTGCGTGCTTGAAAATAAATTTGGATTTTTCGGTTTTTATGATATCCGCGAGTGTGGCAGATTTTGGCATGGTGGTGTCTTCTTTATTCAAGCAATGCTTCTTAGCTTGCTACTTTGGGTTCTTCGAAGGGTGTATGCAATTGGCCAAAAGGTGTACGCCCATCAAGGTGTACATTACTTCTCCATTCGGTTGTCGTACAACTTCTGGGCGATTTCTATCTTTGGTGGCGGCGTTAAGATACTGCTGGATGTACTAAACAAATGATTATAACTGGTAATATAGTGAGACCTATTGTGACCACCTATTTAGAACTGACGACTTTGCAAGTGAGTAACCAATCTCTGGGTGACAAGCACATGAACATTCGAGTGGAAGTTTGTTACCCCTCCACAAGTGACGGCGAGAATAGTGAGAGCTCAACTGAGAATTATCCTCAATTAAACAAATATACTCGTGTGGGAAGCAATACTCAGCTCGATCTTAATCTTCGCGTTCCTTTTCTTGGGGATGTGACAGTAAATATTTATAAAGATAAGGTAATGAGGGATGAGAAGCTGGCAGCTTACACCATCAAGCTCGAGGATTACCCGCCCGATATATCCGATGAGTCAAACGCTAAATCCTTTGGCTCAGACGATAACCGTTGTCAATTTACACTTTCATTTGGCGCAACAGCCGAAGATCCTGTTTATGTGACGCTTGGTGAGCTTTTTTGTGTGGAAGCTTCAGATGACATTTCAGTTGGAACAGTAGAGCAAATTTCCAATGCTGTTGAATCAGCCTACAGTGTGTTTGGGCGAGCATTGGCAGGTGTTCCCGATCCAAGAATGCAAATTGTTGGGGCTGCAGCTCAAGCGGTGGGTTCAGTCTATTCAGAAGCACTTAAGGTGGTGGGAAAATTAGGCGATGACACAGATAATGTGTATATGACGATTGGAACTAGTTCAGATAAATACAATCAAATCTGGCCAAATCCAGCAGAATATACCCCGATGAGCGCCAGTGATTCAGTTGTATTGACCGGCACAAATTCTACCGGTAGCAATTATTTAGCCATTCCTTTGCTGAAGTATGCGTTCTACAAAGTGAACTTAAATTTGTGGGATTCAGATCTCGGGCCAGATACCTCCTTGGGAACGGTAGTTCTTGATGGCAGCAGCTTCGTAGAAGGGGGATCAATAAATCCAAGCCAACCTGGCTTTGTGAGCTCACAAAACGCCAATCAAGATAACCCAGGCTTCTTTGTCATTTATGGTCGTGATGGTGATAAAGGGGGCGTTTACGTATTAACTTACAAGTATAGCTCTGGTTCGCCAGGCGCCTAAGGCAAAAAACCTCGCCAAATTTATAAAGAGGTTTTTGAAATTTTGCGTATTCGGCCAGTCAGAAAAAATTTGTCTCAGATAGTTTGTGGCTCCAAATGGGGCCAATTCCGTAATCCCTTACCACGCAAGGGTTGTAGCACGGGATGCGCGGATAAAAAGGTGAGCTGAGATTCGCTCACCTTTTTCAATACCTGGGCAGAGTAAAGTTTTGGCAGGAATATATACAAACACGGGGGCTCAAAGGAGTTGGGCCACATGCTGACTTCCCGGTGGTGGGAGTGATTCGTCGCTACGCTCCTCACCCCTTTGGGGCAGCCTGCGGCTGTCTTAGCGCGCGGGGCGCGCTGATCGAACCCGGCGCTTTGCATTCCACTCGCATCATCTCCACCAAACAAAAAAGCCCGCAACCTTTCGGTTGCGGGCTTTTTTGTTTGGTGGAGATGGCGGAAGTTGAATCGCCACCTACAAGGCCTTATTTCTCTGTTTAAGTCGCCGAATCATGGCCGTCAGTGTTACATCTGGTGTTGCAAAAAACAACGGTTGAGGTAGCACGGGTGGCGGATGCTGGTTCGACTCCTGTTGTAAAACATTATACGCCAAAACTTTGAGGCCATTTTAAGGGGGCTGTCACTCTCGAGGTAAAAAGAATACTGCTCCTGATGCACATCGTTAAAACTCCGACAGGGATAATTACTTGCTCATTTTTGATACAGCATCTGAAAACGTAAACTTGTCTACTTTTTAACCTAAAAAATCTTTGGCGTGTAATGCCGGCTATGAATCAAGGTTGCGGTTGGAGTTTGTTTAATCAGTTTTTACTGGTTGCTTATACAGCAAATTAGTTCGTATCCTAACGCCATATCAATTGGGCCCAAATACGGTACAGAGTGCTACCTGAGACAAAATGTGGCCATAGACGTGAGGGAACACCTCGCATAATGAGATACAAGGATCCCTGGAAGGATGGCAAACGAATTAGTCATTTACTGTGATGAGTCGGTAATCGATGGCAAGTTTTATTCAAACTTCTATGGTGGTGTGCTCATAAAATCCACTGATCTGGAGATAGTGGCACATTCTATCGCTGAAAAAATGAAAGAGTTGAACCTGAATGGCGAAGTAAAGTGGCAAAAAGTAACGGCAAATTACTTGGAAAAGTATCGAGAGCTAATGTGCCACTTTTTTGACTTAATCAAGGAAGGTTTGGTCAAAGTGAGGATCATGTTTACCCAGAACTGTAATGAGGCACGGCACCTTTCGAAGCAACAACGGGAAAATGAATACTACCTGCTCTATTACCAGTTCCTTAAGCACGCTTTCGGCTTGCCGCATTTTGCCCCAACTGCCCCAACTCGGGTGCGTATAAATTTTGACCGACTGCCTGAAAACAATGAACAGTCCGAGCGTTTCAAGGCATATATAGCTGCCCTGTCAGCTACTACTGATTTTCGTGCGGGCAAAGTCAAAATAACGCCTGAGGATATCTACGAAGTCGAGTCACATGACCATCCGATTTTGCAGTGCATGGATGTGATTCTGGGAAGTATGGCTTTTAGATTGAATGATAAGCATCGGGAAAAGCCACCGGGTCAGCATCGCCGGGGTAAAAGAACGGTTGCCAAGGAGCAGCTGTATAAATACATCAACGCGCGGATAAGGGATTTATACCCGGGCTTCAATATTGGAGTTTCAACAGGTATGCAGGGCGACAGTGCTAACAAGTGGCACCATCCTTACCGACATTGGAACTTCGTATCCAACGGATCTGTATATAACCCAGAACGAGTTAAGGGGAAAAAATAAAACCCCGCGTCTCACTAGGCTAATAGGTTGCTATGCAACCTTTTAACTGTGACCCACGTAGGAACGTGAGCCTTCGTGATAGCAGGGCTGTATTGATACTATGCAGTGGCTACTACGGTGTCAATATCGCGAAGAAATTTTGTGACTGAGAGCACTTTTTTTCGGAGGACACCTTTTAGCCGTAGATGGTGCCTGGAGCTCAGGTTGTTGTCGAAAAGTATATTAAGTTATTGATTTTTAATAGATTTTGTTCTGATTGATTCCCCCCCCTTAACCTTCCTCCTGAGGTAGTCGCACTTTGTGCAGGCTGTTGGTGCGTGTAGGAAGTCCTTCGTATTTCAACAACTGCGAGACCAATTGCGGGGTATGCGTACTCCTCACTTATCTGTCACAACTAGGAGCGGTGTGGTATCCTTTTTTTTTGATTAAAAAATGACCAGCTCTTCCAGTTTAGTTTCCAGAGGTTCCCGTGAAACATTACTTAATGCTACCCGCAGCCCTTACAGTCATATTCACAGCCAACGTCGCGAGTGCTGATACATACAAATGCAAGTTTGACCGTTACAGCATGGACGGTAGTCAAGGGAAAGAGGTTATTGAGCTGACTTATATAGTGGACGGAGAGAAGGCATATATGGTCGGAAACACCGGCAGTAACCCTGTTGCTTACATTGAAAGACCTTATGCGAAATCTTTCATTGAGGTAACTGGCATGGCTGGCATCACGTCCACGACTATGGATAACGACCTTAAGGCAGTGCATAGCCGCAACAGCGTTGGGTATGAGGGGTTGATTGCTTCCCAGTACTATGGAAATTGCATCGAACAACCCTGAGTGCGAACTGTGGGTTTGAGGGGGTGTTATGCGTGTGGGACTCCAGTCAGATCAGAGCGCCTGTGCGAGTTCAAGACACCCCCGGGGGCCTTCGTCCATTGCCGCCTATTCGTTTAAACGCTATCAGGGCACCGGGCTGGATTCCAGAAACTGAATTGATTCTGACAACTCCACGTCCAGCCCGGCCAGCAACTCACAATGTGCAATAGGCCTGAGGCTGGCACCCGCTCCAATCCATAGCATCCGCTGCCGATCCCACACCCTGTTGGCTGCCGCTCAAGCGAGCCACCCCCACGGCTGGCAGGGCAATCCCAACACATCTAGCGCCACGCCCGGCAGGTAGGGCACAGCACATCGGCATAGGTGGGCCAGCAGGCCAGTACCCCATCGTACCGGCCCGGACTCGCGTCCGGAAAAGTATACAAACCCGAACGTTCGGCATTGATGTTCGTTTTTATGTCCGTTAATATGTTTCCGTAAACGTCTTTAGACTTATCTGGACATTGGGGAACAATATGACGGCAGTAGCCTACATCCGGGTCAGCAGCACCGGGCAGAGCTTGGAGTCACAGCGTGACCGAGTTCTGGACTACGGCGCGACCACAATCTTCGAGGAAAAGAAAAGCGGCCTTGATGGAGCGCGTCCTGAACTGGCGAACTGCCTTAAGTATCTGCGCCACGGGGATAAGTTGATTATCGTTCGGCTAGATCGGTTGGCGCGCAGTACGAGCCACCTTTGTCAGATTGCCGACCAACTGCACGAAAAGGGCGTGGAGCTGGTTGTGCTGGATCAGCAAATCGACACTGGAACCCCCACGGGCCGATTGATGTTCTCGATGCTGGGTGCCATTGCTCAGTTTGAAACTGAACTTCGCAAAGAGCGGCAGCTGGACGGAATCGCTTCAGCAAAGAGCCGTGGCGTTCAGTTCGGGCGGAAAGCGGCACTCACTGCCGAACAGATAGCAGAGGTTCAGAGAAAGCGCGCTCAGGGCGTTCTTATCAAGGATTTGATGTCAGAGTACGGCGTGGGGAAAACCACGATTTACGAGGCCCTGAAAGCTGAGGTGGCGTAAAGTGTGAGGGGTGTTTTTCTGTGGCATTTATTTCGATGTAAGAGCGATCCCACCCCACAAACCACAAAACCACGCCAAACGGAATTGGCGCCTGAAAAATTGTTTAAGCGGCCTGTATCCACCCGACTACCCTTGCTCTCGAATGTGATCCAGCACGCCAAAAGTAACGCCTTCGCAAAAATCGACACAAACCGCACAATATCGGAAAAAACTACCTGCGATCCTGCGCCATCACTTGCTATGCCGTTGCAGGCTGGCGGCCAGATCCAGCCCGAGTAAAAACCTGTCGCCTGATTGCTTTTCCCGCGCCCTCTTGTACCTCTGCCACACCGACTCTCGGCATTGGTGAACCCGCGCCCTGAGTGGCACCCGCCCGTGTGCACCCCCATCACTCAAGTACCGATTCAGCGACTCCACGGCAGCGACAGGTAGCCGGATAATCTTAATTGGCATGACAGTACCCCCTCGCATGAATAGCGGCCTTGATGATACTGAGCCGGTGCGGCCCGATACCTGGGCAATCCAGAATCCGCTGATCCGTAGCCTTGGAAAGCTCTGACAGCGAGCGTATTTTCCCGCGATACAGGCAACCAGATATGGTGCGCGGCACTTTCAGGTTGCGCACATCGTCGGGGGCAAAACCTTTCCGGCAATTCTCGGTAAGCAGGTCAAGGAGGCTTTGCGCAAATGCTGCCAGTTCTGCCCCTGCCGCTCGCTGTAGGGCCATAGCCCCCTCAACGCCATATTCAAGATCGGCAAGGGAATGATCCGTGTAACAAGCTCGGAGTGCGGAAAATTCCTGTACCGTACCGTCAGCGCGGATGGTGAGGTTTTGATTTAGTTGGTGAAGTTGATGCGCAAGGTGAAGCTCTGCCTCGCGGCTCAGTGGTCTTTT
The DNA here is from genome assembly GCF_000708675.1 of Microbulbifer sp. HZ11. Lineage (GTDB taxonomy): Bacteria > Pseudomonadota > Gammaproteobacteria > Pseudomonadales > Cellvibrionaceae > Microbulbifer. Next base: position 555,404 of record NZ_JELR01000002.1, on the reverse strand, counting down.
CATGGTGCACCCCTTGTGCAGGTTGAGCGGGCGTCCTTGCCCGGCTGGTATGGATCGACAGTTGCGCCCGGCCAATGGAATTTGGCAGCCTCCAGCGCCTCGGCATGGTCGCAGGGCTGGCCCGTCATCCGCACCTGCCGTCCATCCGGCAAAATAATCTGCCAAACCCGGAATACAGGCTCAGGGGGTGGCGGATTCGGCGGATTGGCGGAAAGTGAGGTTTCATACGGGTTTGCGCTGGCGGACGGCTGGCGGATAGGTGGCGGATAGCCGTTCACCGCCAGTGAATCCGCGAGATTTCGGCCTCGGGAGATCAGATCAAGCATTTTCGATCACCTGCCATTTTTGCGGATGATCGTTGTCGCTGTACTGGCTGATTTTCAGATAGCCGCGCTCGACCAGAATCCCGAGAAGCGGGCGGCACTGCCGGGCCATGCGAAAACCGCGAGGCAACTTTTTGAAATCCACTGACGCCAATTCGCCGCCGTGATTCCTGATCCACGTCAGTAAATCAGTGCAGGCGATTTCCTGTGCGTCCTGCTCGGCCTCCTGCTCGCGAGCTGAAATTAGCGCGAGAAAGTAGGCGATCAACTTCCCGGCGCGCTCAACGTGCGCAGTGGTGATTTCTGGATCGTGACGGCTTTCCGGGTCGTGCTCGAAATACGCCAGTACAGCGGCGATCCGGGCGGCATTCTCGGCGGCCTTCGAGGCGAAGGGGCGAATATCCCTGTAAGCGCCATCCTCGCCCATTTCCGCCTCTATGCCATCGTGGAGTGCTCGCCACGTCGTCAGTGCTTCGCCCCTGATTTCCAGCGTTTTGAGCTTCAGCCCGCCGTTGTCGTCCACCTCGGGCTTGCCGCTGATTAACGCTTTTTGTCGGCTCCAGAATTTTTGTAAATCCGGGTCGTGCTCGGGATTTTCGTCGATTGGTCGCGGCTGAATAAAGCGGCTGCCCGCGAGACTATCGGCGCGAGTGATTAAAAATCTCGGCAAAAATCCCTGACCGACCATCACCGGATCGGCAAGTACCTGGGCGGCGACAACGGGCTGGCACATCAGGTGACAAGATAGGCGGCGATTGGCGAGGATTCCTGACTGGCCCTCAGTGGATCGGGTGCGTGTAAACGGCGAGCCATCCCAGCAACTCGACAGCGTGGCGAGCATCCGCCCCCTCGACTCAGGCATCATGCCGTGGCCGCCGAAAAACCCGATCCCCTCATCAGAAAACAGCCCGGCACTCGGGTGGCCATTTTCAAAATGACGATAAATGCCTTCCGCAGTTGGTTCGGAAAACGTGAAATTCGGGCGCTGGGGTGGCTCAGGGCGTTCGGCTTCGTGGGCTTCCAGCTTTTCTTCCAGTTTGGTCTGCGCGTCCTGCGACAGCACCTTGCCCTTGTCAGTGGCCGCGATTGAATCCCGACGGGTTTGCCACGCTGTTAGTTGGGCTCGATAGTCGGATTGCTCCTGCTTGTGAGCCTCAATCCGCTCGCCTTCGACTTCGCGTACACCTCGGAGCGCGAGTTTGTCGACAGAAGTTTTCCGGTCGCCACTACCGGAGACGGTCAAGACATATAAACTCACGGGCCCCGTGCCAACACCCCCACGGCGCACGTTGATGTACTGCTGCACAGATAGTGCGGCGGCAGCCAATGCCGCCGCACCGCACATGGCCAGTGGCGCCTGCACGAAATACGCGATTTTTTGCGCGGCTGATCCGAGCAATTGCCCCAGTGCGTCAGCCGGAAACTCAGGCGTTCGGGGCCTTTCCGCTAGCGGCTCGGGGCTCGTCCGCCACTCGTCCGCCACTTCATCCGCCGCCTCTAACCCCCGTGATTGCTGGGAATCCGCCAATCCGCCGTTTCCGCCAGTCCTGTTAAGTAAAAAGCTGATTTCAGTTTCAGTGCGGGGGTGTTCGAGCTGCTGGCGTACGGCATCAAGGTCGGGGCCGCTCTCGGTAAGGCGAGCCAGATCATTAAAATCGCTGCCGCTTGCGCCCTCGGGAAATACTGGAAAATAGATGGCACCCCCAACGGCGCGGGCCGTCTTAACAGCGTGACGTATTCCGGGGTTACCATCGGTGAGGTGATCGTTGTCGGCGACGAAGTCGATTTTCAGGTCAGGATATTTATTCCGCAGCGCCTCGGCCACAGGCCGAAGGTTACCGCAATCGAAAGCGACTATCGCAGTTTCACCCGTGGATTCGTGCACACTCGCGGCAGTTGCGAAACCCTCGGCAATGAGCACCCGGCCATCAGGACGGATCTTCCCCAGTGGACAAAAGTGACTACGCTTTGCGGCATCGGGTAGGTAGCGCTTTGTGCCGTCCGAGTTGATTCGCTGCAAATTCGTCAGCTTGCCGTCGGCATCAAACAGCGGCACCTGCAGGCTGTCATGTATCTGGCGGGCACCGTGGGGCGCTATACCCTTGCGCTTGAGGTAGGGATGATCCGGGTCGGCAGGGCTGGACTCTCGCCAGAATTTTTCGGCCTTCTGGGCTGCCTGTGCCTGCTTCTCGCGACGTTCGGCGGCTGCCTGCTGGCGGGACGCCTCGGCGCGCTCGCGAAGCTGCTGGCGCTCGGCAGGCGTCAATTCTGAGGGGTTGCGATAGCTCCACCCTTCGTTTATGTCGCGCTTGTGGCAACCAAAGGCACCAGCCGGGTTATCGTCGATGTGCAGCGAGTACCAGCACGGCGTGCCGGTATCGCCGTTCATGCCGAACCTGTGAAGCTCGCCGTCGGCGTTGATGTGGTCGGGCGGCTCTAGCCCAGCGGCAAGCATCGCCTGCCGAAAATCATCAGTAGGTGAGTTCATGCGCACAATTTCCATTTCGTGCGCACCGGTATAGTGGAGCGGTAGGTGGTAAAATGTGCTTGCACCCCCAGTGCAGAGCATCATTCTGTGGCTCGCCCCGGACACCGGCGCGGGTCATTTATTTTCAGAGCTGTCGATCAGTTGCTGCTGGAATTGCCGGATAGTAGAGACGCGCCATACCGAAGTTTTTGGTGCCAGCTTAATCGGGCGCTCGATTCGACCATCTGCAACCAATTTCCAAAAAGAGCTGAGTCCAACGCCCAGATAGCGGGCGGCTTCCTTTGCGCGGACAAACTGGTCGGGATCGGTGGGGGAGGGGGTTGTATCTGAAGTGTGCATTGTGGTCGTCCTTGGTTTTTCTTGAACGACACGAAAAATATGCGCGGCAGGAGGGTGGGGGCAAAGGGGCGACCCAAACTATTTTGGGGCTACCCATTTGAGGCCAGTATCTACGCGGGGTCGGGGATTTTTGGGGCGACCCAATTTTTAGGGCGGTTGCCGTCTTTTGCCTTGTTGCGGGTCGGGTTGGTGACAGCCTTCACATGGGTCAGCTCGGATTTCCCTAGCCTGATATTGCTGTCAGCAAGTAGTTGATCCACGGCAGCGCCATGCGAGCGAGGAGGGGGCTTACCGCTGCCGTAGAGCGATTCCCAAACAAAAATACACAAGTGCAGCAGGTGTGCATATTGCTTGCCGGTGCTGTCTTTTGCCGGATGCCTCAGTGGGGTTTCGTCACTCTCGGCAAGCCAAAGGTTGTGGTCAATCGCCCACTGCTGCCACGGTGGTGTGATCCCCTTGGATTCTGCCCAGCGAAGGAAGTAGGGTAGCCGCACTTTACCGCGCTCCGTGGCGTCGGTGGGGTGAGTACAGTTTTCCCGCAGGTCGAGAATATCTTGGTAGCGTCGCCGGTACTCGACTAGCTCAGGATCGTCGGAATACAGGCCGGTGCGTGGGTGGCGACCATCCAGAAAAGCGAGGGTGCCGGTGCCCTCTTCAAAGTGACGTTTTGGGAAATAGGTGCCGCGTGGGTCTAACCCCAGCAGCAAGAGTGCCGCATCTTCCAGCAGCCAGTGATCCATGCGCATGAAGTGCGCGACGGCGGAATAGTCAGTTGTGGTATCGGGCATCCAGTCCCCCAGTAACACCCCCAGTGCAGGGCGCAGGGCTGGGGGTAGTTGATTTCCTTAGACTTCCTCGGATGATACCGCTTTTCGGAAGTCTGCCGAAACCACGTTATCCATAGGGGCCAGGTCAGCAGCAGTCAGGGTGCCTTTAGCTGCCCTTTCAAGCAGGTTGCTCCACCACGCCATCACTTCCCGGCGCTGCTCCAGATAATCACCACGGTCGTAGGCTCGAACCACTTTGCTTTTTTCGGTGTGAGCCAATGCCCGCTCCAGCGCTTCAAAACTGAAAATACCCTTCTCACCAGCGGCAGTCTTGAAAATCGACCTAAAGCCGTGGGCTACCAACTTGCCTTTGAATCCGTGGCGCTTGAGTGCGGTGTTCACGCTCTGGCGATTAGCGTGGGTGAGGGGATTTCGGTCGCCGGGGAATATGTATTCACGGTGCCCACTGATTGGTCGCATTGCTTCCAGAATCGCCAACGTGGAGGCGGTCAATGGGACGCGGTGGCGCTCCTTCATCTTCATGGTTTCCCCCGGTACAAGCCATGTGCGGTTTACTTCGTCAATCTCACACCAGCGAGCCTGGGCGGCTTCTCCGGGCCTTACCACCGTGTGGAGCTGCCACAGGGCCAGATGCCGGATGATTGGTTTGATCGACGCTGTGGCGAGGGTGTGCATCAGCTCAGGCAGCTGCTCGGGTTGGATAGATGGCAGATGGCGCACGTCAGGTGCAGAAAATGCCTCTCCGATCCCAGCCAGTGGGTTCGCTGTGACAAGGCCAACGTTCATCGCCCACGTCATCACTTCATTTAAACGCTGACAGATGCGCTTGACCGATTCCTTGCTGCCTTTCGCGTAGAGTGGCTGCAAAGCGGCAATGGTGCCTTGTGCGGTGAGCTTGTGAATTGGGGTGGCCCCCAATTGGGGGAAAATGTGCAGCTCAAGCGACCGGCGAATATCGTGCAGGGTGTCCGGCGTTACTTGACTGCTCTTAACCGGAAGCCATTTCTCAACTACTGCGTGGAGGGTGTTCGAGTACCGCTCGGCTTCTCGATGGCTCATTTCCATTTGGTGTTCTTTGGGGTCGATACCCTGCTGGATCAGCTCACGGGCTTCTCTACGCCGTTCTCTGGCTGCCACCAGTGTTACATCCGGAAAGGGGCCAAATCCCAGTGGTGTACGCTTCTTCGTGTGGGGGTGGCTGTAGACGAAAATCCAGAACTTGGCCCCGCTGGGTTTAATGCGGAGCTGGAGACCGTCACCGTCGGACAGGTTGTATTCCCGGTCTTTGGGCTTTGCGGCGGCGGCTTGCTTGTGGGTCAGGGGGGCAACTTTTTTCGGCATGGGTGTAACACCAGAATGGGCTGTTATCGGCAGTGTTACGTCTAGTGTTGCAAAAAGCCTGAGTCACAACAAGATTTCCCTAGTCTTGCTGAGGCATAAAAAAAGCCGCAAACCCTTGCGGGGTGCGGCTTTCGTGGCTTTCTGAGGTGTTCTCAGATTGTCATTTGGTGGAGATGGCGGGAGTCGAACCCGCGTCCGTCAGCACTCCGCCAGAGGCTCTACATGCTTAGATCCATCTATTGATTTAGCCGCATACAGCCCGATGGGCAGGACGTAATTGGCGAACCTGTAAAAGTTTTAACCGATCCCCGACAGGCACGGTTCACGGCGATCCAGTTCTGTATGACAGCCATCAGCGCGGTACTGGCACCTTACTGAAGGCCGCTAAGGGGCGAACCCTTAGTAGTGCTTTACGGGCTGCTTACGCAGCCAGTTGGGCACCGTAGTTGTCGTCGTTGGCAACTAATAAAATGCAGCTTTTGATTTACGTGATTCGCTACCATCACGGCATGCACCCATGGTTTTGTTACCGGCGTCGAATCCAAGTCATCCCCGAATTTCGGGGGAACTCTGATTAAGTCCGCGATGCCTCAGGCTTTCAGAGCGGCTCACAATCAAGGCGTGGCTTCGCAGGAATGTCTAGACATTTCAAGAAGTCACAACGCAGAGTGTGAATCGCTCTGAAAGCCCCGGAGGGCGCGACCTGAAGACAGCATCTGCTGCGTTGCAGCTCTTGTAAAGGGCTAGCCATTCACTGCGAGCTGCGCCTTACAGTTGCAGCCTTCAGGTCACGCTGAGGCATTGCGGACTTATTCAGAGTTCCCCTAGTGCCAAAGCACGTTTGCGTATCGATCATTATACCTGAAGCCGGATTGTCACAATAGACGTGACTCAAAAAAGTTTGACTGTCGGTTCAGGCCTTTTCGAACAGGGCGATGGACTCCACGTGAGTAGTGTGGGGGAACATGTCCATTACACCCGCTTTGCTTAGACGGTAACCGGCCTGCAGAAGTTCCCCGGCGTCCCGGGCCAGGGTGGCGGGGTTGCAGGAGATGTAGAGGATGGCTTTGGCGTTGAAGTGGCGGATGTTGCGTACTACTTCCAGGGCGCCACTGCGCGGTGGGTCCAGCAGGATGCGGTCGAAGCCGCCGCGGGCCCAGGGGCTGCGGGTAAAGTCCGCGCTGAGGTCGGCGGCCTGGAACTGGATGTTACTCAGTCCGTTCGCCTCGGCATTCTCGCGGCCGCGCTGGGTGAGCGACAGCAAACCTTCTACGGCAACCACTTCCTTGGCGCGGGTGGCCTGTGGCAGGGTGAAATTGCCGAGACCGCAGAACAGATCCAGCACCCGGTCCTCCGGTTGTACGTCGAGCAGTTCGAGGGCCTGGGAGACCATCTGCCGGTTGATGTCGAAGTTGACCTGGATAAAGTCCTGGGGATGAAAATCCAGTTTCAGGTCGAATGCGGGCAGTCCGTAACTCAGGCGATCGGGACTGGATTCCGGCCAGACCTTGCGGGTGCTGTCGTCGCCCGCTTCCCCCTGCAGGTACAGGTGAAGATCGTGGAATTCGGCGAATGCGCGCCAGTGAGCCAGGTCGCTTGTAGAAAGCGGTTGCAGGTGCCGGATCACCAGGGCGGTATGGTCATCACCAACTGCGATTTCGATATGGGAAATTGCCCGGCGACCTTCGCATTGCAGAACGGTTTCCTTTAATCCCGGGATCAGTGCCGAGGCGGACGTCGGCAGTACCAGGCACAGGTCAATCTCGGTGAGATCGTTGGAGCCCTTTTCCCGGAACCCGAGCACCAGCTGGGGCTTGCCTCCGCTCTTGGGTTTTACAAAACGCACGCCCAGGCGCGCCTTGTGGCGATAACCCAGGGTTGCGCCACTCAGGGGCGGAATGACCTGGTCCGGAACGGCCTTGGCAAAGCGCTGTAGCTGCTCCAGGAGTACCTGCTGTTTAGCCTGGATCTGTGCCTCGGGAGCCATCTGTTGTAGTGCACAGCCGCCGCATACCTCGGCGTGGGGGCAGGGCGGCGACAGGCGCTGGGGCGAAGGCTCGAGGATTTCTACCGCCACGGCCTCATCAAATTTGGCGCGCTGCGCGGTAAAGCGTGCGCGTACCTTCTCCCCCGGTAGTGCGTTATCCACAAACACGGTTTTGCCCTGGTGACGGGCGATACCGCGCACCTCGTGGCTGAAGCGCTCTATTTGCAGTTCCGGAGTGCCCTGTACGGGTTTCGGTTTCCCGGGGCGCTTACTGCCGTTGGCGGGACGATTGCGGACGAACGAGGGTGGTTTTCTGGCTGGCATGGAAGACTATGGGGAAACTAGGGGAGGTTGGAGGGATAGAAGACCGGGCTGTTTTGTGGCAGCCCGGCCGGTACATCAAGGTCTCTTTAAGACGGTAGTTTAGAACAGGTGGTTACAGTACGGTCTGCGCAAAAGCGGCGAGGATCAGCAATGGGCAGACAATGCGCACGTACCAGGGCCAGATCTTCCAGAACAGGGTCTTCTCGATACCCGGGTGGCCTTCCTGCAGTTCCGCCAGCAGCTGGTCGCGGCGCCAGATCCAGCCTGCAAAGACACACAGGGCCACGCCCAGCAGCGGCTGACCGTATTCGGTGCTGATGGAAATCACCAGGCTAAACAGCGCGTTAAAATTGAAAATGATCAGGCTGCTGATGGCAAAAATCACCGCGCCCATCATCAGGGTGGCGGGCTTGCGTTTGAGCCCAAGGTTTTCAATGGAAAATGCCACCGGTACTTCCAGCATGGAAATGGAAGAGGTGAGGGAGGCAATTGTCATCAGGGCAAAGAAGGCGATGGCCACAAACAGGCCACTGGTGCCCATGGTATCGAATAGAGCCGGCAGTACCTGCAGAATCAGGCCTGGGCCGGCGATCAGGTCGCCCGCCTCGGAAAAGATCTGGGTGCCGGCCTCCTGAGCCACGTACATGGCCGGCAGAATCAACAGGCCGGCGGTGAACGCGATGCCCACATCGATCAGGGTCACCAGCGCCCCCAGGCGCGGCAGGCTTTCCTGTTTGCTGAGATAGGAGCCGTAAATCAGCATGGTGCCCACGCCCAGAGAAAGCGAGAAAAACGCCTGCCCCATGGCGGACAGCAGCAGTTGCGGCGACAGCTTGCTGAAGTCCGGAATCAGGTAGGCTTCCAGGCCCTGCATGGCGCCGGGCTGGGTGAGCACGTAGACGATCAGCAGCAGTAACAGGATGATCAGTGCTGGCATCAGCAGGGTGGACCAGCGCTCGATCCCCTTTTCCACACCACTGGCGATAATCAGCATGGTGAGACCGCTGAAGATGGCGGTGAAGGTGAAGTTGCGGGTGGCGCTGTCGCCGGTGAGCCAGTTTGCGGTGTCGCTGGCGCCCACCAGAGTGGCGAATGGGTCGGCCAGATGCGCCACCATCCAGCCGGCGACAATGGCGTAAAAACTGAGGATCAGGGAGGCAACCGCGATACCACCGAAGCCCGCCAGGGTGCCGACGCCGCGGCTTACCGGGCCGGTGGAGATCCCGCGCAGTGCTTTCACCATATTGCTGCGGGCGTGGCGGCCGATGGCGAGTTCTGCCATCAGTACCGGATAGGCCAGCATAAACGCCAGCAGCAGGTAGACCACTACAAAGGCGGCGCCGCCATTGGCGGCCACATTGGTGGGAAACCCCCAGATATTGCCCAGGCCGACGGCGGAGCCGGCAGCGGCCATCAGAAAGCCGAAATTGGAACTGAACTGTCCTCGCGGTGCACTCATTGGTGAATCTCGTCGTTATTCTTCTGTTTTTAGTTTCTGTAGGAGCCTGCCTGTCGACGAATTTGGGCTCATCGCAAGCCGCCGTCCATGGAGCTCAGTCCGGCCCGGCCATTCATGGCCGGTCGCCAATCCGATCAGCGAACGACGCTCGCTATTCGATCTGATTGGCCCTGCAGGGCAGGCGAATACATTAGCGGTGTTCGGTGCGCATCACTCGCTGCTTCTGGCGGTTCCAGTCCCGTTCTTTCAGGGTGTCGCGCTTGTCGTGGGAGGCTTTACCCTTGGCCAGCGCGATCTCGCATTTAATCAGGTGTTTTTTCCAGTAGATGGCGGTACACACGCAGGCGTAGCCCTTCTGGTTCACTGCGGCGACCAGTTTGGCAATCTCGCGCTTATTCAGCAGCAGGCGTCGGGTGCGATCCGGCTCGGTGACAAAATGGGTGGAGGCGCTGGGCAGCGGCTGGATCCGCGCTCCCAGTAGCCACGCCTGGCCGTCTTTGAACAGCACATAACTGTCGGTGAGCTGAGCCTTGCCCTCGCGGCAGGATTTGACTTCCCAGCCCTGCAATTCCATGCCCGCCTCAAACTTTTCCTCGATAAAATAATCGTGCTTGGCCTTCTTGTTGAGGGCGATGGTGTTTGAGGACGGGGCCTTTTTCTTTTTTGCCATGAATACTTCTGTGTGCCTTTCTCAGGCGAATGTCGTGTCTTTTAAAGAATGCTGGAGTCAAAGAACTTCAGTGCAACAGTGTTGATGAAGATCAACAGCAGGATTGCCGGGATAAAGGTCCCGAGGGCGAAGTTTACATATTTCTGCGACAGGGAGCCGGCAAAGCCGCTGTCACCCTCGTGCAGCTCCTGGTCAAAATTGGCCCGCTTCCACTTGTAGATCACGAAGATGCATACCAGCAGGCCGTTCAGGGGCAGGATGGTATCGTAAAACAGGATTTCTACCAGATCGAAGAAGGATTTATCGCTGCCGGCGAGGCTGATGAACTGGGTCAGCCAGTCTGCCATGCCAAACGACATGGCACAGCCTACCGCGAGTACAAACTGTACCGCCGCCACGGTGTAGATGGCTTTTTTGCGACTCATGCCGCGTTCGTCGCGCAGGGTGGCAATGGGCACCTCGATAATGGACACCAGTGAGGTGAGTGCCGCCACAAAGACCAGGAAAAAGAACGCGGCGGCAAACACGCTGGCGCCGGTGTAGCCAATGCTGTCCTGCAGTGAGAGGAAAATCTTCGGCAGGAACAGGAAGATCATCCCGGCAGAGGAATCGCTCAGGGATGCGGTGTCGATCTGTGGGTTGAAGTGGAAGATGCTCGGCAGAATCAGCAGGCCGGCGGTAAACGCGACCATGGTATCGGTGAGGGCTACCGCCTTGGCGGAACCGGGAATAGAGTCCCGCTTCTTCATATATGAGCCGTAGGTGATCATGATGCCCATTCCCAGCGACAGTGAGAAGAATGCCTGAGCCATTGCCTTGCTGATGACTTCGCCGCTGAGCTTCGAGAAATCGGGGATCAGGTAGTATTTCACCCCGATCATGGCGTTTTCCCGGGTCAGTACAAACAGTACCAGTACCAGCAGCATCACAAACAGCAGCGGCATCAGGGTCTTTGCTGCGCGCTCGATACCGTCTTTCACGCCCATGGAGAGTACGCCATTGATGATCAGCATCAGCGCGATGAGATAGAAGAATACAGTTTTGGAATTGATGAAGGCGCCGAAGTAGGCTTCGGTGGTAAGACTGGTCAGATTGCCTTTGAAGATTTCTACCAGATAGCCCAGGACCCATACGGTGACCACCATATAGAATACGGCGATCATAAACGGGGTTATGAGTGCCAGCCAGCCGGGAATATGCCAGAGTCTGGACCCGCCGGAGAGCTGTCGGTAGGCGCCTACCGGATCTTTATCGGTTTTGCGGCCAAGTGCCAGCTCCGCCATCATCACCGGCAGGCAGATCAGAAAGACGAACAGGGCATATACCAGCAGAAAAGCGCCGCCCCCGCTTTTGGTTGCGGCTACCGGGAAGGCCACCAGGTTGCCAATGCCTACCGCAGAGCCTGCGGCGGCCAGGATAAATCCAATGCGGGATCCAAAATGTTCTCGAGCTGCAGACATGGGTTTCTCGCTTGCCTTTTATTCTTGTCGTCTGAATGATTGCGGCCCTGGCCGCCGGTTGTGGAGGTGGTGACCGAACTATCTAACAGTTTCGGGCCCGGAACACCCGGGCGGATAAAAACCGATTGTTGCAGGATTTATCCGCCTTGAGTAGCGTCGTGAGCGAAAATTGCCCCGTGCCACACAGGATAGGCAAGAATTCCGCCTCCGTGGGGCAATCCATAAATGATGAATAAAATTTAATCGATGACGAAAATTGAGCGCAGCGCGCTGGTGATGTTCAGTGCGGAACAGATGTTTGACCTGGTCAATGATGTGGCCAGTTACCCGCAGTTTTTACCCGGTTGCCGGGGGGCGGAAGTACTGCACCGGGACGAGGAAACCCTGGAGGCGCGGCTGGATCTTTCCCGGGCGGGAATCAGCCAGAGCTTTACCACGCGCAACCGGTTACAGCGGCCGGAAAGGATGGAGTTGGTGCTGGTGGACGGTCCCTTCAGCAGTTTCAATGGCTGCTGGACGTTTACGCCCCTGGCCGAGAATGCCTGCAAGGTGGCTTTTACCTTGTCGTTCAGCGTGGAAAACCGCCTGTTGGGTGCCGCGGTCGGCAAGCTGTTTAGCGGAATTGCCAACCAGATGGTGGATGCCATGTGCGAGCGGGCGAAGCAGGTCTATGAACAGAACGGATTGGATGGAGGGAACGGATGAGCAAACAGAAAACCATCGCGGTAGAGGTGGTTTATGCGCTGCCCCATGAGCAGCGGCTGATGAGTCTGCTGGTAGAGCCGGGCACAACGGCGCTGCAGGCCCTGGAGCTCTCAGGCATACCACGGGAATACCCGGAAGTGGATCCGGCAACTGCGAAACTCGGGATATTTGGCCAGGCGCTCGGTACCAAGGGGCTGGCAGTGGCGTCGGAATATGTGCTGCAGCCGGGGGATCGGGTGGAGGTATACCGGCCGCTGATTGCTGACCCCAAGGAGGCGCGCAAGCAGCGGGCGGCTAAGGCGAAGCGTCAGGCGGAAGGCGGCTGACAGCGCCTTCGCGACGTAAAAATCAGGGCCAGTTAGACGGCTGCCAGTCGCCGCTGGTCTCGATCAATTGGTCGCCATTGAAGTAAACGGTGAAACGCTGTTGGGTTTCTTCCCCTTTGGGGCTGCGCACACGGTTGATGTAATCCCAGCGGTTGGGGTTGAAGGTGTCTTCAACCAGCGGGGTGCCCAGCACAAAGCGCACTTGGCGGCGGGTCATACCTGGCTGCAGCTTGTCGACCATTTCCTGGGTAATGATATTGCCCTGCTGAACCTGAATGCGGTGCACCCCGGGGAATTTGAACAGGCTGCAACCGGTAACTAGGCTAACCAGCCCGGCGATCAGCAGAATACGTACAACTGATGGCATTGAATGCTCCATCTGGATTTTTATGGTTCCGTCGTGCCCCCATGATCGCGGGGATCTGGTGGGGAGCAGGTGGCCCGGGCGTCCAGCGCCCAGCCTCAACACAGAATAGTCGCCATTTGGGGGAATAAGTTCCCCGAGGAGCGGAAGATTCCTCACCGGGAGTGCCCGCGGCACATTGGCGATTTCGGCAGTTGGGGTTTCGCTGCCCACACTGGGCGTGGATAATACCCGAACTATTCGCCTGCCAACAGGCGAAACACCGATAGAGAAAACACATCCGGAATCTGAATACCCATGTCGAACGAAAATCAGGAACTGCGTAAGGCTGGCCTCAAGGTCACCCTGCCGCGCGTAAAAATTCTGCAGCTGCTTGAGGGCGCCAGCGAACAGCATCTCAGCGCTGAGGATGTGTACAAAATGCTGCTGGAAGCCGGTGAGGATGTTGGCCTGGCGACTGTTTACCGGGTTCTGACCCAGTTTGAGAGCGCCGGCCTGGTTATGCGTCATAACTTCGATGGCGGTCACTCGGTATTCGAGCTGGACCGCGGCGACCACCACGACCATATGGTATGCACCGATTCCGGCAAGGTGATCGAGTTTCACAATGAGCAGATCGAAGAGCTGCAGCACCAGATCGCTGAAGAGCACGGCTACGAGCTGACCGGCCACAGCCTGGTCCTGTACGTGAAGAAGAAAGAGAGCTGATCAGGCTCAGTTGATTCTTTGCGGCATTAAAAAAGGGAGCAGATCGCTCCCTTTTTAATACCTGTTCTGTAATGCCCGCGAGCACCCGCTCGCTACACCGGGGGGGTGTAGTCTCCGGGATATTTACCCACTTTGGTCCCATAGAACTCGCCAAAGCGTGCCAGCTCCCGGGCCAGGTTTTCCCCCATCTCCATGACCGGTCCCAGTCCAGCCTCCTTGCGTGCGAAATCGATAAAGCCACACACCACGGGCACCGCGGCGCCGCGGGCGATATGGTAGAAGCCGGTTTTCCAGCGCTCGGCTTTGCCGCGGGTGCCCTCCGGCGGCACCGCGATCACCAGTTGGTCGCGCGCCTTATACTGGTTGATGGTGGCCTCCACCAGATTGTTGGCTTTGCTGCGATCCACCGCAATACCGCCAAACCAGCGCATGACGCCACCCAGAGGAAACGGAAATAGCTTGTCTTTGCCCATCCACTGTGGATTTACCTTCAGCTTCAGCGCCGCAAGGATAAAGAAGTAGCCGTCCCAGTTGGAAGTGTGGGGAGCGGCCAGCATCACGTATTTTTTCAGTTTCAGTGCGCGCTCGTCAGCGACGACCTTCCAGCCGTGCAGCCGGAGCAGCAGGCGCGCCAGTAGCCGCAGACAGGGGGTGAGAATAGGGGTGTTGAATATGGTGGTTTGCATGCTGAGACCGAGTTCTTTGCCCGTCAGTGTAGTTGTATCCCCGGTGGGGCTTGGTTGCGGGCCGGGCAGTATAAAGTGAATCTGCCGCCACTTTCGGTCAATTTCGGTCCCGCAGCCGGGTTAGTTGTGACCGGCCAGACGGATTGCTGGCTGATGGCCTACTGATGCGGTGCGGGTTCTGTTGTGCGGATCAGGCCCGCGCCAGCATCTCTTCGGCGTGAGCGAGGGACTGTGCGGTGGCTTCACCGCCCAGCATACGTGCCACTTCCGCGCTGCGTTCGCCATTCTTCAGTTCCCGCAGGGCGACGAACGCGGCTTCTCCATCGCTGTGTTTCTCCACCAGATACTGCCGGTGTGCGCGGGCGGCCACCTGTGCCAGGTGGGTAACACAAATCACCTGGCCCCGTTCTCCCAGTTGGCGCAACAACTTGCCCACTACATCGCCGGTGGCACCACCGATGCCTACGTCTACCTCGTCGAACACCAGGGTAGGGGTGCGGGAGGTCTGTGCAGTAACCACTTGAATCGCCAGGCTGACCCGGGACAGCTCGCCGCCGGAGGCGATCTTGCCCAGCGCCCGCGGCGGTTGGCCGGGGTTGGTGGCGATCAGGATTTCCACTTCTTCCAGGCCGGTAGCGCTGGGCTTCTCCAGTGCGGTGAGTGCCAGTTCTACCCGCGCGTGGGGCATGGCCAGATCCGCCAGCTGGCTGTTTACCGCATCCGCCAGCTTTTTCGCAGCGGCGGTGCGCAGTTTGCTGAGCTTGCCGGCGGCCTTGCGGAAATCCTGCTCCAGGCGCTCGCACTCCCCAGCGAGTTTGTCGAGGGCGTCCGGCGCGCCGATTTCTTCCAGCTCCTGCTGCCACTGCTGTTGCAGTTCCGGCAGCTGATCCGGCTGGACGCGGTGTTTACGGGCGATGGAATAGATCGCGGACAGACGTTCTTCCACTTCTGCCAGTCGTTCCGGGTCCATTTCAAAGCGATCGATATGCCGCGACAGGGTGCTGCCGGCCTCGTCGATCTGGATACGCGCGCTGTCGAGCATCTGCGCCACTTCCGCCAGTGCCGGGCTCTGTTCCGGCATGGCACTGACCAGTTGCAGGGCGCGGTGGAGCTGTTCGGCGATATCGCCTTCGCCGCCGTTCAGCAGGGCGGCCAACTGGTAGCTGCCGTTCAGAATGTCACCGGCGTTGGCCAGCTGGCGCTGCTCGCTCTCCAGCTCTTCCAGCTCGTGCGGTTTCAGGTCCAGTTGTTCCAGCTCCTGCAGCTGATATTCCAGCAGGTCCCGGCGGGCCTGGGTTTCCTCGGCGCTGTCGGCCAGCTTGCGGTAGCGACGGTACTGGTCCTGCCAGGTTTTGTAGTGAATGCGCACTTCGGCGCTCTGCGCCTCGGCGTGGGCGTATTCGTCCAGCAGGCGGCGATGAGTGTCTTTCTTCAGTAGTGACTGGTGCTCGTGCTGGCTGTGGATATCGATCAGCTGTTCACCGAGAGTGCGCAGCTGCATCAGGGTCACCGGCTGGCCATTGATATAGGCGCGGGAGCGACCGTCGGCACTGATGGTGCGGCGCAGGATCACTTCGCGCCCGGCGTCCATTTCCTGCTCTTCCAGCCAGCTGCGGGCATCCTCATGTGCGCTGATATCGAAAGTGGCGTGGATGTCTGCCCGTTTGGCGCCGGCTCGGACCAGCTCACCGTTGCCGCGGTCCCCCAGGGCGAGGCCAAGGGCATCGAGGGTGATGGACTTGCCCGCGCCGGTCTCCCCAGTGAGGGTGCTGGTGCCCGGACCAAACTCCAGTTCCAGCTGGTCGACGAGGGTGAACTGACTGATAGACAGATGCAGCAACATGGAAATGTGATCGCCGTTGGTAGATTGGATAAGTAGTGGTTGTTTATACAGTATTTATCGAGGGGGTTTCAATCTCCCCGCGGGCTAATTGAGAGGTAATCAACTTAGTCACGGGGCGAGTGCCACATTATCCTCCCAGCATCACTCGGTATGGGACGATCACTTGAAGTGGCTGCTGATGCCCCCATATAGCCACCTCACCGGTGGCGGTGTCGCTGACGGTGTATATCCATTTTGACCAATTGGCAGTAGTCCGACGGACACAGACGGAGAAAGCAGTGGCCAAAGAGCGCAGCGAAGAAGAACAGATCGAGACTGGCGATCAGGTGGAGCAGGCCGCCGAGGTGGAAACCCCGAGCGCTGAAGAGCAGCAAGCCGCAGAAGAAGCGCTGGCGGAAGAACTGGCCGGTGACACCGGTGAAGAAAGTGCACTGGAGGAAGAAATCGCCTCCCTGCAACAACAGCTGGCGGACCATAAAGACATGGTGCTGCGCGCCCAGGCGGAGGTACAGAACGCCCGCCGTCGCGCCCAGCAGGATGTGGAAAAGGCCCACAAGTTCGGCGTGGAAAAGTTGATCAAGGAGCTGCTGCCGGTTGTGGATAACCTGGAGCGCGCACTCTCCTCTATCAATAGCGATGATGAGGCGCAAAAGGCGGTTGCGGAAGGCATTGAGCTGACCCAAAAGTCTTTTATCGACACCCTGACCAAGTCCGGCGTGGAAGTGATCGACCCGGCGGGTGAGCCCTTCGACCCCGAGCTGCACCAGGCCATGACCCAGGTGCCCAACCCGGATGTGGAGCCAAACACTGTTCTGGACTGCTTCCAGAAAGGCTACCGCCTGAACGGCCGCCTGGTGCGTCCGGCCATGGTGGTTGTCAGCAAAGCGCCATAAGGCCTTTCGCTTTTTCACCAGAAACCCTGCGGCGGCGCCCTTGAAATGTGAACGGCGGCACCAATATAAGCAGGCAACCGAATTAAACCGCGCAGCACCCGGCCACACAGAACAGAGCAGCGGCGCGCGCAGCAAAGTGAGGAATTAGAACATGGGTAAAATCATCGGCATCGACCTGGGTACCACCAACAGCTGTGTGGCGGTACTCGACGGCGACAAGGCCCGCGTTATCGAGAACGCGGAAGGCGACCGCACCACCCCATCCATCGTTGCGTTCACCGACGACAACGAAGTGCTGGTTGGCCAGTCCGCCAAGCGCCAGTCCGTCACCAACCCCAATAATACCCTGTACGCCGTCAAGCGTCTGATCGGTCGCAAGTTCAAAGACGACGTTGTGCAGAAAGACATCAAAATGGTGCCTTACTCCATCGTTGAAGCCGAGAACGGCGACGCCTGGGTAGAAGTGAAGGGCGACAAGAAAGCACCGCCGCAGATCTCTGCCGAAGTGCTGAAGAAAATGAAGAAAACCGCGGAAGACTTCCTCGGTGAGAAAGTAGACGCGGCGGTAATCACCGTACCGGCCTACTTCAACGACTCCCAGCGCCAGGCTACCAAAGACGCCGGCCGCATTGCCGGTCTGGACGTGAAGCGCATCATTAACGAGCCGACTGCGGCTGCGCTGGCCTACGGCATGGACAAAGCCGGCGGTGACCGCACCATCGCGGTTTACGACCTGGGTGGTGGTACCTTCGATATCTCCATCATTGAAATCGCCGACGTCGATGGCGAGAAGCAGTTTGAAGTACTGTCCACCAATGGTGACACCTTCCTCGGTGGTGAAGACTTCGACCTGCGCCTGATCGACTACCTGGCAGAGCAGTTCAAGAAAGAGCAGGGCATCGACCTGAAAGGCGACCCACTGGCCATGCAGCGCCTGAAAGAAGCCGCTGAAAAAGCCAAGATCGAGCTGTCGTCCAGCCAGCAGACCGAAGTGAACCTGCCGTACATCACCGCAGATGCCACCGGTCCCAAGCACCTGGTTGTAAAACTGACCCGCGCCAAGCTGGAAAGCCTGGTAGAAGACCTGGTTACCCGTTCCCTGGAGCCGGTAAAAACTGCCCTGGCCGACGCCGACCTGTCTGCCTCTGGCATCGATGAAGTGATCCTGGTGGGCGGTCAGACCCGCATGCCGCTGGTACAGTCCAAGGTCACCGAATTCTTCGGCAAAGAGCCGCGCAAAGACGTGAACCCGGATGAAGCCGTTGCCGTTGGTGCAGCGATTCAGGGCGCGGTGCTGGGCGGTGACGTGAAAGACGTACTGCTGCTGGACGTAACTCCGCTGACCCTGGGTATCGAAACCATGGGTGGCGTGGCGACTCCGCTGATCGACAAGAACACCACCATCCCGACCAAAAAGTCCCAGGTGTTCTCCACCGCTGACGACAACCAGACTGCCGTGACCATTCATGTGGTGCAGGGTGAGCGCAAGCAGGCGGCGCAGAACAAGTCCCTGGGTCGTTTCGACCTGGCCGATATCCCGCCGGCACCGCGCGGCATGCCGCAGATCGAAGTGACCTTCGACATCGATGCCAACGGCATCCTGCACGTGCACGCCAAAGACAAGGCCACCGGCAAAGAACAGTCCATCGTGATCAAGGCCTCTTCCGGCCTGTCCGATGAGGAGATCGAAAAAATGGTGCAGGACGCCGAGGCCAACGCCGAAGCGGACAAGCAGTTCGAGGAGCTGGTGACCACCCGCAACACTCTCGACGGCCTGATCTCTGCCACCAAGAAAACTCTGGAAGAAGCCGGTGACAAGGCGACTGCGGAAGAAAAGGCGGCCATCGACGCTGCGCTTGCAGAAGCCGAGGAAGCGGTGAAAGGCAACGACAAGGCGGCCATGGAAGCGGCTACCACCAAGCTGACCGAAGCCTCCGGCCCGGTTGCCCAGAAGATGTACGCAGAGCAGGCGCAAGCCGGCGAAGCCGCCGCAGAACAGGCCGAGCAGGCTCAGTCTTCTGGCGGTGATGATGCAGTGGACGCTGAGTTCGAAGAAGTCAAAGACGACAAGAAAGAAGACAAGTAACTCTTCACGAGTCAACGACTTGTCCTAACCCGCGCGGAGCTGGCTCCGGGCGGGTTGTAAAAAAGGCGCGGGGGCTAGCTTGAGCTTTCGCGCCTTCTGCAGTTTTAAGAAGAACACACAGAGCTATGTCCAAACGCGATTACTACGAAGTCCTTGGCGTCAGCAAAGGCGCGGACGAAAAGGAGCTGAAAAAAGCTTACCGCCGGGTGGCGATGAAATATCACCCGGACCGCAACCCCGACGACAAAGAGGCGGAAAACAAATTCAAAGAGGCCAACGAGGCCTACGAAGTGCTTTCCGATCCGCAAAAGAAAGCGGCCTACGATCAGTTCGGCCATGCCGGCGTTGACGGCCAGGCGGGCGGCGCCGGTGCCGGCGGCTTCGGTGGCTTCTCCGATATCTTCGGCGACGTGTTTGGCGATATCTTTGGTGGTGGTGCCGGTGGCGGCCGCCGCGGACCGGCGCGCGGTTCCGACCTGCGCTACGACCTGGACCTGGATCTGGAAGACGCGGTGCGCGGCACCACCGTCAAGATCAAGGTGCCGACCCTGGCCAACTGTGGCACCTGTCATGGCTCCGGTGCCAAGGCCGGTTCCAAACCCCAGACCTGCGGCACCTGTGGTGGTGCCGGTCAGGTGCGTATGCAGCAGGGCTTTTTCTCTGTCCAGCAGACCTGCCCCAACTGTCGCGGACGCGGTACCGTAATCACCGATCCCTGTGGCAGCTGTCACGGTCGCGGTCGCGTGGAAGAAACCAAAACCCTGTCGGTCAAGGTGCCGCCGGGTGTGGATACCGGTGATCGCATCCGCCTTGCCGGCGAAGGTGAAGCCGGTCCCGATGGCGGCCCGGCCGGTGACCTGTATGTGCAGGTCATGGTGCGCGAGCACGAGCTGTTCCAGCGCGATGGCAAAAACCTGTATTGCGAAGTACCCATCAGCTTTGCCACCGCTGCCCTCGGTGGCGAGATGGAAGTGCCGACCCTGGATGGCAAGGTCAAACTGAAGATTCCGGCAGAGAGCCAGACCGGCAAACTGTTCCGCCTGCGCGGCAAGGGTGTCACCCCGGTGCGCGGCGGCGCACCGGGTGATCTGTTATGTCGTGTGGTGGTGGAAACACCGGTAAATCTCACCGCCAAGCAGAAAGAATTGCTGGAAGAGTTCGCGGGCACGCTCAGCGAAAAGAAGAACTCCCCACGTCAGACCGGCTGGTTTGAAGGGGTGAAGAACTTCTTTGGTGACATGAAGCTGTAACTCAGCAGCGCAGTAAAAACCCGGCAAATTAGCCGGGTTTTTTTATGGGGCAAGGGTCGGCTGCAACACTTATTCCGCTAGTCCAGATAGCATACCTGTGGCGGCGCGTGCATCAGGAAATTCTGATGTGAAATATTCCACGCGTATGCACCGGCCAGAGGAAATACCAGATAGTCCCCGATAGCCAGTTCGTTAACCGGTTGCCGTGCCGCCAGCACATCCTTTGGTGTACAAAGCTGCCCGACGAGTGTAACGGACTCGTGACTAATGGCCTTACCCCGTTTGCGGCCTTCCAGCACAAAAAATGGATGGTCATGGGATTGCGCCGCCGGTGTACGAAAATGGTGGGTGCCGCCGTGCCCGATTGCGAAGTACTCCCCGTGATTGTGCTTGATATCTAATACTTCCATCACGTAGTAACCACAGGCCGCGGAAATGAAGCGGCCGCACTCAAAGCGTACCTTGGTATCCCCCAGGTTTGCCTGTTCCATCAATACTGCCAGCCCCCGGCAGAATCTCTCCCAGTCGAAATGATTTGCCTGTTCGCCATAGTCTATTCCCATGCCGCCGCCGACATTCAGTATTGGCAAGTGCAAGCCATATCCTTCACACCACCGTCGGAACGTGGAGAAGTAAAGCTCAATCAACTGGAGATGGGTATCTGCACACAATTGATGTGACATCATGTGGAAGTGAAACCCCTGCAGTGACAGCCCCGGATTGTCGCGGATCAGGGTGAGCGCGTTGTCCAGATCCTGCGGATCGAGTCCGAAAGGACTGGGCTTGCCGCCCATGGCGAGCTTGGTGAGGGCGATCCCTTCCAGTGGAATGTTCATTCGTAACAGAATGGGAACCTGCTGGTCTCTTTGCGTGCTGAGCTGAGCGAGCCTGTGCAACTCGGTGAGGCTTTCAACATGAAAGTATTCGACTTGCTTGTCCAGAGCACTGGCAAGTTCGCTTTCCAGTTTCCCCGGCCCGCCGAAAATCAGTGACATCTCCGGGTGGGTTTCATAAAGCCAATCGAGCTCGCCTCCGGACGCCGCTTCAAAGCCTTCCACCCAGGGGGCAAGTGCTGCGAGGATCCTGCGGTCTGGGTTGGCTTTTGCGGCGTAGTACAGCTGCGTATTTTCCGGCATTACTGAACGCATGGCTGCGATATGCCGCTGGAGGTCTGCCAAATCGTAAATATATGCGCAGACAGGCTGCGATGCAGAAGCCACGGATTCAATGGCCTGTTTTAATCGGTGTTTCACATTAATTACCTGTTTCTATCTGGTGCGCAATGTGTGTTCTGAGCTTTGATGGTTCTGGCTTATGGGCAACAGCAACAGCGGGTTTTTCAGATTGGTGTAGCCCGCCTGGAAATCCGCTTGCTTTAACAACCGTGTCGTAAAGTTATTTTTGGATGGTATCGTCTCCCCGAGCAGTAGTTGGTCCAGCTCAGGCTGAGCACCATTTTCATCCTGCCACTGCTCAACGGCCGTTCTTAGAAGTTGCCAAAGCTCGCACTCGAGTCTTATGTTTTCCTGGCAGTTATCTTCATCATGCCCTGCCGCAAGGTGGAAGATGGCCTCGCTAAAATTATTCACCAGCAGGCAGTAAGCGATGCGCTTCCATCCCTTTTCCCGCTCGTAATAGACCGACTGTCGCGCCCGCGCTTGTAATTCGGAGAGCTGTGTAGCAGGCCAGAACTCGGGTAACAGCTTGGTGCCTTCGAGATCGCGAATCCAGATTTTATGGGGAAGGCCATTGTGAAACCCGATTACCGTATTTTGCAGGTGAGGCTCAAATACGACCCCCTGCTTGAAAAAGTAATAAAAGATACCGCGCAGGCTTATTTCTATGTATCGCTGGAACCAGTCCAGTGCGATTTCTCGATAGCTAATACCTGACTGGCGGCAGTGGTACGCTAGTTGAGTGGCAATGATGCTGTTTCCGCGAGCGTCACAGGTGAACAGGCTGGCGGCCAGTTGCGGTCGCAGGTTTTTATTAGCGCGGGCGCTCAGGTTTTCCCGGAAAAGGATACCGAATGATTCCATGCAATCTCTTGCAGAAGATTCATTCATGCCGAGCTCCCTGGCCAGGGCACCCAGGTCTAGCGTGCTTGCCAGTGGTTCGTACATCACCTGGAAGTCCGGACAGTATTCACGGGCTTCAGTAGCAAGCGGTCGTAGCAAGCCTGTCAGCGATACCGCACTGTGCAGCTCATACCAGGCATTTTTTCGAATGCAGTTGGTCAGTCTCACATGAATGGAAAATTTCATCTGTAGATCAAGGTCTTCCCGATAAACCGTTCGCACCGATGACGTTGGCTGTACGGGATTGCCCAGCTCGCCTCGAGGCTTGAGTAATCCCTGTTTGATTGCCGCCAGTATTAGCGGCTGCTTCAACAGGTATTCCGCCTCCCAGGGATGACAGGGATAGAGATACCCACTTTGGCCGTGTAAATTTCGCAATACATTCTCTGCCTTTTCGGTCTGATTCCCCAAAATTCGGATCAGCTCCGGTGAGACTTCAAACCAGAAAAGCGGAAAGCTTGCAGAGATTTCAGGCGAACACTGCAGGAGGGTCTCGAGAGGCACACCGTGCCGGCTTTTCGGGCTGGGGTGCAGTGCATGCCCCCAAAGCAGGCTTTGCTCGGCACGGATAAAGCTATTTCCAGTTTGATCTGGATTGACTTTGCTGCTGCCGAGAAATGCCTGGGTAATGTCTCGGCTATTTTGTACCTGCTCGAGCAACTCTTCATTGAACTCTGCGGGCAATATCAATGAAAGGTGGTTCAGAAGGAAGGTACATAGCTCCAGGGTTTCCATTGCGAGCCAGGGAGAGCCTTCCTTTTTCACGAAGGGCTTTCCCAGGAAACGACAGCGGCCGATGTTACTGACCTGTTCGGCAACGGCGAGCAAACGGGCGCCGGACTGTGGAAAATTGAGCAGGACCCATTGGCCACTGGATTGCGCTTTGAGTGATCTCAGCGAAAGTGGGCAATCGGCAAGTTCGTGATGAAACGACACTTCATTGGCGTTCATTGCGCGCTCGCGGATATAGCAGTTCAGCAGGCAGGTGGTGGCATTTTTGTCAGAGAGCTCTGCATTGATCTGGGTCTGAACTGACTCAATAAACTTCCGTATTTCCATGGATTTTCATACTCCCGGTTTTGAATGCAAGCAGGGTAATAGCTATCCCGCAACTTACTGCGGATAGGAGGAAAGGCGTGGCACTGTGCTGGATTGACGTCGAGGTGGCGGCACCAAGCCCTGCCAAGACGCCGCCCCACTTGCCGGCAGAATCGATAAGGCCAAAAGTACGTCCGGCCTGAGCTTTGTCGACTTGAGCGCTCAACAGGCGATTGAGTCCGGTATACGCAAACACTACGCCGATACCGAACAGGAGCCTCAACGGCCAAAGCTGTTCGAGTGATACCGCCAGGTATTGCCCTGTACAGGACAATCCCAGGCACAACAAGCCAAGTAACGCCTGGCCCTGCGCAGGCAGCCGTATTTTTCCAGCGGGTACAATCAGTAGGATGTACACGACGTGTGGCAGGCTATATAGGAGGCCAACAAGTCCCTCTGTTGTCACACCCAGCGTATTGGCATAGGGCAAAAAATAGGGGTAGGTAGCGACCATGGCGAAGCAGAACAGGAACTGGAGAATGAAAAGCAGGTGTAGTGCCCGGGGGAGAGGAATGGCTCCCGCTCTCCTGTTGGAGCTCGTATGTGGCGTGTCCGCCGGTAGGTTCAGCGTAATGAGTACTGCGGTAAATGGCAGCAGAGCGAGATAGCGATAGACCTGTAACGGCGCTATCCATTGCAACGTGACCCCGAGCAGTATCGGCGCAATTATGAGAGCCATTCGTGCGGAAACCTGAGTGAGGTTCAGACTCTTTGCGAGTGTCTCGCCTTTCTGTTGGGTAGATAAAAATGCATTGGACGCGGCTATGGTCCCGCCACATGCGCCCTGCACAAGAAGCCCGATGGCGAATGTGGAGATGGATTCCGCAAAACCGCACAAGAGGAAGCCAATGATCAGCCCCAGTTGCGCGCGAAGCAGCGACGTACGCTTGCCAAAGCGATCCGCAAAGCGGCCCCAGAGAGGCGCGCTCAGGGCGGTACACACACTTGGCAGGGTAAACAGCAGGCCAACCCAGTAGCCCGGAAGGTTGGCATCCAGGTTTTGCAATATTCGCGGAATAAACAGCGTCATGCCCAGCACGCTGAAGGCTGAGAGGAAGTGGCATAACAGGACGCTGCCCACGAAGGCATTCATGTTACTGCGCATTGGTCAACCTCAGGAAATTTGGTGCAGATTGACCGTAATGCTTGTTGATGTCAGCGGCACCTGAACGACTTTTGCTGAGCAGGCTTCCGGCGCTGAGCAGGTACTTTATGGGGAGGAATTCCTGTCGCAGCAAGGATTGAGTCGCGAAAGTGGTGTCCACTCCGTCACGTTGCAAGCAGTCGAGCTCTACCTGTAAATATTTTCTTAATTTTTCATACAGGGGGCGCCGACTGGCCAGACCGCGCTGGCAAACCGCCTCGATAATGACCGCAATATTCAACTGTAACGTGATGGTGCAGAACATTTGTGCCAGTGGCAGTTCTTCGTCAACCCGAATACGTGCATCACGCAGATCTTCGATGGCTGATTGCAACTCGGGTGCCGCGGAAATACAGCGAGAAGACAAGATGCGGGCCGAGTCATTGTCTTTCATGATCAGGCCGAGGGGCTTGCCCTCACAAAAGTTCAGTACGGCGTTTTGCTGGTTGGCCTCAAGTGCGATGCCGTAAACAAGCCACAGGCGCAAGTGCACCTTGAGCATCAGGGATAGATATGCATCGAGCCAGGCGTGCAGGTCTCCTCGGTAAAATTGGTCGGCCAGATGTTCGAGATACAGCCTCCCATCAGGCATCGGGCTCGCCAGCGCTGCTACCGGTACCAGCGTCGATTCCTGCAGTTGCTCGGCGGGGTAGCGGCGCAGGATGAACGCAAGCTCGCGAGATTCTCCGCAATGTCCACCGGTCTGTTCGTCGCAGTGCAGATAGCTGCCGCGTAATACCGGGTCGCGCTTTGCTATCTCCGTCAGTAGGCGGGAAAAAGTATGGCCGTCATACAGGGTTGAGGGTTTGATCGAACGGATATTTTTGGCCCCCAGCGTACTCATGCTGAGGGGTATTTTGATATGCAGATCCGGCTGGTCTACAAACATGACCGTTCGAACCGAGAGGGTAGGCAGGACTTCCCGTGCGCTATTGGGGGCCCGGATGACCCCTGCGTGCGGAAGCGTCAGATGCTCCCAGGTCAACGGGTGTACCGGTAGCAGATAGTGGCTGTGTGAAAAGTCTTCCGGTAAACCGACCTCGCTAAATGATGGCCAAACGGATGGCAGTGGCGCGGTCAGGGTAAGTAGGGGTTTTTCTACGGCCAGCCACCGCAGTGCAAAGCTCGACATAAATTCCGGGGCGTAGCGGTGCAGGTCCTCGTCGTCTAGGCCGTGCTTTGCCCTGGCAGTCGGGTAAAAGGGGTGGTCGAGGTACGAGGCCACCTGCTCGCTGTAAAGCAGTCGCTGCCACCAGTGTGGTCGTGCGGATAGAGGCAGGCTTAACACCACCTCTTGGTTTCGGTACGCCTCGAGACATAAATCGCGATGACGTACCGCGGTCTCCGATTCTTGGCTGTACGCGGAAAAAAGTGCCTGTGTTTCTTCATCCTGCGAACATGCAAGTAGGGACAACCAGTGACGATAGCCTCGCTGCTGCAGCCATTGGTCCTTGCTTTGCACCAGCCACTGGTCGCCAGTAGCGCGCCAGCTTTGCATAAATTCATGTTGTTCAACTGGCAGATAAACCGTGCCCTTGCCGGTGGTAAATGTCAGCCAGTAGTCGCTATATAGCGCTACTGTAGATCGCACTGCCGATGTTGGACATTCGCGCGTGACAGTGGCGTGGGCAAGGTCACCAATTTGTTCGCGAATACAGGCGTTGATGATACGTTGCGTAATGTAGCTTTCGGCCGCTTCGCTCATGCTTGGATTCTCCACTCGAGAGTGCTGCAGAATTCCTCGACGGCGCTGTGGAGGTCGATAGAGGCGCTGGCGATAGCGGTTACCACGCCAATGTAGTCTTTGTTGGAGCGCGATAAGCGGATGGTTTCCCCTTGTTTACGGAGTGGCTGGTAGCTGAATTTCACACCGTTTTCCTGCCGTTGAATTTCTCTTGTCTGCTCGACCACTTCACCTTCTTGTTCCGCTATCAGATAGTGAATGATTGCCTGGTCCTTTGGCGC
This sequence comes from Microbulbifer sp. HZ11, assembly GCF_000708675.1. Lineage (GTDB taxonomy): Bacteria > Pseudomonadota > Gammaproteobacteria > Pseudomonadales > Cellvibrionaceae > Microbulbifer. The sequence goes on along the minus strand of NZ_JELR01000002.1, from coordinate 529,079 downwards.
GCTAAATGCGGGGAGCGGTTCACCTTGGTGGAGTTGCAGGATGGGTATGAACCATCCTCCGGGCAGCAGTTCATCGAGTAGAAATTCACGGCCATCGCCGATGCTCCGGTAATTGATTTCTACCAGTTTCGGCCCGGATTCGGTCGCAATGAATTCGCTGTGGCAGACGCCGAAGTGCATACCGAATTCCCGCAGTTGTGCCAGTGCCTGCTCGCGGTACCGCATACTGTTTTTTCCATTCCATACCGCGCTGTGCTCGATGAAATCCGGTGGCTCGGAAAGTGTTACATCAAAACCACCAACCGCAATCAAGTCATGCCCGTCACCCAGGGTTTCCAGTGTGAACAGGTCTCCCTGCATATATTCCTCCAGCAGAACGGGAGTGATCGGATTGGCGCGACGGAATACTTTCAGGTATTCGGTGAGCTCTTCCGCGTTCTGACACATGCGCACATGCATGCTTGCCACGCCCTCGCGGGGTTTTGCGACGACCGGATAGCTGAGCTGTGTGGGAAGACTCTGGGTTGGCAGTAGCAATTCAGAGCGGGGTGTCGGGAGTCCTAGTTTTTCCAGGCGATTGCGCATAGACGCCTTGTTCTTGGCGGAATAGCAGCGGCGCCAGTTTTTTCCGGGTAGAGAGAAATACTCGGCCACCAGGGCGGTGACCGTCTGCAAGTGGTCACTATTGCTGAACACCATATCCGGTGAGAGGTCGTGACTGCTCAGGAGGTCAATCACGGCAAGGGGATTGAATACATCACATTCGAGAATGGTGATGGGTAGCTCTACTGACTGTTCGACAAGGTGCTGTTTGTGCGCCAGGCCGCAATCGGTCACAAGTGTGACTTCATAGCCCAGTTCCAGGCTCGCGGGGAGGAAGCCGCGCACGATAGCGGGATGGAGGATGTGCGTAATCAATACCATTTGACGGGACATTGCGATCTCCTTTGCAGATTGTGGAAACCGGGGAGCAAATTGCCCCCCAAAGCTCGGCTGCCGCACCGTCGGATTACGCCGTCATCAGATGAATTTAATTCCCCATTTTTTCAGGGGTTTTCAAACTGATGACAAAATTATTTCCTCTGTGCCAATCCGTCGGTACAGGTAACGGTGACGGAGCATACATAGGGAAACCCTGCTTGTATATCTAAATGAAAATGTTTATCATTTGAGTTAATTGGTTCGGGACGTGTGTCCCAATTGCTGTTGTCGGGCGGCTTGCTGGATCAAACCTCAGGCAGGTGGCAGCAGGTTATTTACGAAAAGTAATACGGGAAAAGGAAGTCGAAGCCGTGCTTCAAAAAAATTCGGCCAAGGAAAAAATGCTTCGCCGGCAAGAAGTGTATGGCATTCTGAATTCTGTGCCCTCGCCGCTAGTTTGCGAAATGATCGGCGCTGCAGGCTACGACTTTATTATTCTCGATACCGAGCATCTGCTGGTGAATCCCGCGGAGCTGCAGCACTGTATTCGTGCTGCGGAGTCTTTCAATATAACGCCCCTGGTGCGTGTGCCGAGTAGTGACAACGCCCTGATTGCACGCGCATTGGATGCTGGTGCCCAGGGCATAGTGATTCCGCGTGTTAGCAGTGTGGCTCAGGCGCGTACAGCAATTGAGGCGGTGCGGTTTCCTCCCCGTGGGCGACGCGGAATTACCGGAGGGCGTAATACGGGCTTTGGAGCCCTGAATCTCGATGAGTATATGGCGCGGGCCGACCGCGAAGTTTTACTGGTGTTGATGATCGAGGATCCTGAAGGCGTCAGCGCGCTGCCAGAGATTCTCACGCTCGGTGGCATCGACATGATTCTCGAAGGGGCGCTGGATCTCAGTATTGCAATGGGCCATGGCAGCCAGGTCCAGCATGCATCCGTACAAGCGGCACTCCAGACCATGGCGGGCGCTTGCTTTGAAGCCGGCATTCCATTCTGTGCCATTCCCCGGCAGCCAGCCCAGCTCGATGCGTGGCGGGAAATGGGTGTGCATACCTTCGTTACCGGCGAGGATCGTGGAATTCTGTTTCGCCAGTTGAAGGCACACCTCAATGATTTCAAATCACCAGCCTCCGCGCGGTCCCCTTAATCCCTGCTAATCCCAACTAATCCCAATGTTTGATTTCCTGATATAGGCCAAGGACATTCCTATGCAAAATACGTCGAAATTCTTTCCGCGCTCAATGCTGAGCTGCGCTATCTTCGCTTCCGCTATCGGCGCTGTCGGAGTGCAAGCTGCAGATCGTGAGGGCGAGCCCACAAAAGCCGAGCTGGAAGAGGTTCAGGTTACCGGCAATGTGTTGGGCAACTCGCTGCCGGAAGAAGTGCTCACTTATCCCGGTAATCGCAGTCTGTTGACCGCCGAGCAACTGCAGAAAATGGCCACTCTGTCCATTGATGATGGCCTGCAGCGGGTGCCGGGTGTCAAGATCCAGGATGAAAGCGGCACCGGTGTTTTACCCAATGTAGCCGTGCGCGGCCTCAACGCCAGTCGCTCCGGTTATACCCAATTTCTGGTTGATGGGATTCCACTGACACTGGCTCCCTATGGCCACACCGGTCAATCACTGTTTCCCGCTGCCCTGAAAAGCCTCGATCGTATTGATATTGTGCGCGGTGGTGCGGCGGTGCAATACGGTCCCAATAACGTCGGTGGTGTAATCAACCTGGTTACCAAGCCGATTCCGCAGCAGTGGGAAACCAGTTTGCAGGAGAAGCTCACCATTTTTTCTGGTGGCAATATGCTGACCGATACCTATGCCCGTACCGGTGGTGCGCTAAACGACCAGTTTGCCATTCAGCTCGAAGGTAATCTGATCGCTGGTGATTCCTTTCGCGATCATTCGGATACCAGTGTCGAGAACTGGCTGGTAAAAAGTCGCTGGAATATCGATGCTGGCAAGCAATTGGATCTGACACTGCAGCGCTACGACGCCGATACCGAAATGCCGGGTGCATTGACTGCGGAGGCTTATGCCAAAAATCGGGAGCAGTCGCTGCGGCCCAACGATGAATTCCAGGGGGATACCACCCGCTTTAGCGCGCACTACAAGCAGCAGCTGGGTGAGCTGGGCTTCGCCGATGCGGGCACCTTTGAGTGGATGACGTTTGCGCACAACTCAACGCGTAATTTTCAGTGGGATTTCAGCACCGATCCCAGTGCCAATCACTGGGCGGACCCGGCAGCGCCCGCTACCCTGCTACGCAGTTCACCCCGCGAGTTTGAAGTATGGGGCACTGAGCCGCGGGTGAGCCTCCAGTTCGCTGGCGATGTTTCACATACCCTGACTTTCGGTTCGCGTCTGGTCAAAGAAGAGGTAGATTACAAGCTGGTCCAGACAGTGATCGATACCGGGGTTACCGCGACTCCGCGGGACTGGTTGCTGGAAACCAGTGCGATTGCCGCCTTTGTCAGTGACGAGATTCGCCTGCTGGGTATGCGCCTGAGCGTTACACCGGGGCTGCGCTACGAAAGCGTCGACATGGATTTCACCGATGTGGGTAATGACTCTGCCACGGATAACCGCATCACGGAGCTACTGCCGGGTATCAGTGTGGGCTTTGAGGCCAGCGACAAGCTCTTCCTCTACGCCAATACCCAGCGCTCTTTGCGCGCGCCACAAATCGCCGTCATCCGCGGCACTGGCGACGAGGGGGCGGAGCTGGCGTGGAATTATGAGGCGGGAATACGATTCGAGCCGGCGGAAAGTGCGAGTGTGAGTGCCTCACTCTATCGTATCGATTTTACCGATCAGCTGCTCTACAACAGCAGCGAGCAGAGCTTCGACAATGTGGGTGAGACTCGTCACCAGGGCTTGGAGCTTGAAGGTGCGATTTCCCCCAGTAGCCTGCCGGCATTGCAGTTGCATGTGGCCTACAACTATCTCGATAGTGAGCAGCGCGAGGGCGCCAATATCGGCAAGGAATTGCCCTACGCTTCTGAACATCAACTGAGCTGGGATGCGAGCTACGCCATGGCCGGTATCGACTTCACTCTGTCTGGTTTCTATTTCAGCAGTGCCTACAGTGATCAGGCCAACACGGAAGAGGAGTCGGCCTCGGGTATTACCGGAAAGCTTCCGGCCTACACTGTGTGGAATTTGCAGGTGAGCAAGGTGTTTACCCAGGGGAATGGCTCGGAATTGTATACCGGTCTCTCGGTGAACAATCTATTGAACGATGAGTATTACTTCCGAGGTATTGATGTCAGTCCTTCCGGTCGTTACCCGGCGCCGGCGCGTTCACTCAGTGCCGAGATCAAGTACCTTTTCTGATCGCCCCGCATTTTTCGGTGCCCCTCTCGTCCGCATTTGGCGGTGAGGGGGCGTTCCACATCAGCGCTAATCAATTCTCCGCCAACTGGCTTCTGAAGTCTTCATGATACTCCCGTTGAACGGCCTTGAGTTCTTTAAGCTGTTGTTCGTTGAGTACAGTAATTGCCTCGACTCTGGTGGCCGCGCGGATTGCAATCAGCTTGGCATCCAGCTCTTCTTTTTGCTCCCGGGTGAGTTCTGGTATCTCTTTTCCAGGCTCGATTCCATATTCTTTAAGCACCGCCATCTTCAGTTCGAAGTTTTTTTCCATGAGTGGCAGTAACTTATCCTCCTGTTCGGGCGTTAGTTTCAAGCGGATGGTCATCCAGTCAGCGATGTCATCGTACTTTTCCCAGAAGTCGTCCATCGAGCCCAGCTTTTCGTCGGACGCGTGGCTTGGAAAGGACAGGATACTGGAGAGGAGGATCGCCAGGATGGCGGCGGACAGGTTGGACCAGAGAGAGTTTTGCGAGTCACTAAACATCGGAGGCGCTCCATTCATTCGGGCTACTCAAAGTCTAGTGGAGGAATCTTGTGTCACAAGGTGAACTCTCGGGTCATTTGTCTGGTAGGTTTGCTGGGGTGTTGGCACATCGGGGCCGTGTAGGGTGGGCTCGCATTTTGGTAGGGTGTGCTGGAAAACCGGGGTAGAATCCGCCGCTTTCGCCCGCGGGACCAGACAGGGTCGATTGGGTGACCGATAAACCTCGGTAAAGCAGGAGAGTCAGGGAGTTATGTCAGTAAACATTGCGATTACAGGGTTTGGTGGCCGTATGGGCCGGGTACTGGCGGAAGCGGTGTCCTATGCAGAGCAGGAAGGCAAGGCCCGGCTGAGCGGTGCCATTGTGCGCCCGGGGTCGAGTCTGGGCGGGGCGGATGCCGGGGAAGTGGCGGGGCTCGGCCGCAATGGTCTGGCCATTGTGGACAGCCTGGAAAAAGCCGAGTTCGATGTGCTGATCGACTTCACCTCGCCGCAGGCCACTCTCGCCAATGCGGCCTACTGTGCCGAGCACGGCAAGGCTATCGTGATTGGCACCACCGGGTTTACCGCGGAGGAGCGCGCGCAGATGCTGAGCGCCGGGGATAAAACCCCGCTGTGTTTCGCGACCAATTTTTCAACCGGTGTGAATCTGTGCTTTAACTTACTGGAAACCGCAGCGCGGGTGCTGGGCGATGACGTGGATATTGAAATCGTCGAGGCCCACCACCGCCACAAAGTGGATGCTCCGTCTGGTACCGCGCTCAGTATGGGCGAAGTGATCGCCGATACTCTGGGGCGGGACCTTGCCAAGGTTGCGGTATATGGCCGCGAGGGCCAGACCGGTGCCCGCGAGCGGGAAACCATCGGTTTTGCCACTGTGCGCGGGGGCGATGTGGTGGGGGAGCACACGGTGTCTTTTCTCGCTGACGGCGAACGTATCGAAATTACCCATAAGGCCAGCAGCCGCCTGGCATTTGCCCGCGGTGCCGTGCGCGCCGCGGCCTGGTTAACCGGCCGCGCTGCCGGCCAATACGATATGCGCGATGTACTGGGGTTGAAATAACGCGACGTCCGGTTGCGTCACTACACGCTTTTAAGGAGCGACACTTGGATAAAAAGATCATTGTCGGCAGTGAGGAGTGGTGTGCCTTTCCGAGTCTGGGAATTCCCGCGATCAAGGCTCGGGTGGACTCCGGAGCCAAGACCTCCTGTTTGCACGCCTACAACATCCAGCAATTCAATCGGGGCGGTGAGCCGTGGGTGAGCTTTGAAGCACACCCGCTGCAGAACCTGCGTCGCCCGCGAGTACGCTGCGAAGCGCGCGTGCTGGACCGCAGAACCATACGCAGCTCTTCCGGAGACGCCGAGAAGCGCCTGGTTATCAAAACCAGTATCAGCATTGGCGGCAGTGTATGGGACATCGAGCTGACCCTGACCAATCGCGATTCCATGGGTTACCGCATGCTGCTTGGTCGTGAGGCAATGATGGGGCGGATGCTGGTGGACCCCTCGGAGAGCTTTTGCCTGGGCGAGATCCCTCCCAGTCAGATCGAAGAGTATTACCACGATGAGCACCATATAGCGGGTACCGGCCTGCGTATCGGTGTTCTGGCGTCGAACCCGGATCTGTACAGTAATCAGCGGATTATGGAAGCCGGCGCCGAGCGCGGCCACCGCATGACCTTCCTGAATATTCGCCAGTGTTACATGAAGTTGGATTCCGCTGAGCCAGAAGTGCACTACCGGGACGGCCGGATTCTCAACAATCTGGATGCGGTCATCCCGCGTATTCGCCCGAGCCAGACGTTTTACGGCTGCGCCCTGACCCGTCACTTTGAAAGTATCGGTGTTTACGCGCTAAACGGTTCTCAGGCCATCAGTCAGTCCCGGGACAAGCTCTATTCCCTGCAATTGCTGCAGGAAGGCGGTTTGAATATTCCGATTTCCGGTTTCGCCAACTCACCGATGGACACCAATGAGCTGATTGAAATGGTCGGCGGCGCACCGCTGATCGTAAAGCTGCTCGAAGGCACCCAGGGGCGCGGTGTGGTGCTGGCGGAGACCCGCAAGGCGGCAGAGTCGGTGATCAATGCGTTCAAGTCGCTGAAAGTAAACTTGCTGGTGCAGGAGTTTATTCGCGAGGCCCAGGGCAAGGATCTGCGGCTGTTTGTGGTGGATGGCAAGGTATTCGCCGCCATCCAGCGGGAAGCGGCACCGGGCGAGTTCCGTGCCAATATTCATCAGGGCGGTACCGCGTCGGTAGTAAAGATTCTGCCGGAAGAGCGCAAACTGGCGATCAAGGCGGCAAAAACCCTGGGCCTGAAAGTGGCCGGTGTGGATATCATCCGTTCCAAGAAGGGGCCTCTGCTGCTGGAGGTGAACTCCTCACCGGGCCTTGAGGGGATCGAGAGCGCTACTCGCAAAGATGTGGCGGGCTCCATGATCATGGCGATCGAAAAGGCGTTGAAGTGGCGCCCGACGATTCCTGTTGGGGACGTAGAAGACTGAGTGACTGCCCCGGCGCCGGCGGTGTACGTTTTCTGGCGCCCGGCTTGCGCTCCGCCCGTGGTGGGGGAGGCTGGTCGAGACTAGTCTTTGGGGAGCCTCACCGCTGATTTACCGGTGGGGCCATCATTCGCGCCGGTGACCCCAGAGATGTATAGCCTCAGTCAATTAATTTCCCCTAAGACGTCGGCATGCTGTCGTTTGCTGTGCTGCGGTCTTTTACTCAGCGCGCTGGCCATCAGTCCCGCCCGCGCGGATTACCTCTCCGATACAGATCTTGGCCGTAAGGTCATGGTTGACTATATCGTCCATTTTGCCCACCACTTCCAGTGGCCCATCGAGGTGTTCAGTGGTTCCGCCGCCCCTTTCCGGATCTGCGTGATGGGCGATGATGCCCTGATGTCTCCACTGGCGGTGCGCTTTCACCGCCATCGTATCCAGGGGCGTATGGTCGCCCTGGAAACCGTAAACGATGGTGAGAACATGCGCGCGCGCAGCTGCCAGATTGTGGTGATGGGTGATGAGCTGGGTAAAGAGCCGATGGCCAAGACTATCGGTGCTCTGGAGTTCTTTCCGGTGCTGACTGTGAGTGATGTCAGTCGCTTTACCCTGTTGGGGGGCATGGTGGAGTTCTCCGGCAGTGGTGCCAACATGTCGCTGCAGCTGAACAAAACCCGCCTGGATCGCGCCGAGCTGAAAATGGGCACCAGCCTGTTTCGACTCACGCGCACCGCGAACTAACGAGCATTTTCCATTCCTCGAACAGGCGTGTCGGAGATCTCAAGCTGGCGCAAATTTGTACTGGCGATCTGCGCCGTTTTCCCGTAGAATCTGCGCCCGGCTTGGAAAGGTCCCACCGTAGTTTCCCGCGCCATATGGCGTCCCCGCTGTCCGATCAGGAACGGGGAGGCAGGCAGCAAGGGCCCGTGGCTTTCCAGCCTCGAATTGCGCCGGTGCCGGCGGATTTTTCCGCCAATTCAACCGTAATACTGGTTGCCGGCCACACCGTGAGAGCCTAGGTAAATGCCTCAGTGAGCGCCCGAGAAGAACTCTATAAATAAGCGAGATGAAGCTGAAGTTTCATCTCGCTTTTTTATAAAGGGCGCAGAGTAAAAAGTTGCAGCTGTAACTTCACTGAACGTGCACCCTCTCACCCTGCCCGGAAGCTGTTCTGACGACTGGAGATTGAATTGAACAACGCCGTTCCCACGCCGGAATCCCTGATGCCCAGCACCACCCCGGCACTGCTGGTGCTCGCCGATGGCAGTGTCTTTCGCGGTCGCGCTATCGGCGCGGAAGGCTCAACCGTTGGTGAGGTGGTTTTCAACACCTCCATGACCGGTTACCAGGAAATCCTGACAGACCCGTCTTACGCCCGCCAGATCGTTACCTTGACTTATCCCCATATCGGCAATACCGGCACCAACTCCGAAGATGAAGAGTGTGGTGAAACCTGGTCTGCCGGACTGGTGATCCGCGATCTGCCGCTGCTGGCTTCCAGCTTCCGCAGTGAGCAGTCTCTGGAAGACTATCTGAAGGCGCGCAATATCGTCGGCATCGCCGATATCGACACCCGCCGGCTGACCCGCATCCTGCGGGACAAGGGCGCCCAGAGCGGTTGCATCATTGCCGGCGAAGGCATCGACGAAGCAGAAGCACTGAAAAAGGCCCAGGAATTTGCCGGCCTCAAAGGCATGGATCTGGCGAAGGTCGTCTCCACCAAGGAGAAGTACGACTTCAACGAAGGCACCTGGGAATTGGGGCAGGGGCACAAGCCGGCACCGGCGGCGCAGCCCTACAAAGTGGTGGCCTACGACTTCGGCGTTAAGCGCAACATCCTGCGCATGCTGGTAGATCGCGGCTGCAGCATCACTGTGGTACCGGCGGAAACCCCGGCATCAGAAGTGCTGGCAATGAACCCGGACGGTGTCTTCCTGTCCAACGGCCCCGGCGACCCCGAGCCCTGCGACTACGCCATCAAGGCGATCCGGGAAGTCCTTGATGCCGGTCTGCCCACTTACGGCATCTGCCTGGGCCACCAGCTGTTGGGCCTGGCGGTAGGCGCCAAGACCGCAAAAATGAAATTCGGCCACCACGGCGGCAACCACCCGGTACAGGACCTGAACTCCACCAAGGTGATGATCACTGCGCAGAACCACGGTTTTGCGGTGGATATGGATTCCCTGCCGGAGAATGTGGAAGTTACCCACAAATCCCTGTTCGATGGCACTCTGCAAGGCATCCGCCTGAAGGACAAGCCGGCGTTCAGCTTCCAGGGTCACCCGGAAGCGAGCCCGGGCCCACACGATGTGGCGCCGCTGTTCGACCAGTTTATCGAGATGATGGAAGCGCGCCGCTAAGCCGCCTCTACTGAAACGAAGACCAGAATTTTATCCACCGGCCGCGGCCGGCTAGATACGGAAGAAAGATGCCAAAACGCACAGACATTAAAAGCATTCTGATCATCGGCGCGGGCCCCATCGTCATCGGTCAGGCCTGTGAATTTGACTACTCCGGCGCTCAGGCCTGTAAGGCCCTGCGGGAAGAGGGGTTCCGGGTAATCCTGGTGAACTCCAACCCGGCCACCATCATGACCGACCCGGCCATGGCGGACGCCACTTACATCGAACCGGTGGAGTGGAAGACCGTTGCCAAGATCATCGAGAAAGAGCGCCCCGACGCGATCCTGCCCACCATGGGCGGCCAGACCGCACTGAACTGTGCGCTGGCGCTGGACAAGCACGGCGTGCTGAAGGAATTCGGTTGTGAGCTGATCGGTGCGGACAAAAACGCCATCGAAAAAGCGGAAGACCGCGACCTGTTCGACAAGGCGATGAAGGCCATCGGCCTGGAAACCCCGCGGGCCAAGATCGTTCACTCCATGGAGGAAGCGAAAAAGGTACCGGAAGAGTTCGGCTTCCCGGTGATTATTCGCCCGTCTTTCACCATGGGTGGTTCCGGCGGCGGTGTGGCTTACAACTGGCCAGAATTTGAAGAGATCTGCAAACGCGGTCTCGATCTGTCTCCCACCAATGAGCTTCTGATCGACGAATCCCTGCTCGGCTGGAAAGAGTACGAGATGGAAGTTGTGCGTGACAAAAACGACAACTGCATCATCGTCTGTGCCATCGAGAACTTCGATCCCATGGGGGTCCACACCGGTGACTCCATCACCGTAGCCCCGGCACAAACCCTCACCGACAAGGAATACCAGCTGATGCGGAACGCATCCATCGCGGTATTGCGTGAGATTGGTGTGGAAACCGGCGGTTCTAACGTGCAGTTCGGTATGGATCCGAAGACCGGCCGCATGGTGGTGATCGAGATGAACCCGCGGGTATCCCGCTCCTCCGCACTGGCCTCCAAGGCCACCGGCTTCCCGATCGCCAAAGTCGCGGCCAAGCTGGCGGTGGGTTACACCCTGGACGAACTGCAGAACGACATCACCGGCGGTGCCACGCCGGCGTCTTTCGAGCCGTCCATCGACTACGTTGTGACCAAAATTCCGCGCTTCACCTTCGAGAAGTTCGGTGAAGCGGACGCGCGACTGACCACCCAGATGAAATCCGTGGGTGAAGTCATGGCCATCGGCCGCAACTTTCAAGAGTCCATGCAGAAAGCCCTGCGCGGTCTGGAAGTGGGCTCCTTCGGTTTCGAGCCGAAGATCGACGCCGCAGAAGTGGGCTCCATGGAGCGCCTGCGTCGCGAACTGTCCGTTCCGGGCGCCGAGCGTATCTGGTACGTGGGCGATGCCTTCCGTGTAGGCATGAGCATTGACGAAGTCTACGAACTTTCCGGTATCGACCCCTGGTTCCTGGTACAGATCAAGGAACTGATGGATATCGAAGAGCCGCTGAAGACCATGCCGACTTCGGCGCTGAATGCCGAGACCATGCGCTTCCTGAAGCGCAAGGGCTTCTCCGACAAGCGCCTTGCGGACCTGCTGGGGGTGAGCCAGAAAACCGTGCGGGAATTCCGCCATAAAATGGGTGTCTTCCCCGCCTATAAGCGAGTGGACACCTGTGCTGCCGAGTTCGCCACCAGCACCGCCTACATGTACTCCACCTACGATGAGGAGTGTGAAGCGGAGCCCACGGACAAGAAAAAAATCATGGTACTCGGCGGCGGTCCAAACCGTATTGGCCAGGGTATCGAGTTTGACTACTGCTGTGTGCACGCGGCACTGGCCATGCGTGAAGACGGTTACGAGACCATCATGGTCAACTGTAACCCGGAGACCGTTTCCACCGACTACGACACTTCCGACCGCCTCTACTTCGAGCCGGTAACCCTGGAAGACGTGCTGGAAATCGTGCGCAAGGAAAAACCGGTGGGCGTGATCGTACAGTTCGGTGGCCAGACCCCGCTGAACCTGGCGCGCTACCTGGCCAACGAAGGTGTGCCGATTATCGGTACTACGCCGGAGCAGATCGACCGCGCGGAAGACCGTGAGCGCTTCCAGCAGATGATCATGCGCCTCGGCCTCAAACAGCCACAGAACGCCATCGTGCGCTCCGAGTTTGAAGCCATCCAGCGCGCGAAAGAAGTGGGTTACCCACTGGTGGTGCGCCCATCCTACGTATTGGGCGGCCGCGCCATGGAGATCGTCTACAAGGAGGACGAACTCAAGACCTACATGAAGGAAGCGGTGGAAGTCTCCGAGGACGCACCTGTGCTGCTGGATCACTTCCTGCACTCCGCCATCGAGGTGGACATTGATGCGGTGTCCGACGGCCAGGACGTGGTGATCGGCGCGATCATGCAGCACATCGAACAGTGTGGCGTGCATTCCGGTGACTCCGCCTGCTCCCTGCCGCCCTACAGTCTGCCGGCGGACGTGCAGGACAAGATGCGCGAGCAGGTCAAAGCCATGGCCCGCGAACTGGGTGTGGTTGGCCTGATGAACACCCAGCTGGCCTATCAGGACGGCGAGATCTATGTGATCGAAGTGAACCCACGCGCGTCCCGTACCGTACCTTTCGTGTCCAAGTGCATCGGTACTTCACTGGCCAAGATCGCCGCTCGCTGTCAGGCCGGTATCAGCCTGAAAGAGCAGGGCTTTACCACGGAAATCGTACCGGACTACTACTCCGTGAAAGAGTCGGTGTTCCCGTTCAACAAGTTCCCGAAAGTCGACCCGATTCTCGGCCCGGAAATGAAGTCCACCGGTGAAGTCATGGGCGTGGGCGAAACCTTCGCTGAAGCCTTCGACAAAGGTCTGATCGGCGCCGGCGATGCCCTGCCGGAGTCCGGCAAGGTGTTCATCTCCGTGCGCGATGTGGACAAGCCTGGTGTAGTAGACGTGGCCCGCGAGCTGGCCGGTCTCGGATTCGAGCTGGTGGCTACCCGCGGAACCGCCAAGGTCTTGCAAGAAGCGGATATTCCCGTTAAAACGGTGAACAAGATGAGCGAGGGGCGCCCGCATATCGTCGACATGATCAAAAACGACGAAATCGCCCTGGTGGTCAACACCACCGAAGGCCGTCAGGCCATTCGCGATTCCGCAGATATCCGCCGCAGTGCGGAAAACCACCAGGTTTGCTACACCACCACCCTGGCGGCGGCACGTGCCATGGCCATGGCCATGCAGATTGCCGAGCCGCACAAGGTGCGCAGCCTGCAAGAGCTGCACCAGCGTGTAGTGCGTCTGCAGGGCTGATCAGCGAGCCAATCTGCACCGCTTGCCGGAGTGGTGCACCGGAAGAGCTCCGCCGTTTGGCGGAGCTTTTTCGTTAAGGAAAACATTAAAAACCATTGCGGCCCATATTGTGCGGCCGTGAAATACTGAAAATGTGGAGGTTCCCATGAACCGCGTACCCATGACCGTCGAAGGCGCAGAAGCACTGCGTGCCGAATTGGAAGATCTGAAAAAAGTACAGCGCCCGGCTGTGGTGCAGGCCATTGCCGAAGCGCGCGAGCACGGCGATCTGAAGGAGAATGCCGAGTACCATGCTGCCCGCGAGAAGCAAGGGTTTATCGAAGGCCGCATTCAGGAAATTGAAGGCAAGTTGTCATTGGCACAGGTCATCGACGTAAAAGCGATTGAGCCGTCTGGAAAGGTGATTTTTGGTACTACCGTGACCATCATTCACCTGGAAGACGACAGTGAAGTGACCTACAAAATTGTGGGTGACGACGAGTCTGATGTGAAAAACAAGAAGATCTCAGTGAACTCCCCAATCGCCCGCGCGCTGATTGGTAAAGAGGAGGGAGATATTGTTGTGGTAAACACTCCGTCAGGTGCCATCGAGTACGAGATTGACTCGGTCGAACACATCTAACCCAGTCTCGTAAGAATAAAAAAGGGCGGTCAAATTGACCGCCCTTTTAATTTTGAGCAAACCTATTCCGCTGCGGACAACTGGAACTATTGCAAGATATTGGCCTGGTTTCCGATACCGATCTGCGAAACGATCGCAGTATTCGATGCGGAAATCTGGCTGATATAAGCACTGTTGAGCAGTCCATTTTGGCTGATAGTGGCGGAGTTACCGCCAAGTACACCAGCCTGGGAAATAACGGCCATGTTCGCAATGCCATCTTGTGTTACCAAGGCAGTATTGAAATTCGACGTCTGTGTCACGCTGGCGAAGTTGGCAACACCGTCCTGACTGATGTCAGAGCTGTTCCCTTGACCGGCCTGCGTGCTAAGTGCGACGTTGTAGGTACCGCTTTGCAGAATATTGGAGTACTGCCCCATGCCTGTCTGCGTGATAAAAGCCTGTTGGCCAATACCAAACTGGGTAATATGCGCATCGGAATCCTGAGCAGCAATCTGCCCGATATTCCCGTTGTGCAAAGAACCGAATTGAGTAATGGTGGCCAGGTTATCGCTGCCGGCAAGCTGCAAAATATTGGCGCTGTTGTTGTCGCCTACCTGGAAAATGTAGGCATCACTGTTGGTGACATCAATCTGAAGTACGGTACCCCAGTTATCCACGCCCAATTGAAAAATTGCATTGCTATTATCCTGTCCGCCAATCTGGAAAGAGTAGGCGTCATTAAATAGCCCGAACTGGGTGTGCTGGGTAATACTACCGAATGAGGCTACAACCGAGTTACTTTGGTTAAGGCCACCAGTCTGTGTCTTGATAATGACACTGCCATCCATGCCCGTCTGATCGATGAGCGCTGCGTTGCCGAACCCTGTTTGTGTAAGGATGGCAACGTTGTCTGACGCTGAGGCTAAACCGCTCGTCGCCAATGCAGCAGCTAACGCACAATAGTGGAAAGCTTTCATTGGAAACCCTCTACTGCTTACTTCAAAGGAGGTTCAGGATTATCCTGAACACCTGATGCAGTAATCGGCGGCCTTCCGGCCGCCGAAACTTCAACTGGTGTCTTACTGAACGATTACACCGAGGTTTGCAACACCGATCTGGGTGCCAACAGCAACGTTGTTGTCGCTGCCTTGCGCAGTGATGTGCAAGTTCAGTGCGCCGCCTTGAGCGGTGAATGCGGCGTTGCCGTCACCAGTTTGACCAACCAACGCAACGTTGAGTACACCAACCTGCAAGGTAGAGGCCAGGTTGTCATCACCGAGCTGATCGTGATCCGCAACGTTCAGCGCACCTACCTGAGTGATCATGGAGTCGTTGCCATTACCGGTTTGCAGAACGTCAGCCACGTTCAGAACACCAAACTGGTTGGACACGGAGGTATTGCCGTTGCCTTGTTGCAGGTGGTTGGCCAGGTTGGCAATGCCAAACTGGTTGGCAACTGCGGTGTTGAACAGGCTTGCAGACTGGTTGATGTTGGCTTGGTTCAACAGGCCATCCTGGTTGATGGTGGCGTCGTTGAATGCAGACTCATTCTGACCAATGTTACCGTTGTTCAGTACGCCTACCTGATTGATGGTAGCGTCGTTGAAGAAGGAGTTGCTCTGGAAGGTTGTCGCGTTGTTGAGAACACCAACCTGGTTGATAGTGGCATCACTGTCGATGCTGATAATGCCGTTTTGCAGAGAGAATGCGTTGTTCAGGGCACCAAACTGAAAGTGGTTGATGTCGTTGAACGCGCTGATCAGACCAACCTGCAGAGCGGTAGACAGGTTCACAAAACCGACTTGGGTTTGATAAACCTCGTTGAAGCCACCAATCAGCTCCAGCTGGGTAGAGGAAGCTACGTTGAAAGCACCAACTTGGGTTTGAACCGCAATATTGTCGTCTGCGAAAACACTGCCGCTGGTTGCAAGTGCGATGGCAGCAGCGATACGGGAAAACGTCTTCATGAGTTGCTCCTTTACTTCGGACGTTAGAATCCAACCAGCCCCAAGGGTGGAACTGATCTTCAATGGTGCTGAGGGCAGCGCCATATTTCTTTTCGGGTCTTTTGGCTGAACAGGTGGCAGGTCCCTGCCGAACATGTTCAGTAACCCGGTGAACGAATCAGTGTGCTGTGGCACACATGTCATTTCCTCTGTCTAAACCTTAAACCGTTAGGTTGGTTTTTAATCTAAAAGAGCAAAAAATGTTCACCTTGCTATTGATTGTTGTCGGTTGGGGGGAGGGTCGCTATAGGAGGGAAGTCATGAAAGAGTAGGAAGAAAGTACAGTTTTTAATCAGTATTGATTCTGGTTAGCCCGGTTTGATAACTGAAAGATTGTGTTTTGGCGGGAAAAGCCCTTCGCGGCGGGAGTTACATCGCCTCAAATAGAAGGGGCGTATAGGAAAAATGTTCAGAGGTGTATGGGGAAGGGCGAAATTTGGCTGAAGCAAAAATTAGACTGAAGTGCCGTGTATAGAAGGTACACCTGGTGGCTGTTACAGAGGTTCTTCGGTCAGTGGTTGAGTGAAACCGAGTTGCCGTGTCCGAATTGAGTGATAATGGCCGTCGATGAAACCCCGTTCTGAGTAATCGAGGTCGCATTCAGGTTACCGACCTGATTGATAAGCGCCTGGTGACTGCCGCCCAAACCGAAGATGCCGCTTTGCGATACCGCGATCTGGTTGAATGAGCCATTCTGGAAGGCGCTGATATTGCTGTAATTATCCTCCTGAAGAAGATCCATCTGGTTGGCAATACCCACCTGGATAATTTCTGCGTCCTGTAATAGTCCGGACTGTCGTGTACCCGCATAATTGAATGCGCCCTCCTGAGAGGTTGCAGAGAAGCTGCCACTGCCCATCTGCTGAACCGCAGTCACATTATCATTACCGCTCTGCTCTACATAACTGCGAGCATTGATACTTTGTGTCTGAGAAATATCGATCTGGTTTATCACACCGCGCTGAAATGTTTGCACACGGTTCAGGCCTCCGGTTGTCTGCTCAACTGATAGCTCATTGCCAAATCCAACTTGCTGACTGGCAGTAGCGCTTTCATAGCTGTAGACCTGTGTGACCTCTATCGAGTTCTGGGCGCCATATTGCTGGGTTGCCACTGTGTTGTTTACGCCGTATGCCTGCCACGCATGGGCATTGTTCAGGGCCCCATCCTGAGTTTGTACAATCGAGCTTCCGGATTCACTGTGCTGAATACCGTCAGCCGTATTGACGTTACCCTCCTGCGACTGCTGGATCGAATTATCGGCACCGGTGCTGGTTTGCGCAGTAATCGCCTGCACGTCGGACGCGGTAACCTGGTGCCGATAATTGCCCAGTTCTTCCGCAATGGCAGAGTGAGTGATAACCGCGAAACAAAGCGCCCCAATACGGGCATGGACAAATGCACGCTCGTGAGTGTTATGGCTCCGGATATCGTTTCTACGCTTAATCATATTGATTGATCGTGGTGGTCATGGATACGCCCGTCTGGGTGACCGCCGTATGCAGTCCATTGCCCCGTTGGTTGATGGTGATCTGGTGTGCCACACCGATCTGCTCAACGGTGGCCGAGTTTTGAATGCCGTACTGAGTGATTCCCGCTTTATGGGCGAAACCTATCTGGTCGAGCAGAATCTGGTTTTCATAGCCCGCCTGCAGGAGTATTGCAACATTACTCTCGCCCTGCTGGCTGGCGATGATACTGTTACTTTTGCCGACCTGATCGATTACCTGCAGGTTTCCATAGCCCGCTTGTTGAAGGGATAGATAGTTCACCGTACCTGTCTGGTCTGCGGCGACGTGATTGAAATTCCCCTCCTGGTGAATAACCGCCAGGTTGGCCGACCCGATCGCGGCATATAAGTCCAGTTCATTGGCCATTGAAAGCTCATGGGCCAGAGAAAAATCGTCGGCGCAAACAGGTTCCATGGCAAGTGCCAATAGTATCGTCCGCAAGGCGGCTTTTGGCAGGACGGTGCCAGAATTCATGTTCACCTCAGGTTATAAAATTTTATCCGGATCGTGTGGGGCTTTTACATGATCGCCGTGCTTTCGTTGAGATAATACTGGAGAACGGGACTGTTAATGTCATCCGGGTTTTGCAGCGACCAGGAGTTGTCGACAATGCCTTTGCCGATCAAATGAATGACTGCGGATTCCATCGCTGAAAGCATGGCCAGTTGCGCCGGTTCATTGGTGGTGGTTCCGGCTTCCAGTTCAAGCAAACGTTTGTATTTCACATAGCGGAATACATCGGCACTGATTGCTTTTGAGTAGACCGTCTTGGACGTCAATACAGTATGCAGAACCCTTCCTGATCGAATATCAATGGCTCGAAGGTTGACCGTTACCTGATCCACGCGGTATTGCTCATCGGCACCTATACCAAAGTATCGCGCTCCCGCACCACCGGTCTTTATATTGGTATCGTAGGCAACGATACCCCCTTCCAGAAGAATATTGGCAGCCACCAGAGAGGGCAAAGCCAGATTGTTTTCCGGTGCATTGGGTTTTGCCAGGGCCGCACGAATGATCTTGCGCTCGGTGAGGAGATTTTGCAGCCCTTCCCGTTCGAGCGGAATAAACCAGCCGGATTCGTTGAGCACATTCATCAGCATGGACGCTGCGCCCTGGGTTACCGCGGTAGAGAAACTGCTTGCGGGTGAGGGCTTGTACTGTCCCGTCTGGTCGCGAAAGCTATATACCGCAGCCAGAATCTTTCCTTTCGGCTGTGGCAGGTTGAGAAGGTCCCGGTAGGTTTCCGCCCTCGGCGTCAGCTTGGCCGCTTCTTCGCCAGGTCCGAAAAGGGCATCTCCAGTGTTCTTGACCGCTGTACATCCTGCCAATGCCGTAGCAAATGTCAGGGCGGTAACGAGTTTTGTACCTCTTAAAAACATCACGTTTATCTCCAATATTATTCGTGATTATCTGGGGTCACGGGGCGTTCCCGGGTACATCTAGGACGCGATCGCTTTACTTCCTCTCGTCGTTGTCTGTGTTGTTTCGATCAGTTTGACGGGTTCAGGCCACTGACGATAATTTCGCTCTTATCGCCGGTTGTACGGTCGGTGATCAGTACCGTGAGCTGACCGTCGTTATCCACGATCTGGACGATGAAATCATCGGTGACCAGCTCACCACTATTTCCATCACCGACGTCGGTAAGCAGCTGGTTGAGTAGTCGTGTCTCCAGTGAATCAGTGAAACGGTCAAGTGCGCTGGGTTGCTGGTAAAGGTCCGCCGGGTTATCCGGATCCTCATGGTCATCCTGTGATTGAGCGTTCTGAATCAGATAACTGCCGTTCAGCGGATTCCCGCCAAAATTCGGGTTTACCGGTTCATAGACAAGTTGAGATGCAACGCCATGGCTGCCCATGAGAACGAGGACGGGAGCTGCGGCCAGGGCGGCCAGCCTGGTAATTTTCATTAGAATTCATCCTTTCCTAGATCAAAATGATCGGTTAGTGCCTGACGGACCATTTCCTGAAGAACCATTTCGTGAATGGCCTTTGCGGTTTCTTCCGCGACTGCTCGAATATTGTTGGTGCTGGGACTGATAAACTGCCGAAATACGGTTTTGTTGTTATAGGTCACCCAGATCAGATTTCCCCAGCGAGCGGATGGACGTTCCTGAATGGTCAGGTTGTAGGTGCTATCCGGATAGTGCAGGTTTCGGTACTCGCTCATATAGCGAGCAAAATCATGGCCTGTTCGGGTAATCGTCTGGTCAACATTGAAGCCGCTGATTTCGTCTTCGATCTGGCCAGTGTCGGACTGAGTGGGGACCTCTTCGAGTCCCTGCCCATCATCCTGCGCCGAGCAGAGCACCGCTGGTAGGGTGAGCAGCGCAATCAATGCATGACATACAAGATGACAAGAGGCTTTCATATCCGCTCGACCTGTAGGTGGAGCTTTGCCCAGTTGCTCGCCTGAAGCCGGTTTTTCACCCCAATTTTCCGGTAAATGTTGTACATATGATTTTTTACCGTGTGCTCACTCAGGTGCAGTCGCGAGGCAATGATGCTATTCGGGTCGCCAGTGGTCAGCTGTGCGAGGATCTCCTGTTCCCGTTTGGTCAGTAGCAGTTGCGAGCGCGGGTCTGCCTCGGATGGAGCGCGCGCATTCTGTATGGAATATTCCAGCTTTTTTATCAGTTCTTTCTGGCTGGCGCGGTTGTCGCACAGGAAGGAAAATTTCCTGCTTTCCAGTGGCTGGGTAATATGCGCGGGTAGCCCCTGCGGGATATTGATAAGAATGACCTTGGAATGATCGATGCTTTTGAGGTAATTGAATTCCGCGCTGGGTGTTGATTTCGAAGAGAGGCCGAAGCAATCAACCACGATGGCATCGTATGTTTTAAGGCAGTGCTTTTGTTTGCCAAAGTCTGATTTCTCCCAGCTGAAGGGGAGTGACTGCGAAACAAGTGAGAACAATAAGTCCCCGTGTAGGCCGGAATCGCTCAGAAAGAGAATCGGCATGAATGTACCCCGTAATTAACCTCAGACGATCCCAGGTAGAGATTCATGCGCCAGTGCTGGCGGGAGGTTCCCCGCTGCAGGTCTCTCTCTTACTTCTATTTCAGGGGCCAATTGATCTCTGCCCCTTTTTCGAGAGCTCACGCAAGTCCGTTTAAGTGGAAAATCTCATTCCTTGAGAAATTTGTATGGAGTGTAGACGGGGCGCGAGGTAGTGCTGACGAATGCGGTGACAGATATAAAAGACTATTTTTTATTAAAAAATGAATTTTTAATAATGGAAAATCAGAAAAATATAATTTTGATTATTTAATGGAATATATTTCTATCGCCCACGCTACGCGGCTGTACAGAGTGTAGGGTTTCGGCAATATCATGCACGCTTATTCCCGCTGTAGTTTTCGGCGTCAGGGAGTGTCGAGGTGAGAAACGATACCAGTGCTAAGTCAAAATACGCTGTAAGGAATGAAGTGACGCCATCGGGGTATGACTCAATGGACGTTCTGCGTCTGCCAGACTATTAGTTCTTGGGTGGAGCGTGTGTTTAGGCGCGTAAATATTCTGAACGCCGAAAATGATAAGTGTGTCGGCAGGCTTCTCAACCATCGGCTACATGATGGTGTTCAACACGTATCCCGGTGCTGGCGGCGGGGTACGATCGAATCTGCGAAACCCGGGAAATTATTCAGGAAGACTATGCAAGGTTTCCGTTCGGATCGGCGAAAATTTATCAAAGTCTGCACCGTTGCCGGCATCAGTGTATTTGCGGCGCCTGCATTTTGGCGACAGAGTACTGCTGCACCGTCTACGGGAACTCCGGTGACGGACTGGCGGGGTTCAGGTGAATCACCGGCTTTCCGCATGGATGGTATCGCCAAAGTCACCGGGCAAAAAATATTCGGGCGAGACTTTCGCGCCATGGACATGCCCGATTGGGACAAGCAGCAGCATTATGCACTGGTCTTGCGGTGCAACCGCGTAGAGCGTCGGTTTGATGGCATTGACTGGAGCCAGATACCTTCGGACTGCCAGCCTTATCAGCGTATTACCGCGCAATCTCTGTCCGAGAAGAAGGTGAAGTTGCCGCCGTTTTACGGCGATGCCATGCTTCTGGCGGAAGGTGCGTCACCCCACTACTACGGGCACGCGGTGGCCATTCTGCTGTTTGACGATTTTGCAAAATACAATGGGGCCAAGCAGGTTTTACAGTTCAATCGGAAGGTGATCCGCTATGGCGATGCGACGCCGCCGGTGGTGCGTGATCCCTATGCCAGCTGGCGAATTATCCGCGTGGAAGGGCCGGATGGCCCGAGTGGTGAAGACCTGTACTCCCCCCTGCAGGATGGCCTTTTCTTTCCCAGCTATAAAAATCGCAAAGTGGAGTGGCCGACGGAAGCCGATAAAGCTGGAGATGTCAGCGAACGGGGCATCTATTACGCTCAGGAAATTCGCGCTCAGTCGCGGAAAGAGTCCAGTGCAGGAAACTGGCATCTGGTTGAGGGGGAATACAAGACACAGATCATTGATCCGATGATGATGGAACCGGAAGCGTCCAACGTATGGTTTGACCGACCCCGGCAGGCTCTACATCTGGTATTGACCAGTCAATCCCCTCAGGACTTTCAGGAGCTCGCGGCACACATGATTGCCGAGAGCGGCTTTGCTGACCATATAAAAAGTATTGTGGTGCACTCATCGGTGGTCGGTGGTGGGTTCGGAGCAAAGGATCACTCTATTTTCCCTTACTACGGTTTGGTTGCCGGTCTCTTTGCCAAGGCCCCGGTGCGCTTGGCCAATAATCGTTTCGAACAGTTCCAGGCGGGGCTCAAGCGACATCCTTTCCATATGCGCAACATCCTGGCGGTGGACAGAACCAGCGGAAAGTTTCAGGCACTGATTTCTGAAATGCAGGTCGACGGTGGCGGGCGTCAGAATTTCAGTGCATCGGTATCAATGGTCGGTGCCAGTGCGATACAGAGTATCTATTACCTGCCACGCAACGATATTTCTGCAATTGCCAACCAGTCCATGAATGTGGATTCCGGTTCTATGCGTGGTTACGGCACCCTGCAAACAATGTCCGCGATGGAAATGATGGTCAATCAGGCGGCAGCAGAGCTGGATATTGACCCGATTGAGCTTCGCTTGCGCAACGCCTTTCAGAATGGTTGGCGCAATACCCAGGGCGCTGTGCCAAGAGTGGGTGTACGTTACACCGAACTGCTCGAGCGGGCGAAGACTCATCCCATGTGGCAGGAACGCGCCACACGTAAGCAGACTTTCGAGGCGGAGAATCCCGGCTTGCTGTTCGGTACCGGCTATGCGATTGCGACCAAAGACTACGGTACCGGTGCTGCCGCTCCGAGTGCTGCGGTGCAGTTTGATAAGGAAGGCCGCCTGTCCATGGCGGTGGAATTTATGGAAATGGGGACGGGTATCAGTACCTCCCAGTCGATGCTGCTGGAAAGTGTTCTGGGGCAGGCGGCGCAGCGGTGTGACGTCGGGGAGGTGGATGCGTGGCATGCGCTCCGTCAGTTCCAGACTGAAAGCCCCTACACCATGAGTCAGGATCACCAGGATAAAATGTCGCGCAACCCTCTGTGGACACCGGTGACGGCGATGGCCAGCGCAGCATCCATGTCCGCCTATTTCCAGAGTCACGCGACCCACCGCGCTGCGGAAATTCTGTTGGCGCAGGGACTTTTGCCCGCCGCGCAACGCTTGTGGAAAACCGGACCTATCGATCCGGCGCAGATCGAGTGGCGTAATAGCCGGCTGCACTATGGCCAACATAAGCCCCTACCACTGAAGGTGCTGGCAGAAGAGGTGCATCGCAGCGGAGGGATTACCGGTGTCATGGTACACAGCTTCAACCGCTGGGAGTGGGCGGAGGCGGATTTCGAGCTCGACGGTGTGAAATACACCTGGGGAGTGGACGGGCTCGCTTTGCGACACGGCGGTAGCTCCGACAGAGTCGTTGGCGGCGAATACGAGGTGGTAGAGCGTAAAGCAGTGCGTTACCCCAGCACAGCGCTGAATAATGCCATGGTTACCTACTATGCGCCGACAGCGGCACTGGTGGAAGTGGCGGTTAACCCGGGAAGTGGGGAGGTGACCATCCACGGGCTGCAGAACTATATGGATTGTGGGCGCGCCATTGTTCCTCAATTGGTGGAGGGGCAAATTGAGGGTGGGGTGGCCATGGGAATCGGTCATGCGCTCTATGAGGTGCTACCGGCCTTGGGAGAGGGTGCAGGTAATGGCACCTGGAATCTCAATCGCTACCAGGTACCGCTTGCCCGGCATGTACCGGTATGGAATCAGCAGCACGACATTCTGCCCCCCGAATCGGAGCAGGACCCGCACAAGGGGATCGCGGAGGTGGTCATGATCCCCATCGTTGCAGCACTGGTTGAGGCCATTTACCAGGCGACCGGTAAGCGGTTTCATGAAACGCCGGTATCACCTGAAAAATTGCGCCGGGCACTCAACCCCCAGGTACTGTGAGGAAACCAGGTTATGGCGAAGATTCCAGTTTCAATGGTGGTCAATGGCGAACGAGTGGGGCCCGTGCAGGTGGATGAGTACACCACCCTGCTGGACTTTCTGCAGGAGTATCTGAACCTCACGGGTACCAAGCTTGGTTGTGGTATTGGTGTTTGCCGGGCCTGCACCATCCTCGTTGAGGGTAATGACGGTGCTCTGGAACCGGTGCGCAGTTGTATCAACAATGTAGGTCGGTTTAATGGTAGCAGCGTGACCACTGTGGAGGGACAGGCGCAGCGCAATAGCAATGGCGAGGTATTGGCCTTGTCTCCTGTACAGCAGGCATTCTTGCGTAATTTTTCTTTCCAGTGCGGCTGGTGTACAGCCGGCTTTGTGAACGCTGCCACTGCGTTGATCGATGACCTCCGGCGCAGACCTGTATCAGCGGGGAAGGTCGAGCAGGTGATAGAAGAAGCACTGGGAGAACACATTTGTCGCTGTACCGGTTACGTACGCTACTTTCGCGCGGTGCGTGAGGTTATTGAATCCACTCCGGGGCTGGTCAAGGAGGCGGATTAAATGGGCCGGATCATTTTGCTACTGTTGTCTGTACTGAGCGCCGGATTTAGTGGTGCACAAACGCCGATTGAGACAGGGCGATATCTTGCGACTGCGGCGGATTGTGTGGCCTGCCATACCTCGTCCAATGGACGCCCCTTCGTCGGCGGCCGGCCATTCCATACCCCGTTTGGAATACTGTATTCGACAAACATCACCCCGGATAAGAAAACGGGTATTGGTCATTACACCCTGCAGGATTTCGCAGCTTCCATGCGCCGGGGGGTAGGCTTGCATGGCAATCTGTACCCTGCGATGCCGTACACCTCCTATTACCGGATCACTGATGACGACATAGCAGCCTTGTACGCCTACTTCATGCAACTGCCAGCGGTCGAGTATGTCGCTCCGAAAAATGATCTGCTCTTTCCTGCAAACCTGCGCTTTGGTCTGAAAGCCTGGAATCTGGCATTTTTCGACCGACAGCCTGTAAGTGAGATTGCAGGCAAAAGCCCGGAGTGGCAGCGGGGTAACTATCTGGTCAATGCTCTGGGACATTGTGGTGAGTGCCACACGCCGCGGAACTTTGCATTTGCCCTGAAACGAGACGAGTCATTGGCAGGCAATGTGCTCGAAGGGTGGGATGCGGTCGATATTCGCCCGCAGGCACTTCAGCGTCAGGGCTGGGACAGGGCGAGCCTGCGGGAATTGTTCAGGTCCGGAGCCAGTGAGCCGGGGGCCGCTTTTGGTGAAATGTTCCGTGTGGTGAAACACAGTCTGAGTCACCTGTCTGACAGTGATCTCGACGCCATGATTACCTACCTTCTGGATGGTAACGAGACCGCAGCCGAAGCGAGTGGCGATGTTGGCGGCAATCCAGGAAGCGCAGCCGACAATTATCCCGAGGGCCGAGGGGATTTTGTGGCCTACTGTGCCGCCTGTCATGGGCGGGAAGGTACTGGCACCACGATTGCCTTCGCTCCGGCAATGGATCGCAATGCCGGCGTCCGCGGTGAAAATCCCTATAACACTATTGCCGTGATACTGCGGGGGTTGCCAGCTCAGCGGATGAGTCGCACCAATGCCCGCGCTGGTATGCCTGGGTTTGCCAGTGAACTCAGTGATGCACGTGTTGCCGGGCTGGTCAATTTTATGCGGACCGCCTGGGGCGATCCCGGCGGGGAAGTAACGGAGGATCAAGTGGCAAAGATTCGTGAAGATCTCCGCAAGCATGGTTTTATCGGAGAGAAAAAGTGAATTCTATTCAGCATCTAGGCAGCCGTTTGGTCATTGTTCTCGGGTGTCTCACCTCCCTGCCCGGGATAGCGGCAGAATGGTCGACAACCGAGGCACAGCTACAGTATGGCCGTCTGGACAATCCGTTTACAGGTGGTACAACCAGCACCACGATTCTTACCTTGCAGCACGCCAGTGGTTGGAAGTACGGCGATAATTTTTTCTTCGTGGACTTTATCAATGACGGGGAACGCGACGGTTTTAACGATACCGATGTGTATGCAGAGTGGTACCCGAATTTCAGTCTCGGAAAAATAACCGGATGTGACCTGAGCTTTGGGCCGGTCAAGGATCTGGGAATTAT
This sequence comes from Microbulbifer sp. HZ11, assembly GCF_000708675.1. Lineage (GTDB taxonomy): Bacteria > Pseudomonadota > Gammaproteobacteria > Pseudomonadales > Cellvibrionaceae > Microbulbifer. The sequence continues at coordinate 503,407 of NZ_JELR01000002.1, read as the reverse complement.
TGCCGGATTTAACTATTCCGCGGATGCCAATGTGGAAAAATTTCTTCCCGGCGTTCGTGTGGCGTGGAAGCTTCCGGGGGAGGCTTTTCTGAATACCGATATTACCGGATACAAAGACATCGGCTATGGCGACAGCGCGCCCAAAGAGGGTGATAGCTACATGATCGATTTTAATGGTGCCTTCCCGTTCAGTATTGGTAAACAGGACTTCAGTATCGAGGGGCACATTGAATATATTCACAATCGCACCAGTGAGTTCGGCGATGTAAAAAGCTGGGTGTTTGCTCAGCCCCAGTTTCGCTGGGATATGGGGAAGACATTGTTCAACAGCCCCAAGCAGATATTCGTCGGCATAGAATATCAGTACTGGCGCAACAAACTTGGGGTTGATATTACCGAGAGCACTGTACAGGCGCTGCTTGTGTGGCGCTTCTGATGCGGCAATGTGGACTTCGCCCCTGAGCATACAAGGTATCGTCCTTTCGGTTGTACTTTGCCTGACGGCGTGTGCAGAGCGGGATGAGATTGCACTGGGCACCCTGGAATGGGATCGAATCGCACTGCCCGCTCCGGCCGCGGAAAAGATTGTACGGATATATGTGCGGGAAGGTGAGCGTGTCGAGGCTGGTCAGCGGCTTCTCGATCTGGACCCCTCGGAAGCCCTGGCAAAATTAAACAGCGCCGAAGCCATGGTCGCGCGGGAGCAGGCCGCACTTATCGAACTGCGTGCGGGCCCCCGGATCGAGGAAATCGAGCGCGCTAAAGCCGACCTTGCAGCGGCCCGTGCAAATCAGGTGGATAGCGAAGCGGATTATCAGCGCCTGCTAGCCCTCGGTAAAAAGGATTACGCATCCCGGTCGGATATCGATGGCGCCCGTGCGGCGGCGGAAAGCGCGCGAGCGCAGGTGCGTGCAGCCCTCGAACAGGTACAGGAGCTGGAGCGCGGTACGCGGGTGGAAGATATCGATCAGGGCGAAGCATCTCTGGCTGCGGCACGCGCTCAGGCAAATGCGCAGCGGGTACTTCTGGATAAGTTAAGTTTACGTGCGCCGCGTGCCGGGGTAGTGGATAGTATTCCCTTCAAACTGGGCGATCAGGCACCGGTCGGTGGGGCGCTGGTGATATTGTTGAGCGGCGTAACACCATACGCGCGTGTATATGTACCCCAGTCACTACGACGGAATATCGCCGTGGGTGGGCGGGCACGGGTGACACTGGATTCCCGCGCTGTGCGCGCTAATACCTTAAAGAAGGATGCTGCACAGAACCGGCACACAGTATTCGACGGCCGGGTACGCATGGTGCGTAACGAACCGTCTTTCACTCCGTACTACGCGCTTACTGGCGATGATGTGGCGCGCCTCAGCTATATCGCGGAAATCCAGTTGCGCAAAGGTGTGGGGGCTGACCGGTTACCAGCGGGACTCCCGCTTCAGGTAATATTTCTGCCCGGGACCGTAAGTGAGGAAGAGTATCCGCAGAGTGCGGCAATGAGCAGGGCGCTGGATCCAGACTCCTCATACTTACCTGAAGCCCGGGGCAATACACTGCCCAATGCGCGAAGCCTTCACCCCTCACACAACCCTGAGAGTGCTGCGCCAGCAGTCCGGGAGTCCGACGACGGTGGCAAATGACATCGCCATCCGTGCCCGTGGGCTCAGCAAGCAATTTGGCAGACTGCTGGCGGTGGATCAGGTCGATCTTACGGTGCCCAGCCAACAGATCTATGGGTTCCTTGGGCCGAATGGTTCCGGCAAGTCCACCAGTATTCGCATGTTGTGTGGGCTGTTGACACCCTCGGCAGGTGAAATGGAAGTTCTGGGGTTCGAGGTCCCCGCACAGGCGGAAGCGTTGCGCCGTCATATCGGTTATATGACACAACAGTTCTCCCTGTTTACCGATCTTACGGTGCGTGAAAACCTGGAGTTTCTCGCAGCAGTGCAGAATATGCCGGCCCGCCAGGCGCGACGGCGCATTGATGAATTACTGGTGGAATACCATTTTGAGGAGCGTGCCGGGCAATTGGCCGGCACCATGAGCGGAGGTCAGAAACAGCGGCTGGCACTTGCCGGAGCGGTAATCCACAAGCCTGAGTTATTGTTTCTGGATGAACCTACCAGCGCAGTGGATCCGGAGTCGCGACGGGACTTCTGGGAAAAACTGTTCGAACTCACCGACAGCGGCACCACAATTCTGGTATCCACGCATTATATGGATGAGGCGGAACGCTGCCACCGGCTGGCAATTCTCGACCGCGGGCGGCTCGTGGCCGACGGTTCACCCGGCGAACTCACCGGGGCATTGGAAGGGCGCACCCTGTTGGTGGAAGCGCATAATCAGCGGGCAGCTCGCCAGCGGGTATTACGGGTTCCGGGGGTAATTAGCGCCGCGCAAATTGGTAACAACCTGAGGGTGCTGACCGATGGTCAGCAGAACGCGGCCGAGATTCTGAAGCACGTGCAGGAAGCCTTGCGAGCACAGGAAAGCGATGCACGCGTGGCGCCAGTCAGTGCGACCCTTGAGGATGTGTTTGTCTCGGTGACTCACCGACGGCCTGCGCGGCGGGGCGTCACGGCGGATACGGAACCGCGGTCGTGAACTGGCGTCGTCTTTACGCGGTGTTGCTGAAGGAGTTCCGCCAGTTGCGACGTGACCGGATGACCCTGGCGATGATTGTTGGTATTCCGGTCATGCAGTTAGTGTTGTTTGGCTACGCGATTAACCTGAATCTGAGGCATCTGCCAGCGGCGATTGCGGACCAGTCCCTCACCAGCGCTTCACGTCAGCTTGTTATGGACATGCTTGCGACGGAAGTCATTCGACCGGTGGCGACCGCGCGAACTCCAGAGCAGCTGATGGATATGCTGCGGCGGGGCGAGATCAGTGTGGGCGTGGTCATTCCGTTCGACTACGAGCGCCGCCTCGCGGTTGGCCAGGAGGCGGTACAGATTCTGGTGGATGGTAGCGATACGGTAGTGCAGAGCGCTGCGGCACAGCTGGCCCAGATGCCGATTGGCGAGCCGCCACCGGAAAATAATATATTGTTGCCGAACCGGCAGTCTTCGGTTCCGTTTCCGGAAACGCCTATCCGTATTGTATCGTTCTACAACCCGCAACGGGTTTCTGCCATCAATATTGTCCCTGGATTGATCGGTATCATTCTAACCATGACCATGGTGATGTTTACCTCTGTAGCAATCGTGCGGGAGCGGGAAAGGGGTAATATGGAGTTGCTGATCGCCACCCCTGTAAGCAGTGCGGAACTGATGATTGGCAAGGTACTGCCTTACGGGTTGATCGGCCTCATACAGACCAGCCTGATCCTGATACTGGGGATGCTGCTGTTCAGCGTGCCTATTCGCGGAAGTCTGCTTGATGTGTACCTGGCTGCGCTGTTGTTGATCCTTGCCAATCTGGCAATGGGCCTGCTGATTTCTACCCGTGCCCAGTCCCAGTTCCAGGCGATGCAGATGACTTTTTTTGTATTTCTGCCTTCGATTCTGCTTTCCGGGTTTATGTTTCCGTTTGACGGTATGCCTGAGGCGGCTCAGTGGCTGGCGGAAGTGTTACCGCTCACACACTTTCTGCGTCTGATTCGGGGGGTGATGTTGCGCGGTGCGGATATTCTGGAGTTGTGGCCGGACCTTCTGGCCCTTCTGGTGTTCATCGGAGTGATGATGAGCCTCGCGATTCTGCGCTTCAACAAAAGTCTGGATTGACCCTCCCGGCGGCGACGCCGGGCCGGCTGGCGCGAAATGCATTTACCGGTTGACTTACATGCCGATCTGTCCGTTATTTCAGCGCGCCCGGCTTTCTTTTTACAGCATTTGTGGAATTCTCCACGGGAATCCTTTTCGCACAGTTGGTAGCATTTACACCTACCGCACAAAGGATGACAACAGCGGTTACCCGAAGGTTTCACGGGTCTGAAAACAGAATAATATTGCTGCATACCAGCAGGGAGGACGCTGTACCATGGCCGAGTTACTCTATAGTTTACCGCCGTGGTTGTGGTTTTTGATTGGGCTGGTCGCACTGTTTCTTGCTCGCAAGCCAGTGCATCAGGGGATCTATGCGGTAGCCCGCCTGTTCCACCAGTCATTCCGGCTCGGCGCCAACGCGGTTGCTGCTGCTGACGCGCGCTTGCAGCTACGCAATCGTGAGGTATTACTGGCCTTGGGACGCGAAGCGAGCGAGCGGCAGATAGAGCGGGACATTGAACGCATTGAGCACTCGATGAAAAAAGAGCTTGCGCAGTATCCCGCATTGCACCGCCGTCTGTGCGAGCAACTCGCAGCCATTGATGAAGACTATGTACGCAGCGCCGAAGTACCGCCGGCGCCCAGCAACTGGGCCAAGGCCATCAAGGCAGTTGCTGAAATCCCATCCAATCAGGATCCGGTGGTGGCCGATGTATTGGAAACCATTCACGGTTCCATGCGGAAAGCCGAAAGCAAGGCTCTGGAGGCCTATCGGGAATCGGCCCGTGAGCGCCACCAGTTACTTAAGCGCATGATGCCGGCATGGCGCTCTATCCTGAACAGTCTTGGTAAAGTGAACAAGGCCGTCTCCTCGGTACAGCAACGCGCCCGACAGGTTGATCGTCATATGGAGCGCTACGAGGAGATCGTGCAAGGCACTGACCGCGCCCTGCGTATACTGTCGTCCTCCTCCATGAGTCAGTTCATTGTTTCCGGGTTGCTGCTGGTGGCTGCTGCGGGTTGCGTGTTTATCAACTTCCATTTGATTGCCCGACCCATGGGGGCAATGTGGGAGGGCGCGAGCTATTTCGGTGATTACCATTTCGCGGACATTTCGGCACTGGTGGTGATTCTGGTAGAAATCACTCTAGGTATTTTTACGATGGAATCCCTGCGAATCACCAGACTCTTCCCTGCCATCGGTGCGCTCAGTGATCGGGTTCGTGCCCGTATATTGTGGGTATCACTGTCACTGCTGATTTTACTAGCTGCATTGGGCGCTGGCCTGGCGTATACCCGTGAATTGCTTTTGCAGGAGGGGGCTTCGGCGGTAGCCGCCGGTGCGGGAGCCACGGATAGTAGCGTATTTAGAGTCGTCCTCTCTGCACAATTGGTAATGGGCTTTGTTTTTCCCTTGGTGTTGGCCTTTCTGGCGATTCCATTGGAAAGCTTTGTTAATGCCACTCGTACGGTGTTGGGAGTGTCTATCTCTTTTTCCCTGCGACTTTTATCCGTGGCTCTGCGCCTTATCGGTTCCGGCATATTACGTGCGGGTTCCATCGCGGCACGCATCTACGATATCGTCATATTCTTCCCTCTGTGGTTAGAGGCGCGCTTTCTGCGTTGGCGAGAACAGGTGGCGCAACCGGATAAAGCGAAAAAGGCACTTCCTGGAATCGAGCCCGCGAAGTGAGTGACGATTTTTATTCAGCGAGTCGGGTGTTACGCCATTGAGTAATACGAATTCCTGGTTCAAATCACCCGGTACACGACCGTTGGTGATTGCTCATGGGGATGACCGAGGGCGCGGCTTGTACCCAGGCAATACATCCCTGTACCTGCGTAAAATGCTTGAGCTGGGAGTGGATGCACTGGAGGTTGATCTCAACCTTACGGCGGACGACCATCTTGTTCTGCTTCACGACGATACGCTGGAGCGAACCAGTGATGGCCGGGGGCTGGTAAGCGATAAATCGCTGGCGGAGCTACGGGAGCTTAATGCAGCCTATCACTGGTCTACGGACGGTGAACATTTCCCCTACCGGGATAATCCACAACCTTTTATTTCCATTGATGACGCGTTTGCTGAATTCCCTCAGGCGCCGATGATCATAGAATTAAAAAATGACGACTCACGTGCGGCGTGCGCTTTGGCGAAAGCCATAGAGGATGCCCGTTGCCATGAACGGGTGGTTGTGTCTTCGTTTCACCACGGAGTGATTCGCACTTTTCGACGAATCTGCCCCCGTGTCGCGACCGGTGCTACCTTGCCCGAGGCGTTGCTGTTCTTTATGGCGCAATTGGTATTTGCGGAGCGGTGCCTCGCTCCTTCCTATCGGGCCATGCAATTACCCATGCACTACTATGGCATCCCGGTTTTCACCCGGCGTTTCGTCTCGGCAGCACACCGCTGCGGCCTGCACCTTTCCGCCTGGACCGTAAATCATCCTGGGGATATGAAAAAAATGATCACCATTGGAATAGATGGTGTCGTCACCGACCGTCCCGACAGACTGTTATCAATACTAAAGGGTAAGTTATGAAAGCTCCGCGGCAGGGTATTACAGGTCAATACCGGAATGGGAAGGGTTGAATGATCAAGCGCCTATTGTTGTTGCTACTGATCGCTCTGCTGGTGTTTGTCGGCTGGCGCTATCTTGCCGCGCGCCCGGCGCCATACACCGGATTGCAGTTCCCCAGTTATCAGACCGAGGGGTTTCGGCGTCCGCTGGTGATTTCTCACGCCGATGATTCCGGTCTGGGGCTTTTCCCGGGTAACACGCCGGTTTTTTTACGGAAAATGGCCGAAATGAAGGTGGATGTACTGGAAATGGATGTGCACGCCACCATCGATGATGAACTGGTGCTGATGCACGACGATACCGTCGACCGAACCAGCGACGGCAAAGGGCGCATACGCGATAAAACCCTTGCCGAACTCAGACAGCTGAATGTGGCGTACAACTGGAGCAAGGATGGCAGTAGCTACCCCTATCGGGACAACCCCCAGGGTATTCTCACTGTGGATCAAGTATTCAAGGCCTATCCTCGCTACCCGATGGTGATCGAGCTGAAAACCCCGGATCCGGAAGCGGCACGCTCACTCTGTCGCAAGCTGAAGGCGTACAACAAAAGTAATCTGGTGATTGTGTCCTCCTTCCATCAGAGCGCTGTGGATGCCTTGCGCACGGACTGCCCGCAGGTGGCCACCGGCGCCGGTTCCGATGAGGTGAAGATCTTTGCCGTAGCCAGCAAGTTACGCGCCTTCCGGTTACTGAGCCCCCGCTACCAGGCGCTGCATATTCCCACCGAGTACGATGGTATTGCTCTGGTGGATCGCAGTAGTCTGCGCCAGGTGCAGGATCATGGTGTGCGCGTCGACGTGTGGACGGTGAATGACGAGGCCGAGATGCGCCGACTGATTGAACTGGGTGTGGATGGAATTATGACCGACAGGCCCGATCGGCTGTTTCAGGTGATTGAGGAGTTGCAAGAGTTTCACGAGATGAGCGATTGAACCAGCATGCGCTCTTCCGCCACTGAAGCAAAAAAGGCTTCCGTTCTGGAAGCCTTTTTTGCTGTTTTCACATAGCTGTTTTTACTTAGCTGCTGGTTGCAGGTAAGGCACTTTCCGCCGCATCGCTTTCCTCTGACTTCTCAACCCGGAACCACGCTGCATACAGGGCGGGCAAGAACAGCAGCGTCAGTGCGGTGGCCACGATCAGTCCACCCATAATTGCCACTGCCATGGGACCGAAGAAATCACTGCGAGATAACGGAATCATCGCCAGCACCGCTGTCAGCGCCGTCAGTACAATCGGGCGGAAGCGGCGCACGGTGGATTCTACAATGGCATCCCAGGGGGCGAGCCCCTGGCGTTTATCCTGTTCTATCTGGTCCACCAGAATGACCGAGTTGCGCATGATCATGCCAGCCAGGGCAATAGTGCCGAGCATGGCGACAAAACCAAATGGCTGGTTGAACAGCAGCAGGAACAGGGTGACACCGATAATACCCAGTGGCGCGGTGAGAAACACCATGGTGGACAGGGAGAAGCTGCGCAGCTGTAACATCAGCAGGGTGAACACCACAAAAATAAACAGCGGCATACCGGCATTGACGGAGTCCTGGCCGCGTGCGGATTCCTCCACACTGCCGCCGACCTCCAACAGATAGCCGGGCGGCAACCCATCGCGGACTCCCTGAAGCTGCGGCCAGATACTGGCCACTACGGTTGCCGGTTGCTCGGTGCCATATATATCCGCGCGCACCGTCACCGTGGGCAGGCGATCCCGGTGCCAGATAACCCCTTCTTCAAAGCCGTAGTCGAGGGTTGCGATCTGGTTCAGCGGCAGTGAGTTTCCGGCATCGGTCTGTATCGCCAGGTTACCCAGCTGTTCCAATGCCTGCCGTTCCCGCTCCTGCCCCCGTACAGCGACGGTGATCAGTTCATTGTCTTCGCGGTATTGGCCCACTGCGGTGCCGGACAGTGAGCCCTGCAGTGCGCGAGACAGGGAGGCTGTGCTAACCCCCATTTCCCGTGCGCGGGCCTGGTCGATATCCAGTTTCACGACCTTGCTGGGTTCTTCCCAGTCCAGGTGCACATTGGCCACGTCTTCATTTTCGCGCACCACCGCGGCCACTTCCCGGGCAATTCGGCGGGCTTCGCCGATATGTTCACCCGAAACCCGGAACTGCACTGGATACCCCACCGGCGGTCCGTTCTCCAGCCGCGAGACCCGTGTGCGTACCGACGGGAACTGTTCGCTCAGGGTGGAGATCAGCCATTGGCGTACCTGTTCCCGCTCCTCCACGCTGCGGGTCAACACCACAAACTGGGCAAAACTGGCGGCGGGCAGCTGCTGATCCAGCGGCAGGTAAAAGCGCGGTGAACCGGTGCCCACATAAGCTACATAGTTTTCCACCAGTGGGTTCTGTGACAGCAGTTCCTCCAGACGCAAGGCCTGCCCCTCGGTGGCGTGCAGGGAAGCGCCTTCACTCAGTTTCAAATCCACCATCAGCTCCAGGCGAGCCGACGAGGGGAAGAACTGTTGCGGCACAAAGCGGAACAGAAAAATCGCACCGACAAAAATAACTACGCTCAGTAGCAATACTGTTTTGCGATAGTGCAGGCACCAGTTGAGGATGCGGCGGAAGCGCTGATAAAAGGGTTTGCTGTACGGATCATTTTGAGAGGTCGATCCGTGACCGCCATGTTCCGGCAGCAGGCGGTTACCCAAGTAGGGCACAAATACTACTGCCGCTACCCAGGAGGCGAGCAGGGATAGTGTCACCACCTGAAAAATTGAGCGAGTGTACTCCCCGGTGCCGGACTGCGCGGTGGCAATGGGCAGGAAACCCGCGGCGGTGATCAGGGTTCCAGTCAACATCGGAAACGCAGTACTGTTCCAGGCGAAGCCTGCTGCCTTCAACCGGCTCAGACCCTGTTCCATTTTGATCGCCATCATCTCCACGGCGATGATGGCATCGTCCACCATCAGTCCCAGCGCCAACACCAGTGCACCAAGGGAAATCTTGTGCAGGCCGATATCAAAGTAATTCATCAGCGCAAAGGTCATCGCCAGCACCAGCGGGATCGACAGTGCCACCACCAGCCCGGTGCGGAATCCCAGTGAGAAAAAACTCACCAGCATTACGATGACCAATGCCTCGATCAGCACTTTGACAAATTCACCCACGCTGCTTTTTACTGCCGCGGGCTGGTCGGATACCTTGCTCAGGGAAAGGCCGATGGGCAGGTCCTGTTGCAGAGATTCCATCGCAGCGTCCAGGCGCTCGCCCAGTTGCAGGATGTCGCCACCACTCTTCATGGACACGGCAATGCCGATGGCATCTTCGCCCATAAAACGCATCCGCGGTTGCGGTGGATCACTAAAGCCGCGCCGCACGTCGGCGATATCGCCCAGGGTCAGGGTATGGCCGTTGGCGTGAATCGGGAACTGGCGGATTTCCTCTACGCTACGGAATTGGCCACTGATGCGGATACGTACGCGGTCGCTGACGGCCTCCACAATCCCGGCGTCCGCCATCTGGTTTTGCGCCTGCAACACCGATTGTACGGCGGAGAGAGAAATCCCCAGGGAAGCCAGTTTGGCATTGGAGATTTCCACCCAGACTTTCTCGTCCTGCAGACCGAGCAGTTCAACCTTGCCGACGTCCTCAACCCGCTGCAAGGCGAGCTGCAGCCGATCGGCGTAGTCCTTCATCAGCGCATAATCAAAACCCTGGCCGGTGAGGGCGTAGATATTGCCAAAGGTAGTGCCAAATTCGTCATTAAAAAACGGGCCCTGAATATCCGTCGGCAGTGTGTGGCGGATATCTCCGACTTTCTTGCGCACCTGATACCAGAGGTCGGGAACCTCCGCTGAGCGCATATCGTCCCTGGCCATAAACATCACCTGGGATTGGCCCGGGCGGGAGAAAGAGGTTATGCGCTGGTAGTCCCCGGTCTCCATCAGTTTTTTCTCGATGCGCTCGGTGACCTGGCGTGAGACCTCTTCTGCACTGGCGCCCGGCCAAAGGGTATTTACCACCATGACCTTGAAGGTGAAGGGGGGATCCTCGCTTTGCCCCAGTTGCGTATACGAAATCGCCCCGATAAGGCCGAGCACAAGCATGGTGTAGAGCACCAGTGGTTTATTCTTCAGTGCCCACTCTGAGAGATTGAATGACATCGTATTGTGTCCGTAGATGCAGTGTTTTTTGTCAGGCGTCAGTGGCGTTGCGTCAGAGGCTTTGTGCCAGGCGGTCGTCGGCCTCTATCGGTCTGTTCTGACGATCTACCGGGCGCACCCGTTGGCCTTCGCGAACCAGCTGGGTGCCGGCGGACACTACCCAGTCCTGAGGGGCAAGGCTGGAGATCACCTCTGCATACTCGTGGCCGTAATTGGCGACGGTGACCGCCACCTTGTGCAGCGTGAAGGTGTCGGGGTCCATGCGCCATACGAAGGCTTCGGCCCCATCGGCGGTAATCGCAGACATGGGCAGCCGCTGGGTAGGGCGCTTTGAATCCGTGCGTGCATATACTCGGGCGCTCTGGCCCAGCTGGGGTTTACCCTCGGCGTTGCCGTCTGGCGAAAACGCGATGCGCGCTTCAAAGGTGCGCAGGCCAGACTCTGCAGCAGGAGAGAGCTCCCGCACCTTTCCGTGAATCGGGGCTCCGGGTGCGGACCACAGCTCGATGGTTACCGGCTGGCCTAGGGCAAAGCGGGTTACTTCCTGTTCCGGTAGGTCGATCAGGACCTCCCGCTCCCCATCTGACGCCATGGTAAATACCGTCTGACCGGCGCTGACAACCTGTCCGGCATCAATACTGCGACCGGTGATGACTCCGTCGCTGGGGGCCTTGAGGGTTGCGTAGTTGGCCTGGTTTTCCGCCACCTTCCATTGGGCGCGGGCCCGCTCAAGCTGGGCCACACTGCTGTCGTGGCGCGTCTTTACGGTATCAAACTGGGATTCCCCGATCAGTTTCCGCTCCAGCAGGTCGCGGTAGCGTGCGAGCTCATTGCTGGCGTTGCGATTTTCAGTCTGCGCCGCCTGCAGCTGAGCGCGGGCGGCGTCGCGCTGCAATTGCAGGTCTTGCGCATCCAGTTCAGCCAAAGGCTGGCCCTGTCTCACTCTATCTCCCACATCCACCAGGCGGCGGGTAACCGCGCCGCCGACCCGGAAGGCCAGTGCCGGCTCATAGCGGGCGCGAACCTCTCCCGGGTAGACCGCGAGCTGGCTGCCGGACGCTGTGGGGTGCACTACGATGGCCGGGCGCGGAGGCTTGGTGCTTTCCGGGTCCGATGTCGAGCAGGCGACAAGGGATAGTGCAGCCAGCAAGGTGGTGGACCATTTGAGTGCGGAAGCGTTATGGGGGAGGAAGCGGTGCATGATTACCTCAATCCCTGTGGGGCACGGGTTGCGTTGGAGTCGGAAATTCCGGCGGGTGACTTTGGGGTCGGGGATGTCGGCAGAAACTGGTACAGTTGTCTGCCATACTGCGCCGGACTCTATTCTGTACTGGCGAGTATAGTAAGTATATTAAACTCGCGAGTCCACTAATTCAGTGGGCGCGAGCGTGTGCTTCATCAACCAGCAAGCGGGGTTGGGTAGCGCGCAACACGAAGACGATGACGACCATGAGCTCTATAAATTCCAGCAGTACCGCCCCGACCAGCCGCGGCCGCCCCAAAGACCCGGCCAAGCGGCAGGCCATTCTGCATGCGGCCAAGCACCTGTTTCTCACCCACGGATTTACCGGTACCAGCATGGACGCTGTGGCCAGCGCGGCGGGTGTCTCCAAGCTGACGGTGTACAGCCATTTCTCTGACAAGGAGACGCTGTTTACGGATGCCATTGAAGACAAGTGCTGCAGCCAGATGCCGGTGGTGATGTTTACCCTCGAGCCCGGGGTGCCGGTTGTGGAAATGTTGCAACAGATCGGCGAGGCTTTTCTGGAGATGTTGTACCACGAGGACTCCATGAAACTGATGCGCCTGATCAGTGCCGTGGGCGCCCAGGATCAGACCATGGCCAATCTGTTTTACGAGGCCGGTCCGATGCGTACCCGCAATGAAATGACGCGTTTCCTCAATCGGGCCTGTGAGCTGGGGCAGTTGCAGATACCGGACACCGAGCGTGCCTCGGAGTTGTTTTTCGGCATGTTGCAGGGAGGGTGCCGACACATTCAGATTATGCTCGGGTGTACCGAACCTCCCGCGCAAGAGGAAATTACAGAACATGTAGCGGAAGTGGTGCGAGTGTTCTGCCGGGGTTACCAGCCTCACTGAGATTGATGACCGATTGAAAAAGCCCGCGGGAGCATGCTTCCGCGGGCTTTTTTGTTAGGGCGATGCTGAATCAGGTACGGATCTTGTAGCCGGTACGGAAAATCCACCACACCGCGGTCATGCAGGCAAACAGGAACAGCAGTGTCATGCCGAGACTGATTCCAACATTGACATCGGAGACGCCGTAAAACGCCCAGCGAAAACCGCTGATCAGATACACCACCGGGTTAAACAGGGTTACCTTCTGCCAGAACTCCGGCAGCATATTGATGGAGTAGAAAGCACCACCGAGAAATGTCAGCGGGGTGATCACCATCAGCGGAATAATCTGCAGCTTCTGAAAATCATCGGCCCACACGCCGATAATAAAACCGAACATACTGAAGGTGACTGCGGTGAGAATAAGAAAGCCGATCATCCAGAAGGGATGGGCGATCTCGTAGTCCACAAAAAAACGCGCGGTGATGAGAATCAGTATGCCGATAATGACCGACTTGGTGGCCGCCGCGCCTACATAGCCGGCGACGATCTCAAACGCGGATACTGGAGCGGAAAGCACCTCGTAAATGGTGCCGCTGAATTTGGGGAAGAAAATGCCGAACGACGCATTGGAAATACTTTCCGACAACAGCGACAGCATGATCAGCCCGGGAATAATAAACGCTCCGTAACTCACCCCCTCGATTTCGCCCAGGCGACCGCCGATGGCGGTGCCGAAAACGATAAAGTACAGGCAGGTGGAAATCACCGGCCAGGCGATGCTCTGCATCAGGGTGCGCCCGGTGCGGGCCATTTCAAACTGGTAAATGGCGCGGATACCGTAAACATTCATCCGACAAACTCCTCTGTTATCCGACCTGCTGGCGTTCGTTCTGGTTCTGGTGCACCAGATTGACAAAAATCTCTTCCAGGGAGCTTTCACTGGAGTGCAGATCCTTGAACTCGATACCCTGCTGGTTCAACGCGCGCAGCAGTTCGGCGATGCCTGTGTGCTCTCGCTGGGTGTCGAAGGTGTACACCAGCTGGTTGCCTTCGTCTGTCACTTCCAGGGCAAACTCACCGAGACTATCGGGCAGCCCGGTGACTGGGTTCTGCAAGTGGATGGTCAGCTGTTTTTTGCCCAGCTTGCGCATCAGCGTGTGTTTTTCTTCCACCAGCACAAGCTCGCCATGGTTGATCACACCAATGCGATCCGCCATTTCTTCTGCTTCCTCGATATAGTGCGTGGTGAGAATCACGGTAACGCCATTTTCCCGCAGTCCGCGCACCATTTCCCACATGTCCCGGCGCAACTCTACATCCACACCGGCGGTGGGTTCGTCGAGGAACAGAATGGACGGCTCGTGGGATAGTGCTTTGGCGATCATTACCCGGCGTTTCATACCACCGGACAGCGCCATGATCTTGCTGTCCTTTTTCTCCCATAGGGAGAGTTGACGCAGGATTTTCTCGATGTATTCGGGGTTGGGCGCCTTGCCAAACAGACCGCGGCTGAAGCTGACGGTGTTCCACACACTCTCAAAGGAATCCGTGGAAAGTTCTTGGGGTACCAGGCCTATCTTGCTGCGCGCAGGGCGAAATTCCCGCTGAATATCGTGGCCATCGGCGGACACACTGCCACTGGTGGGATTAACGATACCGCAGATAATACTGATGAGGGTGGTTTTGCCGGCGCCATTGGGGCCGAGCAGGGCGAAAATTTCGCCACGATTGATTTGGAGGTCGACGGATTTGAGCGCGGTAAAACCGCCGGCATAGGTTTTACCTACGCCGTCAATAGAAATGATCGGTTGCACGCATCCTCCCTTGTTCTCTGTGCGTCTCGCAAAAAGCGGCACACATTGTGCCCCGAAGCCATACGAGTGCGCTAGCGGTTCGGGGCAGGTGGAGGTCAATGCGAGATTAGAGCCCAAAAATTCTGTTGTAGAAGTTCACTGCACCCTCGTAGGCATCATTGGCGGCCTCTTCATTGTACGCCAGTGGAATGCCGAACTTTTCGCCGCGACCGGTGGCGGCAGGGTTGGTGAAGCCGTGTTTGGCCCCGGGGTAACTGATCACATCGAAACGCACACCGGCGGTCTGCATTTCTTTGACGAAGTTGGCTACCTGTTCTGCGGGAATCATGTCGTCGTCACCGCCGGTGTAGACCTGGATTTCTGCTTTGACATCGCCGGGTTTGATCTGCACTTCGGTCTGCAGGTCGCCGTGGAAACTGACGACACCTTTTAGCGGCAGCCCAAGGCGGGCCATGGTCAATGCAACCGCGCCACCGAAGCAGTAGCCCTGTGCGGCAACCTGGCCGACTTCCACGGTTTCGTGAGCGTTGATCAGATCGAGGGCGGCCTGGAAGCGCTTGAGCGCGGCACCTTCGGTCTCTATGGTTTTGTTCATGAGTGCGGCGGCGTCGGCGGGATTGTCGGCGCCGACACCGGTGCCGTACATGTCGAGGGCAAAGGCGGTGAAGCCTTCGGCGGCGAGGCGCTCGGCTTCTTCCCTGGTAAAGTCGTTCATGCCCCACCATTCGTGGACGAGGAGGATGGCGGGCCGTTTGCCTTCGAGGGTTTCGTCGTAGGCCAGATAGCCGGTAAAGGATTCGCCGTCGATGGTGTATTCGATGTCTTCGGTGTGCACTGCGTCCTCCTTGAGGAATACTTGGTCTTGAAAATGGTGTGCCAAGGGTAGATGGGTGCTTTGGCTAAAGCAACGCGCAGCCGTCATTCCGGATCAAGTCCGGCATGACGGTTTCTGTAAAGTTGGGTGCGGGAATCGATCCCCCTCGTCATTCCGGGCTTGACCCGGAATCCAGTGCTACGAAGCGAGATGCAGGATCGAATCCTACATGACGATCAGCCGGTCAGCTTTTCGGTCGGCGGTACTTTGAGTCTTTAGGCGGAATAATATCGCCATCCTCATCCAGCTCCGGAAATGGCAACTTGTACTGCTCACAATATCTCACCATTTTCGGGTGCATCCAGCGAAACAGGATGTCTTTTATTTTCGGGTCATCTTCGTCGAGCTCTTTGTTTTCATACATTCCCGCGTTGGTCCTCTGATACATCGCTTCCTGAAGAATAATCGCCGCGGCCACACTCACGTTGTAGCTTTCCACCATGCCGATAATCGGGATGGTGACATGGTCGTCGGCGTGCTCGGCAGCGTAGTCGCTGAGGCCATCTTTCTCGGCGCCCATGACGAGGGCGAAGGGCTGG
This sequence comes from Microbulbifer sp. HZ11, assembly GCF_000708675.1. Classification (GTDB taxonomy): domain Bacteria; phylum Pseudomonadota; class Gammaproteobacteria; order Pseudomonadales; family Cellvibrionaceae; genus Microbulbifer. The sequence continues at coordinate 487,702 of NZ_JELR01000002.1, read as the reverse complement.
GTGTAGTCGGCTTGTCGGTAGTCGATGGCGCGGTCGGACCAGTGGGCGGCGTAGAGGTGCATGCCCTGCTGTTTTAGATGAGCCATACCGGTTTGAATATCGGGGTAGACTCTGTTCCCCGTAAAGCGGCCACTGCCTCCGGCGGTGTTGTGATAAATCTTGTGGCCGTGGGTGGGCTGCACCATGTGGATTTCGGGGATGCCGACAGCGTCGGCAGTCCGCAGCATGGCAGAGATATTTTGGGCTTTATGTACCTGGTCGGTAAGGATCGTCATATCGTGCTGGCGCTGGCGGAGCACCTGCTTGAATTTCTCGTAGCGGCTGCGGCTCATGGTACTTCTGTCTTGTTCGGTCTTCTGTTGGCCGCGGATTATAGCACTGTGGTTTATGGTGGGCTTTGTGGTCCCTACTCGGACGGTTTGGTGGCGGCCAAGCACCGGGTATGGGGTTTCAGGACCGCTGTGAATACATCCCTGTACGCTGCGTCGGCGACGTCCCTGTCGCCGACGCTCCTGAAACCCCATACCCGGCACTTGGCCTTCGCATCGGGGTTTTTACAGTTCGACTAGGGAGTAGTGCTCTACTTCTGGGAATGGATCGTAGAAGTGGTGGAGGAGGGCTTTCCAGCTTTGGTATTCGGGGGATTTTCGGAAGCCCTGGGTGTGGTCTTCTAGTTTTTCCCAATTCACCAACAGGATGTAGCGGCTTTCTTTTTCAAGGCACTTTTGTAATTGGTGATTTATGTAGCCTGGCATCGAGGAAATGATGCATTGTGCCTTTTTGAAGGCGCGTTCGAATTCTTCATTCTGACTTGGCTTTACGTCCAGAATCGCTACTTCAAGAATCACGCTAGCTCCTTGTTCAGAGGGAAATGTAAAATGTGAAGGTAAAGTGCCGGGTGTAGCTTTTCGAAAGCGTGAGCGACAGGGACGTCGCCGCCGCAGCGTGTAGGGGTGAGGCAAGCGATTGCGAAGCACTGCTTCACGCGCAGCCGAACGACGTCAATCTGTGATTGGCGGCCGGCCCCGCTTGCGGGGTTTACAGCGGTTTCGAAAAGCTACACCCGGTGCTTTTCCGCCAAAAAACTCGCTTACTCGGGACCACAGAGCTACATCAAAGGCGCAGAAAAGGGTTCCACCGTAACCCAATCCCCAGTTTCACAATCCCCGCCTTCCCGAGGCAAAACAACAAAACAGTTCGCCGCCGCAAAGCCGGAAAGAATATGACTCCCCTGAATACCGCGAGTCTCCACCACCTGAATCCCATCCTCATCACGATAGGTAAACCCGCGTTGATAATCCGTGCGTCCAGGTCTCTTGCGGATATCGTTCAGCAGACGCGCGCGAACCTGCAGTGGGAGCTGGCGGAATTGTTCGGAGGTGCCGCGTAGTTTTTCTAGGGCGGGGACGACCAGTTGATACAGGGTGACGATGGCAGAAACAGGATTTCCAGGGAGGCCGAAGAATAAAGCTTCACCATCGGCTTTGGGGAGGCGACCGAAGGCGAAGGGTTTGCCAGGTTTGATCGCGAGCTTCCAGAAACCGATTTCGCCGAGTTCCTGCAAAACGGTTTTGGTGAAATCCGCTTCACCGACGGATACACCACCGCTGGTAATGACAAAGTCTGCGTTGTCGCGGGCTTTGATAAACGCCTCGCGGATTTTTTCTGGCTGGTCCGGCCAGTAGCCGAGATCCAGAATATCCACATCCAGTTGTTCTAATGCAGCCTGCAGTGCAATTCGATTGCTATCGTAGATATCGCCATCGCCCAATTCGGATGCCGGGGTGCCGATGGGTTTCAGTTCATCACCGATGGAAAGCAGGGCGGCTTTGAGTTTGCGCAGTACCGTGACTTCGGCCACACCGGCGCCGGCTAACAGTGCAATGTGGGGGACTTTGATTTTGGAACCGACTGGTATGAGGCTCTGTCCGGTATGGACGTCTTCGCCGCGGCGGCGAATGTTTTCGCCGGGTTTGGCGGGGCGGCTCATGGTGAGCTGGTCGCCATCTAAATTGCAGTTTTCCTGCATCTGTACGCGGTCGGCGCCCGTGGGTACGGCGGCACCGGTGGTGATACGGGTGGCTTGGCCTGGTTCCAGAGTGCCAAAAAAAGGGTGGCCGGCGAGGCTTTTGCCGATGATGGTGTAGCTGTCACGGTCGCCGCTCAGGGCGTAGCCGTCCATGGCGGAGTTGTCGCAGGGGGGCAGGTCGAGTGCGGACAGTACGGGCTCGGCCAGTACGCGGCCACAGGCCTGACTTAATGGGATGGTTTCGCTCGCGGTGATGGGGTTGATGCTGTCGATCAGCATCTGCTTGGCCACTTCTACGGAACGCAGGCCGTTTTCTGCACAGGCATCAGTCATTGTTATTGCCTTAAATCTTGTCTGTTTGGTCGAGAAGATAGCTGGGCTGGGTGGGATTTGCCAAGTGCTGAGATGGGATTGTTCGCTCTAACGTCATTCCGGGCTTGACCCGGAATCCAGCGCTACGAAGCTGGATGCCGGATCAAGTCCGGCATGACGCTGATAGAGGTTGAGAGTAGGTATATCGTACTTACAGGTTGATTCGTCACTCTCCCGTCATTCCAGGCTCGATCCGGAATCCAGAGTTCCGAAGCCGGATGCCGGATCAGGTCCGGCATGACAGTGATAGAGCTTGAGAGTAGCTGTATCGTACTTACCGGTTGATTCACCGCTCTCTCGTCATTCCGGGCTCGACCCGGAATCCAGCACTACGAAGCTGGATGCCGGATCAAGTCCGGCATGACGTGAGAACTATTCGGTGCTTACCCAACCGCTACTGCAAGGTTGGTATTCAGCAGCGCTGAGATTTCCGGCTTGCAGGAACCGCAGTTGGTACCACATCCCAGCAGTTCACCCAGCTCATCAACGGAGGCCGCACCTTCGGCAATCGCCGCTTCGATTTCCTTGCGGGAAACCTGCAGGCAGGTGCATACCATCTGCGCACCGGCGGGGACGTCATGTAAGAGTTTTGCAGGTGCGTCTGGTAGTGGCTCTTGCAGGGCGTTTTCCAGAGTTTTGCGGTCCGGCAGGCCCTGCCAGTCGGCGCTGGTGAAGACCAGTAATTCCATCTCTTCACTGTGCAGCAACCAGCGTTCGCCGCTGGGCAGTTGCAGCTGTTTGCGATTGAGTTGTTTGCCGCTCAGGTTGAACAGCTTGTCGGCCATGGACTGCCAGTCCGGTTGCTTTTTCAGGGCCAATTCGAAACGGTAACCGCCTTCCACCGGTACCCGGTACCAGTGCAGGATGGTTTCAAACAATTGCGTGTCGCCGGCCTGCAGGCGGCTGTGGAGTTCTTCTGCGGCTTTGCTGCGCAGTAGCAGGCAGGCGTAGCTGTGGGCAGAGAGTGGTTCGACTTTTACCGCTACCTGCTTCAGTTCCGGCTGGCCGGAGAAGGGGTCGGTGAAGGGGATGGCCAGGGCGCTGACGGTGGCGTTGTGGGCGAGGCTGTCGCTCCAGTGGATCGGGGCAAACAGTTGGCCGGGTTTCTGACTGCTGGTAACTTTTGCGCGGCCGAAGAACTGGCCTTTTTCGCTTTCCACGCGCACCAGTTGTGCATCTTCGATACCGAATTTAGACGCTTCCTGCGGGTGTACGTGCAGTTCTGGTGCTTCGCTGTGGTCGAGGAGTTTGCGCGCGCGGCCGGTGCGGGTCATGGTGTGCCACTGGTCGCGCAGACGGCCGCTGTTCAACACCAGCGGGTATTCGTCGCGGGCTTCCTGCTTCGGGCACCGGGGCTGTACGGCGACAAAGCGGGCGCGGCCATTGGGGGTGTAGAAGTCGCCGTCGCTGAACAGGCGCGCGGTGCCGTGGGGATGTTCGGCGTTCACCGGCCACTGCACCGGAGTAAAGAAGTCGTATTCCTGATCGCTGATATTCGCCAGCGCGGAAATATCGAAGGCGCGGCGGGCCTGGTCACGGGTGTTTTCAAACCCGGACAGGGCGGCGTGCTCGCGGAAAATATCTGCCGGGGTTTCAAAATCAAACGCTTCGCCAAAGCCGAGGCGCTTTGCCACCTCGCAGATGATTTCCCAGTCGTGGCGGGCTTCCCCCGGTTTCGGCAGAAAACCTTTCTGACGGGAGATACGGCGCTCGGAGTTGGTGACGGTGCCGGTCTTTTCCCCCCAGGTGGTCGCGGGTAGCAGCAGGTCGGCGGTGCGCGCGGTATCGGTATCGCCGACGCAGTCGGAGACGATCACCGTGGGGCAGTTTTTCAGGGCGGCGGCGACGCGGCGTGCATCCGGCATACTCACCGCCGGATTGGTGGCCATGATCCACACGGCCTTGATCTGACCGCTCTCCACCGCGTTAAACAGATCCACCGCTTTCAGGCCCGGGCCCTGTGCCATCTTTGTGGCATTCCAGAAGCGGCCCACGCGGTCGATATTGTCTTCGGTGAAATCCATATGCGCGGCGAGCATATTCGCCAGCCCGCCCACCTCGCGCCCGCCCATGGCATTGGGCTGGCCGGTGATGGAGAAGGGGCCACAACCGGGCTTGCCGATGCGGCCGGTGGCTAGGTGGCAATTGATAATGGTGTTGTTTTTATCGGTGCCTGTGCTGGACTGATTGACGCCCTGGGAATAGAAGCTGATGGTTTTTTCTGTGGTGCGGAACAGCTCGTAAAAAGCGAGCAATTGCTCCAGCTCCACACTGCAGTATTCCGCTACTTTCTCCGGCGTCCACTCCGCGGCCACGTAAAGCGCGTCGGTAAAACTTTCCGTGTGGTTGTCGATAAACCCCTGATCCAGGGCACCGAATTCGGTGAGATAGTGCAGCAGACCGTTAAATAGCGCCGCATCACTACCCGGGGTGATCGCCAGATGCATATCCGCCATTTCACTGGTGGCACTACCGCGGGGATCTACCACCACCAGTTTCGCATTGGCCGCCTGCATCCGTTGGAACAGAATCGGGTGAGTCCAGGCGGCATTGGAGCCGATCAGAACCACCAGCTCCGCCTCGTCCAGATCCTCGTAATTACACGGCACCGCATCCGCGCCAAATGCACGTTTGTAGGCGGCCACCGCAGAGGACATACACAGGCGGGAATTGGTATCCACATTGCCCGTGCCGATAAATCCCTTCATCAGTTTGTTGGCAACGTAATAATCTTCCGTCAACAACTGACCGGACAGGTAAAACGCCACCGAATCCGGCCCGTGCTCGTCGATGGTCTCGCGCAGTCGCGACGCGGCAAATTCCAGCGCCGTTTCCCAGTCGCACTCTTCGCCGTGCAACTGCGGCTTTAACAGACGCCCGTGGTTGCCGAGAGTATCCGCCAGGGAAGAACCCTTGACGCACAGCTTGCCTTTGTTGGCCGGATGCTGCTGATCTCCCTCAATGCGGATCACATCCTCACCAGTGGCCGGGCTGGACTCCCGCGTCGCCGCCACCCCGCAACCCACGCCGCAATAGGGGCAGGTGGTGCAGGATCTGTGGGCGCTGAACAGTTCTGTTAATGCCATCTTCGACTGCTTATTTTGTTTGCTTCTTCTTTTAATCGGCCGATCGGATTATCGATTAGCCAACCTGAATCAGAACATCATCGCCCTCAAAGGCAACGGGGAATATCTCCAGCTTGATCTCTTCCTCTTCCAGGCACTGGCCGTCGCTCAGGCGGTAGTGCTGCTTGTACAGCGGCGAGGCAACGGTCAGCTCACCGTCGATCTCGGCCACAAGGCCGCGGCCGATCACGCCGGCATTGGCGATAGGATCCCAGTTATCGATGGCGTACAACTGGGGTTCCTGCTCGGGTAAAAAAAACAGGGCAATCTGACGACCGCCCACAAGAGCGCACACTCCGGAATCGGCTACAAGGTCTGATCGCTTGCAGACTTGCAGCCACTCGGCGCGGGTTATGGCAACTTCGCTCATTCTGGTTCTCCACAAATGGTGGTGGTGAAAATCTTAAAACTTGTGTTCTTTTCCAGCTTCTGTGGGGCTGGATTCCGGCCTGCGCCGGAATGACGCGGGGCGGACTAAATTAGTTCGATGCGAAGGCGAGGCGCCGAGTGCGGGTTTTCAGGAGCGTCGCAAACAGGAAGTTTGCGCCGCAGCGCCCATGGATGGGTTCCCAGGGGGGCGCCCAGCTCGGTCCTGAAAACCCGCACCCGGTGACTCGCCGCCACCGGGCCGGGAAAAAACTTAAGCCGGCTCGGCAATCTTGACGATTTCTTCCTGAGTCGCAGGGCGGCGTTGTTCGCGCTCTTCCACGAAGACGATTTTCTCGTCTTTCTCGTCGGTATTTACGAACTGGCGGAAGCGCTTGACCATTTCCGGATCGTTGATCGCGGTTTTCCACTCACACTGGTAAGTGCCAACCACATTGGTCATCTGGCGTTCCAGCTCATCGCAGATACCCAGCTTGTCCTCGATCACCACCTCACGCAGGTAATCCAGACCACCTTCCAGGTTTTCCAGCCAAACCGAAGTACGCTGCAACTTGTCCGCCGTGCGCACATAGAACATCAGCACACGGTCGATATATTTAATCAGCGTCACATCGTCGAGATCCGTCGCAAACAAATCCGCGTGACGGGGGCGCATACCACCGTTACCACACACATACAGGTTCCAGCCGTTCTCGGTCGCAATCACACCAATATCTTTGCTCTGGGCTTCCGCACACTCACGGGTACAACCGGAAACCGCCATCTTGATTTTGTGCGGGGAACGCAGGCCCTTGTAGCGGTTCTCTACCATAAGCGCCATGCCCACACTGTCCTGCACACCAAAGCGACACCAGGTACTACCCACACAGGATTTAACGGTGCGCAGGGATTTACCGTACGCGTGGCCAGTCTCAAAGCCCGCATCGGTCAGCTCGCGCCAGATCTCCGGCAGCTCTTCCAAGCGAGCGCCAAACAGGTCGATACGCTGGCCGCCGGTGATCTTGGTATACAGATCGTATTTCTTCGCCACCTGACCCAGCACGATCAGTTTGTCGGGAGTAATCTCACCGCCGGCAATACGCGGAACCACGGAGTAGGTACCGTTTTTCTGCATATTCGCCATAAAGGTATCGTTGGTGTCCTGCAGGCCAACGTGGGGCTTTTTGTGAATATGTTCGTTCCACAGGGATGCGAAAATGGAAGCCGCGGTGGGCTTACAGATTTCACAGCCTTTACCGGTGCCGTGCTTGTGCAGTAGCTCGTCGAAGGTTTTGATTTCCTCCACCTGCACCATGTGGAAAATTTCCTGGCGGGTGTAGGGGAAGTGCGGGCAGAGGTCGTTGTTCACTTCCATACCCAGGGCCGCGAGCTCTGTGTCCACCACGTTTTTCAGCAGTGCAGAACAGCCACCACAGCCGGTGGCCGCCTTGGTGCAGTCTTTGACTTCGCCCACAGAGCAGCAACCGCCCTGAACCGCGCCGACGATGTCGCCTTTGCTGACGTTGTGACAGGAACAAATGGTGGCGGTATCTGGCAGCGCGTCGGCACCGAGAGTCGGGGCGGCGCCGTCCAGTGCCGGCAGGATCAGTTGTTCCGGGTGTTCCGGCAGATCCATATCGTTCAGGTGGTATTGCAGCAGGGTGTCGTAATCGCCGGTGTCGCCCACCAGTACCGCACCGCGTAGTTTCTTGCCTTCGCGGTCGGTAATCATGCGCTTGTACACGCCAGTCTGTTCATCGACAAAGGTGATCGCGGCGGAACCTTCCGCGCGGCCGTGTGCGTCGCCGATGGAGCCCACTTCCACACCCAGCAGTTTCAGCTTGGTGCTCATGTCCGCGCCGTTGAATTCCGCTGCCTCGCCACACAGTAGGGAAACCGCGGTGCGCGCCATGGTGTAGCCGGGGGCTACCAGACCGTAGATAAAGTTGTTGAACAGGGCACACTCGCCGATGGCGAAAATATTTTTGTCGGAGGTGCGGCAGGTATTGTCCACCACGATACCGCCGCGCTCACCCAGTTCGATACCAGCGGATTTCGCCAGGCTGTCTTCCGGGCGGATACCGGCGGAAAACACAATCAAGTCGGTATCCAGGGACTTGTCGCCTTTGAAGTTCATACGCAGGCGACCGCCGTCCACTTCTTCGATCAGTTCGGTGGCGGTGCTGGTGTGAACGGTTACGCCCAGCTCTTCAATTTTTTCCCGCAGCAGTTTGGAGCCGCCTTCGTCCAGCTGTACGGACATCAGGCCCGGGGCGAATTCCACCACGTGTGCTTCCAGGCCGAGCTGTTTGAGCGCGTTGGCCGCTTCCAGCCCCAGCAGACCACCGCCCACAACCACGCCAACCTTGCCTTCTTTGGCGGCGGCCTGAATTTTGTCGAGGTCTTCAATGGTGCGGTAGACGAAGCACTTGTCGTGCTGGTGGCCGGGAATCGGCGGTACAAAAGGATAGGAGCCGGTAGCCAGGATCAGGTGATCGTACGCTTCACTCGCGCCACTGGCAGAAGTTACGATTTTGTTCTCGCGGTCGATGCCCACGGCGGCATCGTTCAGACGCAGGTCGTAACCCCACTCGCGGTACTGCTCCACCTTGCCCATGGCCAGGTCGTCGGCGGAGCGGCCGCCAAAGTATTCGGAGAGGTGTACCCGGTCATAGGCGGGGCGGGGTTCGGCGCAGAATACCAGCACGTCGAACATTTCCCGTTCGGGACGATTTGCCAGTTGTTCCAGGAAGTGGTGACCCACCATGCCGTTGCCGATGACGACGATTTTTTGCTTAACCATAATCTCTGCCGTTTGAACCTGATTGGGTTCGACAGAAGAAAAGCGTTAGGGGAGGGCCTGGGTAGCTTGCGGCTGCACGGGCGTCCCCTCTTCTGTCGAAGAGTGTCAGGCGCCGTTGCCTTGCTAAAAGAATGTCGGATTGTGACTAAAGATATTCAATCTCTATGCCAACTTTTACGAGCGGCAGAAGGTTGGGGAAACCACAGGTTTTGTACGGTTTAATGGCGATTTCGCATGGCGGCGCGCGTCAACTTGGTGCGCCTCTGCCAGACTTGCTTCAAAGGAGGGCAGGTTACAGGAAGTACAACAGGTGAGACAGAATCGCCAGCACCGCTACCGTCTGCCAGAACAGTAGCGGGTTGCGTTCCATCAGCGGCGGTTTTTCCGCGTTATCGAACTTCTTGTTCGGTGTACTGAGGTCGTGCACAAATTCCGACAGAGCCGGGTAGCGGTTTTTCGGGTCCGGTGCACAGGCTCGGCGCAGGGCACCGTCAATCCAGTCTGGTATTTCTTGCCGCTGCCGTCGTGCACTGCGGTAGCGCAGACTGGCGTAGTTCTTTAACTGATAGTGGTTGCTGCCGAAGCGCTCTTTATAGGGATAGCAACCAGTAAGCATTTCATAGGCGATGACCCCTAGAGAGAAAATATCTGAACGGTGACTGGCCGCATCGCCGAAAAAGTATTCCGGCGCGCAGTAGTTCTTGCTGCCCGGTGGTGCACTATCCTGATAGCGCAACAGCTCTTGCAGCCCCGCCGCATTGGCGCCCCCCAGGTCGATCAGTTTCAGGCGACCGCTGGAATCCACCATGATATTTTCCGGCTTCAGATCCCCGTGCACGATTTCCAGTCGCTGCAGGCGGCGCAGGGCGCTCACTAGCTGCTGCACCAGATTGCGCACCTGATCCAGCGGTGGTTCCGGATTCAACTGCATCCACTGACGCAGATTCTGTCCGTCCACGTACTCCATAACGTGGTAAAGAAACTGACGCTCCTTGCGCGGCGGAAACACCTTCACAATGGCCGGATGCTCCAGCCTGCGCCCGGTCCACTCCTCTGCGATAAACCGTTCAATGTAGGCCGGATCGTCACTGAAGTTTTCCGACGGTGCCTTCAAAGCGCGCAGCTCATCCGACTCCATATCCCGTACAAGATATAGATAGCTGCGACTACTCGCGTGCAGTTCCTGCAGCACCTCGTAACCGTCGATCTTGTTGCCCGGCTGCAGCGGAGGCGGGAAGGGTAGCTGGCTTGTCGCCAGCATCACATCGTCCGGCTCCAGTGACTCCACTACATTCACCCGGCACAGGGCCAAGCTCAGATTGTCCTGGCTCCCGTTTTCCAGCGCCGCCGCCATCAACGGCTGCGCCGCCTTCAACTGGTGCTGTGTGAGCAACCGGGTGAACTGCCTGGTGGGCAGAAAGTCGTGAATGCCATCGGTGGTCACGCAAAACAGATCACCGGCTTCCAAAGGCTCCTGCCGGTAGTCCACCTCGATATGTGCGTCCATCCCCAGTGCCCGGCTTAAAAACGTCCGCCCCGGGCCCAGTGTGCGGCTGTGGTCCTGTGTCAGGCATTCGAGCTTGCCGTCTCTCAGTCGATAGATCCGCGAATCCCCGATATGAATCAGGTGCGCCGTAGCGCCTTTGATCACCACCGCAGAGAAGGTCGTCAGCCAACCGCGCTGCACCTCATCCGCACCACCGCTCTGTCGGTACAGCCAGCTGTTCAGCGCATGCAGAACCCGCGCCGCGGCCTGCTTCACCGACCAGGAATCCGGCGTGCTGTAATAGTCGGAAATAAACCCGCTCACCGCCGCCCGCGCCGCCGCACCACCAGCCTCCGCACTGCCCACCCCATCCGCAATCGCTGCCAGGGAACCGCGATATCGCAGGTCACTCCCGGTCGCACGGTAGACGGCCACCGCGTCATCGTTATAGGTACGCTGTCCACACTCCGTAGCCGTGGCAAATTCCAGGTTCTCGGAATTGGACGCCTGCTGGTCTGAATCGGGCACAGTGATGGTTTCGCAGGTGGTGTTCAAATTAGTGTCGGTAATAGTAAGTAATTGGATGTGAAGCACTGCACCGATAAAGGGTTCCGAGACGTTGATTCGGGCCATCCATGGCCCTCACCCTCCGGGCGCCTTCGGCGTCTTAAACGGCAATCCTGCCGTTTAATCAAAAACAGGATGTTTTTGCAGAGCCCCCATGGATGGGTTTACGGCGTGTCCTGCAAAGGCTTACCAGTGCCCGGCGCCCCGGGTTCGTTCCGGAGCACCAAAAAGCTCGGAATCAAGCTACGTCGATCAGAGAAACACTACCATCCGGCATGACTTCCGCCATCTGACCTTCCGGCTCCTCCAGGAACAGCAGCGTAACAAAGCCAAGCACGGCGGTACCCGCAATTACCAGGAAAAATGTCTGGTAAGAAACCATACTCAGCACCGTCAGATAGAACACCGCGCCCACATTACCGTAAGCCCCCGTCATCCCCGCAATCTGCCCGGTCAGGCGGCGCTTGATCAGCGGCACCACAGCAAACACCGCACCCTCACCGGATTGCACGAAGAAAGAACATGCCATCGCCGCAGCCACCGCCAAGTATAAAGGCCACTCGCTGTCGATCATGCTCATGGTCAGATAACCCAGCGCCAGACCCGCCGTCAGAATCAGCAGCGTACTCTTGCGCCCGAACCGGTCACTGATCAAACCACCCGCCGGACGCGACATCAGGTTCATAAACGCGTAGGCCGAAGCCAGCAGACCCGCCTTCACCGGATCCAGGGTAAAGGTCTCCGAGAAAAACAGCGGCAGCATGGAAATCACCGCAAGCTCGGAACCGAAGGTCGCAAAGTACAGAATATTCAGCACCGCAACCTGCTTGAACTTGTAGCGGTGAATCGGCTCCGGAAGCTTTACGAAAATCTCTTTATTGATCTCGTAACACTTCTTCGCATCAAACACGTACAGCGCGACCAGGGACACATAAATCACGATCGCCACCGGCATCGCCAGCATACCCACACCCGCTGGAGACAGCTTCCAGGTCAGCAGCGCCAGCGCCGCGTACATGGGCACCTTCATGATCAGCAACAGCACAAAGTCAGACGGGCTGGACACTTCCATGCCACCGATTTTCTTCGGCTTGAAATAGGTACCGCCTTTCGGGGTGTCGGTTACCGAGCGGTAATAGATCACACTGTAAACCAGCGCCAGTACACCGGTAATACCGATGGCATAACGCCAGCCGTCGTCGCCACCGAACAGCAGCGCAATGGTCGGCAGGCTCATGGCCGCAGCGGCAGAACCAAAGTTACCCCAGCCACCGTAAATACCTTCCGCGGTACCCAGCTGCTTTGCGGGGAACCACTCGGAAACCATACGGATACCGATCACGAACCCGGCGCCGATAAAGCCCAGCAGAAAACGGCCGATAGCCGCCGCGGTAAAGCTGTCCGCCAGAGCAAAGATAAAACAGGGGATACTGCCAATGGCCAGCAACAGGGAATAGGTCAGGCGCGGGCCGTATTTATCGGTGAGCATCCCGATAATGACCCGCGCGGGAATGGTCAGTGCCACGTTCAGTATCAGCAGTGTCTTTACCTGTTCTGAGGTCAGCGACAGGCTGTCCGCAATCGCCATTAACAGTGGTGCGTGGTTAAACCAGGCAAAGAAAGTAATAAAGAATGCTATCCAGGTCAGGTGCAGCACCCGGATTTTTCCTTTAAAGGAAAACAGATTTATGGAATCGCTGGACATAATTCTATCCCGTCAGTTTGTGTTCTGGATCAGCCTGCTTGCTCTCGGCAACCGTCCCAAATTGCGGGCATAAAAAAAGCCCACGGGGCAACCTGGCTGCCGCCGGTGGACTTCGATGTCCTGTATCTCTGTGCAACCCGGGATAAAAACCGGGCTGACAATATTCATGGTGTTTCAGTAGTTGCGGTTTGTCCCTTCAGAGGGCTGCAAAACCGCTACTTGCTGAATTACTGCATTCAATATCTGTGCCACTTGTGGTCGGTTATTGTGCATGCGTACATTGGTGGTGCGATTCCGGGCGGGTGTCCCTGAAGAGGCACTCATAACAAGGTTGAATTCGCCCCGTTTTGGGGAGCTTTTGTGCTTGCGGTGCACCGCAATGCGCCGCAGGCGACATCGCTTGCTAGACGGTACCTGCCTTCTTGGATGAGCCGAGCTGCTGGAGGCGCAGAAAATCCAGGGTCTGCTGGTACAGGTCCGTGCAGAAAAGCTGTGAAGTATTCGTATCTACCGGCGCAATGTCATTGCACAGTGCCACAAGCTCCCTGGCTTTTTGCTCGGTGGGGCGCCCGTGCTCCGTTTGCGGATGGGCGAACAGGTGCCAGCCGGTGTTCTGCACCGGCTCTTTGCCGTGCAAACTCAGAAGCTGGTCGTTCAGTGAGGCGGCAATGGTTGCCTCTGGTAAATCCAGGTTCTCGGGACGCGCCAGAATACCGACCGCATCGCGGCGCTGGTTGCGATCGCTCAGCCAGCCGCAGGCCTCCAGCAGTGCTGCGCGCAACGCCATGTGGGTCGCCGGATTGGCTTCGTGCCAGCTGCGGGTAACGGCCAGCACCTTTTCCGGCATGGCGGGCATCAAGGCATTATTCGGGGTGGCGATAACGCCGATGTTCTCCTGGACTGCCAAGGTATTCCAGGGCTCGCCCACGCAGAATCCATCGATATCGCCGCGGCGCAGGTGATCGACCATTTGCTCCGGTGGCAATACCAGCAGGCGCACATCGGTGTCCGGATTGATACCGGCACTGTTGAGCCAATAGCGCAATTGCAGGGTGTGGCTGGCAAACGGGTAGACACTGGCGAAGGTGAGGGGAGCTTCACCTTCCGCGCGCGAGGAAATAAACCGTTGCAGTGCCGCGCCATTACCCGCCGCATCATGGGTTGCCGGGCTCAACTGGTCGTACAGGGATTTTGACAGGGTAATTGCGTTGCCGTTGCAGCTCAGAATCAGTCCGCTGAGCAGTTCTTCCTCACAGTGGGGAAGTGTCTGCTTCAGAGTCAATGGCATCGGGGCCAGCATGGCTGCGGCGTCGGCCGCCCCACCTATCAGTTTGTCGCGCAGGGTCGCCCAGGATGTTTCACGCTGCAGTTCCACTTTGAGCCCGTAGCGTTCGAACAGGCCCAGTTCACGGGCAATGATCAGCGGTGCGCTGTCGGTGAGGCGCAGGTAGAGAAGTTTCAGGTTCGGCTTTTCGGCTTGCAGGCTGCTCACGTTGATTCTCTCGATAATACGTTCGGTAACTTGTTTGTATTCTTGCGCTGGTTCGCCCCGGGTGTGTTTTTGAGGCGTGTCAGGCCGGGCTCAACGCGCAGGTGATTGCAGGTGAGCGACGATCTGTTCAGCCACGTTGCGCATGGTGGAGTTGCTGTTCATGGCCAGGGTGCGCAGCGTCTGGTGGGCTGCCTGCTCGCTGATGTTTTTGCGCGCCATCAGCAGGCCTTTTGCCCGTTCAATAATTTTGCGTTCGTCGAGCTGTTGCTGGGTGCGCTGCAGAGACTCGCGCAGGTGCTGGTAGCTGCGGAACTGGGCCATGGCGATTTCGATGGCGGGGGCCACACGCTCGGCGGACAGGCCTTCGGCCATATAGGCACTGACGCCGGCCTCGACCGCGCTGGTAATAAATTCGGCGCCGCCGCGAGCGGAAAACATGGCGACCGGAGTGGGGTTGTGTTGATTGATGACCGACAGGCTCTCGAGGATATCCCGGTCCGGAGACTCGATGTCGATCAGGACAATGTCCGGCCGGTGTTTCTCCACCTGGAAAAGAAGGCCCTCGGCACTGGAAAGCTGTGCCAGCAGGTTGTAGCCAGCAGCGGTGAGCTGTTCAGCCACCATGGCAGCGCGTTCTGTCTGGTCATCGACCAGCAGAATGCTTATTGGGGCAGATACTGGAGTGGTGGTCATCGCTTCGTCAAAACTTATGTTCGAACTGCTGCCAGGCGCCATCAGTGTGACTACTGAGACGCCAGTAGTCCGGGTGCGTGCTTGGCAGGCAGGCCGGTATTTTTGTTATCGCATGGATCACTTGCGGCCGAGTACTTTGTCGTATCTGCGCCGGGTGTCGCTGCTTTAGAGTTTATGCTGAGTCGTTGCAATCTTGGTGCCAGAAGCAAGGACTTAGCTGCCAATGGCGCTGCCTTGCGGGCCTGCGCCTGTCGGCAGACAGAAATAAAAAAGCCCGGCCGCACACACGGTGCTGCCGGGCTTCTTTGCCTGTGGTGATTAGACAATCAAAACTCGTACCAACTTTGGCAAACGGAGCAGGCCCGCACAAAACCGCATGCGAACGGGATGAGCAAGCGCTGATGGGGTTGGGTAAATACCTGGTATCAGTGCCTTCAGTTGGTGCGGGTGACAAGTTGTGGGCGGCAAATTGGTGCAGGGGCGTCACCTGGCCGGGTTTGCTGCGATGTCGACGACTGGATAGAGGGTGGCGGGTGAATTGGCTCTTTGGGGCTAATGGCGTCTGCTGTGGAATATGCGAAGCTACTTTTGCTGTATGGTTTCTTTTTCGGATTGCCTTGAAGGAAGAATGATTCTGGGAAGCTGTATTCGATGACCCCTCCCCACAACGCCAGTCCGCCCCGCGGGGGCGCTTTCAATACTGGCGCCGTTAGTCTTAACGCCCCGGCCAGAGGTCGCGGTGGCGGTGCGACGCTGCATGTGTGCCCGGTGGTACTCGCCGGAGGTCTGTCCAGCCGCATGGGGCAGGACAAAGCGCTGCTAAAATTATCCAATGGACGGACTCTACTCGAACAGGCGAAGAGCCAGTTTGCGCAGATGCGCGAAATTGACGGCATAAAATGGATGCCGACCCTGGTCAGTGGACGCCGACCTGGCGGAATTCCCGATCAGGTCGACGCGGCGGGGCCCCTCGGCGGGCTACAGGCAGTTTACCGGCACCTGCAGCAGAGTGACCGTCCCTGTGATGCGCTGCTGGTGGCACCTGTGGATATGCCACTGTTGTCCCCGGGCCTGCTGCAACGGTTGTGTGTGGCAGGGCAGTCCGTGGAGCAGGCCGTCTGTTACGGCAACCACTATCTGCCGTGCTGGTTGCCCCTGGGGCAGCGTTGCCGCAATTACCTGGACGCCGCCGCTGCGGGCAATGCGATTGCCTCGATGCGGGCACTATTCGGGTTCATTGGCTGTATGCAATTGCCCACCCCGGAGGGCGACTGGCATCTGAATCTGAACCGGCCGGAAGACTATCAGCGATTCCGGGGTGATTGACTTGGGCCGTTGAACTCGGCCTGCAACCCGGCCAGAGACCCGGGTGGGGTAAACCTTCGCTATTCGAACAGAGGTTTTGATTTCGGATGACGGGACAATCGAGCCGATACCTTCTGGCCCAGCGGCGTGTGTTTACGCTGTTGGTGGTTACCCTGCTGCTGTCAGTGTCGCTGATGAGTTGCGGAGATCACTCCCGCCGCGAGTTGAGGGTGGCGGTGGATGCGAGTTTTCAGCCCGCCCTGGAAGCCCTTCGTCCCCAGTTTGAATCTCACTGCCGGTGCCGTCTGCAGATCACTGCGGGTGCAAGTGGTCTGCTTTACAGCCAGATCCGCGCGGATAGCGCGGACCCTGCTTTTGACCTGATGCTGTCCGCGGACAGCGCCCGCCCGGTACTGCTGGAAAAGGCCGGACTTACGGTGCCCGCCAGTCGTCAGGCGTTTGCGCGCGGGCAGCTGGCGGTGTGGGCCAACCCTGTAGTATCCAAAAGTAAGTCCTCCGGTTTTTCCCAGCTTTCCATGCAGCTGACAAAGAGCGGTGCGATGTTGACGCCTCGACAACTGATTCTGTTGCTGGGGCGCGGCAAGCACAAGCTGGTGGTGGCGGACCCTCAGCTGGCCCCGGATGGGGATGCGGCAGTGAAGATGCTCAAGAAGCTGCGCCTCTGGCCCAGGGTCAAGAACCGGGTGGTGTATGCGGGTCATTCCGGCCATGCGCAGATCATGTTGCACCAGGGGGAGGGCGATCTGGGGGTGATTCCCTACAGCCAGGCGCTGGCATCCGGGCGCCGCGGCCAATATATGCGGATTCCGGAGCAGTTCCACCCACCGATCGAATTGCAGATGGTGATCCTGCGGGGTACCCGCCAGCGCACGCTGGCGATCCGTCTGCTGCAATATCTACGCTCCGATGCCGTGCAGCGAAAACTGCCCGAACTGGGTTTTCGTGCCGCAGAATAATATTCTGCAAATAGACGGGATATTTTGGTTTCACAGGAAATAGTTGCGGTTATTCCCATTTATTTCCCGCCTACGAATATGGCAAATCCCGATGCCGATAATTGGTTTTATATGATACCTATTCCATTGGTGAATTATTCCCATATCAAAGCGTTATTATTTGCAGATGGCGCTTTCGAATTAATAAAAACCCTTTGGAATAGTTAACCAAATATTCCCTTATGCGAATTGATAAAATGTGGTTTGGCGTTTTTTTTCGCGCAGCAGCTTATATAGTTTCCCTGTGTCATCATTTAGCCTAAATGCACAATAGTCAGGCGGTTTCTCTCGATTTTTGTTTCATTTGTAACGTAATCTGCTGATTTTTAATCGATTTCCCTTATTTCTGATAAATTTCCACTAAACGAGTAATAAGAATCCTCTATTTCCGTTACCTGAATTTATTCCCTTTAATTCATCGTCCTACCGAAACGGATTTAATTTTTCCGGGAAAACTTTTTTCCCGGGCAGGACCGCTTTCACGCCAAAATCAGATATGCCTGATGACGGACCGGGAAGTTCAGGATTAAATGTCAGCGGTACATAAATGACCCGGTTAACCGGGTCGACTCTTTGCAGCCATTTGTAACGAAGAGTTTTATAACAACGAAATATTTAACGGGAGCACAAACGGTGATTATTGCCATACCAAAGGAGACCGCGCCTGGAGAGTCGCGGGTCGCGGCAACGCCAGCCAGCGTAAAGCGTTTGCAGTCGCTGGGCTTTGACGTTGTGATCGAACAGGGGGCCGGTGAAGCAGCCAGCTTTCCGGATGCCGAATACGAACAGGCCGGTGCCAAGCTGTGTGCGAACGCCGCTGAGTGCCTGAGCCAGGCGGGCATCGTACTGAAAGTACAGCAGCCCACCGACGCCGAACTGGACCTGATCCCCAGCGGCGCCACCCTGGTGGCCTTCCTTAAGCCGGCGCAGAACGAGGCGCTGCTGAAGAAGTTCGCGGACAAGAACATCAACGCGCTGGCGGTGGAGTCCATTCCACGTATTTCCCGCGCACAGAAAATGGATGCACTGAGCTCCATGGCCAACATCGCCGGTTACCGTGCGGTGATCGAGGCGGCCCACGAGTTCGGACGCTTCTTTACCGGTCAGATCACTGCCGCCGGTAAGATTCCGCCCGCCAAGGTACTGGTGATCGGCGCCGGTGTTGCGGGTCTGTCCGCCATTGGTACCGCCAAGAGCATGGGCGCCATCGTGCGCGCCTTTGATACCCGCCCGGAAGTGCGCGAGCAAGTAGAGTCCATGGGGGCGGAATTCCTCACCGTGGAAATCGAGGAAGACGGCTCCGGCACCGGCGGTTACGCCAAGCAGATGTCCAAGGAGTTTATCGAGGCCGAAATGGCCCTGTTCCGCGAACAGGCCAAGGAGGTGGACATCGTCATCACTACCGCACTGATCCCCGGCAAACCGGCGCCGAAGCTGTGGCTGGCGGACATGGTGGAAACCATGGCCGAAGGTTCCGTGGTTGTGGACCTGGCGGC
Source organism: Microbulbifer sp. HZ11 (assembly GCF_000708675.1). Taxonomy (GTDB): domain Bacteria; phylum Pseudomonadota; class Gammaproteobacteria; order Pseudomonadales; family Cellvibrionaceae; genus Microbulbifer. The sequence goes on along the minus strand of NZ_JELR01000002.1, from coordinate 469,247 downwards.
GGAAATGGGCGGCAACTGTGACTTTACCGAAGCGGACAAGAAAGTCGTCAAGAGCGGCGTGACCATCCTCGGTTACACCAACCTGGCGAGCCGCGCGGCCACCCAGTCCTCCACCCTGTACGCCACCAACCTGTGTCACCTGCTGACCGACATGACGCCGGAGAAAAACGGCGAGATCGTCATCAACTTTGAAGACGAAGCGGTTCGCGGTGCCACCGTGGTGAAGGAGGGCGAAATCACCTGGCCGCCGCCCGCGCCAAAAATCTCTGCCGCGCCTCCGCAGAAAAAGCCGGAGCCGCAGATTGAAGTGGAGCCGAAGCCGGAGAAGAAATCCTCCCCGCTGTCCCTGGTGGCCTTCTGGGCTGTGGCCGGCCTGCTGTTGCTGGCCCTGGGTAAATCCGCACCGGCGGACTTCGTGGCCCACTTTACCGTGTTTGTGCTGTCCATCTTTATCGGCTGGCAGGTGATCTGGAACGTATCCCACGCCCTGCACACCCCGCTGATGAGTGTGACCAACGCCATCTCCGGCATCGTGATCATCGGTGCCCTGTTGCAGGTGGGCGCCACCGGTTCCTTCCTGGTGACCGTAATGGCATTTATCGCGGTACTGTTTGCCAGTATCAACATCTTCGGTGGCTTCTTCGTAACCCACCGTATGCTGAAAATGTTCCGTCGATAAGGAGAGACAGACATGAATAGTGTAATTTCTATGGCGTATCTGTTCTCCGCGGTGATGTTCATCCTGAGCCTCGGCGGACTGTCCACTCACGAGACTGCAAGACGCGGTAACTACTACGGCATGGTGGGTATGGCGGTTGCCATTATCGCCACCGTCGCCGGTATCACCTCCGGCGCTTACCTGCCTGTTGGCATCGCCATGGGCGTGGGTGCAGTGATCGGTATTCACCTGGCGCGCAAGGTCGAGATGACCGCAATGCCACAGCTGGTAGCCCTGCTGCATAGCTTTGTGGGCCTGGCCGCGGTACTGATCGGCTGGGGTGGTTACCTGGACCCGCGCATCAATCTCGAAGGTGCCGCGCACATCGTGCACAACTCCGAGATCTATATCGGTGTGTTTATCGGTGCCATCACCCTGACCGGCTCCATCGTTGCCTTCGGCAAGCTGCAGGGCCTGATCTCCGGTAAACCGCTGATGCTGCCGGCGCGCCACTGGCTGAACCTGATCGCCCTGGCCATCTGTGTGGTACTGGGTGCCCAGTTCATCCCGGCTGACGTTAGCAATGCCACCATCATCAATCTGCTGGTGATGACCGGTATCGCCCTGCTGCTGGGTATCCACCTGATCGCCGCCATCGGCGGTGCGGATATGCCGGTGGTGATCTCCATGCTGAACAGCTACTCCGGCTGGGCCGCCGCGGCCACCGGCTTTATGCTGAGCAACGACCTGCTGATCGTGATCGGCGCTCTGGTGGGCTCCTCCGGTGCCATCCTCAGCTACATCATGTGTCGCGGTATGAACCGCTCCTTTATCAGCGTGATCCTGGGTGGTTTCGGTTCCGACGGCACCGTGGCCAGCGCCGATGGCGAGGAAGAGGGTGAAGCGGTAGCGACTACCCACGACGAGCTGGCGGACGACCTGAAAGCGGCCAAGAACATCGTGATCGTACCGGGCTTCGGTATGGCGGTAGCCCACGCTCAGCAGGCGGTGAGTGACCTCACCGACAAGCTGCGCAAGGCCGGCAAAACCGTACGCTTCGGCATCCACCCGGTAGCGGGCCGCCTGCCCGGACACATGAATGTTCTGCTGGCGGAAGCCAACGTGCCCTACGACATCGTGCTGGAGATGGAAGAGATCAACGACGACTTCCCGGAAACCGACCTGGTGCTGGTGATCGGTGCCAACGATACCGTTAACCCGGATGCCGTTGAAAAGCCCGGTTCCCCCATTGCCGGTATGCCGGTACTGGAAGTGTGGAAGGCAGGCAAAGTGGTGGTGCTGAAGCGCTCCATGGCCTCCGGCTATGCCGGTGTCTCCAACCCGCTGTTCTTCAAGGACAACTCGCGCATGCTGTTCGGCGATGCGAAAGAGAGTCTGCAGTCAGTACTGGGCAAGCTGAATCCGGCCTGATCCATCATTCAGTACTGTCTCTGATCAAAAAACGGCCCCCGCGAGGAGGGCCGTTTTTTTTTCGTCCCGACTTTGTGGTGGATCACCGCCGCAGGGGAGGGTGTGGCGCGGGGTTCTCTCGGTGGTCAGACCGGTGGTAATCTACGGGTCAATCAAGTGATCATCAGAATAAGAGCCAGCATGACAGCCGTTCTCCGCAACCTTCCCGGTCGCGCACTGCGCGTTTTTTCCGCCTCTCTCCTGGCACTCTCGGTGACTGCCTGTGGCGGAGGGGGTGGTGGTTCCGATCGCGGCGACTCCGCCGGCACCAATACCGGTGGTGGAGTGCCCATTGCCCCGGCTCCCGTGCAACTGACCTTGGCCGGTGACAGCAGCGCCAGCCAGGGTGACAGTGTCGGTGTGGTGGCGAGCCTGAGCGAGCAGGGTTACAACCGCTTTGAGTGGGAGCAGCTGTCCGGCCCCGATGTCATGCCGCTGGCGGGTAACGGGACCGCTGGTATCAGTTTTGATGCCGTGTTCAGCGGTGAGTACAGTTTTCGCCTGACGGCATCCAACCCCGAAGGCGACAGCCTGCAGGACACCTTCAATATTTCTGTGGCGCCCAGTAGTGCCAGCACCCGGGTGCAGTTCCGCGCGGATCGCGCGGTGAGTGAGGGCGCAGAGTTCTCGCTGCGTCTGAATGCCAGTCATGTCAGCGGTAGTGTCGAGTCCTGGCACTTCGAGCAGCTCGCCGGCCCACAAGCGGATCTGGTGGAAGACGACTCCGGTCAGCCGGTAGTGTTTGTGACGGCGCCGCGGGTGAGCGGCGATCAGGTGATCACCCTGCGCGCCACCCTGGAGACCACCGCGGGCAGTTTCTCTGATACCGCCTATGTGGTGGTGCAGGACCGCCCGGAAGCGAACAGTGACTACTTCTGCGATGGCGACGGTGAATACTGTGCCAAATCAGTGCCGCTCAATCCGGTGTACAGCTACCGCGCCGATAGTCCCTACCGCGACGTGCTGAAAGACTGTGTCTATTCCAACCAGTTGAACGACAGCAATCTGTGTACCCTGCGCACACTGCCGCCGATCGGCCTGATCAGCAGCGCGCCCACGGTGGACCAGATCATGGATCATGTGCTGGTGTCCCACGACTGGATGGGAGAGCGTTTCGAACGCTTCCTGACCCAGCTGGACAATCACGGGGATTTCGCTCGGCTGCTGCGTTCGGTGACCGCGGTTGTGATTTCCAGCGATGTGCGGCCGTCGTTTTACTGGTCGCTTACCGGGGCCATCTATCTGGACCCGGACAGTCTGTGGCTGTCGCCGGAGGAGCGCGACGTGATCAATGAGCAGCCGGACTACCGCAGTGGTTTCAGCTCCGCGTTGAACTTCGTCACTCCCTGGCGCTACGTGAAAAATAACAATTACGTATTCACCTACTACGAGGTGAAGGATCGCCACTCCCGGGATTTCTACGAGCTGGAAGCGGATCTGGGGTCGCTGCTGTACCACGAGCTGGCCCATGCGGCGGATGCCATGTCGCCGGCGAAGCTCAACAGCGGTCTGGATCGCGACGATATTTTCTTCAATCAGGCGCAGTCCGCCAGTTTCGTCAACAAATCGGTAACGGCGGTTAACCCGATGTACTCCCCCGAGCTCTATGCACTGGCGGAGGTGCGCTATCGCGGCGCCGAGGCCAGTGACACACAGCGCGAGTACACGCCAGCGGACATTGCCGGTTTCTTTTTCCCGGACTCGGCCAATGATTTCTACAGCTACAGCTCCCCCTGGGAGGACACTGCCATGCTGTTTGAGGAAACCATGATGAGCCTGCGCTATGGCATCGAACGGGATATTGCGGTGACCAATCGCCCGGTATCACCAATGTCTGCGGATGACTATGTGGTATCCCATGGGCAGCGCGGCCGAATTGCTTCCGAGCGCATTCGCCCTCGTGCCAGCACCGCGGTGCAAGGGCTGCTGCCCGAGGCCTGGGCCGAGGCGGACGCGCATCTGAAAAGTATGCTGCCCATGGCCCTGTGCGCCGGGGAAGGGTGGGGACAGAATCTGACCCCCGCCTGCGAAGGGGAATCCGGTCTGTTGCGCTTTGCCGCACCGATGCCCAGCCAGCGTATTCCTATGCCGGTAGAGCACCCGCGGAGCTTTATCCCGCCCACCCGCTTTTAAATAAAAAGCCCGGACCATGATCCGGGCGATTTTCGATGGAAAACCTCGAAGGCGATTTCCGAAAAGCCCAAGAGTGAATCTATTATGAGAAAACTGAAACACCTGATTGTTACAGGTGCCGCGCTGCTCGCCAGCCAGGCGGCGATGGCAACGGACAAAACCACCATCTACATGGCCGGCGATTCCACCATGGCCATCAAGGAGATCAAGGACTACCCGGAAACCGGCTGGGGTGTCCCCTTTGCGGTATTTTTTGACGAAGGCATCACCGTGGACAACCGGGCCATGAACGGCCGCAGTACCCGCACCTTTATCGAGGAAGGGCGCTGGGCCAACATTATGGAAACTCTGCAGGCGGATGATTATGTGGTAATCCAGTTCGGCCACAATGATGAGTCCGAACACAAAAAAGACCGCTACACCACGCCGCAGCAGTACAAGGAAAACCTCTCCCAGTTTATCAATGACGTACGCAAGGCCGGTGCGGAACCGATTCTGATGTCACCCATTACCCGCCGCTATTTCGACGGGGAAAATACCATCAAACATACCCACCCCTATGCGCCACTGGTGCGTGAAGTGGCACAGCGTGAAAAGGTGGAGTTTATCGATATGGAAGTGGTGACCCGGGAATATTTCCAGGCCATGGGCGACCGCGACAGCGCGTTGCGCTTTATGCATATCGCCCCGGGGCTGCACCCCAATTATCCGGTGGGCGTGCGCGACGACACCCACCTGAATCAGTTGGGGGCGCGTGAAGTGGCGCAATTGGTACTGGCGGAGCTGCGCAAGCGGGAGCATCCGCTCAGCAAGCGTCTGCGAAAACCGGACCCCAAGCACCTGGCTCTAAAATACTGAAAAATGAAGTGGGTTACCCGGAAGTTCGGGTAGCCCCAGGTGGGCACCCCAGCAGGCATTCGACGCTGGGGTGTGGCTGATAGGTGGTTAGGGGCGCAAGAGATTGGACAGCCGCGCGTTGGGCTTACCCGCCTTGCGGAAGATCAGCGCGATCTTGCCGATTTCCTGCACCAGTTCGGATTTGCTCTGGGCGCACAGCTCGGTAATCAGCTCGCGGCGGACATCGCGGTCATTCACCGCCAGTTTCACCTTGATCAGCTCGTGATCTTCCAGGGCGCGATTCAGCTCTTCGAGCACCCCTTCGGTCAGCCCTTTGTCGGCTACAGTGACAATTGGTTTGAGGCTATGTCCACGAGCGCGCAAGGCTTTTTTGCGGTCAGCGTTTAAAGGCATACAATACTCCATCCTTAAATCGGGTAACCCGCGCGCGGACAACCCCAGAAATTAGCGATGTATTGTAACTGATGGGCCGATCAAAGAGCAGCCACCGCTGGCTGCGTGAACATTTTAACGACCACTACGTCAAACAATCCCAGAAAGACGGCTACCGCTCCCGTGCCTCCTACAAACTGCAGGAGCTGCAGGAAAAGGACCGCCTGATCAAGCCCGGGATGACGGTGGTGGATCTCGGCGCCGCCCCCGGAGGCTGGTCCCAGGTGGCTGCAGAACTGGTTGGCCATAAAGGCCGGGTTCTTGCATCGGACATCCTGCCCATGGACGCCCTGGCGGGCGTGGACTTCGTGCAGGGTGACTTTACCGAGGAGGCCGTGTTTGAAGAGCTGCTGGAAAAGCTCGGGGAAGAGCGCGCCGACCTTGTGATTTCCGATATGGCCCCCAATATGAGTGGTGTGCGCGCTGTCGATCAGCCGGCTTCCATGTATCTGGTGGAGCTGGCAGTGGATATGGCGCGGCAGACCCTCAAATCAGGCGGCGCTTTTGTGGCCAAGGTCTTTCAGGGCGAAGGATTTGATGAACTGATCCGCGATCTACGCAGTCAGTATCAGTCTGTGGTTACCCGCAAGCCCGGTGCATCCCGTCCCCGCTCCCGCGAGGTCTATGTTGTCGCGCGAGGCTTCAAAGGATAATCCGCACAGCGACCCACTCGCAGGCGTGAAGCGCCAGGGTCCGAGATTTGATAAAGTCCCCGATGACCGGGGCGACAGATTTACGATTTTCGCCGCCTATACTGGGTGAAATGGAATAAGTTGCCGGGCGCAGGCCAGGGCACAGGCAAGAGGGCATACCCTTTGAACGATATGGCAAAGAATCTGGTGTTGTGGTTGATCATCGCTGCGGTGCTGCTGATGGTCTTCCAGAACTTCAAGCCGCAGTCCAGGGATGAATCCCTCAGCTACTCCGACTTTGTGCAGGACGTACAGTCCGGCCAGGTCAAGAATGTACTGGTCGACGGCCTGGTCATCACCGGCGAGAAGGCCGATGGCAGCCGTTTTAAAACCATCCAGCCGCAGATTATTGACGACGAACTCACCAACGAAATGGTGCGCGGCGGCGTCAAGTTCAATGGTCGCGAGCCCGAGTCCCCCAGTATCTGGCAGCAGCTGCTGGTGGCCAGCTTCCCGATCCTGATCATCATCGCCGTGTTCATGTTCTTTATGCGCCAGATGCAGGGCGGAGCCGGCGGTCGTTCCGGCCCCATGGCCTTCGGCAAGAGCAAGGCGCGCTTACTCGGTGAAGATCAGATCAAAACCACCTTCGCCGACGTGGCCGGTGTGGATGAGGCGAAAGAAGATGTACAGGAACTGGTGGAGTTCCTGCGCGATCCATCCAAATTCCAGCGCCTGGGGGGCAATATTCCCCGCGGCGTACTGATGGCGGGCCCTCCCGGCACCGGTAAAACCCTGCTGGCCAAAGCCATCGCCGGCGAAGCCAAAGTGCCATTTTTCTCCATCTCCGGTTCGGACTTTGTGGAAATGTTCGTGGGTGTGGGTGCCTCCCGAGTGCGCGACATGTTCGAACAGGCCAAGAAACAGGCCCCGTGCATCATCTTTATCGATGAAATCGACGCTGTCGGCCGCCACCGCGGTGCCGGTATGGGCGGTGGCCACGACGAGCGCGAGCAGACCCTCAACCAGCTACTGGTAGAGATGGACGGCTTTGAAGGTAACGAGGGCGTCATCGTCATCGCGGCGACCAACCGCCCGGACGTGTTGGACAAGGCCCTGTTGCGCCCCGGCCGTTTTGACCGTCAGGTGTTTGTCGGCCTGCCGGATATCCGCGGCCGCGAGCAGATCCTCAAGGTACACATGCGCAAAGTGCCCCTGGACGAGAAAATCGATCCGCAGGTCATCGCCCGCGGTACCCCTGGCTTCTCCGGTGCGGACCTGGCCAACCTGGTGAACGAGGCCGCCCTGTTCGCCGCCCGTGCCAACCGCCGCATGGTGTCCATGGAGGAGTTCGAGCGCGCCCGCGACAAGATCATGATGGGTGCCGAGCGCAAGTCCATGGTGATGAACGAGAAGGAAAAGACCAATACCGCGTACCACGAAGCCGGTCACGCTATTATTGGCCGCCTGGTGCCGGAACATGATCCGGTGCATAAGGTCACCATCATCCCCCGCGGCCGTGCCCTTGGGGTGACCCAGTTCCTGCCGGAGGAAGACAAGTACAGCCTGAGCAAGCGCGCACTGGAATCCCAGCTGTGCTCCCTGTTCGGCGGCCGTATCGCGGAAGAAATGACCCTGGGTGTCGACGGTGTCACCACCGGCGCTTCCAACGATATCGAACGCGCTACCGACATCGCCCGCAATATGGTCACCAAGTGGGGCCTGTCCGAGAAGCTCGGCCCGCTCCACTATGGTGAAGACGAGACCGGTCAGCCCGGCCACGGCAACCCGATCTCCGGCAAGACCTCCAACGAGATCGACGAGGAAGTGCGCCGCATCATCGATACCTGCTACGAGCGTGCGGAAAAACTGCTCGAAGAGAACCGCGATATTCTCGAAGCGATGAAAGACGCGCTGATGGAATACGAGACTCTGGATGCCGAGCAGGTGGACGACCTGATGGCGCGCCGGAAAGTGCGTCCGCCCAAGGACTGGCACGACAACGACTATACCGGCGGCGGTACACCGGAAGAGGTGGAGCCGAAAGACGAAACCCAAGGTGGCTCGAAAGACGGAGAAAGCCCGGTAGGCGGCCCGGTCAACGACCACTGACCCCATCTTGAACTTGTGCGGCGCACGCCTATAGTGTGCCGCTTCCAAGCGGGCCTGCTGTTGCCAGTAGGCCCGCTTTGTTTATTCCCGCTGCCCCCAATTCCTGTTGAGCCGGGGCTAAGTGATATGAATGCTATGAAGCTCGTCTGTGGCCAGCATACTCTGGACCTTTCCCGCCCCCAGATCATGGGGATTCTCAACACCACCCCCGATTCATTCTCCGATGGCGGAAGCTATTACGGCGACAGCGGGCTGGATCTCGACCTGGTATTACAGCGCGCAGAACAGATGGTGCGCGACGGCGCAGCAATCCTGGATATCGGCGGTGAGTCCACCCGACCCGGTGCGGCGCCGGTTTCCGAAGCGGAAGAACTGGAGCGGGTGGTGCCGGTTGTGGAGGCCATCGCATCCCGCCTGGATGTAGTGATCTCCGTCGACACCAGCACCGCCTCGGTGATGCGGGATTCCGCATCCGCCGGTGCCGGTATTATCAATGATGTGCGAGCGCTTACTCGTCCCGGTGCTCTGGATGCCGCCGCTGCCACGGGATTGCCCGTATGCCTGATGCATATGCAGGGACAGCCGGGCACCATGCAGGCTAACCCCGAGTACCGTGATGTTGTATGCGAAGTACGCGCTTACCTCGATGAGCGCTTGCGGGCCTGTGAACAGGCCGGCATTGCGCGGGAGAAAATCCTCTACGACCCGGGCTTCGGTTTCGGCAAGAATGACGAGCACAATCTCGCGCTGCTGCGGCATCTGCCGGAGCTGGCTCCGCAAGGGGTACCCATTCTGGTGGGCATGTCGCGCAAATCCATGATTGGTCGCCTGCTCGGGCGTGAAGTGGATGAGCGCCTGCCCGGCAGCCTGGCGTTGGCCATGCTGTCTGCCCAGCGCGGTGCCGCCATAATCCGCGTGCACGACGTCGCGGCCACTGCCGATGTGCTGAAATTACAACAGCTAGTCGACACCGCCCTATAGGAGTAGGAGCCTGCCCTGCAAGCCGGTGTCTCAGAGCGCAGCAACCCAGACCAAAATTAGCGATTAGAGAAAGAGAAGTAAGATTACGATGACCAGAAAATATTTCGGCACAGACGGCATCCGCGGCCTGGTCGGCGAAGGCGCCATCACCCCAGACTTTATGCTGCGCCTCGGCTACGCCGCCGGCAAAGTGCTCGGTGCCAACCCGAAAGGCAAAGGCCGCAGTCGTATCCTGATCGGCAAGGACACCCGCGTATCCGGCTACATGTTTGAAGCCGCTCTGGAAGCGGGGCTCATCAACGCCGGTGTCGACGTGGGCCTGTTGGGCCCCATGCCCACCCCCGCTATCGCCTATCTCACCCGCACCTTTCACGCCCAGGCGGGAATCGTGATCAGTGCCTCCCACAATCCCTATCAAGATAACGGCATCAAGTTCTTCAGCGCCGATGGCAGCAAACTGCCGGATGACGTCGAGGCGCAGATTGAAGCCGCTCTGGACCTGCCCATGGAAACCGCCACGGACCTGGGCAAGGCCTGGCGTATCGATGACGCCGTGGGCCGCTATATCGAGTTCTGTAAAGCCAGCACCCCCTGGGCCTATTCTCTGCAGGGCCTGAACATCGTGCTGGATTGCGCCAACGGCGCCACCTACCACATCGCGCCCAAGGTATTCCGCGAGCTGGGTGCCGAAGTACACGCCATCGGAGTACAGCCGGACGGTCTCAATATCAATCTGGAGTGCGGTTCCACCAAGCCGGAACAGCTGCAGAAAGCCGTGGTCGAACGCGGCGCTGACCTGGGTATCGCCTTTGACGGTGACGGCGACCGGGTGATGTTTGTGGATAAAGACGGCAATCTGGTGGATGGGGATCAGCTGCTGTTCCTGATCGCTATCCATCGTCAGCAGTTCCTCGGCGGCTGTACCGGCGTGGTGGGCACTCAGATGAGCAACTTCGGCTTCGAGCTGGCCCTCAAGGAACGCAAAATTCCCTTCGCCCGCGCCAAGGTCGGCGACCGCTATGTGCTGGAACTGATGCACAAAAACGATTGGACCCTGGGTGGCGAATCCTCCGGGCATATCGTCTGTACCGACGTCACTACCACCGGCGATGGCATCATCTCTGCATTGCAGGTATTGCGCGCAGTCAGCGATTTTGGGGAATCTCTCGATCAGCTCACCCGCAGAATGGAAATGCTGCCGCAACATATGATCAATGTACGCCTCGCCAGCCGCGACGGCGTGCTGGAGCACGGTGATGTAAAGGCTGCGGTGACCCAGGCGGAATCCACCCTCGCCGACACCGGCCGGGTACTGTTGCGCCCATCCGGGACTGAGCCGCTGATACGGGTCATGGTTGAGGGTAAGGACCCGTCGCTCGTTCAACAGCTGGCGGGTGACATCGCCCAGGTGGTCGAACGGGTCGGTAACGCCTGATTGCACCAACGCCGGCACCGCCAACCGGAAGCCATTGAAAAGCAATGGAAAAACCAATAAATATCCGGAATCGCTGGTTGTATGTTACCGGCAATACCGCTAAGATTTGCGCCCCTTGGAGGAGCACCCATGCGTAAAACCCTGGTCGCTGCCAACTGGAAAATGCACGGCACCAAAGCATTTGCCGAGCAGCTGTTGGCGGAGTTGAATAGCGGACTCGAGTCTGGCAGCTGCTCCTCTCAGGTAGTGATCTGTCCGCCGTTCCCATATCTGGGTGTGGTTGCAGACAAGATCGGGCAGGCACAGCTGGGGGCACAGAATCTCAGCGAGCAGCCTTCCGGCGCATTCACCGGAGAAGTTTCCGCGGAGATGCTGAAGGACTGCGGCGCGCACTACGTCATCGTAGGGCACTCGGAGCGCCGAAGCCTGTACGGCGAAAGCAGCCAGCTGGTTGCGGCCAAGTTTGCCGCCGCCAAATCGGCCGGCCTGATTCCAATGCTGTGTGTGGGCGAGTCCCTCGAGCAGCGCGAATCCGGCAACACCCTGGAAGTGGTTGCCAAACAGATTCAGGCGGTTGTTGCACTGGGTCTGGAAGATTGCTGGGAAAGCGCGGTTATCGCCTACGAGCCCGTATGGGCCATCGGCACCGGCAAGACCGCCACCCCGGAACAGGCGCAGGAAGTGCACCAGTTTATCCGCCAGCAGCTGGGCGAAGACGGTGACAAGGTTCAGATCCTCTACGGCGGCAGCGTAAAAGCCGGCAACGCCGCAGAATTGTTTGCCAAGCCCGATATCGACGGTGCACTGGTAGGCGGAGCCTCACTGAAGGCCGAAGAGTTTATACAGATTTGCCGCGCCGCCGACTGAGCGCAGCAAGAAATTTTTGAGCAAGGGCCCGAGCCCAACAGCAGGTTTTCTGGACAATGGAAAAACTGGTATTAATCGTACACATCCTTACCGCTCTGGCCATCATTGGCCTGATCCTGATTCAGCAGGGTAAGGGTGCAGAAGCCGGCGCCTCTTTCGGTGCGGGTGCTTCCCAGACCGTATTCGGCAGCCAGGGCAGCGGAAATTTCTTTTCCCGCTTGACTGCAATTATGGCGACGGTATTCTTCGTCACCAGCTTCGGCCTGGCCTACCTCGCCAGCAACAACGAAGCACCGGAAGTTGACGGTATCCCACAGGTACCCGCAGCGATTGAATCCCGCGAACAGCAGGACGAAATCCCCGCAGTGATCGAGAGCGACATCCCTGAAGTTCAGGACGAAGCCCCGGCCACTGACGACCTGCCCTCCGCAGAAGAAGCCCCCCAGGCCGAACTGCCGGAAGCAGGAACTGAGGAACAGCCTCAGTAAGCCGAAAGGCGAAATCAAAAACTGCTAAGTTTTTGCCCAGGTGGTGGAATTGGTAGACACGCTATCTTGAGGGGGTAGTGAGCTATGCTCGTGCGGGTTCAAGTCCCGCCCTGGGCACCACATTGAAAGCCGGACTTTTCATGGGTTCGGTATCCTTCCGAAAGCCCCGCATTGCGGGGCTTTTTCGTATTTACAAGTTGTTGGCTAGGCTCTGTGCTTCAGGCTGGGCGGTTTAAAGCTTTATCCTACCGCTATATATTAGCTTTGGCTTATCGAAAGGGGTGAAGTTCGTCCGCCCCTAATGCCTGAGTATTTCTAGTTCCAGCACTCTACATGGGGCGTGAAATTGTGGCCGAAATGAAAGTTCGCGGGGAAAAGCTCTGAATTCTTCTGTCCACCCCACCCTCGTAGGCCGTTAATGGAAAGTCAAAAAAAATGAGATTGAGCAGTGGTTACGCAATGGCGGAGCAAGTGACACGAGGGGCGACAATGGCAAAAAATCATAAGCCGCTAGCCCGGTTCGGGTTTCGTTTCGAGCGGGGAGGAGTACACAGCGCCCGAACCATGATGCTCGACGAGCTGGCAGCGCTCCTTAGCTATGTCGACCGCAAAGATGCCCCGAAAGGCGACTACCTGCGAGCTGTCGAAGAGGACAACTGCCTCGCCAAACGCTCTGGAAAAACCCGTAGGTTGACCTACCGTCACCTGGCGGAGCTCTATTCTCTGGATACCGCCCACATCCTGTTTCGCTCCCTCCTGCATTTTTGGAAGCGAGATGAAGCGGGGCGACCACTGCTGGCCGCGCTGTGCGCCTATGCTCGTGACTCCATCTTTCGCTCCACGGCACCCTTTATCTTGAAATGTCCCGAAGGGACAGTGATTAACAGGGAGTTCCTGGAAGAATTTATCGATAGCCAGGAACCTGGCCGCTTCAGCAAGGCAACCCTGAAATCGACGGCGCAGAACATCAACTCAAGCTGGACCAAGTCTGGCCACTTGAACGGTAAGGTGAAAAAAATTCGCGCCCATCCCACACCAACCTCGGGGAGTGTTTCATACGCACTTTTGCTCGGATACCTGACCGGAGCCAGAGGGCAGGAACTCTTTCGCACCGAATATATAAAACTGCTCGACTGCCCACGCGATAAAGCCATCGAGCTCGCGGAGGGCGCCTCACGCAAAGGCTGGATAACCTTCAAGCGGGTAGGGGATGTGATCGAGGTGCTTTTCCCCGGCCTTATCAACCAGCAGGAACAGGAGTGGCTGCGTGAGCAGGGTTAAACGGTTAGTACATTCCTACAGCAGGCATATATCCATCCCCTGGCGGGACGATGCGGCTGCCGCACAGCGCGTCATTTTATGCGTGTACAACGAGAACGAGGAGCGCTGGCTCCGGGCCCGGGTCGATGAGTTTGAAATTGTCACCAAACAGGCCGGCCATGACTGGGCGCTGTTCGATTTGACCAACACCTTTGCGGCCTGGCTCAGTAGCCAGCGCTATGCCAAGAGCTACTTCCAGAAGCCGCATTTACTCGCCACTGTGCTGCCCAAGTATCTTGATTACATCGTGGACGAATTCGAGCGCTTTCTGGACAGCCGCAATATTGATGAGAACGCCGTGGTGGCAATCCAGGGCGTTGGGTCACTGTTCGGCTTCCTCAAGGTGAAGGATGTGGTCGACAAGCTTGCCCCTCGGGTACCCGGGCGGTTGCTGGTGTTTTTCCCTGGAAGCTACGAAAACAACAACTACCGACTGCTGGACGGTTACGACGGGTGGAACTATCTCGCCATGCCCATCACGGCGGATAAGGATTACTGAATAAGAGGTTGTTAATGAAGAATCGTGACATTTATCAGAAGGATCCAACCACCCGGAAGCTGGTCAACGAAGGGGTGGCAAGCGTCAACGACGAAACCACCAGCCATGCCCTGGCGGTTCTTCGTTACGAACTGGAAACGTTCGTTTGCGATGGTCAGTACGAAAAAGGGATGTCACACATCCTCGAAACCTACCTCAAGAATATCGACCAGGCCCAGCAGCCGGCAGTGTGGGTGAGTGGGTTCTATGGGTCCGGTAAATCCCACCTCGTCAAAATGCTGCGGGCACTGTGGGTGGATACCGTCTTCGAAGACGGAGCCACGGCCCGGGGAATCGCCAAATTGCCCCAGGGCATCAGCGACCACCTGAGAGAACTCAGCACTCAAGCCAAGCGTCATGGCGGCCTGCATGCCGCTTCCGGCACCCTGGGTTCCGGTGCCAGCGGCAGCGTGCGCCTCGCCCTTCTCAGAATTCTGTTTAAGTCTGTGGACCTGCCGGAGCAGTACCCGGTTGCCCGCTTCGTCATGTGGCTCAGGCACGAGGGCATCTATGACCAGGTGCGCAATCAGGTGGAAGCCAACGGCTTCGACTGGAATGAAGAGCTGGATAATTTCTACGTAGCTGAGGGTCTGCACGATGCCCTGGTACAGGCCAAGCCAGCCCTGTTTACCACACCAGCGTCTTGCGTCGAAACCCTGAACAACCTGTATCCGTACGTTCAAGACATCTCCAGTGACGATATGCTCAAGGCCATTCGCCAGGCTTTGACACAAGAGGGCAAATTCCCGCTGACGTTGGTCGTTCTGGACGAAGTTCAGCAGTTCATTGGCGAGGACAGCCAGCGCTCCATCGCCGTACAGGAAGTGGTGGAAGCATGCTGCAAGAACTTTGCTGGCAAGCTTCTGTTCATTGGTACCGGTCAGACCGCCGTTACCGGCACCAGTAACCTGAAAAAGCTCGAGGGCCGTTTCACGATCCGCGTTGAGCTCTCGGACGCCGATGTGGATGCCGTGATCCGCCAAGTCATCCTGGCCAAGAAGCCGGAAGCCAAGTCCCCCATTGAGCAGATCATGCAAACCAACCTGGGGGAAATCTCCAGGCACTTGACCGGGACCACCCTCGGCCACCGTCAGGATGACTTGCCCTACTTCCCGCAGGACTACCCCATCTTGCCGGTTCGCAGACGTTTCTGGGAGAACACCCTTCGCGTGCTGGATCAAACGGGCACCGACAGCCAGTTGCGCAACCAGCTCAGCATGGTGCACAAGGTCATTCAGACCAACCTTGAGGATCCGCTGGGTTATGTAGTGCCAGGGGATTACCTGTACTTCGATTCCGCCGACAAACTACTCCAGTCGCGCATTCTGCCCCGCAAGGTTCATGAAAAAACCATGAGCTGGATCAAGGGCTCGGACGACGAACGCCTGATGGCTCGTGCCTGTGGCCTGGTGTTCCTGATCAACAAGCTGGGCGGTCAGAACAACGAAGTCGGCATTCGTGCCACGGTGGATTCCCTGGCGGACTTGCTTGTCGAGGACCTGTCCAGCGGGAGTAGCAGCCTGCGCAGCAAACTTCCGGGATTGCTGGATCGCTGCGAGCTGCTGATGAAAGTCGGCGATGAGTACCGCATCCAGACCGAAGAGAGCGCCGCCTGGACGGATGAATTTCTCAGCCAACGCGCGGCCCTATCCAGCGAGGCGCATCGCATCCATGCCGAGCGCGATGACCGTATCCGCCGCACCTTTGGCGAGGCGGCCCGTAAACTGTCGCTGGTTCAGGGCGATGCAAAAGTCACCCGCGATATCTACCCGGTATTCGACGCACAGTTGCCAGACGATGCCGGCCAACGCATTTGCGTCTGGGTTCGGGATGGGTGGAGCGGCGACGAGAACTCCGTACGCGCCGATGCCCGGCAAGCCGGTAATCAATCGCCCACCGTATTCGTGTTCATCCCCAAGCGCTCTGCGGATGACCTGCGGCACCATTTGATCGACTACAAGGCCGCCAGTGCCACCCTGGACAAGCGAGGCGTGCCCAACACCCCGGAGGGCACAGAGGCACGGGCTGCCATGGAAACCACCAAGCAGACTGCTGAGGGCAAGATCCGGGAATTACTAAACGAAGCCTTCTCCGGAGCCCGTGTTTTCCAGGGGGGCGGTAACGAGATTCTGGGCAACGATCTCCAGGAAATGATCCTGGAAGCCGCCAACAACGCCCTGCAACGGCTTTACCCTCACTTCCATACCGCTGACCATGCCGGCTGGTCCAAGGTTTACGAAAAGGCCCAGAAAGGTGCCCCAGACGCCCTCAAGGCCGTGGGAGATGATGGCGAGCCGGCCAAGAACCCAGTGTGCAAAGCCATTCTGGCAGCCATTGCCGGCGGCAAAAAAGGCGTGGATATTCGCACCCATTTTGAGTCCTCTCCCTATGGCTGGTCCCGCGACGCCGTGGACGGTGGCCTTCAGGCCCTGTTGGTGGCTGGCCTTATCCGCGCCCAGGACGAACGCGGCCAACCTCTTGAACCGTCCAGCCTGGAGCGCAAGAGCATTGGCAAAACCCTGTTCAAAGTAGAGTCCGCCACCGTCACTACCCCCCAGCGTATCCAGATCCGTAAGCTGCTGCAGAAGGTGGGCTTGTCCGCCAAGCAGGGTGAGGAGCTGGCGTATGTGCCTCAATTCCTGCAGAAGCTTTCCGGTCTGGCTGACGAGGCCGGCGGAGAAGCGCCCAAACCGGAGCGCCCGGACACCAGCTTTCTTGACGATATTCGCCTCACCGCCGGCAATGAGCAATTGGTGGCGCTCTATAACCGACGCGAAGAGCTGGTCTCCAGCATCGAGGCCTGGGAGCACCTCTCGGAGCGCATTCACCAGCGCTGGCCCAACTGGGTGATATTGAAGCGATTGATGTCCCACGCAGGCGGGCTCGACGATGCCGATGTCTTCCGGGCTCAGGTGGAAACCATTGAACAGCAGCGACAGTTGCTGACCGACCCCGACCCGGTGGCCCCGCTGATTACCAGCCTGACACAGGCGCTCCGGGATGTACTGAATCGACTGGACCAGGATTACCAGAAACGCCACGAGCAAGGCATGGCTCGCCTGGCCGATGACAGCAACTGGCAGCAACTGGAGCCCGAACAGCGAAACCAGCTGTTGGCAGACCAGCGCCTGACCCTGGCGGATCAGCCCGAGGTCGCGGTTCAATCCACCCAAGAGGTGTTGAACACGCTGGATCAGTGCGCTCTGGCCATGTTTGCTGATCGCGTCGCCGCACTTCCCAGCCGCTTTGACAATGTGGCCGTGGCGGCAGCCGAGCTGTGCGAGCCGGAGATCCAGTTTATCCATGTGCCCCGCCGCACGCTGAAGTCTGACGAAGACATCGATGCCTGGGCCGAGGAAGTGAAGCAACAACTCAAGGCAGCGCTGCCAGACGGGCCCATTTCAGTCAAATAAAGAGCCCGTCAAATAAAGAGCCAGTCAAATAAGGGGAATGACTTCATCCATGAGGACTGCCGCTAACATAGAGTCCCTGCTTCCGGAGCTGGAGCACTGCATAGCCGACGACCTGGAAGACCAGGACCTCGACTTCAAGCAGTGGGACACGCAAAGCCGCGACAAAGCGGTGAGAACCGTGGTCCAGATGGCCGTATGCATGGCCAATGGCGGCGGCGGTACCGTGGTGTTTGGGGTGGCCGACCGGTCCCAGGGGCGTGGGAGCGCCATTATCGGCGTTCCGCCGGAAATCGACATCAACCTGCTGAAAAAGGCGGTTTACGACCAGACGGATCCGAAAATAACCCCGGTATTCGAAGAGCTGGCCGTACCGGAAGGCACCGGTCGCCTGCTGCTTATGCAGATCTACCCCGGTATGCCGCCCTACACCGACAGCGCTGGCCGGGGCACCATCCGTGTAGGCAAGGATTGCCAGCCGCTCACTGGCACCTTGCGTCGCAAAATCGGCGTGGAAACGGGCGAGACCGATTACACTGGCGAAGCCGTCTCCCCCGTGGACAACCAGTTACTATCCGCCACCGCCCTCGAGTCCCTACGCAATCAGGCCCGCAAGGAGCGGGCGCCGGAGGACCTGCTACGCCTGACCGATGTCGAGCTGCTGTCCACCTTGGGCCTGATCAAACACGGCAAACTGACTCGCGCGGCGCTGTTGCTGGCCGGTACCGAAGCCGCCATCCGGGAACACCTCCCCGGCCACAACTGGACCTTCCTGCAAATGACTTCGGATACCGAGTACGGCATCCGTGAGGATCGGGTGAGTGCCTTGCCATTGTCCGTTCAGCGCATTGAAGAACTGCTGGTCCCCTTCAACCCCATCACCACCTATCAGCAGGGCCTGTTCCACTACGAATACCGCACCTGGCCGGAAATCGCCGTGCGCGAGGCGTTGATGAACGCCTTCTGCCATGCGGATCTGCGCATCGCCGGGCCGGTGATGGTCAAGCTTTACCCGGACCGGCTGGAAATCAGCAACAACGGGGGCTTCATTGCCGGCATTACTCCCAACAATATCCTCCATCACCAGCCCGCCGCCCGAAATCCGCTGCTGGTGGAGGCGCTGACTCGCTTACGCCTGGTCAACCGCAGCAACCTGGGAATAAACCGCATGTTTTCCGCCTTGCTCATTGAGGGCAAGGAACCACCGCAGATCCGCGAGATCGGCGAATCCGTGCTGGTGAGTTTCCCCAAGCGGGACCTGAATGCCGCCTTCCGTCTGTTCGTGGCCGAGGAGAGCGAGCATGGCCGCAACCTGGGCGTGGACGAGCTTCTGCTGCTGCAATACCTACTGCAGCACCCGGAGTTGGATACCGGCGCCGCCTCCGCCCTGTGCCAGCGCAGCGAGTCGGAAATCCGCGAGCGGCTCTCGGCCATGGAGTCAGCCGGCTACATCGAGCATGGCGGCACTGGCCGGGGGGCCTATTGGTGCGTTCACCCGGACCTCTATAACCGTCTGGCCGAAGACGGCCAAGGCGAGGCCCGCCGCCGCATCGACTGGGAGGCCGCCAAAACCCGCGTGCTCAGCATCTTGATGGAGCGCGCACGCCGCAACGAGCCGGGCCTGAGCAACAAGGAGATCCGGCAAATCACGCGCTTTGACCGCAACCAGGCCCGGCGCCTGATGCAGGAGCTGATGCAGGAGAACACCGGCCTCCAGCAGGTGGGTGAGCGGCGCTGGGCGCGCTATGAGTACAGCAATGCGCGCCAGCATTGAAATGCGCATAGGTAAAAATCTATGCGCAAGCTATGCGATTATTGGTAAAATTGCGCATATCAAGTCGCACCGATGCGACAGGAAAAAGTGCTCTCACGGTACCAACGCCGTAGCCGTGGCATCACTTTCAGGATTGGGGAAGTAAAAGAACATGCAGCCACTCGACAAGACTCTGAGAAGCCAGTTGGAGCGCGCCGTCAAGGCCGCCCGGGACACCGCCGAAACCGGTGCCCGCGCCGCCCTGGAGCAGCTCGGCGTTGGCGACCCGGCACCGGCTTCGCACTTGAGCGAGACCGACCGGGAGCTGCGCCGCAAGCTACGCGCCCATGGCCGCCAACTGGGCGACGCCCTCAACGGCGGCGGTAACGGCGCAAAAGCCCAGACCATGGACCGCCTGGTGGAGGAGGTTGCCTACGAGCACTGGCACCGCATGCTCTTTGCCCGCTTCCTGGCCGAAAACGACCTGCTGATGTACCCGGACCCGGACGAACCAGTGGCCATCACCCTGGAAGAGTGTGAAGACCTGGCTGCCGATGAAGGCGCCGCCAACGGCTGGGAACTGGCCGCCCGCTATGCGGCCCGTATGCTGCCGCAGATTTTCCGGCTGGACTCTCCGGTCTTCCAGCTCAGCCTGCCACCGGAGCACCAACAGGCCCTGGAACGCCAGGTCGCGGGCCTGCCGCTGGAGGTGTTTACCGCCTCCGACAGCCTGGGCTGGGTTTACCAGTTCTGGCAGGCCAAAAAGAAGGAACAGGTCAACCAGTCCGAAGTGAAGATCGGCGCCCGGGAGCTCCCCGCCGTCACCCAGCTCTTCACCGAGCCCTACATGGTGAGTTTCCTGCTCGACAACTCTCTGGGCGCCTGGTGGGCGGCCCGGCAGCTGAGTGAAAGCGACCTGAAGCACGCCGAAAGCGAAGACGAACTACGCCACAAGGCAGCCATCCCTGGTGTGCCGTTGGAGTACCTGCGGTTTGTGAAACAGGAAGATGGGGCTGGTAACAAGAGATGGACACCGGCTGCCGGCACCTTCGATGCCTGGCCGGAACAACTGGCCGACCTGAAAACCCTGGACCCCTGCTGCGGCTCCGGCCACTTTCTGGTGGCCGCCTTCCTGATGCTGGTACCCATGCGCATGGAACTGGAAGGCCTGTCCCCCCGGGATGCCGTGGACGCGGTATTGCGGGAAAACCTTCACGGCCTGGAGCTGGACCAGCGCTGTGTGGAACTGGCCGCCTTTGCGCTGGCGTTGACCGCCTGGAAATACCCCGGCGCCGGCGGCTACCGGCCATTGCCGGAGCTGAATGTTGCCTGCTCTGGCTTGTCGATCAGCGCAAAGAAGGAGGAATGGTTGGCGTTGGCCGGAGACAGCAATGATCTGCGGCTTGCACTCGAAGAGCTATACAAACAATTCAAGGACGCTCCCATACTTGGCAGCCTGATCAATCCCGAAGTAAGCCTGGGCAAGGGGGCGTTGTTTGAATTGCAGTGGGAAGAAGTGGGGCCACTTCTGTCGCAAGCATTGTCTGAGCTAAAAGATGTTGAGAAAAGTGAGCTTGGCGTGGTTGCAAAGGGCACCGCTAACGCTGCCAAGATTCTTGCAGAAAAATTTCAATGGGTAATCACAAATGTTCCATTCAAGGAGTCAAAGCAGCTAGTTGAGGCAAGCCAAGATTATATTGAGAAAAACTTTGCAGCTGGAAAATCGAATTTAGCAACTGCTTTTATATTGCGGATAAAGGATATTCTTGCCTTAGGTGGAAATGCATCGGTGGTCACCCCTCACGAATGGCTGTTTCTGAAGTCATATGACAAAGTGCGTGAGCGCCTGTTGAAGGAGGCTGCTTGGAATAGTTTGATCGACCTTGGGGAGCATGCGTTTGAAAGCCCGCAGGCTGCCGGGGCCTTTGCTGCTTTAATTTCTTTCACAAAGGGCGAACCAAGGCCGGAAAATTGCTATCTCGGCATCAATGCAACCGTTCAAAAAGGAGCGTCACAAAAAAACCTGTATATCCAAAATGCGGTCGCAGAAAGATATTCTCAGAGTCAACAGCTGTCTAATCCCGATTTCAGAATTGGCCTTTTCGAGGCATCTGAAAACCCGCTACTTTCCACTATCGCGGGATCTTACGTTGGGCTTCAAAATGGCGATGCGCCTAGATACTTATATCAGTTTTGGGAGATCCTAGACCACAAGAACCAAACTACTTGGTCCTTTTTCCAGTTACCGTGTGATGTAATAAAGCTCTTCAATGGAAGGGATGGTATTGTCCGGTGGGAGGATGGAAGTGGCAGCCTTAGTTCCTCAAGCCAAGCGCGAATTCAAGGTGTTGAAGCATGGGGGAATACTGGTATTGCCGTGCGACAGACAAGAGCTCTGCCGGCTACGCTCTATTCTGGTAATATCTATGATCAATCAAGTGCTGCGATAGTTCCTTTTAAAGAGGATCATTTACCTGCCATTTGGTGTTTCTGTTCAAGCCAAGAATTTCATGATGAAGTCAGAAAAATTGATAAGAAAAAGAACGTAACTAATGCGACTCTGGTAAAGATTCCCTTTGACATCGATCGCTGGAAAAAAGTCGCCGAAACGAAATATCCCAATGGTTTACCCAAGCCCTACACCGACGATCCGACCCAATGGATCTTCCACGGCCACCCTTGCGGCTCAGTCGTTTGGGAAGAACAACAAAAGTGGACAGCCGAAGGCCCACTTCGTACGGACGACACAGTCCTGCAGGTCGCCGTTGCCCGCCTGCTCGGCTACCGCTGGCCCGCCGAACTGGATACCGACATGGAGTTGGCCGATGAGCAGCGTGAATGGGTGAAGCGCTGCGAGGCATTGCTGCCCTTCGCCGATGACGACGGCATCGTCTGTATTCCTCCGGTGCGCGGAGAAGCCTCCGCTGCCGACCGTCTGTTGAACCTGCTGGCCGCTGCCTACGGCGACGCCTGGTCTAACGATGTTCTAGCTGAACTTCTGAACAATGCCGACCACGCCGGCAAGACCCTGGAAACCTGGCTGCGCGACAAGTTCTTCACGCAACACTGCAAACTCTTCCAGCACCGCCCCTTTATCTGGCACCTCTGGGATGGCCTGCCCGACGGCTTCGCCGCCCTGGTCAACTACCACAAACTTGACCGCAAGAATCTGGAAACCCTGATCTACACCTACCTGGGCGATTGGATCAGCCGCCAGAAGCAGGACCAGTCCAGCGGTGTAGACGGCGCCGAGGAGCGCCTGGCCGCCGCTGAATCCCTGAAAAAGAAGCTGGAGCAAATCCTCGAAGGCGAAGCCCCCTACGACATATTCGTCCGCTGGAAGCCCATCGAACAACAACCCATAGGCTGGGACCCGGACCTCAACGACGGCGTCCGCCTGAATATACGCCCCTTCATGACCGTAGGCGACGTCAAAAAGAAAGGCGCCGGCATCCTGCGCGACAAACCCAACATCAAATGGACCAAAGACCGTGGCAAGGATGTTGAGTCAGCGCCCTGGTATCAAACCTTTGGTGGCGAGCGGATTAATGATCATCATCTGACCCTGGCAGAGAAACAGGTTGCGCGAGAACAAACCAACAAAGCGAAGGTAGTCTGACATGGCGAAAAAGATCAGTGGCGCTGAGTATCCGTTGGCTAAAATTTTCAGCTCAGAGTTCGAGTATGTCATCCCTTCCTACCAGCGCCCGTATGCCTGGACAGTAGATCAGGCATCAGAGTTATTCGATGACTTGTATGACTTCTACCGCTCTGAACTGGATGAGGGCTACTTTCTCGGTAGCATCGTACTGATCAAGGAGGAGGGGAAGCCTGCGGCTGAAGTCATTGACGGTCAACAGCGACTGACAACCCTCACTGTTTTGCTTGCCGCATTGGCTGCACGCTCGGCCCCAGACGATAGAGCCTTGCTTAAAAACTACATTGTCGAAGCCGGGAACAAATTTGAGCAGTTAGCCGCAAAACCTCGTCTCACGCTTCGTGAGCGGGATAAAGAGTTTTTTGCGAAGTACGTGCAAACGCTTCAGTTTGATGAGTTGCTGGGTCTCAATACTGAGTCACTTCAGAACGAATCCCGAAAAAACATTCAGGCCAACGCCCGCCTTCTGCTGAGCCGGATAGATCGCTCCTTTGGTGACGATGCGACTTCACTTGAGGGGTTTGTCGGTTTCCTGCTGCAGCGCTGCTTTCTGGTGGCAGTTTCCACGCCCAGCCAGCAGTCCGCATTTCGGGTTTTCTCTGTGATGAACAGTCGTGGTCTTGATTTGCAGCCTACCGATATCATCAAGGCCGACATTATTGGCGCGATTGAATCATCGGAGGAACAGGAGCTCTACAACGAGAAATGGGAAGACATGGAGGTTGAGCTTGGCCGTGCCGGCTTTAATAACTTGTTCGCCTACGTTCGAATGGTTTACGCCCGCGAAAAAGCCAAGAAAGCTCTGTTGGAGGAGTTTCGGCAGCATGTTCTATCCAATGTGTCTTCGCCAAAAGCTTTGGTGGATGATGTATTGGAACCCTATGCGGAAGCCTTATCGATCCTGCGCTCTGCAAGCTATCAGGCCGAGGTGGATGCTCAAAAGATTAATACCTACCTGCGTTGGCTAAACCGAATCGACAACTCTGATTGGGTACCGCCGGCAATGCTTTTCTTGTCCCAACAGAAGAACAGACCTGATTACGTTCTCTGGTTTATGGAAAAACTTGAGCGGCTTGCTGCGTGCCTGCATCTGACGGCAAAGAACGTCAATGAGAGGATTGAACGGTACTCCAAGGTGATCTCGGAGTTGATGGGTGCTCACAGTGCCGATAACCCAGTGCAAGCGGTTTTGCTAACCGAGGACGAAAAGCAGGCAATGAAGAAAGTCCTGGATGGCGGTATCTACACACTGACAGCTCGAAGGAGAAATTACCTGATTCTCCGGTTGGACTCGTTTCTGTCGGATGGGGCAGCCAGTTACGATGCGAGCCTGCTAACCATTGAGCACGTTTTGCCACAAACGGTAAGCGAAGAGAGCCAGTGGGAAACAGATTGGCCAGACGCTCAGGCAAGGGAAGTCTGGGTTCACCGCTTGGCGAATCTCGTCCCTTTGAACAAGCGGCGCAACTCTCAGGCTCAAAATTATGACTTTGACCGCAAGAAAGATGCCTATTTCCGGGGCAGATCAGGCGTTAGCTCTTACACGCTTACGACTCAAGTTCTCAATGAGCAGGAATGGACGCCGGACATTGTAGCGAGAAGGCAAAGTGAGCTGTTAGACCTATTGGTTGAGAAGTGGGATCTGAAAGCATGCTGATCGGAAGCTTTTTTTATTTTAGGGCCACAAGACAGGGAATCGTATGAAAGCGCTCGATTGTCTGCTGACGGCCATTCGCGATGCGGGGGGTTATAACCCGGATATCCAGGTTGCCCCTGCCTGCCTCCTCTGGCCAGACCGTGACCGGCAATGGGAAGCGGTTATTCCAGTCCTTCAGGCGGAACTGCCGGAGCTTCTGGTGCTGGGTGACTATGCCCCCGAAAAACGCACCGGCCCAGCGATCTGGCTGCGCTGCGTGATCGCCGGCTTGGTGGATGATGTGTCCCGGCCAGATGGGACGATCCCCATTCTCTACTTGCCCGGCGTCAGCCGTCAGGATCTGCGGGCGGTGGAAGGTTGCCCGGACTTGCTCAAGCCGCTGGCTGAGTTGCAATACCGTGGCGTGATCTGGTCCCAGGTGAATGCCAAGGACTGGACCATCCTTGCTTATCTCAAGTCGGACCAGGGTGGTCTTGGCCTTGATGTAGCGCAGGACAGCGAAACCCGACACGCCATGCAACTGGCGCTGTACCGACTGCTCGACGAAGACGTGGATTTGCTCAAAGGTAAGCGCCTGGATAAGGACTACTTCAATACCCTGTTAACCGGCGGTGATCCCACCCGGGATCTGCTGCTATGGCTGGACCAGGGCGATGCGTTCCAGGCCGCGAGGGGTGAGAACGAATGGCAGGCTTTCGTGGCGGTATGCACCTCCCAGTTGGCTTTCAACCCACAGCATGAGGGGGTGCTGGCAGGATGTGCCAAGCTTGCGGCCCACGAGGGGCCTTGGCAGGCGGTTTGGCAACGTTTCTGCGAGGCGCCCCACCGCTACCCCCATATCCCGGCCCAAATTCGCAAATGCCAACCGCCGGCCTTTGATCTGTTTGCCGATGAAACCGTAGCGGGCGGCTGGCCTCAGTGGAACCAGGGCCAGGAAGACCACCTGCGCCGTGACTTGCTGGCTCTGGCCCAGGCTCCTGCGCACCAGGCACGGGCCAGAATACTGGAGCTCGAACAGATACACGGCGGCAGGCGATCCTTGGTATGGGCGGAGCTAGGGGAAGCTCCGCTGGCGTGTGCACTGGAACACTTGGCCGCCATGGCCAACTATGCAAAATCGTCTCTGGCGGCGGGCTCTGTGGATGATCTGACAGACGGGTATACCAACGCCGGCTGGAAAGTGGATGACGGCGTAATGCGCGCCTTGGCCCAGGTGGAGAGTACGTCTGACTTTGAGGCTGTCACAACGGCAGTCCGGGCGGTTTACCTTCCGTGGCTGGAAGAATCCGCCCGCTACTTGCAGAAGATCGTTGATGGCGCATCCTACCCGGGTGGCTCCTGCATAACAGCGCCCCCCTTTCCGGCCAGTCCCGGGGATTGTGTGCTGTTTGTCGATGGGCTGCGCTTTGATACGGGCAAGCGGCTGGCAGAGATGCTAGAAGCTTCAGGGCTGGATGTGGACGAGGCGCCCACCTGGGCCGCTTTGCCCAGCGTCACCGCCACTGGCAAGGCGGCGGTGGCGCCAGTCCGGGATAAAATTCGGGGGGACGATGGCAGCGCGGATTTCGAGCCCGCCGTGGCGGCGACCGGCCAGTCCCTCAAGGGTGGCTATCACCTCAAGAAACTGCTGAAGGACGCCGGCTGGACGCTGCTGGATCGAACAGAGGACGGCCAGGGGGAAGGTTTCGCCTGGTGTGAGTTTGGCGACATCGACCATGAAGGTCACGACCGTGGCTGGAAGCTGGCCAAACACTTGGAAAGCCTTTTGAATGAAGTGCAGAACCGCATTACTGAGCTGTTGGCGGCGGGCTGGAAGCGTGTGCGTGTCGTCACCGATCACGGCTGGCTGCTTCTGCCCGGGGGGCTACCCAAAATTGATTTGCCCAGCGTACTGGCTGAGAGCAAATGGGGGCGCTGTGCCGCGCTGAAGGCTGGTGCGGAAACCCAGGAGCGACTCTTCCCCTGGTACTGGAACCCTAGCCACTACTTTGCCCTGGCCGATGGCGTCAGTTGTTTCAAGAAGGGCGAGGATTATGCTCACGGCGGCCTAAGCCTACAAGAGTGCCTGACACTCCAGTTGGTGGTGACTGGCGGCGCCTCCGCCCAAGGGGCTATCGAGTTTACCGACCTGGTGTGGAAGGGGTTGCGCTGTACGGTGGCGGTAGCCGGTGACTATTCAGGGCTCACGCTGGATATCCGTACCCGCGCGGGTGAAGCGGCCAGCAGTGTGGTGGTTGGCTCGAAGCCGCTCAAGGCCAATGGCACCGCTTCCGTGGTTGTCGAAAATGAAGATCTGGAAGGGCAGAAAGCGGTGGTTGTTCTGCTCGACGAAAATGGTTCTCTGGTTGCCCAGACGGGCACCGTGATTGGTGGGGCTCTTTCTTAAGAGGCAAATGTGATGGAATTGGACGAAATCGACAGAAAGGCCGCAACGGCCCTGGATGGCTACCTGGTGCGAAAGGACCTGGTACGAACCTTCAGCCGCCAATTCCCGGTACCCACCTATGTAGTTGAGTTCCTGCTCGGGCGATATTGCGCAAGCACCGACCAGGAAGAGATCAACGAAGGCCTGGAGATCGTGCAGCGGCAGCTCAAGTCTCGCACCGTCAAGGCCGGTGAGGAGGAGCTGTTCAAAGCCCGGGCCAGGGAGAACGGTGAAGTTAAAATCATCGACCTGATTACCGCCCGCCTGGATGCGAAAACAGACTCCTATATCGCGTCCCTCCCCAGCCTCCGCCTGAACGACGTGCGGATCTCACCGTCTTTGGTAAACGAGCATGAGCGGATGCTGACCGGCGGTTTCTATGCCGAGGTAACGCTCAATTACGATGCTGCCATTGCCCAGGAAAGTAATGGTCGCCCCTTCGGTGTCGAAGCCCTGCGGGAGATCCAGCTCTCCAAGCGCGACGTTTTGGATACCCTTGCAGAGGCCCGGAAGGAATTTACGACGCAGGAGTGGAAAGAGCTGCTGCTAAGGTCCACGGGGATTGAGGCCAGCGGCTTGTCGGAGCGGCAAAAGGACGCAATTTTGTTGCGTATGGTGCCCTTTGTTGAGCGTAACTATAACTTGGTGGAGCTCGGCCCCAGGGGTACCGGTAAGAGCCATTTGTTCCAGCAGGTGTCACCCTACGCCCACCTGATTTCCGGTGGGAAAGCCACCGTGGCCAAGATGTTCGTCAACAACGCCAGCGGCCAGCGGGGTTTGGTCTGTCAGTACGACGTGGTCTGCTTCGATGAGGTCTCGGGTATTTCCTTCGACCAGAAGGACGGCGTGAACATCATGAAGGGCTACATGGAGTCGGGTGAGTTCAGCCGTGGCAAGGAAAACATTCGAGCCGATGGCAGCATCGTACTGGTGGGCAACTTTGACGTGGATGTGGAACATCAGCAGCGGATAGGCCACCTGTTCGGCCCCATGCCCCCGGAAATGA
This sequence comes from Microbulbifer sp. HZ11, assembly GCF_000708675.1. Lineage (GTDB taxonomy): Bacteria > Pseudomonadota > Gammaproteobacteria > Pseudomonadales > Cellvibrionaceae > Microbulbifer. The sequence goes on along the minus strand of NZ_JELR01000002.1, from coordinate 441,414 downwards.
AGGATGATACGGCTTTCATGGACCGTATCCACGCCTTCTTGCCAGGCTGGGACGTGCCGAAAATCAGTAAGGAGCTATTAACCGACCATTTCGGCCTGGTCAGCGACTTCCTGTCGGAGTGCTGGAGCCAGTTGCGCAATCAGAGCCGGGTCAGCCTGATTCAGAACCGGGTGTTTTTTGGTGGCGCGCTGTCTGGGCGGGATACCAATGCGGTGAACAAAACGGTCAGCGGCCTGCTCAAGCTGCTTTATCCCGGTGACGATGAGGTCTCGGACGAAGATATCGAATGGGCCGTTCGCATTGCCATGGAAGCCCGGCGTCGGGTGAAGGAACAGCAGAAGCGGATTGGTGCGGCAGAATTCAGGAATACCCATTTCAGCTATGTCATGGGCGCCGACGGTGTCGAGAAGTTTGTTTCCACCCCGGAGCTTCAGAGCGAGAACAGCATTGGTGACGATCCCCTGGAGCCTGGCCAGGTATGGACCATCTCTCCGGGAGGCGGTGAGGAACATCCCGGCCTGTACCGGATTGAGGTGAACGAGGGTCCAGGGTCCGGCGTCAAGGTCCTGAACAAGCCAGTACCGCCCGCGTTCAAGGAGAGCATCGGTTATGCGGAGCAGAACCTGTACGCCCGGTCTGCGCAGTTGGTGGGAGACAAGGATCCGCGCCACCACGAGTTTACGGTTCAGTTGCGAGCATTCGACGCCTCCAAATCGGGTGCCAAGCTCGGCATGGCGTCTCTGGTCGCATTGAGCACGGCGCTACTTAAGAAAAGCGTGCGCGGCGGTTTGATCATTGTGGGTGAGATTAATCTGGGAGGCTCCGTGGAGCCGATCCACAATCCGGTGACGATTGCGGAAATCGCCGTGGAAAAGGGCGCGACTGCACTGCTGATGCCCGTTGCCTGCCGCCGGCAGTTATTTGACCTGTCGGATGACATGGCGACCAAGATTGATATTCAATTTTATTCTGATGGGCGGGACGTGCTCTTAAAAGCAATTGTGGAGTAGGTATCAGAAATAAATCAGTGATGTAGCGCCGGATCCTATAAGATTTCTAAAAGCACTGGTCCAAACTAGATTTTGGGCCAGTGCTTAAATGAATTCAGTGTTTATTCGCGATGCAATTGAGGGCAGCTCAAACATTCTCCACATTGTGATAAACCGCCTGCACATCCTCCAGATCCTCAAGCATATTCAAGAACTTCTCAAACAGCGCCACGTCATCTCCGCTGACCTGGGTATAGGTCTGCGGCACAAACTGGATCTCATCCACATCAAAATCAATCTCGCCAAAGGCTTCGGTCAAGGCCTGTTTGGCCTTGGCGTAGTCCGTATGCGGGGCGAAGACGGTGAGTTTGCCGTCTTCGTTTTCGATGTCTGTGACGTCCACATCCGCTTCCATCAGGGCTTCCAGCACCGCCTCTTCGTCGTCGTGTTTGAAAGCGAGGATCGCGAGGTGGTCGAAGCTATGGCTGACGGAGCCTTCGGTACCGATTTTGGTTTTGGTTTTGGTGAAGGCCTGACGCACATCGCCAAAGGTGCGGTTGGGGTTGTCAGTGAGACATTCGATGATGGCCATGCAGCCGCCGGGGCCGAAGCCTTCGTAGCGGGCGCGGGAGAAGTCTTCACCGGCGCCGCCTTTGGCCTTGTCGATGGCCTTCTCAATGACGTGGGAGGGTACCTGGTCTTTCTTGGCGCGGTCGATCAGGCTGCGCAGGGCCAGGTTACCGTTCGGGTCGACACCGCCAGACTTTGCAGTCACGTAGATCTCGCGGCCATAACGGCTGTAGACCCTGGCCTTCATGTTCGAGGTCTTGGCCATGGATTCTTTGCGGTTCTGGTAGGCTCGGCCCATGGGGAGGTGCTCCGGTATCGATGCTGACAAATTAAGAGGGCGGATTTTACTGGCACCCTCTCGGTAAGAGAAGTTATCCAGCCGAAAGGATTTTCCGTGGCATACCGGTGTGGCCGCCTGATGAGGGCTATGGGCGAAGTGTGTAATCACTTGTAATTGCGCTCAGGGTCCGGTTTGGCGTAATTTACGTGGTTGCTTTTCTTGGGGGATTCCATGCCAGTTGTACGGTTTTGGGGGCCTTTTGTGCAAAAAACGTACTTCGATTCTGGTTGGGGCGATGATAATCAAAACAAAAACGATCTTTTCTCGCGGCCTGTTGCTGCTATCTGTGGGACTGCTGGCTGCCTGTGGCGGGGGCGGCGGGGGCGGCAGCTCCTCTGGCGACCCTTCTGGGCCGGGCACCAATCCACCTCCGCCCACAGCAGAGCCTGTAATCCTGAATGGTCATGCGATCAAGGGCCCTCTCAGTGACGCAGAAGTCAGTGTTTATACCCTGCTCAATAGTGGTGGAAGCCTCAAGGGTGATCTACTTGCCAGTGGCAGTACCGGGGGCACCGGCGCATTTGACGGTGTCAAATTCGAGCTGGACGGTAGTGACTACTTCCTGGTAGAGGTTGCCGCAGACGTCGACACCATCGACATTTCTACCGGGCAGGCTCCGGTGATCAGTACTCTGATTACACTCGCTTCCCGCGAGGCCCTGGAAAGCGCTGAACCCGTCTATGCCACGATCAGCACCACGCTGGTGCTTGAGATGATGCGGCTGCATGGCGCACAGGGCAATTCACAACCGGTTACGGATAGTCTGCAACAGTTCTCTACTACCGTTGCTGCCGCCTTGGGATTCGGGCAGCTGGAAGGCATTGATCTGTTTGCCCAGCAACCTCTGCCTATTTCCGGAATACCGGTTACTCAGGAGGTGCTTGATTACCGCACGGCAATGGAAGCGCAGGTTGCTCTGATCTGGGCCGTCGCACAGGAGCTGGGGCTGCCGGTCACTCAGGTAATCGAATGGATCGCTGCTGATCTGCTCGACGGCCAGTATGACGGAAACAGTCCGCTGCCAGGACAAGAAGCAAAGGACGGAAGCCAGCAGGTGTTCGCAGTAGCGGCGCGACAGGTGGTTGGTGAGTTGCCTGTTCCCGGTACTGGCGCTTTGCGGGGTGAGGACGATTACCTGGCCGGTGAGACTGCACAGATCCTGTTGAATGAAGCCGCGGATATTGCACCTTCGACCAATGTGGATGTGTTGGTGGAAGCTCCCTCTGTAGCTGTTCTGGCCGCATTGGGCCCGGATATGGACAGTGATGGCCGGCCAGATGTGGTGGATGAGGATATTGATGGGGACGGCATCCTGAATGTAGCGGACGCTTTCCCGCGCGACCCGGCAGAGTCGCTCGATAGCGACGACGATGGTGTCGGTGACAATGGCGATGCCTATCCGCTCGATGGCAGCTGCAGTGACGCGGCGCATGGTAATGGCAGCCAGTGTTACCTGACCGCGCTTGCCGATTACGAGGTGACGCAGGGTATTACCGGTGCCGATGACAGTGTACTGCTGGTGGCCCGGGATGACACCGAGCTGACCATGTTCCGCTATGTCCTCGCGTCCGGCGGAATTGAAGAGAAAATCGATCTCGCTGTGGATGGGGTATCCCCCAACGCCGTTCTCGCCCACGAGGATCACGGCAGAACCTATATCGCGTATCCGGATGGGGCTATCCGCTATCTGCATGAAAACTCGCTGCAGTTACTGGCCAGGCTTGGCTTTCCCGCGGTCAATCTCGCGGCGGCCGGCGACTACCTTTTTGTTACAGGTGAAGATGGCAAAGGTAAAACACACCTGACGCTGTCCAAGTCCGGGCAGCTGATGCACCGGATGGATTACCAGTCTGAAATTCTCGCTTCTGCCTGGTCGGATTCACAGGATCGGTTGTATTTCCGTTATGGCTATTCTACGCCCTATCGCCTGGCCTATTACGCAATCAACTCGAGTTCGGGGCATTTCGATAGTGCCTTTGTTTATTCCTACGATTGGGAGTATTTCCCTGACGGCCCATTGCTCGTGCTCGACAACGTCAATCAGGTTGTTTCCGGCTCGGGCGTGCAATATGACATGTTCAGTCACAAGCGTTCCGATCGGATGGTGAACGCCTTTGCCAGCGGAGTGTATAACGGCAGTGATCTGGTGACGGTGGCTACCAATGGGCAGGGCGCCACTACGGTGAGTGCGTATACATCGCACAGCGCGCTCTACCAGACGCAAACGTTTAATGGCGCTGCCAATACACTGTTGGATCGGGGTACGGATTACTTTCTTGTTACTCGCGAAGCGTCTGGCAACTACCTCTTCCATACCTTTACTACCGATCGTGATGAAGATGGCGATGGAGTGGAGAATCTCGCAGACCATTTCCCGCTGGACCCTGCCGCCTCACTGGACTCGGACGGTGACGGCTGGCCGGATAGCTGGAACACTGGCTACAGTGGATCCGACTCGACGAGCGGGCTGTCTCTGGATGCCTATCCGCAAGATTCGGCGTGCCAGGAAGCGTCCCAGGGCAGTGGTTCCATTTGCGATGTTGCCAGTGCTCTGGTTATCGGTGAGATAGAGCAATCAGTCTTACACGAGAATATCGTTTACGCATTTTCTGCCGATGACCAGTCAATTTACCGTTGGGATGTGAGTACTGATGCACTCCTGAATCCGATCCCACTTTCCCGTGTGCTGGGTGGTGTGCGCGCTATATCTGCAGTGGTGACGGATGCGGGCGATATCCTGATTGCCGATATCGAGGGCGGGGTTCACCGGGTTGTCAGCGTGTTACCCCTGTCGACAGAACGCGTATTCCGCGCAAGTGGAACGGTCCTTGGGCTGATTAGTGCCGGTCCGCATCTTCTGGTGACGGAATCCACCCCCTATGGGGACCGCAAGTTCAATGTGCTTGATTCAATGTTTGACAAGCTCGGTGATTTCTCGCTCTATGGCGAGGCAGTCGAGCCTGAATATCATCATGAAAGCGGCCGTATATTCTGGAACCGATACAGTCTAGGCGGCCAATTAAATAGCGGAATTATTGATCCGCAAGGCGGGTATCTCAGAGGTACCCAAAGCGCGCGTTTTGACAGCCCAGGCTTACCTGCATTTGTTGCAGTATCTCCGGATGAATCCCGTATTCTCGCAGGCGGCAACACGGTGGTACGTGATTTGTATGGCTTGCCTTACGTGCAGCAGTTACCCGTTTCCGAATCCTGGCCAGCGCTGAGTAGCGCGTTTTATCCCGTAGAGGGGTTCTGGTGGCAGGACCTGGCTGTGATTCTGTTTCAGAACGAGGGCGACCTGTGGTTGGTGGCATACGATGCTGACTTGAAAGCACCCTTGCTTACCCTGGAATTAGGAGAAGTGGATGCCCGGCAGGTCCAGCAATACGACGAAGGTCTTGTCTACCTGCAAGAGGACGCTACCCGCGGAATGGTATTCGAAAAAATACCACTTTTGGGCGATGCGGATGAGGACGGGCTTCCCTACTGGTGGGAGCTTCAATATGGCTTGAGTGATGAGGATGCCTCAGATGCTGCGCTGGACCCGGATGACGATGGCCTGGTGAATCTGGATGAGTTCGCTGCGTCTACCTCCGCAACGGAAGCCGATTCTGATGCGGATGGCCTGAGTGATGGCGATGAAGTGCTTGTTGTCGGTAGTGATCCGAATGCGCAGGACTCGGATGGCGACCTCATGTCCGATGCATGGGAGCTGGCTGCCGGTTTGGATCCGACCAGTGCCGACGATATGGAAGGCGATCTGGATGGGGATGGCGTTGCCAACTATATCGAGTACATCAACGGGACTGATGCAGCGGACATCAATTCGTTACCTGAAGTCGTAGAAGATGCGTACTTCTCGTTCGAGGATGGCACTGTACCGCCGGAGTTGGCGGTGGCCTCGGCGCCGGGCAGCATGTCCGTGGTGCAAGGTACGGCGAGTCATGGTGACTACGCGCTTTCCTTTGGTGGCGATGCCTCCATCACCTGGCAGCGAACCTTTGCTCCGGTGGAGGTCCGTTTCGATATGGTCTCTGATTGCTACAACTACTACGACAAAAATGTGTCTATCCGGGTGGATGGTGAGCAGGTCTTTAGTGGTTACCCTCCGCAGTCAATCTGGCAGACCCAGAAACTGTCGTTGGCAGCCGGCAACAGAGAGCTGACAATTTCCATCACCAGTAGCAGTGATGACTGTTCGGTGTATCTGGATAATTTCGTTGTGGCACCGCTGGACAACGTATTTGAAATGGGGGCGAGCTTTGTCGCGTCCAATGACAACAAAATTCAGTTCTACGATTACGACGCCACACTTCTGAAGGAGGTGGAGGTTGCTGGTCAGGGTGCTTACATCGAAGAGGCGCGGGATATCGCGGTTCTCGCTGATGGCCGTGTGGCCGTCTTCAATGGCACCTTCGAACCGAAGCTCAGTATTTATTCGCCCAGGGATCACGAGTGGGAGCATTACACCGCACCGGGATGGTCCACCATCAACAACGGTACCTACGGAGGGATCGATGCGATCGGAGAACGGGTATTCGTCACCAATATGGCGACCTCGGGAAGCCCCAATCAGGGCATTGTTGAGTTTGACCTGGGTGACGGCTCGTTCAATTTTGTCAGTGGCAATGGTTATATCGACCTGACCGTTGGCGAAGACGGATATCTTTATGGTTTTACCGGGCGAGTCATCGATAAGTTCGACCCGGACACCATGACGTTAGTATCGGAGCTCACGGTGGATGAGGGCCGTTCTATTGCCGTCAATAGCGCTGGCGAGCTGTTTATTGCGGACTGGAGCGGGGATGTCCACAAGTACGACTCCTTCGGAAATCATCAGGCTGAGCTGGAGGTGGGCGGTAGCTTCTATGACATCTCCCTGCGGAGCAACGGTGATCTGCTGTTGTCTTCCCGCTTCGAGAATGTGGTACTGGTGAATGGAGATCTCATCGGGTTCTCCCGCCTGTCGGTCTTTGCCGAGTTTGTCGATTTCACCCCGCACCTGGATAGCGATAGCGATGGCCTGCCGGATTGGTGGGAGGCCGCCAATGGGCTTGATGCCAACAACCCCGCGGATGCGTCATCGGACTATGATCTGGACAATCTGACCGCCCTGGAGGAGTTCTCCCTGGGCACCCGTGCGGACAAGACAGACACAGATGGAGATACCGTCAGCGATGGGGATGAAGTACTGGTGCATGGCACGGATCCGTTGCACCCGGATTCCGATGGGGATGGTTTGACCGACGACAAAGAGCTGGCCGCCGGTACCGACCCTAATCTCACGGATTCCGATGGTGATGGTGTTGGCGACCAGGAGGAGTTGGAGGTTCATGGTTCTGATCCCCTGGCCAGTGATTCCGACCAGGACGGCATGGGCGACCTTTACGAGGTTACCCACGGTCTGAATGTGCTGGTAAATGACGCCGCTGATGATGCCGATGACGATGGGCTGACCAACCTCGAGGAATCCGTACTCGGAACCTCACCGATCCTGGCGGATACCGATGGTGATGGCCTGACGGATTACGATGAATACGTCGTGCATGCTTCGTCACCGCTGCTGAAAGACACCGATGGCGACATCATGCCGGACAGTTGGGAGGTCGAGTTTGCGCTGGATCCGAACGCGCCGGAAGACGCGGCGGGAGATCTCGATTCGGATACCTTTACCAATCTCGAGGAGTATGTCGCGCATACGTCACCGACGGATGAGCTGGACTTCCCGATGCCGGTGGTCTGGGGGAGCGCCCAGGGGGGAGCAGATCATACCGGCTATACACCGTGGGATCTGGACGAGGCTGATTTCACCTTGCGCTGGAGCAAGAGCTTTCCGGATGTTTCCAGGCTTCACTCCGTGGCCGCGGGCGATGGTCGGGTTTTTGTCTCCAGTGACAGCTACTTCAGTAATCAACGGATATACGGACTGAATGCGGAAACCGGTGAAATACGCTGGGAAAAAGCCTACGACGATATCAACAGCCTGAATCCCCCGGCGTATGCTGATGGCCGCGTGTACGTTCAGAGCGGGGGCCACGGGGATTCCTTTATCCGTGGTCTAGATGCCGAGACCGGGGCTTTACACTTTGCTACCGCGTACAGAAATCAGTGGTCCAGCTACCTGGCTCCCACACCTTTCGCGGGGCAGCTGTACATCGCGGGTGGGTATTACGGGGGCATGTATTCCCACAATGCAGCAACCGGCAGCGAAAACTGGTTTGCCAATACGGCGCAATATGACGGCTTTACTCCCGCGGTGGATGATCAGTATGTGTATGCGTTCATCACGGATTTTGCCGCCTACGACCGGCTGACCGGTGAGCTCGCCTATCGCATTGATTTCCCCAGCTTCGATTGGGGTGGCTATGACGTGGGGATGGCGACGGTGCTGACCGGGATTGGAAACTCGGTAGCAATCCAGCGCGGTACTCTGGTGGTGTTTGATCTGGAGCAGAGAGCCATTCTGTGGGAGCGTTCGGGGAACTATACCGGGCAGCCCTCATCACATCTGGGCCAGATCTTTGCCATTGAATCCGGAATACTGAAGGTCATTGACGAGTCGACGGGCACGGTCTTGTGGAATTACGAGGCAAGCGAATCCCTGACGTCAAATATCGTGGTTACCCGTACGCACGTGTTTGTGGGGGGCGCCACCACAACCTACGCCATTGATCTGCAGAACCGGGACGCCGTGTGGTCCTACGCGGCCTCCGGTGCACTCAGTCTCAGCGACGAGGGGGTATTGTATGTCTCCGGCTCGGCATTGACCGCCATCGACTTGTTGGCAGACTGAATAAATATCACAGCAAAGACCGGCCAATTGGCCGGTCTTTTTGTTAGGCCTCATTTTTGCCACTGCTCACAAACTGCACTATTGTCAAACAAGTGTAAAAAACCCGCAGTGGATCCATGTCCCGCTCATCCGACCCGTCTTTCCGCGTTACTCCAGGTGGTGCTAAGCCCGCGCCCGCGCCTGCAAAGCGCGCTGGCAAGATTCGAGAGCGCAACCGCGAGCTGATCCTGGCGGCAGCGGAGGAAGAGTTTGCGCGCCACGGTTTTCGCGGCGCCACGATCCAGCGGATCGCGGAGCGTGCGGCGCTTCCCAAGTCCAATGTGCTCTACTATTTCAGCAACAAGCAGCGTCTGTATATCGCACTGTTCGAGTCGATCATCGAGCGCTGGAATGCGATGCTCGCGTCTATCAGACCAGAAGATGACCCCGCCATGACACTGGCGCGTTTTATTCGCGTCAAGGTGGAAATGTCCCGCACCCACCCACAGGCGTCGCGCCTGTTTGCTCTGGAGGTCATCAAAGGGGCGCCGATACTTAAGGAGCATATCTGCTCGGGGCTGCGGGACTGGGTGCGCGACCGCGCCGGGGTGATTCAGCAATGGGTCGACGATGGGCAGATGGCGCCCGTTGACCCGGTGCAGTTGATCCTGCTGATCTGGTCTTCCACGCAATACTATGCAGACTTCCAGACGCAGATTCTGGTGATCGAGGCCAAGGCCGAGTATACCCAGGAAGACTTTGACCATGCGGCAAGGTTCCTGATCGAGGTGATACTGCGAGGCTGCGGTCTCGACGTACCGCCGTTTGAATCGGTACCCCAGGATGGGCTCAATCAGGAGCCGGAGCCAGAACAGGAATGACAGACCGGAACAGACAGTCGGTCAGCGACGCCGTTGAGCACAGAGCCTGCTCTGAGGAATAGCGAACGATACTGACATCATCATTCACTGAAACGCCGGGCACCGGGGCGTTTCCAGAACCGGCCGAACCACTCGGCAAAGAGCGCTGTGAATTTAGAGAGCAACGGTTTTCTCGACCGCCTTTTCAGGCTGCGTGAGCACAAGACGTCGGTAAAGACCGAGCTGGTCGCGGGTGTCACCACCTTCGTTACCATGGCTTACGTGATATTCGTGAACCCCAATATCATGGCGGAGGCCGGTGTGGATCACGGGGCTGCGTTTGTCGCGACCTGTATCGGCGCCGCCCTGGCCTGTTTTCTGATGGGTTTTTACGCCAACTGGCCGGTGGGGCTGGCGCCGGGGATGGGGCTCAATGCCTTTTTTACCTATACCGTGGTCGGCGAGATGGGGTACAGCTGGCAGATTGCGCTGGGCGCGGTATTTATTTCCGGTGTGCTCTTTATGATCATGAGCCTGTCGCGAATCCGCGAGTGGCTGCTCAACAGTATCCCCATGAGCCTGCGCTTCGCTATGGGGGCCGGCGTAGGTCTGTTTCTGGGGCTGATTGGCCTCAAGACCGCGGGAATCGTTGTGGATAACCCGGCGACACTACTGTCAATGGGCAGCTTCAAGGAGCCCTCGGTACTGCTCGCCGCGCTCTGCTTTCTGCTGATAGCGATCCTCAGTTACCGCCGGATGTTTGGTGCGATCCTGTTCAGTATGCTGGGGGTGACAGCCATTGGCTGGGCCTTCGGACTGGTCGAATACCAGGGACTGGTGTCTGCACCGCCGAGCCTGGCGCCGACCTGGCTGGCGATGGATGTCAGTGGTGCTTTCAATGTGGGAATGATCAGTGTCATTCTCGCCTTTCTGTTTGTGAACATGTTCGACACCGCAGGCACTCTGATGGGGGTGGCCCATCGCGCGCACCTGGTGGACGAACACGGGCAGATCAAAAACCTGCCGCGCGCACTGAAGGCGGATTCCACCTCCAGTGTCATGGGCGCTTTTGTCGGTTGCCCGCCGGTCACCAGTTACGTGGAGAGCGCTTCCGGGGTTGCCGCGGGCGGTCGCACCGGTCTTACTGCGGTAACCGTCGGGCTGCTGTTTCTGCTGGCGGTGTTTTTTGCTCCCCTCGCAGGCATGATTCCCGCTTATGCCACCGCCGGAGCGCTGATATACGTAGCCATGCTGATGATGGGCGGCCTCGCCCATATCAATTGGGATGACCATTCCGATAGCATTCCCGCCATCGTCACCGCGGTCATGATGCCGCTTACCTTTTCCATCGCCAATGGAATCGCTCTGGGCTTTGTGACCTACACCGCGATGAAGCTTTTCACCGGCCAGCACGAGAAGATCTCGGTCAGTCTGTATGTGCTGAGCGCCATTTTTATCGCCAAGTTCGCGTTTCTGTAACTTGGCGTGCGCACGTATCGGAACCGTTTTTGCATCATTGCCGGTGAAGAGGAATTGGCTGCCCGCTGCCGGTACCGCATTCTCCTCACCGGTCATTGTGCACCTTGCACTACACTCTCCACGAGGGTCCGGCGAGCGCGTTATCGGATAAATGCCCCTGTTGATTGCAAGTTGCCGGGTAGGCCATGGATGAAACGATAATTAGATAACAAGCTTGAGGCCCGCATCGATGAACAGACTCCCCCCGTTATCGACTCTAAAATGTCCACAAGACTTTACCACCTGGCTGCGTGCGCTATCGGATCTAGCTATTGCCTCGGTGCACCCTGACAGTTTGATTCCCGCTCATTTACCGGAACCACCCTCGGGCCGCACCGTTGTGATAGGGGCGGGTAAGGCCGCCGCAGCTATGGCCGCGGCTCTGGAAAAGGCCTGGTCCGGTAAATACCCGGGTGCGGAAATCGAGGGGCTGGTGGTTACCCGTTACGGGCACGGAGCCCACTGCCAATCCATTGAGGTGCTCGAAGCCTCCCACCCGATGCCCGACAATATGGGAGAGGTGGCAGCCAGGCGGATGTTGGCTGCGGTCAGCGACCTCGGTGAGGACGATCTCGTGATCGCGCTGATCTCTGGGGGGGGATCGGCGCTGATGACACTGCCGGCAGCGGGCCTCAAGCTCGAACAGAAACAGGCGGTTAACAGGGCGCTGTTGCGCAGCGGGGCGCCTATCCGGGAAATCAACACCGTGCGGCGCCACCTGTCTGCCATTAAAGGTGGGCGTCTTGCCGCCGCGGCGCATCCGGCACCGGTGGTGACCTATCTGATTTCCGATGTTCCCGGAGATGAGCCCACCCTGATTGCCTCCGGCCCCACCCTGCCCGATAACTCCACGCCAAAAGACGCCCTGGAAATTCTGCAGCGCTACGATATCGAGACCGACGACAGCCTGCGCAGGCACCTGCAGAACGACGGTAATGCACCAAAACCCGACGATGCCACTTTCGCGCGGGATACCGCGGTGTTGCTTGCAAAGGCCAGCGATGCCCTGGAAGCAGCCCGCAGTGCTGCGGTTGTCGCCGGTGTTGAGGTGCGTGTGCTAGGTGACAACCTCGAGGGAGAGGCGAGAACACTGGGCCAGGAGCACGGCCAATTGGCTCTGGCCGCGCAAGCTGACAGCACCGTGCCGCTGCTGATTCTCTCTGGCGGTGAAACCAGTGTCACGGTCATCGGCAATGGCCGCGGCGGGCGCAACGTGGAATATCTGTTAGGGTTGTTTGCCAGCCTCGCCGGTGCCGAGGGTATCTATGGCCTGGCGGTGGACACCGATGGTATAGACGGTTCCGAGGACAACGCCGGTGCTTTTTTTGCTCCCGGTGACTGGGCGCGTATGCAGCGGCAGGGGTTGGACCCCACTGTTTACCTGGCCAACAACGATGCTTACAGCTTTTTTGCCGAGCTGGAAAATTTGATTGTCACCGGCCCCACGCGCACCAACGTCAATGATTTCCGCGCGATCCTGATTTTGCCGCCAACGAAATAACTGGGGCGATGCTATGAAAGTTGCCGATAAGGTGATGGTCCACCCGGTAGCGGCACCGTCCGGTGCTTTGATAAGTAGCGATAAATGTAAGAGGTCCTGATGAGCCAGAAACCCGCCAACCAGCGCACCGCCAACCCCGTCCGCCGCACCAAGATTGTCGCCACCCTGGGCCCGGCCAGTGACAAGCCCGGCGTGCTAGAGAAAATGCTCAAGGCCGGTGTGGACGTAGTGCGACTGAATTTTTCCCACGGCACCGCCGACGACCACCGTCGCCGACTGCAGCAGGTGCGGGAAATCGCCGATCGTCTCGGCAAAACCGTCGCCGCGCTCGGCGATCTACAGGGCCCGAAAATCCGTATCGCGCGCTTTCGCGATAACGCCATCAATCTGCAGGAGGGGCAGCTGTTTGTACTGGATATGGCCCTGGACGCCAACGAGGGCGACGAAAAGCGGGTGGGATGTGACTACAAGGATCTGATTCGGGATGTCTCTGCCGGGGATGTGCTGCTGCTGGATGACGGCCGTGTGGTGCTGGAGGTCAATCGTGTCAGTGACCGCGAGGTACACACCACCGTGGTGGTAGGGGGCAAACTGTCCAATAACAAAGGCATCAACAAACAGGGGGGCGGCCTCTCCGCTGCGGCCCTGACCGACAAAGACAAGGCCGACCTGAAAACCGCCATCGATATCGGTGTGGATTATCTCGCTGTTTCCTTCCCGCGCACTGCCGCAGATATGCAGGAAGCGCGCGCGTTACTCGGTGAGGCGGGTAAACATATCGGCCTGGTGGCCAAGGTGGAACGGGCGGAAGCCGTGGCGGATGAGGAAACCCTCGACGATATCATTCGCGCCTCGGAAGCGGTAATGGTGGCCCGGGGCGATCTGGGGGTGGAGATTGGCGATGCCGCGCTGATCGGCGTGCAGAAACGCATGATTCTACGCGCCCGTCAGCTGAATCGCGCGGTGATCACCGCCACCCAGATGCTGGAAACCATGATTACCGCACCGCTACCCACCCGCGCAGAAGTGTTCGACGTGGCGAATGCGGTGCTCGACGGGACCGACGCGGTCATGCTGTCTGCGGAAACTGCCGCCGGCGACTACCCGGTGGAGGCGGTAGAGGCCATGACCCGCCTGTGCCTCGGCGCGGAACGGGAGCGCTCGGCGCAAGAGTCCGGGCACCGTATGCACCAGGACTTCAATCGCATCGACGAAACCATCTCCCTGTCTGCCATGTATGCCGCCAACCATCTGGCCGGCGTAACCGCCATCGCCTGTATGACCCAGACCGGCTATACCCCGTTGATCGCCTCGCGCATCCGCTCCGGCCTGCCCATCGTCGGTCTCGCCCACGACCCAGTGGCCCAGCGCCGTATGGCACTGTATCGTGGCGTCATCTCGGTGCTGTTTGTGCCGGGAGAGAAGGAAGGGGATCGGGAATTGAACCAGCGGGCCCTGGATACACTCAAAGCCAGAGAAATCGTAAAGCCGGGCGACCAGGTCATACTGATTCGCGGGGATCTCATGCAGTCCCACGGTGGCACCAATACCCTGAAGATACTGGAGGTCGACTAGTCTCGGTAATTGCAGCGCCTGGCCGCTAAATTGCATATCATGAAGTGAACGAAAACACCGAGCCTGCTCCCCTAAGTCACCGATACGGGGTTCAGGCCGCGGGCGGCAATGCCAGCCCGCCAGGGTCGCGAGGGAAACCGAACGGCCTCCCGCATTTGGAAAGGTGATGAAACAGAACGAAACCCTGGAGGACGGTCACGGCCGTCGCTTCTATTACTTGCGCCTGTCCGTAACAGACGTCTGCAACTTCCGTTGTGACTACTGTCTGCCCGACGGCTATCAGGCCACCCGAAAGGCCCCCGACCTCAGTGTCGCGGAAGCCGGTACCGTTATGCGTGCCTTTGCCATGTTAGGCACAAGGAAAGTGCGCCTGAGCGGCGGCGAGCCGTCCCTGCGCAAAGACCTGCCGGAGCTTATCCAGGCTGCCAGTGCTACCCCCGGCATCCAGCGCGTCGCCGTCACCAGTAACGGCTACAGGCTCCCCAGTGTCATCGACACCTGGCACCGCAGCGGCCTCCACCAGCTCAATATCAGCATCGACAGCCTCGATAATGCGGAATTCGCCCACATTACCGGCCACGACTGCCTGCCCAAAATCCGTACCGGCATCGACCGCGCACTGGAATTGGGCATCCAGACCAAGGTCAACGCCGTCCTGCTCTCCGATGGTGCTCAAGCCCGACTGCATCAATTCCTCGACTGGCTAAAAACCACCCCCGTCACCCTGCGCTTTATCGAACTCATGCAGACCGGCGACAACCGCGACTACTTCGCCAGCAACCATGTGCGCGGCAGCGACATCGAGCAACAACTGATAGAAAGCGGCTGGCAGCTTCTCCCCAGAGCCCTAGACGCCGGCCCCGCCCGCGAATACGTCCACCCTGACTATGCAGGCCGCATCGGCCTCATCACCCCCTATAGCAAAGACTTCTGCAACAGCTGCAACCGCCTGCGCATCTCCGCCCAGGGGAAACTGCACCTGTGTCTGTTCAGCGATGCAGGCCTCGACCTGCGCGAAACCATCCGTACAGGCGACGCCGACGCACTGGCCGAAAAAGTGCGGGCACTGATTGGCAATAAAGAAGTCAGTCACTATCTGCAGCAAGGGAATACCGGCGGAACTCAGAACCTTTCGATCATCGGTGGTTGAGCTTTTAGGCTTACGAAGTACATAAATCAGAATTGAAGAGCGGGCGTCGGGTGAAAGGTTTCAGGAGCGTCGCAAACAGGATGTTTGCGCCGCAGCGCCCAGGGATGGGTCTACAGCGGTCCTGAAACCTTTCACCCGATGACCGCTCGCCTCAGAACTTTAGTCAGAGCAAAAAAGCTACGGAGCACAAAAAGCCAATGAGCCACGCCCCAACAAACCCAGATCAAAAACTCAATATCGCCATCCTC
Source organism: Microbulbifer sp. HZ11 (assembly GCF_000708675.1). Lineage (GTDB taxonomy): Bacteria > Pseudomonadota > Gammaproteobacteria > Pseudomonadales > Cellvibrionaceae > Microbulbifer. The sequence goes on along the minus strand of NZ_JELR01000002.1, from coordinate 425,891 downwards.
ACCGTCTCAGACACAAGAACCGAAGAAAACGACACCTCCGGCAACTACCTCGTAGAAGCCCTGAAAGCAGACGGCCACAACCTCGCCGACAAAGCCATCGTCATCGACGACAAATATCTCCTGCGCGCCAAAGTCAGCCAATGGATCGCCGATCCGGAAATCCAGGTCATCATCTCCACCGGCGGCACCGGTTTCGCCGGCCGCGACTCCACCCCCGAAGCCCTCGCCCCCCTGCTCGACAAACACATCGACGGCTTCGGCGAAATGTTCCGCTCCATCAGCTATGAGGAAATCGGCTCCTCCACCATCCAGTCCCGCGCCCTCGCCGGCATCGCCAACCGCACATTGGTCGCCTGCCTCCCAGGCTCCACCGGCGCCTGCAAAACCGGCTGGACCAAACTGCTGCGCGAACAATTAACTGCAACCCACATGCCCTGCAATTTCGTAGGCTATCTAACTAAATAATTCGCTCAATGCTGCCCAAGTAAGAACACCATGACCCTCACACACCTGAACCAACAGGGCGAAGCCAGCATGGTCGATGTCACCGACAAAGACATCACCGACCGCTCCGCCCGCGCCGAATCCGCCGTCGCCATGTCTGCCGAAGCCTTCGAACAGTTGAAAGCCGGCAACAACAAGAAAGGCGATGTGCTTGCCACCGCACGTATTGCCGGCATCCAGGCTGCTAAGAAAACCGCCGACCTGATTCCCCTGTGCCACCCACTGGCGCTTACCAAGGTGCAGGTGGACTTCACCCTGGATGAGGCCAGCCACACCGTCAATATTGAAACCTACTGCCGGCTCGCCGGTCGCACTGGCGTGGAAATGGAAGCGCTCACCGCCGCCAGCGTGGCCGCCCTTACCATCTATGACATGTGCAAAGCCGTCGATCCCGCCATGGTGATCGGCCCGACACGGTTGCAGGAAAAAGTTGGCGGCAAGCGCGGCCACTGGACACCTGAACAGAACCAGGGGGAGAAATCGTGATCAAGGTTTTGTTTTTCGCCAGCCTGCGGGAACAGCTGGAGCGCGAGGCGGTGGAAGTGGATGCAACCGGGCTTACCGATATCACCCAGTTGCGCAATAGGCTGGCGGAGCAGGGGGCTGTCTGGCAGAGCGCCCTCGGCAACGATCAACTGCAGGTTGCCCTCAATCAGCAGTTGTCGAGCATGGACGCTATTATCAGAGACGGCGATGAAGTTGCCTTTTTCCCACCGGTCACCGGAGGCTGAAAATGCCATTGGAAATCTCTATCTCCGTGCAGGCGGAAGGTTTCGATCCGGGTGCAGAGTACCAGTTATTACGCAGCGAAAATTCCGCGGACGGCGCTACGGCCATGTTTGTGGGTAATGTCAGAGACTTCTCACCAGGTGCTACCGGCGATCACCAGTCGGTAGCCGTGCTCGAGCTGGAGCATTATCCCGGTATGGCGGAGTCAGCACTTACCGACATCGCCCGGCAGGCTGCGGCACGATGGCCGCTGGGGCGGGTGCGTATCATCCACCGCTATGGCCCATTGGCTGCCGGTGAAGAAATCGTGTTTGTGGGCACTACTTCCGCTCACCGTCAGGCCGCACTGGATGCCTGTGCCTTTATCATGGACTTTCTGAAAAGCCGCGCGCCCTTCTGGAAAAAAGAGATCGCAACGGGCGCGGAAGAGGGGAGCTGGGTTGAGGCCCGGTCCAGCGATGCCGATGCATTAAAAAAGTGGTGATGTCCCAATAGCTGTTTAGTGAGTACTTGCTTGCGGTGTACCCCTTGCAACTTCTCAGAGGGTATTTTTTATTCTGCTTAAAGTTTGATCTGGTTCCGTTGATTCCGCGAAAAGTGTGATGTGGTGCACGTGAACACCTTTGTCAGTACTCGTGAAACCTGTCACATAATCGAGCTTTTTTCTCTTGTCCTTTGAATTTTAAGAAAAAATTCTTCTCTAACTCTCTGCGCGAGTTTTGAAGCGCCTCACATATCCCCCCCCGCCGGTTGCAATACAATCGCCCCGCTAAGTACTCGTATTCGACGTTAGTCGGACAAAAATCGGTCGAGTGATTACGACCAATAAAAAAGAGCCCGGATATCAGGGCAGGCTTCCAGGGTAGCCTCTCCAGGGTTAGTTTCGAGGTAAAAGGGATATGTGCAGAATTCTGTTGGCAACCGTTATGCTGATGCTTACGGTGATGACCAATGCGCAGGAAGTCAGCCGCGAAGAAATCCGTGGCCTGGATGAGCAGATCCAGGATGTGAAGAAGGATGTGATCAGTCTTACATCCGAGCTTAATCGCCTGGAAGAGAAGCTGTTGTTCCCCTCCAATACCCAGGTGGCGCTGTTTGTCTCATTACCTGATAGTGCCGAATTCAGCCTCGAGTCTGTCGAGGTGAAGCTCAACAATCAGGTGGTCGCACACCATCTGTACACTTACCGCGAAATCGAAGCGCTGCAGCTGGGTGGTGTACAGCGTATCCATACTGCCAATGTGCAGACCGGTACCCACCCCCTGGAAGTCACTTATTTCGGAAAGTCCAAGTCCGGCAAAGAATATCGTGCAACCGCCAGCTACAGTGTGGAAAAAGCGGTGGGTCCCAAATTTGTTGAGATCCAGATCGCCGGCAACCAGTCCGCCATCAACTTCAAGGACTGGTAAGCATGAATTCCCGTCTGGCCCGCGCGGTTGCTGGCGCAGCGCTGACTGTGCTGTGCGCCGTGCCTGTGCAGGCCAAAGTGCCCGAAGATCCTACCGCGCTGTATACCGATAACCTTCGCGACCTGTTTTTTGGCGAAGCGTTATTCAATGCGCACCAGGATAACTATTTCGACGCGATCACCGGGCTGGATACCGAGCTGCAACAGTTTCGCCTTCTGGATGACCCCGAGCTGGACCCGTTCTCCGTGCATTTCGGTCAGGCGGAATTTGCCGTAGGGGACCTGGAGCTGTCCTATCGCATGCACCGGGAAGCCGGTCGTGCCATGGAGCAGGTGCTGCGGGGTGATGTTCCCCAACCCATCAAGAACGAAGCGGCCTATCGGCTGGCAAAAATTCACTATCACAAACAACAGTTCGCCAGCGCGCTGCATGCTCTCGAGTTGATCGAGGGGCGTGTACCGGAGCGTGTGCGTGCCGAAGAGCAGTTCCTGCGCGCGCGCGTATACATGCAGCTGGGCCGTTTTGAGGAAGCGGTCGCACTGTTAAAAGAACTCAAAGGCGAAAAGTCGCTGGCGGGGTTCGTCGAGTACAACCTCGGTATTGCTCTGCTGAAAGCTGGGGAGACCGAGCGCGGTGTTCTGGAGTTGGACAGCCTCGGCCGCAATGCGGGCAGTGGCGCGGCCATGGGTGCGCTGCAGGACAAGACCAACCTGCTGCTTGGTTTTCAGTTGATGGAGGCCGAAGAGTACCAGCGCGCGCGCACCTACTTTGACCGTGTGCAGCTGAGTGGGCCTTTTTCGAATCAGGCGCTTTTGGGGGCCGGCTGGGTAGAGGCCAATGCAGGCCGATACGACCGTGCACTGGTGCCCTGGCAGTTGTTGACGCAGCGCAAATCCACCGATGCGGCGGTGCAGGAGGCCATGCTGGCCGTGCCCTATGCTTACGGCAAGCTTGAGGTGCACAGTACCGCGGCAGTGAACTACGGTCAGGCTCTGGACCTGTTTGGCAATCAGGTGGACGTGCTCACCCGGTCCATCAACAGTATTCGGGAAGGCAAGCTGCTTGAAGCACTGCGCCGCAAAGAGGCTAGCCAGGTGAAGAACTGGGTGGTAGAGCTGCGAAAACTTCCGGATGCACCAGAAACTCATTACCTGCTCGATCTGATGGCGTCCAACGATTATCAGGAATTTCTGCGTAATTATCAGGACCTGAATGATCTGCTCGAGCGCAATAAAGACTGGCTGCAAAGCCTTGATGCCTTTGATGAAATCATCGCCCTGCGCCGCAGTTATTACGAACCCATCCTTCCGGGGCTGGATGTACAGTTCCGGCAGATTGATGCGCGTATCAAGATGCGGCTGGAACAGCGTCAGCGCCTCGCCATGCGTATCGAAAACCTGCTGGTAAACCGCCGCCCCGAGCTTCTCGCGAAAAGCGACGAAACCGAATCCCGTCTGATTCTGCAACAGATTCGCGATATTCTCGAATACAACCCCAGCCTGCAGAGTGAAGAGACCGAAGATCGGATTGCGCGCCTTGAAGGTGTGCTGAAGTTTCGTCTGTCTCGCGAGTTCGATGATCGCCTTACCGAGGCTTACAAAAATCTGCAGGAGCTTGATGAGGTTATCGCTACCCTGCAGGAAAGCTACCAGCGCTATGTGCGTACCCGCCAGGCCGCTACCCACAGTTACGAAGGTTATACGGATCAGATCGTCAGTCTGCGCGCCGGCCTGAACCGCGCTCAGGAGCGCATCGATCAGTTGATGTCGCGCCAGGGGCGCATGCTGGAGCAGTTGGCTATCAGTGAGCTGGAAGAGCGTCGCGCGCAGCTCGAGAGTTACCAGATTAAAGCCCGCTTCGCGCTGGCCGATAGTTACGATCGGGCCAATGAGTTGCAGGAGCGCCGTGCGGATGCGCGCAAGGTTGAAGAGTATCAGCGGCAGGTGGAGCAGATGAAGCAGGCTGCTCCACAACCCCAGGAGGAGTCGCTGCCTACAGATAATCCGCCCGAGCTGGAAGCGCCGGCGTCAAACGGGGAGGGCGCGGATAATGAATAAAACGCGTTTCTCGGCCGTTTTCAGTCATCTGGGTCTGGCAACTGCGGCCTCTGCGGCGTTGTTGCTCAGCGCCTGTGCCAGCCACAGTGGCAAGACCATCGGTAGCCTGCAGCGCGTGGATATTGAAATTCAGGAAACCCATATCGAGGGCAGCCTGGAAAAGGCACTGGCGAGCTACCAGAAATACTTGCAGGAAACCCCGGAAACTGCACTGACGCCAGAAGCGATCCGTCGTATTGCGGATCTGAAAATCAAGCAGGCGCACCGCGCGGAAGAGGGGATTCTGCCAAGCAGTACCGAAACCCGAATTCTGTCGGCAGAAGAGATCGCTTCGGCTAACCTGAGTGCGAGTAAAAAGACTGCCGCGGCAATGGGTGCGCTGGATGCGCCGCAAGTGGCAGGGGTTCAAACTGGTACTGGTGCGACCGATGTTGCACTTGGCAGTGTCGCCGGCAGCAATGGCGAAAGCCAGAGCGACTTCGAGGCGCGCGCCAGTGGTGCTGTGGATCTCAGTGGCGTATCCAGCGAGGCAGAGATTTCCGTACCCGGTGACGACCCGGATGCACTGCTTGCCGCCAATGCCCGCGAGGCTATCGCACTCTACAGAAAGCTGTTGGTGCAGTACCCGCAGTATGAGCGCAACGACCAGGTTATGTACCAGCTTTCCCGCGCCTATGAAGAGACCGGCGAGGTGGATGAGGCCGTGGCTGTACTGCGCCAGCTGGTCACCAAGTATCCGGCCTCCCGCCACCTGGACGAAGCCTATTTCCGTCTGGGTGAATACTACTTCACCCGCAAGAAATTCCTCGACGCGGAAGAATCCTATGGTCGTGTGATCACCATGGGTGAAGTCTCCAGCTTTTACGAGCTGGCCCTGTACAAGCGGGGCTGGGCGCTGTTCAAGCAGGATATGTACGAAATGGCGCTGGACGATTTTGTCCGCATGCTGGATTACAAGGTTGAGCAGGGTTACGACTTTGAGCAGCAGACCAACGAGACAGAGCGCAAGCACATCGAGGACACCTTTCGTGTCGTCAGCCTGAGTTTCTCCTATCTCGGTGGTGCCGACTCCATTGTGGATTACTTCACCAATAAAGGTCCCCGTGGTTACGAGTCCTACGTCTACAGCCACCTGGGTGAATACTATCTGGATAAGCGGCGTTATCAGGATGCGGCCAAGTCTTACGATACCTTTGTGGAGCGCAACCCGCTGCACAAAGTGGCTCCGGATTTCTCCATTCGGGTAATCGAGATCTATCAAAAGGGTGGGTTCCCCAGGCTGGTGCTGGAAGCCAAGAAAGCATTCGCCAATACCTATGCGCTGGATGCCGAATACTGGACCGTGTTCGAGATTGCGGAATACGCCACCGTGGTGGAATTTCTGCAGACGAACCTGATTGATCTGGCGAGCCACTACCACGCGGCATACCAGAATGTTAAGCCGAAGGACAAAGAGTTCGCGAAGAAGCGCGGCGAAAACTATGTGGAGGCGATTCACTGGTATCGTCGCTACCTGTCGTCTTTTGCGGACAAGCCCAAGGCGCCGGAAATCAACTATCAGCTTGCTGGCCTGATGCTGGAAAATAAAGATTTCCTGAACGCCGCACGGGAGTATGAGCGCACCGCCTACCACTACCCGAATCACCCAGCGAATGAGAATACCAGTGAGGCCGGCTATGCCGCCGTCTTCGCCTACCGCGAGCATCTGGCAAAAGATCTCGCCAAGGGCAGTAACGCTGATAAAGTTGCGATTCAGAGGGAAATCATCAGGTCGTCCCTTACCTTCGCCGAGACATTCCCACAACACGGGAAGGCGCCTCAGATCTTGTTGGGCGCGGTGGACGACCTGTACAAACTGAAGAGCTTCCCGGAAGCCATTCAGAATGGTCGCCTGTTGCTGGAGAAATTCCCTGCTGCGGACCAGCAGATCCAGCGCTCTGCCTGGTTGTTGGTGGCTCACGCTTCTTTTGATACCGAGCTTTACGTAGATGCTGAGGCCGGTTATCGCGCAGCGCTGAATCTCACCGCGAGTGATGCCAAAGATCGTCCGGCACTGGTGGATAACCTGGCCGGGGCCATTTATCAGCAGGGCGATCAGGCCCGCAAGGCTGAAGACCACCTGGCGGCGGCCGAGCACTTTTTACGTATTCGCAATGCAGCTCCCGGGGCGACCATTCTCGCAACCGCAGAATATGACGCTGCGGCCTCTCTGATTCAGCTCGAAAACTGGGCCCGCGCTGCGGATGTGCTGAAGGCCTTCCGCAGCAATCACCCGGAGCATGAGTTGCAGAAGGAGGTGACCAAGAAGCTGGCGGTGGTTTATCAGGAAAGTGGACAGTTACTGTTGGCGGCAGCGGAGTTTGAGCGGATCGAGCGCGAATCCGACGATGACGATGTGCGCCGCGAGGCCCTGACTCAGGCGGCGGATCTTTACAGTGCGGCCAAGAGCTATGACAAGGCACTTGCGGCGCTTAATCGCTATGTCAAGCTGTTCCCCAATCCCATGGAGCCGGCACTGGAAACCCGCCAGAAAATTGCTGATATCTATCTCAATGTCGGGAACCAGAAAGCCTACTTCAATACTCTCGACGATATCGTTCGCATCGAATTGCGTGGCGGTAACGAGCGAAATGATCGCACGCGTTATCTGGGTGGTAATGCGGCGCTAAAACTGGCGGAGCCGAAGTTTGCTGCCTTTGCGGAGGTCGCCCTCGTGGCCCCGCTGGAGCGCAACCTCAATACCAAACGTACCCGCATGAAGGCGGCCACCGCGGCTTTCAGCGATCTGATCGACTACCAGGTGGCGGACGTGACGGCGGCAGCCACCTATTATCTGGGTGAAATCTATCTGCACTTCAGTCGCGCCCTGAAAGACTCTGAGCGCCCGACCAATCTCAGTGCGCTGGAGTTGGAAGAATACGAACTGGCTCTGGAGGAGCAGATCTATCCGTTCGAAGAGCGCGCCATTTCTGTTCACGAAAAGAATATCGACCTGATGGCTGCCGGTATCTACAACCAGTGGGTAGCGAAAAGTATTGGTCAGCTCGCCGGCCTGGTGCCCGCGCGCTATGAGCGCCCGGAAGATGCCGGCAATATCGTGATGACCATTGTTCCGGTGCCTGAGGCCCCAGAAGAACCTGCTGAAAATGCGGGCGAGGAAGTGGGTGATCCTGCGGAACCTGCCCCGCAGGAGGATTCCGAGTCTACCGTAGTCGCCGAAAATGACACTGAAGAAGAGGGGCAGGGCTGATGGAAACTGTCTGCAATATGCGCCGGGTTGTAGGAGCTGCGCTGTGTGGTGCCATGCTGCTACTCGGTGCCTGTGCCAGTGGTCCACAAACCTCCAGTCGGCCGGTGGACCCGATGAATGTAAAAGTCTCCGGCGGTGTCAATCGGGACTTTACCCAGGCCGTGGAGCTTCTGCAGGGCGAACGCTACCCTGAGGCCATCGAACTGTTGCAGTCGGTTGTCGAACGCGAACAGCGCCTGTCGGCCCCTTACGTCAACCTGGGCATTGCATACTTCAAAACCGGTGACGAAAAGCATGCGGAGGAATCTTTTCTCGAGGCCTTGCGTGTAGCACCGCTGGACCCCGTCGCCAGCAGTGAGCTGGGCGTGCTTTATCGACACCAGGGACGCTTTGATGAGGCGAAAAAAACTTACAGTGCTGCGCTGCAGGCGCACCCGGACAACCTGCCACTGATCAAGAATCTCGGCATACTGTGCGACCTCTATCTTCAGGATGTGAATTGTGCACTCGCACAATTCGAGCAGTACCTGAAATATGAGCCGGAAGATTCCAGGGTCGCGATTTGGGTGACTGATCTCAAGCGGAGAGCCAACTGATGGATTCCATACAGAAAACCCTGGTGATGGCTTGGCTGTTGCTCGGAGCCCTGAGTGTACAGGCGCAGGAAGAGGGTGAGAAAAAAGTGGATACCGAAGTGAAAGAGCTTTCCGGTATTTCGATTATTGGTAACGAAGAGGCGCCCAAGTCTCTGTATATCGTTCCCTGGAAAAGCTCCGAAGTCGGTGTAGAGAGTGGGCTGAATTCCAGTCTTCTGGATCCCCGTCTGCAACCACTGGATAAAGAAGTTTTCTCGCGGGAGCTCGAGTTCTACGAACTGAGCCTCCCAGAGGAATGAGTACTGCCGCAACGCAGCACTCGAAGACACACACGAAGTAAAAACCTGAAGGCAAAGCGGATGTAACCGCGGACCCGAGAAAGAAAACCAAGAGGATAAGTGATGGATTTCTTTAACAGCGTAATCGCGTTTTTTCAGACTGGTGGTGCATTCATGTACCCCATTCTGGTGGTATTCGCGCTCGGCGCCGCGGTAGCCATCGAGCGCTATATTCGCCTTATGTACGAGCGTCATACCAATCGTGCCGCCTGGGAAAAGCTCCAACCTGTACTCAAAACCGGAGACTTTGACCGCGCCCGCAACCTGGTCAAGGACGATAACACCGGTGTTGGTCGTCTGCTTGCCATGGGCCTCGAGCGTCAGGGCGCAGTGCGCCGCCGTGAGGATATCGAGATCGCCATGGAAGAGAGCATCATGGAGACTATCCCGCAGTTGGAGAAGCGTACTCCCTATGTTGCCCTCGGTTCCAACATCGCCACCCTGCTGGGGCTGCTCGGCACGATTATGGGTCTGATCGAAGCCTTTACCGCGGTGGCCAATGCCAACCCGGCAGAGAAGGCCGACCTTCTGTCCGCCAGTATTTCTGTTGCGATGAACACTACCGCCTTTGGTCTGATGGTCGGTATTGCACTACTGATCGTGCACGCACTGCTGAACTCGCTCACAGGCCAAATCGTCGACAGCCTTGAAATGGTGTCCGTCAAGGCGCTCAACATCATGTCTTCCGGCACTCGCCGTCGCAGCGAAGCCGCGAAAGACGTTGCCGCGGACAAGCCGGTAAACCGTGATATCGAGCAGACAAAGCAGGCGCAACAGGCCGAGGAGGCTGAAGCTGAAACCGAAGTCGACACAACTTCCGACAACAGTGCCAAACCGGAATCTGCGTAATGAGAAGCAGGCGTCACAGTAGAGCCAAAGAAGCGCCGGAACTGGACATCACCGCCTTCCTGAACTTGATGGTGGTGCTGGTACCCTTCCTGCTGGTTTCTGCGGTGTTTTCCCGAGTGACCATTCTTGAGCTGAATATGCCAACCGGGGCCGGCGGCGCGTCCGAGGATCCCGGTGTAACCCTCGAAGTGGTGGTTCGAAAAGAAGTGTTGGAAATCAGTGATGGCGAAAAGGTCATTGCGCGTTTCCCGAATCTGAACCAGCAGGAAGGTGAGACCACGCAGGCTGAAGGTGAGGTGCAGGTTCCAGTGGATGAGAATGGTCTTCCCATTATTCCTCCAACGGATGAGGTATACGACCTCGCGCAACTGCGCGAGTACCTGATACGTATCAAAGAGACCTATCCGGAGAAAACGGATTCCACATTGCTGATGGAACCCGATGTGGCCTACGAGCACCTGGTGGGGGTCATGGATACTGTGCGCAGTGCCGAGGTTATGCCCGTGCCGGAAGATGGCAGCATACCTGACCCTGAGGCAACACCTGAAAAAATGGAACTCTTCCCCGATATTTCCCTGGGAGATGCGCCGTGAAACGTGAAAGTAGACGCATGAAGCGCATGGCTCGAAGCCATAAGCGCAAAACACCGGGGATGAACCTGACCTCGCTGATGGACGTGTTTACGATCCTGGTGTTCTTTCTGTTGACCAACAGTTCCAGCAATGAGGCCATCGAGGCTCCCAAGGTAATCACCCTCCCGGACTCGGTGGTGGAGTCGAAGCCGCGGGAGACCGTCACTCTGATGGTGACCCACGACGAGGTTTTGATTGAGGCCAAGCCGGTGATGACTACGGAGGAATTGTTCCAGAGCGAACAGCTGGTCATTGAAGCGATTCAGCAGGCAATGATTGCCGAAGTGGGTAAAGCCATGACCATGGCTGACAGTGAACTGGAAGAGGCAAAAGCCGCGCTGGCCGAGCGCGCCGCCGCCGGTGAGGACGTTACCGCCGAAGCCGCGGAACTGCTGGCCGAGCCGCCGGAAGTGAATATCCTGGCGGACCGCACTGTGCCGTTCAGCATTCTGAAAAAAGTCATGTCCAGCTGTACCAACGCCGGATACACGCGAATTTCCCTGGCGGTCATTCAAAAAGCATCTCAGAGTTAGTGAGCGTTTGTGAATAATTTTCATCAACAAAAACAGGCACTGACCGCAAAGCAGGAAGCGGTTCGCCAGCAGCTGGAGGCGCTTCAGGCGGAGTGCGACCAGGTTGATGGCAAGCTGGAAGCGCTGCACCGGGATGAAGCCAAGCACCAGTTGCTGGATGAGATTTCGGATCGCCTCGGCAAGCTGGAAGAGGCCGGTGCCGGCGACCTGTTCTGGGCGGAGCACTACAAGCAGGACGCCTCCAAGGCGCTGATTCATCGCCTGCAGAAAACTGTCAGTATCTATCACGCCAACCTGAACCTGTTGCACGAGCGCAAGCAAAAGCTGCAGGAACAGATTGAAGACTGTCGTGACGACCTGTTTGACCTGGATGCCGAGTTCCGTGAGATTCGCCAGGCCGAAGAGGATGTCCATTACGAGTACGAAGTCACCCGGGAGCTGGAGCAGTCCGCCTTCCGTGATGGCACCATGCCCTGGAATACCAGTGGTGAGGATGAGCGTCGCTTCCGTATCAGCCTGCTTGCGTGTTTGCTGCTGGCTTTCTTCCTTGGTTTTGGTGTGCATATCTGGCAGCTGCCGGAGCCTGATGAGAACGAGGTGGTAGAAGTTCCCGAGCGTCTGGCCAAGCTTGTGTTGGAGAAGAAAAAACCCAAGCCCAAGCCGCCCGAGCAGGTGGTGAAGAAGCCGGAAGAGAAAAAGAAAGAGCCTGAGAAGCCCAAGCAAGAGGTGGCGAAGGAAGAGCCCAAGCCATCAAATGTGGAGAAAAAGCAGGTGCGTAAAAAAGTCGAGCGCGCAGGTCTGCTGGCGTTCAAGGACAACTTCCAGGATCTTATTGAGGATGATCTGGACAACCGGCTTGGTAAGCAGACGCAACTCAGTACTGCCGGCAAACAGGAAAGCCGTAGTCAGCGTTCACTGATTACCTCTGCGGCAAAATCCGGCTCCGATGGTATTAACACCGCGGCCCTTAGCCGGGATGCCGGTGGTGTGGGTACCGCACTGGACGGTGTCAGCTTCTCGCGGGTATCCAGTGGTATCGGTACCGAAGGTGATTTCGCCGGCGAAGAGCGCCCGCTCAGCGAAGGTGTTGGCCCATCTCGTACCGACGAAGAGATCCAGATCGTATTCGACCGTTACAAGTCGGCGCTCTATCGGATCTACAACCGCGAACTGCGTAATAACCCGGCGCTGCAGGGCAAAATGGTGCTGAAAATCACCATCGAACCGGACGGCACCGTATCTCTGGCCTCTGTCGAGAGCAGCGATATGGACTCGCCCACCCTCGATAGCAAAATTGTTGCGCGCGTGAAGCGCTTCAACTTCGGACCCAAGGAAGGTGTACCCACCATCACCATCCTGTACCCGATCGACTTCCTGCCGGCGGCGTAGAAAGTGGATCAAAAAACAGTCATCCGGATATCACTCCGGGTGGCTGTTTTCCTTTATCCACAGCAACTTGTTCTGCCTCTTAAGAAACTACGTGAGCTTTACTTGAGAACTGTTTGGCAAACGTAGAAAAAGTTCCCCTCCTGGCGCAGCAATTTTGACTTGCTTCACGGTGCCGACTCTTCCCTTCCAATAAAGTTCCGCGACCGGCCCCTTCCCCGGTGCTGTCGCCTGTGCGGCAGTTGGCAAAAATAAAACTGACTGGCAGCGGAAAGCAATGAAGTCTGAAGTAACAGGGCGAAACACTTTCAAAAATGCAATTGCGGCAATCGCGCAATCCGTGCGGCTGTGGCTGTCAGTTTTGCTACTGGCTTCAATTTCCGGCGAGGTGTGGGCGGCGCCGACCAATTATTGTGTGGCGAACCCCGGTGCACCCGAGCAGTTGGTGAATATCCAGCGAGGAAGGGGCAATACCTACTGCGATCTCTGTGGTTACGGTTTTATCGAGGTGGACATCACCAACCCCTACCGTGCCGGTAATGATGACTTTGCGTATAACACGTCCGGGCTCCAACAGACTCGGGAGGAGGAGCAAAGAGGGTCCTGGTTTGATCGTGAGTATCGTCGCCGCTCCGGTAACTATTACACCTATTCCAGTAATGGGGATTATGGCTCCGCCAATCCCAATATGGACTTCGACAACAGCAATGGTCTGGTTGTCCGTATCCCAGTTGATGCCGGTATACGGCTGTACACCGGTGTCAATGTCACGGTCACCGGGGCGGTAAGCAGTGGTAATGTTGGCAGCGTGAGCGAATCCCAGGTCGGGGGTAGCTGGGAGATCCGGATCGGTGGGCTGCCCACCCTGCCGGACGGCAATAGCCCCACCATGACGGTGCGAATCCCCATCCATCGTCCTCTCGTTTCCCCCACTAATGGCCCGGAGCAACTGGATGATGAAGGGGATTTTATCGGCGGTGTTACCGCCGAGCTGAATTATGTAACCACGGATAGCTGTACCTCGGGTGGGCAGGCAAAACGCGCTCCGACCAATAGCGGTAGTTGCCCGATAAACTGGGGTAGTGGTTGGACTGACTGGGAGCGCCCGGCACCGTCATATCCGGCCTACCCGGGAACGGCCATCGACTGTACTCCTGAAACTCCGGACGAAATCAGCAACTTCAACCGAAATCTGGCCAGCACCGACCGGATCTATATCAACAAGCCATTCGTGCAGGTTGACAAGCAGGGCTGGAACTACGACGCCGGCCAGCGCGAGAACACGCGCAGCGACACCGTTTATGGCCACAGCGATGACGATATCGTGTGGCGCCTCAATATCACCAATAACGGCACCAATGCCCGTGCGCCTTTACAGGACCTGCGAATCGACGATGTGCTGTCTCGTGCGGATGTCGCCAACGTGCATTACGTCTGCCCCAGTGTCTCAGAGGCCAACGACATCGCAGCCAATGACGGTGTGCCGAGCGGCCCCACAAGCTGTATTGCCACCGATAACCTGACCGGTAGAGTACTCGATAACTGGGATGTGGCACCGCCATTTGGCGAAGGTGACAATATTCCTTCGCCCTATGCGGGAACCGTGGAGGCGGAAACACCGGGGTCGTCCAGTGGCACCATCGATATTGCCGAAGACGACTCGATCAATCTTTATCTGGTGGGCAAGCTACAGGGGGATGCGTCCTGTAGCAGCGGTACACCGCTGATCAATAGCCTTGAAAACGTTCAGTTCGGCTGTGCGGTACAGACGCCTCCGGGCGGTATCGATCCTGGCCTGGATGACGAGACGTCGGAAATCCGCACCTGGTACGGCCAGGGCTCCGTTGCCGGTGGCGCAACCGCGCTGGAGGTAGAGCGCACGCTGACCGGTATCGACGGTAGTGCCACCGTGGGTATGCGCGGCCTGATGACCATCACTCTGTCCAACCAGAGTGGTGGTACCGTCTGGTTTGACAATGGCATGGCCTATCATATTCGCGACCAGCTGCCGGAAGGTTACGTACTGGACCCGAGTTATGCGCCGCAATTACTCCGTCCCACAGGGAATAACGGTTATACACAGGGTTCACTGTACGGACAGTATGACGGCCGGGTGGATCGCCTGGAGTGGGTCAACCCGGCAAACGGTGTCGATACCGTTGATACCGGCAATCATACCGACTATCTGTTGAATACCGCCCCGGAATTCAAGCTCTCCAGTTCGACCCAATATACGGAGAGCAATCCTGCCGGTGACTATAACGGCGGTAAAACCTATCGCGATCTGATGCGCCACGGTGACGTGGTGGTGATCCGCTTTGCCATTATTCACAAAGATCCCCAGCACTTTGACCGCGCTGCCGATCTGGATGTGGTTCCCGAGAGCTCCAGTGTAGACCTGTTCCAGCGCCCGGAACCCACCGACCCGCCCGCACTTTCCTCGAGCCTGCAGAACACTCTCGAGGTGGAATTCAAAACACTGTGTAACTCCCAGGGCGTTCAGGAATACAACCTTACCGGTAACGGTGTCAGCAGCAGTCCGGCGGATAATACCGCTGGCACAAGCATTGAGTTCAACCCGGAAGACATCGATGTCGAAATCCTCGATCAGTCATTTATTGTTACCAATGACCCGGAGCAGACTACACCGCTGCGTGTGCGCGCCACCAATAACGGTGGGGTAAACGCTCGTGATGCCAGTGTGTTCATCAGTTTTGGGCCCACCCTCGAAGTAGTGACGGTGGATGAGCAGAATGGCAATTGGCAGTGTGATATCACAAACGTCAGTGGCGCACCGGTACCCCAGCCTAACCCGTATAAAACCTGGGTGGTGAATCCACCGGGGGATCCAACCAAACTGCACTTGCCGCTGACCACCACCGGCACGGTCTACCGCTGCTACGCGGATCACAGTAACCCGCTGAATCGTGTACTCGCCCCCGGTGCTGGTAATGCGGTCGAGTTTCACTTCGAGGTGCGTAAGGCGTCAGACCCGGCGCGGATTTTAGAAGACGATGTCACCTTCCGTGTGGATGCCATCGGTGAGATCTGGACCGTGGGTAGCCTGGACCTGGCTGACCCCACCGTGAGCATGAGCAATTCCGGTGGTAACACCAATAACCGGGTTGTTCAGAGCTACACAACTACCAATACCCCAACAACAATCAACAATGATCAGCCCCTGTGGTTCCCGCAGCCGGGCAATGCCAGCCAGAACAATGCGCGCAGCGACGGCGAGGTAGATCGTGGCAATCTGTATTCTCTGGACGCCAACTGGTCCCGCGGTATTGGCTTTAACCTGCTGAAAGATCAGGTAGCCTGGAGTGCCACCGGCGGCGATATTTCTGCGCTGAATGGCGTGATACCCACACTGGGGGAATGTAACGAGGCCAGTCCGGCAACACGAAATGCGGCACTGCCGGATAGTGCCATGTCCGACGGCTACCCCAATTTTGCCCGCAAGCAGCGGGAGCTGGTGCAGATTGGTGAGGAATGTACCAATCGCATCCAGACCGGTGGCTGGTTTGGCTTCAAGTCCCGCGGCTTCTCGTTTATTGGTGTGAGCAAGGTTCTGGTAGAGGATGAGGTCGAAGACGGCCTCGCGTATATCTCCAATACCGAACCTCAGGTCGGCCTGCAGATTGCCGGTGCCACCTCGACACCCAATCAGCCCAATAAGGGCCCACTGGACGAAGGGATTTTTGGCTGGTACTTCAGCGGTAATCAGCCTGGTAGTGACGGACGCAATGATTACATTACCACCATCGACCAGTGGTTCCATGTCAACGCGACCACCCGGGTACAGAACAAGGCCATCAATGACCGCAACGCACCCAATGTGCAGGGCGCTGACCGCAACAACATCCTGAATTCCAGCTTCGAAGCGGCCTACCACAATGAGAATACCGGTGAGGACGAGTACTTCGATTTTGGCAGTAATATCGTAGGTTACCCCTGGGAGCGTATTCGTCGCGTCGATGTGGTGGTGACCGAGCCCGAAATCACCCCAACGAAGACCTATTGTGAAGCGGGCAGCTTCAATACGGCCACCGGCGACTGTTCCGGCGGCTGGCAGCAGGACCTGACCGGCGCGGATACATCCCGTGACTACATTGTGCGTCTGCGGCTGGTCAACGCCAATGAGACCAATGGCGAGCCGAATGCCCCGGCCTACGACTTTGTGGTGACCGATACTGTGCCGGACCTGCTGGTTGTAGTGGACCCCGCCAGCGATGGAATTGACAACGACGGCGATGGGCTGGTCGATGAAGATGACGAGCACCTGAGCCTGATTGAGAACACACCCAATGACGGTGTGGATGCAACCCTGGTGTTTTCCCATTCACACAGTGATACCGGCGCGCCTGTGGGTAGTGCGGCCAACAATGGTTTGCGCCGTCTGAATGGCGGTACAGGTAGCTCGGAAGATGATCGCAGCCTAAACCTGTACTACAAGGTCAATCCGGATGAGCGGATCGCGCCCAACCAGACACTGCAGAGCGGATACCTGATCGATTACGACACCCTCGAAGGTGGTGATGCGAGCGATCGCAATGAATTTGGTAATCAGACCGTAGAGCTGCGCGGAAATGGCGATATTGGCGGCGCCCGGGTGTACAGCGCCGGCCCCGCCGATGCGTCGATTACCTTTATCACGCCGGCGGTTGAGCCCAAAGAAATTACCGCGCTGTCCGAGACTACCCTCGGTGAAATGATTGGCGGTTATCAGGCGGTCAAAATTGGTGAGGAAATTGAATACACCCTCACCGGTCAGCTGCCTTATCAACAACTGCGCGGGCTGGTGGTGAGCGATACCTTGCCGACCGGTCTCACTTGTGTTGACGCTCCGGCAATCGATCTGAATGCACCGCCCTATGCGGCAGCGGGCTTCCGTCGCCCGGATCTCAGTCCGGTGCCGATTATTACCCCGGTGTGCAGTGGCACCCAGGTGTCCTGGGATTTTGGTGATGTCACGCTGACCACGCCGGGCTCCGAGTCACTGTTCAGCTTCCCGGTCAGTTTTATTGCCCGTGTGGATAACATTCCTTCCAACAATAATGGCGAAGGCAATAGTGGCACTGTGCTGGAAAATGGCAGCGGTGATTCCGCCTATCTGCGCTACGCCGATGCCATGGGTAACGAGACCGAACTCAGCTTTGGCAGCGTGGCGGTGCGGGTCACCGAGCCGGCGCTGCTACTGGATAAAAACTGGACCGATCCTCGGGATGCCGGTGACGAAGTGACCGTCACACTGAAGGCAACCAACAGTGGCTCCGCTGCACTTTACAACCTGCGCATTCTGGAAGATCTGGTCGATAGCGAGATGACCTTTATTGCCGGCAGTGTGACCGGCTCCGATCCTCCCCTGGTGGATACCGATGCGTTCGGAGAGAACCAGCCAGTATTTGTCTGGGAACCGGAAAACCCGCTGCTTCCCGGTGAAACCCTGGAATTTACCTTTCAGGTGCGGGTGGACGACAGTGCACAACCTCAACAGCAGCTGGAGAATACAGCGCACGCCGCCTGGACGTCGCTGCCCACACGCAGCACCGCACTGAACCCCATTGATCAGAACAGTGGCTCGGCGCGTACCGGCCAGATCGGTGCCAATGGTGCAGCGGACGGTATGCGTATTGGTGAACTGCCTCTGGAAACCGGTGCCGACGCAGTTAATGACTACAGCCTCGACAGTAATCAGGTCACTGCCGATCTCGACCCTGTCACTCTGGATAAGCAGGATCTGACCCCCGGTGTGCTGCCGGAGATCGGTGCACACAAGCAGTTCCAGATCACCGTTGACCTGCCGGAAGGCACCACCCACGACCTGCAGGTTCGCGACCTGCTGGATAGCGGCAGTGCAAGCTATGTACTGACCCGTGATGCCAATTACGATGTGAGTTACACCTTCACCGGAATTGTCAGTATCGACGGTAATACGGCGGTGGGCGAGAGTGCATTCCGCGCACCGGCACCGGTGGATGGAGCCAGTGGCGAAATTCTGTGGGATATCGGTACCGTGCTTACCGAGTCGGAAAGTGATTTGCCAACCGCAGGTGCCATCAATCCGCGAATCGTCATTACCTACTATGCGCGGATCAATAACGACACCGCTACCGGTACCGATAGCGGAGAAGGGAATAGCCTACAGAACGGTGCGGAACTGCGTTACCAGCACGGCGAATCTCTTACCACGGTCATAGAGACTGCCGATACACCGGCAATCACCGTAACGGAGTCGGCGCTCGATGCCACAAAAGACGTAACCCAGATTACCCCGGGGCAGCTGACCCGCGGCGCGGTGCTGGAATACGTGGTAACGCTGACCAATAACGGCAATGCCACCGCTTACGATCTAAATCTGGTGGACAGCCTGCCGGAGCAGCTGGACTGGGACAGCAGCTTTACCCCGACCGTTACCATCGGCGGTAGCCCTGTGGGTGGATTTGAAGCAACGCCGGATACCAGCACCGAAAATACTCTGATCTGGGGACGCGGCAACGCCGATGGCTCCCTGGATCTGCCTGCCGGTCAACAGCTGGTACTGACCTATCGGGCGACCGTGGCGGCCAACGGTGGCCCCTTCACCAACGAGATCACGGCGGACTGGACTTCCCTGCAGGACGACGTTGCGTCCAACAGTGACTACGAGCGTACCGGTGCAGACTGCCCGGCGGCGCCAAACGACTATTGCCTCACGGCCAGCGAAACCACGGACGCCGCTGCGGAAGACAATACCGCGCTGATCAAGGCGTTTGAGTCCGACAGTTGGGTGCTGCATGGCAGCGATGCGAGCGATGCCCAGCTTCGCGTGGGCGATACCGTGGACTATCGTCTGACCCTGACACTGAACGAAAGCGTCACGGCCAATGTGGCCATTGCCGATACGCTGCCTGTGGGGTTGGAGTTTGTCGAATTAGTCAGTGTCAACGGACAGACCAGCGCGCCGTTTGAAAATACCGGCGCTTTCAGTCACGGTCCCCTTGCCACCAGTTTGACCGGTGATGCGAGCGCAGGGCAGGTGCTGAACCTGGCACTCGGTGACGTGGACGCAGTCGATGGTGATGACAGCAACAATGATTTCGCTATCGTGTATCGCGCCCGTGTGGTGACCGATGTTTTAGCGCATCAGGATGTACTCGGTCCCCTGAACAACCAGGCGGAACTGAGTGTCGATGCCTATGATGGCTCTACCGTAACGCTGCCTGCGGCAAGCGCTGCGATTGCGGTGCATCAACCGGTGCTCAGCCCACTGGTAAAAATCGACACCCTGAGCGGGCGCGCCGGCACCGGTACCCAGACCGATCCCTATCTGGTCGTACTGTCCGCAGACACCATGCAGTTCCAGCTGCAGTCCTGTAACCAGGGCGATGCCCCTGCCTACAACGTGCAGCTCACCGACACCCTCGCTCCGCAACTGGATGAGACAGCATTGTCGGATGCCAGTGTCTTTACCGTGGCGATCGATGGTACGGCCACCAGTGAGTTCACTTTTAGCGGACAACCGGCTGTCGGTGGCAGCTTTACGCTCACCCTGAACGACGACGAACCGCTGCTGCCCGATCAGTGCCTGACGGTGGATTACAGTATCGGCTTCCATGCGGATACCGGCACCAGCGAGCTGTTTAACAACAGTGCCAGTGTCGATAGCTACTGGTCGCTGCCAGGAGCAGCGGGTCAGCAATATACCGACGATACGGTTGCGTCTGTGTGGATGCAGAATCCCAGCAACGCGATGCCGCCGGAAAAAGCGCTGGTCAGTGCCCCCACCGCCACCATCGGTGAAGAGGTGCGCTATCGCATCACCATCCCGGAAGACAATATCGCTCGCACGGACGTCACTCTGACGGATTCGTTGGCACCTCAGTTCGAGTTTGTCGGGGCCACACTGAGTATCAATGGCGGTACCGCCAGCGACCTGCTGAACGGTGGTGACGATACCGATCTGAGCTTCGATCTCGGAACACTCCAGGCCGGTGAAACCGCGCAGATCGAACTCCTGCTGCGTGTGACCAACAGCGCCGACAGCAATGCCGGGGATATTGTGATCAACCAGGCCAGCTACAGCACCGGCGGGGTTACCTACACCAGTGCGGCCACGGATCCACTAACGATTGTTGAACCACAGCTTGCACTGGAAAAAGAAGTGCTGTCTGCACCGGCAGATATCACCGCGGGTACGCTACTCGATTACCGCCTGACGATGACCGAGGACGGCAATGCGAATTCCGCAGCGGCCTACGACCTGGTGGTTACCGATGTACTGGACCCCGGGCTTGAGTATGTTGCGGGTTCCGCGAGTGCGGGAGAGCCGGTGATCAGTGGTGATGCCGCCAGTGGTTTTACCCTGCAGTGGAACCTTGCCAGCGTCGCGGTAGGCGATAGCCTGAACCTGGAATATCAGGCGGTAGTGGGGGACGACGCCCGCCCCGGCCAGGTGCTGAACAATAATGCGGAAGTGCGCTGGACCAGTGTGGCCGGTGATTCCGATTGGGAACGCGACGGCAGTGAAACCCCGGCGTACAACGACTATATCGACAGCGCCAGCGCGGCAGTGACGCTGTCTGACAACACCAGCCTGGAAAAACACCTGCTCAGCGATACGTTTGATGGAACCGGCAGTATTCGTGTCGGTGATCGCGCTCGCTTCACAGTCACGGCGACCCTGCAAAAAGGTACCTATCCGAGTGTTGTCATCACCGATACCCTGCCCACAGGTCTGGTGTTTGAGGAAGTAATCAGCGCAGACTTTTTCGGCACGGATGAATCCGCTTCGGTGGCGAGTGCGACGACGGTCAATGGCGCCGAGGTTGTGTTTAACCTGGGTGATGTGACCAACCCCGCGAGTGCGGCCAGTGACACCCTGCAGATCGTCTACGAAGTACGCGTGCAAAACGGCAGTGTACTGGCGCAATTACCCAGCAGGCAGGCACTGGAGAACGCGGTCGCGCTGGATTACGCATTGCCGTCCGGTCCGGCCAGTACAATCAATGCGCAGGCGACGGTTGAAGCGGTACAGCCGCTACTCGCAATCAGTCGCGTAGAGGTCACCACCGCGATCGGTGGCGATACGGAAATCACCGTGGGTGAGGAAGCGACCTTCACCGTTGAGATCACCAACAACGGTGAGGCGCCCGCGTACGACCTGCAGATTCAGGATCTATTGCCAGAGGGGCTGCGAAACGGCGGTGGTGTGACCACGCAAAGTATCGAGCTTCTCGGTAGTGGCAGCCTTCCGGTACGCATGCCGGTCTTTGATGCGACCACCGGCGTTGCACTCTGGGATCTCGACGACAGTGATGTCTACACCATTCCTGTGGGCGAAACACTGCGCCTGGTGTACACGGTGACTGCGGATGACACCCTCGGTGCCGGCCTTTCGCTGGGTAACGGTGTGACCCTGCCGGTTTACTATTCCTTTGATAATAATGCTGTACCGGCCAACGGTCTCGCCGAGGAGCGTCAGGACTATCGTCTCGATGAGGCGGTAAGCGTGGTGCTGACGAGCCCGTTACCGGCTGCACTGGATAAAAACATTACTCAGCCGGAAACGACGATTGGCGAGCAATTTGCGTATCGCATTACCGTGCCCGCGACGCCCGCCGACACTGCCCTCTACGGGGTACAGATCACCGATGATCTGACGGCCTCCGCTGCGGACTTGCGGTTTATTGCGGTGAACAAAATCAGCGGCACCGGCAGCTGGACACCGGAAAATATCGGCAGTGAAACCGAGCTGGAAATCGTCGATAGCGTTGATGGTATCGATATCCCGGCCGGTGAGCAGATCGAGCTGGAACTGATTGTCGAAGTGCTCGACAGCGCAACCAATGTCGCTGGTCTGGCATTTACCAATACCGCCAGTTACCGCTTCAGCACCTTTGATGGTGACCCTGCATTGCTCGCGGATACCTCTCCGGAGATGACTCTGGTTGAGCCGCAGCTCACTCTTGAAAAATCGGGTCCGGAAATTCTGCATGCAGGTATTGCCGGAGAATTTATTCTCAGCATTAACAATGTGGGTGACAGCACCGCCTGGGATACCACTGTTGTCGACCTGTTGCCGGATGTGGAGCAGGGCGGTATGTGTGCCCAGCCGCCGGAAGTGGACGCGATCCAGATATTCGATGCGGACACCGATACCCTGGTACGTGCGTTAGCGGCGGATACCGACTTCCAGTCCGTGTTTGACGATTGCACCCTCACGATTACTACGACGGGTGTCGCCATCGAGCCAAACCAGCGCATGCTGATCGAGTATCGCGCGTGGCTGGATGAGGACACCGCGGGGGATCAGACCCTGGTGAATGTGGCCGCTGCGCAGTGGTTCAGCCAGGGCGATGATCGTGAGAATCGTCGAACCTACGGTGCACCGCCCACCGACGGTACGCCGGATGTGCTCGACCATGAAGATGCGCACGCGCTGGTGACTCAGAGTGCCACGCTGAAGATGCTGAAAGAGGTCGTCAATATCACTACCGGCGAGGCGCCCGCTGAGAAAGCAAGCCCGGGGGACACCCTGCGCTATACCATCACCGTCAGCAATGTCAGCGAGATTCCTCTGGCGGAATTTGCCATTGAAGATGCGCTCGGCACTCTTAATACGCAGATGGTCTTTGCCCCGGGTACCTTGACGGTTATCGATATTCCGGTAGATGCCGTGGATAACAGCGATGCGACCGGCGGCGATGCAGCCAGTGGCTTGCTGCGTATCGATGGAATCAGCCTGGCTCAACAGGGAGAGACCGGTGACAGTGTTCGCGTAACTTTCGAGGTACAGCTGGCGAATGTGATCGACAGTGGCACCGCGGTTCTGAACCAGTCCCGGGTATTGGCTTACGGCCAGCAGCTGGCGGTGAGTGATGACCCGAATATCGATGGCGAGGCCGACCCGCAAGCACCGGGCGCTGAAAATCCCACTCAGGTCATCATCGAATCCGCTCCTGTCTTCAAGGTAGAGAAAATTTCCGAAGACATGACCGGCGAACCGGACAGCCTGGTGCCGGGCGACACATTGCGCTACACCCTGCGGGTAGAAAATATCGGTAACGAGAACATGGTAGAGGCGACCCTGCGCGATCAGGTGCCCGCCAATACCACCTACGTTGCCGGTTCGACCACGCTGAACGGTGTTGCTCTGGACGATATCGATGGCAGCACGCCACTGGCGCAGACCCTGATCATCCAGTCTCCGGGTGCGGAAGTCGGTCAGCTGATGGCCGATCCGGCGGCGTCTGGCGCCCAGGCGGCGTTGATTACCTTTGATGTCACCATCAATGACGTCAACGATGGCACGGTGATTTCCAACCAGGGCTTTGCCAATGGTGCCGGTGCGGGCGTCGATGCGGGTGGCGAAAATACGCCGTTAGACGAGAAGCCGTCCGACGACCCCACCACCGAAGTGGCCGACGATCCGACCATCGATATCGTCGGTAATGTGCCGCTGATCCGCGCACAGAAAACCGTGGAGCTGGTGGTGGATAACATGACCGCCGGTATCGTCGACCCGGAAGACGTGCTGCGCTACACCATTACCGTCAGCAACATGGGCGGTAAGGATGCCACCGAGGCGCGCTTTGTGGATCTGGTGCCGGAACACACGACCTACGTTGCCGGCAGTACCATGCTGAATGGTGTTTCCGTCGCGGATGATGGGGAAGATTCACCGCTGAGTTCCGGTATCGCGATCAGTACGGACGACCTGACTCCACCGCTGCCAGCGGAAGGTGAAGGTGTTCTGACCACCGCACAGACTGCAACCATCGTGTTTGATGTCATGGTCAATGCCGATACCGAACGCGGCACCGTCATCAGCAACCAGGGCAACGTTTACAGTCTCGAACTGCCGCTGACCCTGACCGATGCGGACGGCAATAGCAGTAACGGTGCCCAGCCCACTGAAGTGGTTGTTGGCGACGCCCAGCAGCTTTCCATTACCAAGGAAGTGGCGGTCGTTGGCGGTGGCGCAGCCGAGTCCGGCAAGGTGCTCGAGTACATCGTGCGGGTTACCAATATCAGTGCCGTGCCTGCGAGCCTCGTCACCATCTATGACGATCTGTTGGTGGCCGGTGAGGGTGTGCTCACATACGTGGAAGACTCCGCACGCCTGAACGGCCAGCCCGATGGCGTAATGGTAGATGGTCCGCTGATCACCGTGGACTACAGCACCAATTACGGAGACCTGCAGCCTCAGGAAACCATCACCCTGCGCTTTGAAGCCAAGCTGGGTGAAAACCTGGCCATGGGGTACCCGGTCGTGAACACCGCGCAGGTGAAGTGGAACGATCCCGCAATGTATAACGAAGCCACCGTGTCGATCGATATCGGTGGTACCCCGGGGATTGCGAACCTTTCCGGTTATCTCTGGCACGATGTCAACTTTAGTGAAACGGCGGATGCGGAAGAGCAGCTGCTGGTGAACTGGAGTGTGGAGCTGTACTTCAACAACGCTCTGCTGGAAACCGTGCAGAGTGATGACAAGGGGTACTTTGTCTTCGATGGCCTGGTGCCGAATATGGACGGCGCGGACATGGCCGGTGCCAGCTATGAGTTGCGCTATCTTGCCCCCAATGCAGGGGATAACACGGCGTCACTGGGTACCGCCAGCTCCGATTACACCAACGGCCCGCAGCAGATTCAGAATATCTATGTGGAGTCCGGGGCCAACCCGCAGAACCTGAATCTACCGATTACGCCGAACGGTGTTGTATACGACTCGGTACTGCGTGCACCGGTAAATGGCGCCCGCGTCCGACTGCTCGGTGCATCCAGTGGACAACCGTTGCCGGATAGCTGTTTTGAGGATCCCAAGCAGCAGAATCAGGTCACCCTCACCGGTGGTTTCTACAAGTTCGATGTGAACTTCAGCAGTGCTGCCTGTGCGGTGAATGCGGACTACCTGATCGAAGTGGATGTGCCCAACGAGGACTACGTGTCTGGCCCGTCCCAGATCATTCCGCCGCAGACCGGCTTGGGTACCGGTAGTTTCGATGTAGGGGCCTGTATCGGCAGCGCGGCCGACGTGATTCCGGGTACGCCGGACCACTGTGAAGTGCAATTGTCAGTGACGCCGCCATCGATCGATGCCGACGCGCGCAGCAGTGAAACGGACTACTACCTGCGGCTGAATCTGGATGACGCCAATCAGCCCGGTAGCAGCCAGCTGTTCAACAACCACATCGCACTGGATCCGCAGCTGGAAGGTGCCCTGGCACTGACTAAAACCGCGGCCATGTTGAATGTAACGCGCAGCCAGCTGGTGCCCTACACCATTACCTTCAACAACTCGCTGCCGGTACCGCTGACCGACCTGCAACTGGTGGATTACTTCCCCGCAGGCTTCAAGTACGTTGCCGGCTCTGCAAATCTGGATGGTTTGCCGGTGGAGCCGCAGGTACACGGACTGCAGTTGCAGTGGCCGCATCTGCGCGCCGAGCCGGAGCAGACACACACCATGAAACTGTTGCTGGTGGTGGGCTCCGGTGTGGGCGAAGGGGAGTACGTCAACCGTGCACGGATGTTTAACGAGCTGTCCGGTCAGCAGGCGTCGGGTGAAGCGTCGGCTACTGTGCGTGTGGTTCCGGACCCGACCTTTGACTGTACCGATGTCATCGGCAAGGTCTTTGATGACAAGAACCTGAACGGTTATCAGGATCAGGGTGAGGGCGGTGTGCCCGGTGCCCGGGTGGTGACCGCCAATGGTCTCAAGGCGACTGCCGACGCCCACGGGCGTTTCCACATTACCTGTGCGGCTGTACCGAACCCGGATCGCGGCTCCAACTTTGTGCTGAAGCTGGACGATCGCAGCCTGCCAAGCGGTTACCGCTTGACCACGGAAAACCCACGGGTTCAGCGTGCCACTCGAGGCAAGATGCTGGAGTTCAACTTCGGTACCAGCCTGCACCGTGTGGTGCGCCTGGATCTGGCGGAAGCGGTGTTCGAGCCCGGTTCTACCGAGCTGCGTCCGCAGTGGCAGTCCCGCACCGAGCTGTTGCTGGAGCGGCTGGAAGAAGCACCGTCGCTGTTGCGCCTGTCGTATCTTGCGGAAAATGAAGATCCGGCACTGGTGGAAGCGCGACTGGAAACCATCAAGGCGCGTATTGCCGAAGATTGGGCAGCACTGGACTGCTGCTATCCGTTGAATATCGAAACCGAAATTTTCTGGCGCCGTGGTGCGCCGCCCGAGCGCGGCAATGTGCTGGACGGGTTCAAACGCAGTATTAACCGCATGATCGGAAGTGAAGATCAGGGAGGTGCCCGGTGATGTTCCGTCCTTCGCAGAAAAAAATGGCGGTCATCGTTGCCGCACTGGTAAGCACCGTCGCCTACGCGCAAGAAGAAACCCAGGCGGACAGCGCCTGGTGGCACTTGATTCCGGGGCTCTCGCCGGAAGTGGAAAGCGCCGGTGAATACACGGAGAAACCGCTCGGTAGCAATACGGAAACTACCCTGATCCCGGCCGTAGGGCAGTTGTGGGTACAGGATGCGGAAACTTTTATTGCGCCGGAAGAAGCGGTTGTGGAAAACAACATTCTGCCCCCGCTCCTGTTCCGTGCAGTGGAAGATGAGGTTGATCCCGAGCTCGTGGAACAGCTGCGCGAGAAACTCGCAGAGCTGGAATCGGCCCATGAAATGCAGCTGATCGTCGTCGGGCACACCGATAGCGGCCCGCTGAATGACGATGAGCTGGCCGAATACGCGGATAAAACGGCATTTACCCAGGCCCGTGCACAGTTGATTGCGGATTATCTGCAAACCGCGCTGGAGTTGCCCGATGAGGCCATCGTGGTGGAGGGGCGTGGAGACAGCGAGCCCCTGTCGGAGAACATCACCGAAAAAGGTCGTGAGCTGAATCGGCGGGTGGAGCTGGCGGTGCGCTATTTTGAACTGGATGAGGAAGCGCGAGATGCGCAGCGTCGCGCCGAGGCCCTGCAACTCAATCGCGTCCAGGTCTGTCGCCAGGAAACCGTGTGTAAGCTGCGCTATACCGCGGGCTCCGACCAGCGGGCGCGCCTGAAAAACCTGGTTTCCCCATTGCGGTTGCAGCCGGGGCAGGCGGATTTACCGATGGCGTTTGTGCGGCGTATTCAGGAAGTGCGTAATACCCTGCAGGACAAGCCAAATCTCACCATTCATTTTGTCGGTCACACCGACGGCGGTGCACTGCCGGAAGGGCCGGCGGAACTGTACGACGACCAGATGGCACTGTCCCGCGCGGAAGCACGTCGGGTGGCGCTGGCCGTGGCGGATCAGTTGAATCTGCCAGGCTATATGGTGACCAGCAGTGGCAAGGGTTCGTCGCAGCCGATTGCAGCCAACGACACCGCTAAGGGGCGCTCACTGAATCACCGTGTGGAAGTGGAGTTCTGGTACGACGACCTGCTGGAGACTGCCGCCGACGGTGTGCAGGCCTGTCCGGAAGCAGCGGATGCGGAAACCATCACCATCGAACATGAATCCCCCACCGGTGAAGTGCCGCCGATTTTTCTGAATAGTGGTGAGCCGCAGATTACCAGCGCACAACTGGCGCAGATGCAGCGCCTGATGGACGAAGTGGCGGGCAAGCAAAATGTGCGCCTGAGTTTTGTCGGCTACAGCGACAACGAGCGTATGGAGCGCCGTGAGGCCATGGTCTATGGCGACGACGTAGGGCTGTCATCTGCGCGTGCGAAAAAAACCATGCAGCTGGTACAGGAAAAGCTCGGCCTCGAAGACGATCAGGTAGAGTTTGAGGGCCGCGGTTACGTGGAATCCAAAGACGTGGTACAGACCGGCTTTATCCACATGGACGGCGCCCGCGTGGAAGTGCAGGTGCTGTATGACGAGCTGGCGATTCTGGCGGAGCAGGACCGGCTGGAAATCGAGCGCCTGCAGCAGGAAGCGGTTGCCCACAACCCCTACGCGTTGAACCTGATGCGGATTACTGTGGACGGCGCGCCAGAGTACGACCCGCACAAAAATTCCGCCGACCTGCAGCGTTGTACCGATGTGGCACTGGACAATGCCAATATCCAGTTCCGCTTCGATAACCAGACCATGCAGCCCCGGCTGAATGTCACTGCCTTCCCGAATACCATCCGTTTCGCGGATGACCCGGAAACCGAGCTGGTGGAAAGCCGGGTCGCGTTCAAGCGCTACACCAATTACCCGTCGTTTATTACCCGCGCAGAAGTGCGGATTTTCGAGGAGGCGCAATCCCTGCGCGACGAGCCGCTGGCTGTTGTCACCCTTGACCAGAATGGCGAGGGCGACTGGCAGGCAGACTTTGACAGCTTCCAGGCGCCACTGAAAAAACTGAAATATGTATTGCGAGTGTACGACTGGAAACAGCGCTTCGACGAAACCCGCCCACAATCCCTGTGGCTTGTGGATAACTTCGAGCCGCAATTACAGGAAACCACTACGGAGCAGGAGCTGCTGGTGGGCTACGGCGAAAACCGCCTGTCCGAGCAGAATATCCCGGTAAATGGCAACGCAGTGCTGGTGAACGGCGCGGATATTCCGACCAATCACAGCGTGTGGCTGGCGGGGCGCGAGATTCCGGTTAGTAGTAATGGCGAGTTTGTTGCCGAGGAAATTTTCGCCAAGGGTCTGCATACGGTAGAAGTGGCGGTGCTGGATGAGCAGGGCAACGGGGAGCTCTTCCTGCGGGACCTGGAATTCAACCGCGACGACTGGTTCACCGTGGGCATTGCGGATCTCACCATCGCCCATGACGACACCAATGGTCCGGCCGCACTGGTGACCGGCGATCAGACCCACTACGACAACTCCGCAAGTTACGACGGTCGCCTGGCGTTTTATACCAGCGGCAGCTTCGGTGACGGCTGGCGCCTTTCCGCCAGTGCGGATACCGATGAAGGGCCGATCGACGAGCTGTTTACCAACTTTATGGAAAAGACGCCGGATGCCCTGTTCCGCCGTCTCGACAGTGATCTGTACTACCCGACTTTTGGCGATGACTCCACGGTGGTGGAAGATGCGCCCACTTCCGGCAAGTTCTATATCAAGCTGGAAAACTACGACGACTACGGCCTATGGGGTAACTTCAAGGCATCTTATACCGATAATGAGCTGGCGCAGATCGACCGCGCCCTCTACGGGGCCAATTTCCACTTCGAAACCGATGACGTTACTGACTTTGGCGACAAGCGTTTTGAAGTTGATGCATTCAGTGCGGAACCCGGCACTATCGCTGGCCGCGACGAGTTCCGCGGCACCGGTGGCTCCCTCTATTACCTGCGCCACCAGGATATTCTCACCGGCTCTGAGCGCCTGCGTGTGGAAGTGCGGGACAAAAACTCCGGCCTGGTGCTGGGGGTGAAAAACCTGACTCCGGTGATTGATTACGATGTGGACTACATACAGGGCCGCGTGCTGCTGAACCGTCCGCTGTCGGCGATCGCCAACGACAACCTGATCGTTCAGGATGGCTCTTATAACGGTAACCCTCAGTATCTGGTGGCCCGCTATGAATACA
The DNA here is from genome assembly GCF_000708675.1 of Microbulbifer sp. HZ11. GTDB lineage: Bacteria > Pseudomonadota > Gammaproteobacteria > Pseudomonadales > Cellvibrionaceae > Microbulbifer. Next base: position 396,132 of record NZ_JELR01000002.1, on the reverse strand, counting down.
CTCCGGGCTTTGACGATCTGGATACCCTCGCGGTGGGCGGCCGCGCCCAGTACTGGGCCGGTGATCATGTGCGCATCGGCGTTAGCGCCAGTCAGCAGGACGAGGAAGACAATGAGTCGTCCCTGCATGGTGTCGATCTGACACTGCGTAAAACCGCCGGTACCTGGGTGAAGGTGGAAGTGGCGGAGAGTCAGGGCAATACGCTGGAAAGCCTTTCTTCTCTCGATGGTGGTTACAGTTTCAACCAGGGCGGTTTTGAACAGATAGGCCCCATCGATCCACAGGCCAAGGCCGGTGCAAACAAGGTCGAGGCTGCCGTCCAGATGGGCGACTTCTTTGACGGTGTGCGCGGTTCCATGTCTGTTTACGCCCAGCAGCGGGATGCGGGCTTTTCTGGACCGGGCCAGCTGGCCACCCACGAAACCGAACAGTTTGGTGCAACCATCAACCTGCCCATTGGCGAGCGCTTTGATGTGGGCCTTAAGACCGACACCAAGGAACAGCAGCAGGGGCTGCAGACAGAAGCCACCGATGTGGAGCTGGGGTATCGCCTGAGTGATCGCTGGAGGATTGCGGCGGCGGCGCGGGCCGATTCTCGCGAAGACCTTTCACCGGTTGTACCTCTTACCCAGAAACAGGGTAAACGTACCGATGTGGCAATCCAGGCCGGTTACGACTCCGGCGCAAACTGGAACGCTTTTGGTTTCGTGCAGCGCACCGCGGAAGTGTCCGGCAACCGCGATGAAAACAACCGCATCGGTTTTGGCGGCGCTTACCGTGTCAGCGACCGCCTGACGGTGGACAGTGAACTGTCTGGTGGCGATACCGGCACCGCTGCGCGCCTGGGAACAGACTTCCTGGTTACCGACCGTACCAATCTCTATCTGAACTACACCCTGGATAACGAGCGCACCGATACCGGTGTGCGCGCGCGCAAGGGCAACCTGAACAGTGGTTTCCGCAGCCGCTTCTCCGATACCACCAGTATCTACGGTGAAGAGCGCTACACCCACGGTGATGTTTCCACCGGTCTTACCCACGCTCTTGGGGTGGATCTGGCGCCCAGTGACAAATGGCATTACGGCACCAGTCTGGAGGCGGGTACCCTTGAAGATCCGCGCACCGGTGCGGAAACCGAGCGCCGTGCCATGGGTGCAAGCATGGGCTTTAACGATGGTGAGCTGCGAGTGGCGAGCGCGGTGGAATACCGCGTGGATAACATGCAGACCCTGAACGGAGCGGGTACCGAGGATGATCCGCAAAGTGTGCTGGAAAACGAGCGCAAGACCTGGCTGCTGAAAAACACTCTCAGCTACCAGATGAGCCCGGACTGGCGTTTAGTAGGCAAGCTCAACTATTCCGACAGCAAGAGTTCCGCGGGCCAGTTTTACGACGGTAAATTTACCGAAGGTGTGATGGGTTATGCCTACCGCCCGGTGGATAACGACCGCTGGAACACCCTGTTGAAATACACCTATTTCTACAATGTCCCGACCAATGATCAGGTACTGGTAACGTCAAGCAGCAACAGCAGCGCCATCGAATTCGTGCAGAAGAGTCATATCTTCTCCGTGGATACCAACTACGACCTCACCCAGCGCTGGACTGTCGGTGCCAAGTACGCCTACCGCCTGGGGCAATTGAGTATGGAGCGGGAAGATCCCGAGTTCTTCGATAGTACTGCCCATCTCTATGTAGTGCGCGCGGACTGGCACTTCGTCAATCACTGGGACCTGCTGATCGAAGGCCGCCTGCTCGACCTGCCGGAAGCCGGCGACAGCCGCAGCGGCGCACTGCTCGCACTCTACCGGCAAATGGGGCGTAACTTCAAGGCGGGTATCGGCTACAACTTTACCGACTTCTCCGACGATCTGACCGATCTGGATTACGACAGCCAGGGTGTGTTTATCAATATGGTTGGTAAGTTCTAAAGTCTCGTTACCGGCGAGTAACCCCCATCCTGGGTGATGGGGGAACAGGAATGAATGTAAGGGGGTCACTTGGCTTCAGCCATGATTCCCTTGGCAGGTTCTGTGCTGGTGGTAGTGATAGTGGTAACGGTTGTTCGTTGCTTTCGCTGAGCCTGCGTTTTCAACCGCCGCTTCTGCCACCAAAGGTACAGGCCGGTGCCAAACAACAGTGCCGGCACCAGGCCTGCCAACAACACCAGCCAGCGCCCGACTATCCCCAGGGCATCCCCATTGTGCAGAGGGAACTGCCAACGCAGGATTTTATTACCGAGTGGGATCTCGGTAACCTTCTGAGTCAATAGCACTTCGCCGGTGTACTGGTCCAGCCGTGCAAAGCTGGCTCCGTAATTGGTCCAGGCTTCGCCTTCTGCACGGAAGGTCACGCCGTAGCTGTCTTCACTATTGCGCGGCAGATAAATCCGTTTCAGAACACCACCGGGGAAAACCTCTTCACCAATGGTTACCGCCATATCCGGCGAAATCGGTGTGCCAGATATTACCCGTGAACCGGGCAGGGCGGGGCGGGGCTCCACTTTGAACAGGCTGCCGACAACCGCTTCTACTTGCGTCGGAAATACCAGCGTCACACCGGAGAAGCTGATCATTAACAGCAGCGGTAAAAAATAAATGCCGAAGACCTTGTGGATGTCAAAGTAAAACCGGAATCGATTCCCTGTGCGCGAAATGGAAAAAGCCCGCTTCCAGTCTCGAGTTCCGCTGTGCCTCAGTTTTGGCCACCACAATACGACACCGGAAATACAGAACACCATCAGTAGCAGGCCCATAAAACCCACCACAGTTTTGCCATTTTTTCCCGCGAGCAGCGTGTAGTGCAGGCGGTACAGCCAGGTCATGGTGTATTCCGTGGTGCCCCAGCCGCGCACAGCCAGCACTTCGGCGTCGGTGGGTGACACGCTGACTTCGATAGGGCCGGGTGCGCCTTCCGGTGTGGGGAAGCGTACAACGTGGGGGCTGCCTGGCTGGCGCTGGGTCATCAGGCGGGTGGGCTCGGGATTTCCGGGAACCGCGGCTTGCGCGGCTGCCAGTATTTCTGAATAACTGGCGGGGCGATCACTCGGGTTGAAGGTTACCGTTTGCGGTGCAAGTGTTTCATCCAGCGCGTGGTCGAACACCAGCAGACTGCCGGTGAGGCCGATCAATGACAGCAGTAGGCCCAGGGTGAGACCGGCGTATTTGTGCAGGACGAAATATGTTTTGCGCATGGAATGACGTATTTATGGATTCGCCAGCCAGCGGGCTCCTACGGAGTATCTTCCAATCGGAGCCTGCTTGCAGGCGAGCACTCGTTATTTATTAGAATACCTTGGAGTAAGACAGGTTCACACTGCGCCCAATCCCCTTGAAGTTGCGGATGTCATTACCCGCGGTCTGGGAGTAGTAGGTGAAGTAGTCTTGATTGGTCAGGTTTTGGATACCCAATGCGAGTTCACCGCCCATCGCCTGCAGCTGTGCGCTGGCATCAATGATGGTATAGCCGTCAAATTCACGGGTGACGTCACCTGCTGAGTTTTCGAAATCACGGTCCAGCAGCCAATTTGCTTGGATTCGCGTACTCAACACCTCGCTCCAGTTACGTGCCCAGCTCAGGTTAAAGCGGTTGGGAGCGATATTGCGGCCATCCAGATCTGTATCCACCTTGCCATCGTCATTGGAGTCGTATCGGCCTTTGGTGTAGGCATAGCGGGCCTCCAGGGTGTCGGTGTCAGTGGCGTACCACTGGCCGCGCAGTTCAAAACCGTCGATATCGGTCTTTTCCCGTTGCACGCTGTAGATGCCATCGTCGCCAAGCGCCAGGCGCTGGCCAATATCGGAATCGGATGAGTAGTAGGCGAGCTGGGCTGCGAATGCCTCACTGGTAAACTCCAGCCCCAGTTCCTGGTTCTCAGTGAGAATTGGCTGCATGTCCAGGAAGCTTTCGACCGCAAGGCCCGGTTCATTGATGCCGCGTAGAACCCGCCCCACATCCGGCATGGAAAATCCCTCTGAATAGTTTGCGTAAACTCGCAGGCCGTCGGTGAATGCATAGGTCGCGCCGATATTTCCGAGTGTTTCGCTGAATTCGGGTTTGCCACCTTTGACGAACTGGCTGCCGTAAGACGCGAGGGTTGTGAAATCATCAACCTGTAATTCGGAGATCTCATGGCGTACGCCGGCGGTAACCGTCAGCTGGTCGATACCGCTGAATTCCGCCTGAGCATAGGGCGCGATATTTTTATACTGGGTGGGCGGAACCCAGGCTCGACTGGTCAGAATCAGTTGCTGCCAGGTTTCGTCTTCCAGTAGGTCCACACCGTAGGCGAGGCTTACCGGGGCGCCGGCGATCTGGTCCTTGATCAGTGTCAGCTTGAGACCGCGTTTTTCTGAGTTGTTCTGGGATTGGTCGTACAGATCAGGACCGTAGGTGTCTTCATCCTGAAACGTGCCGCTGTTGGTCGCGCCATAGGTTCCGGCAAAATCCTGCGAAAATACCTGGGCGCGCAGCTTCTGCCCGAAGAAATCTTCGTTACTGTATTGCAGGTTTATCGTGGTGACCTCGTTGGAGGGGGACTTTCCTGGTACTTCACCTTTTACCGCCGTGGTGGGAATACCGGCGTCAATATCGCCGTCCACGCTTAGCCAGTTGTTGTTCCCCTCCACCAGAAAGTGGTTGATGGTCAGCTGCACGCGTTGGCTATCCCAGCTGTAACCAGCCTTGATAAACGCATTGCTGGTTTCACTGTCCATAGTGTCGCCCTGGGTATTGTCGAAGCCGACAATCTCCCCATTGGCATCGTAGCTGATACCGGAATTGCGGTAGGTCATGCTGGCCAACACGTCTACATCGCTTAACTTGCCGGAAAGGCTGTAGCTGCCGTTGTAGCCCAGAGTGTCGTTCAACTCATCGGTCTGAAAAGCAGACTCCACCCGCACACTCTGTTGAAACTCGTCGCTCGGGGTGCGGGTAATCAGGTTGATGATACCGCCGGAGGCGCCCATGCCGTGGATGGCGTTGGCACCGTGAATCACTTCCACCCGCTCCAGAACCAGTGGATCAATGGTGTGACCATCGCGACCGCCGTCACGCAGAGGGTTGGACTGCGGTACACCGTCGATCAGGTAGAGTGGTTTGCGGCCGCGCAGGCTCTCGCCTGAACTGGTCATCTTCTGGCGGCTGGGGGAAAAGCTCGGAATCAGGTTGCCGAGAATGGTCGACAGGTCGCTGGTGGCGGCCATCTGATTGGTCAGTTCCTGCTGGTCGATCAGGGTGACGGTATTGGGAATGGCGCTTAAGGGTTTTTCCGTACGACTTGCGGTAACCACTACTTCTTCTTTGATCTGGGAGTTGCTTTCCGCGGCAATGGAAAGCGTACTGGTGGCGGCAATGGCCAGAGCAAGGGTGGTACGAGTCCCGCGCATGCTGAGCTCCTTGAGAAAACTGGATGTGTTATTGGGCGAATTTATTGGACGATTTTGCCGGATGATGCGGCGAATTGTTGCGGGCAGGGGCCGAAGGTTTAACCGCCATGCGGTGAGGGTTAGCCCTCACGCGGATGTCTTGCGTATCTGTGCCTGCCTATTTATTGAATGGCGGCGATCATAAGTAAAATGAGAATGTTTATCAATGTTGTTTCCTGACTGCGGCACGGGGAGCGATACGTAATGTTGAAGCACTGGGAGTGATAAAACTGCCTATATATAAGAGGCGAGGTGACGTTATTCCCGTCCCGAGATCTAGGGGTGTGATTAAATGCCAAAAGTGACTTGACTCCCCGGGGGGCGATCAATAGAATGCGCAGCCTCTTGAGCGGTTGGGGCAACCCATCGCGAGGGGCCGGTCTCTACCAGGATCCGGTCTCTGGGAAGTGTCGGTGCGGGGTGGAGCAGCCTGGTAGCTCGTCGGGCTCATAACCCGAAGGTCGTAGGTTCAAATCCTGCCCCCGCTACCAATTTCCATCTTATACTTCTGATGTGTAGATGGTTGTTAACTCCCAAGATGTTGTTGCGGGGTGGAGCAGCCTGGTAGCTCGTCGGGCTCATAACCCGAAGGTCGTAGGTTCAAATCCTGCCCCCGCTACCAATTTCCGGTACCATTGGTTCTTAGCTAGATGCCCGACTCGGGCTCGCTTTTCACCTCTGGCGGCATGGCCGGCGAAGGTCTAGGGTTCAAATCCTGCCCCCGCTACCAAATTTTGCGAAAACATTTCAGGTTGTTTTCGTGCAGTAAAAGCCCCTGTTAGGGGCTTTTTCGTATCTGCGGCAAACGTGGTTTGCCATCCGAATGGGCCGGGAGTCGGCGCCGCGGTTTCTCATTCGGACCGTGGGGTTGGCTTCGCTGCCCATTTTTTGTTCTCTGCGATCGGCGCAACCGGTTGCGCATCCGCCCCGAAGAGGGGCCACAGGTGATATGGCAAGCAAACGCGAACTGTTGGAAGAGCTCCTGGCTCCGGTGGTCGAGTCACTGGATTGTGAACTGTGGGGCATTGATTATCAGACCCATGGTCGCAATGCCCTGCTGCGGATCTACATCGACTCGGAAAGGGGCATCTCTGTGGACGACTGTGAGAAAGTCAGTCGCCAGGTGAGCGCAGTCATGGATGTGGAAGATCCTATAAGCAGCAAATACACCCTGGAGGTTTCGTCTCCGGGTATGGATCGTCCGCTGTACAAACTGGAACAGTATCAGCGCTATATCGGTGCCCAGGTAGAGCTGCGTTTGCGCATGCCACTGGATGGCCAGCGCAAGTGGCGCGGCCTGCTGGCAGGTGTGGAAGGCGATGAAATCGTTTTGCGTATCGACAGCGAAAATGAGTACCTGCTGCCCATCGACAGTATCGAGAAGGCCAATATTATCCCGCAGTTTGATAACGAAAAGTAAGCACGGCTGCAAAAGTACAGTTTCAGATTTTCCGGCCCGAAATGGGTCGATCATATTAGGGCAATGCGAAAGTAGCCGGTGGGAGTGGTGTTACAGACCCCACCAGAGCATTGATTAGTCAGCACGTAGCGTTTTTAAAGAGGCAGCTGCATGAACAAAGAAATCTTGCTGGTAGCCGAGGCGGTTTCCAACGAGAAAGGCGTTGACCGGGATATTATTTTCCAGGCAATTGAGGTGGCCCTTGCGACTGCCACCAAGAAGCGCTACGACGAAGACTCCACCATTGAGGTGATCATCGATCGCCGTACTGGTGACTATGAAACTTTCCGCAGCTGGGAAGTGGTCGACGATGACACCCTCGCCGAGTTGGGCACCCAGTTCACCCTGGAGGAAGCCCACGAGAAAGATCCCGAGCTGAAAGCCGGTGATGTTTATCGCGAACAGGTAGAAAACGTCGAGTTCGGCCGTATCGCCGCGCAGACTGCCAAACAGGTCATCGTACAGAAGGTACGTGAAGCCGAGCGCGCCAAAATCGTTGACGAATACCGCGATCGCGTGGGTGAGCTGGTGAGCGGGACCGTGAAAAAGGTCACCCGCGACTTTATTGCCGTGGATCTGGGCAACAACGCCGAAGCACGCCTGCCGCGGGACCAGCTGGTTGGCCGTGAAATTTTCCGACTCAACGACCGCGTCCGCGCCATCCTGTTGGAAATCCAACCGGAAGCACGCGGTCCGCAGTTGATGCTGAGCCGTTCCTGCCCGGAAATGCTGATCGAGCTGTTCCGCATCGAGGTGCCGGAGATCTCCGAGCAGGTGATTGAAATCAAGGGCGCAGCGCGGGATCCCGGGCTGCGCGCCAAGATTGCCGTCAACACCAACGATGGACGTATCGATCCGGTCGGTGCCTGCGTGGGTATGCGCGGTGCGCGTGTTCAGGCAGTATCCAACGAGCTGTCTGGTGAGCGTGTGGATATCGTGCTGTGGGACGACAACCCGGCCCAGTTCGTCATCAATGCGATGGCGCCAGCAGAAATTGAATCCATTGTGGTGGACGAAGACGCCGGCTCCATGGATGTCGCGGTTGCCGAAGAAAATCTGGCCATGGCCATTGGTCGAAGCGGTCAGAACGTACGTCTCGCGTCCGAGTTGACCCAGTGGCAAATCAACGTGATGAGCGTTGACGAGTGGCAGGCGAAGCAGGAAGCGGAGTCCGGCAGTATCATGGAAACCTTCATGGCACGCCTGGATATCGATGAAGACGTTGCGGGCGTTCTGGTCGAAGAAGGATTCACCACCCTTGAAGAAGTGGCCTATGTGCCGATCGAGGAGATGCTGGGTATCGAAGGCTTCGATGAGGAAATCGCCGAAGAATTACGCGCTCGCGCCAAGGATGCACTGCTGACCCAGGCGCTGGCTTCCGAGGAAGAACTGGAAGCGTCCGAGCCCCAGGAAGACCTGCTGAGCATGGAAGGTATGGATCGTCAGCTGGCGTTCCTGCTCGCCAGTCGCGGTGTCTCCTCCATGGAGGACCTGGCGGAACAGGCGGTCGACGACCTGCTTGATATCGAAGGCATGGACCAGGAACGTGCCGCTGCACTCATCATGAAAGCGCGCGAGCCCTGGTTCGCCGACGACAGTGATCAAGAGGCTTAATGCCAAGGTGCCGGGCTGTTGCCCGGCACTGCGCGTGGTGTACAGCACCCGCGCCCACCAATTGCCTGCCGTGCAGGCCAAGGGTGGAGCGGTAAAATGAACTAATACCGCTCCGCTGCAAAGTGACTTTTTAGGAGAGAGAATGGCCGAAGTAACAGTTAGCGAACTCGCCAAATCGGTTGGTGCCACCGAAGAGCGTCTGCTCAAGCAGATGCAGGAGGCGGGTTTGCCCCACACTTCAGCGGATGCAAAGGTATCTGCGGAAGAAAAGCAGGTCCTGCTCAATTTTCTGAAAAGCAGCCACGGCAGCAGTAAAGGGGAAGAGGGCGCCGCTCCTCGCAAAATCACCCTCAAGCGCAAAACCACCACGACCTTGAAAACCGGCTCTGGCACAGGCCGCAAGACCGTGAACGTGGAAGTGCGAAAGAAGCGCACTTACGTTAAGCGCGCCGAAGCGGAAGGCGAGCAGGCCGAAGCCGAAGTCGATACATCCGCACTGAAAAAGGCGGAAGAAGAGCTGGCAGCTGCAGAAAAGGCGGCCGCCGATCGCGCCCGCGCCGAGCAGGAAGCTGCCGAAGCGGAAGCTAAGGCGCGCGCCGAAGCGGAAGCCAAAGCTCAGCAGGAAGCGGAAGCGGCTGCCAAAGCAGAAGCTGAAGCCAAGGCTGCCGAAGCTGAAAAAGTGAATGCGAAAAAGACTGCTGAAGCCAAGCCTGCAGAAAAAGTCGAATCGAAGCCTGAACCCAAAGCCGAACCGAAGCCCGCCCCTGCACCTATTCGTTCCAGCTATGTCGACGATATTGAGGCGATGCGTATCGCTGCCATGGAGCGCCGCAAGAAAGAGGCGGAGCGCGAAGCCGCTGAGCTGGAAGAGAAGAAAGCCCGCGTAGAAGCCGAGCGCAAGCGTGTCGAAGATGACAAGAAAGAGCGCGCGGAAAAGGCCAAGCAGAAAGCGGCGACAGAGGATTCCGCTGTCAAACCGTCCCTGCGTCGCAAACAAGAGGCGGTTGTCGACGATCGCGATGACGATGAACCGCGCAAGAAGCGTAGCCGTCGCGGTAAGTCCGGCCCGAAAAAAACCAGCAAAACATCCCTGTACGATGCCGCGCTGGAAGCTTTCGAAACGGAAGAAGAGAAACGCAGTACCCGATCTCTGTCTCGTCCTACGCTGAAAGTGAAGAACACACACGGCTTCAAGAAGCCGACAGGAAAGCAAGTGTACGAAGTGCAACTGGGTGAGACGATCACCGTCGGCGATCTTGCCAGGCAGTTGAATATCAAAGCCGGCGAGCTGATCAAGCGCCTGATGAAAATGGGCGAGATGGTCACCATTAACCAGAGCCTGGATCGCGATACCGCCACCCTGATCGTTGAAGAGATGGGGCACAAGGTGGTTCTGCGCTCCGAGAATGAGCTGGAAGAAAAACTCGTTGCCCTGACCGCCGATATCGAAGGTGAAGAAGTTTCCCGTTCGCCAGTGGTTACCGTTATGGGCCACGTAGACCACGGTAAAACGTCTTTGCTGGACTACATTCGCGAAACCAAGGTTGCCTCCGGTGAAGCCGGTGGTATTACCCAGCACATTGGTGCCTACCGGGTAAAAACCAGCCAGGGCGAAATCGCCTTCCTCGATACCCCGGGACATGCCGCGTTTACCGCCATGCGCGCCCGCGGTGCCCAGGCGACCGATGTGGTTATCCTGGTGGTGGCAGCGGACGACGGTGTCATGCCGCAGACCGAAGAAGCCATTGCGCACTCCAAAGCCGCAGGCGTTCCCATGGTTGTTGCCATCAACAAGTGCGACAAGGAAGCCGCGGATCCCGATCGCGTCAAGAACGAGCTGGCCGCCAAAGACGTTATCCCGGAAGACTGGGGTGGTGACACGCAATTTATCGAGGTCTCTGCCCACACTGGTCAGGGTATTGACGAGCTGTTGGAAGCCGTCTCCCTGCAGTCCGAAATGCTGGAGCTGAAAGCCAAAATCGGTGTGCCGGCCAGTGGTGTTGTGATCGAAGCGCGCCTGGAAAAAGGTCGCGGTGTTGTCGCCACTCTGCTGGTACAGAGCGGTGAGTTGAAGCGCGGTGATATCGTGCTGGCCGGGCAGAGCTACGGCCGCGTACGTGCCATGACCAACGAACTGGGCAAGTCCGTGAAGGAAGCCGGCCCATCCACTCCGGTGGAATTGCTGGGTCTGGACTCGACGCCGAATGCTGGTGATGAGTTCCTCGTGGTTGCGGATGAGCGTAAGGCTCGTGAAGTGGCCGAGCAGCGCGCCGACAAAGAGCGCATCGAACGTATGCAGCGCCAGCAGGCGGCCAAGCTGGAGAACATGTTTGCGAACATGGAAGCTGGCGAGAAGAAAGTTTTGCCGGTTATCGTAAAAGCCGACGTGCGCGGTTCCCTGGAGGCTATCCAGGCCGCTCTTGCGGAGATCGGCAACGAAGAAGTTTCCGTCAACGTGGTTTCCAGTGGTGTGGGCGGTATCGCCGAAAACGATATCAACCTGGCTCTGACCTCTGGCGCCATCGTGATTGGTTTCAACACTCGCGCCGATGTGGCCGCGCGCAAGCTGGCGGAAACCGAAAGCGTAGAAATCCGTTACTACAGCGTGATCTACAACCTGTTGGACGAAGTGAAGCAGGCCCTGTCTGGCATGCTGGATCCGGAAGAGCGCGAAGAAATCGTCGGTATCGCCGAAGTGCGTGACGTATTCCGCTCTCCGAAGCTGGGTGCTATTGCTGGCTGTATGGTCACCGAGGGTACCGTCTACCGCAACAAGCCGATCCGTGTACTGCGTGACAACGTCGTGATCTACGAAGGAGAACTGGAATCCCTGCGTCGCTTCAAAGATGACGTGCAGGAAGTCCGCAACGGTATGGAGTGTGGTATCGGCGTTAAAGACTACAATGACGTCAAGCCGGGCGACCAGATCGAAGTGTTCGACATCGTTAAGGTAGCTCGCGAGCTGTAATTGACCGTCACACTGACGAAGATAGATCGTCACCCCGGCGAATATATTTCGTCATCCCGGCGAAGGCTGGGATCCAGGGGGAAATGAACCGTCGCCCCGGTACAGCCCGGGGTTCAGTTAACCACCGTGGTTTTCTGGGTTCCGGCTTGCGCCGGAACGACGTTGTTTCAGCCATTTTCATAGGTAATCAATGGCCAAAGAATTCCACCGTGCTGACCGGGTAGCCGACGCCATGCGTCGCGAACTGGCCCGTCTGATCCAGCACGAAGTGCGCGACCCGCGGGTTGGCATGGTCAATGTCAACGACGTGGAGGTAAGCCGAGACCTCACCACTGCCAAGGTGTTCGTCACCCTGGTGGGCGAGGATGATCGCAGCAAGATCGATATTTCCATGGAGGCGCTGAACAAGGCGGCAGGGTTCCTGCGCACTCAGCTCGCCAAGGAAATCCAGATCCGTACCATTCCCCGTCTACAATTCCGTTACGACGAAACCTCCGTGCGTGGTCAGCACTTGTCCGCGTTGATTGACAAGGCAGTGAAGTCGGACCAGAAAAAATCTGACGACGACTCAGATAGCAACTCGGAAGAACAGAACGACTGATGGGCCGCCGACCAAAATGGGGCCGGCAGATTGACGGTGTGCTGTTGTTGAACAAGCCCGCCGGGATTTCTGCTAACGACGCCCTGCAAAGAGCCAAACGCCTGTTCTTCGCCAACCGCGCCGGCCACACCGGTGCGCTGGACCCATTGGCGACCGGCGTGCTGCCGATCTGTTTCGGTGAAGCGACCAAATTCTCCCAGTACCTGCTGGATGCGGACAAGCGTTACCGCAGCACCTTCTGTTTTGGCATGACCACCGAGACCGGCGACGCGGATGGTGACGTGGTTGCCACCAGTGACGCCTCAGGCCTTACGGAGCAACAGGTTTCTGATGCCATGGCCGCATTCCGCGGAACCATCAGTCAGGTTCCGTCCATGTATTCTGCCCTCAAGCACAATGGCCAGCCTTTATACAAGCTGGCGCGCCAGGGCATCGAAGTGGAGCGCGAGGCGCGCCAGGTCGAGATCTTTTCCTACGAGCTGGTGAGTTTTACCCCGGGCTCCGCATCACCGGACAAGCTGCCGCGGGTGGTGGTCGAGGTGCACTGCTCCAAGGGCACTTATGTACGCAGCCTGGCGGAAGACCTCGGCAAGGCACTGGGTGTAGGCGCCTTCGTCGAGAAGTTGCACCGCATCGCCGCCGGCCCCTACCACGAAGACGACTCGGTCACCCTGGATGCGCTGACCGAAGAGCGCGGAGAAGGCCGCGCCGAAGAGCTGGATCACCACCTGCTTCCGGCGGATTCTCCCGCCTCCGGCTTACCCAAAATGATCCTTTCTGACGACACGGGTTACTATCTGCGTCAGGGTCAGCCGGTAATGGATCTGCAGGTCTATCGTTTGGGCGACGAAGGTGATATGGTGCGCCTCTTCCTGGAAAGTGGTGAATTTCTAGGCGTTGGAGAGATTACTGATGACGGACGGGTCGCCCCGCGCCGCCTGGTAAAGTAGCACTCCTTACCGTCGTCATACCGGCGCAGGCCGGTATCCAGTGGATTCCGCACCGGATCTAGTCCGGTATGACAAAAATGTCCGGAATGACGGTGGGAAGGTACTGTGAGCGGGTAACCCGCAATCGCAACTAGCTGGTCTGTAAACATGCACGGGCCAGCCGAATTTTCAAAGCATGTTACGAACGAGGTAATTCGTTATGGCACTGTCTGCAAATGAAAAAGCAGCCATCCTGAAAGAGCACGGCCAGGCTGAAGGCGACACCGGTTCCCCGGAAGTCCAGGTAGCCCTGCTGACTGCCAACATCAACAAGCTTCAGGGTCACTTTGCTTCTCACAAGCAAGACCACCACTCCCGTCGTGGTCTGATCCGTATGGTAAACCAGCGTCGTAAGCTGCTGGACTACCTGAAGCGCAAGGATCTGAACCGTTACGCTCAGCTGATCGCCAAGCTCGGCCTGCGTCGCTAAGACCCTGAGAATGCCCGCCTTCTGGCGGGCATTCTTCTATTTGGTGTACCGCAAGGTTCGCCACCGGCGGATGCGCTACGCTTATCCGCCCTACGGCACAGTGTTATTTTGTGGCTGTAGGGGGGATAAGCGCAGCGCATCCACCACTTTGTAGGGGCTGTTGGAATGGGCCAGCAGCCGTAAGGAAACAGGAAAGATACTAGTGAATCCAGTAACCAAAACATTCCAGTACGGAAAAGATCAGGTCACCATCGAGACCGGCCGTATCGCCCGCCAGGCCACTGGCGCAGCGCTGGTCACCATGGGTGAAACCGTTGTGTTGTGTACCGTAGTCGGTGCCAAGGAAGCCAAGCCGGATCAGAGCTTCTTCCCGCTGTCCGTACACTATCAAGAGAAGGCCTACGCGGCTGGCAAGATTCCCGGTGGCTTCTTCAAGCGTGAAGGCCGCCCGTCTGAGAAAGAAACTCTGACTTCCCGTCTGATCGACCGTCCGATCCGCCCGCTGTTCCCGAACGGCTTTATGAACGAAGTACAGGTAATGATCACCGTACTGTCCGCGGAAAAAGACGTAGATCCGGATATCGCCGGCATGATCGGTACCTCTGCCGCACTGTCCGTATCCGGTATTCCTTTCGCTGGCCCGATCGGTGCCGCGCGTGTGGGTTACACCGAAAAAGACGGCTACCTGCTGAACCCGGGCTACGCGGCTCTGAAAGAGTCCGAACTGGACATGGTGGTAGCCGGTACCAAAGACGCCGTTCTGATGGTGGAATCCGAAGCCGCTGAGCTGCCGGAAGACATTATGCTGGGTGCGGTACTGTTCGCCCACCAGGAAATGCAGGCGGTTGTTAAGGTCTGTGAAGAGCTGAAAGCCGAAGCGGGCAAGCCCACCTGGGACTGGCAGCCGGAGCCGGAAAACGAAGAGCTGAAATCCGCACTGGAAGCCCAGTTCGGTGAGAAAGTAGCCGAAGCCTACAAGATCACCGATAAGCAGCAGCGCACTGCACGCCTCGCGGAGCTGCGCAACGAAGCTGCTGAAGCTCTGTCGTCTGACGAGCTGGATGAAGGCACCGTCAAGAGCTACTTCGGCAAGCTGGAGAAGAAAACCGTACGCGGCGCCGTGGTGCGCGGTGAGCCCCGTATCGACGGTCGCGACACCAAAACCGTACGTCCTATCTCCGTGGAAGTGGGCGTATTGCCGAAGAGCCACGGCTCTGCGCTATTCACCCGCGGTGAAACCCAGGCACTGGTGGTTTCCACTCTGGGTGCCACCCGCGATGCACAGATCATCGATGCCCTGGAAGGCGAGCGTAAAGACTACTTTATGCTGCACTACAACTTCCCTCCCTACTCTGTAGGTGAAGCGGGTCGTGTCGGCGCGACCGGCCGTCGCGAAATCGGCCACGGCCGTCTGGCACGCCGCGGTATCGCTGCCGTTCTGCCGAATCCGGAAGAATTCCCCTACACCCTGCGTGTGGTTTCCGAAATCACCGAATCCAACGGTTCCAGCTCCATGGCTTCCGTGTGTGGTTCCAGTCTGGCACTGATGGACGCGGGTGTACCGCTGAAAGCGCCGGTTGCCGGTATCGCCATGGGCCTGGTGAAGGAAGACGAAGGCTTTGCGGTTCTGACCGACATCCTGGGTGATGAAGACCATCTGGGCGACATGGACTTCAAGGTAGCCGGTACAGCTTCTGGTGTTACTGCACTGCAGATGGACATCAAGATCGAAGGCATCACCGAAGAGATCATGGAAACGGCCCTGGAACAGGCACTGCATGCGCGTCTGCACATCCTGGCGGAAATGAACAAGGTGATCGGCGAGTCCCGCTCGGTTGTGAACGAAAACGCCCCGCGTTACGCCACCCTGAAGATCCATCCGGACAAGATCCGCGACGTGATCGGTAAAGGCGGTGCGACCATCCGCTCCATCACCGAAGAAACTGGTGCTTCCATCGACATCGAAGACGATGGGTCCGTGAAGGTATTCGGTGAAGACGGCCAGAGCCTGGAAGCGGCAGTTACCCGCATCGAGGAAATCACCGCGGAAGCCGAGATCGGCGCTATCTACGAAGGTAAGGTTGTACGTATCGTCGACTTCGGCGCGTTCGTTAACTTCCTGCCGGGTAAAGACGGTCTGGTACACATTTCCCAGATCGCCGAAGAGCGCGTCAACGCGGTGACCGACTATCTGAGCGAAGGCCAGATGGTCAAAGTAAAGGTACTGGACGTAGACCAGCGCGGCCGCATCAAGCTGTCCATCAAGGAAGCCAAAGCCGAAGAAGCCGAGCAGGCGGATGAGGCCACTGGCGAGGAGTAATTCCTCCCGGTTTGGCACGCTTGCTTGCAAGCGACGGAAAACGGTGGCTATATGCCACCGTTTTTTCATTCGGGCCATCCTTGGCCCTCACCCTTCGGGCAGCCTTCGGCTGTGCAAAACGGCTTTCCTGCCGTTTTGTTTGAATGAACTTTATAAGCAGGGATTCCGGGGGAAGTTCAGTGGAAGTGTTATTGATTTACCTGTTGGTGGGGATGGGTGCAGGTACCATAGCCGGTCTGTTCGGAGTGGGCGGCGGTCTGATCATCGTGCCTGCTTTGGTCTTGGTATTTACCGCCCAGGGCATCGCGCCGGAAATCCTCACCCATATGGCCGTGGGGACTTCGCTTGCCACCATCATCATTACCTCAATCAGCTCGGTGCGTACCCATCATGGCAAACGTGCGGTGGACTGGAAGATCTTTATTGCCATGGCACCGGGAATTCTGCTGGGCTCCTGGGTGGGCGGTGTTACCGCCGACTGGTTGAGCGGTGCCTGGTTACAGCTGCTGATCGGACTTTTTGCTGTCGGCATCGCGCTCAAGATGTGGCTCGATGGCCTGCGTAAGGGATCGCTGCCGAGCAACGGCGAAAAGGTGCCTGGCAAAGTGGGCTTGTCGATTGCCGGCGGCTTTATCGGCTGGGTTTCCGCAATTTTCGGGATTGGTGGGGGCTCACTGACGGTGCCCTTCCTGTCCCGCTGCCATGTGGTGATGCAGCGCGCGGTGGCGACCTCGGCGGCTTGTGGTCTGCCGATCGCCATTGCCGGTGCACTCAGTTTTGCGGTACAGGGCTGGAATAATTCACAATTGCCGGAATGGAGCAGTGGTTATATCTACTGGCCTGCGTTTCTGGGGATTGTATTGGCGAGTACCTGGTTTGCCCGCTTCGGCGCCCTGCTGGCTCACAAGCTCTCGCCGCAGTTACTGAAGAACTGTTTCGCAGGGCTGCTGTTCATCATCGGTGCGCGGTTTATCTGGCTGAACTATGCGGTAGTCGCCAGCTGATTGGTTCGACTGGCAAATCAATAAAAAAGGCCGCTGCGGGAAACCGCAGCGGCCTTTTTACTTCGGGCTAAGCCGAGAATTAAACAGTCTTCGCTGGCGCCTCGGCCGGCTCAACCGCTTCGATATGATCCTCACCCTGGCCTTCCCAGGATTTGGACTTCAGGCTGATCAGCGCGATCACGGCACCGATACCAATGCTGAAGATGGCGATCTGCAGGTACAGATTTGGCAGCTCGGATACATTGTTCGGATCGAAGTTACCCGCCAGCAGGCCGGCAATGATGTTGCCGATGGAGTAGGTGAGTACGAACACACCCATCATCTGGCCGGCAAAGCGACGCGGTGACAGTTTGCTCACTGCACTCAGGGCTACAGGGCTCAGGCACAGTTCGCCTACGGTGTGCAGGAAGTAAGTGGTTACCAGCCACATCGGCGCGACTTTTAGGCCTGCCGCGGCTTGCTGGGCGGCGAAGAACATCACGATAAAGCCGGTGGCCATGATGATCAGGCCGATGGCGCACTTCATGCCATAGGATGGCGAGATCATGCGCTTGCCCAGGTTGATCCACAGGGCGGCGAAGAAAGGAGACAGAATGATGATGAACATCGGGTTCACATTCTGGAACCAGGATGCCGGAATCTCGAAGGAGCCGATCATGCGGTCGGTAAAGTCACGACCAAACAGGTTCAGGGAGGAGCCCGCCTGTTCGAACCCGGACCAGAAGCAGGCGGACGCCACACACACCAGGAACAGGGCCCACATGCGCTTCTTCTCGGCCTGGGACAGTTTGCCGCCAAAATAGATGTAGGCGTAGTAGGCGAAGAAGATGACGGTAAAGGCAATGGCCACGTACTTGGCTACGGCAACCGGGTCAAAAGCGATCACGCCGCTCATGGTCAGGGCGGTAATCACCACCACGGTACCAACGATCGCCCAGATGGTGCTCCAGGCTTTCTTTTCGCCCGCTGGTGTCATCGGGTGCTCCGGCTTCAGACTGGCATCGCCCAGGTTACCGATGGTCTTGCGGTACTGAACCAGGCCAATTGCCATACCTACAGCAGCGGCACCGAAGCCCCAGTGCCAGCCGACTTTCTCACCGAAGTAGCCACAGATCATGTAGCCCAGCACGGAGCCAATATTGATACCCATGTAATACAGGGCATAGCCACTGTCGCGACGCACATCGTCGTCGGCGTAGAGGTGGCCAACCAGTGCGCTGATATTGGGCTTGAGCAGGCCAGTACCGGTGGCAACCAGAATCAGGCCAATAAAGAAGGTGTGTTCGCTGGGAATGGCGAGCACGATATGGCCGCACATGATGATAATGCCGCCGTACCAGACGGTGCGCTGCCCGCCGAGCAGGCGGTCCGCAATCCAGCCACCGGGGAGACCCAGAAAGTACACCGCACCGGTGTAGAGACCGTAGATCGCGGTAGCGGCGACAACGGTGAAGGCAAGGCCTTCCTGCTGCAGGCTGGCGGTCATGAACAGGACCAGTAGAGCCCGCATGCCGTAGTAACTCATCCGCTCCCACATTTCGGTAAAGAACAGGGTGGAGAGCCCCTTGGGATGGCCAAAGAAGCCATCGCTGTTTTGTTGTGGCTGTGACGACATATCAGTTGTTCCGATTGTTATAGCTTTAACTTGTTATAGCTTTAGAGAGACCTTCCCGAGTGTAACAGCGGTCCCGGAAACTGGCGAATGGTTACAGGTGAAACAGGAAATGAACCTGCGAAAGGTATTCCTACGCGACAAGAATTGTGGAAAATCAGGGATTCAGAACACGTTATGGGGAGAATAACCATGAAAACCCCGGAAAATTCTGGACTGCCAGAAATCAAACGGTCACATTTCGCGAACCGCCCGCGTTTCCAGCCCAGGCGGATCGCTGCCTGTACGGCGATTGCCGCGGTTCTACTGGCCGGCTGCGCCAGCAACCCGGTCGATCCCCCAGCCCCGACAGATGTGGGCTGGCTGCTCTCGGGGCAAGCGCTGTTTGAGCAGCCGGTACCGCGGATGGCGTTGCCGGAAGACGATATTCTCGGTCTCTCTCCGGAAATGCGCAGGTACCTCGCTCATGTCGCCCCGCAGGCCAGTCCCCAGCAGCGACTGGCTGCGCTGCTGCAAGGCTTCGAGAATCGCGACTTCACCGTCCAGTATCAGGCGGATCAGACATTGACCGCCAGTGGCACTTACCGCGAGCAGGTGGGCAACTGTATGGCCTTTACCGTGATGATGGTGGCCATGGCGCGGGAACTGGGGGCGGATGCCTACTTCAATCAGGTGGAAGTGCCACCCGTATGGGGGCATGAGGAGTCGCAGACCTTCGTGGTGTACCGCCATATCAATATGGTGAGCGAGAGCCCCCGGGGCCGCCGCGTGGTGGATTTCAATCTCGAGGCCTACGACCCCATCTATGACCAGCGCAAGCTGTCGGATAACGAAGCTTTTGCACAGTACTACAGCAATCGCGGCCTGGAGCTGATGCAGCAGGGGCAAATGGTCGATGCGTTTCGCTATTTGCGTAAGGCGCTGGACCTGAGGCCAGGAGACGCGGACCTGTGGGCAAACCTCGGAGCGCTATATAGTCGCAATCGAGAGTTTACTGCCGCAGAACAGAGCTACCTGCAAGCATTGCAGCTGAAAAGCAGCCATACCATTGCCATGAGTAATCTGGAGCGCTTGTATCGCAAGCAGAGTAAGTTCGACCTGGCCGATCACTATGCCGAAAAGGCCCGCTTCCACCGCGAACGCAACCCCTACTACCTGTATTATCAGGCGCGCAACGCGTATGAGCATGGTGATTATAAAAGCGCAAAGAAGCAGTTAAAGCGTGCTATGTGGCAATACGAGGATGATCACCGGTTTCATTTTTTGATGGGGTTGACCAACTACAGGCTTGGTGAATTCGTAGACTCGAAAGAGCATTTTTTCCAGGCATTTCACTTGGCAGATAACGCCTCGGCACAAAGGGTATATATGAAAAAGCTAGAACTCATGGAAATGGGCGGAGTTGGTGAGAGTTCACCTTCACGGCGTACTCCTGGAGACATCCCAGGCAGGTATTCTGTGGGACCGGCGAGCCTTCTCGGACGGTGGTAACTTAGAAGTATTTTATGATTATTTGTACGAAAAAGGGGGATGCCATTGGCATCCCCCTTTTTCGTTGACTGAACGTCTACAACGTCAAGTCCACAACTTAGAACTGGTAAGAAGCACCAGCCCAGAAGTAGCGACCTTGGAAGTCGTAGAAGCTGTTCCAGTCGCTGCCGGAGGTAGTGTGTGGGTCTTTGTTCGCCACGTTATCAATACCAGCGGACAGACGAGTACCTTCGTTGATGTCCCAGCCTGCGCGCAGGTTCAGATAAGTAATGGACTGAACCGGCAGGTAGGGGCTTTCACCGTCGTCGAAGTACTGCATTTCAGCACCCAGATCCCAGTCGTTGCCGTACCAGGTCGCGCTGGCCAGGCCGCGCCACTTCACGTACAGACCACCGGTGGTACCAACGTATTCCAGGTAGTCAGACTCGGTGCCGGACTGCTCGTTGAACTCGTTGTATTCCAGCAGACGGGAAGCCTGTGCACGCAGGCCCAGACGGCCAGCGTCGAAGTGCAGGTTTTGAACGATATCGACGTCAACACCACGGGTGTCGATCTGACCGATGTTCATCTTCGCACCTTCCAGGGATACGATCTGGTCGCCCGCGCCGCGGGTTACGAAGGAACAAGCGCTCGCAACACCGTCACGGAAGCAGTCATCCAGGATGCGTTGCAGATCTGGAGAGGTGATCGCGTCTTCGATGCTGATGTCGTAGTAGTCCAGAGTGATAGACAGGTCGTCTACGAAGCTCGGGGTCCAAACGATGCCGGCAGTGAAGGTTTCTGCTTCTTCTGGAGTCAGCTCTTCGTTACCGCCAATGTTGGTCGGTACCTGGTTGCCGGACTGAGTGAAGCCAGCGCCAACCATGCCGCAGTTTGCACCCTGGCCGTCTTTGTTCGCTTCACTGGTATCACACGGGTCGATCAGGTACTCGTAGCTCTGCGCGGAACCGCTGAACAACTCGTAGATGCCCGGAGCGCGGAAAGAAGTGGAGTAGCTGGTACGGAAACGCACGTCTTCAACCGGTGCGTAAACCAGGCCAACTTTACCAGTGCTCTGGCCACCGAAGGTGCTGAAGTCGGAGTAGCGAACCGCTACGTCAGCAGTCAGCTCTTCTGCGAAACGGGCACCCTGCAGGATTGGCAGATTGAATTCCGCGAACACCTCGGTTACGTCGTACTCGCCACCAGTGGCATCCTGCTGGTTACCGAAAGTGTCACCACTTTGGGTTTCCACAGACGGGTTGAACTCACCGGACTCTTCACGGTATTCAACACCTGCTGCAAAGCCCAGAGCACCGCCCTGGAATTCGATGGCGTTGATGTCACCGGACAGAGACGCGCCAACGTTCAACAGCTCGTAGGAGTTGTCTTCGTAGTCGTCGTAGCGGAAGTAGTCCATGATTTCCGGGCTCATGCCGCCGGCGAAATCGTAGTCCAGGCCAGCTTCACCGCTGAAGATTTCTTGCAACTTGGTTTTGTTGTAAGAGTTCAGGATGACGTTTTCGCCTTCGTTTTTGCCGTAGCTCACGAAGGTGTCCCAGCTCCAACCGTTAGAGAAGTCACCGTTCAGGCCGGTAGCCAGACGGTAAGTATCGGTGGTCTGCTCGTAAGAGCGGGTGCCGCCAGATACCGGACGAATACGGAAGTCGGAGAAACCATCAACCCAGTCGGTGCCGTGAGAGGCTTCCGGTGCTTTCGGCTCCAGTCCTTCCGGGCTGCCCTGGGCTTCCCATTCGGCTTTCGCAGCTTCATAGGCAGCCAGCTCGATCTGATAAGCGTCATCGGCTGCTTGCCATGCTTCGTCCAGCTGAGACTTGATGGCTTCTGGCAGGTGAACTTCTGGGTCCAGGTCAAAACCGTTACCCGCATACAGAGGCTGTGCAGCCAGTTGCTGGTTGCTGGTTTTGGTGGTGAAGCTCGCCTCACCCCACAGCTCTACGCTGTCGGTGATGGAGAATTTACCGGAAGCAGTAGCAGAAGTACGCTCCATTGCACCAGACAGCCACATGTGCTGGCCGATGTCGTAACCGGCGTAGTCGCCCAGAGTCACGCCATCTTCACCGATGCTGAAGCTGCCGTAGTTGGTGAAGATATTGCCGTTCGGACCCATAGAGCTGGTCAGACCGGCCCAGTCGCGATCGTTGTAAGTAATCTCGTCGCGCTGTGCGTGAGTGATGTTTGCAATGAAGCTACCGCGCTCGCCTTCGCTGCCGAAGGTGATGGACAGGTCGCCATTCTCACCGCCGCCGTCTTTGGTAGCGCCGGCGCGTGCATTGATGCGAACACCGTCGAAGGAGTCTTTCATCACCACGTTGATGACACCGGCAACGGCGTCAGCGCCGTATACGGCGGAAGCGCCGTCAGTCAGTACTTCGATGCGGTCGATCATATCGACCGGGATGTTGTTCATGTCTACCGCGGAGCTGACGCCGGAAGCGGAAGATACGAAACGACGGCCGTTTACCAGTACCAGAGTACGGGCAGAGCCGAGGTTGCGCAGGTCAACGAATGCCAGACCCTGGCCGCCGTTGTTGTCGTTTGCATTGATACCAGTGGTACCCATGGACGGCAGCTGGTTCAGCAGCTCGTCAATGGTGCCCACACCGGAGCGGCTGATCGCTTCGGAATCAACAATAGTGATTGGGCCGGTGGTGGACAGCGGATCCCGTGCAATACGAGAACCGGTAACGATTACTTCTTCTACAGCCGGGCCCGGCACGTTTTCCTGAGCGGAAACACCAGTGGCGGCGATAGTGCCGAGCGCTGCAATAGCGATACTCAACTTGGTCTTGATCATAAATGCATCCTTTATGTACTTAGAGGCACTTTTATTGGTTTGTTGTAATTCGAGTGCGCGCTGACTTTAAAGGATCAAATAGATTTGTGGAACTAACGTGACATAACGGGATCAAGTACAAATTATGGATTCTGATTCTTTATTGATCATGCTGTGTAATTTACAATCGTTAAGAAGTGTTTGCATCCGGTTAAATTAACTTTAGTTATTAATATTTATTAAATTTTGGTTAAATTTAGGATATCTGTAACTATCGAGTGGAGTGGCAAAGCTGGTTGTTTTTTGCTCGTCCGGAGCGGGCTGTACAAAAGTTGATCGAGTTTGGGGGTTTTCATCTTTCGGTAGAGGTAAATTTTTCCAAATTAATCTGGCGCGGTAATTAATTCTGAAAAAACGTGATTATCCAGCGGGTAACGATTAGGTTGTGCTAGAGAGTGGGTGAGCAGGTCTTGTGAAGTGATCGTCGCGAGACGCAGCTTCGCTAGAGCCTCGCGACTGACCGATTAAGCAAGGCTTTGTTTTATGCCGTCCAGGAAGAGCTGTACAGCCAGCATTACCAGTACCATGCCCATCAGGCGCTCTACCGCGATCAACCCCCGGTTACCCAGCAAACGGGCGAGTGGGGACGAGGCCAGCAGTATTACTGCGGATACCGCCCAGGCGCCAAGTAGTGCCAGCGTCCAGTCCCACAGTTGTTCCCCTTCGCTGTTTGTCATCAGCATCAGAATGGCCATGGTGGAAGGCCCGGCCACCAATGGTACAGCGAGAGGTACGAAGAAGGGTTCCCCTTCCAGTCGTTCTCCCATAATGCCGCCTTCCATCGGGAATACCATGCGAATCGCGATCAGGAAAAGAATAATCGCCCCAGCAATCCGGATGGCCTCTTGGGAAAGTCCCAACCACGCCAAAACGAACCGGCCGCCGTAGAGAAATACCAGTAACACGATCAGAGCGAAAATCAGTTCCCGCATGATCACGTAAAGCTGTCGCTTGGGTGGGACATTCTTCAGTGCGGCGAGGAATACCGGGATGTTACCCAGTGGGTCCATTACGAAGAGGAGGGTTAGGAAGGCGGTTAATGTGTCCATAAAAGTAACTCAGCTAGAACTCGGCGGCGGAAAACTACGCTGCAAACCACTATTTCGTCAATGAAATATAGACGCCGACGAGATCTCCATCTTGAGAGAAATCCACAGCTTTAACTTTGTCGAACCCAATATCTCGTGCGAACTGGGATATGTAGGTGACATCTTTCTTGCTAAGCGCGGCGCTCAGCATGTCTTTCTGTCTCCCTTGGGCAGCCCGGAAGCTTTTTCTAATAGTTTCCAAAGATTCCCTTACCAGCTCTGCCGATGTGCTGTTTAATCGCTTTAACTGTTGACTTGTCTCATTCACTATTATCTGACATAGATCATGTCCCTTGTGTTTGGCTTGCAGACAGTTGACTGCGTTGTTCAAGGTGGTGGTGCAAGCTAACTTTGTTTCACCTATTGATTGGAAATTTTTAGTGAAATTTATTGCATGCTCGAAAATTTTCATTTCCTCAAGTGCGCTTTCGTAAACTTCCAAATCAGATTGTGTAGAGATAATGAGTGCGGAGCGATCACAATGGCAGAAAAAGTGGCACTCTCCACCAGGCTTCAAGACTCTGTGTGCTTCGGGGAGCGATTGTTTCCACTCACTGTATTCAATGCCAAATTGGGATGTTATCAAGTCAAATTTATTGTCAGGAAAGATTAGTTCCTCGCAGGAGGAATCTCCGAAAAAGTGAATGTGCTCTCGGGCCTCATTAATTTCAGGTGAGGCGGGGATGCTAGCTGGAATTTTTGCGCGGTCTATAGCGCATATATTCGCGAATTTATTAGCTTTTTTGAGAGTGCTGTAAGCGATGCAAGGTATTGCACCGTTCCCTGTCGCCAGGTCAAGTAATTCGGTACCAGAATCTAAATTCGAGAAAATCTCTTCCCAAAGCTCTCTTAACTTTCCCGTATAGTTATTCACAAGCGGGAGACCAAAGGTGGTTATATAGCCTTGCTGCCAGAATTCGTCCCAATGTTGTTGGATCATTCGAAACCCCATAAAAAAGGGCCAACAAATGTTGGCCCTCAATACATTTAAGAATGCAATTGCATCTTAGAAGCTCATGGTGTACTCCGCGTATACCATGCGACCAGTGGCATCATACAGGTCGTAGTGGTCACGAGCGTATTTGCCATCTTTGTCCATTACTGGATCTTCATTGGTCAGGTTGCGAGCACCAACCTTGATCGCGCCGAACGACTCAGTGGCAAGGCTGTAAGCCAGGTTCAGAGTAGTCCAAGAGTCCAGGTCTGTGCCACTCATCTCCAGGGTACCGGAATCAGTCACACTGGTGAACTCATCATGGGATGCGATGTAGTCAACTGTCAGGTCAACTGCATGCATGTCCATGCTCCAGCCCAAGGTGAACTGACCACGCAGGTTCGGGTACAGATTAAAGGAGGAAATATCCTGTACTGGTCCCTGATAGTAGGCATCAGTCTCATAAGACAGCTGATGGCTGACGAAAGCTCCCAATGAAACCAAACCAAATGTGGTATCGAAGCTGCCGTCGACTTTCACGTCAAGGCCAGATACATCCAGTACACCGGCGTTAGTAGTCTGGGAGAAGAACTCACGTTGAGCGCCAGTGCCTGTAGTGTAGATGCCGCTCGCCGGATCCAGAGTAACGCCAGAAGCCAGAGCATAGAAAATACTCTGAGCGGACGGCTGAATGATTACGTCTTCAACTTCTACGTTCCACAGGGTTGCGTCAAGGCTCCAGCTGTCAGCGAAACGCCAGTTACCACCAAAGGACATAGAGGTGGAGGTTTCCGCTTCCAGATCTTCGCTGGTGGAGTAGTAAGTATCCCACTGACGTGAAAGACCGGTCATCGGATCAGTCGCGTCTTCAGCAGAGAATGCAGATGGACCGTATAGTTCATCCAGAGCCGGAGCGCGGAAACCCACGCCTGCGCGGGCGCGCAGAGTCAATGAATCGGTCAGGCTATAGCTGGCCGAGAGAGAAGGTGCAACGTTGGAGCCGAAGTCGCTGTAATTATCGTAACGGACAGCCGCATTAACTTCCATTTTTTCCATAACCGGAATGATGGCTTCGGCAAAGACGGCTGCTACATCGCGTTCACCAGCAGCAGAGTTGCCGGAGCTGCCGCCCACTAAGCCCGCTTCTGAGGCGTTATCGTATTGGTTGGCGTAGGAAACGGTATAAGCTTCTGCACCGGTCAGGACAATCGTCTCGCCCGCCCCAAACCAATCACCACCGTCAAACTGTAGGTGGCCATAGACTTTGGTTTGATCGGTGTAGTTGTTCTGGGATGTCAACGCACGCATAGCGGCCGCACCTTCATCAGAGAACGGATCAATACCATTGTTTAGTACGTAGTCTAGGCCAGGGTAGGACAGGTAATAGGAACCGAACTCCTTAACTTCGTAACGCCCTTTTTGAGCGTAAGTCTCGTAGCTCATGCCGTTAGGCAGATCACCACGGAAGCCTAAAGTGAAGTCGTACTGGGTATCAGTGACGTTATTGTCACGCGGGCCAATGTTGGTCCAGCGATAGTAGCCTGTGATCTCATAGTCATCAGTGATAGTGCCATCGGCAAGAAGGGCATCTACATCAAACGGAACATCCGCGTAATCCGCCGGCATGTCAGACCAAGCCGCTGCAGGTGGTGCATACCGACCAAAAGAGTCCACTTTTGAGAAGAGCGCATTGGCATAGAACTCGACATTATCCGAGATTTCGTAGTTGGCGCTGAGGAATGTGTTGATGCGACTCAACTCGGCCTTATTGGCAGAGATGTTAGCGTACGGGTAGGTACATAGAGTGCCGTCTGGTTCACCAAAGGCAGCAGCTCCTGTTTCCATGAAGTTGGAGTCACCTGCGCAGCTGGTGGCTGCTTGAATGCTGTAATACTCTGTATTCGGATCGTAGATTTCGATGGTCTTACCATAGTAAGAGTAGCCATCGGTATCCAGGTATGCATCAAGGCGGCCGTCGCCATTGTCGCGGATCCAAGCAGAAGTGTACTCACGGTCTCCGTCAAAAATCGGGTCGCGATGATTGTACTCTGCGGAGAAGGTGATGTTGCCCCGGTCGCTTGAAAGACCGGTTACAAAACTAAATGATTCTTCGATGCCGTCGTCGTTAGCGCGGTCACCTCGGCGAGTAGTGAACTCAATACCTTCGAAGTTTTCACGCATCATCAGGTTGACAACACCTGCAACCGCGTCTGAACCATACACGGCAGAAGCACCGTCAGCTAGGATGTCAATACGTTCAACAGCAGCCATCGGAATCATATTCAAGTTGATGGATGCGGCACCCAGGTTTGGGGAGCCCGGCATACGGCGACCATTGATCATTACCAGGCTGCGCTGAGAACCGAGGCCACGTAGGTCAACGGTGGCATTTGATTGAGCGGAACTACCAGAGCGCTCGTTGAAAGAGCCCAAAGAGTTCAGCGGAGTATTGCGCAGGGTGTCAGCGATCATCAGGTTGCCGAGAGCATCGATATCTGCACGATCCATGCTCACTACTTGCGCGGCTTCATCAAAGTTAGTGCGCTTAATGCGAGAACCGGTAACTACTACCTCTTCTACCATCGTTGCGTCTTCTTGTGCGAACGTGGGCAGGGCAGGAACCATGATCGTAGCGGCTACCGCTACGGACAGGAGGTTCTTTTTCATTCTAAATCCTCTCTTGATCGTTGGATTTTTAGTGTGTTGCCAGGTTTGGCGTGTGCGGAAATGACTACCCCCAAGCGGTCATTTCCTTCCCAACGTGTATTTAACGGACTGGGATTAAGTTCCCTCAAAAAAAAATAAAAAAACCGCACGTTTAGATAAAAGTCACGTTAGTCATAAGCTGATGTTTTTTGCAGGACGATCGTCTATTAATTGGTGCGCGGGCAATTCGAATTGTGGAAATACGCGCAAAAAAAGCCCCGCCAGAGGGCGGGGCTTAGAGGAGAGGTGATATTGATTTAGAACTGCAACGTCACACTTCCGTAGAAGAAGCGGCCGACGGTGTCATAGCTTCTCATCAGGGTGTTCATGTCATCGTAGTTGGTGACATACGGGGGCTGCTGATTCCACATGTTGCGGATACCACCGGTCAGGGTGACATTTTCCCAGCGGAAGTAGTTGAAGTTCACATCTTGATACCAGGTGGTATCAATATGGGTAGCCAGGGCCGCCGGTGATGGATCGAAGTCATCGACTTCACCCAGCATGCGCACGGTGGTGAATGCGCTCCAGCAATCGTATTCATAGCCCAGGGTTCCGTAGAATTTCCACTCCGGGAAGGCGACGATGGCGGTGGTTACCGGGTCGGCTCCGAAGTAGCCCGCCAGGTCGATAGTCGGGTCTTCTGGGCTGCCGCGATATTTCCACTCATGCAGGTAAGTGGCAGAGAGGTTGACACTCACTACACCGGGGCCCACATCCATGCTGTAGTCAAAGCCCAGGTCGACACCGGAGGTCTCGAAAGTGGATACGTTCTGGCTGTTGAGCAGCTGGCCGGCAATGGTGTTGTCGTTCGCACGGTATGGACTGGTGGGTGAGGGGCTGCTGCCCACTGCAGCCGCACCGGTAATCAGGTCACACAGCGGGGAACTGAACCCGGGGCTCTCATAACAACCCTGTACAATGGTGTTGGTGGTCAGAGTGCCAATCGCGTCGTCGATGTTGATGTTGAAGTAATCAACGGTAAACCCCATGTTGTCGGTCCAGGATGGTGTCCACACCATACCCAGTGTCCAGCTCTCAGACTTCTCGGCCTCCAGATCCGGGTTGCCGCCAAACAGGCCGGTGGCCTGCGGGGAAACGATTGCGGTTCCCGGGGCGATACCGTCCGCGGCACAGTTGGCCTGGACATTGGAGTTGAAGCTGCTGTCCCAGCCATTACAGGGGTCTGAATAGGTCTCGGCGGACACCGTCGGAGTCAGGTAGAGATCATCCAGACCTGGAGCGCGGAAGCCTTCGGAATAGGTGCCGCGGAAACGAAGCTCATCCAGTGGTGCGTATTCAATAACAGCGCCGAAGGTGGTATCGCTACCTATGGTGCTGTAGTCGGAGTAGCGGAAAGATGCCTCGAATGCGAGGATCTCTGCCCAGGGACGACCTTCCAGTACAGGTACGCGCACCTCGCCGTAGAACTCATCCACGCTGTAGTTACCACCCCAGGCATCGCCGTTCACGAAGTAGATCTGACCGATTTCGGCGGCGCCGTCCGGCACGATCTCTGTGCGTTCGGCGCGGTTCTCATAACCGACGGCCCATGCGGGCGCTTCACCGGTCAGGGCCCATTCGCCGAAGTCACCAACCAGGTTGGCCTGGAAGCTACGCAACGAAGAACGTTCAACCGGAGAGTTGGTCACCAGCGCATAGTTCTGCATTTCTTCGGTCAGAGTACCTGCCGCAAAGGGGTTCCAGGCGGTTACGCCGGTGGCGCCCACGGCAGCGGCACATTCCGGATCAGCCGCACAGGCAACAGGATCCAGCAGATTCTCGAAACGCACGGTATTACCGCGACCCCGGTCAATCTGGGTGTCGACCCAGCGGGAATAATTGTAGGACAGGTCCCAGGTCCACTCATTGCAGAATTCACCCTCGAGCCCGACGACGCCACGCCAGGTGTTCAGGTCCTGGGAGAAAGAGCGCCCACCGGTTTCTTCCAGACGGCGGCCAATGTTTACTGGTTCACCGATCGGATTATAGGGGTTGGTCACGGGTACTTCGGGCCCCCAGAAGGTACCCTCTGCAGCCATTAGCTGGTCGGAGCGGCGATTGACAAAAGACAGCTCGGTAAAGGCATTTACGTCGGTTACGTCTTTCCAGTCGTATAGCTCGTAAGTACCGTATCCATATATGGAGGCAACTTCCTGTGGGGTTGTCAGGTAACTGGCTTCAGCGAAGTTGTACCCGTCGGTGGTGGAGTTGAAGTTGCGCACAACGCCGGTAACCGGATCTACGATCAGCTGACGATCATCTGCAGTCGGTGAGAAACGTGCTGGTGTGGTAGTGGGACTGCCGCCACAGACTACGTTACCACCGGTTTCTCCCAGCGGGCACTCGGAGAATCGACGATCACCCTGCCAGATATCTTCGCGCTTGGTGTATTGCGCGTTCAACATGACATGACCTTTGTCGTTGCCGGTACCGATGGTCATTGCAGCCAGGTACTCGTCACCGTCGCCATGGGTGGAGGCGCCGTAGTCGAAGGTCAGCTCAGCACCTTCGAACCCTTTTTTGGTGATGATGTTGATTACACCGGCGATGGCGTCAGAGCCGTAAATGGTAGAGGCGCCGTCACGCAGGATTTCCACACGCTCGATCACTGAGGTGGGGATGGTGTTGAGGTCAACCACACCGGTGGCACCACCGGAGGAGCTGAGGCGGCGTCCGTTCATCAAAATCAGGGTGCGCGAAGATCCGAGGCCGCGCAGGGAAACGGTGGCGAGACCGCCACTGCCGTTGTTGACCGATGAACCCAATTGGCCGCCAGTCATTGATGGAATGTTTTGCAGGAAGTCTTCCAGTGTTGTCTGGCCTGACTGCTCCAGTTGAGCGGCATCAAACACACTGATTGGCGTGGCGCTATTGGCGTCCGTCGCACGCTGGATGCGTGAACCGGTGACAACAATTTCTTCTACTTCCTGCTGCACATCCTGCGCAAGAGAAACGGTAGAAAAGCTGGATGTAACGGCGGCAGCCGCGATCGCGCCCTTGATTGCCCGAGAAAGACGGGTTTTGTCCATGGTATACCTCTCCTGATACCGGTGATGTTCGCCGAATTGGCCATGCCCTTCCTGACAACTACATACATCTATCAACAAGAGGCTTGCTAACAACCCTAGAACAATTTTTTCAAGTTCAAGGATTTTCGTGAATGAAATTGCGCCTTTGGTACGTTTGCGCCAAATGTGACGTCAAAAACGGGGCAAAAAACGAACAGTGTGTGCGCTGGTTTTTAAAAGGTGCGTATGAAGTGCGCCTTAAAAACAATGGGCAAACAAAAAAGAGGTGTGCGCTGTGGTGATGGGCGGAAGATGTTCAGGGATCAGGATAGAGGGAAATTTCGCGGGGGGTGAAATGAATTGGCACCTGCTGCTTCACATGTTGAAACTGAACGTGGTGTACCAGTAGCGGCCGGTGAGTT
This sequence comes from Microbulbifer sp. HZ11, assembly GCF_000708675.1. Classification (GTDB taxonomy): domain Bacteria; phylum Pseudomonadota; class Gammaproteobacteria; order Pseudomonadales; family Cellvibrionaceae; genus Microbulbifer. Next base: position 365,221 of record NZ_JELR01000002.1, on the reverse strand, counting down.
CGTAGGTGCGTGCGTCGAAGTTGTCGTTGAAAGCCGACGCTGCAAATGGCGGAGCTTTATCCATCAGATTGTCGATACCGATTGCGAAACGAAACCCGGTGGGAACTGCGTACGCGAGCTGTACATCGTGCGTGGACCAGCTGGGAATATTGCGTGTTACGGTTGCGTCGTTCAGCGTAAAGCTTTCTTCCAGTTCACTGACAAAGTGGATGGTATATCCACTTTCCCAGCGTCCGCGCTGCCAGTACAAGCCGGCATTTGCCTTCCATTGCGGTAGCGAACCGGCACCACCGCTGGCAGAATCGGCAAAGGTGCCCGCAAGATCTTCTACCGGGCTGCCCGGGGCCAGCTGGTTCAGGTAGCGCGCCATATGGCTGCTGTTCATGGACCAGCGGATCAGTCCAAGCTCCTTCGACTGGTGTTGATAGCGCAGTGAGGCATCAATGCCACGCACTTCCCGGGCGCCGATGTTCAGGCGCGTCGCGACGACGCGGGTGATATCGCCACGTTCGTCTCTTTGCACCCGGTCCGCGAACACGCCGTTTATCGCGTTTTCATTGATCAGGTATTGTGGGCTGGTATCGATGACATCGTTCTGTCGAATATCGTACAAGTCCAGGCTGGCATGAAATCCGGTAAAGTCCCCGGGCGTCCAGACGATACCGAGGGAGCGGTTATCTGAGGTTTCCGGTTGCAGATCCGGGTTGCCACCGAATTCGGTGAGATACTGAATACGCGCCTGGTCGGCGCGCCCGCTGCAGCCGGGGAGGCTTGTCGCATTGCTATTGGTACAGGGATCGAACAGAAATTCCTGGCTTTGATAACCAGTCTGATTCATATCGACCAGCGTTGGTGCCTTGAAGCCGGTGGCGTAACTGGCGCGAACCAGAACCGTGGGTAGTGGGCGCCAGCGCAGCGCGAGTTTCGGATTGGCGGTATTACCGAAATCGCTGTAATCGGAATAGCGAATGGCGCCATCCAGCCAAAGATGTTCCGCTTTCAGAGGCAGGGATATTTCCGCAAAGGCTTCACCGATCAGGCGGTTTCCCTGTGCGGAGCCTGAGGCAACACCGCCAATCAATGAAAATCCATTGGCGTCGGTCGAGGTAAAGTCGATGGCTTCTCTTCGCACTTCGACACCGGCCGCGGCGAGAATATCACCGGCGGCGTTTTGCCCCAGTGGACCATCGGCGATATAGGTGAGCGAGGTCATGCGGCTGGCCCCATCAACACGATTGGCACTGCGAATATAGTCGAGCTGAGCCTGATCGATACTGCCGCTTTGCCCGAGCAAATCAATGGGGGTGCAGCCCGCGCTTTCCGTGCAGACATCCGGACCCTTGAGGCCAAGGGAGAGGTGGTTCGGGTCAATCAGGTTGGAGAGTGTCTCCCGCGCACGAGTGTAATGGGTGGCCGCTGTCAGCTCCCATTGCCAGTCGTCCATCAAGCCTTTGAAGCCCGTATTCAGCCGGTATGTGTCGGTGCCGTTGTATTGAACCCGTGGGCCTAATTCCAGCACCCGCTTGCGCACATCAGTGATATCTTCGCCAAACGGGTTGTAGATATTGTCACTGGTAATGGTCAGATCGCCGTTATCAAAACGGGTAAACACCGGGGTTGGTGCAAGGGTGGACTCGGAGCGGGTGCGCACGGTCATCAACTCGGCAAACCCTTGGGTGTCCGCACTCAATCGCTGGTTGAGTGCCAGGTAAAGAGATTGTCGCTCCGACGGTACCCGGGCGGATGTATGTTCACGGAAGTTATACAGGTCTTCCGGGGTCCAAGGGCCATAGCCGTCTTCGGTGTTGGTTACCACTTCGTCAGCGAGGGCAATAAAGCCCTGCGGGGAAGCGGACGAGCGCAGGTCGGTACCGCCAAGAGGGCGGTTATCTGCAGACGCGGACAGGTCGCGATCGCGGCTCAGGATTCCCCCCTGGCGATAGTCCGCCAGGCTGAGCATCAAATGCGTGTCCTCACTGCCGCCACCCCAGGTGACGCTGTAAGAGCTGGTGTCCTGGTCGCCACGCTCTGCCTGGCCGTAATAGGTGTTTACCGACAAACCGTCGAAGTCCCTGCGCAAAATAATGTTCACTACACCGGCAATGGCATCGGAACCGTACACCGCTGAGGCGCCGTCTTTGAGGACTTCGATGCGGTCCACAGCAGACAGGGGGATGGTGTTCAGGTCCGCAGCTTCTCCACCGAAGCCGTTGCTGACGATGCGTCGGCCATTGATCAGTACCAGGGTATTGCTTGCAGGGAGACCGCGCAGGGTGACGGTAGCCGTGCCATTACCCCCATTGGTGACCGAGGTGCTGGTCGAGTTACCAGAGACTGCAGGCAGGAACTTGAGCAGCTCCGATATGGTCTGGGCGCCGGTAATCTCCAGCTCCGGCTGCGCAAGTACATCAATGGGGGCGTAGCTGTCGAGCTTCAGGTGGCGCAGGTGGCTACCGGTCAGGCTGCGCCCGGTCACAATGACCTCATCTTCCAGTAGTTGTGTTTTGTCTATGGTGTCCTGCTCGACGCTCGGTTCCTTCGCCACAATGGCCACCGCATTGGTTCCGGTGTGGGTGAAGGTGAGGTCTGATCTCTCCAGCAGTTGGTTTAACGCAGGAGTGATACTGCCATCTGGGGTTTCCAGGTGCAGTTGGGGAATCTGAGTGGACGAGGCGCTATCGGCCTGAACCACGAGGGAAATTCGGCATTGGCGCCCGAGGGTAATCAACGCGCGGGCAAGGCTGCCTGCGGGAACTTGTACTCCGGTTTTCGGGCAGGCGGCAAGACTACTCTGAGCGAGTAGCATCAGCCCTGTCAGAGACAGTGTTGCCCAATGCCGATTGTTCAATGCTCTCATCCCGCCCTTTTCCGGCACGATCAGCAACCGGAAAGCACAGCCTTTATTTCATTTGTGTTGTGGTCTGGGCAACCGGTCAGCTTTTGGCTAAAAAAAGTACGGTTTCCCCCGGGCGAGAGTTATATCTTAGTTACGCTTGGGTGACAAGAGAGTCAGGTTGGGGTCGCTTTGGTCCTGGCTCAGGTCGAGGGCCGCAGCGATGGCAGCAAGGGTACTCTCCGGGTCTGTCAGCTCAAACGTACCGGACAGTGTCTGATCCCCAACGTTGGGCGCGGCAGCGGCGGGAACCTTGAGATAGCGGTTGAGCTCTTCAAGCACCTCGTCCAGCGGAGTATGGTCGAAGACCAATTGGCCGCGAGTCCAGTCCAGTGCTTCATCTGCCGAAGTGCGCGCCACTTCGGAGAGCCCACTGTTGGATACGCTGACTTTCTGGTTGCGGGTAAGCTTCACGCTTTCTGGCTGTAGCCCACTGGCAGTGCGGGCTTCGCTTACCGCCACGGTGCCGCCGGTGACAGAAACCCGGGTATTGTCAGGGTTGCGCTCGACATTGAACTGAGTGCCCAGCACCCGAATGTTGGCCTCGCCCGCGGCTACGGTAAACGGGCGGGAAGTCTGACGGGCCACATCAAAGTAAGCCTCACCACGCAGCAGTTGGGTGCGGCGTTCGTCGCGACTGAAGTTGACGATGAGTTCGGAATTCGTGTTCAGCTGTACCTGAGAGCCATCTGCGAGGGACACAGTGCGGGTTTCGCCCACTGCGGTGGCGTAAATCTGCTGCTGTACCGGTGCTTTCTGCAGCCACTCATTGCCCACCCAAAGGGCAACGGCCAGGCAGGCGGCAACGGCACTGCCACCCATCAACCATTGGGGCAGGTTCCATCCAGTGCTGGCAGCCGCGGTGTCTGCTGGACCTGCGGCGGTGTTAGATGCTGGCTGAGAGGTTGCACGGTGGCTGCTGCTGGGGACGCTTTCCGGGTATAGGTCGTCCAGTGGCATGTGCGAGAGGGCGCCAAGATCGCCCCACAGCTCGGTCATCTCGTCAAACGCCTCACGGTTGGCGGCTGACCCGGACATCCAGGCGGCGAAAGCGCGGCGTTCAGCATCGCTGATCGCGTCGGAACGCAGGCGCGCGATCCAGGCGCACGCCTGATCGAGCCTGTCATCCATTGGTACTTCTTGTACTTCCTGAGGATTCACCGCACTAACACCTTGTTATCCGATAATCTATCGAGCTGCCTGTCAGAGTTGTCTATTGAGTAAATGGTGAATCTCTAGAACCATTTACGCCCGCTCGCACCAATATGGTGCTCCCTTGGGGCGTTCAAATCAACGCTTCTGTTCGTCCTGCGCAATTTATGCAATAAAAGTTCGCAAAATTTAGCACATTATCTATGTGGTTTCCGTTGTTTTTTGTACGGATGCTGCCACTCACAATTAAGACGATCGACTGGCCTCCCCCCTCAATTCTTTTTCAGGTTTTTTGCTGCACTGCGGTGCATCTCGATCCTGCAGTGCGCCAAGCTTGTTCAAAGGGGGTTCTCGAGGCAACAGAAGTGCGCCTAGCCGTGAGGTTTCTGCGGCGAGCGGCGCTGTGTGAGGGGAGCGCTCCGGCTCCGCAAAGGAAGGTGGCGCGTTACGCGGGGGTTCCGACTTTCTGGCGGCACACTTTGAGTGCCTGCAGGATGTATTTTTCAACGCTGCTCACGGAGATGTTCATCTCGTGGGCGATTTCAGCGTAGGAAAGGCCGCGGCTGCGGTGTAGCAGGAACGCCTGGCGACATTTCAGCGGCAGGCTGTCCATGGCCTGGTGAATGGCCTGCAACTGCTGGCGGGCAGCGAGGACACGCTCCGGGGATTGGTGGTAGCCGTGATCGTCATCGCCAGGGGTGGCTCCTTCCGGAGGCAGTTGCTGGCTTACGTACTCAATGTGCAGTTTGCCGCGGCGCAGCTGGTCTACCGCCAGGTTGTTGGCGATCTGGAACAGGTAAGCCCTAGGGTTCTCGAGATCTTTCTCGTCGCTGAGTTTTTGCAGGCGCAGATAGGCATGCTGGGCAATATCCTCCGCATCTTCGGTGCTGCGCACGATGCGTGTAATAAATCGCACCAGTGCCTGGCCATGATCGGCAAACAGCTTCTCCAGAAGTGACTTCCGGGCTCTACTCATTGGTTGGTGGGATCCCCGTACTGCGCTCGTTGTGTTTGTTATAAGGCGGGCATCGCCAGTTATAACACAGCTGCACAGCAATCGACGAGTGGTCGTTTTGACACGATAAGATGACTGAACCTGTCAAGTTGCTTTCAAACATCGTGCCTGATTACGCTGAGAGGCCAATTTTCATGACCGCTGGCGGATCTCTACTCCTCAGCGGTGATGCCGGTATAATGGCCGACTTTGCAAGTTTTGCGGCGGGCCAGAGGCGTCTGGCCCGTAACCAACTATCACATCGTGGCACCTTCATGGCAGTTGCCACTGCGGAGAACGAATGAGTTATCAAGTACTGGCGCGAAAGTGGCGGCCGCGGCTGTTTCGGGAAATGGTCGGGCAGGAGCACGTGCTCCAGGCACTGATCAACGCCCTGGACAACAACCGTTTGCACCACGCCTACCTGTTTGCCGGTACTCGTGGGGTGGGTAAAACCACCATAGCGCGAATTCTCGCCAAGTGCCTGAATTGTGAGACCGGGGTTAGCTCGGAACCCTGTGGGCAGTGTTCGGTGTGTACGGAAATCGCCGATGGCCGCTTTGTGGACCTGATCGAGGTGGATGCCGCCTCGCGCACCAAGGTGGAAGACACGCGAGAACTGTTGGAGAACGTGCAGTACGCGCCTACCCGTGGCCGCTACAAGGTCTACCTGATCGATGAAGTGCACATGCTTTCCAACAGCTCGTTCAATGCACTGCTGAAGACCCTGGAAGAGCCACCTCCCCACGTCAAATTCCTGCTCGCCACCACTGATCCGCAGAAGCTGCCCGTTACCGTGCTGTCTCGCTGCCTGCAGTTCAACCTCAAAAACATGAGCCCGGAGCGGGTGGTAGAGCATCTGCGCTTTGTGCTTGAAAAAGAGCTGGTGCCATTTGAGGAGCAGGCCCTGTGGCACCTTGGCCGCGCCGCCGATGGCAGTATGCGGGATGCCATGAGCCTCACCGATCAGGCCATTGCCTTTGGCGGCGGCAAGATCAGCGAGGCGGAAGTGCGTGCCATGCTGGGGACTCTGGACAGCACCCTGGTGTGGAAGCTGGTACAGGCGCTGGCGGATGAAAATCCATCAGCATTGTTCGACGCCGTGGGAGAGCTATCCGAGCAGGCGCCGGATTACGGCGCAGCACTGGCGGAGTTGGCGTCCATTCTGCACCGCATTGCCATCGCCCAGGTATTGCCCGAGTCTATCGACAATGCTCTTGGTGATGCCGAGTTGCTTCGGCATCACGCGGCGTCCATGGCCGGAGAAAACGTCCAGCTGTTCTACCAGATGGCCCTGCTTGCACGTCGGGACCTGCCGCTGGCGCCGGATCCCCGCGGTGGTTTTGAAATGGCGCTGCTGCGCATGCTCGCATTCAAACCCCAGGGAGTTGCGCATATTCCCACGGCACCACTGGCCGGTGCGTCTGCGCAATCTGCCGAGGCCGAGGCGAGTGAGGTGGCGCAGTCGCCCGTGGAGGCGCCGCAAGCCCCGGTTTCTCCCCAGTTTCAGGATACGCGCTCGCAGCCGCAGCATTCACAGCCGCAAACGGTAGAGTCGCCACAGCAAGATTCCGCGCCGCCCTCCGAGCCCCGGCCCGAGCCACAAGTGCAGCCTGCACCTCCGGCGGACGAGGCGCCGCCTTGGGACGAAGAGCCTTCATCAATTCCGCAATCCCGGGAGGTGGCAGCGGAAGAGGAAAAAAAGCCCGCCGCTGAAAATGCCCCCGAGCCACATTCAGCTGGCCCGGCGGCAGAGGCCGTTGCCCAGGCGCAGTCGGAATCAATGCCGCGACGGGGGCCGGTAAGCGAGTTGGAATCTTGGCCTGGGTCGCAGTCTCAGCCAGAGCCTCCGTCTCAAATGCAGCCCCAGCCACAGGCCGCGATGCAGGCAGAGGCCGTCTCGGAGCCTGCGCCAGCCAGCGCCGGGGATGATCGTGCGGCGATGCGCGAGCAGCTGCGCCAGCAGGTCGCCGAGGTGCAATCGGCACCGCCGCCGCCTTCTGCCGATGCCGTGCCGCAACCGGCCCCGGCTTCGCAGGCGCAAGCTCCGGTCGCGCGGCTGGAGGCCCTGACTCCGGGTAGTTGGCCTGCCATGTACCCACAAATGGGGGTGACCGGTATCCTGCATTCCATTGCCTCCAACCTGGAGCTACTGGGGCGGCAGGACAATATACTGTCTTTTACCCTGGATCAGACCCGCAGCAGTCTGTACGACGACGGCCATCAGCGCCGCCTTGCAGATGTACTGGGGGACTTCTTTGGTCAGCCGGTCACGGTTCAGATCCAGGTAGGGGAAGTGTACGGCGGAACGCCCGCGCAGCTGGTGGCGGCTACCCGCGAAGCGCAGCTGTTGTCGGCCCGGGACTCTCTTAACAAGGACCCGGTCGTGCAGGAATTACAGCGAGAGCTGGGCGCCCAGCTGATGCCAGACTCCGTTGAATATCTGGGTTGAGCCGGATTGGGATTGATCCAGGTTCGGGTTGACCCGGTTCGGGATGCCTTACCCTCGGGGTTTATCGGATTGATGAATCGAAATACAGAAGTAATGAGATAGCTAGGTAATTGCCATGATGAAAGGTTTCGGCGATTTAATGCAGCAGGCCCAGAAGATGCAGGCCGACATGCAGGAGCGCATGGAAAAAGTGCAGCAGGAATTGACCGACCTGCGGGTTACCGGTGAATCTGGAGCAGGTATGATCAAGGTCACCATGAATGGCCGCCACGACGTGGTGGATGTGAATATCGATGCAGGCCTGCTCAGTGAAGACAAGGAAATGCTGGAGGACCTTCTTGCTGCGGCAGTGAACGATACCGTGCGCCGGGTGGAAGAGGCTGCGCAAAAGGTACAGAAAGAGCAGATGGGTAACCTCGGTGCAGGCATGAATCTGCCGGAAGGTTTTAAATTTCCCTTCGGCTGATTAATGTCGTTCGATAGGCCGGATGTACTCGTCCCTGACAATTTTTCGGGGCCCTGCGTGGGCCCTTTTTATATTTGAACGCAAACTATGTTCAGTCCCCTGATTGAAGACCTGATCCGCGCGCTGCGCTGTCTGCCCGGTGTGGGCCCCAAGTCGGCCCAGCGCATGGCCATGTACCTGCTGGAAAAAGACCGCGACGCCGCCGGCCTGCTCGCCAGTTCATTGCAGCAGGCGGTGGAAAAGGTGGGTCGATGCACACGCTGTCGAACACTGACTGAGCAGGATGTCTGTGCCCTGTGCAATAACAGCCGGCGTGACCACACCATGCTGTGTGTGGTGGAGACTCCCGCAGATGTGCTTGCCATCGAGCAGGCGGGCAACTACCACGGTCTGTATTTTGTATTGCACGGTCACCTGTCTCCCATTGATGGCGTGGGACCGGCGGATATCGGGCTGGACCTGTTAGGTGAGCGCCTATCTGAGAACGGTGAGGAGCATGGTGGTGCGGCTATTCGCGAGCTGATCATCGCTACCAACCCCACCGTGGAAGGGGAGGCCACTGCACAGTTTATTGCCGAGCGCGCCCGCGCCAAGGGTGTGGCAGTAAGCCGCATTGCCCATGGTGTCCCCATCGGTGGGGAACTGGAATACATTGATGGCGGCACCCTGGCGCACGCGTTTAACAGTCGTACGGTGCTGTAAAAGGTGGGATCTATTAATACTTCTGAAAAACAACTTGTGGATACCACGCCCATCTGGGTGGATGGTGACGCGCAACTCGCCGAGCTGTGCAGCCGCTGGCGTACGCAGAGTGCAGTGGCACTGGATACGGAGTTTATGCGCAGCCGCACTTTCTATCCTCAGCCGGCCCTGGTGCAGATTGGAGATGGCAAGCACTGTTACCTGATCGATAACCTCGCGATTGATAATCTGGAGCCGCTCAAGGAGTTGCTACAGGACACCCGCGTGGTGAAAATCATGCACTCCTGTAGTGAGGATCTGGAAACCCTGGATCGATTGCTCGGCGCTATTCCGGACCCCATCTTCGATACCCAGATCGCCGCCGCTATTTCTGGTATGGGAGCCGGGTTGGGTTATGCCGCTACGGTCAGCCAGTTGCTGCAGATCGACCTGCCTAAAAGTGAAACACGCTCCGATTGGCTACAGCGCCCATTAAGTGATTCGCAGAAAAATTACGCGGCTCTGGATGTGGCCTGGTTGCCATTCGTTTATGGCATTCTGCTCAAGCAGCTGCGCCAGCAGGGTCGCCTCGACTGGCTGTGGGAAGACTGTACGGCGATGGTGGAAGCGGCACGTCAGCCTGAGCCGCCGGAACAGTATTATCTCAAGATCAAAGGTGCCTGGCGCCTGCGCCAGAACCAGCTCGCAGTTTTGCAGGACCTGTGCGCCTGGCGGGAACAGGAGGCACGAGCTCGGAATATGCCTCGCAACCACCTGCTGAAGGAAAATGTGTGCTTGGCGCTTGCGCAGAATATGCCCAAGTATCTGGCCACTCTCGCGCAGCCCGGTCTCGAAGGCAAAACCCTGCGCCGTTACGGCGAAACCCTGTTGGAGATTATCGCCCGCGCAGCCGAGCGCGATACCCCTCCGGCGCGCCTGCCGCAGCCGTTGAACCGCGAGCAGGGCGAGGTGCTCAAGCTGCTGCGTAAAAAGGTCAGCGAACTTGCGGAAGCGGCGGGGCTGCCAGCGGAAATTCTGGTACGCAAAAAAGAGCTGGAAGTTCTGGTGCAGGCTCCGCAGCCACAATTGGAAGGGCGCCTGACCGGATGGCGTCGCGCTGTCGTAGGCGAGCCGCTTTTGCAGGAATTAGAAGAACTGAAACGATGAGCAAACTGATCTGTGACATTTACCGCAGCCCGCGGCAAGATGAAATGTACCTGTATGTCGCCAAGCAGGATGGTCTGGCGCGGGTGCCAGAGAAACTGCAGGAAATGTTCGGCAAGCCGGTGCATGTCACCACGTTGCTGGTAACCCCGGAGCGCAAGCTGGCGCGCGCGGATGTGGATAAGGTCATCAACGCGCTGCAGGATCAAGGCTATTATCTGCAGATGCCACCGGTGGTGGATGATGAGATGCGGGCAATCGCTACGCAAAACAGCAAGCTGTCTCGTGGTTAATCGGTATTCCTGTGGTTAGATCCTATGGTTAGCCAGCGGCCTTTCTGGCAGAGAAAATCCTTGCAGGAGATGACCACGCAAGAATGGGAGTCCCTGTGCGACGGTTGCGGACGCTGTTGTCTGCATCGGCTGGAAGATGAAGACTCCGGAGAAATCGCGACCACCTGTGTATCCTGCAAACTGCTGGATACCCACAGCTGCCAGTGCCGGGACTATTCCAATCGCAAACAGCATGTGCCGGACTGTATCCAGCTGACACCGCAGGGCGCGGCAGATTTCACCTGGCTTCCGGCAACCTGCGCATACCGGATTCTCGCCAGCGGCGGTCAGTTACCCGAGTGGCATCCACTGATAAGCGGTGATCCTGAGTCGGTACACAGGGCAGGTATATCGGTACGCGATAGTGTCATCAGCGAAACGGAAGTGCGCGCCGAAGACTATGAAGAATATATTGTTATCTGGTCTGGCGATGAGCCGGGCTGAAATAGAAAGAGATTAAAGAGCATTCAAATGGCAGAAGAGTTCAAGCTCGCCTGGGCGATATACGTTGCGGGTGTTGTAGTGTTGCTGGCGGCCGGCTGGTGGTTTATGCGCAACTGGGGTTGGTCCTGGGTGCGCAACCTTTTGCTGCTGGTCGGTGCCACGGTACTGTTGGTTCCCGCGCGCGGCACCGAAGCTGATGGCCCGCTGGTGCCCGTTTTACCTCTGTTTGTCTATCAGACCCTGTTCGAGGAAGACGGGGCCACCCCGGAGGTGTCCGCCAGCCTGGTGTTCGCTGCGGCTGGCGCTCTTGCCGTGATGCTGATTGTCGGTATCGTCATGCTCATGATGCGCCGGCGCAAGGATCGCCCTATGACTGAGAGTGACCAGTACTGACCGTTCATATCTCGTCCTCCCGTGCCAGATAGCCGCTCAGGCGGTTACTGGCGCCATTCACTACTTTCCTCCCGTCTCGCTTCAGCCGTCCGCGCCGCAAACTGCTATATCTAATTAAGCCCGTCGCAATACAGCTGTTCGCACCAGCTGTGCGCAAATGATCAACAAACACAATAAGTGCCTGTCGTGGCGTTTGCTGTGCATGGAATGAAGGGACAGGGATGCTCGATCACCTGCTGATTTTGACTGCGGTCATGCTGGTCTCCGGTATTCTCGGGGGCCTGGTCAACTACTACCAGATGCTGTTTACCGAAGAAGATCCGGCGGGTCTGGCACGCTGCCTGATTATGGGGTTGTGTGGCGCCCTGATGGTACCCATCTTTCTCAAGTTCACCCAGAGTGATCTGCTGATCGAGATTCAGGGGGATCCCTCGCGACTGCTCATCTTCACCGGCTATTGTCTGCTCGCGGCGATTGCATCGCGTATGTTCGTGTTTAACGCTGCTCGCCGCCAGTTGCGTGATGCCAGCATTGCCCGCGCCCGGGTAGAGAATCTGGAGCAGGAAATCCGTGCGATGCAGCTGGAGATGATGCCGTTGCTGGAGCATGAGATTGAGGGAGATCCAGACCAGGGGCCGACACTCGACTTCAACCAGATCCGCAAGCTGGATGACAATGCTCTGCACGTGCTGAGTCTGCTGAACAATGGGGACTGTGTGTTCCGCTCACTGGCGGGGATGGTGCAGGAAGGCAGTATGGAGACCAACTCTGTGGCCCGCGCACTGAACAGCCTGTTGGTGCTGGAAATGGTGGGTAAAATCCACAGCCATCTGGGTATCCGCTGGTATATCACTGACAAAGGTCGCCAGGTAGTGCGCCGCCGCCGGTCGCAGCCCGCACAGTCGATCCCTGACTGATTTCCCATTTCAGGTCGCGCCGGTGGCTGTTTGACGGAGGTCGGGCACCACGCGGCCGCAGCCGTCATCCAATCTGACCGATTCCGCCTTTGGCCACCACCCGGCCATCCTTTACCATGTTCGTCTGCGATATTACGGCATTCGGAGCATTCATGAAGTTCACCGGTACTGACAGTTACGTAGCCACAGACGACCTGCAAATGGCAGTGGATGCCGCTGTTACCCTGCAGCGCCCGCTGCTGATCAAAGGTGAGCCGGGCACCGGCAAGACCCTGCTGGCGGAAGAGGTGGCGAGCAGTCTGGGGCTGAAACTGATCCAGTGGCATATCAAGTCCACTACCAAGGCCCAGCAGGGGCTGTATGAATACGATGCGGTATCGCGCCTGCGAGACTCTCAGCTGGGGGTGGACCGGGTGCACGATATCGGCAATTACATCAAGAAAGGCAAGTTGTGGGAGGCCTTTGCGGCCGATGAGCGGGTGGTGCTGCTGATTGATGAAATAGATAAGGCGGATATCGAATTCCCCAATGACCTGCTGGTGGAAATCGATCGTATGCAGTTTTACGTGTACGAGACCGGTGAGACGATCACCGCCAAACACCGTCCCATTGTGATTATCACTTCGAACAACGAGAAAGAATTGCCGGATGCGTTTTTGCGCCGCTGTTTTTTCCACTACATCAGTTTCCCGGACCGCGCGACCATGCAGAAGATCGTGGATGTGCATTACCCGGATATCAAGCAGCAGCTGGTGGCCGAGGCGATGGATGTGTTCTTCCAGATCCGCGAGGTCCCGGGGCTGAAGAAAAAGCCTTCCACATCGGAGCTGATCGATTGGCTGAAGCTGTTGATGGCGGACGATATCTCCGAGGACGTACTGAAAAACCGCGATGGGTCTTCGGCGATTCCGCCCCTCTACGGTGCGCTGCTGAAGAACGAGCAGGATGTGCATATGCTTGAGCGCCTTGCCTTTATGGCTCGTCGAGAAGGGCGCTGATTAGAACTGATTGAGGTGGCGGCGGTGCTGGCGGGTGGAGGTTTGCGAAACACGCCGTGAACCCATCCATGGGGGCTCTTCCACGAGGTCCCTCTCGCGGAAGGTTTCGCAAACCTCCACCCGCCAGCACCACCTTCGCCCGAAACAATTCACTTCGTCGTGCGATTATTATGCTGATCGGATTTTTCCTAAACCTTCGCCGCTACCAGCTCCCGGTATCCATTACCGAACTCCTCTCGTTGCTGGAAGCCCTGCAACAACGCCTGGTTTACGCCAATCTGGACGAGTTCTATTTCCTCGCCCGCACCTGTCTGGTGAAAGACGAAAAGCACTTCGACAAATTCGACCGCGCCTTCGCCGCCTACTTCAAAGACCTGGAAACCCTCGACGATATTCTGGAGCAGATGATTCCGGAAGATTGGCTGCGTGCGGAGTTTATGAAGCAGCTGAGCGAGGAAGAGAAGGCAAAGATCGAGTCCATGGGTGGACTGGAAAAGATGCTGGAGGAGTTTAAAAAGCGTCTCGAGGAACAGAAGAAAAAGCACAGTGGCGGCAATAAATGGATCGGTACCGGTGGCACCAGTCCGTTTGGCAACAGCGGCTATCACCCGGGTGGTATTCGTGTCGGCGGCCAGAGCCGCAATAAGTCTGCCTCCAAAGTCTGGGAGAAACGCCAGTACCGCAATCTCGATGACAGCATCAGTCTCGGCACCCGCAATATCCAGGTCGCTCTGCGCAAACTGCGCAAGTTCGCCCGCACCGGTGCCGCCGAAGAGCTGGACCTGAACGACACCATCCGCTCCACCGCCCGCAATGCCGGATTGCTAGATATCAAGATGGTGCCTGAGCGGCACAACGCGGTAAAAGTACTGATCTTTTTTGACGTGGGTGGCTCCATGGATCCATACGTCAAACAGTGTGAAGAACTTTTTTCCGCGTGCCGCAGCGAGTTCAAGCATCTGGAATATTTCTATTTCCACAACTTCATCTACGAACACGTGTGGAAAGACAACCACCGCCGCTACTCCGAAGCAACACCCCTCGTTGAAGTGCTGCGCACCTACGGCAAAGACTACAAGGTAATCTTCGTCGGCGACGCCGCCATGGCTCCCTACGAAATCACCAGCCGCTTTGGCAGTGTCGAACACATGAACGAAGAACCCGGCGCGGCCTGGATGCAGCGGGTCACCAATACCTACGAAAAACTTGTCTGGCTAAACCCTTCCTCCGAAGAGTACTGGCAATATACCGCCAGCACCGGAATGACCCAGAAACTGGTCAATGGGCATATGTACCCCATGACCATCGAAGGGCTGGATAGGGCGATTGCCTACTTGGTGAAGGGGCGTTGAATTCCGGAACCCGGTATTAAATTGACTCCCGTCATGCCGGACTTGATCCGGCATCCAGTACTACGTAGCGCTGGATTCCGATACCGGATCAAGTCCGGCACAGGCTCTTCGCGCCGGAATGACGGTAGGGCTTAAAAATTATTCCCCAAATTTTTTCTGAGGCGCCACATCGTGATCCGCGGTGATGCCAATCTCTTCTTTGGTAGTGTCTTTCACCACTGTGTGTTCTTCCTCCGCACCATGCATCCAGTCCACCAGCTTGTCGCGAATAAAGAACAGAATCAGCCCGGCAATAATCGCCGCCGCTGCCACACCACCAAAGGTCGCCAGTGGCCCTGATTCGCCTACCAACTTACCGATCTCTGCCGCACCCTTGTTGGCGATACCAATAAACGCAAACCACAAGCCCATCATCACGCTCAAATAACGTAAGGGCGCAAGCTTGGTCACCATCGACAGCCCGATGGGCGACAGGCACAGCTCACCAATGGTGTGGAAAATATACGCCACCACAAGCCACCAGGGGCTCGCCTTGGCCGTCTCCGAGTCGCCAATCTGTATCGCCGCGCCCACCATAGACAGGAAACCCAGGCCCAGGAAAATTAGACCCAGACTGAATTTTGCCGGCGACGTCGGCTCCCGCGAACCGAGCCCAACCCAGATACTCGCCACAATAGGCGCAAGTATGATGATGAACAGCGGGTTCACCATCTGCAGCCAACTGGCAGGAATCTCAAAGCCAAAAATGTGCAGATCCGTGTTGTACTTGGCAAACAGGTTCATCGACCCCGCCGCCTGTTCAAAACCGGCCCAGAAGATCACCGTAAACAGGCCGAGGATCAGGATCACCTTGATACGGTCGCGCTCCTCCGGCGTCAGTGGGCGCTTTTTCTCCTCACCACTGAGATTCGGCTTCAGGCCCAGCTTCGCCGATGGCTGGTTACCGATCTCCCCCAGCAGTTTGTCAGATTGGGTCGCCTGCAGAATCAGACCCAGCAACATACCCAGGCCCGCCACCACAAACGCCAGCTGGTAATCCACCTTCTCGCCGATCCAGCCGATCACCAGGTAGCCGAGGATCGAACCCAGGTTGATCCCCATATAGAAAATGGTGAAGGCGGTGTCCCGGCGCTTGTCGCCCTCATCGTAGAGGTCCCCCACCATGGTGGAGATATTCGGTTTGAAGAAGCCGTTACCGATAATCATCAATGCCAGGCCAATCCACAGGCCGTAGATCTGCGTACCATCGGGCAGCCATTTGTGGGGGAAGCCCAGGGCAAACTGACCCAGCATCATCAGCGCACCACCGAACATGATACAGCGCCGCTGGCCCCACACGTTGTCCGCCATCCAGCCACCGAGGATCGGTGTCAGGTACACCAGCATGGCGTAGGTGCCGAGATAGCTCAGTGCCTTGGATTGCAACTCGGTGTCAGACAGTGTTTCCCAGCCAAAGGCTGCAGCGGCTGCGGCGGAGGTCAGATAGAACACAAAGATGCCACGCATGCCGTAGTAGCTGAGGCGCTCCCACATTTCGGTGCCGAACAGCAGGAACAAACCTTTCGGGTGTCCCATCATCTCCCCCGCAGAGGCGGGAGGTCTTGGCTTGAGGTCTTGCATGGAGACTCCTGGAAAAGCACAGGGCGCGAGGTTGCAATAGGCGCCAATGCCCTGAGTATAGACGGGGCGCACCGGAGGCAAGTTTAGGGACAGGTCTTGCCGGTCCACAGCGGGTATAATTCCCGGCCTCGAACAGCGAGCCCGAACCTCCAGTCACTCAAATAAAGCGGTTTCATGAGTCCCGAATCTCCTAGCAGCGCCGATCCCAAAGCCACTCTCCAGCAGTGTGAGCAGTTACTCCCCCAATGTATGGGGCGGGATCGCCAATCTCTGAGGCGCAGCCTCAGTAACGCGCGTCGGCGGTTGAAAGAGGGCAAGCCGGCGGATCGAATACTTGGGCAGGTTCAGGAGCGGGTCGCGAAATCCGTGGCCCTGGCAGAGGCTCGCCGCCAGAAACTGCCGAAGGTTGAGTGGCCGGAAGGGCTGCCGGTGGTGGCGCGACGGGAGGAGATCGCCGAACTGATCGCGGCAAATCAGGTTGTGGTGGTGGCCGGTGAGACCGGCTCCGGCAAAACCACCCAGCTGCCGAAAATCTGCCTGGAGCTGGGGCGCGGTGTCTTCGGCCAGATCGGTCATACCCAGCCGCGACGGATTGCCGCACGCACCGTGGCCAACCGCATTGCCGAGGAACTGGGCCAGTCCCTGGGTGACTCGGTGGGATACCAGGTGCGTTTTACCGACCAGAGCACCGAGCACACCCATATCAAGCTGATGACCGACGGTATTCTGCTGGCGGAAATCCAGCGGGACCCGCTGCTCAATAGCTACGACACGCTGATTATCGACGAGGCCCACGAGCGCAGCCTCAATATCGATTTCCTGCTGGGCTACCTGAAAACCCTACTGCCCAAGCGCCCGGATCTGAAACTGATCATCACCTCAGCCACCATCGACCTGGAGAAATTTTCCAAACATTTCGACAGCGCGCCGATCATCGAAGTCTCCGGCCGCACCTATCCTGTGGATATCCATTACCGCCCGCCGGCAGACAGCGATGCCGATCTCAATGAACAGATCATCGCCGCGGTGGAAGAACTGCTGCACGAGGAAAAATCCTCGCCCCGTCGCGGCGGTGACATTCTGGTATTTATGAGTGGCGAACGGGAAATCCGTGAGTGCGCGAAAGCGCTGCGGGATGCCCAGTTACCGCACATCGACGTACTTCCCCTGTACGCGCGCCTGAGTCTCGCGGAACAGAGTAAAGTGTTCGCGCCGCACAAGGGGCGGCGTATTGTGCTGGCAACCAACGTGGCGGAAACCTCGATAACCGTGCCGGGTATCCGTTATGTGATCGACCCCGGCACCGCGCGGATCAGCCGCTATAGCTACCGCAGCAAAATCCAGCGGCTGCCGGTGGAGGCCATTTCCCAGGCCAGTGCCAACCAGCGCGCGGGCCGCTGTGGCCGGGTCAGCGCGGGGGTGTGTATCCGCCTCTACGAAGAATCGGATTTTATTCAGCGCCCGGAATTTACCGATGCGGAAATCCTGCGTACCAATCTTGCCGCGGTGATTCTGCAGATGCTGCAGCTGCGCATCGGCGATATCCGTGACTTCCCCTTTGTCGACCCACCGGACCAGCGTCTGATCAACGACGGCTACAGTCTGCTGCAGGAACTGAAAGCCGTAGATAGCAAGGGGCATGTCACCAAGACCGGCCACGCTCTGTCGCGCCTTCCGCTGGACCCACGTCTCGGCCGCATGTTGTTGGAATCCGGACAAACCAAAAGCCTGCGCGAGCTGCTGATTATCGTCAGCGCGTTGGCAGTGCAGGACCCGCGCGAACGGCCGGCGGAAAAACGTCAGGCGTCGGATGAGAAGCACAAGCAGTGGCAGCACGAGCAGTCGGATTTCCTCACTCTGGTGAACCTGTGGGATGGCTTTGAAGCCCAGCGCCAGGAGCTGAGCCAGAACCAGCTGCGCAAGTGGTGCCAGAAAAACTTTCTGTCCTGGCTCCGCCTGAGAGAGTGGCGAGACATTCACCACCAGCTGCGCGTCGCGATTCGCGATCTGGATCTGAAAATGAACCCGGAACCTGCGGATTACGCCAGTGTGCACAAGGCGATATTACCTGGGCTTCTTGGCAATATCGGTGTGCGCGATGAAAACAAGGAGTTCCTTGGCTGTCGCAACCGCCGCTTCCATGTATTTCCCGGTTCCGGCCAGTTCAAGAAGCCACCGCGCTGGTTGGTGGCCGCACAGTTGCTGGAAACCAGCCGCCTGTTTGCCCACACCGTAGGCAAGATTGAGCCGGACTGGGTGCTGGGGTGTTCCGAGCACCTGGTGAAGCGCAATTACT
Source organism: Microbulbifer sp. HZ11 (assembly GCF_000708675.1). Taxonomy (GTDB): domain Bacteria; phylum Pseudomonadota; class Gammaproteobacteria; order Pseudomonadales; family Cellvibrionaceae; genus Microbulbifer. The sequence continues at coordinate 347,067 of NZ_JELR01000002.1, read as the reverse complement.
TTGAACCCCACTACAATCCGCGCTCCGGCGCAGTGATGGCGTTTGAAAAGGTCACCCTGTATGGCCTGGTTCTGGTGGACAAGCAGCGCATCCACTTCGGAAAGCTGGACCCGACCACTGCACGGGAAGTGTTTATCCGCGAGGCATTGGTAGAGCAGCGCTACCGCGGTAAGGGGAAGTTTTTCCAGCACTACAAAAACCTGCTGGAGGAACTGGAAGACCTGGAAGCGAAATCCCGTCGCCGGGATATTGTAGTGGACGATGAGGTGGTGTACCGCTTCTTCGATGAGCGGATTCCCGAGGATATTGTCAACCTGGCGGGCTTTGAAAAGTGGCGCAAGCAGGCGGAGCAGAAAGACCCCAGGCTGCTGTTTATACCCCGTGACTGGATGATGCAGCAGGACGCAGGCCACGTGGGCGAAGCCCAGTTCCCGGATTCCCTCACCAGTGGCGGCATCGAATATCCGCTCAGCTATCACTTTGAGCCGGGCAGTGCGGAAGACGGTGTCAGTATCCAGGTGCCGGTCGGCGCCCTGCACCAGGTGCCCGCCGCGCGCCTGCAGTGGGTAGTGCCGGGTATCTTGCGGGACAAGTGCATCGCACTGGTGAAGAACCTGCCCAAGCAGTATCGCAAATACTTTGTGCCGGTACCTGCAGCTGTGGATAAAGCGCTACCGCGTATGCAACCGGACAATACCCCCCTGTGGCAGGCGCTGGCTCACGAGTTGAAACGCCAGACCGCCCAGGAACTACCAGAAGATGCGTGGCTGTCGGCAGAGCAGGGGGTGGAAGATTTCTACCGCTTCAATATCCAGGTGCTGGATGAAAATGGCCGCTTGCTGGATCAGGGGCGGGAGCTGGATGTGCTGCAGGCCCGCTATCGCGACCGCGTTCAGCAGGAACTGGCCAGTGCCGGCGATGACTTCGAGCGAGAAGGGATTATCCAGTGGGATTTCGGCCACCTGCCGCAAACCCACCAGCTGGAGCAGGGCGGCCTCAAGGTGCGCGCCTATCCGGCGCTGATCGCCAACAAAGACAGCGTCGACCTCAAACTGCTGGATAACCCGGACGAAGCGGCCAGCTATACCCGCGCTGGAATCTGCCGCCTGGCACTATTGCACTTGTCTGAGCCCGTAAAATATCTGCGCAAGGAGCTACTGAAAGGCAAGGAGCTGGGGTTAAGTGCTGTGGATCTCGGCCGTCGCGAAGAGGTCGCAGACGATATTCTGATGGCCGCGGTGCGCGAGTGTTTCTGGCGTGACGAAAACTGGCCGTGCAGCGAGCACGATTTTCTTGCGGCGCTGGAAAACCGTGAGCAATTGATCGCCGTCGCCCAGGAAATGGGCGAGCTGCTGGTCAAGGCATTGGCGCAACTGGTACCACTGCGTAAAAAAATCAAACAGCAGAAAAACCTCGCTGTGGCCATGGCGGTGGGCGATATCAATCAGCAGATCAACGGTCTTTTTTATCGCGGTTTTTTATTTCACACCCCGCTGGATTGGCTGCGTCAGTACGGGCGCTATTTGAAAGGTATTGAACTCCGCTTGGAGAAGGCTGCGCTGGACCCCAACCGCGACCGCAAACTCAGCGCAGAATTTCTGGAGGCGTTTGAGCCCTATCAGGACTACGCCAGCGCGCGGGATCCCCTGTTGCTGTCCGGAAACGCAGACCTGCGGCACTACCGCTGGCTGCTGGAGGAATTTCGCGTCTCACTATTTGCGCAGACCCTCAAGACATTGATGCCGGTATCCATCAAGCGACTGCGTAAAATCTGGTCTGAGATTTCGAAGTAGCGGCGGTACGCGACGTACCGCACACTTCTGACAGCGCTGTTCCAAAAAATGCCGGTTTGTGTGTAAGAACTCCAGGGCTGTGGCGACTAGTCATCAGCCGCACAAATTCGGGCGGTGGGCCTGGTTCACACTTTGGGCGTTTGTCCGCAAACGATATTGAACCCACAATCTGAACCGTTGGTCTGACAGGCGCGGCATTGCGTTCTCGAGTCACTATAATCCGGGAGCGACGGTGTACTCGCCGTAAGCGTGAAGTTAACTTTTTGATATCCCACTGGAGATCCATCATGAACAAGAAGAATCTGCCGATCGCAGCTGCCGTTGGTGCTGCCTTTATCGCTTCCGCCACCCTCAGTACTTCCACTGCGGCCAATCCGTTCACCGCCACTGAGCTGTCTGCCGGTTACAACCTGAAGATGGCCCAGGACAAGCCACAGGAAGGTAAGTGTGGAGAAGGCAAATGTGGTGAAGGCAAAAAGAAAGAAGGTAAGTGCGGCGAAGGCAAGTGTGGGGAAGGCAAAAAGAAAGAAGGTAAATGTGGCGAAGGCAAGTGTGGTGAAGGTAAAAAGAAAGAGGGCAAATGTGGTGAAGGTAAATGCGGCGGCTGATTAGCCCCGCGCATTTCCCACTAAGATCATGAGTGACATGCAACGGCAATACCCGGTCCAGGGCGCAGGTCTTGGGCTGCGGCGCTCGATGATGGGTGAGACACTGGATCCGGCCGCGGTGGACTTTCTCGAAGTGGCACCGGAAAACTGGATCGGTGTCGGTGGCCGCTACGGCCGCTGGTTTCGGGAAGTCACCGAGCGGTTTCCGTTCGTTACCCATGGTCTTTCCTTATCCATCGGCGCACCCGCGCCGCTGGATGAGGCCCTGGTGCGTTCCATCAGGGAATTCATTCACACACACAATATTCGCTGTTACAGCGAACACCTGAGTTACTGTTCCGATCACGGACACCTGTATGATTTATTGCCGATTCCTTTTACCGAGGAGGCGGTCCACTACGTGGCGGAGCGTATTCGCCGTGTACAGGACATACTGGAACAGCGCATTGCCATGGAAAATGTTTCCTATTACGCGGCCCCAGGTCAGGAAATGAGTGAGCTGGCATTTATTAATGCTGTGCTGCAAGAGGCGGACTGCGACCTGTTGCTTGATGTAAACAATATCTATGTCAACGCCATCAACCACCACTACGATGCGGAAGCTTTTCTGTACGGGCTACCCGCAGAGCGGATTCGGTACGTGCATGTAGCGGGCCACTATGACGAGGCAGACGATCTCAAGGTGGATACCCATGGCGCTCCGGTGATTGACCCGGTGTGGGATCTGTTGCAGAAGGCCTATGCCGCCTTCGGCCCCATGCCTACACTGCTGGAGCGGGATTTCAATATTCCACCGTTGCCGGAGCTTTACCGGGAGGTGGACCGGGTGCGCCAGTATCAGGCTACCGCACCTGCAGCAATGAAAGGTCGCGGTGTGTCGGGGAATTCACCGGAGTTGCTCAATGCGCGATGATGCCGCTGACGAAAAACCGGAACAGGCGCGGACGGCCGGCTTTCAGCTGATGCAGAAGTATTTTGCCGCACACCTGCGTGCACCGGAGCAGGTGGCGGCGCCAGCGGAGATCGAAGATCGCCGCATGGCTATTTATCGCGACCTGATTTACAACAATATCGAATCGTTTATTGCCGGCGGCTTTCCCGTGCTGCGAAGCATCATCGCCGATGGCCACTGGCATGCCATGGTGCGGGATTTTGTTCAGCACCACTGCTCCCACAGCCCGTATTTTTTACAGATCAGTGAAGAGTTTCTGCATTATCTCCAGAATGAGCGCGCGCAGAATCCACGCAGTGCGCAGGATCCACCGTTCATGCTGGAGCTGGCCCATTACGAGTGGGTAGAGCTGGCGCTGGATGTGAGCCCGGAAGAGTTCCCAGACGGCTTGGGCGGTTTTGAATCGGTGGAGACTGCGCTGGAAAGGGCTCCAGTGGTCTCTCCCCTGGCGTGGAGCCTCAGCTATCAATACCCGGTACACGAGATTGGCCCGGCATATCAGCCTGCTGAACCTGCCGCGGAAATCACCTGTCTTGTGGTCTACCGCAATCGCCAAGACGATGTGTGCTTTATGGAAGCCAATCCAGCAACGCTGCACCTGTTGCAGCTGATGGAGCAGGCGCAAGAAACAAACCGGGTCTGCGCCCAGGATTTGATTCTGCAGCTGGCGCAGGATATGCAGCACCCTGAACCCCGGCAGTTACTGGGTTTTGGCGCAGAGCTTCTGCAGAAAATGTATCAGTTGGATATTATCGCCGGATTCCAGTCCATCGACCCCCATTGATTTTTCCGCGAGCGAACCCATAAAGAGTGTTTCCTCTCTCAATGCCATTGGCGAAAACTGCCAGCTGCTATGCTGGCAATACGGCCAGTGTTAATATCGTGCAAACGTACACAAAAGATTCTGGTTTGAAGAAACGTCACTTTTTTGCGAGGAGCAGGGACTTGCTTGAGCGCACCACACTCAATACCTTGGTATTGGCGACATTCCTTTCGGCTCCCCTGGCTCTGGCGCAGGATGCATCGGATCCATTCGCCGAAATCCCCAATGAGACGCCAGCGGCTTCCACTGCTCCACAAGCTCCGGCTCCGGTGGCTGACACAGATGCCGATCCTTTTGCTGAGTCTGGAGCAGACACCAGCGATAGCACCGGAGAAGGTGCCGCCGAAGATGGTGTTGGCTCGGCACTGGAAGATGAGTACGGCTTTGATCCGGCGGATGAATTCGCCAGTGCCGAAGAGCCGGAGCAGCGCGACCCCTGGGAGGGCTTCAACCGCGCCATGTTCCGCTTCAACGACACTGCGGATCGCTGGTTTCTCAAGCCTGCCGCCACCAGCTACCGCCAGATTACGCCGATCTTTATGCAGACCGGTATTTCCAACTTCTTTTCCAATGTACACGAATTGAACAATGTTCTGAATGATGTGTTGCAGTGGAAGTGGAAGCAGGCGGGCAATGACACCGGACGCTTCCTTATCAATACCACCGTGGGTATTGCCGGGCTGTTTGACGTAGCGCAGCACATGGGCCTCGAGCCCAACGATGGTGAAGATTTTGGCCAGACCCTGGCGGTGTGGGGCCTGCCTTCCGGACCCTATGTGGTGGTCCCTATGCTTGGGCCGTCCACCATTCGTGATTTCCCGGGCGAAGTGGTCATGTGGTACACCAACCCCTTGACCTACTATGTGGATCCCAACTCGCTGGAATACACCATTAAGATGGTGGACGTGATTCAGTCCCGCGCCAGCCTGCTTCAGGCTGAGTCACTGTTACAGGGAGACCGCGACCGCTACGTACTCATGCGCGATGCATACCTGCAGCGCCGGGAGTTCCTGATCAACGATGGCGAACAGGAAGACGACTTCGGCGGCGATCTGGATGAATACGATTTCTGACACGGAGAATGTCTCCAGCGCACACGACGATCCCGGCGCCAGCCAGGTCGTCGGTGGGCGTCACAGCCTGCTCCTGATTGAATCCGATCAACCCTGCCGGGAGCAGGTTCAAAAAGCTCTGATAAAGCTCGGCTACACCGTTACCTTGGTGGATAACGGTGTGGAGGCCATCGGCTGTTTTGACCCGGCCCGGCACGATCTGGTGGTAACCGACCTGCACCTGCCGGATATGGGGGGGTTGGAGGTGCTGCGCAAGGTGAAAGGGTTGTGCCCGGAAACGCCCGTGGTGGTGCTCGCTTCCAACAGTGAAGTCAGCGATGTGGTACAGGCCCTGCGCCTGGGTGCCAGTGACTACCTGCTCAAGCCCGTGGCTGATGAAGATGTGATTACTCACGCCATTACCCGGGTGACCGAAGCACAGGATCTGGCGCGGGAAAATCGTGCTTACCGGGAGCAACTGGAAGAGCGTAACCGGGAACTGCACGAGCACATTGAGCTGCTGCAGCGCGATCACGAGGCGGGGCGCCAGTTGCAACAACACCTGCTGCCGCGTAGCCCGTACTATTACCCGGCGGGTATTGAAGCGGCTTATCGCCTGCAACCATCTCTCTACCTGAGTGGCGACTTTATCGATTACGGCCTGTTTGGCGAACGCTTTGTGGGCTTTTATCTGGTGGATGTCTCCGGTCACGGTGTTTCCTCCGCATTGGTGACGGCGCTGATCAAGCACAGCATCATGCACTTGCTGCGGGAACGCCCGCTGTTCAGCCAGTTGAATACGATTGACCAGGATCTCATCGATATTCTGGAAATGATCAACGCGGAATTGATTGGTACCAGTCTCGATAAACACGCCAGTATGTTTGTGGGGGTGGTGGACAGTCGTGCACGCCAGCTGCACTACGCGGTGGCCGGTCAGGTGCCCATGCCAGCGCTGGTGACCAGCGATGGCGCCCACTGGCTGACGGGCAAGGGGCGGCCACTGGGGCTGTTTCATCGCGGCGGCTGGGAAGTGCGCCACTGCGCGCTTCCTTCCAGCTGGCGGCTGGTTACCTGCTCAGACGGCGTTCTCGAATTGCTGGATGGCGATCTGCTGCAAAAAGAAGAGCAGCTGCTGCAGATGATCGACCGCAGCCGTGGCGACCTGGATAGCCTGTGTGCCGCACTCAAGGTGGATACCGCCGAGTCCTTCCCCGACGACATTACCATTCTCACACTGCGGCAAGATCTGGCGGCAGACTGACACTCTCTCCTGGCGATAAAGTGGCCAGCCGGTCACCAGTAGGCCCGAAAATTGCTGCATACTGTCCGCAAGACCCACCGGTACCACAGTGGTCTTGTCAGCGCTGTCGGGCAGGAGTAAGCTCCGCCCACTTTAGGGCAATCGTTCCATCGGGTGCACCACTAAGGCACGCGATCAGGGCCGATATGCAAAGGTATGCACAAGGAAGCGTGCTGCGGTCACAAGCCGCAATTTAACCATCTCGCATCCGCGCTCGGGAACAGGGCAGGGTGTGACTGAGGTCAACTATGCAGTCCGGGCAGATAATGGTTGGTGACCACCAGGGCATCTATGTTGTCAAACTGGTGGGTGATGTACGCCTCAACCTGTGTACATCTTTCGATAGCTTTATCGACAAGATGTTTTCGCAGAGCGACTTTCGCAGTGTGGTGTTCGATATGCACGACACCGATGGTGTAGACAGCACGACCCTGGGTCTTATGGCCAAAATCGCCTTCCGCAGTGAAGAGAGTGATGGTGGCAAACCGCTGGTGCTGTGCGACGACCGCGGTCTTCTGCACCTGCTGGACTCCATGGGGTTCGATGATCTGATGGATTTCTCCAGCGAGTCCGATGCCTACCAGGCTGAGCCTACCCCCTTGAAATGCGATACCCCCGATGAGCAGAGTGCCCGTGAAATGGTGCTGGAAGCGCACCGGGTGCTTATGAGCATGAACAAAGAGAACGCAGATACTTTCCGCGACCTGGTTCATGCTCTTGAAAGTGAGCAGGGTGGTGGAACGACTGAAACCTCCAACCGTGTGTCAGAGAGTGAAACTGAAGCCGTTGATCGCGGTTGTAAAGCGCACGCCGGTAATCATCACTCACACGGCCGCACCTCTCATGGTCACACCTCGGGCGGCCACTCCCGTCACAGCCACAAATCCCTGGTCAATCACTGACCGCCATCGGGTCTATGCAAATCCCGCGCTTCCGCACGAGCGCGGGTGAACAGACCGTGAGGTAGATAAATCAGTTCGGCCACCCGCCGTATCAGATGCTCTTCAAACGCGTCGATTTCCCCATCCGCAAATGCCACCTGCCACATCTGCTTTACCAGCAGGTACTTGTCCCGCTCACTGAAATGGTCGTTCACCGTCTGAGTGAACTCGTACAGGGAGGTGGCCTCATTGCGCTCGCTGAGCGCGCGCTCCACCATCGCCTGTGCGGTGTCTTCGTCCAGCTGATAATGGCTTTTCAGCAGTTGCAGCAGAGTGCTGCGTTCGCGGTCGTCGACCTTCTGGTCTGCGGTGGCAATCTCCGCCATCAGCGCGGCACTGATCATACGTACGTCTTTTTCCGGGTGCACTTCCACGCTCTCACCGCGGCCGATCTGATCAAACAGTTTGCGAATGTGTTGCAGCATCATCTAGCTCTTTTCCGGTGGGTATCAGCGTGCTTCCTGTAGCAATTGTTCCAGCTTCAGCTGGTCCGCGACAAAGTTACGGATGCCTTCTGCGAGCTTTTCTGTGGCCATCGCATCGGCATTCAGCTGGTAGCGGAACTCGGATTCGGTCAGCGGTACAGCGGGCTTGGGCTGTGGGGTGACGTCGCTGCCGAGACCTTCAGCCAGCTCACCTTCGTCATCCTGCAGTTCCTGCAGCAGCTGCGGGCTGATGGTCAGCTTGTCGCAGCCCGCCAGCGCCTCAATCTCGCCGGTATTACGGAAACTGGCGCCCATTACGATGGTGGGGTAGCCACGGGATTTGTAGTATTCGTAAATGCTGGCGACGGAGAGTACGCCGGGGTCATCTGCGGCGGTGTAGTCATCGCGTCCGGTACTGGCCTTGTACCAGTCGAGAATACGGCCCACAAATGGCGAGATCAGGGTCACCCCGGCCTCGGCGCAGGCCACGGCCTGGCACTGGCTGAACAACAGGGTCAGGTTACAGTGGATACCCTCACGCTCGAGCACCGATGCGGCGGCGATGCCTTCCCAGGTGGATGCGAGCTTGATCAGCACCCGATCGCGGGCCACGCCATCCTGCTCATACAGAGCAATCAGCTTGCGTGCATATTCCACACTGGCGCGGGTATCGAACGACAGGCGCGCGTCCACTTCAGTGGAAACCACACCGGGTACGATCTGCAGAATCTCCTTGCCGATGGAAACCGCCAGTTTCATGGACGCCATGGCAATGACATCATTCCCGCTCTGTTCCGCCCAGGCGAGGGCGCCTTTCAGGTGCTGCTGATATTGTGGGAGCTGCGCGGCCTTAAAGAGTAGGGAGGGGTTGGTTGTCGCATCCTGTGGATGGTATCGGCGGATCGCTTCAATATCACCGGTATCCGCAACCACCAGGCTGCGTTGTTTGAGTTGTTCCAGTTTGTTCATTTCCCCACGTCCTTATCGTTCAAAATAATTATCTGGTGGATGTGCCTTCGGCTTATCCACCCTACAAAATACGAGCCACCCGTAGGGTGGATAAGCCGCAGGCGCATCCACCAATCCCTCGGGCCAGGCTACGCCGCGTCGGTCACCATGGCCAGCGCCTGTTCCAGTACTTCCGGCCCGGCCCCTGCGGTATGTGCGCGCTCACTCAGATGTCGGCGGAAGCGGCGCGCACCGGGAACACCCTGGAATAATCCCATCATGTGCCGGGTAATATGTTTGAGGCTCTGTCCCCTGGACATCTCGCGTTCAATATAGGGCAGCATCTGATGTACCACTTGCGCAGGTGTCGGCCCGGCTTCGCCGTCAAACAGCGCGGCGTCCACATCCGCCAGCACCGCTGGCGTCTGGTAGGCGGCGCGACCGAGCATAACACCATCGAGTTGCTGTAAATGTGTCTGACACTCCTCGATCGAGTTGATGCCGCCGTTCAGCACAATTTCCAGCTCCGGGTAGTCCCGCTTCAGCTGATACACCATCTCATACTTGAGCGGCGGTACTTCCCGGTTTTCTTTCGGGCTTAACCCATTCAGCCAGGCCTTGCGTGCATGCACGATAAACGTGGTGATGCCGGCCCTCGCCTGGGCCTCCACAAAACGTGTGAGCCCCGGGTAATCTTCCATATCGTCGATTCCGATGCGGTGTTTCACCGTCACCGGAATGGAAGCCGCACTGCGCATGGCCCCAAGACATTCTGCGACCAGGTCCGGTTCCGCCATCAGGCAGGCGCCAAAGCGGCCCTTTTTGACCCGATCGCTGGGGCAGCCGCAATTCAGGTTTACTTCACTGTACCCCCACTGTTCGGCAATTTCGGTGCAGCGTGCCAGATCCTCTGGATCGCTGCCGCCCAGCTGCAGCGCCACCGGCTGCTCTTCTACATTGAAATCCAGGTGACTGCGCTTGTCGCCAAATAGAATCGCGCCGGTGGTCACCATCTCGGTATAGAGCAGTGCCCGTTTGCTGAACAGGCGCCAGAAGTAGCGACAATGTCTGTCACTCCAGTCCATCAACGGTGCGGTACAAAAGCGGTGCGATACTGGTGTGGCACTACCGGAGGTGGGGCGGGTGCTAGGATCGGGCTTCCCGGCAGGCGTGGAAACCGGAGTGTTGGCAGGTGCGGCGTCGGACATAAACAGCAGATCAGGCGGAAAAACTGCCCGCAGTATAACAGGGGCGGACCCAACCCTGCGCGTCGAGCGCAAGGTTAAGCCGATGACTTACAGATTGCGCTCTTTCGCACCTTCCTGATTGCTCTCTGTCGAGGTTGCGGTTTCCTGTGGCCAGGGGCGGCGGGCTTCCAGTTGTGGCCTGAGCTTTTTTACCACACTGCGCGCGGTGGCCCGGTAGCTGGTGAGTTTGCCACCGGCGACCGCCACGATACGTGGTAACTTATCGTTGTCGCAGCAGATCATGGTCTCGCGGCTGCGCGAGAACGGATTGTTGTTGGCGTGGGGCAACACCCGCAACCCGGCAAAGCTGTCACTCAGTTCGCTCAATTGCAGGGGGCGCGTCTCCGGGAAGTACTGCTTAAGAGTGCGCAGCAGATAGGCTTTTTCTTCCAGGGTGGGCGCCACTTCGGAGGGGTCGCCGTGGTAGCTGCGCTCGGTGGTTCCCACCAGAGTCTCTCCCTGCCAGGGCATGACAAATACCGCCCGTCCATCTTCCGCTTCCACATAGAAGATCTTGTTGGCCAGTTTTAACGGCACCTGGATATGAGTACCGGCAACCAGTTCTAGCGGTGGCAGCTTCGCGCCGGGGGAGCATTTGCTGTTGGTGTCGTCGATCCAGGGGCCGGTACAGTTCACCAGTGCCCGGCAGTGGAGGGTATTCAATTGCCCCTGATGAAAATAGTCTGCGCGCACAAAGCGTTCGGTTACCTCTGCGCCTACCAGGCTACCCGGGCAGATCAGTTCTGCTCCACCGCGCACCGCGGTGCGGATGACTTCCTGGGTAAGGGCGGCGTCGTCGGTTTGTGCGTCAAAGTAGCGGTAGACGGCAATCAGGTCATCATTGTTCAGGCCGCACAGGGCTTCATAATCGTGAATATCGATTTTGCGAAAGCGAGACTGTGAGGAAAACAGCCCCGCCAGCAGTGCGTACAGGCTGAGTCCCAGACGAATTTTCCAGGGGGCGCGGCGGCTGTGGCGGTACACCGGAATCAGGAATGGCACCATATGGACCAGATCCGGTTTGTGGGAGAGCAGCCAGCGCCGCTCTTTGAGGCATTCCCGCACCAGAGAAAGCTGTCCGCTTTCCAGATAGCGCAATCCGCCATGAATCAGCTTAGAGGAGCGCGACGAGGTGCCGTAAGCAACCGCCTCCTGTTCCAGAATCGCAACCCGGTAGCCCGCTGCAGTCAGTGCCTCGGCTACCCCGGCGCCCTGGATACCCGCGCCAACAACAAGAACATCATATTCCGTAGACATTGCTTGCCTCTCGCGAGCGCATTAACAGTGGCAGATTGCCGGTAAGTATGTGGTGGGCACCCCTATGACGCCAGTGCACGGCGCCCTGAGTGGTGTTGATCTCGTGAACCACCCACTGCCAGGGCCCGGGCGGCAGCTCCTGGCAGTCTACGGTTGCCTGATCAATCAACAGGTAGTCCGGGGCCAGCGTTACTACATCTGCAGAAAGGCAGCGCGCCACATTCGGTACCCGCAGCGCTACCAGATCGAACCCCATATTCCGGGCCAGGCGCAGGCTGCGCAGGTCGGAAGTAAGCAGCACAAAGTTGTCCGTGGAGCCCGGGATTTCCTCCAGCAGGCGTTGAATGGCGACTTCCGCCGGGGTCAGCGCCAGGGTTTCCGGGCTCAACTCCACAAACCATTCAAGATGGCGATGACGACCGGCCCAGTCCACCAGCTGCTGGAAATTACTCAGTGGCAGTGTCCGCAGGTCCTTGTCTTTCAGTCTGCGTAGTGGCGCAGAAATCGCCGCCTGCGGAATCTCAAGGCCATCCCCCGCACAGCACCATGGTGTCTGATCTTTACTGAACTGTACTTCCGTGGCAATTGCGCAGGCGCCAAGACCATGCGCCGCCTCAAAGGCCGCCAGGGTGTTTTCCGGGTGGTGAATTTTGTCGCCTAAATGCGCGATCAGCATGATTGGGTGCTTCCGGGGGTAGGGTTATTTGAATGATTCCTTTCGAGCATCCTGTAGGGGCGGCAACAGCGTCTGTGTGCCGAGAAAAGGATTCTTACCTAATGAAAATAGTTCGTGCACAGCGCCTTGCAACATGCGGGCGGCAACTATGGCGTCCGTAACCTGAGAAGAGATTTTCCTCCCGGTCACTCAAGGATGGCGGACAAATGCCGATAGGCTTCTCATAAGGTTTGAGAGGCAGGGGAATTGAGGTGCTGATATTCATAGGATTCATCGTCGTTATTGTCTCGGTATTCGGCGGTTTTGCGATGTCTGGTGGGCACCTGGGTCCTTTGTTCCAGCCGATGGAGTTTTTGATTATCGGTGGTGCGGCACTGGGCTCTTTCATCGCTTCAAATAATGGGAAGGCGATTCGTAGCACGGTGCGTAGCCTTTCGCGCCTGAAACGCTCGGCCAAATATGACAAGTCGATTTATATGGACCTGATGGCATTGCAGTACAGGCTGCTGTGGAAGATGCGGCGAGACGGCGCTATAGGCATCGAGAAGGACATTGAAGCGCCAGAAGACAGCGAAATATTCAGTGAGTTTCCCCGCGTTACCAGGGATCCCATGATCATGAGTTTCACAACGGACTACTTACGGTTGATGGTGAGTGGGAGCATGGATCCACTGGAACTGGATGAGCTCATGACCCACGAAATCGAGGCGTTCGAACATGAGGCCCGAGTGCCGGCTGATGCTCTTCTCAAGGTGGGGGATGCACTACCGGCCTTCGGTATCGTGGCGGCCGTTCTGGGAGTGGTTAAAGCGCTGGCGTCAGCCGATGCCGCAGCAGGTGAGATTGGCCTCATGGTTGCGCATGCGTTGGTTGGAACCTTTGTGGGCATCCTTCTGGCCTACGGATTCGTCAATCCCCTGGCCAGTCGTATTGAGCGGCAGGTCCAGGAGGCGGTGAAAGTACTCCAGTGTGTGCGGGTAACTCTGCTCGCAAATCTGAACGGATATGCCCCGCAGCTGGCTGTGGAATTTGGCCGAAAAACACTGGATACCAGTGATCGCCCAACATTTGGTGAGCTGGAAGACCATGTTCGTCCATCGCTCTCTACCGCATGAGTAGTCTGGCAAAAGGTGAGCGCCGCATTGTTGTCCGGCGGCCACGCAAGGCTCATCACAGTCATCACGGTGGCGCCTGGAAAATCGCTCTGGCCGATCTGATGACTGCACTGATGGCGCTATTTCTGGTGATGTGGATTGTGTCCAACGCATCGCCGCAAGAGCTACAGGGGCTGGCTGAGTATTTCCGCACGCCACTTGCGGTGGCTCTGAGCAACGGCGATCGAAAAAGCGCGAGCACAAGCGTTATCCCTGGTGGCGGTACAGATCCCGCGCACGTAAACGGTGAGCGCGCGCGGGTGGACCTGCGCAGTCAACGCTTGCCGGAAGACGTGCGCCGTACATTGATGGATCTGCGTTTCCGCATTGAAAGCGTTATTCAACGGGATTCAGAGCTGTGGGAGCTGCGCGATCAGGTGCGATTCGAAATGACACCGGAGGGGCTTCGTATCCAGATGATTGATACGGAGCAGCGCTCCATGTTCCAGATTGGCAGCGATCAGCTGGAGCCGCATATGCGCAAGTTGATTCGAGCAATTGCTCCATTGCTGAATGAATTACCAAATGCCGTGAGTATCAGTGGGCATACCGATAGCCTCAGTTATGCCGCAGGTGATACTGGGTACAGCAATTGGGAGCTATCCGCGGACCGAGCCAACGCCAGTCGCCGTGAACTGGTTGCCGGAGGACTGAATAGTAACAAGATGTTGCGGGTTATCGGCATGGGGGACAGAAATCCCATTCCTGGTAGTCATCCGGGGGACGCCGTCAATCGACGGATCAGCCTGCTCGTTTTGAGCGCGGAAGCAGCATTGCGCATTCGCGCGGGTGGAAGGGCCGAACCGCTGCACGCCCTGCAGGAGCGATGATGGATATTACTGATTTTTACGATACGTTTTTTGAAGAAGCGGGCGAACTGCTCGCAGAGATGGAGCAGCATTTACTTGATCTGGATCTGGGCTCTCCAGACCCAGAGCAGCTGAACGCGATATTTCGAGCGGCACACTCCATCAAGGGCGGGGCCGGCACTTTCGGCTTTGAAGCCCTGCAGCGCACTACTCATCTGCTCGAAAATCTTCTTGACCATGCGCGCTGTGGGCAGCTCACCTTGCGCCGCGATCTCATCGACGTATTTCTGGAAACCAAAGATATGTTAAATGACCAGCTGGATGCCTATCGGCAGAATGTCGAACCAGACCCCGAGGCTCTGGAATACATCTGTCAGGTGTTGCGGCAGCTTGCGTTGGAAGAAATTGGTGAAGATGTTGACGGTAATGGAAGTACTTCGAACACAAATACAATCTCTGAAGTGCATGCCAAAGAGCCACCCAGAGTGGATGATAAAGTCGAACCACAAGAGGCGACGGCTTCCAGGCGGTATCAGATTACTCTGCTAAAGGTCGCGGAGAAAGATCGACGTTTACTGATCGAAGAGCTTGCGCACCTGGGGCGGGTGGAGAGCGAGTCTGGAGATGAATACCGCTATGAAGTAGCACTTGCGTCTTCGCTCAGCAGTGACGATATCGAAGCGGTGCTGTGTTTTATAACCGAGCCAGATCAACTTGAAATAACCTCCTTGACTGCGACTGCACCTGAAATAAAGAGCCAACCGTCTGCATTGGACTCGCGTGGTCAGGCGTTGGCAAAGACAGACGAGAAAAAATCAGAGGGCTCTGTATCACCGTCGGTAGTAACCCGCAAGTCGGAACCCAAGACGAAGAGCAGCGGCGAGAGTGCATCAATACGGGTGCCAGTGGCGAAAGTGGATCAGATTATCAATCTGGTCGGTGAGCTGGTTATTACCCAGTCGATGCTCGATCAAGTGGTAGACGACTCCGGAAGTGCACGCGATGGAAAACTGAGCAGTGGACTCAGTCTGTTGTCCCGCACCGCACGGGATCTGCAGGAAGCGGTGATGTCGGTACGAATGGTACCGATGGACTATGTGTTCAGCCGCTTTCCACGTCTGGTACGCGATCTGGCGGGAAAATTGGGTAAAGACATTGAGTTGATCACCGAGGGAAAATCCACCGAACTGGATAAAGGGCTGACCGAGCGTATTATCGATCCACTCACGCATCTGGTGCGAAACAGTCTGGACCATGGCATTGAGTTGCCCGAGGTGCGACAAGCCGCTGGTAAATCACGCACCGGAAATCTTCTGCTCTCAGCGCAACATCAGGGCGGCAATATTCTGATTGAAGTCAGTGACGATGGTGCCGGCCTGAATCGCGAAAAGATTCTTGCCAAAGCGGCTGCCAATGGAATTGCCGTTACTGAAAATATGAGCGATGAAGACGTCTGGCAGCTGATTTTTGCTCCGGGATTTTCCACAGCTGCAGAAGTGAGTGATGTTTCCGGGCGCGGGGTCGGTATGGATGTGGTAAAGCGCAATATCGAGGCTATGGGCGGCCATGTGGAGATCGAGTCGCGACCCGGCAACGGTACCACCACCCGTATCGTATTACCGCTGACACTGGCGATCCTTGACGGAATGTCTGTACGTGTAGCCCGTGAGACATTCGTTCTACCAGTGAGCGGTGTGGTCGAGTCATTGCAACCACGTAGCGAAGATCTGTATCCCATGGCAGGCGAAGACCTTCTACTGAAAGTGCGCGATGACTATTTGCCGCTACTTTCTGTGCATGCGGCACTGGATGTTGTCGGTGCTGAAACCGATCCTACAAAGGCAATTGCTGTGATAGTGCACGGCCAGGGACGCCGCTATGCACTACTGGTGGACGAGTTGATTGGACAGCAGCAAGTGGTTGTAAAGAATCTGGAAACCAACTATCGCAAGGTGCCTGGTGTATCTGCGGCGACCATTCTGGGAGATGGCAGTGTTTCGCTCATCCTGGACATCGCAGACCTGCATCGCCTACATCAGAGTAAAAAATCCGAGGGGGCGTTCCAGCCTGCAGGCCGGTGCTCTAGCGAGTCCCGGAAAACGACTTCCAACCGATCCGCCACCGTTAAGCCGGCCCGGCGGACAGTATCTAGTGTAGAGGGAGAAAACGCATGAGTTTTGTTGGCGCAGCCGAGAAGGCATCCGCAGCACTGGCCAGAGATCGGGAATTTCTGGTGTTTTCCTTGGGTGAGGAGGAATACGCTATCGATATCCTGAAAGTGCAGGAGATTCGCGGTTATGACAATGTTACCCGTATTGCCAATGCGCCGGACTTCATCAAAGGTGTTTCGAATTTGCGCGGCGTTATCGTACCGATTGTTGACCTGCGCATAAAATTCCGTCTTTCAGATGCAGTATACGACGATCAGACCGTAGTGATTGTGGTGAATATCGCCGGTCGTGTAGTGGGAATTGTGGTAGACCGGGTATCCGATGTCATGACTTTGAGTGATGAACAGATCAAACCTGCTCCAGAATTTGGCGTAAGTCTACCACTGGACTACATCAGTGGGCTGGGTAACCTGGAGAATCGAATGTTGGTTTTGGTAGATATCGAAAAGCTGCTGACCAGTCGCGAAATGGCGCTGGTCGCCGAAGCCGGAGAGTAACCATCCATGAAAACCAATCAACCGGTAACCAACCGGGAATACCTCCTGCGCGACCAAGACTTCCTCATCTCTCGAACCGACCTCAGTGGCCGCATAGTATACGCCAACTCCGCGTTTGTGGAGGTGAGCGGTTATGCGCAGCATGAATTACTGGGGGCCAATCACAATATTGTCCGCCATCCGGATATGCCGCCGCAGGCTTTCGCCAACCTTTGGCAGACCATCCGCAAAGGCGAAGTCTGGATTGGGCTAGTGAAAAACCGCCGAAAAGATGGAGGTTTTTACTGGGTGCGTGCCCATGTTGTACCGGTTTCGGATGCGGGCCGGATCAATGGATATGTCTCTATACGCCTGAAAGCCGGGCGGCGGGATATTGAGCGGACGGAACAACTGTATCGATGTCTACGGGAGGGCCGCAGCGGGAATGTAACGTTACAGCGTGGTGAAATGATACACCGCGGCCCCAAAGGCTGGTGGCAACGCGCTGCTCGCGCCTCGCTCAAGCTTCGCCTGGGTACCCTGGCAGCGCTGTCTGGCTTGTCACTTATGCTTGGATCGGCGTCCGTCTACTCTTCTCACGGAATGATCCCTGCGGTTGTTATTACTCTCGGCGGTTGTGCGTTACTTGCCGGGCTCACTGTTTCCGTCGCACGCAGCATTTTGCGTCCGTTACGGGATATGCAGAAATTCCTACTTCAGATTGCCGCGGGAAACCTGGGGATACCAGCGCCTACTGAAGCGGAAGGCGAAATGGCACCTCTCGCCAATGCCCTTACAATCATGCATCGCAGTCTTCACGATATTGTAAGTGAAGTAAGCGCGAGCGTTGCAGTGTCAGTACCGAGTACACGTAAGATTGCGGATGGTAACGACGACTTGGCATCGCGTACTGATCAGCAGGCCGCATCGCTGCAGCAGACCGCTTCCAGCATGGAGGAGATCACCATAACCGTCGGTCAGAATGCCGACAATGCGCAGCAAGCATTCGGCCTTGCGGAAGATGCGTCCCGCGACGTGAAAGTGAGTGGTGAAACCATGGGCCAGATTGTTAAAACCATGGAGGGAATCACTCAGAGCTCTAAGCAGATGGCAGCGATCATCGAGACGATTGATGGCATTGCTTTCCAGACTAATATCCTCGCGCTCAACGCTTCCGTGGAAGCTGCGCGAGCAGGTGAACACGGTCGAGGTTTCGCCGTGGTAGCACAGGAAGTACGAAATCTCGCGGGGCGTTCGGCCGACGCAGCGAAACAAATTCGCGTTTTGATTGACGGTTCAAATCGCGAGGTTAATGCCGGCGCCGAGTTGGTGCGTCAGGCAGGTACCTCTATTGCCGGGGTGGTCGAATCGGTTACTCGTGTGAGTAATATCATGCGAGAAATCTCCACAGCGTCCGCCGAGCAGAGTACCGGTATCGGCCACATTAACCTCGCTGTTGCACAGATGGATGAAGTCACCAAGCAGAATGCAGACAGAGTACGAGCGATCGCCGAATCATCGGCCGCGTTGCAGGGGCGTATGGCGCGTCTCTCACAGGCAGTGGGCGTTTTTTCTTTGGAAAAGACCGTACCGGAGAATTCTGCTAAGGGGATAGCATCGCCAAAATCCATTAACAATCCTTCTGATGAGGCTGCCGTAGATGCATCTACAGAAATCCGCCTGAGCGCAGGTTGATTGCAGTGAAGCAGCGAGTGGTAGCGCCTATCAATCAGCGTGAACTTGAGTTCACCGATCGAGATTTCGAGCGAATTCGTGTACTGATCGCGGAGCGGGCCGGTATTGTCCTGGCTGAACATAAGCGGGATATGGTGTATAGCCGACTTGGCCGTTGTGTACGAAATCGTGGCCATCGATGTTTCAGTGCGTATTTAGATTGGCTGAATGGTAGGTCGGGAGCGGAGGCCTGGCAGGAATTTGTCAACGCATTGACCACTAATCTCACTGCTTTTTTTCGTGAACCCCACCATTTCGATTTGCTGGCGTCGCATATCAGAGATCGGAGGGATCCAGTTCGAGTCTGGAGTGCCGGGGCTTCCACAGGAGAGGAGCCGTATTCTATCGCAATTGCACTTGAAGAGGCTCTGCCTACCCTGACGAGGCGCGAAATCTTCGCGTCGGATATCGACAGCGAAGCATTGACCAGGGCGCGCAATGGAATTTATCCACTGGATCAGGTGCGCCGCCAGGTGCCTGAGAATCAGCTACGGCGCGGTTTTCTCAAAGGCTGTGGTCGGCGCAGCGGATACGTTCGCGTACGACCGGAGTTGGCGCGTCAGGTTCACTTCGAGCCTGTGAACCTTGTTGGTCAACATTGGCCTGTCCAGGGTCGGTTTGACGCGATCTTCTGCCGCAACGTAATGATCTACTTTGACCGAGAGACCCACGCACGACTGCTTGAGCGTTTCGCTCGACTGTTGAAGAGTGATGGTTTGCTATTTGTTGGTCATTCGGAGAACTTCACCAACATTACCCAGAGGTTCCGCCTGCGCGGCCAGACTGTCTATACACTGGCCTGATCATTCCGGGGGCTTCCTATCGCCCGTCCAGCGGCGTGAGAAAAACCTCGTTGCCCTCCCTAAAGCCCGGCGATTAGCGGCCGATGAATACTTCAGGTTCAGCGAATACCCGATTCTAACACTTGGGGGCCCTGTCAGTTTGCAAGGTCAGATTGAAAGACAGCGCCGTAGCGTGAGCGAGAGAGCAGACGTTATCCATGGAAAAAATCAAAGTGCTCTGTGTCGATGACTCGGCACTTATTCGCGGACTTATGCGCGAAATTATCGATGGCCAGTCAGATATGGAAGTAGTAGCGGTCGCTCCTGACCCTCTGGTTGCACGTGATCTGATCAAGCGACTGAATCCCGATGTTCTGACTCTGGATGTGGAAATGCCGCGAATGGACGGACTGGACTTCCTGGAGCGGTTGATGCGCCTGCGTCCAATGCCCGTCGTTATGGTTTCGTCGCTCACCCGGTCTGGGTCGGAAATCACCCTACGTGCTCTGGAGCTCGGTGCGGTCGACTTTGTCGCCAAGCCGCAACTGGGTATACGAACGGGTTTACTGGAGTACGGCCATCGGATAGCAGAAAAGATCCGTGCGGCTGCCCGAGCGCGACCAGCACGCCATATGGTACGAAATAAAGAACCCCCTTCCGCGTTGGAGCCGGTAATGGTTTCGAGCGAAAAGCTGATGATTATCGGCGCTTCCACTGGTGGGCCCGAAGCGATTCGGCGCGTGCTCGAGCCTCTTCCTGCTAACTGCCCGGCAATCCTCGTTGCCCAGCATATGCCCAGTGGATTTACCCGTTCGTTTGCGGAGCGATTGAATCGGCTCTGCAGGATACAGGTGAAAGAGGCCGAGCACGGCGAGCGTATTCTACCTGGCCATGCGTATATCGCTCCAGGCGACCAGCATCTGAAGCTGGCGCGTAGTGGAGCCAACTATCTGGTCGAGTTGGATACCGGGCCAGCGGTTAACCGGCATCGTCCATCGGTCGATGTTCTGTTTCAGTCTGTTGCTGAACTGGCTGGTCGCAATGCCATCGGAGCACTGCTTACCGGTATGGGGCGAGATGGTGCCGCCGGTTTGCTGGCCATGCGGCAGTCTGGTGCGGCGACGCTTGCTCAGGATGAAACCTCGTCTCTGGTATTTGGCATGCCGAGAGAGGCAATTGCCATTGGGGCTGCAAAGGACATAGTGACTTTGGATCGCGTCGCCGAGCACATGCTCACATTGGCAGCCGCGTCTGGACGCGCCCAGCGCGTATAACAAATGCAAATAGAAATTTAGTTCCAGGATTACCGACGAGGAGAAACGCCGGCCATGATGAAACTGATCAGAAACCTCAATATCAACACGGTAGTGGCCGGAGTGCTGTTGTGTTGCACGCTGTTGATGGGCGCCCTGGTTGCCCTGCGTATGGCGACGAATCAGGTGGGTGACGATTCTATTCGTACGCTGCACCGGGTCAATGTGCAGGTAATGCACGATGTATTTCGAGCATATTCCACCCTCAATAAAAGCATGATTGAAATGAATCTTGCTGCCGGAGAGCTGGAGAACGGGCGCAACCTCAGCGCAAAAACGTATCTTAAAAGTGTCAATGAGACATTACAGCAGACACACAGGGAGTTTGATCGGCTATCCGAAATAGAGATGACGGAACAAGAAGCCGCGGAGTTTGAAGAACTATCGCTGGTATTTACCGATATGCTGGGAGAGCTGGATGCGGAATATCAGCTTCTAGTACAGGATAAGCCAGACCTTGAAAGTTACAACGAACGCAAAGAGGAAATCAGTGTTTTCAGTGATGACCTCAATGTGGCTTTGCTGTCACTTCTTGATCAGGCAGGGGTTCAGAGCGAAGGCATCATGGAGGGGTATAGAGATACCACTAGTCACTACGGAACCATCGGTATCATTGTCATAGCGTTTATCGCCATCATTCTCGCCCTGATCTATCTACTGCTGCGTAATATCGTAGTGCGCCCTCTGGGTGAAGCAATGGAAAATCTGCAGAGTATTGCGCAAGCAGATCTTTCGCGCCCGATCAGCGACCATGGTGGAAATGAGATTGGTCAGCTGTTCAGTGCCATGCGCGATGTGCAGCTGAGCCTCAGCCGAATTGTCACTCAGGTGCGCAACGGAAGTACGTCTATCTATAGCGGTTCGTCAGAAATTGCACGAGGCAATATCGATCTGTCTGCGCGCACGGAACAGCAGGCTGCATCACTGGAAGAAACCGCGACCAGCATGGAAGAGTTGACCGCTACCGTGAAGCAGAATGCAGACAATGCCCGTCAGGCCAGTGGACTTGCCAATGATGCTTCTGGAACGGCCATTCGTGGTGGGGAGGTTATGCAGCAGGTTTCCAGCAAAATGCAGGGGATTACCGAGAGTTCCCGTAAAGTTGCGGAAATTACCGGAATGATCGATTCAATCGCTTTCCAGACGAATATTCTGGCATTGAATGCCTCAGTCGAAGCTGCGCGTGCCGGTGAACAGGGCCGCGGATTTGCGGTGGTTGCCGGAGAGGTACGGAACCTTGCGGGCAATAGCGCCGACGCCGCACGTCAGATCAAGTCCCTGATTGAAAATTCGGTGCAGGAAGTAGAGCAGGGCGCGTCTCTGGTAACCCAGGCCGGTGACACCATGAAAGAAGTGGTGGATGCGGTGAAGCGCGTGACCGACATTATGGATGAAATTTCTGCCGCATCTCAGGAGCAGAGCAGCGGAATCGAACAGGTCAGTCGCGCTGTGAGTCAAATGGATGAATCTACCCAGCAGAATGCAACATTGGTGGAGAAGGCGTCTGCTGCCGCGGCCTCTCTGGAGGCGCAAGCACAGCGCTTGGAGGAAGCCGTCGCCATTTTCCGTCTCACCAGTGAATCTGAGGACGAGGGTGGTTACTCCTCCAGCAGCATTGATCCCGAAACACCCTTGGCGAAGAACAACGCTGGAAATCGTACAGCGCAAGTAGAAAAGGCCGATAGCCAGGAGTCCGCGGACGCGAAGAAGGTTTCGGCACCGGAAAAGGATGCTCGTGAACTGATCAAATCTACCGATGAGGAGTGGGAAGAGTTTTGACCCTAAACCTGCGAGTGTGGAGAAGCGTTAACACAGAGAGTACAGATCATGGATAAAAATATGAAGATACTGGTGGTGGACGATTTCCCCACCATGCGACGGATAATTCGGAGCCTGCTCAAGGAGCTTGGCTTTAATAACGTGGATGAAGCAGAAGACGGCCAGGAAGGGCTGGCCAAAGTGAATGGTGGTGGCTTTGAATTCGTAGTCTCCGACTGGAATATGCCGAATCTAAACGGTCTGGATATGCTCAAGGATATTCGAGCGAACGAGGCGACCAAATCCTTGCCCGTCCTGATGGTTACCGCCGAGGCAAAAAAGGAGAATATTGTGGCCGCGGCACAGGCTGGCGCCAACGGATATATTGTTAAACCTTTCACGGCGGCGACATTGGAAGAGAAGTTAACTAAAATCTTTGAGAAGCTGGGAAAATGAGCGCGCTGATGCCCGCTTCTTCCGGAAAGGAGAAGTGACCGTGAGTAGTGAGTTAAAAGCTGTCAGCTTCGATAATACCCAAAGTGACGAACTGGTGGTGCGAATTGGCCAGTTGACGAGAATGCTGCGCGACAGCATGCGGGAACTGGGCCTTGATAAAGAGGTAGAGAAAGCAGCCAAAGCCATTCCAGATGCCCGTGCCCGGCTCGATTACGTGGCTTCCATGACTGAGCAAGCCGCAGAGCGCGCGCTGAATTGTGTTGATCGCGCACAACCTCTGCAGATTGAGATTGAGTCCCGCGCCCAGGCATTGGATAAGCAGTGGCAGTCCTGGTTTGAGAATCCAAAGGAGCTTGATGAGGCGCGTGAGTTGGTAAAGGAAACCCGTGGCTACCTCTCTGCCGTACCCACCATGGCCCGCGAGACCAACAAGGAATTGTTGGAAATCATGATGGCGCAGGACTTTCAGGATCTGACTGGTCAGGTTATCAAGAAGATGATGGAAGTCATCCAGGAGGTCGAGCGCCAGCTATTGCAGGTCCTCCTGGAAAGTGTACCGGAGGGTGAGGAGCGGGAGGCGTTTCGGCGCCGGCTGGAAGATGGATCAGCAGCGGACAATCAGCGCCGCGAGGAGTCCTCTCTGGTCAACGGGCCTCAGATCAACGTTGAGGCTGAAGACGTGGTCAGCAGCCAGGACCAGGTGGATGATCTGCTGGAAGAGCTGGGATTCTGATCACTTGTGCGAATGGCGAGTAACGGGTGCTCTGCTGAAATAGCACCCTGTTACCCCGCTTTTTCGCCCTTTAGCGATACCCGCTTTGGTCGACAATGGCCGGCACCCGATAACCACCGGATGCCCAAATGGCTGACGATAGCCAGGACCAGGACAAAACAGAAGCCGCCACACCCCGGCGCCTTGAAAAGGCCCGTGAGGACGGCCAGGTAGCACGCTCCCGAGAACTCGCCACGGTCATGCTCTTATGCACTGGTCTCGGAGGTCTGTGGGCGTTGGGTCCGACCCTGTTCGCACAGCTCGGGCTTATGATGGAGCAGTCTTTTCTGTTTGATCGGCAGCGGGCCTTTGACCCCGCTGTCATGGTAACCACCAGCGCCAATCTTACTGCTCACAGTCTACTGGCACTGATCCCACTGTTCATACTCGTCGCTGTGGTTGCATTGCTTGCACCTAACTTGCTGGGCGGCTTTCTTATTTCCGCCAAATCCCTCAAACCCCAGTTCTCTAAACTCAATCCGATCAAGGGGCTCAAGCGGCAATTCTCCTCCCAAGCTCTGGCTGAACTGGGTAAGGCTATTGCCAAATCTGTACTTGTAGGTACGGTGCTCGCGCTGTTTTTATATAGCCGGCGCGGCGAGTTTCTGGCCCTGATGGATCTCGGAACCGAACGAGCCATGGCATCTGCGCTGCGACTCGCAGCGGAGGCCTGTGGATTGATGGCATTTTCCCTCATTCTCGTGGTGGCAATCGACGCTCCGTATCAGTTGTGGAGTCATGCCAAGAAATTACGGATGAGCAAAGAGGAAGTGCGCCGCGAATTCAAGGAAAGTGAGGGCGACCCTCAACTCAAGGCACGGATACGTCAACAACAGCAATCGATGTCGCGTAACCGAATGATGGCCCAGGTTCCTGATGCAGACGTAATCATTACCAATCCTACACGATACGCAGTTGCCCTGCGCTATGACGAGAGCCGCATGAGTGCACCGCGAGTAATTGCGAAAGGCGTGGAGGCGGTTGCCGCGCGTATTCGGACATTGGCGGACGAACACGATATTCCTCGTCTTGAAGCCCCACCGCTGGCTCGATCCCTGTACCGTCATGTCGATCTGGATCAGGAAATTCCTGCACCTCTGTATACCGCCGTAGCCGAAGTGCTCGCCTGGGCTATGCAGCTGCGTCGCGCAAATGAGCAGGGGGAAACCCCACCTGTAACACCGGAACAGCTCCCGTTACCTGAAGAGTTGGAGGTAGACCCGTGAAACCCTTGAATTCCTATTTCAGCAGTACTGGATTCTCGCTGCCCGCCGGGCGGGTGCTCGCTGGTCCGGTGCTGATTCTGCTAATCATGTCCATGCTGATCCTGCCGTTGCCGCCGTTTGCGCTGGATATGTTTTTTACCTTCAATATTGCCCTTTCTCTGATGGTGCTACTGGTGAGCATGTTTACCTTGCGCGCACTGGATTTTGCCGCTTTCCCGGCGGTACTGCTTTTCACCACCTTATTGCGCCTGGCACTCAATGTCGCCTCCACCCGAGTTGTATTGATGGAGGGGCACACCGGGGGGGCTGCCGCGGGCAAGGTGATTGAGGCTTTCGGCCAGTTTTTGGTTGGAGGTAACTTTGCAGTGGGGCTGGTGGTGTTTCTGATCCTGGTGGTGATCAATTTTATGGTGATCACCAAAGGCGCTGGGCGCATTGCTGAAGTAGGGGCGCGTTTTATGCTTGACGCCATGCCCGGAAAACAGATGGCTATTGATGCAGATCTTAACGCGGGGCTGATCGGTGAAGAGGAAGCCCGTACCCGTCGTACAGAAGTCGCTCAGGAAGCAGATTTTTACGGCTCCATGGACGGCGCGAGCAAATTTGTGCGTGGAGATGCTGTCGCGGGGCTGGTAATCATGGCAGTGAATGTCATCGGCGGTCTGATGATTGGCACCATGCAGCATGATCTGTCTTTCGGCGATGCTGCGCGTACTTACACGTTGCTAACGATCGGTGACGGTCTTGTAGCTCAGATCCCTGCGCTGGTGATCTCCACAGCGGCTGGTGTAACTGTTTCCCGGGTCAATACCGACCAGGACGTTGGTCAGCAGATGATCGAGCAGCTGCTTACCAACCCGCGTGTGCTGTATCTCGCCGCAGGCGTTATGGGGCTGCTGGGTTTGGTTCCCGGTATGCCGAATTTTGTATTCTTGCTTTTTACTGCTGCCTTGGCTGGGATCGCCTGGTGGATGGGGCGGCGACGGGAAGAGCAGTTGGTGCAGGAGCAGATTGATGCGGAACCCGCCGTTGCAGCGGAAACACCTGAGGCCAGTTGGGATGATGTGGAGCTTATCGATACCCTGGGTCTGGAGGTGGGACATCGCCTGATTTCCCTTGTAGATCAACGTCAGCAAGGAGAGCTACTTGGGCGCATTAAAAGTGTGCGTAAGAAATTTGCTAAAGAAGTCGGGTTTTTACCACCTGTTGTCCATATACGGGATGACCTTGAGTTATCACCAAACACCTATGTGATTAACCTTAAAGGCGCGGAAGTTGGCAGAGGTGAAGCACATCCAGGGAAGTGGCTTGCAATCAATCCCGGGCAGGTAAGCGGCGAGCTTCAGGGCATCGCAACAGAGGAGCCCGCGTTTGGTTTGCCTGCGGTGTGGATAGATCAGGGGCAGCGTGAACAGGCTCAGGTGTATGGGTATACGGTGGTGGATGCGAGTACTGTTGTGGCTACACATTTCAACCATTTACTACATCGTCACTGCGCGGAAATGCTCGGCCGTCAGGAAGTTCAGCAGCTTCTGGATAAACTTTCCGGTGATTGTAAAAGTTTGGTTGAGGAAGTCGTTCCTAAAACGGTCACCCTGACAACCTTACAGCGAATTCTGCAAAATCTGCTGGATGAGGATGTTCCCATCCGTGATATGCGCAGTATTCTTGATGTTCTGGCCGGCCAGGGGGAGCAGAGTTTTGATGTGCCCGAGCTGACCGCGCGGGTGCGCCTTGCTTTGGGAAGAGTGCTTGCACATCAGTGGTTCCCCGGCAGTGCTGAACTCCGGGTGATGGGCCTGGAAAGTCAGTTGGAGCAGGTGATTTCTCAGGCGCTGGAAAGTGGTGGCGCACTGGAGCCAGGACTTGCGGATACCCTGATGTCTCAAGCTGCGGCTGCCATGGAGCGACAAGAAACCGCCGGTGATCCACCCGTGCTGGTTGTGCGTCACAACCTGCGCCCACTACTCGCGCATTTTCTCAGGCGTCGCCTGCGTCAGTTGGCGGTGCTTTCCCAGGCTGAGATTCCCGATGACCGTATGGTTAAAATCACGAATATGATCGGTGATCGCAGCGGGGCTAATGTCTAACGCTTAAGGTTTGAAAAGGCGTCTTCAACGGGGTTTATTCTGCGCATACAAATTTCCTCGTCAGCCAATAATGGAATTGGCTCCGGCAGATCCACCCACACAAAGCTGCAGAGCCATGTTTACTAAACCTGGAAAGATGGCTGGGGAACTGCAATGTATACAGCACAGGGTACGATTAACCGGGATGCGCTGCTGGAAGAACATCTTCCAGCAGTACGGCGCCAGGCATTATCACTCCAAGTAAAACTGCCTGCAGGCATAGACCTTGATGATTTGATACAGGCCGGTATGGTTGGACTGCTTGATGCGTTACAGAGGTTTGATCCGAACGCTGGCGCCAGTTTTTCCACCTTTGCCAACCAACGCGTCCGTGGTGCTATGATCGATGAATTACGTACCCGCGACTGGTTGCCACGCAGCGTACGCCGCAATGCGCGAATGTTGGATCAGCAGCTTCAGAAGCTCGAGCAGCGTCTCGGGCGCGCAGCTGACGAGCGGGAAATTTCGGCAGCAATGGGTATGTCCGTTGACGAGTATCACCAATTGCTGCAGGACACCAATTGTGGGCACCTTTTGCCATTTGAAGAGGTGGTAGCCGAGCGCGGTGAGCCTGAGGCTGGCGCGGGTTCGCCAGCGACGCCCTTTGCGGCCTTACTGGAAGGCGAACGTAAACGCGACCTCCTCAATGCGATTGAGCAACTTCCTGAGCGCGAAAAGTTATTGATGGCGTTGTATTACCAGGAAGATCTGAACCTTAAAGAAATTGGTGCGGTTCTTGGGGTAACGGAATCCCGGGTATGTCAGTTGCACAGTCAGGCAATCAAACGCCTACGTGCACGGCTGGTGGAGTGAGAAGTTGGACTTGATCGGAGGTTCCCTAGGGAGAGTTTACTTGGGAAAGCTCGCCTAAATATAAAAAAGACGGCGGGCGTGCCGCCGTCACAACAAGCGCAATTGTTCATCAACTGCCAAGAGAGAAACGAATAGGCACTGTAAAACTGAACGAATCTACACCAAGATGGGAGGGGATTTGAGGGTAGGGATTGGCGCGCTCCACACTGCGCAGAGCCTCACGGTTCAGGCTGGAGTAACTGGACTCTTCGACTACCTGAATATCCTGCACTTCACCGCTTTTATTCACAACGATTTTCAGAACAACTTCCCCTTCCCACCCGCGCTGCTGAGCACGCGATGGATAACGAAGATTCTTCATTGTGTGGCGGTTGAGTGCGTCTGAGTAGCTCTCGACATCACCTTGTTGTTTGGCACCGATCAGGCGAGGTGCAGCATCGACAGACAGACTGGCTGCCAGTAGTGGTAGAGCCAGTGCAAAATGTAAAGCTTTCATGACTGTATCCCGGTAAGTTGCGTTTCAATACTGACTGTGGATTTCCGATACAGGCGGACGCATGCCCCCCGTTATTAGTTGTATCGGCCGTCCTCAAAAAAGCTTTAGGAAATAGAAAAGCCCGGCAAAGGCGCAGCTTCGCCGGGCTGTTCGTCACACACCTGTGAGAGTGTACTCGATAAGTTTGGTGATCTTGCCGAGAAGACTAGGTGTCTCCATTCAACGCCTGCTGGGCCTGTCTGGCCCAGGATACGCTGTGTCGATATGCAGTTTCGTAAATCGGCGTAGTTCCGATCAGCGATAGCTCTGCGAATCGACCCTGCTCATAGAGTTCAACTTCATTCAGGACTGCCCCCAAATGTCCATTGCGATAGAGTAGTGCGTCCTTCACTCCTTGGCTTAGGGGTACCTGTTGCATAAGCTCTTCCATGGAAATATCCATCACTGCGTCTAGAAGTGATAGCAGACCCACAATAAAATTGTCGCTGGCGTTTCCACTTCCACTGACTTCGGCAAGGACTTCGCACATGCGCCCGCGAATAAGCATTTTACGGGTCAGTTCTTCGGGTTTTCCCTGTTCTCCTTCAATCAGGAATAGGCTTGCCCAGCGCTGGATCTCTTTCATACCCAGTAGCCCGATAGCATGGGAAATGGAAGTTACTTCCCTGTGTAGGCTGACTGCTGCGGAGTTGACCAGTTTTAGAATTCGATAGGTAAGCTTGGGGTCTTGAAGTGCGATTTCTTCGAGCCGTAAAGGGGATGCTGCAGGGTTTTGCAGCTCGTTCAGGAGTTCCAGTAATAGTGCTTTATTGCCGCTGATTTTCTTGCCTTTTACCGGCGACGGCTCACTGAGGAAATCACCCTGATAGTAGGTAAATCCTAGCTTTACACAGGTAGTGAAGTGTTCCCTGGTTTGCAGGTTGTCTGCGAGTGTTTCCACACCGTGCATGCGAAGCTTGGTTATTGCAGCACGCAGTTGCATATCGGTCATCTGGCTTGGATCCAGTTTCACGATATGTACAACGTCCAGCAACGCGTCCAGCTCGCTATCTTCAGGATCGTAGCTGGACAGGGCAATCCGGTAGCCACGCTTGGCCATTTCTCTCAGTCGCTCTACGCGTTCGGATGTCAGAAGCACGTCTTCGGCTACTTCCAGGATGTAATGTTGCTGGGAGAGCGTTGGCAAGCCGGGTGCAAAGATGACGTCGTCCGTCACTTTAAGAAAGCCGGGGACACTTTTGGTTTGACCCCGCTGATACACCTGATTGTAATTGCCCATGATAATTGGATTACTGGCCTCAATTTGCCTGAGCGTGGCACCTGAGCGTGCCGTTTCGCCCTGCAACAGTAGTTCAAAAGCGGCGACATCATGGTTACGGGTAAATATTGGCCGGCAGGCCAATAAGACATCCAGAGTGTCGTCACTGATTGCTTGTGCAAGTGATGTCACGTTGTGGACTCCTGAGTATTGTTGTGGGGGGCAGAGGCAGGTAGAGCACCAAATAGAGCACTAGCGTGTGAGTTGGCTGTGATTCCGTCACGCGCGGGAGTCTATTTTGCCATTCGGTACGCGGGCGCGGCCGTCAGGACCGTAGAGGCCTTTTCCTTTGGCTTCCTGCAATGCGTTCAATAATCGTTGGTTACTCTCGGCGCGGATGTTGATCACCGTGCCATTGGCCCGGTTAAGTCGTTCCGCTTCACCAGCGAGAGCGATAAGGTCCTGCCAGAGTGGGAGACAACCGGCTTCACGCGCGGCCTGTTCATCCCCTTGGCGGTCATTTGTGTACCCCAGGCGTTGAAGAGCCGTACGTCGCTGTTGCTCGAGATCGTTAAGCTGGTGCAGGCTTTCCTGCTTGCGTCTGGCAATATCTGTCAGTCGCCCGCCATCTACTGTACCCGCGCTGAGCTCTGTTCGCTCGTCATACAGGAGCTGGGTTAGATGTTCGACTCTCTGCCGGTGCTGCTGGAGAAACTGATGCAGACTCATGGTTCATCCAACCCTTCGTCTTCCCGAAGGCTGGCTATAAGGCCCTCGGCAATGCGGTCGGCGCGGATTTCAAATTTGCCAGATGCAATAGCTTCTCGGAGCTCATCGACCTGTAGCGAGTCCAGGTCGTGGCTGCTGTCTACAGCAGGCTGGTGTAACTGGCTAACGTTATTCTGTGTGCCAGGTGTGCTACTTGGCGTTGCAGGCTCCGCCACTGAGTTGCCCGATTTCTCGCGAAGCGTGCTGGCGGGCGTCAGGTGGGTAATATTCTGGATTTTCACGCGGCGGTCTCCGTTGTTCTTCCTACGCTATATCGGCGCTTTCTCGCCCATCTTGAATCTATTTGTGTGACATTTGTCACACTTCTGTCCGGTGCTCGCAGGGGTGCTTTATCGTATATGCCGTGGGGAGGCTACTGCATCGTAGTCTGGTGAATACTGACCAGACCGGGACCAGTCACGAACCCCGAGACGACCTTTCGGCTGGATAGGCGGACTCGCACTTTGTCGCCCTCGGCGCCATCATCCATTGCATGCCCTTCTCGTGCGATATGAAAACCTCGACCTGAGGCGATTAGGGTGACCGGTTGCCGACGGTTGACTAGCGGGCGTGTTTTCAATTGGTGTCGCTGGATAGCGTAGCCAGAGGGCAGAAACCGACTGGCGATCTGGCCCACGATCTCGGAGCGCTTGCGCAGTGTTCCCTTCGGGAGAGCGCTGAGCTCTCCTTCTACGCGCTTAAGTAGCGGCGCGCTCAATTCGGTGCCCGCTGGAACATTTTCGCTAGGTACCCAGTAGTGCCCAAATGCCCGAATGGACGCTTGCAGGTAGCGTGTGTGAGGTGCGTTTGCGCACCGTATACCTACCGTTACCCGTCCCCATCGAACCTCGTGATTTGCCGGTAGGAACGCGCTCGGAGTCTGGCAATGATTCCAGCGAGCCGCGCTTTGCTGCACTTGTATTTCTACACGCTCACCCAGGTGTTTACTTTGTCTGCTAAGAAAATTCTGGGCGATCCGTTGTAGTTTTTGCTCCTTGTATGCTCCTTCTACTTGATCGGTAGCGGAGAGCAGTACAAGCAGCGGTAGCATAAATTTGAAAAAGCGATACATGACAGAGGCTGCCTTGCGTGGCGTTTCGAGGCGGACTGTGAATTGATGGATATCATAATAAGGATCAACGGTTTCGAAGAGGAGAAATAAGGGGAAAAGCAGTGCCTATTTCCTGCATTGTGTTTGTGTGGCTGTCTGTAGTCTTCACCGTGAAAAAATAAAACCGGGAGAACCTGCATGATTGATCGGCTTTCCGCAGCACTCAACTTTGACAGTGAAGCACTGGGTCTGCGCAATCGACGTCAACAGGTATTGGCAAACAATATTGCCAATGCGGATACTCCGAACTTCAAGGCACGGGATTTCGATTTTTCCCGCGCATTGGCAATGGCGACTTCAGGATCCGCGAGGACAGGGGGTAGCGGCTCAACCAGTGGTCTGAAACTTTCAACGACGTCATCGCAACATATTACTGCGCGCAGTGGAATCAGCAGCGGGCCGAGCCTGTTGTACCGGGTCCCGGATCAGCCCAGCCTTGATGGAAATACCGTCAGTATGGACCAGGAGCGTAGTCGGTTTACCGATAATGCCGTGCGTTTCCAGGCCGCACTCACCCTGTTAAATAGTCGTATCCGTGGACTCAAGTCGGCAATGCAGCCGGAGTAATAAAGGCGAGATGATTAGGTCAGTCGCGCCCACAAAAAATGAAAACCGAGGAGTGCAGAGTGTCAATGTTTTCCATATTTGAAATTTCCGGTTCCGCCATGGCGGCTCAAGGGCAGCGAATGAATGTCACTGCCAGTAACCTCGCCAACGCCGATAGTGTGGCTGGGCCAAATGGGGAGGCCTACCGTGCAAAGCACCTGATCTTTGCTGCGCGCCAGCAGGAAGGCGGTGGTGTTGGCGGAGTACGTGTGCGCGGATTGGTAGAGGATTCGGCACCTTTACGCCAGGAGTATCGGCCGGACCACCCGCTCGCCGATGATGCGGGCTATGTCAGTGTCCCGAATGTAGAGCCTGTCAATGAAATGGTAGACATGATCGCCGCCTCTCGTTCTTATCAGGCCAATGTCGAAGTGATGAATACCAGTAAGCAGTTGATGCTGAAAACCCTCACTCTGGGAGAAAGCTGATGTCTGTAGCCAATGTTATCGATAGCAGCGTGCGTAGTGCGTTGAACACAACTGCGGGTTCCAGTAGCGGAAGCGCCGATCTCCAGGATAGCTTCATGACACTGCTGGTAGCGCAGCTGCAGAACCAGGATCCGATGAATCCTATGGAAAACGCAGAGATGACTTCGCAACTGGCACAAATCAATACGGTAAGTGGAATCGAAAGCCTCAATGAAACCCTGGCGGGAATTAACGGCCAGCTAGATACGAGCCAGATGCTGCAGGCTGCCGAAATGATCGGTAAAGGTGTGCTGGTGGAAGGGGACCGGGTATTAGTGGGTGAGGAGGGCGCGACCACGCCCTTCGGTATTGAGTTGCCGCGGGCGGCGGACGAAGTACTTATCACCATTCGCAACGCGGCCGGTGAAGTGGTTCGAAGTTTTGAGCCATTTTCACTGGATGCCGGCGTGGAGTCGTTCACATGGGATGGCATGACCAATGAGGGCACCGTCGCACCAGAGGGATCCTATCGTGTATCCGTCAGTGCGACAGCTGATGGCGACACTCTGGCTGCCAGTGCATTGAACTACGCCCTGGTGAGTGGGGTAAACCTCGATGAGCAAGGCGCACCGAAGCTGGATCTCGGAGGTATCTCTGATCCCGTGAGCCTCGACGATATCCGCCAGATTCTCTGATTTCTCTCCAGTCAACAATTCACAGCATAACAGGTACTGTTTTATGGGTTTTTCACAGGCGCTGAGCGGGCTTAACTCCGCAGCAATCAATCTCGACGTTGTCGGTAATAATATTGCCAACTCCCAGACCGTAGGCTTCAAAGGCTCTAGTGTCCAGTTTGCCGACGTATATACCGGTGCGTTAGCTGGCCAGGGTAACCGTGTTGCTTCTGTGCTGCAGGATTTTTCCAATGGCACTCTGGAAGCTACCGGGCGAAGCCTGGATCTCGGTATCAACGGCAACGGTTTTTTCCGTTTTACCCAGGCAGGTGAAGTGGTCTACTCAAGAAACGGGCAGCTCACACTTACCGCAGACGGATACTTGCAAAACGCGCAGGGCGCCCGGCTTACCGGATTTCCCGCAGGTGTGGGTACCGGCGGTCAGCCAGTGGAACTGCGTGTTCCCGCCGATGCCATGAATGCGACACCCACCACGGGTGTGGATATCTCGATGAATCTCGATGCAACAGTGGATATCGTTGACCGTACGGCACTCCCATTTGATACCACAGACAGTGATACCTATTCATATGCCAACACTGGCACAGTGTACGACTCGCTCGGTATCCAGCACACCATGACCACTTATTTCACCAAGACCGCGGACAATGTATGGGAGGTTCGTGTGGCGGTGGATGGTAACGCAGATACCGTTAATACAGGTCAGCTGGTATTTGATAACAATGGCAGCCTGAATGAGCCGGGTAGTAGTTTCCCTACCTACAGTTTTACCCCGGGCGGCGGCGCCGATGTGTTGGATTTTGAGCTTCGGTTTGATGGTTCCACACAATTTGGAAATGACTTCGCCCTCAATTCCCTCGATCAGAATGGCTATGCAGCGGGCGCGTTGGTGGGAATTACATTTGATGATGATGGCACTCTGCGGGGCAATTACGCCAACGAAAAGAGTCAGGTTCTTGGTGTCATTACCCTGGCAAATTTCCGTAATCCGGAAGGTCTTTCCCCCAATGGCGATAACGTATGGGTGGAAACAGGAAGTTCCGGGCAACCGCTATTGGGCTTAGCGGGCGTTGGTCAGTTCGGCACCCTCGAATCGGGCGCCGTGGAAACCTCCAACGTCGACCTTACCCGTGAATTGGTGGACTTGATCGTTGCTCAGCGCAACTACCAGGCGAATACCCAGACCATCAAAGTGCAGGACGAAGTGCTACAGGCAGCGGTAAATCTACGCTAGTCGTGTTGAATCACAGGAATTAAATCTATGGATCGCCTTCTGTACACCGCCATGAGTGGCGCTCGCCAGAGCATGGAGCAGCAATCGGTCGTCAGCAATAACCTGGCCAATGCCACGACTTCCGGTTTTCGCGCGCAGCTTTACGCACTGCGTGCGGTACCGGTTCAGGGGGAGGCGCTGTTGGCTACGCGAACGTCAGTGGTGGCATCCACACCCGGGGCGGATTTCAGCGCTGGCCCGGTGAATGCCACCGGACGCGAACTGGACATCGCGCTGCAGGGCGACGCCTGGCTCGCGGTCCAGAGTAGCGATGGCAGTGAGGCCTATACCCGCCGCGGTGACCTTCAGATAGATGCCACAGGCATGCTTTCTTCGGCCGGTCACCCGGTAATCGGTGAAAACGGCCCGGTGATTGTTCCATTGGGAGCGAGCCTCACCGTGGGTACAGACGGCACCATCAGTGCTATCGGTGCGGGGGAAGATCCTGAAGCGCTTGTACCGGTAGCTCGCCTGAAAATGGTGAATCCAGGTGAAGAATCCCTGCAGCGCGGTACCGATGGGCTTTTCCGAGTTACACCGGATGCGGCGGGTAACGTGATTCCTCTTGCACAGGACGAACAGGCGCGTTTGATTTCCGGCTCTCTGGAGGGTAGCAACGTCAGCCCGGTGGAATCCATGGTGGCAATGATCGACAACGCGCGCCGCTACGATATGCAGCTCAAGGTAATCGAGAGTGCCGATGAAAACGGCCGCAAGGCAGACAGCCTCCTGTCATTGGACTAGTACCAAAATTTAGAGAGAGTGCAAAATGATTAAATCCCTGTGGACCGCCAAAACAGGTCTGGAATCCCAGCAGGTAAAAATGGACGTCATTGCCAACAACCTGGCAAACGTCAGCACCAATGGTTTCAAAAAATCCCGGGCGGTATTTGAGGACCTCCTGTACCAGAATATGCGTCAGCCCGGTGCGCGCAATGATATCCAGAATACTCTGCCTTCTGGAATGCAGGTGGGAACCGGCGTACGTCCGGTCGCCACCGAGCGGCTGCATTCTCAGGGAGGCCTGGAGAATACCGGCAACTCCCGTGACCTCGCCATTAACGGCGCTGGCTTTTTTCAGGTGCGTATGCCTGACGGTAGTACAGCATTTTCCCGGGACGGCAGCTTTCAGCTGGATCAGAACGGGCAGATGGTTACCGCAAGTGGTTACCCGCTGGAGCCCGCAGTAATTATTCCCGAGAACGCATTATCAGTCACTGTGGGAAGAGATGGACTTGTTTCGATCACTGAGCCCGGTTCCACGCAGAGTATCGAGGTAGGGCAATTAACTTTGTCGACGTTCGTCAACCCAGCCGGTCTGCAAGCCATTGGTGAAAACCTGTTTCTGGAAACCAGCGCGTCCGGAATGCGCAGTGAAAGCATTCCCGGCGTAAACGGTGCCGGTAGTCTCTACCAGTCATTTGTGGAGACTTCCAATGTCAACGTAGTGGAAGAAATGGTCAATATGATCCAGACTCAACGCGCCTATGAAATCAATAGCAAAGCTGTACAAACCTCTGACGAAATGCTCTCCCGTCTGGCTCAGTTGTAATGCTTATGCTACGCCTTACTTTCTTTTCAGTGCTCACCATATTTTTTCTTGTTTCGGGCTGTGCACAGATACCGCAGTCTTCATTGGCCGGTGAGCCTGAGTGGGTGGAAATTCCTCTGCCGCCGACACCGAGGGCTAATGGATCCGTCTATCAATCGGAGTCTGGCTATCGTCCTCTGTTTGAGGACTATCGTCCGCGTATGAGCGGCGACCTACTTACCGTTGTATTCAACGAACAGGTCAGCGCATCGAAGAATTCCGAGGTGAATGCAGACCGTGAAGGCGAATCCATCTTTACGGCGGATACTGCTCCCCTGGGGCTGGAAAAGCTGGCCGAGTATGGACTGGATATTAGCGGCAGCTCAAATTTCGAAGGTGGCGGTGGAGCCGAAGCCCGCAATACGTTT
Source organism: Microbulbifer sp. HZ11 (assembly GCF_000708675.1). Lineage (GTDB taxonomy): Bacteria > Pseudomonadota > Gammaproteobacteria > Pseudomonadales > Cellvibrionaceae > Microbulbifer. The sequence continues at coordinate 310,876 of NZ_JELR01000002.1, read as the reverse complement.
TCCGGTACGCTGACGGTGACGGTGCTTGAAGTCTTACCCAACCGAAATCTGCGCGTTCGCGGCGAGAAGCAGATCCGCATCAATCAGGGCACCGAGTTTATCCGTTTTTCCGGTATCGTCGACCCTCGTGAAATCAGCGGCGAAAACTCGGTGCTGTCGACCCAGGTAGCCGATGCGCGTATTGAGTATGTTGGCGATGGGTATATCAACGAAGCCCAGACCATGGGTTGGCTGCAGCGACTTTTATTGAATATCGCTCCTTATTAATCATCCTTTCCCATTTAACAGCGAAAAAGCCATGCGTAAATTATTGCCATTGCCCATTCTCCTGTTGGTTGTTGTGGGCTTGAGTACAGCTCTGAGCTCTCTGGCAGCCGCCACGCCGATTCGAGAACTGGCAGATTTTTCCGGTGTACGCGATAACCAACTGGTGGGGTATGGACTGGTGGTCGGTCTGGATGGTAGCGGGGACCAGACCATGCAGACTCCGTTTACCACTCAGAGTCTCAGTAATATGTTTTCGCAGCTGGGGATCACGATTCCTGCCGGGACCAATATGCAACTGCGCAATGTCGCCGGCGTAATGGTGACCGCTAGTCTGCCGCCCTTTTCGCGACCAGGTCAGCGACTGGACGTGGTTGTGTCGTCGGTAGGTAATGCCCGCAGTCTGCGGGGCGGCACATTGCTGATGACGCCTCTCAAGGGGCTGGATGGTAATACCTACGCCGTGGCCCAGGGAAATCTCGTCGTTGGTGGCGCTGGTGCTGAGGCGGGAGGGTCCAGTGTGCAGGTCAACCAGCAGGCCGGGGGGCGCATTGCCGGAGGTGCTTTAGTGGAGCGGGAAGTTCCTGTGGCGCTCGGAGCCGGTGGGTATCTCGACTTGCACTTGCGTGATGCGGATTTTACGACAGCGGAGCGTGTGGTTCAGGCAATCAACCGCACGTTTGGCAGTCAGATCGCGGGCGCGGTAGATGCCGGATTGGTACGTATACACAGCCCCGATACTGACAATGAGAGAGTGCGCTTTATCGCCCGGGTTCAGCAAATCAATGTGACGCCGCAGGCTCCACCCGCGCGGGTGGTTCTCAATGCCCGCAGTGGCGCGGTAGTACTGAACGGCCAGGTTACGCTTGGCCCGGCAGCCGTAGCACACGGTAATCTGTCGGTAGTGATCGATACTGCGTTTGGCGTAAGTCAACCATCACCATTTGGTGACGGGCGCTCGGTGGTTGTTCCGGACAGTGATATTTCCGTCAGAGAACAGGTGGGTGCTCTCAAGTTTGTCGAAGGCGCCGATCTGATGGAGGTAGTTGATGCGCTCAATGCACTCGGTGCGACACCCACGGATCTAATGACCATTCTGGAAGCGCTCAAAGCAGCAGGTGCGTTGCGTGCAGAACTGGAGGTAATCTGATGTCCCCGACGGATACGCGGGCCGGTTTGGCCCTGGATGTGCAGGGGCTTAATCGCCTGAAACTGAATAGCGATGTGCCGCGCGGAGATAAAAATGCCTCATTGCAGGCAGCGGCCGAGCAGTTTGAGGCATTGTTCCTGCATCAGATGATGAAAAGTATGCGCGAGGCAACACCTCGCTCGGGCCTGATGAACAGCTCAGCGACTCGCTTTTACGAATCCATGTTTGACCAGCAGCTCTCTTCACACCTATCCGGCCGCGGGTTGGGGCTTGCCGAGCAGCTGGTCAGCCAGCTGTCCCGGGCGGCCGAATCTGAAGCTGCGCCTGCTACGCGTCCGCAGGCATCCGATCTCCAGGCTGATGAAGCCGTTAGTAAATAATTGATCCCCGGGCTCAAGGCTTCGCACCCTACCGCCGATAAACGGATCAACGGTGACACGGAATTACAACGATGAGTATCTTTTCAATTGGCTTAAGCGGACTGAATGCGGCACAGAATGCGCTGAACACTACCAGTAATAACATCAGTAACGTGTATACCCCGGGTTACAATCGCGAGCTGACTCTGCTGTCAGAACGTAATGGCGCAGGAGGGGTTACAGTTGAAGATATTCAGCGACAATTTGATAGTTTTGTTGCCGGCCAGTTGAATCGCGCGAACAGTGAAACCAGTGCTCTGAGCAGTTACGTGACACAGGTATCACAGATAGACAACCTGCTGGCAGACCAGCAGGCGGGCCTTGCGCCCCTGATGCAGGATTTCTTTTCCTCATTTGAAGATCTGGTCAGTGCGCCTTCTGACCCGGCTGCGCGTCAGGGGGTGATTGGCGCGGCCGATACAATGAGTGCGCAATTCCGTGCCTTTGATGAATACCTTAACGATATGCAGGACGGCGTCAACACGCAGATTCGCGACGAAATCACCCAGATCAATAACACCGCTGCCCAAGTTGCCAACCTGAATCGTGAGATCGCCCTGGCCAGAGCCAAGCACGGTGAAGCGCCGAACAGTCTCCTCAATCAGCGGGACCAGTTGGTAGCGGACTTGAGTACACGTCTGGACGTTGAACTGACCGTGCAGGAAAGTGGTACCTACAACCTTTCTATTGGTAATGGGCAGCCCATTGTTGCCGGCAGTAGCAGCTTTGAGTTACAGGCAGTGGCCAGTGATGCAGATCCAGCCCGTTCGGTGGTTGGCTATCGGGATTCTGCCGGCAATCTGATTGAAATGAAGAGTGATAGCATCAGTGGCGGTACTCTAGGTGGTCTGTTGAGCTTCCGTAGTGAAGCATTGGACAAGACCCAGAGTCAGCTTGGTCAGTTGGCGGTCAGCCTGGCAAGTGCGCTGAATGAGCAGCACCGAGCAGGCTTTGATCTCGAAGGCAATCCAGGCGAGAACATGTTTACCGTGGCTGAGCCCCGTATTCTGAGTAATGACAGTAATAACGGTACTGCCGCGTTCAGTGCCGCGTTCGGTGATCTCAGTCAGTTGGCGGCGACCGATTACCAATTGAAAGTGAGCGATGCTGCCACGGGTGAATTTCAGGTCACCCGTCTGGATAGTGGTGAGCGCTTCACCATCACACTGGATGGCAATGGCCAACTGGAAGTGGGTGGTGTAGTGCTACAGGTGGACGACGCTACCGCACTGGCAGATGGTGATAGCTTTCAGCTGCAACCGGTACGCGGTGCGGCCGGAAGTATGGAAAATTTGGTTCGGGATACTGCGGCTATCGCCGCGGGCGCCGGTGGAGGAACTGGCGACAACGAGAATGCGCTGGCCCTACAGCAGTTGCAGCAGCAGAGCCTGGTAGGTGGCAGTGCTACATTTAATGGCGCTTACGCGATCATGGTCAGCGATGTGGGCAGTCACACCAATATCGCACAGGTGAATCTGGATGCGCGCCAAGGGCTGAGTGAACAACTTTATGCATTACAGCAATCCGAGTCCGGTGTAAATCTTGATGAGGAAGCGGCAAACCTGATTCGCTATCAGCAGTTTTATCAGGCGAATGCCAAAGTCATCCAGACAGCCTCTACTGTGTTGGACGAAATTCTCGGTCTTCGCTAACTCGCAGTCCGGCGTGAAACGAGTAAATAGAGAGAAATAAATCATGCGTATCAGCACCCTTACCATTTACGAGCAAAGCATGAGTTCACTGAATCGTCAGCAGGGTAGTCTGATGCAGGTGAGTCAACAGATCGCATCTGGCCGTCGCGTGGTCAATCCTTCCGACGACCCTCAGGCTGCGTCTCAAGCCGTACAGGTTTCGCAGGCTCTGGCCATCACCAATCAGTATACCGATGCCAGGATAAGTGCACGGAATGCGTTGGCGCAGGAAGAAAGTGTGTTGAACAGTGTTAGTGATGCCATTGGCAGCGCCCGAACACTGATTCTGCAGGCTGCCAGCGATACTCTGAGCGATGCAGACCGTGCTTCGGTGGCCAGTGAATTGCGCGGTATCTATGAAACTGTGATTGGCCAGGCTAATGCCACTGATGGTAATGGACGCTATCTTTTTGGTGGTTACCAGGACAGCAGTGAACCGTTCGTGCGCGACGCGAATGGCAATGTCAGTTATGTTGGTGATAACAATAGCCGCGCAGTGAGAATTGACGCTTCGAGGCTGATGCCGGTAGCCGACAGTGGAGAAGATATTTTCCGCAGCGTTCACAGCGGAGCCGGCTATGTGATGGAGGCCGCAGATACCAACCAGGGCAGCGTCGTTTTCAAGGGACCACAAATAGTGGATGAAAGTGATCCCGCTTATGGTAGTGCCTTTGACATATCCTTTTCAGTGTCTGGTGGTGTAACCAGCTATTCGATCAATGGCGGTACGGCGCAGGCTTACGAGCCGGGCCAGGCAATACGATTCGGTGGGCTCTCTGTTACTCTTGATGGAATTCCAGCGGATGGTGACAGCCTGCACATGGATCGCGCGGAAAATATGAACACCGACCTGTTCCGGACTTTTGAAAAAGCACTCGCCGTGCTTGAGCAACCCTCCGTTACCGATAGGGAAATTGCGGCGCGAAAGAATACTCTTAGTAGCGTGCTGCGAGAATTCGATAATAGCCTGGATAACGTATTGACTACGCGCGCATCGGTCGGCGCGCGCATGAATGAACTGGATGTTGTTGATTCGGTCGCTGGAAATCGCAGTCTGAATTACGAAGAAAAACTCTCAGGCTTGGTGGATCTGGACTATGTTTCCGCGATTGCGGAGTACAGTCTGCGCCAGATTGGTTTGCAGGCGGCGCAGCAGGCGTTTATCGATATCAAGGGTATGAGTCTGTTCGACCGCATGTAACGGTAGTACTCTACTGTTCAGGACTTGGCGCTGAGGGCGGTAAACTGGCCTTCTGCACTCAGGAAGAAAATGTTGCGAGTAACTGCACAACCGTAGTTAGACCATTTTCAAACAGTAGCTGCAGAAAGCGCCCCAAGTCGGTCATCAACACCAGTAGCAATACCAAGCCCAGAGTGAGGGATACGGGAAACCCGATCGAGAATACCGTGAGCTGTGGTGCGGATCGATTGAGAATCCCGAGAGACAGATTGACGATCAACAAGGCGGCTACCATGGGTAACGCCAGCATTAGTCCAGAGGAAAAAATTGTACCGCCATAACGAGCGAGCATTTCGAAGCCCGCGGGGTTAAGCCCGCTGTATCCGATTGGAAGTGTCCGAAAACTTACCGCCAGTGTATCTATTACGATCAGATGACCATCCACCGCCAAAAAAACCATCATGGCGATCAGGTGCAGAAAACGTGACAGCACCATGGTATTGACTCCGTCTGGGGTAACAAAGGTGGCAAATGCGAGCCCCATCTGAAGACCAATAAAATCTCCCGCCGCTTGAACCACAGCAAACATTACTCGTAAAACCAGCCCGATGGCCGCCCCGATCAACGTCTGTTCAATCATGATTCCGAGCCCAGCCCAGGACCATACTGGTACCGAGGGTAGTGTGGGAAGGGTGGGTGAAATAGCGAAAGTGATAAGTACTGCGAGGCCAATTTTGACCCGCGCGGGGGCGCTCTGATGACCTAGTAGCGGCGCCGTCATAAAGAAACCTGACAGACGCACAAACGGCCAGAGAAATGCGATCAACCAGGCATGTAATTGCGCGTAAGTAATATCAATCACGAATATGCCGAATTCAGGAGACCAGCAGGGGGATATTCTGGAACAGTGTGCGTGTGTAATCGACAATCAATGCCAGAAGCGCCGGACCGGTAATCACGAGAACAGCAAATACTGCGAGAATTTTCGGAATAAACGAGAGTGTCATTTCATTGATCTGGGTCGCGGCCTGAAACAGGCTGACCAGCAATCCTACTAATAGCGCGGTGATCAGCATGGGTGCGCCGAGGGACAGGGCTACCAGCATTGCCTGATAGGCGAGGTTCATTACGGTTTCTGCAGTCATGGGAAAAAGCTCTGTGCGAGAGATCCGATCAATAGTTGCCAGCCATCGACTAGAACAAAAAGCATCAATTTGAACGGCAGGGAAATAGTGGCGGGAGGGACCATCATCATACCCAACGCCATAAGCACGCTGGCCACAACAAGATCGATAATCAGAAAGGGAATGAAAATCGTAAAGCCGATCTGAAATGCCGTTTTCAGCTCACTAGTGACAAATGCTGGTAGCAATACACGCAGTGGCACTGCTTCCGGCCCCTGCAGCGGACCCACATCGGCCAGGCGGGCAAACAATGCGATATCCGGCTCGCGGGTCTGTGCCAGCATGAACTGTTTCATCGGCTCGCTGCCACGATGCAGAAATTCCTCAAATTGGATCTCGTCTCGTGTGAGTGGCTGCCATGCCTCCTTGTACACTTTGTCTAATACTGGCGACATGACAAAAAAGGTCAGGAACAGAGTGATCCCTAGGATCACCTGATTGGGGGGCGCAGCCTGTGTGCCCATTGCCGTACGCAGAAGTCCCAACACAATAATGATACGGGTGAAGCAGGTCATCATCAGAAGAATTGCGGGCAGAAACGCCAGGCTGGTGAGTAGCAATAGGGTCTGAAGTTTGATCGACCACTGCTGGCCACCTCCCGCGGTTGGCTGACTGATAAGACCGGTGATATCCGCACCTTGTGCCAAGCTGCCGGAAGACCAAACGCCAATAAATAGGAGTAGCAGCGTTTTTGTCCGCGGAAAACCTTCTTGAATCGCATTGGCTATTTTCACGAGCCTTGTCCTCGGCCACGCAGGTTTTTTGTTAAAGCGTGCGCGAAGCGCTCAGCAAAACTATCGGGACTTTTTTTCGGGGTATTAACCTGAGGTGATGAGGGTGTAGCCTCGAGTGTATGCAAGCAGCTGACCTGCCCACCGCCAACGCCAAGCACCAGCCACTGGTTTTCGACCCGCAGAACTACGACCTTTTCCCGTGTACCCAGTGCCTTAGTGGCTACAATATCCATCTGAGGTCCATTGTGGGTACTGGCAAGTCCAGGTGCGAGGCGACGAGTCAGCCAGGCACACAACAGAATAAAGGCAATAAGCGCAATCAGAACTCCGGCTACCTTGCCCAGCACAGCCAGTCCAATGACCGATTCGCTGCTTGCAGAATTCACTCCGTTCACCGGTTCAGCTTGTGAATACGTTCTTGGGGAGTAACAATTTCAGTAATCCGAATACCGTACTTCTCTTCAATAACGACCACTTCGCCCTGTGCAACCAGATAGCCATTGATCAGGATATCCATGGGTTCACCAGCGAGTCCGTCCAGCTCAATTACAGAGCCCTGGGCCAGTTCGAGTAGTTGTTTGATAGTGATACGGGTGCGCCCCAGCTCGACACTCAGTTTCACCGGAATGTCCATCACCATCTCGAGATCTCGCGCAGCACCTCCCGCACTGTTATTTTCCAGTGGCTTGAATACCTGATCAGCAGCACTACGCGCGCCGCTTTCAGAATTCTCCTGCTCCGATAGCGCTTCTGACCACGCATCTTCAGCGCCGTCTGTCAGTTGCTCTGCCATCGCTGCCGCCCAGTTATCGGGTTCCTGTGCTGTGTTTTTTGGTTCCGCTTGATCACTGTCGCTCATGCTTCGGATTCCTCACGTTGCGGGGCCAAGCCCGCGTTAAAATTACTGATCAGGGATGTTGGCCGTGATGGGCTGCGTTCGATGACTTTATTCACGCGCAGGGCACTCAGGCCATTGCGGCTGCCGTACTCGCATTCCAATACCGGTACGCCGTCCACCCGCGCAGTTACACTGGTTGGTAGGTCGATGGGCAATATGTCGCCCGGTTGTAGTGCCAGTACTTTTCCGATACGACTGGGAATGTTTGCGAACTCGGCGACCAGCTCGACCTCAGACTGTCGGATTTCCCCTGCCATACGCCGATTCCAGGTCTGATCTCCCGGGTCGCGCCCGTCAACTACCGGGTTGGCTAGAAGATCGCGCAAAGGCTCTATCATGGAATAGGGCATACAAATCTGAAATCGCTCCGAAAGATTCCCCACTTCCAGATGAAAATTGGTGTTGACGATGATTTCGTTCGGCGAGTTGGTAATATTGGCGAAACGTGCCTGAAGTTCCGAGCGCAGATAACTTATCTGCAACGGATAAACCGACCGCCATGAATCCTGGTAGGCATTGATTGCAAGGTCGAGCACTCGCTGGATTACACGTTGCTCTGTATTGGTAAATTCCCTACCTTCGGAGCGGGTAACAAAACGACCGTCCCCGCCGAATAGACTGTCCACTACCATAAAGACCATTGCTGGGGGGAACACCATAAGGCCGGTGCCCCGCAGTGGCTTCATTGCAATCAGGTTGAGGTTGGTGGGCACCGGAAGGTTGCGTGCAAAATCCTTAAAACTCTGGTAGCGCACTGACTCAACGGTAATGTCCGCAGAGCGGCGAATCAGATTGAACAGACTCACGCGAAAATTCCGTGCAAACCGCTCATTAATAACATCGATACTGTGAAGCCGCTCGCGGATAACACGTTGCTGGGATGCCGGGTCGTATGGGCGCATCTGCGGGCCGTCGGCGCTGCTGATAGTGCTATCACCGCTATCGCCATCACCACCATGCAGCAACGCATCAATTTCTTCCTGGGAAAGGAGATCATCCTGGGACATATGAATACTGCCTATTGCACGATGAACTCGGTAAAAAGAACATCATCGATGAGTAGTGCCGGTTGCTTTTTACTCATTGGTTCTGAGAGGGTGTTGAGGATTCCTTGCACCAGGTTTTGCTTACCTTCCAGCGTCGCGAGCCCCGCCGGTGACTGAGACGAATGCAAGATCAGTAGCCGGCTACGTACCTGAGGCATGTGCTCCAGAAGGAAATCTCGGGTTTCGTTGTTTCCAACCTGCAATGAAAGCCCAACGTAGAGGAGACGATTGGCCATCTGATCACCCTGAAGGTTCACGGTAAAGGGGTCTATTCGTACAAAAATCGGATTGTCTGAGCGATTGGGAGACTCTTCCTGAACTACGGCTGTAGACGTCGCGTGGCCTTCATCGCGTAGTAACAGGTAGAGGTTGAGCCCTACCAAGATGCTAATCAGTAAAACCCCAATCGTAGCCAGCCAGACCAGGCCGCGAGGTTGTCCAGAAGTGTCTTCAGTCATACTGATGTGCCTTATTAAACATAGCCCTGCTGGGTGAATGAGAAGCAACGTGTGGAAAACAGCACGCTCCCATTCTTGATATTTTGTTTATGGGATGCGGGGAGTATGCCGTCGTGGCACGCCATTGAAGGAAAGAAAAGGCCCAGGAATTGGGCCCATCTCAAGGTTTTGGCGTTACCAAAGTAGGTGGCACGGAAATCAGGTGGGAAGTCAGGGTTCTTGGTTGCTCAGGCGTAAAGGTCGATTCCACTCGCACGGGAGCCGAGAGCTGTGTGCACCACAGTCTGTTTTTCGTCATTGGATTTGTCGGCAGAACTGAATTCGTTGGGTATAGCGCTACTTTCACCCAGATCGCGGCCAGAATGCTGCTGTTGGGGCGTCTGCTGTTGTTGCTGGCCCACGGATGTCTCACCCAGGGCAATCCCTTGCTGCGCGAGTGTTTCCCGCAACTGCGGTATTGCCTGTTCCACGGCACTACGCACCGCAGCATTTGCTGTGAGGAACTGTGCTCGCACCCCCTGGTCATCCAGGTTCAGGCTGACAGTAAGGGAGCCCAGTTCACGTGGGTGAAGATGCAGATCTACCTGTTTGTCTCCCCGGTGTGCCATGGTCAGCAGATGTTGGCTGAATTCCTGGCCCCATACCTCTGATCCCAAAGGTGTTGTCAAAGCCAGCCCGGAGCCCGCAGCAGATCGAGCAATGGGCCCTGCAGAACCGGTAAATGCGGAAGTTACGATTGGTGAAGGGTTAGGTTGATGTGTAAGCGATTGAGAATTATGTCCGTCGCCCGTAAAGATTCGAGTAGTAAACGTTTCCGGTAGTGAGGGCTTTCCGGTGACTGATTCCTGCAATGAATTCAGTTCCCCGTTGGCCGCTGGTTCGAGATTTGTACCCTGGGGCAGGGCACGCGTGTGGTAGGCAATATCCGGAGTACCAAGACCCCGTACATTGTCCGGCGATGTTTCGGGCGTTGAAGGCAATGCAGTCTGCTGCTGGCCGTTGCCCATAGGTGGTGTTGAAGCCAGGATCGCTTGGGGTTTGTGCGTGTCTGTGGCCGCCGTATTTGACGGCACAAGGTTGGAGATGGTGGTCAGTGCCGAGGGCGCCAGGAGATCGGGATCATCCTGCACTAACTCCTCAAGCTCCGTTTTCGGCAGCTGTTCGTTATCTTGCGCGGAAGTATGCCCGGCCAGTAGCGCGCGCAAGTTATCATGGCTCGATATCCCTTCCACAGCCGTTTCTATAACAGGCAGTTGGCCGGGTAGCATTGTGGATCGCGACGGGCTACCTGTTGCAGCCTGAATGGCGGATTTCAGGTTTTGTGCAAATGGCTTCTCACTCTTCGGAACTTCGCCAGTGCTGTTTCCGGGCGCGCCATGTGCCGGCCTGCTGCTTGTCGACTTGATGGGTGCCTTGGCAAGTAGTGCATTCATATCCATGAGCGGTAATTCCGAAGCGGTTATTTCGTTAAAATGGGTTCTTGGCATCGCCGCTTGCGCGGCGGGCGATCAAATTCTGAGTGATCTCATCGGTCTGTCGACGCTCACGGCGGGCATCCTGTTGTTGCTCCAGCTGCACGCGCCGGGTTTTCAGTGTGCTGAAAGATGTGAGCCTGCTTTGATGGTGGCGCCAGTGCTCGCTACTGGATTCGACCCTGTCCTGCTGTTGAATTTGCAGGCTTCTCGCCTGGGTAATGGCGTCATCGAGGGAGCCGATAAAGCGGTTATAGTCTGCAAGGGTCGACGCATTGATTCCCATAGCCATGGCCTGCTGAAGCCGTTCACAGTATTCACTGCGATATCGCTGTAGCGCCTCCAGTTGCCCGGTGGTTTGTTCGTGCGCATTGCGCTCTTCAGCCAGCACCCGCCCCGCGCTATCTCGCGCTTTGCGGCTTTGGTCGATCAGGATTTCGAGTGGCTCTGAGGACGTCATTTTCTACCTCCTGGCTGAGATGTTGCCTGCAGCAGCCCATTCAGCGCAGCAGTCGAGGATGTAATATCGGCGCGTTCATTCATTCGTTGTTGCAAAAACTGTTCAATGTATGGGTACCGCTGTACCGCCTGATCCAACTCGGGATCGTGCCCTGGGCTGTAAGCGCCAACGCTGATCAGGTCGCGATTCCGCTGATAGCGGGAGAACAATTGCTTGAGTCGCTGGGCCGCACGTTCATGGTTGTCGTCAACGATGGCGCTCATAGCGCGACTGACGGATGCTTCTATGTCGATAGCCGGGTAATGCCCGGATTCAGCGAGACTTCGAGAAAGCACGATATGGCCGTCCAGAATTGCGCGGGCCGCATCTGCAATCGGATCCTGCTGGTCGTCCCCCTCAGCCAGAACCGTGTAGAAGGCTGTGATAGAGCCACCGTTCTCACCATTGCCTGCGCGCTCAACAAGGACTGGCAGCTGCGCAAATACTGAAGGCGGATAGCCTTTTGTAGCTGGTGGCTCCCCGATGGCGAGGGCGATTTCCCGTTGTGCCATGGCGTAGCGGGTGAGGGAGTCCATAATCAGTAGTACACTTTTTCCTTCGTCACGAAAGTGCTCCGCTATGCGTGTGGCATAGGCGGCGCCTTGTAATCTCTGGAGTGCAGATGTATCTGCGGGGGCAGCCACTACCGCCGCGCGGCGTCTTCCCTCGTCACCAAGAATATTGTCAATAAAATCCTTAACTTCTCGACCACGCTCACCAATCAGGCCCACAACAATTACATCTGCGCTGGTATAACGTGCCATCATCCCCAGCAGTACCGACTTGCCGACACCGGAGCCGGCAAAAAGACCAAGGCGCTGCCCGCGGCCGACACTCAGTAGACCGTTGATAGTCCGAACACCAACATCAATCTGTTCATGAATCGGTGTGCGGTTGAGTGGATTGAATGGTGTTGCTGAGAGTCCGGCACTCTCAGAAAAATCAAATTCCGGGCCGCTATCTAAGGGGCGGCCGCTACCATCTACCACTCGTCCGAGCAGCTGCTCGCCAAGAGGGAAGAGGCGGGCTCCAGTGCCACCCAGTGGGAAAACTCTCGCACCGGGTGTGAGTCCACTGATCTCTTCCAGTGGCATCAGGAAAAGCCGTTCGCCGTTGAAGCCAACCACCTGGGCTTCTGCATAAGCGGGCTGCGATGCACCAGATGGATCGAGCTCTATCGAACAGCCGCTTCCCAGAGGTATCTTCAGTCCGACCACTTCCAGAACCAGGCCCGTCGCGCGTACAACCTTTCCGCTGCTCCTGTAGCGTGGCGCCAGTTCTATGCATTGTGCTGTGGCGTTGAGGCTCCGCTGCCAGCGAAGAGTATGAGTGGATGAGGTAGGCGCGCTCACGGAGTTGTTCCAGAGTTCTGGCTTTGGCCCTGCGGAAGCAGCTGACTGCGCTTCAAAACTTCTTGCCAGCGGGTCTCACGGGTCGCATCTAGCTCGCCGCTTGAAGTTGTGACACGGCAGCCACCACGCGTTAGTCGTGGGTCCTGTTCCAGTCGCCAGCCCGCGCTGATCAATTCGTTGCCGAGGTCCGTCTGCACAAGAGGTAGGTCTTCCGGGTGTAACCAAAGGCGGGCCTGATCGCTGGTAACCGGCTCCTCACGTAACAGGGTACGTACCAGCCCACAGACCTGTTGTGGGTCGGCCTTCAATGCTTCGTCTGCGAGATGGCGCCCAACGAGCAGAGCGAGTTTCGAAATTTCTTCGGCGATTTCGCCATCAATAGAAGTCAGTGCATGGCTGAAATTTCGAGCGAGTTCCTCCAATGGAGCGAGAAGAATTTTGCGCTGCTGATCGGTCTCTGCAATGCCTTCTGCGCGGCCCTCACTGAGCCCCAACGCATAGCCGTCTGAATAGCCGGCTTCATAGCCCTGCTGATGGCCTTCCTCTCGGGCGCTAGTGCGCAACCCATCCAATTCTTTGGCCAAGGATTTTTGCATGCAGTCGCGTCGTTCGCGCTCTCCACTCAGGTCTTCCGGCTGCCATCGGCGCCATGTGACAGCCTCAGACATAAACCTCTTCTCCACCGCTTAATACAATCTCCCCATTATCTGCGAGACGGCGCACGATCTGCAGTATGGCTTTACGCTCGCGCTCCACCTGCGACATGCGCAGAGGGCCGCTGGCCTCAAGTTCTTCGCGAAGCAATGTGCCAGCGCGGCTCGACATATTGTGCAGGAACTTATCAAGAAGGCCTGGCTTACTGCCTTTGAGAGCAGTTACCAGCTGCTTGGTTTCCACTTCCTTCAAGACCAGCTGAATCGCGCGGTTGTCCAGATCGATAAGGTTTTCAAACAGGAACATTTCGTCGATGATCTTCTGGGCCAGATCTTCATTGTGTTCCCGTACACGTTCAATGACATTTTCTTCTGCGCTTGAATTCATCAGATTCAGAATCTCCGCGGCGGTGCGGGCACCGCCCATTTTCGCGCGCTTGAGATTCTGACCATCGAGCATACTGGTCAGTACTTCCGTGAGCTCTTGTAGTGCCGCGGGCTGTACGCCACTAAAGGTCGCGATGCGAAGTACCACATCCTCTCGCAGTTTGTCCTCAAAATATTCCAGTACTGAGGCGGCCTGGCGTCGCTCCAGGTGTACCAGAATAGTGGCAATAATCTGTGGATGTTCATCGCGGATCATTTCGGCAACACTATTCGCCTCCATGATGTTCAATGCGTCGATGCCAGAGTCTGCGTTGGTAATATCGAAAATATCCTCTAACAGACTGGAAGCGCGTTCGTTACCGAGCGCTTTGGTAAGCACCGCTCGGATACGCTCACTGGAGTAGAGATTCAATGCTCCGAATTCTTCAGATTCCGTATTGAAATCCTGAAGTACAGAGCGCATCTCATCATGGGAGACAGAGCGAAGGGAGGCCATTTCCTGGCTTATATCCTGCACTTCTCGTGCGCTCAAATGCTTGAATACTTCTGCCGCACAGTCTTCATCCAGCGCCAACAGCAAAATCGCGCTGCGGCGCATATTGGTCATGGACTTTTCTTTCTGAATGGCATTTTGTAGGTGAATGTTACTAGTCATCCCGGTGTATCCAACTGCGTACAATCATTGCGACCATTGCGGGGTCATCTTTCGCCATACTCTGCAGGTCCATCAGGCTCTGCTCGTAAATGGAGGAGCGCCGTTTGCGGCGGGGTATGGGTTCGGGGATCTCTTCGTCTTCTTCAAATGTAACCCCTTCAGTCTGCGCCTGCGCCGGTTGAGTGACATTGCTCTTTGCAGGCACCGTATTGTTTTGCGGTGCTGGAATGGCGACGGGGGGCTTACTGAGTTGCAGATGCCGGTTCACCAAAGGTCGTACCAGCCAGCGGAAAACGAACAGAAGCGTCAGTCCAGCCAACAGGTACCGTGCCATGGTGAGAATCAGCTGCCGCCAGAAGGGGTCTTCATGCCACGGGCGCTCGGGCAGCACCTGTTGATCGGCAACGGTGAATGGAAGGTTTACCACTTCCAGCCCATCCCCCCGGGCCTCGGAATAGCCCATTGCCTGACGAATAAGCTGTTCGATATGTTGTAAGTCATCCGGACTTAGTGGCTGTTGATCAACGGAACCGTCTTCAGCTACCAATTCCTGATAGTTCACAACTACCGCGGCGCTCAGGCGTTCGACCCGCCCTCGTTGCCGCTGAATATGAGTGATGTCACGGTCAAGCTCATAGTTGACCAGGCTCTCCTCGCGAATGTGGCGTTGCACCTCAGATTGCTCGGTCCCTTCAGCTTGAGTTTCGTCGTTGGCCACGATTGGCGATGGGGCAGAGCCCGGGGGAGTATTTGTCAGGGCACCCGGAATGCCACCCATATCCAGCGGATTTCCATCAACATCGGAGTTGTGCTGCTTGCTGCGTACCGCCGCGGGGAGTCCGTCTTGATTGGGCGCATAGCGCTCGCTGGTTTCTTCGCGGCGGTCAAAATCTACTTGGGCGGTGACCTGGGCACGAACATTCTGGCTGCCTAGAAGTGGTTCAAGTATGCGTTCGATACGCTGCTGATAGCTTGCTTCGAGAGTATGAACATACTCGAGCTGGGTACCGTCAAGACTGGCTTCATCGGTTCCTGGGCGCGACAACAGGCGCCCATTCTGGTCCACCAGAGTGATGTTTTCTGCATTCAGGTCCGGCACACTGCTGGACACCAGGTGTACGATGGCGCTGGCCTGACCTTCGCCCAGCACGCGCCCCGGTGCCAGGGTCAAAATCACCGATGCCTTCGCCGGTTCACGCTCGCGAATGAACACTGACGGTTTAGCCATGGAAATATGCACGCGTGCACGAACTACCGGGCCCAGTGATTCAATGGAGCTCGCTAACTCACCCTGTAGACTGCGCTGGAAGTTGACCCGTTCGGCAAACTGGCTGATACCGAATGCCTGGCGGTCCATGATTTCAAAGCCTGCATTTCCTCCGCTGGGGAGTCCTTGTTCTGCCAGTTGCAGACGAAGCCGGTACACCTGGTCCTCCGGAACCATGAGTGTGCGTCCACCTGCACTGAATTCGTATGGTATCGAGCGGCTCTCCAGTTCGCTGATAATCCGGCCACCATCCTCCTCGCTAATATTGCTGAACAGGACCCGATACTGCGGAGCCTGCGACCACATGAGGATTGCGACCACCAGAGCAAACGCAGCAGAGCCGCCGACTAAAAGCATCAGCAGGGGATTTGCCAGTAGCCGCGATGGCAACTGGTTTAGCGTCTGTGCCGCCGTCCCTGCGCTGTGAGTTGAGGCATTTTGGGTGCTACTCATAGGGGCAGTGCGCCGCGGTGAGAAGAGGATCTGGTGAGCGTGAAGCAAGGCATTACTGCAAATTCTTCCTATTGTTTGAAGTCCGCCTGATGGGCGGGCCGGAACAGTGACATGATTATCAATAGCTCCGAAACGAACAATCGAAAGAAAAGGCCGGTTTTTTAACGCCATTTACCTGCTTGGATGCATACAGGGCGCTGTTACCTTTGCATTGCGAAATTTCAAGAGGCGTAGTCATGACCATACAAACCGCTAACCCGGAAATGTTGGGTTTGCTGAATCAGATGCGAGGACTGGCGAGTGAGGCTTCAGGGGCGCGTACCACCTTTGATCTTCCGATGGTGGGTACCGATCTGTCGTCGAGTAGTAGTTTTGGCACTGTATTGAAAGACAGTCTGGAGCGGATAAATACGCTGCAGACCGAAAGTGCAGCGAAAGCGCGGGCCTTTCAGTCTGGTGACCCGGGTGTAGCCTTGCATGAGGTAATGATTGCCGGGCAGAAGGCCAGCATTGGGTTTGAACTTGGTGTGCAGGTGCGCAACCGCTTACTGACCGCGTATAAAGACATTATGAATATGCAGGTGTAACAGCCTGCTTTTTTATTTAGACATAAAAAAGGCCCCTGAATAGGGGCCGAGAGGATGGGCCACTGGCCCGGGGTTGGTGCTTAGCCCAGCAGTGACAGAACACTCTGCGGCAGCTGATTTGCCTGCGACAAGACGGAAGTACCGGCCTGTTGCAGAATCTGCGCGCGGGTCATGTTGGAAACTTCATCTGCGTAGTCTGCGTCTTCGATACGGGAGCGCGCGGCGGACAGGTTGGTCTCGGTAGTACTCAGGTTGTTGATCGCAGATTCAAAGCGGTTCTGGATGGCACCCAGGTCGGAGCGCAGTGCGTCTACGTCGCTAAGGGCGGTGTCCAGAGCTGCCAACGGATTGGCGGTTGAGGTCAGCCCGGCTTCTGCATCGGTATCGTAAGCGTCTTTCGCAGTTGCCACTGCAGCAGCATCAGCGAAGTCAGTGATCTGACCAAATGTGGCGGACGTCGCATCAGTATCAATATCCGCTGCAGCGATTTTCGCCAGGGTGCCATCTGTATCTTCAATCGCGTACTGAGTAGTGCCGCCGGCGTCAGTATATGAGCGAAGCTTGAGTTCGGAAGCGTCGGTAGCTGCGAAGTTGGTGACATCAATACCGGAAAGGTCGATAGCCGCGGTGACTTCATTGCCATTAGCATCGGTACCGGACAGTTCCGTAATTTCGTCAGACAGTCCCGAAACAGTGAAGTTTTCCATTCCGAGAGTCTGTGCGTTGATTTCCTTGAGATCGATACTGATGGATTCGCCATCATTGGCGCCAACTTGAATGGTAAAGCTGCGGTCCTCGGAAAGAACCTTCACGCCGTTGAAGTTGGTCTCGGAGGATATACGATCAATTTCGGAAAGACGCTGATTGATTTCGTCTTGAATGGAGTCCAGGTCGCTCTGGGAGTTGGTATCGTTTTGCGCCTGTACCGTCAGTTCACGAATGCGCTGCAGGTTGTCGTTTACCTGGTTCAAAGCACCTTCGGCTGTCTGAGCAACAGAGATGCCGTCGTTGGCATTCCGCTGAGCCTGAGACAGGCCGGTGATCTGCGCACTCATACGGTTGGCGATGGCCTGACCGGCTGCATCGTCGGCGGCGCTGTTGATGCGCAGACCGGAGGACAAGCGCTCCATAGAGGTCTGCAGGGCGCTTTGAGATTTGCTCAGGTTCTGCTGGCCAATCATGGCCGTGATATTGGTGTTGATCACTGACATTGTTGTGTCCCTCTGTGTGTCACCGTTTTAAATTGAGACAACGGCGCTGGCCGTTACCCCATTTTTCGGCCACCTCTGCCGGGACTTTAATTTTTCCGGAAAATTTCTGATTTTCTGTCGGGTACGCTGCGGGTAAACAGAGAGAAGAGGAAACACTAAAGTCTGCTGCAATTCTGCCGATGTGGATTTTATTGGCGATTCTTATGCCGCCGGTAGCCCTAAAGAGGCGCTGAATCTTTTGTATATAAGGAGGGCGTAATGGCCACCATTTCATCCTTGGGGATTGGTTCGGGGCTGGATCTGAGCGGTCTTCTGGATCAGCTGGAATCCGCTGAGCGCCAGAAGTTAACCCCTATCTTGCAGCAACAAAAAAGCTACGAGACCAAAATATCCGCTTTTGGACTTCTGGAAAGCGCACTGGAGAAAGTAAAGGATGCTGCTGTCGCCCTCAGTGAACCGGGGAGCTTCGCCGGCGTAAAAACCAGCCTGAGTGGAGAGGGATTGACCATCAGCGCTAATGAGGATACCCCGGTTGGTACCTACGAGGTTGATGTTGTCCAACGGGCGAGAAGCTACAGTATCGCTAGCACCGGCGTCGTAGATCAGGGTGCTGACCTGGGTGCCGGTAGTATTGATTTTACGCTGGGAAATGGTGAACAGTTTAGCGTTTCCGTAAGTGAAGCGGATAGCTCACTGGAAGATATTCGGGATGCGATTAACGATGCGGATGCAGGGGTAATTGCATCCATTGTTAACGATGGCAGTGGCCAGCCTTATCGACTGGTGTTGACCTCCGCCCAAACCGGTACCGAGGCGGCCATTGACTCGGTTTCCTTCTCTGCCGGTGGCTTTGGCGATGCACTTACCCTGGATGCCGCTACCGAAGTTGCGGCCCAGAATGCGCAGTTAGATATCAACGGTATCGCCATTCAGTCTCAGAGTAATCGGGTGGAGGGAGCGATCCAGGGCGTTACCCTGAATCTGGAAGAGACTGGTACCACCACCTTGGAAATTACCAGGGATACTGCCGGTATCCAAAAGAAACTGTCTAATTTTGTCGATGCCTACAATAGCCTGCAGGGGTCCTTATCTGACCTCACTTCATTTGATGGCGCAACAGGTGTTGGCGGTATCTTGCAAGGTAACGCCACAGTACGGGGTGTTGAATCCCAATTGCGGGAGCTGGTGGGGGGATCCCTTGCGGATGATACATTTTCTTCACTGGCCGATTTGGGGATAACACTGGAGGTCGATGGAACGCTAACACTCGACGATGAAAAGGTCACGGATCTCGTTGCCAATCAGCTTGGGGCGCTGTCGAATCTATTCGCTGGGGAATCCGAAGAATCTGAAGGTTTTGCTGATCGGGTAGCGGAGGCTCTCGGCGCTATGATGGATGAGGGAGGCTTGATAGAAAATGCGACTAGCGGTCTT
The DNA here is from genome assembly GCF_000708675.1 of Microbulbifer sp. HZ11. GTDB lineage: Bacteria > Pseudomonadota > Gammaproteobacteria > Pseudomonadales > Cellvibrionaceae > Microbulbifer. The sequence goes on along the minus strand of NZ_JELR01000002.1, from coordinate 291,882 downwards.
GAGACGAGTGTCGAGGCAATGGGGCAGCGTTATGACCGCATGGAGCAGCAGATTGAAAGTACCATCGAACGTTATCGAACACAATTTAGTCAGCTAGACAGTCTGATCGCGCAAATGAATTCGACGAGTTCATATCTCACGCAGCAGTTTGATGCACTCGCCGCGCAGCTGAAACAATAAGAATATTGAGGAGTTGAGAGATTGTACGCAAAAAGAGTGAATAACCGGGCGCAAGGCGCTGCCAGTTATGCGCGGGTAGGGCTGGAAAGTGACGTACTATCAGCTAGCCCACATCGTTTGATTGTACTGCTGTTTCAAGGCGCAGATACTGCAATTGGCACAGCGATGGTTCATCTGAGAGATGGGAATGTGGCGGAAAAAGGCCGTGCCATCTCGAAAGCGATCGACATTGTGAACAAGGGTCTTCTGGCGGCGCTGGATTTTGAACGTGGTGGTGAACTCGCACAACATCTGGCATCTCTGTACGAATATATTGCGGAAAAACTTCTAACGGCAAACCTGAGAAATAGCGAAGAGGACCTCAACGAGGCGCGCCGATTACTCGGCGAAATTGCCTCCGCCTGGAATGATATAGATCCGGGGACGGCTAATGGAAAATAAGTCCAAAACAAGAGAGTCCTCGTTATCGTCCCCAACGGCAATCCTCGCAGGCTATACAGAGTTACTCGCGCGATCTTCCCGCATGCTCGCCTTCGTACACGCGCGTGACTGGTTCAGGCTGGTAGAAGAGCAAACCAATTACGCTATTGAAGTGGAAACTCTTGCGAATGCGGAAGCTCGGTTGCAACTAAGCGATCGGGAGCGCAAGCGAAAAATGGAACTGCTTGAACAGATCCTGGAACAGGATCTTGAAATACGTCAGCGACTTGAGCAGCGCCAGACTGAACTCCAGGAGTTGATTGGTACCAATACCCGAAAGCGTGACCTGTCCAGAGCCTACGGCACAGTAATACCACTAAATTCCGCGCCCCAATGAGTGGTATCAATACGTTGCTGGACACCCTTCTACACCAGGTGCTCGGCAAGCGCGTTGAAACGGCACCTCGTGATCGCGCGTTGAAACCAGTCAAACCGATCGACGCCACGCGGAGTGTTCATGCAGTGCGTAGTGATGCTCGTCTGAACCAGCATGCTGCGCCACCCTATGCACAGGGTGTGTCGTCCAAATCCGGGGAAATTCGTTTGGGGGCAGTTAGTACTCACTACCCAGTTGATAAGGTATATCTGAGTCGAGCTGCGCAATACATTTCCACTATCCTCGAACGGCAAGTGGTAAGCGCTAGCGTTTCACCTAGCGGGGCAATTGCTATCGGTGGGTCGGAGGCAAGCGAAGTTGCATCACTGTTGAAAGCAAGTGTTGTGTTCAGCGGCCTATTTTACGAATCCCACCTGGTTGCCTGGTATCGAGGTATTCGGGACAAAACGTTACTTCAGCGGGAGCCTCAAATGGCTCTTTGGCTGAGTGAGAGCAAAACCGATAGCGGCCTGGGTAAAGATCTACAGCGGTTAATTGGTAAGCAATTGGACCTACTGGCGACGCGCTCACTCATTTGGCACGGAGAGCTATGGCCTGGTGTGTTCGTGGAAATCCGGTTGAACCCGCCATTTGATGAGCAACCTGAAGTTCCCTATCGGCAACCCAGAACGGTCGAGCAGTGTGCTACCTGGCATCTGGAGGTCGCCCTACAAATGGAGTCCCTCGGACCCGTAACCCTGGTTTTAAAGGTGTCCGGCTCATTGCTGGAGCTGGAAGTGAGAGCTGCGACCCAAATAGCGGCTGATCGGATTATGGCCGCTGTTGATGTTCTGAAAGGCAAGCTCGAGATTGCTAGATTTCATAAGGTGATCATAAATGTCGTGGTTTTCAAATGAGCGATTTGTATGGAAAAGGACCTGCTAACGGTGCTTTGTCAAAGGGGCTGGACACACGAACCGGTACCGATGGTAGTCAGATTATCAGCGAGGTCATCGCTGCGGCAGTTAAAGAAAACCTGTTCACCCATCAAGCACCAGAGCTCTTTGCGTTGCTTGCTCAGTTGGACTGGGGAGAGAAAATCCCGGATGAGGTATTCCAGACCGTAGTGGAATTGGTGGCATGGATATTGGAAGTAGATACTCAATTCCGAGAAGATCGCCCGAAGTCCCCTGGCGGTTGAGAATGAAAGTCAATTAAGTCTCTTTTTCGTAAATTTCCTACAAAAGTAGTATGCAGAAGGATTACAGATGTGGTAATTTTTCTCATAAGTTGAACGAGCGCACAGTTAAAATGTGACTCAGCTAACGGTTTGGGCTTTAATTTTACTTCGCCGATTAGTTCGCTAATGGCGGTGTGATCTTAAAACCGAAGCTCCTGGGGTTTGTGGAGCGTCGTCAAACATCCATTAACGGTTGGACGTTGAGGCGAAGTGGTGGCAATTTGAGTGGGGGCATTTGTGTCAGTTTGCAGGGAAGTTATTGCCTTGCTCTGCACGTGTTCAGGCTCATACCAGGGAAGGTCAATAGGATGCATGCATCCTGTTGAAAGGATGGCTGAGCGGTACCGAAAGGTAGGGGCCGCTCAAAAATAGAAAGGAGTCAAATGCGAGAAGCCCTTCGACTTTGGATGCATTAAGTGCTTGCCAGAAATTCTGGTTGCCAATAAAAAAGATTGAAGGAGTACGATAGCCATGCAGGATAGTGCAATCAACGAAATTCAAGAGATCAATCTTAGTTACCTGCTTCTCGCTCAGCGCTTACTTAAGGAAGATTTTGCAACCGCGCGTTTCCGTCTCAAGGTGGATGAAACGCTGGCTACAAAAATCGTTTCGCTGACTGCCAAACAGCTCACCCGGCTCGCACGTTCGAACCAGTTTTTATTCAGACTTAATCTGGAAAATCCGATCCAGCTTGAGCAGCTTACTAGCAACAAGCGCGCGGAAAACCTGAGCCATATACATACGGCACTTTTGATGTCTTCTAACGTCAATTGAGTTGTATGTCATGACAGAAAAAAGCCTGCTCAATGAAATGCAGCAAGTTCAGCTTGCGATTGAGTTGATTGAACTGAATGCCCGTTTACAGGTGTTAGAGTCAGAAACCGATCTTAGCCGGGGGCGCCTGATCCGGCTGTATAAAGAAGTGCGAGGAATGTCCCCGCCCAAGGGGATGTTGCCTTTCTCGACCGATTGGTTTACCACCTGGATGCCGAATATTCACTCCTCGCTCTTCTACGGAATCTATTTACGCTTGACGGAGGAGCAGGGGTGCGAGCGCATGGAGGGCTTCATCAAAGCATATCGCCTGTATCTGGAGCTGGCAGACGATGAAAATGATGAGCCGGTGCTCGGCCTGACCAGAGCCTGGACGTTGATTCGCTTCTTTGAAAGCGGACTGTTTGAGCTGTCATCCTGTACGAGTTGTAGCGGCAAGTTTGTGAACCACGCGCATACACCGAGTCATAATTTTATCTGTGGGATTTGTCAGCCGCCTTCACGGGCGGGCAAGACGCGAAAGAAATGCGCCGCACTTGCCAAGCATCATCCGGATGTTATTGAGCAACTGGTTTAACGGCGGAGCGAGAGTGCGCCACTTTAATCATTGTTTCCCGATGTGAGATTTTTTTCTCACAAAACAGGTTTTGCTCATAAACCTGCTAAAGCTTCTACCTCTTACGCCGATATTATTTTTAATAATGCAGATATCGACGTCGAGCGGTCTGCCATCTCGACTTGTTCCGTAATTCCCTGTCTACACTGAGTGGACCGGGTCGATCGGTTGAATTGGCTTCGGCTGCTTGTAACGGGCTGGAGAACCGGGCTATGGGGTTTGTAAGGTGGCGAGTGTGGACATTGCTATTGGCAGTGGCGATACTGCAGACGCATGGTCACGCACAGACGACGGCTCAGGCGTCAGCGAAAATTACACTGCGAATGCCGGTCAAGACGAGTTTCACAACCTCGGCTTCCAAAAGTGGCGGCACACTGTGTTTGCACCATATGCCCTTCAGCACATATCAACTCTTTGTTCGCGACCTGGATGCAGCGGCAGGCCCTGAAATGGTGGCGGTGAATATGCGCCAAAACTGCATGCCAGTGTCTGAATCCTCCGCGGGTAAAGTCATCTTTATTGTGGCGGAATAAGCGCCGATAGTAGCTCTGATGTAGTTGTGGCGATAGAATATATAGATGCCACTTCCAGACCGAATAGACAGCTGCTCAGAAGCTATGAAAAAGTTTGCATTTCTCCTGCTCCTCCTCATTGCCAACCCTGCATTGGCAGCAATGTCCCTGGACAAGATCATCGTCTATCTGAATGACCAACCGAACTCCCGAGATGATATTCTGGTTTCAAACCCCGATCAGGAGCCTCTTTACCTGCAAACCGAGATCTTTCGGGTCGATAACCCAGGTCAGCCCGATGAGCAGCGGGTGCGAATCACTGACCCCAAAGATTTCCGCCTATTGGTAAACCCTGCAAAAGCGGTGTTGGCACCTGGAACAAGAAAGCGTTTTCGCTTGATGTCACTGGATAAAAACCTGGACAGGGAAAAGGTCTACCGGGTGACCTTCAAACCGGTGGTCGGTGATATCAAGAGTGACAAAATGGCGTTGAAAATACTGATCGCTTATCAAGCATTAGTATTTGTTCAGCCCAAAAATGGATCCTATGAGTTTGAGCTGTTACGTTCCGGGGAGCAATTGATTCTTACCAATACCGGTAATATCAACGCACAGGTTAGCGAGGTATTCTACTGCACAGACGATGAATCCTGTGAGCCGTTGGATATTACTAACCGGGTATACCCTGATGAGAAAGTGACGATTAATTATGCGCAGCAAGGCCCGAACCCGGGTACCGCATTTTTGCGTTTCAATGCCGCTACGGGAGACGGCTCAACCACGGTCCAGCTTGCCGTTCCTTGAAGGTCATTCCGCCTCAACGGTTAATGTCAGCGTGTCATGGTAGGATGTTGAATCCAATGACTGAAGGCGGTCAGATGGAATGCGCAGTTCCAATAGCATATTCTCATCGGCTCCGGCATTGCACGCTTTTTGCGGGTGCCCATGCCAGGTATTTCGTGTAAACACACCTTCATCAAGACGCGCCCGTCTTCTGGGGCCAATCAGGGCCCAGGTTCTCAAGTCATACTCAATTGTTTGAGCGGAAGTTTGGCTTTTTAGCGCGAAAATCCCACTACCGTATTGACTATCCGCTTTTAGCCGAAATTCGGAGCCATCAGAGGTGTAAACGCAGAAGCGTTGGCTCGCATCTATGTCTTCTCCGGTAGATATCAATTGCATATCCTCGAGTCCGGTAATCTGGATTCGAGCGCTCGACGTTAGGCGAACGCCAAAGTCGAGTGGCGGGGAAAGGTTGGCTTTACCATTGGAATCTGCTCCCCTACAGTCGCCGCCATTCCAGGTTCCCCTGCATTGGTATAGCGCGAAAGAAAAATTCCCCTCGTATTCACCGGGGGGGAAGGTTCCGGATTTGGGGGTTACGATAATCTTGACCGGAATCTGGGCGCCGTTGGCCGCACCGGAAAATTCCTGACTCTGATTGTTTGCCTGGAATCGATATTCACTGCCGTCTGGCTCATGCCGGAATCGAATGTCGACCGGTATACTTCCCGCGGGCCCTGTAAGGACAAAGTCGCCATCGGCATTGGTATCGCCATAAAGCTCGACCGAAAAACCACGAGGCTCTTCACAATAGGCGGTGGTGTATTGATTGCCCTCCCACCAGGCCCAGCAACTGCGAATTGTAAAAGAATTTATAATTTCCTGGATGTCGCCGCTCGCCTCACTGAGTGAATTCAAGCCGCATATTCCAATTGCTTTGTCTCCCAGACGATCCGGAGCTACAACTTCTGAGCCATTGGAGCAGGGATAGCTGTTATTGGAAGTGTAAGACTGTTGAGCAAGTACAGATTCGGAAAGGCAGGTTGCCGAGAGGATACTCGTGAACCCTGCTACCCGAATAAAACTCCCGGCCAGCCCTGACGTTTGGGAAAAGACTTGAGCAGTCAAGGGATGATGTATTCCCACACTATTCCAGTTCAACCACAAGTGTGAGCGTATCGGTATAAATACCCGCGCGAGCATCGCTGAGCTGGGTAGGGTGGATACGCACTTCCAAAGACATATTCATTCCATTTGCAGTGCAACCATCGACCAATGCACCCTGCCACGGTCCGTAGGGCGTGTTGTAATCCAGTAGCGTGGCATTTTGATCCTTAGGGCCTGCGAGCACTTCGTAGGGGATCGTATCGGCGCCGTCGCTGAGTAAAAAGGCACTTTCTGCAGTACCCTGTAAACTAAGGGCTCGAAGTGTAAATTCCGCATTGCGGGAATACACGCAGAACGCCTGGTCTGATGAAGTATAGTCGCTAAAATCTGCTGTAAGAGTGACGTCGGACAGGCCGCTGATCCGGATCTTGGGTTCTATAACGAGCCTCACCGTAAAGTCGATCGGGGCGAGCGTGCTTCCGCTGTCAAAGTAGTATTGCCCGGTATGTGAAGCCTGCTCGACGGTAAATTGAAAGGTCTTCTCATAGGTGCCGGGGCGAATCTGTGTGGGGTCAGGGATCTGCAACTGTAGCGCTGCTGGGGTCAATCGCACATTGCCCGGTAAATGAGGCGCGGCCGCACTCCACTGATTGGGGGCCAGGTTAATGGGAGGGCTGCCTTCCAGGGTGAGGGTGAAATCTACAGGGAGTATTTCACCGGCGGAATTCCGCAGTTGAAACTGAGTGGCAGCGTCCGGATCGATGACTTGTACGCGAAAGGCAACCGGCTCCCGGCAGCCCCACTGATATTGACTGTTGCTTTGGCGGCCGCAGCTTCGAATACCCATTCCCGGGAAAAGGTTCACGTAAGTGGCATCACCACTATATTCAATCTCTGAGGTCAGCCCTTCCAGGTTACACACACCCAGAAAGTGATCGTAATTGAATGCGTTGGGGTAGAACAGGTAGTACCAGCTACCCCGCTGGTTAGTGGGCCCCTCAAGGCATGGCTGGCTATTGTAGGAGGTACCCGCGCTGCTAGCGCCAGACCACAATATGATCAGGAGCATGGTGAGCAGCGCGGTGATGCGGGCTGCCATGGGCTGTGCGATGCTAGCGGACCACATTGGCTACCTCCGACAGACAATGGTTGCGGTCTAGCTCGATGTCACCCAGGTTTATCCAGTGTTCGTCGTGTTGTTGCTGAGTGATGGGAATTTCGCAATTGCCCCACTGAAGTGGAGGAGAGGTACGCGCGCTATTTGGCAGAACGAGTGGCATCTGGAAAAGGCCGTACTCATCGGTAACGGCGCTACGCTCCCCGAACGAAATTTTTACGCCGCCGGCCGGTTTTCCCTGTTTCAGCAATCGGCCAATAACAAGAACGACACTTTCAACCTCGTAGGAGGAGGCCGACACATTTCCTGGATATAGCGTGATTGCCTGTGTCTGTTCCGCAAAATCGTAGAATCCATCGCCCAGAGGGCGTAACGTCAAGTCATACGTATTGAAAGCAGGCAGATTGATTGCCGAAATTTCATCTCCTCGGGCGTAGCCACGGCGTACGCCGTCTACAAGGATCTCGAAATCCTGCGCGGTGCTGCCGTCAATATCGATCAGAATCGCGCTCTCGAGTGCAGATTCCCCACCCCAGGCAAACGACTTGCCATCGGTCATGAGATTGGTGCTGAAAGTCCCGAGGTAATTGAGTGAGTTGGTATCACTCGCGGCGTTGTTATTCCAATCGAACGTGGCGGTTGCCTGACCGCGGTGCCCCGCAACACGGCTTACACTGCGAAGATATTGTTGGTTTTCTGCCAACTCTGCTGAAAAGTTCTGGTCGACCACCATGGACCATTTGTCGCGGTCACTCCAGGAGCTATTGAATCCGGCGAATGGCGTTGTGCCGTCTTCGGTTTGCTCAACTCGAGAGCGAACGGTGTGGCTCCATTGGTCGCCGTGCCGCCGAAACTCAATGGTGGCCCGGGTATATGGAACACCATCCGCATCACTGTGGGATAGGGTCAGGTCACCTCGCCAATAGCGGTTGCTGAAAATACTACGACGGAATTCCAGTGTTTTCAGGCGGTTGGATCCAGTGAAATCGGACTCAAGGGTAAAATCGGTATCTTCCAATGGCACAGCGCGGCTGCGCTCGGTATAGCGTGCGCTCAGCTGGCCCCCAAGAATTGGTGCACTGAGATTTAGAGATCGATTGCTGAATCCGCTGTGCAGAAGGGTGTATTGGCCACCCGCCAAATTTGGCCCCTCATCCAATTTGGTCTCGCTCACTCCAATTGTGAATCGTGACGTTTGCAGAGTGCCATACAGCCGGTGGCCTGTACGGCCATCAGAGAAGATGACGCTTGGGGATAATTCGACATAGGGAAGTATCCAGCGGCCGCCGATTTCAACAGCGGAGTCACTATCTGTACCGGCCACATTACCAAACATGCCGAAGTTGTCGGTCACGCGGCGCGCAGCACCTGCTTGCACGAAATAAGCGTCAAGCTGGTCGGGCAGGGTCTGAGTGGAAGAAACATGGGCAGGCTTGCCTGCTTGCAGACTCCATTGCCACTCATCGAGAGCGGGCAGTTGGGAGTCCTTTGCAAAGAATTCCTGATAGTTGTTGATGAGTCGACCGCTTTCATCATAAGTGCGGATTTCGATTTCGTAGGCACCATCAGGGAAGGTCGATGTATCGACCAACTGGTTGCCCGCCTCCAGCAGGGCGCTATGAATAAGGCGCCCGTCTCGCAGCACCTCAATTCGGCCGCGGGTTGGCATGTTGATGTCCACCGCCGAACCCAGTCGGTACTCCCGGTCTATTCGGCTGTTATCACTGCTTCTATATTCAATGCCATACAGATAAGGGGCGCTCACAAAGGTGCCAAAACCGGAATATGGCTGGAGCAGGCCTATTGAATAGGCCTGGCCCCGGTAATCTTTGGTCCAGTGCATCCGGTAAATTTGCGTATTACCGGTGTCGTCAACAGTCCAGTTGCTGTGGAGGCCACTTTCCCCAAAGCTCACGATGGTCTGCCCATAAAGGGATGCCGTCTGGGCGCTGTTATCACCTTCAACGCCAGACCAGGTACCGGTAAGGTTCTGGATTACCGAAAATTCAGACTTGGAATCGGGTAAGTAGGGCGCTTCGATAGCATCCTGCTGTGGGAGCAGGGATGACGACATGAAAATGTCGATCCGGAATCGGGACTCGTCATAGATGATGCCAAGTTCGTCCGGTTGCAGAAAACCGCAGTTTTGCTGCTGGGTTGTGAAGCAGACCTTGGATGAGTTACGCGCCAGCGGGCTCGACAGCAGTTCCAGCAGGCGGCTGGGGTCGAGCGTTTCGGGTAAAACCTCGGCGGTGTAGGCAGGGTCGCGGAAGGTCACTTCATTCAAGGTGACGGTAACGGGAACGCCACCAAGAAGACGGCCCCCGAAATAAATATCGGCGACGAGTTCCTGCGCTTCAGTGAGATCTGAAAACCCGGGAGGGACACCTGTCTCCAGTACCAATGCTGTCGTTGCTGCATATGACTCGAGCGCAGCCAACATTCCCAGGCACAGCGAAGACCGGGTGAAAACTCGGAAAAGCATCGGGGCGTACAAGCGCTCGGCAACCACCAGGTCGCCGAGAGCTCATCTCAAATCAGTCAGCGATGGATACGGTGACTGTCAGAGTGTCGGTGTAGTCACCAGACTCAGTGGTGGAACCCCACTGATCCGCAGGAACGCTAACGAACAGCTTGGCGTTGTCGCCGCTGCAAGTAAGGTCGCCGGCTTTTGCGAAAGTGCCTGCAATGGCGCCGGTGCCGTCTGCATCTACGGAGCTGGAAGCAGCAGCAGCGTCATTGGCGAAGCCAACTTCGTAGCTGATACGGTCGGAATTGTTGATCAGCTCAAACGGGGCCACTGCTTCCGCGGCTGGGGTTGGAGCAGTGGTGCCATTGGCGCTGGCGAAAGCAACATCGTACTGCGCGAAACCAACTCCACCTACGCAGAAAGGATCACTGCTGGCAATCGGTTGGCCCGCAATCGCGGAGCTGGCATCGAGAGGGATGTCGTCAAAGTTTTTGGCGACGATCGTAGATGCCACGCTCAATGTAATGTCGACGCTGCCAGAAGAAGCATCGCTGTCTTCTGTACCCTGGGTAGCAGCAAAGGTGTTAGCGCAGAAAAATGCGGCTGCGGAGATTGCAACAATACGCTTTTTCATTATGGGACTCCCTGAACTCTTAAGTGCGATAGTGTTGTCGTTGTGGCTGGGCATTGTGTTGGGTATGCCCTGGCGTCGACTACAGCAAATTGGCGGAAAATTCACCAATCTCGCCGACTGTGGTGCGATCATACCAACTTTGTGAATTTAGTCACAGAAATTTTCTAAAGAAATTTTCACTTTGGTCGAGACTGTTCTGCCGGTCAGCTTGTACAGGTGTTGCGTCACCCGCCCCAATCGTCGGTGCGTTGATCTTTCTCCAGCGATATAATCGCGCGCCGTAAAAGTCTTTCTTCCTTTATATAGTTATTAGTCACTCGCCTAACAACAGGATTCCAATGACCGTTAGAACTCGTATCGCGCCTTCACCCACCGGTGATCCCCATGTAGGCACCGCCTACATCGCCCTGTTCAACCAGTGCTTCGCTCAGGCCCAGGGTGGCCAGTTTGTACTGCGTATCGAAGATACCGATCAGGCGCGCAGCACCCCGGAGTCCGAGCAGGCCATTCTCGACAGCCTCCGCTGGTTGGGGCTCGACTGGCAGGAAGGCCCCGATGTGGGTGGCCCTCACGGCCCTTATCGCCAGAGTGAACGGGGCGATATCTACAAAAAATACTGCGACGAACTGGTCGCCAACGGGCATGCTTTCCATTGTTACCGCACCGCGGAGGAATTGGATCACTTGCGCGCGCAATTACAGGAGTCGGGCAAGGCGACGCTGAAGCCCAGCGACCTGGCGCTGCCTGCTGAAGAGGTCGAGAAGCGCAAAGCCGCCGGCGAGCCCTATGTGGTGCGGATGAATGTGCCAGAGTCCGGCACCTGTGTGGTGGAAGACCTGCTGCGCGGCACCATCGAGATCGACTGGGCCCAGGTGGACGCCCAGGTACTGCTGAAGTCCGACGGTATGCCCACCTACCATCTGGCCAACGTGGTGGACGACCACCTGATGGAGATCACCCACGTACTGCGGGGGGAGGAGTGGATCAACTCCGCCCCCAAGCACAAGCTGCTGTACGAATACTTCGGCTGGGAAATGCCGGTGCTCTGCCACCTGCCGTTGCTGCGCAACCCGGACAAGACCAAACTGTCCAAGCGCAAGAACCCCACTTCCATCCTGTATTACCAGCGCGCCGGCTTTATGCCCGAAGCCCTGTTGAACTACCTGGGGCGCATGGGCTGGTCCATGCCGGATGAGAGCGAGAAGTTCACCCTGGACGAAATGCTCAAGCACTTCGATATCAAGCGTGTGTCCCTCGGCGGCCCGGTGTTTGATGTGGAGAAACTGAGCTGGCTCAACGGCCTGTGGATTCGTGAACTGGAAGACGCGCAGCTGGCAGATCGTCTGCAGCAGTGGCTGCTCAATCGCGAAAACCTGCTCAAGGTTCTACCGCACGCCAAAGGTCGAATGGAAACCTTCGGCGATTTCGCCCCTCTGGTCAGCTTCCTCGCCTCCGGCAAACTGCCGCTGACCGAAGAGAGCTTCGCCAGCAATAAGTTGGAGCTGGACGAGCAGAAGAAACTGCTGCAGTTCGCGTTGTGGCGCCTGGAGGCCCTGCGTAGCTGGAGCAAAGACAACATCTTCGCTGCGGTGAAAGAGCTGTCCACGCAGATGGACGTAAAACTGAAGGACTTCAATGCGCCGCTGTTTGTCGCCATCAGTGGAACCACGGCTTCTTTCTCGGTCATGGACGCCATGGATCTGCTGGGCCCCGACCTCAGTCGCGCCCGTCTGCGCCAGGCCATTGATGTTCTGGGTGGTGCCGGCAAAAAGGTGCTCAAGCGCTGGGAAAAGGAATACGCTGCGCTGGGTTAAGACCCCGTCGTATTTACCCACGCCCTCCCGCGCGGCTGACTCCGTCATTCCGCGCGTGTACTTCGTCATACCGCGAGCTTGCTTCGTCATACCGCGCGCTTAACGTCGTCATCCCGGGCTCGACCCGGGATCCAGCTCCACGGAACTCTGGGCCCCGATACCAGATCAAGTCCGGCACAGGCTCTGCGCCGGGATGGTGCCCTCTCACTTGCCCGTCACCAGACATCTACAGGTGAGAGTCCAGCCCACTCAATCAATGCCACCCGTTCAACCCGGGTGGCATTTTTTTTGCCTGTACATTGGTAAGCCGATTTCCGGTAGTGTTGAGCAAAAATGAAACCGGAGTGTAATCTCGACCCACCTTATGTGTGACGCCTGTCACATTGTCGGGTTAGAATTCCTCCTTACGGCGGGTTAAAGGACGAGCCGACCAGTATTTTTAGTGCAAAAGGAAAAACAATGAGTTCAGTAAAGAAGGCGGTCATACCGGTAGCTGGCCTGGGGACGCGTATGTTGCCGGCCACCAAAGCAATTCCTAAAGAAATGCTGCCAATCGTCGACAAGCCTCTGATTCAATATGTGGTCAGCGAAGCGGTCGCGGCCGGAATCAAAGAAATCGTACTGGTTACCCACGCCAGTAAAAATGCCATCGAAAACCACTTCGATACCTCCTTCGAGCTGGAAGCCCAGTTGGAAAACCGCCTGAAGCGTCAGTTGTTGGATGAAGTCCGCTCCATTGTCCCCAAAGATGTCACCGTCATATCCGTGCGTCAGGCAGAAGCCAAGGGCCTTGGTCACGCCATAGCCTGCGCGCGCCCGGTAGTGGGCGACAACCCATTCGCCGTATTGTTGCCAGATGTTCTGGTGGATCAGTATGCGTCAGACCTGAGCGCCACCAATCTCGCCGCCATGGTACGCAACTTCGAGCAGACCAGGGCCAGCCAGATTATGGTGGAGTCGGTGGATTGGGCCGAAGTGAGCAAGTACGGCGTTGTGGATTGCCTGGGGGCGGACCTGAAAGTTGGCGGTGTCGCCAAGATTGACGGGATGGTTGAAAAGCCCGATGTGGACTCGGCGCCTTCCAATATGGCGGTTGTTGGTCGCTACGTGTTGCCCGCGCAAATCTGGGCGTTGCTGGAGAGTACCGCTCCCGGTGCTGGCGGTGAAATCCAGTTGACCGACGCCATTGATGAGTTGCTCAAAATCCAGACCGTCGATGCTTACCGTATTGTTGGGCACAGTCACGACTGTGGTAACAAGCTTGGTTACATGAAAGCCCAGTTTGAGTACGGCCTGCATCATGCAGAGGTCGGTGCTGGTCTGCAGCAGTTCCTCGCCAGCCAGAAATCGCCGGCGGCCACCGTGGCCTGACTGACCGTTCAAGCTTGCGGCTAACTATTTGATTAAAAAGTTATTTTTCTTGTTGACAGCAAGCGGGGCACTGTTAAAATGCGCCCCGCTTTCGAGGGAAACCTCAGCAAGAAAGCAACTTTGGGGCTATAGCTCAGCTGGGAGAGCGCAACACTGGCAGTGTTGAGGTCAGCGGTTCGATCCCGCTTAGCTCCACCAAATCAAAAAAGGCCGCATCCGAAAGGGTGCGGCCTTTTTTGATTTGGCAGGGGCTGCCCGGGATTGAGGCAAAGCCCCGGTTCACAAGGAGCCGCAGGCGACGCAGAGCGCCCGTACCCGGGCGACCCCGCAGGGGTGAGCAGGCTTGGCCTGCGAATCATCCCGCGCAGATGAACAATGAATTCGCAACAAGGCCCTCAGTGGAAGTGGCGCGCATCCGAAAGGGATACGGCCTTTTTTGATTTGGCAGTGCTGCCCACAAGTATTTTTCCGTATCACTGTAATCATTTGTAATTGAGTTACAGGTGTTTCCTGCATCCAAGTTGCGGTAGAATCTGACGCGTCTTTTCGCAAACCTGCGTCACAGTTTCAGAATGAAGTCCTCCCGTAATTGAGACGAATATCTCAAATAATGAAATTAATCATTCAGGGGTGCCTTCGGTACAAATTTTGTACGGTCGTTCAATAAATACGTTAAGACCTCATGGGCCCAGCCACACAACATAACCCCTGGTTGATCCAGCGCGATGTCATCCGCGCGCTGCTGATTCGCGAGATGAAGACCCGCTTCGGCAAGTGGCGTCTCGGCTATGCGTGGGTGTTGTTGGAGCCAGCTATGCACATCATGGTGTTGGCTGCCATCTTCAGCTTTCTGGGGCGAGAGTTTTATCCCGGCATCCCCACCATGCTGTTCATGTTGGGTGGCATTGCCCCATTTATCTTTTTCAGTAGCTGCTTCAATAAAGGGCTGGCTGCGGTCGAGTCCAACCGCGGTCTGTTCAATTACCGCCAGCTGCGCCCATTTGATGCGGTGCTCACTCGTGTACTGCTCGAGTTCGCCATCTACCTGTTCAGCCTTGTTGTCCTGTTGGGCATTCTCGCCTGGTTTGGCATCAGTGCGCGCTTCAACGACTTCCTACTACTGGTGGTGATCAATCTGCTATTTCTGGGCTTTTGCCTGGGGATCAGCCTGACCATGTGCGTCGTTGGCACCAAGTTTCCAGAGGCTGCCCGTTTTGCCCCCATGATCGTGCGCCCGCTGTATTTTATTTCCGGTGTGTTCTTTTCCCTGGAGCAGGTGCCAGAGGAATACCACGGTTACCTGTCGTGGAACCCGATACTGCATATGATCGAACTTACCCGCGAAGGGTTGTTTGCGAGTTTCCACGGGATGTTTGCAAATCTGCCGTATCTGGCCATGAGCTCGCTGACCATGCTCGCATTTGGGCTGCTGGTGTACCGCAGTCAATGGCGCGATCTGGTGCGCAGCCAATGATCGAGTTGCGCGACCTGACAAAGTCATTCCGTACCCCGGCGGGGCGCAAGGTGTTGTTTAAAAACGTGAATGCCTTTTTCCCCGAGGGAAAAAACATCGGCATCCTGGGGCGAAATGGCGCCGGCAAATCAACGCTCCTGCGGATCATGGGCGGTATTGATTACCCAGACTCCGGGCACGTGATTACAGATCAGCGGATATCCTGGCCCATGGGGCTATCCGGTGGCTTTCAGGGGAGTATGACTGGCCGCGAGAATGCCGCATTTGTCTGCGGTATTCACGGGATCTGGGGTAGCGCCAAGCGCAAAGTGCTGGATCGCGTGCAGGAGTTTGCAGAAATAGGCGACTACTTTGACGCACCAGTAAAAAGTTACTCCTCGGGCATGCGTTCGAGACTCGCATTTGGCCTGAGTATTGCTGTGGATTTCGATTATTACCTGGTGGATGAGGTGATGTCGGTGGGGGATGCGCACTTCAAGCACAAATGTGAACAGGTAATCGAAGAGAAACGAAAAACAGCCAACTTCATTATCGTGGCGCACGCCATGCCTCTTTTGAAGAAAAACTGCGATGTTGGCCTCTATCTCGGCCCTTCGGGGCTGCAGATTTTTGATACGGTGGAAGAGGCTATCCGCCTTTACCAGCAGGGTATCCCGAAACCCGCACAGGGCGCGCCGAAGCAACCGGCATAAGAAGCCTGGCAAGAGTTGTTATGGAAAGTACTATTGAAAAAATGGACTGTGATGCAAGCGCAAGCGTTGCTAAACAGAAGCATGCGGCCAAAACCACGAACGGCATTATTCAGCGGCTGACCGTTACCGGCAGTGGCCGGAGCCCCGCGTGGGTAAAACGCTTCGGTGGCATTGCTCTGGTGGTGCTTATGCCGTTGCTTGTGGTAAGCGGTTACTATCTGTTCTGGGTTTCTGATCGCTATGTCAGCATCACTCAGTTGATCGTCAAGGACAACAGCAGCACCCCGAATATGTCCTCAACGCTGGGGTTTCTGGTGCCCGGTATGGGGTCGGATAACCAGGATGCCTTTCTTGTTGTGAACTACATCCAGTCGCTGGATATGGCGCTGTTCCTCGATGAAACCCTGGAGCTGGCCGATTACTACAAAAGCGACCGTTACGATGTGTTCTCCCGCCTTGCGGTCGATGCCACCCAGGAAGATTACCTGGAGTATTACCGCAACCATATTGCGATCGGGCACGATGAAACCACCGGAATCATCACCATCGAAATGCAGGCATTTGAACCGGAGTTCGCACGCAAGCTGGTCGATACCGTGGTGCGTAAATCCGAGGATTTTGTCAACGCCATCAGTAATCAGCTGGCGGACAAGCAGGTGGCGTTTGTGCGCACTGAACTCGAGTTGGCACAGGCCAAACTGCGCACTAGTAAGCAGAGTATTCTGGATTTTCAGAACCGCAATAAGGTCGTCAGCCCGGAAGAGCTGACCAAAGGTATCAGTGCCATTATCCAGAGCCTGGAGGCCACACTTGCCGAGCGGCGCGCCAAGCTCACGGCCGCAAAAACCTATCTCCATGCGGACTCGTCTCAGGTGGTTTCATTACAGGCGGAAATCCATTCGATCGAGCAACAGATTGAAGCGGAAAAAGTGCGCTTGGTGGGCGTCTCCGCCGACGACGGTGAAGAGCGGCTAAACAGCCTCAACGCCCATTTTCAAAATCTGGAGCTAGACCTCCAGTTTGCGATGGATGCGTATCAGGCATCACTGACGGCGCTGGAAACGGCGCGTATGGAAGCCTCAGGCAGGCTCAAGCACCTGATGGTTATCAGTCAGCCTTCCGTGGCAGAGGAAGCAGAATACCCGCATAAACTGTACAACCTCGCCAGCCTGGCTGTGATACTGCTGCTGATATATGGCATTGGAAAAATGCTGGTCGCCAGTATTCGCGATCATCGCGTTTAGCCTCAAAACATGAAAACAATGGATTTATCAACGTCGGCATTCCCTATGGCAACACTCCTTACTCACACGGGCCGGGTATTTTTACTGCTGATATCGTGGGCGATTGCCGCAGGTGCATGGTCCCTCGATACTCAGCAGCTGGACAAAGAGCACCAGCAGATCGAGCTGGGCGATCATCTACCCGCGTTTGGTGAGTCTCTGTTTAAGGGCGCGTTCAAGGACCAGCCGTTTCGCGGGTTCAATGGGGGTTACCGGGTCACCGTGGGCGACCAGATCGCACTGCAGCTTTGGGGGGCCTACAGCTTTAATGCGGTTCTTACCGTGGATGCCCAGGGAAATATCTTTATCCCCGAAGTGGGGCCGGTACGTGTGGCCGGGGTCGAGAATGGCGATCTGAACAATTTTGTACTGCGTCACGTCAAGCGGGTGTTCAAAAACAATGTGCAGGCCTATGCCAATCTCGAGGCCAGCCAACCGGTGAAAGTGTTTGTCACCGGGTATGTAGAAAGCCCTGGGCTATATCCCGGCTTCTCGTCCGATTCCGTACTCTATTACCTGGATAGCGCTGGCGGCATCAGCCGCGAGAGCGGCAGCTTTATCGATATCAAGGTCCTGCGCCAGGGGAAGGAGCTCCAGCGCATCAATCTGTATAACTTTCTGGTTGAGGGGCGTATGCCTGCCTTGCAGTTGCGCAACGGCGATTCCATCGTCGTGGGCGCGCGACAGGGTTTTATCAGTATTGAAGGCGCCGTGCAGGAATCCGGGCAGATCGAATTTATCGGTCCCACCACGCAGCTTGGTGAAATGTTGATGGTTGCCAAGCCGGACCCGCAAGCCAACTACGCACGCATCACGCAGGTGATAGACGACGAGCAGCAGGCAAGCTATATCCCGCTTCAGGAAGCGTTGCTGGCACCGTTACACCCAGGTGCCCATGTGGAGCTGGTGAGTGACAGTGACATCAGCAGTATTTCTGTGCGGGTCAATGGTGAGGTGGATGGTCCTGCTGCGTATGTGCTTCCTTACGGCGCCACCCTGCAAGATCTGCTGGATAAGCTGCGCTACCGCGATAACGCAGACCCGTTTGCCATTCAGCTGTACCGGAAAAGTGTGGCCAAAAAGCAGAAGGTCGCGCTGGAACGCTCGCTGGATGCCCTGGAAATGGAAGCGCTTACCCGCCAACCTACAACAACTTCCGATAAGGCCTCGTTAAAAGATACCGCGGCGATGATTCAGAATTTTATTACCAAGGCGCGCAAGGCGCGGCCACGGGGGCAGGTGGTGCTGGCGAACAATGACAACGCTGGTGACATGTTGCTGGAAGACGGTGACGAGCTGGTTGTCCCGCTGCGAGCCTCGACCGTCTCTGTGGTTGGGGAGGTTATTTTCCCCACGTCGCTGGTGTTTAACGAGCGCAACACGCTGGAAGATTACATTGAGCTGGCCGGCGGATTTTCCAACAACGCGGACACCAAAGAGCTGGTGGTGCTGCATATGGATGGCACCATCAGCCGCATCAAGCAGAGCAAGTTCGATAATCGTCTGAAAGGCGTACTGCGTCCCGGGGACGAGATCATGGTGATGCCAAAAATTCAGGCCAGCGAATTACAGGTCACAAAAGATGTAACGGAGATACTTTACCGTATCGCAGTTGGCACTGCGGCCGTACTTTCTTTCTAATGGGGGATTGCTCTGGGGTCTGAAGGGGAAGGCCTTAGGGTATCAGTTTTGTTAACAGCAGGGTCACGTCGGTGAGGGGGGAGCTTTTGTCCGAAGCTCGCACAACGTGGTACGACAATTCTAAGTTGAAGTTTAATTGGGGGAGTGAATGAAAACAGGGAATACGTCACGAAAGGGAATAATTCTTGCCGGTGGCTCCGGCACCCGTCTGTATCCGCTCACCAAAGGAGTGAGCAAGCAGTTGATGGCGGTGTACGACAAGCCAATGATCTATTACCCGCTGACCACGCTCATGATGGCGGGTATCCGCGATATTCTGATTATTACCACTCCCGATGAGCAGCCACTGTTCCAGCGTTTGCTGGAAGATGGCAGCCAGTGGGGCATCAACCTGTCCTATGCGGTCCAGCCATCACCGGATGGGCTTGCCCAGGCCTTCCTGATTGGTCGTGAACACGTGGGCAACAACCCCTGTGCGTTGGTTCTGGGGGACAACATATTCTACGCTGAACATTTTTCCGCAACGCTGAAGCGCGCGGACCAGCGCAGTGAAGGGGCCACGGTATTTGGCTACCACGTGGCGGACCCGCGGGCCTACGGTGTCGCCGAATTCAATAGCGCGGGTAAGGTGGTCAGCCTCGAAGAAAAGCCCGCACAACCCAAATCCAATTACGCCGTTACCGGACTCTACTTCTACGACAACCAGGTGTGCGACCTGGCGCGGGAGATCCGTCCAAGTCACCGTGGCGAGCTGGAAATTACTGACCTCAACCGTATCTACCTGGACCTGGGCCTGCTCAATATGGAGCTGATGGGCCGCGGCGCAGCCTGGCTGGATACCGGCACACACGACAACCTTCTGGAAGCCGCACATTTTGTGCAGACCATTGAACGCCGTCAGGGCCTGAAGATCGCCTGCCCGGAAGAGGTCGCATTCCGCAAAGGGTTTATCGACGCAGAAACCCTGGAAATCCAGGCGCAACCGCTGATGAAAAGTGGCTATGGGGAATATCTGATGCAGACCCTGGCGGAATCCAAAATCGACCACGCATTTGCACGTTAAGCCCCCCCATAAAGATAGTTGTTGTAGAAGCCTGTCGTGACCGCCAAGGACGGCGGGATGCAGATTGTGCAGAGTGCATAAATCTGCCAGGTGCCGAGAGATCGCTATGAAAGTAATTGATACCAGAATTCCAGATGTAAAAATCCTGGAACCCAAAGTCTTTGGTGACGAACGGGGCTTCTTCCTGGAAACCTTCCGCCAGGATTTTTTTGATCGCGAATGTGCCGAGCGCACTTTTGTGCAGGATAACCACAGTAAATCCAGCCAGGGCATCCTCCGTGGTCTGCATTACCAGACCGAGAGTACCCAGGGCAAACTGGTCCGCGTCACCGCCGGTGAGGTCTTCGATGTGGCCGTAGATCTGCGCCGCAGCTCCCCGACTTTCGGTCAATGGGTAGGCGTGCTACTCAATGAAGATAACAAGCGCCAGCTCTGGGTGCCGGAGGGCTTCGCCCACGGCTTTTACGTTACCAGTGAAAGCGCCGAGTTTGTCTACAAATGCACCGATTACTACGCCCCGGAGCACGAGCACTCCATCCGCTGGGACGACCCGGAAATCGGCATCGACTGGCCCCTGGTCAACGGAGAGCCCCCAAAACTTTCCGTGAAAGATGCCGAAGGCAAACTGCTGAAAGACGCCGTCACCTTCGACTAGGACGTGTCGTCATTCCGGACTAGATCCGGGATCCAGAAAAACCACGTCGTCATCCCGGGCTGGATCCGGGACCCAGAAAGACCGCGTCGTCATCCCGGATTAGATCCGGGAACCAGAAAAACCGCGTCGTCATCCCGGACTGGATCCGGGATCCAGAAAAACCGCGTCGTCATCCCGGACTGGATCCGGGATCCAGAAAAACCATAGAGACCCCGGCACGCACCGGAGCCCCATAAAATATGAAAATTCTAGTCACCGGCAAAAACGGCCAACTGGGCCAACAACTACAAAAACAGGCCCCAGCCCACACCACCGTCATTGCCCACGGTCGCGACACCTTAGATGTCGCCGATAAAGAGCAGGTTTTCGCCGTCCTGCAACAGGCGCAGCCCGACCTAGTCATCAACGCCGCCGCCTATACCGCCGTCGACAAGGCCGAATCGGAAGTCGAGCAGGCGCATGCCATTAACGCCCAAGGCCCGGAAAATCTGGCGCTGGCCTGCCGCGAGCTGGGCATCCGCCTGATTCATGTCTCTACGGATTTTGTGTTTGATGGCCAGCAGCCGCAACCCTATTGCCCGGAAGCCCCCCGCAATCCGCTCAGCGTCTACGGGCAGAGCAAAGCCCGTGGGGAAGAGGCGATCGAACGTATCCTGCCAGAAGCAATAACGGTGCGAACCGCCTGGGTCTATGACCGGGACGGGGGCAACTTCGTCAACACAATGTTGCGCCTGATGAACGATCGCGATCAGCTCGGCGTGCTTGCGGATCAGATAGGCACACCCACTTGGGCCGGTACCCTCGCACAATGCATCTTTGCGCTGGCAGCCAATGATGGGGCCAAAGGTATCTACCACTGCACGGACGCCGGCGTCGCCAGCTGGTACGACTTTGCCGTAGCCATCTATGAAGAAGGCAAAGCCGCAGGCCTGATCGCCAAGGAAAAGCCCGTGCAGATCAAACCGATTACCACTGCCGACTACCCGACACCTGCGGTACGCCCAGCCTACAGCGTTCTGGATAAGTCCCGGTTGGTAGAAGACTCCGGCATCGAGCTAAACCACTGGCGCCAGGTGCTCCGCGAGATACTCGCTACCTGACCCCGTCGTCCCGGCGAAGGCCGGGACCCAGAGGCACGGAGTGCAGCCTTGGCGGGTCCGCCATAAGCCAAAAAAAGAAAGAATTAACTATTCAAACAGCACCGTCATTCCGGCGAAGGCCGGAATCCAGCACAACGGAACGACAAAAGACAATGAGCAACCTACTAGTAACCGGCGGTGCCGGCTTCATAGGCGCCAACTTCGTCCACTACTGGATGAAAACCTATCCCCAGGACAAAGTGGTGGTACTCGACGCACTCACTTATGCCGGCAACAAAGCGAACCTGGATCCAGTGGCGGATAACCCCAACTTCGTATTCAGCCACGGCAATATCTGCGATACCGAATTGGTGGAAACCCTGCTCAAAGAGCACCACATTGACACCCTCGTGCACTTTGCCGCCGAGAGCCACGTGGACCGTTCTATCACGGGGCCGGATGCGTTTATTGAAACCAATATCATCGGCACTCACAGTCTGCTGAAAGCCGCCAAAAAAATATGGCTGGACGAAGGGCTCAACAAAGATACCCACCGCTTTCACCACGTATCCACCGATGAAGTGTATGGCACCCTCGGTCCTAACGACCCCGCCTTCAGTGAGACCACAGCGTACGCCCCCAATAGCCCTTACTCCGCGAGCAAGGCCGCATCCGATCATCTGGTCCGGGCCTACCACCACACCTACGGTCTCAAGGTCACCACCAGTAACTGCTCCAATAACTACGGCCCTTACCACTTTCCGGAAAAGCTGATCCCTCTGGTGATCACCAATATCCTCCAGGACAAACCCTTGCCGATTTACGGCGATGGCCAGCAGATCCGCGATTGGCTCTACGTCGAAGACCACGCGCGCGGAATTGATCTGGTCATTCGAAAAGGCCGCCTTGGAGAGTGCTACAACATCGGTGGTATCAACGAGTGGGCCAATATCGATATCGTCAAATTGATTTGCTCGCTAATGGATAAAGCCTTTGCGGAGGACCCAACATTGGCCGCGCGCTACCCTCAAGCCAGTCTGGCGAAACAGGGAAAATCAGCGGAATTGATAACCTATGTAAAAGACCGGGCGGGCCATGATCGGCGTTACGCTATTGATCCCGCTCGTTCGAATAATGAGCTTGGCTATCAGCCGGTGGAAACATTTGGTAGCGGAATCGCGAAAACGGTCGCTTGGTTTCTCAATAATGAAAGTTGGTGGCGAGCAGTAATGGATGGCTCATATCGGGATTGGATAGAGCAACAGTACACAGGGAGAGAGGGGTAGGGTTTCATGCTGAATCTCAAGAAAAAACATCGCTTTGGCAATAAGCGCTCGGGCCTAGAAGCGACTAACGGTATAGAGCAAGTTTGGGTCGACGTCTGTGGCGTGTTAGCAGAGCGTTACCTGCTGGTGCAGGGATGGGCATATCACCCGGGGCTCGAGGATGTCGACTTTCGACTGATGTACCTTGGCGATCGACCAAACGAAGATGTGCCTGACCTGAAAGTGGCAGACGTTCACTGTATCCGTACAACCCGTCTCGATGTAAACCGGCAGTTTGGTTTCCGGGGCGAGACACGTTTGTGGGGATACTGCTTGCTGATCGAGTGGCCCGAGGGCGTGGATGTCAACCATGAAGAAATGCGCTTGATTGTATCTGCCGGTGATGAACAGAAAGTGTGTGACCTGAAGCCATTTACCGGGCTTTCAGGGGACAACCTGTTCGGGCACTGTGCTACCTGGCGCAGTGAAGAAAAGCTCGCACTATTTAACATGTTGCATGGCCTGCTAGGCGATCAAGTCTATGAACTACAGGGCTTACGTACGGTAAGTGACGGAGAGATCCGCGCTCAGATCAACTGGCACTGGGATGTCATACTCGCGGTGCCGGGTCGCGGTGTATTTCTTTCAGGATGGATGCTTGATGGCGAACGCGAACTCGCCGCAATGGTCATACGGACCGGAGATGGATGTTACAGTCAGAACCTTTTGGGTAAATCCGCGCGCTACGCTCGATCAGATGTATTGGAGGCCTTTCCGGGAAAGGCGCCCGCCAACTATAAAGCGGGCTTTTATGCCTGGGTGCCACTCCCGCACCTGATGGAGCGCTCGGGGCTGGAAGTCATCATGCTTACCAAACAGGGCGTTAAGATCTCGTTTCCGTTACAGCAAACCATAGCGCGGGAGGACATCACATTTGCCAGCCAGCAAGTACTGGTTAATTTCAATGTTCGATCCCGAGATTACCGCAAAGTTATGCGAGAGCATATAGGGCCTGCACTGAAGGCATTGTGGGAAAACCGTCGGGCACTGCTGGAAGAGCCGCAAGAAGAGATATTGCAGTTTGGTGGCACGGTACAAAATCCGCGCCGCAGCGTAATTGTCCCCCTTTATGGGCGGTATGACTTTCTTCTGCACCAGTTGGCGCAATTCAATAATGACCCGGATATGGCGGAAACGGAGCTCATCTATGTGCTGGATGACCCGCGTCTGTATGAAGAGTTTATTCCTTTCTGTTACGACACTGCACAGTTGTTTCCGGTACCATTCAAAGTGGCATACGCGGGGCGAAATCTGGGATATGCGGGGGCGAATAACTTCGGCGCCCGCTTCGCCACCAGCGATAAACTGGTCTTACTGAACTCAGACATTATTCCCAGTGAACCCGGCTGGTTGTCTCGTATAGAAGAGAAATCCAGAGGGCTTGAAGCGGTAGGGGTGGTAGCGCCAAAGCTTGTGTTTGAAGATGGCACCATCCAGCACTTGGGAATGAGCTTTTCCCGCAGTGCCGAGTTCGGTAACTTGTGGCTCAACGAGCATCCGGGTAAGGGTAAGCCGGAGTGGTTGCTGGGGGTTCAATCAGTAGTGGAAGCCCCGGCGGTTACCGGCGCCTGTATGTTCATTTCCCGCACCCTATACGAATCCGTAGGTGGGCTGGATGAAACTTATGTGCTCGGGGATTTTGAAGATTCTGATCTTTGTCTCAAGTTGCGAAAGGCTGGTTACAGACATTACGTGTTGGGTGATGAAAAACTCTATCACCTGGAACGTCAATCCCAGAACCTATTCGAGAATCACGACTGGAAATTCAAAATCACACTGTATAACGCCTGGCAGCATACCGAGCGATGGGGTGATCTTATCGAAGAGTTGGTCGCGTGACGGAACTTCGAACCCAGACACAGAGCTAGCCCGTATAAAGTAATAGGCAATACCAATGTCGGAACAAAAAATTCTGATCGTGTCCCATGGGCACCCAGATCATAGCAAGGGCGGCGCGGAAGTGGCCGCCTATAATCTATTTAAAGAATATGAACGGCAGGGGCTGGATACAATTTTCCTCGCCCGCACAGACCAGCCTTCCCATGGTGGCTCGGCCTTCTCGACCATCAACTCTGATCGTGAGATTCTTTTTCATACTCATATGTCAGATTTCTTTCTGTTTCAGTCAGGAAACAAGAAGCATATCTGGCAGGATTTCCGTGATCTATTGGAGAAGTACCGCCCAACCGTCGTTCACCTACACCACTACATTCACATGGGCTTGGAGATGATTCGGGAGGTGAAAAATACGCTGCCGGATACGCGAATCATTGTCACCCTGCATGAATATCTGGCAATTTGCGCGAATAACGGCCAGATGGTGAAGCCGGGTAAGCAGATGAAGCTCTGTTACAAGTCCTCCCCTACGGATTGTGCGCGCTGCTTCCCCGAGCGATCCGCGGCGGACTTTTTCCTGCGTGAAAAGTATATCAAGTCGATCTTTGAACTGGTGGACAAGTTTATTTCGCCCAGCCACTTCCTGATTGACCGTTACAAACAGTGGGGTATCCCGGAAGAAAAAATGGTCATGATCGAGAATGGCCAGCCGGAAGTGAAAGCGCCGGCACCACGCCCGCTAGCAGAGGGGGAAGTGCGCGGACGCTTTGCTTTTTTCGGTCAGATAAACCCGTTCAAAGGCGTAGACGTGATGCTGGAGGCGTTTAACCTACTGCCGGACGACATCAAGGGAAAAGTCCATTTGGATATTCATGGGGCGAATCTGGAAATCCAGACCCCCGAGTTCCAGGAGAAGATCAATAAACTTCTGGACGATCTTGGCGATCTGGTAACCCTGCATGGCTCCTACGAATCACATGAGATCGGTCGATTAATGGAGCAGGCAGACTGGGTAATTATTCCCTCTGTATGGTGGGAGAATTCACCGATGGTTATTCAGGAGGCGTATAACCATGGGCGGCCTTTGATTGCCAGTGATATTGGTGGGATGGTCGAGAAAATTAAAGATTCAGTCAATGGGATACACTTTCGGGCTCGAGGAGCGACCTCATTGTCAGCTAAAATCGCTAGTGACACCTTGGATCCAGAATTCTGGTCAAGTATCAGCGCGAAAATTAAGCCGCCCCTATCCGTAAGCAAGTGCGCCAATTTACATTTAGATATTTATTGATAAACATCGAACTATAAGAAGTTTTTTTATGATTACTCCCATTATGCTACGTAGTTTCGGCCGCTCAGGGTCTACCTTATTGATGCAAGTCTTGGGGACATCTAGCAACGTCATTTTTGATAGAGAATACCCTTTTGAGAAGAGACACCTTACTTATCTTCATCGGGTAGCCAAGGTTGCTTCTGCTGAGGCGGAGAATGGGGATGACTGGAATCCGGATACGCTTTTCGATCGTAACCTTAAAAGAGTCGGTCCTATTCCATATGTTGATACGTCGATTGTTGATCGATCAAAGCTTCGCACGGATTACTTGCTTCGATTATGGAATGGGTTTTCTTCTCAGGTTATATCGAAAGCAGCTGGAAGTGTTGATCCAAGTCGTCCATTATATTATGCAGAGAAAGTTGTTCATGATATTTGCGAAGACGTGAATCAAACACTGGAAGCAAAGAATATATTCTTGCTTCGTGATCCTCGTGATGAATTTTTATCAATTAAAAGTTTTAATCATAAGCGTGGCTTTAAAGGGTTTGGGTGGCAGGAGAATGATTCTGATGAGAGTTACGCATTAAGACTTTGTGATATGCGGAAAACATTTATGAGGCATGTCTCTAACCTTAAATCGGATCATAGAAAAATTTTTATTAAATATGAGAGTTTCATGAGAGATCCCTTTAGATTTACTGATGAGATTGGCGACTGGCTAGATTTGAGTTTGAACTATGGAGAGGTTTTACAGGCTAGAGACACTGTAAGTCAACATATAACCTCAGAGGCGAATTCGATTCGATGGAAAAGTGAACTCTCACCGCGTTTAAAGAAAATTTTCTCAGATAACATCGGAGAAGAGTTGAATAGCTTGGGTTATGAGGTCTAGTATGAAATCTGTCGGAATTATTGGGACTCCTGGAAGAGTTCCTGGTTTTTTCTCAAAATCTTTCGAAAGTAACTTTGGCTCAGTGGGAGGGAATACTGGAAATCTGGTTTTCCAATATGCGACTAACTCGTTAATAGATGAGAAAAAAATATTTTTTAGCTGGACTGACAGTCCTGATGAAATCAATTCTTCCTGTCGAGTTCTTGTGATTCCATGTGCGAACCAGTTGGGAGTCCATACTGATTATGTCGCTAGAAAGAAATTCTTGGAGCGACTTGATGTTCCGGTGATTGTTTTGGGGCTCGGTGCACAGGCCGGGGCAGTAGGCCCAGGCAGCGCCGCTTCTCTTGCTGAAAAAATTTCTGAGGGTACTAAGGGGTGGCTGAAGGAGATGTCACTCCGGACTCATAAAATTTTTCTGCGTGGGCCATTTACTGAGTTGGTGTGTAAAAATTTGGGTGTTGATAATGTTGAGACCTTTGGTTGTCCTTCAAACTTAATATCTAAAGAGCGTAATCTGGGGCACGTTTTCTATAAGAACGTAAAATCTTGTAATCCTCGTCGTATTGTTTTGAATCTTGGAGTCTACTCTAGAGGTAAGAATAACTATTTGGATGTCGTAAACCTTGAGCGAAATATAATTGAGAGTTCTAAGGTTGAATATGTGGGTTCTGTTGCACAAGCTCCGAAGGATTTATTGGAATACTGTGAAGGTGGGCGAGAAGTTTTTGATCGATTGAGTGATGTTTTTTCGGGATACGATTATAGTCCAAGGGTTTCTAGTTTTTACGAAATTGATTCTTGGCGGCATTATTTAAAAGGTTTCGATGCCTCTGTTGGGACTAGGATCCATGGTTCCATACTTTCTTTGCAGTGCGCGCAGCCTACGGTGCTCATTTCGCATGATTCACGTACTGAGGAACTGTCATCGTTGATGGAGTTGCCAAGGATTAGGTTGTCTGACTGCTTGCGCGAAGAAAAAGGCGTCGGGATTAAAGAGCTGTTTTCTGGTATGCAGTTTGATCCGGAGCTTTATACGAAGCAGCGCAGAAGAATGGCGCAACAGTTGTGTGAACTTTTTCTGCATTATGATGTGTCGCCGTCCGTACATCTTAGCAGAATTGCTGAAAGTGACGTGCAAGGCGTATAGCGGCAATTAACGGGATGTTTGTGATTGATAGAGTATGCCACCGTTGGATTTAATTAATATTGGCAAATTTCTGTGAGACTTTTTTCCTACTTTCACTGTTGCTTGAATTGTTGGGTCAATCGTCGCCAGTGGTGCAAGCTGCTTTCATTACAGGATTGTTGTTTTGTCGATGTGGGCTGGAGGTGCGAAGGGGCAGATCCAGCCTTGAGCGTGATTCCCTGTTCGGGGTTGTTACCACGTGGTTGGTATATCCTCGAAATTCATGCGGATGCTGATTCAAGGGTGCTCCCCAGCAAACTGTACGTAGATTACGGCTACGGTTTTAACGAGGTGGAGTCATTCTCTCTGGCAATTGAGTCAGGTCAACTGGCCAAGCGAGTTTGCTATTTCCCAACCCGAGCCCGAGCTTTGCGTTTTGACCCCTGTGATTTCCCCGCAGTAGTCCAGATTCATGATTTTGTGCTAGCCAAGGTGACCCGTGGATTCGCGGTGCGTAGCATGGCGCGCAAGCTGGTCAATAGCGGCCTGGTTGAGTCTGTTCCTGCAGCCAAAGCCTTGGGCTGGGAGACGTTGTGGCGCCAGTATAATGAACTCTTTGTCAGGCGTTCTCTCACGGCATACGAGGCGCAACAGGCGTATGAGAAAGCACTATTTGCCCAGCCCAAGGTAAAGCGACGATTCGATGGGCTGTCACACAAACCGCTTTTTTCAGTGGTCGTACCGGTTTTCAATCCACCCATTCGGCACCTGCAATCCTGTCTGGACTCCGTGCTTGCCCAGTCTTATCCACACTGGCAGTTATGTATTGCGGATGATGCCTCTACGGATCCTGCCGTTGCAGAGACGTTGAAACGATACGCGGCGAAAGATCGTCGTATCCAGTTTGTGCAGCGGACGGAGAACGGCCATATCTGCGCGGCCAGCAATTCTGCACTGTCTCTCGCTGAGGGCGAGTTTGTGGTGCTGCTGGATCATGACGATTGCCTGTTTAAGCACGCGCTATTGGAGGTGGCCTGTGCGACAGAGCAGAATCCCGATGCGGATATATTTTACTCCGACGAGGACTTTATCGATGAATCGGGTCGGCGCTTTGCACCCCATTACAAGCCCGACTGGAATCCGGCACTGCTATTGTCGCATAACTATGTGACCCACCTTGCGGTGTACCGGCGCTCTCTGATCATGGCTGTTGGCGGTTTTCGTGAGGGGGTTGGAGTGGAAGGCGCCCAGGATTACGATCTGTTGTTGCGTTGCTCTGCACGCGTACAGGCTCATCAGATTGTGCATATCCCGCGGGTGCTTTATCACTGGCGAGCCCACGCAGGGTCTACGGCGCTCAGCTCGGGGGAAAAGTCTTATACCTCTGTAGCCGGAAAAAGAGCACTGCAGGACTATCTGGATGCGGTAGGCATCGATGCAAGGGCTGAACTAACCGATGATGACAACCTGTATAAAGTAAGTTATCCACTGGTTGGGGCTCCTCTTGTTAGCTTGCTGATCCCGACTCGGGATATGTTGCCTGTAGTGCGAGCCTGCGTGGATTCTATTCTCGAACGGTCTAGTTATCGCAATTTCGAAATTCTGATTCTTGATAACCAGAGTGAAGAGCCGAAAACCTTGGCGTGGTTCCAAGAAATCCAGCAGCGGGATTCGCGGGTGCGAGTACTGCGTTACGATTATCCGTTCAATTATTCAGCAATCAATAATTTTGGCGCTGTGCACGCGAGGGGAGAGATTCTCGGGCTGGTCAATAATGATGTGGAAGTCATTACCCCGGAGTGGATCGAAGAGTTAGTGTCCCTGGCACAACAGCCGGGTAACGGTTGTATTGGGGCTCTATTGTACTATCCGGACGATACCGTGCAGCATGCGGGTGTGATTCTCGGGCTGGGTGGTTATGCGGCCCATTCCCATCGCGGTTCACCGCGGGGTAGCCCGGGATATTTCAACCGCCTGAAGGTGCGCCAGAACCTGAGTGCGGTGACGGGTGCATGTCTATTTATTCGTAAGTCCGTATATGAAGAGGTAAGTGGTTTGGACGAAGCCTATACCGTGGCGTATAACGACGTGGACTTCTGCCTCAGAGTCCAGGCGGCAGGGTACTTGAACGTATTCACCCCCTTCGCTGAGCTTTACCACCATGAAAGCAAGTCTCGCGGACAGGAAGACACCCCGGAAAAAGTTGCCCGCTTTGACCTGGAAAAGGCGCGTTTGATGGAGCGGTGGGGATCACTTTTACAGTATGATCCGTTTTACAATCCTAATTTGACTCGCGCTCGGGAAGACTTCTCTTTGGCAGGGCAAGAGGAAATATCAGTAACTGAGTCTGCAGTGGTATGAAGTTTTTTAATCGCACGGCCAGTGTTGTACAACCCAGTCCTGCTGAAAACGCGCTTTTTGAGGGCGCGGTGGATAATCAGTGGGGCCCTGTGGTTCGTGGGTGGGCCAAGCCGGTAAATAGCACATCGCCAGCCCTGGTAGAGATAAACGCGGATGGCGAGAAGTATTTTCTCGAGGCTTCAGAGTTCCGCGATGACTTGCAAAGGTGTGGAATACATCCCACCGGTGAATGCGGTTTTTCTTTGAATCTAGGACGTAGATTGAAGGTGCCCGCTCAGGTCGCTGTATATTCGATGCTGGGGCATTTGGGGGCGAGTCGCCCGGCATTTGTGAATAAACCAATATTTTTCATGCATATTGCCAAAACGGCAGGTAGTTCGGTGAATGAATTTTTTATCGACCACTTCGGCCGCGAAAGGTCGGCAATGCATATTGAGTCTGTGACAGACGTCACTACACTTGCACAACATCAATTTATTTCTGGCCATATTGGCGTTGAACGGTTCGAGCGAGATTTTGAGTGGGGCAAGTTTTATACCGCGACCATATTGAGAGAGCCGGTTCAACAGTTGGTTTCCCATCTGAATTGGGTTCGCCATTTGTCCGAGCCCGAGCGTGCTGATTTTTTGCAAGGCCACCCGAGAATTGTGCGTGAAATTTCTGAGCGACTTCAGCAGGTAGATTTCTCGTGCCCCGAAGCGATGAGCCGGTTTGTGGCGGAACTTCGTCCAGCAGAGAGACCGCTGTTTGATAATTGCCAGTGCCGTTATTTTTTCAGTATTCCTGCTGGGCAGCCTTATAATGAAGATGCATTCGATCAGGCGGAAGCGAACCTGATGCGATTCGATTTTGTAGGGCTTACTGAAAACTTCGAGGCAGCAATCCGGTTTCTCAGTGCCAAGGCGGGGATTGTGAAATCCTGGGAACGTTCGCCTAAAGTGAATGTTAATGGGTACGATTATGGCTTCGATCGACAGAATCGTGACTTGATAAACGCGGTTTCTCCACTTATCCGGTTTGATCAGGCGCTTTACCATCGCGCATCTGAACGAAGCCAGGCATTGCTCGAGTCAGGCCCAGAGGCTCTTTGAGGTAATCCATTGAGCGCATATTTTCGCTTTTTCCGGTCGTTAACCCGGCGGCTCCCCCGTTCCTTACTTCCGCTACCTTCTGGTAAACCCGAAGGTCGGCAGTACTTCCAGTGGCAGGGGCGCCTCCCTGGTAAAGGCTGGTATATGTTTGAATTCCAGCTTGCGGATACCCGCTGGGCGCAGCATGTAATATTGCGGGTGGATTGCGGCGAGGGTTTTGATCCTGCGCTTGCGGTTTCACTCCCTGTTATGCGAGGCAAAGTATCCAAGCGGATCTGCTACTTTCCTGCGCAGGTTTGCGCTGTACAGTTGGAAGTGATTGCCGGGAGGG
The DNA here is from genome assembly GCF_000708675.1 of Microbulbifer sp. HZ11. Classification (GTDB taxonomy): domain Bacteria; phylum Pseudomonadota; class Gammaproteobacteria; order Pseudomonadales; family Cellvibrionaceae; genus Microbulbifer. The sequence goes on along the minus strand of NZ_JELR01000002.1, from coordinate 260,340 downwards.
AGGCCACCGCCGGCGAGTTGCCCCTGGTGCCTGATTTAGCGGTTGCCCATTGCTGTTTAGCCTGGTTGGCCCCCTATTTTGCCCAAGATCGATTGTGCCAGCGCCTGATCAATATGCACCGGAAATTTCGCGGTTTTAGTAGCCGTAGGGTTCGCAGCGCTCTGAAACAGGAGGCTGCATCCAAAAGGCAAAGCTGGCGCTCTGTCGCATTGCGTCGTTATGGTGAGACATTTCATAAACGCTGCCCGGTGACCGGGTATACAGAATGGCTCGCTCAGGTGGAACCTGGCGCAATGCCCGATTCAGGTGAGCTCGTCGCCTTTTTGGCTGATCAGAGAGCTCCCGTTGAGTTTGTGATGCGCCTGCGGATTACGCCGCAGAACGTGGCCGGAGCCTTGCCAGCGGTTCGCTCGATTCAGGCGCAGACGTATCCAAACTGGCGGCTGATTGTAGAGATTGCGTCAGAGCTTGAGACGGCCACTCATCCTGTGGTCGCGAGCATTAACACCCTGGCCGGCGAGGATTCACGTCTGAGAGTCGTCTCTGGTGACATACCGCAATTATACGCGGATCAACGCACTACTGTTACGCGTTATTTCTCGGAGTTACCAGCTTCGGGTCGGTTGAGTGTTCACGCACTGTACTTTGCGGCCGAGTCGGTTATGCGGCAGCCCGATTGCAGAATAGTGTATTCCGATAGTGACCACCTGAATTCCGTCGGTGGGCGTGAGTCGCCATTGTTCAAGCCCGGTTGGAACCCCGATTTATTACTGGCTTACAACTATGTGGGACAGTGGTGCTTTTTCCGGTGGGATTTGTTGCAGCAGCTGGGCTGTGAATTCCCTGCAGGGGAGAATGTAACGAATTACGATAGCCTGTTGCGCTGTCGTGACACGGTACCAGCAGAAGTCATTTCCCATATTCCACAGGTTCTGTATCACCAGAAGCAGCTTCCGGACTCTGAACAGCAACAGTTGAATGATGCCGAGCGTCGATGCCTGACAAGTTATTTGCAATCATTATCTGGTGGAAACGTGCCGGTGTTGCAGGAGGCCTGGCAGTCGCCGTCACTTCCCGGGGCGGCCATTACACGGTGCCGCTGGCCGCTGCCGCAACCTGCGCCGCTGGTGAGCCTGTTGATTCCTACCCGGGATGGTGTGGATATTCTACGCCAGTGTGTGAGTTCGATTTTGGAGAAGACCCGATATCCGAACTACGAGGTTCTGATTCTGGATAACCAGAGCCGCTGTGCGGATACCTTGGCCTATTTTGCGGCCGTTCAAAAAGATAAGCGGGTTCAGGTGCACCGCTGGAACCATCCCTTTAATTACTCTGCTATCAATAATTTTGGTGCGACGCTTGCGCGGGGCTCTATCCTAGGGCTCGTTAATAACGATATCGAGGTGATCACCCCGGACTGGCTGTGTGAAATGGTTTCTCATACCTGCCGCGCAGAGATCGGTTGCGTTGGTGCCAAGCTGTATTACGGCAATGATACGGTGCAGCATGGCGGGGTTATTTTGGGTATTGGTGGTACGGCAGGGCATAGTCACAAGTACGTGCTGCGGGATGCCGCGGGTTACATGGCCCGTTTGCAGGTAGTACAGAATCTGTCGGCGGTAACTGGTGCCTGTCTGTTATTGCGCAAATCCGTGTTTGAAGAAGTCGGTGGGCTGAACGAGAAAAACCTTGCCGTTGCCTACAACGATGTAGATTTGTGCCTGAAGGTTCGCGAAGCCGGCTACCGCAATTTATGGACGCCGTTTGCGGAGTTGTACCACCACGAATCGGTCTCGCGCGGTGCAGATGATACCGCCGCTAAGCGCCGTCGCGCTGAGCGTGAAGCGCAATACATGCGCCAGCGATGGGGAGAGCAACTGGACAACGATCCTGCGTATAACCCAAACCTTACCCTGATTCACGAGGATTTTTCCCTGGCGTGATCCACGGCTCCCTATCAGGTAAGCTTGCTTTTCCAAAATAATGACCAAAAGGATTTGGCCATGTCCGAAATTGCAACGCCTTGTACGTCGTCCACAAGCCTCAATTCCCCCGGCCATATTACCCACCACGGTGCCGCAACCGGTGTGACCGGGTCCTGTCATCAACTGTTTGCCGATGCGCACAATTCCGTACTGATCGATTGCGGTTTATTTCAGGGCGCGGAGACGTCACCTGGCGGCCGGGGGCAGCACGGTCTGCATATTGAGTTTGATATCAGCACTGTGCGGGCGCTGGTGGTAACCCATGTACATATTGATCACGTGGGGCGGATTCCCTATCTGATCGCGGCGGGTTTTCGCGGGCCAATTTATCGCTCTGAGCCTTCGGCGGAGCTGTTGCCTCTGGTACTCGAAGACGCCCTGAAGATCGGCTTTACCCAGGACCGGGCGCTGATCGAGCAGGAGGGGCTGGCAGAATGTGTAGTCGTTCCCGGAGCGGGCACTTCGCGGTGCGATTCGGCATAATTGGCAATTGTTCGATTCAGATTTGAAGACTTAGTATTTTGAACGCCAATCACAACGCGCAGACTCTTCAGCGCATCCGGCTGCCGGAAGGTCGCTGGGTGGTCGTGGAGGAGGGGGCAAATCCCTCAACGGACTACTTTCTGCGCCCTTACCTGGAAGCGCAGGGTAATACCGTCGAATATCGTTCGTTGGCGGACTTACCGGAAGCGGACCAACTACGTGACAAGCACCTGGTCTTCGTCCGCTATATGTCCGAAGGCTGGCGCCGCTTGCTTGCTACTCACCCTGACACGCCGGCGAGTGTGCACTTCTTTGTGGATGATGATCTGTTCAACTGGTCTTCCTTCGCGCGCATGCCCCTGCGCTATCAATGGAAGCTGCTGCACTTGAGTTGGCGGCACCAGCGCTGGTTGCGTGCAATGGGAGTTAACCTGTTAGTGGCCACCCCGTATCTGCAACAGCGATACGCACAGTGGCATCCGCAGTTATTGCCACCGCAAGTGCCGGTATCGCTCGCGCCTCTATTGGTGCGCAATGATGCTGCATTGTCCGACGAGGCCCCTATTACGCTGTTCTATCATGGCTCCGCGTCCCACGGTGAGGATCTCAAGTGGTTGCGCCCTGTCATTGAACAGGTTCTGTCGGCCAACGGGCAGATTGTGTTTGAGGTCATTGGTAACGCGCGGGTCAATCGGCTGTTTCAGGGGTTGCCGAGAGTGCATGTGCTGCATCCCATGAAATGGAATGCCTACCAATCCCTACTGCAACGCCCAGGGCGTACCATTGGATTGGCACCACTGCTGGACCTGCCATTTAATCGCGCCCGCGCCCACACCAAGTTTCTGGATATCACCCTGGCGGGTGGCGTGGGTGTGTATGCCGCCGGGCCGGTTTACGACGGGATCGTGCGCCACAAGGAGAATGGTTTGCTATTGCCTATGGAGCCCGCCGTCTGGGTTGAGCACATTTTGCAATTGGCGGCAGACAAGGTCGCGCGCAATGGAATGCTAAGTGAGGCCCGTTCGTGTCTTTAGTTGGTTTTTGCTCCCGCGGTCTCAAGCGCATCCCGTATCTGGATACCCTGCTGGACGCGTCCAGTTACTGGTTTGCCCTGCGGCCTACTCGGGGCACTACCCATATCGCCGGCTGGGGAAACAAGCCCACGGCGGCGCGCGCGCGCAAAATTGCCGCGCGGTCCGGGCTGCCATTTATCCGGCTTGAAGATGGTTTTCTGCGCTCTTTCGGGCTCGGGGTAGGCGGCGCACCCCTGCACAGCCTGGTCGTGGATCACACCGGAATTTATTACGACGCGAGCGGCCCGAGCGACCTTGAGAACCTGATCCTCGCGGCGGAGTTTTCCGAATCGGAATTGAGCCGCGCCCGTATCGGGATTGACCTGCTACGGGAACACCGTCTATCAAAATATAACGGTGCACCGGATGCGTCTGTCATCTGGCCGGATGATCGGCCGCGTGTACTGGTGATTGACCAGACCTTTGGCGATGCGGCGATCACCTGCGGCGCTGCAGATTCGTCGACCTTCACCCGTATGCTCGAGGCGGCGATTGCTGAAAACCCTCGTGCAGAGGTGGTCGTGAAGGTGCACCCGGACGTGATTGCCGGCCATAAACGTGGATACCTGCTGGATGCGGCGCGTACGCACAATTGCCGGGTGTGGTCGCAGGATATCAATCCCTGGGCGTTACTGGATGCGGTAGACCGGGTCTACGTGGTAACCAGCCAGTTTGGTTTCGATGCATTGCTGGCCGGCAAACCGGTACGTTGCTTTGGCCTGCCTTTTTTTGCCGGTTGGGGCCTTACTGAAGACGCACAGAAATGCCCGCGGCGAGGCCAGCGCCGCTCTCTGGAGCAGGTGTTTGCCGCGGCCTACCTACGCTATTGCCGGTATATCAACCCCTACACCGGCCAACGCTGCTCTCTGGAAGAGACAGTCCGACTACTGGCAGAACAGGTGTGCCGACATCGCCTGTTGGCCGGCCCCTGGCTCGGACTTGGTTTTTCGCCCTGGAAGCGAAAGTTCGTGCCGGATTTTCTTGGCCGCCCGGGTCAGATGCATTTTGTTGGTGGCGATGCGAATTCTGTTCCCGACCAGGAACCCGGTACCCGGGCCGTGGTTTGGGCCAGTGGGTTACGCAATGCCCAGAGAGAGGTGTGTGCAAAATTCAGGTTGCCCTTATGGCAATTGGAGGACGGCTTTTTACGCTCCGTGGGCCTGGGATCTGATCTGGTGCGGCCGCTCTCGTTGGTGTTGGATAGCCGGGGCATCTATTACGATGCATCCCGATCGTCTGATCTGGAATCAATCCTGCGCGATTCAGAAATAACGCCGGAATTTTGCGCTCGTGCGGCAGCCCTGCGCGAGCAAATGGTGAGCCTGCAGCTCAGCAAATACAATCTCGCCGGCCAGACCGCGCCGTTGGCGCTGCCGGGAAATTGCACCACCATTCTTGTGCCCGGGCAGGTAGAGAGCGATGCGTCTATCGCGAAGGGGTCTCCCTGGTTGAAGAGTAATCGCCAATTATTGACCCAGGTGCGCCGCTCGAACCCGGATGCGCACATTATCTATAAGCCGCACCCGGACGTGCTGGCCGGCGGCCGGGTGGGGGAACTGGTTGCCGATACTGACGAGCTGTACGATCAGCTGCTGACAGATGTGCCCATGCCGGCAATCCTTGAACAGGTGGACGAGGTGCATACGCTGTGTTCTCTGAGCGGATTTGAGGCGTTGCTTCGGGGAGTAAAAGTGGTCACTTACGGGTTGCCATTTTATGCCGGTTGGGGGCTGACAGAGGACCGGTTGCTGGGTGATGGTGTGGATGCGGTGCCCGATGGCCTGTTGCAGCTTGCAGCAGTGCGCCGTTGCATGAAGGTGCGAGGCCGCAAACGCACGCTCGATGAGCTGGTAGCGGCCACTCTGATTCTGTACCCCACTTATGTGGACCCGAAAAGTGGCGATATTGTAGATACTGAAACCGCTGTACAGATCTTGGAGGCGCAGCGCACCAGATCTTGTCCGCCTGGTTGGGAGCGCGGACTCTACCGGTTGGTGCGCAATCGCTTCTTTAAACGATGAGATTTTAATAACACTGAAGGAGCCGAGGCGGTTGTGTACCGGGAAGCAGCGGCGTCGGGGGATTGGGGGGCTCGTGGGTTCGAAATCTGTTAAAAAGCTTTATCTGCTACCCAAGTGGTTGCTGGAGTTGGTGTCTTGGGGGAAGAGCTTTAAGCACAACCCGATTATTGGCAGCTACTGGCTGAACCGGTGCGGGTTGCATGTGGGGCGCGTTGTGGTGGCGCACCTGCTGTTCCGCTTTCGTCTTTTTATACTGTCGCCGTTGGTGCCGGCGGCGGACCGTCGTCAATTCCGCAAACACGGTTTTATTCTGAAGCGCGACTTCCTGCCTGCCGCAGATTTTCAGCGTCTGGCGCAGGAATTGCAGGGATACGAAGGTGCTGTGCGCGAGTTTGTGGAGGGTACCACACTGACTCAGCGGCTATTTATTACTGGCGCTGAGCGTTCGAAGATGCCTGAAACGCGTGCGCTGGTTGAAAATCCAGCGCTCGATCGCCTGATGCGTTACTGCTCGTCCAAGAACCGGCGGCCGTTATATTACGTTGAGAACCTGTGTAATCAGGCCAATGTGGTACCGAGGCCCGATCCACAACGGGATATGCACGCGGATACATTTCATCCGTGTGTAAAGGGGTGGCTGTATGTTGACGGTACCGACGGCCGGAATGGCCCTTTCGTCTATGTTCCCGGGTCTCATCGTTTGAGCTGGCGACGCCTGCAATGGGAGTATCGTCAGAGTCTGGAGGCTAGTAAGCAGGGGGCCGCACGGGATCCCGCGCGATACTGGGACGGGTCCTTCCGGGTCAGTGCCACAGACCTACAGAAAATGGGATTACAGCCGAAAACATTTCATGTACCGGCAAATACGCTGGTGGTGGCCAATGTGTACGGCTTTCATTGCCGGGGTGAGGCGGCCGAACGCTCGCATCGCATGACTGTGTGGATGCAGGCACGGGACAACCCGTTTAACCCGTTGTTCACGTTGTGGCCGAAATCGACGGCGCGCGCGTTTGAGTGGGGATGGAGCAAGGTTTTGCAAAAACTGGATAGTACGCGACTCGCGAGTGGAGAGCAGCGAAGCTATAGCGGGCGATTTTCCCGATAGCTCTAACGAGCCAATTTGAAACGAGACATGTATCACACTGTAGGATATAGTTTCGCACCTTAATTATATTGCCAATGTGAAAATTAATTTTTTGTTGGCCAATAAGTATTCAGCCGTACTGTTCGCGGTTTTTACCCGCGTATTTTGAGCTCCGCTAAGTGTCGATACTTGCGTGGGGCGAATTGGGGGGGGGGATGACAGGGGTCGTATTCTTGCAGGGGCCGCACGGTCCGTTTTTTGCGCGGTGCGCCCGTTATTTCTCTGCGTGTGGCATTGCCACGCACAAGATCAATTTTAACGGCGGAGATCGGTTCTTTGCCTGGGCGGATCACCAGGTGGACTACACCGGTGGCCGCGCCAGTTGGCCAGAGTATTTTGCAGGCTACCTGCGCCAGCATGACATTCACTCGGTGGTTGTCTATGGTGATTGCCGCGAGTATCACCGCGAAGCCCGTGCAATCTGTGATCAGCTGGGGGTGGCTTTCTGGGTATTTGAGGAAGGGTACCTGCGTCCGGATTTTGTGACGTTGGAGCAGGGCGGTGTCAACGGCTTTTCTCTCACGGACTGGACGCCAGAAACTGTCCGGCGTTACCAACCCCACAACCGTAGCGCCAATGTGCATATTGGCCGCACTTTCTGGCAGCGCGCCTATTTTGCGGTCGCCTATTACATTTCTGCCAGAATCGCCCAGCGAGAATTTCCCCATTACCGCCACCACCGCCCACGAAACTGGCTTCAAGAGGGTATCTGCTGGCTGAAAAGCGGTTACCGGAAAGGCGTGTACAAACTCACTCAGCGCAAGTACCTGCGGGCTTTGACGGAGCGCCATAGCGGCGAGTTTTACCTGTACGCGCTGCAGACCCAGGATGATTTCCAGATCCGAGAGCACTCGAGTTATTCGGGGATAGAAGATTCTATTGGCGAAGTCGTCCGTTCGTTTGCTGAAGGCGCTGCCCAGAATGAACTATTGGTGATCAAGCACCACCCGATGGATCGGGGGTTTTGTCACTATGGAAGTCTGATTGAGAAGCTGGCTCGCGCCCACGGAGTTTCCGGGCGGATTGTTTACTGCCATGACCTGCATCTCCCCACCTTGCTGGATCACGCCAAGGGTCTTATCACCATAAACAGTACGGTCGGTATATCGGCGCTATTGCACGGAGTGCCAACCATCACCCTCGGCCGCGGGCTCTACGACCAGCGGGGATTGACGCATCAGGGCAAGCTCGATGACTTCTGGCAGTCTGCCCAGCCGGTGGATAATGGGTTGTTTGAGGCGTTTCGCACCTATTTGTACGAGCAGACCCAGCTGGATGGCAGCTTTTTCAGAAATCTGGACCACGCGGTCGCACTCGCCTGGGTGCGTATGTCTCCCTCTCTGGTGGCTGATATCGAAAGTGATGTCCCTGAAGTTGCCGACGAGAAAGAATACGCGGCAGCGTGACCTTAGGCTTACCCGGTCAAAAAATAAACTGGCAGTCTGCTGTCAAACTGGTAGACTGCGCAGCCTTTTGTTCCCCCAGCCCTGATGTGGCCACTAGCGGGGCAAAAGATGTATTGGGTAACAGACCTCCTCGCCACAGGCCCCTGTCTCAGAGTTGAAAAAGCTTGAAATAGCCGGTGCTATTAATGGGCTTCTTCGCCTTGCCCAGCAATCCTCCGCCGTGCGCTATGGTTACCCTTGATGGGTCCTGTGGCCCGGCCCGGCCTCCATGTATATTCAAGTGAACTCCAATATGACCGATACCCCCACGGCCACTGGTTTTGACCAGTTGGGCCTGCCCGCTGAAATTCTCGACGCTGTCACAAAACTTGGCTACGAAACCCCGTCCCCCATCCAGGCGCAGACTATTCCGTCACTCCTGGAAGGCCGCGACGTATTGGGCCAGGCACAGACAGGAACGGGCAAAACAGCGGCATTTGCGCTCCCTCTGCTGGCGAGCCTCGACCTGAAAAACAAGCGCCCCCAGGCTCTGGTACTGGCGCCAACCCGTGAACTGGCCATCCAGGTGGCGGAAGCCTGCCAGTCCTATGCGGCCAATCTGAAAGGTTTCCACGTTGCGCCGATTTACGGCGGCGCGGATTACCGCGGCCAGATCCAGCAACTGAAGCGCGGTGTGCAGCTGGTCGTGGGTACTCCCGGCCGGGTCATGGACCATATGCGCAAGGGCACCCTGGATCTGTCTAGCCTGAAGACCCTGGTGCTCGACGAAGCCGACGAAATGCTGCGTATGGGCTTTATTGACGATGTGGAGTGGGTACTGGAGCAGATCCCGGACGAGCGCCAGATTGCGCTGTTCTCCGCCACCATGCCCCGCGAGATCGCCAAGATCGCCCGCGACCACCTGGACAATCCGGTGGACGTAAAGATCAAGGTGAAAACCGAGACTGCCGATACTATCCGCCAGCGCTACTGGCCGGTGGGTGGCCTCCACAAGATGGATGCGCTGACCCGGATTCTGGAAGCCGAGCCGGTAGATGGCACCATCATTTTTGTGCGCACCAAGAACGCCACAGTGGAGATCGCCGACAAGCTCGCGGCGCGGGGTTTTGCCAGTGCTGCCCTGAACGGGGATATGGCTCAGAACCTGCGTGAGCAGGTGATTGATAAGCTGAAAAAAGGCCGCCTGGATATCGTGGTGGCCACCGACGTGGCTGCCCGTGGTCTGGATGTGAAGCGCATCAGTCACGTGATCAACTACGACATCCCCTACGATACCGAAGCCTATATTCACCGCATCGGCCGTACCGGTCGTGCCGGCCGTGAGGGTGATGCCATTCTGTTTGTGGCCCCTCGCGAGCGCCGTATGCTGCGCGTGATCGAAAAGGCCACCAAAAAGCCCATTGAGCGCCTGGAGCTGCCCACTGCGAAAGCGGTAAACGCCTCGCGCATGGAGAAATTCCGCCAGCGTATTTCCGACACGCTGCAGGGTGACGGCGACCTGGCGCCGTTCCGTGATCTGGTGGATCAGTATCTGTCTGAGAATGAAGTGGATCCGCTGGACGTGGCTGCGGCCCTTGCCGCCATGGCCCAGGGCGATCAGCCACTGTTACTGGACGAGCGCGAACCCAAACAGCGCGACTTTAATGATCGCGATGACCGCCGTGGCGACCGCGATGATCGCAAACGCAACAAGCGCGAGCGAAAGCCTTTCGACAAAGAAAAGCACGTTGGCCCGCCGGATGAAGGCAAAGAGCGCTTCCGTATCGACGTCGGCCGCGAACACGGCGTGCGTCCCGGTAGCGTGGTGGGCGCCATCGCCAACGAAGTGGATCTGGACAGCTCCTACATCGGCCGCATCGAGATCTACCCGGACTACACCACTGTGGACCTGCCGGAAGGCATGCCCAAAGAGATCTTCCAGCACCTGAAAAAAGTGCGCGTAAACGGCCGCCCGATGAATATCTCCAAGTTTGCGGAGCAGGGCGGCAGCGGTAAGGGCGGCAAGCCGCCGTTCGAGGCCAAGAAACGCAAGCCGAAAAAACCGCGGGATTAAGCCTCAAGCGTCATGCCGGCGAATGCCGGTATCCAGGGAAGCGAAGCTCCGCACTTCGAGTCATCTGGATCCCGGATCAAGTCCAGGATGACGCGCTCGCGTCATGCCGCAGGCTCCCGTCATACCGGCGAAAGCCGGTATCCAGGGAAGCGAAGCTCCGCACTTCGAGTCATCTGGATCCCGGATCAAGTCCGGGATGACGCGCTCCCGTCATGCCGCAGGCTCCCGTCATGCCGGCGAATGCCGGTATCCAGGGAAACGAAGCTCCGCACTTCGAGTCATCTGGATCCCGGATCAAGTCCGGGATGACGCGCTCCCGTCATGCCGCAGGCTCCCGTCATGCCGGCGAAAGCCGGTATCCAGGGAAGCGAAGCTCCGCACTTCGAGTCATCTGGATCCCGGATCAAGTCCGGGATGACACGCTCCCGTCATGCCGCAGGCTCCCGTCATGCCGGCGGAGGCCGGTATCCAGGGAAACGAAGCTCCGCACTTCGAATCATCTGGATCCCGGATCAAGTCCGGGATGACACGCTCCCGTCATGCCGGCGAATGCCGGTATCCAGGGAAGCGAAGCTCCGCACTTCGAGTCATCTGGGTCCCGGATCAAGTCCGGGATGACGCGCTCCCGTCATGGCGCAGGCTTCCGTCATACCGGCGAAGGCCGGTATCCAGCCAAACAAAAAGGGCACCGCTTGCGGTGCCCTTTTTGTTTATCCGAAATTCATACCTGCTATCTGGTTTTCCCAAACGGCAACATCTGCCGCAGGGTATTGTCTTTGGTGACAAAGTGATGCCACAGGGCCCCGCCGATATGAAGTACCAGTAGCACCAGTAGTGCATTCCACAAAAATTCCTTGTGGATAAATGCAAGTTGCTTGGCGAGGTCGGTGTTTTTTGCCACGAAAGACGGCAGGTCAAACAGCCAGAACAGTGGTGTATCGCGGCCGGCGAACTGCCGCATCATCAGCCCGGACAGGGGCATGCCGATCATGATGATGTACATCAGACTTTGTACAAGTAGCGATACGGGTTTCTGCAGCCCACTGCCATAGAGTGTCGGGCGCCCATGGGTGGCGCGCCAGTAGAGGCGGAACAGGCCCAGGAAGAGTACTGAAAAGCCCAGAGAGAAATGCACCACCATCCACCAGCCGCGCATGGGGTCGCCTTTCTCATAAAATTCGTGCAGCTCGACGGATGCCCAGGCAAACAGAATAAAAAAAGCAATCAGCCAGTGTAGCGTTTTGAGTGCTTTGCTCCAGCTATTGGGAGTGGAGGCCATAAACTTCCCCTTATGGTGTTCGTTTTATCGTTCAGGTTACGCCAGTGGTTGCCGCGCGCACGCCGTTGAGGTTGGCAAAGCAGGTATCTCTCGCGGTGGTGAAAAAATCCTGCAGAAATGCCTGTTCCAGCATCTCTTCGCGCACGGCTGCATAGAGTGTACTCCATAGACCACTCTTGCCCAGTCTAAGCTGTTGTACCAAACCTTTCTGTAAATATTCGTAAAGTGCCCAATTGGGGAGCGCACACACACCGCGCCCACTCACTACCAGCTGTACCATCATCACCGTCAACTCCGCTGTGCGCACCGAATGTGGTTCCACACCCGCCGGGTCGAGAAAGTTCTGAAATATATCCAGCCGTTCCCGTTCTACCGGATAGGTGATCTGCACTTCATCTTCCAGATCTTCCGGTGTGACCCACTTCTTGTCAGCAAGTGGGTGCTTGCGGCTGACAGCCAGGCACATCTCGAAACTGAACAGCGGCTCGTAGTGGATGCCTTTCAGTGAATCGTCGGGGTTACTGGTGACCACCAGATCGAGATCGCCACGGGTGAGGGCGGGTAGGGGGGCGAAGTGGAAGCCGCTGGACAGGTCGAGTTCGACCTCTGGCCAGTCGTCCCGGTAGGCGTCCAGGGTCGGCATCAGCCACTGGTAACAACTGTGACATTCGATAGCAATATTCAATCGCCCAGCCTGGCCGGAGGCGAGCCGGGCGATATCCCGCTGGGCAACAGCGACTCGGGGCAGCACTTCGTCGGCCAGCTGCAGCAGACGTAATCCGGCAGTGGTAAATTGCAGTGGGCGGGATTTACGCACGAACAGTGCCTGCTCGTGTCGCTCCTCCATCTCCCTGAACAGGTGGGACAGGGCAGACTGGGTGAGGTGCAACCGCTCAGCAGCCCGCACCATACTGCCGGTCTCCCGCAGGGTGACCAGGGCCTTCAGGTGTCGCAGTTCAATCATCTTTAGCTGGGTTCATGCTTGTTAGGGAAAACATGAAAATGATTGAATATCACGTCACCGGTAAAATCAACCCTGAAATCAACGGGCAATCTAGGAGCCCAGTAATTTCTATCCTGCCAATGCCTTTCGGCGTTCCGCGTTCAGCTCCACGATATTCAAACCGGTCTCGTCAACCGTGGCCGGCCACTTGAGGGGCGGGAAGTCTTTACTTACCGATAAGTCTGGGCAGGTTTTGCGTAACTCGGCCAGCTCCTTTTCTAGCTCTGGAGATGGAGAGAACTCTATACTGTTGATAATATTTTCAATCAGGTTTTGGGCTGGCTCAGGACTAATGATCGCATCAACTTCTTCGAATGTGCCTGCAGCAGACTGATCAAAACTAAAATGAAACATTAATATTCGGTTGGAAGATACTGGAAAACAAAAGAGTATATTCCGGCTGTCCCAGCACTCACTCTCTACTGAAAAACGGGCCGCAGGAACAGGGAATCCCCTAATTGGTTCCCAGCCAAGTGGTCCCTTGAAATCTGCAGAGCCATCTTCGGATTTCATACAACCATAGTCGGCGGTTAAATATCCAGAAATCGCAGTCTCAAAGGCTCTAGGGTGTAGAAAATTTAGATTCTTCGGCTCCTTAGCTGGGCATATCGCTGCCAAAAATAGATCTGCTCTGGCCAATTCTCCAGTAAACCAAGGTCCGAATAAAGCGTATTTTCGAGTAAGAATAGTACTAGAAGCCCACGAATCATTAAACGTATCTATTTCTGTGATCTTCAAATCTCGTAGGTCATCGTCTTTCCAGTTAGAGGTAAACTGTTCGGAATTGGGACGGAATAAGTGAATCTGCTTAGGCGCTTTAAATGAAATAGCGCTTCCCTGTAAGCGGTATTTGTAAGTCTTAGCTGACGAGAAATTAGGTCCCTTTGGAACGCAGGGTTTTCTATAATCTCGAAATTTGAACCTTGAATACTTTATGAAATCCAGCATTAGAACTTGCTCTTAATCTTATTGTGAATTCGAGGTGAAACACTTTCTGTAACCGCCATTGCGGCATCCCCAATTGATTTCATATTCTTTATATATGGTTTAGCCTGTGATAACGCCTTCAAGAACGCTCCAATCGCGGGAACGGCAGCGGCCCCCGCAACACCAACGCCGCCGGCTATAGCTCCGATATTGATTCCAGCTACTCCGGCAACAGACGTTGCGAGACCCGCTCCGGTACCCAAGAGGGCTCCCAGTTGAGCTGCATCGCCGACTGTTTGACCTATTTTGTAACCTTTTTCATGTCGGAGTCGATATACCGATGCCGAGGCTGAACCCATTACGCCAGTAATGTTGAATGTGGACACACGGCTTATTTTCCTACCTACATTCATTTTCAGCCGATGTGCGTTTTCGATAACCTTTGTTTGAGAGGTTTTAGGATCGAACAGAAATACATTATGACCTGGCAGTGTTTTTCCTTGGTCTGCTAATATTTTCAGTGCTTGGGTAAGAATTGCGGAGCCGCCTCGTTCCGCAATCCAGCTGACATTTTTTATTTTTCTCGCTTTGTACATCGAGCGAGCTAAAAGTATTGCCGACTGATGTATCTTCGTATTGTCATACGGTTTGATTGCATCTTTTAATTTGGTTAAGCCTCCGATACGTCCCAAGCCCGGGGTAAGGTGGAAGTCGAAGCCAGTCTTTCTGAGATCTCGCTCTCCTACCTCAGGGCTATAGTGGCTCGCGGCGACTCCAGGAGCGATTGTCGTGGCAGCAATATTCTGATCGGAGTACCTAGAGTCACATATTGCGACAAGCCTTCCTTCATCCTTTCGAATTTCTCCATCACTACTTTTTTTAGCGGTCCATTTCGATTTCGAATGCTTTGCGTTAAATATTCCGGCAGTTGCCTTGCTGCCTTGCAGCTCCGCATACCCAGCATCCGCCTCAAAATAGACAACCTTGAATGTATCTTTGGATTGCTTCTCCACAGTCACTTTGCACCCGGGCAGGATCATCACGAACTCTTCCTCGCCACCGCGATGCACGGGGCCGGGTTTGATAAAGATATTATCCTGGTGCAGGCGGCCAGAGGTCAGTTGGTGTAGGGCATTGACGGTGATCTGGGCCCAGTAGTTGCCCTGTTTGGCGAGGTTGCGGATTTCGTTGTAAACGGGTTCCGCTTGCGGGGTGATGGTGACCACTTTACCGGCGGATTTGCCGGCAATCACGATATTTTGTTTGACGCCTTTATTCGCAAACATGATTCAACTCCCTTTGAATATCTGAATGGGAGGAATCATATATAAGAGAATAAGGCTTGGCTATTATTCGTACGAAATTGGTACGTACGTATTGGTTGGGGTGTGGGAGCCAGCCCTGCAGGGTGGCTCCCACAGGCAGATCACTCTCCGTAGCAATCTCGCGTCATATTTTCAATCCGATCAGCGTGCACGATCACATTGTCTTCGATGCGCACACCTCCAAACGGACGCAGTTTCTCCACTTTATCCCAGTTCACTTCATCAGCCAGTTGGGACTCTTTCAGTTCCGCCAGCAGGCTGTCGATAAAGTACAGGCCGGGCTCGATGGTAAAAACCTGGTTCTCTTCGATGGTGCGCGTGGTACGGAGGAAGGGGTATTCCGCCGGTGGTGGAGTGGTGCCGCCTTCGGGAGCTGTCTGGTGGCCGCCCACGTCGTGTACCTGCAGGCCGAGGAAGTGACCCAGGCCGTGGGGCATGAAGGTGCCGGTGAGGCCGGATTCCACTGCGCTTTCGGGCGAGGTTTTGATCACGCCGAATTGTTGCAGTAGCTGGCCGATTTTGTGGTGACAGCTTTTGTGCAATTCAAGGTAGGAGGCTCCTGGTGTAAGGCCGGCAACCAGTTCCTTTTCTTTCTCGTGCATTGCGGTGACCAGGTCCCCAAACTCGCCCTCACGGTAGGCGTAGGAGCGGGTGATGTCTGCACAGTAGCCATTGCAGTCGGCACCCGCATCAATCAGGAAGCTGCGGCGTTCACTCTCTGGCAGCGGCTCAGTAGAGAGATGGGTGTAGTGCAGGATGGCACCGTGCTCGTTCAGGCCGACAATATTGCCGTAAGGCATGGTGTTCTCGCCTTGCCCGGCGGCTTTCATATACGCGAGGTTGATTTCAAACTCGCTGGCGCCAGCCCGGAATGCTGCTTCGGCCGCCTGGTGTGCGCCTACGGCGATGCGATTGGCCTCGCGCAGGCAGGCGAATTCATAGGGCGTTTTGTAGGCGCGGGCCCAGTGCAGCTGGTCGATCAGGTGCTGGGGGTTGCGCTGGCCAATTTCCCAGCCGTCAAACCGCGCTGTTTCTCCGATAAATGCGGCGTTCTCCCCGGATAGAAACGCTTTTGCCTCATCGGGCTTGGAGAGCAGTTCGATATCGTACTGATCGCTCCAGAATGTCTGGGGAGCGGGAGGGACGTAGTGCCAGAAGTCTACCGGGCGATAAAACAGGAGTTTCGGCTTTTGCCCGCGGCGATAGATCACCCAGCTGTGAGGATTGTCGGTAACCGGTACCAGAGCCTTGAACTGGGGATTTACCCGAAACGGGTAGTAGTTGTCGTCGAGGAATTGAACGGTCGGTGCACCGCTGAAGACATTCAGTGTGTCAAAGCCGCACTGTTCGAGGATATCGTCGTAGCGTTTGCAGAGTGTGGCCAAATGGTCGGCGAAGAGTTGCTTATCCATAGTTCTCCTGGTTCTATCCCCGAAGTTGTATAAAGTTTGCCCTGTATGGCAGGTACAGGAATGCGCATAGTGTATAGTCAGCCCTCTGAACAATTAGTCTGATTTTTGACGATGGAAAAGAAGATACTGCTAACGGACTGCCCGGATGCGAAGGGCTTGATCGCTAAGATCACCAACATCTGCTACAAGCACCAATTGAATATCACCAAGAACGACGAGTTTGTGGACCGGGCGCAGGGGCGTTTCTTTATGCGCACGGCGCTGGAGGGCATTTTCAACGATGTCACCCTGCTGGAAGACCTCGATCTGACATTGCCCGAGGGCGCTTCACGCAAGCTCGTGGCCAGCGGTCGCAAGCGGCTGGTGTTGATGGTCACCAAGGAATCCCATTGCCTCGGTGATATTTTGATGAAGTGTTATTCCGGCGCTCTCGATGTGGAGATCGCTGCGGTGATCGGTAACCATCAGGTGCTGCAGCCGCTTGTGGAAAAATTTGATATCCCGTTTCACTGGGTGCCTGCCGATAACCTGGAACGGGCTCAACACGAGGCAAAGGTCACCGAGCTGGTTGACCGCTATGATCCCGATTATCTGATCCTGGCGAAATATATGCGGGTACTTACGCCGCAGTTCGTTGCGCACTTCAAGAGCCGTATCATTAATATCCACCATTCCTTTTTGCCCGCGTTTATCGGGGCAAAGCCTTACCAGCAGGCATTTGAGCGCGGTGTGAAGATTATTGGCGCTACCGCGCACTTTGTGACGGATGATCTGGATGAGGGGCCGATTATTGAGCAGGACATTATCCATGTGGATCATGGTTACTCTGCGGAATCGATGGCCAGCGCTGGCCGGGATGTGGAAAAACAGGTGCTGAGCCGGGCACTGCAGCTGGTATTGGAAGAGCGGGTCTTTATTCACGGTAACCGTACCGTAGTCTTTAAATAGCCATTAGGCCATTAGATGGCGTCATACCGGCGAATATCGCTATCCAATTCTGTAGAGTGTTTACTCCGCATGTGAGCTGGATTCCGATCCTGGTCCGGGATGATGCTTGTCGAGATAAATTTGAATGGGGAGTTATTGTGGTTACTCGTTGCGCAATCGCATTTTCAGCTTTAATTTTGGCCGGTTGTGCCAGTGAGCCCACAGCACCAAACCCCGGTTTGAAAGAATCGTTCCACACCGAGATCGCGGCAAATGGGTCCAAACGTTTTACCTATTCCCTGGAAATGGCTGCGCCGCAGCTTCGGGGGCCTTATACCGAGAGCCCGCAAATGCGCGGAGGTATGGTACGACAACAGGACCTGGGGCGCGGGCGTGCCGGCCGCGGTCAGCGTGTGGATTTTGATTACGCGATGGAATTGAAATTGCGGGAAACCGGCTTCTGTCGGGACGGTTACTTTGTGATCGATCGCGTGGTGTCTCAGCTGGGTGGCGAGGTGAGGGGGGAATGTCGGGATGCTGCCGCGAGATGATCGCGGTAGCTGAGGTTGACCATCTGCCAAATGGCTGCCTAAAAACCAGACAATGAAATTCGCGACAAGATAGAATTATTTCCCAATAATATGTTATTGGACGCTATTCCAATCATTCTTATCGAGATTTTTAGAATTTTAAACCAGTATTGCTCGACCCTTGCGTGCTTCTTCTGTCGCCATATCCATGCCTTCCCCCCGCGATAGAATTTTCCCCGGTTAAGAATTGCTCTATTTGAAGGCTTTTCTGCAACTGCCAAATACTTTAATAGTTAAAATCTATAGGGGTGATTGTCACTTTTTTCATTAGGAGAGATATTCCTATCAATAGGGTTTCGCGCCGTGTACCCCGTTAGGATGGTTTCGCGGCTTTCATAATTTTTATAGTGATTATTTTGCGAATTTCAGGCATCGCTTCCCATCAAAAATTGGCGCTAATTTAGTTAGGTTGTTGCCTCTTTAACCGTTTGTAACCATTTGTAGCTAATAGATAGTCACAATGGACTGCTTGGTCATTTCGTTTCCTCCCTGTTCTTCTCGTTCACTCTGGCCTTATTTATCCATTGATTTGACGACCGCTTGAGTCCGGACTAAAAAATAGGAAATAAGTGCTATAACTAATTATTAAATTAGTGAACTGGTTAACACCGTAAAGTCATTTCTTTTTGAATCGAACGTATTTTCCGGTCACAGGTATGGCCCCGTGTCATTACCGGATGCAGTAATAAAAATAGCGATTAACGCGAAGTAAAAAGATTATTAAAAGAAACAGGCGGCAATATGGATATTGAAGTAACCGTATTTTCTGACATCAAAGATGGCTTATTGCGGGAAATGGGGAGTGTTGTTATTGCGTGCGGTTTTACCTTACATCGTCAGCGCATGATGTCGACCCCCACTGGTGTGCAATTGTGGTTAAAACTGAGTGGAGACAAGGGCCGGCTGCTCGAACTGGAAGACCAGTTGAGTTCCCATCCTCTGGTCACCGGTTTCGAGGCTGACCACTCGCCTTCCGTGCAGGCAAACCCTGTAACTAGCCCGGGTGTACAACAGGGCCACAGTGCCACGGCGCGCAGGGCACCTGCGGCTACACCAAGGGCGGCGCAGGCAGCGGCGACACCTCGTAAAAAACCTGCGGCTTCCACACCGGATATCAGCATCGTTGAGCCGGTGTTACCCAAGCTTGCAAAAAGCTACCCGAAAATTTTCCCACAACTGCTGGAGCTACAGCAGCAGGTCAGCGACGCGCAATGGGGCCCCAGCCTGAAGTTTATCGGGGTACGTGTTGGAGCCTGGGTATACAAGCGGGATTACGCTCTGGGCGGCCAACTGGATCTAAAAAGTGCGCTGCGCCAGATTGCGCAACCGGCTCTGCGTGCCTTACTGCCCGCGGAAACGCACGATTTTGCGGTGCACGTGAAAAACAATCCATTCTGTCTTCCGGGATCACATTGCCGCAATGGTGACTTTTTCTGTGGTTTCCTGCAGGGGCTGCTGCATGAATCGGGAGCGAGCAGTCGGGTGGTTGTCCGGGAAGTGCAGTGTCGGAGTGAGGGCGCCTCTGAGTGTGTGTTTGAGGTGGTTGATTGACCGGTTTTTAACAGGGTTGTTCGTTACGTTTTCGATTGAAAAATAAATCCTAAGATGGGGAAGGGAAATGGTCGCAGAATATAATCCAGTGCTCGTAGGGCTTTCATTTTTGGTTGCAGTATTAGGCTCATTTACTGCGTTACAGCTGGCGGTGGCAATTCCGGCTGCGCGGGATGAGGCTGAAAAGAAAAAGGCGATTATCAAAGCGGGTGCCGCAATGGGCGGTGGCGCTATTTGGACGATGCACTTTATCGCCATGTTGGCTTATGACATGGGGATGTCGGTGACATACGACGTATTTCTGACCGTACTGTCCGCGTTTATTGCAATGGCCGCTTGCTCTGTTGGTCTTGGTATCGCGGGTATTGGGTTATTCAGCTTTGACAAGCTTTTGCCCGCCGGGATCTTTATGGGTTGCGGTGTAGCCGGTATGCATTATATGGGGATGGCGGCAATGATT
The DNA here is from genome assembly GCF_000708675.1 of Microbulbifer sp. HZ11. Classification (GTDB taxonomy): domain Bacteria; phylum Pseudomonadota; class Gammaproteobacteria; order Pseudomonadales; family Cellvibrionaceae; genus Microbulbifer. Next base: position 240,701 of record NZ_JELR01000002.1, on the reverse strand, counting down.
ATGCCCATGGAAGTTTCCTATAACCTGAACATTCTGATTATCTCGGTAATTATTGGTGTAATCGCATCCTGTGCCGCTTTGTGGATGGCATTTCATATGCGTGGGAAATTGCAGATGATCGGTAGTTCCCTGCTGATGGGCGTGGCCGTTTGCGGCATGCACTACACCGGTATGGCGGCCGCGCGCTATGAGCACACCAATATTGTCAATGAGGCGTGGTTCGCAGGCTCATTGGGTGGTGAATACCTGGGTATCAGCATCTTCCTGGTTGTGACCACTTCGTTGGTGCTGACCCTGGCCATTGGCAGCCACCGCCGTCGCCAGCGAGAAGAGCTCGCTATCTGACAGTCGCTAGCCTCCCAACCTAGATAGCCGGAGCCATGCTCCGGCTTTGGCGTTAAAATCTCCATATTGGCATTCCGTTCATCTGGTCGACCAGTTTAGCGTAAAGAACTGTTAAGGCCCGACGGTCACATTTTGCTCTCCCTATAATCCGCGGCTTTTCGCCTCGGCACTAAATTTTTAGGGAGAAAACTTAATGCTTGATCAGTACAGCCTGCCACTGGTTGTTCTTTCTTACGCAATTTCCGTTTTGGGATCGTTTGCAGCGCTACAGCTGGTTACCGGCATCCGCGAGGCGATCCTCAAGGCCGACCGCTGGCGGGCTATCGCTTTTGCCGGTCTGGCGATGGGCGGGGGCGCCATCTGGTCCATGCATTTTGTGGGTATGCTGGCGCTCGAGTCGCATATGCCCATGTCTTACGACGTGTTTAAAACCCTGCTCTCAATCGTCATTGCGGTAGCCGCCTGTACCGCAGGCCTCGCGATTCTCGGCGCACGGCGCTTTACCCTGGAAAAGCTGATGCCGACCTCTGTTTTTATGGGGGCCGCGGTGGCTGGTATGCACTACATGGGGATGGACGCCATGCTGATGCCGGCGGAAATCGAGTATGATCTGAATATTCTGATTATTTCCGTACTTATCGCGGTGGCGGCGTCATTTGCGGCACTGTGGATGGCGTTCCATCTGCATGGTTCGTGGCAAAAATTTGGCAGTGCACTGGTGATGGGGATTGCGGTGTGCGGCATGCATTACACGGGGATGGCAGCGGCCAGCTACCAGCACACCGACACCGTTCCGGAATCCGGTTTTCTGGGGGCGCTCAGCAGTGAGTACGTAAGTGGTGCTACGGTGGCGATTAGTCTCGGCATTATCGCTCTGGCTTTGCGGGTAAATCACTGGTACCGGAATCGTCAGTTAGTCCCCGCATGATTATTTTGCGCTATTTGTAGGCGCAAACAAAAAAGCCGGAGCATTGCTCCGGCTTTTTTGTGTCTGTCGTCCCGGACTCAGTCCATATAGCTCTCGACTGGCGGGCAGGAACAGATCAGGTTGCGGTCCCCGTACACATTGTCGATACGGTTGGACGCGGGCCAGACCTTGTGGTGCTTCAACCACGGGGCGGGGCGGCCGGCGACTTCGCGACTGTAGGGGTGAGTCCACTCGTCGCTCATCACGTCGTCTTGGGTGTGTGGCGCGTTGTGCAGGGGGTTGTCCTCTGCAGAGTATTTTCCGTTGGCCACGTCTTCCGCTTCCTGGCGGATAGTTGCCATGGCTTCCACGAAGCGGTCCAGCTCTTCCTGGGCTTCGGACTCGGTGGGCTCGATCATCAGGGTGCCCGCTACCGGGAAGGACATGGTAGGCGCGTGGAAACCGAAGTCCATCAGGCGCTTGGCAATGTCTTCTTCGGTGATTCCGCTGGTTTCTTTTAACGGGCGCAGGTCGATCAGACACTCGTGGGCGACAAAACCGTTGCTGCCTTTGTACAGCAGCGGGTAGTGCTCACTCAGTTTCTTGGCCACATAGTTGGCGTTCAGGATCGCGGTCTCGGTGGCCAGTTTCATACCCTGTTTACCCATCATGCGGATATACATCCAGCTGATCGGCAGAATGCTGGCGGAACCCCAGGGGGCTGCGGAAATAGTACCGTTGACCGGATCGTTGCCCGGTACTTCGGTCACCGGGTGGCCGGCCAGGTAGGGCTTCAGGTGCTCGCCAACGGCGATCGGACCCATGCCGGGGCCGCCGCCACCGTGGGGGATACAGAAGGTCTTGTGCAGGTTCAGGTGAGATACGTCACCACCGAACTTGCCAGGAGCCGCGACACCGATCAGGGCATTCATGTTGGCGCCGTCGATGTACACCTGGCCACCGGCGTTGTGGACCAGCTCGCAGATCTCGCGAATACCTTCCTCGAACACACCGTGGGTGGATGGGTAAGTGACCATCAGCGCGGCGATACGGTCGCCGTGCTCCTCGATCTTCGCTTTCAGGTCGGTCACGTCCACGTTGCCCTTGTTGTCACAGGCAACCACTACCACCTTCATGCTTACCATCATGGCCGATGCTGGGTTGGTACCGTGGGCAGAGGCGGGGATCAGGCAGATATCCCGCTGGCCTTCGCCTTTTGCTTCCAGATATTTCTTGATCGCGACCAGGCCCGCGTATTCACCCTGGGAGCCAGCGTTCGGCTGCAGGCTTACGGCGTCGTAACCCGTACATTCCGCCAGCATGGCTTCCAGTTGTTTGAACATCTCGCGGTAGCCTTCGGCCTGGTCGGCGGGGGCGAACGGATGCAGCTTGCCAAATTCTGGCCAGGTCACCGGGATCATTTCCGCGGTGGCGTTCAGCTTCATGGTGCAGGAGCCCAGCGGAATCATGCTGTGGTTCAGGGCGATGTCCTTGGACTCCAGGGTCTTCAGGTAACGCAGCATTTCGGTTTCGGAATGATGCGTGTTGAACACCGGGTGGGTCATAAAGTCGGTGTCGCGCTGCAGGTTGGCCGGTACGCCGGCAACACCCTTGGCGGAGAGTTCGCTGTCGATCTTCTCCAGATCCAGACCGTGGTCGGTGCCGGCGAAGATGTTCAACAGTTCGGAGACGTCCGCCAGCTTGGTGGTTTCGTTCAGGCTGATGCCGAGAGCATCGCTGCCCACTTTGCGCAGGTTGATTTCTGCCGCGATAGCGCGATCAAAAATTTCAGACTGCTTGTCGCCCACGGCAACGGTGAGGGTATCGAACCAGCTGTCGTGGGTCAGGCTCAGGCCCTTTTCTGTCAGGCCGGCGGCGAGAATATCGGTGAGGCGCTGGATGCGCGCGGCGATGGTTTTGAGGCCTTCGGGGCCGTGGTAGATCGCGTAGAAAGCGCTCATCACCGCCAGCAATACCTGAGAGGTACAGATGTTGGAGTTGGCCTTTTCGCGGCGGATATGTTGCTCGCGAGTCTGCATGGCCATACGCAGGGCACGCTTGCCTTTACTGTCTACGGATACGCCGATGATACGGCCGGGGGCGGAGCGTTTGTAGGCTTCACGGAAGGCGAAGAAGCCGGCGTGCGGACCGCCGTAACCCATGGGGATACCGAAGCGCTGGTTGCAGCCGACCACCACATCTGCGCCCATGGTGCCCGGCGCTTTCAGGGCCACCAGGCTCATCAGATCTGCGGCGACGGTGACCAGCGCGTTGGCTTCGTGCACCTTGGCGATCAGGTCGGTCAGATCCCGCAGCACACCGGTGGAGCCCGGGTACTGGAACAGGGCACCGAACAGTTCTTCTGGCAGCTCGGTTTCCGGGTTGCCGACAACCACTTCAAACCCGAAGTGTTCGGCACGGGTCTGTACCACGGCGATCGTCTGCGGATGGCAGTCTGCGTCCACAAAGAAGACATTGGATTTGTTGCGCTTTGCCTGGCGTTTGCACATGGCCATGGCTTCAGCGGCGGCGGTGCCTTCGTCCAGCATGGAGGCATTGGCCAGTTCCATGCCGGTGAGGTCCATGATCATCTGCTGGAAGTTCAGTAGGCCTTCCAGGCGACCCTGAGCGATTTCCGGCTGGTAGGGGGTATAGGCGGTGTACCAACCCGGGTTTTCCAGCACATTGCGCAGGATCACGTTGGGGGTGATGGTGTCGTGATAGCCCATACCGATATAGGTGCGGAAGATCTTGTTGCGTTTGGCCAGGGCTTTCAGTTCCGCGAGCGCTTCCTGCTCGTCTACCGCGTCGGCCAGGGCAAGATCATCGGACTTGCGGATGGCGGCGGGCACGGTCTTTGCAATCAGTTCATCCAGGGTAGCGACGCCGAGGGTGTCGAGCATGGCCTGGGTCTGCGCGGCGTCCGGGCCGATATGGCGGCGGATAAAGGCGTCGTGCTGTTCCAACTGCTTGAGGGAAGGCTGGGTCATGGTGGTTGGATTCCTGTAAACGCTGACGGCGTTTGCCGACGGCTTGCCGGGAAACGCGAACGCTCAAAAGTAGCAAAGTGGATCGGGAAAGCGGATCCGTCCAAGTTCACGGGGCACGCGGGTCAGTGACCAACGGTTTCCGAGTTCGGCATTCGGTAATAATGGTGTGGCAGAGTGAACATGCCCAGTTACCGGCACCGCTGCGTCGGTGAGACGTGCACGCGCGGTGGGGTAATACCGGTCGCCAGAAGGCGCGCATCTTAGCAACCGCAGTGTGTGTGGGCAATTGGTGAACTATCTGGTCAAAGTTATGCTGGGAGCGGGTCAGATTTGTGACATAAATCCTGTTTTTGGCAATGTGGCGCTATTTTTGTCTGCAGGCGCAGTAGCCCCACCAGCCGGTCTGGAGAATTGCGCCATACTCAAAGATTGATAAGAAGCTGTCGCAGGAGTCGCGTACAGCCAACGACCCAGGGAATAAGGGGATCTATCGTGTTGCCTTCGGCAAACGTCAACACTCTGCGCTTTAAAGCCTGTCTGCTTTCCGCATTGCTGGTCGTGGCGATGTGCCTGTTTTTTATCCTGCTGGGCAACGGCAGCCTGCAGTCTCTGCTGACCAAAAATCGCGAACACCGGCACCTCAACTTTCAGTTTCAGGTAGCAGGCCTGTTGCAGCAGTCCCGTCTTGAGATGGCCCGTTTGGCAGAGTTGATTGCCCTCAATCCCCGTGGGCATATTTCATCACGGGATGAACTGCGCAAGGCGATGGACCGGCAGTGGGAGCTGCTTCAGCAGAGTTGGGATCTTCACTCGTTAAAAATCTACGATGCCGACAGCAAACCGGTATTGAGCTGGGGTGCGCCATACAGTCAATTGAGTGCCGAGAAAGTGGCGCAGGTGCTGATGGGTGGTCAGCCACTGGAGCAGGTGGCGTGCGAACCAGGCTGTGTACAAAGCCTGTCGGTACCCATGCGCGCCCGCGGTGGGGACTACGTTCTGCAGATTGAGCGTCCCCTGGCAAAACAGCTGCAACGCTTTCGCGAAATGACTGGCTCTGATATCGGCATTCTGTCGGCGGAGCGCTCCCTTCATATCACCGGGGAAAATGGAAAATATCTTGCCAGTTGGCGGCGGGAAATTCTGTCGCTGACCTCCCGTGAGCGAATGTTGCCTTTGCTGAACCGGGTTGCCGGTGAAGTGGCGGCGCTGGACGAGCTGCACCAGCACGCGCGACTGTACGAACTGGACAATCGACAATTTGATATTCGCACCATGAATGTGGGTGTGGACGAACATGGTGCACGATTTGTATTTATCGAAGATGTATCCGGTCAGGTGGAACACATCGATGATTCGGTACAGCTGTTGTTATTGTTTTCCGTGCTCGGCGCACTGATTTTCAGTGCAGCAGTAGCGGGGACGCTATGGGGGCCAATCGTGCGACTTCGGCGACTGGCTCAGGCATTGCCTCTGCTGACCAATGGCCGCTTTGACGATGCGCGTCAATTGATCCGTCCGGTACAAAAAAATCCGGAAAAGTGCGATGAGTTGGATGTTCTCGATAATACCGGCCTTACCGTCTGCAACCAGCTGCAGGATATGCATGAGATGGTGTCGCGCAAGACGGCCCAGCTGGAACAGATTGCCATGCACGACAGCCTGACGGGGCTGGCGAATCGTTTCAGCCTGCTGGAACAGTTGGAGTTTCATCTGCAACTCGCCCGTCATCAGCCCGAGAATGTACAGGAGCAGAGCTTTCTGTTTTTTATCGACCTGGATGATTTCAAGCAGGTCAATGACACCCTGGGGCACCAGCGAGGGGATGAGCTGCTGTGTGTCATCGCGCGGCGCCTGCTTAGTGTTATGCGGTGTGGTGACATTGTTGCACGATTGAGTGGTGACGAATTCTGTGTGTTCGTGCGTGGGGTAAAAGGCGCGGAGGCCCATGGTGTTCTGGCTGAAAAGCTTCTGAATACCGTCGCGCAACCGGTAAAAATCGCCGACAAACTGGTCACTGTTACCATGAGCGTGGGCGTGGTTGCGGTCGACGGCCACGAAGAAACCCTGGAGGGAATATTGCAGAAAGCGGACATGGCCATGTACCACGCCAAGCGACACGGTAAAAACAAATACCAGTTGTACACCGAGACATTGCCGGTGTATGCAACTGAAGGCAGTGAAGCGGTATGTGCCAGTGTGGTGCGGCCGCTGGAGTTGGTTGGCTCATCGAAAAATCGCTGATGGATTTTCAGACGCGCCTCGCCAATATGCGCCGCTATTGCCGCGAATTTCTTTCGCTATAGACAGGCGCTGTTTGTCCGGTTGGTCTATCTTTAATTTATCCCGATCCGTTTTTCCACGCGGATGTACCCCCAGAGTGCTGGAACGGCGGAATATTTTTTCACAACTGATGTTCGATCTGACACCGAGCCACAAGCCCGGAACCCAGGGTCAGCAAGGTTAACCAGTCCGCACTATGGCGAGCAAAATCTACACCACCGACGACCAGCTTCTCAGCAGCTATCTGCGCAATCTTCTGCAATCTGCCGGTTACCCGGTACTGACGCAACAAACCCGGGTGGAGCCAGCCATCGAGGGTGGAGACGGTGTAGGAAAGGAAGGGAGCGGACAGGGCAATCTGGATTGGCAATCTGAGCTCTGGCTGATCCACGATGCAGATCTTGCCAGCGCCCAGCAGGTACTGCAGCAGGCACTTTCCCGGGAAAGCGCCTGACAACTATTTGCGTTACATTTTTTCCAGGGTCTCAATACCCAACAGGTCGAGACCAGTAGACAGGGTGCGGGCTACCAGGTCGCACAATTGCAGACGACTCTGCTTCTCTTCTTCACTGACCCCTTCTTTGAGTACCGGGCAGGCTTCGTAGAAGCCCATGTAGGCGCTTGCCAGTTCGTACAGGTAGGTACAAAGCACATGTGGGAAGGTATCTTTGGCTACCTGATCCAGTACTTCGCCGAACTGATTCAGCTTGATGGCCAGGGCGCGTTCCGCATCGGTATTCAGCAGGATATCGCCTTTCAGTTCTGACGGGTCTACGCCGGCGCGACGGAAAATACTGCGCACACGGGTGTAGGCGTATTGCAGGTAAGGCGCGGTGTTTCCTTCGAACGCCAGCATGGCATCCCAGTTGAACACGTAATCGTTGGTGCGGGTTTTGCTGAGGTCGGCGTATTTCACCGCACCGATGCCCACCACTCGACCGATCTCTGCCTGCTCTTCTGCACTCAGCTCCGGGTTCTTTTCCGCCACCAGTGCAGTGGCGCGTTCAACGGCTTCATCCAGCAGCTCCGCCAGTTTTACCGTGCCCCCGGTGCGTGTCTTAAACGGTTTACCGTCGTCGCCCATCATGGTGCCAAAGGCGCAGTGTTCCAGTGTCTGACTGTCGGCGATGTAGCCGGCCTTGCGCGCTACGGTGAAGGCCTGCTGCAGATGCAGGGTCTGGCGCGCGTCCACCACGTATAGTATGCGGTCTGCTTTCAGGACATTGGCGCGGTAGCGGATGGCGGCCAGGTCGGTTGTGGCATAAAGATAGCCGCCGCCTTTCTTCTGGATGATCACCACGCTGGGATTGCCTTCCTTGTCGGCCATTTCTGGTAGGAAGGCGACGATGGCCCCCTGGTCTTCCACGGCGATACCGCGCTCGATCAGGTCTTTCACCAGTACCGGCAGGTCGTCGTTGTACTGACTTTCGGCGTAGACGTCTTTGCGTTGCAGGGTAACGCCCAGCTTTTCGTAGATCTCTTCGGCGTGGCTGATGGAGATGTCGATAAAGCGCTGCCACAGCTTCAGGCAGTCCGCATCGCCGCCTTGCAGTTTCACCACATATTCGCGGGCGCGATCAGCAAAGCCTTCTTCCTCGTCGAAGCGGACCTTGGCCTCACGGTAGAAGACCTCCAGGTCCTTTAGGGCCACCTCGGCGTCCTGGTTTTCCATTTTGTCCGCCAGATGTGCCAGCAGCATGCCGAACTGGGTACCCCAGTCGCCCATATGGTTTTGGCGGATCACCGTGTGCCCCTGGAACTCCAGCAGGCGGGCGAGGGCATCGCCAATGATGGTGGTGCGCAGGTGGCCCACGTGCATTTCTTTGGCGAGGTTGGGGTGGGAGTAATCCAGCACCGCGGTCTGCGGTTCAACGGCCTTACGGATATTCAGGCGCGTATCGGCGCGCGCGGCGGCGAGGGTGCCGGCCAGCCAGGATTCACTCAGGTGGATGTTGATAAAGCCGGGACCGGCCACTTCCACTTTTTCGATCATGGGCTGTTCACCCAGGTTCTCGATGATTTTGGCTGCCAGCTCGCGGGGATTACTGCCCACTTTTTTGGCCGCTGCCATGGCGCCATTGGCCTGGTAGTCACCAAAGCCCGCCTTCTTGGCCGGCGCCACCGCCGGGGTGCACTCGGCGGGAATTCCCGCGGCGGTCATGGCGGTCTGGAAAATGTCGTTAAGCTGCTGGCGAATATTCATAAGGGGGGCATTATCCCGTGGCGATTCTTGAAAATGGGAGTATATCGAAGAAGGCGGGATTTTAATGGGCGATGAGGGCATTGCAACCTGCGCGATGATTGCCCGGTGGGTTACCATGGCGCGCAGTTGGTGGATACACCTGCAGACGGAATAGGAAAGGGGAGAACGCTTTGTCTGGGACAACCTTGTATTGGCACGATTATGAGACCTGGGGGGTAGACCCGGGGGCAGACAAGCCCTCTCAATTTGCCGGTATTCGCACCGACGAAGACCTGAACGTGGTCGGCGAACCTCTGATGATCTATTCCAGGCCCGCAAGCGACTGCCTGCCGCAGCCCATGGCGGCGCTGGTGACCGGACTGCCCCCCCAGAAGGCCCACGCCGAAGGGATGCCGGAGATCGAGTTTATCAAACGGATTCTTGCGGAACTGGGGGCGCCGGGTACCTGCGGGGTAGGTTACAACAGCCTCCGGTTCGACGATGAAGTCACCCGCCATACCCTTTATCGCAATCTGCTGGACCCTTACGAGCGGGAATGGAAGTCCGGCAACAGCCGCTGGGATATCATTGATATGGTGCGGCTGACCTACGCGCTGCGTCCGGATGGGATCCAGTGGCCGCAGCGGGAAATCGCCGATGGTGTGCGGGTGCCGTCATTCCGCCTGGAGGAACTGACCGCGGCAAACGGGATCAGTCACGAGGGGGCCCACGATGCATTGTCGGATGTGCGGGCCACCATTGATATGGCGCGGCTGATCCGCGACCGACAGCCCAAGCTTTACGACTACGTGTACAACCTGCGCCGCAAACAGGAAGTGGCCAAAATCCTGAATCCTCGGGAGCGCAAACCCCTGTTGCACATCTCCGGTAAGGTGCCTGCGACACACGGCCACCTCACTTATGTCCTGCCTCTGGCCATGCACCCGGTAAACCGCAATGCGGTTATCTGCGCCAACCTGGCCATGGATCCGCAGCCAATCCTCGATCTGGGTCCGGAAGCCCTGCGCGAGCGTCTCTACACCGCCCGCGACAAGCTGGGCGAGGGCGATCTGCCTGTGGGTCTGAAGCTGATCCATATGAATCGCTGCCCGGTACTGGCACCGGCGAACATGCTTTCCGACCAGCGCGCCGCGGACCTGAAGATCGACAAGGCGGCCTGTGCGGCCAACTGGCAGAAGCTGCAGGGGCTGGATCTGACCGAAAAGCTGCATCAGGTGTTCCTCGACGGGGAGTTCCCGGCCAAGGATGTGGAGGCGCGTCTCTACGATGGCTTTATGAATGACGCCGACCGCGACCTGTGTCGACAGTTGCACAGTGCGCTGACAAGTCGCGGTCCGCAAGCGCTGTCTGGACAGGCGCAATTTTCTGATTCCCGCTTGCCGGAACTACTCTTCCGCCTGCGGGCGCGCAACTTCCCCGAGACGCTGAATGAGGAAGAACAGGAGCGCTGGGAAGCGTGGCGTTACCAGCGGCTGACGGATCCCAAGTTCGGGGCGAGTATTACCATGGAAGCCTATTTCGAGGAAATTGCGCGATTGCGGGAGGAGTTCCCGGAGCGCAGTGACCTGCTGGATCAACTGGAAGCCTGGGGCGATGCACTGTTGGGCTAGCCGGGCGCTGGTGCATCTACCACAGTCCCCGACTGTTCCACGCGCCCTCCCGCGCGTAGAATACCGCCCGCCCAGCCGCCGGTGATCCCGGCGCACTTCAGAGGCTATTCAGTCGCTATCAGCGCATAATCGCGCAACTTGTGGAGCAGCAATGGACTTTATCGGTGCCAATATCCTTTCCGTCAGCCAGTTTGAGCGGGACGACATCGACCGAATTTTTGCCGTGGCGGACACCATGGTTCCTTACGCCCGCCGGGAAAAAGTCACCCGTGTCCTTGAGGGCGCAATCCTCGGCAACATGTTTTTCGAGCCCAGCACTCGCACCCGGGTAAGCTTCGGCTGTGCCTTCAACCTGCTTGGCGGCACGGTGCGCGAGACAGTGGGGGTGTCTGCCAGCTCCCTGGCCAAAGGCGAATCTCTGTACGATACCGCACGGGTGCTTTCCGGTTACTCGGATATTATCTGCATGCGCCACCCGCAATCCGGTTCGGTCGCCGAGTTCGCCGCCGCCAGTCGCGTGCCAATTGTGAACGGTGGCGACGGTGCCAACGAGCACCCCACGCAGGCGCTGCTCGACCTGTACACCATTCGCAAGGAACTGGAAGGCAAGGGCGGTTCCCTGGATAACTTCCGCATTGCCATGATCGGCGATCTCAAACACGGCCGTACGGTGCACTCCCTGTGCAAACTGCTGTGCCTGTTTAAAAATGTCCAGCTGGTTCTGGTATCGCCGCAGGAGCTGGCAATGCCGGAAGCGGTGGTCGAAAAGCTGCGTGAAGCCGGGCACCAGGTGGTGGTGACGGATCAGCTCGAGCCGTCGATCAAGCATGTGGATATCGTGTACTCCACCCGTATTCAGGAAGAGCGTTTTGAATCTCAGGCCGACGCCGATCGCTACCGCGGCCGTTTCCGTCTGAATCGCGATATTTTCACCCGTCACGCAGAGCCCAATACCGTGATCATGCACCCGCTGCCGCGGGATTCCCGCGCGGAAGCCAACGAGCTGGATTCGGATCTGAACGAACACCCGAGCCTGGCGATTTTCCGCCAGACGGACAATGGCCTGCTGGTTCGCATGGCATTGTTTGCGATGTTACTGGGGGTGGAAGACAAGGTGGCGCAGTACGCGCGGCCGATTACCTGGCAGACGCGGCGCAATCAGATTTGATACTTGTGTAGAAAATCAGAAATTAAAAAAACCGGCAAAATTGCCGGTTTTTTTAATTTTTGCGGAGTGAGAAATCAGCTCGCTAATGCGTTGCGCACGCTCGCCAGTTTTACGCACAGCACAAATACCGACATGGCCGTGTCCAGTTCTTCCAGAGGTGGGAAGCTGGGGGCAATACGGATGTTGGTGTTTTCCGGATCTTTGCCGTAGGGAAAGGTCGCACCGGCGGGGGTCAGTTTCACACCGGCGTCGGCGGACAGGCGAATCACCTCTGCCGCTACGCCCGGGCGTGTATTAAAGGAAACGAAGTAGCCACCGGCGGGTTTTTCCCATTCGCCCAGATCGGTGTCGGCAAAGTTTTTCTCCAGGTGCTCCAGCACACAGGCAAACTTCGGGCGCAGGATTTCTGCATGTTTTTGCATGTGCTCTTTTAGCTGGGTCAGCTCCGGAAACAGGCGCGCGTGGCGCAGCTGATTCACTTTGTCCGGGCCAATGGTCATCGCTGACATCTGCTGCTTGAGGGAGGCCAGGTTGGCGGGGCTTGCGCTGACAAATGCCACACCGGCACCGGCGTGGGTCACCTTGGAAGTAGAGGCGAACTGCAGTACCGAGTCGGCGGTATCATTACCCAGTGCGGCCTCGCGGATATTCGGTAGTTTTACCTGGTGGTCAAGGTCATGAATGGCGTAGGCGTTGTCCCAGAAAATGCGGAATCCGGGGTTGGCGATTTTCGCCAGTTGCGCCAGGCGGTCGACGGTGTCGGCGTCGTAGGTTACGCCGGTGGGGTTGGAGAATTTGGGGACGCACCACAGGCCAATGATCTGGTCGTCTTCGCGAATCTTCTGTTCCAGTGCGTCCATGTCCGGGCCGGTGGCGGTCATGGGGACTGTGTCCATGGCGATGCCGAGTTGCTCACAGATTGAGAAGTGGCGGTCGTAGCCGGGCACCGGGCACAGGAATTTGGGCGCGCGCATGTCCTTCCACGGCTGGTTGCCGGCAAAGCCGAACAGATAGCCGGTGAGGACCGCGTGATACATGAGGGTCAGGGAGCTGTTGCCGCCGGCCATCACTTCATCGAAGGGTACCTGCAGGATGTCTGCACCCAGCTCGCGGGCGGCGGCAATGCCTTCCAGGCCGCCGTAATTGCGGGTGTCTGTACCGTCTGGCGCGCGGTAGTCTCCGTTCAGAATACCGTCAAGGCTGTCGGACAGAGAGAGTTGGTCCGCCGCCGGTTTACCGCGGGTGAGGTCCAGGCTCAGGTTGTGCTGACAAATGCGCTGGTATTGCTGGTCCAGTTCTTTTTCCCACTGTTGCAGCTGGTCGCGTTGGGCGGTCTCGATACGCACGGAAAATCCTCTTCTCTTGATGGACAACTCTTGACAGACAACTTCCCCAGGAAGTTTCCGGGACGGGAGCTTATCAGCAGAGGGCGGATTGCGTCATGTTTTATGACACTTTTTTGCCGGAAAACCCGGTAAAAACAGCGAATTACGGGAGAAAAAGTGGCAGGGAATTTGTTGCAGTTGAAACAGACTAGGGTTGCCGGGCAGTCAGTGTTGCTGTGCCGCCAGGTGTCGAAAGTCTGCGGCGTACTCCAGGAGTGTGTTTTTCAGATGAGCACGTTGCTCTGGCGTAGCACTTTCAAGAATTTCCGTAGCGAGGGTTCTGGCCTGAGCGCGCAACTGATCCTGCATCTTGCGATAGTCGTCCGACCACAGGGATTGAGGATCGATCAGCAGGGCGCGCAAGCGGGCCTCATAGCCTTGTGGTTTATTGCGCAAAGTGTCGAGAAATGCCGCAGTCCATAGCTGCCGTTGGGCATCCCGGCGTTTGGGGTCGAAGGTGGTGGTGGCGACCTGCCGATCAATCATGGACTCCTGTGCGCCCGTCAGGTCGCCAAGCCAGCGCTCTGCCTGCTTGCGAAACTCCTTTTCCCGCTTGCGCTGCGCTTTGTCCCACTTCTTCAGAGACTTCTCACGCTCATCTTCCATGTTCTCACTGAGCTGATCGATCTGTTTGTCATCCAGTTGCACCAGGATCGGGAGCATCAGATCGCTCAACATCGTGATCGAGGCGTGCCAGAAAGCGTCTACGCGGGCTTCGATGGCCGCCAGTTTCGTCGGGCTGGTGTCGGCGTCGTCGACCTTGCCAGCAAGCTCTTCGAGATAATCCGCGTAGCGGGGCAGTTGCGTCTGGCGGTGCCAGCGATGAAACTCATCGACGCGTTGCTGCAGCAGGTCTTTCTGGGCGCCATCAAGATCGAGATATTTATTCAGGGTGCGGTCCATCCACCAGTCAAGATGGCCATAGGCGAGGCGCACACTGGAACAGGCGGAAAGCAGCAACAGAAGTGCCGCCATCAACAGGATGACAGCACGGGAGCTGGGGCGAGAGGATTGCGTCACGATTGCGGTGGTCATGGCGTTAAATATAGTTGCTGTACCCGACCACCGCTGTTTCTTTGCGTGTTACTTTGGCTGATTCGTCAATTTATCCAGACTTCGACACGACTGTTTTTCACTGGCCCCTGTTCACTATCGGCAGTGAGCGGTGCAAAGGCGCCAACCGCCATAATCTGGCTGTCGCCCATTTGATGATCCCGCAGAAGTGCCCCCTGAACCTTGAGGGCGCGGAAGCGTGAAATAAGGTCCGCGATATTCTGGTTGGATTTGCGGTCGGAAAAACCCACCAGGGTCAGCGATAGGTCGCGGTTTTCCTCCTGAGCCATAAATTCCTGCAACCGGTGCAGGTCGCGCAGGGCACGGTTGTCCAGCTCTGTGCTGCCATCGGCAAAGCGGAATGAGATGCTCAGGCGCGATCCGTTCTCCATCAACTGGCGATAGCTATCCGGTGCGTTGGCGTAGGCGGGCAACTTCAGGGACACCGGTGTCAGGTTGATAAAACCGATTGCCTCAACGATCTTCTGCCCTGCGGGAGACTCAACGAACTTCAGAAAAGCATCGACCTGCGCGTTGAAGCGCCCCGGGTTGCGGTACAGGTACAGGCGTCGAGTGAGGGGGAAGTCCTCGGTGGCGATAATGCCACGATCCGGGACCACCGCCGCCAACTCCCCGGACTTGATTGCGACCTTGTGCATGCCATCGGAATCTGCAAATGGCAGGTAGCCAATGGCGGCGCGATCCTGCTCAACCAGCGCACGGGTCTCGTGGTTACCGGAGACCTCGTAAACGAAGGGTTTTGCCGGGCGGGTGCTGCCGAAAACTTCGCTGTCGAAAGTGGCACGGGTGCCCGATTCGATATCCCGGTGTAGTGGCCGTATCGGCAGATCCGGGCCGCCCAGTTGGGACCAGTTGCGGATCTCGCCACTGTAAATCTGTGCCAGCTGTGCGAGGGTGAGGCGATTGATTGGGTTGTCCTTGTGCACAGTGATCACCAGTGCATCGAGGCCAATGACGTGCTCTGCCTGGGCACTGGTGAAGTCACCAAAACGCGCCAGTAGCTCGACTTCTTTGCCTTTAATACGCCGCGAAGCCATGCCGATGTCTGCGGTGTCGCTATCCAATGCTTTGAAACCGGTGCTGGATCCCAGAGCGATGATAGGTACCACTACCTGCTCACCCTCAAGGTCCGCGTGAATCCAGTGCTTTTCGCCCTCGGTGCGCTGCCGGATTTCCGTCGCTCCTAAGGATTTCAGGTAGTCTTTTACCAGTGCGGGCGCGAGGTCTGCCCCCACGGTGTTGGAGCCGGTCAGGCGGAATAGAACCCGACTGCTGTCGGCGGCAGACGCGAGACCACTGAACAGCACGCCTGCAGTCAGGACAAGCCGCAGCAGTACTGCGAGTAAATCCTTCGGTAAAATTATCCCTCGGCGCGATAGATCGCGTTTCATTCTGCCCCCTGTCACTACGAAATACGTTCCCAAGGCTCGCGCTGGTGATTGCTGTTACTTGTAATCCAGCGCGGGCGCGCGCTTTATCGCAGAAAAGTGTGACCAATTTATTGCAAGTGGATTGAGCTGGTCCACACGCGCGAGGGGCGGTTACCGGGTCGAGGTGAAGACGTGGGGGAAAAGATTGAAGGTTGTTTTTTGTACGCCTGCCACCGTCGGGGCTGGCCCTGAGGGGCTATGGCGACGTTTTTTTCACCAAAAGGCACGGAAATTCAGCATATAATGGGACAAATCTTCGGGTTTTTTTTGAAAAAAGGCATGACAACGCTGTCATTTGTCTTGTAGTATTTCTCACATATTGGCAGAGGCGTCGATGACGCCCAGCTGGAATCCTCTGGGGCGCAGTGAATGCGGTGGGGAATCCGGCAAGGACACATAACAATAGAAAATCTTAGGGGCCGGTTAGATGGTTGCTTTGAGAGACAGCAGGGACATTCTTTTCATTGGCGTCGATGGCGGTGGTAGCAAGTGCCGTGCATCAGTCTATGACGCCAGCAATCGCCTGTTGGGCACCGGAGTCTCCGGGCCCGCGAACCCCCTTCATGGCTATGCGCAAACCATTGATTCCATTGTGCGTTCTGCCGCACTGGCGGTGGCCGATGCCGGCCTGCCTGCGGAAACTCTGGGAGAGCTGGTTGCAGGTGTGGGTCTGGCTGGGGTGAATATGCCCCGTCTCTACAACGAGATGAACGCCTGGGCACATCCCTTCAAGCAAATGTTCCTTACCACGGATCAGCACTCGGCATGCCTGGGTGCGCACCGGGGAGGAGATGGTGCCGTGATTATCGCTGGCACCGGGTCTGTGGGTTATTCGTGGGTGAATGGCCGCAGCGTGATTGTCGGTGGTCATGGTTTTCCTCACGGCGACAAGGGCAGCGGTGCCTGGCTGGGGATGGAAGCGGTCAAATACCTGTTGATGGCGATGGAGGGCCTGGCGGGAGACTCGGACCTGAAGGGCGAGTTGCAATCCGCGCTGGGTACCAATGACCCCTACGATGTTATTGAAATGATGGCCGGCAAGCCTTCCAGTCAGTATGCCAAATTGGCGGTGCCGGTAGTGGAATGTGCCGAGGCGAATTGTCCGGTAGCGGCCTCGATCATGCGTGATGGTGCTGCGTACATCAGTGACCTCGCAGACAAGTTGATGGAGGGCAAACCTCCGCGCCTGTCCATGATCGGTGGCCTGGCGCCGCGCCTGAAGCCCTGGCTCAAGCCCCATGTGGCGGAGCGGGTTTCCGATCCGCTGGATCCGCCGGAGCTGGGCTGTGTCTACTTTGCCCAGCACTCTCTGGCGGCGCTGGGGGAGAGTGAGTCCACAGCGCGTGAAGAGGCGGATGCCAAGGCGCTGTTCGGGTAATAAACCCGGAATCTCTTTGAACGACAGAGCCAGATCGTTAGAACACACAGGTTGTCGGAAGACGACTTCAGAAAAAGTTACGGATAGATTTTATGAGCGCAGTGACCTCTGGTGAGGCCAACAAGGTGGATGCATCTATGGCGATGACAGTAATGGAAACCGAGGCTCGTGAAGCCCCGAGCCGGATTGCCGAACAACTGCAGAACAACGCACCGATCATGGAAGCGTTGGGCGAACGACTGCGCAGCAAGCCGCCGCGTTTTGTGATGATCGTGGGCCGTGGTTCTTCCGACCACGCCGGTGTATTCGCCAAGTACCTGATTGAAATTGAGACCGGCACACCGACCTTTGCGGCGGCACCGTCTGTTTCCAGTGTTTACGGTAAAAAACTGAAGCTCGAAGATGCGCTGGTCATCGTAATTTCCCAGTCCGGCCGCAGCCCGGACATCCTCGCCCAGGCGCAAATGGCGAAAGACGCCGGCGCCTACACCGTCGCGCTGGTGAACGACGAGAGTGCACCAATCAAAGATATCGTCGATCAGGTAGTGCCGCTGAAGGCGGGCCCTGAACTGGCCGTTGCGGCGACCAAGAGCTACCTGTGCACCCTGTCTGCGGTGCTGCAACTGGTGGCCAACTGGACCCAGGACGAAGAGCTGAAAGCCGGCGTTGAGATGCTGCCGCAAACCCTGACCGATGCCATCGAATCCGACGTGCAGCTGCGCCCGGAAGATCTGGCTGCCGTGAAGAACCTGGTGGTTCTCGGCCGTGGTCCCGGCTACGGCATCACCCGCGAGCTGGCGCTGAAACTGAAAGAAGTGTGCAGCGTCCACGCGGAGTCTTTCTCCAGTGCGGAATTCCTGCACGGTCCGGTCACTCTGGTAGAGCAGAAGCTCACCGTGGTGAACGTGCCCATTGAAGACGAGTCCTACCAGGCCCACAGCGAGCAGATCGCCGATATCATCCGTCGCGGTGGCACCCTGATCAATCTGCACGTGCCGAGCAAAGGTGTACACCCGCGCGTTGCACCGCTGCCTCTGCTGCAGCGCTTCTATATCGACGTTGCCCATGTGGCGGTAAGCCGGGGTATTAACCCGGACGAGCCGGCGGGTCTGAAGAAAGTTACCCAGACCGTTTGATCGCGGATAAGGATTTTGGACGTGGTACAGGCATTTATCGCACAACAGTTATTCGACGGTGAGCAGCTACTCAAGGATGTAGCGCTGACCGTTGACGGCGGCAAGGTGATTTCCCTCGGCGGAACCCCTGCGGCTGACGCTGTGCGATTGCAGGGTTTGCTGGCGCCAGGTCTGATCGATGTACAGGTCAACGGTGGCGGTGGTGCGCTGTTCAATAACGACACCAGCGTCAACGCCCTCGGCAAAATGTCTGCGGCTCACGCCCAGTTCGGGACTACCGGCTTTATGCCCACCCTGATTACCGATCAGGTGGACGTTATGCAAAAAGCCGCCGACGCGGTCAGTGCCGCCCTGAAAGAAGGCGTGCCCGGTGTCCTCGGCGTGCATTTTGAAGGCCCGCACCTGAGCGCGCCGAAAAAAGGCACCCACGAAGAATGTTTTATTCGCCCGCTCAGCGATGAAGAGCTGGCGATTTACGCCCGGGACGACCTAGGCCTGAAGATGGTCACCCTGGCGCCGGAAAACGTTTCCCCGGAAGACATCGCCAGGCTGGTGTCGCTCGGTGTGAAAGTCTGCCTCGGCCACTCCAATGCCGATGGCAAGACCGCAGCCGCGGCGGTAGCCGCAGGCGCGAGCGGATTTACCCATTTGTACAACGCCATGTCGCCGCTGCACTCCCGTGATCCCGGCATGGTGGGTACCGCGTTGATCAGTGACGATTGCTGGTGTGGATTGATTGTCGATGGCCACCACGTGAGTCCGGAAGCGATCACCCTCGCGCTGAAGGCCAAACCCCGCGGTAAGATCATGCTGGTGACCGATGCCATGTCACTGGTGGGCAGCGACGAGCAGAGTTTCCCGCTGTTTAATCGCATCGTCACCCGCGACGGCGACAAGCTGACCTCCAATACCGGCGAGCTGGCCGGTTCGCACCTGGATATGATCGGCGCGGTGCGCAATATTCGCGACTGGTGTGGTGTTGAATTGACCGAAGCCCTGCGTATGGCCGCTCTCTACCCGGCGGAATACCTGGGTTTTGCCGGTGGCCGCATCGCCGAAGGCGCTGCGGCCGATATGATTTTGATGAACGACGATCTTCAGGTGCAAAAGACCTGGATCGGCGGACAGGAAGTCTTCTCCGCGGGCTGAATGCCCGTGACAAAAACAAAACTGATGACGAAATGCATAAACGCTAAATAACGATAATTAAAGGTGAGCCTATGAATACCGCAGTTGTTAGCCAGGGTGAAACCCGCAGCAGTATCCTGCCGATGACCATCATCGGTCTGTTGTTCTTTATCTTTGGTTTTGTAACCTGGCTCAACGGAGCCCTGATCCCGTTCCTGCAAACCATCTGTGAGCTCAGCGCCTTCCAGGCCATGCTGGTAGCTTCCGCTTTCTATATCGCTTACACCGTAATGGCGTTGCCCATGGCGGCCATTATAGAGCGCACCGGCTACAAGACCGGTATGGCCCTTGGCCTTGCGTTGGTTGCCGTCGGTGCACTGATTTTTATTCCCGCCGCTTACAGCCGTATGTTCGGCGTCTTCCTGCTGGCACAGTTTGTCGTGGGCTCCGGTCTCACCATTTTGCAGACTGCGTCCAACCCTTATGTGGTCAGAGTCGGTTCGCCGGAAACCGCCGCGGTGCGTATCTGCGTGATGGGCTTGCTCAATAAGGGTGCTGGTATTGTTGCGCCGCTGGTGTTTGCGGCTCTGGTGATGTCTGGTATCAGCGGTATTTCTGAAGCAGAGCTCTCTGCACTCTCTACCACCGCGAAAGATGCCAAGCTGGACGAGTTGGCTGGCCAGATGGTGAGCCCTTACATCGGCATGGCGGTACTCGGTTTCGTGTTGGCAATCGCCATGATGTTCGCACCACTGCCGGATATTGAAGACGAGGTGGTGGAAGGTCAGGAAGATATGGCGGTTAACCTGCCGGCACTGCTGAAATTCCCACAGCTGATCCTGGGCTCTATCGCACTGTTCTTCTATGTGGGTGTGGAAGTGATTGCCGGTGACGCGATCGGTCTGCTGGGCAAACAGGCGGGCCTGGATACTGCGGTCGCTTCTGTTCTGACGTCCTACACCATGGTGTTTATGGTGCTGGGTTATATCTGGGGCACCATCGCTATCCCGCGCTTTATCAGCCAGCAGACTGCGCTGCTGATCTCTGCGGTGCTGGGTATTGTCTTCACTATCGCGGTGATGACCGGCTCCATGGAAAGCACCGTGATGTCCTCCGCGACCCTGGCGCTGTTCGGTCTGCCTGAAATCCCCAACGCGGTCTACTTTGTTGCGCTGCTGGGTTTTGCCAACGCCATGTGCTGGCCGGCAATCTGGCCGCTGGCGCTGGAAGGCCTGGGTAAGTTCACCTCCAAAGGTGCCGCCCTGCTGATCATGGGTATCTCCGGTGGTGCGGTTCTGCCGCCCCTGTACGGCCACTTCGCCGACACCGGTGATGGCCAGTTGGCCTACGTGATCTCCATCCCGGCTTACCTGTTTATCCTGTTTTACGCCCTGAA
The DNA here is from genome assembly GCF_000708675.1 of Microbulbifer sp. HZ11. Lineage (GTDB taxonomy): Bacteria > Pseudomonadota > Gammaproteobacteria > Pseudomonadales > Cellvibrionaceae > Microbulbifer. The sequence continues at coordinate 220,271 of NZ_JELR01000002.1, read as the reverse complement.
AGGGCACAAGATGCGCAGCTGGAAATAACCTCCGGTTATCCAGCTGGCGCTACAGTCAGTCTAAGTTTCTTTTTAAAGTTTCTCTCTTTGGTTCTCGTCATCTTTGCCCTCCTAGTGAGGGCTTTTTTTTGGAGGGGAATCACCGAAGAGCTACTGCGCACATGCCTGGCGGCGTCCGGCGGTGCTGGTGCGCCAGCCCGGTCAGGATACTCATGTATTAACATACATTCCGTTCCTTCCGCTCCGGCGGCCACCACCAGACAGGTGCTCGCTACGCTTTTCGGCGATCCTCGAGCTGTGAGGTAAATTCCGTTTAAGCCGGGGATTGGCCGGTGGAGTCGCGGACCAGGAGTTCGGGGACGAATTTTTTGGTGATGCCGGCGTCTTTGTTGGCGGAGGCGCTTTCGGAGGCGCTTTTGCTGCGGGCTTTATTGAGTACCAGGGCGGCGGCGCATTTGGCGATTTCGCTGTTGGGCTGGTGCGCGGTGGTGAGTTTGGGCCAGGTCTGGCGGGAGAAGGGGCTGTCCTCGAAACCGACGATGGACAGTTGCGCGGGAATTTCGATGTGCATCAGGCGGGCGGCGAAAAGTGCGCCGGCCGCCATCTCGTCGTTACTGGCAAAAATGGCGGTGGGCGGGTTGTCTTTTTCCAGCAGTGCTTTGGCCCCGGATACACCCGAGTCAAAAGAGTATTCCCCGGGAATAATCAGATCCGGGTCGATGGAGATACCGGCTTGTTGCAGCGCTTCCTTATAGCCCTCCAGTCGCCCGTGGGTGGAGACGTGTTCCTCGCCCCCCGCCAGAAACCCGATACGCTTGTGGCCGTTTTCAATCAGATGTTTGGTGATGTCGAAGGCGGCTGCGGTATCGTCCACCTGAATGCAGTTGTCTTCGTCCCCTTCGGCGGCGCCACTGGAAACGATGCGCACATAATCCAGTCCGAGTTTTTTGACCTCATCGATTACCGACTGTGTTTCCGAAAAGGGCGGCGTTAGTACCAGGCCCGCCACTTTGGAGTGCTCCACCAGTGCGCGCAGCTCGTCATTTACGTTAGTGGACTTGGAATTACTCGGGTGAATCAGTAGTTCGTACCCTCGTGCCTTGCATGCCTCGAGAATACCGTTCTGCATATCGATCACATAATAGGCGTTGGGGTTATCGTAGATCAGGGCAATGGTGTAACTGCGGGTGCCCGCCAGGTTGCGCGCTGCCAGGTTGGGTTGGTAGTGCAGCGCTTCCACGGCATCCATCACTTTCTGGCGAGTAGCGGGGCGCACCGACGGCTCGTTGTTGATCACCCGGGAAACGGTCTTGATCGATACCCCGGCTCTTGCGGCCACGTCGTTGATGGTGCTCTTCATTGTTGGCTGTGATCCTTGATGGGTCCTTGTTGGGTCCTTAAAAGGTCCTTGTTGGAATGATTCCGTAATTTGCCTATCAAGCAAGTTTACCCGGTTCTGGCGCGAACGACGATGGCCTACGGGTCACCGAGTGATCCGGCCTATTCCGGGTGTGAAATAAAACTACAAACCCAATTGACAGCTTTTACCAACTGTGTGACTCTGGCGCCAAATTGACAGCGTTGTCATTTGTTTTTGTACAGGTTGGCAGTTGCTTCCGGGGCCGGGAGTCAGTTGCCGGTCAATCGGGTAGATAACAATAACCGGTGCCTGCAACACCACGGCGGGCGCCACTTTAGGGGGCTCGCTATGCACAGTGCACACTCTCACACGTCTCACTCTCAATCTTCCTCTGTTCCTCTTTCCCAGTCGCCAATCTGGCAGGTCCTGCAGGCGCAGGCAGCGGCGCTGAAAGGGCAATCCTTGAGGGCACTGTTTGCCGCCGATCCACAGCGCGCGGAGCGTTTCTCCCTGGAGCTGCCGGAATTTCTGCTGGATTACTCAAAAAACCTGCTGGATCAGGACGTTTTTGTAAATTTATTACGCCTGGCGGAAGCCGCGGATCTGGCGCAGTGGCGAGCGGACTTATTTGCCGGCAAGCCCATCAATGCCACAGAAGGCCGCCCGGTGCTGCATCCTGCGTTGCGCGGTGGTCTGGCGGAAGATATTGAAGTGGGCGGGGTATCCGTCACCAGCCTGGTGGAAGCCGAGTTGGAGCGCTTGAAAGAGTTTGTAGTTTTACTACATAATGGAGCCCTGACTGGCTACAGCGGTAAACGAATTACCGATGTGGTCAATCTTGGGGTAGGTGGCTCCCATCTCGGGCCGCAAACCACCATCGAAGCACTGCGTGCCCATCGGAAGGGCGATGTCGCAGTGCATTTTGTATCCAATGTGGATGGAACCCAGCTCACGGATGTGCTGGCCGGCCTGGATGCCGATTCGACTTTATTCATTGTCTCGTCCAAGACATTCACGACCAGCGAGACAATGACCAACGCCAACAGTGGCCTGAAGTGGCTGCAGAAGGCGATGCCGGAGGCTGACACCGAAGCGCTGCTGCGGCAGCACTTTGTTGCGGTGACTTCCAGTCCGGATAAAGCGCAGCAGTTTGGTGTGCTGCCGGAGCGGACCTTCCGCTTCTGGGACTGGGTAGGCGGGCGCTTCTCGCTGTGGTCATCCATCGGTCTGCCCATTGCCATTGCCTGCGGGTTCGACAATTTCCGCGCCTTGCTGGATGGCGCGGCAAGTATGGACAAGCACTTCCGCGAGGCGCCGCTTGCGGCCAATGCGCCGGTGATCATGGCGCTGCTGAGCGTCTGGTATTGCACCTTTATGGGTTACCCGGCACATGCGGTATTGCCCTACGAACAGGCACTGCACATGTTGCCTTCCTATCTGCAGCAGGCGGATATGGAGAGTAACGGCAAATCTACCACCCGTGCAGGGGTGGAGGTGGACTACACCACCGGCCCTCTAATATGGGGCCAGACGGGCATCAACGGGCAGCATGCGTTTTATCAGTATCTGCACCAGAGCCCGGAAGTGGTTCCCGCCGACTTTATCGGCAGTGTGACCCCAGGGCACGACCTCGACGGTCACCACGAGATTCTGCTGGCAAACATGTTTGCCCAGAGTCAGGCACTGATGAACGGCGTGGACGCAGAGTCCGTCGGTCGTGAACTGGCAGCCAAGGGGCTGTCGCAAGAAGAAATAAAAAGGCTCACCCCATTCAAGGTCCACAGGGGTGGAAAGCCAAGTAACACAATACTCTTGAAGGAGTTGGACCCCCGATCACTGGGAGCGCTGATCGCACTCTATGAGCACAAGATTTTTGTTCAAGGTGTGATTTTGCAAATTTATTCCTTTGATCAGTGGGGAGTGGAACTGGGTAAGGGCCTTGCTAACAAACTGGAGCCAAAACTGGCTTCCGGCGACCTGGCAGGCGAAGACGGTTCTACTGCCCAACTGATCGAATACTACCGCCGGATAAACGGCGCGGTTACGTCCACGGAGCTGCCTGAAATAGAGGTGGCTGAGTCTGCTGGAGAACAGGCTTAAACGCACATTGTGCTGCAGCGTGAAACGAGCTGATAAAAATCGAAGAGTTGAAAAAATGGCAAACAAAACAGTGGTACACAGTCGCGTACAGACGGTGACCGAAAGGATCATCCGCCGCAGCGAAGAAACCCGGGCGACTTACCTGGCTCAGGTCGAGCGCGCGCAGGGCAAAGGCCGTGCGCGTCACAAGCTGTCCTGCGGCAACCTGGCGCATGCGATGGCAGCGTCCAGCGATCATGACAAAAATCTGATCGCCTCCGGGCATGGCCCCAATCTGGCAATCGTCACTGCTTACAACGATATGTTGTCGGCGCACCAGCCTTACGGCACTTACCCGGAAATGCTCAAGGCAGAAGCCCTGCGCAACGGTGCAACCGCGCAGGTTGCCGGTGGTGTACCCGCCATGTGTGATGGCGTGACCCAGGGTCAGCCCGGTATGGAACTGTCACTGTTTTCCCGCGATGTCATCGCCATGGCCACCGCCATCTCCCTGTCACACGATATGTTTGACGGCGGAATGTACCTCGGCATCTGCGACAAGATTGTTCCCGGTCTGGTGATTGGTGCTCTGTCTTTTGGTCACCTGCCTGCGGTATTTGTACCTGCAGGTCCCATGCCAACCGGTCTTGCCAACGCGGAAAAAGTACGCGTTCGCCAGCTGTACGCGGAAGGCAAAGTGGGCCGCAAAGAATTACTGGAAGCGGAAAGCGCCTCCTATCACAGCGCGGGTACCTGCACCTTCTACGGTACCGCCAACAGCAACCAGATGCTGGTGGAAATCATGGGCCTGCAATTGCCGGGCAGCTCGTTTATCAATCCGGGCACCGAACTGCGCGATGCCATGAACAAAGCGGCGGTGAAGCAGCTGGTACAGAACTCCGAGCCCAGCAACTACACACCCATCGCCAAGATCCTGACCGAAAAAGCCTTCGTCAACGGCATCGTTGGCCTGCACGCAACCGGTGGCTCTACCAACCACACCATGCACCTGATCGCCATGGCGCGCGCCGCCGGCATCCAGATTACCTGGCAGGATATGGCAGAGCTGTCTGAAGTAGTGCCGCTGCTGTGCCACGTGTACCCGAACGGTACCGCGGACATCAACCACTTTGCCGCGGCCGGCGGTATGCAGTATCTGATCCGCGAATTGCTCGGGGCAGGTCTGCTGCACAACGATGTGGCCACCGTACTCGGCGATTCCGGTATGGAACCCTACACCTACGATCCGTTCCTGAATGAAGACAAGGACGGCCTGGTGTGGCGCCCGACCGCCGAAGAGTCCGGCAACCCGGACATCATTCGCCCGGCAGCGGATCCGTTCTCCAGCCACGGCGGCCTGCAATTGTTGAAAGGCAATCTGGGTAACAGCGTGATCAAGGTTTCCGCGCTGAAAACCCCGCAGCTGAAAGTGAAAGCACCGGCAGTTGTGTTCAACAGTCAGGACGACATGCTGGACGCGTTCAAAGCGGGCAAGCTGGAAAAAGATTTTGTGGCCGTGGTGCGATTCCAGGGCCCACAGGCCAACGGTATGCCGGAACTGCACAAGCTGACGCCATCCCTCGGCGTACTGCAGGACCGCGGTTTCAAGGTGGCGCTGGTCACCGACGGCCGCATGTCCGGCGCCTCCGGTAAAGTGCCGGCGGCCATCCACCTTTCCCCGGAAGCGCTGGAAGGTGGCGTAATCGCAAAAATCCAGGACGGAGATATTGTAGAGCTGGACGCGGAAGCCGGCGTTCTCAAAGTAGATGTAAGTGATGAAGAGCTGGCCGCACGCGCGCCAGCGGAATGCGACCTGTCAGCCAACAACAGCGGCATGGGACGGGATCTGTTTGTCAATATGCGCAAGCTTGCGAGCGGCGCAGAAACCGGCGGTAGCATTCTTTTTTAACTGAATTCGTGCGGGCGCTGATAACACATCAGGCCCGCGCAACTGTTTGAGAGCAACGAAATGGCAAATTCATTCGACATGGTACTGTTTGGCGGCGGCGGCGATCTGTCTCTGCGCAAACTGATTCCTGCGTTGTATCGCGCTTATATTGAAGGTGGCCTGAACAAGGACACCCGCATCCTGCCTGTGGTCCGTCGTCAGGAAGACGCGGACACCTACATGAAGACCGCACAGCAAGCGCTGAAAACCCATCTGCGCGATGGTGAATACAGTGATAAAAACTGGAAAGAATTCAGCGGCCTGTTGCGCGCCGTATATCTGGATATCGCCAAGCCCGATGAGCAGTGGGACGGTCTGGTGGATATTCTGGGTAAGGACACCAAGCGCACCCGTCTGTTTTATCTCGCGATTCCGCCGGCGGTATTTGGCCCTTGCTGTGAGAACCTTTCCGTAAAAGGACTTATCCACGAAAACTCCCGCGTGGTTGTGGAAAAGCCCCTTGGCTACAACGCTAAGACCTCCGACGAGATCAACAGCAAGATCGCCGAGTACTTTCCGGAAGACAGCATTTTCCGCATCGACCACTACCTGGGTAAAGAAACCGTACAGAACCTGCTGGCCCTGCGCTTCAGTAACGTGCTGTTCGAACACCTGTGGGATGCGAAGACCATCGATCACATCCAGATCAGTATTTCCGAAACCGTGGGTCTGGAAGGGCGCGCGGGTTTTTACGATGACACCGGCGCAATGCGCGACATGGTTCAGAACCACCTACTGCAGCTGCTGTGTCTGATCGCCATGGAATCGCCGAACAGCATGTCCGCGCGCAATATCCGCTCGGAAAAAATCAAAGTGCTGGAGGCTCTGCGGCCGCTGACTGGCGATAGTGTCGATAACAACATCGTGCGCGGCCAGTACGTGGCTGGTGGTCTGGGTAAGGAGCTGGTTCCCGGCTATCTGGAAGAGTTGAAAGCGGCAAACAGCACCACTGAGACCTTCGTCGCGATCCGTGCACACATCGATAACTGGCGCTGGACCGGTGTGCCGTTTTATCTACGCACCGGCAAACGTATGGAAAAGCGCTGTGCAGAAATCGTGATTCAGTACAAGAACGTTTCCCATAGCGTGTATCAGCCTGAGGCCGGTAAAGTACTGCCAAACCGCCTTGTGATTCGTCTGCAGCCGGAAGAAAGCATCAAAATGGTGCTGATGGCCAAGAAGATGGACAGTCTCACCATGGAGCTGCAACCGGTAGAGCTGAACCTGACACTTTCGGATACCTACGACAGCTTCAAAAGTGATGCCTACAAGCGTCTCATGCTGGACGCCGCAGCAAACAATTCCGCGCTATTTATTCACCGCGAAGAAGTGGCAGCGGCCTGGGCCTGGGTCGATCCGATCATCGACCACTGGCGCGATACTGCGAATCAGCCGCAGTTGTACCGTGCGGGAACCTGGGGGCCGCAGGCCTCCAATCAGTTGCTGGCCGAAAATGGTCACCATTGGTTTAACCCCTAGGTTTAACAACAGGTTTAACCCGTAATTTAACCTGACAGCACCGGCAAAATACGCAAAGGTCAAAACGACATGGTTGAAGAAAAGTTTTTTGCAGATAGGGAACGGCTCACGCTGGCTCTTGCCAATGAGTGCGCAGCGGCACTGCACGCCGGCATCAAGGCCAACGGTCAGGCGACCTTTCTGGTGAGCGGTGGCAGCTCGCCTGAGCCGGTTTATCGCGAGCTTTCCCGTCGTCCACTGCCCTGGGAACAGGTGAATGTAGCGCTGGTTGACGAGCGTTGGGTGGAAAAAGATGAAGCCGGGAGTAATCTCGCATTTATCTCAAATAGCCTGCTGCAGAATGAAGCGGCCAAGGCGCCTTGCCTGGGTATGAAAAATGCTGCGGCGACACCGGCTGAAGGTGAAGCGGATTGCGAACGCGCTTTTCAAGAGCTGCCGCGCCCGTTTGATGTCTGTGTACTCGGCATGGGGAACGACGGTCATACCGCGTCTTTTTTCCCCTATGCAGAAGGGCTGGATGATGCGCTCGACGCAAAGAGTGGAAAGCTGTGTAAAGCCATTACCGCCAAGCAGAGCGCGGTGACGGGAGCGCATACCCAACGTATGACGCTGACCCTCGCTGCAATCTTGCAGGCGAAAGAAATCAAATTGCTGATTACCGGTGAGGAAAAACTCAAGGTCTATCGCCAGGCGCTGCTCGGTGATGACGTGAGTGAAATGCCGGTACGCAGCATTCTCAAGCAAGGGGCGAAGCCAGTCACCGTGTACTGGGCTCCATAAGCCAATAATGAATTTCGACGAGTTTTAGGAAGTGAGTATGCAAGAGAATCTGGTACCCGTTTTGGAGCAGGCTGGCGTAGTGCCGGTGATCGTGGTGGATAACGTCAGCGACGCACTGCCGTTAGCGCAGGCACTGGTGGAAGGTGGCCTTAACGTATTGGAAGTAACCCTGCGTACGGAGGCTGCATTGGCGGCCGTAGAGGAAATTGCCAAGCATCTGCCGGATGCCCACGTTGGTACTGGTACCGTATTGAACGCCGGCGACATCCAGCGCTCCGTGGATGCCGGTGCGACGTTTATGGTAAGCCCGGGTGCCACCGAGGCGCTGCTGGATGCGGCAGATAACGTATCGGTACCGCTGCTGCCAGGTGCTGCGAACCCATCAGAAGTAATGCGCCTGTTCGAGCGTGGCTACGGTTATCAGAAATTCTTCCCCGCAGAAGCGGCCGGTGGCATCCCGATGCTGAAATCCATCGGTGGTCCGCTGGCTAAAGTGAAGTTCTGCCCCACCGGCGGCGTCAGCCCGAGCAATGCACGTGATTACCTGGCGCTGTCCAACGTCGTTTGTGTGGGTGGTTCCTGGATGGCAGCACCGAAACTGGTTGCCGAGAAAAACTGGGCGGAAATTACCCGTCTGGCCAAAGAGGCCTCCCTGCTGAAAGGTTAAAAGCAGTTTCACTGAGCAGAATTGTGCTGGGGGGGATCGATCACCCGGCGCTTAGAACAAACAAATAATCCACAATTTTTAAGACACAGAGGGTGTAGCGATATGAAACTCAGAATTGCTATCAACGGATATGGACGTATTGGACGCAATGTAACTCGTGCTATTTACGAGTCCGGCTACAACGACCGCATCCAACTGGTCGCGATCAATGATCTGGCGCCGGTTGAGGCCAATGCCCACCTGACCCGTTTCGACACTGTACACGGCCGTTTCAACACCGAAGTTGCCGTCGACGGCGAAAATCTGGTGATCGGTGGCGACACCGTAAAAGTTTGCCAGGAGCGCGACCCCGCTGCTCTGCCGTGGGCGGAACTGGAAGTGGATCTGGTGCTGGAATGTACCGGCTTGTTTACCGATAAAGCGGCAGCTTCCAAGCACATGCAAGCGGGTGCCAAAGCGGTACTGATTTCTGCACCGTCCAAAGATGCTGACCTGACCGTGGTTTATGGGGTAAATGACGATAAATTGACTGCGGAACACAAAGTTGTATCCAACGCGTCCTGTACCACCAACTGCCTGGCTCCGGTGGCCAAGGTTCTGAACGAATCCATCGGCATCGAGCGCGGCTTTATGACTACCGTGCACGCCTATACCAACGATCAGAACACTCAGGATGCGGTACACAAAGATATCTACCGCGCGCGCGCTGCGGCAGACAACATGATTCCAACCAAGACTGGCGCTGCCGCTGCAGTTGGCCTGGTTCTGCCAGAACTGCAAGGCAAGCTGGATGGTATGGCCGTTCGTGTACCGGTAAATAACGTATCCCTGGTGGATTGCCAGTTTATCGCCAGCCGCGAAACCACTGCCGATGAAATCAATGCAATCCTGCAAGATGCCGCCGGTAGCATGAAAGGTGGTGTGCTGTCTTACTGCGACCAGCCTCTGGTCTCTGTGGATTTTAACCACACTGCGGCTTCCAGCCACTTCGATGCCAACCACACCCGTGTAAACGGTAACCTGGTGAAAGTCATGTCCTGGTACGACAACGAGTGGGGCTTCTCTCACCGTATGCTCGATACCAGCCTGGCAATGGCGAAGGCTCAGGGTCTTTAATCGAGCCAAGTAAAACGGCTGTAACTGTTAATAAACTGCAGCCTGATAACGTTTCGTTATCTTGCCGGAGTGGGTGCAATACCCGCTCCGGTATTATTCCCCAGTCAATAACGACTGAAATAACAATTCGATTATCAAAAAAACGTCTCACTCCTAATTCAAATACAAAAACACCACTATGATTCGCCATACTAAAATTGTTGCCACGCTCGGCCCAGGCACAGACAAGCCGCGTGTTATTGACGAGATTATCCGCGCCGGCGTTAATGTTGTACGCCTGAACTTCTCCCATGGCAGTGCCGACGATCACCGCAAGCGTGTGGAAGAAGTGCGTCGTGCCGCTGCAGAGCAAAACAAACTGGTTGCCGTACTCGGTGACCTGCAAGGCCCGAAAATTCGCATCGCCCGTTTTGCCGAAGGCAGCATCTTTCTCGAGAATAATGCGGAGTTCACCCTTGATGCGGACTGCCCGAAAGAGGGTGGTAACCAGCAGAAAGTGGGCGTGGACTACCCGTCCCTGATCGCCGACTGCAAGCCTGGTAATATCCTGTTGCTGGACGACGGCAAGATTCGTCTCGAGGTGACCGGTGGCACCAACAGCAAGCTGTTCTGCCGTGTACTGCAGGGTGGCAAGCTCTCCAACAATAAAGGTATCAACCTTCTGGGTGGCGGCCTTTCTGCGCCGGCGCTGACAGAAAAAGACTACGAAGACATCAAGCTCGCTGCCGAGCTGGATGTGGATTTCCTGGCGGTGAGTTTTCCGCGCAGCGGCGAGGATCTGGAAATCGCTCGCAAGGCCATGCGCGAAGCCGGCAGCAATGCCGCCATCGTGGCCAAGGTTGAGCGCGCCGAAGCGGTGAATAATGACCAGCAGATGGACGATATTATTCTCGCCTCCGATGTCATCATGGTGGCCCGTGGTGATTTGGGTGTGGAAATTGGCGATGCTGCACTGGTGGGCGTGCAGAAAAAACTGATCAACCGTGCCAATGCGCTGAACCGCGGTGTGATTACCGCCACCCAGATGATGGAATCCATGATCACCAATCCCACGCCGACCCGCGCGGAAGTGATGGATGTGGCCAACGCCGTGCTGGATGGTACCGACGCGGTAATGCTATCCGCGGAAACCGCTGCCGGCGATTTCCCGGTCGCTGCCGTGGAGTCCATGGCGGAAGTGGTTGTTGGTGCAGAGCAGTACCTGGGGACAACCTCCCGTCCGGCAGCCGACCGTACTGCGTCGGAAGCAATCGATACGGTGATTGCCCAGGCCGCAATCGAATCTGCAGCACGAGTTGAAAACCTGTGCGCCGTTGCCGCGCTTACCGAATCCGGCCGCACCCCACGCATCATGTCCCGGGCTACCAGTCGCCTGCCGATCTACGCACTGACCCGTCATTCCCGCGTTGCCCGCCAACTGGTGTTGCTGCGTGGTGTCGAGCCCATTGAGTTTGACCCTGCGTCCGTACCACTAGGTCACTTGACCGATGCGATTGTCGAGGTTTTGGGGTCCCGTATCGAACTGGAGAAAGGCCAGCGTATCCTGATCACCCAAGGCGAGCGCCTGAATATGGGTGGCGGTACCAGCTCCATGAGAATCAAGGAAATCGAGTAATCTCTAGCGGATTCTGAACGGACTCCCGTAAACTCCCGGCTCTGTGCCGGGAGTTTTGGTTCCAGCCTATATAAACCCTCCATCTGAAGCGGAAGACTAACCGGTCACCTTTTCTGTACAGAAAATATCCTGTGTGCGTCCCAGTTCCCATGTAAAATCACTCCCAACTGTCACAAATGACAGGCAGCTGTTACAAAAAACTGCAAAATACCCAGATAAATTCCCCGAAGGCCTGTAGCTTTTTTATTTCATTCTGTGTATTGTCGATCGTGAGAATGACAGCGCTATCATAAAAACGAATGACAGCGCTATCATTTGGCGGTACAAGGTGAATAAAAGTTTCTAACCAAACCTTTATATCTATAAAAAAGGAAGGGGAAATCGATGCTTAAGCGCAACAAACTCGCTCTCTCGATCAGTGCAGCTGTACTGAGTGGTGGCCTGATGGCTCCGCTGGCAGTTGCTCAAGAAGACGCTCTGGAAGAAATTACTGTTACCGGTATTCGTGGGGCTCTGCAAGACGCCGTAAATATCAAGCGTGACGCAACCGACCTGGTTGACGCCGTATCTGCAGAAGATGTGGGCAAGTTCCCCGATTCTGACGTAGGTGAAGCTCTGGGGCGTATCCCGGGTATCACAGTAGGCCGTGCGTTTGGTCAGGGCGCTTCTGTCTCAATTCGCGGTGCAGCTCCGTCCATGACTTTGACCCAGTTGAATGGTCAGAATGTTGCGTCCACTGGCTGGTTTGACCAGATACCGGTCGATCGCAGCTTCAACTATTCTCTGCTGCCTGCTGAGCTGATCGGTGGCATTGAGGTTTATAAGTCCTCCCGTGCTGACCTTAACGAAGGCGGTATCGGCGGAACTGTTATCGTCAATACTCGTAAGCCTTTGGACCTCGACGCGAACACTGCGTGGATTGGTACTACCGCTCGCGTCGGCACTATCAGTGATGAAGTTGCCCCGGAAGTTTCTGGCTTGTACAGCTGGAAGAACGATGAAGAGACTTTTGGTGTACTGGTTGCCGCAGCCAAAGAAGATCGCGAATACGTGCGCCGCGGTACCGAGTCTGACTACCGCTGGTGGGGCGACGTCGCGCCGACTACCTTTATTCAGGATCAAGAGCGTACAGCTCTGGATGTAACCCTGCAGTACGCGCCCACAGAAGAGCTGTCTTTCACCCTGCACGCGATGTCCCTGGACATGCAGGCTGATAACTCCAACACCAGCCTGTACTTGTTTACCCTGAATGGTGACAACGTTACCTGCAACACCACCAATGCAGCAGGCCTGTGTACTTCCAGCACAACTACCAACTCTCAGTTCGGTGACCTGGAAATTGGCTGGGCGGGCGGTGCGCTCGGCAACGAAACCTTTATTCAGACCTGGGGCCGCAAGTCCTCCATGAGCTCTGATACTTTCGATTTCGGCACTGAGTATGAAGGTGATGGTTTCCGCGTAAGCGGTAACATCGGCTCTACCAAAGCGGAAGGTGGCACCGACTTCACCACTAACTTCCAGCATTTCCCGAGCCTGGGCGATACCATGTCCCTGTGGGAAGGTTCTATTGATGCGACCGGCAATGAGATCATCATTAACCCCACTCTGGATCCGAGCCTGACTCTGGATGACTACGCTGCAACCACTTCCCCGCAAGGTTGGGCAGTAGGTAGTGGCCCCGCGCAAGACGAAGAAACCTATGCGCAGGTTGATGTCGAGTTCGACCTCAATGTTGGTGTCCTGACTTCTTTCAAAACTGGCGCTCGCTGGACTGACCACGACGTAAACCGTCGTTCCTTCACCGGTCAGATTACTCCGCAGCAGGTTTCTACCTCTGACGTATACAGCGGTATTTATGAGGTGGGCCAAAACGGTTTCACTGCACCGAAACCTGATCTGGACGCAATGGTTGCCGTTACCCGCAACAGCCTTGATCAGTGGGTGGAAGAGCGCGCTGGTTACTCCGACTTGAACGAAGAGAACACCGCCCTGTACGGCATGTTCACTTTCGAATCCGGTGCCCTGACCGGTAACTTCGGTCTGCGTTACATCTCTACCGACGTAACCCGCACCCAGTACGATCTGGATGGCACCGAGCCGATGGACGGCGAAATTGCTGCGAACGTTGGTTACAGCTACGCCCTGTCCAACTACGGTGCGGACTACAGCGACGTGCTGCCTAGCGCTACCGTTCGCTACGAGCTGTCTGAAGACGTGGTTCTGCGCGCTTCTGCCTCCCAGGCCATTAGCCGTCCGAACTACGATGATATGCTGGTCGCCTACAACGGCTTTGCCGACGACAATGAGCTGAACCAGCAACTGCGTGTTGGTAGCGAAGGTCTTCTACCGATGAAGGCTACCAGTGCGGATATCGCCATCGAGTACTACTACGGTGACGGCAACCTGGTGTCTGCGACTTACTTCGTCAAGTCCATCGACGACTTTGTAACGTCTGACATCATGACCGATCAGCAGATCGGCCTTGAAGATCCGGCCGCTGGTGACGTATGGGCTGTTGAAACCCTGAAGAACTCCGGTGGTGCCGATATCCAGGGTCTGGAGCTGCAAATTCAGCACGCGTTCGATAATGGCTTTGGTGTTGCAGCCAACTACACCTACACCGATGCGGAAGCGCCGAGTGAAGCCTTTATGGACCAGCTGCCGCTGTTCACCGAGTCTTCCGAGCACGCCTACAACCTCGTGGGTTACTGGGAAAATGACACCTTCTCAGCTCGTGCAGCATACAACTTCCGTTCCGAGTACCTGATTCGTGACGGTGGTTTCTGGTACGGTAACCGCATGCACGACGACTTCGGGTCGCTGGATCTGAGCTTGTACTGGTATGCTACCGAAAACCTGGATGTAACCTTCGAAGCGATTAACGTGCTTGAAGAAGATGACATTCAGTTCGGTGCTGCTGATGCATCAAGCTCTGCGACTGGCATGAAAGGCTCACTCCAGGAAGGTTTCCCGGCGTGGTCCTTCCAGGGCGAAGCCGTGTACCAGCTGGGTGCAAGCTACAAGTTCTAAGAACTGAGTGAATAAAAAGCCCAGCTATTAGCTGGGCTTTTTTTTGCCTCGAGGTAAGTGATATGAAAATAAGAAAAATTGCGATTGTTGGTGGTGGCACAGCAGGTTGGATAGCTGCCAATCATCTGGGAGTCGAGCTATCCAAGGATCCGGATATTCAGATTACACTTATCGAGTCCAAGGATGTGCCAGTCATTGGAGTAGGGGAAGGAACGGTTCCGCGTATAAAGGAGACCCTGCACAAGTTTGGTATCTCCGAAATCGACCTGCTGGCCACATGCGACGCGACCTTGAAAACAGGCATCAAGTTTTCAAATTGGATGGCGCATGAAAAAGGCGAGGCGGAGCACTTCTATTATCACCCGTTTAGTTCTCCTTACCCCAAGGGATATGACGTTACTGATTACTGGCTGACGATCAAGAACGATGTACCATTTTCCCATCTGTCGGACGTCTTCGACGTCGCGGAAGGGAATAAGTGCCCGAAACGCAAATCTTCACCCCCTTACCTGGGGGCGGTTGATTATGCTTATCACTTTAATGCGGCAAAATTTTCTGAGCTGCTGGCATCCAATGCCAAACGGCGCTTCGGTGTACAACATAAGTTCGAGACGGTGCGCAACGTCCGACTGGATGACCAGGGAAACATCGCGAAGCTCGTCTATACATCTGGTGGTGAGGAGGCATTTGACTTTTATCTGGATTGCAGCGGTTTTAGCGCTGTTTTGCTCGGTGAAGCGCTGGAGACCCCATTTGAAGATAAATCCTCGCAGATTCTTACCGATAGTGCCCTGGTACTACAGGAGGCGACTGAGCAGGAAAGTCCGATTCAACCGTACACCACTGCTCATGCGCATAAGGCAGGGTGGATCTGGGATATCCCGCTGACGACAAGGAGGGGGTTGGGCTGCGTATATTCCAGTGCGCACATGAGTGATAGCGAGGCGGCTGACGTGTTCTCCGAATACCTGGGGCGCACTGTAGATTCTGAATCGGTGCGTAAGATTCCGATGAAAATCGGTTACCGGCAGCAGTTCTGGAAGAAAAACTGTGCGGCTTTAGGGTTGGCGCAGGGCTTTGTCGAGCCATTGGAAGCGACATCCATTTTGGTAACCGATTTTTCCGCCAGTTTGTTGGCGAAAAGCTTCCCGAGAACAATGGAAGACATCTCGGTGCTCACGGGTTACTACAACAAGGCCGTTCGATACACTTGGGAAAGGGTGATCGACTTTGTCCAGTTGCACTATTGTATTTCCGATCGGCAGGACTCTGGTTTCTGGCTCGATTGCACCCGCGGAGCGCAGAAATCGGATGTGCTGGAGGAGCGGCTTCAACGATGGAAAGTTGTGACTCCAAAGTCTTCAGACTTTTTCAGTACTTTCGACATTTTCGGGGTCGAGAATCACTTGTACGTTCTTTATGGCATGAACTTCGATACCCAGCCGACACCGATTGGTGGCAAAGAAGCCGAAAGGGCACGTGAAATTATCCGCGAATTGCGGGACCATTCGACGAAGGTCACCGGTGAGTTGATGCCGCATCGCAGCTGGTTGAGTGAGCTGCAGCGGCATCTCGCGAAAATGGCTGCGCATTGAGTTTTTTAAGGTGGGTAGGATGCAAGTACTGAAAATTGGTGAGGAGGGGAATAAAGTCATAATCCTTGATGACTTCCTAGAGAACCCTCAAGAGCTGGTAACGTTCGCCAAAAGCGCACACTTTAGCCCTTACCCCATCGCAGTAGAGCGCAAGGGCTACCCGGGAGTTCGGGCTGCCGCGCCCGCCAGCTATGGCGATTTGGTGCGCGAGCGGGTCGATGCCATCATCCGAGCTGAATTCGGCGTGCCTACTGTAGCCAAGCTGAATACCTTTCAGGAGGCCCTTAATCTGATTTCCGTAAAGGAAGAGGATCTCGGTCCATTGCAGAGGATTCCGCATTTTGATGCGAGTGACCCAAATTTTTTCGCGGTCTTGTTGTATCTATGTGACGACCATCACGGGGGGACGGGATTCTATCGCCATAACAGCACGGGTTTCGAAAGAGTGACGCCTGAGCGCTGTGATGCTTACCTGGACAATTGCTATGAAGAGCTCAACAGCCAGCGGTGGCCGAAGAAGTATTGTCTCGATGAGCACAAGTTGTTCACGCGAATCGGGTTTGTACCTGCAAAATTTAACCGGCTCGTAATATATCGCGGTGGTACTTTGCACAGCGCAAATATTCTCGGAGGCCATAGCATTAGTGACTGTCCTGAAACCGGCCGGCTGACCGCGAACGTGTTTATCGGGTATCGCTGATTGTTCGGAGGGAAAGGGGCTGGTATCCGTCTACATAGTGGTGTAACTTTTTGCTTCCCTTTTCAAGTATAAAAAATATACTAAGCGGGTTTTTTAGAATAACTTCAAATTTCAATAAGGTGTTGTATGGCCACTGTAGAAGCCCCAAAAATCGTACCTCTGCGCAGCGACGTTCACGGCAAGCTGAAAGTCCGTGAGTTGGGGACCTTTGAGCACGTTAAAAACGCCCACATGGTGCCGGTGACTGCTCACGAATTCGCCCGCCTGGGTGCGGAATACCCGATCGTCTTCGTCAAGAACTCCGATACCGACCAGTTCCAGTCAGTTGCATTGCTGAGCCTGAAAGTAGGCGAAAACCTGTTTGTAGACGGCGAAAAGTGGAAAGGCGTTTTCGTTCCTGGTGCTGTGCGCAACCATCCTTTTGTTCTGGCGCCCGCCGGTGACGACAAAGAGAAGCTGATGGTTGGCCTGGTTGAGAACAGCCCGGTGGTTGGCGAAGAAGAGGGGAATGCCCTGTTTAACGAATCCGGTGAAGAGTCCGAGTACCTGAAGGCCAAGAAAGAGTCTCTGGTGGGCTACCTGGAAAGTGATCAGATGACCAAAGCGTTCATCACCATCCTGGCAGAGAAAGACCTTCTGACCACCCAGAACGTTGCTGTTAACGCTGGTGGTGAGAAGATCAACCTGACCGGTATCTACATGGTTGATGAGAAGAAGCTGGGCGAGCTGAGTGAAGAAGACTTCGCTGACTTCCGCAAGCGTGGCTTCCTGCCGCCGCTGTACGCGCAGCTGAGCTCCATGCATCAGTTCTCCCGCCTGGCCAAGATGCAGGCCGGCGCGTAATTTAGGTTATAAATCAGGCTGCGAGCCGGGCCGGGCGCTTTTATTCGCCTCCCGGCTTCCGGGGCCTCATCGCTGAGGCCCCAATTCTCTTTTTTATTATTATGTCTCTCAAGCACTATTCCCCCTGGTTCGCCTTTCTCGGGCTGTTTTACGCTCTTTGGGGCCTCGTGGTGCTTTCCCAGAATTATCTGCCTTTAGTCACCGAACACTGGCCCATGGCCCTCTCCATGGCTATTGGCAGCTATGCCGCCGGTTCTACTCCGATGGGGGGCGGTACCGTGGGCTTCCCGGTGCTTGTGTTGCTGTTTGATATGCCCGCGAGCCTTGGCCGTGACTTTAGTTTTGCGGTGCAGTCCATCGGCATGGTCAGCGCGAGTATCTTTATTCTGTGTCGTCGGCAGGCGCTCGCCTGGAGTATGTTGCGGGGTGCCATGATCGGCGCGCTGATCGGTACACCACTGGGTATTCTGTTTTTATCCCCACTGATTCCGGAGCTGTGGATAAAACTGGCGTTTGCGGTGATCTGGGGCAGCTTTGGTCTGCTGCACCTGTACCGCCTGCAGGAGATCACCTCTCATTCCGGACTCGGCGCTAATGCTTCGGCGCGAGACTTCCGCCTGGGCCTTGTGGCTGGGTTCTGCGCCGGTGGCATGGCTGCGGCGATTACCGGGGTGGGGATCGATATGGTGATTTACGCGCTGCTGGTATTGCTGTGCCGGGTGGATCTCAAGGTGGCGATTCCCACCTCGGTGATCATCATGGCATTTACCTCGCTGGTGGGAGTGGCGGTGAAAACGGTTACCGGCACCTGGCAGCCGGGCGTGCTTGGCAATTGGCTGGCGGCCGCGCCGGTAGTGGCGCTGGGTGCGCCGCTGGGGGTCTTTGTGGTGGGGCTGATTGGCCGCAAGCCGACACTGCTGGTGGTGGCCGTGTTGTGTATTGGCCAGTATCTGTGGACCGGCTTTACCGAGCGCGAGACCCTGGGTGTATGGGGTATGGCGATATTTGCCGGTGCGGTGCTGGTTTGTCTGCTGGGCTTTGAGTGGCTGCGCCGGCTGGGCAATGCGGATGCTGGGAGATATCGAGTGGAGTCGGGTCCACCTCTTTCTACAGCGGCGATCGGGGAGTCAGTCGCATAACTAACTGAGCTTGCTCGTCTTTATCGTGGCGCAATAAAAAAGGCGACTTCTTGCGAAGTCGCCTTTTTTATATATGGCTGGGGTGGAAGGATGAGCTTCGCCTTCGGCTCGCTGATCCTGCACGCTCAACGCACATAACTCAATCTGAGGAGTATCAGAGTGCGAGTGGAAAATGGCTGGGGTGGAAGGATTCGAACCTTCGCATGACGGGATCAAAACCCGCTGCCTTACCGCTTGGCTACACCCCAGTAAAGGTGCTGTGAGTCTGGTTTCTCACAGGGGGAAAATGGTAGCAAGGGGGAGACTTGAACTCCCGACCTCAGCATTATGAGTGCTGCGCTCTAACCAGCTGAGCTACCTTGCCACTGACAGTCTCGGCTAACCGAGGGCGCGCATTATCGGGCGACCTCGGAGGGCTGTCAATACTTTTTTGGTAAATTAATCAGTAAGTTACGTGCGACGCCCAATTCGCCATCAAATTGCCCAAGGGTTCAGCGGCCGCGGCCAATGGCTGCCAGCAGGGAGCCGAGGACGACGGTAAACGCGCCAACCCAACTGATCCAGTTCATCGGCTCAGATTCAATGTAACCGGGCCAGAAAGCGCTTATAACCGCGCTGAGCGCCAGGGTCATCAGTGGCACCAGGGCGAGGGTGGCACTTACCCGGGATGCCTCCCAGGCGGCCATGGCTTTGGCGAAGGCGCCGTAGGCGATCAGAGTGTTGGCTGTGAGGAACAGCAGCAGAGCCCAGCCTAGCCCGTCCAATGTGAGCGCGCTGGACGGAGTGGAAACCGGAAGGAAACACAGGCTGCCTGCCACATAGATCATCATCAGCAGATTCTGGGGGCGGGATTCAGCGACGATCTTCTTCTGAAACAGTCCGTACACAGCCCAGGTCACTGCGGCGATCACCACCAGGCCCACGCCGATCAGGTATTGCGGGTCCTGGCCATCGAGTAATTCGCCGATACGAAGGTTGAAGAACAGGGGTAAGCCGATACACACCAGTGCTACGCCCATCCACTGGCGTGGCGAAAAGCGCTCGCCAAGCCAGAGCACGCTGAAGATCAGCAGTAACAGCGGTGCCAGCTGGATCAGTACCTGCAGGGCGCCGGGGGTGATGTAGTTGAGGCCGGTAGCGTAGGCGATGTAGTTGCCCAGAAGACCGCCGACCGCGAGCAGCGTGTAGGGCAGCAGACGTCCACTGAGCAGTTTTCTCAGCTCCAGTTCACGCCGCCAGCCATACCAGGCACCGGCAAACAGCGCCGCGCCAAAAAAGCGAAACCAGGTGACAGTGGTGGAGTCCATGTCCTCGATCAGCCCTTTCATGGCGATGGGCAAGAGCGCCCACAGAAAGGCTGTGGTCAGGGCGAGGGGCAGGCCGACTCTCCAGTTGGATTGATACATGGCAACCTTCGGTAGTGGTGGTGCTGTAGGGGGATCGCGGGTAGCGGGTCCGAATCGGCGGCAGCGCTTGTGGCGCTCCCGCCGAGAGGCTAACTGGTTAGCCGGGGGAGGTGGGGGTTATACGTTAAAGCGGAAGTGCACCACGTCGCCGTCGGCAACCACGTAGTCCTTACCTTCCAGGCGCCACTTACCGGCCTCTTTGGCACCGGCTTCGCCCTTGTTGCTGACGAAGTCGTCGTAGCTCACTACTTCCGCGCGGATAAAGCCCTTCTCGAAATCCGTGTGGATCTTGCCCGCTGCCTGCGGCGCGGTGGCGCCCAGGGGGATGGTCCAGGCACGCACTTCTTTTACACCGGCGGTGAAATAGGTGTGCAGGCCCAGCAGCTCGTAACCGGCGCGAATAACGCGGTTCAGGCCCGGCTCGTCCATGCCCAGTTCTTCCAGGAATTCCTGTTTTTCATCGTCGTCGAGTTCGGCGATTTCGGATTCCAGCTTGTTGCAAATGGGGACCAGTACCGCGTTTTCTTCCGCGGCGATGGCGGCCACAGCATCCAGGTGTGGATTGTTCTCGAAGCCGTCCTCATCCACGTTAGCGATGTACATGGTGGGCTTGACGGTGAGCAGGCTCAGTTCGCGCAGGCCTTCCAGCTCGTCGTCGGAGAGACCGAAAGAGCGCAGGGGTTTGGCTTCGTCCAGGTGCGGCTGAACCTTTTCCAGCAGCGCTTTCATTTTGATGGCGTGCTTGTCCTGGCCCTTGGCGGCACGGGTGTAGCGCAGCAGTGCCTTTTCCACGGTGTCCAGGTCGGCCAGTGCCAGCTCGGTGTTGATTACCTCGATGTCTGCGACCGGGTCCACCTGGTTGGCGACGTGGATCACGTTGTCGTTTTCGAAGCAGCGCACCACGTGGGCGATGGCGTCGGTCTCGCGGATATTGGCGAGGAACTTGTTGCCCAGGCCCTCACCCTTGGAGGCGCCTGCGACCAGTCCCGCGATATCGGTGAATTCCATGGTGGTGGGGATCAGTTTCTGGGGTTTGACGATCTCCGCCAGCTTGTCGAGTCGCGTATCCGGTACCGGTACGATACCCGCGTTCGGCTCAATGGTGCAGAAGGGAAAGTTTTCTGCATCGATGCCCGCTTTGGTCAGGGCATTGAACAGGGTGGATTTGCCCACGTTGGGCAGGCCGACGATGCCGCAAGTAAAACCCATGGTCTGAATCCTAATAATGTGTTCGTGTTGTGATCGGAGCGCTGATAGCGCACCGAAAAAGGCTGCTATTTGGAGTTGGTATGCAGTGTTTTCATCGCGCCGTTCCAGTCACCAGCGGCGGCGGTGGGCATAACATCCACGGCGCGATCGATGGCTTCAGCCAGCTGGTCCTGTTCGGTGCGGGGCGCGCGCTGCAGTACGTAGTTGGCGACATCGCGGGCGTTACCCGGGTGGTCGATGCCGAGGCGCAGGCGCATGAATTCACGATTGTTCCCGAGGGCGCTGATGATATCGCGCAGGCCGTTATGGCCCCCGTGTCCGCCACCTTTTTTCAGGCGTGCGGTGCCGCAGGGCAGGTCCAGCTCATCGTGAGCGACCAGAATGGCTTCGGCGGGAATCTTGAAGAAGTTCGCCAGCGGGCCCACTGCCTGGCCGCTGCGATTCATATAAGTGGTGGGGATCAGCAGGCGGATATCCTGCCCGCCGATCCGTACCCGGCCCGAGAGACCGTGGTACTTGCTGTCCGGCGCAAGCTGGGTGCCGTGGATACGGGCCAGCTCGGAGACAAAATCGGCTCCGGCATTATGTCGCGTCCGGTCGTATTCTGGGCCTGGATTTCCCAGGCCCACAATCAACTGGATGGGCGTGTCCGGAGCCTTGCTCAAGGTACTGTTACCTTGCCTGGAGAAAAGCCGGCTTATGCTTCGCCGGACTCTTCGCCTTCTGCAGCTTCAGCGTCGGCTTCAACAGCGCCGCGCGGCTTGTGTACAGAGGCAACAACCAGGTCGTGGTCTTCACCGTGCGCCAGGTCTACAGACTCAACACCTTCCGGCAGTTTGATGTCGGAGATGTGAACAGTGCCGTCCAGCTCCAGGTCGGCCAGGTCTACTTCGATGAACTCAGGCAGCTTGGAAGCCGGGGCATTGATGTCCAGCTCGTTCAGGGTATGAGACACGATACCGCCGGCCTTCACGCCTTTACAGGTGTCTTCATTCAGGAAGTGCAGAGGCACTTTCACGTGAACTTTGGTGTTGGCAGAAACGCGCTGGAAGTCAGCGTGCAGCAGGACGGCTTTGGCCGGGTGACGCTGCAGGTCGCGCAGGATTACGGTTTCGTCTTTACCATCAACACTCAGAGTGATCACGGAAGAGAAGAAAGACTCGCTTTCCAGTGCCTTGAACAGGTCTTTCTGCAGCAGAGCAATGGATTGCGGTTCCGCTTTGCCACCGTAAATGATGGCTGGAACTTTTGCTTCCTCACGACGCAGGCGGCGGCTCGCACCTTTCCCTTCGTCGCTACGGACGTTGGCGTTCAATTTAAAATCAGACATGGGGTAAACCTCAGGTTGTCTGTCCAGAAGGACCTGCGACCGGTACCCTCTGGCGTTGCTATAGGCTGGGCCGAATCTATTGAAACGCCCAATAGTAAACGCCCGGCAGTGCCGGGCGGGCGCGTATTCTAAGGGGAAGTGCGGGGGAATGCCAGCGGATTGTCGCGGTGTAGCGACTCGGCAAGCTGGTGGATGCGCTGCGCTTATCCACCCTACGAAAATATATCGACATACCATAGGGTGGATAAGCGCAGCGCATCCACCGGGGGGTTAAGAGCGGAACATCGCCGACAGGGATTCTTCGTTACTGATGCGGCGCATGGACTCGGCCAGCATGGCGGATAGGGTCAGTTGGCGAATCTTCGGTGCCTTCTCCATTTTGTCTCCCAGGGGGATGGAGTCGGTGACTACCAGTTCATCCATTACCGAGTTGTTCAGGTTGTCGATGGCCTTACCGGACAGTACCGGGTGGGTACAGTAGGCGACAACTTTCTTGGCGCCGTGTTCTTTCAGGGCGCTGGCGGCGTTGCACAGGGTGCCGGCGGTGTCGACCATGTCGTCCACCAGCAGGCAGGTGCGGCCGCTGACCTCACCGATGATGTTCATCACTTCTGCGACGTTGGCGGCCGGGCGACGTTTGTCGATGATTGCCAGATCGCAGTCCAGGCTCTTGGCCACAGCGCGGGCGCGCACAACACCACCGATGTCCGGGGAAACTACCACCAGATCTTCGTAACTCTGGCGCTCGATGTCGTCCAGCAGTACGGAGGAGCCGTATACGTTGTCCACAGGTACATCGAAGAAGCCCTGGATCTGCTCGGCGTGCAGGTCGACGGTCAGAACGCGGTCGATACCCACGCTCACCATCATGTCGGCCACAACCTTGGCGGAAATCGGTACGCGCTGAGAACGTACGCGGCGATCCTGGCGGGCGTAGCCGAAGTAGGGTACTACCGCGGTGATACGGCCGGCGGAGGCGCGGCGCAGGGCGTCTACCAGCAGGATCAGCTCCATGATGTTGCGGTTGGTGGGCTGGCAGGTGGACTGCACGACAAATACGTCGCGGCCGCGCACATTGTCGGTGATTTCCACGGCGATCTCACCGTCGGAAAAGCGCTTAACCACCGCCTCTCCCAGCGGTATCGCCATATGCTCAACAATCTTTTGTGCCAGTTCCGGGTTTGCGTTGCCGGTGAAGACCATTAAGTCAGCCACTGCGAGTACCTTTTTCGTTGGGAGTAGAAGATGTTAGTGAAATTCAGGTGAGTTTCGGAGCGAGAACTGCTTGCAGGGTAGTGTGATGCCGTTTCATTGGGCGACCATTGGTGCAAGTATCTGATGAGGGCTTTCGCCGGATGTTAGCTCGGAAGGTGCCGAGTGCTCCAGTAGCGGGCCAAGGAGGGCCCGCCCGCAAATCAACATCGCTGATTTGTCGGGAGCTAAGAGCGGACATGCGCCGCGCTTAGCGTCTTTTCATCAATTCAGGGAAGAATTGATGAAAACTTAAAGAGTGGCTGGGGTGGAAGGATTAGCTTCGCCTGCGGCTCGCTGGTCTCCGCTGGCTGCGCCAGCTCCGGCTCGAACCTGTCAGAGTGCGTTGCTTTCGCCATACTCACTGCCAACCTGAAAATATGGCTGGGGTGGAAGGATTCGAACCTTCGCATGACGGGATCAAAACCCGCTGCCTTACCGCTTGGCTACACCCCAGCAATGTTGCAGGTAGTCAATTTAGACTCTTGCTGCAAATTTCGCGAGTTGCCGGTGAGCGAGTGATTCATCCACTCCTCTGGCAACAAAACCTTCCCACCCTTCAGGTCGCACATTAAACACTGCCTGGGCCGCGTTTTCTGATTCGAATCCGGCGAAAACACAAGCGCCGCTCCCTGTCAGAAATGCCTTGGCATGTTGCGCAAGCCACTCTCTGGCCTGCCGCACCTCGGGGTAGAGGTCTTCTACTAATGGCTGAAAATCGTTACCGGCATACTCATCGAGCCAGTGTGTGTTCAGCCGCCTGTCGCGAAGGGCCGCTAATGTAATTGCGGCGGAATCTCTTGTCAAACGCGGATCGGAAAAAAGCGCTGCGGTGCTGACATGGCAGGCGGGTGTCAGCACCAGATACCAGCGCGGCTCTATGGATACAGTGGTCAATCGTTCACCGACGCCTTCGGCAAAAGCCGAGTGGCCGTGTACAAACACCGGAACATCTGCACCCAGCTGGCGGCCCAGTTCAGCCAGTGCATTCAGGTCGAATCCGCACTGCCACAGTTGATTCAACCCCAGCAGGGTGGCCGCTGCGTCGCTGCTGCCGCCGCCGATGCCGCCGCCGGCGGGCAGGAGTTTTTCAACGGATATGTGCGCCCCGAGATCCGAATTGCCGCTGGCCTGTCGAAGGAGGGCGGCCGCGCGATACACCAGATTCTGTTCGGAAGATACGTCGACCCCTGGGCAGTGGAGATGGATCTGATGGTCATCGGTGGAGCGAAAAACCAGGTTGTCACCAAAGTCCAGCAATTGGAAAACCGTTTGCAACTCGTGATAGCCATCGGCACGGCGTCCGAGGATACGCAGCATCAGATTGAGCTTGGCTGGGGCGGTAAGGGTGAGCGTCTGGGTGGCCATTTAACGAGGATTCATAAAAAACGGGCGGCCAGTTTAGCAGCCACCCGTTTATTTGGGAGTCTTATCGCGCAGGGCGATGTGCTCAAGGTGCTTTATCGCGGGCTCCACTCCTTGATCACCAGGGTGACGCTTACCGGGCCCGCGGCATTGTTGGTGGATGCCTTGATTTTGCCGGGCAATTTATAGGGCCCAACAGACTGGTAGCTCGTAAATTCCAGGGTCCACCCCGATTGTTGCAGGCTCTGCATCAGCCCCTGGGCGTTTTTTCGCTGGCCACTCACCGCGCCAGGGGCCGCCAGGCCGCGCACCCAGTAAAACATTTCGGAGACTGGCAGCGGCCATCCCATGATCTGCTCTGTTAGCTGCGCGGGGTCTGAGGCGAAAACGGCCGGGTCGTTGCCGCGCTGCAGGCTGACGCCTCCCGGGGAGCCGCTGATTGACGTTGCGCCGGCGCCGAGGGGGCCGCTCAGGTGAATGCGGTAATTGGCCCTGTCAGCCTGCTGCCAGATCAGGTTGGCACTGCCATTTTCTTTCGGGGAGCGCACGCCCATTTTTCCCTTGGCTTCCCAGCGCTGCAGCGCCGCAGCGGAAGACGGCTGATGAGCGGTCGGTTCGCTCGGTTGCTGAGGCTGTGGTTTTTGCGCACTGCACGCAGCAAGTGTTAGCAGCAACACAGCACCAACAAGCTTCAGGGCGCGATGCGCGCCCTGCGGTTGGTTGGGTGAACGGTAGAGGGGGGGGAGAACGTCAGCTTTCCGTAACATGCTGTTCCAGTCTTTGTTGGTCCTGCAGCCGCTGCATGGCTTCTGGGATAAGTTTACTTTCCGGGTGTTTCTGCAATCCCTGCTCCCATACTTGCATCGCCTGTTGGCGATCGCCCTGTGCCCAGAGCGCTTCACCCAGATGCGCAGCGATTTCTGGATCCTGCAACAGGCTCAGGGCTTTCTGCAGGTATTGCACCGCTTCGGAGTGATTACCGAGTCGATGGTGCGCCCAGCCCATGCTGTCGATGATCGCAGGATCATCCGGGCTTAGCTCCAGCGCTTTGCTAATCAGTACCAGCGCTTCTTCCAGGCGGTCGTCGTAAGAAAGCAGTTTGTAACCCAACGTATTCAGAAGATTCGCATTATCCGGGTCGCGAGACAACAGCTTGCGCAAACCCTGTTCAAAGTTTGCCAAATCTCCCAGTTGTTCGCTGGTCATCGCATGGGCGTAAATCAGGCGATTACTATCCTGATTTTCAGCAATCGCATTGCCCAGCAGCGTCTGCGCTTCCTGCAGGTATCCGTGTTTGGTTAACAGTTCTGTCTCCAGCAAATAGAACTGTTCCACTTGCGTTGGGTGGCGTTGTCGAAGTTCCGCAAACCACTGATTTACCGCTTCGGTTTGCCCCTGTGCGGCGAGCAGGCTGGTGCCGCGGGTGATTGCCTGCACATAGTCGCTGCCCGGCCGCACCATACGGTAGTGAGTGACAGCTTGCTGTGGGTCAGCAGACTGCTCGGCGATTCCGGCCAGATAAAAATGTGCGGCGGATTCGTGCTCTTCCTGAGCCAGTAAGGTTTCCAGCAGCGGTTTTGCATCGTCGAACTGTTTGGTTTCGTAATGGATCAGTGCCAGGGACAGAATCAGGTTGCTGTCATTGGGGCGCTGTTTCACCAGTTCGGCAAACTGTTGCTCAGCCAGCTCCAGATCTTGACGAATAAGCAGGCGCGCATATTGCAGGCGCAGGCGGCTTTCCTTTGGGTACAGTTCCACCAGGTTTTCCAGTAGGCGCCTTGCCTCCCGTTCCCGTCCCATATCAATCAGTGCGTGGGATTCCAGAAGGGGGGCGTCCAGGTTGGCCGGGTCGCGTTCCTGCACTTGACGGGTTACCAGCAGCGCTTCTTCAGAGCGGTTATTCGCACGTAGTACCATGGCAAGGGCCAGGGAAACTTCGGAGTTGTCCGGGTGTTTCTGTGACAGGCGCTGGAATTCCGGGAGTACCTTCGCGGCGAGCTCTTCATTATCGACAGCCGTGGCTGCCACCGATTGCAGTGGCGCGTCACCGCCAAGCTCAAGTGCACGCTCAGCGTGGTGTAGCGCTTCATCCAGTTTACCTGCCAGCGTCAGTTCTGCCGTGGCGGCGAGCTGGGCCTCGGCGCTTTCAGGCTCCAGTTCCACCCAGAGGACCGCGGAGCGCAGCGCGGCTCGGCGAGCATTCAGGTAGCGGGCGATCCGGGTTGCGCGGGCGGCAATCCCGGCATCCTTGGTGCGCTCTGCCTGAAAATAATAGTTGGCCAGAGCCAGATCGTACTGCTCTCGGTTGCCCGCCACTTCCGCGACCAGCAATGTATAGAAGGTTTCGATGGGGAACGGCTTGGTCTTGGTGTCAACCGCTTCCTCTTCGACCGCAGAGGTTTCGCCTGCTGTGTTTTCCGGTACGGAATCCCCAGCGGCGTTCTTATTTTCTGCTTCCGCCTGTGCCGGGGCGGTCGAGGCTTCCGCTTCCCATGCGGCCTGCCAGTCTCCGCCACTGGCCTCGTGCGACTGGGGCGGCTGTTGGGCACAGGCGCATAAAATGGCGATGGAGGCGGCCGCGGCAGTAATGCACAACGGGCGGGAGGGCCGGGTCGCTGCGCCCTGTTCCATGGCCGCACTCAATGGTGTGCGGGTGAGTTTTCGGGCGTAGAGGAAGGGAAAGAAAAGCTGCATAGAAACGTGTCCGTACGTTCGCGTCTCCTGTGAACTCCAGTGGATCGGGGGTGCCCCGGGCGCGCTGGAAGCGATGCCAATCCGGCAGAGGAGACGCCTTTTGGCGTATTTTTCCGGGTTATCGCCGTATAATTCTAGTTCTGAATTTGCCCACCTGTTGCCCCAGGGCCAGATTCAGCGGCAAAGTCAGCATCTATTTATACCGGGTAGAGCCAGATCGGACTGAGAGGTACTAACTGAGAGGTTCTAACTGAGAGGTGCTATCAGGCACATAGCCGTAATCCACTTGCACCAGCCGCAATGGGCCCGGACAATGTGCGGCCTTTTTGTGCCAGGTGCGTCGCAGTATCTGGAAGAGATGACGAGAACTTATGCCAATCCTTGCTCTGGGAATCAATCACGATAGCGCACCGGTGGCGGTGCGTGAGCGGGTGGCTTTCGCCCCGGAAGTGATGCCCAGCGCCCTCGCCGAGGCGCGACTTGCCCTCGAGTGCCCGGAATTGGCCATCCTCTCCACCTGTAACCGCACCGAAATCTACGGAGAAGCGACTGCGGAGTCCGTCCTCGCCTGGATCGCCGAGTATCACGGCGTGCCCCTGGACGAGCTGACCAGCTGTCACTACCAGTTCACCGACGAGTCCGCAGTGCGCCATATGATGCGGGTGGCCTGTGGGCTTGACTCGCTGGTGCTCGGCGAGCCTCAGATTCTCGGGCAGATGAAGTCGGCCTATGCAGTAGCGCGGGAGTCCGGCAGTGTCGGTTCTACCCTGCACAATGTATTCCAGCAGGTCTTCTCGGTGGCGAAAAAGGTGCGCACCGAGACCGCGATTGGCGAGAACCCGGTATCTGTGGCCTTCGCCGCAGTCTCCCTGGCATCGCGCATTTTTACCGACCTGCGCGAGCAGACTGCGCTGCTGATCGGCGCCGGCGAAACCATCGAGCTGGTGGCCCGGCATTTGCTCGATAAAGGGGTGAAGCGGCTGATTGTCGCCAACCGCACGCTCAACCGTGCCCAGGCACTGGCCGAAGACTTCGGCGCTGAGGCGATCCTGCTGGCGGATATCCCTGAATATCTGCCCCGCGCCGATATTGTCATCAGCTCTACCGCCAGCCAGTTGCCGATACTCGGCAAGGGGGCAGTGGAGTCGGCACTCAAGCAGCGTCGCCACCGCCCCATGTTTATGGTGGATATTGCGGTGCCGCGGGATATAGAGCCGCAGGTGGGCAAGCTGGATGACATTTACCTCTATACCGTGGATGACCTGCGCGGTGTGATCGACGAAGGCAAGCGGCTGCGGGAACAGGCAGCCGAGGCCGCGGACGAAATTGTAAATGTGGCTGCTTCTGCCTTTATGCGCGAGCACCGCAGCTTGCGAGCGGTGGACTCCATTCGCAGTTACCGCCGCCAGGCGCAGGGGATCAGCAAGGATGAACTGGAAAAGGCGCTGATCCAGCTGCGCACCGGCGGTGACCCGGAACAGCTTCTCGAGCAGCTGGCCCGGTCCCTGACCAACAAGTTGATTCATGCGCCCACCGTGGCCCTGCGCCAGGCGACCGCCGACGGCGACCTGGATCGCCTGCGGCTGGTGCGGGAAATTATTGGCCTGGCTGACGAAGACCGCAGCCAGCCTACCGACCACTCGGCCCCCGGGCCGGCGAAGAAGAAACTCAAGTAATGAAAGCTTCTGTACAACAGAAACTCGAGAACCTGGTAGAGCGTCACGAGGAAGTGTCCGCCCTGCTGGGGGATGCGGAAATCATCAGCGATCAGGACAAGTTCCGCGATCTGTCCCGGGAATATGCCGAACTGGAAGAAGTAGTGGGCTGTTACAGCCGCTATAAAACCCTGCAGGACGATATGGCCGCGGCCCGCGAAATGCTCGAAGAGAGCGATGCGGACATGCGCGAAATGGCCCAGGAAGAATTGCGTGAAGCGGAAGCGCAACTGGAACCTCTGGAAAAAGAACTGCAGACGCTGCTGCTGCCCCGGGACCCCAACGATCGCAAAAACGTCTACCTGGAAATTCGCGCCGGCACCGGCGGCGACGAAGCGGCGATCTTCTCCGGCGACCTGTTCCGCATGTATTCCCGCTACGCGGAAAAGCAGGGCTGGCGAGTTGAGGTGATCAGTGAAAACCCCGGCGAGCACGGTGGCTATAAAGAAATCATCACCCGGGTTGCCGGCGAAGACGTTTACGCGAAACTGAAATTCGAGTCCGGCGCCCACCGGGTGCAACGGGTGCCGGAAACCGAATCCCAGGGACGCATCCACACCTCGGCCTGCACCGTGGCGGTCATGCCGGAACCGGACGAGCGCGACGCGATCGAGATCAACAAGGCCGACCTGCGTGTGGACACCTACCGTGCCTCCGGTGCCGGTGGTCAGCACGTCAACAAAACCGACTCCGCCGTGCGCCTTACCCATATCCCCACCGGTATTGTGGTGGAGTGTCAGGACGAGCGCTCTCAGCACAAGAACCGGGCCAAGGCCATGGCATTGCTGCAGGCCAAACTGAACAGCGCACAGGAATCCGCCGCGGCGCAGGAGATTTCCGACGCGCGCAGAAACCTGGTGGGCAGTGGCGACCGCTCTGAGCGTATTCGCACCTACAACTTCCCGCAGGGGCGGGTCACCGACCATCGTATCGGCCTGACCCTGTACAAGCTCGACGAAGTCATGCAGGGCGCCGTGGACGAGGTCATTGGTCCCCTGCGCACCGAATATCAGGCGGATCAGTTGGCGGCATTGGGGCAGAATTAAATCTCATGGCCACGGTGAAGGAAAACCTGCAGCGCGCAGCAGAGCTGCTAGAGAGCGATAGCCCGCGTCTGGATCTGGAAGTGCTGCTCTGTCATCTGCTGGGCAAGTCCCGCGCCTGGCTCTACACCTGGCCCGAACACCAACTGGATCCGGAACAGCAGTCGCGCTTCGACGCGCTGGTAAAACGGCGTATCGCCGGCGAGCCGGTGGCCCACCTCACCGGCAGTCGCGAATTCTGGTCTCTCCCCCTCAAGGTCAATCGCTCCACCCTGATTCCACGCCCGGATACCGAGGTGCTGGTGGAGGTGGTACTGGAGCGCTGCCTACAGACCGAGGCAAACGTTCTCGACCTGGGCACCGGTACCGGTGCCATCGCCCTGGCACTGGCCAGCGAGAAAAAACGCTGGGCAATTACCGCCGTTGATACCATGCCCGCAGCCGTCGCCCTTGCGGAAGAGAACCGCCAGCGGCTTGGTTTCTCCAATGTGAAAGTCCTGCAGAGCGACTGGTTTTCCGCACTGGCCCAACAGCAGTTCGATGTGATCGTCAGCAACCCGCCCTATATCGATACGCAGGATCCCCACCTGCGCGAGGGCGATGTGCGTTTTGAACCGCTGTCCGCTCTGGTGGCCGACGATCACGGGCTGTCGGACATCCGAAAAATCGCCAATGATGCCCGCCGTCACCTCGCACCGGGCGGCCTGCTCGCCGTGGAACACGGGTGGGAGCAGGGCAAAGCGGTGCGTCAGATTTTCGCTGCCGCGGGTTACACGGAAGTGGAAACCCGTGTGGACTACGCCGGTCGAGACCGGATTACCCTGGCGAGGTAAGCTTCCCACTTTCCTCCGATCCCCCGCCAGCCCTTCCTCCCCCTTGCACACCCTTTCCCGACCCTCTCTGCACAACCCTTTGTGACACCTCCGCCAAAAAACCTTCACGAAAGTTTCATTCAATTTTTGTCGCCTGCGTCTCGTTTTTCCGTCGTTGTATACATCGGGCTTGGAAAAAACCGGGGATCTCTGTGGTTGTGTGAATCCTGAACCGGGCCCGGCGTTCGCGGGGGGGATGCCGCCGCACAGGATGGTTCTTATTACTTTTCTTTTCTTTTCTTTAGCTTTAAGAGCGGGGGACAACATGGGATTGAGTGCTTCAAAGCGGCTGCTGTGCAGCGCGATTGGCATGGTGGTAGCCAGCCAGGGACAGGCGGCGGCCATCAAGCTGGATGCGTTTGTTGACGGTGAGCCGGCGGCGGTGACCGAAGTACTGCTGGATGGCAAGGCCATCGGCAGCAGTGCGGCGGGGGAAAGTTTCTGGTATGACGACCTGCCCGGTGGCGGCCATCAATTGCAGTTGCGCATCGGCGAGCGCTTGATCCCTTACGAATTCACCATCGGCGCCGACGAGGCCGCAGTGATTATCGTCAACAGTGACTCCGCCAGCGACCGCGCCATCAAATCGTTGCAGCGCCTTGCTCTGTCCGCGTTTGATTCCGCCAGTGCGGACGGCGAAGGGCTTGCCGGAAGCGGTGGCGAAAGCCTGCTGCCAGGCCTGATTCAGGGCAAGGTGGTGAGTGCCGGTGAAAACGTGCCGCTGCGCAATGTCGCTGTCACGGTGGTGGGCAGCACTCAAAGTACGGTTACCGACCGCTTCGGCGCCTTCGAGCTGGAGCTGCCCCAGGGCGTCTACCAGCTGGAACTGCAGCACCCGGAGTACCAGGGCAGCCGCCTGCGCGACCAGCGTGTGCTGTCCAAAATGAACCTGGCGGTAGACGTGCAACTCTCGCCGAAGGATGCATTTGCCGGTGGCGACGCGCCGGTGGTGGAAGAGGTACAGGTACTCGGCCGCTACCTGCCGGGCAACCCGATCGAGATCGAGCGCATTTCCTCCTCGGTGGTAGACAGTATCGACTTCACCCAGATCGCCCGCTTCGACGATTCCATGGTAAGCAGCGCGCTCAAGCGCGTGGTGGGTGTGTCCATGGAAGACGACCGCTTTGCCATCGTGCGCGGTATGAAAGGCCGCTACCAGTCCACCGACCTGAACGGCGCCACCCTGCCGAGTACAGACCCGGCGCGCCGCGATCTGCCGTTCGATATCTTCCCCGCCGGCATCATGCAGGGCCTCAGCCTGCAGAAGAGCGCCACCGCGGATGTGCCTCTCGGTGCAACCGCCGGCCATATCAGCATGCGCACCCGGGATATTCCCGATGAGGGCTTTTTTAAAATCTCCTCCTCCGTCAGCCACGGCGATATGCACGGTGACGGCCTGCTGATGTCCAGCACCCAGGGCAACAGGGACTGGCTGGGCATGGACGACGGCAGCCGCGATCTGCCGGATATCCTCAAGCCCTCGGTGGATCAGTACGTGAATATCAAAAACGGTGTCGACGCCGGCTTCGATGCCGCCTTCTTTAAAGCCATGGGCGAGTCCATTCCCCACAATGCCATCGTCTACGGCGAGGCGCAGGCGGATACCAGCGTCAGCTTCAACGGCGGCAACAGCTGGGAGCTGGGTGAGCAGCGTCTGGGTGTGATCGGCGCGGTGCGCTACGCCAACAAGTGGAGCAGCAACACCAAGGAAAACACCCGCTTTAGGGGAACCCAGAACGACGCAAACAAGATCTTTCTCGACAGCGAAGCGGAAACCCTCGACACCAACAATGTGATCGACCTCAGCGCCATGGTGAACCTGCAGTGGGATATCGCCGACAATCACCAGCTGGGCCTCAACAATATCGCCCTGCGCCACACCACTAATTCCAGCGAGCTGGAAACGAAATACGAGATTTACGATGCGACAGGAGAAATCACCGAACGCCTGCGCAACGGTGAAGACAGCGGTGCGAAAAGTTCTCCGGATGCACATATTTTCTGGCGTCAACGGGTCGACTGGATCGAGGAACAGCTGGTCAGTCATCAGTTGTGGGGCTCCCACAGTCTGGATATCTCCGCCGACAGCGGCTGGTCCCTCTATCTGGGGGACCTCGGCGTAAAGTGGCAGGCCATGACCGCCAACACCGACTACGACCGACCCAACGCCACTCAGTACACCTATGAAGGCCGACTCATCCAGCCATTTCAACTCAGCGATGAGCCGACCGCCCACTACAACCTCTGGGAAACCATGCGGGAGGACAACGAAGGCTACCGCCTGGATCTGGAGTTGCCCATCGACGAGATCAGTGGCGTCTCCCTGCTGTTGAAGGCCGGTGCGGAGTCGCTGCAGCGGGACCGGGAGGGCGATGTCACCAACTACAACTGGCGTCTCCAGGGAAGCGGTTACACCGTGGGTGACGGCGGTATCCCCGATCCACGTAAGCACTTTGTGTCCGAAAACATCCTTGGCACCATTGGTTCGAGTGGCACGCTGCTCTCCATCGGCATCGTCAGCATTCCGCCGGAAAACGATGTGGGCTGGGAAGGAGACGACTACCTCAGCGAGCTCAGCACCACCGCGGAATACGCACTGGTGGAGGCCAATATCCGCGAGAAACTCAAGGTCAACCTGGGGGCACGCAGAGAGACCTTCACTCTGGAAGGGGAGGTATACGCCTACACCCCGGAGCCACTCCGCAATGTGATGGACAAGGAGCGCACCAACCCGTCCCTCGGCCTTACCTGGATGTTCAACGACGCCTGGCAGCTGCGCGCCGCCTGGTCGGAAACCGTCAACTGGCCGGAAGTGTTCGAGATTTTCCCGCGCAAGTTTAACGACATCGAAACTCTGGAGGTCTACACCGGCAACCCGGACCTGAAGCCGGCGGATATCGAAAACCTCGACCTGCGTCTGGAGTGGTATCCGTCGGATACCGAGTCCATCACCCTCGCCCTGTTCCAGAAAGACCTCACCAACGCCATCGAAAACCGCTTCGACAAAACTGGCAATGTGTACGACTACTACACCTTCGACAATGCCGAGCAGGCGGAAGTGGAAGGGGTGGAGCTGGACCTGCGCAAGGAATTTGTGCTCGGCCCCAACCGCGGCCACGAACTGTTTGTGCAATTCAATTACACCCATATCGAGTCCTCGGTGGATGTCACCGAGGGTTCTGGAGTTGGTGTGCGCGAAGTCACCCGCCCGCTACAGGGCCAGCCGGACTATATCGCCAACCTGCAACTGGGCTACGACCACGTCGACAGCGGCCAGGAAGTGACCCTGGTGTTTAACCAGACTGGGGAGGAACTGGCCATTACCAACGGTGCGACGGCGAACTCCGCTCTTTTGGGTGACGTGTACCGGCAGTCCTACAGTGACCTGCGGCTGATCTACAAGAAAAATTTTATGAATGGCCTCTCGCTTGCCGCCTCGGCAGACAACCTGCTGGATGAAGAGCGCAACCTGGAATATGTGAAGTTCAACGTGCCCTACCTGAGCTACCAATCCGGGCGCCGCTTCAAGCTCTCTGCCAGTTACGAGTTCTGAGCCAGAAAATTCATAGGCCAGTGTTAAAAGATCAAATGTATTTCAAGACCAGATATAAATGGGTGAATCCATGTTTACAGTAAAACCAAAATTCCCGTCGCTGTGCCGCGGGCTGGCGCTGGCCACCAGCGCCCTGCTGCTCGCCGCCTGTGAGGGGGACATATCAGACGATATCGCGCAGGAGGATTCCCTGGAGATCCGCCTGCAGCAGTGTGAGGTGGGTGTCGGTGGTGTAGTGGGGACCCCCACAGAGCCGGTAGTGATCGACGGCGTGGAAACCCAGGCTTGCCTGCTCAACACGGATGCCGGCCAGCAGGTAGATGTCCGTCTCAAGAGCAGCCACAATTTCGAGCCGCTGGTGTGGGTGCTGGACGGCACCTACGAAATCGGCGAGAGCAAGAGCTACGCAACTCTGGCGGAACTGCAGGCAGATACACTCCACTATGTTGGCAACGCGTCAAAAGTGTATGCAATGCCGGGCACCGTGGTGGTGGTGCACCGCAATGGCAGTTTCGCACCGGATATTGAATCCATCGACGACAACAATACTGGCGGTGGCGAGTGGGGCGGTGTGGTGGTAAACGGCATCGGCTACCACCCGGACTGCGGCACCACCGGTGGTGCGGACAATTTCTGCAACGTGCAGGGTGAGTGGGGTTATTACGGCGGGCTGTCGCTACAGGAAGCTCGTGAAAGTGTCATGGCACGTGGAACTGGTTTTGACGGTTACGTGGCAGAAGCCGGCGGTGAGCTGAGTGGCGGTGGGCGGCTCTCCGCGGCCATCACCCTCAATGCGCCGCATTTTGTTCAGACCTCTGCTCCCCAAGGTGTTTTTTACAGTGCGACCAATGGTCTGGAGCTGAATGGCGGAGCGCTGGGCATTAACAGGCTCAGAGCCCTGGGCAACCAGGGCCACGCGCTGTACTGGCACAGTGGTTTTGGCGGCGAGGTGGTGAACAGCATCATTCACCACCAGTCCGATCTCGCCGCGGTTAAAGGCGAGAACAGTGGCAGCGGCGACAGCGGTGTATCCATCAGCGGCCTCACCCTGGTGGATCAATCTCTCAACGCCGGCGCCGCGCTGGTGCTCGCCGGCGGCGGCAAAATCGGCATCGACAATATGGTGGTGCAGGGCTTTGGCGCCTGCCTGGATATTGCCGACGGCAACACCGGTGTTGCGATTACCAATAGCGCTTTTTATTGCAGTGAAACCACCGCTGCTGCGGACGACGGTAGTGACTATGCCGCCCAGGTACTGGCCAACGCGGAAAATTTCTACACCTTGAATCCGGATCTCACCAACCGGCTGGAAATTGACAACACCGAGATCTCCGGTATCAACGCGGCCCTACTGAGCGGCAGTACCCAGGTCTACGGCTACGAGCTGGGTCTGGTTTACGCGCCCTGTTACGGTGCCGGCGCATTGCTGGAGGAAACCGTCAGTATCGGCACCAGTAATTACCGCGTATGCGAACTGACCGGTGGGATTACCGATAACCTCTATTTCGATAACGATATCAACGGCGAACTGGTGTTGTGGCGCCTGAGCGGAAACGTCACCCTGGGTACAGGCTTCAGCGGACTGGACGCCGCACAACAACAGGCATTACTGGCCAGACCGCAAAAAGTCATTCTGGATCACACCTCCGTCGTTCAGGTGGCTACCGGTGCAACGCTGACGGTAAACCCCGGCGTGGCCCTGACCATCGCTGGCACTGCCGCAGACCCGATCGAGTTAAAAGCGCTGGATGCACAGGCGGGCTGGGGCGGTATCACCATCAACGGCCTGGCAGACAGCTGCAGTAGTGCCGAGCTCTGCGCGCTGGCGCAGCAGCAGTTTGTGGAAATCGACTACCTGCGTGTGCTGAACGCCGGCAATGGCCAGCCGGCACTGACCCTGAATGAAGTCAGCGCTGCGGGTCAGATCAATTACCTGGACATTGCCGATTCTGCCAGCACAGGTCTGTCACTGAATGGCGGTGCGGTAAATATCGACAACCTGTTGGTCTCCGATGTGGTGGGCAACCAGGTGCAATGGGCCACCGGCTACCGCGGCAGCCTGCAGTACGCCATTCTGCAATCCGGAGCCGAAAGCGTCGGCCACGCCCTGCACGGCCGCAATAACGCCGACGATCACGATGCCGCACCGCGCTCGCGCCCGGTGATGGCGAATATCACCGTAAAAGGCGCAGAACAGGTGGATACCGCCATACTGCTGGAACAGGGCTCCGGCCTGCTGCTGTACAACTCGGTGGTGGCGGACTTCAACACCTGCCTGGATATCGACGACCCGGCCACCGCCAGCCTGCAGACCAGTGACCCGGCTGAAATCTTTTTCGACAACGTGGTGCTGGATTGCGGTGCCACCATTGCCGAAGAAGACGAAGAAGCGGGAATGGACTACGCCGCCAGCACCCAGGGGCTGAGCGGCGTGTATCAGGTGTCTGCAGTGCTGGACAGCAACTTCGTCCCGAGTGGCAGCGATATTCCCGGCATCGAATCCAGTATCGACTTTACCCTCGCCGGCGCGGTTGCCAATTACCTGAACGCGAACGTGAATTTCATGGGCTCCGTGCGGGATTCCATCGACGACTGGTATCTGGGCTGGAGCGATTCCGTCGGCGTATTGCTGGCGGCGGAGTGCGACTTCAAGGGCGTGCTGGAAGATGACTATGAATATCTTGGGGACGAAATTGCTATCCGTGACGAAACCGGCACGACCTGGGGATTCTATTCTCCACAGTACAAGGTCTGCGGGCTGCGCGGCACTATTACCGAGGATTTCCTGCTGAATGCTTATACCGGTGCCGACAGGCTGGCCGTGGAGAATGGCGGGCAGGTTGTGGATATGGTCAAGCGCACTGTATTTGTCGATGGCGAATTGGTGGAGCGCGAATTTTCCGTGGCCTACGATCCACTGCCCACCCTGTGGCTGATCAATGGCCTGGTGCGCATCGGCGAGGGCCATCTGGAACTCACCGACCCGGCGCAGGTGCAAGCCATGAAGGCGGACCCGGCCACGCTGGGTATTGAAGCCTCCGCGACCGTGATGGTGTCTGTCGGCGGTGGTCTGCATATTACCCGCGGCGGAGCGCTCGAGATTGTGGGTGCAGAGAGCTTTGTCGAAGGGGATACGGATGCGGCGGGGCCGGTAAACCTGATCGGCGTGATTGATCAGTTGTACTTGCAGCATGACTTGGAAACGGGGCAGCCGGCCGATGTCGATATCCTTGCCTGGGATGGCCTGATCGTCGACGGTTTCGGTCGCAACAACCAGTGCCCCGATGCCGCCACAGCCGAGCCCGGCACCCGCGTGTGCAATATCCAGGGCGAGTACGGCTACCACGGCGGTTACGACAACAGCCATAAAAATCTGCGGATCGAGAACCTGCATATGCTCGGCGGTCGTATCCAGTTGAACAGCGTCGGCCGCGGCGAGATCCACAACCTGTATCACGATGGCGACTGGGAATTTCTCGCCGCAAAAAATTACGGTGCGCCGGTCATTGATATCGACGGCGGCGCGGTCAATCTGCGCAACCTGTATATAGATGATCCAGAACCGGCCTGGGGCAGTCATATCCGCTGGAACCACGGCTACCAGGGCACCATGCAGGACCTGTGGCTGGACTGGCGCCTGGAGCAGGACGATGACGACGATATACCGGAGTACGAGGCACTGGTACAGGACAGTGATGGCAGTACCTGGTTCTACCCCGTAGTTCAGGGGCTGAATGGCGCGCCCGGGCACGAGAACGACCTGCCGCGCTCCATGCCGACCATTGCCAATATGACACTACAGGTGTCCGAGTGGGACCCGCGGGATTTTCCAGATGCCTACAGTGCTGCCATCGAACTCGCCAGCGGCTCCGGACTGTTCCTTTACAACAGCGTGGTCGGAAGCAGTTACAGCCACTTTACCATCGAAGGCCGGGAGCCGAATCCCTATGAGCCGGGCTATGGCGAGCGAGTGGATTACTGTATAAAAACCGATGCAAGCACCCAGCCCCTGGTGGGCAAAGAAATCGCGTTCAAGCAGTTGGCGCTTGGGTGCAGTGTCTTGTCCGATAACACTACATTTGCCAGCGCGGTCCGGCAAAGCTTTGTTACCCGCGATATCGTTAATATGTCGGGCAACGCCAGTAACTCTGCGACCATTGCCAGCCCGAGCCAGGCAAGCTCCGATATTTATGAGCTGGATTGGACGGTGGGTACGTACTACAACGAAAGTTCTTTCGAA
Source organism: Microbulbifer sp. HZ11 (assembly GCF_000708675.1). Lineage (GTDB taxonomy): Bacteria > Pseudomonadota > Gammaproteobacteria > Pseudomonadales > Cellvibrionaceae > Microbulbifer. Next base: position 181,242 of record NZ_JELR01000002.1, on the reverse strand, counting down.
TCTAGCAAGGGGCTTGTGTTTACCGAGTGGGGAAGTAGATTTCCTGCGACTGATTTGATCAACCAGGGGCGGGCGCCGTTGGATTATTCCTCCTCGCTGACCGTGGATAAGGAGTTTATCACCGATAGCAACTATTTCGGTGTGGTGGATTACTTTATTCCGATCAATGCTGGTGAAACCGTTGCGGATGAAAGATTGTAGATTTTATAGCGCTCTAGAAGGCCGGATTTGATCCGGCCTTTTTTTTGGGTGTTTTTTGTTAAGAAGTTGTAGAGGATTTATGCGAGAATTTTTAATTATCTTTTCTTGTCTGTGTAATTTTTTTTAATTAAAAAATTAATGTCGCCTTTCTGTATATTTTTCGTCTATAGGCAGTTTTTAATAATTTAAAAAACAAGAGTCCTCGGTGGTTAGTGGAATTTAATATGGATATGAAACGAGAGGTTAATGTGTTTTTTTTAATATGGGTTCACTCAATTTTGGTTGAGTTTTCTCCGGTGAGGTACTTCTTGTAAATAATCATCCGGTTTTCAATGGGATACATTTTTAATTCCTGGAAGCTGCTGCATAAACTTGAAAGGACTTGGTTATGAAAAAGACAATTCTGTCTGTCAGCCTGATGGCGCTGGCTTCAATGTCATACGCCGTTACCGATCTCGGTCTTGACGAAGAGTGTAACTTTAACGGTACCTGGGATCAGGTTTCCGAGGGGCCGGTTCTGTGTGAGCTGCCGCTGTCTATCGTTGAAGACGATACCGTTGTGCTGGCAAAAGAAGTAGCGGATGGCGACTACGAAGGTGAGCAGATCATCTGGACGCTGCCGGGTATCGTGGTCGTCGGTAATGGCAATACCCAGAACGCCGATCCGAGCACCGTTGACAATACCGTGCTGCAGATCGAAGCCGGTGCCCAGATCGCCGGTGCCGTCGATAGCGCATCCGCACTGATCATTTCCCGCGGTGCACAGATTGATGCACAGGGTACCGCCAACGACCCGATCATTTTCTCCTCTCTCGATGCTGGCTATGACGGCTCCGGTGAGTGGGGCGGTCTGGTAGTGGCCGGTTTCGGCGAGAGCAACGCCTGCCCGAGCGGCGCCATTAGCGGTGGCCAGATGGGTGATGTCTGCACCATGGAAGGTGTTGCCAGTGCGGCTTACTTCGGCAGTGGCCACCTGTCTGCGCCGAATGCCATGAGCAGCGGTACCTTGGAATATGTGGTTATCGCCGAGGGCGGCCACGTGATTTCTGATGGTAACGAGATCAATGGCCTGACGCTGTATGCGGTCAGCAGCACGACCACCATCAACAACATCCACGTGCAGGGCAACGCGGATGACGGCGTCGAGTTCTTTGGTGGCAACGTTGGCATCAGCAATATGTGGATGGCCTGCAACGAAGACGACAGCGTGGATTGGGACCTGGGGTACCAGGGTGTTCTGTCCAATGTGAACATCAAGCAGAATGACGGTGCCGGCTACGGTCTTGAGCTGGCCAATAACCCGGACAATGCCAATGCCCTGCCGCGCTCCAAAGGTATCGTGTCGAACATGAGCATTGATTTTGTCGGCAGCACCGCGCCCGCGGCTTCCGGTATTCCCTTTGACCTGAAGCAGGGTACCGACGGTATGTTCACCAACGTGGTGATCGGCGCTGGTTACGACAGCCCGGTGAAGTGCATGCGCACCGATTCCGCAGTTGCCGGTGGTTCGCACTGGAGTGTGATCGAGTACGGCTGTGATGCTACTCATGCAGGTCCCACTGCCTGGAACCTGCCGGCGTCCAACAGCAGCGCAACCGGTTTTACCGCCAGCACCTTTTGGGCGGCGGCTCCGTCTTGCCCGTAATCTGAATTTTGTTGAATAAGACGTTGTAGTTTGTTGAGCGCAGGCATTGCCTGCGCTTTTTCAGATTGCCTTGTGAATGGATGTGTGCGTTGAAAACTTAAGACGCAATAAACAATTTGATTCCATTTGGAGTTCGCTATGAAAAAGGTAATTGCCAGTTTGGATTTGTCCAAGTTGCTGGGCCCTGTGGTGGTGGTAATCGGCGCGTCCCTGTTTTCTGCTGGGTCGGTACAGGCGCAGGAAGTCAGTGGCCGTATGTGTGCCATTTCCGGCTTTCTGTCTTTCCAGGCGCCGCTGGAAAAAGAAGACGCGTGGCATGAGGTTTATGGAGAGGCCTCTATTTCTGCCTGTGTGGACGAGAATGGCCCGGTGGATGGTGCCGAAGCGCAAGTTGTCATTTCTGGTGGCGGCATTGCGAACTGCGCCCTGCAGAGCTTCTCCCTGTTTCAGTCTGTGGCCTGGAATTATGGCGGGTTCGATTTTGTTACCCTGGAGCCCGCGGTGAGCGAGCGCGCCCCCCTCGGTGCCTACAAAGGCGATGTGCTGATCGGTGAGTTCATCAACAATCAGGTCATTACTACTTTGTTCAACAAAGAGCCGGTATCCACCCTGAGCTGTCTGCTGGGTATTGAACCGCTGGGTACTTTCTCGTTCAGCGGTGTGCAGATTTTTGTCGATAAGACGTCAGATTCAGAGTTCTGATGTCGGGGCTGTGCGGAATTGGCGTGTGAGGCATGGGCTGTGACCCTGTGGCTTGGTAACCCGGGATACAGGGTGTCCGTCAATTTGTCATTTTTCCGCAACAGCCATTTGCGACTATCCGGGAGCCAAGGTTGTAAAGTCCCCCTAACTTTGCGGTTCCCGGAGTTTTTCTGTTTATTCCCTGTGCACTGCGTCCGCTGGCTCTGTGCTGTGTCTGTCTAGGGCCCCTCGTTTCCCCGCCGGCGGTGGGGCAGCCCTGTGATACCCGTGCCGCGGATCAGGAGCGCAGCCTGCTATCGGCGCTCGAGGCACTGGCGAAGGCAACCGGCTACCATCTGGTCACCATACCCGAGCTTGTAAAGGGCGAGCGGGTGGTATGGCAGCCGGATTGCTCATCCCCAACCCCCTCACTGGAAAAAATGGCGAGCCAGCTGCTGGCGCCCAACCGCCTGGCGTACCGGGTGATCAACGATACCCTGGTGGTTTACCGGGCCGAGCCTGCGCAGACAAAAGCCGCCCCGCCAGCGCCAGTACCACCCCCCTCGATTGCCGAAGTGAGCGTGGAGGCCAGCCCGTATGTGGCACAGCTGGCCACAGGCAGCGGCAACCAGTTTGGCCGCTACCAGGGCAGCGCCGACGCGGTGTTGGACTATGAGCGCATTCACTCCCTCGGCATTACCGATCTCGCCTCTGCACTGGAGCTGATCTCCGGGGTAAAACTGGAGCAGGAGCGCTATGCGGTGATTCGCGGTATGAAAGGGCGCTACCAGTCGGTGCGGTTGAATGGTGCCACCATTCCGAGCCTTGAGCCCTCCGGCCAGCGGGTGCCACTGGATGTGTTTCCGGTGAATATTCTGAATCAAGTGGATCTGCGCAAATCGGTATTTGCGGATGCACCGGGCAATGCCAGCGCGGGTGTGGTGAATATCGAAACCCGGCGTATTCCCGAAACCCCCTACCTCACACTGGTTTCCGGCGGTGGCTACCGCAGCGGCACAACGGGCTCGCCGGTGATCCGCGGTTACACCGGTGGGCATGACTGGCTGGGTTACGACGACGGCGGCCGCGCACTGCCAAAGGTGCTGGCGAAGAACGCGCGGCTGGGCAGCCCGGACGATTGGGAGGCGGCGCAGCGCAAGGCGGCAGGAGAGGCGATTCTGAACAGCGCGGATGGTGCGCGCAATCCAGGTATTTACCACGGCACTGCCGGAGTGGACGGGCTGCTGAGCCTGAGCGGTGGCCGCGCCTGGCAGCGCGGGCGTCACCACTGGGGGCTGACCGGCTCCCTCGGTTACCAGAACGAATGGCAACAGCGGGCACTCTTGTCTCAGGTGCTGAACCGCTTTTCTGTCGCTGCAGACGGAGACAGCGCCGGCAGTCTTTACGCCACGGAAGACGGTAACCACCGGCGGCTGGAAAATGTCATCAATCTGAATGCGCTGCTGGCACTGGGCTATGGGCTGGATGAGCGGCATCAACTGGGCAGTAATCTCCTGCTGCTGCGCCAGAGTGTGAACCGCGCCGAGCAGATCGAAACCCGCGAGCGCGACGGCTTCGGCGACTATGCCGGCAGTGGCAGCCTGCGCAGCCTGTCCAACTGGACCGAAACCCAGATGGCGCTGTGGCAGTTTTACGGGCATCACTTTATTGGCCCGGAAGAGCGCATCGCGCTGAACTGGCACCTGACCTCCGCGCAGTCTCGTTATACCCGTCCCTTTGATGTGCGCTATCGCTACCGGCGCAACAGTCTTTTCGATTCCTATTATTTCGAGCCAGGCTACAACCAGTTTGAGGTGTCCTGGGAAGAAATGCGTGAGGAAACCCTGAGTGCCGGTGTAAGCGGTGCTTACTTGTGGGAATGGGGAGATAACTGGAGCGGAGAACTGAAATCCGGGCTGGAGCGGCTGAAAGCGCGTCAGGACGGCTATCTGCTGGAGTACACCTTTATCGCCAAGGGGGATATCGAACAGGACCGGGAACGGATGGCGCAGACCAACCCCATGGATATTCTGACACCGGAAATGATTCTCGGCGCGCCCGGTGGCGACGGTTTCCTGCTGGATGACGACCTGAAACTGATTGTGAGCCCCCCGGAACTGGATGGCAGTTTTTACGCGGCACAACATCGCAACCACGCGAGCTACGTACTGGCGGACACGCGCTTCGACGAACGTTGGCAGCTCGTGTTGGGGGTTCGGCGCGAGCGGGATGGGGTGGATGCGGATTTCTGGGATGCGCAGCCGCAGTCGTGGGTGCCGCTGATGGACGGTACGCAGAGTCTGTATTCCGCTGCGCTGGGGTATGTGCCTGACCCGCCCGCGCAGCAGGAGCTGCACCTGGGGTACAGTGAAACGGCGGTGTGGCCCGGGGTCAATGAGCTGATGCCGCGGCGTTACGAAGACACCGATCTGCGTATCGAAATTTCCGGCAATCCCAATCTGCAGATGGCCGCGGCGCAAAACTGGGACCTGCGCTGGCGGTATCGCAATGACCTCCTGGGCCTGGATATGAAACTGCTCGGCTTCTACAAAACCATCGACAATCCGATCGAAGGTGTATTTTTCGATCCTGTTATCAACAACAGCCACGCGTTCAATATTTACAGCTATGCCAACTCCAGGTCGGCGCGGTTATACGGTGTGGAATGGGAGCTTGATTATCAGCGGGTTTTTGCCGACAGCCACCGGCTGGTGCTGCAGTCCAGCTATGCGAGTATGGTCTCGGATGTGACGATTCCCTCGGGCCACTGGCGCGAAGGAGGAAGCCGCCCGCTGCAGGGGCAGCCCGCGTATCTGGGCAGCCTGCAGCTGCAATACCGTCACCTGGGCAGCGAGTGCGGGGTATCGCTGTTGTACAAGCGCGCGGGCCGGGAACTGGAGATTGTAAGTAACAATCGAAATGTGCCGGATGTGTACCGCGATCCGTACGACAGCCTCGCGCTGATCGTCAACACGCCCGTATTGGATGGCATGTACGCGACCTTGTCTGTGGAGAATTTGCTGGATGACACGCGGCGTTATTCCCAGGGCGAGGAGACGTTTATGGCGTATCAATCCGGGCGCCGGTATCAGTTGCGGGTGGGGGTGGAGTTTTAGCGGGCCGCTTTGGCGAAGCGAGCAGTTACACAACTTTCCGCATGGACCACTAGGGCCCGCTGCGCAAAACGATTCCGCTCCCGGTTTCCGCGATTTCCAGTCCGTGCAGGGCAGCGAGGATCTGCAGGTTGCTGTGCATATCCTGCAGATCGAAGGTACCTCCGACGCGCAGGTTGCGGGTGCGGGAATCGGCCGCGGTCACGGGCGTATCCGCGTAGCGGTTGAACTCCACCAGTAGTTCTTCCAGCCGTATATCCTCCACCTGCACCAGCCCCTGCAGCCAATCCCGGTAGTTGTGCAGGTCGAATTTCTGCACGCGGCCGATGGCGTCGCCGGCGATGCGCACGCGTTCGCCGGCGGCTACATGGCGAGTGTTGCCCGGTTGATTGTGCGGGTGTACCGACACCAATCCCTCCAGCACCGTAAGTTCGGTGACATCACCGCGCTGGTCTACGTTGAATATGGTCCCCAGTGCTTTGATCGATGCCTGGAGAGATTCCACTACGAAGGGACGCTCTCTGTCTTTGGCCACGGTAAAGCGTGCCTCGCCGTCGTACAGGCGGATATGGCGCTTGCGCTCGCTGTAATCCACCGCCACCCGGGATTGAGCGCTGAGATCGAGGGTGCTGCCATCGGCCAGTGCGGTGTGGCGGGTCTGCTGGCGCTCGGTAGCGTAAACCTGAGTGTCGGGATCCTGCCCGGTGCTGAACGGCTGCAGCAGGACGGTGATGGAAATGGCAATCAGGAACCCCGCGGCGGCAGTGAGGGGCCAGCGATGGCCTGCTCGCCGGGGCGCTGGCGCGGCGAGCATGGCCTCGGCGGGGGTGCTGCCCGCAACCAGGCGCACGGCTTTCTCGAAGTCCGGGTGGTTCCAGACGCCATCTACCTGGCTGGCTTTGCGCTGGCGGGCCGGATTCTCCTGCAGCCAATTCTGGTGCTGCAGGTGTGTTTCGGCATCGGCCTGTTCGGCGCCGCCGTGAACGATCCAGCGGTAAATTCTCTGTTCTTCCTGCTCGCTGAGCGGGCGTTCTCTGTTCATGGGTGTCACTGGTGTCTGGTTCAGGGCTTGCGCTAAAACTGCTGGCGCATTCTTGCTTCGATACTTTTAATGGCCCGATTGATCTGCTTTTCCGCCGCTTTGGTGGTGAGACCGAATTGCTGGGCGATCTGCTTGATGGTGACGCCATGAACCTTGTTCATCACGATCATGGTTCTGAGTGCCATCGGTAGTTCGTTCAGTTGTTTGACGAATAGTGCCAGGTGTTGCTGGTCATGCAATTGCTGGTCCGGCTGTGGTTGCTGGCAATGTAAGCTGTCAGCCACATCGTCCAGTGCCTCGGTGGGTTGTGTTTTCTGGCGCTGGATATCGTTAATCAGATTGGCGGTTACCCGGTACAGATAGCCGAGCGGATTTTCCGGCACTGCGCCTTTCTGCAGTTTGTGGGTTACTCGGATCATGGCTTCCTGGTAGATATCTTCGGCCTCACAAACATTTCGCGTGCGCCTGCGGATAAACGCGAGCAGACTGGGCTTTTCTGCCAGCAGGTTGCTGAAGGTCTCATCCTGTGCTGTCGAGGCTGCTCCCCCTAAAAGTGCCGATCCACGCTCCATCTGCCCTGTTGTCCCCGGTGAGGCGCTCGCAATTTATTTGGTAGCCATAGGTAAGCAAAACAACCCTGCGTGCGAGTCTACTAATATTCTTGTACAGGACAGAGTACCGGGGAAAAGTGACAACTTGTTGAACCCCACTATGGATGCTGACCATATGAACTCCTCCGTCAATCGGAAAGAACTCCATGCACGATCACGCCCATCATCACCGTGGCAGTGAACATCTCAGGCCCCTGATTTGGGGGCTCATCATCACACTCGCCTTCGCCATGGTCGAAGCCATCGGCGGCTGGATTTCCGGTTCCCTGGCACTGCTCGGCGATGCTGGGCATATGCTCACCGATTCCTTCTCGCTTGCCCTGGGTGCAGTTGCCGCATTACTTGCACAGAAACCTGCCAGCCGGGAAATGTCATTTGGTTGGGGGCGCGCGGAAGTGCTCGCTGCTTTGACCAATGCGGTGTTGATGCTGTTGATCGTTATCGGAATTTCCATTGCCGCTTTTGATCGCCTGCGGGACCCGCAGCCGGTGCAGGGTGGCATGGTGATGGTGATCGCGGCCATCGGGCTGATGGTCAATATTGCCGTGGCCTGGGTACTGCACCGGGTACCGCGAGAGCTGAGCTTGCCGGTGATTGGGGAAGCTATGGCAGCGGAAGAGGGGGTGCGGTCAGTGCACGATCTGCATATCTGGCGTCTGGACAGCAATATGATTTCACTGTCTGCCCATATTGTTGTGGACGACCTCGCAGCATGGCCAGATGTACTGGGGCGCCTGCGAAAGACACTGATGGAGCGATTCGCCATTCAGCATATTACGCTACAACCTGAGCCGTTGCGCCCGGATCCGATACGGATTATTGATCGTGTGAGCCCGGGTAATAAATAGTTTCAGTCTTCCTCGCGATCCTCATCAGGATCCATGGTTGATTCGCCGCTCTTGTTCAGCGGTGTTTCGTCATGGCTCCCGTTTGAATCTTCTGACGCGGCTTCTGTTGAGGGGGTGGCGGTTGCCGCTCCTGCTCCCGTTTCTGCAGAAACGGGCTCTGCTTCCGCTGTAACCTCCTCTGGTGCCGGAATCTGTTCTTCCGGTGCCTGAATGCCTATGTGGTAGGCGGCAAAGCCCGGTTGCACCACCTGGTTCATCGCCATACCCAGAATGCGGCCGTTGTATTCGGAGCGGATTTCCTTGCGGACGTTGGTGATGGGGTTGGTTACCGTTCCCAATAGGTCCCCTTTGCTGACGGATTCACCCAGCTCCACCTTACTGAAAATAATGCCGCCGGTGGTGGCGCGTTGCCAGGTGGAGTTGTAGTACACCGGCTCGGGGTCACCCCACAGGCGGAATTTGCTCACCATCCCCAATTGGTTCAACAGGGTGCGAATACCTTTTACGCTGTGGCTGACGGAGGGTTCGTCCAGCACCATGGGCGCGCCGGCCTCTAATGTGACCGTGGGAATACCGGCTTCTACTGCCGCACGGCGCAGAGTGCCCTCGGCGCCGTCGCTGTGCAGCACCACGGTGGAACCGAAGCCCTTGGTGAGTTTTACCACTTTCGGATTCGTCAGGTCGCCGCGCAGCTGCGGCAGGTTGGTGCGGTAGAAGGAGCCGGTGTGCAGATCCACAATGGCGTTACAGTGAGTGACTACTTCATCGAAAAACGAACGTGCGATACGGGAGGCGGATGAGCCCTGCTGATGGCCGGGGAAGTGGCGGTTCAGATCCCGGCGGTCAGTGAGATAACGGGAGCCGCGGTGAAACCCCTGCAGGTTGACGATGGGGACACCGATAACCGCGCCTTTAAGTGTTTTCGGGTTCAGGTTGTACATCACCCGGCGCACGGTTTCGATGCCATTCAGCTCATCACCGTGAATCGCGGCAAACAGGCACAGGGTAGGTCCGGCTTCGGCACCGTTGACCACCAGCACCGGCGTTGCGCTATAGACCCCTTCAAAATGCTGGCTGGGAGACCAGGCCAGGCGGGTGGAGGTCGCCGGAGACACTTCCGAGCCGAGTAATTGCAAAGGCTGGCCGACGGGCTCTTCCGGCTCTGATGCTTCCGGGGCGGCGCTCTCGGCGGGTACCTGAGGCATGGTTTCTGACTTGGCTTCGGTATTGTCCGCTTGCGGGGGCGCTACCAGTTCCTGTTCACTGACCGGCTTATCCAGCTCGATGCTTTTTGCCTTCGGCATCGGCTTTTCCGGCTGGGCATCGGTTTCCAGCTGCTCGCCTTCACTCAGTCCTTGCGCGGGCGGATCACTCTTGGGCTGTTCTGATTCCTGTGGCTGTGATTCCTGTTGTTGCTTTTCCGTTACCGCCTCAAGCGGCTGCTGGATTTCCACCGGCTCGCCGTTCTCGTCAGACTCCTCCGCCGGCAGGTTTACGGCATAACTGGCGAGAGCAAAAAACAGGGGCAGACTTGCAGAGAGGCTCAGAGAGCGACGGCGCATGAAAAACTCCATTGCGGGAAAACAGGTGTCAGGTTGCTGAGAGCGCGAGTATAGCCAATCGGTTCCCGCAGATTTGCGCGGCATTTGGCGATTTCGGAATGCAAGCGGGTTAGTGGGGGCGTACCAATGCTTTGTGGCTGGTGCGGCGCAATCGCAAGATCAGTAATACCGCAGCGGTACCGAGGCCGATACAGATGCCCACCCAGTAGCCGTATACCCCCCAGAATTGCTCGCCCAACCAATAGGCAGAGCTGAGCCCCACCAGCCAGTAGGAAAACAGCTGCAGGTACATGGGCACTCTGGTGTCCTTGTACCCGCGCAGAGCGCCCCAGGCCATGGCCTGAGCCACGTCCACCAGCTGGAAGGCGGCGGCCAGCAACAGCAGATTGGTAGCAACGGCAATGATTTCCGGGTTGTCGGTGTAAGCGAGCACCAACAGATTGCGCAGGCTGATCAGCACGATGCCGGTACACAGGGCGTAAATCAGGCCGCTGCCGACGCCGACGATACTGACAAATTTGGCCCGTTTGGGGCGCCCCTGACCGAGTACCTGGGCGGTGCGAATACTCACGGCCTGCGCCAGTGCCAGTGCCACCAGATAGAAAATCGAACCGATACTCAGGCCGATCTGGTGCGCGGCAACGATGGTGGCGCCGTAGGCGGCCAGCAGCAGGGTAAGGCTGGCAAAGAAGGTCACTTCACTGGCGGCGCCAATACAGATGGGCATACCCACTGCCAACAGGTGCTTCAGGGTAGGCCAGTGGGGGCGCGGAGGTAGCAGTTTCAGGCTTAGCGCGCGGTAGGCGGGATCGTGACCCGCGTGCCAGTATAGGGCGATGGCAATACACCAGCACACCAGACTGGTGGCCCAGCCACAGCCGGCACCACCCATTGCGGGAATCGGCCCCCAGCCAAATACCAGCAGGACATCCAGGGGAATATTGAGCGCTGCGGCGGCGAGATAGATCCGCATCACCGGTCGCACCTGCGCCATTCCCTCGCAGTAACCGCGCAGGGCGCTGCCAAAGGCAAAGGGCAGGGTGCCGGTGGCCAGTGCCAGCAAATATTGCACCATCACCTTGCGCACCGGCTCCTCGGTCTGGATCCACTGGCTCCAGAGGGGCGAGGCCAGCAGTGCGCCGGCTACCAGTAATCCGCCGATCAGCGCAATCCACACCGACTGGCTCATCTGTCGCGCGCAGCCCTGTTCGTCGCGAGCACCGCGCAGGTTTGCCACCACCGGCGAAACAGCGGCGAGCATGCCGATCAGCGTCACCGCACATACCGCCCAGATACTGGAACCCAGCGCCAGCCCAGCCAGGTCCACCTCGCCGGACTGGCCGGCAACGATGGTATCGGTGACGCCCATGCTGACCACCGCCAGATTGCTCACAACCAGTGGCCCACCGAGATTGGTGAGATGGCGCAGCTCCGTGGCTGTGGCGCGTTTGTAGAGTCTGAACATGGATTTGGTATGGGTAAAAGCTAGAGGCTGGCTAAACTGATCGAACTTGGTTCGGGACAGCGTGTAAGAATCCACTGTCTCCGGCGACCAGTCTTCAGTGAACAGTATGTTACTGAATTCAGTATTGTCGAAAACGGGAGCGGATTATGGATGGGGCACACAGCGGGTTCAATCGGATTTACAGCTGTTTTCTGCACGCACTGCGGCCATTGAGTGGATTGGGCCCACTGGCACTGCGCCTGTTTCTCGGCCCAATCTTTATTCTCGCGGGCTGGAATAAAATCACTGGCATCGACAATGTGGCGGCTTGGTTTGGTAACCCTGACTGGGGCCTGGGGCTGCCAGCGCCGCTGTTAATGGCGTGGCTGGCGGCGTTGACCGAGTTTTTCGGGGGTATCGCCCTGGTGCTGGGTTTGGGGGTGCGCCTCGCGGCCATTCCGCTGATGTTCACCATGGCGGTTGCCGCGCTAACGGCGCACTGGCAGTACGGCTGGCACGCGCTGCCGGAGCAAACACTGACCATGCCCTGGGAGTGGCGCAAGGACCTGATCGAAGAGGCGGTGGTACGCAAGGAGAAGGCGGTAGAGCTGCTCAAGGCGCACGGCAACTACCAGTGGCTGACAGAGGCGGGCAGCTTCACCGTGCTCAAGAACGGGATCGAGTTTGCGGCCACTTACTTCGTCATGCTGCTGGCGTTGTTGTTTACCGGTGGCGGACGTTATGTGAGCCTGGATTACTGGATCGCCCGCCGGCGGGGGCTGCTGCGGGATTGATGGCCGGTAATGGCTGGAACAGTGGAGTTTGCGCCAGTAACTCGCAATTCGCATATAGATGATATACTCGCCGATTATTTAACCCGTTTCCGTGGCCCGCTGGTCACGGCTGCAACCCCGGCCCGGCCATTTCCGGCCCCGCTGGCGCAATTGAGCGAGCAATCTTTTGATAGGCAAGTTTTTCCGTCGTTCCGCTGAGCAATCAGGCGCAGACAAGTCTGACAACGCATCCAAAGGGCAGAAGCCCGAGTCCAAGAAATCCGCTTCTGGCTCTGAAAAGCGCGTCGCAGAGAGCGGCAAAGCGGACGGTCGCTCCGGCGGTCGCCAGCGCAACCGTCGCCGCGGCGGGGGTGAAGGTGGCGGACAGGGCGGTCGCGACAAGCGCAAAGACACTCGCCAGAAGGCACCGGAAAAGCCCTGGAGCCTGGACGAGTTCCAGGTCCCGGAGCAGGAAGGCAAGGTGCGCTTCCACGATCTGGACCTGCCGCTGCCGCTGATGCACGCCATTGCCGATCTCGGCTTCCAGTACGCCTCGCCGATTCAGGGGCAGTCACTGCCCCACACCCTTAACGGCCACGATCTGGTGGGCAAGGCCCAGACCGGTACCGGCAAGACCGCGGCCTTCCTTATTACCGTGATCGACGACCTGCTCAAGAACCCATTTGAGGGCGAGCGCTACGCCGGTGAGGCCCGCGCGCTGATCATCGCGCCGACCCGCGAGCTGGTGATGCAGATCGCCGACGACGCCAAGGGGCTGTGTAAATACACCGATCTTGAAATACACACCCTGGTCGGCGGTATGGATTACCAGAAGCAGCAGAAGGCGCTGAACGAGCGCCTGGTGGATATCCTCGTTGCTACCCCTGGCCGGCTGCTGGACTTCGTCAGCAAACGCGACTGCTTCCTCGACCAGACCGAGATACTGGTAATTGACGAGGCGGATCGCATGCTGGATATGGGCTTTATTCCCGACGTGCGCCGCATCGTGCGCCAGACCCCGCGCAAGACCCACCGCCAGACCATGTTCTTCTCTGCCACGTTTACGCCGGAAGTGGACGACCTGGTAGAGCAGTGGACGTCGGAGCCCGTCATCGTGGAAATCGAGCCGGAGCACGTGGCCACGGATACCGTAACCCAGCATGTCTACATGCTGTCCGGCGACGAAAAATATCCGTTGCTGTACAACATCGTGCAGCAGGACGATGTAGAAAGCCTGATCGTTTTTGCTAATCGTCGCGATCAGTGCCGTCGCCTCCATGAAAACCTGGTGGCTCATGGTATTGCGGCGGGCCTGCTGTCCGGTGAAGTGGCGCAGAACAAGCGTGTGCGCACCCTGGAAGACTTCAAGACCGGCAAGTCCAAAGTGCTGGTGGCCACCGATGTAGCGGGCCGCGGTATTCATATCGACGGTATCAGCCACGTGGTGAACTACACCCTGCCGGAAGAGCCGGAAGACTACGTACACCGCATCGGCCGTACCGGCCGCGCGGGCAAGAGCGGCACGTCTATCAGCTTTGCCTGTGAAGACGATGCGATGCGCCTGGAGCCCATCGAAAAGCTGCTGGGCAGTAAACTGAAATGTGAAGTCCCGCCGGAAGAGCTGCTGGTGGCACCACCCAAAGTACACGTGAAGCGCAGTAGCGGTGGTGATCGCAATGACCGCGGTGGTCGGGGTGGAAGCCGTGACGGGCGCCGCGGCGGTGGACGTCCGCGCCGTTAATTGAGCGGTAGATGCGCTGCGCTTATCCACCCTACAGGTGGGGTATCCTTGTGTTCGTAGGGTGGATAAGCGCAGCGCATCCACCAGGTTATTTATCCGGGCCCTGAATGCCTTTCGGCCATTTTTTTTCGGAGGCCGCCGACTGCTCTACCGGAATATTCCTTCCATTGGGGCCCTTGCCCGGGTCACCATCGGCCCAGATTCTCTCGACCCACAGCGCAGTTCCCCCCGCCACTGCGGCAGGCATTACAAAAATATTCAGGATCGGCACCATCTTTGCCAGCATCACCGCACCGCCAAAGCCCAAGGTGGTGAACTTCTTGCGCATCAGGACACTTTTAAGCTCACCGAAAGAGCGCTGATGGTTGTCCAGCGGATAGTCCACATACTGGATTGCCATACACCAGGCTCCCCAGAGTGCGCCGAGAATTGCGGGGATAAACACCGTCCAGCTGGTAAGCAAGGCGATCACAAAAATCACGAGTCCCCAGCCAATAAAGTACATCAGTTTGCGCAGTTCCCGGCCGAGCGTTCGGAGTACCATGCTGTGCAGGGCTTCCGGGGGCGGTGGGTGGCCGGTAAGAAGTTCTTCGACTTTTTCTGCGAGAAAGCCGTTAAACGGGGCGGCGATGATGTTGGTGATAATGCCGAACAGGTAGCCGTAGACGAAGAAGAACAGGAGCACCACGACAATGGCGATCAGCCATGCGAGCCACTGGAATACACTCGCGGCCCAGTCTGCGCCTTTGGCGAGAATCGCACGCCACCAGGACATGTTGGAGGTGTCGACGGGGGTATCGGAGAGCAGGCTGCCGATATAGCGGCCGAGGTCGTCGAACTGGCTGATCATCAGGACACCCAGTCCGATAAACAGTACCAGGTTGATGAGCAGGGGAATAATGATGAATGGGCGCAGCTCTTTCCGGGTAAGCAGCTGCGCCCCCCGGATCAGTGCGTGTACGCCATGTGCCGGGTTGGAAGTCATGTTTTACTGTGCTCCTGCTGCCTTCAGAATGGCGGCGTATTCCGCACTCTGGTTGTGTTCGCTGATGCGCGCGAGCAGAGTCTGGCCTTCGGGGCTCTGGCTGTTCAGGTCCAGGCCCTGTTCTTTGAACAGGCGCACGAAGGTTTCAAAGTTCTCTGCTTTCATACCGCGGTAGGCGCGCTCCAGCAGGTAGAAATCCCGATTGAATCCTTCCGGTGCGTCACCCTCCAGAAAACCGGCGATACGCTCATCGTCGAATACTTCACCGAGGATTTTTTGTTTGTCTTTTTTCAGGCTCACTTGTTAATTCCTTTCGTGGTCTGTTTTCTACGTTTGTGTCTTTACCACCTCCGCTCCTTGTCGGGCGGTTTGGTGGCGGCGCTGCCGCCGGTATTTGTTTGCGAAACACGAGCTAGGCGCCCCCCGTTAACCCATCCATGGGGGCTCTTCCGCGAGGTCCCTCTCGCGGAAGGTTTCGCAAACAAATCCCGGCGACATCGCCTTCGCATCAATTTTTAGAGTGCTTGGTTAGCTCGCCGAGTTGATACGAAGTACATTTGTCGAAATTTAAGGTTGGGTGCCGGGTGAAGCTTTTCGAAAGCGTCGCAAACAGGGACGTTTGCGACGCAGCGTACAGGGACGTATTCCCAGGGGGACGCCTAGTTCGGTTTCGAAAAGCTTCACCCGGTGCACGACCGCCACTGAAGGTTGCTAGTAGGGACCTCTGAGCTAGAAGAACCCGACATGCAAGACTTCTACAGCAGTGCGTCCAGTTTCTCTTTCAGAATCTTGTTGATCATCTGCGGATTCGCCTGCCCCTTGGAAGCCTTCATGATCTGGCCAACAAAGAAGCCCATCATTTTCGGGCGCTTGTCCGGGTCGGCATTGCGGTAGTTTTCTACTTGAGAAGTAGAGGCCGCGATTACATCGTCCACCATCTTCTCAATGGCACCCGTGTCAGAAACCTGCTTCAGGCCCTTGGCCTCGATGACTGTGTCCGCATCACCGTCACCATTCGCCATCGCCTCAAACACCTGCTTGGCGATCTTTGAGGAAATGGTGTTGTCCTTGATGCGCGCGATCAGGCCCGCCAGGTGCTCCGCAGAAACCGGAGAATCGGCGATAGATTTTTCCTCGCGGTTCAACAGCGCCGCCAGTTCACCCATCACCCAGTTAGCTGCCAGTTTAGGCTCGCCAGACTTGGCTGCCACCTGCTCAAAGTAATCTGCAGTGGCGCGCTCCTGGGTCAGCTGATCCGCATCGTAGGCAGACAGGCCGTAGTCCTTCTCGAAACGCGCACACTTCGCATCCGGTAGCTCCGGCAGCTCGCTGCGAATCTGCTCCACGTAATCGTCGGTCAGAACCACCGGCAGCAGGTCCGGGCAGGGGAAGTAGCGGTAGTCGTTGGCCACTTCCTTGCTGCGCATGGAGCGGGTTTCGTTCTTGTCCGCATCGTACAGGCGGGTTTCCTGCGTCACCTTACCACCGTCCTCGATCAGATCGATCTGGCGCTGGGCTTCCACCTTGATCGCCTTCTCGATAAAGCGGAAGGAGTTCAGGTTCTTGATCTCGGTGCGGGTACCCAGTTCCTCTTCGCCTTTCAAACGCACGGAAACGTTGGCGTCACAGCGCAGGGAGCCCTGAGACATATCACCGTCGGAAATACCCAGGTAGGTGACGATGCTGTGGATCTTTTTCAGGTAGGCAACCGCTTCCGCAGCGCTGCGCATATCAGGTTCGGATACGATTTCGATTAGCGGCGTACCGGCGCGGTTGAGGTCGATGCCGGACATGCCGTGGAAGTCTTCGTGTAAAGATTTGCCCGCATCCTCTTCCAGGTGCGCGTGGTGCAAACGCACAGTCTTGCTGCTGCCATCTTCCAGGTGAATTTCGATCTGGCCGGCGCCGACGATCGGTTGTTCCAACTGGGTGGTCTGGTAGCCCTTGGGCAGGTCCGGGTAGAAATAGTTTTTGCGCTCGAATACCGAGCGCTTGCCAATTTCCGCATTCATGGCGAGGCCGAACATTACCGCAAAGCGGAAAGCCTCTTCATTGGGTACCGGCAGGGTGCCCGGCATGGCCAAGTCGACCGCGCAGGCCTGGGTGTTCGGCTCCGCACCAAAGGCGGTGCTGGCTCCGGAGAAAATTTTTGATTGGGTGGCCAGTTGCACATGCACTTCCAACCCGATGACGACTTCCCATTCCACGTCTCGTCTCCTTATTCTGCTGCCGGGGCGGTTTTCTGGTGCCAGTCACTGGCTTGCTGGAACTGGTGCGCGACGTTGAGCATGCGCGCTTCATCCAGATAGTTGCCAATGATCTGCAGGCCGACGGGCAGGCCGTGGGCAAAACCGCAGGGGATGGACATGCCGGGCAGGCCGGCCAGGTTGGTGGCGATGGTGTAAATGTCTTCCAGATACATGGCCACCGGATCGGCATTTTTCTCGCCCAGCTTGAACGCCGGGTTGGGGGCGGTGGGGCCCATAATGACGTCGACCTTGTCGAAGGCGTCGACAAAATCCTGTTTGATCAGGCGGCGCACCTGCTGGGCCTTGTTGTAGTAGGCGTCGTAGTAACCGGCAGACAGGGCGTAGCTGCCCACCAAGATGCGGCGCTTCACTTCCTCACCGAAACCTTCGCCGCGAGAGCGCATATACAGGTCGCGCAGGTCCGCCGGATTTTCACAGCGGTAGCCGTAGCGAACGCCGTCGAAGCGGGACAGGTTGGCGGAGGCTTCCGCCGGGGCGATCACGTAGTAGGCTGGCACCGCCAGTTTGCTGTGGGGCAGGCTGATTTCCACCAGTTCCGCGCCGAGTTTTTCGTAGTCTTTCAGTGCTTCCTGCACACGCGCACCCACTTCGCTATCCAGGCCTTCACCGAAGTACTCGCTGGGCACGCCGATCTTCAGTCCCTTGATGGAGTCGTTCAGATTGGCGGTGTAGTCCTGGGTCGGGCGGTCCAGGCAGGTGGAATCTTTCTTGTCTGGGCTTGCCATCACCGACAGCATCAGCGCGGCGTCTTCCGCGGTGCGGGTAATGGGGCCGCCCTGGTCGAGGCTGGAGGCGAAGGCAATCATGCCCCAGCGGGATACGCGGCCGTAGGTGGGTTTGAGGCCTGTGGTGCCGGTCATGGCCGCGGGCTGGCGGATGGAGCCGCCGGTGTCGGTGGCGGTGGTGCCGGGTACCAACAGCGCGGCCACCGCGGCGGCGGAACCACCGGAGGAACCACCGGGAATGCGCTCCACATTCCACGGGTTTTTTACCGCGCCGTAGAAGCTGGATTCGTTGGAGGAGCCCATGGCGAACTCGTCCATATTGGTTTTACCCAGGCTGACCGCGCCGGCCTGCTGGAAGTTATCCACAACGGTGGCGTCGTAGGGGGGCACGAAGTTGTCGAGCATCTTCGAGCCGCAGCTGGTGCGCACGCCATTGGTACAGAAGATGTCCTTGTGGGCGATGGGTACGCCGCACAGGGCCGGGGCGTCGCCCTGGGCCAGGCGGGCGTCGGCGGCGGCGGCTTCTTTGATCGCCTGGTCGCCGGTGACGGTAATGAAGCTGTTGAACTGGTTGTCCAGCTCCTGGATACGCTCCAGCAGATGGCTGGTGATCTCGACGCTGGAGAACTGTTTGTCGCGCAGGCCGCGAATGATCTCGGCGATGGTCAACTGATGCATTGGAAATCCGGTTTCTTGTCTATTCTGTATTCGCTCGGGACTGGTGATGCGATAATCAATGGCCTCTTAGTCGATGACCTTGGGCACCAGATACAGGCCCGCCTCTGTCTGTGGGGCCAGGGCGAGGAAGTCTTCGCGACGGTTGGGCTCGGTTACTTCGTCTTTGCGCAGTACCTGCACTTCGTCCAGGGGGTGCGCCATAGGCGCGACGCCGTCGGTATTGACGGCCTGCAACTGGTCCACCAGTTGCAGTACATCGCCCAGGCGGCTGCTGACTTCGTCTATGGTTTCTTCGGAAATGGCGATGCGGGCCAGTTCGGCCAGCTTTTCAACGGTTTGCGCGTCCACGGCCATGGGGATAGAGACTCCAGCTTCTCATTGGCTAAATTGCGGCCAAACCCGGGTTTAGCCGGGCCGGCGGGAACAGAAGGTGCGCAAATTTAGCATATCTGTGGGGGAAACTCTTAATCCTCATTCTTTTATGCTTACTATTTCGCCTTGCCCTCAACCCGCGCCGTTGTTAGAGTTTGCCGATTCTGGCTAGGCTACGAGTGTGTCTGGCTAATTTGTCGAAAAGCGGACGAAAACGCCGTCCGGAACACAGAATTATTTGCGTGGACTAATTACCCTGTGGCGCATCTTCGCCCGGGGCTTCTGTCGGCGCCCGCGGCACCCGACCCGGATTGGGTGTTGTACATCAGAATTAAGGTAACCGAATTCCATGTTTAAACGTTTGCGGGGCATGTTCTCCAGTGATCTCTCTATCGACCTGGGTACTGCCAACACGCTGATCTACGTGCGCGATCGCGGCGTAGTCCTTGATGAACCCTCTGTTGTCGCCATTCGCCACTATAACGGCACCAAAATCGTGGAAGCGGTAGGTGTAGAGGCGAAGCGTATGCTGGGCCGTACCCCGGGCAATATCACCGCCATCCGCCCACTAAAAGACGGCGTGATTGCGGACTTCCAGGTCACCGAGAAGATGCTGCAGCACTTCATCAAGAAGGTGCACGAGAACAGCTGGATGCGCCCAAGCCCGCGGGTTCTGGTGTGTGTTCCCTGCCAGTCCACGGAAGTGGAACGCCGTGCGATCCGCGAATCCGCCCTGGGCGCCGGTGCCCGCGAGGTGTGGTTGATCGAAGAGCCAATGGCCGCCGCCATCGGTGCCGGCCTGAAAGTAGAAGAAGCCTCTGGTTCCATGGTGGTGGATATCGGTGGTGGTACCACCGAGATCGCGATCATCTCCCTGAACGGCGTGGTTTACTCCGATTCCGTACGTATCGGTGGCGACCGGTTCGACGAGGCCATCGTCAACTATGTGCGCCGCAACTACGGCAGTGTCATTGGCGATGCCACCGCAGAGCGTATCAAAGAGGAAATCGGCTGTGCCTACGCTGGTAGCGAAGTGCGCGAGATCGACGTGCGCGGTCGCAACCTGGCGGAAGGTGTACCGCGCAGCTTTACCCTGAACAGCGACGAGATTCTGGAAGCACTGCAAGAGCCGCTGACCGGTATTGTACAGGCGGTGAAGAGCGCGCTGGAGCAGTCTCCCCCCGAGCTGGCATCCGATATTGCCGAGCGCGGTATGGTGCTGACCGGTGGTGGCGCGTTGCTGCGTGATCTGGATCGCCTGTTGATGGAAGAGTCCGGTCTGCCGGTGATCGTCGCCGACGATCCGCTTACCTGCGTCGCCCGTGGTGGCGGTCAGGCGCTGGATATGATGGACAAGAGCCGTCTATACCTGGTTTCCAACTGATAACGCCTGCCTGATTGATGGTGGTGCTCATGGATAGGGCGCCGCCGCTGCACCCGCGCACGGAATCGCGCCACAGCCAATAACAACATCATTGCTGAACTGGTCAATGGGGGCCGCCCATTAAACCGCTATTTACCCGAGGACCGTCGCCGGAGTCCCGCATCATCGTGCTGGGGGCATTGGCGACGGCGCTGATTCTGGTCAACCTTTACACCGACTGGCTTGACCCGGTACGCGAGCGCCTCTCCAGTCTCGCTGCACCTTTCTACTGGATTACCGGAACCCCGTCCCGTGTGGGTGACTGGGCCGGTGAGCAGCTGCGTACCCGCGAAGAGCTGGTGGAGGAAAACAGTCGCCTCAAGCACCAGGTGATGCTGCTGGAACAGCAGGCTCAGCTGCTGGCCGCAGTGCGCGCAGAAAATACCCAGCTGAAAGAGTTGATGAACTCTGCGGAAAGCGTGGACGAGCGAGTACTGGTGGCTCAGGTGATCGGCGTTTCTCCGGATCCCCTGGAGCACGTACTGATTATCGACAAGGGGCGCAGTGACGGTGTGCGGCAGGGTACCGCGATCATGGATGCCAGTGGCCTGCTGGGGCAGGTGATTGAAGCGGGAGACTTTTCCAGTCGGGTACTGCTGATTACCGACGCCAACCACGCTCTGCCGGTGCAGGTGCTGCGTAACAGTGTGCGTGCGGTGGCCGAGGGCACCGGTGACCTGTACCGTCTCAAACTGCGTCATCTGGCGAATACCAGTGATATCCGCGAAGGTGATCTGCTGCTGAGTTCCGGTCTTGGTGGCCGCTTCCCCGCAGGATATCCGGTGGGCGAGGTGATCTCCGTCAAGCGCGACCCGGGGAGGGCGTTTGCCGATGTGGATGTGCAGCCTCGCGGTCTGATGAATCGCAGTCGCTTCGTGCTTGCGGTGCTCAGCGAGACGTTGACAGACGGGCAGAACTGATCTCATGGATGCCCACAATCGCTGGTTTATCCTGTTCACCTTTGTCGTCGCCCTGCTGCTGGCGGTGATGCCTCTGCCCGCAAACTGGTTGTGGTTTCGCCCCGCCTTCTGTGCACTGCTGGTGATCTTCTGGACCACCCGTATGCCCCAGGAGCTGGGAGTGGGGTTTGCCTGGATCGCCGGGCTGGCGGAAGACCTGGTCACCGGTTCTACCCTTGGCGCCCACGCACTGGCGTTGGCGGTACTGGCTTATTTCAGTCTGCTGACTTATCGGCGCACACGGGCGTTCAATCCCGGGCAGCAGTTGATGTGGGTATTTGTGCTGGTGGGGATCAATCAGCTCCTCGGCAATTGGGTGCACAGTCTGGCGGGAAAGACGGTGCCCGGGCTGACATTTCTGTGGCCAGCGCTGACTACCGCATTGCTGTGGCCGCTGGTGACTCCCTGGCTGCACCGTATGGCTACCAGTCTGCGAATCCGGTAGTGGCAAGTGGTAGGGTCCTTAAATAGACGGTTGTCTTATTTGTGGCGTTGCCGGAGTCGAGAAGAACAATTGAAAAATAGTGTTAAGTGTCCGCGCAGGCCGGTTATTTTTCGAGCGTGGCCGCTATAATCAGGCCTTCTGCCAGCAAACACATAATCATAAGCGTTGCCCGTGCCACGATCAGACTCCCGACAAGCCAGTCCTTCCTCGCGCCTCATTCTCGCCTCCGGGTCCCCCCGGCGTGCAGAGCTGCTGATGCAGATCGGTGTTCCCTTTTCCTCCGCAGCGACCTCAGTTGAAGAGATTCGCCAACCCGGTGAATCCGGGCGTGAATACGTGCTGCGGCTCGCTCAGGAAAAATCCCGTGCGGGCCTCGCACTGGCCCATAACGATGCGACAGCCTGGTCATTGGGGGCGGATACGCTGGGTCTGGTAGACGATGAGATCCTGGAGAAACCCCGTGATTTCACCGATTTTGCGCGCATGATGCGGCTGATGTCCGGGCGCGAGCATACCGTGTTGACCGCCATCAGCCTGACTGGCACGGAGCAGTCATTTTGTGACGTTGTCGAAACCCGGGTGCGTTTTCGCCCGCTGGACCGAGCGCTGATTGAGGGTTACTGGAATACCGGTGAACCCCAGGACAAGGCCGGTGGCTACGGTATCCAGGGTATGGGGGCGCTGTTAGTGGAATCCATCCATGGTAGTTACAGCAACGTAGTGGGGCTGCCGCTGGAAACCCTGGCCGGGTTTCTGCAGCGAGCGGGTATTCCCTACTGGCAATTTGACAAGCGCTCTTCTGGGGCGGATGCAGGGACGATTTAGGAGTTACGCCCGTGAGCGAAGAATTACTCATCAACGTGGCGCCCATGGAAACCCGCGTGGCGCTGGTGGAAAACGGTGTGCTGCAGGAAGTGTATCTGGAGCGAACCGCCAGCCGTGGCATCGTCGGCAATATCTATAAAGGAAAAGTTGTACGGGTGCTGCCGGGGATGCAGGCTGCGTTTGTGGATATTGGTCTGGAACGGGCGGGGTTTATCCACGCATCGGATATCGCGCCCCTGGACGATGAAGGCATGGAATCCCGCGAAGGCGAAGTTGCCGATATTCGCGCTCTGGTGCGGGAGGGGCAGTCGCTGGTGGTGCAGGTGGTCAAAGACCCCATCTCCAGCAAGGGCGCGCGTCTCACCACGCATCTGTCCGTATCCGCACGCTACCTGGTGTATATGCCCCAGACCCGTCATATCGGTATTTCCAACCGCATCGAGGACGAATCTGAGCGCGAGCGCCTGCGCGAGCTGGTGGATCTTGCCTCGACCAAACTCGCCGATGAAGGATTGAGCGGCGATGGTGGTTTTATCCTACGCACCGTGGCCGAAGGTGTCAGCGAGGAAGAGTTACTGCGGGATATCCCGTTTCTTTACAAACTGTGGAAAGAGCTGGAGCAGCGGATCAAGTCGGAGAAAGAGCCGGCCATCATCTACGAAGACCTGCCGCTGTTTATGCGCGCCCTGCGGGATCTGGCGCGGCCGCATACGGAAAAGATCCGTATCGATTCCCGCGAGGCACACGCCCGCGCGGCCAAGTTCACCAGCAAGTACGCGCCGGAAATTGCCCCGCGTATCGAGCACTATCCCGGTGAGCGCCCGCTGTTTGATTTGTACGGTGTTGAAGAAGAAATCCGCAAGGCACTACAGAACAAGGTGACCCTGAAATCCGGCGGCTACCTGATCGTCGAGCAGACCGAGGCCATGAGTACCATCGATGTGAACACCGGTGCGTTTGTCGGCCATCGCAATCTCGAAGAGACCATTTTCAAGACCAACCTGGAAGCGGCCACTGCCATTGCCCGCCAACTACGCCTGCGCAACCTGGGTGGCATCATCATCATCGACTTTATCGATATGCAGGACACCGAGCACCAGCGTCAGGTCCTGCGCACCCTGGAAAAAGCGCTGGAGCGGGATCACGCCAAGAGCAGCATTACCGGCGTGTCCGAACTGGGCCTGGTGGAGATGACCCGTAAGCGTACTCGCGAATCTCTCGGTCAGATGCTTTGTGAGCCGTGCTCCGTCTGTGCCGGCCGCGGCACACTGAAAACGGCAGAAACCGTCTGCTACGAAATCTTTCGCGAGATCATTCGCGAGGCGCGAGCCTATGACAGCGACAAAATCATGGTCCTGGCCAGCCAGGTGGTGATCGATTTACTGCTGGATGAAGAGTCCGCAAATGTGGCGGACCTGGAAGAATTTATCGCGCGCCCCATCCAGTTTCAGGTGGAACCCATCTACAACCAGGAGCAGTACGACATTGTTCTGGTGTAACCGCCCGACTGTGACGGCTTTCGCGCGTGTCACCCCTGTGGGGGAGGCCGGCTGATGCTGTGGTTGCGCTGGTTTGCCCGCAAGTTCTGGTTGCTGGTGGTGATCACTGTGATCACTCTGGCAATCCTTGTGCAGACCGGTCGTATGCTCTCGCCACAGGTTGGCAAATACAGCGCGCAGATTGGCCAGGCGCTATCAGAACGCCTGGGAGCGCCGGTAGCGCTGGAACACATTTCTCTACAGTGGCAGGCCCTGGAGGTCGCGCTGCAGATCGATGGGCTGAAAATTGGCGCCGAGGGTCAGGTAAAACTGCAACGGGGGCTGTTCCACCTGGATCTGCTGGCGAGCCTGTGGAATCGCGAGCTGATCTGGAAAAACCTGGAAGTGGACGGTTTTTCCGCAGAACTGGAGCAGCGTCCGGAAGGCGGCTGGCAGGTGCGTGGTTTTCCCCTGGCCAGTAAACCGGCAGAGGAAAGCCGTGGCGGCGTGCGCCTTGGTGATCCGGCGCGTATCTTTCAGCTCGGCCCCAAGGTGCTGGTGCGGGATGCCAGCATCAGCCTGTCTCTCACCGATGGACAGTCCGCCAATCTGAATCTTAAGGAAATTCTGCTGGAGAACAGCGGCGGGTTTCACCGGCTGGTGGCCCGGGCATTTGTCACTGGCGCCATGGAGAGTCTACACAGCGGCGAAGAAAGCCTGCGGCTGGTACTGGAAGGACGCGGTAACCCGCGGCGCAGCGATGATTTTTCTCTGCGCGGATACGTTCAGCTCAATGAGCTATTGATCGATGCTGATCTGGTGGGGCTTCTGTACCAGCTGTCACCGCTACCGGAAAAACTGTATTGGCCAGGACGCAAGCTCGCCGGTGGGCGCTTGTGGTTGAGTTCGGATGCAACCTCCGGGTACAGCCTGCGCGGTAATTTGAGTCTCGCCCAGCAATCGGAAGAAACCGCCGGTGCTGTCGCCTCGACAAGTGCCGCCGGCGCACTGGAGACTCTGAATGCGACTTCCAGCAATATTTCCGGTCATTGGCGGCCGGGGAAAAACTGGGAGTTGGTGTTACAGGATCTGGGGTTGAACTGGCAGCAGCTGGAAGTTCCCGCCGTCAATATTCAGGCCAGCGGTGACCAGGATGGTGGCTTGCAGCTCGCCGTGGATCAGATTGAACTGCAGGCCTGGCACCGGGTATTGAAGGTGCTGGAACTGATTCCTGCGAAAGCCGATGAATGGCTGCAGGCGCTTGAGCCCTCGGGGGAGTTGCTGAATGTGCGTCTGTCCCGGTTGGATGGTGAAGTCACGGTTTCCGCGAACTTGCGCGATGTCGCGGCGGGAGCGCATCGCGGCGCACCGGCGGTTACCGGGGTCAACGGTTTTCTGTCGTTGAATGGAAAGGGGGGGCGCGTCGAACTGGACAGTGAGCAGGGTTTCAGTGCCCATTTTCCCAAGTTGTATGACACCCCGTTTCACTTTTCTATGGCTCGCGGCACCGTAGCCTGGGAAGTCGACCGGGAACACGAAACCGTATCGGTGTATTCGGGGCCGCTGTCTCTGGACGCAGTGGATAATGCAGGTAATGAAACCATACCCGGTGGCGGGGTCTTTATGGGGCAGTTCCTGCTGCAGATCCCGCTGGTGCCATTTACCCGGGCTGCGGACTTTACCCTGGCGCTGGGGCTGCGTGATGTGGCCGTTTCCGAACAGCGCCATCTGGTACCCACGGCGGTGAGCGACGACCTGCGTAACTGGCTCAACAGCGGTATCGGTGCAAACAATAAGGGCCGTATCCCCGCAGCGGGCTTTGTCTACCGCGGATATAGCTATCGGGATGGGGAGGACCCGGCGCTCCTCGCACTGGGACAGCATGCTCAGCGTCAGACAGTGCAGTTGCAGGCCGATATTGCCGATAGTCGATTGCAGTACAGTCCTGGCTGGCCAGCTGCCGAAGATGTGGATGGACACCTGGGGATTAATGATACCGAGGTCGTCGTCATTGCTCCCACGGCAAGGTTGTGGAATGTCGAAGGTACCAATGTCGCGGTGCGGATATCTCCCGCGCCCGGTGGCTCGCGTCTGGATGTATTTGCAGAATTGCAGGGGCCAGCGGCGGATGGCCTCAAATTGCTGCGGGAGTCGCCATTGCGTAACAACCTGGGGGACGCCTTTGACAGCTGGTCGTTGGACGGCGCCATGCAGGGAACACTGGAGATTGCGCAACCGTTAGGGGGGGCCGAATTTACCCCAGAACAAACCGTCGAGCTGGCACTTTCCGATGCCAGCCTGGAACTGCAACGTCTGAATCTGGAAATTCAGCAGCTCAATGGCAGCGTGCGCTATCACAGTGAGACCGGCCTCGAGGGCTCGCGTTTTCGCGGCCAGCTGTGGGGACAGCCGCTTCGGGCGTCAATTCAGCACCTGGGGCATGGCGATGAGCGAGATACCCAGGTCGTGGTGAATGGTACAGCGAGTACCGATGGTATCGGCGTGTGGAGTGGACGCCCGGAATTGCAGTGGTTGGACGGAGAGCTCGATTACCAGGCCCTAGTGACCATCCCTGCCAAATCCAAAGAAAAACCCTATCGTGCGATCCTGGAGCTGACATCTGACCTGCAGCAGGTTGCGGTCAACCTGCCAGTGCCTCTCGGTAAGCCCAGTGGCGACAAGTCCCGTTTCGTAATGCGCGTGCCTGTCGGCGATCAGGGGAACCTCTATCACATCAGCTACGGCGAGCATCTGCAGGGGCAGTTGTGGCAGGTGGATGGCAGGCTCGAGCGTGCAGCCATTGCCCTGAATGCGCCGGCGAAATTGCCGGATACACCCGGTATTTCGGTTGTGGGGGACCTCTCGCTGGTGGAGCTGGCGCCATGGAAGAAAGCGCTTGAGATATACACCGCGCCGACCGCCGAATCCAGCGCGGAACCGAGCGAGTCACCGCTGCCGATCAATCTGGACCTCAGCACAGATCTGTTGAAGGTGTCTGATGCGGTGCAGATTGACAATATTCACGTGCGTGGCCGCGGCCTTGGTGCGGATTGGCAGCTTGCGTTCGACAGTGAAATTGCCGCGGGTGAACTGAGTGGCATGCTTAACTCCGCGTCACCGCTGCGAGTAAAACTGGAACACCTGCGCTTGCCTGCGTTCGCAGCAGAAAACCCGCCGAGGGAAGACGCGTCAGAGGCGCAGCCTGTAGATGCGCTGATGTCAGACAGTGGACTTTCCCGGCCGGATCGCTGGCAAGGTTTTGATTTTACCAGTCTGCCACGAGTGGACTTTTCTACCGAACACCTGTGGTTGGGCGACGAGGCCATGGGGCCCTGGTCATTCCGCCTGCGCCCATCTGAGCAGCGCCTGGTCATCAGTGAAATTCAGGGTGCCATACGAGGTATCCGTGTCGAAGGGCGCGGTGAGGGCGAAAACAAGCTGGGCGCACAGTTGATGTGGATGCGCGATGAGGATGGTACCGAGTCCTCCCAGTTTATCGGTCGACTGCGTGGGGACAACCTTGGAGATGTCTTGCAGGCCTGGGGGCAGGAAGCGGCGATCGAGAGCCGCAGTGCGGTATTTGACACGGCTTTGCGTTGGAGCGGTTCCCCCGCCATGGTCAGCCCGAATGGTATGAATGGCGAGATCAGTATTGATATTCGCAATGGCCGTTTCCTGCGCGCCAGTGATAACGCGGGTACTTCACTGCTGCGTCTGCTGTCACTCTTCAATTTCGATACCTGGGCACGTCGCTTGCGTCTGGATTTTTCCGACCTGGTACAGAGTGGTCTTACCTTCGACCAGGTGCGCGGCGAAGTTTACTTTGAGGGGGATGGGGAGTTGCTGATCGCGGTGCCCATTCAGGTGGAAGGCCCGACCAGTGAACTACAGATGGCGGGGCGGGTGAATCTGCGCCGGGAAGACCTCAATCTGACGCTGGTGGCAACCTTGCCAGTGGGGAACAATCTCGCGTTTGTCGCAGCGTTGGCCGGAGGCCTGCCGGCGGCGGCGGGTGTCTACCTGATCAGTAAGGTGTTCAAGAAGCAGGTGGACCGGGTGGCTAGCGTGAGCTATCGGATCAGTGGCGAGTGGTCGGATCCGAAAGTGCAGTTCGACCGCCTGTTTGATGACGGTGCCGGGGCACAGGAGGCTGAGCGCGCGGGGGCGAACTGAATCTGTCTGTTGGTCAATCTGCATACGGATGGTTGCATAAACCGAACAATTATTCGATATTTACGTATCTTGCCGTGGATTACTGGCCGTTGGTTCTCGGTTAGGGCTGGGCAGAATAAAACAATAATTACGTGATCGAGGTGCGTCGCCAATGTCCGAGGTGGTTTCTTTGGCTGGTATTTCCGCTAACCGCTATACCCTGTTCAAAATCTTCAAGTACACCGTTTACTGCCTTTTGGCGTACAACGTGTATGCGTTCTTCGTCGAGAACCACGCAGCGGCCGGTACGGTATTTGCCGACGGTGTAAGCCTGAGCAAAATCATTGAGGCCTATAACGATTCCATCGATACGCTGGCGTGGGTATTACTGCTGTTGGTGTTCGAGCTGGAAACCTGGGTGCTCTCTGATGAGCGGCTTAAAGGCGCTACCAAGTGGGCGCTCAATGCGGTTTCCGCATTCTGTTATGTATTTATCATCTATTCGTTTTATGGCTATTTCTCGGAGATGGTGTCACTGACGCATCTTTTGCCGGTAACCGGTTCTGCCTGTGATCTGGCGGCCAGCGGTGGCTGGTCGATGGTGCTGGAACAGGACGATTACGTGGCGCTGACGGCGGCAAACTGCGGTTCGCTGGCGGATACGAGCTTGCTTCGTCTTGCCGATGCACAAATCTTGGGTGATGCGGAGATCTGGCGAGAGATTCAGTGGCTGGCGTGGGTGGATGTGATCAATGCCGGTGCCTGGCTGCTGGTGGTGGCGATCCTGGCATTCGATGTGTGGCTGCAACTGCGTCACCAGCTGTCGGACTCCATCATGCGTTATTCCCAGGTCATCAAGGGCCTGCTCTATTTCACCCTGCTGCTGTGCGCCATTTACTGGGGTATCAACGGCAGCTTCCTGGATTTCTGGGACGCCTTCCTGTGGCTGGTGGCCTTCTTCTTTATCGAGATGAACCTGTTCGAGTGGCAGGCTGAGACTAGCGCTGAGTAATGTGTTCGTAGTCTTGTGGTTCACGGGCGCTTCGTATCTGGCACCGTGGCGGTTCCGCTGTCGGGGGCAGTCTTACGAGACACGCCGTGAACCCATCCCTGGGGGCTCTGCAAAAAGTACCCAGCCGCTCCATGTATTCACGGCGCCTTCGGCCCTGTTTTTGAAGGTCTCGTAAGACTGCCCCCGACATCGGCACCTTCGATTCAGGCTTCAGTATTTCTTACGTGATGCCTGAATCGCGATATCAATCGGTACGGCTAGTTACTTCCAACAGGTGATAACCAAACTGGGTTTTCACCGGACCGTGTACCTTGTTCAACTCATCGTTGAAAACCACCTTGTCGAATTCCGGCACCATCTGACCCTGACCAAACTCACCCAGGTCGCCACCGTTGCGGCCGGAGGGGCACTTGGAGTATTGCTGGGCAACCTTTCCGAAATCGGCGCCGTCTTCAATTTGCTTTTTCAGGTCCTGACACTGGGCTTCGCTTTCTACCAGAATGTGGCGGGCTGTTGCTCTTGGCACGGGAATCTCCCTAATAGTTTGGTAATGAATAATTTCGTGAGCGGCAAGCTTAGTGTGTAACGAACTAAGGAGCCAGCATACACAGCCTTATAAGGACTCAAACGCCGAAGCGAAAGTGTCGATACCGGGTGCGGCTTCGCGAGACCTTCTAAAACAGGGATGTTTTAGGAGAGCCCCCATGGATGGGTTGAGGGGGGCGCCTAGCTCGTGTCTCAAAAGGTAGTACCCGGTAGCGGCGCTGCCACCGGGCTCGATTTCGACGTTTTTTTCGGACTACGAGGTACTGAACTGTTACTGCCCAGATAGTGCCGCAAAGGTATTGCACTTGTTGACGTCACCGGTGCTGAACCCCTGCTGGAACCAGTAGGCCCGCTGTTCGGCGCTGCCGTGGGTGAAGGCGTCGGGGGAGACGGCGCGGCCGGCTCGGCGTTGCAGGTGGTCGTCGCCTACCGCCGCAGCGGCACGAAGGCCTTCTTCAACATCACCGGGCTCCAGCATCTGCTTGTCGCGATTGGCATAGAACGCCCAAACTCCTGCATAACAGTCTGCCTGTAACTCCAGCATTACCGAAAGGCGGTTCGCCGTTACCTTGTCTGCCTGCATGCGCGCTTGCTGTACTTTCGCGGAGATACCCTGCAGATTCTGCACATGGTGACCCACCTCGTGGGCTATCACATAGGCGAATGCGAAGTCACCCGGCGCCCCCAGTTTTTTCAATTCGTTTAAGAAGCTCAGGTCCAGATACACCTTCTGGTCCCCGGGGCAGTAAAAGGGGCCGACTGCTGCGGAACTCAGGCCACACGCGGAGCGCACAGCATCCGTATAAAGTACCAGTTTGGGGGCAGAGTACTGTGAGCCCGCTTGCTGGAAAATCTGCCCCCAAACATCCTCAGTCGTTCCCAGAACAACAGAAACAAACTCCGCGACCTCGTCGTCCGCTGCCGGCGCTCCAGGTGCCGTCTGCGCGTCGGGCCCAAGGCTTGGAGATTCCGTGCTCGGCATACCGCTGAACAGGTTACCGCCAAAGTAATACAGCGCTGCCAGTGCCAGCAGAATCAGCCAACCTTTCTTGCTGCGCAGTAGGAAGGGTGCCAGTGCCACCAGGTTGCCCAGGCCGCCCATGCCCCCGCCGCCTCCCGCAGAGCGTTGCCCGCGGCGATCTTCAACGTTCGAACTTCTGCGACCTTCGCGCCAGCGCATGGGATACCTCTCACTGAATAACCGTTCGCATATAGATTTGAGCATAGAACAGTTGGCGCGAGTTTTTGTTTTGAGGTGGGGAGATTATTCTTGTGCCATCCACAGGAGTGGTATCTTTGTCGCCACCCCAAAATAGCCAGAGAGTCGAAATTTTGTCCCTTATCCCACTCTTTCCCCTCAACATGGCGCTGTTTCCTGGTGTGACCCTGCCGTTGCGAATTTTTGAGCAGCGTTACCTGCGGCTGGTGACCGACTCGTTGAAATCCGATACCGGCTTCGGGGTGGCACTTATCCGTAGTGGCAGGGAAGTGGGGCCGGCGGAAGTCTGGCCGCTGGGGTTGTATGTGCGTATCGTCGACTGGAGCCAGGGAGAGGAAGGGCTGTTGCATATCGATGTGGCCGGCGAGTCCCGCTTCCGCATTGTGGAAACGTTCCCCGAGGAAGATGGCCTGTTGATGGCAGAGGTAGAGTGGTTGCCGGATGAAGACGCCCACCCGGTACCGGAAACCTACGACGGGCTGATGGCCGTGTTAAACGAACTCAAGCAACACACCGCCACGCTCTCGCTGAAGTTTGCCCCGGTGGAAACTGCCGAAGCATTGTCCTGGCAGCTCGCCCAACTGCTTCCCCTGGACGATGCCGCACGTGTGGAGTTACTGGCCAGCCACGACCCTCTGGAGCGGTTGGCAAATATCGCGGCGAATCTGGATCGCTGGGCTAAAGAGTAACCGTCGCGTGGTGACATTGCGCAATGAGGTTGCGCAGGCGGACAATAAATAAACATAAAGAAACCCGATTTTCCTATGGATAACTTTATCTTTATCGGTGTGATGCTGATTCTCGCCATCATCATCGGTTCCTTTCTGGGCATTTTTGCATTCGCCGAAGTCAGGCAATTGCGCCGCGAAGTCACTCGCCTGCGAGAGCGGCTGGATGAGGTCGTGGATGGGCTAGCACAACCTCCTGCCACAGTGTCTCCGCCTCAAGAGCCGGCACTGGATGAGCTGAAACTCGATATCGAAATTGACGAACCAGAAACGGCGAGGCCGGCTCCGTCCCCGGCTCCGCAGGCCCCTAGCGATAAGGCGCGCTGGTCGAGTGCTCAGAATGCCAGGCCCGGGGCGCCAACGAAAAGTGGCCGTGGCAACCCCATTGTCGAAAGTCTGCAGGAAAACTGGATGGTGTGGCTGGGCGGCGCCTGTGTTGCGTTGTCCGGGGTTTTTCTGGCCCGTTACGGTATCGAGCAGGGGCTACTGGGGCCGAAGGTGCGGGTGATCCTGGGACTGCTGACCGCGCTTGCTCTGTATGTGGCAGCAGAAGTGCTGCGACGCAAAACCGGTAACACCCACCCCACGTTTGCCGCACTCGCCGGTGGCGGCGCCATTACCGCCTTTGCCGCGGTATTGTCCGCGGTGCACCTGTACACCCTGGTGGAGCCCGGCGTGGCCTTCGGCGTACTGACGCTGGTGGCCCTGATCACCATGTGGCTGGCGCGACTGCATGGCCCGGTACTCGCCGCCATTGGCATGCTAGGCGCCTATGCGGTGCCCATTCTGGTATCCACTGGCTCAGGCAATGTGCTGGGTGCGATGGCGTACGCACTGATTATTTCCATCTCGGTATTGTTGCTATTGCGTTATGTATACCGCAGTTGGCTATGGCTCGGACTGATGGCTGGCGCGCTGATGTGGTGGTTGATTTCACTGGTCGGGCACCAGGCCGATGGCTGGCGCGGTCCATACCTGGCGGCGCTGGGATACCTGGTGATTGCGGTTATTCCCGGGAACTGGCTGCTGCGGGAGCGGCTGCCGGCAAGCGGGTCGTCGGCGGCACTGGTGCTGCCGAGCCTGCTGGTGATTGCGACGGCTCAGTGCTTGTCGATTTTCCGTGAAGGTATTGAGCTTTCGGCGGTTTCAGTTCTCTCTCTGCTCGTCACCTGGAGCCCGCTGGCCCTGGTAGCGCTGATCGCCGGGCGCAGAAATTCCACACTGGCGCCGGTGTCATGGGCGCTGTTCCTTGGACAATTGGCGGCCTGGTTCGCTAGCCGACTGGATCAGGGGGACGCGGTGCGCCTGTTACCTGTGGCCGCGGAGGTGCAGGGCGCTTTTCTGTCGTACCTGCTGGTCACTGCGGTTCTGTTCAGCGCTATGGCCATATACAACTATGTCTCAATCAATCAGGCGAAACAGGGTAGCCATCGCGCTGCAGGTGCCTGGTGGGCGTCCCTTGCGGTGATGGCCCCGCTGCTGTCTCTGCTGATCGGATACGCACTGGCTGGGGACTATCTCTCCAAGTTCTGGTGGTGTCTGTACGCCGCTATTTTTGGTGCGGTGTTTATGTTTTTGGGCAGTCGCGGTGTCGGCCGGCACTGGTCCCGGGGCATGGTGGTGTGGCTGTTTATCGCCGCCCATTTCGCCTACAGCCTGGCGGTGTGCCTGTGGTTGAAGCAGGCGAGCCTGACCCTTGCGCTGGCGCTGCAGGCAATTTCTCTGGCCTGGGTGATTCGCCGGTTTGAAGTGCCGGCGCTGGGCTGGCTGCTGAAAGCAGTACTGGTACTGGTGGTTGTGCGCCTTACCCTGAATCCCTGGCTGCTTTCCTATGACAACGTGGCCCACTGGTCCCTGTGGACCTACGGTGGTTCCGCCCTGTGCGCGTGGCTGGCTGCGCGTCTTTTGCGGGAATCTCAGTTGAACCTGGCCCGCTGGGCTGAGGCGGCGGCACTGCACCTGCTGGTACTGACTCTGTGGGCGGAATGTCGCTACTGGCTTTACGACGGCAATGCCCTGGCCGGGGAATACCGATTTGCCGAGGCGGTGATCAATATGTGGCTGTTTACCGCCCTGGGGCTGGTGTACTACCGCAAAAGCCTTATTGCCGGCAGCTTTGTCAACTGGTACGACCGCTACGGTCGGCTGCTGATGGCTGGGGGGCTGATCAATTACCTGTGGATTCTGCTGGCCACCGCCACCAGCGAGCCCTGGGCGTGGCGCGCCATCGGCGAGCGGCCACTGTTCAATATGCTGCTGCCGGCGTTTGCCGGGCCGGTGTTGCTGGCTTTCGCTGTGAGTCGTCTCTATCTACCTGCGGTACGCCGCTACGCGGCGCTGCTGGCGGCATTTGCGGCGTTTGTATGGGTATCCCTGGAGGTGCGGCACCTGTGGCAGGGCAGTATCCGCCTGGATACATCTGCTGCCACCGGTGAGCTCTACACCTATTCTGCGGTATGGCTGGCGTTGGCGGTCACGGCCATTTTACTGGGTAGCTGGCGCGGCTGGCGCAACTGTTACCAGGGTGGTATGGCGGTGCTGGCACTCGTCATCGTCAAGTTGTTCCTGGTGGATATGTCGGGTCTTGAAGGACTGCTGCGGGTGGCGTCGTTTATGGGGATGGGGCTGGCGCTATTGGGGATTGCCTTTCTCCACCAGAAACTGGGGCAGCAGCGGCCGGAAGAAACGGTTCAATAACCATTTCTGGCCAATAACCGCTTTCGTTGGGCAATTTTCCGGCGCTGTTGCGGTATACTGCGCGGCCGTTTTCCGGCGGCCATGCCGGGAGATGAGAGATTTGACGCGGGATTGGCGACAATCCCGGCGAGATAGCGTGTTTTGCAAGGAGATCAGCAATGAACAGTGTCAGCGCCACCGAGCGAGAGCAGGAATCTACCGGCTCTACATCTGCCATGGAAACAATGCAGGCCATGGGCCGTGCGGCCCGCGCCGCTGCCCGCCTGATGGCTCGCGCTGACACCGGAATCAAGAATGCTGCCCTCAAGGCCATCGCCACGGAGCTGAACAATCAGCGACCACAGCTGGCGGCGGCCAACGCCCAGGATATGCAGAACGGCCGCGACAACGGCCTGGATGCGGCCCTGTTGGACCGCCTGGAGCTGAACGATGCGCGCATCGACGCCATGATCGACGGGCTCAACCAGATTGCCGAGCTGCCGGACCCGGTGGGTGAAGTCAGCGACCTCAAATACCGCCCTAGTGGTATCCAGGTGGGCAAGATGCGGGTGCCTCTCGGGGTAGTGGGGATCATCTATGAGTCCCGCCCCAACGTGACCATCGATGCGGCCAGCCTGTGCCTGAAATCCGGTAACGCCACCATCCTGCGGGGCGGCTCCGAGGCGCTGCATTCCAACCGCGCCATTGCGGTCTGTATCTCTGCAGGCCTGAAGCAGGTCGGCCTGCCGGAAACCGCGGTACAGGTGGTGGGTACCACCGATCGCGCTGCGGTTGGCGCACTGATTAGCATGCCGGAATACGTGGACGTGATCGTCCCCCGCGGTGGCAAAGGGCTGATCGAACGCATCAGTAACGATGCACGGGTGCCGGTGATCAAGCACCTCGACGGTATCTGCCACGTGTACCTGGACGATCGCGCGGATACGGAAAAGGCGTTCAACATTGCTCTGAACGCCAAAACCCACCGCTATGGTGTGTGTAACGCCATGGAAACCCTGCTGGTGGCGGAAGCGGTGGCGGCAGAGTTCCTGCCGCGCCTGGCCGCGGCCTACGGGGAAAAGGGCGTTGAGCTGCGGGGTTGCGACAAGACCTGCGCCATCCTGCCCCAGGCACTGCCGGCAACGGAAGAAGACTGGGGTACGGAGTACCTGGCCCCGGTACTGGCGATTCGCGTGGTGGCGGATATGGACGGCGCCATGGAGCACATTGCCCGTTACAGCTCCGGCCACACCGAGGCCATTGTCACCGAGGACTACAGCCGTGCCCGCCGGTTTATGGCGGAAGTGGATTCCAGTTCGGTGATTGTCAATGCCTCCACCCGCTTTGCGGACGGCTTTGAATACGGCCTCGGTGCGGAAATCGGTATCAGTACGGACAAGATTCACGCCCGCGGGCCGGTGGGCCTGGAAGGCCTGACATCGCAGAAATGGATCGTGTTCGGGGACGGCCAGATTCGTCAATGAACCCGAACCTATAATGAACCAGACGTCAAAAACCCTGGCCCTGTTTGGCGGCACCTTTGACCCGGTGCACTTCGGTCACCTGCGTATGGCGCTGGAACTGAAGCAGGTCCTGGGTTTTCAAGAGATGCGCTTGCTGCCGTCCCATCAGCCGGCGCACCGCGCCGCCCCTGGCGTCACCGCAGAAAGGCGGCGGGACATGCTGGCACTGGCATTGCAGGGCTGCCCTGAGCTGGTGCTGGATCCACGCGAGTTGCAACGAGCCGGCCCCACCTACACGGTGGATACCCTGGAAGAACTGCGCAGTGAGCTGGGAGATCAGATCTCTATCAGCTTCTGTATGGGGATGGATTCCCTGCTGGGCCTGCCCGGTTGGCATCGTTGGCAGCGGCTGCTGGAGCTGGCGCATCTGGTGGTTGTCGCCCGCCCCGGATTCGACATCCCCGGCGAAGGGGAGGTGGCTGAACTGGTGGCGGCAAAGCGCGGCGCCTTGGTGGACATCCAACAGCAGCCAGCGGGCTCTATTTTGCTGCAGGAACTCAGCCTGCTGCCGATTTCCGCTACAGACATTCGCGCTCAAATTCACAGCGGTCATTCTCCGCAGTTTCTACTGCCGGAGCGGGTGCTGGACTACATTCAAACTCATCGGCTCTATCTGTAAGAAAGAGCTCGGATCTCAGACTAGAACGGCGGAGCCCAGGCTCCCGAAACAGGTGTTATGACGGATATCAGATCAATTGCGGTAAACGCACTGGAAGACCTCAAGGGTAAAGACATTGTATCCATGGACGTGTCGGAGCTCAGTGACGTGATGGACACGCTCATCATCTGCACCGGTACCTCCAACCGTCAGGTGAAGTCCCTGGCCAACAATGTGGTCGAGGACGGTAAGGAAGCGGGCATTCGCCCCATCGGTGTGGAAGGCATGGAGCAGGGCGAGTGGGTACTTGTCGACTATGGCGACGTGGTGATTCATGTGATGCAGGCGGAAACCCGCGGCTTCTATGACCTGGAAAAACTCTGGTCCATGACCCCGAACACCCGCGAGGATGCGGACGGGTCCGACCCTCACTAAGCCCCAGGTGTCTTTGTTCTTCCTATGAAGATTCGAATCATCGCCGCCGGTGGCAAGATGCCCGGGTGGGTGCAGGAGGGTTACAACGAATACGCCAAGCGCCTGCCCCGGGAACTGACCCTGGAAATGGTGGAAATCCCCCTCGGCAATCGCGGCCAGAAAAATTCCCCGGCACTGGCGGAAAAGGCCCGCCAGAAAGAGGGAGAGGCGATGCTGGCGGCGATCAATCCGCGGGAGCATGTGGTGGCGCTGGAGGTAAAGGGCAAGGCCTGGAGCACCGAGCAGCTGTCCCGAGAGCTGGCGGACTGGCAGATGGGCGGCGACAACGTCTGTCTGCTGATCGGCGGTCCAGACGGGCTGGCACCGGCGTGCGTGGCGCGAGCCAATCAGAAGTGGTCCCTGTCCGCGCTCACCATGCCCCATCCTCTGGTTCGGGTGTTGCTGGCGGAACAGATCTACCGGGCCTGGACATTGCTTGCCGGGCACCCATACCACAAATAACGGCTAGCCAGTTCCCTATCAGCGTCGCGGTAGAGTGAACTGCTGCCAGCACTGGTTGTCATATTTCTGTGGCGCGGTGTTCAACCGATTTGCCCGTTGACCTGTTTCGAATTTGGCGTCATCTCCGCCGTTATCTCCGCATGAGCGGCAAACTTGTGTACACTCCGTGGTCATTTTCGCGCCACCGAAGAATCTGTTTTCACCAGCATGTCTGAAAACCTGCACTTTAAAGATCACCACTCGGAACAGCGGCTATTCCGCAACCGTATGCTGGTGGCCATCTTCGGTGTCGTGGCGCTGCTGAGTGTGCTAGTGGCGCGTCTGTACAATCTGCAGGTAGTCAATTATGAAGACTACCGCACCCAATCCGACCAAAACCGTATCCAGGTTCGCCCGGTGCCGCCCACCCGCGGGCTGATCTACGACCGCAACGGGGAACTGCTTGCGGACAACCGCCCCAGTTATACCCTGTCGATCGTGCGTGAGCGGGTCAAAGACCTGGACGCGACCCTGGAGCTGCTCGGCCAGCTGGTAGAGCTGGATGATAGCGATGTAGAAAAATTCAAGCGCCGTCTACCTCGTCGCCGTCCATTCGAGCCCGTTCCCCTGCGCTACCGCCTGAGCGAGGAGGAAATTGCCCGTATCAGCGTCAATGAGTTTCATCTGCTCGGGGTGTCTGTAGAGGCGGAGCTGGTCCGCTACTACCCGGAGAGGGAACTGTTCGCCCACAGTGTCGGGTATGTGGGGCGGATCAATGAGCGTGAGCTATCGAGCTTTTCCGAGGAAGACGTGAGCCGCTACCGGGGCACCCAGAGTATCGGCAAAGTGGGATTGGAGCGTTCCTACGAGGACTTGCTTCTAGGTGAAGTCGGCTATGAAAACGTCGAGACCAATGCCCGTGGCCGGGTTCTGCGGGTGTTGGAACGCCAGGACCCCAAACCCGGCGCGGAGCTGACCCTGCACCTGGATACCCGTCTGCAACAGGTGGCGACCGAGGCGCTGGGAGATAGCCGCGGCGCGGTTGTGGCCATCGATGTGAAAACCGGTGGTGTACTTGCCTTTGTCAGCCAGCCATCCTTCGACCCCAATCTGTTTGTGACCGGCATCAGTTTCAAGGACTACAGTGCGCTGCGGGATTCCCTGGACGTGCCGTTGTTCAATCGCGTGGTGCAGGGGCAATATCCGCCGGGCTCAACCCTTAAGCCGATGATGGGGCTGGGTGGGCTCGCCGCGGGGGTCATCACCGCTGAGACCAAGGTGGCGGACCCGGGTTTTTTCAAGTTACCCAACGATTCTCGTATCTATCGCGACTGGAAGCGCTGGGGCCACGGCAAGCACGTGGATCTGATCCAGGGCCTGGCGCAGAGTTGTGATGTGTACTTCTGGGACATGGCGCATCGCTGGGGCATTGACGGCATGTACGATATCGCCACCCGTTTCGGTCTCGGCGAGAAGACCGGCATTGACCTGCCCCGGGAATATCCGGGGCTGTTCCCCTCACGGGACTGGAAGCGCGGCGCGCGCGGCGTGCCCTGGTTTCCCGGCGATAGCCTGAATGCGGTGCTGGGGCAGGGCTTTGTGCTGGCGACGCCTCTGCAGCTTGCGGTGATGACCGCCACCATCGCCAATCGCGGTACGCACTATCGGCCGCAGGTAGTAATGGCGGTGGATGGGATCGAACAGCCACCGGAGATACTGCACCACGTGGACGCTCGCCCGGAACACTGGGATCTGGTGTTCGAAGGTATGGAGGCGGTGGTCTACAGCACCCATGGCACCGGTAAGCGCGCCGGTGCCGGCCTCGACTTCAAGGTGGCGGGCAAGTCCGGTACTGCTCAGGTCGTCGGTATCGCCCAGGGGGAGAAATACGACTCCGAAGCGCTCAAAGAGCGCCATCGGGACCACGCATTGTTTGTGGCCTTCGCGCCGGTGGACGACCCGCAGATTGCGGTGTCGGTCCTGGTGGAAAACGGCGAGGGTGGAGGCAGAGTCGCTGCACCGGTGGCCCGGGAAGTGTTCTTTGACTGGATGTCGCGGACCTATGAGGATACCGCTATGGGCACAGGCTGGCGGCCGCCAATGTCGCCGTCCGCCTTAAACGGACACAGGGAGGCGGGGTAAGTGGCGAGCCGCGATTATATGAACCGGCTGCCGGATACCGGCAGTAGTCTGCGCCGCCCGGAAAGCTTTTCCCGCCGCTGGCATATCGACTTGCCGCTACTGCTGTTGTTGTTGGCACTGGCGGGTGTTGGGCTGGTGGTGCTCTACAGTGCAGCCGGCGAGGAATTCCATTACGTGAAACGCCAGGCTGTGTTTATGGGGCTGGCGTTTATCGGCATGCTCATTGCGGCGCAGATTCCTCTGGAATTTTATCGCCGCTGGTCCCCCTGGTTTTATCTGGCCGGCTGCTGCCTGTTGGTGGCGGTACTGTTTGTGGGTGTCGGTGCCAAGGGGGCCCAGCGCTGGCTGCAAGTGGGTGGGTTTCGCTTCCAGCCATCTGAAGCCCTCAAACTGGCGGTGCCCATTGCTGTGGCGGCCTATTTGCACAAACGCACATTGCCACCGTCGTTGCTGACGGTACTGGGCGCGCTGGTGATTATCGCGGTGCCGGCGGTACTGATCGTGCGTCAGCCGGATCTGGGCACCTCCATTCTGATCGCCGCCTCCGGCATTTTCGCCCTGTATCTGTCTGGTCTCAGCTGGAAGATGATCGGCAGTGCCATCGTCATGGGACTGATGGCGGCCTGGCCCATGTGGATGTGGGGACTTCGGGATTACCAGAGACAGCGGATTCTCACCCTGTTCAATCCGGATGCAGATCGGTTGGGCGCCGGCTGGAATATTTTCCAGTCCAAGGCCGCTATCGGCTCCGGGGGGTGGTCTGGCAAGGGCTTTATGCAGGGCACCCAGTCGCAGCTGGATTTCCTGCCAGAAAGTCACACGGATTTCATCATCGCGGTACTGGCAGAAGAGTGGGGAATGCGGGGTGCACTGATCCTGTTGGCCCTGTACCTGTTGATCATCGCTCGGGGCATCTATATTAGTTTTATGGCCCAGCACGTATTCGGTCGGTTATTGGCGGGCAGTATCACGCTGACCTTCTTCGTGTACGTGTTCGTGAATATCGGAATGGTGACCGGTCTATTGCCAGTGGTAGGGGTACCTCTGCCGCTAGTCAGCCACGGTGGCACATCGGTGATTACCCTGATGGCGGGGTTCGGTATTCTCATGGCCGTCAGCACGGAAAGGCGCAGAGTACTTTTCTGACGATGCAGGCTGGAATTCCATCGCGAACGCAAGAACGTGAGCCGGTTCAGGCTGCCTTCACTTTTTCGGGTGTATCGTGCCACTTTTTGGCGCGGTTGTAGTCACAATAGCCAAACGCACCGGTCACCGGTTGGCCAGCGGGCGCGACTGAACAGCAAACATCGATAAGTGAAAAGTAGTTGGAAGTACTTTATGAAGACAGGAGCGGTTGTTTTGAAGTGGACCACGGGATTGTTGGCCGGCTTGGGGCTGGTGCTTGGCGCCTGTGCCCAGGAGCAGGGGCACGATGAAAATGCCCAGGCCAAGGCCTTTGTGGATTACATGGTGGCCGAGCACAATTTCAGCCGCGATGAACTTCAGGGGCTGATGCGGGAAGCCAAGCGTAAGGAGTCCATTCTCAAAGCCATCAAGCGCCCGGCGGAAAAAGCCAAGCCTTGGTACGAATACCGCAAAATCTTCATTACCGACTCCCGTATTCGCGGCGGAGTGGACTTCTGGGATAAAAATGCCGAGGCGCTCAAGGCCGCTGAAGAAAAGTACGGGGTGCCACCGGAGCTGATTGTGGCGATCATTGGAGTTGAAACCCGCTACGGTGGCAATATGGGAAGCTACCGGGTAATTGATGCGCTTTCCACGCTCTCGTTCAACTATCCCCGTCGCTCCAAGTTTTTCACCAAAGAACTGGAAAATTATCTGTTGCTGACCCGGGATGAAAAAATCGATCCCACCAGCCTCAAGGGATCTTACGCCGGTGCCATGGGGTTCGGCCAGTTTATGCCGTCCAGTTATCGCCACTACGCGGTGGACTTTAATGGCGATGGCCGAGTGGATATCTGGGAAGATACCGAAGATGCCATTGGCAGTGTGGCCAACTATTTTGTGGAGCATGGCTGGAAGACCGGTGAGCCGGTCACCGTAATTACCCAGCCGTTACCCAATGCGGATATGACCATCGTCAACGATGATCTCAAGCCCAACTGGACGGTGGGTGAGGTTGAGGCCAAAGGCTTCCCAACCACGGCACAGGTGACCAAAGATATGCCGGCCAATGTGTTTTCATTGAAAACCGAAGACGGCGAGCAGTTCTGGATCGGGCTGAATAATTTCTACACCATCACCCGGTACAACCACAGCCGCCTCTACGCCATGGCGGTTTACGAGCTGGGGCAGGAAATCATAAAAGCCCGTGGCGGCCGGTCCTGAACCGCCGCGAGCTCCAGACAAAGTGAAAACATAACGAATTAGAGCGATAACACACGGTTGCGGGCGGCGTCTGCCCGGCACCAGGGGGAAGTCATGATAAAACCACGACTCGGGTTTTCCGCCCGAATAGGCGGCGCCTGTGCGCTGTTATTGCTGTCGGCCTGTAGCACCGTGCCACTGAACGATAGTGGCCGTGCCAAGGTGGAGCCGGATGATGTGCCTTTCGATCAGATCCGCGACAGCGGTCCGGCTGTCCCGGTAGACATGCTGGCGACTCCGGAGGTAACGCCGGTGCGTGAGCCAATAGGTGTCGCTGGTAACAAATCCCCATATGTTGTGAATGGCGTCAAGTATCGGGTGCGTGAGGATGTAAAAGGGTATCGTGAACGGGGCCACGCCTCTTGGTACGGTACCAAGTTTCACGGACGCAAGACCGCAAATGGTGAGGTGTACAACATGTACGCCATGTCTGCCGCCCACAAAACCCTGCCATTGCCAAGTTACGCAAAGGTCACCAACCTGGATAACGGCCGCAGTATCATCGTGCGGGTAAACGACCGCGGTCCCTTCGTCCCCGGGCGTATTATCGATCTCAGCTACACCGCTGCGCAGAAGCTCGGTTATATCGACAAGGGGGTAGCGCGCGTCGAGGTAGAGGCGCTCGACCCAGAAAGTCTGCCCAGTGCCATCGAAACCCTTGCTGTGGAAAAAGATGCCGCAGCACGCAAAGGGCTTCCGCAGGATGCCAGCTTCAAACTCCCCGATAATACCTACCTGCAGGTAGGTGCCTATAGCTCATCCAGTCAGGCAGAAGAGATTCGTGCGCAGCTCGCCGCCGCATTCGGCTATCCTGTATCCGTTAGTCCGGTAAATCGCGGCGGGAAAATGCTGTACAGGGTCCGGATTGGGCCTATTGAACAGCAGCGGGCACTGGCTGCCTTGAGGGAATCCGTTGAACAGAAAAACTTCGGTCAACCTCAGGTAGTGGTGGATTAACCCTTATACTCGCACCGTCTTTTTCCCTGGCAGGCGCCGGGGATCTGACACACATTGATTGCAAGGAATAAAGAGAGACCCATGTTCAAACGCTTATTTGCCTGTCTGCTCCTGATCGTCAGCGCCAGCGTGGCCCAGGCCGATAAACCCCTGATTCCCGCGCCCCCGCAACTTGCGGCTACCGCTTACATCCTGGTAGATGCCCACACCGGTCAGGTACTGGTGGAACACGACGCCGATAAACAGATTCCCCCGGCCAGCCTCACCAAGATGATGACCAGCTACATCGTTTCTGAAGAGCTGGAAAAGGGCACCATCAAAGAGCAGGACTCAGTCAATATCTCTGAGAAGGCCTGGCGCAAGGGTGGCTCGAAAATGTTCGTCAAGGTTGGCGACAAAGTGCCGGTCATTGACCTGTTGCGCGGCGTTATCGTCCAGTCCGGCAACGACGCCAGCATCGCTCTCGCGGAATACGTCTCCGGAAGTGAGGAAGTTTTCGCGGAAGTCATGAACCAGCAGGCGCAACTGCTCGGTATGGACGACACCCACTTCGTCAACGCCACCGGCTGGCCCGCGGAAGGGCACCTCACCACCGCTCGTGACCTCAGCAAACTGGCGCGCGCGTTGATTCAGGATCATCCCAGCCATTACGCGCTGTACTCGGAAAAATACTTCCGTTTCAACGGCATCAACCAGCCCAATCGCAACCGCCTGTTATGGCGTGATCCCGCTGTTGACGGCATCAAGACCGGTCACACTGAGGAAGCGGGGTACTGCCTGGTAGCCTCCGCGGTCAAGCGGGGTATGCGCCTCATCTCCGTTGTCGTCGGCACCGACAGTGACGAAAAGCGCGCTGCGGAAACCCAGAAGCTGCTTGCCTATGGATTCCGTTACTTCCAGACCCACAAGGTGTATGGCAGCAACGACGTCTTGCAGACCGAACGCGTATGGGGCG
The DNA here is from genome assembly GCF_000708675.1 of Microbulbifer sp. HZ11. Lineage (GTDB taxonomy): Bacteria > Pseudomonadota > Gammaproteobacteria > Pseudomonadales > Cellvibrionaceae > Microbulbifer. Next base: position 137,610 of record NZ_JELR01000002.1, on the reverse strand, counting down.
GTAAAGCCGACACCGTCGGCGTCGCCGTCTCCCGCGATGTTTTCGTCACCATCCCCCGCGGCGGTGAAGAGAGCATCAAAGCCGACCTGATCATTGACGGCGAGCTCAAAGCCCCACTGGCCAAAGGCCAGCAGGTGGGTAAAGTCGTGGTGAATCTGGACGGCGAGACTGTTGCCGACGTAGCGGCGGTGGTAGCCGAGGATGTGGAAGAGGCCGGCTTCTTCAAGCGCCTTTGGGATTCCATCAAGCGCTTTGTGATGGGGTTCTTCCAGTAAGTGAGTCCAAAACTCAAGAACGGACAAAACCAGATGCGAAGGCACTGCTAGCAAGGTACCGCCTTCTGAGACCTTCGCCGCCATGGATGGCGGTACAGAGCCCCCAGGGATGGGTGCACGGCGTGTCTCAGTAGGCGGTACCTGCTGGCAGTACCGCCACCGCACTTTCCAAGAACTAGAACCCGGCAACTGCCCAGCATGTTTCATCTGCAATCTATCATCCCTGTCCAGTGCCTCGTCGGCACTGTATAATCGCCGCCCGGCCGCAACTCTTGCCGGAATAGTGACCGGCGATCCCACTTCTGACCTGCGGCCCAGTGAGAGTGGTATGACCCAGGATTCAGAGCAGCAACCTCCCAAAATCGAGTTTCCCTGTGAAGACTACATGGTCAAAGTCGTACGCGACTCCGATGACCAGGTACACGAATTCGTTCTCGAAGTAATGCGCCGTCACGCCCCCGAGCTGGACGAGAGCAAACTGACGCTCAAGCCCAGCCGCAACGGCAAATTTACCTCAGTGACCTTTTACATCCTTGCCACCGGCAAAGATCAGCTGCAGGCACTGACCGACGAACTCACCGCCCACTCGGGCGTTTATATGGTGATTTGATGCCCGCTTCAGAACCGGTTATCACCAAACCGGCCATCTGCAATTTGGGCCGCCGCGACTACGAAACCGTATGGCGCGCCATGGCCCACTACACAGACAACCGCGGCAACGACGCCGAGGATCAGATCTGGTGTGTCGAGCACCCCCCGGTATTCACCCAGGGCCAGGCCGGCAAAGCCGAACACCTGCTCAACACCGGCGATATTCCCGTAGTCCAGGTCGATCGCGGTGGCCAGGTCACCTACCACGGTCCCGGCCAGCTGGTGGTGTACCCGCTGCTGGACCTGCGCCGCAGCAAAATTGGCGTGCGTGATCTGGTCACGGCTCTGGAAGAAGCCACCGTCGCGATGCTCGGGGAATTCGGCATTGCCGCCGCACCGCGCGCCGATGCTCCCGGCGTGTATCTGACCGAGGGCCCACGCGCTGGCAACAAGATTGCCTCTATCGGTCTGCGGGTACGCCGGGGCTGCAGCTTCCACGGTATTGCCATCAATATCGATATGGACCTGGGTCCCTTTCTGCGGATCAACCCGTGCGGTTACGCAGGTATGCAGATGGTACAGATGGCGGAAATTATCCAGCCCACCCCCCAGTGGGATGCGGTAGCGAAATGCTTTGTCGCGGCTCTGCTGGATAAGCTGCAGTTACCGGGAGCCGACTGGCAGCCGGTGGATGAGCGAATATTTGACGACTCCTCGTCTGACGAGAAAGTAATTGAGGCGGCCGCACCTACGCAGGCTGCCGAATCAGGAACCAACAATGTCTGAACGATTCGACGCCGACCAGTCCGAAGTCAAGGCGACCACCGTGAATCCAGGTGAAGGAAAGGGTGCCAGCGCCAAGCCGGAAATCACTCCGGTAAAACGCACCCGTCGCCTGCAACAGGGTGAAAAACTCCGCGATGGCGACAAGGTAGAGCGCATCCCGGTGAAGGTGATCGCTAGCGACCAGACACTGCGTAAACCGGACTGGATCCGGGTAAAGGTGCCTTCGGTCAAAGCGTCCAAGGAAGTGGATCGGATCAAGAGTATCCTGCGCTCGCAGAAGCTCGCAACCGTGTGTGAAGAAGCCAGCTGCCCGAACCTGGGCGAGTGCTTCAGTGGTGGTACCGCCACCTTCATGATCATGGGGGAAATCTGTACCCGCCGCTGCCCCTTCTGCGATGTGGGCCACGGCAAACCAAACCCGCTGGACCCGGATGAGCCGCAGCACCTGGCCGAAGCCATCGCCGCCATGAGCCTGCGCTACGTGGTGATCACCTCCGTAGACCGCGACGATCTGCGCGACGGCGGTGCCGAGCACTTTGCTGAATGTATCAAACGCTCCCGCGAACTGTCGCCCAATCTGCAGGTCGAGATTCTGACTCCGGATTTCCGCGGGCGTATGGATATTGCTCTGGATATTCTGGAAGCGGACGCTCCAGACGTATTCAATCATAACCTGGAAACCGTACCGCGCCTCTATCGGGAATCCCGCCCGGGTGCCAACTACAAGTGGTCGCTGAAACTGCTGCAGGAGTATAAAAAGCGTCGCCCGGATGTGCTCACCAAATCTGGCCTGATGGTAGGACTCGGTGAGACCAGGGAAGAAATTTTTGAAGTGATGGACGATATGCGCGCGCACGATATCGACATGCTCACCATCGGTCAGTATCTGCAGCCGAGTAAAGAACACCTGCCCGTGCAACGTTACGTGCACCCGGATGAGTTCGAAGACTATCGCGTGTATGCCGAGAAAATTGGCTTTAAACACGCGGCCTGTGGGCCAATGGTACGCTCGTCTTACCATGCAGATAAGCAGGCGCACGGTGAAGTCGTCAGCTGATTAGGTACGCTGCCTGAAAAATCCCGGCCTGGTGTCGGGATTTTTTTTGCCCAATTTTTACTGTGATATCCCCCTCGTTTTACTTCCGTAACGGTTCACGCTGGTGATCCAGAAAAAATAAATTATTTCTCAACTGTAAAAAAATGGCCTGAAACTCATCTTTTTACGGGGTTCATTTTCTTTTTCCGCACGTTGCATCAGAGCGTCTCGAATGAGAACGCACTATGAAAATACTATTGAAAATACGTTGTTTCGCCGCTTTTTATCGGGGAATTGGTGCCTATCAATTTTCCACAGATCGATGATCGGTGGTGAATCAGTTACAACGACCGGAGAGAAAAATGGAAGCAAGTGTTTCGGGTAAACGACCCTTTCAGCGGCAATCGCTGTACCGGGCCTGCGCCAAGGCCGGGTTGGCCTTCTGGCTGGCCTCGTCATCGGCTGCGTTGATGGCGGCGGAAGCGGAAATGCGGATTGTCAGTGACTGGGGCGGTGGATTCCAGGGGGAAATTCTTGTCGTCAATGACGGCAGTGAGCCACTTACCGACTGGACTGTATCATTCGACATGGATGTGGATATCAACAACCTGTGGAACGGTGTGCTCGAGTCGCAAAGTGCCAGCCAATACGTTGTGGCAGCCGCCTCGTACAACAGTACCATTGCACCCGGCGGTGAAGTGATCATAGGTTTTATCGCCAACCCCGGCGGCCAGGCACCCGTGCCGGTGGTTGTGGATGGAAATGGTGGTGGTTCTTCCTCGGGCGGCTCGTCCAGTAGCTCCTCGTCCAGCTCCTCCAGTTCATCCGGCTCCTCTGGCGGCAGCTCTTCCAGTTCCTCGAGCTCCTCCGGTTCGTCGGGTGGTTCAAGTTCCGGCAGTGGTTCTTCCAGCTCCTCCAGCTCATCCGGTGGCTCCAGCTCAGGTGGCGGCTCGTCCAGCTCGTCCAGCTCCTCCGGTGGCAGTTCCGGTGGTGAGCCCACGGCAGGTCGTTTCCGTGTGGACGCAACCGGTAATATCACCAAAAACGGAGAAGTCATCCCGGTAAATTGTGGTTCCTGGTTCGGTCTGGAAGGGCGTCATGAGCCGTCCGATGCAGAAGTGAACCCCAGCGGTGCGCCTCTGGAGCTCTACGTGGGCAACACCTTCTGGGCCAACGGCAGTGCGGGTACCGGTCGTACCATTCAGCAGACCATGAGTGAGATCACCGCAATGGGAGTGAACGTGGTGCGCTTCCCGGTGGTACCGCAAACACTCGACCCCAACGATCCGCAGGCCAGCGGCGAAGTGTTGAAGAACCATGAATCTGTGCGTGTACCTAATGCGCGCCAGGCGATGGAAGAATTTATTATCGCCGCAGATCAGAACAACATTGAAGTCATGCTCGATGTGCATTCCTGCTCCAACTATGTGGGCTGGCGTGCGGGTCGCCTGGATGCCCGTCCTCCCTACGTGGATGCGGATCGGGAAATGTACGATTACCCGCGGGAAGACAGCTCTTGTGCCGCCACCGGCAACCCGGATTCCGTCACCAATGTGCAGGCGTATAACCGCGACATCTGGCTGGATAACCTGCGTGAGCTGGCTGGCCTCGAAGAAGCGCTGGGTGTGGATAACATCATCGGTATCGATATCTACAACGAGCCTTGGGACTACACCTGGGAAGAGTGGAAAAGCCTGACCGAAGATGCGTTTGCTGCTATCGACGAAGTCAGCCCGCATATGCTGTTGTTTGTGCAGGGTGTTTCCGCCACTGCCGGTAATCAGGACGGTACCCCGGACACCATTGTCCAGGTGCCGCACGGCAACGAACTGACCAACCCGAACTGGGGGGAAAATCTGTTTGAAGCCGGTGACAATCCGCCGGATATCCCCAAAGACCGCCTGGTATGGTCACCGCATACCTATGGTCCGTCCGTATTTGTGCAGAAAGGCTTTATGGACCCGGTGTCGCAGCCGGAATGTGAGGGCCTGGAGGGCGATGCGGCCGGCGATGCAGACTGTAATATCGTGATCGATGAAGAGTTGCTGCGCGCCGGTTGGGACGAGCACTTTGGTTACCTGCGGGAAATGGGCTATGCCATTGTGGTCGGTGAGTTCGGCGGCAACCTGGACTGGCCGGCAAAAGCCGCTCTGCGCGATCAGGCGCGCTGGGATCACATTCAGCCGGGTGTGGTTGATGCGCAGTGGCAGGATACTTTTGTCGATTACATGGTCGAGAAAAATATCCAGGGCTGCTACTGGTCCATCAACCCGGAGTCTGGTGACACCGGTGGCTGGTACGGCCATGCCTACGACCCGCAGAGCAATACTGCCGGGTGGGGTGAGTGGCTTGAGTTCGATCAGCGGAAAACCAATCTGTTGAACCGCCTGTGGGGCAATGCACCCGAGCAGTAACTGCAGAGAGTAATCTAGAGGTTGCAGTTGAGGGCTGGCAGAAAGCAATCTGCCAGCCCTTTTTCATTTGTGGCAAGGGCAGCACTCGGTTGCGTGTGCAGATGAGGCTTACTGTCGGGGCTCAGTGGGCGTAGGTCAGGCAGTTGACGGAGTCGCCACTGTAGCCGAGTTCTATCTGATCTGCGCCGCACTCGAAATCGACATTATGGCTGCACCCGGTGACCTTGCAGGCGCCAACACCGGCATTGCGTTCGCGCTTGGTGTGATGGCTGTTGCTGAAATAGGTGTCACAGTCCGGACTGGTGCCATCGCCGACCGTAATGGCGCGGGCGTGGCAGGCGGCATCGGTGTTGTAAGCGCATTCGATGGCGGTACAGCTGGATACTTCGGGCATATCGGTGGCGATGATCATGGCGCGATACTCTTTGATAATTGTCGAAGGGCCAAACTTCCCCATTAAGCCTAGTTCAGCATCGTGCCGAGTCAAGCCACGTGGGAGCGATCGATTGCCGGCCAACTGATCTACCGGGGCTCGAGGGTCTCAAGCGCACCATACGCTTCGACCTTTCTCCAATTGCCCCGGGGCCATTCCATCGGGTATACAGGTACGCCGAACCGGTTGCGCGAGGAACTCATGATCGGCACATCTCTGTTGCTGTTGTTTGCCCTGCTTTACGTGGCACTCCTGTTTGTGGTTGCCTGGCGGGCAGGGCGGCATATGGGGTGGATCCAGCATGTGCGCCCACTTCTGTACGGCCTTACCCTCGCGGTCTACTGCAGCTCGTGGACGTTTTTTGGCGCCGTGGGACAGGCGGTGAGCGATACCTGGAGCTACCTGCCAATCTATCTGGGGCCTATTCTGCTGTTTCTTTTTGCCGGCGGCTTTTTGCACAAGCTGGTTCAGGTGGGGGAGCGCCAGAAGATCACTTCCATCGCCGACTTTATTGGCTCCCGCTATGGCAAAAGTCGCGGGCTATCCGCTTTGGTCACCCTGTTGGCGATTGTTGGCAGCCTGCCGTATATCGCGCTGCAGTTGCGCGCGGTGACCATGGGCTGGGAGGTTATTGGCGGCGGTGATAGTGGTACGGACAGGTTTGCCAGTTTGGATACGGCACTCGCCACCGCGCTGTTGATGGGGTTGTTCGCGATACTGTTCGGTACTCGTCACCTGGAAGGGCGGGAACGCAATGTGGGGGTGGTGGCGGCCATCGCCCTGGAATCCCTCGTCAAGCTATTCGCCTTCGCTGCGGTGGCAGTGCTGGCTCTGTGGTTGTTAATTACTGGTGGCAGCGGATTGCCCGAAGTACCCTGGCAACCACAGCTACAATGGCTGATGCCGGATATTAATTTCGTTACCCAGACGCTATTGGCGATGGCCGCGATCGTCTGTCTGCCGCGCCAGTTTCATATGGCTGTTGTGGAATATCGCACGCCGGAAGATCTGCATACTGCCCGCTGGCTGCTGCCAGCCTATCTCGCCTTGTTTTCTATTTTGATTTTACCGATATCTCTTGCCGGCCAACCGTTGGTGGCAGCGGGGTTGAGTTCACCGGATACCCTGGTTCTGACTTTGCCGTTGCAGGCCGGTAGCACCGCGCTGACCACCCTCGCGTATATCGGAGGTTTCTCTGCCGCCACAGGAATGGTGATCGTTGCAGTATTGACGCTCTCGATCATGGTTTCCAATGAGTTGGTAGCGCCGCTTTGGCTATTCCTGAGTCGATTTACTCGCCTGACGGCGGTGTCTTTGGGCACACATCTTCGACTGATCCGCAGCCTCAGTATCCTTTTGCTGATGTTGATGAGCTGGGGTGTACACCACGGAATCTCCGGAACCGAAGCGTTGGCCTCTATTGGACTACTGTCGTTTGCCGCCGCGGCGCAACTGGCCCCTGCACTGATTGCAGGGCTCTATTGGCCACGGGCACACCGCCGCGGTGTCTGGGCCGGGTTGATCGCTGGTTATGGCCTGTGGTTTTTCTGCCTGGTACTTCCCTCCATGTACCCGGAATCGGATGTTTTGCGTCACGGTTTATTTGGAGTTGCTTTACTTCATCCGCAACAGCTGCTCGATGTTTCTGGGTTGGACCCGTTGAGCCATGGGGTTTTCTGGAGCCTGTTGGGGAATATCCTGCTATTGGTCGGTGTGTCGTTTTCCTGCCGACAGAACGAGAATGATCGGCGGCAGGCGCGGGCGTTTGTCACGCCTGCCCGGTCCGGGGAGCCGGCACCGGATCTGGTGCCTACCGGAATCCGCATGGGGCAGGTACGTAGCTTGCTGCAACCTTTCGTCGGGCCGGCGCGACTGGAGGAAATCTGGAATGATTTTGAGCTGCGCAGTCAGCAGCGACTGTTGCCGGATGATGCAGCCTCGCGCTTTGTGATTGCTGACGCCGAGCACATACTCGCGGGTATTGTGGGTTCCGCGGCGGCGAATCAGGTAATGGGGCTGCTCTATAGTAATCGCCCGCTGAAACTGGAAGACATTGCACGGCTGGTGGACCGTACCTCTCAGCGCCTGCGCTTTAGCCAGGAATTGCTGCAGACCACGGTGGAAACCATCAGCCAGGGAATCAGTGTGGTGGATGCGGATCTGAGGCTGGTAGCCTGGAACCGGCAGTACCTCGAACTGTTCGATTACCCGGAGCGGTTGTTGTATATCGGTTGTCCGGTGGCTTCCCTGTATCGCCACAACGCGCAGCGAGGGTTGTACGGTGATTCTGATAACCCCGAAGCGTTGGAGGCCCATGTACAGCGGCGCCTTGATCTGCTGCGCCACGGCAGCGCCCACCGCTTCGAGCGTCGTCTGCCCAGTGGTGCCATTGTCGAGGTGCGCGGCACACCCATGCCTGGTGGCGGCTTTGTAACAACCTTTACCGATATCAGTGAATACCGCGCAGCGGTGGATGCCCTGGAAGAAACCCGCCGCAGTCTCGAAGACCGGGTGCAACAGCGCACCGCAGAACTCTCCGAAAGTAATCGTGCGCTGCAGGAAGAAAACCGCCGCCGCGGGGAGGCGGAAATCAAAATTCGCGAACTGCATTCGGCAAAAACCCGTTTCCTCGCCCACACCAGTCACGATCTGTTGCAGCCGATCAATGCGGCGCGCCTGTTTATTGCCTCACTGCAAAACAAGGCTGCCGCCGGCAGCTGGCGGGAGATGGGTGACGACATTCACTACATCGACAGCGCACTGACGTCTGCCGAGCAATTGATTGGCGCCCTGCGGGAAATCAGCCGACTGGACGCGGGCAACCTGACACCGAAGCGGGACCATTTTCCCCTGCGTCATTTACTGGATGGCCTCAATGCGGAATTCTCCGCACTGGCCAGCGAGCGCGGCCTGACGCTGCACTATGTGCCTACCGACGCCTGGGTATACAGCGACCGCTATCTGTTGCGCCGGATTTTGCAGAACTTCCTGAGCAATGCGATCCACTACACCGCGCGCGGCCGCGTGTTACTGGGGGTGCGTCACCGCTCAGACCCTGCGGGAAATTCGTTGCTGGAAATTCAGGTGTGGGATACCGGTCCCGGTATTACCGACGACGCCAAAGAACAGATCTTCGATGAGTTTGTGCGCCTCGGCAGCAGCGAGCGCAGTGCCGATAAAGGCCTTGGTCTGGGTCTTGCCATTGCCCGCCGCAGTGCGGATCTGTTGGGCCACCAGTTGGGGTTGGCGTCTACCCCCGGGCGCGGTTCCATGTTCAGTATTCGCGTGCCGGTGGGCGAGCGTCGGGTAGCGCCGGTGGAATCCGATAGCGCCAGTGAAGCGGAGAATACGTCCGCTATACCTGTGCTGTGTATCGACAACGAGCAACAAATTCTGCGGGGTATGCAAAGTCTGCTGAGTGGCTGGGGGTGCCGGGTGGTTACGGCAGCGTCTCTGGATGAAGCGCTGGAAAACTGGGGCCAGCGCAAGCCACCGGCGCTGGTGATTGTGGATTACCACCTGAATGGCGGGGCGACGGGTGTCGATGCATTGGAATCGCTGTGCGAACACTGGCAGGTCGAACTGCCAGGCATTGTGGTGAGTGCGGATACGTCCGAGGAAGTGCGCAGTGCGGCCACCGGCCGCGGCTGGTTCTACTTACCCAAGCCGGTCAAGCCGGCGGTATTGCGTAACCTGGTGCGGCGATTAGGGCGGAGGTAGTCTTGGCTGTTCTGGGGATGGTGGATGCGCTTCGCTTATTCACCCTACAGGGCGGACTGCGGGGTAAGAACCGTAGGTTGGATAAGCGAAGCGCATCCAACAAAGCCGGGCTTTGAATCAATTGACTGAATTGTTTTTGGCTGCGGGTTTTTGCGGCGGGGCGAACTGCCCTGGCGCTTCCACATCCAGGCTGCTCAGTGCCAGTACTGCCTGGGTGCGGGAGTTGACGGCCAGCTTGCGAAATAGCGCGGTGAGGTGAGCTTTTACGGTGGCCTCGGTCACCTGCATTTCATAGGCAATCTGCTTGTTCAGCAATCCTTCTGCCAGCATGGTGGCCACGCGAAACTGTTGCGGTGTCAGCGTGGCGATCACATCCACCACTTCATTTTCTTCCGCACTATTGCCGGCTTCATAGCGGTCTGCAACTGCCGGCGGTAACCAGATTTCTCCGTTCAGGGTCTGCTGTAGGGAAGTGGCAATCTGTTCTACCGGGGCAGATTTTGGCAGAAAACCACAGGCGCCGTAATCGATGGCGCGGCACATGATTTCCGGCTTTTCATTGGCGGAGACCACCATTACCGGCAGTTGTGGATACTGGCCACTCAGAAAAATAAGCCCGCTGAAACCGTGGGCCCCGGGCATATGCAAATCCAGTAGCAGGAGATCGCAATCCGGGTGCTCGGCCACGCACTGCTGCAGGCTCTGCATATCGCAGGCTTCATGAATGGTCGCGTCGGGAAAGCTTTGCTGTATGGACAGGCGCAGGGCATTGCGGAACAGGGGGTGGTCGTCCGCAATAATAAATTGTCGGGCCGGGTGTCCGCTGTCGCTTTGCCCGGAAGCGGCTTGATTGTTCATCGCTTTGCATCCCTAGCGGGAGATTTTCCCGGCTCACTTTCACAACGTCGGGTGAAAAGTGTACCGAGAAAACCCCACCACTTCCTGTAAATTTTTACTTGTTGTTATTTTTTGGCGGGTCTGCTGCTTTGCTGTGTTTTGGCGGCGGAGGTGGAGGTTCGCTTAAACCGTTGCCGCCGCGCGGTTGGCCACCAGGTTGTCCACCACGCCGGGGTCGGCGAGGGTGGAAGTGTCGCCCAGCTGGTCACACTCGTCCGCGGCTACCTTGCGCAGGATTCGGCGCATGATCTTGCCCGAGCGGGTTTTCGGCAGCCCCGGCGCCCACTGAATTACATCCGGAGTGGCGATGGGGCCGATTTCCGCGCGCAGCCAGTTGCGCAGGGTCTGGTGCATTTCCTCGCTGGGTTCCACGCCGCTGTTCAGAGTGACGTAGATGTAGATGCCCTGGCCCTTGATGTCGTGAGGGTAGCCCACCACGGCGGCCTCGGCCACCGCTTCATGGGCTACCAGTGCGCTCTCCAGCTCCGCGGTGCCCATGCGGTGGCCGGATACATTGAGCACATCGTCCACGCGACCGGTAATCCAGTAGTAGCCGTCCTCGTCGCGGCGGGCACCGTCGCCGGTGAAATACATGTTTTCAAAGGTGCTGAAATAGGTATCGACAAAGCGCTGGTGGTCGCCGAACACCGTGCGCATCTGCCCGGGCCAGCTGCCCAATAACACCAGGTTGCCGTCGGCGGCACCGTCCAGAATATTGCCGTCGTTGTCCACCAGTGCCGGCTGTACGCCGAAGAAGGGTCGGGTGGTGGAACCGGGCTTGAGGGGCGTGGCACCAGGCAGCGGAGTGAGCATATGGCCGCCGGTTTCCGTCTGCCACCAGGTATCCACAATCGGGCACTGGTTGCGGCCGAAGGTGCGGTGGAACCATTTCCAGGCTTCGGGGTTGATCGGTTCGCCCACGGTGCCCAGCAAACGCAGGCTCTCCAGGCTGGCACCGGCCACTGGCTTGTTGCCCTCGGCCATCAGTGCGCGAATGGCGGTGGGAGCGATATACAGCACATTGATCTGGTGATCGTCGATGATCTGCGCCACCCGGGTCACGTCCGGGTAGTGGGGGACCCCTTCGTACATTACGGTGGTGGCGCCGTTGGCCAGCGGCCCGTAGACGATATAGCTGTGGCCGGTAATCCAGCCCACGTCCGCCGCGCACCAGTAGCGCTCGCCACGGCGGTAGTCGAAGACGTATTCGTGGGTGAGGGAGGCGTAGGTGATGTAGCCACCGCTGGTGTGCAGCACGCCCTTGGGTTTGCCGGTGGAGCCGGAGGTGTAGAGGATAAACAGCGGGTCTTCCGCACCCATCACTTCCGCCGGGCAGTCGTCGCTCTGGGCGGCCACCAGTTCGGCATAGTCGCGATCAATGGCCGGGTTCCAGTCGGTGGCGTCGTCGGTACTGTGCTGGGGAGAGCGGAACACCACCACGTTTTCCACGGTGGTTTCCTTGCACAGGGCAACGGCGCGGTCCACGTTCTGTTTGAGTGGCACCGAGCGGCCGCCGCGGCGACCGGCATTGGCGGTGATCAGGATGCGGGACTGACCGTCGTCCATGCGCCCGGCCAGGGCCTCCGGTGAGAAGCCGGCAAACACCACCGAATGCACCGCACCAATGCGGGCGCAGGCCAGCATCGCTACCGCCGCTTCCGGCACCATGGGCATGTAGATGGTCACCACATCGCCCTTCTGAACCCCCAGGCTCTTGAGACCGTTGGCAAAGCGGCAGACATCCCGGTGCAGCTCGCGGTAGCTGATCTCGCGGGAGGTGCCCGGTTCGTCGCCCACCCACAGGATGGCGGTGTCATCGCCGTGTTTTTCCAGATGTCGGTCCAGACAGTTGGCGGCCACGTTCAGCTTGCCGTCGGCAAACCAGCGGATATGCAGGTCGTCTTTCGCAAACGACGTGTCCTGTACCTGGGTAAATGGTTGGATCCAGTCGATGCGCTGGGCCTGCTCGCGCCAGAAACCATCCGGGTCCTGCACGGAGCGGTTGTACATTTCAAAGTAACCCGCTTCGTCCAGCAGTGAACTGGCGGCGTAGCTATCGGGAACGAGGTATGTCTCTGGTTGACTGGTCACGGATAGGCCTCTCATCAGTGCAATTTCTTATGCAGTGCATTCTGGCACTGGCGCCGCGACAGGTCGTATTAGACAAAAGTCGAAAGGCTGTACTGGAGGGAGATGGTTACCATGTGTTTCTATCTAGACATTGGTCGAATGTAGACCATTGGTTAATACCAGATTGATCCGCGAAGTTGTTTGCTTGGAGTGCTCACTCCAACAAACGACGGCAAGGACAAAGACTATGTCGGTAACAATAATAAAAAGCAGTTTGGCCGGTGCGATCGCGCTGGCAGCGATGGTGAATGGCTTACCCGCAACCGCGGCCGAGTCAGACAATCTTTCATCCCAAGCAATGACCGCCGAACAGTTGCAGCAGCGCATTGCCCAGCTACAGGCTCAGGTGAACCAGTTGGCGGCCAGTCAGCAGGCTCAGATTGTGGAAAATCCGGAACCGCCCAAAACGGCCACCTTTGGCAGTACCGAGATCCAGATTGGTGGTTACATCAAACTGGACAGCATTTTCAGTGATTACTCCGATGGCAGTGCGGCAACCGCGGGTATCGGTGAAGATTTCCTGGTGCCTTCCACCATTCCAATCGGTGGCGAGAGCGGGGGCGTGCACTACAACGCCCACGCAAAATCCACCCGCCTGTTCTTCAAGTCATCCACTCAGGCCGGTGCCGGCAGTGTGGATACCCATATCGAGATCGATGCCATGGCGGGCGGGCAGGGGGATGAACGTATCAGTAACTCTTATGCCCAGCGCCTGCGTCACGCCTATGTGAACTGGAATATCGATGGCGACCGTTCACTGCTGGCCGGTCAGGCCTGGTCCACGTTTTTCAATGTGGGTACCCTGCCGGAAGGGCTGGATTTTGTCGGCCCGGTGGGCACGATTTTCGAGCGCCAGCCGCAACTGCGCTATACCCAGGGCTTCGGCAGTGGCAAGGTGATGATTGCTGCGGAAAACCCGGCCACGACCCTCTACAACGGCGCCGAAAACCCCTACGACGACAACAGTCGTCCGGATATGGTGTTGCGCTATGACAACAATATCGGTGACCTGAGTTATTCCATTGCCTCCATGAGCCGCGAACTGGCCTACGACCACGCAGATGGCAGCAACGAATCCGAGCAGGGCTACGCCATCAGTCTCGCCGGTAAATGGCAACTGGGTCGCGACGACCTGCGCTTTATGTACAGCTACGGCAATGCCCTGGGCCGTTACCTCGGGCTGAACAGCTACCGCGGCGGTATTATCAATCCCGTTGATGGCAGCATAGATCTGATCGACCAGCACGGCGGCTATGTGGCCCTACGCCATTTCTGGAGCGATCAGTGGCGCAGCAATCTGGTGCTTTCCGCTACCGCGGCGGACAACCCTGAAATGGTTTCCGATATGACGCCGTCTTCCTACCAGAGCCTGCACCTGAACCTGATGTATTCGCCGGTACCCAAAATGACCCTGGGTGGTGAGTATATTTTTTCCAGTAAGGAAGTGGAGAACGCGAGTGGATTACTCACCGACGATGAAGGATCCCTTCAGCGCATGCAGCTTTCTGTGAAGTACGTTTTCTGACGGGAAATATCTTTTCTGATATTTTTTTGGGAATAGTTTCCATATTCAAATCGACAATAAGTAAACGATAAAGTGGAGTGAAGACGATGAGTTTCGAGAGTAAACAGAAGGCCAGTGATTACTGGCGGGAGAACCTCAAGCTGATGCTCAGCTTGCTGGTGGTGTGGTTTGTGGTTTCGTTTGGTTGCGGCATTCTGTTTGTGGAAGAACTGAACCAGATCCGCATGGGTGGATTCAAACTGGGCTTCTGGTTTGCCCAGCAGGGCGCCATCTATATGTTCCTCGCGCTGATTTTTGTTTACGTCTACAAAATGAATCAGCTCGATAAAAAGTACGGCGTCTACGAAGACGACGAACCTGCCGAGCAGACGAGTACCGCCGCTGCACCCGAAGCGCGACAATCCCAAGCACAACAGCTGCAGGGAGGTCACTAAACTATGGACGTACAGAGCCTTACCTTCCTGATAGTCGGTGCGACTTTCGTTCTCTATATCGGCATCGCCCTCTGGGCCCGTGCCGGCTCCACTAACGACTTTTACGTCGCCGGCGGCGGCGTACACCCGGTGGCCAACGGCATGGCCACGGCGGCGGACTGGATGTCGGCGGCCTCGTTTATTTCCATGGCCGGCCTGATTTCCTTTATGGGTTATGACGGTGCGGTATACCTGCTGGGCTGGACCGGCGGTTACGTGCTGCTGGCACTGTGCCTCGCGCCTTACCTGCGTAAGTTCGGTAAATTTACCGTACCGGACTTTATTGGCGACCGTTACTACTCCCAGGCTGCCCGTACCGTGGCCGTGATCTGCGCCATTTTTGTGTGCTTTACCTATGTGGCCGGGCAGATGCGCGGTGTGGGCGTGGTCTTCTCCCGCTTCCTGGAAGTGGATATCGCCACCGGTGTTGTGATCGGCATGGGGGTGGTGTTCTTCTACGCGGTCCTCGGCGGTATGAAGGGCATTACCTACACCCAGGTTGCCCAGTACTGCGTACTGATCTTTGCCTACATGGTGCCGGCGATCTTTATCTCCATCATGATGACCGGCCATGTACTGCCGCAGACCGGTTTCGGTGGCATGCTGTCGGACGGAACCTATCTGTTGGATAAACTCGACGGACTTTCTGCGGAACTCGGGTTTGCGGAATACACCTCGGGGACGAAAAGTACCATCGATGTGTTCTTTATCACCGCCGCATTGATGGTGGGTACCGCGGGTCTGCCCCACGTGATTGTGCGCTTCTTCACCGTGCCGAAGGTACGCGACGCGCGTAAATCGGCGGGCTGGGCACTATTGTTTATTGCACTGCTTTACACCACCGCACCGGCCATTGCCTCCTTCGCCCGTGTGAACATGATCGACACCATCAACGGTCCGGACGGCAATGGCACCGCCCACGCTGAAGCGCCGAGCTGGATTTCCAACTGGGAAGAAACCGGTCTGATCAAATGGGAAGACAAGAACGGCGATGGCAACATGTTCTACTCCGGTGACGAGCGCAACGAGATGAGCGTCGACCGCGACATCATGGTGCTGGCGAACCCGGAAATTGCCAATCTGCCGGCCTGGGTAATTGCCCTGGTGGCCGCCGGTGGCGTGGCGGCAGCGCTGTCCACCTCTGCAGGTCTGTTACTGGTAATTTCTACATCGATTTCTCACGACCTGTTGAAGCGCAACCTGATGCCGAATATCAGTGAGAAGAAGGAGCTGC
The DNA here is from genome assembly GCF_000708675.1 of Microbulbifer sp. HZ11. Classification (GTDB taxonomy): domain Bacteria; phylum Pseudomonadota; class Gammaproteobacteria; order Pseudomonadales; family Cellvibrionaceae; genus Microbulbifer. Next base: position 122,096 of record NZ_JELR01000002.1, on the reverse strand, counting down.
TCTACGCTCGCGGTGCGGCCGCGGTGGCCATCTGTATTGCCGGCTATCTCGGGATCAATCCACCGGGCTTCGTGGCGCAGGTGGTCGCCTTTGCCTTCGGGCTTGCGGCGTCGTCCTTCTTCCCGGCGATCATCATGGGGATCTTCTCCAAGCGGATGAACAAGGAAGGCGCTATCGCCGGTATGGTTTCCGGTATCCTGTTTACCGCGGCCTATATCTGCTACTTCAAGTTCATCAACCCGGCGGCCAACACCCCGGACAACTGGTGGTTTGGTATCTCCCCGGAAGGCATCGGTACTCTCGGTATGATTATCAACTTCGCGGTGGCGATCGCGGTGGCGAAAGTGACCCGTGAGGCCCCGAAAGATGTGCAGGAAATGGTCGAGAGCATTCGCTTCCCGCAAGGCGCTGGCCAGGCCAGCGCGCACTGATCAATGGTGTGACCCCTGCTTAAGGGGTCACAATATTGAACCAGAAGGGGAAGTTATCCAGTAAGCCCACAAATTGGACAAAACTATCGGAGTCACCATCAATCTTGACATCACCCTGATTCACCGCTGATTTCAGGTCGGTCTCACCCAGCTGAATGGAATCCAGTACGGTTTTCGGGATATTGATGGTGGCATCCGGTTTAGTCATCGGCGTAGGGAAGTAATTCAGTACGCCATTTTCAACGATGACCGCGTATTCCTTTTTCAAATCCGGGAAATTCATATTCAGTGCGATTCTCTTACCGGCAGCTTTTGGACCATTGAGCCTGACCGCGAGGTAGTCAAACAGCATTTCCGGTGACATGGCACGTATAGTGTCCGGACTGGCGGCGTTGACACCGCCGGATGAGGGAGTGCCATTGCGTAATTCGAAGGCGGCCTGCAAATACTCCGAACGCCAAGTGCCGGCTTCCGCCTGGTAACCGAGCTGTTCGTAGGTATCTGCCAGCAGGTTTTTCGCTGCGGTATTGTCGGGTTCGGCAAACACCAGCTGGTTGAGTGCTTCTGCCACCCAGCGGTAATCGCCCTTGTCAAAATCTGCTTTGGCGCGCTTCATGATGGCGTCAGCACCGCCCATGTACTCGACATACTTCTTCGAAGCTTTTTCCGGCGGCAGTCGGTCCAGATGGGCGGGATTGCTGTCGTACCAGCCCATGTAACGCTGGTACACGGCGCGGGAATTGTGGCGCAAGGTGCCATAGTAGCCGCGGTTTGGCCAGAAGTCGTTCAGCTCTGGCGGCAGCTCGATCATGTCGGCAATTTCCGGCCCGGTGTACCCCTTGTTCAACAGGTTTACCGTTTGATCGTGGATGTATTTGTACAGATCCCGCTGCTTTTTCCAGTAATCCACAATTTCCCTGTTGCCCCACATGGGCCAGTGATGGCTCTGGAATTTCACTTTGACCTTGCCGCCATACAGGGCGATGGTCTCATTCAGATATTTTGCCCATACCAGCGGATCCCGTACCTGAGCGCCGCGCAAAGTCAGGATATTGTGCATAGTGTTGGTTGTGTTCTCGGCCATCCACATGGCATCCCATTGCGGGAACCAGGTGTTCATTTCTGCCGGTGCCTCGGTCCCCGGGGTCATCTGGAATATCATTTTCACGCCGTCAACAGTGATTTCTGTACCGGTTTTGGAAACGATCTCCGTAGGGGGAATCATTGTGATGGTGCCGGTGGAATTAGACTGCCCCAAGCCTGCATTCACACTGCCCTGGGCGTTGCGTGGTAGTACCGCGCCATACATAAAGACCGCGCGCCGTGACATGGCATTACCCGCCAGAATCATTTCGCTGACGGCGTGCTCCATAAAGCCCTCCGGCGCAATGATTTTCACCTTGCCCGCGTCAACATCGGCCTGACTGACAATGCCTTTGATTCCCGCGTAGTGATCCACATGGGAGTGGCTGTATACCACGGCCTGGATCGGGCGTTCGCCAAGTTCTTTTGTGACCAGCTCGTGCGCCGCCCTGGCGGTTTCGGTAGAAATCAACGGGTCGAAAACGATCCAGCCGCTATTGGTTTTCACATAGGTGATATTGGTAATGTCATAACCGCGGACCTGAAAGATGTTATCGGTTACCTTGTAAAGTCCGTACAGCATATTCAGTTGTGCATTGCGCCAAAGGCTCGGATTGACAGTGTCCGGGGCCGATTTGTCGAGACCGATGAATTTTTTGTAGGCCTCCATATCCCATACCACATTGCCTTTGGCATCTTTAATCGTCAGGCTCTCCGGTCGTGCGATCAAACCACGTTGGGCATTTTCAAAGTCGGCCTTGTCATTGAATGGTAATTCTTTCAGTACCTGGGCATTGGCGGCTTTGGTGGCCGCCGATGCAGGTTTGGGCTCTTCGCTGGATACCGCTGCCATCTGCAGTAGTAAAAATGCACCGAGCAACGCGCGCATTGGGGGATTGAGTTGGCGTGAATTTCTCATAAGTATCTGCTGGTTCCGTAAGCCAATTTGCGAATATGCGGAAAGCCTAGACCATGTCTTCATCCGGGAATGCGCTGAAAACTTCCTTGGTAGATGAATTTGAAGATTATTCACGCCAAAAAGCGCCAGCAGAAGGAAAACGAAATGGAAGGCACAGTTAGTCTGCCGTTGTTTTGGGAGGTATGACTTTTCGTCTGGCTCTGGTTTCCACGTTGAGCCGCGTTACTGGTAGAGCGTTTTATGTGGCTGAAGTTTATTTTTTCGGTTACCACACGATGCCGCGACCACTGGTGAGGTAATGTGTAGCGTTTAGTAGGGGCAGAAAGATACAGAAACCGGTAGTGGCAGGAAGTTGGTTCGGTGGGGGCAAGCGGTTTCAGAGAAACCGCGGATTAGATTTTGAGTGCCGCTTTGTCAAACTTCCCAGACCATCAGTAGCAGTGGGTCATTACTTCCAGGTAGGGTAATTCGACCTTGCTTCTTGAGCCCTATTTCCTCCAACACCCCAATGGATGGATGATTTTCCGGAGATGCAATAGCGACGATACGTTGTAGCCCCAGTTGCTCTTGCGCCCAGGCCATTACCGCGTGGGCAGCTTCTCGCGCGAATCCCTGTCCGCGATACTGCGGAAGAAATGCAAAGCCGATATCTACATCGTCCAGTCCATCGCGGCGAATCAGTCCTGCCTGACCGATGGGTGTGCCATTGTGCAGCTCCACACAGTACATGCCAAAGCCATGGGTCTTGTACATGGTTAGCGGGCCTTTTTTGAGGTACTCGCGGGCATCTTCCAGGGTCCGCACACCGCGGTCGCCAATAAAACGGTGAAAATCTGGATCGTTCACCAACGCGAGGGTGAAACGGGCATCGTCGTCGCTTTGCGTGAGCTCACGAAGCTGCAGGCGGGTTGTAATTAGTGGGGGCATGACCGGAGCACTCCATGGTTGATCCGGCCATTGTAACGGCAATTACGCGATAGGCTTAGCGTAGAGAGTGGAGGAACTGCAGGTGCCGTTCGTACTGGGACAGAATGTCGGTCAATAACTGATCGCTGGTCCAGCCCATTACATCGTAATCCTGGCCTCCCTCACTCAGGTGCACTTCAGCGCGAAAATAAATATCCGGGGAGCCATTGTCGTGGTTGTCGTCCAGCACCGTATCCGCATTGCTGGCATTGGGTTTCAGGTGTGCTTTGGGGTAAATACTGTAGAGAAAATCCACTTCATCACCTTGGTAGACGGTGAGATGAATAACTGCGTTCTCGTCTTCGGTGACTTCTGCAACAAATCCATTCTTCTGCATCTGCGCGGCAAATTTGTGCAGAGCCGGTTCGGCAATCTCTCGGATATACTCGTGTACCTCCTGAAGCGAAGGCAACTGCACCAGGTTGCGCAATCGACGCTCCCAGGAGACCGGGTTGCGTGCACTGATAGGAGCCACCGGTGCTGACTGTGCATCTTTTTTCGCTGAGTCCATGCGCAGTGCCTTGACCAGGCCGTATATGGCTACCAATAAAATGATGGAGAAGGGGAGTGCACTGGCAATGGCGGCGGTTTGTAATGATGCGAGCCCGCCGGCAAGAAGCAGTGCGATGGCCACGACCCCGATAATTGCTGACCAGAATATCCGTTGCCAGGCGGGGGTGTCGTCACGCCCGTGAGAAGAAAGCATGTTCATTACCATGGCTCCGGAATCTGCAGAGGTGATAAAAAATATCACCACCAGAATAATAGCGAGGCCGGATAGCGCCTGGGAGAAGGGAAATTGCTCCAGAAACTGGAACAGTGCCAGAGACTGGTCTTTCTGAATCATATCGGCGAGAGACTGCAAGCCGTCGTCCCGAATCAATTTGATCGCTGAGTTGCCAAATACCGTCAGCCAGATGATGGTAATCAGTGTAGGCATCAGCAGGGTGCCCACAGCGAATTCCCGGATGGTGCGGCCGCGGGAAATACGCGCGATAAATAACCCGACAAAGGGGGACCAGCTCAGGCACCAGCCCCAGTAGAAAATGGTCCAGCCACCGATCCAGTCTGTGGGGGCGTAGGCGTAGAGATTGAAAGTGCGGTTGACCAGAACAGAAAGATAGCTGCCGAGGTTCTGCACGAACGCCTGAAACAGAAATACAGTACTGCCCAGAACCAGAATGGTCAGGCACAGCAGCGCCGCCAACCCCATATTCAGTTGTGAAAGTCGCTTGATACCTGCATCCAGCCCCACTACCACGGAGACTGTGGCAAGGGAGGTGGTCACCACGATCAGTATGACCTGGGTTACCTCGCCCACGGGAATACCAAACAAATGATTCAGCCCCGAGTTCATTTGCAGCACGCCGAAGCCTAGTGTCGTGGCAACACCGCATACAGTACTGACAATGGCAAATACATCAATGGCGTGTCCGATTGGCCCGTGAATTCGTTCGCCAATCATCGGGTAGAGTGCCGAGCGCAGAGTCAGGGGAAGGTTGTGGCGGTAGCTGAAGTAACCGAGAATCAGCGCAACGCCGGCAAAAATAGCCCAGACGTGAAAACCCCAGTGGAAGATACTCAGGATCATCGCCTCACGAGCCGCCTCGATTGTACCCGGCTCGGCATCCGGCGGGTTTATATAGTGCATTACCGGCTCGGCCACACCAAAAAACAGCAGCCCGATACCGATGCCGGCGGAAAACAGCATGGCGAGCCAGGACCAGAATCCGTATTCGGGTTTTTCATGTTCCGGCCCGAGTTTGATGTCACCGAGCCGCGACATGCTGATGATGACTACCGTCACCAGTAACACCGCGACAATCAACACGTAGTACCAGCCCATGTAAGTGACGATGCCGCTCTGCATGCTCTGGAAGCGAGTGGTTGCATCCTCTGGAAAAAACACCGCGTACGCCACCAGTAAAAGCAGTAGGCCGGTGGCGGTATAGAACACCGGGGGATCAAATTTTGCTTTTCCGTCTTCCGTGGTGTGCGATTGCATTGGTCTGACTCGGTCGGGAAATGTCGGGTTGAATCAATCTCTCAGGGTTTTTACCGAAGAGACTAGCGTAAGGTGTGCAGAAATTGCAGGTGGCGTTCGTACTGGGTCACCATATCCGTAAGCAACTGATCTTTGGTCCAGCCCATGACATCGTAGTCCTGGCCACCTTCATAGAGATGGACTTCCGCGCGGAAATACGTATCCGGGGAGCCGTCATCGTAATCGTCTGCCAGTTCCTTGTCGGGCTGACTGGCATCGGGCTTGAGCGTGGCCTTGGGATAGATGCCGTAAACAAACCCGGTTTCATCCCCCTGGCATACGGTCAGCTGGACCCACTGGTTGTGTTTCTCCGTGACGGTGGTCTCGTAGCCGTTTTTCCGTATTTCCTCGGCGAACTCCTCCAGCGCGGGCTTACCCACGTCCCGAATATATTCGTGGACCTCCGCCAGAGACGGCAGTTTGAGCGCATTTTTCAGTCGCCGCTGCCAGACTACGGGGTTTCTAGCACTGATAGGCGCGACAATGGCGGATTGGGTGGTGCGTTTAACGGTGTCTGTACGCAATGCCTTGACCAGCCCGTACATCGCGCATAACAGAATGGCCGAGAAAGGCAATGCGCTGGCGATAACCGCGGTCTGGAGCGAACCCAGGCCTCCCGCAAGAAGCAGTGCGATAGCAACAACGCCGATCAGTGCACACCAGAAAATCCGCTGCCAGAGTGGAGTTTCATCTTTTCCGTGAGAAGAGAGCATGTTGACGACCAGGGCACCGGAGTCGGCTGAGGTGACAAAGAATACGATCACCATGATGACCGCGACAAAGGAGAAAACCGACGAGAAGGGGAACTGCTCCAGAAACTGGAAGAGTGCTACCGACTGATCTTTCGCAACGATTTCCCCCAACTGTGTCATCCCCTGATCGAGAATCATGTGGATGGCGGAGTTGCCAAAAAAGGTCATCCATAGCATGGTCACCAGTGCCGGAACCAGCATGGCGCCAATGACGAACTCACGAATGGTCCTGCCCCGGGATATGCGCGCAATAAACAGGCCCACAAAGGGGGACCAGGACATCCACCAGCCCCAGTAGAGAATTGTCCAGCCTCCGAGCCAGTCGGTGGGCTCGTAGGCAAACAGGTTGAATGTCTTGCTGACGATTTCCGATACGTAACTTCCGAAGTTTTGCACGAACGCCTGCAGCAGGTATACCGTACTGCCCAGTAACAACACCATGATCAGAAGTATCGCGGCGAGGGTCATATTGAGCTGTGAGAGGCGCTTGATCCCGGCATCCAGCCCGAGAACTACCGAGACTGTGGCGAGAATGGTGGTAACCACAATCAATACGACCTGCACCGACTGTCCCACTGGTAGCCCGAACAGGTGATTGAGCCCGGAGTTGATCTGCAATACGCCGTAGCCGAGCGTAGTGGCGACACCGCACACGGTACCGACAATAGCGAATACATCCACCGCGTGGCCAATGGGGCCGTATATACGCTCGCCGATCAGTGGATACAGGGCGGAGCGCAGGGTGAGAGGGAGTTTATGGCGATAGCTGAAGTAGGCGAGTATCAGGGCCACAATGGCGTAGATGGCCCAGGCGTGGAAGCCCCAGTGGAAAAAGGTCAGCACCATGGCTTCGCGGGCGGCAAATACGGTACCCGTTTCGCCAACCGGTGGCTGCAGGTAGTGCATGACCGGCTCGGCCACGCCGAAAAACAGTAATCCTATCCCCATACCAGCGGAAAACAGCATGGCGAACCAGGAGGTAAAATCGTACTCGGGCTCCGCGTGCTCCGGCCCCATTTTAATTTCGCCGAATCGGGACATGGCAATAATGATGGTGCCAATCAGAATCACCGCCACCGTTAACACGTAGTACCAGCTCATATGCGTTACGATCCACGTCTGCATGGTTTTAAACGTGGATGTCGCGTGGTCGGGAGCCAGAACGGCATAGGCGACCATCATCAGCAGTACCGCGGTGGCCGAGTAAAATACCGGTGGATTGAAATGAGCCGGTTGTTTACTACTGTCGATAGTGTCAGGCATTCCCGAGTCCTAAAATGTACCACCCCTACGTAGAGGTATAATTTTGCGCCGATTGCTCACAGCATAGACGAAAGTTAGCCTTATAAACACAGCTCATATTATTGCCGGTTGATATGTGGAAAATTTCTCAAACTGTCGAAATTCCTCTGGAAGAAGTCGAGATGCACGCGATGCGGTCCGGTGGCGCCGGCGGCCAGAATGTCAACAAGGTGTCCACGGCGATTCACCTGCGCTTTGACATTCAGGCCTCCAGCCTTCCCCCCGTAATAAAGGAGCGCTTGCTTGGCTTGCGCGATCAGCGGATTACCGCCGATGGCGTGGTGATCATCAAGGGGCAGCGCTTCCGTACCCAGGAAAAAAACCGGGCGGATGTACTGGAGCGCTTGAGTGAGCTGATTGTCAGCGTGGCGAAAGCCCCGAAAAAGCGGGTACCCACCAAGCCCACTCGCGGCTCCAGAGAGCGTCGCTTGCAGCACAAGTCCCAGAGGGGGAAGATAAAGTCTCTGCGTGGAAAAATCACCGATCACTGAACGCCCATATATCAGAAGGAGAATTCATGCCCACCCGATACAGCGCGCGTGACCTGAAACAATTTGCCAGCGATCTGTTTGCATCAACGGGCCTCGCTCGCGTACGTGCCGATGTGATGGCGGAAACGTTTTTGCAGGCGGATCTGATGGGGTTTACTACCCATGGGTTGCACCGTGTGGCGAGCAATCTCAATTGGCTGGAAAGCGGTGCTTCACGCATTGAGGGTAACCCTCATGTACTGTCGGACCGCGGAAACTGCTTTAACTGGGATGCGGAATTCTTACCCGGTCCCTGGATTGTCAGTCTGGCCATTGACCAGGCGCTCGAGCGGGTCCAGGAACACGGCGTTGTGACCGCAACCATTCGCCGCAGCCAGCATATTGCCTGTCTGGCCGCCTACCTTCCAAAGATTATCGAGCGCAATTGCGTAGGAATTCTCACCTGCTCCACCCCCGCAGAAGAAACCGTTTCTCCACAGGGCTGTAAAACGCCCCTGTTTTCCGCCAACCCTCTCGCTTTCTGCGCGCCTGCCGCAGACTACCCCCTGTTATTTGATATCAGTATGTCGGTGACCGCCGGTGGCTATGTCGCACGTGCGGAGCGAGAAGGTAAGCAGTTGCCGGAAAGATATCTCAAAGACAGTGACGGTAAGCTGTCTGCTGATCCGGCAGTCTTTGCCGAGGGCGGTAGTATTCTGCCCGTGGGGGGAGCAGATCACGGTTACAAGGGCGCGGCTTTGTCCGCCATGTTGGAAATTCTCACCATGGGGCTTGGCGGCTATGGTCGCGCAGATGATGTGGCAGCGGATGATGAAGCCAATTCTGTATTTCTGCAGATTATCGACCCTAAAGCATTTGGCAGTGAGCAGAGCTTTCTTCGCCAGACCGCAGCACTCACCCATCTATGGGAGTCCTGTGAGACGGATGGCGGCGGGGCCCCACGGGTACCCGGCAAGCGGGCCTGGGATCTGCGTCGCGAGCAGATGGCACAGGGCGTTTCACTTTATCCCACCATCGAAGAAGATTTGCAGAAGCTTTCCAGTGAATACGCCATTCCCATGCCGGCGGTGATAGGTGACTGAAAACCATTTTCAATTTCACCACTGGTGAAATATGGGTTACCGGGATAGCTGGTAACTTACTGTTCACTGACCGGTCATTTTAGTGGCACCTTAGTGTCACTTTGCCCCCGTATGGTGCTGTCAACTACACGGCGGGGCCAAGAGATTCCGTCGACTTTTCAACGACACACTCTCTGGGGGCAATCATGGCGTCTTTGCGTCACCTATTTCCTGTATCAACTCTCACCCTGGCAGTCCTTGCCAGCACCAATATCGCCAGTGCACAGGATGCCACTGTGACAACGGAAACGACCGGGCTCGAAGAGGTGGCAGTCACCGGTCAGCGTCTGTCCCGTACGCGGGCGCTGGATATCAAGCGGGACATGCCGGTGGTAATGGAAGCCCTGGCAACCGATGACCTTGGCCGCCTGCCGGACAAGAACGCGGCGGAATCCCTGAATCGCCTGCCCGGTGTCTCCATTCTCATTGAAAAAGGTGAAGGTCGCTTCGCGTCTATTCGCGGTATCAAACCTGACTGGAACCGGGTGAACGTCAATGGCTTTGTCACCGGATCTCCGGAAAAAGATGGCAGCGGTCGCTCCATGCCGTTGGACCTTCTCGGCGGTGAGTTGTTGCAGCGCGTGGAAGTGTACAAGGCGAAGACCGCGGATATGGACGGTGAGGGCATCGGCGGCGCCATCAATATCGTGACCAAGCGCCCTCTGGAAGGCGACGAATTCAATGCAACCGCAAACCTGCGCATGGGATTGGAAGAGGCGGATCAGGAAAATCCGTACTACGACGGTAAAAACCCTCAGAACTTCGACTTGGCCGTCTCCGGAAAAATCAGTGAAAAACTGGGCTGGAACCTGGGGGCTTCTTCAACGGAACGGGAGTATCTGGCGCAGGGTATCTATCAGGACGACTGGGCCGAAGTGGATGGCCTGATGTTCCCGGAGCAGACAAAAAACAACTACTACGTGATCGGACGCGACCGCGTAACCCTGATCGGTGGCCTGGAATACCGCCTCAATGACACCACCGATATTCTCGCTCAGGGTTTTTACAGTGAATTCGAAGAGTTCCAGCACCGCAATCGATTCCGTCAGGGTATCGAGCAGGATGCGGACCTGATCGACCGTATAGAGGGTGACAGGGTGTATATGGCCGAGGGCGGCACTTATATCCGCGCTGACCTGCGCCGTGAGGATGTGGAGAAAACCCTGACCAACTTCAGTCTCGCGGGCAACACGGATCTGGATCTGTGGAAACTGGATTACGGTGTCAACCTGAGCCGCAGTGAGCTGCACGAAACCAATTCGGACTGGTCTTTCCGTCAGGACGATTCTGTGGTGATGGGCCCGGACAGTTTTGTCGTTAACGGCGATGGCGTTGTCGAGATCAATCCAGGCGCGGCCGTGCACAACGTGGCCGAGAACCTGCGCTTTGACTCGGTCGGTTATCAGAATGATCGCGCAGAGCAGGACATCCAGAGTGCGCGTTTCGATGTGGAGCGTTTGTACGACTTTGCCGGATCCGAGTCGAGCGTGAAATTCGGCCTGAAGGTGACCGCCAACGAAAAGCACTTTGATTTCGGCAATCGGGATTACGGTGTGATCCGCGATACGCTGAGTAACTATCCAGTGACCGATGGCAGCTTCCAGAACGATGTCAATGGCATGCGCCAGGACAATCTCTGGTTTGATCTCGACGCACTGAATGCACTGTATGGCAGCAACCCCGGCCTGTTTGATGCCGACAGCGGCAATGTCGCTGCCCAGCTGGGGAGCGACCGCACTGTGGAAGAGACCACCTCTGCGGCCTATGTGATGAATACCCTGCGTTTCGATCGCCTGGATGTGATTGCGGGCCTGCGCTACGAGCAGACCGATCTCGCCTCCAGTGCCTCGCAACAGGATGCGGAAGGCAACTACTCCACCGTGTCGATTGAGGGTGACAGTGATGTGCTGCTGCCGTCCCTGGTGGCCAAATATCTGATCCGCGATGACCTGATCGCCCGCGCATCTTTCACTACCAGCCTCGGGCGCCCGGATTATGCCGACCTCAGCGCCAGCTCCCAATTTGGTGTTAACGATGACGGGGACGCGGTGCTGTCCATTGGCAACCCGGACCTGTTGCCCTATGAAGCGGACAACTATGACCTATCCATGGAGTGGTACCCCAGTGAGTCCAGCGTCATCTCCCTGGCCTGGTTCCGTAAAGATATTGATAACATCATCGTCAATGATGAGCAGGTAATTGACGGCGGGGTGTATCTGGGCAGTGACTACGGTGTGGAAGAGTTAACCGTGCGCACCGTCAAAAACGCGGATACCGCAGAGATTACCGGCTACGAATTCAATCTGCAGCATCAGCTGGTCAACCTGCCCGCGCCGTTTAATGGATTGGGGGCCAGTTACTCCTACACGGATATCGACGCGACCTTCTTTGACAGTAACCTGGGGGTAAACCGCAAGCTGGAAGGGCAGCCGGAGGAAATTCAAAGCTTTACCTTTTTCTTTGAAAACTACGGTTTCTATGCGGGGCTTACTTACAACTATAACGCCTCATTCCTGACCGACCTCAACAGCCTGGAAAATGTGGCGGATGATATTGAGCAGGGTGAGTTTGGACGCTGGGATTTCCGTGCCTCTTATGCGGCAACCGACAGCTTCTCGGTCTATCTGGATATCAATAACCTGAACAATGAACCCACCACCGAATTCCAGGGGGGGGATGAGAGTATGAATACAGAATACGAATATGTTGGCTCCACCTATTACCTGGGTGCCACTTACGCCTTCTGACGTATTTGGTGGGTTAATGGGCTCTCCCTGGGAGAGCCTTTTTTTGTTTCTACATTCTGAGAAAAAAGGTTGGCATGAAATTGGCAGAGTATTTTACAGGGTCGACAAGCAACGTCAGGCTAACAAGTGTCATGCAGCTGTTGCTGCTGTGGATAGTAGCAATATCGGTTACTGCGGATGAGCGATTGCGTGCAACCACCCTGGAGACATTCGATACTTTCGATGCAAGGCAGGGAATTGCAGTGGATAAGCAATTTTTTTATGCGGTGAACAATTTCCGTATCACCAAGCACCGCAAGTCCGATGGCGCACCGATACTGCAGTGGGATGGTATCAGTGAACAGGGGCCGTTGATACATATGGATAGCGGAATGGTGTGGAAAGGAAAACTTTACGCATCCCACTCAAATTATCCAGAATGGCCAATGACCAGTTCGGTGGAAGTATGGGATACCGAGACCATGGAGCATATCGCAACCCACAGTTTTGGCATCGAGCTCGGGTCCTTTACCTGGTTGGATCGCCATAACGGTTACTGGTGGGGTGCCTTTGGAAATTACGACAAGGTACAAAAAGGGCAGGAGATCGCCTACGGTCAGACCATACGCACACAGGTAGTGAAAATGGATGAGCGTTTTCAGGTTCTTGCGCGCTGGACACTGCCGGAAAATGTGCTCAGACGCATTGCGCCAATGAGCAATTCTGGGGGCAGTTGGGGCCCGGACGGGTATCTCTATCTGACTGGTCACGATCATCCGGAAATTTATGTTATGCAGATTCCGGCCCATGGATCGGAACTGCGCTGGGTCGCAACAATTGAGGCACCGGAAATACACGGGCAGGGAATTGCCTGGGATCGCAGTAGTCGCCAGCGAGAGATCTGGGGGATCCGCAAGCAGGATCGCAAGGTATTCCGCATGCAGGTTCCGCTAGTGACGGCGCCAGTTGACGCCGCGATCGGCAGTCAGATACGTGGTCCCGGACAGTTCAGCCAGGATTGAACGGCGGCATCGGGGCGGGTTGTTCGACGTGTATTTTGCCGAAACGGCGCCGTTTAGGTCTACATTAGGGGGACGTGTCTTAAAAAGACCGTTTCCCAGCGACGTTAGGCGAATACACAACACGGAGAATAGCGCCGATGACCGAGTTCCTTCGACTGTCTGCACTGGAATTGCTCAAGGGGTACAAGGAAAAACAATTCTCTCCGGTTGAAGTAACCCAGGCCATGCTCTCGCAGATAGAGCGCTGTAATCCGCTGGTGAACGCCTACAACCTAGTTGATGAAGAAACCACACTCACTTTTGCAAAAGAATCTGAGCAACGCTATCAGCAGGGGAATCCTAAGGGGACTCTTGATGGAGTGCCCGTCGCCATTAAAGATGTATTCCTCACTCCGCAGTGGCCCACCATCAAGGGCTCCAAAACCATTGACCCGAACTCTACTCTTGGCAAGGAAGCGCCGAGTGTCGCGGCACTCAATCGCCACGGCGCCGTGCCATTGGGCAAAACCACCACGCCGGAGTTTGGCTGGAAAGGGGTGACCGACAACCCGGTAGATGGCATTACCCGAAACCCGTGGAACCCGGACAAGACGGCCGGTGGCTCAAGTGGCGGCAGTGCCGCTGCAGTTCCCCTTGGAATGGGACCTTTGGCGCTGGGTACCGATGCGGGAGGCTCCATCCGGATTCCCGCCGGATTCAGCGGCCTGGTGGGGCTCAAACCAAGCTTCGGCGAGGTACCGCACTGGCCCGCGAGCCCATTCGGCACACTCGCACACGCGGGCCCCATGACCTGGACGGTGGCGGACTGTGCACTGCTGATGAACGTACTTTCTGAAGCGGACTACCGGGATACCAACGCTATTCCCCGCCGTAATATCGATTACCTCGCGGCCCTGGAAGGTGAACCGCAGGATTTGCTACGCGGTGTGCATATCGCATTCAGCGCAACCCTCGGGTATGTGCAGGTGGACCGCGAGGTGGAAGAGAGAGTGCGCGCTGCAGCGGAGTTATTGCAGTCACTTGGCGCGGAAATCACCGAAGTGGCCCCCGGCTTTGATGATCCGCTTGCGGCTTTCGGTCATCTGTTTTACGGCGGGGCCGCCAATGTTCTGCGCAATATCAGCAAAAAACAGCGCATGATCATGGACCCTCAGCTGGTTGCGGTATCTGAAAAAGCCGCGCAGCTTTCCATGCTGGATTATCTGGAGGCGGCGAACGAACGCGCTGCGTTATGTGAGCGTATGGCGGCCTTTCACGGAAAATATGATTTGTTGCTGACACCCACATTGCCGATTACGGCATTTACCGCCGGTCGCGAAGTGCCCGAGGACTGGCCTAGCACTCGCTGGCCCTCATGGACGCCTTTTACTTATCCGTTCAACATGACAGGACAACCGGCTATTTCGGTTCCCTGTGGCTTTGACAGTGCCGGTCTGCCCATTGGTTTGCAGCTTGTGGGAGCGCGCTTTGATGATCGCTCGGTTCTGCGCGCGGCCCAGGCATACCAGCTGGCAGCGCCGCTCACCGACAAGCGCCCCGAGCTTTTCTTTGCGAATTCTGCGGCAGATACCACCGAAGGGGCCGGTTCATGAGTCGCATAGATTTTGACTTTTACGAATCGGAAGATCCGGTCTGGAACCCCGCACTGTTAACGATACCGGTGCCGGGAATTCGCAAGATGGTCAATATGGCGGCGTCCATGGAGGATGTTATCCATCTGTCCATCGGGCAGCCTGATGCGCCTACACCACCTCATGTGGTTCAGGCAACGGTGGATGCTTTGAATGCGGGGCAGACTGGCTACACCATGGATGCGGGTTTGCCGGAATTGCTCGACGCACTGGCGGAATATTACGGAGAGCGTTCGGGGCGCACAATCAGCCCGGAAAATATTCTGATTACCACCGGAGCCACCGAGGCAATTTATCTGGCGCTGACCGCTGTCTCCGCGCCAGGTCGTGAATTCATCGTGCCTGACCCCTCATTTATGTTGTATGCGCCATTGATTCGTATGAATGGTGGGGAAGTAAAATACATTCCCACGCGGGCGGAAAACAATCATCAGCTGGACCCGCAGGAAGTTATCGATGCGATCGACACCAATACCCACGCCATTATTCTGAATTCTCCGAGCAACCCCACCGGCACGGTTTATCCGCGGGAAACCGTGGAAACCATTGTGCAGGAAGCGGCCTACCGTGGAATTTATGTGATCAGCGACGAGGTATACGATCATCTGATCTACGACGAGCGCGGCCTCGACAGTTACGCCAGTGTACTGTCCTGCTGTTCGGATCTGGATCATGTCATGGTCATGAGCAGTTTTTCCAAAACGTTCAGTATGGCGGGTATGCGGGTCGGCTGGTTGATTGCGAGTCAGGGCGCCATCCGCAAGTTGCGCCGCTACCATATGTTCACGACAACGGTGGCTAACACCCCGTGCCAGTGGGGAGGCGTGGCCGCTCTGAAGGGAGACCGAAGCTTTGTCAAAGATACGGTGAATACCTACAAAAAACGCCGCAATCGCCTGGTGGAACTGGTAGATGAAACGCCGTTTCTGGAAGGCTATGTACCGGAAGGTGCTTTCTATATGTTTCCCGCATTGCCCGAAGGGGTAAATGGCAACAATGTGGCACTGCGGCTGCTCCGGGAAACCGGCGTGTGCACGATTGCCGGTGATACCTTTGGAGATAGCTGTCGCAATGCCTTGCGGTTCAGTTACGCCACCTCCATCGAAAATATCGAGCGCGCTTTCGAGCGGATTATTCCGTGGATGGAAAAGCAGGATTTTGGCTGAGCAGAGATATTCGGCCGAGCCGAGTGTCGTCGACCCGCCCGCAAGCTTTTTCTTATGGCTTGCCGGGGCGGTTTCATGACGCCATTTTTATTTTTTGCATTGAATATTGATGCGACCCCTTAATTGCCCTACTCTGGTGCAGCTTCAATCCAGAAAACAATAATGAGATTTGGGTCACGATAGAATTTCGTGACGAAGTACAAAGCGATCTATCGGTCCCGATTTCATAAAAATAATAGGACGGGTAATTATGCGAGAATTCAGAACCAAGGCACTGACCCTGGCAGTAATGGCGGCAGCGGCACTGCCGGTATCACCGGCGTTTTCCCAGGAGCAGGGCGATCCCGCAAGCAGTGATCACGGGGTGATGGAAGAGGTCATCACCACGGGCACCCGCAAAGAGGGGGTGTCTCCTACCGAGACTCTTTCACCGGTGGATGTGCTCGGCGGCAGTAAATTTTCCGCTCAGGGCAGTTTTGATCTCACCGAGTCCCTGGCTAAAGTGGCACCATCGTTCAATACCCAGCGTTTTCCCATTGCCGATGGCACCGCGTTCATTCGTCCGGTGACACTGCGCAACCTTTCTCCGGATCAGACTCTGGTTCTGGTCAATGGCACCCGCCGTCACCGCTCTGCACTGGTGAACCTGCAGCTGGCACCGCTGGGCACCACAAATCAGGGTGCGCAGGCGGTGGACTTTGCGGCGCTGCCTTCCATGGCCATCGAGCGTGTTGAAGTGCTGCGCGACGGTGCTTCCGCACAGTACGGCTCTGACGCCATTGCCGGTGTGGTCAACGTGATTCTGAAAGACGACGCAGAGGGCATCGCGCTTTCCGCTCAGACCGGTGAATACTTCGACGGTGACGGTGCCCGTACCACGCTGGCGGCGAACGGCGGTTTTGCTTTGGGCGACCAGGGTTTTGTTAACGCCACCATCGAACATTCCACCGCCGACAAAACCTGGCGCGGTGCTGCGCGTCCGGATGCGGTTGCGGTCGCTGAAGAGGTCGGTGTGGAAAACGTACCGCTGGATGGACTCGGTCAGCGCTGGGGTGACCCGGAAGTGGAAGCGCTCAAGTTCTTCGTAAACACGGGCTTCGAGCTGAATGACGCCACCGAGCTGTACGGCAACCTGGGATATTCCAAAAACGAGACCATTTCCGATTTCTTCTACCGCGGCCCGGTACTGGATCCGTCTGCAGAATTCACCGCCCGTGAAACATTGCAGGCAGACGCAGACGGCGACTATATGCCGGACGATGCCCCCCAGTCTCTGGTGGACGATATTATTGCCCAGGGCCTGAACCCGGCAGACTATCTGGTGGCGGATAGCAGTAGCGATAGTGGCTTCGTACTGCGTAACCCCATCTACACCCAGTTCCCCGGTGGCTATAACCCGGCCTTCGGTGCGGATATTACGGATTTCTCTGCAGTGATTGGTGCCCGTGGTGAATGGGCCAACGGTATCAGCTGGGACCTGCGTGCGCGCAGTGCCGAGAACGAGGTTTCCTACGTTCTGGAAAACTCCATCAACCCGAGCCTGGGGATCAATTCCCCGCTCACTTTCAATCCCGGCACACTCACCCAGTCCGAGACCAGCGTAAATGCGGACTTTGTAAAACCTATCGACGTTACCGCATTCGCCTCACCGCTGAATCTCGCATTTGGTATGGAGTGGCGGGATGAAACCTACGAGATCGGTGCCGGTGACGAGGCCTCCATTGCCGTGGGCCCGACCGCCTCGGTGTTCGGTGTTGGCTCCGATGGTTTCCAGGGTTTCCCGGTGGAGGCGGCCGGTGAGTACAGCAGTGTAAGTACCGCGGCCTATGTGGATCTGGAGGCGGATGTTACCGACAAGTTGCTGCTGGGTGCGGCGCTACGTTTTGAAAACTTTGAAGAGTTCGGCTCCACCTTCGACTGGAAACTGTCTGCCCGCTACGACTTCACCGAAAACTTTGCCCTGCGCGGCACCGCGAATACCGGCTTCCGTGCGCCAACCCCGGGGCAGGTGAATACCCTGAACGTGACGACCACTTCAGATGCGGATGGCAATCTGATTCCAAACGGCACCTATCCGGTGAATCACCCGGTGGCAATGGCGCTGGGGGCCAAGGAGCTGACACCGGAAGAGTCCACCAGCTTTACCCTGGGTGCGGTGTGGAGTCCGCTGGATAACACCAGTGTGACCATCGATTACTACAACATTGAGATTGAAGACCGCCTGGCACTGCGCAACAACACCATTGGTGATGCAGAAGTGGCGCTGCTGGAAAATGCCGGTGTAGCCAATGCGTCCCTGCTGAATGGCAGTAACGCCAACTATTTCGTCAATGCCTTTGATTCCGATGTTTCTGGTATTGATCTGGCGGTCACCAGTGATTTTGATGTGGCCGGTGGCCTTCTGGTGATGGACCTGCGTCATAACCACAATCAACAGAAGGTGGACAAGGTTGCCCCGGACACCATCAATCAGTCCCGGGTCTTTGATCTGGAAAACCAGGTGCCCAGCGATCGTACCACCCTGACCTTCGATTACGACTCCGGTGACCTGTTCAACGGCTACCTGCGTTTTAACCGTTACAGCGGTTGGGAGAGCACTTTCGGTCTGTTCGGCCCCGGTGATGCTTCCGATGCTTCTGCTTACGACGGTGAGATCCTGGTCGACCTCGAAGCGACGATTACTCTGGCGGAGAACTACAAGCTCTCCCTGGGTGGCGAGAATATCTTCGATGTGCGCCCGGATGATGAAGCGGACCCGACACTGCAGTTTCTCGGTGTGCGCCAGTCACTGACCTCACCGTTTGGTTTCAATGGTGGTTTCTGGTATCTGAGAGCCAGCGCGGAATTCTGATTCCGTTACAATTTCATTGACGGTAAACAGGCCTCCCTCGGGAGGCCTGTTTTGTTAAGGGTTTCAGTGAAAGCTACGTACGTGCTGGATTTCTTTCCAGACAATACCGTCGAGCTTTTTCCCGATCAGATGGATCACAGAAAATTGCTGCTGTTTCGCGTCCCGGCTGATCTGCAGGTTGCCTTCAATCAATAGAATTTTTCCGCTGAGAATTTCCTTGCGGTAGCGCTCCTGTACCTGCTGCCACAGCACCACATTGATTACACCGGTCTCATCCTCCAGGGTCAGAAACAGCACACCGGCCGCACTGCCTGGGCGCTGTCGGCAGGTGACCAGACCGAGCACCCGTATTCTGTCGCCATCCCTGCGCCTTTCCAGATCGCAGGCGCGGACAAGATTGTTAAAGCGCTTCTGCCTGCGCAGCAGTGCCACCGGGTGTTCGCGCAGGGTCAGGCCGGTACTCTGATAATCGCTGTAGATATTGTCTTCCTGGCTGGTCTCCGGCTGATGTTGTGGCGGGGTCGCGTGTTCCAGTTGTGTGTTCAGTGCCTGCCAGGTGCTGTGGAAACGGTTCTCGCCAATACTGTAAAAACAGTTGGCATGGGCGAGGATGGCGCTCTGCTGTTGGGGGATATCGACCCGTTGGGCAAAGTCCTGCAGTGACTGGAAGTTGCCCTGAACTCGCTCTGTCTCAATAGTTTCCACGGTTTCTTCGGCCAACCCTTTTACCAGGCGCAAGCCCAGGCGGATGGCGGGGGCCACCGGAGTTTTGCCATCGGTACCCTTTGTGCCATCGGCCAGCGCCAGGCTGTGGTGCCAGCTGCTGTGATTCACATCCAGCGGTAGGACCTTCACATTGTGACGCTGGGCGTCGTATACCAGTTGCGCCGGGGCGTAAAACCCCATGGGTTGGCTGTTCAATAGCCCGCTGTAGAAAGCGGCGGGGTGGTGGCATTTGATCCACGCGGAAAAGTAGGCGAGCAGGCCGAAGCTGGCGGAGTGGGATTCCGGAAAACCGTAAGAGCCGAAACCTTTCATCTGCTCGAACAGCCGCTCTGCAAGGCTGTGCTCGTAGCCATTGGCCAGCATGCCGTTGATCAGTTTTTCACGAAACTGCAGCAGGTTGCCGTTCTTGCCCCAGCTAGCCATGGCGCGGCGCAGGGCATCCGCCTCACCGCCGCTGAAGCCGGCGGCCACCATGGAGAGCTTGATCACCTGCTCCTGGAAAATCGGCACACCCAAGGTGCGCTCCAGTACCGGGCGCAGGTTTTCATGGGGGTAGTTGACGGGCTCGAGTTTCTGCTTGCGGCGCAGATAGGGGTGCACCATGCCTCCCTGAATCGGGCCCGGGCGCACGATGGCAATTTCTATTACCAGCTCGTAAAAGGTCTGCGGCTGCAGGCGCGGCAGCATGCTCATCTGCGCGCGGGATTCGATCTGGAATACCCCCACTGTATCCGCGTGGCACATCATTGCATACACCGCCGGGTCGTCGGCGGGAATATCCTGCAGGCGCATGCGCTTGCCGTACAGTGCCATATAGCTAAGGGACTTGCGCAGGGCGGTGAGCATGCCGAGGGCGAGAATATCCACCTTCATCAGCTTCAGGTCTTCGATATCTTCCTTGTCCCACTGAATGATGGTGCGGTCATCCATGGCCGCATTTTCGATGGGCACCAGCTGGCTCAGCGGCAGCTCGGTAATCACAAAGCCGCCCACATGCTGGGACAGGTGGCGGGGGAAACCGTAAATCTGCTCCAGTAGCCTGGGCAGCATGCGCCCGGCTACGCTCTCTGGAGCGATGCCAACCTTTTTCATCTGCTGTGGAAAATCCTCCAGCTTGTCCCACCAGCTGCGTTCCGCCTGCAACTGTTCAATAACTGCTGCCCCGAGCCCCAGTGCCTTGCCGATATCCCGCAGTGCACTTTTAAAACGATAGGTGATTTTGGTGGCTGCGAGCCCGGCGCGCTCGCGGCCGTACTTGCGGTAGATGTACTGGATGATTTCCTCGCGCCGCTCGTGCTCGAAGTCCACATCGATATCCGGCGGTTCATTGCGTTCGCGGGAAATAAACCGTTCGAACAACAGGCCGATCTTGTGTGGATCAATCTCGGTGATAAACAGGCAGTAACACACCACCGAGTTGGCCGCGGAACCGCGCCCCTGGTAGAGGATGTGCTGTTTGCGCGCGTACTGGACGATGTCGTAAATGGTGAGGAAATAGTGCTCGTACTGAAGCTCGGCGATCAACGCCAGCTCGGTTTCGATTTGCTGACGAATATGCGCTGCTGGCCCATGAGGCCAACGGATCGGGATACCGGTTTCCACCAGGTCTCGCAGGTAGTCACTGGCACTTTTGTTTTGCGCAACTACTTCTGACGGGTAGTGGTATTGCAGTTCTTTCAGACTGAAGGTGCATTGCTCAGCAATTTTCAGTGTGTTGTCGATGGCACTCTGTGGATAAAGTGCAGTGATTTCCGGCAGGCTGCGCAGGTAGCGTTCCGCATTTTGCTGCAGGCGGTAGCCCAGCTGGTCCAGGGTACAGTTGTGGTAGTTTGCGTTCAATACATCCTGCAGTGGTTTGCGGCTACGGTTGTGCATAAGTACCGCGTTGGTAGCAACCAGCGGTAGCCGCTGGGATCTGGCAAAAGCCAGTAGCTTGTGCAGCCTCTGGTTTTCACTAGGGAGCAGGTGATGGCTCAGGGCGATAGAGAGCCGCCCGCCGAAATGTTGTTTCAGCGTATCGGGAAGTGTGAAGGGCTCGCTGCCTGGAAGCCACAGGCACAGTGCATGTTTGCAGTGATTGAGGAGGTCCTGAATAAACGTCCGGTACTGGCCTTTTTCGGCGCGCAGGCACGAAGTGGAAATCAGCTGGCAGATTTCGCTGTAGGCAAGCCTGTCCGGTGCGAGTAAAACCACTTGCTGCGATTCTTCCTCCAGGCGAAAGAAACTGCCACAAATCAGCTTTAACTGACTGCCCTCGGCTTGAAGTTTCTCCAACTCTGCATAAGCCCGCACCACCCCCGCCATGGAGCATTCATCGGTAATCGCAATTGCGCAATAACCGAGTTGATGTGCGGCCGCAATCAGCTCCTGTGGATGCGAGGCACCCTGCAGAAATGAAAAGTTACTCTGACAAAAAAGTTCGGCGTACTGCATACCGATAAATATCCGATACGTCATACCGGTGTATTCCGGTATCAGTTGCTCGGTGGATTCGTTGGCCTCCTGTAACCTGGATCCCGGATCAAGTCCGGGATGACGAGGTGAATGGTTGAAGTGTTTACGTGAAACCCCATCGCTCGTCATGCCAGCGTAGGCCGGTATCCAGTTGCTCGGTGGTCGTTAGACTCCTGCAGCTGGATCCCGGATCAAGTCCGGGATGACGAGGTGAATAGTTGGAGTGTTTACGTGAAACCCCATCGCCTGTCATGCCGGCGTAGGCCGGTATCCAGTTGCTCGGTGGTCGTTAGACTCCTGCAGCTGGATCCCGGATCAAGTCCGGGATGACGAGGTGAATGGTTGAAGTGTTTACGTGAAACCCCATCGCCTGTCATGCCGGCGTAGGCCGGCATCCAATTGCTCGGTGGTCGTTAGGCTCCTGCAGCTGGATCCCGGATCAAGTCCGGGATGACGGGGGCGATTAGAGGATGTCGTAGTACAGATCTCGCCACTCTGGATTGCTACTTTCAATCAGGTTCAGCTTCCAGCTTCGCCGCCAGTTCTTTATCGCTTTCTCTTTTCGAATGGCACTTTCCATCGTGTCATGTAGCTCGTACCATGCAAGGTTTTTCACTCCATACTCCCGAGTGAAACCTTCGACAACGCCTTCCTTGTGTTGCCAGATACGCTGCACAAGGTTGGATGTAACACCCGTATAAAGTGTGCCATTACGCTGGTTTGCAAGAAGGTAAACACAGGGTTGTGTTAACCCAGTCATGAATAAACCCCGTGCAGATACCAGTCCTCTGACGCCAGATCCTGGTATACCCAGTAGAGACTGCCGTGGGCGCCGCGGGCGATGTAGTAATCGCGGGCGTGGCGGCGGTGTTGCCACCAGTAGCCGTCGATGCGTTCCGGACCCTGCAGCAAATGCAGCTCGCCGTCGTAAAACAGTTTGTGATCGCGCTGCTGGATGCGGTCGGGCCTCGGCAGCAGCCAGTTGGGGCGGGGAGCGTTTACCGGGGTGAGCTGGTGGCTGCGGGATTTACTCTGCAGGGTGAGGCTGTCGGCGTTTTGCCAGGCTTGTTCCGGCAGGTAGCTTTCCTTGAGGGTGACGCCGGAGAGGGCCTGGTGCCCGAGGCGGGCCTTGAGCTTGTCGATCAGCTGGTAGCTTTCGTGCAGCTTGCTGCCCTCGTCAAAAAAATCCTCCCGCAGGCTGTGACTTTCAATGGGACGCAACTGCTGGCACTTGAGGGTCAATGCCTGCACCGGCTCTTTCAGTTCTACCCGTTCAAACTGTAATTTTGTCAGTGCGATCAGGCGTTGGGGGTCGAGCAGCGGGCGGGAGATATCCACATGGACCTGCTGGTGACCGCGGCTGCCGTAATCCAGAACCCAGCACAACTGCTGACTGTATAACTGCCGACGCTGCAACTGCCGGCACAGCTCACGCACCAGACGGCCGGCGGGGAATAGCAGTTGCTCACTGTTATCCAGTGGGCTCGGGAAAAACAGCTCGCTGTGAAATTCTGCCGGCGGCTCGAAGCTAGGTACCGGATCCGGGCGGGTGCCGTTCAGGCGGGCGAGGTAGTCGATGAATCCGCGACCGAAGCGACTGCCCACCTCCGACAGTGGAATTGCCAGCAACTGGCTGACGCGCTTGATACCGCAGGCATACAGCTTGGCGATGGCCTTGTGATTACAATCGAGCAGTTTGCTGGGGGCGAAGCTGATCCACTGGCGCCACTGTTGAGGGGCCGGGGCGGTTTTGGCTTCTGCCAGCCACTGGCGGTGTTCCGGCAACTGGCTGAGCAGGTGTGCGGCGCTGGGGCTGTGGCCCAGGCCCATAAAATGATGGATGCGCATCTTGCGCAGCTCTTTGCCCAGTTGTTGCAGCAGGGGCGCCAGGCCGTGGTGTGCCTTGAGGCTGCCACTGATTTCCAGATACAGGCAGGCGAAATTGTTGTCTGCCTGGTTCTGTTCGCGCTCGGCGTTGCGTGGGGAAACCACCGGGGTAAAGCTGTAGGCCCACAGGGCCAGTTGCTGTAACAGCTGTTCTTCCCGCTGCGGGTCCCGCTCCAGCAATTGCAGTTCGGCGCAGTAGGCGCAGGCGGTGGCGATGCTGAGTCCGGGTTCCACATTGTGGGCATTGGCCGCGGGGTTGGCTTCAATGATGAGACTGTTCTGGGCCACGGCCACCGCGGCACTGTCACCGGCGCGGTGGGCGCGGGTCAAGGCTTCCAGGGGAAGTTTGGGGAGCTGGATGCAGAGCCAGAGCATGTTGGGATCTCCTGTCGGAGCCTGGTTAATTGGTAGATGCGCTGCGCTTATCTACCCTACGGCCTTGTTGCTGGTGGCCGTTTGTAGGGTGGATAAGCGCAGCGCATCCACCAGGGGCACGCCGTTGATTCAGTGCAGCGGCTGGTCTCGCCGCACCAGGTCCGGGTTGCGCGCCAGATGCACGCGCTGGCCGGACTTGCCACTCAGTTGTTTGAACAGGTGCAGCGCCAGCTGCTCGCCGTCGCTCTTCAGTTGCAGGCGCAGTGCTGCCGGAGACGGGGTTTGTGCACAGGAGCCGGGGCGGAAGTGGAAGTGCAGGCAGTCGCCATCGCGGGCGGCTATCTGCAGCCGACGCAGGTCTTTGTCGGCCGGGGCTTCCCTGTTCTGCCACTGGATCAGCGCACCGCAGGCGCCGGATTGCAGGGACTGCTCTGCCGCCCACAGCTGATCCCGCTGTCCTCTGGGGTGCAGGATCAGCAGTTTCTCCAGTTGCACGCCGGCCTGTACCAGTGCCGGGGCGTAGGGGATATGCGGCGGGTTGATCAGGATCACCATGCGCCCCTGACGGGTGAGTTCCGCGAGGGTCGGCAGGATCAGTGACATCTCGCCGATACCAGCCTTGTCGACCAAAAACTCCGTGCTGGCCGCGCGGGGCCATCCGTGCCCGACCAGCAAGGCATCCAGCCCGCGGTAGCCGGTACTGATTCCGGTGCGGGGACGGCGCTGGCCACTGGCCAGTTGCCAGATGTCCGGGCGGGTCAGCAGTTGCTGCAGCGGCTCGTCACTGGCCTGCTTGGCTGGCTGATCACCTAACTGCTTGTTTTGCAAAAAGTTTTCGGCGCTGTTCACGATCGGCTCGCTCCACACGGGTGGTCTGATAGGGCTTTGCTGTATGGGTATACAGCGTCTACTGGTAATTTATACAGTAGTCGTCCAGTGTCGGCAAGCCCGCACCAGGTCTGTGTGCGTCAAATTCGACACGCCTCTGTGGCACTTTTTTGAACAAGGTAAAACGGCTATGATTCGGCCTCTTCAAATGACCGCCAGAAATGGACCAATACCAGATAAGCGAGGGGACAGGGTGAGCATCAAATCCGATAAGTGGATTCGTCGTATGGCTGAGAATGAAGGCATGATCGAGCCCTTCGAACCGGGCCAGGTACGCCACGGGGCCTCCGGCGATCGCCTGATCTCCTACGGCACCTCCAGTTACGGCTACGATGTGCGCTGTGCCAACGAGTTCAAAATCTTCACCAACGTGCACTCCGCCACCGTGGACCCGAAGGCGTTTGATGAAGACAGCTTCGTGGATGTGCAGGGCGACTACTGTGTCATCCCGCCCAACTCTTTCGCCCTGGCGCGCACCGTGGAGTACTTCCGCATCCCGCGTTCGGTGCTGACCATCTGCCTGGGCAAGTCCACCTACGCCCGCTGCGGCATCATCGTGAATGTGACGCCGCTGGAGCCGGAGTGGGAAGGGCATGTGACCCTGGAATTCTCCAACACCACCAACCTGCCGGCGAAGATCTACGCGAATGAAGGCGTGGCACAGATGCTGTTCTTCGAATCCGATGAAATCTGCGATGTGTCGTATAAAGACCGCGGTGGTAAATACCAGGGCCAGCGCGGCGTTACTCTGCCGAAGACCTGATCCTTAGACCACCAGCAAATGACAGACCTTCCCACCCAGGCCGATGTACTGATCATCGGCGCCGGCGCCGCCGGCCTGATGTGTGCCGCGGTGGCGGGCAAGCGTGGCCGCAGCGTGCTGGTGCTGGACCACGCCAACAAGGTCGGCAAAAAGATCCTGATGTCCGGCGGCGGTCGCTGCAACTTCACCAACCTGTACACGGCGCCGGACAACTTCTACAGCGAAAATCCGCACTTCTGTAAATCCGCCCTGGCCCGCTATACCCAGTGGGACTTTATTGCCCTGGTGGAAAAACACGGCATTCCGTATCACGAGAAAACCCTCGGCCAGCTGTTCTGCGATAACAAATCCCGCGACATCGTGGATCTGCTGCTGGCGGAGTGCCGCGAAGCGAAAGCCCAGATTCGCACCCGCTGTGAGATCCAGCGTGTTGAGCCTCTTAATGAAGAGGGTGCGAAAGGCTTTGAGGTGCACACCTCTCTTGGCAAAGTGGTGTGTGAATCCCTGGTAGTCGCCACCGGCGGCCTGTCGATCCCCACCATGGGCGCCACCGGATTTGGCTACGACCTCGCCAAGCAGTTCGGCCACAACATTATTCCCACTCGCGCCGCACTGGTGCCTTTCACATTGAACAAGCGTGCACTGGCGCGGCAGCAGGAATTACCCGGGACCTCACTGGCAGTGAATGCCAGCTGTGCCGAGGGCCATTTCCACGAGCAGATGCTGTTTACCCACAAGGGCCTGAGTGGCCCGGCGGTGTTACAGATCTCCAGCCACTGGAAAGAGGGGATGCCGGTCAGCTTCAACCTCGCACCGGGGCTGGATCTGTCCGGGTGGCTCTGTGAGCAGCGCGGCAAAAAGCAGGAGAGCTTTCTGCATACGGTGCTGGCGGAGTTGTGGAGCAAAAAGCTGGTACAGTTTTTCCTGCAGAGAAATGGCCTGGAAAGCAAACCACTCAAGCAGTACAGCGAACAGGCGCTAAAGGATGTAGGCGAAAAGCTGCAGATCTGGACGCTGATCCCCGAGGGCACGGAAGGCTACCGCACCGCAGAAGTCACCCTTGGTGGCGTGGATACCAATGAGGTGTCATCCCGGAGTATGCAAAGTATGAAGCAAGCGGGGCTCTACTTTATTGGTGAAGTGCTCGACGTGACAGGCTGGTTGGGCGGGTTTAACTTTCAATGGGCCTGGGCGTCTGCCCACGCGGCTGGCGGGGAGGTCTGATGGGTGACGTGCTGCCATTTAAGCGGAAAACCGCTTGGGAAAAACACAAGGGTAGCAGTTTGTGCCGCGAGGGTTTTCACAAGTGGAAGGTGGTGACCGAGCGCAAGTTTGATGTGAAACAGGGGAAGCTGGTAACGGAATATCGCTGCCAGCGCTGTGGAAAAACGAAAACAGAGCTCGTGTAGTCAATCGTCATACCGGCGAATGCCGGTATCCAGTTGTGCAGAGACTTTGTGCTCTCTTGCCACCCTCTTGCTGCTGGACCCCGGAACGCGTCCGGGATGACGATATTCTAAATTGGACGGTTACTGTGGTTTTTGTCCCTCTGGTGCAGCAACCCCCATCTCTTCCAGCAGATTATCTGCGTGGTCGACGTTTTCCATCACCCACAGCATATATTCCACATCTACGTGAATCGCGCGGGTATTGTCATTGAAGTCCCAGTCCGCGTTGATGCTGTCGTAGGTGCCATCAAATACCAGGCCGATAAATTCACCCTTACCGTTCATGGTGGCGGAGCCTGAATTACCGCCGGTGATGTCTACGGTGGTGAGGAAGTTCACCGGAACGGAGTCCAGGTTTTCATCATAGAAACGGCCGTACTCCTTGTTTTTGATCGCGTCCAGTTGTGCCTGGGGTGCATCGAAGGGGTCTTCACCGGTGTACTTGGCCTCGATACCGCGCAGGGTCGTGAAAGGCACAAAGCCGTCCTTGCCATCGTTGCCGTCAGCTGCGCCTTTGATGGTGCCTGCGGGCGGGGTGTAGCCTTTTACCAGACCGTAGGTGAGGCGCAGGGAGCTGTTGGCATCCGGGTAAACCGGTTTGCCCTGCTCGTTGTAATAGGCAATCAGCAGGTCCATATACTGCGGGCGCAGTTCGGCAAAACGGCCGGCCATGGTTTTCTCATGCTGTTCTATCGCGAGCCGGTCGTCATAGGTGGCTACCGCCAGCTGGATGAACGGATCATCGCTGTTGCGGAAGTCTTCCGGTGATTTTTCCATCCACGCGAGGCGGGTTTCGGTATCTGTGAGCCCGGTTTCTTCGTACATGGCAGAAAGCTTGCTCTGCAGAGCGTCGCCACTCAATTCCCCATCAAAGAAATTGTCGAAACTTTCCAGGTGCTGATCCTGGGGCAGGGCGTTATAGCGCTCGAGGAAGTAGGTCCAGATGGCCTGGTCCACACTTGGCTCAAAGCTCCGTTCGATGCGTTTCATGCTCTCGCTAAAACGGGTCATGTCGCGCTCCTGGTAACCGGGTTCACGCTCCATGTTCGGCTTTTGTTTCTCGAGGCTGAGACGGTAGAGGCGCTGTGCGCTACTCAGCATGGCCGAGCGGTTCATGTAGCCCAGCAGCAGATCGCGCTCCTGAGTGGATTGCTCTTCGGCGATTAACTGTTTCAGGTCCGCGATGACCGAAGCGTACTTCTTCTTGGATTCCGGATTGGCTTCGATCCAGGCCTGCAGATCTTTTTCCAGCTGCTGCTTGCGCTGTAGCAGATCGCTGCGCTCGTAGCCTTCCATCATACCGGTGAAATTTTTCGCGTAGTTATTGAGGCCGGCAACCAGGCTTGCGTACTTGAGCGCGGCATCCTTGTTGTCCTCGGTGGCTGAGCCGATCACCTCAGACCACTCCGCCAGCACTTTCTGCATGGTGGGGTAATACCAGCTGAAATTGTTGCTGACTTCTTCCGCGGTGCGGTAGCGGTTGGTGCGCCCCGGGTAGCCCGCAACCATCACGAAATCGCCTTCTTTCGGCCCTTCGGTAGCGACGGTCAGGTGGTGCTTGGGTTTGTAAGGCACATTGTCTTTGGAGAAGTCGGCAGGTTTTCCGTCCGGGCCCACATAGGCGCGGAGGAAGGAGTAGTCGCCGGTATGACGCGGCCACATCCAGTTGTCGATGTCGCCACCGAATTTGCCGATGGAGGCCGCTGGCGCGTGTACCAGGCGCACATCGCGAATGGCCAGCTGCTTGACCAGGTAGTAGCTGGCGCCGCCGTAATAGCTGTAGACCTCGCAGCGGTGACCCGGGTCGGATTCACACTCGGCCACCAGCGCTTTTTCCGCATCTTCGATGGCTTTGAAGCGGGTGGCGCCGTCCATGTCATCGCTGAGTTTGCTGTTGATCTTGTCCGTAACTTCGTTCATGTCCACGGTGACATAGATACGCGACCCCGGTGCGGCAGGCACCTCCTCTTCCAGGGTTTTGGCGAGGAAGCCGTTGGCCAACAGGTCGTTGTCTTCGGTGGAGTTGTAGGAAATGGAGCCGTAGGCGCAGTGGTGGTTGGTGGCGACCAGGCCCTGCGGGGAGACGAAGCTTGCGGAGCAGCCACCCAGGCTCACCACGGCATTCATCGGGAATTTGGTCAGATCCGTCATGGTTTTCGGATCCAGCTCCAGGCCGAGGCCTTTGAGTTTGTCACCGATTTCCGGTAGCTGGCGCGGCATCCACATGCCTTCGGTGGAGACGGTCTCGGCTACAGGGGCACTCTTCTCGGTGCTAGCCTCTGCGGAAGAGGCATCTTCCTCTGTGGGTTTGCCACAGGCGGTGAGCAGGGCAATGGATAGCGCCAGCCCGAATTTTTGTGTGAGCTTTATGTTGTTCACTGTCATTCCTTCAGCGGATTTATCAGGATCGTTTTTGTGGTTATTGGGGGATCTTCCCGGCTGCACAAAAAATGGTCGGCCACAGAGGTGGCCTGCCCTACATACTGCCATAGATCCTTAGGCACAAAAATTGATCGTGCGCCCAGAGGAGCCGATACCGGGCCAAGTTTGTTCCAGTGTAGAATCCAGCGGGAAACGGATGGAAGTTTTTGGGGCAAACATGCTTGATAAGCAGGATCTGGTCGATATCGCACGCACGGAAATGCCCTTTGGCAAGTATGCAGGGCGTGTACTGATTGATCTGCCTGAAGAGTATCTGCTGTGGTTTGCCAGAAAAGCTTTCCCCGAGGGGCGGCTTGGCTACCTGATGGCGCTGACCCTTGAAATAAAGGTCGAAGGACTGGAGGGATTGGTAAAACCGCTAAAAAAACAGTGAGCTCCTGAGGAGCCCACTGTCTGAGTCTGATTAACGGTAGACCCGACGACCGCGGCTGTCATAGTAGTAATGCTTTTTCTTCTCGCGATCGTAAAGCCAGCCACCAGCACCACCTAACGCAGCACCAACAGCGGCACCGCCAATATCACCGCCGGTCACCAGTGCTCCGGTCACCGCACCAATACCGATACCGGTACCTACCCGGCGATCCGTGTCACTCATATTGGCACAGCCGGCAGTCGTTAGGGAGAGCGCCAGGGCACATGTTACACCGGCGCGTTTTAGTGTCTGGAATTGCATAAATACTCCGCTTGTACTTGCTCTGACATAGCGCTTGGAGTGTATGGTGCCGGCATCCGGCTCCCAACTGAAATTCGCAGGGGGTCAGTGTTTTTTGTGCCACTGATCGTCGTCGCCTTTCTCGTACTTTTCCCTCACCGCAGACCAGGCCACTGCGTGAGCGACTTCTTCCCGGCTTTTGTCTCCCTTCCGGTCGTCGGGGTCCGCATATTGGTCCCACGCGCTATTGAAAGCGGATTGGTAAATATCCTGGGCGTGTGGGGGCAGCACACTTCTGACATTGTCGGGCAGTTCTGAGCGGCTGTCGTAGGGCATGGTTGACCTCCTCAATGGATGGATAGCGCGAGTGTAGGATTACCAAGTACCGGCCAGTAACCCCGGATGTCAGGGGGTGGTGGTTAGGAAGTGATGGGGAAGACTGAACCGGGAAGAAGGTAGGTAGACAATGTATTCATTAAAAGCAGTCAGAGCCCGATGTGTAAAAAAGACTTGGGAGCAGCCCGAGCCACTCTACACTGGTATCAGTCCCGGGAAGACTCCCCCATCGCAAGACGAGGTGGAGTGCCAACAACAAGCGGTCCGTAACTAGGACTGAACATGACCGTAAATAGGCCCACAGCGGGTGACCACTGATCTGAGATTGATGGATTTCAGCGAGTGAACGAGCGGGAAGTTTCAGTCAGCTTGATTGGGAAAATGGGGTGAAGCGGTCGACAGCGTTCGGCCGCTTTTCTTTTCCTGTGCCTTCTTTCTTCATTCCCGCAGGTCGCAGAAGCGAAAAATACCGCCAGAAACGCAATCTTCTGTGTGACTTACCTCTCAGGACTGCCTTAGGGGGCTGGTCAAGGGAAGGGTCCGGGGGTATTGTGAAAGAGTAATGACACCGCTGTCATGATTTCATGAAGAATGACAGCGGTGTCATGGCGAAAAGAGGTACTGTTAAAGAAATAACAAATGAAGTACCGGTATCCAGATATTACTGAATGCCGTTCAATCGGGGGCAGCGCTGCCCGTTGAGGTAAGACGGACATTACACCGCTGCTCTCATTGATAGATCCTGATCAATAAAAGATAACGACAAGGTGAACATCAATGAAAGGGCTCACTCCCAGTCCCTGGCGCCGCGCGCTCCTTGCGCTCGGTCTCGCCACCAGCTCCACCGCCATTGCCGCACCCGGCGCCCCCACCATCGAGTGGATGGAAACCAGCTTTGCCATCATCGAGGTGGACGATGCGGCCACAGCCTACGAGCAGCTGATTACGGTAAACGACTACGCAGAAGTACCGGTTGAGTGGACCAAATGGTCCGGTGATCCGGCCACGACGGCGCAGTATCTGCTCAACGGGCAGGTGGTGCTGGAGCAGACCGTTACTGGCGGCGATACGCAAACTGGCTCCGCGACTCTGCAGATTGCCGAGGGCGGTCAGTACTCACTGCAGGTTGCACTGTGTAATGACGATGGCTGTGCGACTTCCGCAGCCACCGATATTGTGGTTGCGGACACCGATGGCAGTCACCTGGACCCGCTGACCATTACCGCTGGCGAGAATAACCAGCCGTACGAAAACACCAGTAATTCCGTAGTGGGTACCTACTTTGTGGAGTGGGGCGTTTACGGGCGCAAATTCTCCGTGGACATGATGCCGTCCTACAACCTGACCCACATCATCTACGGCTTTATTCCGATCTGTGGTGGTGACGGTATCAATGACAGCCTGAAGGAAATCGAAGGCTCTTTCCAGGCGCTGCAGCGTTCCTGTTCCGGTCGTGAAGACTTCAAAGTATCTCTGCACGACCCATTCGCTGCAGTGCAGAAGTCGCAAACCGGCCAGACTTACTCCGACCCGTATAAGGGTAATTTCGGTCAGCTGATGGCACTGAAGCAGGCCTATCCTGACCTGAAAATCCTGCCTTCCATTGGTGGCTGGACACTGTCAGACCCCTTCTACTTCTTCGGCGATGCGGCCAAGCGTCAGACTTTCGTAGACTCGGTCGAAGAATTCATGCGCACCTGGAAATTCTTCGACGGTGTGGATATCGACTGGGAATACCCGGGCGGCCAGGGCGCCAACCCGAATCTGGGCGATCCTGCCACCGATGGCGAAACCTATCGCCTGCTGATGCGCGACCTGCGCGCCATGCTCGATGGGCTCGAGCAGGAAACCGGTCGTGAGTATCAGCTCACGTCAGCCATTGGTGCTGGTTCCGACAAGATCGAAGATGTGGACTACGCCGATGTACAGCAGTACATGGATTACATCTTCATGATGACCTATGACTTTTATGGTGGTTGGAGCAACGAGGTGCTTGGACACCAGGCGGCACTGTACGCCCCGGCCTGGCGCCCGGATACCGACTACACCACCCACAATGGCGTCCAGAACATGCTGAGCCTCGGTGTTGATCCGGGCAAGCTGGTGGTGGGTGCGGCCATGTACGGTCGCGGCTGGACCGGTGTATCCGGGTGGACCGGCAACGACCACATGACCGGTACTGCAACCGGTATGGTCAATGGCACCTGGGAAGCGGGCGTCGTGGACTATCGCGATGTAGCAGAGCGTATAGCTACCGGCGAGTGGGAGGAGTACTACGACGAAACCGCCGAAGCGCCTTACATCTTCAAGCCGAGCACCGGCGACCTGATTACCTACGATAACCGCCGTTCGGTATTGGCCAAGGGCGCTTATGTCCAGGCCAACAACCTGGCGGGCCTGTTCTCTTGGGAAATCGACGCGGACAACGGTGACATCCTCAATGCCATGCACGAAGGCCTGGGACATGGCGGCGGTCAAAACAACCGTGCTCCGACGGCGCGGGCCGGTGGCGACCAGTCTGTGGATGGTGGTGCAAGTGTCACCCTGAATGGCAGCAGCTCCAGTGACCTCGACGGTGACCCGCTTACCTACAGCTGGGCGCAGGTTTCCGGTGCCAGTGTGAGCCTGCAGAACGCCAGCAGCGTTTCCGCCAGCTTCACTGCGCCTTCCGTTACTGCCGACGAAGATCTGGTGTTTGAGTTGACCGTCACCGACGACAGCGGCGCCAGTGATACCGATCAGGTAGTGGTCACGGTACTTGCCGACCAGCCGAATCAGGCGCCGAGTGCCGACGCAGGGGCCGATCAGATCGTTATCACCCCAGCCACCGTTACGCTTAACGGTAGCGCTTCCAGCGACCCGGATGGCGACGCTCTTACCTACAGCTGGAGCCAGGTTTCCGGAACGCCGGTAACCCTGAGCAGTGCTTCTGCGGCCAACCCGAGCTTCTCCGCTGCGGAAGTGTCTGCAGAGCAGGAACTGGTATTCGAGCTGAGCGTCAGCGACGGTTCTCTGAGTGACGATACCCCGGACCAGGTCAGCATCTTCCTGCTGCCACCGGACGCCAACACGCCTCCGGAGGTCACTGCTCCGGCCCAGGTCACCATCCAGGAAGGCGCTACTGACTCGATTACTGCAGTGGGCACCGATGCCGATGGCGACACGCTGACCTACACCTGGAGTGGTATGGAAAGCGGTACCGGCGACACCATCACAATCACCGCACCGCAGGTAGAAGCCGATACTGACTTCACCCTGACGGTAACCGTGAGTGATGGTATCGACAGTGCCAGCGCCAATGTCACCGTGACCGTAACCAACAGCACCGGTGGTGGCGGTTGTGAAATGACCGACCCGAATGCGGGTAACTACCCGGCCTGGCAGTCCGGCAGCACCTACCTCGGTGGTGATGAGGTCAGCCACGACGATCTGGTATGGGAAGCCAAGTACTGGACCCAGCAGGAGCCGGGCTTCAGCGCCGCGGACTGGAAGCTGATCAGCGACGTGGAAGTGCCCTGGAATGCCAGCACTGCCTACAACGGCGGTGACGAGGTCAACCACGATGGCAAGCGCTACCGCGCCAAGTGGTGGACCCAGGGGCAGGAGCCGAGCACGTCTTCCGACTGGGAAGAGATTGGCGATGCCACTTGTAACTAAGTGTTAAAGCTGTAAACAGAGGGCGCCACGGCGCCCTCTGTTCTTTTCGATGTCTGTGTAAGCAAACCTTCCAAAAATAACTTAGGAAAACGCTATGAAAAGGCAATTAATGAGCCTGCTTGCGCTCGGGTTGTTTTCGATCGAGGCCGCGGCAGTAGACTGTAGTGCGCGACCGGATTGGCAGAGTGCCGGTATTTATGTAGGAGACGATTCGGTTCAGCACCTGGGCAACGCCTATACCGCCAAATGGTGGACACAAAACGAAAATCCGGCGACCCACTCAGGTACTTGGGATGTGTGGGCTTACGACGGTGCCTGTGATGGCGGCTCGTCCTCATCCAGCTCTTCGTCAAGTTCCTCATCCAGCTCCTCCAGTTCTTCGTCATCGAGTTCTTCTTCCAGCTCTTCATCGAGCTCCAGCGGTGGATCCGGCGGCGGATCCTGTACCTCTATAGAGTACGTGGCGGGTACCAGCTACACCGCGGGCCAACTGGTGCAGAATGTTGGTCTGGAATTTCAGTGCAACATTGCCGGGTGGTGTTCTTCCAGTGCCGCCTGGGCCTATGAGCCCGGGGTGGGTGCGCACTGGCAGGACGCCTGGAGCCAGGTCGGTGACTGCGGTAGCTCCTCATCTTCCAGTAGTTCATCCAGTGGTGGCTCGAGCTCGTCATCCAGTTCCAGCGGTTCGTCCGGTGGCAGCTCTTCAGGGGGGAACAGTGGCCTGCTGCCGAAACATGCGCTAGTGGGTTACTGGCACAATTTTGACAACGGATCCGGTTTGTACCGTATTAGTGAGGTTTCTGATGTCTGGGACGTGATTGTGGTGGCTTTTGTTGACGACGCGGGCAATGGCAGTATCGAATTCAACCTCGATCCGGGCCTCGATAAGCAGCAGTTTATTGCCGACATTGCCGCCAAGCGTGCCGCAGGGAAAATAGTGATCGCATCCTACGGTGGTGAGAAGGGCACCGTGACCCTCAACACCGAAGAAAACGTCACCAACTTCGTCAACAGCACCGCGGCGATGATTGATGAGTATGGCTTTGATGGAATCGATATTGATCTGGAGTCCGGTGCCGGTGTCATGCATGGTGCTCCGGTGATCCAGAATATGGTCAATGCGGTCAAACAGTTGAAGCAGCGTTATCCCGGAATGTACCTGTCCATGGCGCCGGAGCATCCCTATGTTCAGGGTGGCTACGTCTCCTATACCGGAATCTGGGGGGCATACCTACCCATGATTGACCAGCTGCGCGACGACCTGGATCTACTGCATGTGCAGCTGTACAACAACGGCGGTCTCGCAACTCCCTATCGCGGCCAGGCCTATGCGGCTGGTACCGTGGATATGATGGTGGCCTCAGCGTTGATGCTGATCGAAGGATTTCCCCTGGGATATGGTGATGCGGGATTCTTTGAAGGCTTGCGTCCGGATCAGGTTGGACTTGCACTGCCATCCGGTCCCAGTGCAGCGGGCAGTGGCCATGCAACGCCAGCGGATATTAACCGCGCCCTGGATTGCCTGACCCAGCAGCTGAACTGTGACACACTCACACCGTCACAGTCATACCCGACCTTCAATGGCGTTATGACCTGGTCCATTAACTGGGATATGCACGACGGGGGTATTTTCTCCGGGCCCGTAGGTAGCCACGTGCACAACCTGCCGTGACAGACCCGAGATAAAAATGAAAAGCCCCGGAATTTCCGGGGCTTTTCATTTCAGTGGTACTGAGAGTCTGAATAGAGAGATTGCTCAGAGCGGGAATCGAATAACAACGCCGCCCATAGTGTCGCCAATCTCGAAATCGGTGCGAGGACTGTCGACATGCTCATTGTGGCAACTGACACAGGCCGGGGATACGGCGACGTCAGGGTATATGGCAGTGAAATACTCGGTGTCACCCAGGGTTTCGGTGCCGTAGAAATTCTGCCCGGGGTTCTCATTGATAAACTCCAGGCCCTGTTGTTCCAGTTCCGTGCGAGGCTTGTTCTGTTTATTGATCGCCCATTCAGATAGCAGAGCATAGTTGAAACCTGATTCCTGTTCCGCCACACGCTCGGCACCCATGCGCATCATTTGCGCGGGGAGTGGTAGTGCTTTACTGTCCTTCCAGTGCTCCTCCGCTTTAATAACCTTTTCCTCATTGGCGAGGCGATTCACTACATAGTTGGTGTAGCTGGCTCTGTCTGCCTCGATAACAGCAAAAATGGCATCCGCCATTCTTTCCGGTGCGATACCACTTTTTTCTCCACAGCCTGATAAAAGGGCGGCTGAAATAACGATGGAAATGAGACTACGCATGTTCCCCTCCTGATGGGATTACTGAGTGGTTTTAATCCGGGCTATACGCTCGCGAATCAGCTCGAAAGTCTTGTGTTCCATTGCTGGCGCGTCGGAAAAATTATTCTCAATCAATGCCTTGTCCGCCAATGCGGCCACAGCGAATTCAACACCGTGACAGCTCAGGCACACCGGCAACATTTTTTCATTTGGACGCAGGTTATGATTCTGGTTGTGATTTACCAGAATCTGCCCATCATGCTCTTCCCTTGGCATATGACAATTTGCACAGCTGACGCCACCCGACTGCTGGTCACTCCAGAGACGGAAGTGCTGTGATTCCTGGTACGCCAGGCTATGAGTGTCGTTGTGACAGCCCAGGCAGGCCTCCACCGAGGCAACACGGGTATCGAGATCATGGGGGTTATGGCAACTGGTGCAGCTCAGTTCCTTCGCCAATTCGATGGCGTGGGGGTGCATTGGCAGTTTCGCTTCCTGAACATTCATGGGGAGTGATTGTGGAAGGTCCGCAGAAAGCCGCATGCCGTGCTTGCCGCGGGTGAACTGTGCGAGCTGGCTGCTGTGGCAGTCGCCACAGCTCTCCACGACGACTGCCGTCTCCATCCCTGTCCCTCCGTTTTGGTGACAGGCACTGCAGTTGGTCCCGGAATGCGCGTGGGCTGAATTGCCCCAGGCCTGGGTGGCAGACGCAAGCGATACACCCTGCTGTGAATTGGCAACATCCACAGGGAAGTCGGCATCGGTTGCGCTGAGCGCGAGGCCGTCGGCGTCTTCAGCCTGCCATTTGAGTACAAGTGACCTCATCGGCAGCTGGCCTCCGGGAATCAATGCCGGGCTGTCAATGCGCGAAGCAAGGAATTCCTCGTACAGGTAACGGTTATCGTGATAATTATGGCAACCAGCGCTGGCACAGGTTTCAAAACCCAGACCGGAATGGTTGGGTCGGTTTTCGGCGATATCACTATGGCAGTGGAAACAAAAATCTCCCGCAAGAGACACGCCCATCTCATGGGTGATTTCAGGTTTGTGCTCGGTGTGACAGGAAATACACTGGCGTGCATCCAGGTGTGCCAGTAGGCCGGCGTTGCGCGGATCCAGAAACTTACTGCGGGGATGGCTATCGTTTGCCTGGATCAGCTCTTCCTGGTGACAACCCAAGCAGGCGTTCTGAATAAATTTCTGTCCAGCAAAACCATCACCGTGACAGGTAGAACAGGCCATTTCGATCTGATGGTGCCCATGGGTGACCTCGCCACTGAGAAAAAACGATTTGTCGTCAGCCTGGAGGTTGTAGGTGATCAACACTGCCGCAGCGAGAGTGACCATCAAGCCGTAGTGCCAGAATTTGAATTTATAATTTTTCATCTAGAAGTAATACACGGCGAAAATATGATAGAAAAGCAAAACCGGCAGGGTCCAGAGCAACGCGTAATGGACTCTTGACCACCACTTGCGGTGTTCGCGCAGTTTCAGGTCCGTCCAATGGTGATTGCGGGCCATGAATACGCCTACCAGGGAGCCGGTACAGGTGGCGGCAAGAAATACCAGCATCAACACCAGATTCAGATTTTCTCCCAGGCGAAACCCGGTATGTACCAATAGAACAAGCAGTGCTGCGAAACCGATAACACTGTGGAGATAGCGCCAGTGGTCGAGGTGCCCCAGGTTGATGCTCTGCAGGCGTTTGCGCATCGAAAGGCTCGCCGTCAACAGGCAAAGTGTCAGCAAGGTATAGCCACTGACCTGTTTCCAGAAACTGTCATACCAGATTTTTTTCAGATACCAGCTGACCTGCACACTGTCGGAAATGGGTGGGGGAGGAGCGATTACCGCAATGGCTATCAGAATGAGGGAAAGTATCGAGATAATCAGAATACCGCGTGCGTGGCGCATCACCAGGTTTGGTGCCGGAATATCCAACAGTTCGGCCATCAGCGGACGGCAACTGCCACAGGCCGAGCCAGCATTGGTCTCCAGCTCCAAGTCCTGCAGGGTGCGCTTGCCACGGGCGATTACGCCGCAGAGCTCCCCTTTACTTACACCATTACACTGACAGACCAGATAGTTGTCAGGCTGTTGCTTGATGGTCTGCACGGCAGCTTTCTGCCAGAGATTGCCATGCTCGCGGAAATTTGCCAGTTGTCGCTCGCTGACACTGGCACCATCTTCGATGGCCTGCTTCAGTAAGTGTGACTCATCCCAGCTCCCCACCATGACCGCGCCTATAAGCCGGCCATTGCGCACATACAGCTCCCGGTAATGACCCTTGAAGCGGTTTTCAAAGGTGTCTACCTGGACCTCCTGCAGATTGTCTGGTTCGGTTTCCCCGATCACGAGGCACGGAATATGGGAAATCTTCAGTTGGATATCGTTGCGGCTGCCGTGATACGACGGCGCATTCCTGGCTTGTTCTGTGGTTGCGCAGATATGTCTGCTGCAAATTTCAGCCTGCTCAAACCCAGGGCGTACCAACTGATAAAGCTGCTCGTCATACTCAGCGCATTCCCCCACCGCATAAATGTCCGGGTCACTGGTTTGCATATAGGGAGAAACCAGGATGCCGCGCTTAGTGTCGAGTCCCGATCGGGTAGCAAGGGTAGTTTCCGGGTTGATCCCAGTGCAGAGAACCACACAGTCGGTGCTTAGGCTGCTGCCATCTGACAGGTTAATCTGTTCCACAGCGTGGCTGCCAGAACAGCCGACCAGTCCGACGCCTTCGATTACTTCAACCTGCAGTGCACAAAGAGCGGCGCTCAAGTAGCTATTGGCAGTGCTGGAGAGGCGATTTCCCAACAGCCCTCTCCGCGCCAGCAGTACCACACGATTATTACTGGTTTTGAGCGCAGCGGCGGCCTCCAGTCCGAGGGCTCCGGCACCAACAACAACGAAGGTTTGCACCGTTTCTCGTAACTTGATCAGGTCACGTGCATCTTGAAGGTTGCGGAACCCGACGACATTTTTCAGCCCAATGCCTGGAAGTTCCGGCAAGATCGGTGTTGACCCGGTTGCCAGTATGAGCTTGCTGTAGGGTTGGTGCTGTCCGTCTCGATCTATCAGAAGCTTTCGTGTTCTGTCGATTTCGACAATATTGCGACCGTAAAACTCTGCGAGACGTGGATGGGGTTCACGAGAGACGGGGTTGTCCAGCTCGGACGACTCCAGGTTGTCCGCCAGATACTGAGACAGGCGCACACGATTATATGGCTGAGTGTCTTCGCCCCCGATCAGTACGACCTGAGCATCGCTACTGTATTCGAGCAAACGCTGCGCGCAACGAACACCGACCGGCCCCGCTCCGACAACGACAAAAGTCTGGTAGCCCTGCGTTTCAGAAAACGGCTTACCTACCTCGAGCGGATGTTGCTCGTGATCAAGTTCTGGAAGGTTATTAGTCACGGTTCGCCTCCCGAGTAGTTCTTCGCTTCACTCAGTGAAGCCATACCTCGAGCCATGTCTTTACCCGTTGTTATTGTTTTAGTTGTGCTGGGTTGATCGTCCCTGATCTACCCTAAAGGAGTGAGCATACTCCTGAAAAGCTACTGCCAGACTACTGGTAATCGGCCTGTCAGTTTGGGTTGTATAAGGTGTAAAGTTCTTTTTCCTCTAGCGATACCCGGCGGGTGAGTGCTTCACCAATCTTCTCGTACTCCCCTTTAAACCGAACCAGGTCTTCACGAGTGAGATTATCCCGCGAATAACGTTTGCAGAACTGGACTACCGCATTCGCGATATCGTTCATATCGGTGCGGAAGTCCTTGACGATCTGGAGCGTGTGACGATCCTCGGCAAGGGATTGTTCAAGGTACACATAGAAGCTGACGTTTTCTTTAATCAGATGCGCCTGGAATGTCGACTTGAAGACCCCAAGTAGTTCCGAGAGTTTGCGATAGTTCTGTTGCTCGTATCCTTCCGACCATATGCGCTGATAGATGTTGATCAACTCGTGGTGGTCGTTTTTCAGGGCCAGAATAAGTGAGGGATCGTACTTGATCGTGCGCCGACTATTACTGCTACTATCCTGCTCTTTGTCGGTATCGCGGGACTTGTTGGAAAAGAGTCGGAACATGGAGGCCTGTCTCACTACTGGAATTGGTGGTTTTGAGAATAAAGTTCGGCTCAAAGGCTGTTCTTCGGGAACTTTTTACCATAGGCGCTTTTTTTAACTTATTTCTTGAACAGATGTGCCTCTTAGTTGTTCTGACTGTGAGGCTCGTCACAAAAAAATTAAAGCCGATAACGGGGTGCAATCGGTACTGAGGTACAGACGCGCGAATTTAAAAATCGGCAGCTTTCATTTTTGTACTTGTTTTGTATTTGCCGGACATCCCCGCACCGTTACCGGCGCAGGGATTTTTAGCGTGGGCTAAGCGATTACTTACGGCGCCCGCGCAGTCTATCAGCCGGCTCCCGCTCCGGCGCAGTACCTGCAACCAAAGTCTGTAGGTAGTTGTAGGCATTGTCTCCGAATACACCGCAGATGCGACGTCCTTCATCGACAGCGGCCTGGAAGTGTACGCCTGCCCATACCCGGCTCTGACCACAGTTCTCTTCCAGGGACGTCCAGGTAGGGAATTTCAGGGTCATATCATTGGCGGGGGTGACCCCAGGCTCGATACGGGAAGACCCTGCGGTGTAGGGGACACTCCAGTTCAGCGCGTCGCTGCCCAAGTACTGCCGCGCGGACTGCGCATGGGCGGTGCAAAAGCATGTAGACGCAGAGGGGTACTCGGGATGGTCGGCCTCTTCCAGGTAAGACTTCCAGGTGTTCGCAGGAATGCTCTGAGTGCCTTGCCCCGGACCACCCCAGGCGGTGACTGGCTGCTTGCCGTAAATATATTGAATGGCGCTGAACGGACGCACGGCATCGTAGCGGCGCTTCTCCTGCCACACAAAAATGCCTGCGTCATGGGCGGCCATGTTGGTCAGGAAGTCGAAATGGATAAACTCCATTAAGCTGAGTCCCTGTGACAGTGCGGCAAACCCTGCGGAGAACCCCAGAGATTCGATTTTGTTATCGAACAGTTCTGCCATCAGCTTTTGTTCATCAGTGAGGTTGGCTGATGCGGCGAGAACCTCGTCCGCTTGCTGTTTGTAGGCGGCAAAGTTCCAGTGGAAGCTCGCGAACGGCGGAAGGGCGCGGTATTTGCGCGGCGACTTGTATGAGTAAGGTTCGGTCAATGCATATTGTGGGGTGACAAACTGCTGGATTTTATACAGGCCCATCCCCTTACGCTGAATATCCGGCTGCCAGCGGGACGGGTTGAAGAGGGTATAGGCGGTATTGATCGGCTGGTAGCCTGTGTAATCCATATAGGGCATTGGGTTGGCTGCGCGCAGGGGGCCCGATCGGGTTTCATCGCCCACCTGGTTCATGCCATCCCGCAGTCGCCCCTTGGCAACGGCCGCACCGGCGGCATTGCCAATGCCGATAGGGCTAGTGAGGTCTGTGCTGTTATCGTCCGGGTCCAATCCCTGTGCTTCCAGCATGGCGCGCCAGGTCGCGTGTTGCAGCGGCAGCAAGGTGTTCAGAACCCGATAACTGGCGAACAGCAGTGCGATATTGATGTTGCGGTTGTTTGCCGATTCGTTCGCCGGGCGCCGCCCGAGTCGTGAGTAAACACCCACTGCAGTGGGATGGTAGGGGGCGCTGGCATCAAACCAGGCGTTGGTTATCTGGGTGGTGATCCGCAGCACCAGGGTGGCGTCGCCGCCGGTGGCGGAGACGTACTCAAATGTGACCGGAGCGACGTATGGAATAACCGCTTCAATTGCGGCGTTGCCATTATCGAGATCCACTGGCGGTGGCGTAGTGGGTTGGGCCTGGGTATTTAAAGCGCAAAAAGCCAGTGCGGTGCCGCAAAGCACTGCACGGAGTAACATCCCTATTTTCATGTATGTATTCCTGGGTTGGTGTTCGAAATACCGTGCTATGTGCCGGTGCCCCGGGTTATACAATAAATAGGTGAACGCTTGGTCACAGACTCGAGGTGTGAAACGCCATTATTTTTTTTATGCGGGCTAATCAGGAAAAAAACCTGAAGTGAGGACATAAAAAAACCCGGCGTTTGCCGGGTTTTCTGTTCTGGAGTAGCCGCTTAGCGGTTGTCCAGGGATACGTAGTCGCGTGCGGTGTAGCCGGTGTACAGCTGACGCGGACGGCCAATCTTGTAAGGATTGGAGATCATTTCGTTCCAGTGGGCGATCCAGCCGGCGGTACGGCCGGTGGCGAAGATCACAGTGAACATGTCGGTAGGAATACCGATGGCCTTCATGATGATGCCGGAGTAGAAGTCTACGTTCGGGTAGAGCTTCTTCTCGACGAAGTACTCGTCTTCCAGGGCGATCTTTTCCAGCTTCTTGGCGATGCGCAGCAGCGGGTCGTTTTCGGCACCCATAGCACCCAGAACTTCGTCGCAAATGCCCTGCATTACGCGGGAGCGCGGGTCGAAGTTTTTGTAAACGCGGTGACCGAAGCCCATCAGACGGAACGGATCGTTCTTGTCTTTGGCCTTGGCAACGTACTCGTCGATACGGCTCTCGTCGCCGATCTCTTCCAGCATGTTCAGAACCGCTTCGTTGGCGCCGCCGTGTGCCGGGCCCCACAGGGTGGCAATACCGGAGGAGATACAGGCGAAGGGGTTGGCACCGGAGGAGCCGGCCAGGCGCACGGTAGAAGTAGACGCGTTCTGCTCGTGGTCTGCGTGCAGCAGGAAGATCACGTCCATGGCCTTGGCCACAACCGGATCGATCTTGCTCGGCTCGCAGGGGTTGCCGAACATCATGTGCAGGAAGTTCTCGGAGTAGCTCAGGCTATTGTCCGGATACATGAACGGCTGGCCTTTGCTGTGCTTGTAGCACATGGCGGCCAGGGTTGGCATCTTGGCGATCAGGCGGTCCGCGGAGATCTTGCGGTGCTCCGGATCAGTGATGTCCAGGGAGTCGTGATAGAAAGAGGCGAGGGCGCCAACCACGCCACACATCATGGCCATGGGGTGGGCGTCGTAACGGAAGCCCTTGAAGAAGTTGACCAGAGACTCGTGCACCATGGTGTGGTTCATGATGCTGTTTACGTATTCTTTCTTCTGCTCGGCGTTCGGCAGTTCGCCATTCATCAGCAGGTAGCAGGTTTCCAGGTAGTCGGATTTTTCTGCCAGCTGTTCGATGGGGTAGCCGCGGTGCAGCAGTACGCCTTTGGCGCCATCGATGTAGGTGATCTTGGATTCGCAGGAGGCGGTGGACATGAAGCCCGGGTCGTAGGTGAACAGGCCTTTGCTGGCCAGGCTGCTGACGTCTACAACGTCGGGACCGGCAGTGCCTGAGTAGACCGGCAGGTCGTAAGGTGCGTCGATACCGTCGACCGTGAGTTGAGCTTTCTTGTCGGACATTGTGGACTCCTAAAAACTATTCTTTCGCCAGCTTTTTATTTCCACACAAATCACTAAATGAATTCGGTGATTCTACGGCCCGGGGAGGGGCGCAATCCGCGTGCATCTGTGATCACCTTTTTATGGCAAGGTGTATCCAGATGTTTTCAGTACGCAAGCAAAACCCGGAAAGTGCCGGATTCTGCGGGCTCGGAGGGCCTTCGTTGGCGGCATCCGGACGCGGATATGGGGCTAGCGGGCTTTTGAGCGCGGCCAAACTTAAGTGCCGCGCCCCAAATTGTCAAACCAAATCGAATTGGTTGACCAATTCTGTGCCCGCAGGATCTTCCGCTCAGGGCATAGGTGGCAGGGATTTTGCCTGCTTGGGGAGGGATTCTGGCGTGTAAATTTGGGCGCGCTGGGAGCCGGGGCGGTATCGTGTCTCATACCATGGTCTGGTGTGTGTCGTGAATTGCAACTGGTACAAAGCCGTCACTGGCGACTTTCGGTTCGTTGTGTTTTGAATTTTGAATGCCTATAATCCGCGCGGCTTGCGCCTTGGTAAGGCCACTTTGTACAAGACCTCGTCAGGTTGCGTGGATAGTGAACAGCAAGCTCGCCCGGTAAACAGAAAACTAACGGGCGCCCCGTCTTTCAGGGCAACAAGGTGTTTTTCCTGTGAACAAAAACAGACCTGTCAATTTAGACATTTCTACTATCAAGCTCCCTGCACCAGCGTTGGTTTCAATTCTGCACCGTATTTCCGGTGTGGTGCTTTTC
The DNA here is from genome assembly GCF_000708675.1 of Microbulbifer sp. HZ11. Taxonomy (GTDB): domain Bacteria; phylum Pseudomonadota; class Gammaproteobacteria; order Pseudomonadales; family Cellvibrionaceae; genus Microbulbifer. Next base: position 77,514 of record NZ_JELR01000002.1, on the reverse strand, counting down.
GCTGTAGTTGCACTTCTATTGTGCATGCTGGACTCCAGTCTGGAATCCGAGCAGGGTTTTAATAAAGTAGCTGAGTTTTTTACCAGCGTTCCGGCCAAGCTCGTGCTGTGGGCTTCACTGGCCGCACTGATCTATCACCTGATCGCCGGTGTGCGTCACCTGATCATGGATCTGGGTGTGGGTGAGAGCCTGGAAGGTGGTCGTCGCGGCGCGGTCATCGTCTTGGTGCTTTCTATTGTGCTCATCCTGCTAGCGGGGGTTCTGGTATGGTAAAGGCTGTTACTGGCTTTGGCCGCAGTGGTCTGTACGACTGGTTTATTCAGCGCATCAGTGCCGTAGTGCTGGTGGCTTATACCTTCTTTATAGTGGGTTTCATTTTTCTCTCCAAAGATTTTGGCTACGCCAGCTGGTCCGCGCTGTTTGAACAGCGCTGGGTACGCGTTTTCAGTCTGGTTGCCCTGATTTCCACCCTTGCTCATGCCTGGATCGGCCTCTGGTCCGTGGTTACCGATTACCTCACAAACCGGATGATGGGCGGCAAAGCCACTGTTTTGCGCATCCTGGTTGAAGTGCTGTTGGGCGCGGTCGCCGTGTTCTACGCGGTGTGGGGCTTTGAAATTCTGTGGGGTGTGTAAACCATGTCGAATATGCGAACAATAACCTTTGACGGTATCGTGATCGGTGGCGGCGGCGCAGGTATGCGCGCGGCGCTGCAGATGGCCCAGTCCGGCTTCAAGACCGCGGTAATCACCAAGGTATTCCCGACCCGTTCTCACACGGTGTCTGCCCAGGGTGGTATCACTTGTGCGATTGCCAGTGATGACCCCAATGACGATTGGCGCTGGCATATGTACGACACCGTCAAGGGTTCCGACTATATCGGTGACCAGGACGCGATCGAGTATATGTGCTCCGTCGGCCCCGAAGCCGTGTTCGAGCTCGAGCACATGGGCCTGCCGTTCTCCCGTACTAAAGAAGGGCGTATCTATCAGCGTCCGTTCGGCGGTCAGTCCAAGGACTATGGACGCGGCGGCCAGGCTGCGCGTACCTGTGCGGCGGCGGACCGTACCGGCCATGCCCTGCTGCACACGCTTTATCAGAACAATGTCAAGCACAACACCGTATTCCTGAACGAATGGTTCGCGGTGGATCTGGTGAAGAACCAGGACGGTGCGGTGGTTGGTGTTATCGCCATCTGTATCGAAGACGGCGAAGTGGTATTCATCAAGTCCAAGGCGACCGTATTCGCCACCGGTGGTGCGGGTCGTATTTTCGCCTCTACCACCAATGCGCACATCAATACTGGTGACGGTGTTGGTATGGCGCTGCGCGCTGGTATGCCGGTGCAGGACATCGAGATGTGGCAGTTCCACCCCACCGGTATCGCCGGTGCAGGTGTACTGGTCACGGAAGGTTGTCGCGGTGAAGGCGGTTACCTGATCAACAAGGATGGCGAGCGCTTTATGGAGCGTTACGCACCGAATGCCAAAGACCTGGCATCCCGCGACGTTGTTGCCCGCTCCATGGTTCTGGAAATCCTGGATGGCCGCGGTGCCGGACCCAATGGCGACCACGTATTCCTGAAGCTGGATCACCTGGGTGAAGAACTGCTGCACAGCCGCCTGCCTGGTATCTGTGAGCTGGCCAAGACCTTCGCTCACACCGATCCGGTAAAAGAGCCGATTCCGGTTGTGCCGACCTGTCACTACATGATGGGTGGTATTCCCACCAATGTGCACGGTCAGGCCCTGACCCAGGACGCTTCCGGTAACGACCAGGTGATCGACGGCTTCTACGCCTGTGGTGAAGTTGCCTGTGTATCCGTGCACGGCGCCAATCGTCTGGGGGGCAACTCCCTGCTGGACCTGGTGGTCTTCGGCCGCGCTTCTGGCCTGTTCATCGAGAAAGCCCTGCGGGAAGGTATCGAAAACCGCGAAGCGTCCGAGTCCGATATCGAAGCGGCCATGGATCGTCTGAACCGCCTCGAGACCACTAACGACGGTGAGAAAGCGGCCGACCTGCGCACCGAGCTGCAGGGCGTGATGCAGAACCACTTCGGTGTATTCCGTCGCGGCGACTACATGGCCGAAGGCGTGAAGAAACTGGAAAGCCTGCGCGAGCGTATCGCGAATGTGCGTCTGGATGACAAGTCCAGAGCGTTCAACACCGCGCGTATCGAAGCGCTGGAATTGCAGAACCTGCTGGAAGTGGCCGAAGCCACTGCCATCGCAGCAGAGGTACGCACCGAGAGTCGCGGCGCTCACGCCCGCGAAGATTTCCAGGAGCGCGACGACGAAAACTGGCTGTGTCACTCCATGTTCTTCCCGGCGGAAAAGCGTGTGGGTAAGCGCGCGGTCAACTTTGCGCCCAACACCGTAGACGCTTTCGAGCCGAAAGCGCGTACCTACTAATTCGGGAGCGGAAAGAATATGTTGAAAGTAAGCATTTACCGTTACAACCCGGAGACTGATTCTGCACCCTATATGCAGGACTACGAGCTTGACACCCAGGGTAAAGACCTGATGGTGCTGGACGTACTGGAACTGCTGAAAGCCGAGGACCCGACCCTGGCTTTCCGTCGCTCCTGTCGCGAAGGTGTTTGTGGCTCCGACGGCATGAATATTTCCGGTAAGAACGGTCTTGCCTGTATCATGCCGATCTCTGAAGCAGCGCCGAAAGGCAAGCTGGTACTGCGTCCGCTGCCCGGACTGCCGGTCATTCGCGACCTGGTGGTAGATATGGAGCAGTTTTACACCCAGTACAAGAAGATTGAACCTTATCTGCAGAACAGCTCGCCGGCTCCGGCCATCGAGCGCCTGCAGTCCCCGGAAGACCGTGCAAAACTGGATGGCCTGTACGAGTGTATTCTCTGCGCCTGTTGTTCCACGTCTTGTCCTTCTTTCTGGTGGAACCCGGACAAGTTCATCGGCCCGGCGGGCCTGTTGCAGGCTTACCGCTTCCTGGCGGACAGCCGCGATGACGCCACCGACGAGCGTCTCGGCAACCTGGATGACCCGTTTAGCGTATTCCGTTGCCACGGTATTCAGAACTGCGTCAACGTTTGCCCCAAAGGTTTGAATCCTACCCGGGCGATCGGACATATCCGCAACATGCTGATAACCCGCGCCGTGTAGGGAATTTCCCTCTTGGGGAACGCGGGTTTCCCACCAAAAATAATCACAATTAGGCCGACAGCAGCGCAGGTGTCAGGTCTATACGAAAAAGGGGAGGTGTCTTTTCAGCACCTCCCCTTTTGTGAGTGAAAAGACAGGAAAGAGCGGCGCAAAATTCAAGGGTGCGCGCCGTCAATTGAGGTAGGCATTAATGCACGAAAGCTCTATGGAGGCGCTCTGGCGGACTTCGCATATCTCTGGTGGCAACGCCGGATACGTGGAAGATCTGTACGAGACCTATCTGCACGACCCCAGTGGTGTACCGGAAGAATGGCGCAGCTACTTTGACAGTCTGCCGCGGGTAAATGGCGGTGATGTCTCACATGCCGCGATTCGTCAGCATTTTGAGCTGCTGGCGAAAAACCGTACCCGCCCACTCGCCGCTCCCGGCGCCGGCTCGGTCAATATTGAACACGAGCGCAAGCAGATTAAAGTTCTGCAACTGATCAATTCCTACCGTCACCGCGGCCACAAAAAGGCCACCCTTGACCCGCTGGGCATCATGGCCCGCGAGCAGGTGCCGGATCTGCAACTGAATTATCACGGCCTCACCGAAGGTGACTTCGATACCACCTTCCAGACCGGAGATCTGTTCTTCGGCAACGGCGAAGCCACGTTGCGCGAAATCGTTGAGGGCCTGGAAAACACCTACTGCCGTAATCTCGGTGCCGAGATCATGCACCTGTCGAATCTCGACGAGCAGCAGTGGTTCCAGCAGCGCCTTGAGCGCAGCCAGTCCAAGCCGACCTTCGGCAATGATATTCGCGTCGAAATTCTGCAGCGCCTGTCAGCGGCAGAAGGTCTCGAGCGCCACCTGGACTCCAAATACCCCGGTACCAAACGTTTCGGCGTGGAAGGTGGCGAGAGCCTGATTCCGCTGATGGATGCGCTGATCCGTCGCTCAGGTACCTATGCGGTCAAGGAAATTGTCATCGGCATGGCCCACCGCGGTCGTCTGAACACACTGGTCAATATTCTGGGTAAGAACCCGGCAGACCTGTTTGAAGAGTTCGAGGGCAAGAAGACCCTGGATACTTCCGGTGATGTTAAATACCACCAGGGTTTCTCTTCCAATGTGATGACCCCCGGTGGCGAAGTGCATCTGGCACTGGCATTCAACCCCTCGCACCTGGAAATCTGTGCGCCGGTGGTCGAAGGCTCCGTACGTGCCCGTCAGGACCGTCGTGGCGACAGTACCGGCGAGAAGGTGATGCCGATCAATATTCACGGTGATGCGGCCTTTGCTGGTCAGGGTGTTGTGCAGGAAACCCTGCAGATGTCCCAGACCCGCGGATACTACACCGGCGGTACCATTCACCTGGTATTGAACAACCAGGTGGGCTTCACCACCAGCAAGCGCGAAGACGCCCGCTCTACCGAGTATTGTACCGACGTGGCGAAGATGATCGACGCCCCGGTACTGCACGTTAATGGCGACGATCCGGAAGCGGTAGTGCTGGCCGGTCTGCTGGCGGTGGATTACCGCTACGAATTCAAGAAAGACATCGTCATCGACCTGGTGTGCTACCGCCGTCGCGGCCACAACGAGACCGACGACCCGTCTGGCACTCAGCCACTGATGTACCAGACCATCCGCAAGCACAAGACCACCCGTACCCTGTACGCGGAAAAGCTGATTGCCGAGGGTGTACTGGACAAGGCGGCGGCGGACAAACTGGCCAACGATTACCGGGACAAACTGGACCGCGGTGAAGATGTGGCCACCGGCCTGGTGAAAGAGCCGGACTCTTCCATGTTTGTGGACTGGCGCCCGTATCTAAATCACGAGTGGACCGCCGAGGGCGACACCAGCTTCCCGATGAAGAAGCTGAAAGACGTGGCCACCCGCATGACCACCGTGCCCGATGGCATTGTCATGCAGCGCCAGGTTGCCAAAATTTACGATGACCGCCGCAAGATGGCCGGTGGTGGCCTGCCGCTGAACTGGGGTATGGCAGAAACCCTGGCTTACGGCACGTTGTTGGAAGAGGGCTATATGGTCCGCTTCACCGGTGAGGACGTGGGGCGCGGAACCTTCTCCCACCGCCACGCGGTTATCCACAGCCAGAAAGATGGTCAGAGTTATGTGCCTTTGCAGCACATGTACGAAGGTCAGCCGCGCTTCGATATGTACGACTCACTGCTGTCCGAAGAAGCGGTGCTGGCGTTCGAATACGGCTATGCCACCACCACGCCTAAATCCCTGGTGGTCTGGGAAGCGCAGTTCGGTGACTTCGCCAATGGTGCCCAGGTGGTGATTGACCAGTTCATCACTTCCGGTGAACACAAGTGGGGTCGTATGTGCGGCCTGGTGATGCTGTTGCCGCACGGTTATGAGGGCCAGGGACCGGAGCACTCCTCCGCCCGTCTCGAGCGCTTTATGCAGCTGTGTGCCGAGCACAATATCCAGGTGTGTAACGCCACTACCCCGGCTCAGATCTTCCACCTGCTGCGCCGTCAGGCCATTCGCCCGATGCGTCGTCCGCTGGTCATCATGAGTCCCAAGTGGATTCTGCGGCACAAGCTGGCCACTTCCAGCCTGGACGAGCTGGCCAATGGCAAGTTCCACAATGTTATCCAGGATGACGCTGTGGATCCCGCCAAGGTGAAGCGCTTGGTGATCTGCTCCGGTAAGGTCTACTACCATCTGCTGGAAGCGCGCATGGAGCGCGAGCAGGAGGATGTTGCTCTGGTTCGACTTGAGCAGCTGTACCCCTTCCCGGACGATGAGTTCCTGTCTGCGGTTTCCGCATTCAAGAACATCAAGAGTGTCGCCTGGTGTCAGGAGGAGCCCATGAATCAGGGCGCCTGGTACTCCAGCCAGCACCACCTGCGTCGCTTGCTGAAAGAAGCACATCCCAAGCTGGAACTGGAATATGTCGGCCGCGCAGCCTCCGCTGCACCGGCGGCGGGCTATATGTCCACCCATCTGGAAGAACAGAATAAGTTCATCAACGAGGCGCTGACTGTCGAATAAGGCAGCAGTACAACGAAGAGCAGGGCGTTGGTCAATCTGGCGCCCAAGACAATCTCAGGAAACAGGAACAATGACCATCGAGATTAAAGCGCCAACATTCCCGGAATCTGTACAGGACGGCACCGTTGCTACCTGGCACAAACAACCGGGTGAAGCTGTGTCCCGCGATGAACTGATCGTGGATATCGAAACTGACAAAGTTGTGCTGGAAGTAGTTGCACCGGCTGACGGCGCCATTAGCGAAATTATCAAGGGCGAGGGCGATACCGTTCTGTCCAATGAAGTTATCGCCAAATTTGAGGAAGGTGCCGGCGGCAGCGCTGGTGATTCCTCTGAAGCCGCACCGGCTCCAGCCGAAGCACCGGCCGCGGAAGCCCCGGCTGCCAGCGGCGAAAAAATTGCCATGCCGTCTGCCAAGAAAATGGCGGCGGAAAAAGGCGTAGACCTGGCCGGTGTTGAAGGCACTGGTAAAGGTGGTCGCGTTCTGAAAGAAGACGTGATGAAAGCCGGCTCCGCCCCTGCGGCGAGCGCACCGGCGGCTGCCGCCCAGGTTGAAGTTGCTGCGGGTGAGCGCGTTGAGAAGCGTGTACCCATGACCCGTATGCGCAAGCGCATCGCCGAGCGTCTGCTCGACGCGTCCCAGTCCACCGCCATGCTCACTACCTTCAACGAAGTGAACATGAAGCCGATCATGGATCTGCGCAAGAACTACAAAGACCTGTTCGAGAAAACCCACAACGGTACTCGCCTGGGCTTTATGGGCTTCTTCGTAAAAGCGGCCGTAGAAGCACTGAAGCGCTACTCAGCGGTGAACGCGTCCATCGATGGTGACGATATTGTTTACCACGGCTACCAGGATATCGGTGTTGCGGTTTCCTCCCCGAAAGGTCTGGTGGTCCCGATTCTGCGTAACGCGGAAAACATGGGGCTGGCGGATATGGAAAACAATATCCGTGATCTGGGCGTTCGTGCCCGCGATGGCAAACTGTCCATCGAAGAGATGACTGGTGGTACCTTCACCATCACTAACGGTGGTGTGTTCGGCTCCCTGCTGTCCACCCCGATCCTGAATCCACCGCAGACAGCGATCCTGGGTATGCACAAAATCCAGGAGCGCCCGATGGCGGTCGACGGCAAGGTAGAAATCCTGCCGATGATGTACCTGGCGCTGTCTTACGATCACCGCCTGATCGACGGCAAGGAAGCGGTTGGCTTCCTGGTTGCGATCAAGGAAATGATCGAAGATCCTGCGCGCATCCTGCTGGAAGTGTAAGCAGAGTATTTTGGAGATGGGGTGGCAGTCGTTGCTGCTGCCCTAAACAATGAGTCAGCCATTCGCGCTGGCATCAACGGCATCAAGACCGTCTCAGGGAATACCGGGAGCTCCCCGGTTATGCGGGTAAATACTCGCATACGTTGAATCCACTCAAATTTGGAACAGACCATGTCAGAAAAATTTGACGTAATCGTAATCGGCTCCGGCCCCGGTGGTTATGTCGCTGCTATTCGCGCAGCGCAGCTGGGTCTGAAAACTGCCTGTGTTGAAAAATGGGTAAGTGAAGAAGGCAAGACCGTAAATGGCGGTACCTGTCTGAACGTGGGCTGTATTCCTTCCAAGGCGCTGCTGGACAGCTCCTGGAAATACCATGAAGCCAAAGACTCTCTCGACGTGCACGGCATCGATACCGGCAAGGTAAAGATCGACGTCAAGAAAATGATCGAGCGCAAAGAAGGCGTCGTAAAGCAGATGTCTGGCGGCATCTCCGGCCTGTTTATGGCCAACAAGGTTACCTCGATCCAGGGCACCGGCAAGCTGCTGGCTGGCAAGAAAGTGGAAGTAACCGATAAAGACGGCAAGACCACCACCTACGAAGCGGAGAATGTCATTCTCGCTTCCGGTTCCGTACCGGTAAATATTCCGCCGGCACCGGTGGACAATAAAGTGATTGTTGACTCCACCGGCGCACTGGAATTCACCGAAGTGCCCAAGCGCCTCGGTGTGATCGGTGCTGGTGTTATCGGCCTGGAATTGGGCTCCGTGTGGAATCGCCTGGGATCCGACGTGGTGGTACTGGAAGCGCTGGACAGCTTCCTCGCGATCATGGACCAGCAGATCGCCAAAGAGTCTCAGAAAATCTTCAAGAAGCAGGGTCTCGATATCCGTCTTTCCTGCCGCGTAACCGGCAGTGAAGTGAAAGGCAAAGAAGTCGTTGTCACTTATCAGGACAAAGACGGCAAAGAGCAGACCGAAACCTTCGACAAGCTGATCGTGTGTGTGGGCCGTCGTCCGTACACTGAAGGTCTGCTGTCTGAAGATGCCGGTGTAAAGCTGGACGAGCGCGGTTTCATCTACGTCAACGACCTGTGCATGACTTCTGCACCGGGCGTATGGGCGATCGGTGACGTGGTGCGCGGCCCGATGCTGGCTCACAAGGCGTCTGAAGAAGGTGTAGTGGTTGCCGAGCGCATCGCCGGCCAGAAGCCAATGATGAACTATGACGTGATCCCGAACGTGATCTACACCCACCCGGAAATCGCTGCGGTTGGCCGCACCGAAGAGCAGGTGAAGGCCGACGGCGAGCCCTACAACGTAGGTGTGTTCCCGTTCCTGGCGGTAGGCCGTGCGGTTGCGGCGAACGAATCCGGCGGTATGGTGAAGATCATCGCTCATGCCGAAACCGATCGTGTCCTGGGTGCCCATATCGTAGGCCCGAGCGCTTCCGATCTGGTGCAGCAGGTAGCGATTGCCATGGAATTCGGTTCCAGCGCGGAAGACATCGGTATGACCGTATTCGGTCACCCGACTTTCTCCGAAGCGGTCAAGGAGGCGGCACTCGCCGTCAACGGTCACGCCATTCATATGGCCAACCGTAAAAAGCGCAAGTAAGCGACCCGTTATACCGGGGCGGAAAGCAGTTTCCGCCCCGGATTCATTTCAGGGTGCTGATTTTTGTAATGAAGCAGAGTCAGAATCCTGTCTAAAGGTGCAGAGCAATCTGCAATTGGTAAACACATTTCAAATGTGAATTGGTATTGACTATGAACTTGCATGAGTATCAGGGCAAACAACTGTTTGCAGCATACGGATTGCCGGTTTCCAAAGGCATTGCAGCGGAAACCCCGGCAGCGGCAGCAGCGGCAGCAGACGAAATCGGCGGCGACAAGTGGGTTGTTAAAGCCCAGGTACACGCTGGTGGCCGCGGTAAAGCGGGCGGCGTAAAGCTGGTAGATTCCAAAGCGGAAATTGAAGAATTTGCGAAGAAGTGGCTGGGTAACAACCTGGTAACGTATCAGACAGACGAAAACGGCCAGCCGGTTTCCCGCATCCTTGTGGAAAGCTGCACCGACATCGAACAGGAACTGTACCTGGGTGCGGTGGTAGACCGCTCTACCCGTCGTATCGTTTTCATGGCCTCCACCGAAGGTGGTGTCGAGATCGAAAAAGTCGCGGAAGAGACTCCGGAAAAAATCCTGAAAGCCACCGTTGATCCGCTGGTAGGTGCTCAGCCTTATCAGGGCCGTGAACTGGCGTTCAAGCTGGGCCTCGAAGGCGACCAGATCAAGCAATTCACCAAGATCTTCCTGGGTCTGGCGAAAATGTTTGAAGAAAAAGATCTGGCGCTGCTGGAAATCAACCCGCTGGTCATCACTCCAGAGAAGAACCTGCACTGTCTGGACGCCAAGATCGTGATCGACAGTAACGCGCTGTACCGTCACCCGGACCTGCGTGAAATGCACGACCCGTCTCAGGAAGACGAGCGCGAAGCACACGCAGCCAAGTGGGACCTGAACTACGTAGCGCTGGATGGCAACATCGGCTGCATGGTAAACGGTGCTGGCCTGGCAATGGGTACCATGGACATCGTCAACCTGCACGGCGGCAAGCCGGCCAACTTCCTGGACGTTGGTGGCGGTGCGACCAAAGAGCGCGTTGTTGAAGCGTTTAAAATCATCCTGTCTGACGAGAACGTAAAAGCCGTTCTGATCAACATCTTCGGCGGTATCGTGCGTTGCGACATGATCGCAGAAGGCGTAATCGGCGCTGTGAAAGAAGTGGGCGTTAAGATTCCGGTAGTTGTTCGCCTCGAAGGTAACAACGCAGACCTGGGTGCCAAGGTTCTGAGCGACAGCGGCCTTAACATCATCGCTGCAACCAGCCTGACCGATGCTGCAGAGCAAGTGGTTAAAGCTGCGGGCTGACATAGTCCGGAAACTGAGTGTTTCCGCAGCTTTGTCAGCGACCGGCCATGGATGGCCGGGCCGGAATGCGGCTCCAGGGATGGATATCACTCCGTAGCGAGCAAGAATTTGAGGACTCATCAATGAGCGTTTTGATTAACAAAGACACTAAAGTAATCTGTCAGGGCTTCACCGGCTCTCAGGGTACTTTCCACTCCGAGCAGGCGATCGAGTACGGTACAAAAATGGTCGGCGGTGTAACCCCGGGCAAAGGCGGCCAGACTCACCTGGGCCTGCCAGTATTCGATACTGTGAAAGAAGCTGTAGAAGCTACCGGGGCAGAAGCCTCGGTCATCTACGTGCCGGCGCCTTTCTGTAAGGATTCCATCCTGGAAGCAGCCAACGGCGGCATCAAGCTGATCGTGTGCATCACCGAAGGCATCCCTACTATGGACATGCTGGACGCCAAGGTTAAGTGTGACGAGCTGGGCGTACGCCTGATCGGCCCGAACTGCCCGGGCGTGATCACTCCCGGTGAGTGCAAAATCGGTATTATGCCGGGTCACATCCACAAGCCGGGTAAAGTGGGCATCGTTTCCCGCTCCGGTACTCTGACTTACGAAGCCGTAAAGCAGACTACTGACCACGGCTTCGGCCAGTCCACCTGTGTGGGCATTGGCGGCGACCCCATCCCGGGCTCCAACTTCATCGACATTCTGGAACTGTTCCAGAACGATCCACAGACCGAAGCGATCGTTATGATCGGTGAGATCGGCGGTTCCGCTGAAGAAGAAGCGGCTGCTTACATCAAGGAAAACGTCACCAAGCCGGTCGTTTCCTACATCGCGGGTGTAACCGCTCCTCCCGGAAAGCGCATGGGCCACGCCGGTGCGATCATCTCCGGTGGTAAAGGTACCGCGGACGAGAAATTTGCTGCTCTGGAAGATGCCGGTGTTAAAACCGTACGCTCCCTGGCGCAAATTGGCGATGCACTGAAGGAAGTAACCGGCTGGTAAGTTTTGCCATTTGTGTTCTTTCGAAAAACGGGCCTCATCGAGGCCCGTTTTTTTATGTGCGCTCTAATCACTTCCCGCCTGAAGGTATTCAATTACCTCATGGCGACGACCCCGATACAGGGTGCGCTCGGCTTTGCTTGCTATCTGGTGCTGATACATTGGGTCGTAGTAGTCCCGTAGCAAGAGGGTGATCCAACACCGGTGTCTGCTGGTGTCGCCGCAATCGAGTTGTTGCCGCAGCGCCTCCTGCATAATGGCATCGACTTCCTGAAAACGTTTTCCGCCGAGGCGTTTAGCAATCCTGAACAGGTTTTGACGGAGCGATGCCGCGTAAATCTCTGCGCCACGTTCACGACCGTGCGCTCGAATAAATGCGTCACAGAGTTTAATGACATAGTCGTCAAGGATACGATCAACCCGTTGTTCGAAATCGTCTTCAAGCCATACGATGGGGCTTTGCTGCATTTTTCGGTGAAGGGAAAAAGGGATGGAGCATTTCCCGATCAGGCGACTCTCGTCTTCCAAGACAAAGTGATTCTGTTTACGGGCGCGGCGCTTTAACAGGTCAATGGCCAGTCCATTCTCAAAGTTGATCTGCGTCGGTTGGGGCGTGGCCTTTTTGCCGAAACTGGAGCCGCGGTGATTGGCATGCCCTTCAAGATCTATGGCATTCGATAGTTGCGCGATGATTTCTGTTTTTCCAGTGCCAGTCATGCCGCTCAGGATGGTAAACCGGCAATCGTGTGCGGCAATTTCCAGTTCATCAATCAGGAAGTTTCGCATGGCTTTGTAGCCACCGGTAATCCGCGGGTAATCAATACCGGCTTCGTGCAGCCAATGCTGGCTGATTTGGGAGCGCAGGCCACCGCGAAAGCAGAATAAGTAGCCGTCTGGGTTGTCTCGGGCGTATTGTACCCAGGCGGATACTCGTGCTTCCTTGGTCTTGCCGGACACCAATTCGTGCCCAAGAGCAATGGCTGCCTGTTGGCCCCGCTGTTTGTAACAGGTGCCCACCGCTTCGCGCTCGTTGTCGCTCATCAATGGTAGATTGATAGCGGTGGGAAAGGACCCTTTGATGAATTCCGTGGGTGCACGGGTATCAATCAGTGGCCGGTCGTCTAGAAAGACTGACCGGTAGTCTGCGGTATCGGACCGATGATTTTCTCGCACCGCTTATTGCCTCATTCCACAATTACAGCCGGGCCGCCGGTGTACGAATTTTCCAGCGTTCCGATCGGCAATAATTGCAGTCCATTCTGAGCCGCCGTGGAGAGAAATTCCGCGTTGCCTTCAGGTTCTACGGCAAGCAACAGGCCACCACTGGTCTGCGGGTCGGCCAGTAGAGGTTTTTGTAACTCACTGGCAAGTCGTACCCGCTTGCCGTAACTGTCGAAATTGCGCTCGGTACCACCGGGGATACACCCCTGATCCACGTAGTATTCCACTCCATCAAGTCGCGGCACGGCATCGTAATTGATACGCGCGCAGAGCCTGCTGCCATCCGCCATTTCCACCAGGTGGCCGAGTAAACCAAAGCCGGTGACGTCGGTCATGGCTCTAACCTGCGGGAGTTTTGCAAACACGCTGCCAGCACGGTTAAGGGTGCACATTTGCTGCAATGCGCTGCCGATATCTTGTTCTCGCAGCTTTCCCTGCTTTTCCGCTGTGGTGAAAATGCCGATGCCCAGTGGTTTGGTGAGGTACAGCGCGCAACCAGCGGTTGCGGTGTTATTTCGTTTCAATTGCTGTTTGTCGACGATTCCGGTTACCGCGAGTCCGAAAATAGGCTCCGGTGCATCAATGGAGTGACCTCCGGCAAGTGGAATACCAGCGTCTGCGCATACGGCTCGCGCGCCGCGAATGACTTCTCGTGCCACTTCCGGCGGCAAAAGGCTGACTGGCCAACCGAGTATGGCGATAGCCATCATAGGGGCTGCCCCCATGGCGTAGATGTCACTGATGGCATTGGTGGCGGCAATGCGGCCAAAGTCGTAGGGGTCGTCTACGATGGGCATAAAAAAGTCGGTGGTGGATACCACGCCACGGGATTCATCAAGGGCGTATACGGCCGCATCGTCGCGGGAATCATTACCTACCCAGAGGAGGGGATCCGCGCTGCTTCCACTGTTTGCCAGAATCCTGTCCAGCACCGCGGGAGCGATCTTACAGCCGCAGCCTGCGCCATGACTGTACTGTGTCAGACGAATGGCTTTGTCGATATTGGAAGCTGGCATACTGGTCTCATTTTGCTTCGCACCCTGTAAGTTGGAGCAGTTGGTGTCAATTGGCGTTCATTTTAGCAGTGGGTGTGTCTGGGTTCATTCAATGTGGGCATGAGTGCACTATGGTTTCCTCTGTTTCCTAATGATTCCGGTGCGCGGTATCCGGATCCAATATCGCGATAATCTGAGGAGCAGAACGTGAAAAAAGACGACTCGAAGCGCACGACCAATGACGCCGGTATTCCGGTAGCCAGTGACGAATACTCTCTGACAGTGGGCGCCCAGGGCCCCATCATTCTGCAGGATCACTATCTGATCGAGCAGATGGCCAATTTCAATCGGGAGCATATTCCAGAGCGCCAGCCCCACGCGAAAGGTTCCGGTGCTTTCGGGCACTTTACGGTTACCCGGGACGTGAGTGCATATACCAAGGCTGCGGTATTTCAACCCAATACCAAAACCGACACACTGATCCGGTTTTCTACCGTGGCTGGAGAGAAGGGCAGCCCGGACACCTGGCGCGACCCACGGGGTTTTGCACTTAAATTTTATACCTCTCAGGGTAACTACGATCTGGTGGGAAATAACACGCCGGTGTTCTTTATCCGCGACCCGATGAAGTTTCAACACTTTATCCGATCTCAGAAACGCCGCGCCGACAACGGCTTGCGCGACCATGATATGCAGTGGGACTTCTGGACCCTATCGCCGGAATCAGCCCATCAGGTGACCTGGTTGATGGGTGACCGGGGTATTCCCAAGTCTTATCGACATATGAATGGCTATTCCAGCCATACCTATATGTGGGTGAATGCCAAAGGAGAACGCTTCTGGGTGAAATATCACTTCAAGTGCGACCAGGGTGTGGAGTGCCTGACTCAGGAAGAGGCGGATCGTATTGCCGGGCAGGATTCTGATGCACACCGTCGCGACCTGTTTGAGGCTATCGCCAGCGGAGATCACCCCAGCTGGACACTACACGTGCAGATCATGCCCTATGAGGAAGCCGCGAACTATCGCTTCAACCCTTTTGATCTGACCAAAGTATGGCCGCACGGAGACTATCCGCTGCACGAAGTTGGCAAACTGGTGCTGGATCGCAATCCGACGGATTTCCACACCGAGATCGAACAGGCGGCGTTTGAGCCCAACAACGTGGTACCGGGTATCGGTTTCAGTCCAGACAAGATGCTGCAGGCACGGGTGTTCTCATATGCGGACGCCCACCGCGCGCGTATGGGGGTCAACTACAAACAGATCCCGGTAAACCGGCCAAAATGCCCGGTACACAGCTACAGCAAGGATGGTGCGTTGCGGGTCGACAATGTTACCGATCCAGTATATGCCCCCAATAGCAAAGGAGGGCCCAGTGCAAACCATAGCTACACCGAGAAATGGGAAGCCAGTGGTGAATTTATGCACGCTGCCTATATCCCCCACAAAGAGGATGACGATTTTGTGCAGGCAGGTACGCTGGTGCGTGAGGTCATGGACGATGGGGGCAGGGAACGCCTGGTGTCCAATGTCGTGGGGCACCTCTCCGCTGGCGTCTCCGAAGAAGTCCTGAAGCGCGCTTTCGAGTACTGGCGCAACGTGGACAGGGACATCGGTGACCGTATTGAGAAGGGCGTGAAAGGGCAGTGATCAAGGTGCGGGCCCTCTGTTTTTCCGCCGGGCTGAGCCCGGCTACCCGGCTCCCCTCAGCATCCGCTTATCGCACCCGTTCTCACCTTATCGAATCCCCCCTTGCAGCCGGGCCGACAATCTATTTGAATGATCGGCGCGTATAACAATATGACCGGTCGACCGGTTCTGGCTGTCAGGTGGAGTCTCTTTTGTCGAATACGTACGTGCACCGCACTCTATTTCCCTTGTTGTTCCTGCTGCTTGTAAGTGTGTTTACGGGCTGGAGCACACTGTCTTCCGCTCAGGAAACGGCCAGTGGCGACCATGTAAACGTTCGCTGGCTGGCGCCGGATACCTTCGGCCCCGGTGAGGAAACCATTGGTTTTTACTTCGAGGTTGATCCCGGTTGGCACGTCTACTGGCGCAACGCTGGCGATTCCGGTGCTGCACCGCGCTTTGATTTTATCGGTGCCAGCGGCAAGGTTGGCGAGATCCAGTGGCCGTTCCCGGTGCGTTTACCCATCGAGCACCTTACCAACCTCGGCTATGAAGGTGACGTGGCCTACCTGTTCACAGTGACACCGGAAGCCGAGCGCATGGAGCTGGTGGTGAATCTGGAGTGGCTGGTGTGCAAGGTGGACTGCATCCCCGGCTTCGGTGCCATGAGCCTATCGCGCCCGGTGGCGGACCAGGTGGTGTGGCCGCAAGGCGACAGAGCGCTGCGAGATCGGTTTGCCGCGCAGATTCCGCTTGCGGTCAGCGGCAATACCGGTTTTCCCTGGTCTGTGCGGAACGTTACCGCGGAAGCGGACGGCGACAGTCTGCAGCTGGTACTGGAAGCGGGTGAAGGCGCTTCCTCGGAAGCGCCGGCGGTCTTCCCCCTCGATGGAAACCTGCTGACCGCCAAAGCCCCTCAGATTGCACAGTCCGGCAGCACCACCGGCTACACCTTCCAGCGGGTGCCCGGTGCGCCCTTACCGGACAGCACCGGTTTTGTGATCAGCGATGGCTCTCGAGCCTGGCAGCTGGAGCAATTAGATATTCAGGCGGCGGCCACTGCTGCGCCGAGTCCGGTGGATGGCGGACAGCCTCTATGGCTGCTGGTGCTGGCGGCCATTGCCGGAGGGGCCATTCTCAACCTGATGCCCTGCGTGTTTCCGGTGCTGTCGATCAAGCTGTTTGGCCTGGTCGGCCCGGAAAAGCACGCCGGTGAGCGTCTGGACGAGGGCCTGCGCTATGCCGCCGGGGTTCTGGTGACCTTTGCTGTGCTGGGAGCGCTGCTGCTGGTTCTGCGGGCCGGTGGCGCAGCGATTGGCTGGGGATTCCAGTTGCAGTCGGCACCGGTGGTGCTGGGGCTGATTCTACTGTTCTGGGTTATGGCGCTGTCGTTCAGTGGTCTGTACGAGTTTGGCCATCACCTGATGAACCTGGCCGGAAACAGCCGCGGGGGATCTTTTGTCACCGGCGTACTGGCGGTATTTGTGGCAGCTCCCTGTACGGGACCGTTTATGGGTGCCGCGCTGGGTGCCGCCACCTTACTGCCGGCATACGGCGCCATGGCGATCTTCCTCGGGTTGGGCATCGGGCTTGCATTGCCGTTTGTTCTACTGTGCGCTTTTCCCGCGTTACTAAACCGCTTGCCGGCGCCGGGGGCCTGGATGGAAACCCTGCGCCAGTTCCTCGCGTTCCCGCTGTACGCCACGGTGATCTGGTTGCTGTGGGTGCTGGGTCGCCTAGTGGGTGAAAGCGGTTGGCTGATCGGGGCCATGCTGATGCTGACCATCGTGTTCGCTTTCTGGCTCGGGCGCCATGGGTTCCGCGGTAGCCGCTGGCTTGCGTGGGGGCTGGTGCTGGCGGCACTGGTATTGAGTTTTGGTGCCGCCAACAAGCTGCAGCATAGTGGCGCCGCAGGAGCGGCACTGGCGCAGGAGAGCAGCAATTGGCAGCCCTATGATCGCAGTGCGATCAATCAGGCGCTGTCCCGTGAGCAGGGCGTATTTATCGACTACACCGCAGCCTGGTGTATTACCTGTCAGGTGAACAAAAAGCTGGTGCTGGAGTCCCAGGAAGTTGAGGCGCTGTTCCGGGAGAATGACGTGTATCTGGTGCGGGCCGACTGGACCGACCAGAACCCGGAAATCACCCGGGCACTGGGGGAGCTGGGAAGAAACTCGGTACCGGTTTACGCCTGGTATGCACCGGGAGAAACGGAGCCAGTATTGCTGCCGCAGATTTTGAAGACGGACATGATTGAAGCCCTATTCGACAACAAGTAATTTTTTACCCTATTTTCAACCAAGAGGATGCGTCATCGTGAATACTCAGCGTGTAAGTGGTAAACGGTCTTTTCGTCAATTTATCAGCAGTGTCGCGCTGTTTGCGCTACCGGCGTTGGCAATGGCAGTCGCGGTCCCCGGCGAGCAGGCACCGGCGTTCAGTGAGGTGGATGCAAAAGGCGAGACCCGCAGCCTGGAAGACTACAAAGGTCAGTGGTTGGTGCTGGAGTGGTTCAACAAGGACTGCCCTTATGTGAAGAAACATTACGGTAGTGGCAATATGCAGGCACTACAGAAAAAGTACACCGACCAGGACATCAACTGGCTGACCGTTATCTCTTCTGCGAAAGGCAAGCAGGGCTACCTGGAACCGGCGCAGGCATTGGAAGTGGCGGAGAGCCACAAGCTCGCGGCAAGCGCTCCCTTCCTGTTGGATACCGACGGCAGTATGGGGCGCGCGTACGGGGCCAAGACTACACCACATATGTTTATCATTAACCCGGAAGGGCAGGTAGTTTACGCCGGTGCGATCGACGATAACGATTCCGCCAATCCCGCGGTCATCCCCACCTCCAACAATTATGTGGCCGCAGCATTTGATGCAGCACTGAAAGGCGAGCAAGTGGCGGTGGCTTCGAGTCGTGCATACGGCTGTAGCGTCAAGTATTGATTTCGTTATTGCTGAATCACAAGTCGTGCAAATAAAAAGGCCCTCGGGGAAGTATCCCTGAGGGCCTTTTCAGTTGGTGCTCTTAGTTCCCGGGTACGGAAATCAGTTCGCCGTACAGGTGGGCTCTACATAGCTTCCGGTATGAGTACCCTGTAAACCGAAGCTGGCACTCGCACCGGGCTGCAGGTTGCCGTTCCATGCCAGATTGCTAACGGTGACCAGAGTGCCCCCATTTTCTGCGGTGAAGTTGCCACCCCAGCCGCTGTCAAAGGTATTGCCCCCGCTGAAGTTCAGTTTGACCTCCCAGCCGCTTACCGCGCTGTCGCCGTTGTTGGTGACAGTGATGGTGTTAAGTACAAATCCGTCTGTCCAGCTGTCGGCTTCACCGGGTACACAGGCAATGTCGGATTCCGGTTCTGGATCCGGTATCACTTCATCAACCACCTGAATCTGTACACTATCCGTTGCAGACAGCTCGATACCCGCGCTGTCCAGCGCGACAAGCTCTAACAGGTAGCTACCTGTTGCTGCCGGTGCGGTAATGGTGGTGGGGCTGCTTTCCGCACTGGCGACCAGGCCACCATCGATATAGATGTTGGCACCGCTGCTTTTGCGCTGGTTGAAGGCGACGGTGATTGTTTCTTCTACCAAGTATTCACTACCGGAAGTCGGCGTCACGATATCCAGCACCGGATTATCATTGCCGTAAAACTCGCTTACCGTAATACCTGTTTCACTGCTGCCAAGTGGCACCTGGTGATCCAGGCCTACAAACTTGCCATCCGTGTTCTGCCACAGTGCCGGTTTGAGCAGCGCGTACTTTTCTTCATCCCAGGTTTTCCAGTCATAGCCCCAGAGACCGCCGGTATCGCCGGAGTTGGGGTTCAAGCACCAGAAGGTGTGGTGCAGCTTGTGCTCCACAATCAGATCGCGGGCGTAGGTCATCCATTTTTCGTTCTGACCGCCGTCCATAAAGCCGCCCCATTCACCGAACAGCAGCGGCGAAATTCCCTGTTCATACAGGTAGAACCAGTTGTCTCTCCAGGCGTCCTCCATCAGGGATTCATAGGTAAAGTCCGGCTCAAACCAGGGCTGAAGGTAGACCGACGGACCGTAGATATGGGGTGAGTAGACCAGCTGATCCTGGTGCGGGCCGAGATCGATCGGGTGATCTGCCACACCGCGCAGGTTGCCGCCCCACCAGTAGTTGTGAAAATCTTTACTGGAATCGCTGTCCCAGGTCACGCCGTCCTTCGGGTAAGACTCGATGCCTTCGCACAGAACCAGCACGTTGGGATTGATGGCGAGAATACGCTTGGACGCAGTTTCGCAGGCGTATTTCCAGTTGTTTTCGTCAGTAGAGCTGTCCCACTTGGCGTAGGGAGAATCCGCCCAGGGTTTGCCGTGAGGCTCGTTCTCAATATCGAATGCAATGACGGTGTCATCATTTTTATAGCGATCCGCCATCCACTCCCAGGTTTCGTAGAAAATTTCGGAAGTGAGCTCTTCGTTGTACCACATGGGCGCGAAGTGACCGGAGTTATCCGCTTTGGCACTGTGTACATCCACCATGATTTTGACGCCGTACTTTTTCGCAAGCGCCACTGTGGTGTCGAAAATCTCAAGTGTGGTTTTCCCGGCAATCTCCGGGTTGGCGTAGTCGTTGATGCTCGGCACTGCGGCCATACCGCTTTGCCACTCGTAAATCAGTTCCGTGGAAATGGGAACACGGAGAATATTGATACCGCGGCTGGCGATATCCGCCATAGCGTTTTCGAGGTTTATTGCCCACAGGCCGTGAAATACCCGCTCACTGGCGTTGAATCCGAACCAGTTGGCGCCGGTCAGCCATACCGGGTTGCCCTGTTGATCGACAATCTGGTTGCCTTCCACACGCAGCCAATCGTCATCCGGCAGTGCCTCGGCAAATGACGGAGCAGAGAGGGACGCGGCCAGCGCAGTGGCCAATGAAAGTGTTGTCAATGTCTTCATTGTATTTTCAAGACTCTAATTAATATTTGAAGAGAAACGGAAAAACACCCGACAGACGCGATGTCTGTCGGATGCTCATTGTGGGTGCTACCGGATATCAGTCAGCGCTACAGGTTGGCAGGGCGAAGTCGCCATTGTGTCCGCCCTGGAAGCCGGCACTGGCAGAGGCGCCCGGTTGCAGGTTTCCATTCCAGGCGGCGTTGGTGACGCTGACGCTGCGGCCATCAGAGGACAGTTGGAACTCGCCGTTCCAGCCATTCACGATGCTGATGGGGTTGGCAAACGTAAGCGTTACTTCCCAGCTGCTGATGGCGCTATCACCGTTGTTTTCCACAACGATGTCATTGATGACAAAGCCGGTGTTCCAGCTGTCGGCAGTGTCCACGGAGCACTGCACACCTTCTCCACCACCGGAAGATTGCTCTTCCACGACGATGGAAACGCTGTCGGTAGCGCTAAGCTCTTCACCATCGTCCACAGCGCGCACTTCGATCACGTGGTTGCCGAGTGAGGGGGCATCAATTACTAGGTCGGTGGCACCATTGGCACTGCCGGTGAGCGCTCCGTCCAGGTACAGGTTTACACCGTCTGCATATTGCAGGGTGTACTGCACGGTAATGTCTTCCCCTTCCTCAAAGGTACTGCCGTTGGCCGGCGAGGTGATGCTGACCGCAGGGATGGGCGGGGACTCTACATCGATGGTCACGGTGGCCGGTGCGGAAACAGCGCCGGCATCGTCACTGACGGTGTAGGTGAAGCTATCGATGCCGAAGAAGCCGGCATCCGGTGTGTACAGCAGTTCTGCGCCAGTGCCACTCAGGCTGCCGTTACCCGGGGAGGTTTCCACGGTGTAGCCGGTGATGCTGCCGTCGCGATCGCTGCCGGACAGGGTTACCATCACCTGAGACTCGAATCCGGTTTCAACGAAAACGTCGTCAGCCACCGGAACACAGTTCACACCGGAGCTGCCGCCGCAACCTTCACCGGGCTCCTCACCCCAGACCAGATTGCCGTCGTCGTAGAGGGCAATGCGCGGCGCTTCTTCACGGCTGCTGCCG
Organism: Microbulbifer sp. HZ11; assembly: GCF_000708675.1. Lineage (GTDB taxonomy): Bacteria > Pseudomonadota > Gammaproteobacteria > Pseudomonadales > Cellvibrionaceae > Microbulbifer. Next base: position 56,325 of record NZ_JELR01000002.1, on the reverse strand, counting down.
TAGTTGTCCCAGGATGGATCATTGCTCTGATCCCAGGGCAAACCTTCGCGCACGCCAATCCGGAACTGGGATTCCTTTTTGCTATCGGACTGGCCGCCGGGGAAGATATCCACACCCTCGAAAGACACTTCGACGTAGTAGATATTGTCTGCGGGATCACCCCAGGGGTGCGGGCCGGTAAAATCACTGCCCTGGTTGTAGGCGGTATTCAGTTCCAGGTCGCTGGCAGAATAGCCGGCATCCACCAGCTCGGAAATATCCACCCAGTAACGCAGGCTCAGGTTGTCGGTCAGACGTGCCGGCCAGGCGCTGCGGTTATGCGGGCGCGCGCTGATTTCGGTGTGGCGCGGGCCGGTGGAATTCAGCTTCGCATCTACGAAGAATTCTGTATCCCGCTCTTCCGGTGCCGGGAAGCTGTCTTCCGGAATCGGGTTGCCGCCAAAGTCCATCCACAGGCGTGCCAGGGCGCCGGTGAAGCCGGCGTTATAGTCGGTGGTTACTTCGTTGAGAATGTAATCGCCGCGGTCATTTTCAAACCCATCACTGGCATCCGGACCGCCCACCAGTGCACCCACCAGAGTGTGGCGGTTATCCACCGGGTCAGACAGGCTGTCGTTCCAGGAGCCGTGTGCGGTGCGGTGGTGCGGTGATGTGGGATACACAGAGCCGTAGCCGATCTGATAGCTCATATTCATCGGGTTGTCGCCGAGCAGATATTCCATCTGGCTGACGGCGAAGTCGTAGTAGGTTTGTGCCTTGGGGTTGTCCGCATCGTTTGCTTTCAGGTAGTCGGAATAGATCAGCGCGATGAAAGCGGTGTTGGAGGCATAACGGGCGGCGCCCCAGCGATCCAGGTGCGCCAGGCCACCGGGGGTATAGGTTACGCGGTTGCCTTCATAGCCGGTGGTCCAGTAGTCCAGCCAGCGCTCGGCGTCAGCGCGATACTGGGGGTTGTCGGTGAGCATAGACATCAGCACGTAACTGCCATAGCCCTTGTCGTCCCAGGCGTGGGTCCATTTGTAAGAGCGCACTGGCGACTGTGGCTCGGTCGAGAGGTTGTCGTAATAGCTGTTGGCTTTATCCAGATAGGACTGGTCGCCTGTGGCGCGATAGAGCCACGCCGCACCCCAGACCAGCTCGTCGTTATAACCGCTCCAGGAATTGTAAAACGCGGTGGCATCGGTGATGCAGTCGCTATATTTCCCGCGATAGTTATCAGCAAAGCTGTAGAGTTGCTTGGCGTGCTCCAGCAGGGTCGCTGAATACTGTGGGTCGGAATTTTCGAAAACCATGGAAATCGCAGCCAGTGCCGCAGCGGTTTCACCGGCCAGATCCGAGCCCGGACAGTTCTCGTCAATTTTGTAGGATGGACGTGGCATCTGCATCACTTCCGCAGAGCCCCACCAGGCGTGATCCACCGCACCTTCACCCACCTGTCCATACAATTCGTTCGGCGCGGTATGCGCCTTTACGAAATAGTCAGCGACAAATTTTAGGTTATTTTTCAGATGTTCGAGCTGACCGGTCTGTGCATAGGCCGCCTGGTTCTCAATGGCACCCCAGGCGAGCATGGTCGCTGTTGCTGCCATCGGGAAACCGAACTTTACATGGTCGCCTGCGTCGTACCAGCCACCGGTGAGGTCTACGTTGTTGTCGGCACCATCCTGCATGCCGGAGTCGCCGCGCCATTCGTTACGGTTCCAGCCAGGGATGGGACCGGATTGTTGAGCCTCATAAAAATAGATGGATTTTTGCAGTGCTTCACCGTAGTTGGCAGCGACGGCACCAGTAGAAAACAGGCCGATGCCCGCCATGCTTACACCGGCGATCGCGGCTGCAAGCGGTTTTGTGGTTCGAGTCATTCGCTTCATGGGACTTCCTTCATTTTTGATTCTTTATCTGCGGGCAGGATCAACTGCCCAGCGAATCTATAGTTCGCAACAGAAGGACGTGTATGTAACCGCTGCTGGAATGAAATTTACGCCAGTGTTTTTGAAGTGTGACGAGATCCCCGTTGCCATGGCGACGGGGTTAAAAAGGGGAGGGAGACTTCGATTTTTTTGATTAAATTTTTACAGCGTCGACAGGGTTTTGCACATGGCGGAAGTGAGCGAACTTAGGTCGCCTGTACTCATTATGTAGGGGGGCATGGTGTACACGAGCTTTCCAAATGGCCTCAACCAGATACCTTGATTGATCAGGCTTTCTTGCACGGTTGTATTATTTACGGGCTTTTGCATTTCCACGACACCAATGGCGCCGAGTACCCGAACGTCGGCAACGCCCTCGGCATTTTTCAGTGGGGTCAGTTCCGCTTTCAGTTGGGTTTCAATTCGATCAACCTGCTGTTGCCAGTTTCTTCGCAGTAGCAAGTCGATACTGGCGTTGGCCACGGCGCAGGCCATGGGGTTGCCCATAAAGGTGGGGCCGTGCATGAATACACCGGTTTCGCCGTTGCAGATTCCGTTGGCCACCTTGTTAGTGCACAGGGTGGCGGCGAGGGTCATGGTGCCGCCGGTGAGGGCTTTGCCGAGGGTGAGGATGTCGGGGGATATTCCGGCGTGCTCGCAGGCAAACATTTTGCCGCTGCGGCCGAAGCCGGTGGCGATTTCGTCGGCGATCAGGAGCAGATCGTATTGGTCGCAGAGTTCACGCACACGCTTCAGATACTCCGGGGAGTAAAAGCGCATGCCGCCGGCGCCCTGGACAATGGGTTCGAGGATGACGGCGGCGAGGTCTTGGTGGTTCTGTTCGATCAGTTGTTGCAGTTCGGCGGTGTCTTGCTCTGTACAGGGTTCGTCAAATTTTGGTTTGGGGGCGGGGGCGAACAGGTGTTGGGTGAGCTGGCTGGCGAACAGGTGGTGCATGCCGGTGACGGGGTCACAGGTGGCCATGGCGCCGAAGGTGTCGCCGTGGTAGCCGTTGCGCAGCGCGAGCAGTTTGTTTTTTTCCGGGTTTCCCTGGGAGTGCCAGTATTGCAGGGCCATTTTGATGGCGACTTCGACGGAGACGGAGCCGGAGTCGGCGAGGAAGACTTTCTGCAGTGGCTCCGGGGTGAGGGCGACGAGTTTTTTGCAAAGTTCGATGGCGGGTTCATGGGTGAGGCCACCGAACATGACGTGGCTCATTTTTTCCATCTGGTTTTGCATGGCGGCGTTTAGTTCGGGAACGTTGTAGCCGTGCAGGGTGCTCCACCAGGAACCCATGCCGTCGATCAATCCGCGTCCGTCTTCCAGGTAAATTCTGACCCCTTCGGCTCTTGTGACGGGGTAAACAGGCGGTGGATTAATCAGGGAGGAGTAAGGGTGCCAGATGTGGTTTTTATCAAACTCTAGATCCATCATTTAGGTGCTCTGCCTTCGCATTGTACTTTTTTACTTCGTAAGCTTTCGTCTACCGTCATTCCGGCGCAGGCCGGAATCCAGAGCTACGAAGCCGGTAATCAAGCCAATTCCCGCAGAACTTTAAGCGGCGGCTGACTAACCGCACTGCGACACGCCAGCGTACCCGCGGTACCAACCAGCAATGCCCCAACCAGCGGCCCGATCAGCCACAGTCCCGGGTGGAAATTAAACGGCATATCAAAGACCCGCTGGGTCAGTACCGCCAGTGTGGCTTCGGTCCCAAAGGCAGCGAGTAATCCGGCGGCAATACCCAGCAAGCCGAACTCGACCATCAGGCTGCGCATCAGCAGTTGCCGGCGGCCGCCCAGTGTGCGGATTACGGCGGCTTCCTGCAAACGTTCGGCGATGCTGGCGCGGACCCCGGCGATCAGTACGAGTACGCCGGCGACTAACATGAGCGCGAGAACGGACTCGACGGCGATGGCGACCTGGCCGATGGTTTCGCGAATATTTTCCAGGATTTTGTCCAGTTCGATGATGCTGACGCTGGGGAAGTTTTTCACCAGTTCGTTGACGAACAGTTTGTCTTCCGGCGGCAGGTAGAAGCTCTGGATGTAGGTGGCGGGGAAGGTGTCGAGGCTTCCCGGGGCGAACAGCATGAAGAAGTTGGGGCGCATGCTGTTCCAGTCCAGGGTGCGCAGGCTGGTGACGGTGGCTTCGGTTTCGAGGCCGCCGATGGAGAAGCGCAAGATGTCGCCGAGTTGGAGACCGAGGCGGGCGGCGACTTCGACTTCGACCGAAACACCTTGGGGAGAGACGCCTTCGTTGAGGTCTTCATTCCACCATTCACCGGCGACAATTTTATTGTCGGCGGGGAGGGTGTCGGTCCAGCTCAGGTTGAGTTCGCGGCGGATGGCGCCGGTTTGGTGTTTCCGTTCGTCCACAGGGGTGCCATTTACGGCGATAAGTCGGCCGCGCACCATGGGGTAGAACTCGCTGCCTTCGAGGTTTTTGCCTTCCACTTTTTGCTTCACGCCCTCCAGCTCGTAGGGGGCGATGTTGACGAGGAAGTGGTTGGGGGCGTTTGCCGGGAGTTGCATCTGCCATTCGTCGATCAGTGCGGTGCGCGCGTAGTACATGGCGAGCATGGCGAGCAGGCCGGTGCCGAAGGCGGCAATCAGCAGAGTATTGAAGCCGGCACGGCGTTGCAGGCTGCCCAGTGCAATACGCCAGCTGCCGCCGAGGGACGCGAGTCTTCCGCGCACCAGCAGGCGGTTGATCAGGGCGGCGCCAGCCACGAGCAGGCCGAGGCCGGCGAGCAGGGCGACGGTGATGGCGATGCTGCCAGAGAGCCACCAGATCAACAGCAGCATAGACAGGGGGCCGGGGATCAGGCCGAGCCATTCCCGCTTGTCCGGATTGCTCCAGTCCTGGCGCAGGGTCTGCATGGGGGCGGTCTGGGCGAGGCGGAACAGGGGCGGCAGGGCGAAGCCGATCACGCAGGCGACGGCGGTAGCAAGACCCACGAGCAGAGGTTGCAGGCCGCTGGGGGGCGGGGTAACCGGGAAGAAGCCTTCCAGCAGGTTTACCGCCTGGGACTGGATGAGGGAACCGAGGGCGAGACCGATGGCGGTGGCGATCAGGGCCAGGGCGGTCATCTGGCCAATGTAGATTCCGAGTATTTTGCTCTTGCCGGCGCCGAGGCTTTTCATCACCGCCACGTAGTTGGCGTGGCGCAGGCCGTAACGGCGGGCGGCGAGGCCGACGGCAACACTGGCGAGCAGTACCGCGAGGCTGGCCGCCAGAAACAGGAAGCTCTCTGCGCGATCCAGAGTGCGGGCGACACGGGGTTGGCCCTCTTCCAGGTCGATCACCCGCTGGTGGTCAGTGAGCTGGGGTTTGAGCCAATCGAAATACTGGTCGAGAGTCGAGTCGTCACCGGCAAACAGGTAGCGATAGGTGACGCGGCTGCCGGGCTGCAGGATGTTAGTGGCGGCGAGATCCGACTGGTGCATCATCACGCGCGCGCCCATGGAGAAGAGATTGGCACCGCGGTCCGGTTCGTGGTCGAGGATACCGGCGACCCTGAGATCGGTGTCACCCAGCTGCAGGTCGTCGCCGATCGACAGATTCATCAGCGGCAGCAGGCGCGCTTCCAGCCACACTTCTCCGGGAGGTGGGCCCTGATGGATCTCGCGGGAAATGTCATCCGCACTTGCACGCATTTCCAGGTGGCCGACCAACGGATAGTCATCACTCACGGCTTTTACCGAGGCGAACTGGAATTCATCTCCGGCGGAGAGCATGGAGGCAAAGGTGGTGGTCTGGGCCTGCTTCAGCCCCAGTTCATCGGCTTTGGCCAACCATGCCTGTGGGACTTTCTTGCTGCTCTGTACCACCCGCTCTGCAGCCAGGAAGCTCTGGGACTGGATATGCATGGCACGAGTGAGTCGGTCGGAAAAGTGGGCGATTGCGGTGACACAGGTGACCGCCAGCACCAGGGCGGTGGCAATGAGAGCCAGTTCACCGCCGCGCCAGTCGCGGCCGAGGAGTTTCAGTGGCAGCATCAGGCGGACACCTCCGTCTGATCACCAAACTGATCTCCTAAAAACGAGTCGGGAATATCGGCACTGGTGATTTCACCGGCGGCCATGCGCAGGTGGGCACCGCAGCGCTCGGCGAGGCGCTGTTCGTGAGTGACCAGTACCAGGGTGGTACCGGTCTCGGCATTGAGGTTGAACAGCAGGTCGATGACTTTCTCACCGTTATTGGCGTCCAGGCTGCCGGTGGGTTCGTCGGCGAACAGAATGCCGCTATTTATTCCGGAAGAGGTGTCAGAGCTCTGGTTGGCAATACTGCGTCCGCCGGCAGCGATACTACAAAAGGCGCGGGCGATGGCGACGCGCTGCTGCTCGCCACCGGACAGCTGGCGCGGGTAGTGGTGCAGGCGATGGCCGAGGCCGACGCGCTCTAAAAATTCCTCGGCGCGCTTGCCGGCGTTGCGCTCGCCGCGAAGTTCGCTTGGCAGCATGACGTTTTCCTGCGCGGTGAGGCCGGGCAGCAGCTGGAATGTCTGGAACACGAAGCCGACACAGCGGGCGCGCAGGGCGGCACGCTGCTCTTCGTCCATGGCGGTGATTTCCTCGCCCGCGAGCCAGATCTTGCCTTCGGTGGGGCGATCGAGGCCGGCCAACAGGCCCAGCAGGGTGGATTTGCCGGAGCCGGAAGCCCCGGTGATGGCCAGGCTCTGGCCGGGGGGAAGTTGCAGGGAAATGTCGTTCAGAAGGGTCAGTGGGCCTTCGCTGGTACTGACGCGGTGTTGAAGGTTTTCGGCTTTGAGCATCACTGACATGGCAAGTCCCTGTAATTCCTGCAAAATGTGCGTGTTCAGAAGTGGAGAGTATGACATGGCGGCAGTTTTTTTCCGGCACCTTGCCCCCGGTTTTATCGTGTGTGGTCTGCTGTTGACCGCTTTGTGTTACGGGCACACGGCGAGAGCGGATGAGCCGGCTGCAGAAGAGGGCACTCTGTTGATACTGGGAGATAGTATCAGTGCGGCCTATGGCCTGGATGAGCGCGAGGGTTGGGTGCAGTTATTGCGGGACCGGCTAGCCGAACAGGAGCTGGCGGTGAAGGTGGTGAACGCCAGTATCAGCGGGGAAACATCCGCCGGTGGCCTGACCCGTTTGCCACGCTTACTGAGTGAGTATTCACCCGACTGGCTGGTGCTGGAGCTGGGGGGCAATGATGGTCTGCGCGGTTACCCACCGCGGGCGCTGCACAACAACCTGGCGCGGATGGTGAAGCTGGCCCGGGAAGGGGGCGCGGAGGTGCTGATTCTGGGTATGCAGATGCCGCCAAATTACGGTAAGGCGTACACCAAGGCGTTTGCGGCGGTCTATCCGAAGGTGGCCGAAGAGCAGCAGGTGCCGCTGGTGCCGTTCTTTCTGGAGACGGTAGCGCTGGTGGAGGGGGCGATGCAGACCGATGGTATTCACCCCACGGCTAAGGCACAGCCGGCTCTGCTGGATCATGTGTGGCCCTGCCTGGAAGCCATTTTAAAAGCTAATGAGGATGCTCGGTCCGATAGCCTGTGCACTTCCTGATCGGAAAGCGTACAATCGCGCCCTGATTTTTGCTGGGGCTCCATTTAGTGGTGGGGCTTCGTAGATGGCTCCGGGGCGGCCCTGTCCCCGGTGAAGCCATTGCGGGACACGCTACGAGTTCATCCATGAACGCTCGGCTGTGGCCATCCATGGCCACAGACGGTCCCGCAATGGCTTCACCGGTGTCAGCGCCTTAGCGCAATAGTTTTCAATGCTGACCGGCCCACTTGCAATACCTCAAGAATTTTCGAGAACTACCCAATGTCTGATCTGGAAAACCGCCGCGAGCGGCTGGAATTCAACAAGCTGCAAAAGCGCCTGCGTCGCAATGTGGGCAAGGCGATCGCTGACTTCAATATGATTGAAGAGGGCGACAAGGTGATGGTGTGCCTGTCTGGTGGTAAGGATTCCTACGCGATGCTGGAAATCCTGATGAATCTGCAGAAGACGGCGCCGGTGCATTTTGAACTGGTGGCGGTGAATATGGATCAGAAGCAGCCGGGTTTCCCGGAGCATATTTTGCCGGAATACCTGCAATCCATTGGCGTGCCTTATCACATCGTGAACAAGGACACTTACAGTGTGGTGAAGGAGGTGGTGCCGGAAGGCAAGACTACCTGCGGCCTATGCTCACGCCTGCGCCGCGGCACTCTGTATGGCTTTGCCGAAGAAATCGGTGCCACCAAGGTGGCCCTGGGGCATCACAAAGACGATATAGTCGAGACGCTGTTTCTGAATATGTTTTATGGTGGCCGCCTGAAGGCGATGCCGCCGAAACTGCGCGCGGACGACGGGCGCAATATTGTGATCCGCCCGCTGGCCTATTGCCGCGAGACGGATCTGATTGCGTTTGCGGATCACAAGCAGTTCCCGATTATTCCGTGCAATCTTTGCGGGAGTCAGGAGAACCTCCAGCGCCAGGCGATCAAAGGTATATTGAGTGAATGGGACAGGAAGTTTCCCGGTCGCAGCGACAATATCTTCGCCGCACTGACACGGGTTTCACCCTCGCAGCTGGCGGATCGGGACCTGTACGATTTTGAAAGCCTGGAGCTGGATCGCTCTAAGCCCGCACCTGCGGTGGACGCGCGTGCGATCGAGCAGTACGTGGATTCGTGGATTCCGGAGGATGCGCGCGATGAGGGGCCGGAGCCCGCAGAAGAGGCGGCGCAGCCGATGTATATTGAGGCGCGGAATCTATAAGCTCATCTTCTTCCACCAGCAGGCAATCGGTTTTCTTGCTAGCTGTCTTTTCCCTAGCCGCGGTTTTTACTGCGGCTTTTTCGTTTTCAGGTGAAGGTTTTTCGGTGGGTTTCACCAGTTTGCTATAGCTGTCTACAAAATCCCGTAGGCGTGCGCTCGGGCCATGGTGAAAGTGTTTTTTCCACAACTTGGCCATCTTCGGCAGGTTGTCACTTTCCACATGGTCGACACCGGCGGCGCGGTACACCAGCCAGGCAATTGCGGTGGCGTAGCGTAGGTTGGTAGCGAGTTCGGCGTGGGGGTGTTGCAGGAAATCCCGTTGGCTGGCAAGGCCGCGGACTTTGGAAGCGAGCGGAGGGAAATTGATCAGATATTTATCCCATATCTGTCGATGGGTGCTGGGAAGTATCTGGAAAATCCCCATTCCGTGGCGACGCCCCTGCTTGAGGTGAAAGCCCAGTTCGGATTCCTGTGCCGCAGTGCCGAGTAGCAGAGCCTCCATTCCTGGAGACCAGGCACGCAACTGCTTTAAGGTGGGACGAACGACGAACTGGCGCAGCTCGTCCAGACAAATACCCATAATGCTTTCGCTTTCCTTAACTGCTCAGTCTGTGACCGCCATCCATGGCGGCTTTTGGTAACTGTACATACCCTTGGTTTAGTTTGTGGATTGAGTAACCGCCAGCGAATGGGTAGATTTACGCGCAATAAAGACCAATAACGACGGATTCAGCCTATTCTTTCGCGGGACGTGGCTAAATCTGCCAAATTTGATGGGGAATCCCAAATGTCCGGACAGTGGCTCGTTGCCCTCACCTTTATCGCCTATCTCGCACTGATTCTCGCCATCGGCGTGTACGCCTACCGACGCACCAAGGATGCCAGTGACTACTTTCTCGGCGGCCGCTCGCTGCCACCCGCAGTTGCAGCGCTGAGTGCGGGGGCGTCGGATATGAGTGGCTGGCTGCTGCTCGGTTTACCTGGAGCGGCTTATGCCACGGGACTTTCTTCCGGGTGGATTGCTATTGGCCTGTTCAGCGGTATTGTCTTGAGCTGGACCACCATGGCGCGCCGGTTGCGCATCTACAGCTATGCGCTGGACGACTCGCTCACCGTACCCGCGTATCTGCACCGTCGCTTCAATCTCTCGACCCCCTGGCTGCGCACCATCTGCGCATTTTTCATTTTGCTGTTCTTCCTGTTCTATGTGGCCTCCGGCCTGATTGCTGGCGGCAAATTATTCGAGACCGTATTTGGCTGGGACTACCAGTGGGCGGTGGTGATTGGCGCGATCGCGGTGATTTCCTACACCCTGTTTGGCGGTTTTCTCGCGGTGTCCTGGACCGATGTCTTCCAGGGGTTACTGATGAGCTTGGCATTGGTGATTGTCCCGATTATGGTGATTTCCGATGAGGGCGGCTGGGGTAGCGCCTGGACGACCATGCAGGCGGAGCATCCGGAATTGATGCACTGGATGAGGGACAACACCGGCGCCACCCTGGGGGTGGCTGCGATCCTGAGTTCTCTGGCGTGGGGGCTCGGGTACTTTGGTCAACCGCACATTCTGGCCCGTTTCAAGGCTCTGCGGCATCCGGATGACATGCCGGCTGCGGCTACTGTCGCTGCGATCTGGTCTCTGGCCGGCTTTCTCGGTGCCATGTGTGTGGGCCTGTTCGGCCACTTGGAGCTTACCGCGACATTGCCGGATGGCGAACGGATCTTTATGGCCCTGGTAGAGTCTCTATTTCACCCTCTGGTTGCCGGTATTCTACTGGCGGCGATCCTGTCGGCAATCATGAGCACCGCAGATTCCCAGTTGCTGGTGTCATCCGCGGCACTGGCAGAAGATATTTACCATGTGTGGTTCGGCAAGCAGGCATCGTCGGAAAGTATCGTGAAAGTGGGCCGTTGGGCAGTGGTGGCGCTGTCATTAATTGCGGTGGGCGTCGCGATGGACCCGGGCTCCAAGGTGCTGGATGTGGTCGCCTATGCCTGGGCGGGGCTGGGAGCTGCATTTGGCCCAGCAATACTGATCAGCCTCTACTGGTCGCGGATGACCGGTGCAGGTGCGATTGCAGGGGTTCTGGTCGGGGGTATAACCGTAGTGGTATGGAAACAGCTCTCTGGTGGCATCTTCGATATATACGAGCTTTTACCGGGATTCGTACTCTCCGCAGCTGCTATTGTTTTAGTAAGTGCCGTGACGCATTGCCCTGAAGGAATTTCAACGCGCCACCGTCAATTACTGGGGCAAAAGCAGTAGTCTGATCGCGGTATTCGCGCAACGTTGCGCAATTGATCGGTGGTGCCGCGGCTGGAGTAGTTGGAGTGATCGAAGTACACCTCGGTGATATCACTCGGTTGCATGTGGATGTAATCGTCAATGCAGCCAACCAGAGGCTCCTCGGCGGAGGCGGCGTTGATGGCGCCATCCACCGTGCGGCAGGCCCAGAGTTGATGGAGGCCTGCCGCGCTATTGGCGGTTGCCCGGTAGGGGAAGTGCGCGCCACCGCCGGATACCGGCTGCCGGTGAAGCGAATCTATCACACGGTCGGCCCGGTCTGGCGTAGCGGTAATCTTGGCGAACCGGAGCTACTCGCCAGCTGTTATCGCCAGTGTCTCAACCTTGCGCGGCGCGAACACGCCCATTCCATTGCATTCCCTGCCATCAGCTGTGGTGTCTACGACTACCCCCCGGAGCTTGCAGTAGAAATTGCCGTTGAGCAGGCTCAGAACCATCTCGACCGCGACGGCGGTCCCCGCCACGTTATTTTCTGCTGTATAGACGAGGAAATGGCTGAACTCTACCGCATGCAGTTGGATGCCTGTGTTCGCCGTTAAGCACCCGTGAGGTCGATTGCATAAATTCGTAAGCGTACCAGTTAGTCGCGATAACTTTGCGGGCGTGCAGTCTCGTAGTCGCGGCTAACTGGCACTGCCGTAACAGTCAGTGTTGCGCACAAAACATAACCGGTAAATTCTCCACAGTTTTCCCCATTTCATCTCGCGCGCCGCTTTGCCGTGCCGCGCTCTTAATTTAGAATTTCTCCTTCAAGGATTTGCGTAACTGGCACCATCGTTCATGATGTGGGCTTGGGGTCGCTGCGTAGTGGAAAGGGAAAGTTCATGCAGGTGTATGTAGAGAATCAACGTGGTCAACGGTTTCGCGTGGTTGCGGGCTGGCAGAGCCCCAATTTTATGTTTGACAACGACGCCTCTGCAGATTTACTGAGTACGTTTCCTCTATCTGCACTGGATAAAATCTTTGATCTGTTTCTCGCCAATGACACAGCCTGTGCTGTTGATGCCTTCGCGCCTGAGAAACATTCGCTCCTGCACACCGCACAGTTCCCCGGTATTCCGCCGCATTTCTCCGAAGAGCACAAAGCGGTGTACGCCGCAGTGCGCAATCACCGAATCCTGATCGAGGAAGCCCCGTTCGGTGAAGCCGTGCTGGAAGAGCGTCAGTCCGGTATTCGCCACAAAATCCGTCTGGCGCTGCAGAAGATTGTCGCGGAAGAACGCATCGAAGCTGCACGTATTCAGGCCGTTCACGAAAAGCGTTCCGAACTGGAGAAAGTCGGTGCCCACATCAGTCAAGGCGCCAAAGGTTTTGGCGATGCGGTTTGGGGTCTGGCGGTATGGGCGAAAGACCTTGCCGAAGTGGCGATGGTGGTCAATCCGGTCCGCATGCAATACGAATTGGCTGGCGCGACATACGATTACTTGGTGCACGATAAGAGCTTTGAGGCGTCGCGCAACGAATACGCCGGTGAAGTCAAAAAAGAAGTGGTGGACGTACTTGGTTTCGATCCGTCCACGATTACCGAGGAGCAGTTAAAGCAGGCCTTCGAAGTTGCACAGCTGGTCTACGATGACTCGGCCCTGCGCAATGATATCAGCCGCTTTGCCAGGGATTACGTAAAAGCACAGCACAGCCTGGAAATATCGGAGTTTGCCGGCGGTGGCGTGTTCGAAATCGTATTGACCATTGTGCTCGCCGCCTTTACCGGTGGCGTTGGTGCTGCTGGCGCCATGGCGAAGAACGCGCGCCTGATGTTTCGGTTTAAAGATGTGGGTGATTTGATCATCGATTTTGCCCGTTACCAAAAGCAGCGAAAAATTCTGCAGAAAAAACGCGGGGCCAAGATCGATAACTCGTCCTACAGTGCTTTGAAGTCTGAGGAGGTTGCGGTTCCGGGCGGTGGCAGTGGTGGATCTGGTGGTGCTGCGACAGGAGGCGGGAAAAAACAGTCTGCGGCCGGGAAACAAAAAGAATCCCCCGGCAACGGACCTGAACCCCGCGATTCTGATGCGCCCGACAACCAGAGTGATGCGGTCGGCACCACAGAGTCCGGTAAAACGACGCAATGCAACGCCCGTGCCTGTGAAAGCGGCGAGCCGATCAACCTGAAAACCGGGGAGGAGCGGCTCACTCTGGTGGATACGGTTCTGGACGGGCCCCTGCCATTGACGCTCGCGCGCACCTACCGCAGTAGCAGTACCCGGGACAGCGGTCTCGGGGTGGGGTGGAGTCACACCGTTGGCGAAACGCTCATTATTGAAAGGGCGCGGAAAGAGGTGGCTCTGCACGATGCCGAGGGGCGTGTTATTCGCCTGCCCATTCCCGGTGCAAGCGGCCGTAGCCACAACGTCGTGGAGCAATTGTCCATTGCCCGGGAAAATGATGATCACTGGATTATTACCCCATACGGTGCCCCGCGAGGAGTGCAGAAGCACTTCCGTGCGGCAGGTGCCGGGGGCCCGCTCAAACTGTCAGAGATCCGTGATGATTACGGCAACTTCTATCGCTTTCACTATGTAAAAGGTCAGTTGATTTGTGTGGAGAGTAGCCTGGGCGAGGCGCTTCACATCACTCCGGTGAATGGCAGAATTGGTGAGCTGAAAAAAGAAAGTCGCGATGGTCAGATCTCATCGCTGGCGCGGTACGAATACGATGCGCAGGGTGACCTCGTGCGCGCGATTGACGCGAATGGTCACAGCGAGCAATACGAGTATGTGGGCCACCTGATCAAGAAACGGACCCTCAAAACCGGTTACAGCTTTCACTTCCGCTGGGATGACACAGGTCCCGGTGCCCGCTGTCTGCGCCAGTGGGGCGATCCCATCGACGGGCAGGCCACCTACGATTACACCTTTGTCTGGGATGAGGACGGCAAGGGTGTGGCTGTCACCGATACCCGTGGCGGGACGGAACGTTATCGTTTTAACGAACAGGCGCTGCCGATCTACTACCGTAACGCCGAAGGTGGCGAGACGCTGTATCGCTATAACCGACTGGGGCAGCCCACCGAAGTTCAACTGCCCGCCGAAGAAGGGTTTGAGCACAAGGAACTGTTTGAGTACGACAGCTTCGGGCGCCTGATTGCCAAAACCGATGCCAGTGGTGGCGTTCAGAAGATTGAGTACAGCCGCAACGGCCAGCCCGAAAAGATAACCGACGCCGCGGGTCGAATCTGGCAGCGTGAGTTCAATGAAAGTGGGCAGGTTACCGCCAGTATCGACCCCCTCGGGCAGGTCACCCGCTACACCTATAACCCCATCGGCCTGATCGGCAGTATCACCAATCCGCTTGGGCAGACCACCCGCTACCTGTGGAACCCACAGGGTAAACTCTCGGCGGTGCACGATGCTGCCGGTCGCTCCCAGCACTACCGCTACGACATGCACCAGCGTCTGATCGAGGTGCAACACGGCCCGGATCTCTACACCCGTTACGAGTACGATGCGCAGGACCGTATAAGTGCCGTTATTGCTCCCGATGGAGGACGCACTGAGTACCGGTACAATCCCCAGGGGCTCCTGGCCGAAATTATTGATCCGGAAGGACGCAGCACCCGCTATGACTACGATGGGTTGAGTCAGGTAAAAGTACGTACCAACCCCGATGGCAGCTGCCTGCAGTATCAGTACGATGGCGAGCGCAATCTGATTGGTCTCACCAACGAAAAGGGCGAGCAATACCAGCTCAAGTATGACCTGAACGAGCGCCTGACCGAAGAAGTCGGTTTTGACGGGCGTACCACGCGCTACGCCTACAACCGCGCTGGTCACCTGATTGCCAGTCGCGCCGTTACCGACCTGGCCACAGGCAAGGGCGTGGACACTCTGTACGAGCGGGATGCCTTCGGCCGTCTGCTTCAGGAAATTACCCCGGACGGCACCACCAGCTACCGCTACAATCGTGCCGGACAGATGATTGAAGCGGAAAACGCCCACCGCAAGTTGCGCTGGGACTACGACGCCTGCGGTCGCCTGATTGGCGATTGGCAGGACAACGCAGAAATCCTGCATCGATACGATAAAGCGGGCAACCGTATCGTCACCCGCCTGCCCAGTGGCGAAGAACTGAACTACGCCTACAACGAAGTGGGCCAGTTCCAGAGCCTGCACACCCGGTTTGCCGGCGCAGAAGCGGCGACACTATTGGCCTCTATCGATCGCGACGCGCTCGGTAGAGAAGTCGCCCGGGAACACGGCAACGGCCTCATCACCAGTAGTAGCTACGACCCCCAGGGGCGCCTGCAAAGCCTCCGGGTGGGCAAGGCTGCGGATATAAATAGGCCCGTAGAAAATCCGCTGCTGGAGCGCAGCTACGGCTACAATCGCAGTGGCCAGCTCACCCAGATCAACGACAGTCTGCGCGGCAACCGCAGCTACCACTACGATGCACTGGATCGCCTGACCCAGGTAGACGGCCCGTCCCCGGAACATTTCGTCCACGATCCCGCGCACAATATCCTCGCCGCGGCAGGCAGCGCGGAAGAAGCGAAGCAGCAGGCCAGCAGTACCCAGGTAAATGGCAACCGCCTGCAGTTCCGCGGCGACACCCACTACGAATACGACGTCCACGGCAATCGCACCGCGGCCCTGCGCGGCAAAGGCCAAAAACTCCAGACCGGCTATCGCTACAACAGCAAGCACCAGCTTGTCGCCGTGGCCCAGTACAAACTGGATGATTCCGGCGAGCCACAATTTCAATCGGAAACCCAGTACCAGTACGACCCCCTCGGCCGTCGTGTGCGCAAGCAGGGGCAGGGTATTACCACTGAATTCCTGTGGAATGGCGACGTACCGCTTCAGGAAACCACTCGAGACTCCGCAACCAGCCAGGACCTGAAATCCCGCACCTACTACTTCGAGCCTGAAACCTTCAAGCCACTTGCGCTAAGCGAAGATGGAGAGGTATACCAGTACCACCTGGATCATCTCGGCACACCGGACACACTGACCAATGCTGAAGGAGAAGTGGTCTGGAATGTCAGCTACAAAACCTACGGCAACCTGGCCATAGCCCACCGAGAAGAAATCGCCCAGCCGATCCGGTTCCAGGGGCAGTATTTTGATGAAGAGAGTGGGCTGCATTATAACCGGTTTAGGTATTTTGATCCTGAGTTAGGGTGCTTTATCCAACAAGATCCAGTTGGATTACACGGGGGGATAAACAATTGCCAGTATGCACCTAATCCTATTTCGTGGGTTGATCCATTTGGGTTAACGTCTAAAGACTGTCCGAATGGAAGTGAATCGACCGTAACCGTTTACTGGCATGACAACAGGTCACCTGATAATGTTTTTGGGCACTATACAGTAGAGACCAATGTCAATGGCGAGAAATTGCATACGCACCAGCTCGGTGGGCCGGGAACGGAAACCATGATTACCGATGATCTTGGAGACTTAGTGGCGCCTTTAAAATCTGCAACTTTCCAAGCTCCTAAAGGAGGTCACGCTCAAGAGCTACAGAAGTCTTTAATAGATATTCTAGGGCCTCCATATGATGTGAAGAACCAGAGTTGTGTTACGCACGTATGTGATGTGCTGCGTGCGGGAGGAGTTGATGTTCCTGGTCAGCCAGGGTCTCAGTACAAATTCTTAAAGAGAAACGGGTTATGAAATTTGAACTGCTAGAAAGTCGGTTCGCACACTGTAGAATTCATGGCGGACAAAAATTCATTCCTTTATCTGCAGATTTTGTGAAGAAGTTGAATTTTGATGAGCCGATTTACAAGCAAGATTTGGCGGTTTTGGAAGTCCTTAATCGTGGAAATAAATTTCAATATTTAGTTTCAAAAGCGTGTCTTGAAAAGTTCGGTGTAAGTGCGCAACGAGAAAAAGTAACTCTCGTAGATCGAGATAAACAAAAGCAATGTCTGAACGACAGATTGGTAATACAAAAGCTAATGAAAGAGATTCAGTGGGTGTGTCCAATTTGTTTTAGGGGTAAGCTTCTATGTGATGAAATCATAGAGGTTGGAAGATAGCATTCAAGGATTTTTAGTTGAGTTTAGGGTGTTTAAAAGTTTTGTGTTAGTCAGAAGTGCTAGGCCCACTACCAGCAAAAAATGCTGGTGTGTGATTTGGGAAAAACCAGGAAAGATTTACGGCTCTTCGGTTCGGCCGCAATGAGATTTTTGTAAGCTAAATTTTTTATTGGTTTTTTAACAAGGGTTCCATCTTGCGTAAGGCCAATTATTTAGATCTTGTCGAACTAAACCGTCGGGCAGGTGATGCGTTGGCTGCAATATCTACCTTTGAAAATTTGTATGGTAAGAGTGCGGTTTTAGGTTCTATTCGTGCGCAAATGAATTTTGTATTTAAGGAGACTGAGGAGGGAAGGAACCCACTGGAAAGCATTAATTCAAGTAGGTCATTTACATTTGGCATTCTTTCATCGAGAGAGTTTTCCAGTCCGGATGAACTCAAGCTCAAAGCTAAGCTGAATCGCGTTGCGGAGCTACTTTTCTGAAAAACAATAAGAATCAATTGGTATCTGATCAGATCTTTCGTGACCACTTGGTCTATTTGAGTTCTACTGTACCATCCCCAAAAGCCAATCCAATAACAACCAAGGCGAGGGAAAACCATGCGTACAGCAGACCAGTGGTTCAGCGAATACGGCGAGAGTCACCAGAATTCCACCAACAAGGCCATCCATTGGGTGGCGGTTCCTTTGATTTACTTGACGGTAGTGGGGCTTTTCTGGTCCGTCCCGCAGCCGGAGTGGATGGCTGCTTTGCCTTGGCTGAACTGGGCAATTGTTGCGCTGATCCCCACCATCCTCTTCTATATGCTTATGTCCTTCCCTCTGGCGTTGGGGATGCTGGCGCTTTCCCTACTGTGTCTCGGTGCCTGTAGCGTCATGGAGCGGGCCGGTATGAGTGTGCTCTGGTGGTCTGTGGGCCTGTTCGTGGTGATGTGGGTGTTCCAGTTTGTGGGACACCATATCGAGGGCAAGAAGCCTTCTTTCTTCAAGGACCTCCAGTTTCTGCTGATTGGCCCGGCGTGGGTGATTGGCTTCCTGTACCGCAAGCTGGGCATCAAATACTGATTCTGTCTTTGTATATGCTGTAGGAGCCTGCAGGCAGGCTCCTACAAGCGCGATTTCTACCGGTTGTAGTGGACCGGTACCTCCCCCTATGTGTCAGGGTAGTTGTCGCCTGAACTTTTCAGAGGACAACCATGCCCCACTATTCACCTGAACGTAAAGAGGCCATCCTCAAGAAGATGGCGCCGCCTCACAGCATGACCGTTGCCGAACTGGCGAGCCAGGAAGGCATCAGTACCGCTACCCTGTACAATTGGCGTAAAGCCGCCAGACAACGAGGTGCTGTTTTGCCTTCCAACTCTGCTACTCCCGATAATTGGAGTAGCGAAGAAAAATTCAAAGTCGTCCTTGAAACTGCCCCAATGACTGAGGCGGAGCTCAGTGAATACTGCCGCAAGAAAGGCCTTTACCCCGAGCAGATTGAGGCCTGGAAAACGGCCTGCATGTCAGCCAATGCTGTATCTGACGAGCAGTCTAAACGCAACCAAAAGGCCAGTAAGGCCGAGAAAAAGCGTATCAAAAAGCTTGAGGCAGAGCTGCGACGTAAGGAGAAGGCGCTCGCTGAAACCGCTGCGCTCCTCACACTGTCAAAAAAAGCCGAGGCGATCTGGGGCCACAAAGACGAGGACGAATGACCAGCCTCCCAGATCGCCAGCAGATCGTTGCTCTGATTGCCGAAGCCAATCGCAGCGGAGCCCGGCTGGCCAAGGCCTGTGCCTTGCTGAACTTGAGCGTACGCACCTATCAACGCTGGGTCACTGACGAGGTTGTCAGGGAAGATCAGAGGCCCGTGGTGCCGAGGCCGGAGCCATCGAACAAACTGACGGCTAAGGAGCGTCAAGCCGTAATAGCCCTGTGTAATCAACCTGAATACCGAAGCTGCCCTCCAGCATTTATTGTTGCTGACCAGCTGGATCAGGGCCATTATCTCGCCTCTGAATCAACGCTCTACCGGGTTTTACATGAATACAATCAAGTCCACCGTAGAGGCCGCCAGAAGGCGCCGGAGCGGAAGCGAGCAGCGACCACACACAAAGCATCAGAACCAAACTGTCTGTGGTCGTGGGATATCTCGTGGCTACCAGGACCAGCATGCGGAACCTGGTATTACCTTTACTTGGTTATGGATGTTTACAGCCGGAAAATTGTCGGCCATGAGGTGTATGAGCGTGAGACCGGAGAGTTGGCTTGTGAGTTTATCGAGAAAGCCTGCTGGCGTGAGCGCCTGACGGCGAAGAGCAAGCCGCTTGTACTGCACTCCGATAATGGTAGCCCCATGAAGGCGGCGACATTCCTGGAGAAACTGTATGACCTTGGTATAACCCCCTCGAACAGCCGCCCCCGAGTGAGCAACGACAATGCCTACTCTGAGTCATTGTTCAAGACGCTGAAGTTCCGACCGGGCTTCCCGGCAAGTGGCTTCAAAACGATCAATGAAGCTCGGAACTGGGTGCTGGCGTTTGTGCGATGGTACAACACCGAGCATCGCCACAGTGGCTTGAACTACGTAACACCTGAGCAACGCCATAATGGAGAGGCTCACGAGATACTGATTCAGCGCAGAGTTGTGCTTGAGGCTGCGAAGGCCAAGAACCCTCGACGCTGGTCAGGAGAAACAAGAAACCTCAGCTTGCCGGAGTCAGTAATGCTGAACCCGGACAAGGCGGTAAATTGTTAAAGAGCTGATACCTTAAACGCGACAACTACGTTGACAGATACCGCTCCAGTGTCTCTTTTACCTGCTCCATTACCACATAGCTGGTGCATTCCTGCACTTCCGGCAGTGTCAGCAGCGTCTCTCCGTAGAACTTCCGGTAGGCACTCATATCGGCCACGCGCGCCTTGATCAGGTAGTCAAAATTCCCCGACACCAGATAGCACTCCTGCACCTCTGGCAGGGCCGAGACCGCATTGCGGAACTCTTCAAAGGCATCCTGGGCTGAGCGGTTGAGGCGGATCTGCACGAACACCACCAGGGCGGCATCCAGGTACTCGGGGTTGATCAGGGTGGTGTAGCCCTGGATAACCCCATCACTTTCCATCTTTTTGACCCGCTCCACACAGGGGGTGGCGGTCAGGCCTACCTGACGGGCCAGTTCCGCATAGCTGGTGCGGCCGTTTTTCTGCAGTACCCGAAGAATATTGCGGTCGATAGTGCTGAGTTCACTGGCGCGTCTTTTCATGATTTACCTGGCTGTATCTCGGGCTTGACTTGGCTGTGGCGCCCCACTGGGTTCCGTTTGGCTAAAAAGTAGTCTTTTTGACGTATTACTAGTTGAATCCACTAATAGTATTAAAAAATCTACAGAAATCCACTTTAAAGAGGCGCCTATACTGCGGGAATCCAACAAAAGAAGAGCGTACCAGATTGCGCTAACAGGGTAATTGAGGAGAAGTCATCATGTTGATCGGTGTACCGAAAGAGATTAAGAACCACGAGTACCGTATTGGCCTGACGCCCGCGAGCGTGCGCGAGCTGATCGGCCACGGTCACGAGGTGATCGTGCAGAAGGACGGCGGCGCATCCATCGGTTTCACCGATGAAATGTATGAGCAGGCCGGTGCCAAGATTATCGACACGCCGGAAGAGATTTTCGCCACCGCGGATATGATCGTGAAGGTGAAAGAGCCTCAGCCCCACGAGTGCGAAATGCTGCGCCCGGGCCAGCTGCTGTACACCTATCTTCACCTGGCGCCGGACCCCAAGCAGACCGAGCTGCTGGTGAAATCCGGTGCGACCTGTATTGCCTATGAAACCGTAACCGACCGTTTCGGCGGCCTGCCGCTGCTGGCGCCGATGTCTGAAGTGGCCGGCCGTATGTCCGTGCAGTGCGGCGCGCACCACCTGGAAAAAGCCCAGGGTGGTCTGGGTGTTCTGCTGGGTGGTGTACCCGGTGTTGCTCCGGCCAAAGTACTGATTATCGGTGGCGGTGTGGTTGGTACCAACGCGGCCAAAATGGCGCTGGGTATGGGCGCCGACGTGACCATTCTGGATCGCTCCCTGCCGCGCCTGCGTCAGCTGGACGACATTTTCGGTGGCGCGGTACGCACCGAATATTCCACCAACGACGCGATTGAATCTCATGCGCTGGAAGCGGATCTGGTTGTGGGTGCGGTACTGATCCCGGGTGCGGCGGCACCGAAACTGCTGACCCGCGACATCATCAGCCGTATGAAGAAAGGTGCGGTCGTTGTGGATGTGGCGATTGACCAGGGCGGTTGCTTTGAGACCTCCAAAGCAACCACTCACCAGGAGCCTACCTACGTTGTGGACGGCGTGGTGCACTACTGTGTCGCCAACATGCCCGGCGGTGTAGCGCGTACCTCCACCATGGCCCTGAACAATGCCACCCTGCCGTTTGCGGTAGCGCTGGCCAACAAGGGGGCCAAACAGGCTTTGCTGGACGATGCCAACCTGCTGGAAGGTCTGAACGTACACGCCGGTATGGTGACCTACAAAGCTGTAGCTGATGTACTGGGTTACGAATATGTGGATCCCAAGCTGGCTCTGCAGAAATCCGCCGTAGACTCTGATGTTGCCGCCTAAAGGTTAGTGCCTTTAGGGGTGCAGAACTGAATTTGCTCAGTTCTCTTCTGGGGCGACCCCACGCCCCACTCTGTGAGACCCGGCAGTGTCTGACTGCCATTGCAGCCGCGCTATTTAGCGCGGCTTTTTTCGTCGTGGGGAAGGGCTACGGGAAGCGCTTTATCGGGCGGGGAAAAGGCGGCTGAGTAGCACGGGGAGGGCGGTCTCCACCCGCAGAATTCGCGGCCCGAGATGGACCGACTGAAAGCCGATTTCCTGAAGCTTTTCCACTTCGTAAGGAATAAAGCCGCCTTCGGGGCCCACCGCCAGGGTGGTCTGCTGTTGGATATCCACAGGGCAGGGCTGCTTGGTTACCGGGTGCGCCACCAGCTTGAGGGACTCCTCTGCAATGGAGGGCAGCTCGTCTTCCACAAACGGCTTGAAGCGTTTGCGTAACTCGATTTGCGGCATCTTGGTGTCCACTGCCTGCTCCAGACCGAGCACACACTGCTCGCGGAGCCTGTCTGCCGCGAGCCAGGGGCTTTGCCAGAAGGACTTTTCCACCCGGTAGGCGTTGATCAGATAGAGCGTTTTGACCCCGAGCGCAGTGGCGTGCTGAATGGTGCGCTTGAGCATCTTGGGGCGGGGCAATGCCAAAACCATGGTCAGCGGCAGGGGAGCGGGTGCGTCCCTGTCTAGAGTGACGGTCATGGCGATGTGATCATCGCTGCGATGGGTGATTTCACCTTCACCGATCTGGCCGTTTACCACACCCACCTTCATGCGGTCACCGATTTCAGCCCGGTGCACATCCGCCATATGCTGAAAGCGTCGGCCGCGCAACAGGACTTTGGTGGAAGACTGGAAATCCTCCGGCGCTAACAAAATCAGATTCATCGATTATCGCCTGGCAATGGCCACAGCGCCTTTGCCGATGCCCTCATAAGCGCGCACGGTAATGTCTTTACCGGAATTCTCCTTGGCCAGCTCGTCCGCAATATACTGGGCAAGCTGTTCGACGGTGGTGTCGCAGCCGAGAATTTCACAGCGGCTGGCGGGAATACTGAGCGCAAATGCCCCCTGCTGTGCCTGATAGGCAAAGTGCAGGTGTTTATCATCCGCTTCACCGGATTCCCCGGTGAGATCCTCCCGCGTGCCCAGGTAAATATCTTTCCAGCGTTCTGCCCACAGAGCTTCGAGCTCCGGGTTGCGCTGGCCATTGACATCGATGCGAATCCGCGAGCGGTGGCCGTGGGCGATACGCTGGCAGTTGCCATCGTGCTTTTTCAAGCCGTGGCTGTAGTGATAAAAGGGCGTGTCGATCTGTTCGTTGCTGAACGCCAGAGTGAGCTGGTCTACGCTGGTAGGAAAAACACCATCCAGCTGGGTAACACACCAGCGCGCCACGGATTCCGCGGTGATGGATTCCGCTTCCACCAGTGCAAAAGCCTGTGCCGGACCGCCAACGGTAATGCATTTGCCATCGGCCAGGGCCCACTCGAGGTGCAGCTGATCGCCATCGCGCTCGATCACCAGGTGTGGCGACCGTACCGGCACCAGCAGGCGGTGGTCCAGCTCGTCGTCCAGCCAGTTGCGTAGGGTCTTTTTTACAATGCCGAAATCGCACACCATACCCTGCTGGTCCAGGGCGCCATCCAGCGCAGCGTTGGCCAGCCAAGTTTCACCCACAATTCCCCGGGTGTGGTGGAGATAGCTGAAATCCACATTGGTGAGGCTGTCGACGAATAAATGCATAGGTGGCTCGGTTAATTCGAAGGGCTCGGTAAGGTCGCAGAAAGCGGGCCCAGATCGGGCGCGGCACAGTATAGCTTTTTTGCTCCTTTAATTTGAGCGGTGCCGCGAATATCCGGCTGGAATCGCGCCGCGGAGACGAAAGGGGAAAATAGGGGCTGGAACCTGGCGCCAGGAGTCTCTATAATCGCGCCCTCTTCGAGTGCAGCGGTACCTGATATTGCATTTTCTGCAGTAAACAGCCTGGTATCAGCGTCAGTGCTATTCTGAGTGCTCGAGCGTTGTGGCGGCCCTTCCGGTCTCCTCGCAATGATCAGCTGTGAACCCCGCCAGGCCCGGAAGGGAGCAACGGTAGCAGTGACATCATGTGCCGGGGGTGTGCTGGTTGGGCTGCCTCCAATCCCAATTCCCCCTGCTCCTGTTTATACTTTTCTCTGAGTCTCCTGTTCAGTTTTCGTGCTGAGTGCCCGCCCCAGCTTACCCCGTTATTTCCGAAATATTTCTCCAATAGTTTTCCCGCAAAGGGAATATTGTGCCGATGTGCCGGGCGCTGTGGTGTGATCGTCCCGGTTGGCGGTGGGGCTGTGCTATAAAACCGCGACAGACTTTTTTCTTGCTGCCACCCGCGTTGAGTGGGTGACGCTCCAGATAACGTCAAATAATGACCAGAGGATGCCGATGAAAAGACTCGCGCTGGTAATCGCCGCTGCTACCTTCACCCTGGCGGGGTGTGACCGGGAAACTCACAAAGCGGGCGTGCCTGCGCCGACCGCTGAAACAAAAGCTGCTTACGGCGCGGATACTACCGATGCGGGTACCGTAGCGCGCGCACAGGACGCCGCGGCCGATCAGCTGGATGCCGAGGCGGCCCGGGTGTTTCTTGACAGCGCACAAGAGCGGCTGGCGAAAATGGCAGAGGAAGCGAGTCACGCCAGTTGGCTGGCATCCACTTATATCAATGTGGATTCCCAGTACACCGAAGCGCTGGCCATGGAGCGCTACACGTCGCTCGCGGTGGAGCTGGCCCAGGAAGCAGCCAAATTTGACAGTGTCGAGCTGGATGCGGAAACCCGCCGCATGCTGACCATGCTCAAGCAGGGGCTGGTATTTCCGGCACCGAACGATCCCAAACTGACAGCGGAACTGGCTCAGATCGGTTCCAAAATGCAGGGCATGTACGGGGCGGGTAAATACTGCCCGGATCAAAAGCCTGGCGCTGAAAAGCCTGCAGCAGGCGACGATAAACAAAACAAGTGCTACACCCTGACCCAAATGGGTCAGATGATGGCTAACAGCCGTGATCCGAAGCTGTTGAAAGAGCTGTGGGTAGGTTGGCGCAAGGTTTCTCCGCCCATGAAGCCGCTCTACGAGCGTCAGGTGGAGATCGGCAATGCGGGTGCCAAGGAGCTGGGTTACGACAACCTCAGTGTCATGTGGCGCTCCAAGTACGACATGCCCGCAGACGAATTTTCCGCAGATATGGACAACCAGTGGAGCAAAGTGAAACCGCTATATGAGGCGCTTCACTGCCATGTGCGTGCGAAATTGAACCAACACTATGGTGATGATGTTGCGCCAGCTACCGGAAAAATCCCGGCGCACCTGCTGGGGAACATGTGGGCACAGGAGTGGGGCAATATCTATGACATCGTCAAAGACGAGGATATGGAAGCACCCTACGATCTGACTCAACTGGTGGTGGATTCCGGTATGAGTGAAAAGGACATGGTGAAGGTGGGGGAGAAATTCTTTACCTCGCTTGGGTTCAAGCCTTTGCCGGAAACCTTCTGGGAGCGCTCCCAGTTCGTGCAGCCGCGGGATCGCGACGTGGTATGTCATGCAAGTGCCTGGAATCTGGATGGTCAGGACGATATCCGTATCAAGATGTGCATCAACAAAACCGGTGAAGACCTGATCACCGTGCATCATGAGCTTGGGCACAATTTTTATCAGCGCATTTATAAAAATCAGCCGTTCCTGTACAAAGAGGGCGCCAATGATGGCTTCCACGAAGCAGTGGGGGACACCATCGCCCTGTCCATTACGCCCAAGTACCTGAAAGAAATCGGCCTGATGGATGAAATTCCCGGTGAAGACAAAGATATCGGGTACCTGATGCAGCAGGCGCTGGACAAGATTGCGTTCCTGCCGTTTGGTCTGCTGGTGGACAAGTGGCGCTGGCAGGTATTCAACGGAGAAGTGCAACCCGGTGATTACAACAAAGCGTGGTGGAAGCTGCGCGAGGAATATCAGGGGGTTGAGGCACCGGTAGAGCGTAGCGAAGCCAATTTCGATCCGGGGGCCAAGTACCATATTCCCGGCAACACACCTTACGCCCGTTATTTTCTCGCGCGAATCCAGCAGTTCCAGTTCCACCGCGCTCTGTGTGAGGCTGCCGGTGAGACCGGGCCGTTGCACCGCTGCTCGATTTTCAAAAACAAGGCCGCCGGTGAAAAACTGCGCAATATGTTGGCCATGGGGGCGAGCAAACCCTGGCCGGATGCTATGGAGGCGCTCACCGGGCAGCGCGAACTGGACGCATCTGCGATTGCGGATTACTTCCAGCCACTGATGGAGTATCTGCAGGAGCAGAACAAAGATCGTCAGTGTGGGTGGTGAGTTACCGGCGCGCTGGGTGGATTCATTGTCTGGCGCTATTGACCATATATTCACAGTCAATAGCGCCAGGGGTTTGAATGTCGCTTTGTGACCATAGAATTAGTTGTGACCTGATGTAAATCAGACGGGGCTGTTGGTGCCGCAGGCACCATCTGGTGACCGTAGTGGGGCATATTCCGGGGAAGGCGAGCCGCAACAGGCGCGTTTTTTCATCCTGCCTCGCTGAAATGGATTTAACTCGAACCACAAAAGAGGTTGCTAATGAGCAATATTGATATCGGTATCGGTGAAAAGGATCGCGAGCAGGTTGCACAGGGTTTGAAGCGTCTACTGGCGGACTCATACACCCTTTACCTGCAGACCCACAACTTCCACTGGAACGTCACCGGCCGTCTGTTTCGGGAGCTGCACCTGATGTTCGAGGAACACTACACTGAGCTGGCGACAGCGGTGGACGATATCGCCGAGCGAATTCGTACCCTGGATGTGGTGGCTCCGGGCACCTACAAAGCATTCGCCGACCTCAGTTCCATCAAAGAGGTGGAAGACGTGCCGGCGGCAGAGGAAATGGTGCGCATCCTTACCCAGGGCCACGAACAGGTCGTAAAAACCTGTCGCGAAGTATTGAAAGCCGCCCAGGAGGCCGATGACGAATCCACTGCGGCGCTGGTGGGAGACCGCATGCGCGTCCATGAGAAGACAGCCTGGATGCTGCGTGCCACTGCACAGTAAGCAGAGTGCTTCAGCGAACGGAAAACCGGCCTCAGGCCGGTTTTTTTATGTCCGCTGATTCTGTCGTACGTGGGGACACCTTGCATTTTTATACTGTGTGTTGCACAGTATTTACTGTGTATGGCACAGTATGGGTGTTGGTTGAATGACAGAGGCGCCGGAAAAGCTCCAGCGAATCGTAATGGAGGTGCGCCGTGGGGCGCTTACCCTGGCGGTATTACTGGCGCTGGGAGAGCCCCATTACGGCTATTCCCTGCGCAAGAAGCTGGCCGCGCAAGGACTGGAGATTGACGAGGGAACACTGTATCCACTGTTGCGTCGCCTGGAGGGGCAGGGGTTGCTGTCCAGCTACTGGCAGGAGGAAGATGGCCGCAAGCGGCGCTTCTATCAAAGGGATCAAGGCGGTGAGGTGGTTCTGGCGGCAATGCGTGATGAATGGCAGAGCCTTAATCGGGTAATCGGACAGCTGGCAAAGAAAACGGGACATGGAGATTGATTTGATGGCGAGTCAGACTAACTGGATTCAGCGCTACGTGGACAATGTCCGAACCTACTTGCCCGCCCATCTGCGTGAGGATGTCGGGAGTGAGTTGTTATCTGATTTACTGGATCAGCGGGATGATCTGCAGGCGTCACTCAAACGCTCTCTTTACGAGACGGAAATTCTCGATCTGTTAAAGCAACGAGGGCACCCCATGGCCGTGGCGGCGGATTATCAGCCACGTCGGGCTCTGGTGAGTGCACCTCTGTTCCCTGTTTATATGCAGGTACTGAAGTGGACACTGTTGATCCTTGTCATTATCTCCGCGATCGAGACCGTCGCCGGACTGTATGTGGGGGAACAACCCAATCTGATTGGCGCTGCTATCGGTTGGTTTGCCCGTTTTTATGAGAGCGGAATCCATGCTTTTGCCTGGGTAACCCTGGTGTTTTATCTCACTGGTGAAGGGCTCGGCTACCGCCAGGTTTTTTCTCGCTGGGACCCTCGCTCAATGCCCCACGTAGTGGATAATGGTCAGCGTATTAAACGCTTCGATTCCTCAGTGGAATTCGTGGTGACGCTTTTGGCCATGGCCTGGTTGAACGATACCTGGCTTTTTGGCGACGGGGCGGTGGGCGGGTTCACTGTGATGTTGTCACCGGCCCTGCAATCCCTGTTGCCCTGGCTCAATATCGCGTTGGGCGCCAGCGTGCTGATTGCGCTTCACAAGTTGTTTTCGCCGTTCTGGACCCGCCCGCGCTTGTTGATCAACGGGGCGTTGAATATTTTCTGGCTGGTACTTCTGGCCGTTCTTCTCAGCTTGCCGGCACCACTTTCTATCGAATGGGGCAGCGGTGATCTCTGGCAGTCCAGTCAGGGGGGATGGCAAGTGGCCGTCGGTGTGGTGATTGCCATTACCGCCTGGGACCTGTTTGGAAATCTGCGCAATCTGGTGCAGGCGCGATCACCCGCCAGCGTCTAGGGCAATTCTCAAAAACGCCTGTGCTGGTGTGGAAAGAGCGCCGGTCTTTCGCGTGAGCACACCCACTGGATGCATCACTACCGGGTCTGCCAGAGGGCGGCATTGCAGTCCGTATGCGTGCATCTGCGCCTCACACATACTGGGTACCGCGCTTACTCCCAAACCACTCTGAACCAGTCGGCCTATGGTGCTGAGCTGGTTCGCTTCACACAGCAGTCGCGGGGCTGTTGTGCCCGGGGCCGAGCTTTGTTGAAAGGCTGCGTCGGTCCAGCGGCGTACTGCAGATCCCCGATTCATCGCGATAAACCGTTCTCTTGCCAGGTCCTGCCAGTGCACAACCTTGTTGTCGGTCAGCGGGTGCGTATCGGGGAGCACGGCGACAAAGCGATCATCGGCAATGGGGGTGAAGCTCAAGTTGCCCAGGTCCTCGGGACGAAAGCTGAACCCAAGTTCTGCGCGCCCTTCCTGAACCGCGCGCTCTACTCGCTCCATCACAATATCTTCCAGCACGATATTGATGTCCGGGTGCTGCTGATGAAACAACTGTAACAGGTCGGGTAACCGGTTCAGGGCAAATGCCGGTATGGCGGCGATGGAGAGCTGGCCCTGTTGCAGGCGGAATCGCTGCTGCACTGCATCCAACGTGTTGTCCCAGTTGTGGAGGAGCTGTTGGGCGCGCTCTACAAACGCGGTGCCCTCCGGTGTGAGAACCAGCTGCCGACCGTCGCGACTGAACAGGGCGCCGCCCAGGGACTCTTCCAGGGTACGAAGGGCGATGGAAATGGCCGGCTGCGAAACGTGCAGTTGAGCGCTGGCCTCCGCCAGGCTGCGGGTTCTGGCGACGGCCACAAAGGCGCGCAGCTGTTTGATAGTGGTGCTCATGCAGGCAATCCGGTGACTCAGAGGTGGAATCTTATGGTTAATAAAAACTTATTAAATGTTAATAAGTTTAAATTAGTCTTAAATGTTAGACCAAGGCATGATTGTCCACATGGCGAGACGGCCAATAATGGTCAACCATACAGACAGCCAACCGAACAGCAGAAAAATGAGAGAGCCCGCCGAAATGAGTAACCCAGTACAACCCCTTTGGCAGCCAACGGAAGAGGCGATCGCCGCGACCCAGATGGATCAATTTCGCCGTCAGGTGAACGAAGTCCATCAGCAGTCACTGCCGGACTACCACGCCCTGCACCAGTGGTCTGTGGATAATCGCGAGACCTTCTGGCGCCAGCTGTGGGACTTCGGGGAAGTGATCGCCAGTGAGCGGGGCGAGCGGATTCTGGGCAAAGACACCATGCCTGGTGCCGAGTGGTTTCCCGATGCGCGGCTCAATTTCGCCGAAAACCTGTTGCGTTTTCGCGATGACCGGGTGGCGCTGATCGAGCGTCTGGAAAATGGTGGCCGCCGCGAGCTGAGCTACCGGAAACTGTTCGAGCGGGTAGAGCGTCTGGCGGCGGCGCTCGCCGGTGCCGGTGTAGAAACGGGCGACCGGGTCGCGGGATTTATGCCCAATATCATCGACACCGTAGTGGCAATGCTAGCCACTACCAGTCTCGGGGCCATCTGGACGTCCTGCTCCCCAGACTTTGGCATCAATGGCGTGCTCGACCGGTTTGGTCAGGTCGCGCCGAAGATTCTGTTCGCCTGCGAAGGTTATTTCTACAATGGCAAGACGATTGACTCTCTGCCGCGCCTTGAACAGATCGTCGATCAGATCGATTCCATTCAGCAGTTGGTCGTCGTGCCGGTGGCACGTTCGCCGGAGCAGACGGAAACCGCTATCGCGGCTGTGGATCGCGCCATCAGTCTCGATCACTTTGTGAATGCGGCTCCCGCACGTGCGTTGACATTTGTGCAGACCGAATTCAATCATCCCCTGTATATCATGTACTCATCCGGCACCACCGGGGTACCCAAGTGTATTATGCACGGGGTTGGCGGCACCTTACTGCAGCACATCAAAGAGCACCGCCTGCACACGGACATTTCCCGCGACGATACGCTGTTCTATTTCACAACCTGTGGCTGGATGATGTGGAACTGGCTGGTTAGCGGGCTCGCCTGCGGCGCCACGCTGGTGCTCTACGATGGCTCGCCGTTTTATCCGGCGGCCCAGTGCCTGTGGGATATGGCCGATGAGGAAGGTATCAGTGTTTTCGGTACCAGCGCCAAGTACATCGCCGCCCTGGAAAAGGCCGGCTGCAAACCCGGTGAATCCCATCGGCTTGAGCAGCTGCGTGCGGTACTCTCCACCGGTTCACCACTGGCCCACGAGGGGTTCCGCTACGTTTACCGGGACATCAAGGCGGATCTGTGCCTGAGTTCCATTTCTGGTGGTACCGATATCGTCTCCTGTTTTGCCCTGGGTAATCCGACACTGCCTGTGTACCCCGGTGAGCTGCAGTGCCGCGGCCTGGGAATGGCTGTGCAGGTTTGGAACGATGATGGCAAATCGGTGCAGGAGGAGAAGGGCGAGCTGGTGTGTGCCACGTCTTTTCCCTGTATGCCGATCGGCTTCTGGAACGATGACGACGGCAGCAAGTACCACGGGGCCTACTTTGAGAGCTGGCCCGGTGTCTGGGCTCACGGCGACTACGCGGAAATTACCGAGCACGGAGGAGTGATCATCTACGGTCGCTCCGACGCCGTTTTGAACCCTGGTGGGGTGCGTATTGGCACCGCAGAAATCTACCGGCAGGTGGAAAAAGTGGAAGAGGTACTGGACAGTATCTGTATCGGTCAGGATTGGCGCGATGACGTACGTGTCGTACTGTTTGTGGTGTTGCGGGAAGGGGTTAGCCTGGACGACGACCTCATCCAGAAAATCCGCACCACCATTCGCGCTAATACCACCCCTCGCCATGTGCCGGCGAAGGTGATTCAGGTGGCCGATATCCCCCGCACCATCAGCGGCAAGATTGTGGAGCTGGCAGTGCGAAATGTGGTACACGGCAAGCCGGTGAAGAATCAGGAAGCGCTGGCGAATCCGCAAGCCCTGAAATTGTTCGAGGACTTGCCGGAACTGGCCGGAGATTAAACGTGGTCTTTGTGTACGGAGGGCAAGTTGCAGAGGGCAGGCGCCAACAGGTAACGCCGGGTAAAGCGGGTGCTCGCCCGGCGAGTCGCCGTCAGTATCAGTGAGCAGCCTTTTGCGGTTGGCGGGAAAGTTCCTCATTCATTTTACGTAAAGCCATACGAGTGATATAGCCACCCATCAGGCACACGAATGCGATAATACCGAGGCTCAACAGGCCGGAAAAACTGGTGAAAAGGTCGATCATTGCGTCCATTTTCGGGCTCCTCAAGGGGGGCGATAGGTCTGGATAGCAGTCTCAGCGCTAGGTAGCCTCACTGCTCTTGCTAAGTTGCCGCCAGTCTAAAGTGCGGCGTGTCGCCGCTCTTGATCTGAATCAATCGACAGCTCAATAGGCGCTCGCCGAAAACCCCGTTGAGATGTGCTACCGAGCCCTCCGCCCCATTCAGCGGGACAATGAAGATTCACTGGTCATTTACCCCCGCTTCCACTTGCTCTCGGCATGTCCTATCCGCCAAACTGCGCTACCCTGTGGAGTAGTGATTCCACGCCTATAAACTGAATAAATTCACGGAAGATCCGCATGATTACCTATCTCTACTGGGCCGCAGTCATTTCCCTGGTGGTGCTCTGTCTGTTTGCCGGTAGTCGACTTGGCAGCCTGGGCAAAGGGGCTGTCGTCGGCGCCATTGTTTTCCTGTCCGGCTGGCTTGCCTACTACTTCCACTTCGAACAGGTCTTCGTAAAGCGTTTTGGCGGTGTCATGTACATCAGCGTGCCAGACGGCCAGCGCCACCTGGGGTCCACCTGGAAGGAAGACAATCTCTGGGTAGAGAACTACGATCCCGAAACCAACCAGTGTATTTTTTCCGAATACTCCAAGGGCAATCTGCTGGAGGGGCGCGTGGTGATCAAAAACTGCAACCCGCTATTGGAGCCTGCTGACAGACCTTCCCGCGCCGCCCAATAAGTCAGGGTGCGAAGCAACTTTTTGGGTCTCCCGGCGTCGCAGTAGGGATGGTTGGCAAACGGATTTTTGTCTTGCGCGATTCTTTACCCGCTCGTGGAGCGGAATTCATACCACTCGTAATTGGCGTTCTGTTGTCGGCGTTGTTGCTTTTGCCGCAGCCTGCCGCTGCACTTCCCTTTTTCGACCGATTGCCCAAATTCAAAGTCCGGGTGCTCGAAAACCGTGAACTGCATGAGTGGCTGAAAGATCAGCTGAACGAGCAACGCAAGTCCAGTAGTGTTCTCAAATCCTACGAGGACCCCCACGACGTCGCACGCTATGAGCGTGGAACCCTGGAAAAACTGTTGCGCTCTCGCGGTTACTACGATGGTCGGGTGCGCCAGTCGGTTACCGGCGGCGAGATTCTGTATCGCGTGGTACCTGGGCGTCAGTTTCGGATCAAATCCCTCGATATCGACATGCCGCCACGCCTGCGTGCGGGTTTTCCCGGCGTTGGTCTACAGGTGGGGGACCCTCTGGAAGCCGTAAAGGTGTCTGAAGGGGTCAAAAGAATCGAAACCTATCTTGCGGACAACGCCTGCCTTTTGAATGTGGATGTGGACTACAAGGCGACCGTTATCCACAGCGAACACGCCGCGCGACTGGTGTATCGCGTGGCACCAAGCCCGGAAGTGCATATTGGGGAATTGAGTATTGCCGGGGCCACCAGCGTTAATGAAGATTACCTGCGCAAGCGATTGAAATTATCCCCGGGTGACTGCTTTAACCGCGCCAAACTGGATGCTGCCAAGCTGCGCCTGTTGCGCACAAACCTTATTGCCGGCGCCAATGCCGAGGTATCTGAGCCCCACGATGGGGTGGTGGACGTTACCTTTCTGGTGATCGAGCGCAAGCACCGTACGATTCGCCTGGGAGTGGGGTATGCCTCTGATGAGGGCGCGGGTGTATCGGCGGGCTGGGAGCACCGCAATATTCTCGGGCGCGGGGAAAAAATTGAAGTGGAGACCCGGGTCAGCGAAATCACGCAGTCTCTGAAAGGCGAATTACTGGTGCCGCGCTTTTTCCGCGATGACCAGGATCTGGCGGCCACCGCTGAGGCATCCAATGAAGATCGGGAATCCTATCAGGCGGAATCCGTCACCATCGGCGGTACCATTTCCCGGCGGCATACCAAGCACCGAACGTTCAGTGTGGGTAGTGAATTGAAGTTCAGTAAGGTGCAGGAAGAGGGCGAAGAGAGCGAGAATTACAATCTGCTTTCGTTTCCCCTGGGTATCAAAATCGATACCACCGATAACCTGCTGGATGCCCGCCGCGGAGCCACCGTGGCATTGGAGGTAAGCCCTTATTTTGACCTGAAGGGCAGCAGTACACGGTTCGTCAAGAATACCCTGGTGGGCACGGGCTACCTTACGGGCGATGATATCCGTTTTGACCCGACATTGGCGGTACGCATCAAGGCGGGGGTAATCAGTGGTATCGACAATCTGGATATTCCTGCGGATGAACGCTTCTATTCCGGCGGCGGCGGATCTGTGCGTGGCTATGCCTATCAGGCCCTCGGTCCACGGCGCCTGATCCCATCGACGGTCGCCGGTGAACCCCCAACTCTGTCTGACCCTATTGGCGGGCGAGGCCTCAGTGAAATTTCCGTGGAAGGGCGCTTTCGCTTTACCGAGACCTGGGGCGGTGTGCTGTTTGTAGATGGGGGGAATGCCTACGCGGACCCGCAACCGAGTTTTGATGATCTCTACTGGGGAATTGGCATCGGCGTGCGTTATATGACGTCGTTTGCCCCCCTGCGCTTTGACATCGCCTTTCCACTGGATCGTCGTGAAGATCTGGACGACAGCGCCTATCAGATTTATGTCAGCCTGGGACAGGCATTCTGACCATGGCTGATTCCCGCTCTGCCAAAGCCCCGCGCTCCCCCCGGCGCAGACTCTGGGCAAACCGACCGCGATTGACTCTCTTTGCGTTACTGCTACTGGTGCCGCTGATATTCAGCCTGTTTCTGCTCGGCTCTGAGGGCGGGCGCGAGCTGTTGACCCGTGGTGGCCTGTCCGTAGCGCGTTACTTTCTGCCAGATCTCGAAATCCGTGAGCAGGGTCTGCGCAGCCCCAAGTGGGGTAAGTGGACGTTCGATTTACTCGAGGTGCGCTACAAGGAGCGCATCATGGTGGAGGGAAAAAACCTCACCCTACACCTGGCGTTGCGTCCACTGTTACACAATCAGATTCATATTCCTGAAATCAGTGCGCAGTCGTTCCTGTTCGACAACCTGGTACTGGGAGAATATTTGCAGGATCACGTCAGTGAAGAGGAGGTTGAGGACGCCGCCGAAGAGGTGGACGACGCGACCGTGCCGGCTATCTGGCTCGAACGACTGGCGGTCGATCGTCTCACTCTGATTGACGGTAACCTCAAGGACTTTCCGATTGTGGCGGTGAACGGCCGCGGCAGTTATCGCTGGCCGGGCAAGCCGTCGGAGCTGATGTTGGATATTGCCGAACACGGCGGTCACGAACTTCACCTGCGCCTGAACGGGCAAATGCAATCCACGGAACAGTATCAACTCACTCTGTCTGCCAATGAATTGGCGGGCGGGTTTCTGGGGCGAACCCTGCAGTTGCCGCAGGGGAATGGGCTGGACGCCAACGGTGAATTGCTGTTGCAACTCTCTGGGGGTAATCGATTGCAGGTCACGATTGCCCGCTTTTCTTTACCTCTGGTTCGCCACCGCTTTGGCTTGAGTGGAAAGAGTGACGTGGTGTTGTCTCCCTGGTCGGTTTCTACAGAGGGGCTCATTCTGACCGTAGATGACACGCGGCATAACATTCGTGGGCGGGTGAGTGGTGAAGCCATGGACCTGCAGATCAATCTGAACCGGTTACCGGTGGCGATCACTCAGCCGTTTCAGCCGTATCTGCAAGGTGGCTGGCTTTCTGCCGATCTTGCGGTGAAGGGGCCGTTGACCTTGCCGAATGCGGATGGCTCCGTTGAATTACGCACAAGTTATCAGGCGCAACCGATTCATCTGACAGCGCAGGTGGAAACTGTCGCAAACGATATTCATATCCGCAGTGCTCAGCTGTCACTGGCCGACGCGAAAGTGGAAGCTGCGGGGCTGGTGGACATCAAGGGGGAGTCCATCGACCTCAACGCCAGGCTGGAGCCACTTCCGCTGGTGAAAATCCGCAGTATTCTCGGTGCCCTGGAGGAGACCCGCGAGATCGAAATCCCGCCGGAGTTAGACGGAACCGTGGAACGCTTACAGGTTTCTGCGAAAGGGCCCTGGGTGAATCCGGAGTTCGCCGTAGAGTTATCCACTGCGGTGCAATACCAGGAGTTTTCCGCAAAGGTGCAGGGGCATGTCACCGGCGATCCGGAGAAATTTGCCGTGCAGGATTTGCTGCTGGAGGGAGATGGGCTGCGGGTGAGTGGCAGTGGCGAGGTGGATGTGAAAGGCAAAGCCCTGCAGGCGCAACTGGACGTGGCCGCCCGAGGCTTGCAGCCGGCGGAACAATTTGACGTGCCCGTGGACCCCGGTACTCAGGTTGATCTGGATGCGGTGGTATCGGTGAGTGGCCCCTGGGACAACCCGAAAATGTCTGCGCAGCTTTCCTCGGACGGAAACTATCGGGAGTACCGATATCGCCTGCGTGGCGGCGCTGCCGGCAATGCCCAGGCCATCACCTTCGACCGTTTGCGCCTGGACCTGTATCGCGGCCAGGTCGCTGCGGGAGCGTCAACGTTCGCACGCGAACAGTCCTTGCGGCCCGATGAGGTGGTGGAGCCGCAAGAGGACTATCCCCTCCGGCAGCCTGCGGCGGAATCAGCGGGCCAGTCCCGCGAGCGGCTCGTGGGTGCGGCGGCACTGGCGCAGGACGCGGAGCAGGCGCGTCAACGAGGCAATGCCTGGCTGGAGCTCAATGGCGTTGTTGAGCCAAAGGCGCAGCGAGCCAATGGCAGTGTGGCCGGGCGCAATATTCCGTTGGGGCTGGCGGAATTAGTCGGGGTAAACCTGCCTCCTTCTCTGCGCGGTGAACTCAGCCTTGACGGAAATTTCACCGGGCCATTCCAGTCTCCGGAAGCCAGTGTGAACGTGCTCGGGCTCGGGGAATTTCAGGGGGAACCCTGGCATATTCAGGGGGATGTGAGTTATGGACAGGCGGCGGTTACCTTATCGGAAGTAAAACTGTTGTGGGCAGGGCGCAACCAGCTCACCGCCGATGGCACCTTGAGTGAACAGGCTTTGGACCTGGAGCTGCAGGCACAGGCGGTGCTGGCGGACTTCGAGGAGTGGTTGAGTGGCGACATCACTGAAAATGGTGAGCTTTCTCTGCGCGCGACCGCATCCGGTACGCCGCGCGAGCCCAATCTCGCCGGGGAACTGCGGGTCACCGGCCGTGCACCGGCGCTGCGGGACGATGCCCTGGTCCAGTCTCCGTTGGTTTTGTCTCTGACGTGGGAAACCGTAGCGGAAAACCTGCAGATGCAGCTCGGGGCCAGTCATGGCAGTCGCCAAGCCGCCGATGCCCGCGCCAGACTCGCGATCGCGCCAATTCTGGAGCAGCTGTTCCGCGACAGACTGCCAGGGGAGTCGCCACCGCTGCCGATTGATTTTGATGCCCGGGGCGAGGCAGACCTGGCCACTCTCGGGGCCCTGTTCGACCCGGAAATTCACACCATGCGCGGCAAACTGAATTTTAACCTGTCGGCAGATGGCAATAGCGGTGCCCCCAATGCCCGCGGCAGCATCAACCTCCGCAACGGTTACTACGAGCACCGCCCCAGTAACACCCGACTGCGCCAGATAGTATTTGTGGCCGAGCTGGCTCCGGATGCCTGGCGCGTGGTGGAAGCCAGCGCCCGCGACGGGGAGCGCGGCCGGGTAGAGCTGGAAGGCGCTGTGCGCTTCAACGGCCCGGAGCCCGCCACCCTGGACTTTTCCCTCGTTGCCCGCAATGCACACCTGTTGAACATGCCCGGTGCCAAGGGAGCGGTCAGCGGCGATCTGCGATTGTCTGGTGACACCACTGATGCGGCCCTCGCGGGGACTCTCAATCTGCGCCCGCTGGCCATTCAGGTGGAGCACTTTATTGGCAGCAGCGTACCGGAAATCGACGTGATCGAAGTGGAGGTCGACGGGACGACCGAGGAGCCCAGTGGTCCATCTCTGATGGAAAATATCGCACTGGCCATTCAGGTGGTACTGGATCAGCAGTCGTATGTGCGAGGCCTGGGGCTCGATTCTGAATTGAAGGGGACTGTGGATATTGCGGGTACCGCTGCCAATCCACAGGCCTCGGGCACCATCAGTATCGTGCGCGGTAAGTTTGACCTGCTGGGCAAGAAGTTCGAGCTGCAGGAAGGGCAGGTACAGTTCGAGAATAATGTGGCCGCGATTTATGTAAAGGGAGTTCATACCTATACGGAAGGTGAGATAACCGCGGAAATTTCCGGCACCACTGATGACCCGAAAATTGAATTCAGTTCGGATCCCGCTGCGGCACAGGATGAAATCTTCGCCCAGTTATTGTTTGGCAAATCTCTGACGGATATCTCACCCCTGCAGGCTGTGCGTTTGGTGAGCGTGGTGCGGACCCTGCAGACGGGTGGCACTGGTTTCGACCCCCTTGCCAGTACCCGCGACCTGGTTGGTCTTGACACCCTGGACTTCGAGTCTGAAGCTACCGAAAGTGGCGAAGATCAGTACTCCCTGAGCCTCGGGAAATACATCACCAGTCGTATTTATCTGGAGCTGCAGCGCAGCACCGATCCCCTGAATCCATGGCGTGCGGAGATGCAGATCGAGTTGCGCAAAAACCTACGTCTGGATTTCAAGTCATCAGACAACAACGAAAGCGGTGCCGGAAGTGTGGAGCTGCAGTGGAAGAAGGATTACTGAGCAGCTATATAAATTGAACACCAAAAAAAGCGATGGGAGAAAACAAAATGGAATATTCAGTCGCGGTTTTAGCCGCCGGTTACTCCCACCGGTTTGGCAGTGACAAGCGTCTGGCGAGTATTCACGGCGAACCCATGCTGCTGCGTACACTGCAGACCGCCATGGATGCGGCCAGTGCCTTTGAAGATGCGTCGGTTCAGGTTGTTTTGCGCGCGCGTGATCCAGTAATTGCCAATGGTCTGAAAAAGCTGCCGATTCAGGTGCTGCACGCACCCGTATGGCCTGTCGGAATCGGTGCGAGTCTGGCGCATATCGTAGAGCAGCTGCAACGCTCCGGCGCCAATCCCAGAGCGGTACTGGTGTGCCTGGGGGATATGCCCTTCGTGGAGTCGGAAACCCTTGTTCGCCTGCTGCAATCCTCGAGCGAAGATACTATCTGCGTGCCGGTATGTGCCGGTACCCGCGGTTACCCTATTGCCATTGGCCGCAAGTATCTGTCGGCGCTGGCGCGTATGCGCAACACCGGGATGGAAAAGCTATTGAGAATTTTTGCCGATGGCGTCGTTGATATGGACGTTTCCGATCCGGCGATAAACTGCGATATCAATCGGCCGGATGACTTCCACGCAGCAATGCGGCCGGATCTGTTCGGAAAAATTTTTGCATCTCGCGATACAGCGACGGATGCGCCGCTTCCATTGCTGTCGGAATGATAAAAAACGCCTCAGTGGCCACCGCGAAAAACTCCGCGGGCGATTGCGCGCCATAAGTATCGAGTACCGAAGGTTTCTCCGCGAGCCCCACCGACGGCTCTCCTTCCGCCATTTCCGCTTCGCCATGTAGCGCCTGCAGGCGCTGGCGCAGTTCTGCAAATGCTTCCCGCATCACCGGTGCCCAGGTTTTTCCATCGGCCCTTTTCTCAAAGGGTGGACGACCATCCACATAGCCGTCTTCTTCATCCAGTTTGTGGGCAAATTCGTGGATGGCTACATTGTGACCGTGTTGCGGCTGAGCCAGGCCCCGCTGTAGGTCCCCCCAAGACAACACCACCGGGCCGCGGTAGTGGGCCTCACCGGCCCGGGCACTCATATGGGAAGACTGTATATGTCCGTGGTGGCGGGTTTCTTCGGCCACATAAGAATCCGGGTAAACCAGAACAGTTTTCAGGTTGGGATAGCAATTGTTGGCACGCTCCAGAAGTAGCAGACATGCGTGGGCGGCGATGGCGATACGGATTTCCTCGGTAATTTCCAGGCCGTCACAGCCGACAAACTCCTTGTCACGTAGGAATAGGCTGATATGTTCTTTCAGCTCCCGCTGACGTGGCGCGGGGAGATAGGGGTACAGCGCCAGGGTAGTGCAAAGCAGATATTCCTGCTGGGCCGTCAGGGGGCGGGAACGCAGGTAGCGCCGTCGCCAGCGTTGCCACAAAACGGGTAACACCCAGGCCAGCACCGCGAGGATTATGACGATTAGAAAGCCATTCACACTGTATTTCCTTGCACCAGGTGGAAGATTGACCTCCGGTGAAATTCTGCGACCATGTTGCCCGCGTCAGAGTTGGCGCCACTGAAAACAAGATGCGCTTAGGGAAATGATTGGGGCATGGATACGGGTATTCAATTCGCGGGGGCGAATAAAGGTTTGGCTGAAATGGCAGGAATGGGGAGTAATTCCTGCGAGCAGATTGCGGTAAATACGCGGTATCAGCTGGTACCTCACGGATATGACCGGAATAATACCGGCTGCATCTGGGTTGCCAATTTCGAAGCCACGGCTTCACCGTCTCGATACTGGTTGCGTATGGAACCCTCGGGAGCACCCGGGGACCTCGCGCAGGAATCCCGCTGCCGGGATATTCCCGTGGTATTTGACCGCCGTGCTGTGGATCTGCGTTATTCCCTGGTAAAGGTGCGGCTACAGGCCGGTTTGCACTATCGTCTGTCCCTTTGGCGGCGGGGCGTTCATGACAGCGAGGTCGCGCAAGTCGTAGCAGATGCAGAATGTGCCGGGCTACCGGTCTCTCTCGCGCAGGGTTTTAATGTCTGGTATGGCACCTGTTTTTATCGTCCTGCCGACAGGGGGGCATTTTCGCGCGCCATGGCAGCACTGCCGGCTGAGCATCGTCCCCAGGTCTCTTTTCTCGGCGGTGACCAGGTTTATCTGGATACCGCTTTCTCCAATAGTGGCCTGAGTGTTATCCCGGGTTTTGGCAGCCGTAACTTCTCACCACTGGCACTGCGTTCGCGGCAGACCATCCGCCGCAAACTCAATCGAGTATTTTCCAAAGAATATCGGGATAACTGGCGGACAGGGCTCGGCTCTAAGTTGCGCTGCGGAATGCACTATTTTCTTGCCGGCGACCACGAGTTCTGGAATGACTACCCCAATCCTCCTGGTTTCCTGCCAGTGCTGTGGCCGCAAAAAGTACGCAGAGTCTGGGAAGCCTGTGCACGAAAATTATTCGATGCGTATCAGTCACCGGGACATGGTTACTTCAGCCAGTTTGATGTCAGCGATTCTCTGGGTTTCTTTGTGTTGGATACCCGGTTGCAGCGGGGCGTGGGTCGAGACGGCCGCTTCACGGACGACGCAACCTTTGCGCAGGTGATCCAAT
This sequence comes from Microbulbifer sp. HZ11, assembly GCF_000708675.1. GTDB lineage: Bacteria > Pseudomonadota > Gammaproteobacteria > Pseudomonadales > Cellvibrionaceae > Microbulbifer. Next base: position 15,696 of record NZ_JELR01000002.1, on the reverse strand, counting down.
GGCTGAGAACGCTTGATCGTCCAGGTGTACTCGTTTTACCGGCGCCCTTATTGGCTCGCTGGCAATTTCGCAAACCGGGTATAGGAAAATCCCTGCTGGTGCGCCTGGGGTTTGGGGATCACTCTCTTGCGGATACCGGCCAATACCAGGATCTGGTGCGGGCACTGTGCGACTGTCCTCAGGATGTTCTGATACTGGCCGGTGATGTGCATTTCAGCCGATTTGCCCGAATGGATCTGGGCGGCAAGCAAGTGGTGGAGGTGGTTTCCTCGCCGCTTGCCTGTCTCCCCAGTGCTGTCGCCGCCCGCGATCTGACACCGGAGTTTTTCCCCGACAGGCCGACCGATGATATTCGTGCGAAAGTGCACTACTGGCGGCACGAGGAGACATGTGAGAAACCCCGGGCACACAAAAACGGCAACAACAACTTTGTGACGCTGGGGTTCAAGCCTGGCGATAGTGTCGATGACATTCAGGTGAATGTCGTCTGTTGGAATATCGAGGGGCGTGATGCGGATGGTGCGTTGATCCCGCAATGGCAGGTTTCTGATCTGGTACTGAAAAAGCACCGCCCGGCCGTCGCTGAACCCGAATCCGAGTCAAGGCCGGCACCACCGCCGCAGCAAAGCCCGGTCGCGGTGGCTGACCCCGAGTACTGAGAACAATAAAAAAGAGAATCATTATGTCGAGATCCCTGTTTATCCTATTGGGGCCGATCCTGAGCGCGGGCTTTTATCTGTTGCTCTCCGCGTTGGGCATGGCTTACCTGCCTGCGGTTACTGCTGCCATCACATTGCTTACGGTGATTTGGTGGATCACCGAAGCTCTGCCGATTCCTGCGACATCGATTGTGCCGTTCGTGCTGCTACCGGTGTTTGGTGTAGCGGATCACAAGCTGGTGGCGTCGTCTCTCGGCAGTCATGTGATACTGCTGTTGATGGGCGCCTTTATGTTGTCGAAGGCACTGGAAAAAAGTGGTGCGCACGAGCGGCTGGCACTGTATATGTTGCGGCTAGTGGGGGTTTCCAGCGGTCGCCGGCTGGTGTTGGGTTTTATGCTGGCGGCGGGGCTGCTCAGCATGTGGATCTCCAACACCGCCACCACACTGATGATGCTGCCCATCGCTCTGGCGATCCTTTCCCGCGTGAACAATCACCGCCTCACTGTTGCGCTGATACTCGGAATCGCCTACGCCGCAAGTCTGGGGGGGGTAGGCAGTCCATTGGGTACGCCGCCCAATGTCATTTTTATGGGAATCTATGAGGAAGTGACCGGACGTGAGTTCAGCTTCGCCAGCTGGATGAAGATCGGTTTGCCGGTAGTGTTGATCACCTTGCCGCTGATGGCGCTGTGGCTGACTCGGGGTATTCAGCTGCGCAAATCTCTGGAGGCGCCCAAGGTGGGGGCATGGCGCGCGGAGGAGGTGCGCACCCTGGTGGTTTTTGCGGTGGCGATTCTGTTCTGGGTGACTCGCAACGAGCCGTTTGGTGGCTGGAGTGAACTGTTAGGCGTGTCGAATGCCGGCGACAGCACTGTGGCTTTGGCTGCGGTGGTATTGATGTTCCTGGTGCCGAATGGCAAGGGCGGGCGCCTGCTCGACTGGCAGACCGCGGAAAGCATTCCCTGGGGCATGTTGCTGCTGTTTGCCGGTGGTATAGCCATCGCCAAGGGGTTCGCCGCATCCGGCCTCAGTGACATGATGGGGCAGGGGCTGACCTTCCTCACGTCCATGCCCTTGTGGCTGATGCTGATTCTGTTGTGCCTCTCGGTTACTTTCCTGACAGAAATCACCAGTAATACCGCCACCGCGACCCTGCTGATGCCAATTCTCGCGGTAGTTGCCAGCAGCGCGGGGTTTGATCCAATGGTATTGATGATTCCGGCGGCGATGTGCGCCAGCTGTGCCTTTATGCTGCCGGTGGCCACAGCCCCCAATGCCATCGCCTACGGCACCGGCAAAATCCGCATTCAGGAAATGGTACGGGAGGGGGCTATGCTCAGCGTGCTCGCGTCGCTGATCATTGCCGGGGTCTGCTGGGTAATGCTGGTTTAGCCGGCCCTGCGGAGTATTTGACTGTATATTTGTTGGGCTATAGATTTATTGACCTCTATTTATCCTGATTGCCTGCAAAAAAGAAGGTCTGTTTTGTAAAACACCGAATCCCTTGATCTGCTGACGTGAATTGGGTTTCCTAGTCGGCTTATCCATGATTCTGTTGACGACCGGAAGGAGTCCCAAACGTGAAAAAAATAACCATCCTGGCGATGGCCGGTGTGCTGGCGGCCTGCGCGGGGGAGTCCCCGGATGCAAGCAAAAAAGAGACATCCATGAGTGACGTTGAAACGGCCAATGTGCCTTCCGTAGTCGAATCTGCGCTGACTTACCCCCAGACCCGTAAAGATGACGTGGTCGATACCTACTTCGGCACCGAGGTGGCTGACCCCTACCGCTGGCTGGAAGATGACCGCAGTGATGAGACCGAGGCATGGGTGAAGGCGCAGAACAAGGTCACTTTCAGTTATCTGGAGCAGATTCCCTATCGCGATACCCTCAAACAGCGCCTGGAAGCACTGTGGAACTACGAAAAAGTGGGCTCTCCCTTTACCGAGGGTGACTACACCTATTTTTACCGCAACGATGGTCTGCAGAATCAGTATGTGGTCTGGCGGAAAAAAGGGGATGGGGATTCGGAGGTTTTTCTCGACCCCAATACCTTCAGTGAAGACGGCACCACGTCACTGTCGACCTTGAAATTCTCCAAAGACGGCTCCATCGCGGCGTATTCCGTATCCGAAGGCGGCAGCGACTGGCGCAAGATCTACATCATCGATGCGGAATCCAAGAAGGTGCTCGAAGAGCCGCTGGTGGACGTGAAGTTCTCCGGTATTTCCTGGAAAGGCAACGAAGGTTTCTACTACTCCAGCTACGACAAGCCGGAAGGCAGCGAACTGTCGGCGAAAACCGACCAGCACAAGCTGTACTACCACAAGCTCGGCCAGCCTCAGTCCAAGGACACTCTGGTATTTGGTGGTAGCGAGGAAGAGAAACGCCGCTACGTTTCCGGTTATGTCACCGAAGATGACCGTTTCCTGGTGATTTCCGGAGCGACGTCAACCTCTGGCAATGACCTGTTTATCCAGGATCTGTCCAAGGCCGATGCGCCGCTGGTGCCGGTGCTGACTGATTTCGACTCCGATACCTACGTGCTCGATAATCAGGGCAGCAAACTGTTCCTGGTCACCAACCGCGAAGCGCCCAACAAGAAGGTCGTCACCGTTGATGCGGCAGATCCTGCTCCGGCAAACTGGCAGGACTTTATCGGTGAAACCGAGAACGTACTGACCGCTTCAACCGGTGGTGGTTACCTGTTCGCGGAATACATGGTGGATGCCCTTTCCAAGGTGTATCAGTACGATTACAGCGGCAAGCAGGTGCGTGAAATTGCCTTGCCGGGGCCGGGCAGCGCTTCTTCCCTGAGTGGCAAGCATGCGGACGAGATTCTCTATTACTCATTTACCAACTACAAAACGCCTTCCACTATTTTTGCGTTCGACGTGAACAAGGGGGAGTCCAGTGTGTACCGCGAGTCCGGCGCACAGTTTGATCCGGCGGCCTACGAATCCAGGCAGGTGTTCTACACCTCCAAGGACGGCACCAAGGTGCCGATGATGATTACCCACAAGAAAGGCCTGAAACTGGACGGCAAGAACCCGACCATCCTGTACGGATACGGCGGTTTCAATATCAGTCTGACCCCGTCCTTCAGCATTGCCAATGCAGTGTGGCTGGAACTGGGTGGTGTCTACGCGGTGCCGAACCTGCGCGGTGGCGGTGAGTACGGCAAACGCTGGCACGATGCCGGGACCAAGCTGCAGAAGCAGAATGTGTTTGACGACTTTATCGCTGCGGGTGAATACCTGGTCGAGCAGGGCTACACTTCCAGTGACTATCTGGCGATTCGCGGTGGTTCCAACGGCGGCCTGCTGGTCGGCGCCGTAATGACCCAGCGCCCGGATCTGGTGAAAGTGGCGCTGCCCGCAGTGGGGGTGATGGACATGCTGCGCTACCACACCTTCACCGCAGGTGCCGGTTGGGCCTACGATTACGGCACTGCGGAACAGAGCGAAGAAATGTTCCGGTACCTGAAAGAGTACTCACCGGTACATAATGTGCAGGCTGATACGCGTTATCCGGCCACGCTGGTCACCACGGCCGATCACGATGACCGTGTTGTGCCGGCGCACTCGTTCAAATTTGCCGCCGAATTGCAGAGCAAGCAGGCGGGCCCGGCCCCCACGCTGATTCGTATCGAGACCAATGCGGGCCACGGTGCAGGTACCCCCGTATCCAAGACCATCGAACAGTATGCGGATATTTTCGGGTTTACCCTGTTCAATATGGGGATCTCCGAACTGCCGGGAAGTTGACCCCGCGATTTCTGTCATCGTTTCGGCATGAATCGGGGGCAAGATAATGGCTTGACGGGAGGGGTGTGACCAGCTGGTCCAGCTTCCCGTCGCGAGGTATCATTTGGAGCCACAAGATTTATGCCGAGATTTAATGCTGTGCCAAAGGCAACGGACCGGTCTACCCCTTTGCAGATTGAGCTGAGCACCCGCCCGGCCATTCTCCCCCTGTACTTTCGCGTACTGACTGCCCGTAAGAAGAAGGCTTCTGCTAGCCAGGGAGATACGGTTCTGGCCAGTGTCAGCCTGCGGGGGCAGCAGGTGGATGTGGAGCGCCTGCGTGCCTATCGCGATGTGTGCGGTTTTGCTGCAGGGGGCCAGCTGCCCGCTACTTACCCGTTTGTTCTGGCAATGCCGCTGCACCTGAAGTTACTGGTGTCCGATGCATTCACCTTTCCGATCCTTGGCCTGGTGCACCTGCGCAACCAGATTACGCAGCACCGCCCCATCGCGCCTGATGAGGCACTGGATATCCGTTGTGATCTGCTGCCACCGGTTGCGGTGAAGCGGGGTTATGAGTTTGCACTGACTACCCGGGTCAGTGTGGCGGGTACCCTGGTATGGGAGTGCGAGAGCGTCATGCTGAGCCGCGCCCGACACAGTGGAAAAGACAAGCCGTTGCAGTCGGGACTGGTGTTGTTGCCACAAGACATTCAGGGCATGAGTGGCCACGGCGGCGACAGCTGGGATATTCCGGAGGCGGCGGGGCGCAATTACGCGCGGGTGTCCGGCGACTGGAACCCGATTCACCTGTTTGCGTCGTCGGCGCGCCTGTTTGGCTTTTCCAGCGCCATTGTTCACGGTATGTGGACCAAGGCGGCTTGTCTCGCTTCTCTGGAACGGCGGTCCGGCCTGCCCGAGAGCTTCAGGCAGAGTGTTGAATTCAAACGCCCGGTGCCGTTACCGTCATCGGTGCGCTTCCAGTCTCAGGCTGGTGCCGGGGCGACGGTATTCCGTGTGGCCGATGACAGTGGCAAGACCCAGTATCTGAACGGGTTACTGGAGCCTCTTTAGCCGGCAAGGCTTTTACCGCAGTGGCAGAGTAAAAATCGCAGTAGGAATCAGCAGTAGGAATCAAGGGAAGCATGACGGACAGTGACAATAAGCAGCGGCTGGATCTTGCGCTTGAGCTGGGTGAAGAGTTGACCCGGCTGGGGTGGCGGGTGACTACCGCTGAGTCCTGTACCGGAGGCGCCATCGCTGCGGCGATTACTGCGGTTGCTGGTTCTTCCAGCTGGTTTGATGGCGCCATAGTGTCATACGCAGACCGGATCAAGCGTAGTTTTCTCGGTGTCGACCAGCACGACCTGGATACCACTGGTGCGGTCAGTGAGCCCGTGGTGCGGCAGATGGCAGTGGGCGCGCTCAATCGCCTGGACGCCAATCTGGCGGTGGCTGTCAGTGGTGTCGCCGGCCCCGATGGCGGTAGCGACGACAAACCGGTGGGTACCGTCTGGATTGCCTGGGCCCACGTGGACGGTCAGGAACCGCTCTCTGTTGAGGCCCGGCGAGTACACTTCAACGGAAGCCGTGCCGAGATACAGGCTCAGACCGTGACCGAAGCCCTGAAGGGCCTGCTGGAGATTACCCGCAGCCATCCCGCCTGACCGTTTGTCCCTGACTTTTTTGCACACTGGTGCCAGGTGCGCGCGCAGAGGTCCCGAATACTCCCCATTCCCGATTACTGGTTGCTTATACAGTAATTTTTCTCTAAGCTCCCTTCCCATAGCAGTTATTACACAGCAAATTTCAGGTACATATGGGAAAGGTCATGGACTCCAACAAAGACAAGGCTTTACAGGCGGCGTTATCTCAGATCGAGCGCCAGTTCGGCAAGGGCACCGTCATGCGTATGGGAGACAAGGAGCGGCAACGCATCCCGGCGATCTCCACCGGCTCTCTTGGTCTGGACGTGGCACTGGGTATCGGCGGCCTGCCGCGCGGTCGTATTGTAGAGATCTATGGTCCTGAATCCTCTGGTAAAACCACCCTGACCCTGCAGGTGATCGCCGAAGCCCAGCGCAAAGGCGGTACCTGTGCTTTTGTGGACGCGGAGCATGCGCTGGACCCTATCTACGCCGAAAAGCTTGGCGTGAATGTGGATGAACTGATTGTTTCCCAGCCGGATACCGGTGAGCAGGCTCTGGAAGTCGCGGATATGCTGGTGCGCTCCGGTGCGGTAGATGTGCTCATCGTCGACTCCGTAGCAGCGCTGACTCCGCGCGCGGAAATTGAAGGCGAAATGGGCGATTCCCACGTAGGCCTGCAGGCCCGCCTGATGTCCCAGGCCCTGCGCAAACTGACCGGTAACATCAAAAACACCAACACCCTGTGCGTGTTCATTAACCAGATCCGTATGAAGATCGGTGTGATGTTCGGCTCCCCGGAAACCACCACCGGTGGTAACGCGCTCAAGTTCTACTCTTCTGTGCGCCTCGACATCCGCCGTATCGGCTCCGTGAAGGAAGGCGATGAAGTGGTTGGTAACGAGACTCGGGTCAAGGTCGTGAAGAACAAGGTGGCTCCGCCGTTCAAGCAGACCGAGTTCCAGATCATGTACGGGCAGGGGATTAACCTGCTTGGCGAGATTATCGATTACGGTGTAAAAATGGGCCTGATCGACAAGGCCGGTGCCTGGTACAGCTACAAGGGCGACAAGATTGGCCAGGGCAAGGCCAATGCGGTGAAGTTCCTCAAGGAAAACGAAGATATCCGCAATGAGATCGAATCCGCGCTGCGTGCCCAGCTCCTCGGTGACGTGACTCCGGCCCCGGCCGAAGAAGTGGAAGCTGCGGAAGACTGATCTTGTCTTTCTTGCGCAATTCTAATGGCGGCGGGAGCAGTGTTGACTGCGAACTCCCGTCGCCAGGCTCCTCTCTCTCCCTACCTCAATCCCGTCCCGGTGGTCGGCCACAGGAAAGGCCAGTTGATACTTTTCAGGCGCTGTTCAATCACGCCTTGGAACTGCTTGCCCGCCGCGAGCACTCCTGTGAAGAGCTCAGGCAAAAGCTGGCCCCCAAACACCCTGAAGCCGACTTTGATAGCGTGCTGCAGCGGTTGCAGGAGCTGAACTACCAGTGCGACCGGCGCTTTGCGGAAACTTTCTGCCGCTCCCGGGTCAGTCGTGGGCAGGGGCCGATACGCATTCGGCAGGAATTGCAGGTTCGCGGTATTCGCGGTGTGCTCGCTCAGGAGGTAATGGAGGCCCTGCAAGAGGAGGTTGACTGGTTTGAGCTTGCTCTCGAACAGTTACAGCGTAAGTTCCGTCAGCCGCTCGATCTTTCCCAGCCGCGGGAGCAGCAACTTAAAGAGCGCGCGCGGCGTCAACGATACCTCGCTTATCGCGGCTTTTCTGGCGATGCGATTCAGTACGCTATTGAAGAGCTGAATAGCCCGCAAGACTGAGTCACAAAAGGTTCCACATGAAATGGGATAGAGGGAGCGGCGGACCGTTACAGCGCTCGCCCGCCAGGAGGGTGGTCCCCACAGCGTATATACTGGCTTTAGCCGGAGCCCACGATCACTGTGGGGCTGCCGATCGTGAATAACAAAAAGTCCAGAGCTGGCGCCTCGTATGATTCTCTCCATAGATCAGGGTACTACCGGTACCACCGCGTTTGTTTTTGATGCCGAAGGCAGACTGCGTGGCCGCAGTTACTCCGAATTTTCCCAGTATTATCCCGAACCCGGATGGGTGGAGCATGACGCCAGTGAAATCTGGCGGGTGACGTTGAAAGTATGTGCGGCGGCGCTACAGCGCGCCGGAATCGACGCGTCAGCGTTGAGCGCACTTGGAATAACCAATCAGCGCGAGACCACGGTCCTGTGGGATCGGGCCACTGGTGAGCCGGTACACCCTGCCATTGTGTGGCAATGTCGCCGATCCGCGGGTATCTGCGGTGACTTGCGTAGGGCCGGCGCCGAGCCGATGGTACGGGCAAAAACGGGCTTGCTGCTGGATGCCTATTTCTCTGCCAGCAAATTGCGCTGGATCTTTCGCGAGTCACCGGATCTGTACCACCGCGCTGAGGCAGGGGAGCTTTGCTTTGGCACCATCGACAGCTGGCTGATCTGGTGCTTAACCGGCGGCCGTCAGCACCTCACCGACCACACCAATGCCAGCCGAACTCTACTGTATGACGTCGACCGGCATCAGTGGGATAGTGAGCTTTTGGCATTATTTGAATGTCCCAGTGCGATTCTGCCGGAAATACGGCCGTCAGCGGGCAGCTTTGGTGTTACTGATCCTGCGACCTTTTTCGGGGCCCGCGTACCTATTTGTGGAGTGGCAGGGGACCAGCAGGCGGCCCTCTATGGGCAGGGCTGCTTTCAGCCGGGCAGTATGAAAAACACCTACGGTACCGGTTGTTTTATGCTCGCCAGTGCCGGTAAGCGTCGTCCGCTGGTGCCAGAGGGGATGCTCACTACGGTTGCCTGTGATGCAACGGGCCAGCCGCAATACGCGATCGAGGGCTCCGTATTCAACGGGGGCGCGGCAGTGCAGTGGCTGCGTGATGATCTGGGAATCATCCAGCACGCAGCAGACTCAGAGCAGCTGGCACAGTCCATTCCCAGTACCCGCGGAGTATATATGGTGCCTGCCTTCAGTGGCCTTGGGGCGCCGCACTGGGATACGGATGCTCGTGGTGCGCTGTTCGGGCTTACCCGCGGGGCGGGGCGCGCAGAAATAGTGCGTGCGACGCTCGAGTCGATCGCATTTCAGAGCCATGAGTTGGCTGAGCTGATGGCGCGGGCATTGAATGTCGAATTGCAATGCCTGCGGGTCGATGGCGGCGCCAGTGCGAATAATTTTCTGATGCAGTTCCAGGCGGATATTTCCAGTCTGCGAGTCGAGCGCCCGCGCCAGATAGAATCTACCGCCGTGGGTGCAGCGCTCCTGGCCGGTGTGGGGGCTGGTCTGTGGGAATACGGTGCGCTGCCTGACTCTCTGCAGGACATAGAGCAAGACTTCCTGCCACAGATGTCTGTACAGACTCGCCAGTCTCATCTGCAGGGTTGGCGCAAGGCCGTGGCCGCCTGTCGCAGCTTCTAGCGCCGTACCATTCGGCGCCTGTTGCCTACCGCCTGTGGTTCAACCGAGCCCCGGTGAATTCTCCCATCATTCGTGAAAAGCCTGAAAAAGCGTTGTACCATACGCGGTCATTTTTGCCTGCCAAGCCCCGGGGCATCCCGTTTTCAGGGCGGTGGGCGCTATCTGAGTGAAACACCGAGATCGACATGGATAAGAAATTACTGAGTTTACTGGTCTGCCCTGTCAGCAAGGCACCTCTCGAGTATCACGAAGAGGCGCAGGAGCTGGTGTGCAAGGCGAGCGGCTTGGCCTATCCGGTGCGTGATGGTATCCCGGTGATGCTGGAGTCCGAAGCGCGCCAGCTGACAGCGGATGAGAAGCTGGAAAAGTAGCCGGTCGCGCCGCAATTTGGCAGCGCTGTTGGGGTAGGTAGTGTCAGGAGGGGACATGGAAGAAGTCAGTGTATTCAGTCGCATTATTGCCGGGGAGATTCCAGCACCGCGTCTGTATGAGGACGACCAGTGCATTGTCATCAAAGATCGCGCGCCCCAGGCGCCGACGCACCTGCTGATTATCCCCCGTAAACCCCTGGTCAGTGTGGCTGATGCCCGCGAAGAAGATGTGCCATTGCTCGGCCATTTGATGTGGGTGGCTTCGAAAATGGCAGAGCGCCTTGAGTTGGAAGACGGTTTTCGACTGGTGGTGAACAACGGCCGCGGAGCCGGCCAAACGGTGTTTCATCTACATATACATTTGCTGGCCCAGCGCCAGCTGCCAGAAGAGGGTCTTGCTGAAGACCTGCGAGATTGAATGGTTGGCCGCGCAATAACGTAGCCAATAAGAATTTACCGACGATGTGGAAACAGCCTGAATGAAGAGCGCACAGATACGCGAAGCATTTCTCAATTATTTCGCCGAGCAGGGGCACACCCGTGTCCCATCCAGCTCCCTGGTGCCGGGTAATGACCCGACACTGCTGTTTACCAATGCCGGCATGGTGCAGTTCAAAGACACTTTCCTCGGTCAGGAGTCGCGCCCGTATGTTCGCGCTGCCAGCTCCCAGCGTTGTGTGCGAGCCGGCGGGAAGCACAATGATCTGGAAAATGTTGGCTACACCGCGCGTCACCACACATTCTTTGAAATGCTCGGTAACTTCAGTTTTGGCGATTACTTCAAACGTGAAGCTATCCAGTTCGCATGGCAGTTCCTGACCCAGGAACTCAAGTTGCCAGAGGAACGTCTGTGGGTGACTGTGCATATCAGTGACGATGAAGCGGCAGATATCTGGCTGAAAGAGGTTGGTGTCAGTGCCGACCGCTTCTCGCGCCTGGATGAAGACAATTTCTGGCAGATGGGTGATACCGGCCCCTGTGGACCAAGTTCGGAAATTTTTTACGACCACGGTGCTGATGTGCCCGGTGGCCCTCCCGGTTCCGAAAATGATGACCTCGACCGTTATATTGAAATCTGGAACCTGGTGTTCATGCAGTTTGAGCGCTCGGCCGATGGCGAGTTGCACCCGCTGCCCAAGCCTTCGGTGGATACCGGTATGGGGCTGGAACGCATTGCGGCGGTTATGCAGGGGGTGCACTCCAACTATGAGATCGATCTGTTTCAGGCGTTACTGAAAGCCGCCGGCGAGGTGGTCGGCTGCAGCGATACCGAGGAAAAATCTCTGCGGGTAATTGCCGATCATATCCGTTCCTGTTCGTTCCTGATCGCCGATGGTGTGATGCCCTCCAATGAGGGGCGCGGTTTCGTGCTGCGTCGCATTATCCGCCGCGCAGTGCGCCACGGGCACAAGCTGGGGCATAAGGAGATTTTCTTCTACAAACTGGTGGCTGCTCTGGTTGCGGAGATGGGCGAGGCCTATCCCGAACTGAAACAGAAGCAGTCGCTGATAGAAAGTGCCCTGCGCAAAGAAGAAGAGCAGTTTGCCAAGACGCTGGATAAAGGTCTGGCATTGCTGGATGAAGCACTTGAATCTCTTGACGGGAGTGAAGTGCCGGGCGAGCTGGTGTTCACATTGCACGATACTTACGGTTTCCCCACTGATTTGACTCAGGATATTGCTCGAGAGCGTGGCCTGACCCTCGATATGGACGGCTACGAAAAAGCCATGAATGCCCAGCGTGAACGGGCGCGTGCGGCGGGTAAATTCAAGCAGGATTACACCGATAATCTGGACCTGGACGGGGCGACGGAATTTCTTGGCTACGATCGAGTTTCTGATAAGGGTACGGTAGTTGCCATTATCAAGAATGGTGAAGTGGTGGACACGCTGCAGGAAGGTGAAGAGGCAGCCATCGTGTTGGATCGCACCCCGTTTTATGCGGAGTCAGGAGGCCAGGTTGGTGACAGCGGTTACCTCCAGTCTGATACCGGCCGCTTTGAGGTGGGAGATTGCATCAAGCATGGGGCCCATCATCTGCACCAGGGCAAGTTGTTGTCTGGCAGTCTGGCAGTAGGTGCGCCGGTAAACGCGGAAGTCGCTGGTGATGTCCGTCAATCGACGGCGCTGAATCACTCGGCGACCCACCTGCTGCACGCAGCATTGCGCAAGGTACTGGGTGAGCATGTTACGCAGAAAGGCTCCCTGGTGGACTCAGAGCGTTTGCGCTTTGACTTTTCTCATCCAGAAGCTGTGACCGGCAAGCAGCTGCGCGCTATCGAAGCGCTGGTGAACAGTCAGATTCGCGCCAATACGCCCGTTGAAACGGAAGAAACCGACATTGAGACCGCAAAAGCCAAGGGGGCCATGGCGCTATTCGGTGAGAAGTACGGGGATACCGTGCGTGTTCTCACCATGGGCGAGCGCAGTGATTCCGGCGCCTTCTCTGTTGAGTTGTGCGGCGGTACACATGTGGCGCGCACCGGTGATATCGGCTTGCTACGCATTGTGGCCGAAAGTGGTATCGCATCGGGTCAGCGGCGTATCGAGGCGGTGACCGGGGCGCACGCACTGGCCCTGTTTGATCAGGCGCAACAGCGCCTGGATCATGTGGCCGCCCTGCTTAAGGCACGGCCAGAGAATCTGGCCGAGAAGGTTGAGCAGTTGCTGGCGAACAATCGCAAGTTGGAGAAGGATCTCGCGACCCTGAAAACCCGTCTTGCGAGCGGCGCAGGCGGGGATCTGTCCAGTCAGGCGGTGGAGGTTGCCGGTATCAAACTGCTCGCCGCATCAATTGAAGGTGCGGATGCCAAATCTCTGCGTGATCTGGCCGACCAGATGAGAAATAAGCTCGGCAGCGGCGCCTTGCTACTGGCAGCTCCCGGTGATGGCAAAGTGGCGCTGGTCGCAGCCGTGACCAAGGACCTCACCAGTCGCCTGGCTGCGGGGGACCTGATGCGTTATGCCGCAGGCGAACTCGGTGGAAAGGGCGGTGGTCGCCCCGATATGGCGCAGGGTGGTGGTACTGATGTGGCAGCACTGCCGGCACTACTTAAAGCCATTCCCCAGTGGGTCGAAAACAATATCAAGTAAAAGCAGGCGCCGATTATTTCGACGCCAGGCAACCAAAAGAAGGTTTTTCGTCGAAACTCGCAATTTTTCGGTTGATTTGACCAAAGATTGGTGATTTAGTGCGCGACTCCCGCGGATCTGGTACCGCGCACCAAGGTAGTAAGGAACACTAGAGCGATGAGTTTGTTCGTGCAGAAATACGGCGGCACTTCGGTAGGCTCCATCGAGCGTATCGAGGCTGTGGCCGACAAAGTGGCGGGCTTCAAGGCCCAGGGCCACGATATGGTCGTCGTGCTTTCCGCCATGAGCGGGGAGACGAATCGTCTGATCGGCCTGGCAAGCCAGATCCAGGAAAACCCGGATCCCCGGGAAATGGACGTGCTGGTTTCCACGGGTGAGCAGGTCACCATTGCGCTGTTGAGTATGGCTCTGAAGAAGCGTGGTTACGACGCCTGCTCCTACACCGGTGGCCAGGTCAAGATTCTTACGGATAACGCTCATACCAAAGCCCGAATTCAGCGCATCGACGTAGAGCGTATGCGTCGGGATCTGGACTCTGGCAAGGTTGTTGTCGTGGCTGGCTTCCAGGGGGTGGATGAAGAGGGCAATATCACCACCTTGGGGCGTGGTGGCTCTGACACCACCGGTGTTGCCCTTGCTGCAGCGCTTGATGCCACCGAATGCCAGATTTACACCGATGTTGATGGTGTATACACGACAGACCCCCGGGTTGTGGATAGCGCCCGTCGTCTCGACCGCATTACCTTTGAGGAAATGCTGGAAATGGCGAGCCTGGGTTCAAAGGTACTGCAGATCCGCGCGGTTGAATTTGCGGGAAAATATAAAGTCCCCCTGCGTGTCCTTTCCACGTTTGAGGACGGCAACGGCACACTGATTAGTCTGGATGAGGAAGACAACGATATGGAACAGCCTGTAGTCTCCGGCATAGCGTTCAACCGCGACGAGGCAAAACTGACAATTCGCGGTGTGCCGGATACCCCCGGAGTGGCTTGCCGTATCCTTGCGCCGGTAGGTGCGGAAAACATCGAAGTCGATGTCATAGTGCAGAACATCAGTGCAATCGACGGCACCACCGACTTCACCTTTACCGTGCATCGCAATGATCTCGGCAAAGCGCGTAAGGTGCTTGAGCGGGTGGCCAGCGAGCTTGGCGCGCGCGAAGTGGTATCTGACGACAAGATCGCCAAGGTTTCCATTGTGGGCGTGGGCATGCGCTCTCATGCCAATGTGGCTTCGCGCATGTTCGAGGCGCTGGGTGAAGACAATATCAATATCCAGATGATTACTACGTCCGAAATCAAAATTTCGGTCATTATCGACGAGCGCTATCTTGAGCTTGCGGTACGTGCGCTGCACAGCGCATTTGAGCTCTCGGAACCGAAGGCCTCTGCGTAACTATAACCAGAGTGATGGATACTGCTGACGACCATAGCAATTCGGTTGTTTGGCGCATGGTACGACGTGTTGAGATTTTCTGCGTCTGGGCAATACTGAATAAAGTGACGGACAAGGTTCTCGGTTTGCAGCGATCTCGGGTTATTATGGCCCAAGGTGCGGGCCAGGGATAACCGGTCGTACCAAATCACAGGATGATCAAGGAGAAGTAGGTAATGTTAATTTTAACCCGCCGTATCGGTGAAACACTGATGGTTGGTGACAATGTGACGGTTACCGTATTGGGTGTGAAAGGCAACCAGGTACGAATCGGAGTCAATGCGCCGAAAGAAGTAGCGGTCCACCGTGAAGAGATTTATCAGCGCATCCAGCGTGAAAAGCAATCCTCCAGCGAGGGGAGCGCCGACTGAGACCTGTCCCTGAGTGACAGCTTTTGTCGATGAGAAAGAGGCCGCAAAGCGGCCTTTTTTGCGTCTGTATGAATTGTGAGCATCGATGAAGAAATCCCAAAAAGTTATTGATTCCCCATTGATTTTTGCTTCGCCGTTGGTATGATGCCGCTCACTTTCAGCAGCCAAGACCAATTGTTCGCGGTTGTTGTGGCCCTGCCAAAGCAGGGCGGAAAGTTATACGGTGAGGTGGCCGAGTGGCTGAAGGCGCGCCCCTGCTAAGGGCGTATGGGGTTAAACTCATCGAGGGTTCGAATCCCTCCCTCACCGCCATACAAAAAAGGCTCCATGCGAAAGCATGGAGCCTTTTTTGTATGGCGGTGAGGGGGGAGAACCCTCGCGGGTTCGATCAACTCGCGCAAGCGAGTTGAGACCGAGGCGCAGCCGAGCCCGAAGGGGAAGAACACGCCTGAGCGTGTTTTGAGTCCATCCCGCCCGGAGGCGGCTTCCTCTACTTAAGTTATTTACAAAAGGACGAAGCCGATTTTGGGTTTGCGGTTGAGCTGGGCATCAGCTTTCTACGGGTAACGAACTGACCCAGGTGGGGCCCACAAAAGCTCCATCCCTGACACCCATAACCTCCAACCAAAAAAACTTCACAAAACCCTTGCGTGCCCTCCGTCACCCCCGTATAGTTCGCGCCCTCGCTGCTTGAGCGGCAACGCAAACAGCGGCGAGATGGCAAGGTAAGCTTTTGATTTTCTGAGAGTTTTACTCCGAAAAGAATTTCAAAAAGCACTTGCCAAGGTGGAGTAGGTCGCTATAATGCGCGCCACTTCAACGGTCACCCAGGGCGGTGGTCGAGAGGCTGGAAAGCGTTGATTTATAACGGTTTCGCGCTTCAAAGAAGTCTGCAAAAAGCACTTGCT